>CAWAEO010000003.1:0-1041939 GCA_963780885.1 Nitrospirota bacterium
AGGCGATGTAGGCAGCGGCAAATCCTCGGCATTGCGGTTTGCATCCTCAACGCTGCATCCTTCGGAATATCGAGTGCTGTACATTACAGCAACCTCCGGAACGATTGCAGAACTCTATAAGCAGATATGTCATGCACTTAGCATAGAAATAAAGGGCAGTTCCAAAGCCGTTCTTATGAGGACAATAAAAAGCTGTATAGCGGAAATGGTAAGCAAGAAAGAGAAACCCGTACTTATTGTTGATGAGGCATCACTGATACGGCTCGATGTCTTTTCGGAGCTCCATACACTGGTTCAGTTTGAAGGAGATTCCAAATCTATCCTGCCAATAGTTCTTGCCGGACAGAACAATCTTATGGACAGTTTGATGTTTCGTCAATCCAGGCCGCTGGCGTCACGGGTCGTCGCACGAGGGCATATGGAGTCTCTTAATGCTGATGATATGGCCGCTTATCTGCAGCACCATCAAAATATCGCCGGATGCAAGAAGAATCTGTTCTCAGAACAGGCTGTCACAGCAATACATCAGGGGTCAGGAGGACTACTCAGAAGAGCCAACAATCTTGCCCGCGGTGCCCTGATTGCAGCAGCCGCAGAGAAATGCATGACGGTGTCGGCGGATCATGTCAGGGTTGCTTCAACTGAAATCATCTGATTCACTGCCGGGGGCAGAGATGCCCCCTTCTCAACAGGCCAGTCTAATTCGAAAGGGTCAGCATAATCAGAAAACTTAGGCCGGATTAATCCGAAAAACAACACACTCTACACTTTGCTACAGATTCTCTCGGTGACTATTTTCGAGAAAATGCCCTTACAGCAAGCGCTTCAGGGCGACGACTATATGCAAAATTTAAACAAAATCCAAAACCAACTGGATTTATACAGTTCTTAACCGGACACTAATGAAGTTACTTATTGGTTAATTTTAAAACTACCATCAAAGATTTAATCATGCTAATAATCTTAAAGAGTTTTATATGAGGTAAATACAGCAACAACATTCTCGGACGAAGATAGAATTGTTTATAAGCATGCCTTTGCATTTTTTTAAGCTCAAAAGCATCCCTGCCTTTAGGTATATACGCAGGTTCTAAATCTGTTAATCCTACACTCTGGTTATACCGCATGAAATCGTTTTCATGTACAGGCAGTATTTCCCCCTGTTCTTTGAGTGCCTTATACAAAGGTGTCCCAGGATACGGGACCATTATACTGAATTGCGCAAAATGAATATCAAGGCTTTTTGCAAAATCAATTGTTTGTTGCGTCATTTCTTTTGTTTCCCCGGGGAACCCGAGAATAAAACCGGCAGAGACAACCAACCCTTTTCCTTTTGCTATTTTGCATACCGCGCGTGCCTTCTCAAGATCGAATTTTTTATTTACACTTCTCAGTAAGTCTGGAACGCCTGATTCTAAGCCAAACCCTATGCCCTTGCACCCTGCATGAGCCATGGTATCGATTACCTCTTCGGTAAGAAGCTCCGCTCTGGTCGTTGAATTCCAGACAACCCTCTTCTGAAGCCCACGCCCCATGATTTCTTTGCAAAACTCAAGAGCATGTTTCCTTCCCAATGGGAATATGGGATCCCAGAACTGAATCTGTTTCGCTCCGAATTTATAAACGAGCATCTCCATTTCATCAACAACGAGCTTTATCGATCTCCTTCTGTATCGTGCTGCAACATTCATTTCTGCATTGATACAATAGGTGCAGCTGAAGGGACATCCCCTGCTTGCAATCATCTGGTAAACCGGAAAGGCGAATTTCGTGGGGCTTGGAGTGGTATATAGATACATGGGCATCAGATCATATGCAGGAATAGGCAGGGTGTCTAAGTCTACATTTGCTGCTTTCCTATTATGGATCAGACCAGCCGAATTTTTGAACGAAAGCCCGTCTATATGACCAAGGTCCTTTCCATTATTTGCAATAGCTTCGCATAAGCCTAATAACGGATATTCCCCTTCATCACGAATCACAAAATCAACAGCGTCATTCCTTAAGGTTTCTTCTGGAAAAATGGAAGGGTGATACCCGCCCATAACGCTTTTGATATTAGGGAAACGTTTTTTAATTGCTCTTACAAAGTTAATAGCAGCAAAGTAATTGGGCGTGGTTGAGCTATATCCAATAAGATTCGGAGCATAGGACTCTATCAATCTGTAAACATCATCCATTGGCAGGCATTCAGCAAATTGATCAAGTAGTTTAACTTCAACCCCGGCTTTCCGTACAAAGGAGGCCAAGTAGCCCAAACCAGTAGGGACCATTTTCAAGTCATCGTACATTCCGGAAAATTTGCCAAGGTTGTCATGCAGATTAACCGGGGTATGAATTAAAAGAAGTTTCATTAATCAAATCCTTTTAATATTCATTAAAATCGGTAGCATAATAAAGCGCACGCTCGCAATCCATTATACCATGAAAGTATTCACAGGGGCTAATTGATCGTGGCACTATAGACGGGGGTAGGTCGCCTATACCTCTAATATTCACAGTAGAAGTTAGAAGCGCGCTACCATCAATGAACTCGATAAATTCAAGTTGCTTACGGCCAACCAATGTGGATAAATCAACTATTGTGTGATCGCTGATCATGGGATATTGTGTAGCCAGCTTTTAATTTCCCATGCTTTCTTGCGTAAAAGGCAAACTTATTTTTTCAATCCTCGATCATTGCATATCCGATCCCTGATTTCCCAAACCCATTACCATTATATAGCATATATTTCTTACCTTTATGCTCATATACGAATGGATACGCTATCATCTCAGAGTCCCAGCCGGAATCAGATATATCTATTCCGACAGCCTCATCCTTTCTTGTCCAGTGGATGCCGTCACCAGATTCGGCATAGCCAATTCGATAACTCTGTTTTCTATCAGTCCTATAGCTATCGATCCCTCTGTAAGAGTGCCACATCTTATAAAGTCCCCCCTCTTTTATTACACAAGGTCGTGCAATCCCGCATTCATCCGGTACTTTGCAATCTATACACACATCACCTTTCGCGATCCAACTTATACCATCTTTGGATTCCGCGTATTTAATGTGATATGATGGTTCTGCCACGCCATTTACAATTTGCCAAGCTGTAAACGACATATACCATGTTTTCCAAATATCGCCATCGATGACAACGCATTGTGTAGATACACTGATAGGATCAATGATAGTTCTATCCATAATAGGTCCATCAGAAATTTTGTTGAATGTCTGCCCGTAATCCTCACTTATTGCGAGGCCGTTTGCTATTCTGTATGGCACGGTTGAACCAACATTCCATCCTATATAGTAAAACAATTTTTTATTTCCTTGACTGACAAGCCACGAAGGCATAACCCCGGAGTCATCAAAATTGCCTATTTTGCCAAGAGAGAGAATCGGTTTATCGTGAACATATAGAATTTTTTGTGGATTATTTGCTTCAACTTCTAAATATGTCGGTAGAGTTCGATTATTTCCATCTCTCGTACCAAAATATATTCTTAAAACGTTATCCTCTATGAGGTCAGCAGTTGGAACTTGGGCATGAGTTCGCATCCAGTCATGGTCATTATCTACTTTAAAAATTAATCCCTTTTTTACCCAACGCATCCAACAAGCCTCATTTAAGAAATCTAATAAAACGATTGCTATCAAGCGCATGGGGTTCTGTACTTTTCGAGATATAGACGCTTTTTTCTTTAGTGCTCTTCATGATTAGAGAACCCGCCCCTATAATACTTTCTCTTCCAATTACAATACCATGTCCTATAGAAACGTTAATCCCAATGAAACAGTATGGTTCAATTATTGTATTGCCGGACACTACAATTTGAGACGACAAAAAACAATGATCGCCTATCGTGGAATGATGCCCTATGTGATTACCTGACCACAGTGTAACATTGTTCCCAATCTTTGTATATGGCTGAATCGCTTGGTTCTCAAGGATAAAGCAATTATCACCTATTTCAGCATTCCCCAAATTGCTTGCTCTTGAGCTTATATAGCTTATTAGCTTATAGCCTTTTGTTTTGGCCTCACTATATTTAGCCGCTCTAAATTTGTTCAGGTCAAGATAACCTACAGCAACAAGCATTTCGAACTCGTCTGGCGGATAACTATTTTCAACTTCCTCGAACGGGATAACGGGCAAGCCAAACATGGCCTTATTTGTCATGAACTTCTCATCAACCGTAAATGCTTTTACTTTATAAGGACTATCATTTGTTATATAGTAGTAAGCAACTTCAGCTATTTTCCCAGTGCCAAATAATAATAAGTTATTCATATTTTCCTCTCCGAAGGTTCTGAAGAATAGATATTGAGAAGTATTAATCTCACAAGATCACTCTTTTGTATACATAGGTTGTATATTCATATAAGCCATAGTCATGTCTTATTATAAAATTACGGCTGATCTTTTTTGATAAAAAATCCGAGAGCAAATCTAAAGGTAAATGGAACAAGTCATCTCTTTCCCAATCCACCTGTTTAGACATTACATTAAATGCCATGCCAATTCGGGCCCGATTAAAAACTTTACTCACAACAGCCTGAAAATAGTCGAACATTTCATCAAAGGAGAGACCTATCTTTTCAGTAAAAACCCCATTCATCACAATATAATCAAATTCCGGCAGAATTGCCTCATTATCCAGAATATCTAAACAATAGTAATTAAGGGAAGGATATTTCCTTTTTGATAAGGCAATAAATCTCTCAGATAAATCCAAACCGCTGTAGTCTATATTTGAAATATTTTCTTCTATAATATATTCATAAAGATGTGACGCTCCACAGCCGAAATCTAGTAGAGTTACACTCTCGGACGGATGATGGCTTTTTATTATTTCGAGCATTATGCGGTATCTTGTATTAGCGTCTTTTTTATTTGGCCAGTCGACACCTAAATGATTATCACCATGGCTTGCCAGGCATTTGTCATAATGAGCAACTATTTTTAAATATTTGTTATGTTTTAGCATACCAGTTCGTATTTCTCTAAAAGTTTTCTAACCTGTCCTTTTGTATTCCACATTAAAATATCGACTATGGATAGATTTGGAATAAAATTAATGCTGTTTTGGCGATAGATATAATCTTTAGTCTTGAGAAAATACAGCTTAACACCATGTGCCTGGAAAATCTTACTGTCATACAAATTCGTGCCGCCAATAGGATTTATGTATTCCCTAAAATTCAGTTGTTTAATTATTTCAAGTATTTTGTCTTGTCCTCTCAGCGAGTCATTCTTGATTATTTGAGATGATTTGATTAAATTTGTTTTTATCTCCAAGTATTCGGCAATTTTTCTCAAACTGAACTCTATATACTTAGTAAGACAACCCTCGTCGTTCAGGACAATTTTTTCAAGCATGGGATAAATCTCTTTGAATTGGGGAGCTTTTGAATACGCATGTTTGATTAATAATAAAAGCTTCTGACGATTAGCCGGCTCTTCTAGAATTTTAATCTCCTTTATTAGTTTGTTTTGGCTTGCCTTAGCGAGTCGTAACGTAAAAACATGCTCTTTCTTATTAAGCAAAATTCTATTTCTGTTTATCCATCCTCGCCTTATATGATTTACGTCATCATAGATAACAAAAGTGTCGACTGCATTTATCAATTGAAAGTACCCTAAGTAGGGGAACAAATATGGCTGCATAATAGCGATTTTCATACTACTTCGCCTTCTACAATTGTTAAATTTCGATATTATGGTATTTCTTGAGCAGATTCCCGTGTCTTTTAAAAGCTGTTGTCCCGTTTATTATTGTATCAGCCGTTTCTAACCCCATTCTTGTTGCTCCATCAGTATCGAGATAACAGAACATCCCTTGCCTTCCTA
This sequence comes from Nitrospirota bacterium, assembly GCA_963780885.1. Lineage (GTDB taxonomy): Bacteria > Nitrospirota > Thermodesulfovibrionia > Thermodesulfovibrionales > Dissulfurispiraceae > JADFXI01. The sequence continues at coordinate 5,841 of CAWAEO010000003.1, forward strand.
TGCTGAATATATTGCCTATATTCTCAAGATAGCAAAAAACATTGTGGAGGACTTCAGAGTATCCGACAATAAAGCGAGGGTATGCATATTCCTGAAATGCTGACCGCAAACCGATTACGTCCTCTTTCTTGAGATCATAGATCTCGTTGAAGAGTGATAGTGTCAGATCCAGCAGTTCATTATCAGGCATGGACCATATGGCGTCACCCTCATTGCAGGGGAATTCAACGGTAAGTGATGTGTAGCCCTCGGGTACCATTTCGAACTGGTCATAATTGAATTCCGATACCCTGTTAAAGGGGTATTTACCGTCAGAAATATATATCCAATCATACCCCGTAATTTTAGCTTTCCTGATTTTCAGAAACAGAAACCGCTCGGAGCAATAATCCAGTTTGCTGATATTGCTGCGTATGTTCTCAGGCACCGCTGGTATTATACTTATCAATGTGGTCAAAGGTATCGTTGACACTATATAATCATCGGTTGCAATTTCTATCTTTTCACTTCCTACCTGTAAAGAGGTGATCATCGTTTTATCAGTGGACAATGAATCGATATTGCTGCCGAGCATAATTCTCACATGCGGCATTTTCAATAATTCGTCGTAGAAAAATCGGGACAATTGCCCTATTCCACCTTTTACATAATATTTATCCCATTGGAGAAAATCATCCTTATTTTTCTTTCTAAAAAACTCTTTTTTAATATGTTCTCGTATACTTAAAATCGGGATCTTCATCTCCCCGATAACTTTTGAGAGTTTGTGCGGATCCATTTTCCAGACCCTTTCAATATAAGGGCCAAAGTAAATACTATACAACACGTTACCAAATCTCCGGATAATCCATTCATCGAGAAATTCGGTCTCTTTTATTCCCCGAATAAACGCTTTTACTCTTGTCAAAGTAAAATCTAAAATTGCTTTAACCATTTGAATTTTATTCAACTCCAGGAACACCTTAAACCCTTTCAGCGGAAAAGGAACCAGTTTGTTAAAAATATAGAGTCGCGTTTTCAATGTCCGCGATTTGAAATGCTCTGGGAGCAATTTTTTATAAAAGTCTACAATATCATTTTCGTTTGTACTAAAATTGTGAGGCCCATAATCGAATTTCCACCCATCCCAGTCAATAGTTCCAGCCAGTCCCCCTATATCGCTCTCTTTTTCAATAATAATAACCGGGATACCAGCGGATGCCAGTTCCCATGCAGTTGCAAGCCCACTGATGCCGGCTCCCAGTATTATTACCCTTTTCTTGCGCATAATTTCCTACTCTCTTTTTTTATAGCCAAAACAATCGGCAATAAATGCTCTGCAATTTGCTCGGAAGTCATACTCTCATTAAACCAATCAAGTACCTTTTTTCTGTTGTTGGCGGCATAAGATATAGCTGCACAAACTCTTTTTAATTCGCCATCACTTAAATCAAAATAACACGGCAGGGATAAGATTGTTCCAGAAATCCTCTGAGTTGCGGGAAGAGAATCTCTAAACCACGGTTTACATGAATAATAAGGTTCGCACATATGTGCTCCAGGATAAAAATAACGGCGGGTTTCGATGCCATTATCCCAAAGGTACGCCCATAATTGGTCTCTATTTAGTCCAAACCGTTCGGTATCTATAAACACGGGAAAATATTGTCCATTACCGTTAACTTTGTCACTCAATTCAAAAAAGGTCATACCGTCCAGGCCGGAAAGGTGCTCGTGATATTGGGATTGGAGGTATTTTAATTTCTCAATCGTCTCCGGCATGTATGGCAAAAGCGATAGGCCGAAAGCAGCGCTCATCTCATTCATTTTCGCATTTATTCCAAGATGGTCCACCTTGTCGATGCCATTAAATCCAAAATTCTTCAGTAATCTCAGCCTCGCGGCAAGCTCCGCGTTATTGGTCAACACAGCTCCTCCCTCAAAAGTGTGAAAAAGCTTTGTAGCATGAAAGCTAAGAACTTCAGCATCTCCAAAATTACCTATCGATTTCCCGCCGTAGGAGGTCATGAAACCATGTGCTGCATCGTATACGACTTTCAGGTTGTGTTTATCCGCAATCTGTTGAATCGCCTCCGTATCACACGCTTGACCGAATATATGTACTCCCAGGATTGCTGTTGTATTAGGTGTCACCAGTTCGGCAATACGTTGGGGGGAAATGGTCAGTGTAATTGGATCAATGTCGGCAAACACCGGTTGAAGCCCCTGCCACATGATAGCGTGTGCCGTGGCGATAAATGTAAAAGGAGTCGTAATTACTTCTCCGGACAACTCCAGGCCCTTTATGACCAATTGCAAACCGACAGTTGCATTACATACGGCGATACAATGCTCCACGCCATGTAAATTAGCGATTCTGCTCTCCAATTCAATAACATTTTTCCCCGCATTAGTAAACCAGCAGTCATCAAAAATCTTCTCTGCCCTGGTGAAAAACTGTTTTGTGTCAATCTTCCGGGGTTTATAAAAGGGGATATTGTTTGATGCAGTAAACTGCATTAACGCTGCTCTTCAGCCGGTAGTATTCTGCTTTCACTAAAACTGTTCATGGAATTCAGGATGGCATCCGTATGGGTCAATCCTGGGTCACCCATCTTCTGTTTTCATAATGCTGCAAGCCACCTTTCATGATAATTAGATTAGCATATTGGCATCACCATGGCAATATTTGCCGTAGACAGCTTTTCGGAGGTACAATCAATTTACTGGCAAAGAGCAACAATGTTAATATAGTCATCAGCATGCTTGCAACAGGTTTTTTGGTAAGCTTTCATGAGACAGAAAAACAAAAAGATAGGCGGTGCGAGCAAAATAGTCAGGCAGGATAACACTTCTGCCACGCATGCATCTTTTAGTTTACAGCCGGATAACCACCTTGTGCACATCGCCATTATCATCTTTCTCATCCTCATCGTCTATTCCAATTCTCTCAATGTTCCGTTTGGGTGGGATGAGGATACCTGGATTATCACTAATCCCATGGTTAAGGACATTCATTATTTCTTCAACCCGTCAGCGGCAAAGGGGGTTTACTCTGATTACCTTTACAGTACATATATGTACCTACGCTATATAGGCTTTCTAACCTTTGCCCTTAACTATAAATTTAATGGTTGGTCTCCGCCTGGCTATCATATTGTAAATATAGCCATTCATATCGCAAATTCTATTCTGGTCTATTTTCTCGGTCTGTTGACCTTCCGAACCCCGTTTATGACAGATGGCAGCCGGGCGCCTGTAGCGAGCAGGCAGCACGAAACCGCGCCTTTAATTGCTTTTTTCTCATCCCTTATTTTTGCGACTCACCCTTTGCTGACAGATGCAGTGACAGGTGTGTATCAGAGGTTTACCTCTCTTGCGGCATTATTCTATCTCTTGTCGCTCGTAACTTACATAAGGTCACGGTTATCTGAAGGCAAATTGCGGCGTCTTTTTTATTACAGCATATGCCTTCTTTCAGCCATTCTCGCCATGAAAACGAAGGAAAATGCCTTTACATTGCCGATAATTATTGCTCTGTATGAGTTTTGTTTCTTTAGCGGCGGTGTTAAGAAGAGGGTGCTTATTCTTGCTCCCATAGTGCTTACACTCAGCATTATTCCTCTGACCTTTATGAGTCTGCCCGGAGCGTTGCAGCTCCATGTCACAAGTAAGGGCATAGAGATCTATCGGTGGGAGTATTTATTTACACAATTCAGGGTTATAGTCACGTATTTGAGAATGCTGTTCTTCCCTGTACAGCTGAATTTAGATTATGAATATCCAATATTTCACTCGTTCTTTAATCCTCAGGTAATGCTGTCTTTTATATTTCTCACCACGCTTTTGGGATTGGGATTGTACCTTGTGGTAAAACCAAAAGCAGGTGCCTTGGAAGCAACAAAGAACAGTATTAAAAACAACTCACCGATTCTCCGATTCCCCGACTCGCCTTCTCTCCGCCTTCTCGGTTTTGGAATAGTGTGGTTTTTCATCACTCTCTCTGTGGAATCCAGCATCATACCTCTAACTGAGGTAATTGATGAATACCGTGCATATCTGCCTTCGGTGGGACCTATTATTTCTATAATTACGGGGCTCTTTCTGTTAGGAAAAAAAATGCGTTCACCGAAAGGGAGGGAGGGCATACTGGTGATGCTGGTCATTATCATAGGAGTATTGTCGGTTGCCACGTATCTCCGGAATGAGGCGTCTGGAGACAAGATTAGAGTGTGGGAAGTAATCGCAAAGAGATATCCTGCAAGAGCGCAAGTGCATAATAATTTCGGCAATGTCTATGAGGATAACAACATGTTTGACAAGGCTATGGAGCAGTATCTGATTGCCATAAAACTCAAGCCTGATTACGCCGAGGCACACTTTAATCTGGGCCATAACTATCAATCCAGAAGCATGTTTGACAAGGCTATTGAGCAATATCTAATTGCCATTACGCTCAAGCCTGATTATGTTAAGGCACATAATAATCTTGGAACTACCTATTCTGCTCTCAAGATGCCTGACAAAGCCATAGAGCAGTATCTGATTGTCATAAAACTCGTGCCTGATCATGCAGAAGCACATTTTAATCTCGGTCTTGTCTATTGCGCTATCAACAGGCCTGATAAGGCTAAAAATGAATTCGAAACTGTAATGCGTCTGAAACCGGATATTATAGAAAATGCGCGCAGGAATATAGCTGCAGGATTGAAGATAACGCCGGGTATCCAACAAGTGCAGCAATTGCTGGAAACGGTCTCACACTGAAGGTTATCATGCAATATATATGCTTTCTCCCTTTTGAATCGGGCTTGCGGTTGATGAAAAAATAGCTCATGTAGTTATCTCTCCTCCTCGACGTTTCTATTAATGCCCTCTATTCTTGGTTTAATCTGTTCGACCCTCAGTATTTTTACGAAAGCAATATTTTACAGGATGACATGTCAACGGATTACGTGGTCCCCGCCAGGCACTCAGCACAAACTTGTCGCCGCTGTCGAGAAATTAAAAAAAGAACTGACTCAGAAAAACATCCTGGCAGCCCCTGCCGCCATAGCTGCCCCAATCCCGAAGATGTGCGCACTGATCTCCATTTTGGAATCAACAGGCAAAGCCGGTTATTCTCCTGATCTTGGCAGCATCAAGTTCGTAATGTCGGATAACAAACTGATCGTCAGGGTTGCACAGGGGGCCGGCGACAGAGCGGAAACCCTGTTGGGGAAAGCGATCCTGGAAGAAGAGCAGGCTAACGGACAAGTATATTATGTATTGGACAAAAATATGGTGGAGGTTGACTATAAGCAGGAGTGATAAATATGGTAGTGTACCGACCTCGGTAGGATGCCGAGGCCGGTTTCTCTGAACAAGAATTCCCTCAGGGGTTGTAGTATCTGCCGTTGACTTCATCCGCGATGATGGCAAAGTTGGCCTTTGAGGTTTCAAGCGGATCAGATTTCCACGAAAAATCTATCGAGGGCACCTCAACCGTCGCCTCTAGCTGAGCTGTGGCTTTGAAGCCCTCCACGCGACATTGTTTCTGAGGATCATCGTAAAATATCTTCTCGTTGGTGGCCTTCCAGACTATTAGTATATCCATTACGGCAGGAGTTGCCTGGGCCATGAACTGGGGCCACGTGGGCTGGTCAATTATGCTTAACCCTTTCAGTCGAAGGGTGGCCGTTCGCCCGTTATCGCTGAACGTGAGACCGCCCTCGGGAACAGGCACCACCCAATAGAGGCCGCAAGGCCCGACCGGGGGATGACAATCATGAACCTGATTAGCAGGGTCCAACTGACCCTTAAAGAGGGTTAGTCATAAGTGTGTGAAGGTCCCGTTGTGGGTTGATCGCCCCGTGAAATATTCGCCCTGCATGAAAGAATTATCCGTAGTTGGGTTTCCGAAAGCAAGCCGGTTACCCTTATTGTCTGTCCCCATACCCGCAAAATCGGCGCAACGGGCTATTTTGCCCTTGAAATGGTAGATGTGTGAGGGCTCCTTACCGAGGCCTGCGGGCTGATTGTGGCTGCCGTTCTTGTCGAGCCAAGGTATCGGATATGGGTAGGCGCTACCGTCATAGATGAAAGGCTTCGACTAAGAAAGATCAGCTTCGCCGCTGGCCCGCGCTTGCAATTCAAGCGCAGAGACCGCAGCAAAAGCCACCCCTGATGTAAGAAAACCCCTTCTGCTAAATGCGCGATTAAATGACGGAATCTTTTCTTTCATAATGTTACCTCCTTCATGGTTTATCCATCTTGTAAAATGGGGCCTAATTACAATGTAGCACCTAATTAAAAGGTAGTCAAACCGCCCACCAAGAAGTTCTTGCCGAACGCTACAGTCAATCAAGTTTGCAACTATCGAGGGCTTATTAGTGGAATTGCAAATCGCCTAGAAGGATTTCTGGTTAGTCTATTCCTTAGCCCTTCATATTGATTTTTCCCGGAAGTAATATATTAGTGAAAACATTCTTCAGGAATCGATGTGATGGTGAAAAAAATATTATTTTATCTCTGTTCCTTTCTTGCAGCAGCGTTATGCTCATTCCCATCCTTTGCGCTGGATGGCGACGGCGGCACAATTGCCGCCTGCTATCCAGGAGGATTCAACCAGGTGCTCGTTGGGGTGAAACCGTTTGTTGCTCCATGTGCGCAGTTTTCAACCATAGGGATGTGTTATCACAAAGGGAAACCTTATGGCGCCATGGCGGCATTCTGGCTGCCGACATACGCCATCGAAATTACGGGACAAGCCGGTACTACTGTTTTTCCAAAATCGCTCACTGACATATTGAACCTGGGCCTGACCACCTCCGGAGGAAGCATGGTCCAGGGTGAGGCGGGCAACGACACGCAAACAAAATACAGGGAAGCTCATATTTATGAGCTATCGACATCTGATGTCGCAACCATCCTTGCGGGACATCCTGCCATGACCTGCATGCTTACTGCAGCATCTTCGATAACTGGAAGCACTGTTTTTAAAAGCGAGGAATACCCTGGATGGAAACTTGGTAAAGACCCCACCGGAACCAGCCTCTCACATCTGCAGTCGGTTCCTGGGGACCTCTCTATCCGCGCACTGGATGGAGCAATCACCCGTCGAACATAACGAACAGTCTGCTCCTGTCCTACAGGGCGCAGCAACTCGGAGCTGAATTTTCATTATTGCGCGGAGGCACACTATATGTTGATAAATATGAAATAGGCGGCCCTAACCCGGGCTTGTGTTTCCCTATAGGGAACCCTGCCATGCCAATGCTGCAGGAGATGAATGCCAACAGGCTGTTCTGCGCAGACAGGGTCGTTACCATTTACTGGAGACTTGTCAGTACATGCTGCAACTTTGGAACATTCTGAAAAGGTGAATTCATGTTTGTGCTGATACTGGTCGTAGTTTTTGTGCTCCATAGCGCTTCAGGTTATGCCTTTGACAATAGCTGCGGTGTAAATTATTTTGGGGGTTGGTGCAAAGGAAAGGAGGAAACTTCAGCCGGCAACAAAAAAGCTGAAAGCGATCCTTATGTTTGGCAGCCCGGTTTTGCCGGTCAGCCGCCGCCCCCTTTGGTTGATGTGTTCAGAGACCCTTCGCCTGAAAATATATCGCGTTACCAGGAATGGTACAAAAAACGCTCGGATCGTATCAACGAGATCGGCCTCATCATCTCAAATCCCGCTATGCACGGGCATTCCCTGACCGCAAAAGAAACAGAACCGGTAATATATAATAAAGCGGTGTATTTTTTTGACGAGGAGTGTCCTGTGTGTGCAAGAATGACTCCGCTGCTTTCAGAATTTCAGCGGTCGGGCAAACTGGTGGGGATAGGGTTAAAATCCACTGATGACAGCGCGTCTGCGTATTTGCAGCGCAATGGTGTGATAATACCCACCGGCGGCGATAATTCCGGCGCCATCGCCAGGAATTACAATGTGACCGCAGTTCCAACCCTTGTCCTCCTTTCGGACAAGGGTGAAATAGTGGGTCGATATGAGGGTGCTATGGACAAGGCAGCACTTTTTAGCATCCAAAATTATTAAAGAGGGGGGACAAATGAAACTGATGGCCCTGGCACCCGTGATCATAGTTATGTGCATGGCGGATATTTGCCATGCAGTTGATCCGGATTTGAATTCAAAACTTGGGATACCAGTACTGCCGCAAAGCTCCGGTACAAACTTTAACCAATTTGACGGCCTTAATAACATGGGGTTGGGCGGCTGCGGAAATATGGGGATGGACACTTCGCTGACTAACCTTACGAATCTTGCATCCCAGTCGGTAAGCAGTATCCAGAACTTGGGCAGCATAGCTACGACTGCTATGTTTGCCTACTTCATGCCGACCGAATATAGTACTGTTGCCAACCTGATGTCTATGGCGCAGAAAAATTTGGCCTTATTGACTCAAAAGTGCAATGCATATCAGACTGCAAGGGGCAATTTGGAAAACAAAGATACGGCGGGAATGAGGAATGCCGCCTATGCCAAGTGCATGGAACAGACTATGGGAGATGATATTACATGTTCCAAGCCATCTAATGCGTGGCCATACCTGTACGGCACCTCGGGCTGCGTATCGGTTGTGGACAAGTCGCTCGTCGGGGTAACGCTTCCTCAAAACACCAATAATGCCACCATGAAGTCTTTCTTCGGCGACTTCCAGGCCTGCGCGGATAACAGCGGCAGAACTCCTCCTACGCTCACCGCCGACCTGGTATATCAGGCAAACATGAGCTTTTACGGTCCGGCGGTAAACAGTGCCGTGTCTGTCGCACAGACGAGATATCTAACGCAAGCTGATATTGTATCGATGAACCTGTGCGTAGGCCACGGGTCCGGCAACAATGGGAGCGGAGGCAATGCCGGTGTAACCTGCCCTCACGCTGAAACCATCAATATGATTGCAACCTTTCCAGCTAGACGAACAAGCTGTGTTCGCGGCAAAGTTGGCTGAACACCTTTCACTCCTTGAAGCCATCTACATGACATACAATTGGTCGTCAATAATGAATACGGCAGCGTCTACTGCCCAAACTCCTGTCCCCGACGCATTTACATCGCCCATAGCTCGAATGACAAGTCAAAAGGAAAAAGAAGTGAATGACCTTGTCAAGTTAAAAGTCCATGCCAACGGCACTGACGGCAGCCTGTCGAGTTGGGAAAGCCAGGTTATGGAGCGGAATGGCTACTGGACAAAATCAGCATCGAGTCAGCAGAATGAAACGGATGCCGGCAACAGCCTTTTTGGAAGCGGTACTCTCAGTGCTGTTGGCAGCAATCAGAATAAGAGTCAAAACAATATTCAAACTCTTATTAACAGCATTTCAAGCAGCTATTCTAATCCATAATGCCGAAAATATGGAAACATCCATTCCGGAAATATACAATGGCGTTAATAACGCAATGTCTACGATTTCAAATTACAGTTCTTATATGACGACTCTTTATGCCCTGATCGCAATTGTAAGCTTTATCTGGATAATAATCGACTTCAAGGGTACTGCTGCCCTTGCCGGCAATCTGCGAAATCATTTCTTTACCGTTTTCTTTATATGGGTTTTCTTCGGCAGCAGCGCTATAACATCCAATGTTACTGTAACGTTAGATAACCCGGATGGCAGTACGGCAGCTCAGACATACCAGATGGCTCCCGGGTTCTATTATACGACCACTGTTATAAATTCGGTAACCGGATGGGCTAAGGGCGCTATCGGTACCATATCAATGAACAACTTTAAAATAGATGTCGGTAAAAAGCCATTTGCCGTTGAAAAATACACAATGAAATTAGGTCAGGCTCAACAGATGATTGCGCAGGCAGCAAAAGACCCGACGTTTGCGGATAAGAATAAGTTCTACTATGCAAATTGTCTTAACCTGCAAATGGTTCAGGCGAATCCTCCCCCCAACCCCAGTTATAATATATACGGACCAAGTTATGTTAGGATTAACCCTCCGCCTAACTCGCAGTGTTTGACTTATGCAACCGATCTTACTAACCTGCAGACGGCAGCAATAACTAAAATAGCCAACCAAACGGGAATGAATCCAACTGATATTGCAGGCGCTGATCCCAGGACCTGGGCGCAGCGCACCTGGGACAGCACTGCAGGAAAACTCTCTCCCTCGAACATAGCTATAGCTGTGGCCGAAGCTATTGCGAGTGTGTTCTTAAGGTATTACTCATTAATTCCCTATGCGATTGCTTACATATATTCCAAAGCGCTGCCCTTTTTCCTCGGCATTCTTAATCAGATGTATGTCTCCATGTTTCCTATTGTTGTTGCCATGGCAATGCTGCCGGGAAGCTGGAAGGGGGTAGTCAAGTATTTTGAAGGATATCTCTGGCTTGCATTTATACCGGTAGTCGTTGCGACAGTTGATTTTTCCGGTATGGGACTGACGGGGATAGCAACTGATTTATTGAGCCTTCCTGCTACGATGCTTATGTTAGCCAAGATCGCTATTGTGCTTTCTGCGCCCGCGATAACTTCTTTTCTGCTTTTCGGGCAGAGGTCATCCCGCATCGGATCATCTAATGTTGCAAGCAGCGCTGCCTATGGAGCTGCGGCGGCTGTCAGAGGAGCGGTCAGGTCGACAATGGGACTATCCGGCAAAGGCGGCCCGCCTTGGCGGGGCGGCAGTGGAGGCGGTTCGCGCGGGCCGGCCGGAAATATTCTCGAGGGCGGCGGAGGCTGGGGAGGAGGCAACGTGGTGGCCAGTACCGGAGGCAGGGGGCAGCCGCCCCAAGGCTCTCCTGTTACAACAGCGGCAAGTAATTATGAAATGCACAAAGGCAACAGCGAAGCGTTTAACAATGCACTGGCAGCAGTTACCGGCGATAATTCTTCATCACCCCCGGACTATGCTGCTACGCAGATGGTATCAGGCAATATTACTGGTGGCAGGCACGGCGGAGAACCCGGAGGCGCGTTTAAAACAATTTCACCTGAAATGATGCAGGCGGGCGTGGTTGCCCAGGTGAGGGACAGCGTTTCCGGCACCTGGAACAGTGTGCAAATGAAGACGGGCTCAGACGGCAGGGTGAGTTTTTCAAAACCGGAAGGCGGCACTGCCGCAGACGGTGCGATGGCGGCGAGGCTCAACAGTGCCGGTAAAAGAGAGACATTTGCGGCAAGAACAGCTGTTGACGGATATAAATTCAGCTATCTCCCCGGCGGCGGCGCAAATGTGGCAAGGCTCAGATGGGGAAATGTTATGAGCTCTGAAAATAAGTATGGAGGGGATTTATATGATTTTCTGAGCAGGGAGGAGAAAAAGTTTGTATAGGTAAGATATCCTGTCTTTCTTTTAACCATAAACTTTCGGTCACAAGTAATATTAAGAGTGAGAAGATGTCTTCAATTCTTGTCTTTCGCTCTCTGTTTTTTGACATTTGCCATTGCGGACGCTGAGCAGAACATACATGAGATAATCAGTGACGCTCAGTTTAAGGCCGCTGCCCGGTTTCACTTGCCTGTTGAACTCCTGAATGCCATCAAGCAGGTAGAGAGCAACGGTTACCCCTGGGCGTTATGTGTAAACCTGGGAAACGGCAAAAGCATACCAATTTATCCGGCTACCTACTATGAAGCGGTCCATTACCTGTCCCGATTGAACACTGATAATATTGATGTGGGCCCCTGGCAGGTCAATTATCATTATATCGGTAAACGGCTGGGCTTAACAAAAATCCAGATGTTGGACCCATATGTATCCTCATTGCTGGCAGCTTATAAGCTCTCAAGCGAAATTGCGGCGAAAGGATACACCTGGCATGCAGTGGGCAATTATCACAGCTATAACCTCCTCAGGAAAATAAAATATGTCACAGCGGTCAAGAAACAGCTTGCTAAAGACGGGTTTAGGGTTGGCGAATGAATGACATGTGCATTCAGATGCTAAAAGAAAAATGGCTCCAGTGTTGATTGAAACCAATCAGGGGATTGAGGACATCCTTTTAGTTGGAGTTGAGCACGGCGCCAGCGATATCCATCTGACCGAACTGAACCGGCCTGTATTTCGTATCGATGGCGATTTGGTGAGGAGTGAGATTGAGTCCGTGGACATTTCAGATATGAACAGGTTTCTGGATAACGTTATCCCAGCCGGTTTTTCAGGCAAAGACGGAGACTTTTCATTCTCCTTCGCAAAGAGAAGATGGAGGGGTAACTACTTTCATTCAAACGGGAAAAGGCTTTCGATCGCGCTTCGACTGCTTCCCCTTCAAATACCAGACATTGAGGATCTGGGTCTACCAGCTAGCTTAAGCCGCATAGCAGGTATGAAGAACGGCGTGGTGCTGGTGACAGGACCCACGGGGAGCGGGAAGTCCACCACTATTGCAGCCATGATCAAGCATATGCTTGGGACAAAGAGCATACATCTTATAACAATAGAAAACCCGGTAGAGTATCTTTTTGAAAGCACCAATTATTCTTTGGTAAATCAACGGGAGATAGGAAGCGACACTGATGATGTTTCCCAAGCCCTCAAGTATGCCTTACGGCAGGACCCTGATGTAATAATGGTAGGAGAGATACGGGATACCGAAACGGCGAGGCTTGCGGTCAATGCTGCCGAGACCGGGCACCTTGTCTTCGCGACACTGCATACCATAAATGTTGTCGAGACGGTAAACCGTCTTTACGGGCTGTTTCCTCCACAGGAAAGGCATCTTGTCCAGCAGCAGATTGCATCGGCCCTGAACCTTACCATAGCGCAAAGGCTGGTAAAAAAACCGGGAGGAGGCAGAAAGGCCCTTGTAGAGGCTTTATTCCCGAATGAACAGATCAGAGCGCTGATACGAGAAGGCAAAAGCTATGAGATTCCCCAGTATATAAACTGCTCAGAATATATAAACACTTTTGAGGGAGATGATGCCCCTAAGTTCAACGGCGATTGAAAAGATGTTGGCCGATCTTGGCCTGGATGGTGTACGATTCGAGACGGTTGAAGAAGTCAACGGGTCCTTCACAACACTACCGTCTTTTGGCAGCATGCTACCCTACAGGAGTTTCGATGAACAGCATAAGGTGTTTATTCTGGGAGATTCTGCCAAAAAAGAAAGGCATGTAGGAGCCATGTGGGAGTATACGCCGTTTGTTCATGAGTGCAAACAGTCTTGACGGTCAGAAAGCTCGCAATAGCAAATCTGATGGAAACAGCGCTTCTGCAAATACCAGACGGGTATGCATTTCAATTCATTACCGTGTCGGACCGAAATGTCGGTTCGTTTCTTCCCTTACCCTCCGGTTCATTTATTGTCTCCGGTGGAGGATGGACCAGAGGGACAAGGCCCGGCTGCAATTGAAACTCTTTACAATGAACAGGTGATGTTTCTCCATGAGAGTTCAAAAACCGGTCTTTGGGGAGGGAAGAGCGTTTTCCCAAGAACTATGCGGTTTTATATAACAGTTTTTCATGTGCCTCGGAAGATTACACTGGGAGAAAGGTCGGTAAGTGCCATTGAAAGAGTAGAACTGGAATCGACAACGATGGATATCGGGAAAAAAGTACACGTTTTCAGCGGCAATGTCAGCGTATTCGAATCGATGATGAAAAATAACGGGTTCAGCTTGCGCAGATGCGGACCAGGGGACCTTATCAGTTATTTTCATCAGCACCTCCACAAGAACATGTTTAAAGATGGACTTGGGTGCGCCTGAACATATAGCTCAAATGGATCTGAGCAGTCAACTATTCAGGACATTTATCTATACCGGCGATTCATTTGTTTATTCAGATGGTCATTATTACCGGACCACTGCAGCGACAAATGCCCCCCAATATACGGTACCGGGGATTATGTACAAACTTATGGAAATACCGGGAGATATTCATATCTGCCTGACCGGGTATGTGGAGGCGCAGGACAAAGAAAAGAGCGAACTTAAATGGAAGGGGAACTTTGCTTCATTTGGGCTGATGAATCCTTTCGGCAGGGAAGACAATGACAATTCAGCTATAGCAGCAGATATAGATACGATCGAAAAGGATATGCTTGCAGGAAAAAAAGTATTCCATTTCTCTTTTTACGTTACCAATGTGGGTGAAACATACGACATGGCGAATACCTATGCGCAGAAGGTCAAGGCCAAAATTGCAGACATGGAAATACCGATGCTCGCGGACAATATTATTTCTCAAAGCCTCTTTAAAAACTGTCTTCCTTTCCATTATGCCGCTCTCGATAACAGGAACTATCTTTCGCGGACATTTAAATTGCCCTCCCATTTTTTTGCGCAAATGGTCCCTGCAACCGGGGCCTGGCTTGGCACGCAAAACCCGGGCATAATCGGGCTTTCAAGGACCTGCGAACCGGTATATCTCGATTTTTTCGATGGGACAGTGCCGCATTTTATTATATCCGGCGAAACAAGCACCGGCAAAAGCGCCCTGCTCAACATGATCGCGGTAAGATTCTTAAAACGGGGCGACAGGTTTTTTATTATAGATATGATGGGGTCCTATAAAAAACTATGCTCCCTGCTTCATGGCGAGTATATATCGTTTGGCCTGAACAACCCTGTCTCGTACAATCCATTTGACTGTGCGCTCGACAAAGAACGTCTCTTGCTGTTGTCGAATTTTCTTTCATCGATCATGACGCGCAAGAATGAGGAATTGGCCCAGTCGGATATAGCGCTGATTGACAAGGCAATCGAGTTTACTTACGAAAAACTCGGGAACTACAACAGGACACCTGAACTGGAAGATTTTAATAATGTGCTGAAGTCCCATTTTGGTACAAAGGACAAGCCCTTTCCGAACGCCTGGCGTTTTACGTAGGCAAAGGGAAATATGCAAACTTTTTCAGAAGGTCTTCATTTAATGTAAACAATCCTTTAATAGTATTTGATATCGGAGGGTTAAAAGAATCCCGGACCTTATGCGCGCAATGCTTTTCAATATTATGCTTGTTATTGGTGAGCAGGTGAAAAAATTACTCGGACGAAAATGGCTTCCAATCGATGAGGCCCACCGGATATTCATCGAGTCCGTCGGCGCCGATTTTGTCGACAATGCATTCAGGACATACCGGCATTACAATACCGCTGTCGGCGTAATGACTCAAAAAGTTTCAGACCTGCTGAAAGCCGGAAAAGTGGGAGAAGTCTGTCTCTCCCAGGCGAACGTCCAGATTTATTTCCGTCAGCCGAGCCTGAGTGTGCTCGATGCGATGGGGTACCTGGGACTAACGGAGCCGGACGCTTACACGACAGAGAGCTTAAAAAGTCTGATGGGATTTTACAGCGAGGCATTTATTCATATTAAGAGGCTGAGGGCGGGAGGATCGGGAAAAGGCGTAATAAGGTTTATGTCAACGCCGCTCAATTATGCCACTTTTACCACTGACCCGCCTGACAAAGCGGCATATGCTGCCATCAGGAAGAAAATAAGGGAAACTATGCCAGGGGCTGAAGACTACGAAATAGAAAATGAAACGACGAAGGCTTTTGCGAAGGCATACCCTCATGGTGTTGTCGCAAGCTCAATTAACGCAGCGGATATATGGTAGCGCTGACAGATATTGAGCGTGTATTGAATAAGGGTTATTTTGCAGACATGGTACTGTCAATTAAAAAAAGCACTTGGCCTGCAGGTAGAGTCCCGGCCAGGTTATTGTGTTTTTATTCCTGGCTTTGGTGATCATCTTTTTTATCATTGCCTTTTTTATAACCATTTTTTCCCGTGGAAGAGTGCGTATAAAAGACAATCCTGCCACCTCGGGTCGTTTTGCAACTAACAGGGAAATATTGTCAAGACTTGCTATCCCGTGTGTAAAGTGCAGAGTTAAATGCCGCTTTTAGCGGAGTTAAAATGGCCGGTGTTGTACTTTAACTGCCTGCAGCGGCATAATGCCCTGATTGCGCATTACCTCATATATCATAAAATTGCAGCATCTCCGGTACTGGCAGTTATGTCTTTAGCGGCGGCGTTAGGTCTCACGGATGTTTTTATTAGAGAATCCATGTTTTTCGAAAAAAGGACCGGTAAAGATAATTTTTTCCAAATCGGCTCTGTACAGAGGCAGAAGGATAGGGATCAATAAGAAGAGAAGACAGGAGGGGGTATTGATTCCGGGTCCGCCCGGTTCGGGCAAAACATCCGGTTTTCTGATCAGCAATATCATAAATGATTCTTTCAGTGATTGTTCTGTTTTCTGTGTTGATGTCAAGCCTGATGAAGACATAGTTGATATAGTAGGCCATGCATGGTGGGCAAGGGGCCAGAAAGGTAATTAATTTTGATCCGTACAAATGGAAAATGCATTTCAATCCTCTGATGATTGTGGAAAGCGATTTTTCAAGCCAGAAGACACATGATGCCGTGAAGGAAATAATCAATGCATTGTTCGGCAGCTACTTTGCTATGGTTGGCGAGGTGAGACCTGACACGGACCATTTTATAGGGCAGAGAATACCGGTTGATATGGGTTGTTTTAATGGCGGTTCTTAAAATGCCCTGTGAATACAGGAATCTTACCACAGTACTCGATGCCGTTAAACTCCCTCCTGATGAACTGACCAGGTTTATCGCAAGCACCGGAGACAGGTATATTATTGACGAGTTCAGGTTCTTTGCGGATACCACGCCGCAGGAAAGAGTCAATGCGATGCAGGGCCTCTATCGAAAGCTTCAGTTTATGGATGGACCGACGTTGCGGCAATCACTTATACGAAATGATTTCGATATGGAAATATTTTTCAACGAGCCCTGCCTTTTTGTAGTAAAAGCGGAAATGCACAGGGACGACATGAAAGTCATGGCGAGCATGATAGCGCGCCTTCTCATACTGCGTGATTACGAAAAAGCGGCTGATGCTAATAAAAAGGGACTGAAGCCCCGCCCTGTATGGTTCTATCTTGACGAATTTGCACGTCTGAATCTGCCCAAAATTGATGAATTTGCCGCGACCGGAAGGTCTTCAGAGGCCGGGTTGACTATTTATGTGCAGGATAAATCAGATATTGAAGGCATGATGAAAAAGATGAAGTCGGGCAGCGCCCAGTCCTTCATTTCCTCGTTAAGGACAATAATTGTATTGCCGGGATGCTCTTACGAGATGTGTAAGGATATATCGTTATGGCTGGGGGAGACTTCATTTAATTCTCCAATGAAGAGCAGGGGAGTATTTGATTTTATTTCATTCAGGTATTATGAAAAAGCTGAAAAGGCCCCTCTTATAACAGCAGATAATATTCATTATATGAATGAAAACAAATGCCTGGTGCTCGCAAAAGGGATCAGGCCTTTTTTTGCCAAACAGCTTCCTTACTATAAAGATAGGAAATACAAGGACTTGCTGAATAAGCCATTTAAATTTTATATGCCGGATATCCCGAATGAAATTAAAAAAGGAGAGATATCGGATTTATTGAAGGAAAGGGCCTCCGATGTGCAGGGTTACTTGAAGAAACTCGAAAAGTTTGAAGGCAGAACAATTGTTCGAAACTGCGCAGGATGAAAAAGCAACGACACAGGCTGAGAGGGCGGGCAAAATAGGTTTTTTACAGGAAACGGCCGAATTCCCAATGGATAGTCTATGAGAATCGAAAAGATAACAGAACGGGATTATGAAATATTGAAACATCTTTCATATGGGCCAAGCAACATTATTTCCATAGGGAAGAAATTTTTTCTGAAACAGGAGGCTTCAAAAGAATTTTCCAAATATGCGTGGAGACGGCTGGCACAACTGCAGAACGCCGGTCTTATCCAGTGCAGGAAAGTGGACAGGCACGACAGCCCAATTGTTGTGCTGCAGAAGGCCGGCGCCTATGAGGTTGCATTAAAGTATGGATTTGAAATCGGAAAACATGCGCTATGTATTTCCCAGGGCAATATACGACCTCATGGCTGCCTCTACCATGCGCAAGATGGTGGAAGAGGCTGAAGTCCACAATCTCTACAAAATAGAATATATTCACACAGAGTATTACACACGGAAGGCATTTGGAAGGCAGATCAAAAAAAAGGGGGAAAAGAGGAACACGTTTTTTCCGGACTTTAGAATCCGGATAGTTCCCTATAAAGGGGAGGCATATACTTTTGATGTTGAAATAGATGCAGGCAGTATGGGCAGGTCAGTGGTTTTTGAGAAAGTATCGTCTTTCAGAAAGAGTGCACTTCTGGTCGTGCCTAATGGAGAACGTCTTCGAAGGATTTTCCAGTATTTGCAGAATGATGTGGCAAAAAGGCAGGCAACGCTTCTGCCCGTCTCTTTTGTCCTGTGGTCTCATTTCCTGGTAAACGGATGCAGATTCAGCGAGGTGATAGAGTTTCCATCGGGAGACAGAGGGGTTTTGCCGATTTCCATGAAATGATCAGGGTCCAACCAGGTTCCCTAAGATTTTATTTTTTAATCGACTCAAACTGAAATTGCCGATTTCATTTATCCGTTTATTGCCTAACGAGAAAGCTCACCGTGCGCGGCCGGCAGTCCGTGATCCGGAAGAGCGTTTCGTTAGACCTGTTGATTGCTGTGCTATCTTCATCAAACTGCGCAGTGCCTCATTAACAGAGGCGTCATTTGGAAATGCAGCAGCTACATCGGGACTGAGAAGAACGAGATTTGTTCCTTTTTTGTATTCTTCAAAATGCTTACCTCTTGTCCCCTTGCCCAAATCTTCAAGTTTGTACTCTTTGCGCATTTCTTCTTTTTTAACCGTCTTCATATATTCTCCTCTCTTGCCTTGTTGCGCGCCTTGCGCATATTATTCTTGTTTTTCCGTGCCGCTCCGTATGAACGACAAGCAATAATTGACTGATTCTGGAATAGCCAAAAGTTAAGAACCTATGCTCGCTTATGGAATGGTCTGGGTCGCTGAAGGTTATGGAAAGAGGATCACCGAATACTGTTGAAGCCTCATGAAAAGAGATGCCATGTTTTTTTAGGTTGGCGGCCGATTTATTTGGATCCCATTCAAATTCCATGTGATATTTTATCATTATTTCTATTATTATTCTGTGGGTCTGACGATGTAGTGTCACTTTCCAGCAGATACCAGTTGCATCCCAACCCTGAGACCACTCTTGTCGCGTTTCAGCGAAATTACCCATCAATTAAAATCAAAAAGTAATATTTAGCATGAGAAAATCAGGTCCGGCCCACAATACCTCTCGACGAAAAATGTTAAGAAAGATAGCTTTTCTTCTTTTATTCATTCTTGTAGTGCCGGCGGTATGCGTACAAGGCGATGAGGTGACAATTAAGAGGCATGGGTCGGCCCGGGTTAATGCCAAGAATACCAGGCATGTGAGTAAGGCGGAGATCAATGACCAGGCAAATTCAGACTTGAAGCCGCCGGCAGAGTTTCAGGAAATTGATGACCTCTCAAAAGACATCAGGCAAACCCTCGCGTCCCTGCAAAGGGATATTGCAAAGATACTGGCTGGAATACGGAACGTTGCAATGCGCAAAAGCACTATTGAGTCGGAGAAGCAGATTATTGATATGTTATCAGTGCAAAACGATGTCAAGAAACAGAGTATAACAACCCTCTCTGAAGAGATAGGAACCCTTGTCAGGCAGGTAGAAGACCTCGCGGTTTTATACAGGCAGAAGGACAGCGAGTTCAAAACCCTGTCTGCTAAATTGAATGAACTCGACATTAAAAGGAAGGGTTTGAGTGAATTCCATTTTGTTGCCGGCTCCTTTAAAAACATTGACGCTGACAATATTGATGTAAACATGTCGGCAAATGACGATGATGTCAAGTCCCTGCATAAGAGGATTGACGATGTTCTTTCTAATGCATCTGCCACAAAGGAGGTGGAAGAAAAAAGAGTTGACCTACAGGTGACTTCAGACAGTTCACCCGGGTTAAATGGCTTAAACGGTATGCCTAAGTGGATATTGGACAAGATTAGGGAAAAAGGCAAAAAAATGGAAACGTCATATGGGGACATGGTTGTTGTTAGGGAAGGAGGGACAACCATAATAGCGATCAAGAAAGCAAACGACGGGAAGTTTAGAGGCGCTTATGAAAAGTTCATAAAGAAGAGTTATGAGACAGATGGAATGGAATATTTCGTTTTGGGCGCCGGTTCCTGAAGTGAATTAAACGAGAAAGGGGGTGACAAAAAATGAGCGCATTAACCGATAAGTTAAAGGTGAAGAAGCAGGCTATTAATGATGCAGCCTTCTGGCATCCTGAGTAAGGAGATGTGCTGGAGGGGGAGATTGTTAAAAGAGGTACGACACTTACACGTGAAGGGGAGGCTGAATTTGCCGAGATCGCAAATGAGGAAGGTAAGATCGTAACGGTGTTCCTGAACTCGGTGCTAATCAAAGAATTTGATAAGGAGAAGGTGGAGGAGGGCGACACTATAGCCATCGAATTTCTAGGCAAGGTCAAGTCGCAAAAGAGCCAGCGGGAGTATAAAAATTTCATCGTGGTCAAGGACAATAATGACCAGCCGTAAGCGGGCTGACAAGAAAAGGTTAAGGGCAAAAAAACCTTGCATTAGCTTCCCTGCGGTCTTGCCGCAGGGAAGCTCGATAGTCTTGGCAGAGGCGGGGTCAGGCTTGATTTCTTGAATGTGATTATATGTAGTTGCCGCTACTGTGCGACAAGATGGACACCCATTGAGGGGATGCCTGTCAAGAAAAAAAATCACGATCGCAAGAAGTTTCCTCTTCTCGCCCATGATAGTTTTTTCCGGGAATGCTTATAATGGCAAGGATTCAACCGGAGTGTGATGCACCGACAACACCTCATTGCAGACATTTCGCCACAGTAATAATTATCATTTCTAATCCTCGCAGCAGAGCCACTATTGCATCTGTGATGTTCATGTCGAAGTTTGGAGCGGACACTGAGCAATAAAAAGTGAAAGAAATGATAAATACGGCTATCCCTATCCGCATAAAGCTATTTGACAGAATCAGTCAGCCTTGATATCATACAATATGAATACAAAAGGCATCCGTTTATGAAGTATTTTGACTGGAATGATGAAAAGAACATGTTGCTCAAGAAAGAACGGGGTGTATCATTTGAACAGGTTGAATTGGCAATAGCATCGGGCGATCTTCTTGACCGGGTTCGACATCACAATGACAAAAAATATCCAAATCAAAAAGTCTTTCTGGTAAAAATTGAAGATTATGTCTATTCTGTGCCGTACGTTGAGGAGGAGGAAAGTATATTTTTGAAAACAATAATTCCAAACAGCAAAGCAACAAAAAAATATTTAGGAGGCAAGCCATGAAAAAGGCGAAATATTTAGATAATGACGAAATGGAATTAGCAAACTCCCTTGAGAATGAGGAATGGCCTTCCGACCTTACTAAGAAGGAAAAGAACCAATACGAGGGATACGCACGTTATAGTCTCAATAAACAAAAACGGATAAATATCCGGATGACAGAACGAGATCTGAAGAAAATTCAGGCTAAGGCAATTGAAGAAGGGCTTCCGTATCAGTCTCTCATATCAATGCTAATTCATAAATATAATGAAGGAAAACTAAGGTTGAATTGATAGAGTGCCAACCTGTAGCTCTCAACATGGACATGGCGAAATGACAGCCGTGCTGGTGAGCCTTGTGTCTGCGCCGTGCTGCTCGAGTTGGATATACAGTTCTACACGTACCAAGGATAACCTATGACGTTGCTCAACATTTTAATACCAAAAGAATCTCTCGCCTGTGGCGGTAAAGCGACAATATGGACTTCAAGGAAGCAACGAAAAATATTACCTCAGGTTAAAAGCATGTGGTGTTCAAGCGTAAACTTACACTCGATCTGACATTGACCGATAGGTGGGGGTTGGTTTTCTTTTACCCATTTTATACCGCTCTCTGCGACTATCCCTTATTATTACGGAGCGTTTGATTATGCGGTTTTCTGCATTAACTTCTTATTAAGTTCAAGTTCATAAGAAAGAATTGTTTTAATATTCATTTTTTTTGAAGCGTTGAGAATTTCTATGCCGACAAGCTTATTCTCAGACGTTGTATCCAAATTAACACCTTCAGCAATCTCAATTACTCCGTCAGGTTTCTGGTTCCCCAATTTGATATATATAGCATCAACCTCATCATCATAATGCACTTTCATTTTTCCCTCCTTTTTTTCAATAGATAATTTGTTATCACTGTTAAAGTGTCCCCTTCAAGAGAGAAGACAATTTTCAATGGATACTTCAATCCAGGAACGTCTTTAATGATTTTATGCTCACCCTGGCCTAAATTCATGCTCTTTAAAATCTCAGTGACGTCAGATTCCGGAATATTATAAAGTCTTGCTCGCTTTTTAGCATGTCTTGAGAATTTTATTACCACCGCATCACCTATTTGGATTATAACCTATTTTCAGGAAACAGCGCGGCCAGGGACGATAGCGTTCCCTATTCCCCCTCATTCTCTCCCGCCCCTCTCTTTCTTTTCTGATTTTCTTTGAAAGTTATTGCCTTAACCCCGCACGCTAAAGAGGTAATATTTAGCATGGTTTCTAATTATGATAAACAGTGGAGGTCAAATGGTCCGGCTTTTGATTCTCTTCGAATCGGTCTTTTAAGTCCCCGGGAAATAAGTCTGCTGTCATGCGGCGAGGTATCTTCTCCGGAAACATTTAATATAAAAAATGGCGAGCCGGTAAAAAATGGATTGTTTTGCGAAAGAATTTTCGGCCCTATAATAAAAGGCAAATGCGTTTGCGGCGCAGATAACGGTGCAGGAGCAGCAAGTGGCGCAGCATGCACGTCATGCGGTATGGAGCTTTTGGAGCCGGGGGAGAGAAGGAGAAGGCTGGGCCACATAACTCTTGCAGCGCCGGTCGCCCATATCTGGTATTACAAAGGACCGAAAAGCATTATAGCAAGGCTGATTGGACTGCCGCCCAAACAGGTCCAAAAAATTGTGCGTTATGAATGCTACGTTGTAATTGAACCGGGTGACAGCGGTCTCAAACAAAATCAGGTCATATCAATCAGGTCATATCACATGAAGAGTACGGAAACTACAGGGCTTCATCCGCCCATTTCTATGCCGGGACCGGCGCGGAAGCTATAAAGGCGCTGCTTAAAAACATTAACGTGGAGGCCATCTCAAGGGAGCTTAAAGAGAATGACACGTTATCTCTGAGAAAAAGAAGCAGGCTCTTTTTGATTGAGAAACTGCTGAGGTCCGGCAATAAGCCTGAATGTATGATTATTGACATGCTGCCTGTGCTGCCTCCCGACCTGCGCCCCATACTTTTTCTTGATAACGGTACTGTGGTTGCCTCTGATCTTAACATGCTGTATAGCAAGGTCGTTCACAAAAATCAGAGCTTGATGAAGCTAATTCACATCCACGCTCCTGACATCGTACTGCAGAATGCAAAAAGGCTTCTTCAGGCTGCAGTAGACAGTTTGCTCGATAACGGCAGGAATATTACCGCCCAAAGCAGGTATCAAAAAAGGCCGCTCAAGTCCCTGTCAGACACGATTAGCACCAAGAGTGGAAGATTCAGGTCCAATCTTCTTGCCAAAAGGGTCGATTATTCCGGCAGGGCCCAGATTACTATAGGGCCGGAATTAAAGATTCATCAGGTCGGCATTCCGAAGACAATGGCATTGGAGCTTTTCAGGCCTTTTATATTCCGATGGCTCATCAAGAACGGTTTTGCTTCGGGGATTAAACAGGCAAAGAAAATTTGCGAGAAAGAGAAACCCGAAGTCTGGGATGCCCTTGACGACATAGTTGCCGAGCATCCGGTCATCATAAACAGGGCGCCCACGCTGCATAAATTAAGTATGCAGGCGTTTGACACTGTCCTTGTTGAAGGCGCTGCCATAAGGCTTCATCCTCTGGTATGTTCGGGGTTTAATGCCGATTTCGACGGAGATACGATGGCAGTGCACCTGCCTCTTTCAATTGAGGCGCAGATAGAGGCCAGAGTTCTCATGATGTCTGTTAATAATTTATTTCATCCTGCCAATGGCAAGCCCGCTTTATTGCCGTCTCAGGATATCGTCCTGGGTATTTATTATTTGACCAAAGAGAGGAAAGGGAGAAAGGGAGAGGGAATGTTTTTTTCCGATGTGGAAGAAGTGTGTATTGCGTATGCAAACAACATCGTAGAAGAGCATTCCTGTATTCACGTCAGAATCTCCGGATCTATAGTAAGTACGACGGTTGGCAGGGTACTATTTTTCGACATAACTCCGCCGGGCATTCCATTCATGGCTGTAAATAAGGTGATAAAAAAAAGGATCTTGCTGATTTAATAGAGTGGTGCTACGAAAAGTGTGGCACCAGAGTGACAATCAGGTTCCTGGATGAGATGAAAGCCGTGGGTTTCAAGTATGCGACAATGTCAGGCATATCGCTCTGCCTTGACGAAATGTAGGTCGCTTCTGAAAAGACAGCCATCGTTACCTCGGCGGAGGTGGAGACTGCGGCGGTAAGACTTCATCATGAAGCGGGGCTTATGTCAGACGATGAAAGGAACAATAAGGTAATCGACATATGGACAAGGGCAACTGACAGCATAACAACGGAAGCGATGCGCTCATTAAGAGAAAATCGGCCGGAGGGATTCAATTCGCTCTTCATGATGGTGGATTCCGGAGCAAGAGGTGACATCAACCAGATACGTCAAATAAACGGAATGAGGGGGTTGATGGCCAAGCCCACAGGCGAAATTGTAGAAGCCCCGATAACATCAGGTTTCGTAGAAGGGCTGAGCGCATTCCAGTTTTTCCTTTCCACTCACGGCGCTCGAAAAGGCAGGGTGGATAGTCCCCTGAAGACTCCGGTGGCCGGTTATTTTACCCGAAGGCTTGTGAATGCTGTGCGTGACATTATTGTCACCATGGATGATTGCGGGACGCGTGAAGGCATTTATCTTGAACCGCTGAAGTCGGCCGGCTCAATTGTAATTTCCCTTGAAGAAAGGATCACAGGCAGGATATTCGCCGACAATGTCCTGCACCCTCAAAGTCATACTGTTATTGCCGGGGTTGGCGCTGTAGTCGACAAAGAGATGGCAGCAAAGATTGCCGGAGCCGGCCTGGAAAGGGTCAAGGTGCGTTCCGTTCTTGCATGTAAAGCTCGAACGGGAGTTTGTGCGCTATGTTATGGATTCAATTTAGGCACACGCACGCATGCAGAAACAGGGGACGCTGTGGGTATTATAGCCGCACAGTCGATAGGTGAGCCTGGAACCCAGCTCACCCTGCGCACATTCCACAGCGGCGGAACTGCTGTTTTTGCGAGAGCAAAGCTTGCCTCAATGCCCGAAAAGACAATTAAAACTATGGACATGACCGGCGGGCTTCCGGCAGTTATTGATCTGTTTGAAGCAAGAAAACCCGGGAGTGCCGGTACAGTAAACCTTGATGACATGCTGCACTTTGATAGTGATGCCGTCCTGTGGAAATATGTGCTCGATGAAGCTCAGGGAATATACAGGCAGCAGGGGGTGGTTATACATGACAAGCATTTTGAGATAATTCTGAGGCAGATGACCGGGTTTGTCAAGATTACCGATCAGGGAGAATCGAGATTCTTAACGGGAGAAACAATCCAGAAAAGTGAATTTGTCCGTGAGTGTGACAGAACCCGGAACCGGGGCTTAAAGTCCCCTTTCGCGGTTCCTGTACTGCTTGGGATTAGCCAGATACCATTATTTTCAAAAAGTTTTCTTGCTTCTGCATCATTCCAGAGGACGACTGCTGTTTTGACGGATGCCGCATTCGAGGGCAGAACAGACACTCTTGACAGTAATGCAGCAAGGATAATCGCCGGCAAACTGGTGCGCGTTGGCACAGGATTTGTAAGGATTTGACATCCTTTCTTATTAATGATATGGAATAGTATAAAGCGAATGCATGCAGAGGCATAGAGAGAATGGAGGCTGAAATTATGGGGGAGTGCCTGCTATTCTGTGATGGAGAGAGCTTGTAAACAATTTTTTCAACAAAGGGAGGTAAGATGGATAAGATCCTGAGAATCGATATGGGGGCTGACGGTGGCCCCAGGGCAACTGCAGTCCCTATGGGTCAATATGCAGGGTTCGCGGGCAGGGCATTAACCTCAGCTATAGTATCAAAGGAAGTTCCACCCTTATGCCATCCTCTGGGCGCTGAGAATAAGCTTATCATAGCCCCTGGCATGTTGAGCGGGACCTCAGGTGCGATGACTGGGCGACTCTCGGTTGGCTGCAAGAGCCCGCTCACGGGCGGTATTAAAGAAGCAAACGCGGGGGGACAGCCGTCTCAGGTGCTTGCTCGACTGGGTTACAGCGCAATCGTGCTTGAAGGAAAACCGAAAGAGGATAGCCTATACAAGGTTTTTATAAACAAAGATGGAGTGAAAATAGTAACTGACAACAGCCTTAAGATGCTTCCCAATTACGATCTCATCGAAAAAATGAAGGGTGAGTACGGGGACAAGATAGCCTGTATTTCGATCGGGCCTGCTGGTGAGATGAAGATGAGCGCCGCTTCGATAGCCTGTACCGATATGGAATTGCGGCCCACACGCCACGCCGGGCGCGGAGGTGTCGGCGCTGTCATGGGGTCCAAGGGTGTCAAGGTTATTGTCCTCGATGATACCGGCATGAAAATGCGCAACCCCAAAGACCCGGAGAAATTCAAAGAGGCCAACAAGAGATTCGTCGAAGGACTCAGGAAGCACCCGGTTACCGGCCAGGGCCTTCCGGCCTACGGCACAAATGTGCTGACCAACATCCTAAACGAGGTGGGAGGGTATCCAACTTATAACTTTAAACAAGGTCGCTTCGACAATGCAGCAAAAATCAGCGGTGAGACCCTGGCTGAACTGGAGGTAAAGCGCGGAGGCGTAGCGACTCATGGCTGCCACAGAGGGTGCGTGATACAGTGCTCCGGCACATACCATGACAAGGATGGCCACTACCTTACCAAACAGCCGGAATATGAAACAGTCTGGGCGCACGGCGGCAACTGCGGCATCTGCGACCTCGATGCAATAGCCAGGCTCGACTTCCTTGATGACAATTACGGCCTGGACACCATCGAAATGGGCGCTACCATCGGTGTCGCCATGGAAGCAGGACTGGCAAAGTTCGGAGATGCTGAAGCAGCTATAAATATGATGCATGAAGTGGGCAAGGGCACCTACCTAGGCCGCATACTGGGCAATGGGGCCGCCTTTACCGGCAGAGCGTTCGGCGTCGAGCGGGTCCCTGTGGTCAAGGGGCAGGCAATGCCCGCGTATGATCCCCGTGCGGTGCAGGGTATGGGTGTAACCTATGCCACCAGCCCAATGGGGGCGGACCACACAGCCGGGTATGCTGTGGCCCAGAACGTTCTTAAGGTTGGGGGCGATGTCAATGCGCTTAAGCCCGAAGGCCAGGTAGAGATATCCAGGAATCTCCAGATCGCCACTGCTGCCATCGATTCGACCGGGATGTGCCTCTTTATAGCCTTTGCGATCCTCGACCAGCCTGATACGTTCCAGGCCCTGCTCGACATGCTTAATGCCTTCTACGGGCTGGATCTGACAGGAGACGGCGTGACTGAACTCGGGAAAAAGGTGCTCTCCATGGAGCGTGATTTCAATGCAAGGGCTGGCTTTACCGCCCAGCAAGACCGTTTGCCGCGCTTCTTCAAGACAGAGGCGGTTGCTCCCCATAATGTGACATTCGAAGTCAAAGATGAGGACCTTGACAAGGTCTTCAATTGGTAGCCGGAATCAGCGATTTGAAATAAAAAGGAGAGACCTTTTGTCTCTCCTTTTTTTTGACAGCGGCCGGCAATCATAGGACAGGGGTACTATTACATGGACTGCTCAGACAAACCAGATACTAACGCCAATGCGCTTACGCGGCTCGATTTGATCATTGACAACAGAATAGTCCGGCGATTTTTTCTACTGTTGCAGCAGGGGGTCATGCTCAGGACCCGTGTGGGATGCAGCATACAGGTCTTTCTCAGGGAAGAGATCGGTGCGGGCCAGGATACCATCGATAAAATTCAGTCAATTTTTCTTGACGGCAGACCTGTCGACGATCTCAGTGCAGCGACGATCAAGGACGGATCAGTCCTGGCGTTCTCCGCTGCCATGCCCGGATTGGTCGGAGCTTCACTAAGGAGAGGAGGCATATTTTCTTCTTTTCGAAATACAATTACCTACCATGAAGACAGTGCTCACTGTGTCTCAGGAGAAGGCTTTGTTCAAATAAAACTCTTCAATCTGCTGATGGACGAACTGGGCCCCGGTCTTCTGAAGAGAGGCGTCTATGTGAAATCCTCTGAATTGATGACCTTCCTGGCAGAACAATCTCAGGATTTTTGGCATGGATGTCTGCGCGCACTCCTTGACGGCAATGTTGTCGGGCCCGAAATGCTTGCTGGCAATGGGAGGTTATCCTCCCATGACCAGTTATTTCTTTCAGTATCTACACCGGACGGGAAGGCCTGATAATCCGCCTGCAATTGGGGGAAAGAGAGCCAGTTCATCTCCATCCTTCAATTGGTGTGTTGCAGGTCTGTGTTCACCATTAACTATCTTCAGCAAAGGGAAGTTTTCTGGCAGTTTTATCTTTATCATGTTTATGGCGTCATTGATCGTAGCGTTGTCCGGCAGATCAACTTCCTGCTCGTCCGGGCCGAATTGCCTGAGTGATGCAAAAAGCTTAATCTTCACCTTCATAATTAATTATAACAGACCTCGTCGTGACCGAGTTTCTTTACATAAACATATCGGAGAGTTGGTCCAGGTTTCTTTTTAGTGCTTCTTTATCATTATCCGAAAGCGCCGGAATTTCTCCGTGGAGCAGAGGAGGTGGTTCTGCAATCTCTTTGTTTGATGCGGCAGCAGTATAATCGCGCGGGTCAGCTTTTTTTGTTGTGAAATAGGCGTAAAGTATATCTTTTATGATCCTCGATTTCTCCCCTTTTCTTTTTCTTGCGCCGAGACCTTTAATAATAAGGGCATCCTCCGTATTATCAGGATATAACCGTATGAAACATATTTCAGTCTTTTCCATCCATCATCCCTTCATTTTTCGTTCCAGAAGCACGCTTCTTTTGTAGTATCCCCTCGCGTTTGCCATCTGAGGGTCGCTTATCAGGAAGTGAGTATGTGCTATTGAAGATATTTGCTGCTGGATTAGTGACCCCCCGCCTCCGGTAAGCAGGACGACATCAACTTCTCCTATGATGCTCCATTTTGATTTAATAATCCCCGTTATCTTCTGCCCCACCTGTGACAGCACGCGATCAACGAGAGTGCTCACGTCTTTGTTTTGGCCGGAGACTTTAAAATATTTTGTTTTAATACAGTGTTCCGCCTCCTCGGCGCTAACCGTATCCCTGTCGAATATGTTTTTTAATTCACGGGCCACAATGTCATAGATCTCATAAGCTCCGGAGGGAACACTTCCTGACGCCTTTTCGATATTATGTTTTGCATCCTCGATAAGTATGTAATCCGTAGTGTGATAACCTATATCTACAATTCCAAGCCTTTTGAAGAAGGGGGCGCTGCCGGCAATCTCGCCGTCATTATCGTAGAACATGTCAAAAAAGGAGCCGAAAGGCTGGGGAATCACATTAATGCCTCTCATGTGGAGACCAATCCCGTCACACGTCTTTCTAACACTTTCTTCGGCCTTTGTTTTATCTCTCATGTAGTCGACAGGTAGGCCGGTGACAACAATTACTGAATCAGGGTCAGATAGGGCATAGCACCTGTTCATTGCCCTGGTAATGGCTGAAGTTAGCAACGCTCCGTACATTTTACTTTCGACCCAACCCCGTGTTCTCAGTGTATAAGTAACATCGCTATGCCTTGCCTTCTCTCCAATAAAATATTGTTCGCCATCATATTCGACAGTTTCTCCGATGGCATCGGAGCCTTCTTTTAGAGAGAATGACAATTCCTTGGCAGGTCCTACGCACGATGGAAAAATAATAGAATAGTGCGCCGTTACAACCTTTGTATAGCCGTATCCCACATCAATCCCCATCTTCATGATGCTCTCCCTCCATGTGAAATAAATGATAACTATGCTGCTCCATACCGCCGTGTGCTAAACATGGAATGCTATGAGATATTACTTGCGCTATCAATACGCTTTCAGCAGCAGGCATGATGGCTCGTTTGTTAGCTTATAGCTTTCTTGTTGATAGCAAGTTTAAATAATGAGTCAAGAGACGTGCGCGGTAGTGTTTCAGTTTGTTTTTTTGCTATGTATCCCGTGGGTTATCAATGGTGGGATGGTAGCGTCCAGGCCAAATATTGAGCAATGGCGACACGAGATGATTTTCGATACATGCCAGGGATCTAATTGAAAGACTGATTGGTACAGCCCTCTGTGTCAATATAAGTGAGACACCTCCCTTATGCTAAATTAGAGTAGAAGGCCGGGGAGGAAAAATCATAATGATAGCTGCAAAGGTCAATAAAACACAGACAATGGAGGGAGCCAAGTTGACGGTAGCCCATCCGAACCCAGAGGTGCCGGATAAGGCAGTCAGGCGGAGGTTCACTGCCGAATACAAACTGCGTATCCTCACCCTTGCCGATGCATGCACGGGACGCGGAAGTATGGGAACGCTGCTACGCCGTGAGGGACTGTATGCCTCGAACCTCAATGCGTGGCGCACCCAAAGAGAGCGTGGAGTCCTGTCAGCCCTGAAGCCCAAGAAGCGAGGCCGCAAGGAAGCAGTTCGCAATCCACTTATTGCGGAAAATGAGAAGCTCCGCAGGGACAATGAACTGATTATCAAACGTCTTAGACAGGCAGAGATCATAATAGATATCCAAAAAAAAGTATCCGAGATACTGGGAATCCCGCTTGCGATCCCCGAAGGAGGAGAGACCGACTGATGGAAGCTGCAGTGACCCTTTCCTCTGAAGTTGGGATCAAGCATGCATGTGAAGCGCTTGATGTTGCGCGTGCCGGGTTTTACCGCACACAGGCACGCAAAGATGCCCACTTTGTTGAGCCTGTGCAGGATCGGAACTCGCCTCGTTCACTGTCTTCCGAGGAACGGCAGGGAGTACTTGATATCCTCCACACCGACAGATTTGTGGACAAGGCACCCTATGAGGTTTATGCAACTCTTTTGGACGAGGGCCAATACCATTGCTCGATACGGACAATGTATCGCATCCTCGATAAGAACAAGGAGGTCAAGGAGCGCAGAAACCAGTTGCGTCACCCGGTGTATAGCAAGCCAGAGCTTTTGGCTACAGCCCCGAACCAAGTTTGGTCCTGGGATATCACGAAACTTCTCGGTCCGGTAAAGTGGACATACTTTTACCTGTATGTGATCATGGACATCTTCAGCCGCTATATTGTCGGCTGGATGATAGCCCCTGCAGAATCGGCGGTATTGGCAGAGAGGCTCATTGGAGAAACCTGTTCAAAGCAGAATATCGGGAGAGATCAGCTCACGATTCATGCCGACAGGGGTTCATCAATGAAATCCAAACCTGTAGCATTACTCCTGGCCGACCTTGGGATCACGAAGACCCACAGCAGACCGCATACGAGCGATGACAACCCCTATTCAGAGTCCCAGTTTAAGACACTTAAATATCGGCCGGACTTTCCTGAGCGGTTTGGTAGCATCGAAGACTCTCGGAGCTTCTGCCAGGATTTCTTTCCTTGGTACAACAAAGAGCATCGACATACCGGCATCGGCCTGCATACGCCGGAAGCTGTACATTACGGCCTTGCACAAGAAATACAGATAGCCAGGGGTGAAGTTCTGCGCGTTGCATATGAAGCACATCCTGAGAGATTTGTTAAAAAAATCCCTGTGCCGCCGATACTTCCTGAGGCCGTATGGATTAACAAGCCAAAGGCAGCACCAGTTCCTGAAGAGGAAATACACTAAATGTGGACGAGGGGTGTCTCAAAGTCATTGACATATTCCGAGTTGTCGGAAGAGAAAGAGAAGGCTGTTGTGGAAGCAACGCTTCATACCGTACCCTCTGCTGCTACACATTGGAGCGTGAGAACAATGGCGGAGAAACAACAGGTATCACGAATGGCAGTGCAGAGGATATGGAAGAAATACAACCTAAAGCCGCATCTGGTGAAGACATTTAAAATAAGCAACGATCCGCATTTTGTTGAGAAGGTAAAGGACATTGTGGGTTTATATCTCAATCCTCCTGAAAAAGCTTTAGTGCTCAGTGTAGACGAAAAGAGCCAGATACAGGCACTGGATAGAACGCAACCTGGCCTGCCGATAAAAAAAGGCCATGCTGGGACGATGACGCATGACTATAAGCGCCATGGAACGACGACGCTGTTTGCCGCCTTAAATGTTATGGATGGAAAGGTCATCAGTTCTTGTATGCAGAAGCATCGGCAGGAAGAGTTTTTAAAATTTCTCAATAAGATAGATCAGGAAACACCATCGCATCTCGATCTGCACTTGATCGCAGATAATTATGGAGCGCATAAGACTGCAAGAATACAGAGGTGGCTGAAAAAGCACCCTCGGTTTACGATGCATTTTACTCCAACGTCATCGTCATGGCTGAATATGGTGGAGAGATTTTTTAGTGAATTGACGACAAAGAGAGTGAGGCGCGGGATTTTTACGAGTGTCAAAGAATTGGAAAAAGCTATCAGAGATTTTATAGAGACACATAATGAGAACCCTAAAATATTTACTTGGACCAAGGACGCAGACACTATTCTTGCCAAGGTTGCTAAATGTAAAGAACTGTTAGGGACAGGACACTAGCTGACAATGGAACCATAAGAAGGCCCATTTGGCCAAGTTATGCTTCCATTTTTTGGTGGGTAATTAATAACCCTACTTCTAACGCTATTTTGCCTACGATTCAATATGATTGCTCTAAAATACTCACAGGAAGCAACGGGAGTTGCAATATTTAATAACTGAGCAATACGTCCCGAATTGTGGAGCCTCAGACGCCACCGACATTGTGACTTCTTCAAGCACACGTCGATCGGTCAAATTTTTACGGTGTGAAATACCGTTCGTAACAGGGTCTGCAATACTCCGAAAAGTGGCAGATCATTCTTGTCGAAGGATTTTCACGGTGTGCACTAATAAGTGCGCAAAAACTAATGACCGCGAAGAATACTCATTGCCGGTAGCAAAGCGCACACTATATAAATCAAAGTGGCACAAATATCGACAACATTCGAAACGCAAATTCTGAATATCAGTAGGCCACTTCCCTGTATTGATCGGCCAGATTCTTAATGCGTTCCAAGTGGAAGGAAAGTCTCGTCGATCCCTGAAGCTCTTTATCGACCTCCGCTGCCGAATCTATCGCTTTAAAAAGTGCATTTAAGATACTCTCATGATCGAGAGGTAAATGTGAAGTCGTTGAGTGGTCTGTCATGGCATGACTCCTCCCATAATCTTCGCTATCAATAAAGTATATCAAAATTCTTTGCGATAGCTAGCCCGTGACAGAGAGATGATTTGCAGTAGGAGTACACCCGACTTATCAATAGGTAGTCAAACCCGAAACTATATCAACAGTACAAACCGAAATAAACGCCTCCTGAATAACCCGACTACGGCAGTTTCAGCCACAAAGTGTTATTTCTCAACTGACGGAATGATTCATGATTTCTAGATGCAAGAAAGCCTTCTAGAAAAGTTGACTTCCCCCTCCTAACAGGATCAAAATCACATTCCATGTTATAAATTTAAAGTAGGCAAGTAATGTTGCAACAGTTTGCACTCATCCTGCCGGATTCTTGTTAGTACGTGCAGTAGAACAGTGATGATTACTGCTCATTCTTCTCTTTTTTCACCTTTTCCCTCTTTCCTTCCAGGTATGCCTCATCCGGCCTCCATCCGAAAGTAGTAAGGTCTGCGACCAACCTGGCTACGTTATTAAAGACCTTAAAGACCTTCTGCCCGACTACTTTTGAAACCATCGCTATACCTATGAACGGCATAAACGCAGCATACGCGAGACCAAAAAAAGGACCGAGCAGCAGCATGGTTAAGAGAGAAAGCTTGTAGTAGGTAGTTTCTTTAGATCCTGGAAGCACGCCATCACCGGTTAAATGAATCCTCTCTCCTGTCGCGAGATTCCAGTATGTCCCCTTTCCTGCTTTTTCTTCTCCTCTGTGCTTTAACATTGTCTTGCCCTCCTTGTTGTCTTCCTGATTTAATCATAACTTGTCCAGACGGGCGTGACAATCGGAAGTTGTTCCTATTTGCCGTAGGAAAAATATCATAGCTTAGGCATTACTTTGAAGGGGTTGATGGCAGGGAAAGGGCGGGTTTAAGCTAATGTAGTGTCTCTTAGACGACTGACGTTTTTCTTGTATTGCGAGAACTTGGTAACGTACAACGGCACGACATGCCTCAGTTTGGCGGTGGATTATAGTTTGTCCATACCGTTTATTTTATCCATTATTTATGCTATATCTATACTATGAACTTCTCTTAGACTTATAGGAGGTATTTATGGCTATTATTACAATCTCAAGAGGTTCTTACACAAAGGGAAAAGAAATAGCGGAAAAAGTTGCAATAAAACTTGGTTATGAGTGTGTTGCAAGGGAAACGCTGCTCGAAGCATCACAAGAATTCAATGTGCCCGAAGTTAAACTAGTAAGGGCACTGCATGATGCCCCTTCTATCTTGGAGAGATTCTCCTACGGCAAAGAAAAATTCCTTGCATTTTACCTGTCCGCTTTTCTGAAACACCTTCAAAAAGACAACATTGTCTACCACGGACTGGCAGGACACTTTCTGCTTAGAGGGGTTGCTCACGTACTAAAAGTGCGAATTATTACTGACATGGAAGAGCGCGTAAAATTCGAGATGGAGCGTGAAAAGATATCTGAGAGACAAGCGTACAGGCTTCTAAAAAATGACGATGAAGAAAGAGTCAAATGGAGTAAATACGTACATGGCATAGACACAAATGACCCATCACTTTACGACTTGGTTATTAAGACAACAAAAATATCCGCCGATGACGCTGTCGATATTATTTGCCACGCAGCAAAGCTTAAGGCTTTCGCCACCTCGCCCGAATCTAAACAGGCATTTGACAATTTGCTTTTAGCCGCAAATGTTAAAGTTGCAATAATAGACATCGCGCCTGCTTCAGCAGTCGTGGCTCAGGAGGGTGTTGTCAGCATTAAGACAAGCGTATCCGACGAGCACTCGGAGGAAGTTATCACCACTACCATCGTAGAAACTGTGCAGAAAATAAATGGTGTCAAAAAGGTTAAAGTGTGTGTTATGCCTGTATTGCTGTTCAGCGAA
This sequence comes from Nitrospirota bacterium, assembly GCA_963780885.1. GTDB lineage: Bacteria > Nitrospirota > Thermodesulfovibrionia > Thermodesulfovibrionales > Dissulfurispiraceae > JADFXI01. The sequence goes on from CAWAEO010000003.1 coordinate 41,033, forward strand.
TGACAAATTTCATCCACGCCGTCTTACTCTCACTGGTATTCGGTATCGTCATTTCTGAGGTCGGAATGGAGTCAGCATAAATAGTACTATAAACATGCGGCGGCTTAAGCCGGGATCTTTATGTTCTCATTTAGTATTCTTGCTCGGCATCTTGGCTACCGTCAAGCAGGTAAATTCAATCCCTGCGATTTCACAACTATGCAATGCAGAAAGGACTTAATTAATTTCCCTGCGATACGATATCGATATCAACCTCTTGAAAATTCACATTGCAGAGTTCCCAAAAACTGTCAGTGACCCTCGGGATATCCTTTTTTTGTTGAAAAACACGCTGCTGCATCAGTCTTAACCTCTGCTGCAGATGATTTTTATTTACAGATGCCTCCCTTTGAGTATGTCCACTCCGGCGCCAAAAGGTCCGGGTGTCGGAACATTAGCACGGTGGCAATCGGCACAGTTATTCTGAGAAGGTATATGGTTGACAACAGAGGGGGCGTCATTGACAGCCTGGAATTTGCCATCCGACCATTGGTTCAAAAATTCAATAGTTTTCATAGACATATCGGCCGCCATTCTGGCGCACCTGTCCATCTGCTGATGGCTCAGGAATCCAACGCCCTCGGGTCCTTTGCCTTCTGCAATACCTTCCGCCTTCATCCATTTGCCCACGGAGATGTGGCAGAGAGTCGAATGGCTTACGCTCTTTGCCTTGAGATCTTTATATGCTATCGGGTGAGCAGGTATAAAAGTGGGCAGTTCTGTCTCAGCATAGTAGTACATAACCTCGTTAATTATGTCCTCAGCATCCTTATGACCTGCCACGAGGGAGGCGCCTATGCCGGCCCCGATTAATGTTCCACACGTCCCACCCCAACCAGCTGTTCCACCGTGGGCAAACATGACAGATTCCAAAGGAAAAGTCTCGTACGGTCCTCCAACTTTTTCCGCGAGCACCTGGAGTATTCCGCTTAAAGCTGCATATGAGCAAAACCCCTTGAACCAGTTATTATAAGCTATCTCACCTACTCGTTTAATTTCTTGTTCGCTCAATTTTTTGTAAGGCCACGGTAGCTTGGAGGATTTATTCTTGGCTGCCTCTGCTTTCGATAATAAACCAAACCCGCCCGACGCTGCGACAGCCAGGCCTCCTGCGCCAATAGCAGTTTTGATAAGCCATCTTCGTGAAAAACTTTCTTCAAAAATCCTTTTGTCTTCCATATCCTTAGGCTCCTTTTTAAAGTTGGATATTACTTTTTAATATATAACATGATAAACTTACAATTTCAATTCATGCGACACCAGTGCTGCTTTGGCCTTCAATACGCTGTCATGTGTTTTTGTCTTTTTTTCCCATCCAGTATTTTCTCCTCTGGGTTCAGGCAGGCTAACTTCCACTAAATTACCCTATCCAGTTTCTTTGAGTATTATAGACATCATGACCGTTCTTATCGACTGAATAACCTGTTGCAATTTGCGCTGTTGCATTAAGATTTTTAAAATTGACACAAGACTTAAAACTGTCTTCAAAAAATAGATGTTCCAGTCCGCCGATGCTGGGAGTTGATGCTACTTAATACATCGAACTTTAGAATACCAGTGGTTTTTTACTTCCTTATTGTATACTAATGGAATGTTACAGCAAGTAGATAACAACAAAAAAATGGACAAGGTTTATTGTCCTAAGAAGCAGTGCGTCAAATACGTTACAGCCTGCGAGAGCTTGTGTAGATTCAAGGTTAGATGTGTTTCACTGAAAGAATATTATGCTCCTTTGCTGTGGAAGTTTTAATAAGTCGGAATATGTCAATGACTTTGAGACACCCCTCGTCCACATTTAGTGTATTTCCTCTTCAGGAACTGGTGCTGCCTTTGGCTTGTTAATCCATACGGCCTCAGGAAGTATCGGCGGCACAGGGATTTTTTTAACAAATCTCTCAGGATGTGCTTCATATGCAACGCGCAGAACTTCACCCCTGGCTATCTGTATTTCTTGTGCAAGGCCGTAATGTACAGCTTCCGGCGTATGCAGGCCGATGCCGGTATGTTGATGCTCTTTGTTGTACCAAGGAAAGAAATCCTGGCAGAAGCTCCGAGAGTCTTCGATGCTACCAAACCGCTCAGGAAAGTCCGGCCGATATTTAAGTGTCTTAAACTGGGACTCTGAATAGGGGTTGTCATCGCTCGTATGCGGTCTGCTGTGGGTCTTCGTGATCCCAAGGTCGGCCAGGAGTAATGCTACAGGTTTGGATTTCATTGATGAACCCCTGTCGGCATGAATCGTGAGCTGATCTCTCCCGATATTCTGCTTTGAACAGGTTTCTCCAATGAGCCTCTCTGCCAATACCGCCGATTCTGCAGGGGCTATCATCCAGCCGACAATATAGCGGCTGAAGATGTCCATGATCACATACAGGTAAAAGTATGTCCACTTTACCGGACCGAGAAGTTTCGTGATATCCCAGGACCAAACTTGGTTCGGGGCTGTAGCCAAAAGCTCTGGCTTGCTATACACCGGGTGACGCAACTGGTTTCTGCGCTCCTTGACCTCCTTGTTCTTATCGAGGATGCGATACATTGTCCGTATCGAGCAATGGTATTGGCCCTCGTCCAAAAGAGTTGCATAAACCTCATAGGGTGCCTTGTCCACAAATCTGTCGGTGTGGAGGATATCAAGTACTCCCTGCCGTTCCTCGGAAGACAGTGAACGAGGCGAGTTCCGATCCTGCACAGGCTCAACAAAGTGGGCATCTTTGCGTGCCTGTGTGCGGTAAAACCCGGCACGCGCAACATCAAGCGCTTCACATGCATGCTTGATCCCAACTTCAGAGGAAAGGGTCACTGCAGCTTCCATCAGTCGGTCTCTCCTCCTTCGGGGATCGCAAGCGGGATTCCCAGTATCTCGGATACTTTTTTTTGGATATCTATTATGATCTCTGCCTGTCTAAGACGTTTGATAATCAGTTCATTGTCCCTGCGGAGCTTCTCATTTTCCGCAATAAGTGGATTGCGAACTGCTTCCTTGCGGCCTCGCTTCTTGGGCTTCAGGGCTGACAGGACTCCACGCTCTCTTTGGGTGCGCCACGCATTGAGGTTCGAGGCATACAGTCCCTCACGGCGTAGCAGCGTTCCCATACTTCCGCGTCCCGTGCATGCATCGGCAAGGGTGAGGATACGCAGTTTGTATTCGGCAGTGAACCTCCGCCTGACTGCCTTATCCGGCACCTCTGGGTTCGGATGGGCTACCGTCAACTTGGCTCCCTCCATTGTCTGTGTTTTATTGACCTTTGCAGCTATCATTATGATTTTTCCTCCCCGGCCTTCTACTCTAATTTAGCATAAGGGAGGTGTCTCACTTATATTGACACAGAGGGAGTGATGATAAAAACAAAAAACAACAAAACAGTTGAGTTTGACAGGGATGGGAATGAATATTGTTTTCTGAAACATGACTATCTATAATTTTGGAAATGCCCGTAATTGGTCGGTAGTGGTCGAAATAATACCTTTTGTCGGGCACAACAAGAGAAATTACGCCATCGTCTTTCAGAATGGTGTCGCAATCATTAAGAAAACAAATTAAGTCTGGCGTATGCTCAATTACATGTGAGGCAATAATCCAATCGTAATACTTACTTTTCCCTGTTAGCTCCGAGTAATTTCCCCCTTGCCATACAAAATCGACCTCTTCGATATTGTCGAGATTTACATGATGCTCTTTGTATTTGGTTATTAACTGCTCTCGGCTCATGTGGTCAATAATGTGTACCTTGTACCCCTCTCTTTTAGGAGCTATAGGATTGTGGCTGGGGCCAATCTCAATGCCGTGGCCGTTTTGATTTATATGTCGCAACACTTTTTCTTTTCGAGTCATAGAATATAATCCTGCCGGCCTGACCAATGATTATGATTATTTTCCGATATGCCAATCAAATATTGTGCAAGAAAGTTCCCATACGTGTCAAACAACTTCGCAATAAAATTATTTATTGGGACTATAGCACACAGCTTTCATACTTCCAGGCTGTCTCGCAGAATGCAGAGACTGACAAACGGCAGAAATTTCCGCTTCGATTACTATGCACATGGTTTGGGGGAAATTGCTCAAACATTCATATCAAGGAGATCGCATCTAATTTCTCAGCGATGCGTGCTATAGGAACGATACGTCAATTATTGTCAGCTTGAAGTCAGCACTTTCTCATTCACGCGGCCGGATGAACATCACTGAACGAATTACCCGCGCCTCGCTTGCTGATATATTCTGTTTTCGCCGTTGCATTGCAGCTGACCGTGTAATGAAGGATATGTCTCTTCCGCTCAGGTGCTGCGCTTTAACGATTCTAAGGCTCATTCGCTACAGCCGCAAAGCTCGCCCGGCGGGCTCAGACACTTGCGGCTGTTTAACGCTCATTTCGCCAAGAATCGTTACAAAGCTCCGCAATTCGCTCCCTGAGACATATCCTTCATTACACTTTCGTTGCACGTTTTACCAACATGGGGACATTTATTCTTTGCTTATATAGCAGAATTAAGAAGTCGGATAAGCAAACATCATAACAAGCTCATTAAACTATCATCATCGGCAAAAGCAAAGAAATAATTTGTAGCCTGAAGTATAATTGCGCCAGGAGCAGGAGAGACATTGCGCCGTAGCGGGCGTCGGCAGCCTGAGACGCCATGGATGGCTGAACAGGCTGGCGTCGCCTCCGAGCAAGGCTCTGGGGTCCCCGAAAAGTCGCAGACTTTTGGGGGTAGCGGAGGGATGCCTTGTGAGGTTTAGCCGAGGCGCTGTGGCTCTCCTGCTCCTGGCGCCACCACTATTGAATGCAAATAAGTAAATATTTTCGAACATTCATATAAACAACGCACCGTAGTGCAAACTTCGCAATCTATCGGCGAGCATTTTCATTCGTGTTCTGCATGTAGTTGCATCAATATGAAAGGCCGGATTACAAGGAAGTACATCTCCGTTTGTATTTTCGCCACATCGACAACAACCCCGCCTTTTTTATAACAAAGTTTGTTATTTTACTCTTAATAACGTGCTGGGTCGAAGTTTATGGAATGCCGGCCGGTCTCTTATGCCGGAGTGTCGAGTTTGATAAACAGCTCCCTTAGCTGCTTTGGCTCGACTGTTGAGGGAGCGCCGCTCAGAAGGCATATCGCTTTTTGGGTCTTTGGAAATGCGATCACATCGCGTATCGATTGTGCGCCGACCATCAGCATTAACAGCCTGTCAAGTCCCAGCGCAATGCCGCCGTGAGGAGGGGCGCCGTAGTCAAGGGCATCGAGGAGAAATCCGAATTTTATTCTCGCCTCTTCGCCGGAGATGCCCAGAAGTTCAAATATTTTGTTCTGCAGGTCGCGCCTGTGGATACGGATGCTGCCGCCGCCGATTTCGCAGCCGTTCAGCACGATGTCATATGCCTTTGCCCTGAGAGATGCCGTCAGCTCCCGCTCATTGACGCCGGCTGCAAAGAGCCTGGAGGTATCATCATCCACAGGAGAGGTGAAGGGATGGTGAATGGCGACAAAACGCTTTTCGTCTTCGTCCCACTCCAGCAGGGGGAAATCAATTATCCAGACAAAGTTGAACTCATCTTTTATAAGGTCCAGCCTCTTGCCCAGTTCGAGCCGCATACGGCTGAGCACATCGTGGACGATTTTCTCCCGGTCCGCCACAAAAAGCATCAAATCACCTTCGACGGCATCGAGCCTCCCGGCCATTTGCTGCAGCACATCTACAGGGAAAAATTTTGCAATCGGTGAATCAAAGCCGCCTTTCACCTTGATCCAGGCAAGGCCTTTTGCCCCAAAAGACTGCGCCTCTTCCGTGAGCACGTCGATTTCCTTCCTGGAAAGGCCCGCCATCCCCTTGCCGTTAATTGCCTTGACACGCCCGCCGGATGCGAGGGCGTCGAGAAAGACTTTGAATGACCCTTTTAGGGCAAGGTCCGCTACGTCTTTGAGCTCCATCCCAAACCGCATATCGGGCTTGTCGTTTCCGAACCGTTCCATCGATTCTGTGAAAGCAAGCCGCTGAAAAGGGATTTGAACATCTTTGTGCAGGACTTCCTGAAAGAGCCGTTTCATGAGCATCTCGATAAGTGGTATGATATCCTCCCTGTCAACAAAGGACATCTCGATATCAAGCTGCGTAAATTCGGGCTGCCGGTCAGCCCTTAGATCCTCATCCCTGAAGCACTTGACAATCTGGAAGTATTTTTCGAGTCCCGACACCATGAGTATCTGCTTAAAAAGCTGAGGCGATTGGGGCAATGCAAAGAACTGGCCCTGGTTGAGCCTGCTCGGAACAAGATAATCCCTGGCGCCTTCAGGCGTGGATTTTGTCAGCATCGGTGTTTCTATTTCGAGAAATCCCTGCCCATCCAGATAGTCCCTGATGAGCTTTGTCACCCTGTGCCGCACTATAAGGTTATACTGCAGCTCAGGTCTCCTCAGGTCGAGATACCGGTATTTTAGCCTTAAAGCCTCCGAGGCTTCACCGGCTTCCTCGATAGGGAACGGCAGTGTTTCAGCCTCATTCAACACTGTGAGAGTATCGACATACAATTCGATCATCCCCGTGCTCAGATTGGGATTTTCGCTGCCTTCGGGCCTCCTCCGCACTGCCCCTGCCGCCGATATAACAAATTCAGCCCTAAGGTCATGTGCGAGCGTGTGCGCCTCCTCCGAAACATCAGAACTGAACACGACTTGCACGAGACCGCTCCTGTCGCGCATATCGACAAATATCAGTCCGCCGTGGTCCCTTCTCCTGAAAACCCAGCCGGCAAGCCTGCAGCGGGAACCGATATCAGATGCGTCAAGTTCACCGCACCACTTATCACGATACATCCTTTATATACCTCCGGGATCTTTCATAATCCGATAGTTTAACCCAACCGTGTTCTTTTTTGCTCAGTGAAGTGTCTTGTTGCGGCTTCCTGTTTGAAGAAGCAGGTGTTCAATTTCTTCAGGCCTCAGGGGCTTGAGAGCGCCGGGTTTAAGATCGCCCAGCTTCAGACCGTTAACCGCAATGCGCTTCAGTTTCAGTACGTCATGCCCAACCTTTTCCAGCATCCTGCGGACCTGTCGTTTCCTCCCCTCATTGATAATCACTTCCAGCCACTGATTATTTTCTGAGACCTTCCCCATCCTGATTCTTTTCACCCACGCAGGCGCTGTCATACCGTCCTCAAGACGCACACCCTGCCGGAGTTTCTCAATACTCTTGTCTTCGATCATGCCCTTGATCTTAACAAGATACGTCTTTGGGATTTCATGTGACGGATGCAGAACAGCTTGAGCAAAATCACCATCATTCGTTATAAGCAGCAGCCCTTCCGAATCATAATCAAGCCTACCGACGGGGAACACCCGGTATTTTATCCGGTGCAGGAAATCCTTCACCGTAGGCCTGCCCTCAGGATCGGAAAGAGACGTCACCACACCCTTGGGTTTATTAAAGACCAGATAAACTTTAGGCTCAGGCCCGGTCAGAAGTTTGCCGTCTACCTTCACATGGTCCCTGGCAGAATCAGCCTTCATCCCGATTTCCGCAGTCCTTCCGTTGACAGTCACTCTGCCTTCAGCTATAAGCTCCTCAGCCTTTCGCCGTGACGCAACACCCATCTGGGCCAGTATCTTTTGAATTCTCTGTTCCATAAATAAAAAGAAAGGTCATAGGTCATAGGTTATAGGCGATGGGGGAAACTTATAAAAACTTAGTCAATAACCTATTACCTATGACCCATCACCTATCACCTCGTTTGTATTTACGTCTTGACTTCGACGTAAGCCTTATCGCGCAATCCCTTTGCCCAGTTTTTGAGTGCGGCATTGAATTTTTCGTTCAACAGCTTCTGACGTATCGCCTCGCGCATTTCCTGCCCCGACTTGAATACCCTCGCTTCGTTTACTCTGACAATATATATCCCGTCGCCCCTCCATATCGGCTCGCTTATACCGCCGGGCTTAACGCTTGAACAGACATTCAAAAATTCCTTTGACATATCACATTGCCGTATAAAACCCAGGTCTCCTCCGCCCCGGGTACCCGGGTCCTCGGAATACTGCCTGGCAACTTCCGCAAAGCCCGCGCCGGCTTGGAGTTTTTTATAGATGTCCCACGCCTTCTGTTCCAGCTGTTTGTCATCGCCGGTCCTCTTCAGCATAATTTGGCTTATATCAAAACCCTCCAGGTCTTTTACGGCATCCTTATGCCCGGCAAGGTAAGCGTCGATATCTTGTTCAGTTACGAGAATCTTGCTCTTGACTTCCTGATCAACCACCCGACTCACGGTTATCTGCTCCCAAAGCTTCTTCTTGTATGTTTCAGGGGTAAAACCGTCTTTCTTGATTGTTTCGTCAAAGATCTCGTCAGTCATGGAATATTTGCTTTTTATATTTTTGACAGCGGCCGCCACATCAGCATCGCTGGTGGTCACTCCCACCTTTGCCGCCTCTTGCAATTGCAGTTTCAAATCGATCAGGTTCTCCAGAAAAGACATTTCATTATCCTTGAAAAAACGCCGCCTGTCCGCGTCCTTCATCGCCCTCACCCGGTCCCCGCCGTCAAACTCCATCTCCCGGTACAAATCGCTCCAGGTTATAACCTCTTTGTTTACAATAGCCTCCACCCGGTCGAGCAACATCGAGCTTTGCCCAACAGATGCAAATCCGCCCAAAATGATGCATGTTGTCACCAAAACCTTTTTAAACATTGCCACGCCTCCATTCCCGCCAGCAGCGTATTGTCAAAATTAACCACAGAGAACACAGAGCCAACCTCACCACAGAGGACACAGAGAAATACTCTGTGCACTCTGAAAGATTTTATGGAGTTTTTTATATTTAAGGATTCCTCTGTGCCCTCTGTGGTTTCTTGGTGGTTTCATTTTCTTCTCCTCTGCCTGGGACGTTCTATTTTAACATATTCTCGGCAGATGCTCACCGGTAAGCATATCTATAATACGTGTTCCCCCGATGGCTGTTTTGAGCAGCACTCTTCCGTGATCGCGGCTTTCAGCGCGGCAGATTTCCCCGATTACCGCAGATCCGGAGCCCAGCGGGTGTTCTTTCATTTTCCCAATAAGCTGCACGGTCTCGTCCGGCGGTGCTATGACAAGAAGCAACCCTTCGTTGGCGACATAAAGAGGATCAAGCCCCAACAGTTCACAGGCACCCCTCACTCCTTCCGGCACAGGCAGGAATTGCTCGTCTATAAATATGCTGTACGGCAATTCCAGCGCTATTTCCTTCAGGGTTGTTGCAACTCCGCCCCTTGTCGGATCTCTCATCATGCGTATGGAACCCGCGGCTCCGAACATATCCTCAACAAGACCGTTCAGGGCTGCTGTATCGCTCAGCACCGGCGGATCAAATGCAAGCCCGTTCCGCTCAGCCATAACCGCAATGCCGTGGTTCCCTATGGCGCCGCTGATAATCACCTTATCTCCCTCCATTATCCTGTGCGGGCCAAGCTCCCTGCCCTGAGGAACAATGCCGATCCCTGACGTATTGATAAAGAGGCCATCGCCCTTGCCTTTATCAACGACCTTGGTATCTCCTGCAACAATACGGACGCCGGCCTTTTCAGCGGCCTTTGCCATTGATACGATAACACGCCTCAAATCGTCGACGGCGAATCCCTCCTCGATAATAAAACCTGTGGTGATATAGAGGGGTTTTGCTCCGACCATCGAGAGATCATTGACCGTTCCGTTGATCGCAAGTTCGCCTATGTCGCCTCCGGGGAAAAACAGCGGGGACACAACATAGGAATCTGTTGTAAAGGCAAGCCTCTGTCCATCGCAGCCATATTCAACAATCGCAGCGTCAGCCGTCGCGCCGAGGTGAAATGCAGGCGCAAAAAACTCCCTTATCAGCTGATGCATGAGTTTCCCACCGCTTCCGTGTCCGAGGAGGATGCGTTCCATCCTATCGCTCCACCAAAGGGCTGATTTCTATCGGCTCCGACGCCGCACTTTCCCTGGAAGGCCCGAGCGCGGTTATGTAATACAACGTTTTGGAGGCCACAGGCTCATTGTCTTTGAATGTGGGCGTGACGGCCTCGCCAATAATGCTGTAGCTGCTTTCCGTAGCACTCTTTCGATAAACACGATACAGTTTCACCCATAACTCGGGATTCTCCTTCCACATGAGCACAACACCCTGCGGGGCATAAACATATTTCAAGCCGGAGGGCTTGGAAGCCACAAAGGTCTCAGGGTCGACCTCAAGCACCCCGGATGGGGACCCTTCGTCTTTAATGTCAGTATCAAGGAGTGATGTTACCTCATAATATAAAGGCGATCCGGTTTCTACTTTGTCAATAAATAAGGGCTCGCTGAGCGCCGCCTTGTTCAAGGGCAGCGCCCGGAATACATTTTTCTTGCTGCTCCTGTATATATTATATTTGACTTTTCCGGAAAGTTTGGGCCATCTGATCTCCACCGCATCGTTTTTTACCTGAAAGAATAATCCCTGAGGCGGCGGGGGGAGCGCCGCCGGAACGACCTTTACGACAGGGGACGGAGCGCTTATGATATTTCGGACACTGTATACCAGTATCTTATAAAAATACGGCCTGCCGACCACAAAATCCGTGTCTGCATAATGATTCGCAGCCTCCGGAAGAAAAACAATTTTTCTGAATTCAGAAGGATTATTGTCCCCGCCACCCACGGCTTTCTCAATATAAAAACCTTTGACAAGTTCCTGCATATCCTGTGATGCGGAATAAGACCACGAAAGCAGTATCGAATTCTCACGGTGTATCACAGTAATGCTGTTGACAGGAGGAGGCTTAACAAACGTAGTAAGCGTCGGAACTCCCTTTTTTCCACACGCCGCGAGCAAGAGCAGCGCCGGCAGTAATACAAATACGGTTTTGTAAAAAGCTCTGGAGGCAGGGCGTGCTAATGTCATTTAAGCTGCTTCCTGAATCTCTTGATCTGTTCCCTTACGGCAGCCGGGGATGTGCCTCCATATGATTTTTTGGCATTGACGGATGCAGCTGCGCTGATGACATCGAATACATCTTCTTTTATAAGCCCGGAAAAAGAACGGTACACAGCTATATCCAGATCATTCAGCGTCTTTCCATTGTCTATGCAGAAACGTACGATCCTGCCGGTGATCCCGTGGGCAGTCCTGAAAGGCAGACCTTTTTTAACGAGGTATTCGGCAATGTCGGTAGCTGTAGAAAATGCAGCGTCACTGCTTTTGTCGAGTCTCTCCCTGCGGAAAGTTATATTTTTCAACATTTCCGGAAGGACAGTGAGTGTGGCAGCGGTCGTATCAGCCGTATCGAAAAGAGGCGACTTATCTTCCTGCATGTCCCTGTTATATGTCAGTGGGAGACCTTTCATGGTGGTGAGAAGATTCATTAGATTGCCGTAGACCCTGCCGGTCTTGCCTCGCATCAATTCAGCAACATCGGGATTCTTTTTCTGCGGCATGATGCTGGACCCGGTGGAAAAAGCGTCGGACAGCTCGATAAAGCCGAACTCTTCGGACGCCCAGAGTATAATGTCCTCGGCCATCCTTGAGATATGCATCATAAGCAGCGCAGCGCAGGAAAGGAACTCAAGCACAAAGTCCCTGTCCGAAACAGTGTCCATGCTGTTCTCTGAAACAGCATCGAACTTCAGCAACGAAGCTATGTACTGCCTGTCCACCGGCAATGAGGTGCCGGCGAGGGCGCATGAACCGAGCGGCAGAACATTGGTCCGCTTCAGTGAATCAACAAAGCGCATGCGGTCGCGCCGAAACATCTGGGCATACGCCATAAGATGGTGAGAAAGGAGCACCGGCTGGGCCCTTTGAGTGTGAGTATAACCGGGGATAATCAGTCCGAGACTGCTTTCGGCCATGTCGGCGAGCACGGTCTCTAGATTTCTCAGCAGTGCGGTTATTTCCTCAATCGAGGCCCTGACATAGAGCCTTAGATCGAGGGCCACCTGGTCATTCCGGGAACGCGCCGTATGCAGCATACCGCCGGCGTCTCCAATTTTCCTTATAAGGGCGGCCTCGATATTCATATGAATATCTTCCAGTTCCGGATTGAACCTGAACCTGCCCTCCTCTATTTCCCGGTATATGTCCTTCAGCCCCTTGATAATACGTTCTGCTTCCCGTTTGGGAATAATACCCTGTTTCGACAGCATCCTCGCATGAGCAATGCTGCCTTCGATATCGTATTTCCAGAGCCTCTTATCAAACGATATCGACTCCGTATATTTCTCCACGCTTTTGGAAGTTTTTACGGTAAACCTGCCCGCCCAAGCTTTTTTCATGTCTACTGGTGCTCTTCAGCCTTAATTTTCTGGCGCTCAGCTATGATCTTCTGCGTAATATGAGAGGGCACTTCCTCATAGTGGGAGAATTCCATCGAATAGAGCCCCCTCCCGGACGTGATGCTCTGGAGCTGGTTCGCATAGGTCAGCATCTCCGCCATGGGCACAAGGGCACTGATCTTCTGGTTGCCGCCGGCCTGCGGCTCGACGCCCTGGACCTTTCCGCGCCTGGTATTCAAATCTCCAATGACCGTACCGAGAGTATCTTCGGGAACAGTAACTTCAACCCTCATAATCGGTTCGAGAAGCACAGGCTTGGCATCCTGCACCACTTTCTTAAACGCCATTGAGCCCGCAATCTTGAAAGCCATTTCAGAGGAATCGACGGAATGGTATGTGCCGTCATAAAGGGTCGCCCTTACGTCGACCATCTGGTATCCTGCAATGACACCCTCATGCATAGCCTCAACGATCCCTTTTTCGACTGCGCCCCTGTACTGCTGGGGGATGACACCGCCGACAATCCTGTCAACAAACTCGTACCCCCCTCCCCTCGAGAGCGGTTCCAGTTCGATCCAGCAGTCGCCGTATTGCCCCCGTCCCCCGGACTGTTTTTTATATCTGCCCTGCCCCTTGGCAAAAGCCCGTACCGTCTCCCTGTATGGTATTTTCGGCGTCTTCATTGCCACCTCGACGCCGAACTTCCTTTTCAGTTTGTCGAGAGAAACCTCAAGGTGCACCTGCCCCATACCGGACAGAATCATCTCCTTGGATTCCTCATCACGGGAGAAGTGAAGAGTGGGGTCCTCTTCAAGAAGCCTGTTGATGCCTACGCTGACCTTTTCTTCATCACCCTTGGTTTTCGGTGCAATTGCATATGAAATAAGAGGCTCTGCGAACTTGACCTGATCAAGCACCAGGGGATGGTGTTCCTCACATAACGTATCACCGACATTAGTATCTTTTAATTTTACCACCGCAGCTATCTCCCCGGGCCCAACTGCCTGAGTCGGGATATGCTTCTTCCCCTGAAGGTAAAAAACCTGGCCTATTCTTTCTTTGGCTCCGGTCTGCGAGTTAAGGACTGTCGAGTCCGCTTTCAGCACGCCCGAATAAACCCTGAACATGGACATTTTACCCGCATAGGGGTCTGCAATTGTCTTGAAGACATACGCGGTAAGCGGGTCTGTCTCGACCGGCTTTCTTTCCACCTCTTTGCCGTCTTTGGGATTCTTCCCCCTGATGGGTGAAATCCTGCTCATGTCCTCGGGGGAGGGCAGGCAGAGCAGCATAGCATCGAGAAGCTGGCCTGCTCCAATATTAAGAGTGGCCGAGCCGCATATGACGGGGATAAACCTTCTCGTCAGAGATCCTTCACGGACACCCTTCATTATTTCTTCATTGGTAATCTCCGTTCCTTCCAGGTATCTTTCCAGGAGCGCATCGTCGGATTCCGCAATCTTTTCAACAAGCTTCTTCCTATATTCACCGGCGCTGCCCTGCGAGGAAGACGGTACCTCAGCTTCCGCCACTTTGCCGTTTTCCGCAATATACGCCTTCATCTTTATTAGATCAATTATTCCCTTGAATCCCTCGCCCTCACCTATAGGGATATAAAGCGGGAGGGCCTCCGATTCAAAAGACTTCTCAAGCTCACCGAGCGCCATGAAGAAATTTGCCGCTTCCTTGTCAAGCTTATTGACGAAGACCACTCTCGGCACCTCGAATTCGCAGGCGTATTTCCATATCTTTTCGGTTTCCGCCTTCACTCCTGAAATAGCGCTTACGATGACGACGGCCCCATCGGATACCCTGAGACTGCCTCTCGTGTCTTCTATAAAGTTTATAAATCCCGGCGTATCGATCAGATTGATTCGCGTGTTTTTCCAGTCACAATAGGCAATGGCCGATACAACGCTTATTTTCCTGGCAATTTCTTCAGGCTCGCAGTCGGTCGTGGTATTCCCGGCCTCCACGTTCCCCATCCTGTCCAGGACTCCTGCATTAAACAGAATAGACTCGGTCAATGAGGTCTTGCCGGCGCCGCTGTGAGCGATAATCGCTACGTTCCTTATTTGTCCAGCGCTCAATTTTGACATAACTACCCCCTGTTTATGATTTTTTCTATTATTGGCGTGTTTTCTTTTTTGAGTTTAAACATATTGGACCAGAGTTTAATGGCCAGAAACGTAATGACAAGAAAGCCAAAGCCGCTGCCGGCAGATAGTATCTCCGAATCGGCGCCGGGGAAAAACCTGCTCAGATATTGCTTTCCCAGGAGCGCTCCGACAAGGAGCATTAAGGAGGGCAGGCCATACACAAGCATAGTGCCTTTGAGATAATTAGAGGACCTGAAAACCACTTTCACGGTATCTCCGACCCGGGCATCGACATGATTATCGGCCTCCATCAAGGCCTCGTCAGCTCCCAGTGTCTGACATAAAGTTGCGCCCGGGCAAGACCCGCAGGACGCCTGCTTCCGGACAGAAATCATAGCCCTTATTCCATTGATTTCCTTTACAACGCCAACTTCTTCCATATCCACTTATCCTACTATATATCACATCGCACAGTAAACCTTGGCTGACGCTCATCTCTCCGGGCAATCTGCAATTAGGGGGCCGTAAGGATCAATACCTCTTCCGGGACAAATATCAGACGAACTCTCACATTCTTTTAAGCTATTTCTTACAAGAATATCACATTTAGACCGATTATCCATTTGCCCCATGTGTTATAGAGTTGAAGGGATAGCGGACGTATTGAAAAATATTCCTTCGGGAAAAAAGTAAAAGCACAGACTATTATCACGCAAAGGCGCAAAGGTCGCAAAGGATGCAAAGACTTATAAAGAAAGATACCCCAGCAGTTGATTTGCTTTGCGCTCTTTGCGGCTTTGCGTGAGATTGTTACAGTCAACCGAAAGGGGTGACGGATATGGACGTTTCTCAGGGTGCGCCCGGTGAGTGTCCTGTTTATAAAAAGCGGTCGGTAAAAATGCAATGAATGATATTGTTGCAGGAACCTATAGTAAAGAGCGAAGGAAAGAAGAAAGACGCGGCAGGATTGGCGGTCTGACAGATGCGCTCAATCAAATTTACCTGGCCGTGAATTCGTCAATTGATTTCAATGAAAGAATGAACAGGGTCGTGTTTGAATCGGCCAAAGCAATCTACTCTGAATCGGCCGGCATCGCCATACGGAGTGATAACTTCTGGACAATCAAATACGCTTGGGGACTACCCCGGGAACTTGCGGAGAAGTCATTCACGGATAATGAATTCCAGCACGCGGTAATCGCGGAAACAACTCAAAAACCTGTCGCCATCAGTGATACCTTTAACGATGACCGTGTCAATCAGGACGTTATGAGAACTTTACGAATCCGCTCAACCATGGTCATACCTCTAATTACACGAGGAAAAGTAAAAGGCATGCTTTTCTTTAACTATCACTCGGCTATAATCACTTTTAGTGAGGCCCTCATAGATTTTGCCGATAAAGCCGGCATATTAGTCGCCCTTTCCCTTGAAAACTCCGAACTCAACGAAGACCTGATGCGGAAGCAAACAGAAATAAGGCTTGAAAAAGAATTGAGCCGTGCCCTTACAAATATTAATATGCTCATCCATTTAACTTCTGACCCGGATAAGATATTGAAGCTGGTTATCGAGGAGGCGGCCAAAGCTGTTGGGGCTGAGTCCGCGATGATATGCGTGATCAAAGAGGGCCTGTGGGAAGTCAGGCATGTTTACAAGCTTTCTGCCGAACTCCCCGGCAAACGCTTCACCAGTATAGAAATGAAGCATGCGGCACTTGCAGCTGAAACAGCTGAGCCTGTTGTTGTCTGCAATGTTGCAGCCGATGGCAGGGTCGATCATGATTTTACGGACAAATTCAACATCAGCTCACTCCTCGGTTGTCCACTTGTCGCAAGAGGTGAAGCCATAGGAGGCCTTGTCTTCCACTGGCATTCCGGACCCGCGGTCCTGAACATGGCACATATTGATTTTGCGGGCAGACTTGCGGATTCAGTGTCATTTACGCTCGATAAGAACCTTCACCTGGCTGAGCTTGAGCAATACAATGACGAATTTAACGTACTGAATAACATGAACATATTACTACAGGCCGGCAAAACTATCGAGGAATTCGATGGCATAATAGCTGAATCTGTCAGCCAATTGTTTCCCTCCGACCGCGGAATAGTATATATGCTCGACGAGTCGAAAACCACTCTGCAGACTATTGCGACGTGGGGAGACAAAAAGATCGAAGGTCAAATATTAAGTCCCGATAAATGCTGGGCCTTGAAGCTTGGAAAAATTTATTCTACCGATGACCCGCTGAATAAAAAGGTCTGCGCGCATCCAAGCCGTGAATCTCAGACCGCAGATATCTGTGTTCCAATGACAGAGCAAAATAAAAACATAGGCCTATTTTACCTGGAACTGAAATGTACCGACGCTTCCAAAGAGAAACAGTCGGCGGAGCACAAGAAAAACCTGGCGGAAATTACTGCGAGGAGCATCGCTTTATCACTGGTTAATCTGAAATTGCGTGAAGATCGTGAACAATCTCTTATTGACCCTCTCACGGAGACCTTCAACGGGACATATATGCATCATCTGTTCGAACGTGAACTGCATCGCAGCGCGCGCACGAAGAGTTCACTGGGAATTATCGTGCTGGCTGTAGATCATTTCAGGGAATTCCACGATACCTACGGTCGTGAAGCGCAAGATGCGCTCCTGCGTAAAATCGGCGTTTTCATCATGAGGCGTATAAGAGCGGAGGATATTGCGTGCAGGCGCGGCGAGGGCTTTGTGATCATATTGCCTGATACATCATCAGACATCTGCAGGCAACGCGCAGAACGATTACGGACCGGGGTGAAACAATTAAGTTACCCGCATCCGGGACAGGGAACCAGGCGCCTCACATTATCTTTAGGAGTCGCAGCTTTTCCAAAAGACGGTCTGACACAGGAAGAACTTTTCAGGGCGGCAGAGGCGGCACTCTATAGAGCAAGAGTCGAAGGCCGTGACAGGGTTGTAACCGCCGGCGAAAAATCCGTAAGTCCGTACACCCCGGAACATTTTGACAAGAAATGATAAAAGCGCAATGAGAAATCCAGTGGTAAGGATGAGTTTCAGGGAGCGAATCTCGGAGCTTTGGCAACGATTCCTGGCGAAATGAGCGTTAAACAGACGCTATGTCTGAGTCCGCCCGCCTGGGCGGGCGGACGAGTTTAGCGGCTGTAGCGAATGAGCCTTTGGAATCGTCAAAGCGGAGGGCCTGAGCGGAAGAAACTCGTCCTTATCACTGGATTTCGGTTTGTGTCATCGCTGTGTCGGACAAAGTGCCGGCCCGGGGATTTGTGTTTATAGATATTGGAAATGCAACTAGTGACTACAGCAAGTTACCGATAGATCAAACCTCGATTTTTAAAAATAATCTCCGCTCCGCCGCACCTAGTATCAGTCAAACAGCAATGTTTTCTCAGACTAATTCTTACGGAAATATCGTCGTTTGGCTGATTTTTAAAGTTCTCGCGAATATATAGACTTGCATTATAAGGAGGCGAAGACCATGGCTGCAGGAATGAGTGTAGGAAATATTGTCGGAAATATCGGCGGAAATATCGGCATGAGTCATTTTTCTCCAATTCCCAAAGATCCTTTGACCTTTGAAATTCTCTTGCACGATAAGACGCATAAGGCGGGGACTGTCTCTTTTGACGAAATGCTTTACCGGCTCAATGCCCTCAAAGTCTCTGCCGGTACCAGTGTCAATGGAGAAGTGGGAAAACATATAAACATATATGTTTGAGGCTGATCGGGCCGGGCCCCGTTATTTTTTATTCTTTTTCCTTCAGGAGTTTGTAATCAATACTGTCTACGAGGGCCTGCCATGACGCCTCAATGATATTTTCAGAAACGCCGACTGTGCCCCATCTGTGCACCTCGTCGCCCGATTCAACAAGGACCCTCACCCGCGCTGAGGTGCCCTTCCCGGCAGTAAGGACACGCACTTTATAGTCGTGCAGTTTGACCGTTTTCAACTCGGGATAAAATTTTTCGAGCGCCTTGCGCAGGGCGCTGTCCAGGGCATTGACCGGACCGTTGCCTGCCGCAGCAGTGTGCTCGATACTCTTGCCGACCTTTAACATAATGGTCGCCTCGCTGAACGGCAGCTCAGTTTCCTTTCTCTTCTCGTCGATGACCCTGAACCCGATAAGATCAAAGAACCTCCGGTGGAGCCCGAGCGCTTTTTTCAGAAGCAGTTCAAAAGACGCCTCCGCGCCCTCAAACTGGAAACCCTGATGCTCCAGGTCCTTGAGCGAATCAAGAATGCCCTGCACTTCGGGGGAATTCGCTTCCAGGTGGATATTGAATTCTTCGGCCTTCCTTAAAATGTTGCTCCTGCCTGCGAGGTCCGATATCAGGATCCTCTGAGAATTGCCCACAAGTTCGGGACTGATATGCTCGTACGTTTCCGGCCTCCTTCTGACAGCGCTCACGTGGATACCTCCCTTATGGGCAAAGGCGCTGTCACCGACAAAAGGCTGCCTCTTAAAGTGCCTCATATTGGCTATCTCGTTAACAAACCGTGATACGTCGCGCAATTTCTTAAGCCGTTCATCTGCAAGGCAGGAATATCCGAGTTTCAGCTGGAGGTTGGGAATGATCGAGCAAAGATTGGCATTGCCGCAACGTTCCCCGATGCCGTTGATAGTCCCCTGCACCTGCACTGCTCCTTTTTCAACGGAAATGACCGAATTCGCCACAGCGCAATCAGAATCATTGTGGGCATGAATGCCCAGGGGCGCCTTTATTTTTTTGCTTATAGTCTGAACAATCTGACCTACATCCTGGGGGAGCGTGCCGCCGTTGGTATCACAGAGCACAAGACAATCCGCTCCCGCGGCTTGCGCTGCTTCAAGACACTTCAGCGCAAAGCCGGGATTATCTTTGTATCCATTGAAGAAGTGCTCGGCATCAAAGAAAACCTTTTCGGTATGCTTTTTCAGGAAGCGGACCGAATTATGGATAATCTCAAGGTTTTCTTCAAGTGAGATCCGTAAGGCTTCCCTTACATGGAAATCCCAGGTCTTGCCGAAGATAGTGATAACTTTAACTTTTGCTTCGACGAGCGCCTTTAAATTCTGGTCGTCCTCGGCGTGGTTTTTGGGGCTGTGTGTGCTGCCGAAGGCCGCCACCAGCGATTGAGCAAACCGGAGCTTTCTCACCTTCTTGAAATAGTCGGCATCCCTTGGGTTGGATCCGGGCCATCCGCCTTCGATATAATGAATGCCGATCTCGTCCAGCTTCTCGGTAATCCTCAGTTTGTCCTCGACAGACAGGGAAACATCCTCAGCCTGCGTGCCGTCCCTGAGCGTAGTATCATAAATCTCGATCATGCGCATAGACCTCTCCTTACCGGCTTTCTGCCAGGCCAAAGGCGTCATGAAGAACCCTGACGGCAAGTTCCGTATATTTCAGGTCGATAATGCAGGAAACTTTTATTTCCGAAGTGCTGATCATGATAATGTTTATTCCGTGTTTCGCGAGGGTCTCGAACATCTGTGCCGCAACTCCGGAATGGGTCCTCATGCCGACGCCGACAATGGAAATCTTGGAGATGTCCTCTCTCATCGTCACAACCCTTGCTCCGAGTTCTTTTGCAATCTCCCCCGTCAGCTTCAGCGCCTTTTTACTGTCTGTCCCAGGCAGCGTGAAGGAAATATCGGCGTCCTTTCCATCGCTGCTCACGTTCTGTACTATCATATCGACCACGATGCCCGCATCAGCAATTTTTTTAAATATTGTCGCGGCGATGCCCGGCTTGTCAGGGACTCCCGCAACTGTAATTTTTGTCTGGTTCTTATCGTATGCGACCCCTGACACCACAACCATCTCCATATCCTCGTCCTCCTTGGTCACCAACGTGCCCTGGTTGTTGTTGAAGCTCGACCGCACGACCACAGGCACCCCATATTTCATGGCGAATTCCACCGATCGCGTCTGAAGCACTTTTGCGCCAAGGCTCGCAAGCTCGAGCATCTCTTCAAAGGAGATCTTGTCAAGCTTCCTGGCGTCAGGAACAATGTTCGGATCGGTGGTAAAGACACCATCGACATCAGTATAAATCTCGCAAAGGTCGGCCTTCAATGCAGAGGCTATCGCCACTGCCGAGAGATCAGACCCTCCCCGACCGAGAGTGGTCACGTCCTCATTTTCAGTTATCCCCTGAAAACCGGCAATCACCAGAATGTAACCCTCTGAAAGCGCCTTTTTTGCCCGTTCGGAGGTGATTCTCTCTATCCTGGCCCTCATATGCACCTTGTCCGTAATGATGCCCATTTGCCTTCCGGTAAATGCCATTGCCTTGTGACCCAACTCTTCTATGGCCATGGCAGTCAGCGCACTGGTTATCCGTTCCCCTGATGAAAGAAGCAGGTCCATTTCACGCTCGTTTGGATTTAATGAAACCTGATGGGCCAGTTTAATGAGTTTGTCGGTTTCTCCGGACATTGCGGAAACAACGACAACAACACTGTTGCCTTCCTTCGTCGACTTTACCACACGCTCGGCCACTGCCTTGATCCTCTCGGTATTTGCAACAGACGTACCGCCGTATTTCTGAACAACAAGCATCAGGCCGGAACTTCCTTAATAAAATAATCCATCAGCCGGTGGCCTTCTTCAACCACCATGATATCGTTTCTGCCGGTGATAGATTCGTCATAAGAGACGCCTTCGTTATTTTTCTTTTCGCGGCTGTCGAATATGACGAACGGCACGGGTTCATCAGTATGGGTCCTGATCTTGACCGGTGTAGCGTGATCGGGCAGCAACAGGACCCGATATTCCCTGAACCTTTCTTCCAGACCTTTCATTACCGGCCCCACTACAAAGGCGTCGAAATCCCCGATAGCCTTTAGTTTGTCCTCACAACTTCCAGAATGTCCTGCCTCATCCGGGGCCTCTATATGCAGATAGACAAAATCCACTTTTTCGAGAACGCCAAGGGCCTGCTCCGTCTTGCCGGCATAATTCGTATCGAGCCATCCTGTTGCACCCGGCACATTGAGCACTTCAAACCCTGCGCAGATTCCCAGTCCCTTGGTAAGATCGACAGCGGAGACAAGGGCGCCGCTAATGCCATATTTCTCCTTATATGAAGGAAGCTGCGGTTTCCTTCCCTGACCCCATAGCCATATACTGCTGGCAGGTTTCTTGCCGCTTGCCACCCTCTTCCTGTTTACCGGATGCTCGTGGAGCAGCGCAGCAGATTTCATCATCAGCTCTCTGAGAACATTTTGTCCTCTGCCTGAGGGTAAATAACCGGAAATTTCCTTTTCAAGTATGTCATGAGGCGGCGTGCATTCCATATCGGCAGTGCCGTTCTTCCATACCATGAGATGCCGGTAGCTGACACCCGGGTAGAATATTATGTCCTCCCTGCCCAGCCTCCGCTTAATCGTACCGATAATTTCCCTGGCTTCCTCAGTCGATATGTGTCCGCTGCTGTAATCATCCATAACAGCGCCGGCTATGTCCGCGCCAAACCTCAGCGTTACGAGGTTGCACCGGTAGGCAACGTCGTCCGCGTCAAGCGTTACCCCGATACTTGCCGCTTCAAGGGGCGCTCTTCCCGTATAGTAGCGTCTGGGATCATAACCGAGGATACTCAGGTTTGCGACATCAGACCCCGGATGCATGCCATCGGGAATCGTGCGCACGCTCCCGATAATCCCTTCGCGGGCCATTCTGTCCATATTGGGCGTTTCAGCCTTTTGGAGCGGAGTCAACCCGCCCAGGTCCTCAACAGGCCTGTCAGCCATGCCGTCTCCGACAATAACAATGTATTTCATAACAATACAGGTAATAGGTAATGGGTAATAGGTAATGGGTAAAAAATAAACGGAAAGAAAAAAACATCTTTGTTATCTCTATGACCCATAACCCATTACCTATTACCTTTCTTTTGTTTATAGCACTTTTTCGATCACTTTCCTGACTTCATCGAATTCGGCCTTGACCTTAACGGTTTCGTCAGCCACCCTGAACACCGTATCAGGGTCCTTCAATCCGTTCCCCGTCAATGTGCACACTACGGTCTCGCCTTTGCTGAAAAAACCGGCCCTGTATAATTTAATAACGCCTGCAAGAGATGCGGCAGAAGCCGGCTCACAGAAAATGCCCTCCTGCGACGCAATTAGCTTGTAAGCGGCCAGTATCTCATCATCGGTAACCATGTCTATGCGCCCGCCCGATTCATCCCTGGCCTCCTCGGCTTTTTTCCAGCTTGCCGGGTTGCCGATCCTGATGGCCGTTGCAATCGTCTCGGGTTTTTCAATGCGCCGGCCGAGTACAATGGGCGCAGCCCCTGCCGCCTGAAAGCCGAGCATCCTGGGTAAGCTGGTTATTATGCCCTCTCTGTAATATTCTCCGTAGCCTTTCCAGTAGGCGGTAATGTTTCCGGCATTGCCGACCGGCAACGCATGGTAGGCCGGTGCAGCACCGAGACAATCACACACTTCGAACGCGGCTGATTTTTGTCCTTCTATTCTAAAAGGGTTAATCGAATTGACAAGTGTGACCGGATATTTCGAGACCACTTCCTTGACAATCATTAACGCATCGTCAAAGTTCCCCTGAATTTGCAATACCGTGGCACCATGCACCAGCGCCTGTGCGAGCTTTCCCAGAGCGATCTTGCCTTCAGGGATCACAACTATGGCCTTCACCCCTGCCCGCGCCGCATAGGCTGCCGCTGATGCCGATGTATTCCCTGTTGAGGCGCAGATCACCGCCTTTGATCCGGACTCAACAGCCTTTGAAAGCGCAAGCGTCATTCCTCTGTCCTTGAAAGATCCTGTCGGATTGGCGCCGTCGAACTTAAAATAAATAGTGAGATCCACTCTGGCTTGCCCGGGCAGATTGACCGCCTTGATGAGCGGGGTATTGCCTTCCAGAAGAGTCACAACCGGGGTGCTGTCAGTAACAGGAAAGAATCTTCCGTATGCTTCAATAATACCCTTCCACAATGTCCGCGTAGCAGGATTACACGCTCCTGTCTCCATATATTCTCCTTATAAAATACAGGTCACAGGTTATGGGCAAAATCCCCGAAGTTGCGAAGTTGAGAACTTGTGAAGCTGTGAAGTTACAGGCTGTTACGCTCAACTTCGCAACTTCCCATCTTCTCACCTTCAGTCTTTACCTTTTAACCATTACCTATGGCCCAAAATTACTCTATGACGTCTCCTTCGATCAGTTCCACCTCAATACCCTGCTCCTGTAAAGACTTGATTCCAGTTACAAGGTTTTCTTCTTCTCCCTCAAGCTCAAGAATCATTTCACCGACAGTATCAGTCACGCGCGCCCGCCGTATATTGGGCAGCACTTCATACTTTCTGGCCATTGTAAAGATCACCGGTTCCTTAATAAGATTTTGAGGAAATGTCAATTTCACACGCCTCTTCATAGGCTCCTCCCAAAAAAGATAATTTTAAATGTTAAATTTTGAATTTTGAATTGTGGAAAAAATAAAATTTAATTTCCTTAATTCAAAATTCAGCATTCAAAATTCAACATTCTTATTTGCCCCCCGCTATTGCCGGAACAATGGAAACCTCATCCCCGTCCTTTACAGGCGTCTGTTCAGCCTGTAAAAACCGGATATCTTCCTCGTTGACATAGACGTTGACAAATCTTCTGACCTTGCCCCCGTCTGATATTCTCTCGGCAATACCCGGGTATCTCGTCTCAAGGTCATTGATAAGCCCTATAACGGAACCGGCCTTGCCTTCAACTTCCTCTTTACCCTCTGTCAGCCGCTGAAGCGGCGTCGGGATTCTCACTTTTACCGCCATGAAAACACCTCCTTAATTAAATTAAAGGTCATGGGTCATAGGGTATAGGTCATAGGTAAAGAAATAAGTCTATAAACCATGACCCATAACCTATGACCTATCACCTGCTTTCACCTATTTTTTTAAATATCTCCTCAAATGCCGCCATATTGGGTTTGATGTAATGCATTTCCGCCGCGTGCCCGTTGAGCGCTTCCTGCGTCTTCAGGCCATTGCCGGTAATGCATATCACCGTTCTTTCATTCCTGCCTATCCTTCCCTGCTCAATCAGCTTCTTTAACGTCGCGACCGTAACGCCCCCGGCAGTCTCTGCAAAGATGCCCTCAGTCTTTGCGAGCAGCTTCATGCCATCTATAATCTCTTCGTCGGAAACATCCTCTGCATAGCCTCCCGTTTCCTTAACTATATGGCTTGCATAATACCCGTCCGCAGGGTTGCCGATAGCAAGCGACTTAGCCACCGTATTAGGCTTGACCGGTTTTATTATGTCAGTACCCTGCTTTATGGCAGCGGATATGGGAGAACAGCCTGTTGCCTGAGCCGCAAACACCTTTGTCTCCAGTTTTTTGATCAAGCCTATTTCCTTGAATTCCTTGAACGACTTCCAGACCTTTGTAAGGAGCGAGCCGCTGGCGCAGGGCACAACGACATTATCGGGCGCTTCCCATCCC
This sequence comes from Nitrospirota bacterium, assembly GCA_963780885.1. GTDB lineage: Bacteria > Nitrospirota > Thermodesulfovibrionia > Thermodesulfovibrionales > Dissulfurispiraceae > JADFXI01. The sequence continues at coordinate 65,890 of CAWAEO010000003.1, forward strand.
AGTTGCTCGATAATCTCGAAGCCTTGCGTCTTGGAGCCCTCTGCGTAGAACGGCCTGATGTTTATATTTACAAAGGCCCACGGGTATTTATTGGCGATTTCGCTGCAAAGCCTGTTGACCTCATCGTAATTGCCGTCGACAGCCACAAGGTTCGGTTCATATACCAGCGAGGCAGCAATCTTGCTCTGCTCCAGTGAAGCAGGAATAAACACAAAACGTTTGAAACCGGCTTTGGCTCCATGCGCTGAAACCGAGTGGGCCAGGTTGCCGGTAGACGCGCACGCCACCGTATCAAACCCGAACTCCTTTGCCTTGGTAAGCGCCACAGCAACCACCCTGTCCTTGAACGACAAAGTCGGATGTGCCACCGTGTCATCTTTAACGTACAGTTCCCTGACCCCCAGGGCGCTCGCAAGGTTATCAGCCCTTACAAGGGGTGTAAAACCGGAATTAAGTCCCACCTGGGGCTCGCCGTCGATGGGAAGAATCTCCTTATAGCGCCAGAGGTTTCCATCCCGCTTTTCTATCGTTTTACGCGTCAGTTTCTTTTTGATCTTCTTGTAGTCATAACTTACTTCCAGGGGACCGAAGCAAAATTCGCAGACATATATAGGATCAACAGGATACTCCCTGCCGCATTCCCTGCATTTCAGGCCTTTGACATATCCCATAAGAACCTCCTGTTTATTCCCGTGAATTCAGGCATTACGCCCTCGCCGGACAACTTTAAGAGTAAAGTATATCTTACTTTAAAACATAAAGAAAATCAAAGTGGAGAAACAACAAAAACAAGTAAAAAGCAAAACCAAGAACAAAGCGTATAAGTATTTTATTCCTTGCTTTTACTTCTCACTTCTCACTTTTTACTTGTTTTTATATGCTAATTTCGATCTCTTCAACAACTCCGTTTGTGATGAAGAAAGCTTTAACCTCCGGTTCGCCCCCGCAAAGACTCACAATAACATAAGCGCTGTCGTCGTAAAACGCAAGTGCCACGTCCTTTGCCGACGGGAATGCAACAGAATCAGGGTGGGAATGGAACAGTGCGACAATCGAGAACCCGTCACCGCGCAGCGCCTTCATGACCTCGAACTGTTCTTTTGAATCCATCAGGTAACTAACCGGAGAGCTTTCGACATTTTGCATCCGAAACAGCTTAGACACCTCCCGGTCCCTGCCCGCTAAAATGCCGCACGCCTCATTGGGATACCCCTCCCTGCAATGAGCTATCATATCGTCAAAAATATGTTTAGGTATAGTTATGTTCTGCATCGTTCCGCCGTCTTCATAATTTAATACAAGGAGCAGTCAGGCCACAGTGCTTCACTCATTCTCGCAAGGCATCCAGCCTTGCTCCGAGGCTATGACAGCCTGTGTCACCATCCCTGGTGACCCTTAGGCTGTCATAGTCCGCTCAGCACCATGTCCCGCCTGCTCCTTGTATTAATTTATGAATAATGTAAGTTTGACGGTTTCGTAAAAAGTTCATAGGCAAGGCGCGCAAAGACCGAGGAATGCGGCGTACTTGTTCGCACGCCGCAGTGACGAGGGATGAAGCGCAACGCAGCATATGGGCTTATTACGAGACCGTCACATTCTGCAATATTCGGCCTCATAGTCCTGAAGATCCGTAATAGTGGGGTTCTCCCCGCACACCGGGCATTTATCATTCCGGGGTACGCAGACACGTCTGAAGGTCGTCTTCAGGGCATCGTATATCAGCAGCGTGTTTTTCAGCGCCTCACCCTTGCCGATAATAAGCTTGATGACCTCGATAGCCTGCAAAGAGCCGATCACTCCCGTAATCGCTCCGATAACTCCCGCCTCCCTGCATGAGGGCATGAGTCCTTCAGGGGGCATCTCTTCAAACAGACACCGGTAGCAGTGGCCTTCTCCGGGCACAACAGTAGTTACCTGCCCCTCGAACCTTAGTATGGCGCCGCTTACAAGCGGCTTTTTCATCAGGACACACGCGTCGTTGACCAGATAGCGGGTCGGGAAGTTATCGCTCCCGTCCACAACGACATCATAATCCTTTATCAAGTTCATTATAGTGCCTTTTGAAAGTCTTTCCGCAATGCCGATAACATTCACATCCGGATTCAATGCCTCAAAAGTCGCCTTTGCCGATTCAACTTTCAGCATGCCGAGCGTCTTCGTGCTGTGCGCTATCTGGCGTTGCAGGTTGCTGATTTCCACACTGTCGTCATCAATGATCCCGATAGTGCCCACACCTGCCGCTGCGAGATAATAGCCGACAGGGCTTCCAAGCCCTCCGGCCCCGATAATAAATACTTTGGCGGCAAGCAGTTTTTTTTGCCCCTTTGCCCCGACCTCGGGCAGAATTATATGGCGGCTATAACGCTGTAACTGATCTTCCGTGAATTCCTGCATGTAACTCCTCTCCCATGCCGCGGGATCAAGCAATGAGATAATATTATTAAATTATAAGTTTAATTTATCACAACAGAAAACAGAAAGGCAATCAGTGGAAGGGCTCGGGTGTTGATACTCTTCACCTTTTAGGGTTCGATAGGTTTCGAAATCAACTTGACGAGGCGGGTAACAACGCTGCGGGGTGCGAAGCGTACGCTTTGCGCCATAAACCAGTTCCTAATTCCGTGGATATACACCCTCTGGCCACGTTGCATTGCGCGATAGCCTGCCTCTGCAACTTCGTCTGCCGTCGGCAGCTTCTTGCCCTTTACCAGCGCCGACTCATTCATATCGGCTGTATCCTGAAAACCGGAAGCCGTCGGGCCGGGACAGAGTGCCGTCACGGTGACACCCGTTTTTTCAAGCTCAGCAGCAATTGCTTCGGAGAAGCTCAATACAAACGCTTTGGTAGCGTAGTACACAGCCATGTATGGACCAGGTTGAAATGCGGCGGTTGAAGCTGTGTTTATGATCTTGCCCTTGGTAGCAATCAGATCAGGCATGAACAGCTTAGTCAATATGACGACCGTGTTCATGTTGACATTCATCATAGCCAACTCCGGCTCAAGAGGCACGTTTTTGAACTCGCCAAACTTACCAAAGCCCGCATTGTTTGCCAGCGCGCTGAGCGTGATACCCTGGTTCTTGATGTCCGCATGCAACCGGGTGGCTCCACCAGCGGATTCCAAGTCGACCGGGACAACGGTGGCTATAATGCCGTAACGACTTTGAAGGTCAGCGGCATGCGCCTCTAATTTACTCACGCTGCGAGCCGCAAGAATTACATTGTATCCGCCCTTGGCAAAATTCTCGGCGAGAGCCTTCCCAATCCCTGATGAAGCACCTGTGATCAGAGCTGTTTTGCGGCCGCTATTCATGACTGAACCCCTTGGCTTGTATTTGATAAAAAGCATCATGCCGGACTATGATAGGGGACTGACTAACGAGTGAATATCCAGTTTCTGTATATCCCGGATAATAGTAGCATATTTTGCTGAACTTAAACATCGAACCGGAAAGCCTCAGGGGTGGTTTATCGATAACAGGCGGTTGCGCCGGCATATCGGATGCCTTAACCACGCGATCCTCGTCGTTGAGCACCGTGCTCTTCTAACGATAAATTTGGCCTATCGACAGAAACTTGGCCGCCTTTTGGTATAATAAAAAACGGTGTTTTTTTGCTTCAACGAAAGAATGGGCCAACCTTACCACCTGCATATACTGCAGATATCTTTAGGAGATAAAATACTGGGAGATCATCATGAAAAGTCACATCGGAGATAACAGGGAGTCGTTCGATAAAACCAGGTTTCCCAGACAAGCGAATGTTCTAAACACTGTTATGGATAATATTACTCATGGGATGGTAGTAGTTGGGCCTGACTATCGCATGTTGGCTTTTAACCGGCATTTCGAGGAGATGTTTCAACTCCCCCCGGGCGCGGTCGAAGTGGGCGTTGACTTCCGGAACGTCTTGAGAACGTGGGCCGAAGTGACCGGGCAAGACCAGAAAATGTTAGACCGTGCCATTTTTCAACTCGATGAACCTGCCACATACCAAGTCGAATTTCCACAATTCATAAATGGGGAACTCCGCTGGTGTTTACTGACTCACAATCCGTTATACCGTAAAGGGTTTGTCAGGACATTCACCGACATCACTGATCGCAAGCAAGCTGAAAATGAACTAAGAGAGAGCGAACTCAGATTTCGAACTCTGGCTGAGGCTACCTTTGAGGGAATCTGTGTAAGCCATAAGGGACAAATCGACGACTGTAATGACCAATTTGGAATGATCCTTGGTTATGGGAGAAGTGAATTGGTCGGTCTGAATATTGCCGATCTCATTCCTCCTGAAATGCGTCAGGCAGTCATGCTCAACATAATTGCGATGCAAGACTCGCATTTGGAGCACGAAATGGTCCGCAAAGACGGCACTATATGTTTCGTAGAAGCCCGTGGAAAGAATATTGCCTTCGAGTCACAGCAAGTGCGGATAACGTCAATTCGTGATATCACAGAGCGTAAACATCTTGAAGAACAACTCCGCCAATCACAGAAGATTGAAGCAATTGGAACTCTGGCAGGCGGCATTGCGCACGATTTTAATAATCTGTTGCAGGGCGTATTTGGTTATATATCTATTGCGAAACTGAATGCATCCAATGATAACAGTATTGCTGCGCTGGAACAGGCAGAGAAAGCACTGCTTATGTCTGCAAATCTGACCACGCAGCTTCTGACATTCTCAAGAGGTGGAAGCCCGGTCAAGAAGAATATTTCTCTCCGGTCAGTGATAGAGAATTCAGTTAGGTTTGCTTTGAGTGGATCCTGCGCTGATTACGGCATTAAACTCGATGAAGAACTCTGGCAGGTGGAAGCAGATGAAGGACAGATCGGGCAGGTAATCCAGAATATCGTGCTCAATGCGGATCAGGCTATGCCAATGGGAGGCACGATATTGATAGAAGCAAAGAATGTGCAGGCGCTTAAAAATGGGCTGCCTCACCTGCCGGAAGAAGGGAAGTTTGTAGAAATCTCTATTCGGGATAATGGAACAGGCATTTCTGATGAATACCTGCCGAAAATATTCGATCCCTATTTCACAACAAAGGCAAAGGGAAGCGGCCTTGGACTTGCAACGTGCTATTCCATCATCAAAAACCATGGTGGTGTAATTCATGTCTCATCAAAAGTGGGAAGCGGCGCCATCTTTGATGTTTATCTACCGGCAATTCGAGCTGAAAAGGCGGTCCCACAGCCTCCCAAGCTTTCTCAATTCGTCCGCAAGGGGAAAATACTGCTTATGGATGATGAGGAAATGGTAAGGGGTATCGCGGGAAAAATGATAGAGGTCATTGGGCATGAAGTGGAGTTCGCAGAACACGGAGAAGCAGCTATCGGAAAATACGAGGCCGCTATGGAGTCAGGCAAGCCTTTTGATATTGTTATCCTGGATCTGACTATCCGTGGAGGGATAGGAGGAAGAGAGACTATTGCGCGGCTCCTTGCAGTTAATCCTGATATTAGGGCTATTGTATCGAGCGGTTACTCTGAGGATGCTATTATGTCTGATTATCTTGGCTATGGCTTTAGCGCCCGTCTTACAAAGCCTTACATGCTTGAAGAATTGAGTGATGTGCTGAATAACCTGCTGGCCAATCAATAAATCGAAGCCCATGATCTATCACTACCGTTAGGAATTAGGGGTAACAAGCAAATTTTTGTTGACAGTGTTGACAGCGTTGAGAATTTCTTGAGCAGCAAAATATGCTTCAGTTCATCTGTGCTTATGTCTCCTTTATCTTTGGAATAGAAAAATAAAATGTGGCTCCTTGCCCTACAGCGCCTTCGGCCCAGACTCTACCGCCATGGCGGGCAATGATGCGCTGCACATTTGCCAGTCCAATCCCGTTGCCTTCAAATTCGCTCCGGGTATGGAGACGCTGGAACACGCCGAAGAGTCTATCCACGTATTTCATGTCAAATCCTGCGCCGTTGTCTTTGACGAAAAATATAATTTCCTCCTTGTCCTCTCTATATCCAACACTGATTTCAGCACGGGGACGGGCACTTGTGTATTTGACCGCATTAGAAATGAGATTAGCAAACACGAGACTCAGCAGCGAACGGTCACCGTATACGTCGGGAAGTTCTTCGATATCCCATATAATGTCCCGTCCTTTCGTCTCACTCCGGATATCGCCTATGGCCGCTTTGACCAGAGTGTTAAAGCTTACTTTTTTCTTTCGCATCTCTACACGCACGATGCGTGAGAAGGCGAGCAGGTCATCGATAAGCAGATCCATCTTTTTTGAGGCCTCAAAGATCGCGGCCATATAATCCCGGGCTTCGACGTCGGGGTAGTCCCCCAGCCTTTTTTGCAAAAGTTTCAAAAAACCTGACATGTGCCGGAGCGGAGCGCGAAGATCGTGAGAGACTGAATAGCTGAAAGCTTCAAGTTCTTTGTTGGCAGCGTCCAGTTTGCTGACCTGGTCCTTCAATTGAGCGTTAAGCGTCCTTATCCGCTCCTCAGTCTGTTTCCGTTCGGTGATGTCAACGTGTGTGCCGACAAAGCGCAATGCTTCACCATTGACACCGCGAACAAGTGAGCCCCGTGACAGGATATCAAGATAGTGGCCGTCTTTATGACAAAGACGGAATTCCGCCTCGTATTTGTCGGAACGTCCCTCAAGGAAGTCGCGCACAAGAGCCAGGGCAGTTCCCCGGTCGTCTGGATGGAGCAGGCGTTTCCAGGTATCTAGATGGTTTGCCAACTCCTCATCGGTGTAGCCCAGCATTGATTTCCATCGGGGCGAATAATATATTTCACCAGTCTGCAAATTCCGGTCCCATAGCCCGTCCGAGGCGCCCAGCATGGCAAGCCGGAAGCGCTCCTCGCTCTGCCGAAGATACTCCTCAACGTTCCTGCGCTCGGAAATTTCCCTTTCCAATTCTTTATTCGCTATTTCCAGATCAACAATAAGATTTTCTCTGTCCTTCTCCATTTTTTTCTGTTCAGTAATGTCTCTAAAAGCCGTGACCGCAGCAACTACCCGACCGTTCTCAATGACAGGACTGCAAATCACCGATATGGGGAAAACCGCTCCGTTTTTTCCCACAAAAACCTCGTCCGACGAGACAAAACGGACGCCGTTTTCGATAACCTTATGCATCCCGCATTGTTCAAACGGCAGGGGAGAACCGTCTGCTTTTCTGAAGTGAACCGTGTCATGGGCATTTTTATCACTCAATTCCGACATGGTAAACCCTAAAAGATGTTCTGCCTCAGGATTCATGAAGATAACCTTCCCTTCTTGATCCATGACATAAATGCCTTCAGCCAAAGAGGAAGTGATATCGCGCAATGCCCCCTCAGCCCGGGTGCGCTCATCGACGCTGAACAAGAGCTGTTTATTGATCACCTGAAGGGCTATGGTGCGTTCTCGAACTCGTTCCTCAAGCTTGTCACGGTTTTCCCTCAGGGAGGTCAAGGTCTCCCACTCAAAAATATTGAGAATGTGAGTGAAGGAATAACAAAGCACTATTGCGCAAAGGGTGCGGAACAATTGGACAGGGACCCCGGTTGCATTAAATAAAACTGTGTAGTTGAATATTGAAGCCGGGAAGAATTTTGCCTCTGGCACAATAAAGCCCGAAAAAAAACCGTACGCTATTAAAGCGCCTATTGTTATTTTAATCATCCGTGCCGTTTCTGTATGGGCTTGGTCCTTTATTTGTCGCATATAAAGCCGCAGAGCATAGCATGTTAAAGCTATCCCGGGGACTCCAATGAGATAGCGGGCCGCAATTTCACCCATGAGGAGTTTCCGGCTGCTGAAGGCCGTAATTGTTCCCCATGCGATAAGCAGTATTACAGGAGCTGTTTTCAGAGCTAAATACTTGCCTTTTTCTTCGATTACGGCTTTCACTCCGAACAGGAGCAGAAAGGAGAACGATACCGGGAGGGTCATTAAGCGAACAATTTCAATGGGTGCTGTTTCTATCGGCAGAACAAGCCTAAACATATCCAACCATTCGTTTAGACCATGGGCTATCCCAAAAAAAGCGATCATATTGAGATTCTGCGCTAACCTGAATTGACTGTCCTTCTTGGGATAAATCAGTATTACTGTCCCCAGGGTAAAGAAAGCCAACCCATATACAAAAAACACAACTATCAGATTGATAGATTGCATAACTCTTTTGAAAAGCCCTCCTGATTTAATAATAACAAGCCAACAACAGGGGCACAATGGGTAAAATTTCCTATTTTGGCGTCAATTTTGTCTTAGTTCTTTGAGTAAGTAAAGGGAAGGGAGATAAAAGCATTACTGAGGAGAATCTATCTTTTTCCAAGTGTCCGGGGGACGAGGCGTGGCGCCCTTGTCATGTAATTTCGGTATAGTTCTCCCAAACGTTGCAAAAGCTCCGTTTCTTAGAGAGGAATTACCACCTCACTAACTATAGGACCTAGATCGCGCAAATACCATCCTGTTTACATTGTTCTTCTTTCCTGCGAAGTTCAAGCCTTGCCTTCCTACGCATGATCGCCTCTTGATGTCTTCTTCTATCGTCATCTGAATCTAGTGTCAGCTCGGGCACTTGCGTAGGTTTTCCATCAGGACCAAGAGCGACAAATGTTAGATATGCCGACGCTGTATGCCTGATCTCGCCCGTAATGTAGTTTTCAGCCTCTACCCTGACACCAATCTCCATCGAGGTCTTGCCAACCATATTAACGCACGCCTTAAGCCAAAGCAGATCGCCGACGAATACAGGGTTATGGAAGGCCATCATATCTATAGAAGCGGTGACAGTGTTTGATCGAGCGTGGCGACTGGATACCACACCTGCTGCTGTATCGATCAGCTTCATTATCACGCCACCATGCACATTACCGGCCGGATTTGCATCCTGAGGCAGCATAACTTGAGCCATCACTACTGAGCTTTCCTTTACGTTTTTTTTCATGTAATCTCCTTCAGACGTTCGGTATCATATTCCAGCGGGGGACACATCCGGACGGGTGTAACAAAGCACTGGAAAAAGAACATGACCGCGACGAGCGGTTGATGGATTCTGACCGCCTTCTCCTCGTGTCCCGAACTTTCAGGCCTCGCTGCCCTCAACTCTGATAAACAGCGTTTTGTCGGATACAATGGGCAGGGCGTCGATCTCACTTATAGAACTGAGAACATCCCTTTCTCTGGACCTGTGAGCGAGCACGACAAGCGGAACAGATCCCCCGATGCTCCTGCCTTTCTGAATGACGGATGCTATGCTGATATTGTTGCTGCCGAGGATGCCCGAGATCTTCGACAGGACGCCGGGCTCATCCAGCGCGGAAAATCTGAAATAGTACATGCTTTCTATATCATCAATTCTTTTGATCTTTCTCGACTTCCCGGGGACCCCGGCCTTGGCCGTGAGTCCGGAGATACGCTTGACGCTGCCGCACATAATGTTCCGTCCAATATCCACAACGTCGGCGACGACAGCGCTTCCTGTCGGCATGTCGCCTGCCCCCCTGCCATAATATAGTGTGGAGCCCACTGCATCGCCTTCCACATACACCGCATTGAAAACTCCGTCGACCTTTGAAATCAAATAATCATTCGGCACCATAGTGGGATGCACCCGCATCTCGATGCCTTCAGCGGTCGCCTTCGTGATTGCCAGAAGCTTAACTTTATACCCGAGTTCGGAGGCAAAGGCAATGTCCTGGGCCGTTATTCTCGTAATACCCTCTTTATAAACATCTCCATACGACAGCGGGATTCCGTAGGCGAGGGAGGCAAGTATAGTGAGTTTATGGGCGGAATCGATCCCCTCTATATCAAAGGTGGGATCAGCCTCGGCATACCCGAGCCGCTGCGCTTCTTTCAGCGCGGTTGCGAAGTCGACCTTCTCGTCGGTCATCTTTGTAAATATGTAATTAGACGTCCCATTGATAATGCCGTATACGGCAATTATCCTGTTTGCAACGAGTCCCTCTCTTATCACTTTGATAATAGGGATGCCTCCGGCAACAGCTGCCTCAAACCCAATTTCAACGCCAGCCCGCTCAGCCTCGGCAAAGAGTTCGTTTCCCTCAGTGGCGAGCAGGGCCTTATTTGCGGTGACCACATGCTTACAGTTCCTTATCGCCTGGAGTATGAATTCCTTTGCGGGATGAATACCTCCCATAAGCTCAATGACGACATCGATTTCGGGATCGTTAATCACTGCGGCTGCATCGGTCGTCAACACGCCGGCCGGAACGTTTATTCCCCTGTCCCTCGTGATGTCAAGGTCCGCGATCCTCTTTAACGAGACAGGAATGCCTGTCCTCTCACTGATAACGGCTGCATTTTCAAGCAAAATGCGCGCGGTCCCTGAACCGACCGTGCCGAATCCTATGATGCCTACCGAAACAGTATCCTTTTTCATTATCAGCCCCTGCCCAACACCTTTTTTATCCCTGATACAGCCTGCCGTATTCTATGTTCGTTCTCAACAAGCGCGAACCTGACATAGTCATCGCCGCCTTCGCCAAAGCCGATGCCGGGCGATACGGCTACCTTTGCCTCTTTTATAAGGTATTCGCAAAATTCGAGGGATGCCATTTTTTTGAATTGCTCCGGTATCCCGGCCCACACAAACATTGTCGCCTTGGGCGAATCGATCTTCCAGCCTGCGTTATTTAAGCCCTTTATCAGGGTGTTCCTGCGAGACTGATAGATATTCCTTATCTCTTCAACGCAGTCCTGGGGTCCGCGCAACGCAACGATGCCGGCAATCTGTATCGGCTGAAACATCCCGTAATCAAGATAGCTTTTGATCTTTATTAGCGCACCAACCACGTCCCTGTTACCACAGCAAAACCCGACCCTCCAGCCCGCCATGGAATAACTCTTGGTGAGCGAAAAAAATTCAACCGCCACATCCTTTGCACCAGGGACCTGGAGAATGCTTGGGGCCTTGTAATCATCAAAATTAAGGTCTGCATATGCGAAATCCTGCACGACGATAATGTTGTTCTCACGCGCAAAGTCCACCACTTTTGTAAAGAAGCCAAGTCCCTCGACAACCGTAGTCGTGGGATTATGTGGAAAATTGAGAATAAGCATTTTGGGCCTCGGCCATGTCTTCTTCAGCGTCTTTTCAAGCTCCTCAAAAAAATCGAAACCGGGGCCGATGGGAACGCTGATGACCTCACCTCCGGCAATGATATTGCTGTAAGGATGAATGGGATACGCAGGCGTAGGCGTCATCACCACGTCGCCGGGTTGAATAGAAGCCAGCACAAGATGCGAAAGGCCTTCCTTGACCCCGATTGTGGCCACTGCTTCTGATTCGGGATCTATATCGACATCATACCGCCTCTTGTACCATTCCGATATCGCCATCCTCAGCTGAGTTATCCCCTTTGACGCGGAATACCGGTGATTTTTGGGATTGTGCGCAGCCTCGCAGAGTTTTTCAACAATATGTTTCGGTGTCGGGATATCGGGGTTGCCCATTCCAAGGTCTACAATATCCTCACCCTTCCTCCGGGAATCCATCTTTAAAGCGTTTACGATAGCAAAAACATAGGGCGGCAGTCTCTTGATCCTGTTAAACTCAAACACGAGAAAAAACCTCCTCCTTAAAGAACGTGAATAGTGAATGGTGAATAGTGAATGGTAAAAGACTTAAAGAACCTGAATAGTGAATGGTGAACAGTGAATGGTAAAAGACAAGAAAACAAAACAGACTTTTCACTATTCATTTTTTCACTATTCACTTTTCACCATTCACTTTTCACGCTGTTATACATTTCCTCTGCATTCATTGAGCTCCGCACTAGGGGGCCCGAAGCAACAAATTCAAACCCCAGTCCAAGAGCGTATACTTTCAGAGCATCAAAAACATCAGGGTGAATATATTCTACAACAGGCAGATTCTTTTTTGCAGGCCTTAGGTACTGACCTACTGTCAAAAAATCGCAGCCGGCAGCCCTTATGTCCCTGAAAACTTCCCTGACCTCATCAAGCGTCTCACCGAGTCCGATCATCACGCCCGACTTTGTCTTCATACCGGGCATCAGCGCCCTTGCGGTTCTATGCACTTCAAGAGAGCGCTGATAATCAGCACGGGGCCGCACACTATCATAGAGGCGCCTTACAGTTTCAATATTATGGTTGAATACATCAGGCCGCGCCCCAAGAACAATGCCAAGCGCTTCCCTTTCCCCCTGGAAGTCCGGAGTCAGCACCTCAATCTTTGCAGCGGGGAGCGCGTTTCTTACAGCCCTTACCGTTGCAGCAAACTGCGCGGCCCCGCCATCCGGCAGGTCGTCCCTGGTCACCGAAGTAATTACGACATAGCGCAAACCCAATTCGACAGCCGCTTCCGCAACCCGCTCAGGTTCAGCAGCATCGAGTGGAGCAGGCACTCCGGGCATGACAGCGCAGAAAGCACAATTTCTTGTACAGCGGTCTCCCATTATCATAAAGGCCGCCGTCGGTTTTGAAAAGCAGACCCCTTTATTGGGACACCGGGCCTCCTCGCAGACCGTGGATACGCGGTGACTCCTCAAAAGGTCCTTTGTATTATGCAGTCCGATCGCTTTTGTTCTAATCCATTCAGGTAAGCGCATAGATCACATTAATTAAGAATTATGTTCGCAATTAAATTACAATAAACCAGTAATGGCACAACAGGCTGCTGTGCGGCGTGGATAGGCAACTTAGAAAGAAATAAAAAAGGGCTTTGTCACCCTTATTCTTCAGATTTTTATAACGTTAACAGCCTTCGGTCCGCGATCTCCCTCTTCGATATCGAATTGTACTCTTTGGCCTTCGGCTAATGTCTTGAATCCATCGCTCTTAATAGAAGAAAAATGAACGAAGACATCTGCACCGTTGTCCTGCTGGATAAAACCAAAACCCTTTGACTCATTGAACCATTTGACCTTCCCTTCAAAAGCCATGACTGCCAAATCCTCCTTTTTTCCTGTTCCCAGGAATTGCTCGGTTACGAGACAAAGTTTCGCAATACGAAATATATACCATGTACGTAATCCAAAAGTCAAAAGAAAAAGAGGGCTGAAAAAGAGGGTCGGAGGGTCAGAAGGTTGGAAGATTGGAGGGTCAGAAGAATGGAGGGTTAGAGGTTCAGCTAACCTTCTAATCATCTAACCCTCTAACCCTCCGTTTTCGCTTCTTCCCAGAGCACATCCATCTCGTGGAGCGTCATGTCCGACAGCTTCCTGCCGGAGCCCGCAGCCTTCATTTCTATATAGCGAAAACGGGATATGAATTTACTTATCGTCTTCCTCAGCGCATCCTCGGGATTGACGCCGACAAAACGCGAAATATTGACAAGAACGAAAAATACATCCCCGAGTTCGTCTTCAATCGCAGCCTGGTCTTTCTGTCCAAGGGCCTCCCTGAATTCAGAGAGCTCTTCATCCAGCTTCTCCATGACCTCTCCGACCCTGTTCCAGTCAAACCCTACACGCGCCGCCCTCGACTGTATCCTGTGCGCCTTGAGAAGCGCGGGGAGTTCCCTCGGGACACCCTCAAGTATTGACTCCCTGTTCTTGCCCTCCTCTTTCTTCCGCTCCTCCCACTGCTTCATCACTTTTTCGGATGTTTCGAACTTCGCATCGCCGAAAACGTGAGGATGCCTGCCGGTCATTTTTTCGGAAATAGCATCAACCACGTCCTCCATGCTGAATTCCCCCCGTTCCTTCGCCAGTTGACAGTGAAAAACGATCTGAAAGAGCAGGTCGCCGAGTTCCTCTTTTATTTTATGAGGAGAACCTTCTTCGATGGCCTCCAGTACCTCGTAAGTCTCCTCCACAAGATATGGCGTAAGCGACTCCCTCGTCTGCTCCCTGTCCCAGGGGCAGCCGTTTTCAGCGCGGAGCGCCGCCATGATGCCTAATAAGTTATCGAAACGATCCACTTTTTATATCCCGCCTCAAAGACTATTGTTTCTATTGTCAGCGATTGCATTGCCCCACTGAACCCTGTGCGCACGTTCTGCCGTCAGTCCATATCGCCCCGCTCAGCTTAGTGCCGGTCAGGTTCGGCCAGCTCAGGACCGTCTCGTACAGGTTCGCCCCGGTCAGGTTGGCGCCGCTCAGGTTCGTCTCGCTCAGGTTCGTCCAGCTCAGGTTCGCCCCCTTCAGGTTCGCGCCGCTCAGGTTGGCGCCGCTCAGGTCGCAACGGGTACAGTTATTCGTCGCTTTCAAAGCCGCCAGATCATTCGCGTTAAACCCGCACACGACACTGTCTATCAGAAGCACGCAAAAGATGGTCATCACCAGCAATGCCACAGGTTTTATCTTCATTTCCCTCCCTCCTCTCCGGATGTAATCATGTTGTCAGTATATGGACAATCTCTTTGTATCGCGCGGCTGTTTTTTGAACAATATCCTCAGGAAGCCCTGGTCCGGGAAACGTCTTCTTCCAATCAAGGGTGAGAAGATAATCCCTCACTATCTGTTTGTCAAAACTGTCCTGTCCCCTGCCCGGCTCGTATTCTTTTGCAGACCAGAACCGGGACGAATCCGGTGTTAGCAATTCATCGATCAACATCAGTTTGCCTTCGTACAGGCCGAATTCCATTTTGGTGTCGGCAATGATTATCCCCTTCCTCTCCGCCAGTTCCCGGGCCCTGCCGTATATAGCGAGTGTCGTCTCCCTGAGTTGCCGGGCAACGGTATCGCCGACTATCTTTCTCATTTCATCGAAGCTTATGTTTATATCGTGCCCTTCTTCCGCTTTCGTGCTGGGTGTAAATATGGGTTCATCAAGCCGGGATGATTCGACCAGGCCGGAGGGGAGTCTTATACCGCATACCGTCGCCTTTTCCTTGTACTCAGCCCATCCGGAACCTGAAAGATATCCACGAACAATGCATTCGACTGGCTCCGGCTCGGTCCTTTTTACCAGCATGCTGCGGCCTTCCAATACACCGCCGTACTTGTGAAGCGCCGCAGGATAATCGTTCACTTCAGTGGCGACTATATGATTTTCTATTATGTCGCTCATCTGCCTGAACCAGTAGAGGGAAAGCTGCGTCAGCATCTTCCCCTTCTCAGCTATGCCATCGGGCAGCACCACATCAAACGCGGATACCCTGTCAGTGGCTACTATAAGGAGATAGCGATCTATCTCGTATACGTCCCGCACCTTGCCGCGCCTGAGCAGTTTGACGTCATTGAAATCTGTTTTCATGACAACATCGGACATTTCTTCCTCCAAAGAAAGTAAGAAGTTAGAAGTAAAAAGTAGAAGTCAAAAAATAAAAAGTAAGCACTGAAATAATATACAATACCCGATTTTTTGCGAGCTCGTCACTTCCTGCTTTTTACTTGCCCCCTCATGGATGACCCGAGGAACCGTTTTTTTGACTGCTCTCTGAACTTTTCTATTTTTTGGGCGAGTTCGGGGTATTTAACTGAGAGTATCGAGCACGCGAGATATGCCGCATTCCCGGCGCCGCCTATCGCGACGGTAGCCACAGGAATGCCGCGGGGCATCTGGACCGTGGCATAGAGGGCGTCCGCTCCGCCTAACGCCCCTGATGCGAGCGGGACACCGATTACAGGCAGTGTCGTGTGGGCGGCCAGCGCCCCTGCGAGATGAGCTGACATGCCTGCTCCGGCAATAAGCACCTCGAGGCCGCGTACCCTGGCGCGCTTCGCGTACTCAGCCGTCTCATCGGGGAGACGGTGAGCAGAGCTGACACGCATTTCAAACGGGACGCCGAACTTTGTCAAAACCTGCGCCGCCTCCTTCATCACAGGCAAATCGCTTTCACTTCCCATAAGTATCCCAACCAGTGGTTTCTTCATGTGCTTAGGACTTTCCCAGCGACATCAACTCAAGCCGCGCAATCCTCTCTTCTATCGGCGGATGAGTGCTGAAGAGCTTTTTTATACCGCCTCCGGAAAGCGGGTTTACGATAAACATATGCGATGTCGCAGGGTTGGCATCCATGGGTATCCGCTGTGAAGCCGTCTCAAGCTTCCTGAGAGCGCCGGCAAGATACATGGGGTTCCCTGTAAGTCTTGCGCCGGACTCATCGGCCCCATATTCCCGCGAGCGTGATATCGCCAACTGGACCAGCATTGCCGCTATCGGGCCCACGATCATCATCACAATGGTTGCAAAGGGACTGCCTCCTTCGTCATTGTCTCTCCTGCCGCCGCCAAAGATCATGGCCCACTGGGCCATCTGCGCAAGGTAGCTTATAGCACCGGCAATAGCGGCGGCAACCGTGCTTACCAGTATGTCCCTGTGTTTGACGTGGGACAATTCGTGCGCGATAACACCTTCGAGCTCTTCCCTGGAAAGAAGCCGCATTATACCTTTCGTAACCGCAACAGCCGCATGCTCAGGGTTCCGTCCGGTTGCAAATGCATTGGGCTGGTCTTCGTTAATAATATATACCTTCGGCATGGGGAGTTCCGCCCTGTGGGCAAGCCTTCTGACTATCTCATAGAGTTCGGGCGCCTCAGCTTCACTGACTGCAGTGGCTCCGTACATCCTGAGCACGATCTTATCACTGAACCAGTAGGTTATGAAATTCATACCAAAGGCCATGATAAGCGCAAATGTCATCCCTGACCTGCCGCCCAGCGCCCCTCCGACGGCAACAAGCAACAATGTGAGTGTTACCATCAGGACCATTGTCTTTAATCCATTCATCTCAAACCTCCTGCATAGGGTGCTCGGAATATACCATGCCTGCGTTTATGCTCATTTTAATATTATAACTGAATTGCAATTGAAAAAAAGTCAGGGTTGCTCTATTATTTAAATACAAAATGAGGAATGAGAAGGGAAATAGGAGGATATCATGAAGCAACCGCAGTTCTGCCCGGTTTTAAAACTTCAAAAGCTGCTGCTGGCCAACGACCGTTCTGACTTCAGCGAGGGAGCGATACGCGAGGCAATAAGTTTTGCAAAGAAATGCTCGAGCAAGCTCTACGTGATATCGGTG
Organism: Nitrospirota bacterium; assembly: GCA_963780885.1. Lineage (GTDB taxonomy): Bacteria > Nitrospirota > Thermodesulfovibrionia > Thermodesulfovibrionales > Dissulfurispiraceae > JADFXI01. The sequence continues at coordinate 82,810 of CAWAEO010000003.1, forward strand.
CTCGAAACGAAACCCGAATACGAGACCATAGGAGCCAGGTTTTTTAAAAAAGAGGAAGAAGAAGTGGTCAAGCATCTGGAATCAATAAAAGCCAGGGCTGTGGGAGAGGGTCTGGACTGTGAAGTTATCTTTCTTAGCGGAGATAAACCATACAAATATATTGTGGATGAAGCAGCGGAAAAGAATATCGACATGATCGTGATCGGCAGGAGGGGACGTAAGGGACTGGCTAAACTCCTGATGGGGACGGTGGCGGCAAAGATCATAGGATATGCGCCCTGCAAAGTGCTTGTCGTTCCAAGGGCGGCAAAGATAGGGTACAAGAAAATATTGGTTGCCACTGATGGTTCAAAGCATAGCATTGCAGCTGTTGCTGAAGCGCTCGGCATTGCCGGGCGCTGCGGAAGCTCAGTCCTGGCGCTTTCCTCATGGCTCACCGATGAAGAAGAGAAGGAGGCCGCGCTCAATACCGGCTATGTACTGGAATTGGCCCGAAAGGAGGGGATTGATGCGGAAGCGGTGACCCCGCGTGGAAGATCATATGAGACTATTGTTGAGACCGCAGGCGGCAGAGGGGTTGATTTAATTGTCATGGGGGCATATGGAAAAACAGGGTTCAGGAAAATTCTTATGGGAAGTACGACAGAAAGAGTCATCGGGTTGTCAGGATGCGCAGTGATGGTGATACCATCATGACAGGAAAACCGGGAATAAGACCCATGCGGGCGATGATTGCTGTTGTTATTTTTTTTGTGCTAATCACTCTCGGCAAGGAGGGAGCAACAATGAGCGAGTTAAAACTGTCAAGCACAGCCTTTCAGAATAACGGATCCATACCTTCCAAATATACCTGTGATGGACGCGATATCAATCCCCCGCTGGTCATAGAGAATGTCCCGCCGGGGACCAAGTCACTGGCCTTGATCGTAGATGATCCTGATGCGCCAATGGGCACATGGGTCCATTGGGTTTCCTGGAATATCGCCCCCGGCATAAAGGAGATAAAAGAAAATGAAACACCGGGAGGCGCGACGGCCGGACTGAACGATTTCAAGAAACTATCATACGGCGGTCCCTGTCCGCCATCAGGCACTCATCGCTATTTTTTCAAGCTTTACGCCCTCGATACGGCTTTAGACCTGCCTTCCGGCGCAAAGAAGGCGGATGTCGAAAAAGCCATGAAAGGACATATAATTTCACAGGCACAGGTAATAGGGCTATATAAGAGAAGCGGGCGATAGGGTTATAGAGTTATAGGGTTATAGGGCGAGAGGCAATCCCATCTTTATGTATTGCCTGAAGCGTAAAGTCGCGGGTCACAATCAGGAAGTTGCCCCTGGCTATCTCGCTTCCATCCATGCATGCGGCAGATATAATCTGCTCCGGAGACAGTCCTGCTTTTCTGAATAACTTCAGTTCGTCAAAAAAAGAGCTGCCGTGCGCTGTTCCTTTAGATCCGCTGTCGCTGCCGATACGCAAAATTCCCCCAATAGAGGCAGCATAGCCGACTGATGAAAGATGACTTTCAACGGTTTTTTCTATAAGCGCCTGTTCGGCAGCCGGATACAGCACGGCAAGACTGTTGAGCGCAAATATTGTCGGTATCCACGCAATGCGCGCTTCTGCCATTCTATGCAGTGTATCACGGGATACGAAGTAGCCGTGCTCAATCGAAACCGCTCCGGCATTAAGAGCGTCCCGCACTGCCGCATCGGAATTCGCATGACAGACCATGAGCAGATTTCTCGACCGGCCCGTTTCGTTGAGTACATGTAATTCCTCCGGAGAAAAACCTCCATCGGTCACCAACCCTGCTTTTTGCGCTGAAACAATGCCCGAATTGATAACTTTAAGAAAATCGGCGCCTGCATCGGCGATTTCATGCACTGCCTTCTTTATCTCTGAAGTGCCCGAAACTCCCTTGCCGAGAAATGACCCGTAGGTCCCCTTCTTATATAGCGCATACCCGGCTGACCTGATTTCCACGTCGGTATGGAAAAGAGCTTTGGCCTGCAGGCCGAGGCCGCTCCTGTGCCCCATATCGTTCAGAGAGAAGATTCCGCGCGTCACAAATGAGTCTTTTACGGCCGGCAGTTCGCTGAGCGTCAATGGTCTTCCATCAACCATGAAATGCATATGTGCATCTCTAAAGGGCGGTATTTTAATGGCTGCGGAGGCGCATAAATCATCTTCCATAATACCGTCCTCAGGGCTCGCGCAAACCCTATTCTTTCACAATAGTATATTTGCCGTCCCTGTCGATCTTAATTCTGGCGTTTAGGAAGCGCACCTTGAAGCCGGCCTCTCTAAGCACATGGTAAGCCATCTCAGACCTTAAGCCGGTGTCGCAATACAGGATAATCTCCTTGTCCCTCGTGAGCTCACTAATTCTGTCTCTGAGTTCCCATGAAGGCACGTTCAGAGCGCCTTTAAGCATGCCCTGCGCCGCCTCGTCCTCGTCACGCACATCCAGAATCAGCTTGTCAGGCGGCGATGTCTCCGCTATCCGCTTGAACTCCTCGATAGAGATTTCTCCCGCTCTTAACTTCGGCACATAAACAATCCTTGTAGCCACATCCCCGACGATGACGAGTCCGCCGGAGCGCTTCCATTCATCAAAGCCGCCTTCGAGTACCGCCACATTGGTATAGCCCCAGCCCCTCACCGATACAAAGTCTTTCCACACTGACTTTGTATCGTTGTCGTACAGCATTATGGGAGCCGATTTGTCTGAAGGGAATCTCTCCTTTTCATTCGGAAGGTTCTTCCCGGGTATACAAACCGCACCTATGATGTGTCCTCTCTTTGCCTCTTCCGTCGACCTCAAATCAATAAGCACAAAGGGGATGCCCTTTTCCAGATACTCCTTGAGACTCTGCACAGAAGAAACGACAAGGTTGCCCGTCTTTTTCCATGCATACAGACCATCGGCAAATACTTTAACTCTGGTATAGCCCATTTTCTCAGCCTTGGCTGCAGAGGACAGGGCCGGCCGGCAGGCGCGGGAGTCACAATAAAAAATGATCAGCGTGTCCTTTTCTTTGGGCAGCTTTCCGGCGAATTCGTTAAATTCCCCATACGGTATCGAAATAGCCCCTGGAATGTGTCCTTCATCATAGCGCAAAAGAGGCCTCGAATCCACAAGCTCAAAACTCCCTTTTTCCGGCCCCAGCGCCACAAGCCTGGCAACTTCATCCACAGTGGCGATCTTCTCAGCAGCAACCTTTGCCGGCACAGGTATTTTCACTTTCTGAGATATCTCCGCCGCCGTGACAGCTGTGCTGAAAAAGAAAAAGCCCGCTGCAACAGCTACGGCAAGGATTGACGCTTTGCTCCCGCTCCCCATACTCGCTCCTTTCATAAAAGCACCAAACATACTAGTGTCCTGTCCCTAACAGTTCTTTACATTTAGCAACCTTGGCAAGAATAGTGTCTGCGTCCTTGGTCCAAGTAAATATTTTAGGGTTCTCATTATGTGTCTCTATAAAATCTCTGATAGCTTTTTCCAATTCTTTGACACTCGTAAAAATCCCGCGCCTCACTCTCTTTGTCGTCAATTCACTAAAAAATCTCTCCACCATATTCAGCCATGACGATGACGTTGGAGTAAAATGCATCGTAAACCGAGGGTGCTTTTTCAGCCACCTCTGTATTCTTGCAGTCTTATGCGCTCCATAATTATCTGCGATCAAGTGCAGATCGAGATGCGATGGTGTTTCCTGATCTATCTTATTGAGAAATTTTAAAAACTCTTCCTGCCGATGCTTCTGCATACAAGAACTGATGACCTTTCCATCCATAACATTTAAGGCGGCAAACAGCGTCGTCGTTCCATGGCGCTTATAGTCATGCGTCATCGTCCCAGCATGGCCTTTTTTTATCGGCAGGCCAGGTTGCGTTCTATCCAGTGCCTGTATCTGGCTCTTTTCGTCTACACTGAGCACTAAAGCTTTTTCAGGAGGATTGAGATATAAACCCACAATGTCCTTTACCTTCTCAACAAAATGCGGATCGTTGCTTATTTTAAATGTCTTCACCAGATGCGGCTTTAGGTTGTATTTCTTCCATATCCTCTGCACTGCCATTCGTGATACCTGTTGTTTCTCCGCCATTGTTCTCACGCTCCAATGTGTAGCAGCAGAGGGTACGGTATGAAGCGTTGCTTCCACAACAGCCTTCTCTTTCTCTTCCGACAACTTCGGGATCCGGCCCGAGCGAGGAGCATCTTTCAGCAGCCCCCCTAAACCTCCTTCCTGATACCTTTTTACCCATAGGCCGACTGATACCCGTGACGTGCCCAATTGTTCAGCTATATCTTCCTGTTTAAGCCCTTCCATCTTGTTCATCACTATCTTTGCCCGTAAGACTACTTTTTGTGCGGTATTTCGACTACGGGCAAGTCGTTCAACTTTTTTCAGTTCTTCTTCTGTGTGTGGTATCGGCTTTGTTGTCCTCATGCAGAAAGGATACCATACCCTGACCTATTATGTAAAGCTAATTATGGGACACTACACTAGAATAGTCATTTAAGAGTACTAAAACTTATACTATCGACAATGGTCTAAATATTTCAACATTGGATATGGTACAATTTACACATGAAAAGCACAATCTGGTTTATTATTTTTGTGTTGCTGATCGTCGGATTGCTTTTTTCCATATCGGGAAAACGTTATCCCCGGATTCCTGACGACGTCATTCATAAAGACATAGCGTTTAACAACACTGCAGCGTGCCTGGAATGTCATGGCGCCGGTAAAAAGAATGCCCTCAAAAATACCCATCCTCCCAAGTTCGAATGTTTTAAATGCCATAAGGCCCGGAGAATTCGAAGACCCGCTTAGGGTCTGCGAATTGGACGGTTTCGTAAGAAGTTCATAGGCAAGGCGCGCAAAGACTTAGGAATGAGGCGTACTTTCTGTACGCCGCAGTGACGAAGTATGCAGCGCAACGCAGCATATGGACTTTTTACGAGACCGTCAACCGATTTCGTTTTCTTTCGGCGGCACTATGCATAGAAAACCGAGAGCTTCATCTCCGATAGGACTCAACTGGTGTATTTCATTGGGGCTTATATAGACAGCATCCCTGGGCCCGACCTCTACTTCCACACTTCCCAGCAGTACGCGGGCCCTGCCGTGAACAATAAAAATGCCATGGTCATGGGGGTGTTTTTCGAGGGCGCTCCAGCCGTTCGGCTCTACCCGGAAATACCGGATGATGAACTGTTGGGCGCCGTCGGTTTTTCCGATCAGCACCTTGCCGTCAGCGCCCCTGGTGTCTGGTTTTGTGTAACCCCGTGGGACCGCTCCCTCCCAGTTAAAATTGTTATCTTCTCCCGTGAAACGATGAACAACACTCATTTGGCCTCCATAGAAAAATCAGGTTATAGGTTATAGGTTATGGGCTATAGATTGTTTTTTACCTATGACCAATTACCTATGACCTATAGCCTATCCTTTTACTTTTTCGCAAAAGTATCTCGCATTGTCTTCGAGGTCATAAGACCTCGAATAGAGCGAGCCCCCGATAAGGAGAACAATATCTTTTCCATAAAATTGCACAATTTCGGGGATATCCTCGAGATCCATCCCGCCGGCGGGTGTCGGGAAAGACGGCCTTATATTATAGAGTCTCCCGGTCAGCAAGCGGGCTATTGAAAAACATGTCTCTTTGGTAAAAGAAAATCTGCCTCCGTAATTTGGGTAGACTGAACTGTCGATCCCAATAAGCCTGAAGATCTTCCCGAGAACAAGCTCGGGTGAGATGCCGCTGTCGGCGCCAGTATAAAATATGCCGGTGAAAGAAGGGTGAGACATAATAGGTTTGTCGATCCCTTCGTTCTCGGCTATGTATCTCACACAATCAAGGCCGGTGAGAAAAGGCGAGATCAGGAGACCTCCGGCATTCGCCTTTACTGCAAACTCTGCGTTTCTGATGATCCTGTCGAAGCGGTCCGTTATATTGGGGAAGTAGAGCGTCCTTTTCCCTGTTTTTTGCTGTGCTTCTTCAACAGCCTGAACACACTTCGTCACCCTTTCTTCAAATCTGCAGAAGGGGAAGTCTACTAAGCCGTGGTCGTCTTTGATAATATCTACTCCTCCGAGAGCAAACCTGTAACATATCTCTGCCAATCCTTCCGCCGAAGTGCCCATGGGCTTCAATGCGGTTGCAACGAGCGGCCTGTCGAAGACGCCGAGGAGTCTCCTGATTCCCTCAATCCCAAACCTGGGTCCCTTGAAAGGAAGAAGAAATCCCTCCCCAAAATCTACATCGATCACCTTTATGCCGGGCTTGAAGGAAATATTTCCGTAAAGCAGGTTGAGAAACTGCGGAATCTCATAGTTAGATACCAGCACAGGATATGCCATCTTAACAATGAAGCGCTCTATACCCTCGCTGTCCGCTTCATGAATCGAGATTACCTTGCCGGTTATATCATTAAGTATCCGGTCGTCTCTTATTGCAGCTCCCGGCAGTTCAACGGTCTGCTCAAGAGCTATCTTTTCGCATATATTCCCGACGTCTGCCCGCGAACATGTAATTGCATAGGTGATTGTTATCGATTTACCATTCCGTGCAGGTTCATCCATATCTTTCAGTATAATATTCTCCGCAAGGTTGTGACAATGCCGCAGAAGTTTCGCAGTGCGTCAGTTTTCTTCATCGTAACTCACAGCACTCGATACCAGCATTGTTTTTTTATACCCGAGAATTACGGGTCATAATTTTACTTATCAGCATGCCCCGGGTCGAGCAATTATATTGAACGAGAGCCGGGATACGATTTCCCCCAGTGAGAAATTCCAGAAGCAACCTTCATCTTCATCGACAGCTGCCTCAAAAGAAGTGATCCCGCATTTTCAGCTGCGGGCACCTGATCCACCAATTATCAAACACCGCGGACAACCTTCTCCAACCGTTTGTTTCCTGGTGAATGCATTAAAAAACGTTTGCGTACTTCATAAAACAGTAATCCATCGCCACTGACCGTTATGATGACAACGCCTTGGTAATAGTCTCACTCATCTGTTCAATCCTATAGGGTTTGGTCATTACGCCAGAAAAACCGTATTTTTTGTATTCGGACATTACAGGGTCGGTGGAATAGCCGCTTGACGCTATTACTTTTGCCTCAGGGTCTATCTCCAGTATTTTCCCTACAGCCTCCTTGCCGCCCATACCGCCTGGAATAGTCAAATCCATAATCAATAGCCTGAAAGGATTTTTCTCCTGAAAGGCTTTCTTATAAATAGCGAGGGCCTTTTCCCCGTCTTCCGCGAACTGACCATTGTACCCCAGCGTCACCAGCATCTCGCGGGCTATGTCTCTCACCAGCTCTTCATCATCCATTACCAGGATGTTCCCGCATCCTATGTTCAGGGTATCTTTAATTGAAGAACAGGAACTACCGGCATCTTTGGTTGCGGGGAGGTATATAACAAACCTTGTTCCGGTCCCTACCATTGACTCTACTGTTATATGCCCTTCGTGCTTTCTTAGTATGGAAAACACTGTGGCCAGCCCCAATCCGCTGCCGTGCTTTTTTGTAGTGAAGTAAGGATCAAAGATCTTAGGGAGGTATTCTTCAGAAATGCCTTTTCCGCTGTCAGAGAAAGTTATTTTTATGAAGTCCCCGGCAGGCAGGATATAAACACTATTGGCCGAGAGTGTCACGTTCTCCATACTTACACTGACTATGCCGCCTTCAGGCATCGCGTGCATGGCGTTTATCGACAGGTTATTGAATACTTGGGCGATCTGTCCACTGTCGACCTCGGCATTCCATAAACCGTCAGGTATGATGTAATTGCATCTGATATTGGAGCCGGAAAGCGCGAAATCTACGGATTCCCTGACTAAGTTAGCTATAGGGAGAACCTTCTTTATCGGAGCTCCGCCCTTGGCAAAAGTCAACAACTGCTGCGTCAGGTCCGTTGCCCGTTCCACTGCCTTGTCAGCCGCCAATAAGCGAGCATAATCTGTATGTCCCGGTTCGAGATGCATTTTGACTATGCTGATATTGCCCATGATACCTGTGAGCAGATTGTTGAAGTCGTGGGCCAGTCCGCCGGCAAGGACCCCAAGAGACTCCAGCTTTTGCATCTTCTGCATCTCGGCTTCCATTCTATACTGGACTGTGATATCCCGAAAAACGACAATGACGCCTATTATCCTGCTCTCTCTGTCTCTTATCGGCGCAGCGTTGTCCGCTATTATTATCTCTGTTCCGTCTCTTTTAATGAGCGCTGCGTGGTTCGCGAACTCGACTATCAAACCTTTACTGAGCACTTTGTCTGCCGGATTCTCGCAGGGCATCCTTGTGCCTTCGCTTATGATATTGAAGACCACGGATAAGTGCTTCCCAAGTGCCTCTTCTCCGTGCCATCCTGTAAGCTCCTCGGCAACCCGGTTCATCAGGGTGACAATCCCACCGTTATCGGTAACTATGACTCCGTCACCTATGCTTCTCAGAGTTACCACCAGGCGCTCCTTTTCCTCAGCCATGGCGTCTTGTGCCTTCTTGCGTTCAGTAATATCCCTGCATGTGGAAATTATTAGGGGAGTCCCCCCTATGATGACCGAACGCGAATTAACTTCGGTCGGTATCACGAGGCCGTCCTTGGTCATATGCAGGTCTTCAAAGGCCGCAGTCCCATGTTCCCTCAACCTTTCGAACCTTGCTGGAACATTATGCACATCGTCCGGACTGTCCAGTTGGGTTACCGGCATGCCGATAAATTCAGTGCGGCCGTATTTATACCGTTGCAAAGCCACATCATTAGCGTCGATGATCTTGCCATAGGGATCCACAAGCAATATGGCATCGGCGGATTCGTTAAAAAGTGTCCTGAATTTTTCTTCCCGTTCCTTGATGGCGATACTCATCCGGTTAAATTCAAGTGATAATTCCCCAATTTCGTCATTCGAGTTCACCGGTATAGCATCGGGCAAAGACCCCTCTCTATATTTCGAGATTGACTGCCCCAGGGTCAAAAGTGGGGTAAGTAAATATTTCCTGATAACTGCATTCAGGACTACTGTGGCCATAACGGTTAACAGGCCCGAAGCAAGTATGCTCATCATCAGCATCTTTCTTATTGTCTGCTGAACTCCTTTGGTCGTCAGCATGAGTCTTACATATCCGATCAGGTATTTCCTGTCCTTGACCTGCTCGAATCGGTGGTAGAAGACAGGGGAGTATACGTCAACCATATTGATGTTATTCTTATAGAATAAATCTTCGCCTCTCTTGAAATGCTCGATTGCAGCCCGGTCCGGAGGGTCATTGAATTCCTCCAGAGGATAAGCATCCACGGGCAACCATATTGTCGAATAAACTTGGGCAAGTTTGACATCATCCGTATGAACTATACTTTGCACCTGCCGTATCAACTGCAGGTCCTCCGAAGCTAGTCCTTCGGCCACCGCCCTGGACAGCGCTTCCGACATTGTGATACCTCGATTTATGATCTCTCTCTCCAGGCTTCTATTATAGGCTGAGATAAGAAGGAAACTTCCGGTTGCGCTTGCAGTAACAGCTACCACCGTGATCAGGAGCGTGATCTTGGCTTGCAGAGAAAATTTCATTTCATCTCTGAAAGGGAGGGAATACCGTAAGAAGATATCAGCCTCTGTCCCTTCTTACTGAGAACAAAGTCGGTGAATCTTTTTACTTCCGGTCTGGCGCCTTTTTTTACAACGATAAAAAGAGGGCGCTTATAAGGGTATTTACCCGACATTATATTTTGTTTTGTCGGAGCCTTTCCGTTGACGGTGAGCATTTTGACATTGCGTTTTCTAGCGCTTGCAAAGCCGGTGCTCGCAAACCCTTCAGGCATTTTTTCCACCAGTTGCTCCCAGATAGCTGCTGAAGACGCCTGCATGGATGAATTGGAACGTTCCGTCACCGGCCTCCCATGTAATATCCATTTGCTCAAAGCCTCGCCTATGCCGCCCATACCTGTTGTGGTGGAAATAAATGATTTCAGAGTCATGTCATTTCCGCCAAGTTGTTTCCAGTTCGTTATTTTGCCTTCATATATTGCCTCGACATCTTCGGGCTTCACATTGCTCACGGGATTAGCTTTATTTACGATAAAAACGAGGGCGTCCCACGCGACCGGAATGAATTGAAAGTCTTCCGGGTCTTCGCGCCCTTTGCTCTTGCATGAGGCAGCGAAGTCGGTCTTTTGCTCCCCCAATTCGCTCAACCCTACCTTGCTGCCACCTCCTCGCACGAGCACTTTAACGCCTGTTTCTTTTTCGAATTCCATGGCAAGGTCATTGAGATAGCCGACATTGCTTACAGAACACCCGCTTGCGATGAGCGGCGCACCAGCAAAGGCCGGGTTATATGCAAGGACTAAGCAGATCATGACTAAAAAAGACAATCTCGTATACCTCATAGTCCCTTCCTCCATATTTCTCGGGCGCGTTAGTCTTAAGTGCTAAATGCCCTCATTCGCTTACATATTAGCAACAATCACATTTGAAAAACAATATATTCAGAAGATTGAAACTCCCATCGCTTACAGGAAGCAATGAACTGCTTCAAGCTTCTTATCTTTCGTGAGATTTCACAACGTATTCCATTATGTAATCATCCATCACAAAACCCTGACCGATATCGGTGACAACAGATGACATGATGGTAAACCCATTCTTTTCGTATGCTCGAATCGCTATCTTATTATTCTTATTTACCGTAAGGAAAACGTAGTCTTTGCCATTTCGCGCTGCATACTGTTTGACATGGCTAAGGGAGTCCGCTGCAATTGACGTCCCTCGAGAGTCCTTCTCAATGTATATTTTGGAAAGCTTGACCGAGTTGTCCTCTGCAAGTGCGTATGACAAATACCCGCACAGCTTGCCATTGACGACTACGAGGTCCCACACAGTCACCCCGGTCCTCAATCAGAAGGTCTGCTACTGTACGTGTGCCTCGAGCTTTTGCCACAGGAAACATTAGAGGAAGCTTTCCTCTATTCAGTTTCGGAACCTTAAAGTAATCTGCAAGCATAATTGTGCTATGTGATCTAAGGCGGATACATTCAAACATTGATTCAGATATATCATCGTCAACGTCTTTTGGTATAGGAATCAAATCAACAGGGTTGGTACTGGAAAGGTTTAATAAAAACACTTTCACAGCTTCTATCTGTTTTGTGTGTTCGTCGGAATTTCCGAGTCTTACAAGTTTGAGTAGGTGCTTCGCCCTGGCATTATTCTTGTGCTCTGCTTTTAGTTTTATTTCCATTGCCTTTTTCATAAACACATGCCACACTTAATCCTGCCGAGAATTTCTTCCACTTCCTTCGCTCCCGCATTAGATTTAAGCATCTCCATCGGGGTTTTCCCCTCAAGAGAAAAGTGCGGGGCCAGGAGCCACTTGCAAGCGTTTTCTTCTCTGCCCAATACTTCAACAGCAAAGGGTGTGCTAACGACCAGTTTATGATACCAAGGATTTGAGGAAATAGGGTGACACTCCAAGTTTAGGAAAACGAAAGGAGTGTCATTGATGGAACAAGTTAAGAGTTTACAAAGAGGCAGTGCAAAGAAGAAGGTCCCGGCGAGAAGCAGGCGTTACGGAGCCGACTTTAGGCTTCAAGTAGTCAAGAAGTTCCTTGAGGAGAGCGTTCCTATTGAGGTGATCCGGCAGGAATGCGGGATAAGCATTAATTCGGTAAGACGCTGGGTGCGCGCATATAGAAGTGAAGGTGAGGCCGGCCTTGCAATAAGACGCAATGGGAATGGGCGCGGACTTCCCTCTCCTGTGAAGCAGAAGATTGTCGAACTCAAAGAAGCCAACCCACTGTTCGGTATTAAGCGCATTTCGCAACTTTTAAAGAGAGCGTTTTTTCTTACCGCCAGCCCTGAGACGGTTCGTAAGACTCTGCATTCCGAATCCCTAATGACTGCCCCACCAAAGAAGCGGCAGCGCAATATCACCCGTCCCCGGTTTTTCGAGCGCTCAACACCGAACCAGCTTTGGCAGACGGACATATTTACGTTTCGCCTTGGGGGCCGATATGCGTTTCTGATAGGTTTTATCGACGATTATTCCCGTTATATAACTGGGCTGGAGCTTTTTAGAAGTCAGACGGCCCAGAACGTCATCGAAGTGTATCGCCGGGCGGCCTCAGAGTACAACCCTCCTAAAGAGATGCTCACGGACAATGGGAGGCAGTACACGAGCTGGCGCGGCAACAGCCGCTTTGAGCTGGAGTTGAAGAAAGACAAAATCCATCACATCAAATCTCGGCCTCACCATCCGATGACATTAGGCAAGATCGAGCGGTTCTGGAAGACGATCTTCCTGGAGTTCCTAAGCCGGGCTCAGTTCGGGAGCTTTGAGGATGCAGTAGAGCGGATACGGCAGTGGGTGAAATATTATAACCACAAACGGCCGCATCAGGGGATCGGCGGGCTGTGTCCAGCAGACCGGTACTTTGAGATACAAAGCGAGCTTAGAAAGACCATCGAGCAGGGCATCCAGGACAACCTCCTTGAGATGGCGCTTAGGGGCAAGCCGCGTCTGCCGTTTTACATGGTGGGCCGCATGGAGGGGCAGTCGGTGGTGCTGCTGGCGGAAAAGGGCAAGCTAAGGTTGTCGGTTGAGGCCGAAAACGACGATATTACGCAGGAAGTAGTTTACAATCTAAACGAGAGAGGACATGACAATGGAGAAGACGGAGAAGATAAAGAGCGAGAAGAAACGGCCGACAATGAATTACGGGGCGATGGAGAAGTGCCGGGCGGTACTGTCGGTGTGGACGGAGCGGCGCAGGCCTGCGGATATATGCCGGGAGCTGACGATACCTTCGATGGTGTTTGCGCAGTGGCAGAAGCGGGCGATGGAGGGGATGCTCCAGGCGCTGGAGCCGAGGGTGAGCCTGGACAAGGGGCCTGCTCTGAGCCCGCGCTTGCAGGCGTTGCTGGAGAAGAAGCGCCTTACACTGTTGACTACTGCAGCGCAGGGCAGACTGGAAAAGACTCTTTCGAAGGCGCAGGAAGCAAGGAAAACAGAGATGCCTTCGTCAAAGGACGAGAAGTCTTCTGCCAAGGCATAGCAAGGACTGATAACCCATAGCACAAACGGAGCGTGCATATGAGCGAATCAAAAGACAAGGAGCGTGCCCGTCATAGAGCGGCGGTGGTGTTTGCAGTGCGGAGTGGTCAGATAACGGCTGAGGAGGGTGCACGCCGCTTGGGCGTTTCCCGAAAGACTTATTACGAGTGGGAAAGCCGGGCACTACAGGCGATGACGGAGGCCATGGAAGACAGAGCATCAGGAAGGCCGAACACACCACAGGATGAAGAAAAGCTGCTATTACAGGAACAGGTTATAGAACTTCAGAAAAAGCTCTTTGTCGCTGAGAAGACGGTAGAAGTGCGGGACATGCTGCACGCTTATGAGTTGCAGAACGCCGGCGTCAAAAAAAGCATCGGCGCTTCTGGTCAAAAAAAACGGAAGCAAAGGAAGAAACGATAACTCGTATGCTTACCATTATTGACAAGATCAGGGAGAGGACCGGCATGCCTTACCGGGCGATCTGCAGTGCCGTCAGGCTGCCCTACCCGAGTTTCATCCGGTGGCGCATGCGGCATAAAAAAGACACGCCTCTCGTTCGGCAGCCTGGTCCTCCCAAGGTCAAGCCACCGGATATGGGCAAGCTGAAGCAGGATATTGCTCAGTTGTCTCATGGTTATAATCGCTCACAGGGCACGGGGGCATTATATGCTCGTTACGCATCAGGCGTCTCAAGAAGGGAGTTGCAAAGAATGGTAGCGATGGCGCGGCATGATCTCAATACGTTGCACCGCCAGAATCTGAAGCGTATCCACTGGAACGTGCCGAACGTTGCGTGGTCCATGGATCCATGCGAATACGGGCAGCGTGACGAAACCGGAGCAAAGATATACCTGAACCAGATGCAGGACCTGGCTTCCCGCTATAAGTTCAATCCCATGACAGGAGACTTCCCCTGCGGCGAAGAAATATCCGGCTATCTTACTGCAACCTTCAACCGTTTCGGCACGCCACTGATACTTAAACGGGACAATGGCGGCAACCTGAATCATTCAGCAGTTAATGATGTGCTTACCGATTACTTTGTACTGCCGGTCAATAGCCCGGTTCATTATCCGCCTTACAATGGCGCGATCGAAGAGGCTCAAACCGAACTGAAAACCGGGCTGGCTTCGAAGCTCTCATATAAAACCTCTTGTCCGCGTGAACACCTGGAGGCGTATGCTTCGACAGTTGAGCATGATCTTAATCACCGGCCTCGTCCATGCTTGAGCGGTAAGAATGCCTGCCAGGTGTACTTCACCGGCAAAAGAACGTTTTCCAAATGGGAAAGGAGGGATGCCTATGCCTGGATAACGAACTTGCAAAATGATATATTATGCAGTGAGGGGGTTCAGCCGCAAGCGGCCTGGCGAATAGCCGTCGAGTCCTGGCTGAACATGAAAGGCTTTATAACCATTACAATGAACGGAAAAGTGTTACCCAGTTTTTTCTGATTTCGGTATCATAAACTGATTGCGTGCACAGTTCTCGGTAAGAAGTTGAGCAGCAGGCTCGGATAAAGTGCCGCCAGAGATCCGATGCCGATGCGTCTATTTGAATTTACATGAGTTGTACGATAGCGATTCCTCGAACAGACAACGTCTAAAGTATGTTGGGTTACACACAGGAGCCAACAGTTTCATATTGCCGCAACTATGTGCAGAATTCTTTCGTAAATATTGCCTGCCTGGATGTTAAGTGATATCTCATAAATAAGTTAGGGAAAGGAAAATATGTAGTGTTCTGTGCCAACGGCTATCAAGCATTATAACAGAAGTCAGGCGCTCTCTAATACCAACTTTTTTTAAAGCTCTTTGATGGCGAAAAATTCTGTTTGTTCAATTTTTCCTGCTTTAGAATAACGAACAATACCTTTTTTATCTATAATGATGACATTGCTTTCCCCATTTATGATCTTATACTTTTCAAAAAAGCTGCCGTCCCAGTCGCCGAAAATTGTTATCTTTTCCTTTATGGAGTTTTTTATTAAGTTCTTCGCCCATATTCCTTTGAATGGCCCAAAAGCGCCACTGCAATTAATAACAGCTAATCTTGCAACTTGCTTTCTCATTGAATCGGGTTGATTTTTATAGAATTGATTCAATTCATTTTTCAAATCACGATTTTGCTCGATAATTTCTTTTTCCTTAGTTTCATAAAAAATCGTTATCACTAAACCTTTTAATTGATTTAGCGATATATTTTTATCATCTCCTGATGTTATGAAAAATTCAGGGGCTCTACTTCCATCCTCCAATAGGCAAAAAGCATTTGAATGGATAAGCAATGCCAACAAAAGAACACATAGAACAATTTTTCTCATCAAAGCCTCGTCAAATTCTTATGATCATAAAGCTGAAAGTAACATTTTTACGTAAACCGCGACCATGAGCCCACACCCGATTCCTATTCGCTATAAAACTGATTTTATCACATTCTTACCGAACTCCGCAGTCAATTCAGTTCGCAACTACTGAGGATAGAAGGTGTTCATCACAGAATGACTTGCTCACAGGAGTCCGCGAAAATTTCGATTTGTCGTAACTGAGGACTTTACCCCGCAACATGCGCGATCCAGTTGCATCGACGGTGCAAAAGGCGACTATGGAGACGACGGCGCTCACATTTTGTCTGCGTTAATTATCAAAAGAAACATTTATCTGCCGGACCCCGAAAAGTGAAGAAGCATTTTCGTCGAGGTTTGTTACGGATTGCACTGATCTTCCCCCGATATTTCGGACATCCCAGTTAAGTTAGGCTACTAAGGCCATCAGCTCAAAGGACACCGGCGAACGGTTTCCCAACGCTGAATGCTTCCTCCTCCGATTATAGACCATTTCGATCCATACAAAAATACTCTGCCGCGCCTCTGCCCGTGTTTCATACCTATAATCATAAACATGCTCTGTCTTTAGCGTATGGAAAAAGCTCTCGGCCACGCTATTGTCATAACAATTGCCCTTCCGGCTCATGCTCTGGATAAAGCCATTGGCCTTTAATACAGTCCTGAAGTCGTCAGAAGCGTACTGAATACCTCTGTCAGAATGAAATTTACAGCATGGATCTGGATTACGACGCCCTATCGCCTGTCTCAACGCCTCTACAACAAAGTCTGATTTCAAACGATCACTCATGGCCCATCCCACCACCTGCCGGGAATAAAGATCCAGTATTACTGCCAGGTATAGCCAACCTTCCATGGTCCATACATAAGTTATATCCCCGACCCATTTTGTATCGGGTCTCTCCGCCACAAAGTTTTGCTCCAGAAGATTCTCCGCAACCGGCAGATTATGCCTGGAGTTCGTCGTAGCCTTGAACTTTTTCTTTGCTTTGCCGACTATCCTGTTAGCCTTCATAAGCCGAGCTATGCGGTTTTCTCCGCACATTGTCCCTGCCTCTCGCAGATCGTCCGTTATTCGCGGACTCCCATAGGCCCTGCCACTGTTCTTGTGCGATTCTCTTATTCCCGTGAGTATCTTCTCGTTTTCCTTCTGCCTTTTGCTCTGAGGCTGTTTCTTCCACCTGTAATATCCGCTCCTTGATGCCCTTATTACCCGGCACATCTTCTGCACCCCATGTGCGGAGCTATGCTGGTCCATAAACCAGTATTTCATTTGGGGTGTTTTGAGAAGATGGCCAACGCTTTTTTTAGGATTTCTTTATCCTCTTTCAGACTGGCGTTCTCTCTCTGCAGTCTCCGCAGCTCCTCGTCCTGGGTCTTCTGATGCCCCTTGCCAGGAAAACTGCCAGCAGGATCTTCTTCGTGTTGTCGTTTCCATGTGCGTAACAGATTCTCATGTATCCCAAGACTCCGGGCTACATCAACTACTGTCCTGCTGCCCTCTGTTACAAGCTTGACTGCTTCTTCCTTGAACTGCTTATCGTACTTCCTTCTTCCACCACGTTCCTGCATTTGACACCTCCAAGGTTATATTGTACCTAACCTTTCGGGGTGTCCGCTAAACCGGGGGAACTTCACACCCTACTCAACGCCACCGCTATCTCAGCTAACGGGTTGCTTTCCAAAAAAATATGTCACGACCTCCATCAATCTGTTATATCTCCTCCCTATCTTTCTTGCATTCATCAAGTAAGTTAGTTACAACCCTATCTATATCATCATAGCTTATACACTCGTCACGAGTCAGATTGAATACTGACTTCTTCTTTCTGTTAGCACTACTATCACGACACTCTATCATGTCTGTGTCAACCACTACAATACTAATTGGGTTAGTGGCATATACTTCAGTGATTACTCCTCCTGATATCTTTGCGACAACAATGGTAGAGGTAGGATTTAATGAAGCATCCAAACAACTTTCCTCCATCATTTCACTTGGCGAACTACTATTTCCTTCATTCATGAACTTTCTCCTTTTTAAATATATCTTTTTTTATTTTTCCTTGCCACTATTCAACGGATTATCAATTGAAATATGCCGTAACAAAAAAGCATATCATAAATGCGGACTTCAGGAAGTGCCAAAATATTTTATCCGGCGTCCCTGCCGGAGCTTTTTCTGGCGACTCTTTCTGGTTTCCTCATTTCTCAATCTCAACTCTTCTGTCAGTTCCCTATGGTGTTGCCTTTCCTGCTCTGATAACGTTTCGATAAATTGTTCAAGGTCCATTTTTTGCTCTCCTTTTTTACTTGGGTTATGATGTTTGAGTGAGAGTGAACGGAGATTTTCCGGTCAATGTCTTTTCAATTATTAGTCTCTGAATAACTGTGTGACATTAGCGTTGCAATTTGAGCCATTGGATGAAGACTATTAAAATTGACGCAAATCTCGAAACTGTCTTTAAAACACTGATTTTCCAGTTCGACTATGCTGGGGACATAAGGAAAACCACATGCACTGCAATAACCTACATAAGACTCTTTGAAAAACGGACAGGACATCTTACACCTCCAAACTGTTTATTATTTCATCGCGAAAGTTCGTTACTCTCACCCAGATCAGCTTTTATTCCTCTAACTTTTTGTCTTTTCCTGAATTTTGATAAATAATTTCATGGACTATATTCAGTATTTTTACCTTGTCATCAGAACTCATCCCGGCGATTTCGGAACAGACATGAAACCCTTCTCCTATAAAAAAGTCCATGCAGTCTGATCTTTCTTTATCAATCCACAAATCTTCCATGGACTGTAACAATATTGCTTCTGCAAGTCCTTTAATCTGTGGGCCTCGTGCTTTCTTCTTGACACAGGTCCTAATAATACATTCATTTTTTAAATTATTTATCACGGCGCTCTTCTTTATAAATTTGGGGCATGCGGGTTTCAATGACTTCAAGAATCTACTACTATGATTGCATAGGCATCATTTCAACAGTATTACAGGAGTGTTATATAGTATTGCAGGAGCGTTAAGTTTTGATTAATTCCTGAAAATGGCATGAAAAAGGTGGAGAAGATTGGACCTCTACCCTAAAAACTGTACCACTATTAATTAGAAAATGCCAGCAGATCGGAAGGAACGGCAATGACAAAGACCGCTCTACCAGTCCGCTTTTATCCAGGCAGGTTCAAACTTATACAGGTGATAGCGAATAAATAATGACATACGCAGTGACCATCTCCTAAAATGCCACAGCTGCCATGCAGATATAGGACTTCTCACAGTACTCGATACCAGCATTGTTTTTTTATACCTGAGAGGTACGGGACATAATTTTAATCATCAGTCGTGCACTGGGATGAGTCATTGCATTGAGCGAGGGTCGGGATACGATTTCCTCTCGTAAGAAATTCTAGAAGAAACATTCATCGACAGCTGCCTCAAAAGAAGTGATCCGTGATTTTCAGCGATGGTTGCCACTTGCACCAAGAAGTCGACGCCCCGGACATCTCAGTTACATTGTTGGATTCCAAAAGAATGTATTAAAAATAGTTTGCTCGTTTTGGAAAATAATTCACAGGCTATTTTATAGACGGTTGTGATTGTGCTGTGGTTGCTTGTGACAGTTGCTTGTGTCGTTGTTGACAGTGGTGTGTTGTTGTTGCTATGGTTAGGGCAACATGTTATGCTTTTATTCAATGATTTAGTAGTGGACGACTTGCAACATCGGTAAACAGGTTAAAAGGGTTTTTACTCTCATTATTTTTTCTTAGCGGGGCTAATCATGGAACGAATGTTGCACAGACAGAATCCCCGCCGCTTAAAAGAAAAAACAATCTGTTTTCATGAAGGCATATCGCCGGACATCGGTGCTATGTCTTTTTTTGTGGCCGTCGAGGGCACGGTTTAGCTTTAGTGGCTCATCCATATTATTATATTTCTGACAGTATTAGAGTGCCGATCAGACAGACATGACAAAAAAAACTAATCAACAGCAAGGTAAGCAGGTAAAGGCAGTCAGAACCCGAAGGAAATCAGGCGAGCCAAAAGGCGAAGATGAGTCTCTCTCGCTAAAGGGGCCTGATAAGGAAGGCTACGAAGCTGCCGATATTTTTTCGGGCATTCCTGTGGTCGGCATAGGCGGGTCGGCTGGCTCCTTTGAGCCCTTCAAGACTTTCTTCACAAGCATGCCTGCTGACAGTGGGGCTGCCTTTGTCGTTATACAGCACCTGCTCCCAACTCACGAAAGCCTGCTGCCTGAACTCTTGGCCCAGCAAACGCGCATGAAGGTTGTCCAAGCCCGGGATGCTACTTTTCTTGAACCTAACTGCGTATATGTCATTCCGCCCAATCAGTTCCTGGCGGTCCGCGATGGAGTTCTGTCCCTTGTGACGCCGATCAAACACAAAGGTATTCGCATGCCGATCGATTTCTTTTTTCGCTCACTGGCTGAAGACCGGCAGGAACGAGCGATCTGCATCCTTTTCTCCGGAGCCGGCGCTGACGGGACGCTGGGAGTGAGAGCAGTTCGCGGTGCCGGTGGGCTTTCCATCGTGCAGGACCCTCAGACGGCACAATTCAGCGACATGCCTCGCAGCGCGGTAGCCACAGGGATGGTGGATTTCGTCCTTGCTCCAGACCGCATGCCTGCTGTCCTCATGAACTATCTCAAACACCCTTATGTCAGAGGCTCGGAACAGGCTGACCTCCTTGTGACGGAAGGAAAACCGGGAAGCCTTCATGACATTTTGGCGTTTGTGGTGGCTCAAACAGGCCACGATTTTCGGTTCTACAAGCAAAACACCATCTTACGACGGATCGAACGCCGCATGGGCCTGCACCACATCTCGGACATGGCCCAGTATTATGACATGGTTAGGCAGGACGCCAATGAGGTAAAGGAGCTATTCAAGGATTTACTTATCAACGTCACCTCGTTCTTCCGGGACGCAGAGGCATTCGAAGAACTCCGGCAGAAGGCCATTGCTCCGCTGGTTAAGGCAAGACAGAGCGACGAGCCGTTGCGGGTCTGGGTCACCGGCTGCTCGTCCGGCGAGGAGGCATACTCCCTGGCCATGCTGCTGACAGAGGAAGTCGCTGCTGGCAGCAAGAACTGCCCGGTGCAGATATACGCTACTGATGCCGACGGGGAGGCGCTGGAATTCGCCCGTAAGGGCATCTATCCGGAGAGCATAGCTGAGGATGTGGATCAGGAACGTCTGGGTCGATTCTTTATCAGGAAGGACCAAAGCTACCAAGTCAGTGAGTCAATCCGAAAGCTGGTGGTCTTCGCTGTCCAGGACTTGATTACAGATCCTCCCTTTTCCAGGGTTGACATAATCACTTGCCGCAATCTTCTGATTTATCTGAATAGCGATACACAGGCGAAACTCATCCTGCTGTTCAACTTCGCACTCAATCCCGGCGGGTACCTGTTCCTGGGCAAGTCGGAGGGGATCAGCGGCCAGGACGACTTGTTCGAAGTTGTCTCGAAGAAGGCCAAGCTTTATCGCCGCCTCATGCCGCTCCGGCCTATCGTCCTGGATACTCCTATGCTGCCTGGAAAGAAGAGAGCTCTGCTGTCTGCCGGGCCGCAGGTTATCAGACCCCCCGCAGCTGCTTCTGCCGACGCAATCCGCCAGGCTTTATTGAGACATTTTTCCGCCAGCGTCGTATTGGTCGACCTGAAAGGACAAATCATACAGTTTCATGGGCAGACCGGCAAGTATCTAAACATGCCGACTGGCGAGCCTATCTTTAACATACGGGACATGGCCAAGGAAGGGCTTTCCACAAGACTGCTGGGGGCTATGCATAAGGCGGCCCAGGGCGCTAAGACGGTTGTGCTCGAAAGTGTACCTGTCACAGGAGACGAAGGCGGCCCGTTCGTCCGTGTCACCATCACCCCCACTTCACAAAGGGGCGAAGCTCCAACGCTGCTGGCCGTAATATTCGAGGATATCCCCCGCCCCTCAACACCCATGGCTGAACAATCACAAAGCAGCGAGAGCGAAACAGTCGTTAAGCAACTCGAAGATGAATTGAGCGCGACGCAGCATGAACTCCGGTACAATACAGAGGAACTCCAGGCGTCCAACGAAGAACTTAGGGTCGCTAACGAGGAGGTAGTCTCCTCAAATGAAGAACTCCAGTCCACGGTAGAGGAACTGGAGACCTCCAAGGAAGAATTGCAGTCGGTCAATGAGGAGTTGACTACAGTAAACAGCGAACTTTATGACAAGGTAGAGCGATTGGCGAAAGCCAATAGCGACATGGACAACTTTCTGAAGTCCACAGAAATCCCCACGCTTTTTCTGGACGGCGAGTTGCGAATCAGGTTCTTCACTCCGGTGACCACTCGGCTATTGAAACTGATCCCTTCGGACACAGGCCGTACGATTAGCGACCTGTCGATGAATTTCATCGGCTACGAGCTGACTTCCGACGCCCTTGCCGTAGCCAAGGGAGAGGCCGCCATTGAGCGGGAAGTGCAGCATGCAGACGGCTCGTTCTACCTGGTGCGCTTCATGCCGTACCACACGTATGAGAACCTGATTGACGGCGTAGTGGTTACCTTCAGCGACATAACCAGGCTGAGGCTGGCGGAGAAGAAAACTCGTCGTCTCGCGACGGCTATGACGGATTCCAATGATGCGGTCATTCTGTTCGACCGGGCCGGAAAGATACTGGCCTGGAACCGGGGTGCCCAGCATATCTACGGATGGAGCGAAGCCGAGGCATTGGGAATGACCATTAAGGACATCACACCTTCCGACAAGATATCCGAAGTCGCAGACCTGATACTGAAGATAGTCACGGGAGAAAACATTGCCTCTTTCGATACTCAACGCAAAAAGAAGGACGGCAGCTTGATAGATATTTGGTTGACCGCAACGGCAGTGTGGGACGAATCCGGGAAGCTGGTGGAAGCTATTGTCACCACGGAGCGCGACATTACTGAGCGCAAGAAGACCGAGGAGGCGCTGCATCGTCTGGCGGCTATAGTTGATAGCGCGGAAGATGCGATCATCGGTAAGGACTTGAACGGTATTATTCAGACGTGGAACATTGGGCGAAGAATGTTTTCGGATACAAAGCCGAGGAAGTGATCGGCAAGAATATTTCTCTCCTGGTACCGCCGGGGCAGACTGACGAGGTCCCCGAAATTCTTGAAAGGATTAAACAAGGAGAGCATATCGAGAAATTTGAAACTGTGCGCATGCGGAAAGACAGAACCATTATTCCCGTGTCCCTGACATTTTCAGCTGTCAAGGACGCTAGCGGCAAGGTTATCGGTGCATCCATGATAGCGCACGACATTACCAAGCACAGGGAAGCGGAGGAGAGGATTCGTCGTCAGAACATGGTACTTGCAGGAATCAATCGTATTTTTGAAGGAGCTCATAACTGCGATACAGTGGAGGAATTAGGACGCACCTGCCTGGCAGTCGCAGAAGAGATGACTCAAAGCAAGTTTGGCTTTATCGGAGAAATAGGCCCTGACGGCCTTCTCCATGATATTGCCATAAGTGACCCTGGATGGGAACTATGCACAATGTACGACAAGTCGGGGCATCGCAAGCCGCCGAGCAATTTCAAGGTGCATGGGCTTTATGGGCGGGTGCTGCTTGACGGCAAGGCATTCTTCACGAATGACCCTGCCTCGCATCCGGACAGCATCGGAACCCCTGAAGGACATCCGCCTCTTAGGGCATTTCTTGGCATACCCTTAATTTATGGCGACCAAACTTTCGGCATGGTTGGAGTGGGCAATCGGGAATATGGTTATCAAAGTGACGACTTGGAAGCATTGGAGGCCATTGGATCTGCAATCGTCCAAGTTTTCATGCAGAAGAGAGCTGACAAGGCGCTCAAGGATGCGCATGATGAATTAGAACTGAAAGTTCTGCAACGAACGTCGGAGTTGGCATTGAGCAACGAGGACTTAATTGTCCAAGTGGAAGAACGGAAGCTGGCGGAAGACAGGATTTCTCGATTGAATCGGTTGTATTCAATCCTGAGTAAAGTGAACGAGACCATCGTTCGTATCCATGATTCTGAAGAACTGTTCGAACGAGTGTGCCGTATTGCTGTTGAAGACGGACTATTCAAGATGGCATGGATTGGCCTGGTCGATCACGATTCGCAAATTGTCAAACCAATCGCAAGCTATGGGGACACGGCCTGTTATCTTAACGATCTGAAGGTTTACGCAGCCGACGTGCCAGAGGGGAAAGGGCCGACGGGTATGGCAGTTTTCGAAGGTAAGCACTCAATTTCCAGCGACATAGAACATGATCCTCTCATGCTTCCGTGGCGCGACAAAGCCCTTCGATGCGGACTTCGTTCTTCCGCCGCCTTCCCCATCCATGCAGGCTCCAGTGTCATCGGAGCATTAACTGTCTACTCAGGTAATACATACTTCTTTAACGATGAGGAAATACAACTTCTCACATCGTTGTCGGAGGATGTCTCTTTTGCAATAGATTCCATTACCAATGAGAAAAAACGAGTGGCGGCTGAAGAGGAACTTCGGATAATTAACGAAGAACTTGAACAGAAGATTGCCGCACGCACGGCTGATCTTCAAGCTGCCAACAAAGAGCTTGAAGCTTTCAGCTATTCAGTTTCTCACGATCTTCGCGCCCCCCTGCGGCACATGTCAGGCTTTGTGAAACTGTTACAAGAAAGGATGGGGGACTCCCCTGATGCCGGAACCCGCGATTATATAGAGACGATATTCGAGGCCTCAACAAAAATGAGCATGCTAATCGATGACCTCCTGAATTTTTCACACCTAGGTCGTGCGCCTATGAAGAAGAGAAAAATTAATTTAAATACCCTTGTAGGCGAAGTTGTTCGTGAGATCCAGGAAGAGCTGAAGGAGCGAAAGATCAGATGGGAGATCGCTGAACTGCCCGACGTACTCGGCGATAAGTCACTATTAAGGCTTGTGATTGTAAATCTCGTCTCCAATGCAGTAAAGTTCACAAGCACTCGCCCGCAGGCTGAAATCAAGATCGGATGCAAAGATGAGGCAGACAAATTCACTTGTTCCATCAATGACAATGGAGTAGGCTTTAATATGAAATATGTGGATAAACTCTTCGGCGTGTTCCAGCGTCTACATAGTCAGAAAGAATTTGAAGGCACAGGTATCGGTCTTGCAAATGTGCAGCGCATCATTGCCCGCCATGGCGGGAGAGTCTGGGCCGAAAGTGCTGAGGGCCAAGGTGCCGCATTTTACTTTACTCTTCCAAAAATAAATGACACATAGCATTACTGAACTGAATCATATTGCACTTTGAGGAGCTATTCAGATGAAATCGTCTCTGAGAATCCCGCAGCTTGAAAATTAACCCTCGACGTTAAACTCGTAGAATCGGTCCTTTCCAACGCCTGCATGCTACCGATGAATACTCTGGTACCGGCATCGGTCTGGCAGTATGCAAAAAGATTGTGGAGAGTCTTGGAGGACATATCTGGTGGAATCGAAGGTTGGTAAGGGATCGACCTTCTTTTTTACACTCTCTGACATAGTCTATCCATCAACCGAAATTAGAATAATCATTTCGGGAAAAACCTAACATCCAGGGGGGCTATATTTACATAAGTAACCTTCATACAGTTTCGTGAATCCTAAAATGAGGTGTATAAGTAGAAACCAGAGGCTAATCGAAAGTTTGTGATCCAGAGCATCACGTCTTATTACACGAGGAGTACAGGACACAACACTACATTTTGATCTCAAACAGCTGCCACCATCAGGGGCATTCTTGCATTCTGCAAGACAAGCGTGTGATATATAGAGCAGATTTACGAGCGGCAAATCAGCAGAAGTTGTTTCTTGAACGCCGCAGACCCTGGTAATCGATGGTTAGCTTAAGTTTCTATTTCCCGTGAAGAATGTCCATCCACCGGATGGCCTCAGTATCACTGATCTTGCCCAGATAGACTTGTGTGGTTTTCAGATCCTGATGTCTTAGAATGACCTTGGAGATAATCTCCAAAGGCACTCCATTTCTGCTGGCGTATGTGGCTGAGTGCCTACGAAGATCGTGGGGCGATATTTTGACGTCCAGTTTCTTACCCAGTCCGGTGACCAGATTCCTCATAGTTGTGTAACAGAGAGGAAACACTCTGTCGTCAGGGGATAGTTGCTTCGTGGTAACATACTCGGCCAGCCTGGCGGCAATGTGTTCCGGCATAAAAGCAACCTCGGCGTCTCTTCCCGACTTTGGCTCCTGAATAATGAGCTTCCTCCCGGAAACATCAGATGCTCTGAGGTTCATGACTTCACCAATTCTCAGACCACAGCGGGCCTGAAGCTCCAGGATTAGCCTATCCCTGACGCTGCGGGAATTGAAAATAATCTCGTCCACTGTCTCCTTGTCCAGTATCTTACGTGGGCGGTGGTAAACATTTTTGAATGTCTTGAATAACACACCGGCGTTACATGGGTTCTTGATGTTCAGATCAGAGGCCTCAATTACATAATTGAAAAAAGCCTTCATCTGAGCGTAGCGAAGGTGGCGTGTGGATCTGTTGAGGCTATTTGTGCTTCCCTCAAGAAACTCACCGATGTCGTCTGCTGAAACTGATACCACCTCTTGCCCCAAAAATCTTTCCTGAAATCTTTCCAGGAACTTTCCGTAGCTCTTAAGGGTGCTTTTTTTGACGGTATTCTTCTGGTGTTTCTTAAAGAGCTCTATGGCATTTTCAATAGTCATGCTGACACCTCCTTAATATGTTGGGAAAGCTTTGCCAGGGTCTGCATAATTTATTGTATAACAGAATCTGAAAGAGTATAGGGTGGAACATACGGTCAGAGGGGACCTATGCGTCGATAACAGCAATTGATATTCCGGAATGTTATCATCAGACTGCGGTGTATCGCGAGAAGTAACCAGCAAGCGAAACGTTCTTAATCGAAAGTTTGCTGAGTCATTCAGCTTACAAAGTTTTCTCTTCAACTATAAGATTGACTATCAGACGTATCATCAGGTCTTTATTAGCGGGCTCGCTTTCGGCTATGAGGAGTGCCAGTGCCGTCAATGTATTCTCGCTGATTATTTCAGGTATCCCTTCCTGCCTATTATAAAGAAGAAACAAGAAACATCCGATCCTCTTGTTGCCGTCGAGGAACGGATGGTCTTTGATAACAAAGTAGAGAAGATGTGCTGTCTTTACTTCTCTTGTTCTGTAGAGTGGTTCACCAAACATCGTCTGCTCAATGTTACCAAGTATTCCAGCCAGGGCATCACCGCGTTCAGACCCGAATAAATCTGTAGCGCCTCCACGCCCTTTCAGTTCTTGTTTGAGTTCGGAAATCGCCTGCCTTGCAAAGTCATATTCAAGCACACCGCGAGCGGGCTGACAGCCTGTGGGAAGGACAAGTGTATCTTCGTCATATTCGAGAAGTAGCCGCCACGTTTTTGCGTAACCTACGATAACAGAAAGAACATCCTTGCCCACTTCGGTGACAAGAGTCTGGTTGGTAAGGGTTCTCGAAAGCAGTTCAACAGCCTGTTGCATTTCAGAAAGCCCTTTTGCCGCTATCCTGGCCTTATTAACCGTAAACCCTTCCACCAGATGGTCACGCAGCACTTTAGTGGCCCATTGGCGGAATTGGGTGCCTCTTTTCGAGTTGATCCGGTAGCCGACTGAAAGAATAGCATCAAGGTTATAGAACTGTGTCTGGTACTTTTTCCCATCTGGGGCAGTATGTGCAAATTTTGCACGTACTGCTCCCCTGTCCAGTTCACCCTCGGTAAAAACATTGCGAAGATGCTTGGTTATGACCGAGCGTTCTCTGCCAAAAAGTTCCGCCATCTGGTCCTGGGTAAGCCAGACCGTCTCCGCTTCTAGGTGGACTTCGATGCCGGTTGTACCGTCCGGAGATTGATATATGATAATTTGATCAGTCATGCCGTTGCTGCCTATTTCAAATGTGACGGTTATATCTTACATGATTTATCACCAAAATTCTCGATATTCGCAGTACCATTTCAGGCAGTTTTTTTTGTTTCCGCCTAAAATATGAACCATCCTATCGTGGTTTCTGAACTTGTCATGGAAGACAGGATGGAAACGGCAGTACACTCCAGTGTTGGTAAGGTGGATGTTGTGGGAGAAAGGATAGGCTTTCGGGGTTAGGTAAAATAGTCAAATGGACTTCGATCAAACAATCAGAATCCTCAATGGGCTATTAGCTGATAAAAATCCTGCTACATTTAGCAGTTCCTGGATACTCAAGCACGCTCCCCGATGTTATCGCTTCATTCTTAAAAATATCAGAACGGAACTTGGTTATATAGACTGGGATACAGTTACTTATGCCTTAAATAAAAAATTTCAGCGGCGCTGGGTACCGGGTCGAAGACCCAAGAGCATGGGATCCTATGAGGATTCCTCTGAAGTGAATGTAATTCTTAATAATTACCAAGAGAAGCTCTATGTCTTCATTGCTCCTACTGATCAACAGGACAGACGAATAAGAGATATGATCAGCATTTCTCTTGTTAGGCTTGCACAGTATGGCAACATGGCGGCAAAGAAAGAGGTGCTAAAACTTGTTGGCTATACTATCGAGGACTGGGTAGAACGGTATAATTTCATGTCTCGCTGGCAGGGGTATGATGAGAAAATTCAAAACCACCTTGAAGCATGCATTCGCCGATATCGCTATACAGGATCGTTTATCCAGTATGTGTTCAGGACGCTTCAGTATGCGGGGAGGGGCTTACTGCCGCTATATACGTATACGTTGAATGAGCCGATAGCTATAGGATCGGTGAGGTGTAAAATCGAGAATATCTTTAAGGATTCAGAGACGAATGAGATCCGTATCTATAAGCGCACTGACCACGGGATATCCGAATTTTCCGGTTAATGAGTGTTTTAGTTTTTACGTATATTCAATGGCATACTTGCCAAGTTGCAATATTTTACTATTGTTCCATTGTGGTACGGATTCAAAAATAATCCGAGCATTTCCTGAATCGCCTGTATCGGCACCCCAACTGCCTAGTGCCTGGAGTGGGATGATTAACCTTACAACTTCGATTTCTCATATCCGAGAGACTTGTAAGCCTTTAATCTTCGTTTATACATTTTCTCGAGAATCGGCATCTTGCTATCGACGTAATCGTAAATCCTTATCTCGGTCTTGTTTTCTCGCTGACGATGAAGCCTACCGGCGTACTGGACCATCTTTCCTTTGAACGAGAACGGCATAGCTATAAAAAGTGTATCGAGCCTTGGATCGTCAAACCCTTCGCCAATATATGGGCCAGTTGCCAAAATGGCGCGCGTTTCGGTCTCAGGAGTGTTAAAGAGCTTCTGGAGCATCTCCCTTCGTTGTGGAGCTTTCATTCCTCCATGCAGCACGACCAAATGCTCAACTGATCCTTCGATCATGCCCCTTAGTAATTCAAGGTGCTCTTTTCTTTCAGTAAGAATGATGGGAGAGCGTCCTTCTCTAAGACTACTAAGTACGTCCATGCAGATAAGGTCGTTTCTGGCAGTATCAGCTATCAGGCGCGGCCAAATCGAAGTAATGTGGTCGCCTTCGACCCATTCGGATGAAAAATCGGTCATCCGTTCAACCAAAAGCTGTCGAAATGCAGCCTCTTTTGTTACAGACTTCGTGCTAACAGAATAACGAATCGGACCGCACTGCATCATAATAATAGGCTGATGCCCGTCCCTCCGATATGGGGTGGCAGTAAGGCCAGTGACAAACTTCGCGTTTGACGCCATCATCACGCGTTCAAAAGAAACCGCTGAGATGTGATGGCATTCATCCACG
Organism: Nitrospirota bacterium; assembly: GCA_963780885.1. GTDB lineage: Bacteria > Nitrospirota > Thermodesulfovibrionia > Thermodesulfovibrionales > Dissulfurispiraceae > JADFXI01. Next base: position 112,046 of record CAWAEO010000003.1, read on the forward strand.
ATTATCTGCCCGTATTGCCTGATTCGATCGTCTACCCCGTCCCCTTTATCCAGGCTCTGAAGCATAGCAACATCGATGACTCCTGTCGATTTATTCTTGGCGCCGCCGATCTGTCCCACAGTCTTGATATCAATGTCTAATGAATAAGCAAGAGCTCCCTGTGCTCTTGGCACAGGGCTGAATTGCTTACCGATGTACGTTAAGAAGCGTTATACTGGAGAATGGTTGATGTTGAAGGAGAAATCTGGCATTGGTATCACAATATATCGGAGTGTTACTATCATATTCAGTTGACCGTGAAATATAGGAAGGCAGTTGTGAATGAGAAGGTAAAAGAGGTTATTGTGGAAACACTGAAAGGATTTAAAGAAAGATATGCAATAGAACCGAGCACAGTAGGCTTCGATCAGAATCACATTCACATACTGTGCAGATTTTTGCCGAAATATTCAGGCGGTCAGGTAGTAAGGACAATAAAGAGTATCACAGGGCAGCAGATATTTGAAAAGGTACCGGAGATAAAGCAGCAGTTGTGGGGCGGGGAGTTTTGGACCGATGGGTATTACATAGCAACGATAAGTGGTAAAGGGAACAAGGCGGTTATAGAGCAGTATATCCGCAATCAAGGAAGAGGAAAAGATGTTAAGCAGTTGATGTTGTTTGACCTTTGACGCCCTGTGCTCTTGGCACAGGGTTCTTCACAAATGATGCGATTTTGGCGCGCCACTGATCGAGCAGTGGCTTGCGATGGACCAGGACAAGAGCGTTTACCTTTCTTTCGGCTATGAGCTTGATGCCCAAAACTGTTTTCCCTATACCAGGAGGAGCAACGAATACGCCGGTGTCATTCTTGATCATCTCCTTAAAGCCCTTTCTCTGGAGCGGGGTGAGTTCCCCTTGAAAGACAAACTCTACAGATTCTCCTGCAAATCTCTTATCGTCGATGTCGAGGTCGATATCATTAATCGACAAGAGCTTTGTAAGATCGTCCAGGCAGCCTCGTGGGATAGCGACATATGAATCAATCTCCTCGGCGCAGGAAATAACTCTTGGCGTCCCGGCAGTGGAAAAGCGCATATTTTGTCTCTTAAAGAATTCAGGGTTCTGGAATGATGCAAGCCGTTTTATGCGAGTAATGAACTGGGAAGGAAGACCGGCTTTATTAATGTATAGCCTGTTGGCCATAACAATGGTGATTTGATCGGGAAGGGCACATGTGAGCTTTGTGAATATGCGTTTGGACAGAGACTGGCTTTCCCACGGTGCAGCCTCTTCGTCGCTCTGGCTCGTTGGAATGCCGAGGAGGCCTTTTATCTTAATGTTTTCTTCAAGAAATTGAGAAAGCTCGGGAAGAGAAATGCGGCCGACGCTTCCAAGGATAGCCCACTGATCCGGATAAGGAGTCAGGCTTTTATCGACAAAAACGCTCTTACCGGTTTCCCGTGGAACTTTCTGGAGTGGAAGTGCTATCAAATTCCCGAATCCGCCTTTGGGAAGAGTGTCCTGGTTGGGAAAGAACCTGTCGTAGCTCTTCATGTCAAGCTCATGCCTATGCTCCATCGTCTCGGTTATCATGAACTCCCCGAGCTGGCGGGCGAGTGCGGCCGGCACTGGCTCACTGAAGAATATCCAGACGTGTCCCCCGTTACCCGATCTGGACCGCTCAAGGTAAGCAGGGATTGCGTTTGCCTCGCATGTTGTCAGGAAAGCAATTGCGTCTTTGGCCCATTCTTCCCTATCGAAATCAACAGCCAAAAACCAGCAATAATCATCCGCAAGTAATGGATAGACGCCGATTGTAATATGTCCGTCAAGGTGCTGTCTGATAACTCCGTCGGTCAAAGGAGAAAAGGCCCGATGGTCACATTCACTACATTTTACCGTTGGCTTTCTGCACACTCCTGATAGCCACTCTTTCTGGCAAACCGGACTGTATCCTGTTTTATCGGTTTTCTTGCTTCTCCAGAGCTTCGGATAAACATCTTCCCGGCCTCGAAAAAGGCTTCGGAATATCTGTATCTTTTTTTCCGGAGAAAGAGTGGATGGAAAGGTTTTTTCCTGTTGATCATCTTCCTGAGCCGCAACAAGCTTATTTTTTAGAACTTGAAGGTGGTCAGCAAGGTTTGCTTTCTCCCTGTCCATCTCACTGATACGAGATTTGATCTCTTCTATTTCCGCATTGAGTGTTTTTATGAGATGTTCGTTCATTTTTGTGGGTTGCTAAGACCTGGAATTGTCGGAGATTACGGCCATACTGCGCCGCGGGCATCGCTTCCACGCTTAGCTTGATTATATTTTTATCACACAGATTCCTGTATAAGATGCTTATATAAGCAGTGTAACACCAGAAGTGAAAAAATGGTAGACCGCGGAAGGCAAAAAGCTTTTTTTTCGAGTGAATGCGTATTCCGTTGAAACCACCTGATCCGACTTATTCATACCGCCAACCAATTGCTCTGTACGATTTTCTCGGATAAGTAGATAACTTTACCCTACCTTTAGTTTACACCGATAAGTCTCTAGAGATTAAACAATCGACTTATTCTCCAAAGTTGTTGCGATTTTCTTTTCGTTGTACCCTGCAGCATACTCATAGTTGAGCCATTTCAGGTGCAATTGAGATAGCTGCACTGCCGGAAATACGTTCTTCACGATAAATAGCATGGTGCGCAATTCGGGAAAAAATTGCTGTTCTGGTCAGATTGATCCTTGAAGTGTTCTATGCCAAAAGAAACCAACACCATCAACTATTTCGATCAATGCTAAGACCTTCAAATTGCCGCCTGACGAGCTTCGATCTTAGGGTGCATGTTCCGGGAAAAAATCTTCAAGAGTTGCATCTTTCGATACCTGTGGGTTAGAAGGTGCACATCTTGTTTCACATGTGTATGCATCCACTTTACCGTGCGCTTGCCGACATACAGGATGTTAAATGAGCATGTTAATGTTATAAGGATAGAGGAAGATGCGGTTATGAAATGAGCACATCAGTTACTCTCCCTGAGATATTGCTGTATAAGTGGATAACCCATGTAAGGTATCCATCTTACCATATTGACTACACGTGATTTACGTGTTATGATCAAATCAGCATATTATGGAGGTAAGAGATGAAACAGAATATAACTTTAAGTCTGGATAAGGATTTGATAAAAAAGGGCAGGATTATGGCATCAAAAAAAGAGACCTCATTAAATCGTCTTCTGAGTGATTTTCTTAAACAGATTATTGAAGAAGAGGATTTCTATGAGCAATGCAAAAGAAAAGCACTGAACACACTTGACAAAGGATATCATCTCGGCGGGAAGATAACATATACCAGGGAAGAACTGCATGAGCGATAAGGTTTTCCTGGATGCAAACATTCTTGTCTACTCCCATGACAAAGACGCAGGAGAAAAACATTCTGTTGCAGTCGAAATTGTCAAAGAATTATGGGAAAAGCGGGCAGGTGTTTTAAGCAATCAGGTATTACAGGAATTCTATGTCAGCGTTACGAAAAAGATTCTGAAACCTGTCCCCAAATCCGAGGCCAGAGAAATCATCAGGACATATATCTGCTGGAGTGTGAGCGCAATCACGCCTATGTCTATCATCAGGGCGGCTGAGATTGAAGAAAAACATCGTATTTCCTTTTGGGATGCTCTTGTGGTTGTTGCTGCCTATGAGGCGAAGTGTGAAAAGATATTGACTGAGGACCTCAATTCAGGACAGATAATTGAAGGAGTCCTTATAGAAAATCCTTTCAAAATGTTAAGAAAAAAACCGCAGCGAAAAATTAATCCGTACTGACTTCAATAGCGGACACAGTTCTGCCGGCACTTGATTAACTTTTGATATATATATTAAACTAAATGTCCAATTCAAGATTAGGAGGTTACTTCCATGAAAGAGGGTATACATCCAAAATATAAGGAAGCTAAGGTCGTATGCGCGTGCGGCGAGGCATTTACCACAAAGTCTACGCTAGAAAGTATACGCCTTGATATATGCTCAAAGTGCCATCCCTTCTTTACCGGAAAGCAGAAGCTTATAGATGCCGAAGGAAGGGTGGAGAAGTTCAGGAAGAAATACGCAAAGAAGTAGCTGGGATAGATAACGGGGGTTAGATTTTAGGCGCAATACTAAACTCTAACCCCTTTTTTGTTGACGGTTTCGTAAAAAGCTCATATGCTGCGTTGCGCTGCATACTTCGTCACTGCGGCGTACATAACAGTACGCCTCATTCCTCAGTATTTGCGCGCCTTGCCTATGAACTTTTTACGAAACCGTAAGTGAAAGAGTTATGTTCAGGAGAACTAAATGAAGAATATCGGCGGACAGGCTGTAATAGAGGGCGTGATGATGAAATCGCCTGCGGGGTGGAGCGTTGCTGTCAGGGGCCCGAAAGGTGATATAAGCTTCAAGCGCGAGAAGACAGGCACGATGGCAGGGTTTCTTAAACTGCCGCTTATTCGGGGGTCGGTGGCGCTTTTCCAGGCACTGCATATAGGAATAAGGGCACTTGAATTTTCGGGGAATGTGGCCTACCAGGAGGAAGAACAGGTTAAACCGTTCAGCCCCTGGAGCATGGGCCTTTCGATTGTTTCCGCCGTGGTGCTCGCTGCAGCGCTTTTCATATTGCTGCCGCTGCTGCTTACAAAGGTGACGGGGAATTTTCTTCACGGCGTTGCGCAAAGTTCCATGTTGTTCAATGTTGTCGACGGAGTGATCCGCGTAGCAATATTTCTTTTTTATGTGTTTGCCATAGGGTTATGGAAAGAGATGCGGCGCGTTTTTGAATATCATGGTGCGGAGCATAAGGTCATCTATACGTACGAGGCGGGCGAATCGCTGACTGTTGAGAACGCTAAAAAGTACAGGCCCTACCATCCGAGGTGTGGAACAAGCTTCCTTCTGATTGTCATGGTTATCAGCATACTGATCTTCTCTTTCATTCCCCAGCAGTGGACTTTTATCGCCAAGGCAGCGTCCCGGTTTGTCCTTATCCCTCTTATTGCAGGGATTTCCTATGAGATGCTCAAGTTTTCCGACAGGATGAAGAATAACCCTGTAATCAACCTTATGGTTCTCCCGGGTCTTCTGCTGCAGCGGATGACGGTGCGGGAGCCTGATGAATCCCAGATAGAGGTAGCTCTTGCCGCCATGCAGGACGTATTGAAAATGGAAGGAAGTGGCGGAGAGGTGTGCTGACAATGCTTGAGAAACTGCTCTCAATAGAAGAAAAATATAATGAAATAACCAGGACGCTGGCAAATCCGGAGGTGCTGTCCAATACCCAGGCATACATGAAGCATTCCAAGGAGCAGTCGGACCTGATACCTATTGTTGAAAAGATAAGGGAGTACAAAAAAATTGTCTCCGGAATAGATGAAGCCGAAGAAATGCTCAGGGGCGGAGACGGGGATTTAAAGGAACTGGCCCAGGAAGAGCTTGAGGACCTGAAGAAAAGAAAGCCGCTGCTTGAGAGCGAACTTAAGATGATGCTGCTGCCGAAAGACCCAAGGGACGACAAGAACGTCATTCTTGAGATACGGGCCGGTACAGGCGGAGAAGAGGCGGCCCTTTTCGGAGCAAGTCTGTTCAGGATGTACTCGAAGTATGCCGAGTCACGCAAATGGAAGATCGAAGTGATTGATTCCAGTCCGACCGGGATCGGCGGCTTAAAGGAGATTGTTGCAAATATCACCGGCAAGGGCGCCTACAGTAAACTGAAGTATGAGAGCGGCGCGCACAGGGTGCAAAGGGTGCCGGTAACCGAGACATCGGGGAGGATACACACGTCGGCTGCAACGGTGGCAGTGCTGCCCGAAGCTGAAGATGTCGATATAAGGATTGAGGACAAGGACCTGAGGATCGATACCTTCTGTTCCTCAGGCGCAGGCGGGCAGAGTGTTAATACTACATATTCTGCGGTACGGATCACCCATATCCCCACAGGCCTGGTGGTGCAGTGCCAGGACGAGCGGTCGCAGCTGAAGAACCGCGAAAAGGCTTTAAAAGTGCTGCGTTCAAGACTGTTTGACCTGGAAATGGAAAAAAAAGACAAGGAACGTTCGGCAGACAGAAAGACCCAGGTCGGCAGCGGTGACAGGAGCGAACGTATCAGGACTTACAACTATCCCCAGAACAGGGTCACAGACCATCGTATAGGCCTGACTCTGCACAAGCTCGACCATGTGCTCGAAGGGGCACTGGATGAACTTATCGATGCTTTGAACACTCACTACCAGGCTGAACGGCTGCAAGACCTGTGATAAAACAGTATCAGAGTATCAAAGTGTCACAGGGTCAAAGATAAAGCAGTGTCAAAGATCTGCTTTGACACGCAGCTGCTTTTTTAGTGCAGTCGCTTTTTGCTTTGACACTTTGATACTCTGACACTTTGATACTTTATTCATGACTGCACTTGCCAAAATGAAGGAAATATCTGCGCTTTTTGAACGGAGTGGGATTGAGGATCCGGTACGGGAAGCGGAAATGCTTATAACCGGACTGCTTGATATCGACAGGAGCGGTCTTTACACATATGATGCTGAAATGCCTGAGGACAGGGCGCGGCGTATCGATGACCTCGCGGTGCGGCGCACGAGGGGAGAGCCTATTCAGTATCTGATAGGCCACGTGCCGTTTTATGGTTTGACAATATATGTGGGAAGCGGCGTTCTTATCCCGAGGCCCGAGACGGAACTGCTCGTTGATGAAGTTATTCGGCAGATGCCCCAGAAGGCGACATCTCCCCTCACATTCCTCGATCTTTGCACCGGAAGCGGATGCATTGGGCTTTCCATTGCGCGGCATTTCCCCGACGCTGTTGTTTATGGCGTTGATGCTTCTGAGGCTGCAATGGTATACGCAACTCAGAATGCCCTGGCAAATAGTGTCCACAATATCCGTTTTAAACTGGGCGACCTTTTTGCGCCTGTCAACACCCTGCATTTTGACTGTATTGTTTCCAATCCGCCTTATGTAAGACATGATGAAATAAGAACACTCCAGAGGGAGATAAGGGAACACGAACCGGTTTCGGCGCTCGACGGCGGCAGAGACGGGCTTGATTTTTACAGGAGGATTTTCAGGGACGCTGCGGCATACCTCAAAGACAATGGTATAATTATGCTCGAAATCGGGTTAGGCCAGTCGGCTGCGATACGGGAACTCGCACTGAGTGCGGGTTTCACTAAAATGCATTTCATAAAGGACTTTGCAGGCATCGAAAGAATCTTTACTGCAAAAATGCTGAAAGGCAATGTTGAATTTTAAATTTTAAATTTTGAATTCTGGAAGAAAAGAGATTTTTCTTTCCTTAATTCAACATTCAGCATTCAAAATTCAAAATTACTATGGGGGTGTTGATGGAACTGGTCGCAAATTTCATTTCTGTTTTCATGCACCTCGACAAGCATCTCAGCCTGATTATTCAACAGTATGGCGCCGCCACGTACATTATCCTCCCGCTTATCATTTTCTGCGAGACCGGCCTTGTGGTGACTCCATTCCTTCCCGGTGATTCACTGCTTTTCGCCGCAGGCGCCTTTGCAGCTCTCGGTTCCTTTCATATCTCGCTGCTTTACGGACTTCTTGTCTTTGCTGCCATGGCAGGCAACACTACGAATTACTGGATCGGATATTTTGCCGGACCTAAGGTGTTCCACAGGGAGGATGTACGCTTCCTGAACAGGAAGCACCTGGAGCGCACCCACCGGTTCTATGAAAAGTACGGCGGGAAGACTATCATAATTGCCCGCTTTATACCCATTGTCCGCACCTTTGCCCCTTTTGTCGCGGGTATCGGGAGAATGACCTATGCCAGGTTTATCAGCTACGATATCTTCGGCGGAACGGCATGGGTGGGCGTTTGCGTGTTTTCCGGATATTTCTTTGGCAATATGCCTTTTGTGAAGCGGAATTTTTCACTCGTGATTTTAGCGATCATTGTGATATCAGTAACGCCGGCGATAATTGAGTTCATACGCCACCGCAGGAGTATTCGGTAGCGGTACTAGTGTGGTGTCCCACAAATAGCTTGTCATTGCGAGGGACAGAGTCCCGAAGCAATCTCAGCCTTTAACAACAAGATTGCTTCACTTTGTTCGCAATGACAATGCAAAGAACTGTTAGGGACAGGACACTAGCGGTACCACTACCGAATATCCTTACTTAATACCTCTTTTCAATCGCCTCCGCCTGCAGCGGGGTTACTGCGGCATATTGGAAAGAAGATCAATAACCTTTTTCGCCGCCCCGCCTACCTTGTGTGTATAAGCCATCATGTCGTTGTTCATCTTGATACCCTTTTCGTGCATTTCTTGCATCGCTTTGCCTTTCATGACCTCATTCAAAAGCTTATCTGCATCGGATATCATCATTTTCCCGTGCTCTATCGAACCCTTATCTACTCCCGTTGCCATGCCCATCTGTCCAAGCATTATCAAATTGGACCCCTCAGCGGCCATATCGACTGCATGGTTGATCAGTATATGCATATGGTGCATCGCCATCATATCACCGGACATTTCGCCTTTCATGCTCATGTCACCTACACTATTCACATACTCTATCATGGCATTGCCCAATTCGTGAGTGTACTTCATGAGAGGGTCATTAGCATGACCTGCCGTGTGCAGGCTTTTCATCTCCTCACCCTTCATTGTGTGTTCTATTAGTTCTTTTCCGTCTGCAATCATGTGACGTCCGTGCTCCAGAGTCAGCTCGTCAAGCGACGGCACCATTTTCATGTCAGCAAGCATAACCAGGTTTGACCCTTCTGTGACCATCGAAAGGCCGTGATCCATCATTATGTGCATATGGTGCATATCCATATTCGCCGGGCTCTGATATGCACTCATTTCTGCGGCGGTCTCGCCAACCTCATGCATTGCGATATAGGTCCCGCTCTGCATTTGTTTCACCTCTCCGGCGCTTGCCGACCCGAAAACCACAAACGACAGGGCAAAGATCAAAACCACAACTCCACCAAAAAACCGCATTCTCCCCTTCATTTTTTCAACCTCCTTTAAAGATATTGAATGATAGATCTATATATCGATTATAGCTCCAGATTTCAGCATGTCAACTCGACGAATTAACACTCGACGAATTACACTCGATGAATTACATCATCAGAGTCATTCCCGCAGGTTTTAGCGGGAATCCAGGTTTCTTCCGTATGAATGCCTTTAGCACTTCATACAGATCATCCCCTTTTTCTCTGGATTCCCGCTAAAGGCCGCGGGAATGACGGGAGCTTGACCTGCAAAAATGACCTGCCCAAGGGCGTACCCTGGACGCTGTGATATAATCAATACCGGGCACTTTTAAACATATCCGGCATTCAGGGGCAAAGGGTTAGGGGATGAGCGCAAGAGGCAAAATAGCAAGGGCGGCGGGCGTTATGTCGGCTGCCACATTTATCAGCCGGATACTCGGCTATGCAAAGGACATGATCATTGCCGGGTTTTTCGGAGCGACCGGCCTGGCTGATGCGTTTTTTGTAGCTTTCAGGATACCGAACCTGCTCAGGGAACTTTTTGCCGAAGGGTCCACGTCATCGGCGTTTATACCGGTCCTCACTGAATACCAGACAAAACAAGGCGAGGCAGAGGCCAACAGGCTGGTACAGTCTGTCTTTCTGTTTATCATAACGTTTGTAGGGTTGCTTACTGCTGCAGGCGTTATCTTCTCTCCGCAGATTGTGGCCGCCATTGCCCCCGGTTTTTTAAGGGAGCCCGATAAATTCTCCACAGCGGTGATGCTGACCCGCATCATGTTCCCCTTTCTCCTCTTCATCAGTCTCGCCTCCCTGACCATGGGGGCGCTGAACACGCGAGGCGTTTTTTTCATTCCCGCGCTCGCTCCCGCGATATATAATGTGGTCATTATCATAGCTGTCCTCTCACTGGCCTCGCGTTTGACCAATCCGATTGTCGCTGTCGCAATCGGCGTGGCTGCGGGCGGGCTGATCCAATTTATATTTCAGGTCCCGGCTTTTTTAAAGCAGGGATATACTCTGATAGGGCGGCACGAAGCCCCTGGGGCACAGGCCGGGGCGAAAGTAACGTCTCTGCGTTCCGCTTTCCGGCATCCGGGGCTCAAAAAAATAGGCCTGCTTATCATTCCTTCCACCATCGGACTCGCGGTGTCTCAGATCAATATTTTCATCAGCACCATTCTCGCCTCCTATTTGCCTGTGGGCAGCATTACCTACCTTTATTATTCCATGCGCCTTATTCAGTTCCCGATAGGTATTTTCGGCGTTGCCATGGGCATGGCGGTGCTCCCTGCGCTTTCGCAGCATTCGGTGAGGGGGGAAATGGATAAGCTAAAGGAGGACTTCTCTTTTGCGCTCCGCCTGCTGTTTTTTATTACTGTGCCTGCAATGGCAGGGCTCATTGCATTGAGGGTCCCTATTGTGGCAACTCTTTTTCAAAGAGGGAAGTTTGGGTACGCCGCGATGGTCGGCACCTCAGGGGCTTTGATGTTTTATTCCCTCGGCATTTGGGCTGTTGTCGGCGTCAGGGTCATTGCTGCAACGTTTTATTCAATGCAGGATACCCGGACGCCCGTGAAAATAGCTGCAGTGGCAATGTTGACGAATATCATATTAAGCCTCGCACTTATGGGACCAATGCGGCACAATGGCCTTGCCTTTGCGAATGCTATGGCCTCAAGTGTAAACTTCCTGCTGCTTTTCTATTTTCTTAGAAGGAAGCTCGGCGGCCTGGGGACAAGGAGGATCGCCCTCTCTTTTATAAAAACATTTTCAGCATCCGCTGTGATGGGATTTGCCGGATGGTTTTTGGCAGGCCGTTACACACTATGGACTTTGGGGGGGCATGGCCTGAGCAAGGCAGCATTCCTAAGTGCGACTATGTTTTTTTGCGCTGCAGTATATGCTGCAACAGCGTATCTGATTAAAAGTGAAGAACTGGGGTATATAATAAAAAAGGTGAGAGACAGGAAAAAATAACTTTTTAAAACCGGGAAAGGCGAACGCCTTTCCCGGTCCGTTTCGATTGCATTAACAATCGCAGGATTACTGAGGTTGTTAATGTTCCGCCTTCTTTTCTCCCTTCATCTGTCCCTTATCGTGCATATGGCCCATCCCATGCTTATTGCACCGGCATTCGCCGCATCCCATGCCATGTCTCATGCCGTGTCTCTTCATTTCACGTTCCATCATCCAATGTCTCGTCATCGAACTGAATTTCGCTTTCTGTTCCGCATTCAGGTTGGACTTTATTTCCTCCATTGCCTTGATATGCATGATCTTCATTTCTGCCTTCAAGCCTTCTGACTTTTTTACTGCTGTTTCAACTGCTGTCATGTCTACAGGGTCCTTCGAGAGAATTTCCATCAGTTCAATCTTTGCCACCTTGATATCGGCCTTCTTTTTTATCATCTCCTTCGCGGTCCTGAAATGAATCTCCTTAATAGCTTCCTTTTGCTTTTCATCGAGCCCGAGCTTCTTGAACATGCCGATAAACGGATGCGGGCCGCCGCAACCGCAGCCCTCTTCATGTTTGTACGTGCCATCGTGAGGAGCGCTGCCCATTCCCTTATCCGCTGCCCCGGAACTAATTGCAAGCCCCATTACAAAAAGAACTGTAAGTAAAACCAGTATTGTCTTTCTCATACCTTTCATCCTCCTTATTTGAGGTCTCGCGAATAGATAACTTGCACATTGATGCATCTCAGCTTTCGACCATCTTTGTCCGATCCTCAGTCGCAAAATCCTCAACGTAGCTGTGCTACGCCTGCGGTTTTGCTCAGTCGGATCAGCCAAATCTGACCCAAATCCGAGCGCCTGAATGCTCAAGTTATTTATTCACGAGCCCTTTGCCGTCAACCGACAGCCTGATCTTTCATATAGTTTAGTCGGTAAAAACGATCAGGAGGTTACAAGATAGAGAAATGACTATAATAAACAGACGCTTAGGATTGCATTTAGATCAGGCGAAAGCGAACTACAGATTACCCCTGAGTCTCTCCGCATAGAGCACACGCTCTATAGCCAAATGATAGGCGGCTTTTCGCATCCTGCAACGTGCTTCGCTGCAGGCAGAAGATACGTCGTTGAAAGAGCTTACCATGATATTTTTCAGCTTCTGGACGACTTTCTCTTCTGTCCAGTAACTGCCGTTGAGGTTCTGGCTCCATTCAAAATAACTGACTACCACGCCGCCGGCATTTGCAAGCACATCAGGCAGGACCGTAATATTCTTGTTAAAGAAGATCTCATCGGCTTCTGTTGTCGTCGGCGCATTAGCAAGTTCCAGAACGATCCTGGCCTTCACCTCATCTGCATTGTCTCTGTGGAGCTGATCGGAGAGGGCTGCGGGGACAAGGATATCGCAGTCGCATGTCAGTAATTCCTCATTGGTGATGTTTTTTCCGCTTTTATAATTGAGCAGACTTCCCGTTGACTTATGGTGTCGTATGACCTTGTGGATGTCCAGGCCGGCGGGATCCATGATGCCCCCTTCGATGGCGCTGACCGCCACTACTTTATAGCCCCCCTCAAAAAAGAGCCGGGCGGCATTTTCGCCAACGTTTCCGAACCCCTGGATGGCGACCCTGGTCCCGTTTTTTTCGATCCCGGCTTTTCTCAGGGCTTCTTCAAGAACATAGATTCCACCCAGGGCAGTCGAGTAATGCCTGGCCTTCGTGCCTCCCAGTTCGACCGGCTTGCCGGTGACCACGGCCGGCACATGTTCTACGTGTATTCTTTCGAACTCATCCATGATCCATACCATTATCTTTTCATCGGTAAAGACATCGGGCGCCGGGATGTCCTTGAAGGGGCCGATGAAGTTCTGTATCGCCCTTATGTATCCTCTTGTCAGATGCTCAAGCTCATTCCTGCTGAGATCTCTTGGATTTACGACAACGCCGCCCTTGGACCCCCCGAAAGGAATATTTACCACCGCGCATTTTAGCACCATCAGAAAAGCGAGGTCCTTTACATGATCGATAGTCAGATCGGGATGAAACCTGATCCCTCCCTTGGCCGGGCCTCTTGCGTCGTTGTACTGCACACGGTGCCCTATAAACATCCTCGTTTTCCCCGAGTCCATTCTTACCGGGAAATGCACTGTAAATGAGCGCCGCGGCATTGCCAGCAACTCCAGTTCTTCTGCGGCCAGTTCCATATCAGTATAAATTTCACTGATCTCCTTCAGGAATAACTTGCAGACATTCCGGTCATCAACATGTATTCTTTCGTAAAAATTTGCCGTCACTTCTTCCCCCCTCCTGTAACATTCTACCTCAAAATAAACCACAATGAAAGCGTGAAACGTGAATGGTGAATAGTGAATAGAAAAAAAAGAACGGTAAGTCTCCATTCACTTCCCGGGCGAGTAACGTGGCGCACCGACATGATAACAAAGGGTTTAAAGCAGGTGCGATATGCTATAATTAGGGGTCTGCCAATAAATAACTTGTGCATTCAGACGCTCAGATTTGGGTCAGGTTTGGCTGATCCGATTGAGCAAAACCGCAGGTGTAGCAGAGCTACATTGAGGATTTTGTGACTGAGGATCGGTCAAAGATGACATGAAGCTGATACGGATCAATGTGCAAGTTATTTATTGGCAGACCCTAAGGATTGTATTTGTCAGTTAAGCGAGCCCTAAATCCACTGGAGAGAACCATTGTTAGAATTATTTAGACAGATCAGGTGGCAGGATGTTCTTGATATTGTTCTTGTTGCGATAGTCCTGTACAGGGTCCTTCTCATTATCAAGGGCACCAAGGCGGCGCAGATGCTGATCGGTCTTGGTGTGCTGGTTGTTGCGTCTTTTTTCTCAAAATATTTTCAGCTGTATACAATGGACTGGATCATCCAGAGTTTCTGGTCTCAGGTGGTTATCGTGCTGATAGTGCTTTTCCAGCCTGAAATCAGGAGGACACTGGCCCAGATGGGAGAGTCCTCATTTTTCCAGAACTTGACCGTGGCAGAGGAGTTGAAGTCACTTGAAGAGATAGTCAGAGCGACCATAGCCCTGGCGCACAGGAATATTGGAGCTTTGATTGTTATTGAAAGAGAGGTCAGCCTCAAGGACTATGTCGAAATTGCCACGATCCTTGATGCCAAGGTTTCAAAAGAACTGCTTCTGAGCATATTCCATCCGACCTCGCCGATTCACGATGGCGCAATCGTTATCAGGGGGAACAGGGTTGTTGCCGCAGGATGTTTCCTGCCGATAACGCTCGGCTCCGGCATAAGCAAATCGCTTGGCACCCGCCACCGCGCAGCTATCGGTATTACCGAAGATACGGATGCCGTTGCCATTATTGTTTCTGAGGAGACAGGAACGGTTTCAGTGGCGATGCACGGAAGCTTTGAAACTCATGTCGATATGGGCTTGTTGCGTGAAATACTTACCGATCTGTTTGCCGAATCGAAAAAGGGAAAAAGCTCGGCGGCAAAAACTTTTCAAAGGACCGATATGGGAAAACATGAAACCACGGCAGGGCAGAAATGAAGAAAATGCTTTTTGGTAATCCCGGCATGAAAGTGCTTTCAGTGGTACTGGCGATATCATTGTGGATCTTTGTCACCTACAGGGGGCAGTCGGAAATTGCTGTTGATGTGCCCATAGGGTTCAGGAATGTGCCTAAAGGACTGGAACTTTTGCGGGAAAGCGCAAAGACTGTGGCCTTGAATTTGCGCGGCCAGGAGAGGCTGCTGAAGAGCCTCAAACCGATGGATATCAACGTTGTTCTCGACCTCTCCAATGCAAAAAAAGGAGAGATGACATTTTATTTGAACAAGAATGATGTCTTAGTCCCGGGGACCGTGGATATCCTGAGATTAGAGCCGACGGCTGTCAGAGTAGTGCTAGATGAATCAATGGTGAAAACGCTTCCGGTGAAGGCAGCTGTTATCGGCGCCCCGGAAAAGGGCTTCAAAATAGCTTCTGTTGACGTAAAGCCTTCTGCAGTCACTGTTGAGGGGGCCAGGTCAGAGCTTGCAAGAATAGCTGTGCTGATGACGGAGCCGATAGATGTTACGGGGTTTGATTCCGATATCAGGGAGACTGTCAGGCTTAATATAAATGGCAAGAATATTAGGACACGGACACCTGAAGTGACCGTGAGCATCGCTATAAGGGCTCACTAATAAATAACGTGTGCATTCAGGCGCTCAGATTTGGGTCAGATTTGGCTGATCCGACTGAGGATCGGGCAAAGATGGCCTAAATCTGAGATGCATCAATGTTCAAGTTATTTATTAGCGAGCCCAAATGAGGTAACACAATGAAATTGTTCGGTACAGATGGGATTAGGGCAAGGGTGAACAAATTCCCGATGACCCCTGAAAATGTTCTTCGTGTTGGGATGGCTATCGCCTCGGTCCTGAAGACCGACCACGGGCGGCGTATGGTATTGATAGGCAAGGATACGCGGCTTTCCGGCTACATGATCGAAAGCGCGCTAACCTCAGGCCTCTGTTCGAAAGGTATGGATGTTACCCTTGTCGGACCTATCCCTACCCCCGGAGTCGCGTATCTCACGCGGGCGCTGCGGCTTGACGCAGGCATTGTAATTTCGGCCTCACACAATCCATTTGAGGATAATGGTATAAAGATTTTTTCTTCCGTGGGCTTTAAACTTTCCGATGAGCTCGAAGAGAGGATGGAGCAGCTGATCGAAGATGACAGTTTTCCTGCGCGGCGTGCGTCAGGAGAAAAGATCGGTAAGGCATACCGCCTGGATGACGCTACCGGGCGTTACATAGAGTATATAAAATCTACTATCCCGAGGGGGGCTGATCTGGTAGGCCTCAAAGTGGTGGTCGACGCGGCCAACGGCGCCGCATATAAGGTCACGCCGTTGCTGCTGTCCGAACTTGGAGCGCAGGTCGTGGCAATAAATGACAGGCCTAATGGGGTCAACATTAATGACAAATGCGGCTCCATGCATTTGGATTGCGTTGCCAGGGCGGTGAGGGAAGAAGGCGCCCATGTGGGGATTGCCCATGATGGCGATGCCGACAGGACACTCCTGGTAGATGAGCGCGGTTGCGTGGTCGATGGCGACATTATACTTGGGATCTGGGCCTCTGAGCTTAAAAAGGAAGGGAAGCTGCAGGGTAACGGAGTGGTTGCTACGGTCATGAGCAATCTCGGCCTCGAGCGGTTTTTGGCCGGACAGGACATAGGGTTTCTGAGGACAAAGGTCGGCGACCGCTATGTTGTTGAAGAAATGATCAAAGGCGGCTACAATCTGGGCGGGGAGCAATCCGGGCATATCGTTTCCTTTGATTACAATACGACTGGAGATGGACCCATTACCGCTCTGCAGATACTGTATTTGATGAGAAAAAAGAAGAAGCTCCTTTCCGAACTGGCTGCCGGAATTGAACTCTATCCGCAGGTGCTTCTGAACATTCCGGTTACGGAGAGGAAGGACATTAAAAAGGTCCCGGAGATAACGAAAGCCATAGATGATGCATCGGCCAAACTCGGCTGTAAAGGCAGAATGCTTGTCAGACCCTCCGGCACCGAACTCAAAATACGGGTCATGGTAGAAGCAGAGGACCCGGACATGGCCAGGAACATGGCTGAACAGGTGGCAGGGGTAATACAGGAAAAGATGGGCGTCTGAGCACCCGCCGGCCATGCAGTATGTAATAGCGTTCATTTATGGTTCTGCTTTTTTTTATGTGCACAGGTTTTTCCCGGTAACGAGTCTTTTTTTATCTATCCTGTTCCTGGCACTCGCAATCAGGCAAAACTATTATGGGAATCAACGCTCAACCCTGAGCAGGTTGCTGTCTGTCGCCGCAATAACGGGCATTGCGCTCCTGGGCTTTTGCTCTGCATATCTGCGCACTGTTCCCCTGGATGCTGTTTCGGCCGTTGCCGGTCAGACGATAATTGTTAAAGGCACTGTGCGTTCGGAGCCAGTTCCTCTGTATTCCCGCCCGGGCAGCTCCCTCGCACATAATCGATATTTCCGAAGCCGCCGATGATCGGGGCAACCACCTGAGTCTGCGGGAAATGCGGGTCATGAGCGACAGTGCCATGACCGCCGGCATGCTGTATCGCATGACGGTCCATGTTTCTGCTGACTCGTATTTTATGAATCCGGGCGACAGGACAGGACTCTCGGGCTATGCGCTGAGTATTGAACCGGTCAACAGTCCGCCCGGCGCAATATGGGGAGGCCCGATAAAATTTTTTCAGGAATCGCGGGCCCGGCTGAATACCGCTTTTAAAAAGTCACTCTCCCCGGAGTCGGCCCCGTTTATCATGGCGCTTATCACTGGCGAACGCGGCCTGATTTCAAAAGAGACAAGCAACGCCTTCAATGTTACAGGGCTTGCTCACCTTCTGCACAAGGCCGGTTTGCATTTCGGATTGCTTTTCTTCTTCCTTTTCCAGGTGACCCGTCTTTTTATTAAATCGCTCCCCGAAAAGTTATTCTCCCGGCTTACCCTTTATGCGGCGCCCTCTCAAATTGCCGCTATTGTAAGTTTGCCGTTCATGGTCTGGTATCTGGGCATCTCACCTCCGGACTTCGGCACTGTAAGGGCTTTCATAATGGTGTGCTTTGTGAATTCCTGAAGTTGCTGCAAATAAAAATCTAAAATTCCCTTATATCCCGGTATTATTATACATAAGGACATGCAACCAACAACAGAAGTTGTTGCTACTGATTCTAAAAACAATAGAAGTAGTTGCAAATAGTTTTCGGGAGGGTTATAATATGGGTGTAAGGAAAATTCCCAAGAGTTCACAAAGAGTTATAAGCTTGGTAGTGGATTCGAAGAGGGACACGGCGACCAAGGCTGAGTCATCTTTGGAGCGGGATTTCTTCATTCTTATGAGGTATGATTTGAACGTTTTGAAGTATGAGGGACAGCCGGTAATGGTACCTTTCGTCGATAAAGAGGGGGTCACGAGAAACTATCCTCCCGACGCGTTAGTAGAATTTCGTACCGATATTGTGACTTTGAAGAAAAAGCGACCGTGGCTTTGCGAGATCAAATACGAGGAAGATCTCCGAAAGAACAAGGCAGAGTATGCACGGAAGTTCAAGGCGGCAAGGCGCTATGCTCAGGAACGAGGGTGGGAATTCAAGATACTAACAGAAAAACACATTCGTACCCCCTATCTGGATAACGTGAAATTCCTCACCCAGTACAGAAATATCGATGCTGATGATAATTTCGAATCTTTGATTCTTAAGACACTCTCTGAACTTCGGGAAACCGACCCTGAATCTCTTCTAATGGCGATATTCAGGGATAAATGGGACAGGGCTCAACTGATCCCCTTTCTTTGGCACCTTGTCTCTTTAAACAGGATCGGGGTCGACTTGAACGTGCCGCTGACAATGAGCAGCAAGATATGGCACATTGACTCTTAAAAAGGAGCGATAACCGCATGGGTAAAGAGATCGATATCAGGCCTGGATCAATTGTAGGATTTGATAATCAATCCTATGTTATCACTAACTTGATTGATTTTGAGTCTGTTCTGACTAAAAACGCCGATACCGGAGAGGCTAGACGTCTGCTTATAAAAGAACTGACTCAACCCCCTGTAAAAGACACCAGTGAAATAAAAGAGAACCATAGTCAGGATTTGGAAGTCCTGGAAGACGACGACTGGAAAGAGGCAAATAGACGCTTTTCCATTATACGGCCTTTGGTGAACAAACCTGGCAGGACGACTCAGATGGTTAAAGCTATAGCCAAAGCTGCAGGGGTGTATTATTCGACTGTGTACAGATGGTTAAGATCATATGAAACACATGGCGTTATATCGGCGCTGGTACCGAAGAAGAAAGAAGGCGGCCGCGGCAAATCTCGCATTTCTAAAAAAGCGAACGAGATGATTAAAAGCATTGTGAAGAAATATTGTGAGAACAGGAAGAGAAAATCTTTATGGAAGATGTGCAAGGATGTTATAGACGACTGCAAGAAAGCCAAAATCCGACCGCCTCACCCAAATACCATACGGAAATGGATAAACGTTTACTGGGTCGAGTTGAAATTGGACCAGAGCGAAGATGCTAAGGACAACAGAAAGAAAAATAAAGCTATCAGAGGCTCATTCCCCGGAGCCGATTGGAGTCTGGCAGTGGTGCAATTGGACCATAGTCCTATGGACGTGGTTATAGTGGATGACACGGACCGTGAACCTATTAACCGGCCGTGGATAACGCTTGCGATAGACGTTTTCAGCCGCATGATTGCCGGTTTTTACATTTCTCTTGATCCGCCAGGCACTATATCTGTCGGGCTGTGTATTGTGCGCGCTATAGTGCCTAAGGACAAATGGCTGGCCAAGTTTAACATAACGACACCGTGGCCTGTATGGGGTAAGGCAGCAAAATTCCATGTTGACAACGCAGCGGAATTTCATGGCAAACCTTTCGAGAAGGCGTGTAAAGAGAACGACATAGACATAGACTGGAGGCCTATAGAAGAGCCTCAATACGGAGGGCATATAGAAAGGCTTATTGGTACCTTCGCTGAGGAAATTCACATCCTGCCAGGAACCACATTTTCAAATATTAAACAAAGGGGCAAATACGATCCTGACAAGGAAGCCGCGTTTACATTATCCGAACTCGAGGAGTGGCTTACTGTTCATATCGTTGAAGACTATCATCAGCGGCCGCACAAAGGACTGAACGATACCAGCCCCATAAAAAAATTTGAAGAAGGGATATTCGGAACAAAAACCAAACCCGGAAGAGGTTTGCCGAGCCGCATAATTGATGAAGAAAAACTTTTTATTGATTTTCTACCATTTGAAAATAGGACCATCCAACCGTACGGTATTGTATGGGATAAGGTTCATTATTATAGTAGCGCTTTGGAACGGTGGATAAACGCAAAGGAACCTAATGGCAAAAGGAAGCGTAAATTCATTTTTAGACGCGATCCCCGGGATATCAGCGTAGTTTATTTTTACGATCCGGAGTTAAAAGAGTATTTCCCTATTCCCTACAGGAATACATCACGGCCCGCGCTCAGTATATGGGAGTGGCGAGCTGCCTACAAACTGCTGCGTGATGAAGGTATAAAGAACATCGATGAGGACCTTATATTTGAAGCCCACGAGCGCAAGAGGAAGATTGAAGATGAGGCGGTCAAAAAAACCAAGGGCATGAGGAGGGCACGCCAGAGACGTAAAGAACATAAGAAGGCGGCGGAAGATCTTGCGGGTACCAGGGGTAAAACAGAGGTTCAGAGGGAATCTATGCCTGAGCTGCCTGAAATGCCCGAGGAAGACATAACTCCGTTTGACGATATCGAAGAATCGGACTAACAATGGGGAAGCATTGATGGAAGATTACAAGCATCTTAGCGAGAAGGCCAAGGCCAAACTGGCTTTAACCCGGGATGAGCGCATTCTGAGCATTAAAAAGGTTCGCTGGTTCGGGTATGCCCGTGCTGAAGCTATTCTACAGAAGCTTGAAGATCTCCTAAAGTATCCCAAAAGAGACCGGATGCCCAGCCTGCTTATATTTGGAAACCAAAACAACGGCAAGACAATTGTGCACGCAATCAGTTTATGATAACGAAATCAGAAAAAACTGGGTAACACTTTTCCGTTCATTGTAATGGTTATAAAGCCTTTCATGTTCAGCCAGGACTCGACGGCTATTCGCCAGGCCGCTTGCGGCTGAACCCCCTCACTGCATAATATATCATTTTGCAAGTTCGTTATCCAGGCATAGGCATCCCTCCTTTCCCATTTGGAAAACGTTCTTTTGCCGGTGAAGTACACCTGGCAGGCATTCTTACCGCTCAAGCATGGACGAGGCCGGTGATTAAGATCATGCTCAACTGTCGAAGCATACGCCTCCAGGTGTTCACGCGGACAAGAGGTTTTATATGAGAGCTTCGAAGCCAGCCCGGTTTTCAGTTCGGTTTGAGCCTCTTCGATCGCGCCATTGTAAGGCGGATAATGAACCGGGCTATTGACCGGCAGTACAAAGTAATCGGTAAGCACATCATTAACTGCTGAATGATTCAGGTTGCCGCCATTGTCCCGTTTAAGTATCAGTGGCGTGCCGAAACGGTTGAAGGTTGCAGTAAGATAGCCGGATATTTCTTCGCCGCAGGGGAAGTCTCCTGTCATGGGATTGAACTTATAGCGGGAAGCCAGGTCCTGCATCTGGTTCAGGTATATCTTTGCTCCGGTTTCGTCACGCTGCCCGTATTCGCATGGATCCATGGACCACGCAACGTTCGGCACGTTCCAGTGGATACGCTTCAGATTCTGGCGGTGCAACGTATTGAGATCATGCCGCGCCATCGCTACCATTCTTTGCAACTCCCTTCTTGAGACGCCTGATGCGTAACGAGCATATAATGCCCCCGTGCCCTGTGAGCGATTATAACCATGAGACAACTGAGCAATATCCTGCTTCAGCTTGCCCATATCCGGTGGCTTGACCTTGGGAGGACCAGGCTGCCGAACGAGAGGCGTGTCTTTTTTATGCCGCATGCGCCACCGGATGAAACTCGGGTAGGGCAGCCTGACGGCACTGCAGATCGCCCGGTAAGGCATGCCGGTCCTCTCCCTGATCTTGTCAATAATGGTAAGCATACGAGTTATCGTTTCTTCCTTTGCTTCCGTTTTTTTTGACCAGAAGCGCCGATGCTTTTTTTGACGCCGGCGTTCTGCAACTCATAAGCGTGCAGCATGTCCCGCACTTCTACCGTCTTCTCAGCGACAAAGAGCTTTTTCTGAAGTTCTATAACCTGTTCCTGTAATAGCAGCTTTTCTTCATCCTGTGGTGTGTTCGGCCTTCCTGATGCTCTGTCTTCCATGGCCTCCGTCATCGCCTGTAGTGCCCGGCTTTCCCACTCGTAATAAGTCTTTCGGGAAACGCCCAAGCGGTGTGCACCCTCCTCAGCCGTTATCTGACCACTCCGCACTGCAAACACCACCGCCGCTCTATGACGGGCACGCTCCTTGTCTTTTGATTCGCTCATATGCACGCTCCGTTTGTGCTATGGGTTATCAGTCCTTGCTATGCCTTGGCAGAAGACTTCTCGTCCTTTGACGAAGGCATCTCTGTTTTCCTTGCTTCCTGCGCCTTCGAAA
This sequence comes from Nitrospirota bacterium, assembly GCA_963780885.1. Taxonomy (GTDB): domain Bacteria; phylum Nitrospirota; class Thermodesulfovibrionia; order Thermodesulfovibrionales; family Dissulfurispiraceae; genus JADFXI01. Next base: position 134,128 of record CAWAEO010000003.1, read on the forward strand.
GAGTCTTTTCCAGTCTGCCCTGCGCTGCAGTAGTCAACAGTGTAAGGCGCTTCTTCTCCAGCAACGCCTGCAAGCGCGGGCTCAGAGCAGGCCCCTTGTCCAGGCTCACCCTCGGCTCCAGCGCCTGGAGCATCCCCTCTATCGCCCGCTTCTGCCACTGCGCAAACACCATCGAAGGTATCGTCAGCTCCCGGCATATATCCGCAGGCCTGCGCCGCTCCGTCCACACCGACAGTACCGCCCGGCACTTCTCCATCGCCCCGTAATTCATTGTCGGCCGTTTCTTCTCGCTCTTTATCTTCTCCGTCTTCTCCATTGTCATGTCCTCTCTCGTTTAGATTGTAAACTACTTCCTGCGTAATATCGTCGTTTTCGGCCTCAACCGACAACCTTAGCTTGCCCTTTTCCGCCAGCAGCACCACCGACTGCCCCTCCATGCGGCCCACCATGTAAAACGGCAGACGCGGCTTGCCCCTAAGCGCCATCTCAAGGAGGTTGTCCTGGATGCCCTGCTCGATGGTCTTTCTAAGCTCGCTTTGTATCTCAAAGTACCGGTCTGCTGGACACAGCCCGCCGATCCCCTGATGCGGCCGTTTGTGGTTATAATATTTCACCCACTGCCGTATCCGCTCTACTGCATCCTCAAAGCTCCCGAACTGAGCCCGGCTTAGGAACTCCAGGAAGATCGTCTTCCAGAACCGCTCGATCTTGCCTAATGTCATCGGATGGTGAGGCCGAGATTTGATGTGATGGATTTTGTCTTTCTTCAACTCCAGCTCAAAGCGGCTGTTGCCGCGCCAGCTCGTGTACTGCCTCCCATTGTCCGTGAGCATCTCTTTAGGAGGGTTGTACTCTGAGGCCGCCCGGCGATACACTTCGATGACGTTCTGGGCCGTCTGACTTCTAAAAAGCTCCAGCCCAGTTATATAACGGGAATAATCGTCGATAAAACCTATCAGAAACGCATATCGGCCCCCAAGGCGAAACGTAAATATGTCCGTCTGCCAAAGCTGGTTCGGTGTTGAGCGCTCGAAAAACCGGGGACGGGTGATATTGCGCTGCCGCTTCTTTGGTGGGGCAGTCATTAGGGATTCGGAATGCAGAGTCTTACGAACCGTCTCAGGGCTGGCGGTAAGAAAAAACGCTCTCTTTAAAAGTTGCGAAATGCGCTTAATACCGAACAGTGGGTTGGCTTCTTTGAGTTCGACAATCTTCTGCTTCACAGGAGAGGGAAGTCCGCGCCCATTCCCATTGCGTCTTATTGCAAGGCCGGCCTCACCTTCACTTCTATATGCGCGCACCCAGCGTCTTACCGAATTAATGCTTATCCCGCATTCCTGCCGGATCACCTCAATAGGAACGCTCTCCTCAAGGAACTTCTTGACTACTTGAAGCCTAAAGTCGGCTCCGTAACGCCTGCTTCTCGCCGGGACCTTCTTCTTTGCACTGCCTCTTTGTAAACTCTTAACTTGTTCCATCAATGACACTCCTTTCGTTTTCCTAAACTTGGAGTGTCACCCTATTTCCTCAAATCCTTGGTATCATAAACTGGTCGTTAGCACACCCGTATCGTTTAGTTCCGGTAGAGATTCTTATTCAGGATTCGGAACGCTTCACACAACAGGAGCGCGAAAGCTGTGAGAGATTATTACAAAGCTTATTGGTTCGCACAGTGTTACCGCTGGTTACGAACTGACCCATCTTGCCGGTATAAACGTATACGCCCCGATGTTGCATGTTTGTGATTTTGATAGAAGTCTGCGGCGGCTTAGCTGGTAAAATCTTAGTGACAATATCAATTCGACGGAAGATATCTTCTGTAGAGAAATGGGTTTCTAACTCTTTGTAGTTAGAAACCCATTTCTTATTAACACGAGGTGTTTTCAACACCTTAACCTACCGGCTTGGAAAAAAACTGCCGGCCTCTGAAACAAAAATATATGACTACTTGAGCAAAGGCACGATCAGAAGCGCCACGATGTTGATAACCTTGATCATCGGGTTGATCGCCGGACCGGCTGTATCCTTGTATGGATCGCCGACAGTATCACCAGTGACAGAGGCCTTGTGTCCATCGCTTCCCTTCTTATGAACTACGCCCTTGTCGTCGGTAACGCCATTTTCAAAGGACTTTTTGGCGTTGTCCCAGGCTCCGCCGCCGCTTGTCATGGCAATGGCCTGGAAGAGTCCGGTCAGGATGCTTCCGATAAGAACTCCACCAAGAGCTTCCTTTCCAAGGAGAAGACCTACAACAATCGGAACAACAACAGGAATAAGCGCAGGGACCATCATCTGTTTTATGGCGCCTTTTGTGACGATGTCAACGCACTTTCCGTATTCCGGCTTTGCCTTGTATTCCATGATGCCGGGGATCTCCCTGAACTGCCTTCTCACCTCTTCAACAATACTGCCTGCCGCCTTTCCGACTGCCTCCATAAGGAGCGAGCCGTAGTAATAAGGAAGAAGTCCGCCGATAAAAAGACCGGCCAGGACCATGGGGTTTGAAAGGTCAAAATAAAGCTGCGTGCTGAAGGACCTTGAATACTCAGCAAAAAGGACCAGAGCGGCAAGAGCTGCCGAGCCGATAGCATAACCCTTAGTAACAGCCTTTGTTGTATTTCCGACAGCATCCAACGGGTCTGTGATGTTACGGATCTCCTCAGGCAGTCCGGCCATTTCGGCTATACCGCCTGCATTGTCTGTTATCGGTCCGTACGAGTCGATCGCAACAACAATCCCTGTCATCGAAAGCATCGAAACCGCTGACAGGGCTATAGCAAAAAGACCGCCCGCTGCGTCCCCATTAAAACCGCCGCCCAGTGAATATGCTCCAAGGATCGAGGCTACGATAACAACAACAGGAGCGCCTGTGGACTTCATGCTGACTGCTAATCCTGCGATAACGTTAGTGCCGTGGCCGGTCAGACTGGCTTTGGCAATATGTTTTACAGGGGGATATTCCGAGGAAGTAAAATACTCGGTTATGGCCACAATCAGGCCTGTCAATGCAAGGCCGATAACCGCCATAAGGAAAACATTCATCTGTGAAAATGAGGGATGGGCCAGCAGTGAAGCCTGGGCTGATTCGCCTTTCAGGAACTCGCCCGTCACAATATAAAATGTTACTGCCGCAAGAACGCCTGCAACAGCAAGCCCCTTATAAAGGGCGCCCATAATATACTGGCTCTTTCCGAGCCTTACAGCAAATGTTCCGATAATAGAAGCGATGATCGATATACCGCCGAGGAGCAATGGGAATTCGACCCATGCGCTATCAGCGCCAAAAACTGTCTTGGCAAGGAGCATTGCCGCAACAAGAGTGACCGTGTATGTTTCATAAAGGTCAGCCGCCATTCCTGCACAGTCCCCGACGTTGTCGCCGACGTTGTCTGCGATAACAGCAGGGTTCCTGGGATCATCCTCGGGTATTCCCGCCTCAACCTTTCCCACGAGGTCTGCGCCTACGTCAGCAGCCTTTGTGTAAATACCACCAGCGATACGGGCAAACACGCTCATTAGTGAGCATCCGAACCCGAGACCTATGAGGGCGCGAAATGCCATCTCAGGATCAGCCTGCTTTGCGGTAAAATAAAAGCCCGAAAGTCCAATAATTCCGAGACCGACGACCATAACGCCTGTCACTGAGCCGCCCTTAAATGCAAGGCCGAGAGCAGACTGAAGACCCTTGTGCGCGGCCTGTGTGGTGCGTACGTTTGCCCTGACAGTGACCCACATGCCGACAAAGCCTGCAAGTGCTGAACCGACTGTGCCGATGACAAAACCAATAGCCGTCCACATACCAAACCCAAAAGCTGCGATGAGTATAACGAGGACCACTGCAACCATCGCTACAGTTCTATATTCGCGCGCAAGGAATGCATATGCTCCTTCTTTCACCGCATTCGAGATATCCTGCATCTTGGCGCTCCCAGCGTCCTGCTTCGATACCCACATTGCGGTCATAACAGCGTATATCACGCCTATGATGCCGCAACAAATGGCAAAAAGTATTGTTCCGCTCATTAACCCTCTCCTCCTTTTAAAATATCTTCAGAATTAAACCGTTGCCAAAAATTAAGCCTTTCTGCTGACATGCTCTATGAATCAGTCCTAATGGATACCCTGTCGTTGCTCCCATTCACCTCCCTATTCAAAAGTTATTCCCTTCCGGCCTGCCGCGCGAAGACCATGGCCGTGGCCCGGTATACCATGTGTGCCATTTTCGAAAACGGCGCATACGCGAAAAGAAAAAAGATGAAAACCAGGTGGATGAAGTATACAATATAACCGAGCGGATCAACATCCGCAAGCCTCAAGACTTCCGATAAAATACCCGTGACCACGATTGTAAAGATGACCACAATAAAGAGCCAGTCAAAATAACTTCCGGAGCCTGCTTTTTCAGCATTCTTCAAACGGTTGGCAGTAACAAGCAGCATTCCGAGCAGCAGGGCGACCGCGCTTGCGTTGCCCACAATCTTCATCGGATCGTAGAGCGGCGCATAAGGCGTTTTATCAAAGTTAAAAAGGGACGTCCCCTGGATGCCGAAGATTTCATGCCCATAAAGATAAACGACACCCCATGCTGTAGTTATGGCGAGACCTATAAAAGCATAAAAAACCAGCATGTGCGCTGTCGAACGGTCTTTTGTCACATTGCATTTCTGGAATCTGTCGTGAGACAGTATATCTACGACAGTTGCCTTCAGGCCGTCCATTATATTGCCCTTCAACTGCGCACCGGCGCTCATAGCCGTCCAGTATTTTCTGATGCCTATAAAAAATGACACTACGGCAAATATGCTTGCCAGTATAAACACAGCATCGATGTAGGGCACCGGAATGAACTGCGAGTACACAATCTGCCCCTCATGGCCTCTCAGGAGGTTTTCAAGATGGCCAAGCGAACCGATAATCCCAAGGAAAATAAGGACCGGCAGTGCAAAAAGGACCAGGAGGAATTTGGGATCACCCGCCATTTTCGCAAATGGTGTAGGTGAATATTCTGCGATCGTCATCTTCCTTATGGCGCCCAGCACTTCTCCGGGCTTCGCGCCCCTCGGGCAGTATGCGGTGCAATCGCTGCACTGGTGGCAGAGCCAGACATCGGGGTTGCTTATCAGCTTGTCTTTCATCCCCCACTGCGCATATAGCATCTCCTTTCTCGGGAAAGGCTTTTCATCGGGTGTCACATCACAGACTACCGTACAGGTGGAGCACTGGTAGCACTTCTTCAACGATTCGCCGCCGGAGGCAATAATACCTTTGACAAAATTCAGATCCGGCTTTATTATTTGTCCCATTGTATCTTCTGCCATATCGCTTCCTCCTAAAAACCCTTGAAAGGATTTGGGCCTATTTCTTTAACTCTTGCGACAAATTGGTCAATTATAGCAGGCACCCTGTCGTACTCGTCAATAGCGACCTGGACCATCCCTACCCTCTCCGCCTCAAGTTGGAGCCTGCCGAGCGTTTCCTGCACCTTGCCCAGCCGGTATTCGGCCAGTTCGCTGCCCTTGGCAAAGTGGCACTGGTAATTTTCTCCAAACTTGCAGCCGAGCAGAAGCATGCCGTCCACTCCTCTTGAGAGGGCGTCGGCTATCCACACCAGGTTTGTAGAACCAAGGCACCTGAGCTGTATTATCCGCACTGCAGGGTCAATTTTCATATGCTTTAATGCCGCTGTATCGATAGCGGGATAGGCATCATTTTCGCAGGCCAGGACAATAATCCTCGGCTTGTCGTCATCTTCGGGCACCGACACGTTTTTCATCATCGACCCAATCATATCCACGTGATAATCCTTGAACGAGATGATGCGTTCAGGGCATGCTCCCATACAGGTCGCGCACCTTCTGCAGCGGCCAGGTTTGAAGAAAGGAGTTCCCTTCTCATCCTCGTCGATAGCTCCGAACGGGCACTCTTCCGTACAGCGCTTGCACGACGTGCACCGCTGCATGAACGGGTCAGGCCAGGTGATATCCCAGGCCCGCGGATGCACAGCAACGCCTTTTGCAACATGCTCTGCCGACTGTATCGCCTTGAGCGCAGCTCCGGTCGCGTCCTCCTGGGCCTCCGCAATATTCATAGGCTGACGCACGCAGCCTGCCGCGTAGATGCCGGTCCTTCTGGTCTCATACTGAAAACAGATAAAGTTGGAATCCGCAAACCCGTCAAACAGCTCAAGATCGGGAAGGCCCGGTCCCTGGCGATATTTGAGATTTAATACCGGATCATCAACAGTTGCCGGGACAATGCCGGTTGCAAGCACCACCAGATCGGCCTCGACCTTCACTTTATCACCCAGCAGGCTGTTTTCCATCTGGACATACAGGTTGCCGTTGCCGGCCTCGGTCACTCCGGTCACATCACCCTTTGTGAGCATAACACCGGGATCGTTCTGGGCGGCTTTATAGTAATTTTCGAGATTGCCGGGCGTCCTGATATCTTTGTAGAAAATCATTGCGGTGGCATCCGGGTCCTGACGGACATATTTCGCCTGTTTCAGCGATGTGGTGCAGCACATAGCTGAGCAATAGGGCAGATGATTGGGGTCTCTCTGGCCTGCGCACTGTATAAAAGCGACCCGCTTGGCCTCTTTTCCGTCCGAAGGCCTTGTAATGTTCCCCTTCCCCTTCTTTGCAATTTCTTCAAATTCAATATTGGTAACTACATCCTTTGATTTTCCATAACCAAGGTGCCCCAGCTTGTTTGCATCATAAGGCCGTGACCCCGCAGCCAGGATAATAGAGCCTATCTTCAGAACCTCGGAGTTCCCGTTGGAGGTTATCGTCACATCGAATGCGCCCGGCTCTCCTTCGGTCTTCTCAACCTTTGCCGATTTGAACACCTTTATTTTCGGATTGTTTTCGACCTCTTTGATGGTCAGATCGATATCGGTATCGACAATCAGCGGTTCCTTATACTCGCCAGTGGCAGCAGGGACTTTCTTATAAAGTTTGTTTATAAAACCGCCGAGCCGGTCTTCTTTTTCGACCAGCACCACTTCGTAGCCTGCCCGCGCTGTCTGCAGCGCACTGGTCATCCCCGAAATACCGCCCCCGATAACAAGAATGGTTTTGACCGTTTCCATAAGGTAGGGTTCGGGGATATCGCCTTTCTGTGCCTTGATTACCCCCATCTTTATATAGTCCGCAGCTGCAAGGTTCGCCTCTTCAGATTTCGGTTCCTGTGTCCAGACCGCCAGTTCTCTAAGAGAGACCCGTTCGACCAGGGAACCCGGAAAATCGAATTCCTCATACTTGACACGGCCCGAGCAAGCGGCAATTACTACAGTGTTGACACCCTCGTTCTTGATATCATTGTTGATAAGGTCTACACCTTCTTTGCCGCAGAGGGCAAAATGAGATTTAACTACCGGCACCTTCAGGGCATTCTTTGCGATATTGGACGCCTTTTCCACATCTATAGAGTCTCCGATGGAGCACCCGGTGCATATATATAGTCCTATTTTTTTATCCATTGTTCGATTACCTCCCCTGTCCTGTGTTCATTGCCTTCAGGGCAGCGCTTGTTGCATCCTGTCCAGACCGGGCAACATCCATAGGGTTCTTGGTGCACCCGGCAGCGAATACCCCCTGCTTCGACAGTGCAAAGCCGTCTTCGGTATAATTTATCCCGGCAATTTTTCCTGTCGCCCCTGCCGGCTGCATGCCGGTTGCAAGGACCACCAGATCCGCCCTGACTTTGACCTTATTGCCTGTCTGCATGTCCTCGGCTTCGATTATCACATCATCGGACCCTTCAGCCTGAACAATCTTTGCCACCTTGCCCTTTGTAAAGGAAACATTGGGGTCCTCTTTAACTTTCAAGTAGAATTTTTCGTACTTCCCCGGGGTCCTGATGTCTATATAGAAAATATGCGCTTTGGATTCGGGGTTCTGCTCCCGGACATAAGTGGTCTGCTTGAGAGAGGCAAGACAGCATATATATGAACAGAACGGCAGGTGGTTTTCGTCCCTGCTCCCGGCGCATTGCACGAACACAACGTTTTCGACGGGTTTGCCGTCTGAAGGCCTTACTATTTTGCCGCCTGTCGGCCCGGTTGGCGAGGCAAGCCTTTCCATCATCATATTGGTAATGACATTTTTTACTTTCCCGAAACTAAGCGTATCGATCTTTTCGGCGTCGTAAGGGTTCCACCCTGTGGCAACCACGATGGAACCAGCCTTGATTGTGATGGTTTCCTGCTTCATGTCCAGATCTATCGCATTATACTTGCACGCGGCCCGGCATGCCTTGCCGCAATCGCTCTTGCAGTTGGCGCCGTCTATCACATATTTTTGGGGAAAGGCCTGGTTAAATGGGAAATATGCGGCTTTAGTTGTACTCATGCCCAAATTGTACTCATCAGACCTTTCAGAAGGGCATGCCTCAGAGCAGGCATTGCATGCAACGCAGTTGTCGTTTACATAGCGGGGAGTTACCTTCACTGTAGCGGTATAATCACCCGGGCCCCCTGATATATTTTGGACCTCTGCCATGGTGTGGAAACTGATAAGCGGGTTTGTTTTGAGTCTCTTGAAGTTAAGCTCAAGCCCGCAGATGGGAGGGCAAAGCTTGGGGAAATACTTATTAAGTTGCGCAACTCTGCCGCCCAGGTACGGGTTCTTCTCTATTATGATAACCTCAGCACCTGTTTCCGCGGCATCTATTGCAGTTGTAAGTCCGCTGAAGCCGCCGCCAATCACCAGTATGCGATTTGACTGCCTGTTACTTTGCTCTGACATACTGCTCCTCCTTAGTTAATCTTAGTTAATTGAGAATTACGAATTGGAAATTGCGAATTGCGAATTGGAAATAAACAGGTCTGACATTCTTTCCATAATTCCCCATTTTTACTTCATCAATAAAAAAAGGAGGGGCGTTGCCGCCCCTCCCGCAGGACAATTAGTCAGGTACGAGTTGAGTATACGGTACCTTCTTCAGTTCCCATGTATTGTTCTCTGCATCATATTTTGAGTTAACAAAACACTTCCAATCCTTGTCATTAATCGGGAGGAAGTCACCCCTGTAGTAGTATCCGGGATACCTTGTCTCCTCTCTGAAGAGAATGTGACGCGCATGGGCCTCGACAGAAAGAATTCTATGGAAGTTTTCCCAGCACCTCATAAGCTCATGAAGGTTGCTCGCTGCCATCTTCTGGGAGTCCTCTTTCAGAAGTGTCAGCTGTTTCAAGCCCTCATCAAGCATGGTCTTGGAGGTCATATACCATGTCGAGATTCCACCAAAGTACTCATCGGCAATCTTCTGGAGCCTCGTCTGGAGCATCTTCGGCCTGATATAGTTGGGGTTGATAGCCGGATCGGTCGAGATGGTCTTGAACTTTTCATAGACCTCGAACGGCATGTAGAGTTCTCCGGCAATCTCGTCTGAAGTTGCCTTAATGGCCGGCTTATAATCAGGATGATCGAGTATAAACGCAATGGCGGATTTTGCTGCAATCCTTCCTTCCGCATGTGAGCCGGAAGAGAATTTGTGTCCTGATGCGCCACAGATGTCGCCTGCCATGAAGAGGCCCGGCACAGTGGACATCCTGTTGTAGCCCCAATGGTAGTGGTCAGGTGCGCCAAGGTCTTCAGGACCGCTGCACCAGAATCCCGCGCAGCCTGCATGCGAGCCAAGGAGATACGGCTCTGTAGGCATAATTTCCGAAGGTTCCTTGTTAGGCTCAACATTCCTGCACGCCCAGAGGCCTGCCTGGCCTATAGCCATATCGAGGAAGTCTTCCCATGCCTCTGCTTCAAGGTGCTTGATCCTCTTGGCATCCATGGTTTTGGCAAGCTCTGCCATGGCGTGATGGGTGTTCATGAGGATAGGACCTTTGCCCAACTTCATGTCGACCATCATCATATGGTTTCTGATACATGTGCCGAGCTTTTCAGCATAGGGGCTGTAAAGTTTCTTTGTCTCCTCAAGATGTGTTACACAATAATCTTCTCCGAGGGAGTTGGTTGCCTTTGCCTTGAAGAAAAGGAACCATGCGCCGACAGGGCCATAGCCGTCTTTGAAACGAGCTGGAACGAACCTGTTCTCCATCATGGTCAGCTCTGCGCCAGCCTGCATGCCGAGGGCATATCCTGAACCGGAGTTCCATACCGGATACCAGGCCCTGCCCTGACCTTCCTGGGTTGATCTCGGTCTGAAAACGTTGACCGCTCCACCGGATGCATTGATCATTGCCTTGGCCTTGAAAAGATATATTTTGTTTTCCCTTACGCTGAAGCCCGCGGCGGCAGCTACTCTCTTAGGATCATTGGCATCGTGATAGAGCTTTACGATAAAAACTCTTTCGAAAAGGTTCTGTGCAACTCCTGTGGCCTGCCTGTTGTTCTCAAGTGCCAGTTTAGCAGCCTCTGCAACGATGACCTTGTAAGATTCACCGTTGATCATTATCTGCCATTTGCCCGACCTTACCGGCTCCCCGCCGTCTTTCAGCATTGCCTTCCCCTGGTCCCTGGCCTGGAAACCGTCGAGGGAGAAGCCGTCATCGGCTTTTTTCCATATGGGAAGTCCCCATTCTTCAAAAAGATGGACTGAGTCATCGACATGCCTGCCAAGGTCATACACGAGGTCTTCCCTGATGATACCCATCAGGTCGCCCCTTACCATTTTTACATAATCTTTCGGGTCGTTCTTGCCCATATAGGTATTGATTGCCGACAGGCCCATTGCAACAGCTCCGCTTCTGTCTGTCGCGGCTTTGTCAACCATCGTTACTTTTATTTTCTTTGGTGTCGCCCAGCGGGCAGCCTCAAATGCGGCCCCGCAGCATGCCATTCCGCCTCCGATGAGAAGGAGGTCTGTCTCCACCTCAACGATCTCAGGCTTCTGACAAAATGAAAATGTACAGGTTTCTTTTTCCATTTTTCAATCCCTCCTTATTTCAATGTGGGCATTGCTTTGCCCGAGCCCTGATGTGTAAAAAAACCAGGCTGCTTGATTTTTGAGATATCGGCCTCCGGCTTCCCGCCAAAGATATCGACGGAGCCTTCCGCTGTTGTTCTGATCGGGAATTTGAATCTCTTGAGGGACCCGTTCCTGAATTTGATCGTCCACATGATGGAGTCAGTGCCTCTCAGCGGGATAACATTACCTCCCAGAGGTGCGAAGTCCTGATACGCCCTTACCTCGATCGCCTGCTGAGGACAGATTTTTACACAGTTGTAGCACTCCCAACACTGCTCAGGCTCCTGGTTAACGGCCTTCATTGTATCCCTGTTAAGAGTCATAAGGTCATTAGGACAAATATACTGGCATGCTGTCTTGTCCTGAGCCTTGCAGCCGTCACATTTTTCCGCAATTACAAAACTCGGCATAACTATTACCTCCTTTGTTTTTAAATGATAATGAATAAATCACTGCCACTGCACAAGCATAAGACCTTCCTTTAGTCCTTATGTACACCCCCTTTCGTTAAACTGCACGTTAAAGTTAAGGGTTAGGTTGAGGGGCAGCTCAACCTTTACCTGATTTTTATTTCTTCTCCCCTTCCGCATATTTGTGGAGTTTTATCTCAACCTTCTCGGTAAGGCCCGCATAGTATGCCCTGAGAATGGTGAGAACTTCGGGGCGGCTGAACTTATGTGTAACTTCTTCGCCTTCCGAAAGCATCTTTCTCAGCTTGGTGCCGCTGAGGAGTATCCGATCATCTTTCCCGTGCGGACAGGTCTTCATCGAGGCCATCCCTTCGCACTTGTCGCAGTAGAAGGTCCAATCAATATTGAGTGGCTTGGTTTCGAGCGCGTCCTTGGGAATCTCGTCAAAGATCTTCTGAGCATCGAACGGTCCGTAAAACTCGCCCACGCCTGCATGGTCGCGGCCGACGATCAGATGACTGCATCCGTAGTTCTGCCTGAAGACCGCGTGCAGAAGCGCTTCTCTCGGGCCTGCATACCGCATATCGAGCGGATAGCCGCCTACCTTGACAGTGTTCTTGACGAAGTATTTCTCGACTAGCACGTCAATACATTTCTGGCGGACATCAGACGGGATATCCCCTGGTTTGAGTTTTCCGAGAAGCATGTGGATGTAAACTCCGTCACACACTTCGACAGCGATTTTCGCGAGAAATTCGTGTGAACGGTGCATCGGGTTTCTTGTCTGGAATGCGGCGACCCTGCTCCATTTATTTGCTTCGAACGCCTTTCTGGTTTCGGCAGGTCTCTGATATATTTCCGGGTACTCTGTCGGGAAGGTCCCCTCGCTGAGCACCTTAACCGGTCCGGCCAGGTTGGTATCAGCCTGTTGCATGACCATCTTTACTCCAGGATGCTCGATATCCGTGGTCCTGAACACGTGTTTGCACTCGTAGTCTTTGTCAATCTTGTATGTCTCCGTGACCTTCATAGTGGCCATGATTTCGCCGAACTCTTCCGAATAAAGAGCTATTTCGTCGCCTGCTTTCACTGCTTCATTGGTGGAAACAGTAATTGGAATCGGCCAGAATGTGCCGTCGGCCATCTTGTATTCCGCGCACACGCCTTTCCAGTCCTTTTCACCCATAAAACCGGTAAGGGGTGTAAAACCGCCGATACCCATCATAATGAGGTCGCCGGTTTCGCGAGAGGATATATTGATTTTCTTGAGTCCCGCAGCTCTTTTCTTCTCTGCTTCCAGCTCTTTGCCGGCAAGGAGAAGCGGTTTTAATTTTTTTTCTTTCCCGTGCGGATTTACTAATGCCATATTATGTCCTCCTGTTTAGTGGTTTATATACTTCAACATCGCGCCAAGTAGTACTCGTTTATTTGAGTCCGAGGGCAGCACAAACCTTTCCGAATATTTGATCGATGCTTCCTGTGCCTGGAACTGACTTCAAAATACTTTTTTTACCGTAATAGTCTATAAGGGGCGCAGTCTGAGCAGTATAAACCTCAAGTCTCTTCTTGATAGTTTCTTCTTTATCATCATCCCGCTGGAAGAGTTCACCGCCGCATTTGTCACAGACCTTATCTTTTGCCGGACGATTAAAATAGATGTTGTACATCTGACCGCATGCCTTACATGTCCTTCTGCCGGTAAGCCTTTTCATAAGGTCCTCAAAGGGAACATCTACGCTGAGTGCGGCAGTAAGCGGCAGGGATAGAGAGGACAGCATTCCATCCAGCGCTTCCGCCTGCTTCGTATTCCTGGGGAAGCCGTCCAATATGTATCCTTTTTTACAGTCGTCCTGGTTCAGCCTTTCCTTTACCATCCCCAGAACAACGCTGTCGGGAACGAGTTCACCTTTGTCCATATGTGATTTGGCCTCCTTGCCGAGGGCAGAGCCTGTGGCCACCGCCGCTCTCAGGAGATCACCGGTCGAAATCTGCGGGATCGGATACTTTTCAATGATTTTTTTTGCCTGGGTGCCCTTACCAGCTCCAGGAGCGCCGAGAAGTACTATTCTCATCAGGAGAACCTCCGATAAAAGTTTTTTAAATTCACTTCAACAATATAAGGTACTCGATAAGCTTGGTTAAAGCAATTTTAAAATTATAATCATCACATTAAATTTCTTTATATAATTTGGAGTTCATAAATTAAGACAACATTTTGCGTCATTCCCGCGCTTAGAAACGCCTACTGTTGGTGCTTAAGAGCGCCTGTCTAAGGCGCCTAATTCTGGTACTGTTGGCAAAGGCGGGAATCCAGAAGGCCAAGGCAATGGATGCCCGATTAAGCCGCCTAGGCGAACGGGCATGACAGATTACAAGATACGTGCTTTAACTTATAATTTTATCAGTAATTTACAGGGAGTTCAAATCATCAGAAAATTAGTTTATGAAACAAAGTGTTCCCAATAATCCTTTAATTGCTCCAGCGCCCTTTTTCTGTGGCTCAGCATATCTTTTTCTTCAGGTAGCATCTCGGCAAAAGTTTTGCGGTGGTCTTGAGGGTAGAATAAGGGGTCATACCCAAAGCCCGAGCTGCCGCATTCTTGTCGCCCGATAGTTCCTTCGGAAAATCCGGTGAAGGTCCTCACCGCCCCGTTGGGCAGGGCAAAAGCGATGCAGCACACAAAACGCGCCCCCCGCCTCCCGTCTGGAACGTGCTCCATTGCCGCAAGCAGCTGTTTATTGTTGGCACTGTCGTCCGCATCCGGTCCGGCATAACGCGCAGACAGGACGCCCGGTGCGCCGTGTAAAGCGTATACCTCAAGCCCGGAATCATCGGCGATCGCGGCCTTGCCCGTACAACGCACGATCGTTAAAGCCTTTTTGACCGCATTGCCTTCAAATGTACCCGCATCCTCCTCCACTTCCGGACAGGAGGGAAAGTCATCCAGGGTAAGAAAAATAATCCCGCCATCTTTGAAAATCCTGCTTATTTCTTCAACCTTCTTCCTGTTTCTTGTCGCCAGCACAATTTCCATAGCGCTGAAACTACCCTGTTTGCCTATTTATTGTCAAGAAGTTAAGGAAAAGGTGAATAGTGAATAGTTAAAAGCTAAAAAGATTTTTTGTTTTGTGTTTTGCCTTGAGCCGTTCACTATTCACTACTCACTTTTCACTATTCACCTTTTGAAGCGGTGGCCTTTACAGATCATACGGGCATATGCTAACCTTAAAGGCGTTCAATATTCCTGTAACAACACAAACCCGATGAAAAGAAAGGAGATGATTCAATGTCACTGGATACAGAAAAGAAAAAGGAACTCATCGAATCCTTTAAAGTACATGATCATGACACAGGGTCACCTGAGGTTCAAATAGCGCTGCTGACGGAAAGGATTACCTACCTCACAGAGCACTTCAAGTCTCATGTTAAAGACCATCATTCAAGGCGCGGGCTTTTAAAACTTGTATCACAAAGGAAAAAGCTTATTAATTATCTTAAGACTACCGATAAAATCCGCCATGACAAGGTTATAGAACGCCTGGGACTCAGAAAGTAAACGTACACCTCGGCAACGCTGAAATTCAAATAAGGAGACTGATAGAAACTTTGATTACTAATGTAGAGCTTGAGATAAGGGGTAAACGCCTGGTGCTGGAAACAGGGCTTATGGCAAAACAATCGGGTGGGTCTGTGGTTTTAAGATACGGAGATACCGTTGTCCTTGCCACAGCAGTTGCGGATAAAAGAGTGAAAGAAGGTCTGGACTTCTTTCCTCTCACGATAGATTATCAGGAAAAGACGTACTCAGCCGGGAAAATACCCGGGGGCTTTTTCAAAAGAGAGGGGAAACCTTCTGAAAAAGAAGTCCTGACCTCCCGGTTCATTGACCGCCCCATGAGACCCCTGTTTCCCAAAGGGTTTTATTCCGAAACCCAGGGGATAGTTTCTGTCCTGTCTTACGGAGATGAAAATATTTCGGACATACTGGGCATCATAGGTATGTCCGCTGCTGTTCACATATCAGATATACCTTTTAACGGTCCTGTCGGCGCAGTGCGCGTCGGAAGGCTCGGCGGCACGCTCATCATCAACCCGGACCTGACCGAACTTGAGGGATTGGATCTCAATCTGGTGGTAGCCGGGACCGCGGATGCCGTCATAATGGTTGAAGGAGGCGGCTCCGAAGTTTCAGAGACAGTATTGCTTGACGCCATTGCCTTTGCTCATGAGGAAATCAAAAGAATTGTGACTCTGCAAAATGAATTGCAGCGGTTGACGGGAAAGGCAAAGAGGCCGTTAGTGCCTGTCGTGGACCCTGTTGAACTCAAAAAGGAAGTCAGAGCATATGTGGCGGATAGATTAAAGGAAGCGATACGGATACCCGGCAAGCACCGCAGGCAGGAAGCGCTAAACCTTATACTCGAAGATACCATTAAGCAATTAAACACTCCTGAAAAAGCCGAAAAGTTGTCCGGCAATTCCCAAAAAGACCTTACGAGGGACATTGCTAATATTTTCGACGATTATGAAAAGGAGATAGTCAGGGACATGATACTCCGTGAAGGGGTGAGAGCTGATAACAGAAAACCTGACGAGATACGGCAGATTTCATGCACTTTAGGTTTTTTGCCAAGGACACACGGTTCCGCTCTCTTTACCAGAGGCGAAACACAGGCTCTTGTGGCAACGACACTCGGCACTGCAGATGACGAGCAGAAAATAGATTCGCTGGAAGGCGAAATGTATAAAACGTTTATGCTGCACTACAATTTTCCTCCCTTCAGTGTAGGCGAGGTAAAGCCGTTGCGTTCGCCGGGCAGGAGAGAAATAGGCCACGGTGCGCTGGCAGAGCGTGCCCTTAAATATGTGCTGCCCTCCAAAGAAGTCTTCCCTTACACTATAAGGGTAGTTTCCGATATCCTTGAATCAAATGGCTCTTCTTCGATGGCAACCGTTTGCGGGGCAGCGCTTTCATTGATGGACGCAGGTGTTCCAATAACCGCCCCTGTCGCGGGGATCGCGATGGGTCTCGTCAAGGAGAAAGATCAGGCGGTGGTCCTGACCGACATCCTTGGGCTGGAAGATCATCTGGGGGACATGGATTTCAAGGTCGCAGGCACTGAAGCCGGCATCACTGCCTTTCAAATGGATGTTAAAATCGGCGGTGTCAGCCAGGACATAATGCAAAAAGCCCTTGAACAAGCCCGCATCGGGAGACTTTATATAATAGGCAAAATGAAAGAGGCGATGCCTTCGCCGCGTGAGACCCTGTCGCCTCATGCGCCACGCATATACACCATGCAGATAAGGCAGGAGAAAATACGCGATGTGATCGGATCCGGCGGAAAGGTGATCCGCGGCATAATAGAGCAGACAGGAGTCAAAATAGACATCAACGATGCCGGCATTATTAATATAGCATCCTCTGATGAGGCATCAGCGCAGAAGGCGATAGACATTATAAACGGCATTCTCGCCGAAGCAGAGCTGAACAAAATATACATGGGAAAGGTAGTGAGAATAGCCGATTTCGGGGCCTTCGTGGAGATACTTCCCGGAGTGGACGGCCTCCTGCACATATCTCAAATTTCCGACAAGCGCATTGCCAAAGTCACCGATGAGCTTAATCTTGGTGACGAGGTGCTGGTCAAAGTGATCGAGATAGATGCGCAGGGAAGAGTGCGCCTCAGCAGAAAAGAAGCTATGAAAGAACAGAAAGACCATTCATAAAAGTATCAAAGTGTCAGAGTCATAGGCTTTACTTTGACACCCTGATACTTTGACGCTTTGACACTCTAAAAAATGTTCACTAAACGATATCTCGATAACGGCATTCCAGTCGTGATGGAGCAGCTGAAAAACTACCGCTCCGTTATAATCGGCATATGGGTAAAGGTCGGCTCCCGCAATGAAACCCCCGATAAAAACGGTATCTCGCATTTTCTCGAACACATGTTCTTTAAAGGTACAAAAAAGCGCACCGCCACTGACATCGCTGTTGACATCGACTCGCTTGGAGGAGACCTCAACGCCTTCACATCGAGAGAGCATACTGTATTTTATGTAAAAATCCTCGATGAGTTTATCGACAAGGGGATTGAATTAGTGAGCGATATTTTCCTGCATTCCACTTTTTTGGCGGAGGAGGTGGAAAAAGAAAAAGGCGTTATAATAGAAGAGATAAAACTTGTGGAAGATACGCCCGACGATCATATCCACGACCTGTTCAGCCAAACCGTTTGGGGCGACACTGGGCTCGGACAGCCGGTGCTGGGGCGGCGCGAGACCGTAAAGGCTTTTAACCGCGAAGACCTCGCCTTCCATGTAAAAAAATATTACGGCACCTCCGATACAGTAGTGTCATGCGCGGGCAACTTTAACCCGGACACAGTGATAGACCTCCTCAACCACCATTTCGGATCATTGAGGAGAGGCTCTGAACCTGAGCTTTTTTCACCGCCCTGCTTTAAGGCCGATGTAGCGCTCTTTCCCAAGGACCTTTCAGAAACACACATATGTCTCGGCGTTGAAGCGCTCCCCTATTCCAGCGAGGACCGCTATGCAATCAGCATCCTGAATACCATTCTTGGCTCCAGTGTCAGTTCCAGGCTATTTCAGGAGGTCCGGGAAAAAAAAGGTTTCGCCTATTCTATTTATTCCTTTTCATCATCCTATATAGATACCGGCTTCTGGGCTGTTTATGCCGGCACCGGCAGGAAAAAAACGCTCGCCGTCACCGAACTGATCATTAAAGAGATGCAGGGGCTGTACTCGTCAATTACCGACATAGAGTTAAGAAGGGCAAAGGACCAGTTGAAAGGCAATATTGTGCTGGGGCTGGAGTCGACGAGCAGCAGGATGCAGAGCATTGCCCGCCAGGAAATATATTTCGGCAGGAATTTCAGCCAGAGCGAGATCATGAAAAGCATAGAATCTGTGACTATGGAACAGGTAAGGGAACTATCGCACCGGCTCATCAATAGCAACAACATGTGCCTGACCGTCCTCGGCCGCTTAAAAGAAGAAGAGTTTAAAGACATTTTGACCTCAGGAAGAGCGGTCGCTTAGCGCGGTTCCTGCCTGTTATTTGCCGTTCTTCTTAGCAACCTTAAAATCTGAAGTGAAGATCATGATGCCCATGCCCAAATATCTGAAGCCTGCCCATCGTGAATGTTCCATGGTACCTCAGTGTGACTAATGATGGCTTAAATTTCATATGATGTCGTGTGCATATCGCATATATTCGTGAGTTTCGGGCCGTTTCCAGAGCTTTTTTGTGGGCTTTGTCATAAATTGAAGAGGTGAAGTTTTAGTAATGAGTTTTGTCGCATTCCGTTCACTGAAGCACGGGAACTACCGTCTTTTTTTTGCAGGTCAGGGCATCTCCTTAATTGGCACATGGATGCAGCAGTTAGCCATGAGCTGGCTCGTCTACCGGATGACACATTCGGCCCTGCTTTTGGGGATCGTGGGTTTTTCAGGGATGATACCCTCTTTTCTGCTTGCGCCGTTTGCGGGCGTGCTGGCGGACAGATGGAATAAACGTCGCGTGCTTGTAATTACACAGACCCTTTCCATGTTCCAGGCCTTTGCGCTTGCTGCCCTGGTTCTAACACAAAAGGTCTCCATCTGGCACATCATCCCGCTTAGTATATTTCTTGGATGTGTAAACGCCTTCGATATAATAACCAGGCAGGCCTTTGTGCCGGACATGCTCGAAAGAAAAGAAGACCTTGGAAACGCGATTGCCCTGAATTCCTCATTGTTTAATGGCGCAAGACTTATAGGACCCGCCTTTGCGGGTGTTCTGATAGCGCTGGTCGGGGAGGGCATGTGTTTTCTTTTAAACGGGATCAGCTATCTGGCGGTGATTGCGGCCCTGCTCTTAATGAAGGTCGCAAGGTCCCCGGAACGGACCGGGAAAGAAGGTTTTATGAGCGAGATAGCCCAGGGGTTCTCATATGTATTCAGCTTCACCCCGATCAAATCCATTCTTGTCCTGCTTGCTCTTATAAGCTTCGCGGGCGTGCCTTCCCAGGTGCTCATGCCTGTGTTCGCCGGGAGTATCTTGCATGGCGGTCCGCATACACTTGGTTTCCTGATGGCTGCTTCGGGCCTGGGAGCGCTGGGCGGGACAATATTTCTTGCCTCAAGGAAAGGAGCCCTGCGGCTTGGGATGACAATACCTGTTGCAGGATCGGTGTTCGGGTTCGGGCTCATGGCCTTCTCCCAATCCCGCTTCTTATGGCTTTCACTGCTTCTCATGTCCGTTACCGGTTTCGGGATTATGGTACAGATGGCCTCAAGCAATATGGTCCTGCAACATATTGTGGAGGACGGGAAAAGGGGAAGGGTCATGAGCTTTTTTGCCATGGCGGTTATGGGAACGGCCCCTTTCGGTAGTCTGCTGGCAGGCACGGTAGCCGTCAGGATAGGCGCTCCGGCCACTTTGTTTCTTTGTGGGGCGTCCTGCGTGCTGGGCTCGCTGGCGTTCTCAAGAAGGCTTCCCTCCTTGCAGAAAGAGCTTGCACCCATATACGTTCAAAAGGAAAGTCTCTGAACAATAAAGATCACCACTGGCAACCCGGTCAAACACTCTCTTGAATCTTTCCTGGTCAGGCGGCGCTGACTATTCCCGCCACAAAATCGGTTATCGCCTGGTCTTCGCCGGCGGCAAGACCGCTTACACCAATAGCGCCGATGATTCCCCCTTCTTTATTCTTGAGCGGAGTCCCTCCAGGCAGTGCCGTGAAAAATGAGTCGAAATCGCTTGCAATAAATTTGTCGCGCTGGAGCCTTTCCATGAATGCACTGGTAGGCACCCCCATGCGGGCAGCAGTATAAGCCTTGCGCTGGGATATCTGGATGCTTCTTAGCGGCGCGCCGTCCATCCTGACAAACCCCAGCATTTCACCGGCCTGATCTGATATCGTCACGCAAATGGGCCTGCCAAAGTCAGCTTTTGCTTTGTCCATGGCTTGCTGCAACAGCTTTTGCACACGATCTATTAACTCGGCAACTAAACAGATCAATAATATGTTAAACTATGTGCATGGAAAAGATCGATGCACGCACATTAAGTCAGGATGCACAGTATCAGATTCGGCGGCAAGTGGTGAAGCTACGTCAGCGTGGCATGCCTTACGCCGAAATAGCCGACGTAGTAGGAGTCGCCTTAGCCTATGCCTGTCGAGTGTACAAGCGATATGAGCGCGAGGGTATTCAGGGGATATCAAAGGGACAGCGAGGTCGCAGGACAGGGCAGCAGAGGACGCTTGGCGAAGAGGAAGAGGCTGCGGTACAGAAGACGATACAGGATAGGACGCCTGATCAGATGAAGATGCCGTTTGCCCTGTGGACCCGACAGGCGGTGCAGGAGTTGATCAAGCGACAGCACGGCATAAAAATGCCAATCCGAACGGTAGGGGAATATCTGATGCGGTGGGGTTTTACGCCGCAGAAGCCGATTCGTAAGGCATACGAGCAGAGGCCTGAGCAAGTTCAGAAGTGGCTTCAAGGTGAGTATCCCAAGATAGCCAAGCGCGCAAAGGAGGACGGTGCTGAAATCAGCTGGTGTGATGAAACCGGTCTGCGAAATGACGAAAATAGGGCCAAGGGGTATGCACCAAAAGGGAAAACGCCTACTGTCCAGCTCAACGTCAATCGGACGAGCATGAGTATGGTTTCGGCAATTACGAATCAGGGCAAAGTGCGGTTTATGATATATAAAGAGGCCATGAATGCGGATCTGATGATCAAGTTCATGAAGAGACTGATACAGGATACAGGGCGAAAAGTGTTCTTGATAGTGGATAACCTGAAGACTCATCACAGCAAAATCGTCAAAAACTGGCTTCAGGAGCACACAGAAGAGATCGAGGTTTTCTACTTGCCCTCGTACTCACCGGAACTGAACCCGGACGAATATCTGAACTGTGACATCAAATACGCGGTGCATTCAGGACTACCAGCACGCAATGACAAACAATTAAAACGAAAAATGGTCTCGCACATGAGAAAACTTCAAAAACTGCCCGGGCGAGTCAGAAAATACTTTGAACATCCGAGAATCAAGTATGCAGCATAGTTTACATATTAAATTGCCGGGTTAATAATAGCAATCTATCCATCTTAATTCTCCTTTAGGAATGGGGTCGGTGTTACTGTTTTGGATAGGCGAGCCCAAAACGCTCAGGACCTTAAAATTTAAACCTATTAGTTTCTTTCCTGGATGTCCTCAACGATTTCTTTTATCAGAAATATCAACTGCTCGACATCAAAGTATTTGTCTGCCGTGGAGTCGAAGCGTATGGTAACTTTTGATTCAAATTCATCGTCTGCAGGCCAGTAAAGAAAAACTACCGGCAGCCCCGGAAATACATTCAGGAGCCATGCGCTTGGAGTCGCAAATCCCTCCATATGAACTGAGCCGTACTCATCCAGTGCCAGGGCTGTTTTTTTAAAATGCCTGTCAAATAATGCCCTCAACGGCTCTTCACATTCCCTCTGGAAGGCCTTATATTTCATCAACCCGCCCATAAGTTCGCTATGCATGATCCATTTGCCTGAAATGCCATGCCCACCTCCATTTCTGATATAAAAAAGCACAAGAATCCTCATCCACGGCGTAAGATTGTTCCGGGTCTGCATCTCTCCATCAGGACCAACAATGACGTCTCGCCCGAAACATCGGATAAAAAGCTTTCCGTCAAGTAATTCGGCGCCAAGATTGCCTGATACCTTATGGAATTCAATATTCTTTATTTCCTCTTTCAGGCTTGCTATCAGAGACTCCCGCCAATCATTTTCTTTGACTGACGATGCGATCTCATTTTTTGCTATGTCAGTTAACCGGGGGCACTCTGAAATATCAGCTTCTCTTTTCAGCAGTGCAAAGGCGAACGGCATGCAAGCCTTTTGCTTGCATTTGCCGCAGTTAGTCCTTGGAAGTTTCTTATAAACTTCGACCGGGTTCATGGGTTATCCATATGATTAACGAGTATATCATGACAGTCAAGAAAACAGAACTATAACCTCATGCCTTATTTTTACGTTTATTCCTTGCGCGCTTGCCTAAGTCCATCAGCAAAATGAAACAATGCCAGAACAGGATGCCTATAAATCATACGGGGACCTGAAAAGCGCATGACATCTCTTACCTTGTCTCGCATAACAGGTTTATAGCAGTGCACGGGGCATTTTACGCACGTCGTTTTTTTTTCCTGAAAAGGGCAATGTGCAAGACGTGCCGACGCATAGGTCATCAATTCAACACAGTCCGGACAAAGCTTATCCGTTGTCAAATGTTTGTGTCGGCAATAAAGCCTGATCATGGCCGCCAGCGTCTTTTCTTCCCGGCCTATTCTTGGATGCCTTACAAGCATGATACTAATTTTCTTTTATTGATCAGCGGAAACAGGACTCATTAATTACATAGTGTATCCGCTTTCTCCGTGCTGACTTAGATCGAGACCAATCGTTTCTGATTCATCGTCAAGTCTTAGCCCCATGAATTTATCCAGGACTTTCAGGATTATGACGGTAAGGACAAACGAGTAGACTATTGTTACCCCTATGGCTATGAGTTGGGTGACAAAAACACCGGAACCGGCCCCAGAACTGCTAAAGAACAGACCGTCAGCTCCAGCCGGGTTTAAAAGTTTTTGGGCAAAAAGTCCGGTGGCGAGTGTGCCTACAATACCGCCTATTCCATGGACTCCGAAAGCATCCAGCGAGTCATCGTAACCAAGGCGCGTTTTCATATTCAGCGCCAGGTAACAAATTGACCCGGCACATAAGCCGATAATCAAGGCAGACATTGGTCCCACAAATCCCGAGGCTGGTGTAATTGTAGCCAGTCCTGCTATGGATCCGGTTGCAGCACCGAACATGGTAGGCTTGCCTCTGTGAAGCCATTCTATAACCACCCATATTAGCGTAGCCCCTACCGCTGATATATGTGTGACTGCGAAGGTCATGGCGCTCAGCGCCCCTGAGGAAAGAGCGCTCCCGGCATTGAACCCGAACCAGCCAAACCACAGGATCCCGGCGCCGAGGACTGTTAAGGGGAGGTTGTGAGGCGTAAAGTCATGGGCATGGCCCTTCCTTTTTCCAATGATAAGTGCAGCAGCGAGGGCTGATATACCTGATGTAATATGCACGACCATTCCGCCGGCAAAATCGAGCGCTCCCATATTTTTAAGCCAGCCTCCGGTCCCCCATATCCAGTGGGCTACAGGATCATATACAATCGTTGACCAAAGAATAGTGAATACCAAGAAAACAGAAAATTTCATCCGCTCTGCAAACGCGCCGCAAATAAGGGCTGGAGTAATGACTGCAAACATGGCCTGATATATCATGAATGCAATGTGAGGAACCGTGGCAGCATAGTCTGGGTTCGGCGCAACACCAACTCCTCTGAGAAAAATCCAGTCGAGATTTCCGATTATACCGTGAACATCAGGCCCAAAGGCGAGACTGTAACCAAACAGTATCCATTGCACACTTATGATTGCAATTGCGACGAAGCTTTGCATAATTGTCCCGAGAACATTTTTCTTTCTCACCATGCCGCCATAAAATAGCGCCAGGCCTGGCGTCATCAGCATTACCAGTGCTGCAGACAAAAGCAGAAAAGCGGTATCTCCAGTATCTATTTTACCTGCGGCCTGAGCGTATGCATTCAACGGGAACAGCGATAAACCTATTGAAAAGCAGGAAATAATTCTCTTGGTCCTCATTATCTGGCTCCTTTGGTTTGGTTATAAAGTGTAATAATAAAATAAAATCCCTGGGAAAAGCTACAAAAATGTAGGATTTTAATAATAGCGGGAAAGGGCTTTGGTCCCTATAATATGCCTGCGGTCATCGAGCCCGTTAAGAAGAAAGGCTTTCAATGCTTCTCCTGTCAACCGCTCCATGGCCTGCCACATTACGAATGTTCTATGATTTCCTTGAGTGCTACTGCGTTGTTGTGCTCGTTGTCCTTTGCCGAATACACTAGAGTCACAGATTCCCTCGCCGATTCCTTCCTGAGCCGCTGTGCTAGGTCTGACTTTTCCTCAAGCTCGCGTGAGTACTTCTTTTTAAAAGCCTGCCACTTGGACGGATCGTGGGCGAACCACTTTCTCAACCCGTCGCTCGGTGCAATTTCTTTAAGCCATTCGTCGATTTTCGCTTCAGACTTCTTGATGCCTCTCGGCCAAAGCCGGTCAACAAGAATGCGCTTTCCGTCATCTGATGATGCCGTTTCGTATATCCGTTTGACCTTAAGCAAGACATTCGCTCCTTCACTCTTAAAAAACAGCCAAGGGATTGCGTAGTCCCCTATCTATCGCAGCATGATCACATACAGACCGCCATTATTTCTACCGATGATTTACCGCTTGGGCTACACAGACACCAACCTCCATCGCCTTATTAGCATCTAATATCATGGTAAATCAATAAAGTCAAGTAATTGATTGTGTTAATGTGCTTTTTTGACATTTTAAATTCGATAGCTTATTCTTGTTATGCTTGATTAGATAGGAGACAAAGCCTTCCCAAAAAAATACGTATTACGAAATATGTGCGTGAATGAAAGGAGGAAGACATGGCTTTTTGGAATTTAGGCGACTTAAAATTGGAAGAGTTCAGGCCGGGTATTATGAGCAAGGCAGAAATTGGAGATGACTTAATTATGGCATGCATGCAAATAGGCCAGGGAAAGGAAGACACTGGACACGAACATTCCTTCGACCAGTGCGGTATTGTGCTAAAAGGTCAAATAGAGATGTTTGTAGGTCAAGAGCACAGATTACTAAATGCGAATGAGTGCTATTTTATACCTTCAGGCGAGCGCCATGGTTGGAAGACGTTCGATAAACCAGTCAAGATTTTGGATATATCTTTAAAACAACCCCGATGATGAGAGAACAACCAATGAAGTTAATATCGTTATTCGAGATTTCCGAGCGCTTCCGGTACCAGCTCCGAAAGAGATGGGAAGATATGCAGTCCCTCCATAATGTCATCAACACTCATTCCCTTTGCCATTGCATTTGCAACTTCCTGAAGCAAAATTGGGGCTTCGGGTCCGATAATGTGAAAGCCCAGGATCTTCCTGGTCTGTTTTTCGACAATCGCTTTGGCAAAACCGATATCCTGCTCCATGGCATTGCCTAGAACGATATCAGCATAACCAGCCTTGCCTACCAATATGGCATGATGTTTCTTTGCCTGCATCTCAGTCAGACCTATAGACGCAATCTGGGGATGGGTGTAAACAGCATGGGGAACGACTGCGAAATCCATTTTTTTCTTTCTGCCGCTTGTGGCATTATGCCACGCTATTTCAGCCTCCCTGTCTCCTGCGTGAGTAAACATCTGCCTGCCGATTGCGTCACCGAATGCCCAAATGTTAGGTTTGCTGGTTTCCAGGTGGTCGTTGACTTTGATATAGTTCTTTTCATCGGTCATAATGCCGGTGTTTTCCACCTTCAACAAGTCTGCGTTGGACCGCCTGCCGGCTGCCACGAGTACTTTTTGCGCGGTAAATGATTTCATCTCTCCTGTCTTGTTGTCCTTTCCTTTTATCGTGTATCCCCTGCCCTCTTTTTGAGCCTCCTCAGCATGCATGTTCGTATGGATAGTCATCCGTTTCTTGAACTCCTGAAGGAGCAAGTCAGAGATTTCATGTTCTTCATCCGGAAGGAGCCTGTCACTGTCCTGGATAATAGTGACGCGCGTACCCATTGCGGCATAAAAATGTCCGTATTCAGCCGCTATATACCCGCCTCCTATTATAATCATACTTTCAGGCTTTTCAGTAAGACCGAGCAATGTTGCATTTGTGAGGTAATCGATCGTCCCGAGCCCTTTTATCGGGGGTATCATTACCCTGGAGCCGGAGGCGATGAAAATTTGCCTGCCGCGTATTCTTTCACCTGACGCTTCTAAAGTATAATCTTCGACGAAATGTGCTTCGTCCCTAAAGTAATCCACGTCTTTTATATCCTTTAGTCCTTCTTCCATGGTTTTCCGGTTTTCGGCAACATACTCCCTCATCCGACGCATTATCGAACTAAAATCTATTGAGTTGATTTCGGCATGGATGCCCAGTTTAGCTGCATGTTGCACAGCGGTGATGACATCGGCAGGATAGATCAGCATTTTGGAAGGCACACAACCTGTATTAGCACAAGTGCCCCCGATGGTCCCTTTGTCGATCAGAGCGATTCTTTTCCCCTTGTCGATTGCTTTGTACAATAGAACCAACCCTGCCGTACCCCCGCCGATTATCACATAATCATATTCTCTCATAGCAACCTCCCGTGAGCGTCAGTAAGCCTAATTTATATGGTAGAAGTCATCCTCATGACTGTCAAGATCGGATGTCGATATTATACATCGCCATGAAGACCTGTCCGTCTATAAAGGACACTGGCTATTCTTTAATGCGTTTCCCTGGTTGCTCTTTTTTCACCTACTCGCAATTTCTTCAAGAGTATGTTCCATTTTAAAGTGCCGAAGGAATTCGCGCTCTGTCGCACGTCATACGGACAACTCGCTTTAACACTCATTTTTCGATACAAGTATGATGCAGGTCATACACAAATTGATCAATAACTCTCATAATAGTAGTGTCCTGTCCCAAACAGTTCTTTACATACTTTGCCGTCATTCCGGGCGTGACCCGGAATCCAGTTCTTTGATTTTTCTGGATTCCCGCCGGAGCCTGCCCTCGAAAGCCGTTATCGGGGGCGGGAATGACACGACGTGTAAACTTATATCCGAGACAGGACGTCATTTCTCTTAATATTGTTGATCGCTGCATGGATTGCAGTCTGCGGCAAGCAATAAGCGGCGATGTTAGATTCTTACACTATAGAACAGGAGGGTACTATGGAAGTGCTCAATCTCAAGCAGTTGATAAAATTTCAACCCGATAAGATTTCAAGGGAGATGCTTTCCGACAAGCCTGAAATGCGGATAGCCTTGATGTGCCTTGATAAAGGGCAAAAGCTCGATCCGCATAAGGCGCCGCTCAGGCTGCTTATGTACTGTGTCGAGGGCAAAGGTACTTTTACTGTCGGTGATGAGCGCATAGAGGCGGACGAAAAAACATGCATTCTCTGCGATCCTATGGTGCAGCATGGATTTGAAGCAAATAAAGGTGAAAAGCTGGTAGTAATGGCAGTGGTAACGCCGGTCGAATAGTAAGTGAGTAAAATAGATCGCTGCAGTCATCAGTGATGACTGCAGCGACATCGTTGGCAGAGTTTATTGCCGGACGCTTATGATTTGCGTCATAACACTCCTGTATTCCACCGTTGTAAACTTAATCATGAAAGAGAATACAACAACCGGAGGGTCGACATGGAAAAATATCTAAACAAAGGCATTAAAGAAGTTATCAACGAGTTTCCGGCGATAGGTTCTATTCTGGATGAGCACAATATCGGCTGTACTTTATGCGGCGTAGGCACGTGTCTTTTAAAAGACATTGTTCAGGTGCATAACCTGCCACCGGAAGAGGAACAGGAGTTGATGGGAAGGATCATCGGGGTCATTTACCCTGGAAGGCATGTCGAAATATCAGTAACCGCACGGAAGAGCGTCTCCTCCGGAAAAACAGACATAAAGTATTCTCCTGCAATGCAGGGGCTCGTGGATGAACATACGGTGATAAAAAGAGTGCTGGCTATGATCCCTGTAATAATTGAGGGTCTGGATGCATCGCGGGATGAGGACAGGGCGCTGGTAATGGATACGGTTGATTTTATCCGCTCATATGCCGACAGGTATCATCACGCAAAAGAAGAGAACATTCTCTTTAAGGAGTTCGACGAGAATCTCGAGATGGTGAAAGTCTTCAATGAGGACCACAGGATAGGCAGGGGTCATGTAAAAGCGATTCTCGATGCACTGGAGACAGGGGATAACAGGTCAATACATGAACACTTTAAGGGGTACAGGGAGCTGCTTACAGGCCATATTAAGAGAGAGGATGAGGTGCTTTATCGCTGGATGGACAGAAATCTTTCGACATCGCAGATAGGCCGCCTGTTTGGGCGGTTTGAAAGTGTTGACAGTCAGTTCAGGGATGTTAGGGAAAAGCAGGAAACCTTTGTAAAAACATTGGAAGAGAAATATAAATATGCGGAGGTAAAGTAAAATGGCATTCGAAGGATGTCCCGGATCTAAAATGGTTCATTTCCCGACGAACGGGGAGCAGGAAGGTGCGCCTGCCGTAAATGCAAAATCCCAGCTCAGGCAGTGGCCTGTTCAACTGCACCTGGTCTCGCCCATGGCGCCTTATTTTCAGGGAGCGGATGTGCTTTTGTCAGCTGATTGTGTGGCTTATGCGCTCGGGAATTTTCATAGCGATTACCTGAAAGGAAAGGCATTGGCTATCGCCTGTCCCAAACTCGATGCGGAGCAGGATATTTATGTTGAAAAGATAAAAGGCCTGATAGAAGATGCGAAGATAAACACTCTTACCATAATGATAATGCAGGTCCCATGCTGTTCGGGGTTGTTAAAACTCGCGGAGCAGGCAGCGCAGACTGCAAATAGAAAGGTCCCCATTAAGTATATGGTTGTGGGCGTGCAAGGAGAGATATTGCAGGAGGCATGGTTGTAAAAGGACAAGGTTGAGGCTAAGGTTGAGGTTAAGAAAAAAACGGGTTAACGGTTAACAGAGTAGCCACATGCCCGTCTCAACCTTAACCTTAACCTGATGCTTAGATATGGTAGTCATATTAACTCCTTCAGTGCCTTCATATCCTTAATAGCTATTCTCCCGTTTTTTTCTGCGATAACCCCTGACTTCCTGAACCGGCTCATGACCCTTATGGCCGTCTCAACAGTAGTGCCGACCATTTCAGCCATGTCCTGCTTGGTGATGCGCATGTTTATAACAGTCTCGCCGGCATCGACCCTGTCGCCGGCTTTGTCAGCCAGCTTTACCAGCAATGCGGCAATACGGGATTCCACCCGCTCAAGCGCGATATTCTTCAGCGTTTCATGCATGCCTCTCGTTCTTTCTCCGAGGGTAGAAGTAATCGAATACATGACAGAAGGAAAACGGTCTATAATCCTGAGCAAGTCTTTTCGTGAAAGCTTGAGAATTTCGGAATCCTCCATGGCAACCGCATTAGCCGGAAAAGGAAAACCTTTCAAAACAGCGAACCCTCCAAAAAAATCGCGGGGGGATATGACTTCCATTATGATCTCCCTTCCCTCGCTGGATATCTTGGTTACTTTCACTTTTCCGCTCATGACAATGTAAAACCAGTCCGGGGCATCGCCCTCTGAAAATATTTCTTTTTTTCTTGCGTAAGACTCCAAAATGAAGCACGAAAGGATCTCTTGAAGGTCTTTATCGCCTAACTCTGAAAATATCGGTATACGTTTCACATCTTCCGGTGTCCACCGCATTGCTTTATCCATATTAAGTTTTATTATAAACCATCCGGGGTTTCCAGAACGTTAAAATCGAAAATAAACACTTTCAAAAGTCGTCATTCCCGTGCTTAAGAGCACCTACTGTTGGCGCAGGCGGGAATCCAGGGGGCTGAAAAAATGGATGCCCGCTTACAATCCGCGGGCATGACAGTCATGTTTAATTATCGGGAGCAATAAAAATCCTGAATTCCCATCTTATCACCAACAGTAGGTGCTCTTAAGCAGGGAATCAAGGGTGTTGATCGAATATAACCGTAGTGTTGAAAGACCGATATATGATTTATATCATACAACTTCAATAGCCGCTGTTGTTACACTATGGTATCGGGAGAGCAACGGATAATTATCAAGGGAGAACTCTATGGACGATAACACAGAAAAGATGGACCTTCCTACGGAGATAGAAATATCGGATGACGATATTTTTGAGGCAATGAAAGATATCCAGGGTTATCTGGACATCACTCCTGCCGATCTGAAAGAGATTTACAAGTTTGCCTATCGTCATGCCTGCGACAGAATTATGAAGTCGGTCAGGGCCCGTGACATCATGACAAGGGAAGTTTTTGCAGTCAGGAGATCGGCCACATTAAAGGAAGTTGCGGAAGTGATGGCAGCTAAGGGAATTTCGGGGGTGCCTGTTCTTGAAGATGACGGAAGAATAGCAGGTGTCATTTCAGGAAAGGACTTTCTGGCAAATATGGGAGCCAAAGACAAAATGAATTTTATGGCTGTCATTGCAGAGTGTCTTAAAGGCGATGGATGCATTACAATGCCGCTCCGCTTAAAAAAAGCCGAAGACATAATGAAATCTCCGGCTATAACTGTTGACGAAAACACTACTGTAACAGAGATAGCAGGCATTTTTTCTTCAAAGAAAATAAACAGGGTCCCTGTTACGGACAAGCATGGGGCGCTCATCGGCATTGTTTCGAGGGCAGACATTGTGTATAGCTCTACGGTCAGGCTCAGGACCTGACTGGAACACCCCGCTCTATATGATCAAGGAATATCTGGACAAAATGAAAGGTTCGACGAAGAGCCCTCCCGCAGTCGGCGTCTCTGAAGTCTTATGGTCATGGGTTGGTGCTTTTCTGGGCATAGCAGCCGTTGCCCTGATCAGTTACAGGATTTTGGATGGCACAGGGCTCACCCTGATAATAGGATCGTTCGGCGCTTCAGCAGTATTGATCTATGGCGCAATCAAGAGTCCACTGGCACAACCGCGTAATCTTATTGGCGGGCATGTTCTTTCTGCTTTCGTCGGTGTCGCTTCATGGCAGATGTTCAATAGTCAAATCTGGCTTGCCGCTCCTTTGGCAGTTGCAACGGCTATAGCAATAATGCACACGACAAAAACACTGCATCCCCCTGGCGGAGCTACGGCCCTCATCGCAGTTATAGGGGGTGAGAGCGTCCACAAGCTCGGATATTTATATGCAATTCTTCCTGCAGGCGCAGGCGCAGTGATTATGCTCCTGGTCGCTCTTTTGGTAAATAATATACCTAAAACCAGAAGGTATCCTGAATTCTGGCTCTAAGTCCCAATGCAGCTATGCCTCTTTTAATTCATGCCTTAAAAAATTTTGTGATATATATGACCTGCGTCATACCAACTTTGAACTTATAATGATAACATTAACCAAGGCCGCAAAAAAATTGAGTATGTCTTAGCGTGTACTTCGAATTTGAGGCCGGACAAATAAACTTCAGGAGGTATTCATGTTTTGTTATCAGTGTGAACAAACTGCTCAGGGAAAGGGCTGCACCAAGATGGGCGTATGCGGAAAGGACCCGGAGTTGTCAGCTTTGCAGGATCTTTTGATCTATGCAATCAAAGGTCTTTCGTTGCAGGCAGTTGAAGGAAGAAAGGTAGGCGTAGTTGAGCGTGACGTAAACATATTTATAAACAAAGGGCTTTTTTCGACACTCACTAACGTAAACTTCGACCCCAAAACATTCGACCGGTTGATCCACCAGTGCGTTAGTCTTCGCGAGGCTCTCAAAGTAAGGGTCAAGGCTGCAGGCGGCAAAACAGACTTTACCCACGGAAGCGCATCATATAAGCCTTCGAATTCGATCGATGAGTTGGTAAAGCAGGGCAAAAAGGTTGTCGAAAAAGTGCCCGATGTTGAGGTCAGCCCGGATATACAGTCGCTTCAGGACATCCTGCTCTTCGGCATAAAAGGTGTGGCCGCCTATGCCGATCATGCTCAGATCCTCGGAAAAACCGATGATGCGGTCTATGCATTTATCAGCGAAGCACTATCAAGCATGACAAGGACCGAACTCGGCCTCAATGATTGGATCGGTCTTGTGCTTAAATGTGGCGAAATAAACCTCAGGACCATGGAACTTCTGGATGCGGCAAACACCGGGACTTACGGTAATCCAGTCCCGACAAAGGTGCCGCTTGGTCACAGAAATGGCAAGGCAATCCTGATTTCAGGCCATGACCTTAAAGACCTTTTCGACCTTCTGAAACAGACCGCGGGGAAGGGGATAAGCGTCTATACCCACGGCGAGATGTTGCCCGCACACGGATATCCTGAACTAAAGAAGTATCCTCACTTCTACGGCCACTTCGGGACCGCATGGCAGAACCAGCACAAGGAGTTTGCTCAATTTCCAGGAGCAATCCTAATGACCACCAACTGCCTCCAAAAGCCCCTTGATTCATACAAGGCCAACATCTTTACCTGTGGACTTGTGGGCTGGCCTGATATACATCATATTTCAGACGGCAATTTTGCACCTCTTATAAAAAAGGCCCTTTCACTTCCGGGATTTACGGGAGATGCGCCAGGCAAAGAAGTTATGACCGGGTTTGCCAGAAACGCGGTTTTGGGTGTTGCTGAAAAAGTGATCGATGCTGTCAAGTCCGGAAATATTCGCCACTTCTTCCTCGTAGGCGGTTGCGACGGAGCAAAGCCCGGCAGAAACTACTACACGGAATTTGTGGAAAAAGCGCCAAAGGACACGATTGTCATGACTCTTGCCTGTGGCAAGTTCCGCTTCTTCGACAAGGACCTGGGCGACATAGGCGGCATACCGAGGCTGCTGGACATAGGCCAGTGCAATGACGCATACTCTGCAGTTCAGATAGCGCTTGCGTTATCCAAGGCCTTTAATGTCGGGGTGAATGAACTGCCTCTTTCCCTTGTTCTTTCGTGGTATGAACAGAAGGCCGTGGCCATACTCTTGACCCTTTTGCACCTGGGCATTAAGGACATCCGCCTTGGTCCCACTCTTCCAGCGTTTATCACACCCAATGTGCTTGATGTCCTCGTAAAGAATTTCGACATAAAGCCGATCGCAAACACTCCCGAGGAAGATTTAAGGACGATCCTGGGCGACAAATGATACTAAGATGTCAGGGCATCTGTTTAGTTTAAAGCGGACATGAAGAAACATCATTGAGGAGGCTCCGGCACACCCGGGCCTCTTCAATCTTTTCATTAAGTTTCTTTTGACAACTTGAATTCAGGATTAGACAGAGTCAGTCTGAGTCTCCTTCCTTGCCATAAGACCTCCGATTCATAAAAATTGGCGAATCTTACAGCATTTGCCGGCAGAAAAAGTGGGGAATTCTTTCAGACCTGAGTGGGGATTATCGCTGGACCTCGACACCCGTATTGCATGCACTCACTAAAATCCATCAATTCTTACATAGGACATAAGCTCTTCGAAGGTTTTAATTGTAATCTCCTGTTCGGAAACAATTGCCTTAACCACGTCGCGGATCGTTACGATGCCCATAACTCGATCATTGTCAAAAACAGGCAAATGACGGATATGTTTCGCTGTCATCAACGCCATACATTCATTAAGCGTATTTTCCGGTTTAACATAGGATACATGACGACTCATCAGTTCACTGACAGGTGTGTCCTTGGAAGCCTTTCCTTTCAGGATCACTTTTCTTGCATAATCACGTTCAGAAAAAACTCCGACAAGTTGTTCCTTTTCAAAAACTAATAAAGCTCCGATATCCTTCTCAGCCATCACTTCGAGAGCCTCGTATGCCGTCGTCCTGGGAGAAACCGACCAAATTTTACGACCTGGGTCTGTTAAGATATCTTTGACAGTTTTCATATCACCATTCCTCCTTCATAGTGAATTCTAGATTGTTTATTATAAGATAACAGCCGCAGTTTAGCCAGTAAAATAGTTGTGCCTTGCCGATATCATGCAGAAGTCCGGCGGTATAAGCAATGGCCACTGGAGCCATGCCGTAGAGCGCGGTGGAAGTTTCATCTCACAAGTTTCTCGAAACCACTTTCAACCGCGCTCAATGCGTATTATTTTGACAGCGCCTTTTATATTCCTCAGTACTGCCGCATCTCCAGCAATTTTTCCTACAAGATTTACAGCGCTGGCAGGCACAGGGTCAAGGCCTTTGCTCATCGGTGTCGGCCCGAAAAAAATAGCTAATGCCTTGCCGGGAGGCCAATATCCGATATCGCCGACTTTGACCACAGTCGTAGCCGTTTCATCGGAAGGCATGCTTACCGGAATTTCGAAATAAAATTCATCACCCCATTCATTAGGTTCTGTGATTATGGGCAGTGCTTCCGCAATTTTCCTTGCGCATTGGGTGTCAAGAAGTTCAGCATCAAGCATGATCCCCCCGACATTTATAATTATCTTAACCGGCATATTGCCCTACCTCCTCTTGTATTTACAAATGCTGCGTTTGAGTCATTATAAAGAAAAGAGCATCTTTCTGAAAATACATTTTTTTGAGCCTGTTATAATAAGTACGCTTCAGGATAGATATCTCCTTGGGAGGATTAATGCTGAAAAGAAGTCTTCTGGAATCACCGAAGCGAAGTCGTCCCGGTTTGCTGTCTCACATATTACTACAGTCTGGCGACACGGCAACCGATAAGCTGGCAATTGCCTGGATTGAGGTTGAATCCGGCGCCAAACAGCAGCCCCACCGTCATGTGCCGGAACAAGCTTACATTATTATTGGCGGACAAGGCTGTATCCACGTTGACTCCGAAACAGACGATATACGAACAGGTGATCTTATATATATCCCGCCCAATGTTGAACACTTTATAGAAAATACAGGTGTTGAGAATCTCAGTTATATTTCAGTTACAGTTCCTGCCTTAAACATTGAGGCCCTGTATGACTCCGGCCAACTTGACAGACGCCCATGAGAATTTTTATAAAACCCTTAAGCGATATGTCCGGGAGGTGGAATAACTGGACAGGCGGGAATTAATAAAGAGGGTGTTAAAGGGTGAGCGCAATGAGCGTTTGCCGCGGGCTTTATACGGTGCGGGGCTCTGGTCATACCGCCAGACTCGTCTGAACATCGCGGAGCTGTCGAAACATCCTGAGAATTTCGGTAGGACCCTCGCTGATTTTTTCGGCGAACTGGATACCGATATAGTTTTCACAGGCTCTGGTCTTAATACTTTCCCGGCAGAGGCTATCGGCGGCAGTATCGCTTTTACCGGAGGAAGAGCTCCGCTTCTTTCCTTTCCTATTATTGAGAAAACTCATGATGCCCGTTATTTGGAACATATTGATGTCTCTGCCTCTCCCAATACTCTTGCGCTGATTGAACTGATCGCTGTTATAAGGAAGCTTTTGCCGGACCGTTTTCTCTGCGCGACGTCCTGGGGCCCATTAACTTGGGGCATGATACTATGCGACTGGAATCTCCTGCGCGATAAGATCGCAGATGACATAGAGTTTATCCGTGAGGTGTGTGAATTGGGGGTCCGCCTTTCGCAGGCATTTTTCAAACCGCTAATTGAACGTGGTCTTATTGATGGGATTGCGGTGCCTGACGGTGCTGTGACGCTTATCCCCATCAACGTTTACCGTGAGGTAGTTGTGGGTGCCGCTCGAAAGGAACCAAATGTGCCGGCGGCGTGGGCCTGCTGTAGGTGATCAGGGCGCAATTCGGCGTCGAACGCCCGTATCGAGGCGAGTTGTTTCCATCAGTTGCAACCCTGATTGGGAACTTTCCTTTATTATTCTCAACAGCTCACTGCTTATTTCGATAGGACCTCCCTTCGAAGGTGATGAACTTTCCGTTCATGCTGAGACGGTCAAGGATCGCTGAAGCAGTGACGGTATCGAATACTTTCCCCCAGTTTGACGGTACGAGATTGGTAGTGACGATTGTCGTTCCCACTTCCGCCCTTTTTGATATTATCTGGAAGATGCAGTCAGCCTGCTCCTTGGTCGGGATTACGTAACCGATCTCATCCAGACATAGAACATTTGCTCGCGAATAGTACTCTATAAAGCTATAGACACTCTTTGCCTTCGCCATTTTGGCGGTGAGATCGAAGAGCGTGAGAAAGACAGTCTGATGGCCCTTTGTGAGAGCGTCGTGGCACAGTGCTGTTGCGATGTGGGATTTACCTACACCAGCAGGGCCTATGAGTACGAGGTTGCTGGGTTTCTTGAGCCACTGCGTGTTCATAAACTCCAGGATCTTGTCCCTTGGCACTTTAGGATTATACTTCCAGTCGAAGTCATCCAGGAGTTTTATTCTTTTGATGCCGGACATTTTCATGAGATACTGGATTTTCTTCTGTTCTTTCCGGTGAGATTCTTCAATGAGGAATTTAAGCATGAACTTTTTTTCTTCCTCTGAAAGTTTGTCGGGATCGGTCAGAAGCCTGAACCGCCTCCATAATTCATATAAGTTGATCATAATCGCTCAATTGCCTCCCTTCATAGGTGATATGCAGCAGTCCCGAGTTCTGAGGATGCACCGGATTGTCCTGATGTCCGGCGGGACTAAGCAGGCCCTGGATATATGTCACTCTGTAGGTGTTGATGCTGTTTGCCGACTTGACCGCCGAAATCAGCGTCTCTTTGGCTATGCCTTTGAGGAGCTTGAACAGTTCGTAAGAAACTTCAAGAGGATCCTGTCCCTCCTGCTCAACGCACTTGAGGAAGTGTTCGACGTTTTGGTCCATGGACTTCAGAAGCTGATACATCCTTTGGTATTTGAAGTGGGGAGTGATATTGAGCAGTTTCTCGCGGTGAGAAGGATGTTCTATCTTTTGTTTCCTGTCGAATACTCGTTTATGCATCGCTACCTTTCTGCCCTGCACCACTATTTCTATGTACTGGGGATAAGCAAAGATGTCGCAGGGCATATCCCCGTACTGGGACGGCACCGAGTAGCGGTTGGTGTCGAACTCCACAAAGCATGTCTTGTTAATGGCTGCCGGCTCCTGCCTGTAAGGCAGATAATGGATTTGGGGAAGCGCTATGAGTCTCTCCTGTTTTAATGCCTCCACAGGAGGGGTCCCTGTGGAACGGTGAACCCTGTTGTTTCTCTCTATGCGCCAGAGGCCTAATCTTTTGTTAAGTTCGTCGATGTCGGCGAAGGTATTGACGACAAGGAAACTCTCAATGTCTCTGATAACCCGTTCAACACGGCCTTTCTCATTGGGCTTGCCGGGATTGCAGGCACGAATCGAAAAGCCATAGTGCCTGGCAAAGTCCAGAAACCTTGCATTGTAAGTAATCTCCGGTTTTCTAGTTATAACTACGGACTTGAGATTGTCATAGGTATGCCTGTTGGCGACGCCTTTTATTTCTTTGAAGGCCTCGATATGGCCATCCAGGAAAAACTCCATGGAACTCCTCAGATAGAAGTGTGAGTAAAGGTATCGCGAATAGGACATGATGTAGACGAACCCGTAGACTACTCCGAAAGGCATACGCCGTTGCATCCAATCAACCTGGGCTTCCTCCCCTGGAAGAAAATTCAGCGCGTGGAAGGAGTTGCCCTTCCGCTTTTTTCTTAATGAGAGCGTGTAATCCTTCACCGCCGTATAGCCTCCCTCATACCCGTAGCTCTTCAACCGTTGCAGTACCTGTATGGCCTGCAGAAAGGGATATTCCGTGTACCACTGCTGAATTAACCGCTCATAGGGCTCTATTATGTTTCCTGAGGATCTCCTACCTAGATCGTCTTGCCGAATGAGGCGGGTTACCTTTTTTCTCGATATGCCCAGTTTCGTCGCCACCTGATTCAGACTCAATCCTTCAACCTGATACAGATGCCGCGCCCGGTTTTGAAGCGATTCTTGCATTGCCGTGTCATCTCCTTTTCTGATGTGATGACCCAGTTTACCTCAACACTGATTCCGTTTCCATTTCGTCTTTTATCATGGCCCATACGCGGCAAACGTATGACCATCAAGCCTTCGCAGCCGTATCTCGTCTTTTATCATCCCTTTAAGATCACCCGGTATCAGTAAAATCAGCTCCTGTAAAGGCTTTGAAGGGGATATCTCGTCTTTTATCACTTGTCTTGGCAAGGAAGTCACATGTATCTCTTTGCGACGCTGCCGCCACGGTTTTACATAGTCGAGATAGAGGTTATCAAAATAGGTGGGATTGTTTTGCTGCCACTGCTGCTGGGCCTGTTTCTTTCTTGCCCGCTTGCATTGCTCTCGCTGACAGACTTTCTGCCTTTGGCCTACCCGTTTATCAGGCGTGAAATACCGCCCACAGTGCATGCATCGCTTTGACAATGATTACCTCCACCTACTTTGTTCTGGTAATCATTGTATTTAAAGAGGGGTCTCTAAGGTTGGTCTTTCTTTCTACTCAAAAATGCTAACCCACAAATTTCAGGCTGGTGCCATCGACGGCGCTTTCGGTTCCTCCGCTATCTGTCCTTTTTTTCCGCCGCCCACAGTAGTGGTCCCATGCGAAAAAGAGCTTTTTGAATGGGCGAGGAATTTCCATATCAGCAGCTTTCTGCATCAATGCGGGGATATCCGCCCCCAGTTGGCTTTTTATCCCGAAACCGGAGCCGATTGCATATCTGTTGATACCGGGGTGTCCATAGGCGAAGGATACAAGCTCTTCAGCGATCGGTTGGTGACCGCCGGGAATGTGGATGTTATAAACACTATATTCGGCGGAGACCCTGCCGGTTTTTGCAAGGCGGTTTCCGAATGTGTCGCAGAAGTTCCCGATCCGTTCCGGAAATATATTCTGATGCCTTCCTGCGATCTGCCTCCTGATACCCTGTTGCGTAATGCAAAAGAATTCCTGTCCTGCGCCGACCGGGTGCATTAACAAGTTCCCTTACGAATTCTATGCTTTCGGCGTAAAGCCTTTCGCCAATCGTTATTATATGGCTCTTGTCAATTGTCACCGGTATGAATTCAGGAGAATTTGCATTAGCTATCTTGACTGTTTTATGGAGTAAGAATCAATAGTAGCCCTGAAATTCGTTTAATTGACTTTCCAGTCTAATTGTAGTTACACTTAGATGTGTAATATGAGTGGGATGAAAAGAAGTGGCAGGCTAATATTATCAAACATGGTGTTGACTTTACAGAAATTGAGCGGTTTGATTGGGACTCGGCCATAGTAGGGCCCGACCTTCGCCGCAATTATGACGAACCCAGGTTTATAGCTGTTGGCAACATCGGTGATCGTCTTTATGTTGTAGTGTTTACCATACGGGACGAGAGTACTCGAATTATCGGACTGCGCAGGGCAAATAGACGAGAGGTGATAAAATATGAAGCTCAAAAAACCTAAACACATTAAACAAAAAGACTGGGATGAAGTGGACATCCCTGAGCTCACGAATGAGGACTTTAAACGTATGCGTCCAGCTTCCGAGGTTGTGCCGGAAATTGTCGAAGCACACAAGGAAGGTCGCCTGAAAATGCGCGGACCGCAGAAAGCGCCAACGAAAGTGCAAACAACACTGCGCCTGTCGCATAACGTGGTGGATTTTTTTAAATCTGCCGGGCGTGGCTGGCAAACAAAAATAGATGCTGCACTGAGAGAATACGTTAAGTCACATTCTGGGAAATAGCGACTGGAGGGGTTCGCCGCATCACGACTTGCTCACAGGAAGATTGCGACGGACAGTCGTTTCACGTAAACACGGTCACCTGATCTTCCCCCGATATTTCGGACATCCCAGTTAAGTTAGGCTACTAAGGCCATCAGCTCAAAGGACACCGGCGAACGGTTTCCCAACGCTGAATGCTTCCTCCTCCGATTATAGACCATTTCGATCCATACAAAAATACTCTGCCGCGCCTCTGCCCGTGTTTCATACCTATAATCATAAACATGCTCTGTCTTTAGCGTATGGAAAAAGCTCTCGGCCACGCTATTGTCATAACAATTGCCCTTCCGGCTCATACTCTGGATAAAGCCATTGGCCTTTAATACAGTCCTGAAGTCGTCAGAAGCGTACTGAATACCTCTGTCAGAATGAAATATACAGCATGGATCTGGATTACGACGCCCTATCGCCTGTCTCAACGCCTCTACAACAAAGTCTGATTTCAAACGATCACTCATGGCCCATCCCACCACCTGCCGGGAATAAAGATCCAGTATTACTGCCAGGTATAGCCAACCTTCCATGGTCCATACATAAGTTATATCCCCGACCCATTTTGTATTGGGTCTCTCCGCCACAAAGTTTTGCTCCAGAAGATTCTCCGCAACCGGCAGATTATGCCTGGAGTTCGTCGTAGCCTTGAACTTTTTCTTTGCTTTGCCGACTATCCTGTTAGCCTTCATAAGCCGAGCTATGCGGTTTTCTCCGCACATTGTCCCTGCCTCTCGCAGATCGTCCGTTATTCGCGGACTCCCATAGGCCCTGCCACTGTTCTTGTGCGATTCTCTTATTCCCGTGAGTATCTTCTCGTTTTCCTTCTGCCTTTTGCTCTGAGGCTGTTTCTTCCACCTGTAATATCCGCTCCTTGATGCCCTTATTACCCGGCACATCTTCTGCACCCCATGTGCGGAGCTATGCTGGTCCATAAACCAGTATTTCATTTGGGGTGTTTTGAGAAGATGGCCAACGCTTTTTTTAGGATTTCTTTATCCTCTTTCAGACTGGCGTTCTCTCTCTGCAGTCTCCGCAGCTCCTCGTCCTGGGTCTTCTGATGCCCCTTGCCAGGAAAACTGCCAGCAGGATCTTCTTCGTGTTGTCGTTTCCATGTGCGTAACAGATTCTCATGTATCCCAAGACTCCGGGCTACATCAACTACTGTCCTGCTGCCCTCTGTTACAAGCTTGACTGCTTCTTCCTTGAACTGCTTATCGTACTTCCTTCTTCCACCACGTTCCTGCATTTGACACCTCCAAGGTTATATTGTACCTAACCTTTCGGGGTGTCCGCTAAACCGGGGGAACTTCACACCACAGAAATTGGAAGATAAAGCACGTTAAGTTTTTGTAGGTTATATCAACCACCCTTGACATGTAAACACAATTTGTGTAGATAATAAGTATATAACTATGCACTATGAATGGGACGAACGGAAGCGACTTTCCAACCTTGAAAAACACGGTCTCGACTTTTTCGATGTTGGTATTGTTTTCGAGGCTACACATGTTGAAGTTCCTTCATCTCACAGCAGCGAGAAAAGGCTCCTTGCCATTGGAACCTTTGAGGGCCGTTTTGTGACCGTAGTTTATACAATGCGGGACGAGGCAATCAGGGCTATTTCTTTTAGGAGGGCACGTCATGAAGAAAGAGACACATATCAAAAGCTATACGGCAGCCGAGCTTAAAACCAGACGTGCGATCAGCGGCACCGATCTAAAGAAGGTCGATGCCATGACGGACGCAAAACTAAACCGGGCCATTGCCGAAAATGAAGACGAGCAAGGCTTGCAACCCGACTGGACGCGGGCAAAACTGGT
The DNA here is from genome assembly GCA_963780885.1 of Nitrospirota bacterium. Classification (GTDB taxonomy): domain Bacteria; phylum Nitrospirota; class Thermodesulfovibrionia; order Thermodesulfovibrionales; family Dissulfurispiraceae; genus JADFXI01. The sequence goes on from CAWAEO010000003.1 coordinate 175,609, forward strand.
TCTTTCGGAACCCAAGCAATCCGTGCACCTTCGCCTTGAAAAGGAAATTATCGCCTTTTTTAAGGCGCGAGGCAAAGGGCATATCTCCCGTATGCAGGCGGTTCTCAAAGCCTATGTGACCGCCCACAGGCCGCGCTAAAGCACGGTAATACTGGGGTCACAGTCACATCACGAAATGAAGGATGAACCTGTCAGGTTGAAGCCTATGGGTCAACGGAAAATGTGGACACCAATGCGGGAAAAGACCGTATTCGGACGTGCTCGACGCCCGAAATCAACGCCCAGTTGAGGTATACGCTAAGCTGAAATTCAGGTCTTAGCGTGCTTTATCTTCCGAATTCTGTGGTGACCCCTAAACGCGCATTTCATCCCGTACAATGGTCAAAAAAGATCCGGCAGAGGTGCCGGATAATTTTTTTTAATCCTTCCTGAAGTCGACGGGAGTTTCCAATCTTAATAACTATTTTATTCCGTTCGTAACCAACGGATTTGATAAGTCAGTTCGTTTCTCCCTTCTTCCCTATAAATGATCGCCAAATGCCTCTAATCTATCATTACGACTTTTCACGCGAAATAATCGGGATGGTCGTAATGTTTACCTGGAAACAAAGATTCTCAGCGAACGGCCGGAAATAAAAAATAACTTGCTCAAATTCTCAATGTCATTTATTCTGTTGACTCTATGGGTTCAAATGGTGATTTCTAAGGGTGTTATTAAATGAATATTTCTGAGCCAGAATATGCGCCTGCCCAGTTTGACCGGCGCAATAACTCCCGTGATATAGTATTTCATGAAAGAAAAACATGAACGTTGTGTTCGTAAGGCAAGGGGCAAAGGTTACAGCCTCATGGGTCGCGTCTGGGTAGATAGCGTCGAAGGGACTTTCCTGGGCTTCGGTAGGGTCGAACTCCTTGAACGCATCAAACTATATGGCTCAATTAGCAAGGCCGCTAAATCCATGAATATGTCTTATAGGCATGCATGGGACCTGGTCAACTCCATGAACCGCCAGGCAAAGGCGCCACTGGTCGAAACGGCTACGGGAGGCAAAGGAGGCGGGGGGGCCCGTCTTACTGACAGCGGGGGAAAGGCTGTCGAGTTCTTCAGGGTTTTGCAAAGGCGGTTCAAAACATTTCTGGAACACGAGATAAAGGCATTTCCTCTATTACGCTCAAAAAAATAACAAATATCTACTGACTTACAATATTGTTTGAAGCGCACCATTAGTGTAGTATCATTCCCCCTTCTATTTCAGCGATTATCCACTATTGCAAGGGGTTACTTCCTGGCATTTCATTTGCATAATGATGCATCATGCGACATATGTCGTTGCTTTGTACTCTTTCTTGTTTCACCCGATACGTTATGCTCTGAAATATACAACGTATGAAATCTGCATTATAATTGTATTGACAGTAACACTGCGCAGGTTCCAGTGGAATCGGGGAAAAAGCTAAAGGAGGATTATGCCGTGAAAATCAGCGCGAGAAATATGTTGGAGGGGACTGTCGGCGAAGTACATAAGGGCCAGGTGGTGACGATTGTAAAACTCATGCTGCCCTCGAGGTCTACGATTTCCTCGATTATCACCAACGAGAGCGCCGACCGTTTGGGATTGAAAAACGGCGTCAAGGCTTATGCCATCGTCAAAGCCAGTTCGGTGATTATTGGAAAAGGAATGGCTGATGCAAATATAAGCGCGAGAAATATCATTAAGGGCAAAGTGCAGAAAATAAAAGAGGGCATGGTCATGGCAGAGATCGTGCTGGATATCGGCGGAGGAAACACCATTACGTCAACCATTTCCGATAAAAGCGTGAAACGCATGGAGCTGAAAGTGGGTGATGAAGCATATGCAATTGTCAAAGCTACAAGTGTGATGATAGGAGTTGCCTGATAACAGGAGGAAAAGAACCCATGTTCAAAAAAATAGTCTTGGTATTTATTACTTTAACAGCCTTTTTGTCATCATCGTTCACTTTCGCCGAATCCACAAAGGAAATAACTGTTTCTGCGGCCATAAGTCTTAAAAATGCGTTTGAGGAAATAGGCAAGATTTACGAAACAAGCAACAGAGGGATAAAAGTGGTTTTCAATTTCGGGGCGTCCGGAGATCTGATGAGACAAATCGAGGGCGGCGCACCTGTCGACGTCTTTGCTTCTGCAGCCCGGAAAGACATGGATGAAGCCGAAAAGAAGGGCCTGATTGCGGTCGGATCGAGGGTCAACTTTGCCGCAAATAGCGTTGTGCTGATCGTACCCCTCAAGCCGGGGACTGCAATGAAGTCCTTTGAAGACCTCAAATCGGGAAGCATAAAGAAAATAGCTGTCGGTGATCCCAGGACTGTGCCTGCCGGAAGATATGCAGAAGATGTTTTTGCGTACTATAAGATGCTGGATGCTATAAAAGACAAATTGATCTTTACGGAAAACGTGCGCCAGGTGCTTGATTATGTGTCCAGAGGCGAAGTGGATGCAGGTATCGTGTATTCAACCGATGCAATGGTCGGGGCAAAAGAAGTAGTCATTGCGGCAACAGCTCCCGAAGAGAGCCATAAACCGGTAGTTTATCCTATTGCTATGGTAAAAACGACAAGAAACAACGAATTGGCGAGTGCATTCATCGCCCTGGTGACTTCGCCGGAAGGCAAAAGGATACTGGGGAAATATGGATTTAAGACTGCTAAATAATTTTAAAGAATAGGGACCATTACATAATGGATAGTTCGGTACTCTTCTCGATGAGACTCTCCTTGCAGGTTGCTACGGCGGCAACGGTATTTGTAGTGTTCATTGGCGTAACCGCAGCATATTATCTTGCCCAAAGGGACTTCATGGGGAAGGACGTATTAGACATAGCCCTTACCCTTCCTCTCGTGCTGCCCCCTACAGTCACCGGCTATTACCTGATAGTGCTATTCGGCAGAAACGGACTGATCGGCAGATTCGTCTACGGATGGACCGGCTGGTCCATCATGTTCACCTGGTATGCTGCCGTGCTCGCCTCTTTTGTCGTGGCCCTGCCCCTCATGGTAAAGACGACTCGGGCCGCCATTGAATCAGTCGACAAGAACCTCATCAATGCTTCTTATACCTTGGGCCATTCCGAATTTGAGACCGTTCTCAAGGTCATCCTGCCCCTCGCAAAACGTGGAATAATGGCTGGAGCGGTGCTCTCTTTTGCGCGTGCCCTTGGCGAATTCGGAGCAACCCTTATGCTTGCCGGGAACCTTCCCGGCAGGACGGATACAATGCCCCTGTCCATTTATTCTCTTACCGGAAGCGGGGAGTGGTCGAAAGCCAATGGGATGGTTGTCCTGCTTACTCTCATGTCAGGAGTTTTTCTTTATTTTGCGAACCGTTACACTAAAAGGATTATGTGATGGGTCTCTCTGTCAAACTAAAGAAAAAACTGACAGGGTTCAACCTTGATGTAGAATGGGACATCGACAATGAGCTTGCTGTTCTTTTCGGTTATTCGGGCGCGGGAAAGTCCCTGACGATGCAGATGATAGCCGGTCTCATGAGCGCCGATGAGGGGTCGATTCGCCTGGATTCTTCGACAATCTTTGACAGCTTGTCCGGGGTCAATGTGCCTGCTCAGCAGCGTCATTTGGGGTATGTATTTCAGGACCTGGCCCTTTTCCCTCATATGACGGTGACCGAAAATATAGACTATGGGGCCAATGGCGCGGCGAAAGGAGAAAGACCTGTCAAGATAAGGCAGATGGTCGACCTCTTTCATCTTGAGGGACTTGAACAGAAATACCCTTCGGAGATATCCGGAGGACAAAAGCAGAGGGTCGCCTTTGCCCGTGCCCTCATACGCAAACCGCCATTGCTCCTGCTCGATGAGCCATTTTCAGCGCTCGACAATCCCCTTCGCCTGGAAATGCGCCAACTTTTGAGAGACATAAGAAGCACCTTTGATATCCCTGTGGTACTTGTAACTCATGACATCGTCGAGGCCTACTCCATGGCGGACAAACTCATTGTATACGTAAACGGCAGGGTCGCTCAAACGGGAACTTCCTCTGAGGTGTTCAGCAGTCCTATAAACGAAGAAGTCCGGGTACTGGTGGACACCAAGCAATACGGCGTTATAGCGCCGTGAGTTATCGGGTTATTTTTGTTTTGCGCTGTAATACTCGACGTTAAATCCAAATAGTGGAGTAAAAATGATAATAGAACCGATTGGTATCATCCATTCACCATACAAGGAAAAGAACGAATGTCCCATCCAACCTTTATACTCGTCTGATGCATTGGGCAGTGTGGAAGTATTTGAAAAATACGCGGCCGGATTAAAAGATATAGAGACTTTTTCTCACATATATCTGCTTTATCAATTTGACAGGTCGGGCGAAATAGAATTAATAAGGCCACCTTTCTTAGATGATGAATCCCACGGAATATTTGCGACGAGGCACCCATGCAGACCAAATGGCATTGGAATGTCCATCGTAAGATTAAAGAAGACAGAGAATAATGTCCTGATAGTGGAAGGTATTGATGTATTAAACCTGACCCCATTGCTCGACATAAAGCCATACATACCACGGTTCGATCGCATAGAATCGGCGACTGAAGGGTGGACGGCCAACAAACAATGGAGGCCAAAGCCGGAGGGAAGAGAGTAAGGAAGTGACTAACGACTTACAACCTTTTGTAGAAGCAGCGACCGGAGGGAGGAACGGTGGCGGACCACAACTTACAGAAGAGAGGGAGAGGGGAATAGTCCTCTTTGGGGAGCTGTGCGCTGACTTTCAAGCACATATAAAGCTGCAGCATAAAAAAAGACGCTGCACCGGCGTCGGCTATAGGCTGCAAAAAGGAGGCGGATATACTGTGTCAAAAGGAAAAACGAGGCTTGTGATAGCTTCAACGACGAGCACCCAGAATTCGGGACTCTTTGACATTTTGATCCCGATGTATGAGAAATCCACCAGGTATGACGTATCGGTCAAAGTCATTGCGGTTGGAACTGGCAAGGCATTGCGAATTGCGAAGAAGGGGGAGGCAGATGTGCTTTTTGTACATGAGCCTTTCAGGGAAGAGAAGTTGCTGGCCGAGGGATATGGTGTAAACCGAAGATTGGTAATGCATAACGATTTCGTGATTCTGGGGGCGAAAAGCGATCCGGCGCAGATTAAGGGGTTGAAGAGTGCAATTGACGCTTTTGAGTTGATTGCTGAAAAAAAGTCGGTTTTTGTTTCGCGCGGCGATGATTCCGGCACACATGTGAAAGAGCTAGATATATGGGATGATGCCGGTTTAATACCGAAAAGACAGAAGTGGTATGTTGAGGCGCTCGCCAAGATGGGAGACACTCTCCTCTTGGCAGACCAGAAAAAAGCTTATGTGCTCTCTGACCGGGGCACATTCCTGAATTATGAGTCCAAGATTCGACTGAAGATCATGGTTGAGGGCGATCCTTTCCTGAAGAACCAGTACAGTGTTATAGCGGTGAGTCCGGCAAAATTCTCTTCTGTCAGATATCGAGAAGCTATGGACTTTATCGCCTTCGTTACGTCGACTGAGGGGCAGAAAATCATTACAACATACAACAAGCATGGTGTTAATCTCTTTTATCCGGACGCAATTCCAGTATCGGAGGGAAAGAAGACAAAAAAATAATATGCGCATAACAAGAGACGCATGGCTGCAAGGAAACGAAGCTCAAATCATTTTCCGTGGTTTCGGAAAACAAAAGTACGGAGAGCTGCTTTTCTTCCCAAATTAACCGGAAGAAAAGAAACTTCAAATGGGAGGTTCCTGAATGCCAGGAGTAGATAAAATCAGTAAACTGATCGATGCTCTCTGGGATTACGCAGTTAAGAGCGCCCGAGTATATTTCGCAGAATATCTGAAGGACGAATGTCATGACCCATGCCTTGCTTCATGGGACGCTTTCATGTGGTTTGAACTGGTGCCTGATTGGTAACTAATCGATTTCCTCATTTCCGGAACCAAAGAATCTAAGGTCTTGGTGAAGAGCCTGCAATCGTGTCTTCAATGGTATCGACAGGCGGAAATTGAAGAAATTCATTCCCGGTTGAAGATAATGAGCACATTTAACTGACAGGAATGATATCTCTAAGCGTACAAATAAGGCTGTGCTTCAGTCGAGCCAGTTGCAGGAGATATAGGAGGATAAATTCTTTCTTACCTAACGTCTCTAATAGAGAGTCATTTACTGACTTGAAAAAAGCGGTTTTATGGCTGTAACTATCGTCGTCGGGTCTTTCAAGAGGCGTTTATTTCCGGTTGTAGTATTGATAGAGTTGCGGTTTCTTGAAACTATCGACTGGTCGGTGAATCCCCGCTCGTAAGACTGCTTTACACGCGATTCAGGGATCGTGTGAATTTCGGGACATAACTGGTTTTTCCCTTGTCCAGCCTTCTCCCCGATGATTTTTAAAAGTAACTAACACCGTAGGTCCATTTCAAGCAACGCCGAGACCTAAAAGTTACTGGACAAAGTTTTTCTGTTTTGCAGACTTGCAAAAGTGAGGACTGTCAGGTGACAGCCTCACCGCAAGACTAATTTTAAAAGCGGGTACTTCGGGAATAAATTAACGCCATTTCTGACAGTGTCTTAAGTTGCGGAGTTATGATAAACTAAAACCTGACGGACACATTTATGCTGAAAGACTTGCGCATAAAAAACTTCACCATTATCGACGACCTCTCCATTGGCTTTGGCCCCGGCCTTAACATCCTTACCGGTGAAACCGGGGCAGGCAAATCTATTATTGTCGATGCACTTGGTCTGCTCCTCGGAGGCAGGGCATCTCAGGATATGATCAAAGCAGGCAGGAAAGAAGGGCACATAGAAGCCTTCCTGGATAACACAGACCATCCGCTACTCACTGAGCTATCCATCGAAAGCGATGAAGGGATTATCCTGAGGAGGACCATTGCCCCCCAGGGAAAAGGCAGGACGTACATCAATGATACTCCGGTCAGTATGCAGACCCTCTCTTCCATCGGCAGGGACCTTATAGATATCCACGGCCAGCACGAACATCAGGGACTCCTCAAAAAAGAGAGTCACATGTCCTTTATCGACACTTACGGCAATCTGCAAGGATCTGTCGCGGCTGTGCAATTGCTCCATAATGATCTCTCCGTGCTCAAGAACACTATAACCGCAATGAGAGACAGGATGCTCGAACGGGCCCAGCGAATAGACTTTCTAAGATTCCAGATCGGTGAAATAGATTCAGCCGGCCTGAAAGAAGGGGAGAAGGCCGTCATCGAAGAGGAGCGCTCAATCCTTCTGAATCTAAGCAAGCTGAAAGAATCCTCCGAGACCGCCTACAGTCTCCTCTATGACTCGGAAGGATCATCCCTTGAAAAGCTCGCTTCTGTAGTGACCAAAATAAGGGATATCGCACAGATAGACCGTGATGCATGTGAGATTTTCAAAAATTTAGAGTCCGCAGTCCCGTTGATCGAGGACGCTGCCATTGTCCTAAGAAACCTCAAGGACAAATATGATATCGACCCTCAAAAACTCGGGGAGCTTGACGAGAGGCTCGAAGTGATAAAGCGGCTTGAGAAAAAATACGGTGAAAGCGAAGGGAAGATCCTCGCTTATAGAGAGACGGCTTCGGAGGAACTCGAAAGTCTTGAGCGTATCGAAGAGCAGTTGGATGGACTGCAATCCTCACTGGCGTCGGGGCAGGCATCGCTCACCTCGGCTGCTGAAGAACTATCAAAGAAACGGCAGGCCGTTTCACAAAAGCTGGAACCGATAATTATACGAGAACTGAAGGAACTGGGATTTCAAAAAGCAGTGTTCGTGATAGACATAAAGAAAAAAGAGGCCGCTGCAGCTACAGGCATTGATGACATGGAGTTCCTTTTCTCTGCGAACCCTGGCGAGACTCCCAAGCCTCTCATTAAAGTGGCTTCGGGAGGAGAACTCTCCAGGATCATGCTCGCGCTGAAATGCGTCGGGATACAGGACGAAGCGGGGAGCAGGCGGCGCGGAGACACGGAGAAATCAACACCTCAGAAAAAAAGAGAGCCGGATCTGCGCACGCTTATTTTTGACGAAGTCGATGCCGGCATAGGCGGTATAACGGCCCGGCATGTCGGCAAGCGGCTCAAGGACATTGCCGGCGGCAGCCAGGTGCTTTGCATCACTCACCTGCCGCAGATCGCCGCGCTTGCCGACCATCACCTTAAAGTAGAAAAGATCATTGATGACAGCAAAACAGTGGTGACCGTTATGGCCCTGTCAGGCGGCGAGCGCAGGAACGAAATAGCCCGGATGCTAAGCGGCACGATCACTGATGGATCGATAAAGCATGCCGGCGAGCTGCTCGGCGTTGACGTAGCGGACCGGCTATAACTAAAATGGTGGAATAAACATGGGCAGAACTCCAAAAGGGAAAATTGTTATCGACAAAGAACAATGCAAGGGATGCGAATATTGCATAGAGGCATGCCCCAAAGGTTCTATACTTGTTGATACCCGGTTCAACAGCGTCGGCGTTTTTCCCGTCGACTTCACGCATCCCGAACAATGCACCGGCTGCGCCAAGTGCGCCATGATGTGCCCCGAAATGGCCATTGAGGTCTGGAGGGAGGAATAAGAATGACACGGGGATTCCTGCCCTTTATCTGATTTTTAATTTCCTGAAAGTGTCCATCACATCGGCTGCCGAAAGCTGCCCCGGTGCGGACGGGTTATTTATAGATGCGTAGGTGATCAGCGAGCCGAAAAGCGGACTGAAAACCCTCGAGGGCAATCCCTTGTCCCCCATAGCAATAGTGATCACGCCTTGACTCTTTTGCCTCAGCGTAAGCAGCATGAGTCTTATAAAATCATCTTCATCCTTTGCCGTCACCGCTATTTTTACAACGTCCGCTCCAATACGCCTCCCTGTCGCAATCAGCTGCTCAAGAAAATCGCCAGCCGGAGTTGATTCAAAGTTGTGGTAAGAACCTATAAGAAGCCGCCCATTATCTCTGCACAGGTCCTTTGCCTGCATCAGCACATCTCCTGAAAGTATCTCCACATCAACTGCATCAGCAAGGGGAATTACAAGACGATGCATAGCCGGCCTGTCCTGAATTTCTTTCCTCCCGCCCTCTTTAATGTCTCTGACTGTGGCGATAAGCGGTTTGCCGAACTTTTCCCTCGCGGTCCGGAATACCTGTTCAACGTGTTCCGGCGCAAAGGAATCGAACATATCAACCCGTAATTCGATAATGTCCGCGCTGTCCAGGCGTCCGGGGTCAAGACCTGAGACATCAGAATCCGTAAGCACCCCGGCAATTAGCGGTACCTTGCCCAGTTTACACTTGCCGATATTCAAGTTCATATGGAATTAGTATAGTCGCTTGATACATGAAACACAAACACTCGTTGTACCTCAATTCACAATCAAACCACAGCCAACAGTAGGGGCCTTAAGCCAGGACACAGAGAAAATTAGTGATTTTAAGCACAGAGAAAAAACTCTGTGTTCTCGCTTAGAAGCACCTGCTTAAGGCACCTACTGTTGGTACTTTTGGCTGTGGTTAGCTTTTTCAGGTGGTAGATCGTTACCTCGCAATCTCGATCCGGTGAAACGCCTCCGCGACTTCGCAGTCCACCCCTTCTGCCATGGAACATGACCATTCCCGGACCCATGCCTCCAGATCCGGTATGTCGAGTTCTTTCATCTGGCTTTCGTGACAGCGCAGCGCAGCAACTTTCATATCGAAGGTCGTCGTGATATCAGAGCGATAGTTAATATCTTCTGAACCAAAGAGAAACATCTCCGTGACCTTGTGAGGTTCGAGGCCCTCTTCAAGGAGGTCCGGATATGATAGATGGTCACGTGAGAATGGGAATACGGCGTCGAGTGCGACCTGCCCGGTAATCCTGTGGTCTCTGTGCCAGATGTACCGGCGGTAGGGGTCCGAGGTCACAACGGTCCCGGGACGATACCCCCGGATGGCCCTGACGATCATCTTCCTGAATTCTGAAGTGTCTTCAAGTCCTTGATCAGGAAGCCTGAGAAAGGCGACTTCCCGCACGCCCAGAAGTCTTGCAGCGGATTCCTGCTCTCTTTCCCTTATCCGCGCCAACAGTTCGGGGTTCACAGTCCTGTCCGAGGTCCCTTTCTCGCCGCTGGTGCACACAAGGTAGACCACCTGCCTGCCTTCTTTGACCCAGCGTGCTATAGTTCCAGCGGCCCCGAATTCGGCGTCGTCGGGATGAGCTGCGATTACCAGTATATCGGCAGACTTCATAATCTATTGTCCCGGACTGTGCGCTTTAATGCACGGTCCGAGGGCCGCCGCGTATTCCAGGGCAACGGCAGCTGCGATGTTCGACCAGCCATATCTGAGAACAGACGCGCGAATTTTATTCACGGACAGTCCCCCGCCGGATGAAAGCGCCATCAATCTCTCGATAGCCGACGCGAGCGAACGGGGGCTCATGCTGTCTGCAATAAGTCCTGTTTCGCCGTCTCTTATCAGGGTGTCCATAGCGCCCACCCGCGCGGCGATAACCGGAGTTCCGCACGCGAGAGACTCAAGCGCCACAAGGCCGAAACTTTCGTAGTAAGACGGCACGACCAGCACATCAACAGCGCTGTAGTACAACGGGAGAAGTTCGTGATCGACCCTGCCCTGAAATTTCACGATGTCCCCGACAGAGGCCCGGCGTGCAAGCCGGCCCAGTTCGGAGAACGGGTGCGTCTGTCGGGCGTCGCCGCCGACGATCATGAACATTAGTCCGCGCCTGGAGCGGAGATGGGCCGCTGCAGCCACAAGTCTGCTGAGACCCTTGACAGGTGCGAACCTCCCGACATACAGGACCAGGAACCCCGCATCCTCAAGACCCAGTTCTTTTCGCGCCAGGTCTTTAGCTACGGGACGAAACCGTTCAAGGTCAACACCGCAGGGCACCGTCCCAATCTTTTCCTCAGGCACGTTATAATATTTCACGAGCAGATTCTTCTCATTCTCGGTTGCTGCAAGTATCCTGTCGCTTTGCCGGGCCAGTCTCTTTTCGGCCATCATACGAAAGTTGGGTTCTCGTTCCTGGCTGCAGGCCACCCGCTTTGCGATGCCGGTTGTGTGGAACATCACGACATGAGGCATATACCACCTGTTCCGGGCAAGCCCGCCCACTTCTCCGGACAGCCAATAGTGGCTGTGTATAATGTCATAACAGATATCGTTGCTCGTAATATATGCCTCCAGAGAATCAAATACTTCCGGCAGCAGTCCGGACAGCAGGCCCTTTGTAATGTGCCCCTTGTGGCCGATTCCGAGATGGATGAGGCGGACATTGTCTGACAAGAACAGCCTGGAGTCCTTCCCCCTGCTGTCGGCGCAGGTATAGATATCGACGCTGTGGCCGCCCTTACCAAGCTCCCTGGAAAGTTCACGGATATAAACGCTCATGCCGCCCGTGTCTTCGGTCCCAAGTTCACCGATCGGGCTCGAATGGATGCTGAGCGCGGCTATTCTCAATGGCCGGCCATTAGAGAATGTTTCGGGCGCTTTTGGCAGCTGACACTTTGAGACGACCGGAGATGGCATCATTTCAGGATCGCCTCACAGTGATAAAGCCTGACCGGATGGCCGCCGAGACGGGGTTTGTACGTCTCGCTGCCCCGAAGGAAATTATACTTTTTCCTGCCGCGTTTTATGCTTTCCTTTATGCTCAAGACCTTGCTCAGGAGTCCGACACTGAGGTTGCCAAAGTGCCGGTCATATCCGTTGTTGTAAAGGTAAACCGTCGAGCGGTAGTCGAAACACATCGTCGCGGCTACGGGTCTGTCGTTCAAGTGGAGAAAAAAAAGCATCAACAGGCCGGCGTCAGCCATCTCAACAGCCAGAGACCTGAAAAATGACTCGACATCGCCTGCCATGAACTGCGCCTTTTCTGTGGTGTTGGACCGAAAGAGCGATATGAAGGTGTCCATGGCCTGCAAAACGTCCTTCTTGTCCTCGATGACCTGCAGCCCGATACGGCCTGCATTCTCCAACCGTCTGAACTTGCGGCGCATTTCGTGGCGCTCCTTTGCCGACAGGATACCGAGGTATCCCTCCCACGTGTCTGCCAGATCTATTTCATAAAGCACATCCGCAGGGTTGCAGGATACATCGCAGCCGAGGGGCGTGGAGTATGCGTGGAGGCATGAGAAGGCCGTTGAATCAGCACGGACGCGTCCTGTGTGTAAACGGCTTACGCCCTCGCGCCTGAGATGATCAAAAAGTATTGAGAAAAACTCCATTTCCCTTGAGGGCGCAACGATGAAATCACTATAATCAATCATGTCGCTGTCGCTGATGAGGCGCGCTGTGTCTCTCGTGACAGCAAGAGGCGCAACTCCGAGGACCTCATCACTCTGTTTCACAACGTAGAGGCGTATCTGCGCGCCCTCTCCGAAATGTGACCACCATGAACCGAGCCACTGCGGGAGCATGAACAAACAATCCCACTCCAGCGGGCTTCCGCCACCCGGCAGGTAGCCCTTCAGATGATGCAGCGGCTCGACGCTTACCGTTCCGGTTTGGGTCGGCTGATCTTTCCTTTTATCAGAGTTCATTTTGGCCGATCCCTACCTTTCAGTATTCAACCGCCAGCGGTATCCGTTATGAGTATCTTCCACTTCGATTTTCGCACGCTTCAGGCAGTCGCGGATAACATCCGCCTCATGCCATTGCTTATTATCCTTGTACGAGGCCCTTGATGCAAGCAATTCTTCCACTATCGGCTCGATACACTCACGACAGCTTTTCGGCGCAGAGGACAGACGCATTCCGAGGATAACAATTAATTCCTGAAAAAGCTCTCTTGCCTGGGAGATGAACTCCGGACTCTCCTTGTCCTGATGGGCCTGCCAGATAATTCTGTCGAGATTTAACAGGGAGTTCGCAGCATCGCGGGCGTCATCTTCGAGCCCTTTATGATAAGCGGCTTCGAGCGCATGCACAGACTCCCAGAAGCCTGTCTCTTCCCGGGTTGGAATTGGTCCCTGCGCCGGCATCTCCCTCGCCTGTGCTGCCGGGATGAAGCCGCTCTCACTCTCTGAAAGCACGCTGAGCGGGAACTTTTCTCCTCTGCGGAATGTCCTCTCAAATGCCCCATGTCTGAAAGTCACCGAGCCTACGCCTTTTACGGATATTTCCTCCGTTTCGAGGTCAATAATACAGGCCGTATGTTCGTCGAGGCCCAGTATACTCACATCCTCCGGCAGCATTGCCTCAAGCTTCCTGAAGCGGCTCTCTCCCATAAAACAGAAGCCGGTATCGTGGGTCCCGCCTTCTGCGTTATTCCAGTGAGGGACCACAACGGTATGCAGTCCGAAATGACCCAGAATGTCGAGACCTTCCACCCAATGCAACTCCTGGCCGACCTTGTATATTTCGTACACAGGCAGGGCAAAACGCCCGATTGTGAGGGCCGCCGCACTGGCTGCTACAAAACATGCGCCTCCTTCGATCCGGAGTTCCAGCATTTCCGGGATCGGAGTATCCTGCCACTGACGGACGGCATATGTCGGACTCCCCGGTCCGACCAGGACGTAATCAGCCTCTTTCAGCCGGCTAAAGGCCAGTTCCCGTTCCGCAGCCGGTGCCGCTTTAGACTTGAACGAGATGACCTCCATCAAATAGCCGACATTGAGGCGGAAATACTCTACGGCCCTTTGGGACAATTGTTCAGCATTCAACTGGAACCCCGCAGGTGTATCGAGGAAAAATGCCTTGGGAGTGCCGCCGATACGCGCAAGGCTTTCCTTGTGAACCTCGACCATTGTGGCTGTGAGTTCACCGGAGCCCATGAGAACGATCAAGCCTTTTTTTGACGGCATGGTCTAATTTTGCGCCTTTTGCAGGCTGCCGTCAAATGCGGGTGCGCTCATTTGGGTTCTGTCCCCTTCTCCTTCTTCATCAGTTCTAACCGTTCTTTCATATGACGCAGGTTTTCGCTGAGGTCCCACCAGCCATTCTTAAATGAGGAATAATCAGGGGCCCCTGTCATAGCGGAAGAATATCTTACAGAATTGCTGTAAAAAAGCCATTGTTTCACCCACATCTTCTCTATTGTCTCATCAAAGGGGTTTGTCTTGTCCGCTACCCCGGAAGACCAGGCGTCAACCACAAGCTTAGTGGCCGCGAGCGTCATTTCGTTCGTCTCTTTCACAGTGTTTTCGAGTTTAGCAAAATGGCCGTTTATCCAATCGATGTTGTGGCAGCCGTTACAGACATTTTTCATGAGGTCCCTTCTTTTTTCCTGTTCGGACATATCGATGAGATACTCCGAGGCCGGTTCACCGGTGAAGGCGGTCGGCAGCGGCAGGCCGTCCTTGTTCCTGATGATCGTCGTATCTCCCGACTTGGGCTGGGGATGGCTGTAAATCAGGCCGAACAACCTGACCCAGAGTCTGGCGCCGAAGTTATGCGTTCTTTCCGCGATCACATTGCCGTCGGAAGAGACGATGAGGCTGTTGTGGCATACCGCACAGGATGGTGTCTTAAAGTCCTTTCCGACTGTCCAGGGGACCGCATTAAAATCCCATTCATGTTCCTTGGAGAACAGGATGTCCCCGTGTTTGCTCTCAGCATATACATCCCAGGCTGGCACGTCAGGCTCCAGATGGCATTGCGCGCAGGTATGTGGCTTTCGGGCGATTTCTATAGAAAAGCTGTGTCTCGGATGGCATGCCGAGCATGACCCGGTGCTGCCGTCAGGGTTCTCCCTTCCGACCCCCTGACTCGGCCAGTTGGTAAGGTCAGGGAACATCAGCTCTCCCATCTTCGTGTTCACCTTTTTCATTCCTCTTGACTCGACCCTTGTCCCGTGACACCCGAGGCATGTCTCGCGGAGTGTGCTGTCCGAGGGTTTCTCCGATGTCATCTTTCCGTCCGCTATCTTTTTAAGACCGTCCACAGTGTCGACTAATGTGTGATAGACGGGGTTCCCCAAAAGGTTCTTCACTGCATTGGCCTTTTTGGATCTTGAGAATTGATCCGCCTCAACAGGGTGACAGGTGTTGCAGTCATTCGGAGAAACAACAACATTTATTTTAAATCCCATATGGTCAAAATTATCTTTGTGCTTTTCGGGGTGCTGGCTATGGCATTCATAACATCCGACAGCGTATTTTGAAAATTGCTCAGGCAGCTTGTCAGCCGAAATCCTCCTCTCAAGAACACCCTTTTTCATGGCGTCTTCCGGTTTTGTTCTTGAGTGCCTGCTCGAAAGCCAATCCTCGACAATCCCGGGCGTGAACATTTTATGACAAGCTATGCAGGCCTCTGTTTGCGGGCTCATGGGGACCCCGGTTTCTGCCGGTTTCTTTTCTGATGCTATGCCGAGAGTTGCAAATAAAACACCAGCCAAAAAAACAACGCTGAATCTGATCATCTTAGCTTTCATAACCCCTCCATAAAAAACGCGTAGCTAGTTCTCTCCCTCCAGCATCGCGAAAGGGAGATGCTTCAATACTTCACCCATGTATAACATACGTTCCCCGTTTTGCCGGGAGACGACGACCTTTTCTCCTGTAAAAACGTCCCTGAGACTGTCAGCTGGAATTTCATGTGGAACAATGATCCATGTTTCTTCCCAAACTTTCTGACCTAGAGGCGCTTCGCTTATGCTCTTTATGAGACCCGAAACAAACCTCGGAACGACAACAAAAACCGCTTTATTCCCGTTGCTTCTCACAAAAGAGCAGACGTGGTCTTTTCGGGGTCCCCTGCTTTCCACAGGGATGTATGCTCCCTGCATGAATAAAAGATGATTATTATGCCTGTATCCGAGTGCCCGGTGCGTGAGGAAAAGTTTTATCCTCCCGTCCATGTTTGCGGAGATTAATTCACGCGCAAGCGCCGGCGGCCCTATTTCCGATTCCCTTTTTTTTAACTGACGGAGCAGCTCGATCCTCTTCGGATAGTCAACAGGCCTGCGATTGTCAGGATCAACAAGACTGAATTCCATTATCTCGGTCCCCTGATAAAAATCCGGAATGCCGGGCGATGCAATCTTGAGCAGGGTCTGAGAGAGGGAGTTGAACATGCCGCAGTGCGAAACAATTTTATGAAAGGCCGAAAATTCGTTTAAAAATATGTTCTTCCTGTGGCTTGTGAGAATAGCATCAAGAAAGGCCATGACCGCTTCTTCATGGGCCTCATTAGGGCTTATCCAACTGCTGTTTATTTTGGCTTCCCTTATAGCCTTCAACATATAGTTTTTTATCCGGTCCGTGAATATTTCATAATCAGCGCCGGTCAGCGCACTGAGGGGCCATGCCCCGATGATATTTTGATATATGAGGTACTCTTCATTCCGGTCCGGGACTGCCTGCCCATCGATGATCTTTTTTTTATGCCTGTTCAACCCGCTCCATCGTACAAGGCATTTTTTCCATTCCTGAGGCATTTCTGAAAGCACATTTATGCGCGCCCTGACATCTTCGTCATGTTTGGTATCATGAGTGGATGTGGCGATAAGGGTGTGAGGCCAGCTTTTTATTCTATCAAGGTTCTGCCCATGAAAGGCTTCAAGGGACACACCGAATCTGTCAGGACTTCCCCCGACATCATTTAGTGAGACTAGACGATTGTAAATGAAAAAAGCGGTGTCTTCAAGCCCCTTTGCCATAACAGGGGCTGTCAACTGCTGGAACCTCATGGCAAAGTCAAGCCAGTCCATTTTGTCATCTTCGCTGAAATCATCCGGAAATTTCAGCAGGAGGACTGCCTTGAGGAAATTATAAATAGATGCGCTGACAGCAGGATTGTTTTTCCTGGCCTTTGATGCTGCCTGCTCTATGTATTGGCGGTCTCTGTCGGTTGCGTTCAGGGTATTTATATATGTCCTGTAGACCGGGAAAAAGGCGGCAATTTCCGTGAGGGCCTTTGTGAGACTTACCACGGTATAATCTCTTGAATGCCTGTCTTTTCCCGTTGCTCTGCTGATATAATTACCGAGGGTGTGTATTTCGCCGGACATCGCCACCTGCATAACCAGTTTCTTTTTTTCATATGCGACCTGGAAAAAATTTATTTTTTCCCTGATAAATTGAGAATATATGCGGTCAAATAAAACTGCATTTTTTGCGGCAACGAAAATGCTGTTAAGCGAATTCATAAAACCATATCCTGTTGTACCGAATACGGGCCACTCCGGGGGCATCTTTTCATTCCTGGTAAGGACCTTCTCCACAACTATATAGAAAGGCTTGTATTGAGACGCCTCCTCATCTTGTCCGGCTGTCTGCGACCCTATGATCGAAGAACGATCAATGTCCTGCAATTTCTGCGAAGGCGGCTGCAAATGTGCAGAACATGCCTGCTGAAGTATCCTGAGGTATGCCATCGGGCTGTATAATCCGTCAACATGGTCGACTCTTAACCCGGTGACCTTACCCTCTGCAACGAGTTTGAAAATTAATTTATGAGTTTCTGCAAATACTTCATAGTTCTCCATCCTGAGTCCGGCCATGTCGTTTATATCGAAAAATCTGCGATAATTAATCTCTTCCATTGCCACGCGCCAGTAAGACAGCCGCCAGATCTGTTCACTTAAGAGGTCGTCAAGAAGGTCAAAACTCCTGGGGTCTCCCCTGGAACCATTGAACATTTTAACGTTTGCATCGACGTGGTCCCTGATCTCGGAACTTTCGCCGTACAATTTGAAAAGTCGTTTTTTAATTATTTCTTTTTCCCGCCGTCTTTCGGCAATCCGTTCCCCGTCTGTCTCGGTGTGCGGCGGCAGATGTTTTATTGAAGTAATAATGCTCAGCAGCTCCGTCAAATACGGGGCCTCGTCCGGAGGATTTTTTCCAAGATTCTCTATCCTGTGCTGCAATATAAGCACATAGGAATTGGGCTGTACCGGCAGCTTATTACTATTGTAGCAAATGAAGAAAGCACCCTCCTGAAAACTCAGTCTCAGCTCCTGGTTCTCAAGTACGGTGCCGTATTGATCTCCCAAGACCGGTATGAGGAGTTTGTTTCTGAGCCTTTCCTCTTCCGGAGCCCAATCGATGTCGAAATATTTTGCCCGGGGGGAAGAAAGTCCGTTTTCGAGGACATCCATCCACCAGGGGTTCTCGCTGCCGATGCACATATGATTCGGTACAATATCGAGGATCTGCCCCATGTCATATTTTTTAAGCTCCCCGATCAATACATTATAATCATCTTCAGTTCCCATCTCCGGATTAAGCATGGTCGGGTCGACTATATCATACCCGTGCAAACTCCCTTTCTGGGCCTTAAAGTAGGGAGAGGAGTAGATATCTGATATGCCGAGTTCATGGAGATAGCCGATAATCTTTGCAGCATCGGAGAACGTGAATTGATAATTAAACTGCAACCTGTAAGTTGAGACAGGTATTCTCGGCGCCGGCATTGCAGCTTCCTGCTTCATATCACTCTTCCTCTAAAAAAAGAAACCACGGAGTGCACAGGGACAAAGAAACCATAGAGCACACAGAGAAATGCTCTGTGCTCTCTGAAAGACTTTATGAAGCTTTTTATATATAGGAATTCCTCAGTGAACTCTGTGATTTCTTTGTAGTTGCTTTGTAGTTTCATCTCTTTTCCTCTTTTTTCCGTTTGCGGTAGAGGACGAAACTGAAAGGTTCAACAGGCAGGAGATTCCCGGGCTCATCATATTCCGGCTCCGTCGCTGGTCCTCCGTTTCCATTCTGCGGATTTGACGATGATTCCACCATTTTGTCCCACGCGCCCTGAAACTGCCGCGGGATAAAAACCCTTTTTTCATTAAAACCGGCTATGGCTGCAACCTCATCATCGCTGTCCCATCTTTTCACCATTAATACTTTTTCGGCTTCAAAAACGGTCACCTCCATTCTCTTTTTATCAGGCCTCCTCAGAAGCGGTATCTCTTTCCTGAGCCCCAGCAGTTTCCTGTAAAATTCAAAAATAATTTTATGATTTCCATGTTTATGCCGTTCAATGTGGAGCTTTGAGTTCAGGAATGTTTTATCCGCTTGAGGGTCAGGCAACCCTCCTTGCCATTCAAAGTCTGCGAACTCTTCTCTTCTGCCCTTTCGAACATTTTCTATGAGTCCGCTGTCGGTGTGACTTATAAAATACTGGAATGGGGCAGTTTCTCCATACTCTTCACCCATAAACAGCAAGGGCACATACGGAGACAGGATGACTATGGCTGCGCAGAGCTTGAGTTTTTCAAGTGACAGGGGCTCGCTCAACCTGTCACCCCTCATCCTGTTTCCAACCTGGTCGTGATTTTGAGAAAAAACCATGAATTTATATGGCGGCACGGATTTTGAAACGCTGCCATGATGCCTCTTTCTGAATTTGGAATACTGGCCGGAATAAACAAAACCATCCCTGAAAGCCTTCCCCAAATGCCCTATGTCCCCAAAATCTTCATAGTATCCTTTATCTTCGCCCGTGATCAATGCATGAAGGGCATGATGAAAATCATCATTCCACAGGGCGTCAATGCCATACCCTCCGGCTTTGCGTGATTTGACAATGCGGACATCGTTAAGATCGCTCTCCGCAATAATATAGACATTCCTGCCGGACATTTTTTTTAAACGATTGACGGCATCCGCCAGTTCATCCAAAAAATGCCTGGCGCTGAAATCAAAGATCCCATGAACAGCGTCCAATCTCAGGGCGTCGATATGATATTCCGTCAACCAATATAGGGCATTACCGATGAAAAATCTCCTGACCTCATCGCTGTAGGGACCATCGAAATTGACTGCCGCCCCCCATGGGGTCCGATATTTATCAGTGAAGTAGTAACCGTAATTATCGAGATAATTGCCTTCCGGTCCCAGATGGTTATAAACAACATCGAGGATAACCGATAACCCCAGGCCATGACAGGCATCGACCAGTGTTTTTAATCCTTCCGGTCCTCCATAAGAATTTTGCGGCGCGAAAGGATATGCCCCGTCATATCCCCAATTTCTCGAGCCGGGGAATTGTGCGACAGGCATTATTTCTATTGCTGTGATCCCAAGCTCAAGCAAATAATCGAGCCTTGATATAACAGCTTGGAATGTCCCTTCCTCTGTAAAAGTACCGGTGTGGAGTTCATAGATAATGAGGTCCTCTGCTGTTGTCCCTTTCCAATCATTATCATGCCATTCAAAAGCCCCGGGATCAACGACCTCAGACGGGCCATGTACGCCTTCGGGCTGGGACCGGGATGCAGGATCAGGGTATTGGCGAGTTCCGTCAAGGATATAGAAGTACCGGTCGCCTGCGGAAAGACCGGCTGCTGTTGCGGTAAAGTATCCGCCCTGACCTCCTGAAAGATCCAGCGTCTGCTCTTTTCCGCCGCTCACGATCTTGACGGCAGCTTCCCGTGCCTTTGGCGCCCATACCCTGAAATGCAGCTTCCCGTTACCGAAAGAAGCGCCCAGGGCTTTAGTAAGAGTTCGGTCTTTCATTATGCAAGAATGTGATGTTCCGGGTTAAAGTTCGTGGAAATCTTTGCCGAAATTTTCTATCGAGTACCAGAGCGCAAGGTAATCGCGCGTTTGCCGTGTGATGAGAAAGTTGGTCCTCACGTACTCTTTACCCTGAGCTCCCATCCTTCGGGCCATTTCCGGATTGTTCAGCAGTTGACGGGCCCGAAAAGCAGCGCCTTCTTCGGAATGGACAAGGAATCCTGAAACTCCATGCGTTATCTGCAATGGAATCCCGCCTGCCGCACCCCCTATAACGGGTTTCCCCTTCCAGAGCGATTCGGAAACTGTCAGGCCGAATCCCTCTTTGAGGGACTTTTGAAAAATTATCGTCGCTGCGCGCTGCAGGGCATTAATCTCCAGATCGCTGAACGGGGGGAGCAGCAGAATATGGATATCAGGGTCATCTGATGCAAACGATGTTACCTCGGCCAGGACTGTTGCTCCTTCAGGATCATCGAGTGCAGGGCTGCCGGCAAGAACAAGGATACAATCATTATACTTTTTCACCATCCGGTAGGCTCTTACGACTCCGGTGGGATCTTTGAACCGGTCAAATCTCGATACCTGCAGAAGAATGGGCCTGTCAACAGGGATCTTCAGCTTTTCCATCAGTTGATGGACCTCTTCGTTTGAAAGGTCCCTGTTCTTGTCGCTAAGAGGGTCTATTGACGGTGTGATAATGAACTGGTTGATCGGTATTGCCCTTGCGAACCGAGCCACCGAAAAAATAGCGGCATCATATTTTTCGCAGTACTTTCTAAGCGATTCAAATACTCCCCTGGCAGGTTTCGACAGATCGATATGACAACGCCAGAACCATTTGCCGTCTTTTTTGAAATCTATTAACGGCGCCGGTTGAGGATCGTGAATAAGCACCGCATCTGCGGAGAGGTCCATTTTTTCGGCATTGGTCCTGTTGACCTCATAATGGTGCTGCCACATTTCATCGGTTATTATCTCCTTCTGACCCTGCAGGGCATTGTGCAATTTTTTTGTCATGTCAAAGAATTTATCATCCCCTTCGATAACTTCCCACCTCGCTTCGATCCCGATGCCCTGCAGGATAGGAATCATTCTCTGCAGTATTTCGGCAACACCGCCCCCGGAGCGCGTCGAATTAATATGGAGAAATTTTTTCTGCGCCAATTTTTCGCCGAGCTTTTTCAGGAGCAGCAGGTCACCTTTGGGAGCAATACCAGAATATTTTTCCAGCATATTACAATCCCTCCATGTTGCCCCTGACAGTCTCTTCGACTGCGGCAGCTATGTAATCCCTGATTTGATCCAGCGAGTTCATAAAGGGGTCGATCGCCCGGACCTTTTCAGCGAGCGCTTTCTCCTCAAGAGAACCCTCCATCCAACTCGAAAAGTCATCGACGCCATGCCGCACCCGCGCCTCATAAAAATGATAATAGATAGAAGAGATGTCCACATATTTAATTCCGAAAAGGAATTCCGCGAGGTTGCGCACCTTGACGCCGACAAGAAATGTAAAGGTGACCGTTTCTTCAAAATAAAACTCATGCCCGGGTAAAACCTCGCGGGGTTCGGGGAATTGTTCCTGATAATGGTCAAGCACCGCAATAAGCTCCTTTCTCAGGCTTGAGAAATCCTTGAAGGCATATGGGTCAACGTTTGACAGCTGTTCGGCAAGGGCCCGCTCCTCAAGGAATTCTCCGGCCCACCGGGCAAATTCATTCGTGTACTCGCTTAACTCCTGCTTCAGAAAATATTGATAAACGTGGTAGTAAAGAGACTTCTCGCTGATGTCTACCAGAAGGCTGCGGAACGCTCCAAGCGTTGCCGCTTTTTTCCCGGTTGATTTGCGGATGATGGCAGATTCTTTGAATTCAAAGCCCTCTTTTCTTCTTTCAACTCTTCTTTCCACGTTTTCTGTCATAAATGTCTCCGGGGGTCTATGTAACAAAAAGTTTATTCAAAAGTATAAATAAACAATCGCATGAAATGAATCCATTGTCAATATCATATAAGTCCTGATTCCGGTCCTGCCGGGCAGTATTGCTTGACAAGGCCCATTTTCATGATATGTTTTAAATAAATGATATGTCCCCCTGAGCTTGTCGAAGGATGGATGCCCGATCAATCCGCCTAGGCGGACGGGCATGAGAGATTACGATATACGTGTCTTAACTTAGTAATACTGCATCACAAGATGACAGGAGGGCTGATATGGGAAAACAGAAAATGCTGAGAATTTGTATTGCACTTGTTTTTGTGCTCGGGTGTATGGCCTGGCCCTTTGTCCTGCCGGCTGAGGAAAATGGCCAGGGAGGACACAAGGCTGACCAAAAGGCCGTTGGAAAAGAGTTGGAAGCCACTCTGGGAATGCCAATACTCAAAGGTGACATTTGGCAAAAAATGACGCCTGATTCAAAGGTGGCATTCATATGGGGCGTTGGACATGTAGTGGCAATCGAACAACACCTGATGCAAAAATACCCGGAGCTCAAGGTGCAAAATTTTTGTTCCAAGGCTGCTGAAGGCATGGCGGAGATCCCCATGGATGAGGTTATTGCCCGCATAGACAACTTCTATAATACAAATCCGGATGAGCTTGAAAAGCCTGTGGTGAGTGTGCTGTGGGCGACAGCGATCAAACCGAATATAAAAATCGGCATAGCCGGCCGTCCACTCAAGAACCCCTAAAATGGCGGGAAAGGAGATTCGAAATGAGACAAAACGCTGTTATTTTAATCATTCTTGTCTTTCTTTTTACAGCAGGTTGTTATGGGATGAGCAGAACACAACAAACAACTCTTAGCGGCGCAGGCATAGGAGCTGTCGGCGGGGCGGTAGTCGGCGCGTTTGCCGGAGGAAGCCCCGCCGTAGGAGCGGCTGTCGGCGCAGGGATAGGCGGCATCACTGGATATTTTGTCGGCGAGAGCGGAGAGCGCGAGTACAGACGGAGGTAGGATATAAATTCTTAGGCCATTGAAAGAGGAGCGGACCGTGGTAAAAAAAACAATAATCACGCTATTGATCATTATAGCAATAGGAGGGGGGATCTGGTTTTATTTAAGCCAGATCCGCCATACAGGGATTGAAAAGCTTCTTAACAATCCCACGGCTTATACCGGGAAAGTTGTCACTATCGAAGGGGAAGTGACAGACCGGTCAGCTTTTTTTAATACAATAAAATTTTATAAGGTAAAGGATAAATCAGGGGAAATCATTGTGAGCACAAAAAGCAGAAATTTGCCCGGGTTAAAATCATCGGCAATAGTCAAAGGCAGGATAGATGACTCATTTCCACTCGGCGATCAGAAACTTACAGTGCTGGTGGAGGAGTCCGTCGAGGAAAAGAAATAAATATCAAACGAATCGATAGTTGACCGGCGTCAAACGCCAAGTCTGCCGCCTCTCGGTATGATAGCGATTCCGGAGGCCTGATCAATGTGACTGCGGAAGCGGTCTTTGTCAGGATCAAATCCAATTTGCTCACCGTCTTTGATTACATTTAATTTATCCACTATTACCCTGCGGAGCCGGCACCCCTTGCTGATCGTTACCTGGTCCATAATGATGCACTCCTCTATGGATGCGTCATCCTCTATAGTCACACCGCAGTGGATAATGGAATTTTGTATTTCAGCTTTTTTTATAACAGACCCTTCGGCTATGAGGCTGTTCTTTATTTGGGAGTCAAGTATCTTGGTAGGAGGGCCCTCATACGCGGAGGGATGGATGGGCCATCGGGTGTTATGAGTATCAAAGAACGGCGTGTCGCTGATCAAATCCATGTGAGCGTCGAAATAAGAGGCTATAGACCCCACATCCCTCCAGTAGCCCTTTTCCTCGTACGGTTTCGTGCCTGGAATTACATTGGTTGAGAAATCATAAGCAAAAACTTTCCCCGTATCTATCAGGTTGGGAATGATATGAGCGCCAAAGTCATGTTCTCTTTTTTTCTCAGCTTTCATAAGGACATCGCCGAGAACATCGGTCCTGAATATGTAATTGCCCATGGATACGAGGGCCCTAAACGGATCCCCGGGCATGGGCGTAGGATTTGTAGGCTTCTCCTGGAATCCGGTAATGTGGTTTTCGCTGTCCGTCTCGATTACTCCAAAGGCCGATGCCTGTTCGAGCGGCACCGGACGGGCGGCGACAGTAACAGAGGCGTCGTTATTCAGGTGGAAGTCGATCATCTGCCTTATATCCATCCTGTAGACGTGATCGGCTCCGAAAATAATCACATGATCGGTATTGTGGTCCTTAATAAGGTTAATGTTTTGATAGACCGCATCGGAAGTCCCCTGGAACCACTCGGGTCCCTTGCTCATCTGGGCCGGGACGACTGCTACAAAATGATCATTTACAACAGAGGAAAAGCTCCAGCTCTTCCTGACATGCTCGATAAGGGATTGGGATTTGTATTGGACAAGGAGATAGATTGAATAGATGTGAGAGTTGATCAGGTTGCTGAGCACGAAGTCGACAATGCGGTATCTGCCTCCGAACGGGACCGCCGGTTTCGAGCGAAAGACGGTCAGCGGGAAAAGCCGCTCCCCTCTACCGCCGGCGAGAACTAAAGCAAGTACCTTTGGATGCGCCATTCAACCTCTCCCTATCCGGACCGGCGAGGCGGTCCGCGGAATTACCCGGTCGTTAAAAAAGTTCATGACCTTGGCGATTCACAACTTAGAATTGCCAGAGAACGCGCCTCCAGCGTAAATACTTTCCCCGCCCCTTTCCGGGCAAGCTGCTTTTCCGTGGCTGCTTCCCGGGAATCCAAAACAACTGTCCACTGCCGATCATGATTCTGTAAAGGCAAAACAAACTGGACCTCTTTATCGTAAGCGTTAAGAAGCGCCAGCAGCGTGTCGTCAGTGATAGCATTGCCCTGTTCATCAGTCTCGTCGATTGCGTCACCAGCCATTCGCAGGCCGATGCATCGGGTCGCCGGATTGTCCCAGTCTTCTTCGGTCATTTCTTTTCCATCGGGACGGAACCATGTCAGGTCCTTTACTTCGGAACCCCTGATCTTCCTGCCCTGGAAAAAATGCCTGCGCCGCAATACCGGGTGTCGTTTGAAGAGACTTATTGCCGACCTGGTGAACTCAAGAAGGTCTTTTCGCCTTTGGTCAAGGTCCCAGTCTACCCATGAAATTTCGTTGTCCTGACAATAACCGTTGTTGTTTCCCTGCTGGGTCCGTCCCGCCTCATCTCCGGCAAGAAGCATAGGCACGCCCTGGGAAACAAAGAGAGTTGCAAGAAAATTCCTTTGCCGGCGTCCGCGCAACTTGACGATTTCAGGGTCGTCGGTCGGCCCCTCAACCCCGCAATTCCAGCTCAGGTCATCGCTGGGCCCGTCGCGGTTTTCTTCTCCGTTTGCCTCATTATGCCGGGAGTTGTAGCTTACAAGGTCGTTCAGAGTAAATCCGTCGTGTGCTGTTACAAAGTTGATGCTCGCATATGGGCTGCGTCCCTCATGCGCATACAGGTCGCTGCTGCCTGTCAGACGATAGGCAAGGTCTCCTGTCTGTCCCTCGTCGCCCCGCCAAAAGCGTCTTACGGTGTCCCGGTATTTGCCGTTCCATTCCGCCCACTGCACAGGAAAGTTCCCAACCTGATAGCCGCCTTCTCCAAGGTCCCACGGTTCGGCTATGAGTTTAACCTGGGATATCACCGGATCCTGATGAATGACGTCAAAGAAAGATCCCAGCCTGTCTACTTCATGGAGCTCGCGCGCCAGGGCCGACGCAAGATCAAACCTGAAGCCATCCACATGCATTTCCAGCACCCAGTATCTGAGGGAGTCCATGATGAGCTGGAGCACGCGGGGATGGACCATGTTCAGCGTATTGCCCGTCCCTGTATAATCCACGTAGTAGCGGCTCTTTTCTGGCTCGAGCCGGTAATAACCGGCATTGTCGATTCCCTTGAAAGAAAGGGTCGGTCCCAGATGGTTGCCCTCGGCTGTATGGTTATAAACGACGTCGAGGATCACCTCTATCCCCTCCTTGTGAAATTTCTTGACCATTGTCTTAAATTCCGCTGTCTGCTGCCCGAATGCGCCGGAACTGCTGTAGCGGACCATGGGGGCCAAGAAACCGATGGAATTATAACCCCAGTAATTAGTGAGCCCTCTTTCCACAAGGGGCCGTTCCGAAATAAAATGATGGACCGGCATAAGTTCCACCGCAGTCATACCGAGAGAGCGGATGTAATTGATCACCTCGTCGCAGACCAGGCCAGAGTAACTGCCCCGGATTTCAGGGGGCACATTCGGATTGCGGGCGGTAAAACCCTTCACATGCAATTCATAAATGAGGGTTTTATGCCAGGGAATCGCCGGATGACGGTCGTCTTCCCAGTCGAAGGCGGGATCTACCACGACACATTTGGGAACATATGGCGCGCTGTCCCTTTCGTCTCTGCTGAGGTCTTCATCAGCATGACCGACCGTATATCCATAAAGGGAATCATCCCACTGGACATCACCTGCAATAGCTTTGGCATATGGATCGATAAGCAGTTTGGAGGGGTTGAACCTGTGGCCTTTATCCGGTTCATATGGCCCATGAACTCTGTAACCATAAAGCTGTCCGGGCCGCGCTTCAGGCAGATACACGTGCCAGACCTGGTCCGTCCGGTCCATCATCTTTATACGTTTTTCCGGACCGCCTCCGGCAGCATCAAACAGGCATAACTCCACCTGGTCGGCATTTTCCGAAAAGAGCGCAAAATTGACCCCCTTGCCGTCCCATGTGGCGCCCAGCGGGTAGGGCTTCCCAAGCCATATTTTCATTCACCCTCCTCTTTGCGGTTTATTCCGATCTGAATTTGTCTCGAATCTTATTGTACTTCTCCTCAAGCTTATCTATTGCAGAGTCCACGTCTTGCTTTGCAGCCTCCCATTTTTCCTTGCTTGCCGCTTCCACTTTCTTCGTCTCTTTCTTTAATGCCAGGCGTTCCTTCTTCAGTTCCTTCATGCCTTTTTTAACATCGTCCTCTGCTTTCTTGCCGGACTGCTTAATCTTTGCTTCCAGTTCCTTTATCTCTTTGTCCAGCTCATCAAGTTTCTCTTTCACCTTTTTTTTATATTCTGCTTTCTCTTGTCCGAACGTTTCCTTTGTTGTGGATTTCTCCTCTATTGAAGGCTTTCCTTCTTTTTCCTGTCCATAGGCTTTTTTCGAAATCCCGGGCAAAAACAGCACGGTCATAAAAAAAATACAGACGACAACGGGCAGATATTTGCGTATTTTCATTTTTCCCCTTTCTTTCGGCTAATCGTGAAGAACCCTGTGCCAAGAGCACAGGGCGTCAAAGGTCAAACAACATCAACTGCTTAACATCTTTTCCTCTTCCTTGATTGCGGATATACTGCTCTATAACCGCCTTGTTCCCTTTACCACTTATCGTTGCTATGTAATACCCATCGGTCCAAAACTCCCCGCCCCACAACTGCTGCTTTATCTCCGGTACCTTTTCAAATATCTGCTGCCCTGTGATACTCTTTATTGTCCTTACTACCTGACCGCCTGAATATTTCGGCAAAAATCTGCACAGTATGTGAATGTGATTCTGATCGAAGCCTACTGTGCTCGGTTCTATTGCATATCTTTCTTTAAATCCTTTCAGTGTTTCCACAATAACCTCTTTTACCTTCTCATTCACAACTGCCTTCCTATATTTCACGGTCAACTGAATATGATAGTAACACTCCGATATATTGTGATACCAATGCCAGATTTCTCCTTCAACATCAACCATTCTCCAGTATAACGCTTCTTAACGTACATCGGTAAGCAATTCAGCCCTGTGCCAAGAGCACAGGGAGCTCTTGCTTATTCATTAGATTAATTATCGCAGAATGCGGGAGTTATGCAAGAGTGATAAAAAACATTCATCGAATTTAGTTTGGATTTTTATGTCCGACAACGGCTTCACGTCATTCCAGTCATTCTTGACCCGTTTCCCATCATGGCGTGGTTCGATTATAATTACTAAACATGAACCCTTTTGTAACACTCATCGATTTCCTGTTTGGCAAGCCGTTGGCCTCTCGTCAACTTTAGGTCTCAGATCGACATGGCGGGACACATAAAAGATAAAAAAAATGGTCAGACCGCCCCAGGCGATGAATGAGGCAAGGTGGACCAGCACGGCACGGTATCGTGGTTCTTGCACGCCTGAAGGACTCATGTCTCTTTTAAAGACTATTCGTGGTGTTCATGGTCTTCATGTTCGTGGTGTTCATGGTCTTCATGCTCATGATCGTGGTCATGAGCAACATCAACAAAACAGCCATAACATGGCATGTACAAGAGCATCATTAAAATCAATACGAACCTTCTTAACATAAATTATAATTTCCTCCTTTTCGGCTGCTGCTGCACAAAATGTGCAAAGTGGATATCCCGAAGCAAATGTTCATTTGGAATGGACCATAAAAAATATCAATAAAAAGAAGACCAGCGTTAACACAATCATTACGGCTGTCCAGTTGATTCCCTGAGGCCTTTTACAAATCGGGCAGACCTTGAGGTCTATGGACATCAGGGACGCACAGTACAAACATTTTTTTTGGTCCGTCACACGGCCGTCCGTCAAAAAAAATTAATGGTTCTCATATTCGGCGGATCACCCAGAGAAGCACAATCGCTCCTACTGTGGCCGATACAAGTGAACCGATAATTCCAAGGAAAACTACACCAAGGACACTGAAGATAAAACCTCCGATAAGAGCTCCGATGACTCCGACTACGAGGTCGCCTAACAGGCCGAAATCGCGGCCCCGCATCAGCTTTCCTGAAAGCCAGCCTGCCGCTACTCCGATAATCAAAAACCATAACCAGTACATGACATCCCCCTGATCTTTTCTTAAAGTCTATCAGTGTCAGCGGAGATGTCAAGCAAAAGAATTAACAGCAAAAGAATTAAAACGGCACCCGTTGCATTTTTCTTTTTCTATGCGATAATTCTATCAAGCTCAATAAGGAAGGAGAAAGAAATGAAGAATAAAGGTCTATCTGCTTTGATCAGCATATGTTTTCTTGCCATGATATTTTTGCCGGGACTGGTTAAGACAGTATCCGCAGAAGATGATACATCAGCAGCTTCCAATGAGCAATTACCATTGCTGCACCCTGACAGTCCTGATTATCGGACTCCCCGGGAGGGTGAGGGGTTCCGCGCCGTGGTATTCGGCAGGGAAATTACGGTAAATCCGAGAAGCGGGCGTTCGGATTCATCTTTGGATATTGGGGCGGCGCTTTATAAGCCATTACCGGAGAACAGGCAGGTTGTACCTTTTGGCGCTATTTATCTTTGGCGACATCCGGATGACGAGGACCTGTTCAGAGCTACAATAGCCGGCGTATACAATGATATTTTTTGGGCCCACGCCTCAAAGAGTCTCGAGCCCTTTGAATTGGTGGCCACATTTAACAGCTATACCCTCCCCTTCGCGCAGTATGAACTGGTAGACGGAAGGTCGGCAAAAAGTGAGGAGTTGATATGGGGGTATGTTCGACCCGGACTCGGCCTCGGATATCGCAGAACTGTTTCTCCCGGTCACCAGGACAATATGATGGCTATTGACGCTATTGTCGAACCAAGCTATCTTTTTTTCGGTAAGGGTTCCAAAGCAGCCGGCAACTTCGTTGTCCCTGAAGATACTTTTGAGCTCCGCGAACGTTTGCAGCTGCGATGGGATGCGTTGGAGCGCAACATTCTCTCCCTGCCGCACGATGGCTTCGCTTTCGGCGGCGACTTCGTCCATGGTAATCGCTCGAATTGGAGAAACTGGGGAATTGACAGCTCTGAAACTTCCAATAGAGACCGGGATTATCTTTCATTCACCGGATATATCCTGAAGGCAGGCGGGGTCCCAGGTGTGGACAGTGACCGGCACCGGCTTGTCGGTGCGGTGTACGGTGGGATCGGCAGCAATCTCGACCGCTTTTCAGCGCCTCGCATAGGCGGAGGTGATATGCCGTTGGGAGAAGAATACGGATCCACCTCGGATGCGGTGCTGCCCGGCGCTGTCATTCAGGAGTATTTTCCCAAGCATTACCTGATAGCCATAGCCGAGTACAGATGGGAAGCCCTTTTTTTCACATATCTGAGTCTGAATGGATCAGCCGGCTGGCTCGACCGTATGCGGCAGACCGGACCGGATATAACGGACACTACTGACAAGACCGACTTCTTCTCATCTTTGGGTGGCCGGTTGACTACAGGTTTTTTCTTTGATAGCCGCATGCAGCTCGCCTACAACTATAATTTCGCAGAAATCCGCAAGGACGGCCGTGGAGGGCATGAAGTAGTCCTGCATTTTTCCAAAGATTTTTGAGGACCTTTAAAAAATTGTCTTTTTCCGCCTTGCTGGAAAGCGTCAAACGCAGATTGGTTCCGCTGGATTATGGAAATCTGCTTTCAGCCGTTCTCCGCAGCACAGGATTTAAGTACTCCGGTGATCAGTCTTACGAGGAAGCTTTGAGGGTCCTTATAGATTCATGCCATGCCGAGGCCCGTCTCAGCCTGATCGGACAGATAGCCGCGCGCCAGAATCTGCTTGAACTCCTCGAAACCCGTTTCAGGCTCATCGATTACTGGCAGCGGACACCCGAAATACAGGAGCAAGCGGTCAGTCCGCAGATTTTCATTACAGGGACGCCTAAGAGCGGTTCCACTTTCCTTCATCGCCTGTTAGGCCATGATTTGAACAATCGTGTGCCTCAGATGTGGGAAGTGATGTTTCCGCTGCCGGCGCCGGTTTGCGTTACGTTCGATTCTGATCCTCGCATCAGGAAAGCCGATGAACGTCTGCGGTGGCTGCGCTGGACCCGTCCGGCCATCGCTGAAGCCCATCCCCTCGGCGCCCATATTCCTCAGGAATGCGGCTCCATTTTAGGCTACTCCTTTGAATCGTACGTTTTTCTGGATATGTTCTCGATCCCCTCATACGAGACATGGCTGACAAGCCGGGACATGAGCCGGGCGTATGAATTTCACCTGAGCTTTCTGAAACATTTGCAGTGGCAATGCCCTCCTGAGCGGTGGGTGCTGAAGTCATCCGATCATGTCCACTCCCTGGCAACGCTCATTAAAACATATCCGGAGTCCCGAATAGTGTTTCTGCACCGCGATCCGATAAAAGTGCTGCAGGCTGCTTCCAGCCAAATGACACTTGTGAAAAGCATATTCAGCAACAGCATAAACCCCCGCGTGTTGGGCGACTACGAATCCCGCACCTTGTATAACAAGGCACATAAAATTATGGAATTCCGCGAGAACCATGCTTATTTGGAAGACCGCTTTATGGACGTCCGCTACCTGGATCTGGCGCGCGATCCGGTCGGGACCGTGAAGGCCATCTACGACCGCTTCGGTCTCGCTCTCTCAGCGGAAGACGAGGCGCGTATGGAAGCCTTCGCGACCGCTGAACGAAACAAGAAGAGGTCGGACAAGTATTCACTCGTTGATTTCAGCCTCGATCCTGAGCAGGAAGACCCCCGGTTTGATCTTTATTGCGAGCGTTTCAGCGTCGCGCGCGAAGCCTTGTGATTTAGTTTTCCCTCCCCTTCCAGCGTGCCCATAACCTGTGGCCTTCGAACCCTTGCCAGAAAAGCAAAGCGGGAATACCGACGATAAATTCTTTCATCCGTTGAACGAGCGAGACCGCGAGTCCGACTGGAGGAGGTATGCCGAAAAGTCCCGCTATCGACATGTAAGCGGCTTCCTGAGCTCCCAGCGCCAGAGGCATCATAAAAGAGGCGGCAATTATCACCTGGCAGAGGCTCTCGATCATAAATGCCTCTTGCAGTCCGATCTTATACCCCATGAAATGCAGGGATGTCCAGATCTGGAGAGATCCAAGCGTCCAGACAACGGTATGCAAAAAGACTGAGAATATTACTCTGCGCGTATCTCCATACATCTGCCACACTAAATCGTGAATGCTCGCATTTTCTCCGCCGTAATTGCCGCCGCAATTCCCCGCAAGCTTTAATATAGCTTTATCTGCAAGCTTGAGCAGGCCCCATCGTTGCGATAAAAGAAATACGGCAACAACAGCCGAGATCACAACCAGGCCGCTGACGACCCAGTGTGTGATGTAAGAATTACTTTCATGTGTCAAAAAAATAATTATACCGGTCAAGGCAAAAAAGAATAGGCCCGTTATCTCAAGTGTTTTGTCTGCTACCACGCTGGCGCCGGAGGCGTTGATATCGCAGCCGCACGCAACAAGCAGCCGCACACCGACAACTTCCCCTCCGAGAACGGCAGAAGGCAGCAGATAGTTAAGAGCATCACGTATCCAGCGAGCAGGAATGAGTATTTTTTTACATGCGGGATTCGCCGAAGGAAATAAAATCCTCCATGCAAGACCGTTAAGAACAATGCATAGGACCTGGATTGCAACGACAAAGCCCACGCCCCAGCCTACCTTCCATACCGCCCCGGCCACCGCAGAGAAGTTGTTAGAAACTATAAGGCCGATACTGACTGCGACCCCAACCAACAAGGCGAAAGTTCCCCACAAGTGAAACTTTTTTTTGCCCCCATGAGCGGTCCCGCATGAGATTTCATCGCCATGTTTCAGCTTTTCATCACCCATGCCATAAAGTTTATCCCGTTTTCTCCTGGCACACAAGTTTAGTGTGGTGTCTCGGATATAAGTTTACAGGTCCTGTCATTCCCGCGAAGGCGGGAATCCAGAAAAATCAGAGGACTGGATTCCGGGTCAAGCCCGGAATGACGGTAAAATATGTAAAGAACTGTTAGGGACAGGACATTAGTGCTCTAAAAAGTGTTCCGCGCATCAGAAAATTAAGAGCTCACCACCGCCTTTTCAACCTGTCCGGACTCTGCTATACTTTCAAATAGCACCACCTGAAGGCTTGGATTGCCATATCTAAGGAGCAGATATGAGACAGTTTATGTTTATAGTTTTAACGGGCGTGTTGTTGGCCGCAGCTTCTTCCTTTGCGGCGGGTCCTGACGATATTCTGGGGTTGTGGAATACCGAGAAAAAAGACGCAAGGATTGAAATCTATAAATGCGGCGCAAAATACTGCGGCAAAATCGCCTGGTTGAAGGAGCCGACTTATCCTGCCGGTTCGAAAGAAGGGGTACCGGGCACGCCGATACTGGACCACAACAACCCCAATCCTGAATTGAGGAAGAAACCTCTAGTCGGGTCTCCGATCCTGATCGACTTTTCATTCGCCGGTGATAGCTTGTGGAAGGACGGAAAAATATACAACGCGAACAACGGCAAGATGTACAGCGGCAAATTGACGCTCATGTCACCCGAGCAATTGAATGTGAGGGGCTTCATTCTCGGCATTCCTCTCTTTGGCGGGTCCACCACCTGGACGCGCGCGGCAGCTGGAACGAAATAGTTAGTCTCTCGAACACCCGTGCCTGAAAAACGGCTTGACAAGGCTTTCAAAAGCAGGATAGATTACAGGAACTCGGGCGGTTAGCTCAGCTGGGAGAGCATCACGTTCGCAACGTGGGGGCCGAGGGTTCGAATCCCTTACCGTCCACCATTTAATCCCTTGGAATACAAGGAAAGCATGGCATAAGAAACCGCCTGCAAGGGCGGTTTTTCTGCCTATTTTTATCATCGATAACTTTAAGAAATAGAGTCCGGGGATGAACTGCATAACTCCATCAATAATAACCAACCTTTTTTATTCTGCGCCGGCAAGGCACACTGCCCTGGAAAATAAATGATCCCGCCCAGGGAATTTATACGCGAGATCCCTCCCTTTTCTTATTTATCACAAGATGACATTGACATCATAGTATCCGGGTTAGAAGTCGAGCTGTTCGAAAAAGGAAAGACAATCTATAAAAAGGGGCAGCCCTCGGAAAACATTTATGTGATATTCTCCGGAATCATCGGCCTCTTTGATGATGAGACGGCTATTGATTACCTTTCCCGGGGTGAAATCTTCGGCCTCACATCGCTTTTTGGCAATCTGTTGAATTGGACTGCCAGGGCCGTTGAGGATACTGTCTGCTATGCAATAGCTTATACGCAATTCAAAACAATCTTCGATTCAAATGAGAGGTTTGCATCGTTTTTCGAGTCTTTGCTGAATAGAAGATTCCGCTCGTTCAAGACGATCGCTTCTGACAAGAAGATGCTTGAGGAGGCCTCATTCGTTCTTGAGGTTGAGAGGATAATATACAAAAAGCCTGTTATTTGCAGCCCCGAACTAACGATAGCCGGTGCAGCTTCCGAGATGGATGAAAATGCGGTCAGTTCGATCGTTGTCGTAAACACCAATGCAATACCGATCGGCATATTGACCCATTCGGACCTGGTAAAGGTCTTTATCAGCGGCGAAAGGTTAGACCCGGTTTCTGATTTCATGTCATCTCCGGTCACGACAGTCAATGCGCAGGCGACGATATTCGAAGCCTACACAAAAATGATCGATGCCGGAATAGACCACATCGTTGTCACCAAGAATAATAAAGTCTTTGGCGTAGTCACCCGGAAGGACATTCAGATCCACCTCGAACCCTCCTTTTCCATAGTCAAACTGCTCAGAAAAGTCCACAATGCAGCTTCTATCGACGACCTAAAACCTGTATTCGAAGGTCTCATGGTGTCGGTCTCGAAGATTGTGATGACCGGTCCGAATTTCTTCGACTTGACCAGGATGTTATGCTCAGTTCATGATGCCATAGTGTACAGAGTCATTCATATCCTTATCGGTGATCATGACCCCGCTCAGCTCCTATGGGTCCATATGGGCAGCTCCGGCAGAAAGGAAGAGATCATCGCTACCGATCAGGACAATGCCTTAATCTACCTGGGAGATAATCCCGCGGCACTGGCTAATAATATAAATGAGTCGCTGGCCAAAATTGGCCTGCCCAAGTGCCCCGGAAACTACATGGCATCCAACAACATGTGGAACCAGCCCCTGCCGGTATGGAAAGAGTACTTCAAACAGTGGTTTTCAGACCCGATCCCCTATCATCTGCGATACCTTTCCGTGTTTCTGGACATGAGACCGATCTACGGAGAGACAGCTTTATACAATGAATTGCTGGAATCGATAAAACCGGCGGTAAAAGCCGCGGCTGTAAAATTGATGGCTGAGGATGCCATTGAAACCAGGCCGCCGCTTGGGATCTTCGGGATCCTGGGTCTGCGTCAGGGGGTGGACCTCAAAACCTATGGTATTTATCCTATCATAAACGGCGCAAGGGTCCTCTCCATAGACACTGGAGTTTGGGGGATAACCAACACCAGGGAACGATTGGAAGCACTAAGCGCAAATGGGACGATCAGCGCTGCAATGTGCAGGGATCTGATCGAGTCGTATGGCTCTATGCAGGATTTAAGGCTCAGACATCACGCAAGGGCAGTGCTGAATGAATCACAGACAAACAACCTGATAACGGCCAGGGAACTATCTCAGGTCGATTTGCTCATACTTAAAGAGTCGCTCAAAATAGTCTCAGAATTTCAGAAGTTCCTGATGAAAAAATATGACGTCAGTCGAACTGTCATTTACAGCCAATTGTAGATGAGAATATATAGTTCCACAGATCTGAAAGCTGCCAAATTTTATGCCATTGACGTTGAGACCACAGGTTTAGATCTTGACAAGGATGAGATCATATCATTTGCCTGTGTGCCTATTATTGATTTAAAGATCCTTGTGCGCGATACTTTTTACACCCTGATTAAACCTAAGAGTTACAACTATAAGGCGATGAGGTACCACGGCATAAGCAAAGATAATCTTATGGATGCGCCGGGATTTGAGGAGGTCTCTGACCGAATTCTGAAGGCTCTGGATGGTATCCTCGTAGGTCATTCCGTCGAGTTTGACTTCTCATTTTTGAAAACTAACTTCAAGTCACTGGGAGTCCGATTTAAAAGGGACCTTATTGACATAGCAATGGTTGAGCGCTGGTTGCGGCTAAAACGGAAAACTGAGGAAGATAATTTCGGACTCGATGGTATGATCGCGACTTATGGCATGGAACAGCATTACCGTCATAATGCAGCTGCGGATGCCTTCTTCGCCGCCCAGATCTTTCAGATACAGATGCGGGAAATGATGTCACTCGGAATTGATTCAGCAGAAAAGGTCATCAGGGCTGCAAAGAGCGTCAGACACTCCGAACCCGGCATTGCCTTCTAACACACATCATTCACACCCTCAAACCACAGAGGACGCAGAGAAACTCATGGATTCAAGAAGACATAGCATCAGATGAGGCACTCACCTCTGTGCACTCTTTAGTGAAAGTTCAGTTTTGTCTCTTTTTCTCCAAGGCCTTGAGAGCACAGAGAAAAACTCTGCGTTCTCTGTGGTTCGTTGCTTTCAGGTGGTGGATTCTGGATTGTTAAAATATTAGTTTGATTTTTTGGAATATTTTGTGGGTTAATAAAAGTGTTAGGCAGCATCACTCATAAACCGTACCGGATGGAATAAAAGACTCCGGGCGACAACAATGTGGAGGTAACTATGCTCAGCTTACAGGATTCTTTGGTAATACTGGCAATTGTACTCGTCCTCTTTGGGGGGAAAAGGTTGCCGGAAATAGCAAGCGGAATGGGAAAAGCTATAAAAGGTTTTAAAAAAGAGCTCAGCAAGCCCGATGAAATAGAAATCACCCCTGAAAAAGATGATGTCTCCAAAAAAGACGTCGAAAAACAAAACGTTAAATAGAACAGGCGGCTGTGATGGATGATCAGAAACTTTTGATGCGAATAAGAAATAAGACTGACAATGAAAAAATGATGATCAACTCCCTTATGTATTTTGTAGCAGATACCGCTGTGTTTACGGTAAACGATCTGGTCCGCCAGAAAAGTAAACTTGTGATGGCCTGGCTTGATGACGAAACACTGAAAACAAAAAATCTTTATGAGCCTGAAAGCACTCTCACCATCAACAAGGTTTTTAAGAAGACCGAGAAAGAAGCTATGCTGATTATGACCTCGGACGGAACAGTAGTGATCATTTCGACTAAAGATCCGAAAGGAGTGGAGCCACAGATCACAAGAAAGCAGTCAACCCCCTGATGATTATTTGGCTTTCTGTTTCAAGTCCGGTTGATCGCCCTTTTTCCCTTTTCCTTTCCCGCAGAGAGCCTGGAGCAGCGCTTCGGTATCAGAGTCGGGAGGCACCGGTTTCCACTCGACATAATTGGCATCCTTCCTGAACGAACTCAACACATCGCCATCTTTACCGTAATCTGCTTCCGAAAGCACACGGTACTGTTCCCTGGAACAGTCCAATTCCTTCTGTGCCGTAGTATATTCATAGCGTTCATACCCCTTAGTCGTGAACCCCAGCTTCCTTTGTTCCTGTATCTGCCACTCACGTCCCTTGTTGTCCCTTATTGTCCGCTTTGTCCAAACTCTGACAATGCCTAATTTGGCGAGTTCCAGGTTCAGGACATTATAAACGGTTTTATAGGGATAATCGATCAATCTGGCGTCGTAAAAGTAAGAAAAAAACTGGTCCCCCGCATAGGGCCTCCAGTCAGCCGCCTCGGCAGCAGTGCCGCACCAGATACCAGCCATTATAATCAATACAATAAGGGCGTTCGCGCCCGCTGACAGATTTTTTTTATTCCCCATAGATCTTTCACCTCTTAACGACAGGTCCGGATCATAAAGTCCCCGGCCAAACTCCGTTATTATACCTTAGCCGCACAGAGAAATGCCGCTGCAAACCCGATAAATCTGACGCAGGCACACGGTAATCTGTCTTTTGCGACAATTAAATGGGCAACTTTACATTTTTGTAGTATTTTTAGTAAACTGTCATTTATGGTACGCACCGGCAACAAAACTGTAGAGATGACTGCTCTCTACGAGATAAGCAAGCTCCTCGGCTCCTCTCTGAATCTAAGGTCAAACCTCAGGGGTGTTATGAGAATGCTCGCCGAGTACCTTGACATGAATCGGGGGACAGTGGCGCTGCGAAACAATAATGAAGTCTCCATAATAGCAGCGCATGGCATGTCGGAGGAAGAAATAAAGCGTGGAAGATACAGGCTCGGTGAGGGCATTATCGGACAGGTCGCAAAGCATGGCTCCCCTATTGTTATCCCCAATATAGGTGACGAACCGCTTTTCCTCAACCGGACCGGGGCCCGGAAAATTATTCGCAAAGAAAATATAGCTTTTCTGTGTGTCCCTGTAAAGTTCAAGAACGAAGTGCTCGGAGTACTCAGTGTGGACAGGCTTTTCGGATCGACGGGGATCTCGTTTGAAGAGGACGTCAGGCTGCTGAAGATCATTGCCTCCCTGATAGCCCAATCGGTAAGACTGCACCAGGAAATCGAAAAAGAACGGGAGGCATTCCTTGAAGAGAAGGAAGACCTCAAGCTGCAATTAAAAAGCAAGTACACGATAAGAAATATCATCGGCAATTCCGACCGTATGCAGGAAGTATTCGAGTCTATCCATAAAGTAGCGCCCTCAAAGGCAAATGTGCTGCTGCGCGGTGAAAGCGGCACCGGTAAGGAACTGTTGGCAAGGGCAATACACTATATGAGTCCCAAAGCTGAGGGGCCGTTCATAAAGCTGAACTGTGCGTCTATTCCTGAAGGACTTCTCGAATCAGAACTCTTCGGCCATGAGAAGGGGGCTTTCACCGGCGCAATGGTTTCACGTAAAGGACGGTTTGAACTGGCAAACGGGGGCACCTTATTCCTTGATGAAATCGGCGACCTTCCTATCTCTCTCCAGCCTAAGATACTGAGGGTGCTGCAGGAAAAGGAATTCGAGCGGGTGGGCGGCGAAAAAACGTTCAAGGTCGATGTGCGGCTTATTGCGGCAACCAGCAGAAACCTTGAGGAACTCGTTGCGAGCAACAGATTCAGGGAAGACCTTTATTACCGTCTAAACGTCGTCCCGATTTTCCTCCCTGCCCTGCGGGAAAAGAGAGAGGATATCCCGTCACTTGCGGATTACTTCCTCAAGAAATTTAATCAGGACAACCAGAAGTCGGTCGTCATGACGCCGGAGGCCCTGAATTCATTCCTTCATTATGACTGGCCCGGCAACGTCAGGGAACTCGAAAACACCATAGAGCGTCTGGTGGTCATGTCAGGCGGCGCAGTCATAAGCCAGTCCGATGTCCCCCTGAACATCAGGGAGCAATTGATAAGGGCCCGATATGCGGTGCAGATGAAAGATGCGCTTCCCTCCGCTATAGAAAACATCGAGAGGACGAAAATCATCGATGCACTTAAAAGGACGGGCTGGGTTCAGGCAAAGGCAGCAAGAATGCTGGGCCTCACTCCGAGACAGATAGGATACAAAATGAAAAAGTATCGATTGCAGAATGCGAACCCTGAACTGCAAGAACTGAATACCCGGAGTTGGGATTGACAGGTTTTGATTCTCACAGCCCTTCACGGGCCTGAATATTTACGTGGGCAAAATAATCGCCATAACTAACCAAAAGGGCGGTGTCGGCAAGACGACAACAGCGCTCAATCTCTCAGCATCACTCGCCCTGTCCGATGTGAATATCCTTGTAGTCGATTCTGATCCGCAAGGCAACCTGACCAGCGGGTTCGGGATTAAAAAAGACCAGATAAAAGCAGACCTCTATGAGGTCTATGTCGGCAGGTCCCGGGTCCAGGACGCCATTGTGGAAACGCTGATCCCCAATCTCCACCTGCTGCCCACTTCGATGGACCTGTTCGCGGCGGAAATAGAACTCCTCGAAAAAACCGACCGTGAGAAAAAACTTAAAAACATTTTAAAACCGCTCAAAAACAATTATCAGTATATCTTTATAGACTGCCCCCCCTCCTTCGGTCTGCTTACGCTGAATGCTCTCGTTGCAGCCGAGTCTGTCATTGTCCCTGTGCAGTGTGAGTATTTTGCTGTTGAAGGATTAAGCCTCCTTATCAAACTCCTGTGGCGGGTGCGTGGGAGTTTTAATGAGACCTTGGATCTCGAAGGCATATTGCTGACCATGTATAACAGGCACCTCGCGCTCTCCCGTCAGATTTCCGACGAAGTGAGAAGGGTGTTCAAATCAAAAGTGTACGATACCGTAATCCCACGGAATGTCATCCTCGCAGAATCCCCGAGCCACGGCAAACCCGCAGTGCTCTATTCACCAAATTCAACAGGCGCGCAAGGGTATATCACTCTGGCAAAAGAAATAATGAACGATAACGGCCTGCTGTTTTAAAATCAGGCTATAGGTTATAGGCTATAGGCTATGGGCAAAGAAACAATTACCTATCGCCTCTTGCCCCTTGCCCATCGCCTATTTTTATTTTGCCGAACTCGCCGTCGTAGCCCGGCACAATAGATACGTCACCTGCCCGAACTTTGGCAACAGCCTCTCTCAGCTTTTCGGACCCCGCCCTTTCGATGTCATCCAGCCCTGTTTCCATCAGGATGGTAAACTCATTGCCAAGTTTTTCAAGGAGACGGAAATACATCCCCTGGACCGCTTTGCTTCCGGAGCCGACCTTCAGCACTTCAGAAATGATCTCGGGCAGAGGAATCACGGATTGATAAGGGGGCGCATCGGCGGACCTGAAGCCCTCCTGCCTGTCTGCCAGGTCTTCCACCCGGTGCATCACTCCCACCGTTACTTTCTTGCCGCAGGCAGGGCAGCGGTATGCATGCCTGACAGTCTCCGCAGGGGTAAGACTCACACCGCAGGCACGGTGGCCGTCCTGGTGATATTTCCCCTCTTCAGGAAAAAACTCGATGGTCCCGGCAAAACCCTTTCTCGTCTTCAGTGCATTAATCATCGAAGGGTACGAAACTTCCGTATCAAAGACGTTTGCCTCCCGGCCTATTTTTGCTGAGGAGTGGGCATCCGAGTTGGATATGAGCGTAATGGGGTCAAGCGCTGAAAGACGCCAGTTCATAGGAGGGTCCGAAGAAAGTCCGGTCTCGATAGCGTGAACGTAAGGGGTTAATTCTTCGAAACATTCTTTAAGAGAATCAAACCCTGAATTTGCGCCTAATACAGAGAAATGAGGCGTCCAGGCATGGGCCGGGATCAGCATACCTTCCGGAGACTCGTGTATAACTATATCGAGAAGCGACTTTGCATCAAGCCCCAATATGGGCCTGCCGTCAGCCTTGAGATTACCTATCCTTGATAACGCCTTGTTTATCCTTTCAGCATCATCCAAAGACGGGACCAGTATAATTGCATGGATCTTCCTGACCTTGCCGTTCTTGCTATAAATGCAGCTTATCTCCGCTGTAAGCATGAAAAATACATCCGCCTTGCACAATTCCGGCACATCCCCCGCGTCCCCGTTTATCAGTTCATTCCTGAGCGTGAAAAGTCCGTTGCCGCAGGGCTCAAGTTTGTCCTTCAGTTCCTTTAACCATAGCGGGTGGGTAAAATCTCCGGTGCCCATGACCGTAATGCCCTTAAGCTGCGCCCATCTCCAGAGTGATTCGGGTTCCAGGTCTCTGCTCGTGGCACGGGAGTATTTTGAATGTATGTGCAGGTCGGCAACAAAACGCATTAAAGAGTATAGCACACTGGAGATAACCGGTTCAGGTTGCAATAATATTGACTTCATCGCATAATATCTTATATCTTAGAAAGTTCAGCGTTGAACTTTGGGGAGTCGTCCAACGGCAGGACGGCAGCCTCTGGAGCTGTTTATAGGGGTTCGAATCCTCTCTCCCCAGTTCAACAAATGGTCCCATCGTCTAGAGGCCTAGGACGTGGCCCTCTCAAGGCTAAAACACGGGTTCGAATCCCGTTAGGACCACCAAATAAGAGAGGTAGTGAGTGGGTTTAGCGGCGAAAAATCAGACATATCCCTACATATCAGCAAATTCGAGGATTGCGGGGGGAGCGCCTATTATCAAAGGCACACGTATAACCGTCCGCATTATAGCGGGTTACTATCAGATGGGTATGAGTGTGGACGAGATACTGAATACACTTCAACATCTGACAGCATCGCAAGTGCATTCAGCTCTGGCTTATTACTTCGATCATCAAATGGAAATTGAGCGGGATATTAAGGAATTCGCTAATATTGATTACTGGAAAAAACAGGCCCTTTCGCATCCTAAACAAGCAGCCCCGGCCAGGTGAAAATCAGGCTTTTCCTTGACGAAGATGTTCACGCAAACCTTGCCCACTCATTGGGCCAAAGAGGTTTCGATACTGTTCACGCCCAGAGCCTGGGAAGAACCGGACTATCAGACGAAGAGCAACTGGCATATGCTGTGCGCCATCGAAGGTGTCTGTTCAGTTTCAATGTCAAAGATTTTGTTTTACTCCATAATCGATACGTCAAAAACAATAAAAGTCATTATGGCATTATTGTATCCAATGATCTTCCCCCGATATTTCGGACATCCCAGTTAAGTTAGGCTACTAAGGCCATCAGCTCAAAGGACACCGGCGAACGGTTTCCCAACGCTGAATGCTTCCTCCTCCGATTATAGACCATTTCGATCCATACAAAAATACTCTGCCGCGCCTCTGCCCGTGTTTCATACCTATAATCATAAACATGCTCTGTCTTTAGCGTATGGAAAAAGCTCTCGGCCACGCTATTGTCATAACAATTGCCCTTCCGGCTCATGCTCTGGATAAAGCCATTGGCCTTTAATACAGTCCTGAAGTCGTCAGAAGCGTACTGAATACCTCTGTCAGAATGAAATATACAGCATGGATCTGGATTACGACGCCCTATCGCCTGTCTCAACGCCTCTACAACAAAGTCTGATTTCAAACGATCACTCATGGCCCATCCCACCACCTGCCGGGAATAAAGATCCAGTATTACTGCCAGGTATAGCCAACCTTCCATGGTCCATACATAAGTTATATCACCGACCCATTTTGTATCGGGTCTCTCCGCCACAAAGTTTTGCTCCAGAAGATTCTCCGCAACCGGCAGATTATGCCTGGAGTTCGTCGTAGCCTTGAACTTTTTCTTTGCTTTGCCGACTATCCTGTTAGCCTTCATAAGCCGAGCTATGCGGTTTTCTCCGCACATTGTCCCTGCCTCTCGCAGATCGTCCGTTATTCGCGGACTCCCATAGGCCCTGCCACTGTTCTTGTGCGATTCTCTTATTCCCGTGAGTATCTTCTCGTTTTCCTTCTGCCTTTTGCTCTGAGGCTGTTTCTTCCACCTGTAATATCCGCTCCTTGATGCCCTTATTACCCGGCACATCTTCTGCACCCCATGTGCGGAGCTATGCTGGTCCATAAACCAGTATTTCATTTGGGGTGTTTTGAGAAGATGGCCAACGCTTTTTTTAGGATTTCTTTATCCTCTTTCAGACTGGCGTTCTCTCTCTGCAGTCTCCGCAGCTCCTCGTCCTGGGTCTTCTGATGCCCCTTGCCAGGAAAACTGCCAGCAGGATCTTCTTCGTGTTGTCGTTTCCATGTGCGTAACAGATTCTCATGTATCCCAAGACTCCGGGCTACATCAACTACTGTCCTGCTGCCCTCTGTTACAAGCTTGACTGCTTCTTCCTTGAACTGCTTATCGTACTTCCTTCTTCCACCACGTTCCTGCATTTGACACCTCCAAGGTTATATTGTACCTAACCTTTCGGGGTGTCCGCTAAACCGGGGGAACTTCACAAACAACTTACTTTGGGTATGACTCTCAACAAGCTCCTGAGACTTCTTGACCAGCATTCGCCGAACTCAATAAGAAACCGAATTGAGTTTTTATAACAAAACTTAAATGGGGCGGTTCTCCGTAAGCTTCCCGTAAAAGTTGACAGATTATAAGTAGAGCTTTCTGGCAAAATATAAGACCAGGAGGTTCTAATGGACCTGCCCCCATTTGGTGTGCCAATCATAATTAGAGTAGCCCAACTGAGGTAAATTCAGAACTAAATAGGGTCACTTGACAACACATTATTATCTGATAAGTTTTGATTAAGGGTTTTTTTTCAAAAACATCGCATGAGGAAAGGAATGATCCCTGCGAGAAAGTCGAATCCATAGTTACAAATGGAAGACATGAAAAGGAGAACAGACATGAAAATCAATCGACATGGTTCAGCCGTTTGGCAGGGTGGCATTAAGGACGGCAAGGGTTCAATCTCGACCGAGAGCGGCGCCTTGAAGGGCTACCCCTATGGTTTTTCCAGCCGCTTCGAGGGTTTGACTGGTACCAATCCGGAGGAGTTGCTCGCGGCTGCACACGCCGGCTGCTTCACCATGGCCCTCTCACTAATTCTTGGTGAGGCAAAGCTCACCGCTGAGCGGATGGAAACCTCCGCCAAGGTCACGCTTGAGCAAATAGAAGGCGGCTACGCCATTACAGCCGTCCACCTGAAGCTTGAAGCCAAGATTCCGGGCGCGAACCAGGCGACGTTAGAAAAGCTCGCTAGAATGGCAAAAGCCGGATGTCCGGTTTCCAAGCTGTTCAAAACCGATATCACTCTGGACGTAACGCTCGTC
This sequence comes from Nitrospirota bacterium, assembly GCA_963780885.1. Lineage (GTDB taxonomy): Bacteria > Nitrospirota > Thermodesulfovibrionia > Thermodesulfovibrionales > Dissulfurispiraceae > JADFXI01. The sequence continues at coordinate 220,470 of CAWAEO010000003.1, forward strand.
TCTTAGCGCGATTGTTAATGGGGAAGTCGTGAATGCAGGTAGGTCCGCTAAATGAAGACGGACATTTCAAACACACAAGATCTTAACTTGAAACAACGTGCTCTTTTGGCGGGGGCAACTGGACTTGTAGGACTCAATATACTTCACCTGCTTTCAAAGGATAACGTGATAGCGGAAGTGCGTGCCTTGATACGGCATCCGTTGCCAACTCAGGACAAGAGTCCTCTTGTGCAGGAACTCATTATTGACTTTGACCGATTACAGGAACATCCGGAATGGTTCAATGTGGATCTCGTCTTTTGTGCCCTTGGGACAACTATCGCAAAGGCAAAAACAAGGGAGGCATTTCGACGGGTAGACTTCGAGTACCCATTTGCTATCGCAAAGGCTGCCCGTTTAGGCGGAGCCCGTCATTTTCTCATGGTAAGTGCTCTGGGAGCTAATGCTCGCTCGTTGTTCTTTTATAATCGTGTTAAAGGTGAGTTGGAAGAAGCTATTCTGTCACTTGGGTATCCATCTGTTACGATTGCCCGTCCATCAATCCTTCTTGGCGAGAGAGAGGAATATCGTTCTGGAGAGACGCTTGCAAAAAAATTATCTTGGCTCTTACCATCACTGTGGGCAGGCGTAGAAGCCTTACAGGTGGCAACAGCATTGGTACAGGCTGCTAAGGGCGCAACACCCGGCTTGACTATCCTCGATAACAAGAAGTTGAGAGCAACACTTTATAGAGTTTCAGCTCCCTGAAGCTTTAGCAAACAAATTGACAACTGAAATTTGCGTGTCATAATTTAACTGAGTTGAGGTTTTAAGAGATACAGGATAAGAATAACCGCAGCTTTTGAGTGCGCAATGAGGATATGTAAATACGAACATAAAAAAGCGGCTGACTAAATGACTAACCTGGTATAATTTCTATGGGATTTTTATGGTTTATCTTGATAGGTTTAGCTGCCGGATGGCTGGCGGGGCAATTGATGAGAGGTGGCGGGTTCGGGGTCATCGGAGACATCATTGTCGGAGTGATCGGCGCGCTGCTTGGTGGTTTTTTGTTTAACGCTATAGGTATTTATCCCGGCGGCGGGCTGCTTGGCAGTTTAGTCGTCGCGACTATCGGCGCCATAGTTCTAATCTTCTTGCTGCGTCTGATTAGGAAGGTTTAACCATTTTCTGCGAGGAGGGGCACAAATGATCGAAGATCTTGACAAAAGGATTTCTCGCCGCACATTTCTTAAGGGGACTGCGGTAGTAACCGGCCTGGCACTTGTATCTGTTTTCGACGCCAAAGCATTCGCAGCAAAAGCAACCAAAGCCGCCATGAAGTATCAAGACAAGCCGAAGGGCAACCAGAAGTGCAGCAATTGCAGCTTCTTTGTCCCAGGTAAAACTCCGAAGGCCAATGGCGCCTGTCAAGTGGTGGAGGGTTCGATCAGCCCACAGGGTTGGTGCGTCTCGTATACCAAAAAATCATAGTGCAGCTTTTCGTAAATGACTGCATGCAACACCTACCGGGTAGGGGGCATCCAACCTACGCTTTAGGTCAATAAGTTCTCGTCGGCTTGCTCACTGTTGCCTTTTATAAGGCATTTACAAGGAGGGCGCATCCGTCAAGACTACTCACCCCGGCTACTATGTCGTTATCTTGAATTAATGCCTTTTCTGGCATATGATTGAAGTGACGGCAGCATTAGATATTACGGCTCAAATCGTTACGCTGAAGGAAAGAGTTGGTGGTGGTGTCCGGGTTAAGAATTGCATAAATAGAAACAACGTCGCGAAAGCTGTTTGTGAATCGTTCCAGTCTGATCTGAAGATTATGCTGGATAAGCAGCAATGAAGATTGTCTTATTATATGCTCCGCCATGGAAAATTCCATGGGATGGCTATCAAGCCTATCCCCCTGGAGAAGGGGCGCCGGACAATGTGGATGCCTCGGCTGTCAATGAAGGCGACTTTATACAAGCGCCCTACGGGATGCTGTCGCTTGCCGCGCAAGCACTGAGGAAGGGACTAAGCGTCCTGATATTTAATGTTTCCAATTTCCCCTGGCCGGATATCGAGATCCTCATTCATCGCCTTGATGCAGACCTGTTCGGGCTTTCATGCATGACAGCAAATCGACGCGGAGTGGCAATGTTGGCGCAGTTGATCCGAGACGTTCATCCCGAATCTCACATCGTGGCCGGCGGACCGCATGTCACAGCGTTGCCAATCGAAACCCTTCGGCATATTCAGGCGATCGATACCGTCATAGTTGGCGAGGGTGAGCAATCGTTCCTGGACATCATTCGATGCATCCAGGAAAATAAACCGGTCCGGGGGATTCCCGGAACGGCCTGGCGAAGTCTGAACGGGTATCAACTTGGGCCGCACCGAGAGCAGATCCTGGATATTGACACATTGGCCTCACCAGTTGAATATTTTAACATGCGCACCATTCTGACATCTCGCGGGTGTCCGATGCACTGCACATTCTGCAGCAGCAGCCTGATGTGGGGAAAGCAAGTTCGATTCCATTCAGCAGAATACGTGCTGGAAATGCTGGATACGGCGATTAATCGGCATGGTCAACGGATTATCTCGTTCAAAGATGATACGTTCACGGCAAACAAGCCCAGGGTACTGGCCATTTGTGAGGGGATTCGAAAACGGCAACTTGAATTTATCTGGAGCTGCGATACCAGGGCGGACTATCTGGATGAAGAGCTGTTGTATGAGATGCGACGGTCAGGATGCATAAGGATCAGCGTGGGGGTGGAATCTGCCTCAAATATTATTTTGAAAAATATCGGAAAAAGGCTGTCTCTAGGCAAGGTTTTCGATATGACCCGGGCAGCAAAAAAATTCGGCATTCAAATCCGATACTATATGATGGTGGGGAACCGGGGAGAAACTAAGGAGACCTTCCAACAAAGCCTGGATTTCATTAACATGGCTAAACCCAATCAATTCGTCTTTTCCCAACTCCACCTTTATCCAGGAACAGAAGAATTTGACATTTTTGAAAAACAGGGATTTGTATCGCCCGAAATGTTTTTCACCAGAGATTTTTTTTGTCTTACCTGTTTTGCCGGCCACAAAGATGACGAAAAACGAATTCGGAAATCTCTCAGCGCCATGTCGGGCATTCAGAACTTCTGGAAATACGGCGTTGAAGAATACCAAGCGGTTTCAGCCCGGCTGCCTGATATGCATTTAGTGCACATGGATTTGTGTCGCGCCTATATCCATGAAGGAAATCCGGATGCAGCCGAGCGCCACCTGCAGCGCGCAGTTGAGTTGGGATTTTTCCTGCCAGGGCTTGTCCACAATTTACATGCATGCATTGACGCAGCACGCAATGATTTCGACGGGGTAAAATTCCATCTTGATCAAGCCTTCGCGTGTTACCCCTATCAGGTTGTAATCGAAAATCAAGAGCGGTTTGAATCTTGGTTGGCTGATACCGATGGCATACAAAAAAATACGCCGATGAAACTGGCAACTGGTGATGATTTTGAAAGCACGTGCATTTGCATTCAGCCGGCATTTCCGGGTCCAGCCCTTGACTGCTTCGGGAACAGCGCAGACATTCAATAGCCGGATATCCCTTTCAGGCATAAACAATCGCTGTGGTTCAGCTTGGGAAAGCTATCACAATCTTTCCCTTGGCTGTTCCTTTGTCCACCTCCCGATAGGCCTCCACTGCATCTTCCAGCGAGCACGTTCTCGCAATGACAGGAGGTGTGAGCACGGCGTGTTCGAAAGCAGGTCGGAGGCTTTCCAGAATACCACCTGAAGCTATCGCATCTAACGCGAGCGTATCGGTGCCATACAACGTGAGCTGCCTGTGATAAAAATCTACTAAGTCAAAACTCACCCTTCTCTCACCAACGGAAGTAATGTTCACCTGCCGCCCGCCTATTCCCAACGAATTAAGAACGGCTTCAAAGAGAGGGCCTCCAACGCAGTCAAACACGACATTTACACCTTTGCCCTGCGTAAACTGCTTCACTTGGTCCACCATATCGTCAGACTGACTGCTGAGAGACAGATCAAGCCCCAGTCGCCCGGCCCTTTCAGGTTCGAGAACCTGGCGATCTACCCCGATCACGCGAGCACCTTTGGATTTCGCGAGTTTGACGACTGAACTGCCGACGCCCCCGCTTGCACCCGTCACGAGAACGGTCTCCCCCTCTTTCAATTTGGCTTTTTCGATCAACCCGAAAAAGGCGGTGATGTAATTGATCCCGACGCCGGCAGCCTCTACCATGGATAAAGACTTCGGCTTCTCTCGCACGCTCTGAACGGGAATAGCGATATACTCTGCGTGGCTTCCATCCCGGGTGAAGCCGAGATCTCCGCCAGCCGCCCAAATCTCTTTTCCGATTATCTGCTGGTTGCCTGCCACGATAACGCCTGCCAAATCCCGACCCGGCGTGCGAGGTAAGGTTGTTTGTTTCATTTTCCCCTGCACATTCTTCACATCACTCGGATTAATCGAGGCGGCATGGACCTCCACCAGCACCTCGTCGGGGGCAAGGCCCGGCCTGGGCAGTTCTTCAACATGAAGCACTGCTGCCACATCTCCAAAGCTGCTGAATCGTAAAGCCTTCATATTTCTTTTTCACCTTGACGAACAGGCATAACTTAAAGCCAGGAGGACGTTTGAACCCCTATAATTCCAATATAGCACTCACAACGAAGTTGTCAAATTCATATCAGACCTTGTTGTTGACTACGATTCCTTTTGTTGATAGTCTTAGAGTAGAGATGAGCAGTTAGCGGTCGGTAAGATTAAGGATAATGAAATGATGAAGGAATTCAAAGAGTTTGCCTTGAGAGGCAACATGGTCGATATGGCCGTTGGGATCATTGTCGGCGCGGCCTTCGGCTCTATTGTAAACTCCCTCGTAGCGGACATCATTATGCCGCCTATCGGCCTTCTGCTTGGCAAAGTCGATTTCGCCAATTTGTTCGTATTGTTGAAGGAGGGTAAAGTCCCTGGGCCCTATGCTTCAGTGGCAGCGGCCAAGGCAGCCGGAGCGGTCACTTTCAGTTACGGGATATTTATAAACAGCATCATAAATTTTATCATAATAGTTTTTTCGGTTTTTTTGGTTGTTCGCAAAATCAATGCGCTTAATCGGGAGAAGGAAGCCCCGCCGGCAGCGGAGCCTACAAAGGAATGCCCCTATTGTCTGTCTGTCATTCCGGTTAAGGCTGTTCGATGCGCCCACTGCACCTCTGAAATACATCCGACTTAGGGAATAGGCTTGGCAAATAAATTACTAATAAGATCATAAGTTAAGACACGTATATCGTAACCTGTCATGCCCGTCCGCCTAGGCGGATTAATCGGGCATCCAGTGCCGTGGCCGTCTGGATTCCCGGCTTCGCCAACAGTACCAGAATTAGGTGCCTTAAGCACCAACAGTAGGTGCCTTAAGCACGGGAATGACGCACAATGTGGTCTTACTTATGAATTCCTTAGTATAATAAGGCGATGTATAAAGATTATTTTGGACTGACAGAGGCACCTTTTTCCATAGCGCCTAATCCGCGCTATCTTTATATGAGTGAATTCCATCGTGAAGCGTTGGCTCACCTTATATACGGGATCGAAAGTGATGGCGGCTTTGTGCTTCTCACCGGGGAGGTGGGGACAGGTAAAACAACAGTATGCCGTTGTCTGCTTGAACAGCTGCCTGATACGATCGATGCTGCGATTATCCTGAATCCAAAATTAAATTCTCAGGAACTGCTTGCGACCTTGTGCGATGAATTGGGCATAAACTATCCTGAAGGCGCCGGCGGCATAAAAATATTTGTCGATATTATTAACGCCCATCTCCTCGAGTCTTTTGCCATAGGACGAAGAACGATATTAATAATAGATGAGGCGCAAAATTTGTCGTCCGATGTACTGGAGCAGATACGGCTATTGACCAATCTGGAGACCAATGAACGCAAGCTGCTTCAGATTATCATGGTGGGACAACCGGAACTGCGGGAAAAGCTTGAACAACCTGAACTGAAGCAGTTGGCACAGAGAATAACCGCGCGATATCATCTGGGTCCTCTGTCACGAAATGATGTTCCTGCATATATAGCCCACAGGCTGCAGGTGGCCGGGGCACAGAGCGAATTATTTTCTGCCTCTACCATCAAAGCGCTGTACACATTTTCAGGAGGCGTCCCCCGCCTCATTAACATTATATGCGATCGGGCACTTCTCGGAGCATTTGTAAAAGGGCAGGAACGCGTTGATAGCGCCGTACTAATTAGAGCTGCAAGGGAAGTATTCGGCCGGGATGAAAAGCGTGCACGGCGAAAAAAGATGCTTCAGCTGTCCGTTATTGCTTTGCTGCTGTCAGGAACTATATTTGCTTTTCTCGGAGTGAGCACGATGTGGTCTAAACTTCATATAACACCCGGGCCGGTAGTTCCGAATCATCAAGATACTGACTGGTGGTTTAGCGGCAGCAGTCCTTTCCGGCAACAGCCGTTGTTAATCAGCGGGGAACAGTATGCCGTTTTTTCGGGTAACCACAAAATAGAATCTTTATCCATGAAAAACAACCGTCATAAGCGCCTAAGGAAAAAACAGGCGCAAGAAAATCACACTACCATGCACGAGAACGTTGAATACAGAAAAGAGAATCAAGTAAAACCTGTTGATCATTACACTGAGGCCGACGGGGATAAACGATCGAAGGCGGACAATCAACCCAAGTCCGACAATCAGTCAAATCCGACAGCCAACCAAAGCCGGAATATTCAATTAAAACCTGAAAATCAGCAAGAACAGCGGGAATAGAAGGAGCTGTTATGTCTTATATACTGGATGCATTAAAAAAGGCAGAGCGAAAAAGGCGACAGGATGCTTTCCCGAATCTGTTGAGCGTTAATGAACAAACAGGCCTGAAGGCCGGCAAACCTGCGAGGTGGCCATATATTCTGATTAGTATCCTGTTGGTGAGCATCGGAGCTGTTTTGCCGAAGCTATATGAAAAATATTCGGGTCCACACAACAGGGAAAGGTCATCGGTCATGGCAGCCGTCCATAATGATCGACCGACAAGCGCTATACATGATGCAATACAACGGACAACGCCTGCAAATAAACCCGCAGCACGGCAGGCCAGGAAAACAAGTGAAAGAGAATCTGTCAATGCAGCGCCTGCTGAACGAAAGGCGGATACCGCTCCTGTTAAAGTCCCGGCCTCGGCATCTGTAACATCCCTTCCCGAAATGGGGCCTCCAGCAAAAAGGATCACCCTTAAAGAGAATGATCTGCCGCCGGCAATTCAGCAGGAGCTTCCGAAGGTCCAAATATCGGCGCTTATATATGATTCGAATCCCTCTTCACGTATCATCAGCATACATGGCAGCGCCTTCCATGAGGGCGACAATTTAGCCGTAGGGTTGAGACTCGAAAGTATCATCCCGGAAGGGATAATACTTTCTTATAAAGGATTCCGATTTTACAGGCCCATTTTTTAGTCTGACCACGTAAAGGTCACTACCGTCCTTCTTCGTGGCGGTCCCGCTCGTCATGCCGCTGCTTCCCGGCTTCATGCCTTTCAGCCCCATGCATCGCACCGCCCTGTCCCTTTGCATGCATCGCCCTGTCCCTCTCGATACTGTTAATCCTCGACTGCCTTGCTCTTATCTCGGCCCTGAACCACTGCTGCCGGTCCCAGTTCCGGGACCTGTCCCATTCCCTCCAGTGCGCTGCAAAGTCGGCATAATGTATCCGGTAGTAACCTGCAGGGACGAATAAAGGGTAAGTTGGCGGCACCGCAATTATGACCGGCGGCACTGCGGCAAGCTGTATCGCCAACCATGTCCTGCTGCGGAATGGAGCGCTGTACCAATAGCCCTGATAGTTTCTGTACCAAACGCCCTGGTAAAAATACATCCCCTCCGTGTCAGGCATCATGTACACATACTGCCCGCCGCTGGGAACAACTATCAAATCGGGCTGGGCGCTGTACTGCGCCACCGGGGGCGGTGCAGGCGCCACTACCACAGAGGGCGGCGGCGCAGGCACACCCACGTTAACATCAACGTTGACTCCCGCCCATGCTGACGGGATAAAACACAAGCCCAAAAATAAAACCATGCAAACAAACCGCTTCATAATGTACTCCTCCTTTTTTCATGCTTTAAGCAAACCTCCTGACGCAAACCTATGCGACCGCTTGATGTCCCGGAGAAAACTTCACACTTGATATTGTAGTCGGCGAAACTGCGCAGCAGGTTACATGGAGATCCCAAATCGACAGGAATGCCCCATAGACATATTATACCGACGTCAGTTAAAGATTGTCATACTAATATCCGGCTGGAATAAGTCGTAATCAGCGGCCGGAATATGCATTGATTGACCCTTCCATGAATCACGCCTATAATTTAATAAAAATGCGCTTGTCACGTAAGAAATGATATTAGGCGCCATGACTATCTATTCCATAGTATAGGAGGTGCTGTAATCATGAAACAGCGATTTATGACCGTAATCTGCCAAGTCTCTATCGTCGCAATTCTTGCGGGCTGCGCAACGATGTCCGGGGCGCCGGAACCTCTAAAAGTCCCCGCGACTCAAGTATTATCGCTTGAGACACAAGGCATTGGTGTGCAGATTTACGAGTGCAAAGCAAGTAAAGACGATCCGATGAGGTTCGAATGGGTCTTCAAAGCACCGGAAGCTGAGCTGTTCGATAGCGCCGGCAAGAGGATCGGCAGGCATTATGCAGGTCCAACCTGGGAGGGGGATGATGGAAGTAAAGTGGTCGGAGAGGTCAAAGCGCGAGACGATGGCCGGGCTCCCAACTCCATTCCATGGTTGCTGCTTACTGCGAAATCAAATTCGGGAAATGGCGTCTTTGGTGAGACGCAAAGCATACAGCGTTTGTATACTATCGGCGGCAAAGCTCCTGCGGAAGGTTGCAACCAGGCACAGGTGGGAAAAGAAACGCGGGCGCCCTACACAGCTAAATATTACTTTTATATTGCGCGGCCGCAATCAGGAGGTGGAACATATTGAGGATTTTTGAAAAACAGCCTGGGATCGTTGCCATGCAGGTGAGGTCGCTGCCTGAGTTCATCCCTCATCAGCTAAATCATTCTCCCCCGGCAGGGCTGTTCCTGACGGACCTGTTCCTTCTGAGATCCAGAATAGTCCTGAAAGCCGCCATCAGCCTCTTGCTCAGGACATCTGCAGTTATCGGTTTAACTATAAAGTCATTTACACCCATATTGATCGCTTCCGTGACAACACCCTCTTCGTTATGGGCCGTCAACATCAGAAACAATGTTTCCCTGAACTTGTCCTCTCCCTTCATCCAGGCAAGGAGTTCCGTTCCCTTCACCCCGGGCAAATTCCAGTCACACAACACAACGTCGCACGACTTTTCCATTAGTCTTGCCATCGCAGAGTCAACGTTGCCCGCCTCATCTAATTCGATATTTATTCCGACTTGTCCGGGAAACGATAATTGGATGCCGGCTTTTATAAAAGCCCTCATGGGAGAATCATCATCAACAATCAAAACTCTTATAGTTTCCATTGTCCCCTTCCTTAGACATTTCCCTATTACATGCTGCGCCGGTACTGACCGCCTACTTCGAACAGAGCCTGCGTAAGCTGACCCAGAGAGCAGCAGCGGACTGCATCCATCAGCGCTCCGAAAATATTTTCGCTCTTGATTGCGGCCTGCTTCAGCCGGGCCAGCGCCGGCGGGGCTTCCTGCGAGTGACGGTCGTGAAACTCCCTGAGTCTTCGCAGCTGGCTTCTTTTTTCCTCCTCGGTCGACCGGGCGAGGTCAGGTGTTTCATGAAGTGCTTCACCGCCGGGATTGCGGAAGGTGTTCACCCCGACGATGGGATAGGACCCGTCGTGTTTCTTCGTCTCGTAGTACAGCGACTCCTCCTGGATCTTGCCGCGCTGGTAGCCGGTCTCCATTGCGCCCAGCACGCCCCCGCGCGAACTGATCGCCTCGAACTCCTTGAGCACCGCTTCCTCCACCAGGTCTGTAAGCTCTTCGATGATGAATGAGCCCTGGTTCGGGTTCTCGTTCATGGCGAGCCCCCATTCCCTATTGATGATAAGCTGTATGGCAATCGCCCGGCGCACTGATTCCTCGGTAGGCGTGGTGACCGCTTCATCATAGGCATTGGTATGCAGCGAGTTACAGTGGTCGTAAACGGCGATCAAGGCCTGCAAGGTGGTGCGAATATCATTGAAGGCCATCTCCTGTGCGTGCAGCGAGCGCCCTGACGTCTGGATGTGGTACTTGAGTTTCTGAGAGCGCTCGTTCGCGCCGTAGCGTTCCTTCATGGCGACGGCCCAGATACGGCGCGCCACGCGGCCGATGACCGAGTACTCAGGCTCCATCCCGTTGGAGAAAAAGAACGAGAGGTTGGGCGCAAAGTCGTCAATGTCCATTCCGCGAGCGAGGTACGCCTCCACGTAGGTAAAGCCGTTCGCCAGGGTGAATGCAAGCTGTGAGATGGGGTTCGCACCGGCCTCGGCGATGTGATAACCCGAAATCGAGACGGAGTAAAAGTTGCGCACGTTCTGCTGGATGAAGTATTCCTGGATATCGCCCATCATTTTAAGCGCGAAGTCGATGGAGAAGATGCAGGTGTTCTGGCCCTGGTCTTCTTTGAGGATGTCCGCCTGCACTGTGCCGCGCACTGAGGACAGCACCGACGTCCTGATCTTGAGGGCCTCGTCTCCGGTCGGCTCGCGACCGTTCGCCGCAGTGAACTTCTCGGTCTGCTGATCGATCGCGGTATTAAAGAACATGGCGAGAGTTATGGGCGCCGGGCCGTTAATGGTCATGGACACCGAGGAGGCCGGGTGGCACAGGTCGAAGCCTGAATACAGCACCTTCATGTCGTCCAGCGTAGCGATCGAGACGCCAGAATTGCCGACTTTGCCGTATATATCGGGGCGCTCGTCCGGATCGCACCCGTAGAGCGTTACCGAATCAAATGCGGTGGACAGGCGCACCGCCGGCATGCCTTCGGATAGTTTCTTGAAGCGACAGTTGGTACGGAAGGCATCGCCCTCGCCGGCAAACATACGCGTTGGATCCTCATTCTCACGTTTAAATGCGAAAACTCCGGCGGTGTACGGGAACGAGCCGGGCAGGTTTTCACGCATCAGCCACCTGAGTATCTCTCCCTCGTCCTCAAAGCGCGGCAGAGAAACCTTCGGGATCTTTGTGCCGGAGAGCGTTACGTTATTGAGCTCGATGCGGATTTCCTCATCGCGGACCTTCATTACGTATTCGTCCCGTGCGTATATCTCAAGTATCTTCGGCCATGACTCCAGCAGCTCTTTGGACCTGGGATCGATCCGGCGGTCCTGATCTGAAATCAGTTCGTCGAGCGCCGACGCGTCCTTGCCGTACTTCTCCAACGCAGTCCTGGCGCTCAGCAACTGCCGGCGCTCGCGGGCGATGCGGCTTTGCTCCCGCACATGTCTGTGATAGGTGCGGACCGTGTCAGCAATCTCGGCAAGGTAGTGGACCCGCTGCGGCGGCACAACCACGCTGCTTGCAGGGGAATGTCCGACCCGTGCCTTCGGGAGCCTGCCGGGAGAGGGCTTGAGCCCATGCTCCGCAAGCCTTGGCAGGATCGCCTGATAAAGCGCGGTGACGCCCTCGTCGTTGAAATGGGAGGAGACAGTGCCTAAGACGTGCATGTCCTCCGGCCTCTGCTCGAAGGCCTGCCGGTTGCGTTGGACCTGCTTGCGTACGTCCCGCAGAGCGTCCTCTGCGCCTTTTCGGTCGAATTTGTTGATCGCGACAAAATCGGCGAAATCCAGCATATCGATCTTCTCCAACTGGCTTGCCGCGCCGAACTCGGGTGTCATGACGTAGAGCGAGACATCAACCAGCGGCACGATACCGGCATCACCCTGGCCGATGCCGGGCGTCTCGACGATTATAAGGTCGAAGCCGGACACCCGGCATGCCCCAATCACTTCCCGCAGCGAGGCGGACACTTCAGTTCCGGCCCCGCGGGTGGCGAGGGAACGCATATAGATATGGGGATGGTTTATCGCGTTCATGCGGATACGGTCGCCGAGCAAAGCGCCGCCTGTCCGCCTGCGCGTTGGGTCTACCCCCAGCACCGCTATCTTGAGCCGGTCGTCCTGGTCGAGCCGTATGCGGCGGATGAACTCGTCAATGAGCGAACTTTTACCCGAGCCGCCCGTGCCGGTTATACCAAGCACAGGAATGCTCATATGCCCGGAGCGCTGCTGAATTTCCCGGCGGAGATGCTCCGGACAAGTATTGTTCTCAAGCGAGGTGATAACTGTGGCAAGCGTCCGGTGATCGCCCGTATCCAGTGACTTGAGGTCGAGGAGGGCAGACCGGGAGAGATCCACGTCGCATCGGCTGAGCATTTCGTTGACCATGCCCTGCAGTCCCATAGTCTGGCCGTCCTCAGGAGAATAAATGCGGGCAACGCCGTAGGCCTGCAGTTCGCTGATCTCGCTCTGCACGATCACGCCGCCGCCCCCGCCGAAAACCTTGATGTGCTCCCCACCCTGCTCCCGTAGCATATCCAGCATATATCTGAAGAATTCCATATGTCCGCCCTGGTATGAGGACACGGCAATGCCCTGTACATCTTCCTGAAGAGCCGCTGTCACGATATCTTCTGCGGACCGGTTGTGCCCGAGGTGGATTACCTCGGCGCCAGAGGCCTGCAGAATCCGACGGATAATGTTAGTTGAGGCGTCGTGCCCGTCGAACAGGCTGCAGGCAGTGACAAACCTTACTTTATTGGTCGCTTGGTAGGGTTGGGATACGGCAGACTGACCGGCGTCCTGATAAGTTACTGTCATAAATCATCTCCGGATTCAAAGGTACTTCTTCGCAAGACTTGTTTGAATTATAGCACAGGAGAAAAGGTCCCGTCCGCCGAACTATTGGCTTCTAATTAGAAATTGATCCCATTTTATGTTAAACTCTTTTTATAAACATTATGGAGGATAATCGTACGTGCCTCATCAGGTAAAAATGTATACTCTCAGCACTTGCAGCCACTGTAATGCTGTAAAAAAGTTCTTGTCTGAATGTGAAGTAAAATATGAGTTTACAGATGTGGATTTACTGTCCGGAGAGGAACGGCATGCAATACTTGAGGACGTAAAAAAAATCAACCCCATATGCAGTTTCCCCACCATAATAATAGGCGATATAATTATTGTCGGATTCAGGGAAAATGAGATCCGGGAGGCGCTCGGATTGTGAAGAGCACTGAACAACTATACGAACTGCTGAAAAAGTCTCAGGAAGCCAGGGGTCATCATTTCAACAGTGATAAAAACCTGGTCTTTGATCTGCTAACGGGACTCCTTCTGAACAAGGAGCGGTATGGATATATGTCATGCCCGTGCAGGCTGGCTTCCGGCGATTATGAGCAGGACAGAGATATAATTTGTCCCTGCATATACCGCGAGCCTGATGTGGCGGAATTCGGCAGTTGTTACTGCGGTCTCTATGCTTCACAGGACTGGTCCGAGGGAAAAATCGAACACGTCTACATCCCCGAAAGGAGACCTCAGGAAAAAATGGCTTCCTTTAAGCCCGACTAAGCCTTACCGCGCTTTTTCTTTTTTCAATTGCCTTTTTTCTTTAAGTGTGTGCTGTGGCTTTTTCTTTTCATTTGTTTTTTTCTTGTCTTTTTCTTTACCCATTGTATGCCTCCTTTATTGATAATAATAGTATCCTTTATTCCTCCATTTTTTTCAATAGGACAACTCATTATTTATAAATAATGCGGGCTATACGGTCTGCAGCTCGTCTATCAATCCCGACATCTCATCCCCGGTCCCTGCGCGAAACGCCCTCCCTTTCAGTCCTTTTGCCGTCATTCCCCTCGCATACCATCCAAAAAATTTTCTGAACTGAATAACACCGTACTTCTCTCCGTAAAACGCTATATTTGAATTAAGATGCTTTTTCATAATATGTGTTCTCTCATAAACATCCGGAATGTAACGTGCCTCTCCTCCCTTCAGATACTCACAAGTCTCACGGAATATCCATGGATTGCCGAGAGCGCCTCTCGCTATAGCTGCACCGTCGCAACCTGAATCATCCAACAGTTTCTTGACGAGAAATGGAGTCAGAGCATCACCGCTTGCAATCACAGGTATTTTCAAGGACTCTTTCACTTTCCTTATTATGGGGTAAGCAACGCTTCCGCTGTATCCCTGCGACCTTGTCCTGCCGTGTATAAAAAGCCCGCTTACCCCGGCATCCTGCGCACGGAGAGCCATCTCTACTGCATTGATGGAAGTCTCATCCCAACCCGAGCGTATTTTGACGGTAACAGGCACTCCGGCGTTTTCAACTATTACCTTGAGGAGTTGTTGGAACTTCACGGGTTCCCTGAGCAGCCAGGCCCCTTTCCCCTTGGATACCACCTTGCTTGCCGGACATGCAGCGTTAAAATCCACTATATCGAACGAATATTCAGAGACAATATCGAGTGCCCTTTTGATGATATCAGGATCGCCTCCGAGGATCTGAACGCCCAGTGGCCTGTCATCCATACCGGCAAACAGCATTCTCAAGGTACGTTTGCTTTTGTGGACTAGAGAGCTGGCGCTTATCATTTCAGTGAACGCGAGGCCGCATCCGAAGGACCTGTTGATCACGCGGAAAGGCATGTCGCTTATGCCTGACATAGGGGCAAGCACAAGAGGAGAAGCAATGGTAACATTACCGATTGAAAACATTACACTATGGCATCACTTACTCAAAAATACCTGAGGTAAACCCTCCCTAAACCACCTCTCCTTTTTCATCCTTATCATCTGTCCCAGCATCTTTTTTGAAACGCTTCTGCCTTTTCTCTTCCTGCTTTTTCAGCTTCAGTACTTCCTTTTTTCTTTTCTCGCTCTTATATGTCCCGCCTTTTTTCGCCAATTCTCCCCCCCTTCACATACCATTTAGCTGGCAGTACATAACCCCTCACTGCCGGCCACCATACAAATTATAGCAGATGCAAAGGTGATTTATCGCGGGAAATTATTCCGGGTTAGGGCGCAGTAGTGTGGTGTCTAGGATAGAAGTTTACATGTCCTGTCATTCCCCGTGCTTAAGAGCACCTGCCTAAGGCACCAAATTCTGGCACTGTTGACGAAGGCGGGAATCCAGAAAAAGCAGAGGACTGGATTCCGGGTCAAGCCCGGAATGACGGTAAAATATGCAAAGAACTGTTAGGGACAGGACACCAGTATCTACTTTGCTGCTTCTTCGCTCTTGAGTAGAACGGACAATTCTGCGGTACTATTATTTAAGTGGGCATCCCCGTTAAATACACCGCCTTCTGCAACCGTCAGTCTTCGTGAGTAAATAGCTCCATCAAGTCTACCCGTCGCTTTTATGTCAACCAGATCATCCGAGCTGATATCCCCCTCTACTTTACCACCGATCAGCGCCACCCTTGTGTGAAGATCCCCTCTCACAGAAGCCATTTTAACGATGATTATAAAATCCGCAGCCACATTTCCGGTATGCCTTCCTTCTATTTTCACAGTTCCGGCCGCGCGTATATTCCCTTTTGATTCCGAGCCGGCCCCTATAAGCACTTCAAATCTGTTTGTCTTACTGAAAAAACCTCTGATGGCTTCTTTGATAAACGTCAGCAATCTCATCAGCTTACCCCTTATAACGTAACCTCAATGGATATTAAGTATACAACAGTATTGTTACAATAATATTAATACCCTGTTAAGCCTCGCCATCTTAGTATTCCTCTTCATAAATACGGTTGTATTCGAGCGCCGCTGCATCCGCTCCAGCTTCGTTGCACTCCCTCGCCGTACACAACGGTACGCCTCAGTCGTGCGCCTCGCCGGCACGGCGCATCAACTCTCTCGATACGACACCGTATTTATGAAAAGGAGCACTTAGTTATGTGGGCATGTTGCCCCTTATTCAGGAAAGATATCCTCAGGATGAAACCGCTATCGGAGAAACGACAAGGACCGGTCAGCAACTGTTAAACGGTTTTATTTTCCGCCACAGTCTCCTCGGCTTTTTTAATATCAGCCGTTTTAGTCTCAATCATCGGCTGCTTCTCGGCATCAGATAAAGCCTTTTTAAATTCTCTTATGCTTTTCCCGAGCCCGGCGCCGAGTTCTGGAAGCTTGCCAGGTCCAAAAACTACCAGGGCTATAACCAGTATGATAATCATATGCATGGGTTGAAACAAACCTTCAAACATTACTTATTGCCCCCTTTCCATCACTTAACTTATATCATATCTTATAACGCAATCATTACAATCGTCAAATTATATTTAACTTTTATATGGATTATATAAGTATTTTTTATGAAACAGGATCTTCCGTTTGCCGCATGATCCAAACAGTTCCAAACTCGCCGTCCTGATATGAGCGCGCAAGCCCAAGCCGCAGAATTTCAAGCAGTGCCAGGAAGGTGACGATGACCTCGACACGTGAGTTGTCTTCGCTGAAAAGGACTTCAAACCGTGTTGTATGCTCTCCCCCGATTTTTTCAAGAATAAATGCAATTTTATCCTTGACGGTCAATGTTTCCCTGGATATGGTCAAAGCTTCAGGCGGGGTTTTTTTCAAAATGTTTTGCAGCGCACCCATGAGGTCAAAAATATTTACTTCAAAAAGATAGGGTTCGGTCTCTGCCGGCAGATCGTCAATCGATAATGGCCCGCGTGAAAAGACATTTGTCCAGATACTTTCCCTGTCCCGCAGCGTCGCGGACGCCTCCTTATACGCCTGGTACTCCAGGAGCTTCTGCACAAGGCCTGCCCTCGGATCTTCCTGATCTTCCGCTTCGACCGTCTCATCGGGAGGCAGCAGCATCCTCGATTTTATATAGATGAGCGTCGCCGCCATGACAAGAAATTCCGAGGCAATCTCCAGATTCAGTTCTTCCATTATTTCAATATACGCAAGGTACTGCCCGGTTATCTGAGCAATAGGAATATCATAGATATCGATCTTGTTATGCTTGATCAGATGGAGGAGAAGATCCAGCGGACCCTCAAAAACAGGGACCTTTATACTATATGAGTTCGTTTGTTCCGGCGGGGCCGTCGCGTCAGTTTGATCAGCAAGTGCCTTGTCAGGTGCTTGTTCTTTCATTCATTGCCTGGTAATTGTTAACTTTACGCCCGACGTGCCTCCGTGCAGCCTGCTTCCGGCACGAGCTATAACGCGCTATGGAATAACCTTGTTTAACGGGTACTCAACAATGCCCGAGGCCCCCGCACTTTTGAGCTTGGGGATAATGTCCCGCACCGTCTTTTCATCGGTGATAACATCAACGGCGTACCAGCCAGTATCTGAAAGGCATGAAACTGTCGGAGAGTGCATCGCGGAAAGCAGGCTCAATACTTTTTTAAATGTCTTTTGAGACACGTTCATTTTCAGTCCGACTTTTTCTTCAGCGGCAAGGGCTCCCCGCAAAAGGAGAGCGATGTTCTCCATCTTCCGCCGCTTCCATTTGTCCTGCCACGCCCTTTTATTGGCAATAAACCTGGTAGTCGATTCGATCATGGTTTCAATAATTCTGAGATTGTTCGCTCTTAATGACGTGCCGGTTTCCGTAAGTTCCACTATGGCATCCGCAAGGAGCGGCGGCTTCACTTCGGTCGCACCCCATGAAAAGTCCACATCCGCCTTGACCCCTTTTGATTTCAGGTACCTCTTCGTAAAACCGACTAGTTCAGTAGCAACGCGCTTTCCATCAAGGTCTTTAATGGTTTTTATCTTTGAATCCACCGGGACGGCGATTACCCATCGCACCGGCCTGAACCCCTCTTTTGCGTATAGCAGTTCTGCGACCTCAACGACATCGGCATTCTGCTCAAGCACCCAATCACGGCCTGTCAAACCGCAGTCCAGGTGGCCATCTTCAACATAACGCGCCATTTCCTGGGCCCTTATGAGCATGGAAGTTATCTCACTGTCGTCGAAAACAGGATAATATGAGCGTGCGGAAACGCTGACATGGTATCCCGCCTTTCTGAACAATTTAAGCGTCGCTTCCTGAAGGCTGCCTTTGGGAAGCCCGAGGTTCAGCAAATGCTTGTCCCTGTTATTATCTCTTCTTGTCACCATAAGTCAGTTATTTTAAAGCTTTGAACAGATTGTGTCAATCAGCCAATAGAGAAAATGCCAAGTGGTGAATGGGAAACCGACGGTGTTATACTATTTTGACAATGAAGACTTCGCGACTAATTATTCAGGAAAACTACCCTCTCAAAGAATTGACCACATTTAAAATCGGCGGTCCTGCACGCTACTTTACCGAAGTTGCCGGCGAACATGAAGTTGCCGAGGCGCTTGCATTTGCAAGGGGCCTCAACCTTGATATTTTTACGCTCGGCGGCGGCAGCAACCTTCTTATAAGCGATGACGGCTTCCCGGGCCTCGTCATTCATAATAAGATAACAGGTCTTGCGAGCCGGAGGAATGGCGACAGCATGATAGTGACGGCCAGTGCCGGGAATGATTGGGATGCCTTCACGAAATTCTGTGCCGAACAAAACTGGCAGGGTGTCGAGTGCCTTTCGGGCATTCCGGGCACGGTCGGCGCGGCGCCGGTCCAAAATATTGGAGCATATGGCCAGAGTGCGGAAAACGTGGTCGAAGAGGTCCGCGCCATTGTTATAAGTACGGGCGCTCAGGCCATATTGGGCAGACATGAATGCGGGTTTGGGTACCGGAAAAGCGTATTTAATGCTGATGCAGCAGGGCGATACATCATAACCGGCGTTACCTTCAGGCTTTCCGCATCCGGGCGTCCCCATGTTTCCCACCATGATCTGAAACGGTATTTTTCGCCGGCAGCAAACATTACTTCTGCCCAGGTGAGAGAGGCCGTGCTCGAAATAAGAAACTCCAAAGGCCTGCTGGTCCTTGATGGATACGAACGCCTCAACAGCGCAGGCTCGTTCTTTAAAAACCCCATAGTTTCCCATGATCTCTTTGAACGGGTTGGAAGGACTGTTCACGACTTGGGCGGATGTGAGAACTGGTACTGGCCCCAGGCTACAGGAGAGGTAAAAATATCCGCTGCATGCCTGATTCAATTAGCGGGTTTTATAAGAGGCTGCCGCAGCGGCCATGTAGGCATATCGCCCTGGCATGCGCTTGCCCTCATAAACTATGGGGATGCGACAGCCTGCGAGGTGATCGGCTTTGCCCGCCAGGTACAGGAGCGGGTCAGGGAAGAGTTCGGTGTTACGCTCAAGCCTGAAGTGCAGTGCATCGGCATTCAGCCCACTGATCTGTTAAATGACTACTAGCAATATGGACTGTGTTATAAATCTTATGTTATATTAATACGTTAACAGAGGATTTCGATATAGATCTAAAAATATCTGCGAGGTGTCAAGCAATGTATAAAATCCTGGAGAAGCAAGCATTAAGTGATGTGACCAAACTAATGGTCATAGAGGCCCCCCATGTGGCACGAAAGGCCAAAGCAGGTCAGTTCACCATTGTGCGCATAAGTGAACAGGGGGAGCGCATCCCTTTGACCATAGCAGACTATGATTCAAAGGCAGGGACGATTACCATCATCTTTCAGGAAGTTGGACAATCGACAATGCAGTTGGGCACCCTCAATGTTGGAGACTCTATTGCCTCATTTGCCGGACCTCTTGGCCATCCGACTGAAATTGAAAATTTCGGCGCCGTTATCTGTACGGGCGGAGGCGTGGGAATTGCTCCCATCTATCCAATTGCCAGAGCTCTCAAGCAGGCGGGCAATAAAGTCATATCCATTATAGCCGCAAGGAACAAGGACTTGTTGTTCTGGGAAGACA
The DNA here is from genome assembly GCA_963780885.1 of Nitrospirota bacterium. Lineage (GTDB taxonomy): Bacteria > Nitrospirota > Thermodesulfovibrionia > Thermodesulfovibrionales > Dissulfurispiraceae > JADFXI01. Next base: position 240,306 of record CAWAEO010000003.1, read on the forward strand.
AGATGCGCGCTGTGTCTGATGAATTACATATATGCACTGATGACGGTTCCCAGGGACGGAAAGGTCTGATTACCGATCCACTCAAGGAAATCCTTGAAGCAAAAAAAGAAAATATCGCAAAAATATGGGCAATAGGCCCGGCGATTATGATGAAATTCGTATCGCTTGCCACAAAACCCTTTAATGTTCCCACTATTGTCAGCCTGAATACCATAATGATAGACGGCACAGGAATGTGCGGCGGGTGCAGGGTGCTCCTGGATGATGGCGCAAAGTTCGTTTGCGTAGACGGCCCTGAATTCGACGGCCACAAGGTGGATTGGAGCAGTCTTATGTCCAGGCTGTCTTACTATCGTGATGAAGAAAAAGCAGCGATAGAACACTGGAAGGAGCATAAATGCAAGCTCGATAAAGCAATAGCTGAGGGAGGGAAATAGATGGCGAAGTTAGAACCAAAAGAGAGAATGAAAATCCCCAGGCAGCCAATGCCGGAACAGGATCCGAAAATACGCAGTGCAAATTTCGAGGAAGTGGCCCTGGGTTATGATGAAGCAACTGCACGCCAGGAAGCTGAGCGCTGCCTGCAGTGCAAGAAGCCGGGCTGTACAGTTGGATGCCCTGTCGGCGTGCGTATTCCGGAATTTATCCTTGCAGTGCGCGAAGGCAACATGCCCAAGGCTGTTGAAGAAATGAAAGCAAAAAACAACCTCCCTGCAATCTGCGGAAGGGTCTGCCCTCAGGAAGTGCAGTGCGAGGGCAAGTGCATTCTGACCAAGAAAGGCAAGGCTGTTGCCATAGGCCGTCTGGAGCGCTTCGTAGGCGATTACGAGCTTGCCCATCGCACATGCCCGCTGAATGCCGCGCCTGCAACCGGCAAGAAAATCGCCGTAGTAGGGACCGGTCCTGCCGGATTGACCTGTGCAGTTGACCTTGCAAGAGAGGGACATAAAGTCACCATGTTCGAGTCGCTCCACGGTCCGGGCGGAGTCCTTGTTTACGGCATCCCCGAGTTCAGACTGCCCAAGAAAGTTGTTTTCGGAGAAATCGACTATGCTGTTGAGTGTCTTGGCATAGACGTCAGAAACGATCATATAGTAGGCCGTTCTATTTCACTGAATGAACTGCTTGAAGAATACGATGCGGTATTCCTGGGGACCGGAGCCGGCTTGCCTTCATTTATGCGCATCCCCGGCATAAACCTTAACGGCGTTATGTCCGCAAATGAGTTTCTAACGCGCGTAAATCTTATGAAGGGATACCTCTTTCCTAATTACAGTACGCCCGTTAAACTAGGAAAAAAAGTGGCGGTAATCGGCGGCGGCAATGTTGCTATGGATTCTGCGAGGTGCAGTCAACGCATGCAGGCAGTCCAGGCAAAACAGACCGGCACCGAGCCAGGCGAAGTGCACATTATATACCGCAGGTCTAAAGAAGAGGTGCCGGCCCGTGCCGAAGAGTTCCATCATGCAATAGAGGAAGGCATTATTTGCGATCTCCTGACAAACCCTGTCGAGATAATAGGTGATGAGTCGGGCAAGGTGTCAAAGATACGTTGCATCCGCATGGAACTCGGAGAGCCTGATCCGAGCGGCAGACGCAAACCTGTCCCCATTGCGGGCTCGGAGTTCGAGATGGAAATGGATACCGTAATCTTTGCGCTCGGCACTAGTCCAAACCCCATCGTGTTTGTTGATGCCGACGGTCTGGAAAGGACGAAACACGGCACTGCAGTTGCCGATAACGAAACCGGAAGAACAAGAAAAAGGTGTGTATGGGCCGGGGGAGATGTGGTCACCGGAGCAGCAACCGTTATCAGCGCAATGGGCGCAGGGAAACGTGCCGCAGCAGATATGCAGAAATTTTTAAAAGGCGAAGCACCCTGGTAATCAGCGGGACTTCTTAAGAATAAAACAAAAAAATCCCTGCCTGTAACCAGGCAGGGATTTTTGTTTTATATGTTGCGGTTAAAACCCTAAATGCGGCTTTGCACCCTTTTCAATTTCACGGCGCGCGGCCATATCCATAAGCACACGCTCGGTGTCGAACTTGCCCGGATCATACTTCTTCAACTTGAGTTCGGCCCTTGCATTGTCTATGAAGTTAAGTGTCATCTCAAGGATCTTCTCAATGTTAGGTTCAAAGACAAAGCAGCCTTTGAATCTTTCCATCCACTGATTGGTCATCATATCTGTAACGCCCTTGCCGGCAGCGAAGATATTGTCGCCCCCGAATATGACCGGGCATCCCGAAGCAGCGCAATAAGTTGCAATGGCAACCGCCTTCTCCGACATCCACTCAGGCGCAATACCGACTGCAGGCATGCCGCCGATTTCATCGGAGAGTCCGCCCTCTGCAGCCATCGCACTGGCGATCGTAAGTATCCTCGAATTGTCTACGCAGGAACCGAGGGCCAGTATAGGAGGCATCCCTGTTGTTTCGCAGATCTGGCGCAGACCTGGGCCGGCGTGCTCCATTGCAAACTCAGGCGTCAGGTATCCCCCAAGACCACAGGCATGAGAACCGCAGCCTGTTGTTACTACAAGGACATCTCTCTTGATCAGCTCGGTTATAAGCCATTTATGGTTGCCGGTTGCAGGGAACCTGGTGTTGTCACAGCCGACAACCGCTCCGATACCGCGAATTCTACCCGACATAATGGCATCATTAAGAGGTCTGAAGGAATGCCTCCATTTTCCGCCGAGCATATACTCGATATATTCATGGGAGAAGCCGGTGACCATGTCAAACATCTCCATCTTCTCACGGAAGCCTTTCTTTGTCCTGTTCGGGAAATTGTCTATCGCAACCTTCATAATGTCGCGCGCATGCTGCTTTGCCTTTGACTCATCAAGCATAGGCATAGCAATAGCGCCTGGCATATATGCCTTCGGAGAGGTTGTGATGACCTTTGTATGGAAGTTCTTCGAAACATCTACAATTGCCGGCATTATGCACTGAACGTCAACTGTCATGGCATCGACCAGACCTGTCATGATGGCAAGTTCCTGGTTCGTAAAACCGCCCATGGTCGCAATGCCATGTCTTACAAGTATTTCATTTGCGGTACAGCACATGCCTGTAAGGTTGATCCCTTTTGCGCCCTTGGATTTTGCGTATGCTACCATTTCAGGCTCAGTGGAGACCTCTACAAATTTTTCAGCAAGATTCGGCTCATGGCCGTGAACTACCATATTGACCATGTCTTTTTCAAAAACACCGAAGCTCGCCTGTGCCCTAAGTGGGTGAGGAGTCCCGTAAAGGATATCCGTAACATCTGTTGCTATCATAGAACCGATCCAGCCATCTGAGAGAGCTGTCCTTATGCCCGTCAGTAAAAGACTATCGGCGTCAAGGTCAACACCTGTATTAGTCCTGTGCATCGACTCGACGACCTCTCTCTGGAAGCCCCTCGGAACAACACCCCATTTCCTCCATCTCTCGACGGTCTTCTTCGGGGCCCTTGTTACATAATTCATTTCGCCGGTCTGGCGTGTAAAGTCCTCGATCATCTTATGTGCCACATCCTTAGCCACATCATTCGCAGGACGTCCTTCGAATTCGACGCCGAGGAAGCCGGCCACTTTGTAAAGCTTCCTTGTGTCCTTGACAGCAAAATCGGCGGTATGACCCTCGGCAACCGCAAGCAGCAGCATCGCCATATCCAGGCCATGGTCAGAGTGCGCCGATGCGCCGGCAGCGATCATCCTCACAAGGTTCCTCGCAGCTACGGTGTCGTTATTTGCTCCGCAGATGCCCTTGGCGTCTTCCTTGGCGGTCAGCCTGCAGGGACCCATACTGCAGTTCTTGCAGCAGGCGCCTGAATGGCCGATCGGACACGGCTTCATTTTTTCCGACCTGTCAAAACAGGTCTCGATGCCCTCTTCTTCAGCCCATTTCAATATTCTATCAGCATCAGGATTCGCGGGTCTTATTTTTGCGATTACTTTTTTTTCTTCCTTTTTCTCCATTTTTCAGCCTCCGTGATTTTAATCTATTCCCGATAAAGCATTATTTTATTTTACAACATTGAGGGCATTTCGAGCGCCGGATGCCCCACTTTTGTGAGATATTCCACAAGTTTTTCCGAATCCTCGCAGATAGTATCGTCAGCTATCTTGTCAAGCAGGTCCGGGACCCCCTCTTCAGCAGCCCTCTTTTTGAATGCCTCTCCGATCCTCTCCTTCAGTGATGCAGGCATCCAGACTATCCTCTTTATTCCACCGTCGCCGAAAAGGAACTTCTTGCTTGGGATGAAGTTCACGCCTATGCCCATAAAGCCCGGGGTTTGAGCACCCCCTCCGACCGAGCCGGCGAATGTCGAGAACTTCATGCCGACCGGCGTCATTCCCTGATGGCCTCTGTGCACAATCATAACTCCGTTTGCTTCGGGGATGATTCCGACTATGCACTCGAAACATCCGCAGGAGGTCATCGGATTGTCCATTATGGTGTACATGTTCACTGTTTCAACCGCGCCGCCGGTGGCCTGCTTCACATAATTGTCCACACCTTGAAAGCGCCCCAGCTTAGCATCGAGCACTTCTTCTTTCCTGATAGGCTGGTTTCCGCCTGTCGGGTCGATCTCTTTTGCCGCCTTGCAGTCAAGCCAGTTGAACGCACCGCAAAGTCCAAGCCTTTCAGGAGACACTACGCAAATATGACTCGGTGCAAAAGACTGGCAGAGAAGGCATGAATAAAAATCTTCCACTGATTCGTCAGTCAGCCCTCCCAGTCTTGCATCGCGCTCTGCATAAGCTGCCCTCGCCTCCTGCAGCTTTTCATTAACATCCTTTTCATCCAGATATAACGTAACCTGGGCCTTGTCGACAATGGATTTAAACCTGTGATGGGCCATTGTGGTATGAATAATGCCCAGATGCTCCAAAGTGAAGCCTGCCTGCTTGGCCGCGTTGCTTATTCTTACCCAATTGACATCTCTCTGGCCCATGTGGAATACTCCCTGCGCCTCGTTGAGGTCTGCATGGATCTTCCTTTCGAGAACAGACTCAAAATCCTTCTGCATCTTGCGTCCGGCAACTTCGATAACGATGCCAAGGGGCATCCTGCCGCCCTTTTCATATATCTCCTTCCAGTTGTCGGGCTTGATGATGACCTTGTTGTCTTCTATCTCGTCCATTTCCCTCGTTCTGACCCATTCGAATGCAGGGGTTTTCTGGCCGCCCATTTCCGCAAATGTATCTTCCTTCCTTATCCTCTCGCCCTCGAATGCAGGCCCGAAAGCGACCGGAATCGGAGGTTTCTCAACAGTGATCTTGAGCCCTCTTACCTCGATCGCCTTCTGGACGATCTTGGTATGGTCAAATTCCTTATCGACGTGCTCATATGTGCAAACGCCTGTAGGGAGGATGGTAGGGACATCAGTATCGCAGACAGCAGGGAAGCCCATATTGATCGCGCCGGCTCCTGTGGCCCATTTTATGTTGTCCATTGGGCCGAGAGCTATTGCAAATGCAAAGACCCTGTCTTTCTGGTACAGGAGATGTCCTTTATAATCTCCGGGTTTCTTGCCGCCGAATATGAGGGAGGCCCTTATCGCCCAGTCAGCAGCATAAAGGATATGCTCCGTATCAGGACCCAACGGCACAATTCTGGCATCCCATCCGAGTTCTATATTCTTCCTGAGAAGCTGTTTAGTCATGCTATCGCCATTTGACTGACCTGCAAGGAAGGTCAGTATGTTCTTTTCCTGCAGCTCTCTCGCTATATTCACAGCAATATCGTCGGTAGGCGCCGCACCAAGGATACAGGCAAATCCCGGCATCGTACCGTCAACGAGCTGGATGCCCAGGTTTCTCTGGATGGTATCACCTATAAACCCGTTGTACACATAGCCTGTTTCAGCGTCCTTGCACGGCTCGAGGCCGTTGACATACCTGAGCGCAAGAATTATCTCTTCCGCAAAAAGTGTAGCCATACCGCAATCAAGCGTCTCCCCAAGGTAGGGAAGCCAGAGATTATCTGTCGGATCTTCGTGGAGCAGTTCCTGGGCGTAACGAAGTCCAACCTCCATATCCCCGAGAGTTTTTACCTTGAAAGTGGTCATTGCAAGTATCATGGGAAGCTGAAAGGCAGTGTCAGGGAATTCAAAGGCATAATCTCTTCCCTTTTCAGCTATCGTCTTTTTAAGCATTTCTTCCGCGCGTTCCACAAGTGAACGTGCGCCCCTAATAACCGCTGTTGCAATAATCTTAGACATCTCTCAAACCTCCTGGCATTAATTTATTCAAATTTGAAAACCGCATTTTGCTCTGTTAACGAGACCTCAAAAAAACAGGCAGCCCGTTAGCTTCCCTTGGACCGACGGTTATCTTCCAGCCCGGGAGCTTATCTTCAATCGAACCACTCAGTATTGCCACGTATCCAGGAATAATAAGCTCCTTATGACTTATCTCATTCTCCACTCCGCATTCCTTGATGAATGCAGCCACCTTCGATGCGTTGAATTTACCGGCAGCCCATCCTGTAAGCACGGAAAGTCCCTCGGTATCGAGCACAGCAAGCCTCACCGGGACCTTGCTTCCCTCGATCTCACCTGAGACAATGAAGTAAGTAAGCGAGAAGTTTGAGGTGATGAGCAGGGGGGCGTCTGCAGTCGGTTCACCGATTTTATAAACATTCTGCGGGACTTGCAGCGGGACCTGCGGGTCCGTGTAGATATTCTGTCTAAGAGTAAACAGCACAAGATTCTTCCACTTCTCTATGCTGCTCACAACCACGATAGACGCGTACTTTGTAATCCCGATGGCTGTAACAAGGGTCTCGAGCATGGCATCATCTCTTTGCGCAAAGCTGATCACAGGGTATCCAACAGACTTATTGCCTTTCTTAACAGCAGCCCTTCTGATATAAGTATTGTCCCGCAGCATCTCTTTTGCAGTGCGTGCGCCCGAGTCTATTACCATGTCCTCAACGCCGAGACCTTTGATCTTTTCGGTAAGAGCTGTCAGTGCGTCAAGACCTTTGGCAACTACTCCGAGAGAAACTTTATGGGTCTTTGCAATATTCGCCATCTGATCGGCGTTGGAATCATTTGCTCCGTAAAGGAGCGGCTTCTTGCCTGCCGTAGCCTTGACAGCCGCCTCTGCTGCAGCAGGGTTTGTCGTAGCAAGTATCAGGGGCACTGCCGGAACTTTGGCAGCGACAGCCTTTACAACACCTTCAAATTTCCCTGCGTCACCTGATACATTATTAATAAATATCGCGTCGACCCTGAGCTTCTGGCCGACTCTCTCTATCTCGGAATTGAGGACCTGGTCCGCAATGCTGTTTATTTCATTGTCGGACATCGAATCCTTTATTTCCACTGCAATGGCACAAGGGTTAACAAACTTCTTGTCATGCCTGAACAGGACAGTCTCTTCGCCCATTTTTACAGCCTTGTCCCCGACTCCAAGTACAATGGGCCTTATAGGAGGGGCGGACGCCTCGCCGAGGACCTTTTTAGCCTCTTCCGAGACATCAGGGCACAAATCGAGAGAAGCCTGTCTCTGGGCCAGTTTCATTGCAAAAGCGAGACATGTCGGATGTCCGCACTTCTTGCAATTGGTTTTTGGCAGCAACTTAAATATCTCAACGCCGGATAACGCCATCTTAACCTCCCTTACATTAATTCATCTATTAATTTTTCTATTGCCTTAACCGCCTCAGGATGCCTCATTATCAAAAGCTCTGAACCGGCGATCATTAGTGCGCCCGCTGTGATGGTTTCCCACGCAATTCCTCTCGGCTCAAGAGCGCCGCCGACAGGAAGTTCGGCTTCAGGTGCAAAAGACTCCTTGACCTTCCAGGCATACATGCCGATATCGCCGAGCATCGGCGTCTGCATAGTAAGATCATTCTGGGTCAGGGCAGCAAGCCTGATCCTCTCCATAACAGAATAGGTATAATCCAGCCCATATCCAAGCGCCGAGCACATAGGATCAGTTACCATTCTCTCCTTGTCAAAGCCCATTTGAGTTATCAGAATGTTTAGCTGTTTGGAAAGATTGATATCGAGCTGGGACATCGCTATAAGTTTATGATCGTTGGCCATACAGGCTGCAACGATCGTTTTATAGTTTTCTTCCATGGCCTTCCCTATTAAACAATTCCTGCCCTTGGCTGCTTCAGCCGCCGCGACCAATACAGCGGTATCTTTCTCAATATTATTGCTGCCGAGGATTATTAAAGGGACTTTTACCGCAGCAAGCACATCCTTTACCGTCTTGGCCGCATCTTCGGGGGAGCGGTTTTCCCTGTCGGGATGGGTTCCTATCAGCCTGAGCGCTATGGCCTTTGCATTCAGTTTGTCCTGGCAATATTTTGCCCATGTAACAGGATCACCTGATACTCCTTCATATACTTTTTTCAGAGTATCGGGCCAATCATCGGGAGGCACATCCTGAATCTCGTAAGCTATAACGGGTCTGTTGGGCAAATTGCCTTCAAAGGAATGAAAAGGAAGCACATTTTCTCCACCAATAACAAACGTCTTATCCGTACCTGATTCAACCTGATAAACCTTGCCAGAGTAAGTCTCGTTTGGCGCCGTAAATGCCATATATACCTCCATTTTTTAGTCGCCTGCCGGTATTTCTTTAGTATCGACCGTCGACAGTAGTATTTTTACATTTCCAAATACGAATGGGCATATAGGGTCCTGCCCATTATTATATCTATAGTCTTGACCGTCTCTATTACCTCATGCGCATCGGCTATTGCAGCAGTCAGCCCTTCATAAGCCAATAATGCGAATAAATGTTTATTCATTATCGGCCTGAGCGCTTTCGGCATGCCGTTGGATATATTACTTAAGCCCACCACCGTCTTCATTGGAGGATCGTTCAATTCCTGAAACATTTTGACGCTTTTGACCACTTTCAACGCCTGGTCCTGAGTAGTAGCGATCTGCAGGACAAGCGGGTCGAGATACAGGTCTTCGACCGGTAAGCCGTATTCCATTGCCCTCGCCATCATCTCTGCGGCAATACCCGCCCTTTCCTCAGCATCAGCCGGAAGACCGCCCTTGCCGACAGTAAGTGCGATTAACTGAGAATTGTATTTTGCTGCAATCTCCATGATAGGAAATCTTTCAGGATCGTTGGAAGTGGAATTGATCAGCGGCCTGCCCCATTGGTTGTTGTGGACCTTCAGCCCGGCCTCGATAGCACTAGCATTAGTAGTGTCAAGACAAACAGGAAGGGGGACCACTTCCTGAATAGTTGTCACCATCCACTGCATCATTTTTTCTCCGCCATCCTCCGCAGGGCCGATATTGGCGTCGATCATACCGGCGCCTTCTTTCCATTGTCTCGTCGCAATTTCCTGAATAGGACCTTTGTCGAATTTCATCATTGCTTCACGAACTCTCTTAGCTATGATGCTCAGCTTTTCACCAATTATTAGCATACTGTCTCCTTTCAAAAATGGCTATTATAAAAATATGTTACGAATAGTAACATAAAAAGTTAAAGATGTCTACATATAACCTTATAAGGAATGTTAATAACTGTGATTTTAAAAAAACTTTTTTCAAGGTATATTTAATGTCATCAAAATACCGAACAGGGCCTGAACAGACTTCGATTCTTCAGGAAGCTTAAGCACAGGCTTCCCTGCAAGGTCAAATTTAAAAATTGCCTCATCCTGCGGGACCAGACCTGCCACGACAACACCTGCTTTCTCGGCCATAGTTTTAAGCTCTTCACCCTCGTATCCGATTACTCTGTTGATGATCAGCACTCTACGGTCCACCTCCAGCTGCAATTCCTCGACAAGGTTATTGATCCGCTGCGCAGTTATCACACCTTTCACCGTAGGGTCGCTGACAATGATGAGCAAATCGACTTTATGAGTGGTCCTCCTGCTCAAATGTTCCATACCTGCCTCATTGTCAATCACAACATATGGATATTTCTCCGAAAGCAGGTCGGTGTATTTCCTTATTATATTATTTGCAGCGCAGTAACAGCCGGGACCCTCGGGCCTCCCCATGACCATGAGATCAAACCCTTCAGCCTCAATAATAGACTGCTGCACCTGGTAGTCAAAAAGCTGCTCCATCGCCATTCCGCCGGGCCTGCTGCCGCCTCCCCTCACAGCCTGAAGAGATTCTTCCCTTAGACCGCCGATGGTCGCGTGGACCGCTACTCCAAGGGCCTCGTTCAGGCATGCATTGCTGTCCGCGTCAACCGCAAGGATAGGCCCCTTTCTTTTGCCAAGCAGGTATTTCACCACCAATCCTGCCAGGCTTGTTTTCCCTGTGCCGCCTTTTCCTGCAAAAGCTATGGTAAACGCCATCTATGATAACCTCCTTAGGACATCTGTTAATTCCGGCATACTGTTTATAATAAAATCAGCGTCCTGCAACAAAGCCACCGGCCTGTAGCCATAGGTCACTGCCACGGTCCTGATCCCGGCTGATTTGCCGGCCTCGATATCATAATTGCTGTCGCCGACGATTACAGCCTCATCCGGAGCTATGCCGAGCTCTGAAAGGACATGGCAGACAGGCAAAGGAGATGGCTTTCTCTCCTTTACAGTGTCGCTTCCGACAATTACATCCATGTACTCTGAAAGCCCCAATCGTTCGAGTATCTTTACAGAAAGGGACTCGCGCTTATTGGAAATTACCGCTTTCCGGTATGCTCCCAGTTGCGCCAGCAGATCCCTTACCCCGGGATACTCGATCGTATTGTCGGTAAGGTGGGCGGAATAATGGATAAGGAAGCGCTGTACCAGGGAATCGGTTTCTGCCCCGATTCCTCCTTTTACGATAAGCTTTCCCATGAGACTTGAGATGCCTTCGCCCACAAGGCTTATGACTTCCTGCACCGTCAACGGCGGAACGCCGTAAGGCCCGACCGCGTAATTGATCGCATTCGCGATATCAATGCTTGAATCGATCAGGGTACCGTCAAGATCGAAAATGATAAGTTTTATAGACATCTTGACATAATAATAAAAAACAGCGCAAAAGCTCAATAAATTTTTATTTTCGGCAATTGCAGCGCTACTTTGGGCTCAATGCCGGATGTTGCATAAGTTATTCATTCGCAGACCCTAAGACTCCCGAGTCTTTGATTTTAGTCTTCAGTAGTTCAAGCTGACTGTCGAGCTCAGGCATTAGTGCAATAATTGTCTCCATTTGCCTTTTTTCTCCGGCCTGCTGCATATCAGCTGCAATGGCGCTTATTGCCATAAACCCGGTATTGGACGCTGCCCCCTTGATCTTATGGGCTTGTCTGCCGGCAAGTCCCGCATCGCCCCCCACGATCTGCTCCCTTAGTTCATCGACCATCCGGGGGATTTCCTCCATGAATGCCGCAACAATTTTTCCGGCAAGCTCCATGTCATCCATTATGCGCCCCATAAGCCCCTCATAGTCAAAGACCGGCAATGCTTCTGCAGCTGCCGTTTTACCACGGGGCATATCCTTTGTCTGCGGCAATTCAGCTTGCTCCTGCGGCAGCCACCTCTCAAGCGTTTTAGACAATTCCTGCGGTGAGATAGGCTTGGAGATATAATCGTCCATACCCTCCTGCAGGCATTTCTCCCTGTCACCCTTCATGGCATGGGCTGTCATTGCAATAATAGGAACATCGGGGTTGGCTGCCTTTGTTTTGCCCCCTCGTATCGCCCTGGTCGTCTGATAGCCGTCCATAACCGGCATCTGCACATCCATAAATACTATGTCGTAAGAAACAGCTTCCAGCATATCGATTGCCTGTTGCCCATTGTCAGCGGTGTCGGCGCTGAACCCTAATCTGCCGAGAATGCCCAGGGCCACTGTTTGATTGACTTTAATATCGTCGACCAGGAGAATGCGCACATTCCGTCCGGCTGTCTCACCAAGCCTGTGGCTGGTAATAATAGCGGCTTGCCGCGCTTCTCTATGCAAACTGTCCGGCGGGCTGCCCTTATCGAACACTGCTGTAAACCAGAAGTCGGAACCCTGCCCTTCTATGCTTTGGACCCCTATCCTGCCGTTCATCAGTTCAACCAGCCGCCTGGATATGGCCAACCCAAGGCCGGTGCCGCCAAACTTCCGTGACGTCGAGGCGTCAACCTGTTGAAAGCTGTTAAACAGTAAAGATGTTTTATCTTCAGGTATCCCAATGCCGGTATCCCGAATATTGAACCGCACCCCGACCTGACCGCCTGTTTCATATTCCGTCACTGCTTCGATGACCACCTCGCCCGCTGAGGTGAACTTGATCGCATTCCCTATAAGGTTTACTAAGATCTGGCGAAGCCGGCCAGGGTCGCCTCTAAGAAATGGGGGGACGCCGGGACCTATCCGGCATACAAGCTCAAGACCCTTTTCATGGGCCCGCAGGGACAGAAATTCCGCAGTTTCCTCAAGCGTGGCCCTAAGATCAAACTCTATTGTTTCTATCTCGAGTTTGCCGGCTTCTATTTTTGAGAAGTCAAGGATATCATTGATCAGGCCCAGCAGCAAATCGCCGCTTGAGCGCAACATCTCTGCATAGTTCCTCTGCTCCCCGGAAAGACCGGTATCAAGAAGCAAGCCGGTCATCCCGATGATCCCGTTAATCGGGGTGCGTATTTCATGGCTCATGTTAGCCAGAAATTCACTCTTTGCCACATTTGCGGCTTCGGCGGCTTCTTTGGCTATCTTTAGTTCTTCTGTCCGTTTCTTCTCCGTGATATCCTCGATGGCCCCCTCAAAATAACGGATATTACCGCTATTGTCCAGGAATGCATGGCAATTCAAGGAGAGATCAATGACACTTCTGTCCTTCTTATAGGCCCTTAATTCAAAATCCCGCACATGACCCTGTGTTTGCATCAATGCCCGAAACTCCTCTCTCCTTGAGGAATCCACATAGAGGTCTTTGGCAAGGTTTTTAACGCTCGCTATAGCTTCCTCAGGCGAATCGTATCCCAATATCCGCGCCGCAGCCGGATTGGCCGTCAGGACGCGGCCGTCAGGAGTTGTCTGGTAGATACCCTCCGCAGAGTTGTCAAAGATGTTCCGATATTTCTCCTCCGCCTCCCTCAATTCTTTCTCTGCCTTTCTACGTTCCGTAATATCCCTTCCGACTCCCCTGAATCCTATAGGCTCACCCGTCTTGTCCCTGACAAGAGATACGACTGTCTCAAAAAATCCATTTTCCCCATTCTTTTTCAGGATCTTCCATGAAAATGGTTTCCCGGTGATGCCGGCGTCGAGAATCGAATCATAGTTCAGCTTTGCTTTTTCAACAGCATCAGGAGCGGTGAATTGAGCAAAATGCATACCAATAATTTCATCCCTGGAATACCCCAGCGCTATGCAGGCGAAAGGATTTGCAAAAGTAACAAGACCCTTAAGGTCCGATTCAAGATAGCAGTCTTCCATTTCTTCAAGGATGGTCCGGTATTTCAACTCGCTTTCACGAAGGGCATCTTCGGTCTGCTTGCGTTCCGAATAGAGCAAAGCATTCTGGATGGAGATGGCTGCCTGCGAGGAGAGTATCCTGAGCACTTCCATGCGGTCCTGGGTGAATGCGTCAGTGACCTGGTTGTTTTCCAGGTAGAGGACACCGACGACAACGCCATGCTGCATAACAGGCATGCAGAGGATCGATAGGGGCTTTTTCCTGACAATATAGGGGTCACGGCTAAACATGCCCTCAACTGCGGCATTGCTCAGGACAACGGCTTCCTGGGTCCGAACAACGTATTGGACAATGGCCTGGGACAGCAAATCTCCGCATTCGGCCGTGAGCTTTTCCAGCAGGATTGCGCTGTCCATTCCAGCCGTGATATGCGCCCTGACAATGAGTTCGCCGTCCTTCTTCATTATCAGGCATCCTTCCTGGGCACCTGCGCTTTGTATCAGGATGAGCATCGCCTTTTTCAGGAGTGCTTCCAGATCGACCTCGCCGGAGATGGCCTGGGAGGTCTTGATAACACTCGCCAAATCCAGAGCGCCGCCGGCCAATTCGTCTGCTGAGGAGACAGAGACGCCCACCGTCTGTCTTTCCCGCTTTTCACCCGGAGCTCGTTTTGTGACTTCGGCCAGAAGCTGAGGATAAGTCCGTTCCAGATGCCTCACCTTGGCTTTCGCCCCCCAGCCGGCATAGCAATAGTGCGCCTCATTCATGTGGAACCCGGCAATCTCGTTATCGCCCCGCCCCATCCAGAACCTGGCTGCCAGCTCGTTGGCAAGGGCCTGTTCCTGGAGGAATTCGTTCTCCCCGGCAAAGCGGACCGCCTCCTTGAAGAATTTCATGGCGTCGAGATCGCGTCCCTCGATCCTCGCCAGCTCCGCCTCGACCAGCAACCACTTGTGGCGGTTGTTCATCGGGGCATGCTGCGCCCATTTTTTCAATCTCTTTTGGTTTTTAGCCACCTCCTTCAAAGACTGCTTCCTCTCCTTCGTTGTGAACGTGGGAATCATTGCCAGTCTGATGAGGGAGTCGTAAAAGAAAAAGACGGTATTCACGAATGATGCCCTGGCTCCGTCCAGATATTCCAGGGCCTTCCTTGCATCTTCGGACGCCCCGGCATAGTCTCAGAACAGGAATCCCAGAATTATTTTACAGAGCCGTAAATTAATGATGGAGGTCCTGTCTCCAGCCTCAATGTGGAGGGGGAGCATTTCTTCCTCGTTGTAATATTCGCCGGCGAACCGTGCAGGCTCTTCACCCTGCTCCACGAGATTCCGCGCCATTTGCTGTAAAGCGCGGATTAACCTCAACGATGAAAGCTGTTTGAGGCGACCGACGGCCTCGCCGAATCTCGACATTTCGGCCTCAAGTTTCGCCAGCGGCACCCCGGCATGCAGGGAGTGAAGACAGTAGGTCATCGCAGAGAAACCGGCAGATTCCAGGTCTCCGGTCCCAAGCCCCGCATGATAGCCCTCCACGAGGGGGGCAAGGGTAGTTCGGACATGGTCCTTCCAGTGCCTGATGAAGACATTGAAAACGAACATCGTGCGGGCCTTGCATTCTCCCGCGTTCAGGTTTTCCATAAGACGCAATCCCAGCAGGCCAAAGCGGTAGCCGTCCTCGATGTCGTCCAGGACCCCGCATAGGATTAGCCCATATGCTGCATAAGCGGATGAGGCCAGCGAGGTGTTGCCGTGACGGAAGGACAACTGGACGCTTTTAAGTATCAGCAGCGGGGCCAGGGCGGGCATGGCCAGGTAGGCGCTGAACCTCATAATGGAAAGGATCCTTGATATGGCGAGGCATCCTGGATCCGTCATCCCGGGAAGCGTGAGGAGGTCCTCGATCCTCTTTCCGGCCAGAACACGTTTGGTATACAGGATTGCGAGCATTATATGCAGCTTACCCGGTCGGGCAGGGAATCTCACCCCGAGAAGGCCGAGTATCTCCAGGCCGGCTTGAATTGCCTGCAAGGGCCTGTGCTGCGCCATCGACGCACGCATTTGAGATTCGTAGATGCTTACCTTGTCGAGAACTGTCCGGGCATTTGCAATCACGATCTCTGCAAGACGTTCCATCTCCGTAAAATCGGTCTTCAGATACGCCGCCTCCGCCGCCTCGCAAAAAAGCTTCAGTGCAAGCGGATATTGGGTCTCCCAGCAGTCTTTCTCCAGGCAGGAGATCCCCATGCCGAGGTAACGATAGGCCGGCTCATATGCCGCCGAAGCCTTGGCCCTTCGACCGGCCATGAGGTCCATTTCAGCAAGACGCTGCCTGTCGCCGGCATCCTGGATGATTTCACGGCTCAGATTGAAATGATGGACGATCTCAAAGACACGGCATTCAAGGTCTTCCGCCGGCGTGTGGGCCAGCATGGATCTGCCCGTCCTGAGGTGAAGGACCACCTTCCGCGAATCATCCATCAGGGAATACGATGCCTGCTGGACCCGATCATGGAGAAACCTGTACTCGGGTGCGACGGTCTGAACATCTGCGCCTCCATCATCGGGTTCCGCGGTCTGCACGAATCTGTAAGCCTCGTCCACGGGAACAACGAGTCCTTCCTGGAGGGCGGGCCATAATCTGCGGGCTGTTTCAGGACAAAGTTCACCGGAGACAATGGATAAGGTGCGCAAATCAAACTGATTGCCGATGCACGACGCGTATTCCAGTATACTTTGTGTTGCAGGAGGGAGCTTCCGTATCTTGCCGACCATAAAGTCGACGACATTTTCAGTGATCTCCTGCTCCAGAAGTTTCTTAATTTCCCAGCGCCAACGCCTCTGTTCCGCGTCGAATTCAATCAGTCCCTCCGCATAGAGGGTTTGCAGGAACTGGTTGAGGAAAAACGGGTTGCCCTGGGTCTTCTGAAAACAGAGCCTGGTCAGGCCTGCGGCCTCATCAGCTGTGCAGTGCAGCGACTCGGTTATGAGCTGACTGATGTGATTGATGGAAAGAGGAGGCAGGATGATCCTGTTAACCAGGGTCCCGGTCTTCTGTATACTTTCGACGGTAATCATCAACGGATGACCCTCTTCCACCTCGTTGTCCCGGTAAGCGCCGATAAGCAGCAGGGAACCGGCCAAAGGATCGTTCATGATGAATTCGATCAGTTGCAGCGAGGCCCGATCAACCCACTGCAAGTCATCAAGGAAGAGGACCAGGGGGTGGGACGGAGATGAGAAGGCCCGAACAAAATTCTGAAACACAAAACAAAACCGGTTCTGCGTCTCCTCCGGGGCAAGGAAGGGAATGTCCGGCTGGGCGCCGATAATCAGTTCCACCTCGGGTATGACATCTGTCACCACTTTCCCATTAGGCCCCAATGCCAGCAGGATATTCTCCTTCCATTGAGCCAGGGAAACATCACCTTCCGACAGAAGCTGATGGATCAGTTTCCGAAACGCCTCGGTCAGGGACGCATAGGGGATATTGCGGTTCAACTGATCCAGCTTGCCTTCGATAAAATAACCCTGCTTCTCAACAATAGACCGTTGAATTTCATGAACGACCGCCGTTTTGCCGATTCCCGCGCCGCCCGTCACCAGCAACATCTCCGCCCTGCCGGACGATGCCCGTTCGAACGCCTCACGCAGACCGGCAACCTCGAGGTCCCGGCCATACAACTTCTGCGGTATTTGAAATGCCTCGGAAAAGTCCTTCCGGCCAAGATCAAATCTCTCTGCGGCGCCTCCGGCATTGGCGAATTCCCGACACCTTTCCAGGTCGGCCCTCAGGCCGTATGCGCTCTGGTAACGCTCCTCCGCCATTTTCGCCATCAGCTTCATGATGATGCCGGACAGAACTGGGGAAATCTGCGGATCCAGTTCGTGCGGTACGGCAGGCATCCTGGCTATATGACAGTGCACCAGCTCTTGGATCCTTGCTTTTGAAGGGAGGCTCTCCGGTGAACATCTCATAAAGGGTCGCCCCGAGAGAATACATATCCGTCCGGTAATCCAGGGCACGGTTCATCCGCCCTGTCTGCTCCGGAGAAATATACTCCAACGTCCCTTCCAGGGCGCCTGGATGCAGGGTGGCGGTCATTACACGGCCCAACTCCGTGGCGAGGCCGAAATCAATGATCTTCACCTGTCCGGACAGAGGGTCCCAGAGGATATTGGCAGGATTGAGGTTCTTGTGGATGATCCGCTGCTGATGGATGCTGTCAAGGCATTCCGTGATCTTTATAGCCAGGGTCAAGCGGCCCGCTATATCAGGCCGGACCGTATGCGCTAACTTGGCGAGGGATTCGCCGCCAAAGTCCTCCTCCACCATTATGAGAGTGTTCTTGTATTTTAGTAAGTCATAAAGCTTTATTACCCCCTCCCCGTTCATCTTCCCCGTCATCTCGTACTCGCGCCGGAAGCGGGCTCGCTCCTCAGATGTGGGATGCTCCTTGTCGAGAAGTTTGATGATGACGGGCAGCTTGTCCGTTTCACGCACCGCGCGGTAGATAGAGGCATGGGCGCCGGAATAGATCTTTTCGATGATGTGGAAAGATGGGATCGAAATCATAGAAGTCGACTCTCCGGACTATCATCAACGACCATTATAGTAGAATAAGTTGATCTTTCAATCATGGCCGCCCTGCTTTGGACTCAATACTGCCGCTATACGCTGTGACAGGCTCGCACAGTCCAGCGGCTTGACAACATAGCCCGAGACTCCCAGTGATATCGCCTTCTCAATGTTTTCCCTGTCGCTGTCGCCGGTTATCATCATGAAGGGCATACCTTTCACATCCGACTCTTCCCTGACCCATTGGAGTATTTCGTCCCCATTCATATCAGGCAATTGCCGGTCGCACAACACTATGTTGAATAATTCGCTTTTGATCGTGTCTATTGCGGTTTTTGCGGAGGCCGCCTCAACAACGATGCAGCCGGGGAAAGAGGCTTGCAGACAACCCTTTAGAAACAGGCGCGTGACATGTTCATCGTCTACTATCAATATTCGCAGTTTTCCCAACAATGTCCTCCTACGTTCGGCACAATTATATTAACCATGGGTTACACAGCACAAGCGCACCGATATCAGGGGGAAAAGCAGAGTGATGCCTTTGAAGGAATAGTCAGCAGGATTCAGAATTTGCACCAGCATATACTGCAGTTTATCATAGGGAATCCTAATTTTTCACTGCTCCGATAGGTGGCCTGCACAGAATCCACCACCTAAACAGCGAACCACAGCCAAAAGTAGGCGCTTCTAAGCGAGAACACAGAGTTTTTCTCTGTGCTCTCAATGCCAAGGAGAAAAAGAAACAAACCGAACTTAACCGAAGAGTGCACAGAGATGAAGGCCCTGTCTGATGTTACGTCTTCTTAAATCCATGAGTTTCTCTGTGTCCTGGCTTAAGGCCCCTACTGTTGGCTGTGGTTTGATGGTGAATTAAGCTGCCACGGTTGCTTTTGATTGCCGATACAGATGAGGTAGAATACAGGCTGCTATGGATGAACTCATTATTATAGGCGGCGGTCTTGCGGGGTGCGAGGCTGCGTGGCAGGCGGCGCAAAGGGGCATCCGGGTACTGCTCTTCGAGATGCGCCCCCAAAAGATGACGGAGGCGCATAAGACACCGCTCCTTGCGGAGCTCGTCTGTTCCAATTCTCTCAGATCAAGGGAAATCAATACAGGTCCCGGACTTTTGAAAAAGGAGTTGGAGCTTGCCGGTTCGCTTGTAATGAGTGCGGCACTGGCCTCCGAGGTCCCTGCCGGGTCTGCCCTGGCTGTTAACAGGACGTTATTTGCCTCCTATATCAACGACGCGCTGACAAACCACAGTAATGTCAATATCATCAGGGAGGAAGTTACAAGGATTCCCGATTCCTTTGCTATTATGGCAACAGGCCCCCTCACATCGGGCGCAATGGCCGAAACTCTCAAGGGACTTATCGGAGAAGACCACCTCTTTTTTTATGATGCTATCGCACCGATTGTTGATGCCGGCAGCATCGACTACTCAAAAGTATATCTTGCGTCACGTTACGGAAAAGGCGGAGACGATTATGTGAACTGCCCTATGTCCGAGGAAGAATACGGTATTTTTTTCGAGGCGCTGAAAAATGCGGACAAAGTTCACAAAAAGGATTTTGAAGACACAAAGGTCTTTGAGGGGTGCATGCCGGTTGAGGTCATGGCGGAAAGGGGAAGGGACACTCTCAGGTTCGGGCCGCTCAAACCTGTCGGACTGCCGGATCCGAAAACTGGCAGGGTCCCGTTCGCCGTTGTGCAACTGAGGGCTGAAAACTTAGAGAGGTCGGCGTATAACATGGTCGGCTTTCAAACACGCCTGAAATGGCAAGACCAGAAAGACGTGTTCACGATGGTCCCGGGCCTTGAGCACGCTGATTTTTTACGGCTGGGGAGCATTCATCGGAACACGTTCATTAATTCTCCGATGCACCTCAATGCCGACCTGTCGCTTAAAGAGAAAGCCGGCCTTTACCTGGCGGGACAGATCACGGGCGTTGAGGGTTACATCGAATCAACCGCAATGGGTCTTATCGCGGGCATCAATGCTTCGAGGAAGATGCTCGGCCAAGAAACGGCCCAGCCGCCGAGAGTTTCCGCTCACGGCTCGCTGATTGCGCATATTACCGGCGCCGGGCCTGCCGGCTTTCAGCCCAGCAACATCAATTTCGGACTTATTCCGGCGATCGCGCATAAGCCGGAGATAAAAGATAAAAAGCTCCGGCGGAAAATGGCGGCTGAGGTTGCATTAAAAGAGTGGTCAGAGTATATTAACGAGATAGGTTATAGGTAATAGGTTATAGGTAATAGGAAAACATTTTTAAAAGCCCAGGACCCATTACCCATGACCTATGACCTGTTAATAAATAAATTTCTCAAATACCTCAAGTTGGAACGCGGCGCTTCCGCGCATACGCTCAGAGCGTATGAACACGATTTAACGGAGTTCAGCCGGTACTGCGCAGCGGCCCCGCTTCAGGTAGACATGATCGACATAAGGGGCTTCATTTCGGAACGTATTATCGGCGGCAAAGAAAAATCCACAGTTGCACGGAAACTGGCAACACTCAGATCGTTTTTCAACTATCTTTACCAGGAAGGGCATGTCAAGATCAATCAGGCCAAACTTGTTCCCACACCGAAGCTGCCGCGACAACTGCCCAACTTCCTGTCCGTAGACGACGCATTCAACCTTGTACAGGCCCCCGAGGGCATAGGACTCATCCCTGTAAGGGACCGGGCCATCCTTGAATTGCTTTACTCCAGCGGCCTGCGGGTCAGCGAAGTGGCCGGCCTGAATGTCGATGACGTAAACCTGAGAGAGGGCCTTGTCAAAGCGCGCGGGAAAGGGAAAAAAGAGCGGATTGTGCCGATCGGAGATAAGGCCGTAGATGCGCTGAAATCTTATTTTGTCGAACGGATGCTTTTTAAGAAAAGGAAGTCCGCTGCTCCAGGCGATGCGGCTTTTTTCCTTAACCGGACAGGCGGACGGCTCACCGACCGTCAGATACGGCGCATAGTAGTAAAACATGCCCGTGCAATTGGGATGGAAGGACAGATAGGCCCTCACACGCTGCGGCATACCTTTGCCACTCACCTGCTGATAGGCGGGGCCGATCTCCGCTCGATCCAGGAGATGCTCGGCCATTCATCTCTCTCGACAACCCAGAAATACACGCATCTCGATATCGGGCATTTAATAGAGGTATACGATAAAGCGCATCCATTTGGAAATGACAACTAAGTGTCAAAGTATCAGAGTAAAGTCAAACAGCACTTTGACTTTTTGAAGTTTTACATCTTTGACACTTTGATACTTTGACGCTCTGACACTTGATTTATATCTTTGATACTTTGATACTTTCTATGGGAGGTTTTTTATGTTTCACGGAACAACGATTTTATGTGTGAGGAGAGGTAATAACGTCGCCATCGCAAGTGACGGGCAGGTGACGATGGGCAATACAGTGTTGAAACACAATGCCAGAAAAATAAGGAAGATGTATAATGATAAAATTCTGGCCGGGTTTGCCGGTGCGACCGCAGATGCCTTCACCCTTTTTGAGAGGTTCGAGGCAAAGATCGAGTCATACCGCGGGAACATAGCAAGGGCTGCGGTTGAACTCGCAAAGGACTGGAGGACCGACAGAATACTGCGAAGGCTTGAGGCG
This sequence comes from Nitrospirota bacterium, assembly GCA_963780885.1. GTDB lineage: Bacteria > Nitrospirota > Thermodesulfovibrionia > Thermodesulfovibrionales > Dissulfurispiraceae > JADFXI01. The sequence continues at coordinate 261,847 of CAWAEO010000003.1, forward strand.
CTGCTCCTGGTGGCAGACGAAGAACATACCTTGATCATCTCCGGGACAGGCGACGTAATCGAGCCCGAGGGAGGAGTAGCTGCAATAGGCTCCGGCGGCCCTTACGGTCAGTCTGCTGCGCAGGCGCTTTATGAAAACACTACCCTCTCTGCTGCGGAGATAGCGCGGAAGGCAATGGATATAGCTGCAGATATATGCATCTATACCAACAAAAATATATCAATCGAGGAACTCAATGGATAATTTCATCCCCAGAAAAATAGTTTCGGAACTGGACAAATACATCATAGGGCAGGACAAGGCAAAGAGGTCGGTCGCAATCGCACTGCGGAACAGATGGAGAAGGCAGCGTCTTTCCCCGGAACTCCGGGATGAGGTGCTGCCCAAAAATATAATCATGATAGGTCCTACGGGTGTGGGCAAAACAGAAATCGCGCGGAGACTTGCCCGGCTTGCCAGTGCGCCGTTCCTCAAAATCGAGGCCTCAAAATTCACCGAGGTGGGATATGTGGGCCGCGATGTGGAATCTATCATAAGGGACCTGCTCGAAATTGCGCTCAATATGGTAAAGACCGAACACATGACGAAAGTGCAGGAAAAGGCCGAGACGCTCGCTGAAGACAGGGTGCTGGACCTCCTTCTGCCTCAGCAGAGAGCGGCACGCGGGGCCCCCCCTGACGAGGATGAAAAGGAGGGCCATAACGAAACACGCGAACGCCTGAGGGTCCAGCTTAGAGAGGGTAAACTGGATTCCCGGTACGTGGATGTCGATGTAAAGGAAAAGATGATGCCATTCGGGGTCATATCCAATGTCGGACTTGAAGAACTGGAGATAAACTTGAAGGAGATGCTCGGCAGCTTTCTCCCTGAGAAGTCAAAACGAAAAAAAGTCAGGGTCTCGGAGGCATTGGCAATGCTTGTCCAGGAAGAGGCGAATAAGCTTATTGATATGGAAAAGGTCACAGCGGAGGCACGGGAGCGCACAGAACAGACCGGGATCGTTTTCCTGGACGAGATAGATAAAATAGCAAGCAGGTCACAGGGGCAAGGCGGACCGGAAGTATCGAGAGAGGGCGTCCAGAGAGACCTGCTGCCTATTGTGGAGGGCTCCACAGTGAATACCAAGCATGGCCCTGTCAAGACCGATCATATTCTTTTCATTGCCGCCGGCGCCTTTCACATCGTCAAACCGTCGGACCTAATCCCCGAACTGCAGGGGAGATTCCCCATAAGGGTCGAGCTGGAATCGCTCGGCAAGGACGAGTTTGTCAGGATCCTTACTGAACCGCATAACGCACTGACCAAGCAATACACAGCTCTTCTTGAAACAGAAGGGGTAACACTTGAATTCAAGGACTCCGCAATCGACGAGATCTCGAACATAGCTGTTCTGGTGAATGAAAAGACCGAGAACATCGGCGCCAGGAGGCTCCATACCGTGCTCGAAAAGGTGCTGGAGGAGGTGTCGTTCAGCGCCCCGGAAATTAAAGGAGAGACCATCGTCATCGATAAACAATATGTGGAGGAAAGACTGTCGGATGTGGTCAAAGACGAAGACCTCAGCAGGTATATCCTGTAAAAAAAAAGACACGGGGACGCGGTGATACGGGGACGCGGGGAAAAGGACAAAACGACAAAGCAACGTAAAAGAGAAACCATGCATTTCTTTTTTTCTTTTTCCCCGTGTCCCCGCGTCCCCGTGTCACCGTGTCTTTTTATATTTTTACTACTGGCCTCATGTGCAGGCAGGACTGCCGTCTCACCGGAAACGCTGTATGCAAAGCCGGTGTATAAGCCGGCAGAAACAGACCAGCCTGCTGCATTGCAGAAGATGAAAGGGGAACGGAGGACTATCGTGGCCTCCTGGTACGGCGCCGACTTTCACGGCAAGCCGACATCATCGGGCGAGTTGTTCAACATGTATGCGCTGACCTGCGCACACAGGGAATATCCTTTCGGGACCCGCCTGCTTGTTACAAATCCTGGAAACAACAAAGAGGTGGAATGCATAGTCAATGACCGGGGACCCTTTGTTGCCGGGCGGGACCTTGACCTTTCCTATGCCGCGGCAAAGAAGATAGACCTCATCGGGCCGGGAACAGCCACGGTCATGATCGAGCCGGAAGGCAGGGATCTGCGCTACGTCAAATACGTAAAATACGACGTGCGCGGGCCGGTTGTCACCATCCAGATCGCCTCTTTCAGGGACGAAGCAACTGCGAAGCGTTTGAAAAAGGCACTGGAACTGAAATATTCAGGCGCCTATATAATGACCGCTGATGTCGGAGGAGCTAAATATTACAGGGTGCGCATCGGCAAATTCACTGCAGGGAGTGAAGCAGCGGAGCTGGCCAAAACACTTGCCGGCGAAGGGTACAATGTCCTTATAACCAAATATGAACAACAAATATAATAGTGGTAATATCAAAAGTTATGAAAAAAAATGAAACCACAGAGGGCACAGAGAAGTCCTTATATATAAAAAGCGCCATAAAGTTTTTCAGAGTTCACAGAGTATTTCTCTGTGTCCTCACATAGAATCGGCTGTGGTCAGGTTGTCTCTGTATTCTCTGTGGTTAATTTTGACAATACCTCATGGGTTGTAGGGAGAAATAATTATGGAAAAGCTGATCGAAAAAGCGAATATTCTGATTGAAGCCTTGCCGTTCATACGCAATTTCTACGGAAAGACCTTCGTGATCAAGTACGGCGGCGCTGCGCAGGTTGAAGACGAACTAAAAAATAGTTTTGCCCAGGACATTGTGCTTATGAACTTCATCGGTATCAAACCTATTGTCGTCCATGGCGGCGGCCCCAGGATCAGCCACACCATGAAAAAGATGGGGAAAGAGCCGTCATTTATTCAGGGACAGAGGGTCACAGACAAGGAGACCATGGACATCGTTGAAATGGTGCTGGGCCTTATCAATAAAGAAATAGTAGCTCTGATCAACAGCCACGGAGGCAAGGCGGTCGGCTTGAGCGGTAAAGACGGCGGGCTGATCAAAGCAAAAAAGAAACTCCTGCCCCGCCTCTCTCCTCCCCTTACCAAGGGCAGGAAGGGTGGGGTTAGCGAAGAGGAAATCATCGATATAGGACTTGTCGGAGAGGTGGATTCAATCGATCCCGGAATACTTGATGCTATTGAAAAGGGAGGCTTTGTGCCTGTTATCTCACCTATTGGAGCGGGCGGCAAAGGGGAGACGTTCAATATCAATGCCGATTACGTGGCATCAGCGATTGCCTCTTCTTTAAAAGCCGAAAAATTCATACTCCTTACCGATGTGCCTGGTATAAGCGATAAAAGAGGCCGCGTCATATCAACTATCAGCAAGAAAGAGATAAAAAAGCTTATTGACAACGTAACGGTATCAGGGGGTATGCTCCCGAAGGTGCAGGCATGCACCCGCGCCATTGATGCGGGGGTGAAGAAGACGCACATTGTTGACGGCAGAATTCCCCATTGTCTGCTCCTTGAGATATTCACAAAAGAAGGAATCGGGACCGAAATCGTTGGTTAGACTTTGGGAATAGTAAAGTAAAACATCGCTCCCTGTCCATTTGACACCACATGCCTTTTAGTGGTAGTTTTTACTTCATGTCCATTGACTACAAAAATACCCTTAATTTACCACAGACCGGCTTTCCCATGAAGGCCAACCTCAGCCGGAGAGAGCCTGAGACGCTGAAGTTCTGGGAAGAGACTGCTATCTACCGGAAGATCCAGGAGAAAAATACCGGCAACGAGAGCTATATACTTCACGACGGTCCTCCCTACGCCAACGGCAATATCCATATAGGCCATGCACTGAACAAAATTCTCAAAGATATTATCGTTAAATATAAATCGATGCAGGGTTTTTACGCGCCCTATGTCCCGGGCTGGGACTGTCACGGCCTTCCCATAGAACTGCAGGTTGACAAGAACATGGGGGACAAAAAAGATCAGGTCGGCGTCCTCAAAAAGAGGCAGCTTTGCAGGGAATATGCAGCCGGGTTTGTCGCTATGCAGAAGGAAGAGTTCAAGAGGCTCGGCGTTTTCGGCGACTGGGAGAGGCCGTATCTGACACTGTCCTATGATTACGAGGCGTCCATTGTAAGAGAATTCTTCAAGTTCGTCGAAAACGGTTCGGTATACAAAGGGAAAAAGCCTGTCCATTGGTGTCCCTCCTGTATCACCGCGCTCGCAGAAGCGGAAGTTGAATATGCTGAAAAGGAATCACCTTCGGTCTTTGTGCGTTTCAGGATTTTCGACGAAGACATTAAAAATGCGTTGCCCCAGTTGGCGGGCAGGAATGCATTCATAGTGATATGGACGACAACGCCCTGGACGCTTCCGGCAAACCTTGCCCTTGCAGTGCACCCGGACCTCCGCTATGCCGCCGTGCTGGATGGAGAGGACGTACACATAGCAGCTGAAGAGAACCTCGCAGGGCTCAGGGAGAAAGGCGTTATAAAAGGCGAGGTCATTTTAAACCTCCCGGGCAGTTCATTGGAAGGGATACGCACGAAACATCCCTTTATTGAAAGGGAGTCAAGAATTGTTACAGCTGATTTTGTCACGGTCGGCGAGGGCACGGGTGTTGTCCATATTGCCCCTGGCCACGGAGAAGATGACTATGAGGTCGGATTACGATACGGCCTCGATATATACGCACCGGTGGACGACAGGGGCAAATTCACGAAACAGGTCCCCCAGTTCGAGGGGCAGTTCGTCTTTAAGGCCAATGAAGGGATCATAGAGTTGCTTAAAGAAAAAGACGCCCTTCTCGGAGTGGAGAAGGTACGGCATTCCTACCCGCATTGCTGGAGATGTAAAAGACCTGTCATTTTCAGGGCAACGGCACAATGGTTCATATCAATGGAGAAAGTAGATTTAAGAAAGAAGGGCCTTGAAGAGATAGAGAAGACCATGTGGGTGCCTTCGTGGGGCAGGGACAGAATCTATGGTATGGTCTCCGGAAGGCCTGACTGGTGCATTTCCCGGCAGCGTGCCTGGGGAGTTCCAATAACACTGATCACGTGTGATGAATGCGGGGCCTTTGTTCAGGACTCAGGGCTGTTCGCCCGGATCGTGTCTCAGTTCGAACAGCACGGGGCCGACATATGGTTTACGCTGGACACAACCGAACTTCTCGGAGCAGGCCGCGCCTGTGCACGGTGCGGCTGCACCGCCTTCAAAAAAGAAATGGATATCCTCGATGTATGGTTCGACTCCGGAGTAAGTCACGCAGCTGTGCTCGAACGCGACAGCAGGCTCTCATGGCCCGCTGAGCTATACCTGGAAGGGAGCGACCAGCACCGCGGGTGGTTTCAAAGTTCCCTCCTTGCATCGGTGGGGACTCGAAATCGGGCGCCATATCGGACCGTCCTCACTCATGGATTCACGGTTGACGGCCAGGGGAAAAAGATGTCAAAGTCACTCGGCAATGTCATAGCCCCGCAGGAAATCATCAAAGCAAACGGCGCAGAGATCATACGCCTCTGGGTTTCTGCGGAAGACTATCAGGATGATATACGGCTTTCAAAAGAGATCATCGACAGGCTGACCGAGGCGTACAGAAAGATCAGGAACACCGGCCGGTTCCTCCTCGGAACGATCCATGATTTCGACGAAAAGGATTATAGCAATGATATGCTCGAGATCGACAGGTGGGCAATGTCAAGACTGCAGGGGATCATAAAGAGAGTGACCTCCGCATATGATGCTTTTGACTTCCATGAGGCGTTCCATTCACTCTACCAGTTCTGCATCGTTGATATGAGCTCATTTTATCTCGATATCTTAAAAGACCGCCTTTACACGTTCAGGGCGGATTCACCGGGGCGGCGCGCCGCGCAATGGGTATTGCACAGGATACTGCTCGACATGACACGCCTCATGGCCCCGGTACTTTCATTTACTGCGGAAGAACTATGGAGTTATATACCGGGTCATGCAACAGAGAGCGTTTTCCTCTCCGGATTTCCTGTCCCTGAAGAATTGTTTGCCGATGAAGCTCTGGAGAAAAGATGGGACACGCTCATTGCGGTGAGGAACGAGGCTAACAAGGCGCTCGAAATAAAAAGGAAGGAGAAATTTATCGGCAATGCGCTTGAAGCAAAGCTTGTGCTTTACCCGCCTGAGGATTTTTATCAGCTTTTGCAGAGTCACATGGACTTTCTGCCCACTCTCTTTATCGTTTCTGACGTTGAAGTCCGGCCTGACGGCCAGACACCGACGGCAGCCTACGAGAGCGCTGAGATTAAGGGCCTCTTCATTAATGTCGAAAGGGCTCCGGGCCGGAAGTGCGAGCGGTGCTGGAACTGGAGACCTACGGTAGGGAACTTTGAGCAGCATCCGGATATATGTGAACAGTGTTTTAATGCCATAAAATGAAAAAACGCCGCTATATTTTTTTCCTTGTCTCTCTGTTCATATTTGCCCTTGATCAGCTGACCAAATATTTCATAAAGACCCATGTTGGCCCTTTTGACGTTGTACGGGTCACATCTTTTTTCAATATTGTTCATGTGCTCAATACAGGCTCTGCCTTCGGGATGTTCAGGAGCCTGGGCAACTTATTTTTTATAGTTGTCACACTGTCGGCAATGGCATTACTCATCTTCCTCGCTCTCAAGGACAGTGATAACAGGTTTGCCTTTGCTCTCATATTGGGCGGCGCCGCCGGTAACCTTGCGGACAGAATCCTATTTGGGCATGTAATAGACTTCCTGGATTTTTATGCCGGCGCCCATCACTGGCCGGCCTTTAATGTTGCCGATTCAGCTCTCACGATCGGTATTTCGCTGCTGCTCATTAAAACAGTTTTTGAAAAAAACAGCGTAAGATAGTAGAATGGTAGGAGATGCATACTGCTACAGCAGAGGAAAACTTTAAGAAAGGGGTGGAAGAACTTGCAGCCGGCAAGATGATTCCTGCCCTCGCCCGTTTTGAAAAAGCCCTGGAACTCGAAGACAATCCGGCCTTCTACTCCTATTATGCCTTATGTATAGCAAAAGAGCGGGGGCAGGTGCGAAGGGCCATCAAACTCTGCGAAGAGGCGCTGCGAAGGGATGGCGAAAACACTGCCCACTATCTGAACTTCGGCAAAATACTACTCCATGCAGGCACCCAGGACGATGCCATACTGGTGTTCAGAAATGGGCTCAAATACGGGGCCAACCTCCTGATAATCGACGAGCTTAACAAACTCGTCACCAGAAAACCTCCTCTCATATCCTTCCTGAACAGGAACAATCCGATCAATAAATACCTCGGTCTCATTCTCGGCAAACTCCATATCAGATAGCCGCATACGTTGATTGACTGCGATTGGGTCGCGTGATATGATTTACGCATGTCTGAAAAAACGATCGAATCGATCAGCGTCAAACGCCTCGAGATACTTGATGAGAAGGGGTTAGCCGACAGTTCTCTCATGCCTGCTTTATCCGATGACAGGATAAAGAAGATGTATGAATTACTCATCCTTTCGAGGGTATTCGACGAACGCGCCTTGAACCTTCAGAGGGAAGGCAGGATAGGCACATATGCGCCGGTCCTCGGCCAGGAGGCGTCCCAGGTCGGGAGCGCATGCGCCCTCGAAAAGTCCGACTGGATCTTCCCGGCCTTCAGGGAGATGGGCGTTCATATAGCCATCGGCTATCCCATCCATATGCTTTTCCAATACTGGGCCGGAGATGAAAGGGGACTCATTACCCCTGCCGATTTAAATATCTTTCCCATATGCATACCCGTGGGGACTCATATCCCCCATGCAACAGGCGCAGCCTTTGCCGCAAAGTATAGGGGAAACAGGACGGCAGTCATTGCCTATTTCGGCGACGGCGGCACCTCAAAGGGTGATTTTCACGAGGGGCTTAACATGGCGGGTGTCTTAAAACTCCCTGTCGTCTTTATCTGTCAGAACAATCAATGGGCTATATCAGTGCCGAGGGAAAGACAGTCCTCATCAAAAACCCTTGCTCAAAAGGCATACTCGTATGGATTTGAGGGTATACAGGTTGACGGCAATGACATATTCGCTGTTTATAAGGCAACAAAAGATGCAGTAGAAAAAGCGAAAGATGGCGGAGGTCCTACCTTTATCGAATGCTTTACCTACAGGATGTCGCTCCATACTACGGCGGACGATTCAACGAGATACAGAAAGGAAGAGGAAGTGGAGGCATGGAAACCGAAGGACCCCATTTTAAGACTGAAATTGTTCATGGAGAAAAAAGGGATATGGACAGGGCAATATCAGAAAGAGGTGGAAGATAAATCAAAAAAGATTGTTGATGATGCCGTAATAACGGCAGAATCACTGGGACCTGCCCAGCCGGGGGATATGCTTGTTTATACCCGCGAAACGCTCTCTCCCCGGCAGGCAAAGCAGCTGAAGGATTTCTGATATGCCCGATAACTCAAAAAAACTCAATATGGTCCAGGCAATAAACCTTGCGCTCAGAGAAGAGATGCAGCGGGACAAAAACGTTGTCGTGCTCGGAGAGGATGTCGGCCTTGACGGAGGCGTATTCCGCGTTACTGACGGACTGCAGAAAGAATTCGGGGCCGAAAGAGTTGTGGACACCCCCCTTGAAGAGTCCGGCATCATCGGCACTGCCATAGGGATGGCTGTATACGGCTTAAGACCTGTTGCCGAAATACAATTTATGGGCTTTATCTATGCTGCTGTAGAACAGATTTACTCTCATGCGGCAAGGGTGCGTTCGCGTTCTAGGGGAAGATATAGCTGCCCGCTGGTAATACGGACCCCTTACGGGGCCGGGATAAAGCCGCCAGAACTCCATTCGGAGAGTGCGGAGGCTTTTTTCTGCCATATGCCAGGGATAAAGGTTGTGGCGCCGTCAACACCTTACACTGCAAAGGGTCTGCTGATCTCATCCATCAGGGACCCTGATCCAGTTATATTCCTTGAATCAGCAAGGCTCTATCGCCTCATAAAAGAGGAAGTCCCTGAAGGCGAATATGCCATTCCGCTCGGAAAGGCAAGGGTTGTTCAGGAAGGCAAAGAGGTCACGCTTGTTGCCTGGGGAAGTATGCTCCACAGAACGCTTCAGGCAGTTCAGGGCCTTGATGCGGAGGTGATAGACTTAATGACGTTGAGTCCCTTTGATGAGGAGACAATATTCAGGTCGGTCAGGAAAACAGGGAGGGTTGTGATAGTGCATGAAGCGCCGAAGACATGCGGTTTTGGCGCAGAGATATCGGCAACAATCGCAGAAGATGCAATGCTCTATATGAAGGCGCCTATAATGCGGGTAACAGGCTACGACGCTGTTATGCCGCTCGCCAAACTTGAGGACCATTATACGCCGACCGTCGAACGTATAAGAAAGGCAATTGAGGAAATAATGAAATACTAAAACTAAAGAGGGTTAGAAGATCGGAAGGTTGGAGGGTTAGAAGCTAAAAGGCTAAAAAGCTGACCCTCTAACCCTCCAATCATCGAACCCTCTATTTAAGGAGAATGAGATGCCGTTTGATTTTAAATTACCGGATTTGGGTGAAGGCATAACTGAGGGCGAGATAAGGAAATGGCTCGTTAAGGAAGGCGATTCGGTGGAGGAGCACCAGAATGTCCTTGAGATAGAGACAGACAAGGCAATTGTAGAAGTGCCGGCCCCAAAAGCGGGGAGAGTAATAAAGATTAATAAACAGGAAGGAGAGACGGCAAAGGTCGGGGATGTTCTGATTACTATCGCAGAACAAGGCGAGGTTCCTGAAGACAAGCCGAAGCCGGAAGAAAAGCCGAAATCCGTCTCTGTTGTCGGCGTTCTTCCCGAAGAGGAGGAAGTGCTTGCAGCGCCTGCGACGCGTGCCCTCGCCAGGGAACTCGGCATAAAAATCGAGGATGCCCGGGGCACAGGTCCCGGCCGGAGCGTTACGCCCGATGATGTCAGAAAGGCCGCTGGTCCGGTTGTTCAAAGTGAAGACAGGTTCGGTCCCTCCGAGAGGGTAGCCCTAAGAGGGTTACGGAAAACTATAGCTAAAAACCTTATCGCTGCCCAGAAGACGACCGCTTTCGTAACAGCTATGGAAGAAGCCGACATTACCGAATTATGGGACCTCAGGGAACGCGAGATGAAAGCGCTTCTGGAAAAGGGCGTACATCTTACCTTCCTTCCTTTTATTATCAAGGCGGTGCACCATGCCCTCGCGGGGCACCCGCTGCTCAATGCTTCCATTGACGATGAGCGGGAGGAGATCATCGTCAAAAAATACTTCAATATCGGTATTGCAGTCGACACTCCGGAGGGTCTGATGGTACCGGTAATACAGCAGGCCGACAAAAAAACCATCCTCGAACTGTCTCTTGCAATACATGAACTGAGCGTAAAGGCAAAGGAAAGAAAAATAAAAATAGAGGAGATGAAAGGGGGCACCTTCACAATTACCAATTACGGGCACTTCGGCGGGACTTTTGCAACACCGATTATCAATTACCCGGACGTCGCCATACTCGGGACCGGAAGGATTTCGGAAAAACCCTGGGTCAAGGGCGGCCTCATTGTCATACGGAGGATACTCCCCCTCTCTTTGACCTTTGACCACAGGGTGACTGACGGCGTCGATGCATCAGAATTCCTGGCAAAGGTAGTAAACTATCTTGAAGACCCTGCGTTGATTTTCATAGAGAGCGCATGAATTCACCAGAGGTCCTCGACTCCCTCTTCAGCCCTGAAAACGTCATACTTATCGGTGCTGCCCATACGGAGAAAAAACTTGGCGGCATCGTACTCAATAATCTCCTCAAGTCGAAAGTTGTAATTTACCCCGTCAACCCGAAACACGAGGCGCTCATGGGAGTAAAGGCTTATACGTCGGTCGATGCAGTAAAAAAGGTCTTTCATAAAAGCTGCTCGTCGGTTGACCTTGCAATAATTATGAGACCGGCTTCCGAGGTGCCGGGAATTTTGAGGGAATTGTGTCCGTGGACAAAAACGGCCGTCATCGTCAGCGCAGGCTTTTCCGAGTCGGGACAGGCGGAACTTCAGGATGAGGTCAAAAATATAGGGAAAGAAACAGGGATTCGCCTCCTGGGACCTAATTGCCTGGGCGTGTATAATGCCCACCAAAAGTTTGATACTTTTTTCTTATCTTATGAGAAACTTAAAAGGCCTAAAAAAGGCAATGTTGCCGTGTTGTCCCAGAGCGGCGCTGTGCTGGCCTGTCTTTTCCAGGAGATAGGGGCCTCGAATACTGGCATCTCAAAAGCCGTCGGCTACGGCAACGCCGTCGATATCGACGAATCGGATCTTTTCGATTACCTTGCCCGGGACCCTTATACCGATATAGTTATTTCGTATATCGAGTCAGTGGGTGACGGAAGAAAATTCATTAATTCGGCAAGGGCCCTCTCCGAAAATAAGACCCTTCTCATACTTAAATCAGGCAAGGGTCCCAGCGGCCAGACTGCCGCTTTTTCACACACGGGCCGGCTTGCGGGCAGGTATGAGGTGTTCAGCTCCATCCTGAAACAGTCCGGCATAAAAGAGGCCGTTGATTCTGACGACCTCGTCGATGCTGCAAAGGCGCTTTCGTATCAGAAACCACTGAACCGGGGCAGCGGACGAAGGGTCTGCATAATTACCAACGGGGGAGGCTCCGGCGTGCTCGCCTCAGATGAGTGCATAAAGCAGCTGCTCGACGTCGCGCGGGTACGGGAAGAAAAGGTCCAAAAGCTTAGGGAGGTGTTTCCGCCTTTCTATTCCATGAGCAATCCCATTGATCTGACTGCCCAGGTAAAAGACACTGATTACGCCGTGGTGCTGGAGATGCTTAAGGATGATTATGACGGCTTCCTTATTGTCGCTTTGACAGCGGTGACCGGCATTACCGACGCGCTCGCCGGTCTTATAAAAGATTTCAGGGAAACAACGAACAAGCCGGTAGTACTGTACACGGACCGCAATAGTTCCTCACGATCCATGACAGCACTCTTCGAAAAGGCCGGGATACCGGCATACCCCTCCCCTGAAAGGGCTGTAAGGGCATTAAATGCCCTTATGGTAAAATAGCTTTCCACCCTGCGGTTGTGGTATTGTGAAAGAAGCACAGCATGTTAATTAAAGCTTATTTATCAAGATGAGAAGAGAAGCTAACGATATAAACATTAATGATTCTTTGCGGTTGTTTGTCCAACAAATAAGCAAGCTGCCAACCCTCCCTGTTGTCGCCCACGGAATATTAAGTATGACCGGCAATGATAATTGCTCGGTAGATACATTGGAAGAGATCGTTAGCAAGGATCCGGCCATTTCCGCCAAAATTGTGGGCTTATCCAACTCGGCCTTTTTCGGATACCAGATGCCGCATGCAACTGTAGCCGGTGCAATACAGAAAATAGGGTTCACCAATGTAAAGAATATAGCCCTGGGCATATCGTTAATGACAATCTTTGACAACAAGCATCTCAAGCTTGCCACCGATTATGGCAGGATTTACAGGCGCTCCATTGCTACAGGACTTGTTGCACTGCGTTTGGCCGGGAACCTCGGCATCAATCCGGGGGATGATCTTTTTTTAAGCGGCATGCTCCACGATATCGGGTTGCTGCTCCTTAACAGCAGGTTCCCCGATCTTTACAGTAAATCAGCGGACGCCGCGCAGGAGTATAAAAACCTGCTCAAGGCTGAAACGCTCATATTTGGATTTACCCACGCTGAGATCGGAGGTTGGCTCTCCGATACATGGAACCTTTCTGACACAATACACGAAGTCATAATGCGCCATCACAATCCCTCCGATGCGAGAAAGTACAAAGGCACTGTTGCGCTTGTTCACCTGGCCGACTATATTACACGCAAGAAGTTCTTTTTTATGTCTGAGCAAAACGCTTATTGCCCGCTGGACCCCCTGGCTCTTTTTCTGCTTGACATACCGGACAAGAATTTCGAGGATATAGCGTCAGACATTCCAGACGATATGTTTGAGGACGGAGTACTCTAACAATGAGCAAGCCGATATTTTTTGAGTGGCTGCAGAAGGCCCTCTCGGGAGACGGCCATCCCCCTGATTCTTTCAACGGTCTCTCATCGACCGAGATCGCAATGGCCAAACAGATCGAGAACGAATTCAGAAAAACCGGCGACTTCAACCGGTATTCGGAGGTATTCCTTCATACCCTCGAGAGTTCTGAAAGGTTTTCCGAACTTGCGGTACGTGCGCTTTCCGCGTTAATTAAAATGGGACAGATGGGGGAAACGATCAGAAATGTGGATGTTTTTTGCAGGCATATAGCAGAAATCTTTACCCGGGAATTAGGTTTTGAAAACTGCTTTATACTTCGGAAACAGCCCGATACCGGGAAGCTGAGAATGGGTGCATGCTGTACCAAAGGAGACAATAATGCGGTCTGCGGGAACAGGAAGAAAAAATATAAGGCTATGCTTATTGAAGATATGGCGCCGGGCGTTATCGGCTCCGGTGATCATATATATATCCCGGATGTCACATGTGACGAAAGGTGCTCCAAGGCGGTTTTCCGGGGCCTCGGGGTTACGTCGCTGCTATCGGCTCCGATCAAAAGCGGAAGCAGCATAATAGGGGTCATCAGCTGCGGCCATCCACTTCCGGATTCATTCGATGAAAACAAGATAAACCTCATCCTCCTCCTTTCAAATTTTGCAGGACAGATAATAACACTTATCAGCCTGCAAAACAGGATGTCCTCATGGAATAAATCATTGGAAGAGGAGGTGCGGAAAAAAACCGCCGAGTTGCGGAGAAAAAATACAAAACTCAGCAAGCTTGCCGTCACTGATTCACTGACAAATCTTTTCAACCGGCGCTTTTTCTTTACCCGGCTTGAGGAGGAATTCTCAAGAACGCTCAGATATAATGAGCAGTTCGCCGTGCTCTCGATCGACCTCGATAACCTGAAAGCCGTCAATGACACCTACGGACACATCGCAGGCGACAACGTAATCCGGCAAGTTGCCAAATGCCTGAAAAGTTCTGCCAGAAAAGGCGATGTCCTGGGGAGACTCGGTGGTGACGAGTTCGGCTATATCATGCTGAGCGCTGATGAGGAAGCTGCCCGCCATTTCGCGCTGCGCCTGCAGCAGTCCCTCGCTCGGACTGCCTTCAAGGGGATAGAGAACAGGCCGACCCTTAGCATAGGTATTGCCGCCGTCAACCGCCATAAGTTCAAAAAATACAAGGACACCTACGTGGCAGCCGATCAGGCCCTATATTCTGCGAAAAAGAAGAAAAACTGCATCAGCATTTTCGGCAAAACAAAACATCAAAAGACAGGCTAAAGGCAATAGGCTATGGGCTATAGGCTTTTGAAAAAAGCTTCTTTGACTTTATCTGTTACATATAGCCTATAGCCTATTGCCATTTTTTCTTGGAGGCCCTTTGCTCGAACATGAGGCAAAAGCGTTCCTGAAAGAAATGGGGTTGCCGGTGCCTCGCGGCACTTTCTTCAAACCCGGTTCTGTGCCGTCTTCCTCCGGCATGATGTATCCCCTTGCAGCAAAAGTTTCATCCGAACATATCATATCGAAAAGCGATGTCCGCGGCATAAGAATAGGGATTATCAATGAAGAGGACTTGAATCAGGCAGTTGCAGAGCTTATGGAGATACCCGGTGCAGAGGGGGTCCTGGTGGAGGAAATGGCCCCTCCCGGCGTCGAGGTCATCATCGGGGGAATCATGGACCCGCAGTTCGGGCCTGTCATGATGTTCGGTCTCGGCGGCATTTATGTGGAGTTGTACAAAGACGTCGCTTTCGGGCTGGCCCCGCTTGATGAAAAAGACGCCCTGTGGCTGATAGCACAGATAAAAGGGCGCAGACTCTTAGAAGGCTATAGGGGGAGCCGGCCTGCTGATACCGGCGCACTCGTTGGTATTATGATTACCGTCTCCAGGCTGATGACAGCGGGCCTTACAAGAGAAATAGACTTAAATCCCGTTGCCGTCTATCCGTCCGGCGCCCTGATCCTCGACGCGAAAATATCCGGCATATGAGTGTGGTGTCCCACAAATAGCTTGTCATTGCGAGGGACAGAGTCCCGAAGCAATCTCAGCCTTTAACAACAAGATTGCTTCACTTTGTTCGCAATGACAATGCAAAGAACTGTTAGGGACAGGACAATGAGTATATGAGTATTATGAGTATATGGGTGTATGCGTTAAAACTCATATTCTTTTTTACTCATATACCCATATACTCATATACTTTTTTATTCAGCAGTATCGGAGTATCGCTCTGCCAAAGAGCGGATGACATCATAGGAGGAAAAAAAGGCTTCGATCATTTCGGGATCAAAATGTGTTCCGGATTCACTCCGGAGCGTCTCAAGCACCCGCGACTCATCCCAGGCCTCTTTATATGTCCTCCGGGAGCACAGTGCATCATAGACGTCGGCAATAGCAACTATCCTGCCGAAAGCCGGTATTTCCTCTTCCTTCTTTCCCCGCGCCTCACCGCCCCCGCGCTCATAACCGGCAAGGGGCTGTCCGTCGGCCTGATTGATATGGCCCGGATATCCATCCCCGTCCCACCGCTCGTGATGGTTTAATGCAATGATAGAGGCCGCCTTGTCAAACTCCGAATGCGGGTCTGAAAAGAGCCTGGACCCGAGATAGGAATGCTGCTTTATGACTTTGAATTCATCGGGGTCGAGCTTTCCAGGTTTTTTCAAAATGCTGTCGGAAATCGCCACCTTTCCAACATCGTGCAGCATGGCCGCCATCCTGAGCACATCTTTGTTCCGCTCCAGTTCCTCACGCACGCATTCCCTGCCGGAAACCCATGATTCGTAAATCTCGACAGCATAGGAGGCAACACGGTTGACGTGGGACCCGGTTTCTTTAGGATCGCGCAATTCCGCCATCTTTATCATCCTTAAAATAATGGCCCTCGTCATTTCAGCGCGTTCAATCGCAAGAGCGGCATTGCCTGCAAAATACTTTATTAAATCTTCGTCTTCCCTGGGAAACTTGTGCACATTGCCCTCACCGTCACGGGAGTTGATGAGCTGCATGACACCTATAACGCCGCGGTGGTTTATCGTGAGAGGGAAGGTAAGCACCGACTGCGTGTGGTAATTTGAGACTTGATCATATTCCCTTTTGAAATGGTAGGGCGTCTTGTCAGACAGCTTGTATACATCCGGAATATTCAGCATCTCGCCTGTAGAAGCCACATACCCGGCGATGGATTCACTATCGATAGGGATAGTGAACGTCGAATAAATAAGTTTTTTCCCCGGAGCGAGTTTTTTCTGCAGTGTTTCATTCTGCGAGCACATGAACTTTAAGCCGTTATTCTCCTTTACGTATATGGAGCCGGCGTCGGCAGTGACAATATGCCGGGCAGCGGCAAGAATCCGCTCAAGCAGTATATCGATATCCTTCACCTCGGTGATTTCATTACCCAGCTCGATAATCTGCTTCAGCTTTTGTTTTTCATCCAACATAACACCTCCCCATTCTTGAGGGTCAGAGGGTTAGAGGGTCAGAAGGTTAGCAAAAACTGCCAGCCCTCCGACCTTCCAGCCCTCCAGCCCTCTAATATTACTCTAAGTTATCGAAAGCGACCGGCACCTTTTCCTGAAAGCCTTTCAGCATATCGAGGGCCAGGGCCCTTATCTGCGGATGAGCTTTAAGGGATGCCCGGAGTTTAAAAAAATGTCTCCATTCTCTAAGATTGGCTGTCATTACAAGCTCTGTTTTCAGGGAATTAGGCAGGACAGCCCGGGCCTCCTGAGGCGATTGTCCTGCTTTAAGCAGTTCAAAATATGCCTTTTCGATCTGCTCACATGTCAACTTCCAGAGAGCATACTGGGCATGTCTTTTCAGCCCTTCCTGATCTTCAGTGCCGGTCAGGCTTCCTCCTGTGCATCCCACGAACCATACAGGCAGAATTACCGTTATCTCGTTTCCAAACTTATCATGGGAATAATTACAATACCGGGTACTCTCCTGGCTGTAACTGGCTATTCTATGCCTGACTATTTCGTGTGTAACTCCCCGGTCCGTAATTATTTTTACTGTAATATTGTGATGTTCTATTACAGAATAATGCCCCGATTTAATAACACCGGATACAAACTTTATTGCCGAATCGTTAGTTGCCTTATCCTCAGATTTATAGCATGTCCTGCCGGCGGCCTCTATTTTTCTCAGGATGGCGATGCCGTCAACATCCTCTTCAAAGCGCCACGACTGTTCAATTATTCTCATAATTGCAGGTCCTCCTTTTTATATTCATCGATCGTACTATATCCTAACATATCAAACCCAGTGTTCGAATTGCATCATCAGAAATGTGTCAGAAAACGAATCGTCGCTTAATTTAAGAATGTATTCGAATAATTTCACTTGGCAACACCAACTACGTCAGGTTACCTCTCAGCGGATTGGGTGGTATCCTCCCGGAACACCCTTTTTGGAGAGAACTATCTGCCAGACTTGCAAACAGCGTGCGCGAAATGACCCAGCACAGCTCAACAGATAATATTTCCACATACGATAAAACCGGTCGGTGTACTGATTTTTTAATGCATCCCAATTCCTGTTAAAGTTGTTGAACCATGAGATAAGGGTTGGGTCATAATAAACTCCAAAATTGTGCAAATCTTCCATGACAAATATTTTTTCAATGGAAGCGCTGACCTGCTTCATAGAGGGGATCAGCGAGTCGGGGAAGATATATTTATCAAACCAGGGCTCTCCGGCAACGTTCGAGCGGCTGTCTCCAATCGTATGCAGCAGGAAAAGCCCGTCATCGCTCAGGCACCTACCGGCAGTTTCCATATAAGCACGGTGGTTCTTGTATCCGACGTGTTCGAACATTCCGACAGAAACAATATGATCAAACTTTTCATGAAGTCCACGATAGTCCTGCAACCTGATTTCGACAGGCAGTCCTGCGCACAGCTCTTTTGCAAGCATTGCCTGTTTTTCCGAAACCGTTATGCCGACTGCTTTGACTCCGTATTTCTCAGCCGCATATTTTACGAAACTCCCCCACCCGCAGCCTATATCCAGAATTCTGTCCCCGGCGTGCAGGTCGAGTTTCCTGCATATAAGGTCCAGCTTCGCTTCCTGCGCTTCGTCAAGATTGTCGGCGTCTTTCCAGTAGCCGCAGCTGTAAGTCATCCTCTTGTCGAGCATCTTCTGATAGAGTTCATTTCCGATGTCATAATGCCTTTCCCCGATGTAAAAGGCCCTTGCTTTGCTGTTCAGATTAAGAAGCGCTGCCCGAAGTAGTAATTTCCAGTCCTTCCTGACCTTGTCCTCGGCATTGGAGCGCATAAGCCTGCAGAAAAAATCATCGAGACTTTCGCAGTCCCATGATCCATCCATGTATGATTCTCCAAGCCCCAGGCTGCCGTGGGCGGTGACCCGTTTATAGAACTTTTCGTCTTTGATGCGGATATCAAAATGATGCGTGCCGTTGATGGATATCCCTGCAGCAGAAAATATTTCTTCAATGGATTGTTTTAATGCACAGGTCCCCATAAAAAAATTTTAGCAAATATATTGCTGAAGTCAAACATCTAAAGTTTCCCCTTTGTGGTCGGCAACCCCTTCATCCTCGGGTCAGAAGAGACCGCCTCGCTCAATGCCTTTCCGAAGGCCTTGAATATGGCCTCAAACATGTGGTGGAGGTCTCTTCCGTAATCGACTATGATATGGAGGTTTATCATGGCATGGTTGCTGAGTGCCCTGAAAAAATCTTCGAAAAGAGAGAACTCCAGACCCCGAACCGTGCCTTTTGGAAAATTCACCTTGTATACCAGATAGGGCCTGCCGCTCAAATCTACCACAACCCTGGCAAGGCTCTCGTCCATCGGAATAATTGCGCTGCCATACCGCCTGATCCCTTTTTTATCTCCAAGAGCCTTCTTTATTGCCTCGCCGAATGTTATGCCGAGGTCTTCCATGAGGTGGTGATAATCGACCTCAATATCGCCGGTCGCCCTGACGCGCAGGTCCATGAGCCCATGAAATGCGAACAGGCTAAGCATATGGTCAAGAAAAGGGATCGAGGTGTCTATATCTGAAGTCCCTTTCCCGCCAAACGTGAGTTTAATAGCTATGTCGGTTTCTTTGGTCTTCCTTTCTATCTCTGCAGTGCGCATTATTTTACCCCCATCGTTTTTTTTAAGGCATCGATAAATAAACCGTTTTCTTCAGGGGTGCCTACCGTGACCCTCATAGCACCCTTTACAGCAGTATTCATATTCCTTATAAGCACTCCATGCCTGAGAAGTTTTTGATGAACTGCATCGGCATCGCGCACTTTAAAAAAAATAAAATTGGCTTCAGAAGGATATGGCCGAACTCCGGGAATGTTTAATAACGCCTCATAAAGCCATTCCCGCCCGGAGATTATCGCCCTTACCGGGCCGCTCATCGACCTCCCGAGGAGTGCCGCCTTTGCCACCGCCTGTGAAAGAGCATTAAGATTAAAGGGGAGCCTCACTTTGTCAACTTCTCTTATCAGCGCATTGTCCGCCACCAAATAGCCCACCCTTAAAGATGCCAACCCTATTTTGCTCAAAGTCCTCAAGATAACGAGCTGATTGTAATCCTTCATCATGGGAAGAAAGCCTTTGCTGCTTGAAAAAGGCTGATATGCTTCATCAAGCACCAAAATGCCCTTTGCCATATCGACAATCTTAAGAATTCTGTCAGTCGAGAAACAGTTGCCCGTGGGATTGTTGGGAGAACTGAGGAATATGAGTTTCGGCCTGTATTCCTTTATAGTGGCAACCATCTTATCCACATCCAGATCATAGTCCTTGTCCAAAGGGACGCCTACATGTCTTTCTCCCAGAGCCTGGGCAATAATGCCATACATCGAAAATGTCGGCACGGGATACAATACAGGTCCCCCAAAGGTGATGATCAGGTAATAGATAAGTTCGTCGGACCCGTTACCTAAAAGAATGGTATCGGCGCCGGTCCCGATTTTTCGCGCTATGGCCCTTTTTAATTCCTTTGCTTCGGGGTCCGGATAGCGGTTTAGAGTTTCTGAAGCAATCTTTTGAATTACACCCTTTGCAGGTCTTAAGGGATATGGGCTCTCGTTGGCATCGAGCTTAACGGCACAGCGGATCTCGCTGGCCTGATAGGGCCGCAACGTCCTGATATTCTTACGTACAAGCTCTGAAAAATCCGGCTTCATCAGCTTTTATAATATAGGTGCAAAAAGCCCTTGTCAATCAGCTAAAAGTGAATAGTGAATAGTGAAAAGCAAAAGACCGTGAATCGTGAGTCGTGAAACGTCAAAAGAGACTTCTTTCACTTTTACAGTCTTTATTCCTATCTCTTTTTGTTCTGTTACGTTTCACTTTTCACGATTCACGTTTCACGGTCTTTTCTATTCACGATTCACCATTCACTATTCACGTTTTTGGAGGGTTGATAAAAAAACATCCGTTTTTGTATACTTGTTATCCTGTTATCTGTTTGTTCATTTTCTTGACAATAAATAGATAACTTGTTAAGATTGATGAAATTTCTTATAGAGAGGGGGGGATAGAGGTGCCCTCTGTGAAAGTAAAAGATATCGAATCACTCGAATCCGCGCTTAAGCAGTTTAAAAAGCAATGCGAGCGCGATGGCGTACTTTCGGATATAAAGAAGAAAGAGCATTACGACAAGCCGAGCGTAAAGAAAAAGAAAAAAGTCCTGGCTGCCCGTAAAAAAGCTGCAAAACGCGTTAGAACGTTCTCGGCGAGGTAATCTGCCCTTTCCTCTGCGGGGGGCGGGGAGAAGCTTGATGGAGACTATTCCGCAACGATTGGATGCAGAACTCAAGGAGGCCTTGAAGTCCCGCAATGAACTGAAGCTTTCAGTTATCAGGATGCTCAAGGCCTCTTTAAAAAATAAAGAAATCGAAAAGATGGGAACGCTCTCCGATGAGGAGATCATCTCTGTTTTGTCGTCTATGGCAAAACAGCGGAAAGACTCAATTGAGCAATTCACCGCAGCCGGCAGATCAGACCTCGCTGAAAAGGAAACAAAGGAACTGGAGATAGTCCGGTCTTACATGCCGTCACAACTTTCGCCTGAAGAGCTTGACAGGATTATCCACGCTGCGATCAGGGAATGCAATGCGTCGGCTCCGGGCGACTTGGGCAAGGTCATGAAGATTGTTTCGCCGCTCACAAAAGGAACAGCAGATGGCAAGGTTGTCAGCCAGCGGGTTAGAGAGCTCCTGGCGGAGAAAAGCAGCCAGTAGCCAGGAACCAGTGACCAGGAAAGTAAGAAGGATAAAGGTCTTTGCATTTTTTTCAGGCTACCGGCTACCGGCTACCGGCTACTAATTATGAAGAGCGACCGCACAATTGATGAAATCAAGACAAAAATCGATATCGTTGACCTGGTCTCCGAACACGTAGACCTGAAGAGGGCCGGGCAGAATTTTAAAGGGTTGTGTCCGTTCCACGCAGAAAAAACCCCCTCTTTTATGGTGAACCCCTCAAAACAGATTTGCCACTGTTTCGGCTGCGGCAAAGGCGGTGACATTTTTGCCTTCACAATGCATTACGAAAATATTAATTTTCATGAAGCTGTATCATACCTTGCAAACAAAGCTGGAATAAAAGTAGAGTCTTTCACAGACGGGCAGGCCTACGGCAAAGGGATCAAAGAAAGTATTTTCGCAATCCACAAAGAGGCGCTGCAATTCTTTAAAAACAACCTGGGTTCGTCCGGCAGCGCAAAAGACTACATCAGGGAGCGCGGTCTCAGCAGCGAGGTCATTGAGAAATTTTCTGTCGGATACAGCACAGGAATGCGCGATCCCCTTTTCAGCCATCTCAAGAACAAGTCATTCACCCTGGAGCAGATAAAGGCTTCCGGTCTCGTCTACTTCAGCGAGAATGGCGTCCATGATTTCTTTAGGGACAGGATTATGTTTCCTATTTTCGACCTCCAGGGGAGGCCTGTTGCCTTCGGCGGCAGAAAGCTCTCGACATCCGAGAATATTCCAAAATATCTTAACTCCCCTGATCATATGCTATTCAAAAAAGGGGAATCCTGCTACGGCATAAACATAGCAAAAAATGCCATTACTCAAAAGGGCTACTCTATTGTGGTGGAAGGATATCTCGATGCGATTATGTGCCATCAGCATTCCTTTAATAATACGATAGCGCCCCTTGGAACTGCTCTTACCGCAGGGCATCTGAAAAAGCTCAAGCGGTTTTCCCCAAAAGTGCTCCTGCTTTTTGACGGAGACCCGGCAGGGATCTCGGCGACCAAGAGGTCGCTGGAGCTTATTTACACTGAAGGGATGTCGGCAAAGATCGTTGTGCTTCCGGAAAAGGAGGACCCGGACACCTTCCTGAGAAAGCACGGAGCGGATTACTTCAGGCAATACATGGGTAAAGCGGTCACACCTGTGGAGTTCCTGCTCAAATTATACGGCAAGAACAAACGCGATGGAGTGCGTTACGCCCTGTCATTGCTCCTATCCTGTCCCGATTCATTGCAGCGTGAAGAAACGCTAAGGGAATTGTCCGGCCTGTCGGGATATGATGAACTGACACTGCGGCAGGAATTGAAGAACAGCAGGAAGCCGGCAAGCCATAGAGAGCGACAAAGCTCCGGGCTCATAAACCAAAGCGACGCATTAAGTAAAGAGGAACTTATACTCCTGAGCATAATTGTCTTAATACCGGAAAAACGTGATGACATCATGCACTATCTTGATCCCGAAAGCATGGGTCAATATGCCACGCAGGGACTGTTCGATAAGATCAGGCGTTATCTGGCTGAAAACAACACCGGCAATCTGCTCTCGACTGACTTCATTTCACTTTGCAACAGTGACGAGCAGGCACTTATTATGAAACTCTCTGTCGATTCCGGGGTAGACGCGGAAAATATCGGTCCGATGATAAAAGACTGTTTAAAGGCAATCGCCAGGAAAGGGATCGCCCGGCAGATCGAGCTGGCCGAAAAGGCCGGCGATGAGAAACTTTTATTTTCACTTCTTGGGAGGAAAAAAACTCTTACAGAAAGCCTGTGACTTTGGTGCTTGAGTTCTTAACTGCGGGACGCACGTGGAGTATCGGTGCGACTCGCCTGCTCTATAATCGGATTATTATCTTAAAGTAAGGAGAGAATATTGAAAAAGCGTTCGAAATCTTTTCGAAGAGGACCCGGCTGAACATAATGCAGACTATGCAGTGACCGGAATCGAGGAAATAGCGGCGATCGAAGACACCGCGCACGTTGACGCTGAGAGAATAAATGGGTCCATCGAACAGGAATATGATCCATTAAAGGTCTACCTGAAAGGTATAAGCCTGATCCCCCTTCTGACCAAAGAAGGAGAAATTACAATCGCAAAAAAAATCGAAACGTGCAAATTCAAAATATGCACCACCATTTTTACCATACCTTTTCTACTTGACAAGCTGGTTAAGCTGGGCCGTCTTGTGAAAAAAGGAGACGCACCGCTTTCAGAATTTATTCAGGACGGTGAAGACCTGTCGGAGGAAGAGATCCTGGCGGAGAAAGAGCGGTTCTCAAAAATCACAGAATCGATCAATGGCATCTTAAACAGAGAGAAGACACAAAAACACGGACTTGTTGGAGAAATATCCGGGGACAACAAACTTCGGGTCCTTAAAAAAATTCAGAAGCTCAATTTAAAGTCCGAAGTAGTAAAAACCTTTGCGGAGGAATTAAAAAAGATGTGTGAGGAGGTTGAGCGCTACAAGACCTCTGATAGAAAGCGATACAGGGGCGAGATCAAAATATTGGAATCCAGCCTTGGACTGTGCGCCCCTGATATAAGCAGGACCATCAAAGAACTCGAATTATCGGAAATCGAGCTGGCCCAGGCAAAGGGGAAGCTTGTCGAGTCTAACCTCAGGCTGGTGATCAGTATTGCAAAGAGGTATATGGGAAAGGGATTAAGCCTTGGGGACCTTATCCAGGAAGGCAATATCGGTCTCATGCGGGCGGTTGACAAGTTCGAGTATCAGAGAGGGTATAAATTCAGCACCTATGCTACCTGGTGGATACGGCAGGCCATCAGCCGTGCCATAGCAGACCAATCGAGAGTCATCAGAATACCCGTGCACATGATCGAGAATATCAACAAGGTCAATAAAATCACCAGGGAGTTTGTGCAGGAACTCGGGACTGAACCCACTACGGAAGAGATAGCGAAGCGTTTAAAGATACCACTTGAAAAGGTGAAAAATATTTTAAAAATATCCAAAGAACCAATTTCCATTGAAACACCGATCGGCGACGAAGACGATACCATGCTCAAAGACTTTATTGAGGACAAGTCAAGTCTCTCCCCGCTGGATATGGTCATCCGGGAAGATCTGAGGACGCTCATTGACAACACTCTGTGCAAACTCTCACCCAAAGAGGAACTTGTCATAAGAAAACGGTTCGGCATCGGCGAGGAGCCCCCCCAGACCCTTGAAGATGTCGGCCAGGCATTTGATGTCACAAGAGAGCGTATAAGGCAAATACAGGTCAAGGCAATAAGAAAATTAAAAACATCTCTCAGGAAGCAGGCGTGGCTCAGGCATTTTCTCGGGCATCCCATAGAGGGCTCTTGACTAAGAGCTTAAATTACATATATAGTAAAAAACTTTAGACATGGGGGTCAAATTCAAAAGGGCCCATAGCTCAGCTGGTAGAGCTACCGGCTCATAACCGGTTGGTCCCAGGTTCGAGTCCTGGTGGGCCCACCATAACAAAAAGAGCGTGAAACGTGAATCGTGAAACGTGAATGGCTAAGCGCTAAAGAGAAAAGTAGATTTTGTTGTTTTGTTCACGATTCGCGTTTCACGATTAACGTTCTTTATGGAGGGTAGCGGTGAACGAACAATTATATCTGCTCATAGAACTTCAAAAACTTGATACTGTCATACTCGCGCTGCATTCCAAAATTGATTTGATGCCGGGCACCATCGCTGCCAGTGAGGGGCCGTTAAAAAAATCCGAGGCGGCTTTTGAAAACCTGAAGCAGGGCAGCGCAGCCATGGAAAAAAAGAAGAAAGACAGGGAGCAGACTATCGCGGACATCAATGAAAAAATCAAAAAGCTCAGTCAAAGGACGTCTGAGATCAAAAACAATAAAGAGTACCAGGCCCACCTTAAAGAGATAGAGAAAGCTGAAAAGGACCTGAAAGCCGCCGAAGACGAATTGCTTGATGCTATCGAGTCTATCGAAAAATCCTCAAAATTGCTCTCAGCCCAACAGTCCGGTATCGCAGGGGAGCGCTCAAAGTTAGATGTGATTAAGCAGGAAATAGAAAAGACCATTGCGCTTGACAGGCAAGAGCTGAAAAAACTTAAGGCTGCCAGAAAAAAATTCATTGAAAACCTTGAGAAACTGGACCCAGACATCTATGGCCGGTATATTGCCACCATGAAATCAGGCCGCGGACTTGCCGTTGTAGAGGCAAAAAATGAGATCTGCCAGGGATGCAATCTCCATATCCCGCCGCAGATGTTCGTTGAATTGAAGAAGAATGACGAGATAATGCTCTGTCCGCAGTGCAGACGGATACTGTTCTATAATAATTCCGAAGTTGCCTCTGCAGAGGCTAATGACGAAGGGCTAAAGGCTAAATAATCAATCGGTTGCCCACTCCTTCTTCCCTGGTGCTTATTTTCCTCTTTTATTTACTTATAAATTAATTTTATGCTACACTAATGTCTGCAAACTATGGAAGACCATAAATTAAAAGTTTTTTGCACCGTTGCCGAGACGAAAAGTTTTTCAAAGACGTCTCAAATTATTCATCTGACCCAGCCCGCGGTCAGCCTGCAGATTCAGGCCCTTGAGGAACTGTATGAAACAAAACTCTTTGACCGTTCGAGCAGTTCCATCAGCCTTACTTCTGCAGGGGAAGTCCTGTACAATTTTTCCAAGAGTATCCTTGCGCAGTATGCAGAACTGGAAAAGGAAATAGGTAAAATAACCGGACTCATCAAAGGAAGCATCACGATCGGGGCCAGTACAACCATAGGCAACTACATCCTTCCGAGCGTCGTCTTCAATTTCAAGAAAGCCCATCCCAAGATCAAAATAACTATACTGATCAGAAATACAGAAAGGGTGATTGATCTCCTGACTTCCGGCGTCGTAGACTTCGGGCTTGTAGAAGGTGAGACGACCAAGAGTAAAATTAAAGTCGAACCGTTGCTCACCGATGAACTTGTCTTCATAGTCCCTGCTGCGCACCACCTGGCAAAGAAGAAGTCCGTTTCAATCCTTGAAATCATGAAAGAACCTTTTATTATCCGTGAGGAAGGTTCCGGGACCCGTCATATCGTTGAAAAGTATCTCGCAACACACGGAATGAAGGTTTCCGATCTGCATATTGTCCTCGTTCTGGGGGGTACCGAATCAATAAAAGATGCGGTTGAACGCGGGATGGGCATCTCAGTTATATCTCGCTGGGCGGCCCGCAAGGAAGTGCAGTTCGGCACCCTGAAATACATTACCGCCAAAGAGGACCGGATCTTAAGAGACTTCTGTCTGGTAATGCCGAAAAATGCGGTATTCTCTCACGCAGTGGATGAGTTCCTGTCCTTCCTCAGGGTGTACACCTTCGATGTGATCGTGTAGAAATACTCCGCCAGGCAAAAACATTGTTCCTGTCCTCCAATTCCCGCAGCAATGCCGTATTACTGTCAGCGCCTTCAGCCATCGAGAGCAGCCGATTGAAATTATAGATATGGCCTCGCACTCTTCTTTCCGCATATTCCGAGGCCCTGTCTTTCTCAATAAGAAAGGTCCAGTCGCTGGACTGCGCCAGCAACATCTCTTTCTCCGCCTGGTTTACCGCCCTCTGCACTAACGGGTCCCGGCGGCCCGCACTCCGCCCTCTTTCCTTCAGGCGCGCCATCCTCTCTGCCATTGAATGGAGGTGCCTGTAAAGATAATGGTTCCGTTCACCTATCCATAGGGCGTTGTAACCTCCCTCACCCCAGCTCGAGGGGTGCAGGACAATATTATTGCCCGGAGCACATGCCGCATTGCATTCTGCGGGAGTAGCCAAACGGACAGTCCTGCTGTCAGCCAATTTCCTCACCATGATATCGAGCCAGAAGGTCCCCTCGAACCACCAGTGTCCGAAGAGTTCCGCATCAAAGGCGCAGAAAATAACGGGGCTGAACTCATAACCGCAGAGCTGCCGCACCTGGGATTCCCTGCTTTCAATGAAATGGGCTGAATGCTCAATGGCCCTCTGCATCGCCATTGCCCTGTCATAAGGGAGTTTTTCATTCGTAGCTCCCGTGACCCTGTAATACTTCATTCCGGTGAAAAGCCTCAACTCACCGGAATGAAGAAATTGATCGAGATATCCGGCAGGAAGGTCAAATCCGATATCCCTGTAAAAATCCCTGTAGTATGGGTCTCCGGGATAACCTTGCGTCGCGCTCCATACCTGTCCGGCTGATTTAAAATCTCTGCCGAATACCTGCAATCCTGAAGGCGCGGTCACCGGTTTAAAAATACTGAGTTCCGGGCGGGGATTTCCAAGCAGTATACCGTGTGACTCCAAAAAGAAATAGCGTATGCCCGCATCTTTCAGAAAAAAATCGACCCCCTTGAAATAGCCGCATTCAGGCAGCCAGAAGCCGGAGGGAGCTCTCCCGAATTTTTTAATATAGCTCTTAACGCCTATGTCTATCTGATCTTTTACTATGCCGGGATATGCTTCGAAGGCAGGCAGAAATGCGTGTGTTGCAGCGGTCGCTATAATCTCGATGTGGCCCTCATCCTGAAGCTGCCTGAAAGCAGCGACCAGGTCGCAGTCATAGCGCCCGGTATATAAGCGCAGCACCGTCTTGAAGTGTTTATTATACAGCTCTGCCGCAGGCCCAAAAAATGTGCTTCGGGTCCTGACCACTTCGGCTTCGGAAAGCGCAATAAGATTGTCCATATGCCGAACAAACCTTTTTCTGAGAAGGTCGTCATCGAGCATTTCGGCCAGCGTCGGACTTATTGAAAAGGTAATATGCGGGCTTATACCGTCATTTACCATCCGTTCCATCATATCAAGCAGCGGGATATAGGTTTCCCGTATTGCCTCGAAAAGCCAGTTTTCTTCAATGCAATACTCGTGCTCCGGGTGTCTTACAAAAGGGAGGTGAGCATGAAGCAGCAGGACAAGAGCGCCTTTCACTTTACGATAATGCTGCCGGAGCCTTTCTCCACCCTGCCGATAACCGAATAGAAGAGGGAAGAACCTTCAAGGGCTTTGACACGGTCTTCGCCAAGAGTGAATAAAAGTCCTCCGGAAGTTTGCGGGTCTGAAAGAATAAGCTTGATCTCTTCACTGACGCCGGAACCGAAAACCACTTTGCCTTCGGCATACTGCAGATTTTTGCGGGCGCCTCCGGGGACCATGCCTCTGTCTATCATTTCCAGGACGTGATCAAGCACAGGAACGTGCGAGGCCTCGATGATAAAATCCACTGCCGCATTCCTGACCATGTTGTACGCGTGGCCGAGGAGCCCAAATCCGGTGACATCCGTACAGGCAGTTGCGCCCAACGAGGAAGCCATGAAAGCTGCGTTGTCATTCAGCGTCAGCATCCAGTCGACCGCCGGACCCATCGCTTCAGCCGTCAGTTTGCCCCCTTTGAGCGCGGTGGCCAGTATGCCCACACCAAGAGGTTTCGTCAGGATGATAACATCCCCTTCAACCGAGCCGGACACCCTGAGTATCTTGTTCCTGTCAACAATGCCCATAACCGAAAGGCCAAATTTAAGCTCTGGATCGTCAAAACTGTGCCCGCCTACAAGTCTGGCGCCGGCCCGTCCGAGCGTATGCAGCGCTCCCCTCAGTATTTCCTTCAGGACAACAGTCTCATAATCACAGGACGGGAAACCCGCTATGGCGAGAGCGGTGACAGGCTTTCCTCCCATGGCATACACGTCGCTGATAGAATTATTGGCGCTTATGGCGCCAAAGGTGAAGGGGTCGTTTACCACAGGGGTTATAACATCGACGGTTTCAACGACTGCTGTGTCACCGATAAGAGTGATCCCGGCATCATCCCCCGGCCCTATCAGCACGACAGGAGAGTCCTTGCCGCTCCCGGACACGGCATCCTCATAATTATGGAGCGCAGCGATTATATCTTCCAGGTCCGCCGGACCCATCTTTGACGCTCAGCCCGCGGCCTTTACTTTTGCAGTCAAACAATAATCCATTTTTATATTATACCTTAAATATAACCTTGATTCCCTGCTTAAGAGCACCTACTGTTGGTGATAAGATGGGAATTCAGGATTTTTATTGCTCCCAATAATTAAACATGCCTGTCATGCACGCGGATTGTAAGCGGGCATCCATTTTTTTAGCCCCTGGATTCCCGCCTGCGCCAACAGTAGGTGCCTTAGGCACGGGAATGACGGCTTTTGAAAAGGAATGCAGGAGAAGGGGCAGGCTGTTTATGTTAAAATAAAAAGGTTTGAAACTATTATAATAGGAAGATATGGAAACACCTGCAGCTGCATCTAATTTTATTCGCACCATCGTAGATGAAGACATGAAGACCGGCAAGTTCGGCGGCCGGCTTATGACACGCTTCCCGCCTGAGCCGAACGGATACCTGCACATAGGACATGCCAAATCAATCTGCCTTAATTTCGGTCTTGCACAAGAGTTTGGCGGGCTTTGTAATTTTCGCTTCGACGATACTAACCCGAGCAAAGAAGAGGTGGAATATGTTGAATCAATAGAGGCGGATGTCCGCTGGCTGGGGTTCGACTGGGGTGACCGGCTCTACTATGCATCCGACTATTTCGACAAGCTCTATGATTACGCTGTTCAGCTTATAAGAAAGGGCAAGGCCTACGTGTGCGACCTGAGCGCGGACCAGATACGGGAATATCGCGGCACCCTGACGGCTCCGGGCAAAGATAGTCCATACCGTAATCGCTCTGTTGATGAGAACCTGGCCCTTTTCGAGCGTATGAGGGCAGGGGAATTTGAGGACGGCGTCCGCGTATTGAGGGCAAAGATCGACATGGCTTCGGGAAATATCAACATGAGAGATCCTGTAATGTACCGTATAAAGAGGGAGTCGCACCACCGGACGGGTGACAGATGGTGTATCTATCCCATGTACGACTACGCCCATGGCATTTCCGATTCTATCGAAGGGGTGACGCACTCCCTCTGCACCATGGAATACGAAGACCATCGTCCGCTTTACGACTGGTTCATAGATGAACTGAATATCTACCATCCGCAGCAGATCGAATTCGCCCGTCTCAACCTGAGTTACACGGTACTCAGCAAACGCAGGCTGCTGAAATTGGTGAATGGTGGGTTTGTGGCGGGATGGAACGACCCGCGAATGCCGACCCTTGCAGGCATTCGCAGGCGCGGATACACACCCGGGTCCATAAGGAATTTCTGCGAGCGCATCGGCGTCGGCAAAAGGGAGAGCACTGCTGCCCTCGAGCTGTTGGAATTCTGTATCAGGGAAGACCTGAACAAGCAGGCGCCAAGGGTTATGGCGGTGCTCCGTCCTTTAAAATTGGTCATCGATAACTATAGCGCGGGAGAGGTGGAATACCTTGACGCGGTCAATAACCCCGAAGACCCCAACGCGGGTACGCGTAAAGTGCCTTTCTCACGCGAACTCTACATCGAGGGGGAGGACTTTATGGAAGACCCGCCCAAACAATTTTTCCGTCTTGCGCCTGGCCGCGAAGTGCGGTTGCGGTACGCCTATTTTGTGAAGTGCGTTGATGTGAAAAAGGATGCGAAGGGCGGGATAACGGAAATTCATTGCACCTACGATCCGGCTACCCGCGGTGGCGATGCGCCGGACGGGCGCAAAGTCAAGGCAACTCTGCACTGGGTTTCAGCCTTACACTCGTTGGAGGCAGAGGTGCGCCTCTACAATACTCTCTTCACGGCAGAGGACCCGAATGACGTTGAAGAGGGCAAGGAATTTACCGCTTACTTAAACCCGAAGTCGCTGGAAGTGCTCTCGTCCTGCCGCGTGGAACCGGGACTTCAAAATGCAGCCCCGGGAAGCAGATACCAGTTCGAGAGAATGGGCTATTTCTGCGTTGATTCCGTGGATTCCAAGCCTGAAAGGCTGGTTTTTAACCGGACCGTTACTCTGAAGGACGAGTGGGCAAAGATACAAAAAGCCAGGCAATAGGCGATAGGCTATGGGCCATGGGAAAGACAAAAGTTTAAAAAAAAAGACATATCCCGGATTTGTTCCTATAGCCTATAGCCCATTGCCTATCGCCTTCTTTAATCTCTTTAACACTTTTTCTTTTCCGACGACTTCCATGACCTCAAATATGCCGGGGCTTGCAGTTGTACCCGTGATCGCAACACGCGCAGGCTGGGCAATAGCTCCCAGTTTCAACTCATGCCTTTCAGCGAGAGATATGAAGGCTTTTTCAATTTCCGGGGCTGTGAAGTCAGAAATACCGGAAAGGAGTTCACGCAACTCCGAAAGCAGATGGATATGTTCGGGCTTGAGGAATTTGTCTCCGGCTTTGGGGTCGATTTCAACATAGTCAAGGATATAATAACGCAACGAATGGGCAAGCTCGACCAGCGTGCGGGACCTTTCTTTCTGAGAGCTGATAGCCTTTGAAAGCCATTGCCTGTCAAACTGCCCGTTCGGGGAAATTAAACCATCCCTGATAAGAAACGGCATTATTGACTCTGCAAGAGCCTCGGGCGCAGATCCGTTGATATACTGGCTGTTGAGCCAGAGCAGTTTTTCCGGATTGAAGACCGCCGCAGACTTCCCCACGCTCTCAAGCGAGAAGTAGTTGACCAGTTCTTCTCTTGTAAACACCTCCTGGTCGCCGTAAGCCCAGCCCAGCCTTACCAGATAATTTACCAGTGCATCAGGAAGATAGCCCATGTCTTGATAAGCCATCACTGATGTCGCGCCGTGACGCTTGCTTAATCTGGTCTTGTCGGCGCCGAGAATCATCGGCAGGTGGGCAAATTCAGGGACCTCCCATCCGAAGGCTTTATATATGTGCATCTGCTTCGGTGTATTGTTCACATGATCATCGCCCCTGATAACGTGAGTTATTTGCATATCGATATCATCGACAACCACCACAAAATTATACGTCGGGGTCCCGTCTGAGCGCAGAATAACCATGTCTTCCAGTATATTGTTTTCAAATTCGATAGTCCCTTTTATCAAATCATTTACTATGGTCCGTCCCTCCTGGGGCATCATGAACCTCACAGCGGCAGCCCTGCCAGGGACCGGCTCTTTAAGATAGCGGCACCTGTTGTCGTATTTGGGAGTCCTGCCCTGAGCAAGCGCTTCCTGCCTCCTCTGTTCGAGGTCTTCCGGCGTGCAGTAGCAATAATACGCCTTCCCCGCTTTCAGCAACTTATCGACATAATCCCGGTATATATCGAATCTGGTGGTCTGGCGGTAGGGCCCCTCATCCCAATCGAGTCCCAGCCACTTCATACCTTCTATAATGGCCTCTATATACTCATCGGTGGAGCGGCTTGTATCGGTATCCTCGATCCTCAGGACAAATGTGCCCTTGTGATGCCTGGCGAACAGCCAGTTAAAAAGAGCGGTCCTGGCGCCTCCTATGTGCAGATGCCCCGTCGGACTCGGAGCAAATCGTACCTTTACCGGTCTGTTCAATCAAACCTCCTGAAATGGATGAACTTAGATATTAGGGCTCGCGAATAAATAACTTGCACATTGATGCATCTCATAGGCACCCCAAAAAGTCTCTGACTTTTCGGGGACCCCGAAAAATCGTTAGATTTTTTGGGGCAGAACGTAGCTATGCTACGCCTGCGGTTTTGCTCAATCGGATCAGCCAAATCTGACCCAAATCTGAGAGCCTGAATGCACAAGTTATCTATTCGCGAACCCTTAATAATACGTTATGCGGAGCAGATGATTCAAGGCACACAATTGCATAATCAGAAATCTATTCCAAACTGATTCGTTGCATCATTTAAAAAACTATTCGAAATAATTCGAAATAGTTCAACGCAAAAGCAACGAAGTGATTCGTGGCCTAATCTACAATTTGCACCAAGAGCAGGCAGGACACGGTGCCGTAGCGGGCCGTCGGCAGACAGTGCTGCCATGGATGGCTGAACGGGCTGGCGTCGCCTTCGAGCAAGGCTGGATGCCTTGCGAGATTTGCCGAGGCACTGTGTCCTGCCTGCTCTTGGTGCCACCACTAATGAAGCTAATAAGAAAATTTTTTCGAATACTCTTTACGTGATGCAACACCGGCGCCTGGGCCAAATAATGACAAATAATTTCTTATACTGTACAATTCCTAAGGGTCTGCGAATAAATAACTTGTGCATTCAGACGCTCAGATTTGGGTCAGGGTTGGCTGATCCAATTGAGCAAAACCGCAGGTGTAGCGGAGCTACATTGAGGATTTTGCGACTGAGGATCAGTCAAAGATGACGTGAAGCTGAGATGAATCAATGTGCAAGTTATTTATTCGCAGAGCCTACGCTGCTTTTCCATTTTAACGAGTTGCTCTAATAAGGTTTGCATGTCCCATTACGACGAGTTGATTGAACAATTATCAGGCATCTGCGGGATTGTCCCCGAGTACTGGGACATCTTCGGCAACCGGCATGTCGCTTCCATTGATACAAAAAAGGCCATTCTGAAGGCAATGAAGATAGACGTTGACTCAACCGAAAGCCTTGAGGCAGCGCTTGTCAGAGAGCAATGCAAACCGTGGTGCCGTTTTATCGAACCCGTGAAGGTACTGTCGGTCAATGCACAGCCTCTTACTATTGCCGTGTATGTCCCCGTAAATGAGGGTGAAGAACGCCGGCTGACTATTTCATGTTCTCTGGAAAATGAGCACGGGCAGCAGGAAGAATTGACATTTGCGGGCGACGGACTGACGATCAAGGACCAGCAGTGGATCGGCGGCGCCAGGTACGTTAGAGTGGACTTGACTGACAGGGGTTTCAGAGATATAGGTTACTACCGGGCAACAGTTGCATGCAGGCATCCCGAAAAAATTTTCCCGGGTGGAAGCAATGTGATGGAGAAGTCCTGTAGAATCATTATCGCTCCGGATACCTGTTATATCCCGCCGGCGCTCGAAAGCGGCAGGACCTGGGGGCTCTCACTTAATCTTTATTCACTCCGTTCTTCCAGGAATTGGGGTGTCGGTGACTTTACCGACCTGAAGACGATCATCAGGTTTAGCTCTGAGCTTAAAAGCGGTTTTGCAGGCATAAACCCGCTCCATGCCATTCCTAATACAATGCCTTCAGGTATCAGCCCTTACTCTCCCGTCAGCAGATTTTATAAAAATTTCCTATATCTCGATATGGATGCCGTCCCCGATGTGAACGCATCCGAACGCGCCAGGGAAGCGATGGATTCCGATGTCTTCAAAAAAGAGAGAAACGCCGCAATAAACGGAGACCTGGTCGAATATGAGAAGATCGCCTTTTTGAAAAAGAGCATACTCAGACTTGCATTTGATTCTTTCTATCAGGGTGAATATGAAAACAACTCGCCGCGCAGCCGTGCATTCGGAAAGTACATTGCGGAAGAAGGAGCTGCCCTTGATTCATTTGCCCTGTTTTCGGCCTTATGGGAGCACATGAACAGCGTTAATAGTGCCGGGAAATGGCAGGACTGGCCGGAGCAATTTCTCAACCCGCTCAGCGAGACGGTCCGGGAATTCAGGACATTGCATGAAAAAGATCTGCTTTTCCATAAGTATGTCCAATGGCTTGTAGATGAGCAGCACAGGGAGACGGCCGAACTGGCCTTAAGTCTTGGAATGCCGATAGGTATATACCATGACCTTGCCATCGGCTCAATGGGCAGCGGCTCCGATTCGTGGAACTACCAGGGCATTACCGCCGATGACATCGATGTAGGAG
The DNA here is from genome assembly GCA_963780885.1 of Nitrospirota bacterium. GTDB lineage: Bacteria > Nitrospirota > Thermodesulfovibrionia > Thermodesulfovibrionales > Dissulfurispiraceae > JADFXI01. The sequence continues at coordinate 296,734 of CAWAEO010000003.1, forward strand.
CGCCTCCTGATGATTTCAACCCGAACGGACAAAACTGGACTTTTCCTCCCGTAATCTTCGGAAGACTTAAAGAGACCGGTTATGATTTTTTCATAAGGCTCATAGCAAAGAACATGAAATATAACGGGGCCTTGAGAATCGACCATGCACTCGGATTGTTCAGGCTTTTCTGGATACCGGTAGGCATGCCTGCTGAAAAGGGCGCGTATGTGACCTGTCCCGAAGAAGATCTTCTCAGGATAATTGCGCTTGAAAGCGTGAGAAACAAGACGATGGTGATAGCGGAAGACCTCGGCACTGTTGGAGAAAGCGTTCACGAAACTCTCCTTAGGTTCGGGATGCTTTCTTACCGGCTTTTCTATTTTGAAAGGAACTATCCTGATCCTTCATTCAGGCATCCCGAACAGTACCCTCCCATGGCGCTCTGTTCAATAACAACCCACGACTTGCCGACAGTGTACGGTTACTGGTCCTGCAGGGACATCCGGGCAAAGAAGCAGCTAAACGTGTACCGTGATAGTGAGACGATGCAGCGCTGCCTCAAAGACAGGGAGCGTGACAGGATGCTTATGCTCGACGCCCTTAAATCCCAGGGCATCGTTCCTGATGATTTTCGACTCCTGCCCGATATGTCGCCGGAATTATGCCTGGCCATATATGAATACCTGTCACGCACCCCCTGCAAACTGGTGGCAGTCAGTCTCGATGATGTCATCGGCACGCTCGACCAACAGAATATACCGGGCATTACCGGATCATACCCTAACTGGATGCAGAAAACTCCGGCGAGCCTTGAACACATACTTGCTGACAGTCGGTTTTATGCGCTGTCCGACATGTTCCGCAAAAACAACAGGTAACGCCTAAAATTATAAATTTTGAATTTTGAATTAAGGATGAAATAAATTTATTTTATATTTAAACTCCAGAATTCAACATTAAACATCAAAATTCAAAATTTATAATTTGTAATTCTTAATATTGTTGTCATAATCCTGTAACGTTCTCTATTGTAGACTTAAACTCCATGACGGACCTTACAACAAAAAGCAGGGGAACCCAATGAAATGCAAGTATTTGTATTTATTGTCCAGGTTTGACTGGTCAATGACATCATGCATGGCGAATGGCAGGCCGTATACACCAAGCATATCTGAGTTGCGAGATTATTGTGAAGGCAAAGAATATCCGAAGTGCCCTGTACTGTTTGAGTTGGGCTGCAACAGGACTGAACACCCCTGCCCTGAAGTTGCTTTTTTTGTCAAACAGTGTTAGTAATCATCGGCGCTTTGTAAGGGCGCCGCAAGAAAAAGGGAGATGTCAATTATGGCTATCCGGTTAAAATGGCAGTTGAGCGGTAATGAGAAAAGTTTTTACGGCGCTAATGATGCCAACATGGCATGCAGGCAAACCATTCTGGATCTGATCGACCATAATTCCTTTACTATACATTTCCAGCCTATCTTTTCTGCAATTGATGGAAAAGTTTTCGGCTATGAGGCGTTAACGAGGATCAAAGGAGAGCATCCCTTCGCGGATATCAGCGAGCTGTTCCGCAAAGCAATTCAGACCGGCACTATCTCGACGCTGGATGTTCACTGCAGGGAAAATGCCATTAACCAGGCCTCAACTTTGGGGTTAAACACAAAAGAGGCTTATTTATTTATAAATGTATGCCCCGATACAATGATGGACACCGCCCACAGGGCAGGCATCACCGATGAACTGCTGGAGAAATGGGGCATACCGAAAGAGCGTGTAATTCTTGAAATTACCGAAGAAAGCGCCATCCATAACTATAACCTTTTCAAGGAATCGATCGAGTATTATCGGAAAATGGGGTATAAGATCGCGATTGATGATTTCGGCGCAGGGCACGGCGGCCTTAAGATGCTCTCTATCATCGAGCCTGATTTTGTCAAGATTGACCGGCATTTCGTTTCAAACATAGACAAGGCAATTGTAAAGTTCAATCTTGTTGATTCAATAGCTACCGCATGCCATAGAATGGGCATAAAAGTAATTGCCGAGGGCATTGAACAGCAGGAAGAACTTGAGTCTATTCTCAATATGGGCATTGAACTGCTGCAGGGATACCTGCTGCATAAGCCGTCTCCCATGCTCAACGGCGACCATGCCTGTTTACCTATTTTGCATAACAGGAAAAAAAATAATTTATCAGGCAGGGAGGAGCAAAGTCTAATAGGCGAAGTATCCGATTACGTGGAACCGATACACCCCGATTCATCTGTCATAACCGCATTCAACCGCTTCATCAAGGACCCGCAACTCAGGGGGCTGCCGGCAGTGGATGATGGACAGGTGCTTGGGATGCTCCACAGGAACTGGTTCCTTGAGAACCAGATCCTCGGAAGATGCGGATACGGGTTTGCGCTGAATTCGTACAAGAACGTGTCGAAGCTGATGGACCGCCAGTTCATGGTGGTTGAGTCCAACACGACACTGGAAGAAGTGGCGCGCAGAATAAACGCCAGGAAGTCGGAATTCCTTTATGATGATATCTGTATTACAAAAAACGGCAAATATTTCGGGACTGTGGCTATCAGCTCCCTTCTGGACGCTATGACAGAGAGGAGTCTTATTCTCGCAAAAGGCGCCAACCCGCTCTCCGGACTTCCCGGAAATGAATTTATACAGAGGGACATAGAGAAGAAATTGTCGCAAAATATGCATTTCGATGTCTGTTATGTTGATATCAACAATTTTAAACCGTTCAATGACCATTACGGATTTGAAAGAGGGGATGTTGTAATTAAAAAACTGGCCCACATACTGCAGGAAACTATAAGATCATATGACCCGGGAAGTTTTAATTTTGTCGGCCATATCGGCGGAGATGATTTTATCATCGTTACCCGTTCGCAGATCTCGATTCCGGTTTGTGAAAAGGTCATTTCTAAATTTGAAGTCGAGTTGGCTGAACTGCATGGAAGTGCGGATTACAAAAAGGGAGAATATATTTCCAAAAACCGCAAGGGTGACGAGGAAACATACAGCCTTCTTTCCCTTTCAATAGGGATAGTCAGCACAGAGGTCTACAAGCTCGAGTCATATGCCCAACTCGCCTCTATCGCAACAGAAGTCAAGAAGGCGGCAAAAATGAAAAGCGGTTCCTGGATAGAACGCGACAGGCGCAAGTTGGGGTAAGAAAGAACTGAAACAGATTTATGAATAAAGGATTTCTTTGGGGTGTTGCTACCTCCGCCTTTCAGCTTGAGGGCTCTCCATATGCGGACTGGACCTCATGGGACGCCATACTCAGTGAAAAGCCCAATGTAACCAATCATTATACGCTTTACAAAGAAGACTTGCTCCTGCTAAAAGACCTCGGCGTCAACTCCTATCGTTTTTCGATAGAGTGGAGCAGGATACAGCCGAGAGAAAATACGTGGGACGATGCATCGCTGGCACACTACCAGGAGATCATCGATATACTACTGCAGTACAATATCGAACCTATGGTGACCCTGAACCACTTTACGCACCCCATGTGGTTTATCAAAAAATATCCCTGGCATGAGGACGCTTCAGTTGATAAATACTTAAAATTTATCGAGAGAGTGGTGGCATCTCTCAAGGGGGTACGCTACTGGATAACATTCAATGAGCCATATGTGCTCTTGCTGGGCGGTTACCTTGAAGGTTGTATGCCTCCGGGCATTCGGGACCCCTCACTTGCAATAAAGGCGCTGCAAAACATCCTTGTCTGCCACGGAAAGGCATACGACCTTATCCATGAGCAGGCAAAAAAACACGGGATTACACCGATGGTCAGCGTGGCGCATAATATGGCGGCCCTGGCGCCATGGCACCGGTTCAACCCGCTGGACAGGCTTCTGTCAAAAATCGCCAAGTATTTTTACAACCACTCTCTGCTCGATGCTTTTTTGACGGGGGTTCTGAAGATAAAATTCCCCTTTAAAAACGAAGTAAGCATCCCCGTCCCCATTAAGAACAAGCTGGACTTCTTTGGTGTCAACTATTACACGCGTGTGCATATACGGTTTAATCCGTTTAAAAAGATGGGAGTCGAGCTGAGGAACAGGGACATCGACGGGTATGGACTGACTGATATGGGATGGGAAATACATCCGCGCGGTCTTGAAAAGGTCCTGAGATATGCTTCGAAGCTTAATGTGCCCCTGATCATCACCGAGAACGGTATTGCGACCCGTGACGGACAAAAAAAAATAAAATATATGAAAAGGCATGTTGACGCGGTTGAAAAAAGCATCAAGGACGGTATCGATGTCAGGGGCTATTTCTACTGGTCTCTGATCGATAACTACGAATGGCTGCAGGGACTCGATGCCAGGTTCGGCCTCTACCGGGTCGACTTCAACACAATGGAACGCAAGCCGACTAATGCCGCGGCATATTACGCGTATATAATTAAAAGCAGGTCATAGGCAGCAAAGACAGGCTATGGGCAATAGGCTATAGGCGATAGGCAAGTCAAAAGATTAAATGGAAAATTTAAAAATATGACGGGGCCTCGCTTTTAGCTTTTAGCTTTTAGCTTTTAGCCTCTAGCTTTTAGCCTCTAGCCTATTGCCCATAGCCCATAGCCCGTCTTCTGTTTTTCGTAACATAATCTTAATCCGTCCTTAATAATGCTGTAACCAAAGTAATACTATTATATGTATGATGCTTTTGTGTGATTTCCATATTCACACCACCTACTCTGACGGTTCAGTGGAGTTGAGACGAACCATCAACCTTTTTGGACAGGCAGCATTTGATGTTATTGCAATTACCGACCATGTGGTGAGCGGCGACAACTCCATCGGAAAGTTTGCCCAGCGTTTCAACCTTTCAGTAAGGGAGGACAATTTCGAGGAGTATATGGGACATATCAGGAAAGAGGCAGAAAGAGCATGGGACAAGTACGGGATGCTGGTGATACCCGGAGTTGAAATCAGTAAAAATCATCTCTCTACGGACAAATCCGCTCACATGCTGCTTATTGATTTAAAGGATTTTATTCCTGCCAACTGGAACTATGAGAGGATATTTTCCGAGGCGAAGGAACAGGACGCATTGATAGTGGCCTGCCACCCTCATTATATGTCTGACGGGAGCCGGGACACGCTTTTCCTCTGGAACAACAGGGAGAAATATGCCAAATACATCGATGCCTGGGAAGTGGCTAACAGGGACGACGTTTTCAATGTCATAAGTCTGAAGAAGTATCCCTATGTTGCCAATAGCGACTTCCATAAGGCACGTCACCTGTATTCCTGGAAAACGCTGCTCAATTGCGAGAAGGATACTGCGGCGGTGAAACAATGTATTAAACACAACAAAGGGGTTGCAATTACCCTTTTTAGAAACTAAAGATAATAGGGAGGGAGAGATATGGGGATATTCTGGCTGTTTGCTGCTATTACTTTTTTAGGTCTTCTAGCGTATGGCTTCCAAATATTGGCAGTTCGCTCCTGTCTTTCCACTCCCTGTGACTGCGGGGAAGGGCATGCCCTTCCCCGACTTTTTCCTCCCGTCTCTATTCTTAAACCGCTTAAGGGACTGGATGACAATCTGTACGACAATCTTGCCAGCTTCTGCAATCAGGACTATCCTGAATACGAGATTATATTCTCGCTCCAGAGTCATAATGATCCGGCCTTCAAAGTAGCGAGAAAAATAAGAGAAAAATACCCTGACAGGAACATCACCATCATAGTTGAGGAATCCAATTCAGGCCTTAATCCGAAAGTCAACAATCTGCTGCCTGCATATAAAGTTTCAAGATATGAGCATATCCTTATCAGCGACAGTAATGTCATGGTTGATGAAAAGTATCTCAGGGCAATAACCAGTCACATCGGGAATCCTGCATCAGGCCGTGAAATAGGATTAGTAAGCAATATCATAAAAGGTGTCGGCGGCCGATCCCTGGGCGCAGTATTTGAAAATCTGCACCTTAACTCTTTTGTAATGGGAAGCGTATGTTTTCTCGATAAGTTTTTGAGAATGCCCTGCGTGGTCGGGAAATCCATGCTGATGGGTAAGAAGGATTTGGAGGCAATCGGCGGACTCAAGGCGGTAAAAGATATTCTTGCCGAGGATTATGTCCTCGGTGAAAAAATGCGTAAAAGCGGAAAAAAAGTGGTGCTGTCCGGCTACATGGTGCAAAATGTTAATCAATACTGGGGGATGAAGCGGTTCCTTAACCGTCATACCAGATGGGGCAAGCTCAGGTTTAAACTCGCCGGCGGGAAATATGTATTCGAATTATTAGGCAATCCGGTATTCATGTCGACGCTGCCGATCGTATTCTTGCAATGCTCTAAATTGACCGTGACCTTCGCAATTCTCACTTCCCTTGTTAAGGTGGCCGGCGACTTTTATCTTGGCAGAAAGACCGGGACCGAACTCGATAATCCTTTTCTTTATTTTCTTGCCCCGGTTAAAGACCTTATCATAGGTCTCATATGGTCGGTACCGATTGTCAGCAACACTGTCATCTGGAGAGGCAACCGGTATAGCATAGGCAAGAATTCCATACTCTCCCTCTGCCCTGAAACCGGTTTCTGGTCCCTGCGCTACAGGATTATAGACGCAATAAAGGAGAGGTTTGCATAATGAGTTTCGTCAAAATAATTCAAAACCCGATCTAACGGAAATCAGGGCTAATCAAGTATTGCAGTCATTTCGAGATAAAACACAAATGTCATACCTCTGCAATAACACTGTAACATTTCATTGTTATAGTAAGAATGTAATGACGGAGGAAAGCGGGTCAACATGAATACATATATAACACAGAGCGAAAGATGCCACACAATTGCAGGCTGCGAGCATAGTTGCCCCTATTGCAACAACGAGAGCGGCATCTGTGCAGCCTCTCTTTCACAACTTACAATAGATACCAGGAGAAGGTCGGGGTATTGCAATAATGAAAATTACGACAATTGTCCAATTTTTTTGGCCAGGACCCTGCGAGGGATTCCAAAGAAATAAAAGACTTTTGGGGAATAGAAGGAGGTGGAGAGTATGTGTCCGGAGTTAAAAGAGAGCTTATGTATGATAGCGAGTATTGAACCTGAAAAAATAGCGTGTGTGGACTACCAATGCTGTAACAGCAATGACTGGGACAGGTGCAGGGTCTACATTTCGCAATTTTTCATGACCGGCCCCGAGGCGTTCAGAGAAGTTGCATGAAGACTATGTTACAGAATTGTAACATAGTCTTCATATTCTTGTAACAGAAGAGTTGTTATCATATAAGTGTTATGGAGAGCATAATGTACATGGAAAGTCTTACACTCTGTCCCCATCTTATCGGAAGCCAGACAGGTGCTCGATGTGGCGTAGTGAATAAATTTGTCAAAGACATAAAAGATGTGAACATAAAAATATGTATGAGCAGGCGTCATGAAGCATGTTTTGTCTATTTCTGCTCATTGCAAATGGTCGAGCACGGAGGTTCGCATGAGTCGGTCGAGTGCCTCGGGATTTAACGAGAAGGTAACAAAGCTGTCATATTATCGTAATATTATTTCCTTAAAATATGTACGTGACGGCGGATGCGGCAAAAGAAAGAGTCGAGGCAACATGTCCGCATTGCAATTTGGATGCGGTTTATAAATATGGCAAAACCTGGCAGGGGAAACAGCGGTTTTTATGTCTTATATGCGGCAGGCAATTTACCCGGAATACCGGAAGATTTGAAGTCAGGGACAGGCCGTTCTGCCCTGCGTGTGGAAAGATAATGCACCTATATAAAAGGGATGCTAAAGTGTTACGGTTCAGGTGTTCGGGATACCCGGTTTGCAGGACATTCACTAAAACAGATAGGGAGGGAAATAATGAGCTACTACATTCATAACGTCCCAGGGAGACTCAGGATTAAAAGCCCGTCGATAAAAAGGAACGAAAACGTGGCTAACGAACTCAAAAAGGCATTGAGCACAATGAACGGGATTGCCACCGTGGATATTAACCTTACTACCGGCAGTCTGCTGGTGAACTACAATCCCAAAATGGCCAGCCATAAGGATATCATAAGCATATTGCAGCGCAAAGGTTATTTCGATACCGCAAAGGCGGCCACCAATGATCAGTATATCCATGGCACCGCCGCTAAAGCAGGGCACCTGGTAGGCAGGGCGGTACTGGGGGCTTTTGTGCAGGAAGCACTGGAAGGTTCAGCCCTGTCGTTATTAGCTGTATTACTGTAGAAAATCGGTCGTAACAGTTCTCCCCTGTTGTACGCCTAATCCATCTTTCACTCCAAACTATCCCATATTATGAATAAATACAAGAAGCAGTCAGGCCACAGTGCTTCACTCATTCCAGTTCCAGACGCAAAAGGCTGTGACCGTGCTTTACCTTCCCAAGCGCAAAAGAAGAGAGTGTTTTTCTGTCCTCCGTGAAAGGGTGAAGCGGCGGATTGAAATGAATGCGTGCATCAATCCGGCTTAGACCCAGAAGGTTCCAGAAATGAGGCACAAACTGCATGTCCGAATGCCAGGCAACAGCATCAATTGTTACTGGGGTCACAGGCGTACCGTCGATATGTGAGTACATAATGCTTAGCGGCAATATAGGCACCTTGCTGTCTATGGGCGCTTTGAAAAAGGTGCTCTTGAAATCTCTGATGGCGATCCCGTCATTAGTAGTTCCTTCGGGGAAAACCACAACACTTAAACCGTTATCGAGACGCTCCTTAATAGACTCCAATACCCTAACCGCAGCAACTTTGGATTCCCTGTTGACAAAAACAGTCCCTGCGAGCTTTACCATGCTGCCAAGGAAAACCCACGAGGCCACCTCGCTTTTTGATACGAAGACCGAGGGCATTACAGTGCCTATAACAAGTATATCCAGATAGCTGCAATGATTACTCACGACGAAGAAGACATCGTTTTGTTCATATGAGCCGGTGGGGGTGATATGAATTCCGAGAATAAAACAGTTGGCCCGGGCCCACCGCTGCATGCAATGAGCACAGAGGTGCATTTTCCTTTCAGGCGCAAGGAAGAAAGCTGACTTTATCAGAATGCCCCTGAAAAGGAAAGCCACATTGAGTATAAAAAGCAGAAACAATCTTAATAGTTTTATGACGCCCGGCATGACGTGACGTCTGAGATACGCCGCAAATTCGACGCTCCCATGGCGAGATGTGTTCATGTAAAAGTATACCATGCGGAATATGTCAATGACTTTGAGACACCCCTCGTCCACATTTAGTGTATTTCCTCTTCAGGAACTGGTGCTGCCTTTGGCTTGTTAATCCATACGGCCTCAGGAAGTATCGGCGGCACAGGGATTTTTTTAACAAATCTCTCAGGATGTGCTTCATATGCAACGCGCAGAACTTCACCCCTGGCTATCTGTATTTCTTGTGCAAGGCCGTAATGTACAGCTTCCGGCGTATGCAGGCCGATGCCGGTATGTCGATGCTCTTTGTTGTACCAAGGAAAGAAATCCTGGCAGAAGCTCCGAGAGTCTTCGATGCTACCAAACCGCTCAGGAAAGTCCGGCCGATATTTAAGTGTCTTAAACTGGGACTCTGAATAGGGGTTGTCATCGCTCGTATGCGGTCTGCTGTGGGTCTTCGTGATCCCAAGGTCGGCCAGGAGTAATGCTACAGGTTTGGATTTCATTGATGAACCCCTGTCGGCATGAATCGTGAGCTGATCTCTCCCGATATTCTGCTTTGAACAGGTTTCTCCAATGAGCCTCTCTGCCAATACCGCCGATTCTGCAGGGGCTATCATCCAGCCGACAATATAGCGGCTGAAGATGTCCATGATCACATACAGGTAAAAGTATGTCCACTTTACCGGACCGAGAAGTTTCGTGATATCCCAGGACCAAACTTGGTTCGGGGCTGTAGCCAAAAGCTCTGGCTTGCTATACACCGGGTGACGCAACTGGTTTCTGCGCTCCTTGACCTCCTTGTTCTTATCGAGGATGCGATACATTGTCCGTATCGAGCAATGGTATTGGCCCTCGTCCAAAAGAGTTGCATAAACCTCATAGGGTGCCTTGTCCACAAATCTGTCGGTGTGGAGGATATCAAGTACTCCCTGCCGTTCCTCGGAAGACAGTGAACGAGGCGAGTTCCGATCCTGCACAGGCTCAACAAAGTGGGCATCTTTGCGTGCCTGTGTGCGGTAAAACCCGGCACGCGCAACATCAAGCGCTTCACATGCATGCTTGATCCCAACTTCAGAGGAAAGGGTCACTGCAGCTTCCATCAGTCGGTCTCTCCTCCTTCGGGGATCGCAAGCGGGATTCCCAGTATCTCGGATACTTTTTTTTGGATATCTATTATGATCTCTGCCTGTCTAAGACGTTTGATAATCAGTTCATTGTCCCTGCGGAGCTTCTCATTTTCCGCAATAAGTGGATTGCGAACTGCTTCCTTGCGGCCTCGCTTCTTGGGCTTCAGGGCTGACAGGACTCCACGCTCTCTTTGGGTGCGCCACGCATTGAGGTTCGAGGCATACAGTCCCTCACGGCGTAGCAGCGTTCCCATACTTCCGCGTCCCGTGCATGCATCGGCAAGGGTGAGGATACGCAGTTTGTATTCGGCAGTGAACCTCCGCCTGACTGCCTTATCCGGCACCTCTGGGTTCGGATGGGCTACCGTCAACTTGGCTCCCTCCATTGTCTGTGTTTTATTGACCTTTGCAGCTATCATTATGATTTTTCCTCCCCGGCCTTCTACTCTAATTTAGCATAAGGGAGGTGTCTCACTTATATTGACACAGAGGGATGTCCGCTACAGCATGGTCACCGGCGTGTCAGAGTACTAGTGTAATGCGTCCAACGCTTCTTAACATTTGTCATTGCGAACGAAGTGAAGCAATCTCAGCTTTTGACGCATGAGATTGCCACGGGCTTCGCCCTCGCAATGACGTAGACTTATGACAAGGGATTTCTGACGCACTACATTAGGCGATATCAGTCCGTTGCAACTTGTTCCGCAGCCTGGAGCTTTTTAAAAATGAAACACGACTCGGAATTGTTTTTAAAACACAACTCTTCCATCTCGACTATGCTGGGAGTATAAGGAAAATCACATGCGCTGCAATAACCTACATAAGACTCTTTGAAAAAAGTACAGGCCATCTTAAACCTCCAAATATTTACTTCCTTTTAAGGCTTTAACGTCTCAAGACAATTCATTTTCGTCTTGAGACCGTTCATCCCCTGCTATCTTTCGGCTTCTATAAACATCGTAATCCGGTACCAGACGATCATAATCGCCATCCATCAATGGGGAGGAGATCATGAAATCGGCGGAGGCGCGATTGCAAGCAATGGGAATATTCCAGACTACAGCCATTCGCAAGAGCGCCTTCACATCCGGGTCGTGAGGTTGCGGTTCGAGCGGGTCCCAGAAAAAAATTAGAAAATCGATCTCGGCATCAGCTATCTTGGCGCCGATTTGCTGGTCCCCACCCAAAGGTCCGCTCTGGAGCTTGATGATTTTAAAACCAAGCGCCTGTTCCAATATTTCGCCGGTTGTGCCGGTTGCATAAATCTGATGGTGGGCCAATAGCTCCTGATTATATTTTGCCCATTCAACCAGATCACGCTTCTTGTTGTCATGCGCAACAAGGGCTATCTTCTTATCATGTTGCATTGCGATCTTTTTATTTATCACGTAAATTGCCCCCTTTCCTGACAATGAGGTTTAAAAGGATCTCGGCTGCAGCGCTTTATTTGACAGAAACGTCTACCAATATTATTGCACAGGCATCATGTCATCAGTATTGCAGGAGTGTTAAATTTTGATTAAAAATAAAGGAGCTTTTGTCTTTACCTTCTATTTTAGCAGTTGCGCCTTATCAGTAAGTTCCCATGGCAGCCCTATATCCATCCTGCCGACGTGCCCGTATACAGCGAGCTTCCGATAGAAACCGCCTTTAATGGCCGCAGGCAGGCGCCTCAGGCTAAACTGTTTCACAATTCCGGCAAGCCTGAAATCAAAATTCTTCTCAACCAGATCGGCAATAACTGTGTCCGGCAGTTTGCCGGTGCCGAACGTCTCCACCTGAATGCTCACGGGACGGGAAAGACCTATGGAATAGCTGAGCTGGATTTCGCACTCCTCGGCAAGCCCGGCTGCAATCACGTTCTTCGCCGCGTAACGCGCAGCATAAGCTCCGACCCTGTCGATTCTCATAGGGTCCTTGCCGCTGAGCGCCGCACCGCTGTGGCGAGAGTACTCCCCATAGGTATCGATCGCATTTTTCCTGCCGGTAAGCCCTGAATGGATTGAGGGACCGCCCGTGATAAACGGGCCGTCCGGATTAACGAATATTCTTGTATTTTTATCAGGCACGATAACTTCATCGAGGAAGACGTTATCGATAATCGCTTCCCGTACATCATCGCTCAACTGTTTCAGGTCAGGGCCGCCGTGCTTATTCTGGCTTGCAATGACCGTTATGCTGTGTATCCTGTGCGGAACGCGGTTCCTGAATTCAACTCCAACCTGGGTTTTTCCGTCCTGGGAAAGATACGGCAGTATCTTCTGGATCCTTGCCGAAGTAAGCCGTCGGGCAAGCTTATGAGCCAGCCATATGGGAAGCGGCAAAAACGCGGGTGTTTGATTACAGGCGAAACCAAAGACCGTGACCTGGTTTTTCACCGGGATGCCGTCGATCTCATTCTCGGTCAGCTCCCGTTCATCGAAAAAGGAGTCCGCGTCACGGGGAGATTCTTTGAGGCTTGTCAGGATACTGCATGTTTTGCTGTTAAACTCATGCTGATCATAGCCGACCTGAGCTATTACCTGGCGCGCTATATAGGGGAAGTCAACTCGCGCTTCAGATGCGAACCTTGCGGCAATGAATAGAATCGACGTCGAAACAGCGCATTCTGCGATAACGCGCGAGTATGGGTCCTGCTGCAGAAAGTGGTCTACGATGGCATCGCTTATCTGATCGCAGAGTTTATCGGGATGTCCCTCTGTGACCGATTCGGAAGTAAACATAAAATCCTTTTTCATGTTGCCTCACCTCCAAAGATAAAGTATTAGGTTGAGGTTAAGGTTGAGGTTGAGCATTTAATTTTTTCTTAGCCTCAGCCTTAGCCTTAACCTTTAAATTGCCTTTTTAGTGGCTTCGTTGACGACCAGAGGGAGCAGAGCACCTCCGCCGATTACCAGGGCATCTGTAAGATTTATCGCTGTCGTTCCGAGCAGGCCTCTGAGTCCGGGCAATGCTATTGTCAATGCCTGCAGCGCGAATGAGCCTCCAAGAGCCGCATCAAGGTACCTGTTGGAAGGGAGACGCTCCTTGTCGAAGACGCTGATTTTTTCAGAACGGCAGCTGATGGCATGCAGAAGTTGACCCGTCGTGAGAGTCATAAAGGCCAACGTCCCCGCCTGTGCTCCACGACCGTACCGCGCAATGCCGTACCCGTAAGCGCCGAGCGTAGTCGCGCTGATCATTGCGGATTCGAATGCTATGCGTTTAAAGTCGCTTTTCATAATAATAGGATGCTCGGGGTTCCGAGGCGGCTTACTGAGCACATCGGGTTCAGGCGGTTCAAGCGCCAGTGCAAGTCCGGGGAATATGTCCGATATGAGGTTGATCCAAAGCAGCTGCATGGCATTGACCGGCTGACCGAGGCCTGCGGCAATAGCCGTAAACATTACCATAATTTCACTGAGGTTGGTCGACAGGAGAAAGTGCACTGATTTCCGAATATTGTTATAAATTGTGCGTCCGTGGCTTACAGCGATGATCATAGTCTCAAGGTTGTCGTCCTCCAGCACAATATCAGCCACCTCACGGGCGACATCTGTGCCGGTATGCCCCATTGCAATGCCTATGTCGGCAGCCTTGAGCGCGGGACCGTCATTAATGCCGTCGCCGGTCATAGCGACAACCTTTCCCGCGCTCTGAAGGGCCTGCACTATTTGAAGCTTGTGCGCAGGACTTACGCGGGCAAAAACATGGACACGCTCGGCAAGCGCTTTCATTACTTCAGGTTCTATATCGTTAAGGTGGGTCGAATCGAGGATTTCGAGCTGCTCTCCATTGCTCAAATCCAGCTCGTTTCCAATGGCATAGGCCGTGGGAGTCTGGTCCCCTGTTATCATGACCGTTTCTATGCCGGCCCGATGGAAGACGCCGATCAGTTCCTTGACTCCCTTTCTGGTAGGGTCTGCCATTCCTACCAGGCCAAGCCAGACGAAACCACTGCTGATGTCGGACCCGGCGCCGTTGCCGTTACCGTTTTCAATATGGTGATACGCGAAGGCGAGGACGCGCAGTGCTTCCCCTGCCATTCGCTCATTTTCTGTTTCCATTGCAAGCCTGTCATCGTCAGAGATCAGAATCTTTTCGCCGTCCTTTATGTGCCAGTCGCACATTGCCAGCACTTCCATAGGACTGCCTTTCAGTGCAATGATCTTGCCCTCGGCGCCGTAGTCATGGTGGGAAGCCATATAATTGCGGTTTTCGGCGCGGTACCCTATTTTGAGGAGCGGGTACATCTTTCTGAGTTGAATAATGTCAACGCCTGCGCAAATAGCCATATGCATAAGGGCATTCTCGGTGGGCGAGCCGCGCAGCACATATTTCCCCTCTCCGTTCTCACCATATGTGCTTCCCCCTGTCGTAGCACCAGCGGATTCTTTTACACTGATTTCAGATTCATTGCAGAGCACAGCTATATGGATAAGCCTGAGGAACTCGTCAGAGGTATACGGGTTGACAGTCTCCCTGCCGGCCACAAATTTTCCGTCCATCACCTTTATTCTCTTCATGCCCGTATGGACGGCCACAACCGTCATCCTGTTCAGGGTTATGGTACCGGTCTTGTCCATGCATATGGTCTGCACAGAGCCAAGCGTTTCGACTGCATTGAGATGTCGTATGAGGACTTTATGCCTCCTCATATTCCTGATTCCAAGGGAGAGTGTCGTCGTCGCAACGGTCGGCAGACCCTCGGGTACGGCAGCGACTGCCAAGGAGATCGAGGTTTTGAGCATCTGCAAGAAACCATATCCCCTGAGCATACCTATGATAAAAACAAGACCACATACTGCGCCGCTGATCAGAACAAGCTGAGTACCCATTCTTCTAAGCTGACGCTCCATGGGGGTATCGGGCGACTCTGCTGCTCCAACAAGTTCCTGTATCTTACCTATTTCCGTAAACTTCCCGGTGGCTACAACGACGGCAACGCCCTGCCCCCCTGTCACCAGGGTGCCCATATAGGCCATATTGACCCTATCGGCAAGCGGCAGATTGTAGCTTGCAATACTAACCGTATTCTTTATGACCGGCATACTCTCGCCGGTAAGAGCTGATTCATCAACGCTCAGGTACGTTGTTTCAATCATTCTGCTGTCGGCAGCGACATAGCTGCCCGGTCTGAATACCAGAATGTCGCCGATTACCACATCCTCGGCAGGGACTTCTTTATAAATGCTGTCTCTTATGACAAGTGCTGAGGGCCTGACAAGACTTTTGAGCGAGTGTATTGTTCTTTCCGCCTGGCTCTCGGTGACATATCCGATGACTGCATTGATCACAACTACTCCGGCAATGACCACTGCATCAGCCACACCTCCCGTCAGTACCGAGAGACCGGCAGCAACGCCCAGCAAGGCATTTGGGATCGAGTTGAATTGGTCCAGGAGAATGCTCAATCCCGAACGAGGCACGGATTCAGGAAGGAGATTGGGACCGAACTTCTTTAGCCTGGACTGTACGCTTTCAGTCGAAAGTCCCGCAGATGCCGAGGAATCGAGCCGCTCAAGGATTACCGATGGTTCTGCGGTATGCCATGCCTCGACTATCTGGTCCTCGGCGTGGCTGACAAGTCTTCTTACCTTACCTCTGCTTTTTATCTCTTTGGCCGGAGCAGGAGAGAGCGTGGTCTCCGGTTCCCGCCTTTCCGCTGTTGGAAGCCGGGAGCCGGAAGGAGGAGCAGTATCTTCCGCCCGTCTGAAACCGTTGCCTTTATGTTCGAGGACTATATTTTGGATGAGCAGTGCAACGGCCTGGGGAGTATTCGCGGAATTGAAATATACGAGAACGCTCCCCGTCAATGTGTTTACAGAAACAAGATTAATGCCCTCTCTGCCTGCAAGGCCCGATTCAAGATGGTGTCTTAGTGATTCCGAACGGTAAAGTTCGGACACCTTGTATCGGGCTCTGCCGGCTATAGTCGCGTGTACTGTCTGGACCACGTACCGCTATTCTTCCCTTTTTGTTCTGTGCTTTGTCGAAAGCTCCGGCGTCCTGGCGCCCTTGGCAGCCTCTGAAGATGAATGCGGTTTCGGCAGCGCCGAGCCGGCGACCTCTTTCACGCCCGAAACAACGCCGACAAGCATGTCCTTTACAGCGCGCACAGCCGTATTGCCGATCGCTCCCGCGGCCTCTATAGCGCCGCCGACAGCAACCGTGGCGGCTTCTTCAACATCTCCGCCGATTTCTTTTGTGGCTTCAATTACACCGTCCACAGCCCGTCTCGCTACAAGCGCCACATCGGCGCCGACTTCGGCAGCACCCTTGACCGCGCCCTTGACAGTCTGCCCGGCAACATTCAGGACATCGCCGCCAACATCGCTGACACCCATTATAATGCCTTTGGCAACACTCTTGGTGCTCAAAATCAGGCCGGTGCCAACCTCTTCCGTAGCCTGGATTGCGCCTTTTACCACATCTTTCGTCACAACCACACCCTCGTTGGTCACCGATGCCGTCGCCTTCAGCGCATTAGAGACAGTGTTCCTTACCAAACTCACGATTTCCGCCTCGATTTCGTTTATTCCTTTCAGGCTGTTTACGATGCCCTCTTTCACCTTTGTTCCAGCTGCTCCAATGTTTTTGGCACTCCCCCCTGAATTGGTCTTAGTCTCGCCCTTAGTCATAATAGCATCCCCCTTTTGGATTGTTGTTAATATTTCTTCCAGATATGCCATGCTTAGGTTTAACTACACGGCTTGCCGCTACTTGTTCTCTTCATCAATGGTATGAGGCACTGATTTCAGAAATATGTTCAATGAATACCAAAAAGCTGTATACCAGGCAGGAGCCGCAAAATTTCCCCTGCCGATTTCGTATATGCCGAACCCCAGCAGCGTCAGGAAAGCAACTCCGGGGACATCCAGTTCGTTGCCCGTAAGTCTTTTTATTCTCTTATCAAAGTCTCTGAAAGATTTAACTACATTCCTGGAAAGAGCAGGAGTCCTGGAATCTGATTTAATGAGCCTGAAAAGTGAGTGCTCTTCGGCAAAAGCAGAAATTGCGTTTAAGTCAGCAACATGCACGAACACAACACTGCCCGTAAGGGCGTTTGCTTCGATCCCCCCTATTCCCTCAAGATGGGCGAAATTGTCCTTCAGGCTGGAGAAATAAGCGGCATTCCCTCTTCTGGAGGGCACCTTTAACCTGAATCTTCCGGGTGTAGAGTGGCATACGATCGCTTCCGGTATCATTACGCACCTGTTTTATCTTCGGGGCTGATCCCTGCCGACTGTTCGTGCGATTCTGCCATTTCAGCCTTTACTTCCGCGACGATGTCTTCCATCATTTCACCCGCTTCGGCAACAGCCTCCTTGCTTTTTTCATATAGAACAAGCCCGCCCTTTATAGCGGCTTTTGCAAGCGGCTTTACCACTCCAGCAAGTGCTGGAATCACTTGAGGGGCAAATATAGCCGCGCCAATGCCTATGGCGAGCCCTGTAAGTATATTACCCTTTAATCCATTGTCCAAAAGTGCCATGTCGTCCTCCCCTCCTTAGTAGTGTTTAATGAAAGTTTATAATAAAACTAGTCAGATGTAAATATGCATAAATTTTCATTACTTACCTACGCTCCTTATTGAAATGTCACAAAGTTGTAACGGGCAGTTCATCATATTGTAAGAATCATTGTGATTTAATAAGTGTAATCGAAAAAAAGGCGGATTAATGATCGACTATAAGGTGGTTCATCATGTACCGGGACGCATCAGGGTGCAGGTGCCGATAATCAAAAAACTTTCTGTTGGAACACTTAAAAAATTAGCGGAAATGCCCATACCAGAGGGGATTAAAGATGTCCGGGCCAATCCGGTTACCGGGAGTCTGGTCATAACATATGATCCTGATCATTTTGACATTGAGAAATACCTGAAAAAAATGATGGAAGACAGTGAGATAGCGGCAACAATAGGCATGGAGTGATACTGTAATGCAAACCGGCGTGCAGACAAGGGAAAGTATATTTTCAAAGGTTCAGACCAGGGGCCTGAAATGCCCCTATCTTACTAAATGGATAATCTTTACCTGTCAGGCGGGAGAGGTCCCTTATGTCCCGAGTTTGTTCCAGCTTGAAGAGTACTGCAAAAGCAAGCAGCATAAGAAGTGTCCGTTGCTTTAATTAACAATTTCCTGTTAATTAAATTGACTTTGACCGGATTTACAAGAGGGAGGTGATATGTCATATAGATTTAACACTGTCGTAACCTTTATGTAACAATTATCCGTTATCCTATCATTAGACGTACATTTTCCCACCAGGAGGAAGCAAGAATGAAAGTATTGTTAAGTTTGATTCTATCAGCAGCTTGTATATTGACGTTTTCAGTGGTGCATGCGGAGGATATTCTGACCGGCGCAGGAGCAACATTCCCTGCCCCGATTTATCAGGCATGGGCGTATGACTATAACAAGGCAACCGGTATTAAGCTCAATTACCAGTCCATCGGCTCGGGAGGAGGCATCAGGCAGATTGAAAACAGAACAGTGGAATTCGGCGCATCTGATGCACCCCTTACCCCTGAGGAGCTGAACAAAGGAGGTTTGCTGCAGTTCCCTGCTGTTATGGGTGGGGTTGTTATTGTGGTCCACATGCCCGGCGCAAAGCCAGGCGAGTTAAAACTGGATTCTGATGCTGTATGTAAAGTATATCTCGGTGACATCAAATACTGGGATGATGCAAAAATTAAGGCCCTGAACCCGCAGGTAAAGCTGCCGCATAATGAAATTACCGTTGTCCACAGGTCTGACGGCTCCGGTACCACCGCAATATTTACCAATTATCTTTCCGACACATGTCCTGACTGGAAAGCGAAAGTCGGGGCCGGAACTTCTGTAAAATGGCCTCTCGGCATCGGCGGCAAGGGAAATGAGGGAGTGTCCAACTATGTACATCAGGCCCCTGATGCTATCGGCTATGTAGAATTTGCTTACGCAAAACTGAACAATCTCGCCTATACGGCGTTGAAAAACTCGGCAGGCAAGTTTATCGAGCCGAGCTTCGAAGCCTTTGAAGACGCCGCTGCCTCAGCAAACTTTGATCCTAAGAAACACTTTGATCTATGGCTCGTTAATGCCCCGGGCAAGAATGCGTGGCCTATCGCAGGCGCCACCTTTATCCTGCTCGGAAAAGATAAAAAGGAAGCAGATATGAAAACCGTCAAGTTTTATGACTGGTCTTTTAAAAACGGAGATGCAAAAGCCAAGGAGCTGATCTATGTGCCGCTGCCGAAGATTTTAAAGGACAAGATCAGAGCATACTGGAAGGAGAATGGCATCTATTAGAAGATAGATTGAATTAAGAGGGTCAGGTATGTATCATATACCTGACCCTTTTAATTGCCTTTTGTAAACCCGATAGTAATGCTGATTTTTTTTAAGGAGCAAGCGGTTTGCCTATTCTTCATAAAAAGAACCCTGTTGACTTCGCGTTCTCTCTTATAACTGCTCTTGCCTCAGCGCTGGTGGTTATATTGGTCATAGGCATTTTAATTGTGCTTATACAGGAATCATCGCTTGCCATCAGTCGTTTCGGCGTTATCAAATTTTTGAAATCAACTGATTGGGACCCTGTAAAACAATCATTCGGGGCTGCGACAACGATATTCGGGACTGTTGTTACGACAGTGCTCTCTCTTGCAATTGCAGTGCCTGTAGCCGTCGGCATTGCCATTTTTGTTACCGAAATATCTCCCAGCTTTATGAAAGGCCCTATCGGGATCGCCATTGAACTCCTTGCAGCAATCCCCAGTATTATTTATGGCATGTGGGGGCTGTTCACCCTCGCTCCAATAATGTCGAAATTTATAGAACCGGAGCTTCAGAAGAGCATAGGAGCGCTGCCTTTAGTGGGCATACTGTTCAAAGGCACGCCCATGGGCATAGACATGTTGACCGCGAGTGTTATTTTGAGCATCATGATCATACCGTTCACCGCAAGCATTTCGAGGGATGCTTTTAATTTGACGCCTTCCGTGGTCAAGGAGTCTGCTTATGCAATCGGGGCCACTAAATGGGAAGTTGTTAAGAACGTTGTGATCCCTTATTCAAAGCTTGCCGTCTTCGGAGGCGTTACTCTCTCCCTGGGCAGGGCGCTGGGCGAGACAATGGCAGTAGCTTTCGTGCTCGGAAACAACCATCAGATTACCACATCGCTATTAGATGCCGCTGCAACCATTACAGTATCTCTTGCCAATGAATTTACCGAGGCTGACACAGACATCTATCTCTCGTCACTTTTTTATCTGGCCCTCATACTTTTCATAATGAGCTTTATAGTGCTTGCAATTGCAAAGATCTTTCTGCTCAAGGCTGAGAGGAAATATTCACGATGAACATAGATCGAAAGAGAAAGCTCGAGAGTGTCGTGGCCCTCACTTTGAGCACTTTTGCCGCCCTTGCAGGAATGTTCTGGCTCGTTTTTATTCTGGGCGATGTCCTTGTGCGCGGTATTGGGGCCCTTACGCCTAGTCTGTTCCTTAACGATCCGACACCTCCGGGCGTTTTAGGCGGCGGGCTGCGCAACGCCTTTATAGGACAGTTGATGATAGTCGGTTTTGCTACTCTGATAGGCGTTCCCATAGGCATTCTTGGAGGCACATTCCTTGCCGAGTACGCAAGAGGGACCAAGACGGCGCAGGCCATAAGCATACTTGCCGATATTATGGTCAGCGTGCCTGCCATAGTGGTGGGAACTTTTATCTATGCTATAATGGTCAAGCCTATCGGGCATTTCAACGGCTGGGCCGGAGCCGCTGCGCTGGGTGTCATCATGCTCCCTATTGTGCTGAGAACAACGGAAGACATGCTTTCCCTTGTGCCGTGGACTTTGAGGGAAGCGGCCTTTGCCCTCGGCGCACCGTACTACAAAGTTATTATCCAGGTGGTATACAGAGGCGCGGCAACGGGCATCCTTACGGGAATACTGCTTTCTATTGCCAGGGTAGCAGGCGAGGCTGCACCGCTGTTGTTTACGTCATTTAATAATTCCTTTCTTTCCACTGACATGCGACAACCGATCGCTTCATTAACTACTTCAATATTCCAGTATGCTATGGGTCCCTATGAAGAATGGCACATCCAGGCCTGGGGCGCATCATTTGTAATAACTATTTTCATTCTCCTGATCACCATAGCGGGCAGGCTAATCATTAAATGGAGGTATAAATAGTGTCCGATATAGTGGAGATACAAGCTAAAGACCTGAACTTTTATTATGCAGGCAATGTCCATTCGCTGAAACAGGTCAATGTGCCTGCTCACAAAAATGCGGTGACTGCGCTGATAGGGCCTTCCGGGTGCGGGAAGACCACCTTGCTGAGATGTTTTAACCGTATGCACGACCTTTATCCAAAGAACAGATATGAGGGCGAGATAATCTTCGAGGGCAGGAATGTTCTTTCTAATGATGTAGATGTTATCAAACTGAGGAGCGACATCGGCATGGTATTCCAGAAGCCCACTCCTTTCCCGATGACTATTTTCGACAATATCGCATACGGGCTGAAGTTAAAAGGCATTACCAGGCGTTCAGACCTCTCTGAACGAGTTGAAAAGGCCCTTAAAAACGCTGCCCTGTGGGATGAAGCCAAGGACAAGCTGCATGTCAGCGCTTATGATCTCTCGGGCGGACAACAGCAGCGGCTTGTTATAGCCAGGGCGCTTGCGGTTGAGCCTCACGTCCTTCTTTTCGATGAGCCGACTTCCGCACTTGACCCTATCTCAACCGGCAAGATAGAAGAGCTTCTCGTTCAGTTAAAGAACAGCGTTACGATAATAATAGTAACTCACAATATGCAGCAAGCGGCCCGGATATCCGACTGGACTGGATTTATGATGCTCGGAGAGTTGATTGAATTTGATAAAACAGATAAAATGTTTACAGCTCCGTCTGAAAAACTCACGGAAGATTATATTACGGGGAGGTTTGGATAATGCCCATATTCGACGAAGAATTGATGCGGCTTAAAGAGAAAGTCCTTATAATGGGATCTATGGTTGAAAATGCCATAAAGGATTCTGTAAGAGCGCTCGTCGACAGGGACAACGAGCTGGCCAAGACTGTTATCGATAACGATCACCAGATAAATACGCTCGATAGCGAAATTGATGAAGAGTGTATAAAGCTCATTGCGCTTATGCAGCCCATGGCCAGTGACCTGAGATTTATAACAACGGCAATGAAGATTACCACTGACCTCGAAAGGATGGGGGACATGGCAGCCAACATCGCCGAGAGGGCGCTTGAACTAAGTGAAGAGCCGATGCTGAAGCCATACATCGATATCCCGAAGATGAGAGAAATTGCCCAGGGCATGACAAGAGACGTGCTCGACGCCTTTGTAAAAGGGGACAAAAAATTGGCAATGGATGTCATTATGAGAGATGATGAAGTTGATGACCTGAGAAATGCCATTCTTAAAGAATTGGTCTTCTTCATGGTGCAGGACCCCGCAACAGTAACACGGGCAATGAAAATAATCTTTGTGGCCCAATATCTCGAGCGTATAGCCGACCATGCCACTAATATTGCCGAGATGGTAATCTACCTGGTGGCGGGTAAGCTTATAAGGCACATGCCTCCACCGGAAGCGGAGAAAAAATAATTGGAGGGTTAGAGGATCAGAAGGTTAGAGGGTTGGAAGCCAATCTTCTAACCCTCTGACCTTCCAACCCTCCGGTATCCGTTCATGGCATAGTGATAGCGATATCATAGGTGCCCACCCCCACTCTATCAGCAATGCCGTTCTGCCATAACATCTCCATAACCTTTACGCGGGCTCTTTTGGGTACCATTACAATAAGCTTAGCTCCGGGCTGGGCCAGGCTTTTCCATTGCTCGGCCTTTTCGGGAGTTATACTGCTTTCAGTTTCAACTTCAACAGCGGCAAGAACAAGACCGTGATTTGACAGGGTCAAATCCGGCCCTCCCCCGGGATTGACCTTGATTTCAGTATATTCCTTCCTGAACCTGTTCCTTAAATGGTCGACAATTAAATCGTGCACAAGATGCTCGTTATCCATCTCCGTCCCTGCCCTCTTCAGGGCTCTGTTTCTTTTGTCTCTTTGTAAAATCGACTTTAATGACATTGCCCGGAAATACAGAAGTGCCTTCAGCCTTGACTGCGCCCCCTGCCTTGAAGTCCTGCACTTTCACTGACATAGGCAACGCGATAAATTGCGCGTTGAGTTCGGAAGAATAGACAGCTGCGATATCATCAACGGGGATAAAACATTTCTGGGGTGAACTGCCGAAGACAAGAGTGGCGGTTATCCCGTAGTCATCCCACTGGAAGTTCATCCCGTTGTTAAAAACGAGTACAATGCCATTTTCCCTTTCATCTGCAGTAAGGCTGCGGTTCCCCAGTATAACATGCTCGGAATACCTGACCTGTATGAACACCCTGCCGCCGATATGCAGCAACTCGTAAAAAACATGTTTTTTCAGACCGTTCAAACCGGCTGCAGTCTCCATGTCCACCAAGCGCCTCCCAAACTCCGGGTCTCAATTCCAATATTATCCCGCAGCCTGTATGAAAGTCAAAAGACAAAAATCAAAACAACCCCTGCTTCACGGTACCGTCTTCCATCACATATGTAGGCACACCGGTGATCTCGGCTTTTCTGGCTTCCGTAATGTCTTCTTCGACCATCCGTTGGGCCTCCCTGGAAATGTCGGCCTCTTTCGCAAGGTCTTTTCTGTTATTCTTAAGCCACTCTGCCTCCTCGCGAATCGCTTTTTTGGTTGAGCCGGGATGGATCTGCTCTAACGGGAAATACTTAACTACCACCCTGTATTCTCCTTTATAGTTCTGGAGCTTCTCCCTGGCCTGCTTGCAAAATGGGCAGTCAGGATCAGTAAACATGTAAACCGTCTTATTTCCCGAGGGATTGTAAACAAACCGGTCCTTTCCGGAAAGCTGAAAATCTATCTTCCCAAGTTCCGGCGCAAGTTTTTTAGTAAAAATGGGCTTGCTGTTCACAAAGACCATTGAATTCGGCACAACAGACAGACCATCATCCGACACAAATAATACAATCGGCATATTTGCCCTGCCCTGTTTTATGTAGATAATGACAGCTTTCCATTTGGGAGAACTCGTAGTTTCCACTTCCCTGATAGTGAAATCTTTGACAGGGGTTGTTGTCGTTATGAAGTCATTTGCAATCTTCTTGTAATCCGGTTTGGAACACGACATATTGGCACATGCAATCATTGATACTAAAACCCATAATATAATTTTCCCCACGTCTTTTCTCCTTGGCAAGTTATTATTTATTTTATTTGCTTGTGTGCTCCGCCCTATTTCGCAGATAGAACATTACTAAGCCGGCCAGCAGCATGGACAGGCACAGGACCTGCCCCATAGTAATCATGCCGAGCACATAACCGAGTTGCGCATCCGGCTCCCTGAAAAACTCTGCAAAAAACCTGAAGGCCCCGTACAAAATCAGGAACAGCGACGTCAGGATCCCCGTTTTATAATGCTTTCTTCTCAAGATCCATAGCACGACAAACAGGACCACTCCTTCCAGAAAGAACTCGTAAAGCTGGGATGGGTGACGAGGCTCAGGCCCTCCTGAGGGGAAAACCATGGCCCAGGGCACATCGGTAGCCCTGCCATACAACTCTCCGTTTATAAAATTGCCCAGCCTTCCGAGTCCGAGCCCGATTGGGGCGGTGACGATGACGAGGTCCGCCATATCCCAGAAATTGAGCTTCATTTTTTTGCAGAACAGGTACCCCGCAACAACGCTGCCGATAAGTCCGCCATGAAAAGACATTCCTCCGTGCCAGACCGCAAACAGCTCCAGGGGATGGCTGAGGTAAAAGGAAAGATTGTAAAACACGACATAACCCAGTCTTGCGCCTGCCAGGAGACCGAGTATGATATATGAATAAAGGGAATCTATATCCACCCTGTTCCGGCTTCCGGCTTTTTTAAGTTGATACTGCACGAGAAGATAAGATGACGCAAATCCGATCAGGTACATCACCCCGTACCACCTGACCGCAAAAGGCCCCACCCTTATAATTTCAGGGTTGATATTTGGATAATGCAGCACCTTGTATTATACTATGAATGCGGGTCTTAAATGAGCTATAGTGTGGTGTCTCGGATATAAGTTTACATGCCCTGTCATTCCCGTGTCTAAGACACCTACTGTTGGCGAAGGCGGGAATCCAGAAAAATCAAAGGAATGGATTCCGGGTCAAGCCCGGAATGACGGTAAAATATGTAAAGAACTGTTAGGGACAGTACAATAGCATGCAAGATTATCCGGCTTTCAGAACTTTTTACTCTTTCCTTTTTGCTAATTTGTAAATAAGGTAAACAATGCCGGCCAAAACAACGCCGGGAATTAAAAGTAATGCAAGGGGCAACAAAGGAAAGAAGACCACAAAAAAAATGCCGAAAACTATTAGAAGCACTGTGATAAGTATAAGGGTTGATGGTATTACGATGACCAACACCGCGGCAAGGAGGACCAGGGCTAAATAAGCCGCGATGTAACCCCCTATGCCTGTCACCTTGTCACCGTTTATGACAATAGTTGTACCAGTGTAAAAGTTGATCACCATAGCCAGCAGCAATACTACAAATATAGCAATCATTATTTTTTTAATATTCACGATTCACCATTCACTATTCACGGTCTTTTAATATTATTTCGCCTTCAAATTTACGTATTTCGCATTATATATGCCGTCTATTTTCTGTAATTCCTTAAGTATGACGCCATTTACAGGCTCATCTATGTTTAAAATCATTATTGATTCCCCCCCGCCTGCGCACGGTCTTTCCTTCCCACCTGCATCATGGATATATTGATGTTCTCTTTACTCAGCAGCGTTGCCACCTGAGCAACCATTCCCGGCTTGTCTTTATGAGGCAGGACCAGCATATGTTCAGCAGGCTCGATACTTGTATGATAACCATTAATCCCAAGGATTCTCGGGATATCATTGCCTATAATGGTGCCTGTTGTCTTATTTGTTTCTTTGTCCGTTGTCAGCACTACTTTTAACAGGCCCATATAACTTTCCGAATCTGTTGACGTTGATTTCTTGAAGTGTATTCCGCTTTTTTGGGCTAACCTGGGGGCGTTAACATAGTTAACTCCCTCGCCGCTGCACTCTAAAATCCCTTTAGTAACTGCCACAACCAATGGAGAGCTTTCTAATCCGGCCAATTCGCCGCAGGCAACTATTTCTACTTCCCGTGTTGCGCCGGTTGTGACTTGTCTCACAAGAGATCCAAGGTTTTCAGCAAGCGCCATATAGTGTTTGACAGGTTCGAGCGTCTCAGGCTTCAGGAAAGGGATATTAACAGCGCTCCTTGCAGGCAGGCCCTGAGACATATCACGGATTTGTTCGGCAACGTCAACGGCGACATTTATTTGTGCTTCTTCTGTGCTGGCCCCCAGATGCGGGGTAAGAACAACTTTGTCCCCCATCTTCAGAAGTGGAGAACCCGCAGCCGGTTCTTTATCAAAAACATCTATAGCAGCCATTTCGACATGACCGCTTTGTATCGCTTCCGCCAGATCAGTTTCATTAATTATTCCGCCGCGGGCGCAGTTGATTATTTTTACGCCTTTTCTCATTTTAGCTATTGTGTCCCTGTTAATTAAATTAAGGGTATCTTTGTTTTTAGGAACATGCAATGTGATAAAATCGGCTGACTTCCAGATATCATCTACCGATGCAACATAATAAGCGCCCGTCTTTTCTACGATCTCTTTGCCTACAAACGGATCATATACCAAAACTTTCATGCCCATGGCCATGGCGGCAGAAGTTACTCTGCTTCCCACTTTCCCGAAACCAACTACCCCTAATATTTTATTAAAGATCTCTTTACCTGTCAGTTTGGACCTGTCCCATCTGCCTTCCTTAATCGAAACGTCAGCCGCCGGGATATGCCTCGTCATGGCCAGCATCATCGCTATCGTATGCTCAGCAGCTGATACTGTGTTGCCTTCAGGTGAGTTAATGACAATTATTCCTTTGTCTGTGGCCGCGTCGATATCGATATTATCTACACCAACACCTGCCCTGCCGACTACCTTCAGCCTGTCACCTGCGGCAATTATGTCTTTGGTCACTTTTGAAGAGCTTCTTATCATTAAAGCATCGTAATCTTTAATAATTGTTTTAAGCTCTTCAGCACTGACAACGGGTTTATAATCCACCTCACACGTGCTTTCAAGAATTGCCACCGCAATTTCATTGATCTTATCCGTTACCAACACTTTATAGCTCATAACCGACCCACCTCCCGCGAAATAAAGCCCGATAACTATATTAAAGAGTTAGCATTACAGCCATGTTAACGGCAAATTAATCTTTGGTTAAATTTGACGGTTCAGCGTCATTCCACCAACCGCCACCCAGGGCAACAAAGAGTGCAACAGTGTCCTGAAACCGCTGGGCCGATGCGCCGAGATAGCCGATCCTGGCTTGATGGTACTGATTATCCGCAAGAAGCACTTGTAAATAGTTGGCTGTGCCGGCCTGGTAATTTGCCTGCACCAGCCGGAGCGCTTCCTCCGACGTACTCAGTGCCTGCGACTGGGCCTGCAAGGTCTCGGCGTCATGTTCCAATGCCCGAAGAGTATCGGCAACCTGGGCAAATGCGCCAAGAACAGTCTGACGGTAATTGGCCAGGGATTGATTATAACCTTCGATGGCTGCCTGCCGGTTGTACCACAAAGTTCCGCCATGAAAAAGTGGAGTAACAACGCTTGAGCCAAGACTCCATATGGTGCTATTTTTGAAGAGGTCGCCAAATGAGGTGCTGCTCACTCCGTAAGATCCGCTCAAGGTGAAACTCGGGAATAATGCGGCTGTCGCTACCCCGATTTCGGCGCCGGCGCTATGCAGCTGCGCCTCAGCCGCAAGAATATCAGGACGCTGACGCACGAACTCCGAGGTCAGGGTTATCGGCAGTTTGACCGGAAGCGTCAGATCTGTCCAGTCGACTCGTGGCGCGGCATATTCCGCAGGTGTGTGGCCTGTCAGGCCGGCAAGCAAGTCCACGGTCTGGCTGAGCTTCTGCCGCAGCGGCGGGAGCGTAGCCTCATCAGCGGCAAGCTGACTGCGGAGGCTGAGCACATTTGAGTACGGGACAGTGCCGGCTTTCCACTGCGCTTCGGAGATGCCGACCTGTTCCCTGTCTAAACTGATGATTTGTTCAGCAGCCTTGATCTGTTCTCTGTAGGCCGCCTGAGCAATGATGGTGTTAACAATGTTGCCCAACAAAGTGAGGTAAGTACCCTTCACCTCATAACGTTGGAAATCCACCTGGGCCTGCACGCTCTCCACTGCGCGGCGTTCTCCGCCAAAAACATCGAGGGCGTAACTTACAGTCCCCTGAAGTGTAAAAATGTTGAAGATGCTGTAGACAGGCCTGCCGCCAAAATTGGCCAGTAAGGACTTCTGACGTGCGGCATCAAAACCCGCATTAAGCTGTGGATAGAAAACTCCGTAACCAGCCCGGAGGTTATCCTGACTCTGGCGCAAACTGGCCTGCGCAGCCTGCAATGTCGGGTTGCCTGCGATCGCATCCTTTATCACAACGTCCAGCTTGGAGGAATTAAAGAGGCGCCACCAGTCTGCGGCGACAATGCCGCCATATTCGAACAGCTGGGCCTGACCGTCAGCATCTATTGTCGCGGCAGGATCTGTACCATGGGTGTAGCTTTTGACCTGCGGCGGATTGGGACGGACAAAATCCGGCCCGACGGTACAACCCACTAAAACCAGGCAATAGGCTATAGGCAATAGGCGATGGGTAAAAACAAAAGGCAAAAAACTACAAAAAGTAGGCGCCCTTTTTCCAGGCCTTTTGCCCATAGCCTTTCGCCTATAGCCTATTGCCTGGTCTTTCATTTCTCTCCAATATATACATCCACCAATTGCCCCGGATAAATGCTGACGTTCTTTGGCCTCTCGAACCTGAATATCACCGGCAATACCCTCACGTCCACCCGTTCCGTCCTTTGATTCGACAACTCAATTTTGGGCGACACATAAGGCTGCGTCCTCACATATTGCAGAGGAATCCTGATATTGGCGCCCCGTATGAACATCTGCGCGTCCATTTGTGATGAGGGCGGAAGCCTGTGCACCAGTATTTCATCGATATAACACCTGACGCCGATAAAGTCCTGCGGCCATCCCATGATAATTGCAGGAACAGCGCCCTGAGTATATGTATCATATGTGCCCTGAGGAGAAATATAGCTGCCTGCAGCGGCATTTATGGAAAGGACCAATCCATCTGCCGGAGCTTTTATGACGTACTTGTCCAATAAAGCCTCTGAAGCCGTGTAGGCTTTCATCAACGCCTTGTGCTGGTTTTCCTGGTTCCTTATGTCATAAATCCAGGCCCCTGCCTTTGTGAGTTCGTACTGCCTCCGGGCGACTTCCAGGTTGGCTCTTGCGGCTTTGACGGCATTCTCCCCATTATCCAAATCGTTCTTACTCACCGATTTGGGATTGAGCTCGTAAGATTTTTTGAGCTTATCCAATTGGTCTTCAGATGTCTTCAGGCTTGCGGCGGCAAGATCGACCTGGGCCACAGCAATTTCGAGGTTTTCTCTTCTCGGCTCGGCCTTCAGTTCTTCGAGCAGGGTTAGCGCTGCCTCGGCCTGTGCTTTCTGCTGCTCTGCGGTAGCCCTTTGCACAGAATCATCCATAACAAGCAGCGGATCTCCCTTATGCACTTTTTGACCTTCAGCCACCGGGATTTTTACCACAACTCCGGACACCTCCGGATAAATATTTATATTCTCGCCATTGCTTTGGTAGCTTTCGGTGATGCCATTGGCATAGATGCCTTTTGCAAAGGGATTTGAGGCCGGATTAAACGCGGGGGGCAACGGCTTTTTTTCAGTGCCGTATATATACGCGCTTAACAAGCCGATCAGAATGCCTATGATTGATAGAGAGAACAATATCTTATTCCTCACGTAAGCCTCCTTTTAGTATTCCTGTTATCTTGCCGTCAGCCATCTTTATTATTCTGTCGGCGTATTCAAATATCCTGTTATCATGTGTAACAATGATAATACACCTGTTCTCATTCATTATCTCTCTCTTTACAAAATCCACAATTCTTCTTCCGGTTTCCCCATCCAGCGAAGCTGTAGGCTCGTCAAATATCATAAGGTCAGGGCTGCTGGCTATTGCTCTTGCAATTGCCACTCTCTGCTGCTCCCCACCGCTTAGTTTGGCCGGCGTTAGCTGCGCCCGGTCCTTGAGCCCTACGATTTCCAAATACTTCGCGGCCATGTTTATGGATTCATTCCACTCGACCCTTTTCAAAATCAGGGGGATTGCCGCATTTTCTACCGTGGTCAGTTTTGGGAAAAGGTGGTAATCCTGAAACACAAATCCCACCTTGTTCAATCTGAAATCAGCGAGTTGATCACTGGTCAAACTCCAGAGATCTTTGTCTTCTACTGTTACAGTGCCTGAATTCGGCCGGAGAATTCCGGATATAATGCTCAGCAATGTTGTCTTGCCGCTTCCTGACGGGCCTTCTATATACAGCATTTCACCAAAGTACGCCTCAAAGCTGACGTCCCTTACAGCGTAAGTTTTGGCTTCGCCCTCTCCAAACCACTTGACAAGCTTGTCCGCCTTCACTGCACGATTGGCCATACTAAGGGCTCCCGAATAAATAACTTGCACATTGATTCATCTCAGCTTTATGGTTCATCTTTGACCGATCCTCTATCGAAAATCCTGCTCGGGGTCCTCGAAAAATCACAGATTTTGGGGGGTGCAGAACGTAGCTGTGCTACGCCTGCGGTTTTGCTCACTTGGATCAGCCAAATCTGACCCAAATCTGAGCGCCTGAATGCACAATTTATTCGCAAGCCCTAACCCCTGAATATGTCGAACGGCTCTATTCTCAGCACTTTTCTTACTCCTATATAACTCGATATCGCGGCTATTATCAATACCATCACAAAAGCAAATCCGAGATTCTTATAGGTTATCATGGCTGCGTAGCTCGGCAGCCTGAGTTTGGCAAAGGCTATCACCAGGGAGGCCAGTCCTACACCCATGCCATATCCGGCGAGAGCAGTGAAAGTAGCCTGAAACAGTATCATATATATCAGCTCGGATCCTTTGGCGCCTATGGCTTTCAATGCGCCGAACTTGTCGAGGTTTTCCAGTATAAAGGTATAAAAGGTCTGACCGGAGATCGACAACCCGACAATGAAGCTTATTACGGTCATTATCATCACGTTTATACCGAGCCCTGTCTGATATTTGTAATATTGGGAGACTTTGTGGATAAACTCATCCTTTGTCAGGGCTTCATAGCCGAGCGATTGAATCTGCTGTTTGATGTGGGGGATATCTGCAACGCTCTTCGGTTCTATGAGAACATAAGAAATGGTGAACCTCATCGAAGGAATATACTGAATAGCCCTGTAGAATGTGGTGTACAGTGTCGGTGTTCCGAACAGGGAGCCGACATTGACGCGCGCTATGCCGACAATAACTCCCCTGTTATCGTTTATCTCGAATTCGGCGCCGAGGCCGGGGCTTCCGAGTTTGGGATATTCCGAATCCTTGACGACAATAAATGAATTTTCGGCATAGATGTCTTCTATGTGTCCCTGAAC
Organism: Nitrospirota bacterium; assembly: GCA_963780885.1. Lineage (GTDB taxonomy): Bacteria > Nitrospirota > Thermodesulfovibrionia > Thermodesulfovibrionales > Dissulfurispiraceae > JADFXI01. The sequence continues at coordinate 328,628 of CAWAEO010000003.1, forward strand.
GAGATCCGGCCTGCCAAAGAGACTTGCGTCATCCAGCCCTATGACGGTTACAGCCTGGTAGACGCCGTTCCGGAGTTTCGCAAGACCGGCGCCCGAATATAACGGCACTGCGTATTTGACTCCGTTGATGCTCCGTGCCGCGTCTAATATATAATCCGGCATCGGGATGCTGTTGGCCGGTGTATTAACCGCAGGGTCCATTACCCATATCTTGGCCCCTATATTTATGATCGTTGAAGATGCCCTGTGCAAAATACCCGCGAACATCGATGTCATCATAACCATTAAAAAAACCGCAAAAGTTATACCGACAAGAAGCGCTGCAAATTTACCCTTATCGTTCACCAGAAGCTTAAATGCTATCTTCAGGATCCCTTTCACCCTTCATCTCCTTTGTTTCACTTTCACCCTGCTGTTACCTAACATCATATACCATAGATTCCTTTAAAAAGAAAGAGGAGTGAACAGGCTGACGATGAGTATCAGCGCCGTTTTATCCTGAACAGAAAGTTATTAACATTTGTCAATAAAGTGTCAGAAACTTATTAAAACATGAGCGCCGGTCTCGTTTTCAAAGCTGTAATTTGACTTTTATATCGTATCTGCTAATATCTAAGAAACTGCGACTGAGAACCTTTTTTATACTTCTTATTTCAAAGGAGGACCGTATGTCTTACAAAGCAAACGATTATGCAAAGCTTATCGGGATGGAAGGCTTCAGCGAGACATTGCTTAAGAACCATTTTACGCTTTACCAGGGGTATGTCACGAACACAAACAAGGTGCTTGATTCACTCGCGGCAATGATGAAAGAGGACAAAGGAGGCACGCCCGAGTTTGCTGAAATGGAGCGGAGGCTCGGATGGGAATTCAACGGCATGAGGCTGCATGAGTATTATTTTGAAAATCTCGGCGGCAAGGGGACCATACAGAAAGACGGCAAGCTAGCGGCAAAGTTTTCAGAGGATTTCGGAAGCTATGAGGCGTGGGAGAAGCACTTCAAGGCAGCAGGCGCCATGAGAGGCATTGGATGGGCAGTCCTTTACCAGGACCTCAATAACGGGAAGCTAATCAATTTCTGGATAAATGAACATGATGCCGGACATCCTGCAGGCGGCAACCCAATATTGATAATGGACGTCTTCGAACATGCCTTCATGATTGATTACGGGCTTAAAAGAGCTGATTATATCCAGGCATTCTTCAAAAATATCGACTGGAAAACAGCAGAGGCCCGCTTAAAATAAAGGTAGTTGTATAGGTAGAGGTGGAGACCTTTGCCTGTCCGAAGGACATTTATGCCCCATGCCGGGTTAATGAACGCTGACGAACTGGGTCCGGAAGCAGCGGCCCTGCAACAAGCAAAGCTTCACATACGGGCGGGCAAGCGCAGGTTGAGGCAGGGGAAGATCGCAGCCGGCATAGTAACACTCTATGATGCTTTAACCAGCGCGACAGAATGGTTCTTGCTTTCCCCCGGTCGGCGGGCGGCTCTGCTCATTAAGGCTGATGACAGCCTTGACACCGATAAGACAGTTTTTAATCTACTGGTCCGCTCCGGAGTGATCGGCAGGGAGTTTGATTACGAGGCCTTCGACCGGATAGTGGAACGGGCACTGCACGAAAATCTCTCTGATTACAATTATTCGGAGCTGCTTAAAGGAATAGAAGCAGTGATGATACAGCTCGGGGTCATGCCTTTTGATGAGAGTACGCTTCCTCCCGAGGACCCATCAACGTATTGACAATCATCCCTGGTGTGATACAGTTTTTACAAGCACCGAATGAACAGGTGAATCAGGGAACCGGAGAATGGGGGGAAATCTTTGCTCCGCTTATAATGTTAGATAGTTAAGGGAGTATCCTATAATGACAGATGGTAAAGAGGATTTACTGCAGGCGCTTGTTGACGCATACCTGATGGAGAAAGGCACACGGGAATTCTATGCGCAGGCTGCCAGGAAATCGATCTCACCTGCCGCACAAAAGGCCTTCGGGGAGCTTTCTGCCTGGGAAGGAAAGCATATGGAATTCATCCAGTACCTTTATCATGCTGTCATGGAAGACCTTGCGGTAAAGGTTTTTGAAGATTTTAAAAAACGAAGAGGCCGTCCGTCGGCGGAGGGGAGCATGCCGGTCAAGGACATGGAGGTCGACCTGGAAACAGTTTCGATTGCCGACGATCTGGAAGCGATCAGTATGGCTCTTGGAATAGAGGGAAAGACATATTCTCTCTACTGGCAACTTTCCAAAAGCGCCTCCGACAGCAACACAAGATCAGCTTTCAAAAGCATGATGGAGCAGGAGATTAATCATATAAGCTACCTCAAAGACACGATGAGCCGGATAACCAACATAACATAAGAAATTGAAGATGGGAACTTGTGAAGGGGAGAAGGTGAGAGAAAGGACAAGAAAACCGAATGTGAGGAAGTAGGACTCACCTTCACACGTTCACAACTTCACAAGTTCTCTTTTACGGGGGCGGTTATGATTTTTGTTGATGACTTTGATGACCGGCTTAGAAGTCTTGGCAGAGAATTCTTCATTTTTGATATTCAGTATGTGCCTGATATAACAGCCTGGGCAAATCAGAAAAACGTACCGCTGGAAGAACCCGGACAACCCATGAAGCTGATCACCGACGATAATAACCGGCTCGTGATGGTTGTGAAGTCCGAGATCAGTGACCAACTGCTTGACGGCATTATCAACGGATTAAGCGTGAGGTGGACAGTCAGGGATGTGGCTGCGGACATCGCAAAACGGCTTAACAGCGTAGAGAAACGGCTTGCCTTTTGCTTTCTCAAGGAATACGTCCGGACGAAAAAAGACCTGGACGGAGACGACCTGCTTGAAGATGAATGGGCGATCAACGAGATGGAGAAATTAGGGTTCTTTCGCAGTTAGTACTCCTTTTCATAAATACGGTGTCGTATCGAGAGCGTTCGATGCGCCGCGCCGGCAAGGCGCACGACTGAGGAGTACCGTTGTGTACGGCGAAGAAGTGCAACGAAGCTGGAGTGGATGCAGCGGCGCTCGAATGCAACCGTATTTATGAAGAGGAGTACTTAGGTCAATGAGCAGAATAGCCAAAGAGAAATCTCCCTACCTTGCACATTCCGCCGCTCAAAAAATAGACTGGTATCCATGGGCTGATGAGGCCTTCGAAAAGGCCCGCCTCGAAAACAAGCCGGTTTTCCTGAGTTCGGGCGCAATATGGTGCCACTGGTGCCATGTGATGGCAAAAGAATGTTTTTTTGATGACGCGATCGCCGCTCTGCTCAACAGTCATTTTGTGAGCATAAAACTCGACCGGGATGAGCGGCCCGATGTAGACAGGCGTTACCAGCATGCTGTATCAGCAATGGGGGCAGCGGGTGGATGGCCGCTCACCGTATTTCTTACACCGGACAAAAAACCGTTCTTCGGCGGCACCTATTTCCCTCCTGAAGACAGTCACGGAAGACCGGGTTTTAAAAAAGTGCTTCAGGCAATTATTGACTTATGCCGTTCCAGCAGGGAGGAAGTAGACAGTTATGCGGAACGGCTCATGGATTTTATGAGGCCGGACCCTTTGGTTAAGGGAGAAATAAACAGCGCGATGCTTGACTTGGCGCAGGGCACAATGCTCTCGCTGCTTGACCCGCAAAACGGAGGGTTCGGCACGGCCCCTAAATTTCCTATGCCCGGTGCAGCATCATTCCTGCTTTACCGGTATTTTCTTGCAGGCGATGAGCCGAGCGGCCAGGCCGCCAGGAAAACGCTTGAGTCAATGGCGAAAGGCGGGTTCCATGACCAACTCAAGGGGGGATTCCACCGGTACTCTGTTGACGCGAAATGGATTATCCCTCACTTCGAGAAAATGGCCGAAGATAACGCCTGGCTTCTGAGAAATTACATCGACGCATACTCAATCTTCGGCAGCGGCTTTTTCAGGGAGGTCGCGCTGGGTATCATCAGCTTTACCAGGGACATCCTCTCAAGCAAAGAGGGCGGGTTTTACGCGAGTCAGGACGCCGACGTCACTCCCGATGACGAAGGAGGGTATTTTACCTGGACTGAAGATGATTTCAGAAGCGTCCTGGGCGACGAGGAGTTTCAGGTTCTCACCCTTCATCTGCTCCATGACAAAGGCAGCATGCACCATGACAAATCGAAGCATGTCCTTTTTATTGCCAGGGAAACCGCTGACATTGCCCGCACTCTCAAAATAGACCGGGAACGGGTTGACCTGCTGGTCAGCGAGGGCAAAAAAAAGCTTCTTCAGGCACGACAAACAAGGGAGGAGCCCTTTATCGATACCACACTATATACTTCTTTGAACGGCATGCTCATCACATCGTATTTCAAAGCATACCATGCGCTTAACGATGGAGAGGTTAAAGAGTTTGCTCTTAAAAGCCTGGACAAAATACTGCAAATCCGGTCGTCGGGGAAAGAACTGTTCCATTCAGATGGGATAAAGGCGCTGACGGATGATTACATATATTTGATCGAGGCGCTGGTTGCCGCATATGAAGTTACCGGCAACAGGGAATATCTCGGCAGGGCGGATGAACTTATGGAGCAGTGTCTGGAGAGGTTCTGGGACAAGGCCGAAGGTGGCTTTTTTGACTCCGACACAGCAGTGCTCGGTCTCAGACTGAAGGGGATAGAGGACATCCCTCACCCGTCAGCAAATGCTGCAGGTATCATGGAACTGCTTAAATTATTTTACGCGACAGATAAATCACTTTATCGCCGGTATGCCGCGACCGCTCTTGAGGCGTTCTCTGTCAAAGTTAGCGAGTTAAGCATCCATGCAGGATATTACTTTTGCGCGCTCGATGCGTATTTCCATACGGTGCGGCTGACGGTGGAAGCCCGCCCTGAAAGCAGTCTTGCCGCTGCCGCCGTCTCTTTATTTGCCCCCTATGTCAGTATCGTTTACAAAGAGGATCATAACCGCATTATCCCGTGTGCCGGGGATGTGTGCTATGAGCCGGTTGACGATTGTAAGAACCTTCAGGCATTCATCAATGATAAAGTTAGAAGCAACAAACCATTCCGAAATAACCTTAAGGATGCTGAATGAAGGAATTCATATTAGGAAGCAATGAATATATCGAACTCAATCATCTTCTGAAAATCATGGGGCTCTGCGACAGCGGAGGCATGGCAAAAGCAGTAATTGCTAAAGGATTGGTCAGGGTTGATGGAGCGGTAGAGCTTCGAAAGCGGTGTAAGATACGAAATGGCCAGGTAGCTGAGTTTGAAGGCCGTAAAATCCTGGTGAAATGAATTTGCATTAGTTGAAAAAAACATTGTTTAGGTGTTAGCAGTATAGGCTGCTCACAGCTATACGCCGGAATGAACTCCTCCATTGAGTGAGCATTGGGATTAGATTTTCCTCCATGTGAAATGCCTGAAGAAACCTTCATCGATGGCTACCTTAAAAGAAGTGATGCGATATTTTTGAGCGCCGGGCACCTGATTTCACCGACAAGTTCTTAGTGCAGATATTTAATTTAGAGAGTTGATTTCAGAAAGAAACGAGCATAACGACTAGATTCAGAGGGTTACCCGTCTTCGAAAATATTTTGCTTAGAGCATTCAATAATAGTAGTGCGGCAAGAGCAGCCGGGCCACAGTGCCTCGGCTAAATCGAGCAGGGCATCCAGCCCTGCTCGAAGGCGACGCCAGCCCGTTCAGCCATCCATGGCGTCTCGGTCTGCCGACGCCCGCTACGGCACCATGTCCCGTCTGCTCTTGCCTCAAATGGCAGGTTAGCCTATAAATCACTTCTTGCGTTTGCCGATGACGCTGTGACTTTTGTTGTCGAGAGTTTCTCTTGTTAGGGGAAACAACACTGCGTCAGTACGATTCCCAAGCCTGTTTAATATATTAAGTGCTTGCTGCAATTGATGCCGGCAGGTGAGCAGGGTATTTCACGGCGCGTAGCACGGGTGTGCTGGAGCTGCGGGCGAGCTGCGGCTACAAAAAAATCTTTGATTTTTCTTGGAGCGCGACCGGCAGGGAGCCGAGCCCCAACTGGGAATTTGCACGAATATGGCAATTTTAAGGAATCCGTGGCTGGCAGGAAAGGAGTTAAAATAGCGCCGTGAAATACCCTGCTCACCTGACGCGCCAGTCACGAGTCACAATCACAGCTATTGTAAGCAAATACTGTTCAGTAAGGAAAGTATTCAACCCAGCAACATCTATTTCCGAATGTACTTGATGCTTTTATATTAAATTGCATGACCGTTTGTTAGCAGGAAGACATTGAGAGAGCATGAGAGTCATTCAGATCAGTGAAGGTAGTTCGCAGGTTTTGCCCTGTATCACGCAAAAAAAGAGCGTCGGCAAAAAATCGTAGCAATATTTCGGTGTCTTCCTGAAATCGAGGAGAGTTTCGATTTTGCGAATATGAGGAATACCATTCGTATCACGCGTAAATGCCCGGCATGCAGCATCGGCGAGTAGAGCCGTCCGCCGCATGCCTTTTTTAGGTGCATGACCTCATCTCATACCGGTTTGATATTTTGGTTCATCCGGAAGAAGTTCGTCGGGTCGTACTTCTTCTTGAGATCCACCAGCCGATTGTACGTAGCACCGTAGGCGAATGCGATGCGGTTAGTCTCGTCTTGGGTGAGGAAATTGATGTATGCGCCGCTGCTGGCAAACGGTTGTGACTTGGCGAAGAACTCGCGCGCCCAGGCGATGCATCGCTCGTCCTCAGCGGTCGACTCCCAGCGGCAGTGCACGTTCATCACGTAATTGGCGTCACGGTTCGAGTAGGCCATCGCATCGGGCGCTACGCGAGCCGTCTGGCCTCCGATCGTGCCGACGAATATCTCGCAAAGCGGCGAAGGCAGCGCACCGGCGTATTCGATGATTACGTCGATGGCACCGTCGCTGAGCTTGGAGAAGTTGTGCGATTTCCAGTAGTTGCGCGCACCCGGCGACAAAAGGGGATCGAAGGCCCTCTGCCAAGCGGTGTACGGTTGCACGCCAATGTGCTCGCCGTGTGCCGTGCCGAATCCGCGCAGCGGTTCTATAAGCTTCTTGCCCTCAGCGGGGTCACCCGCATAGCACAGTGCGAGCGCGACAATCTCTTTCCCGTGGACATCCTTGGGTAGGAAGGGTAGCGGAGGAGCCTTCCGGGTGACCATCCAGACGTTGAGTTCGTCTGGCATCGCCTCGGTGAAGCGGGCGAACTGCGTGAGCACGGACTTCGCCTGGTAGAAAGGGAAAACGATAAGCCCGCTGAGCACGTCTGGCCCCACGGGATGAAGCTGAAACTCGAAGCGGGTGACAATTCCGAGGTTCCCACCGCCGCCACGTAACCCCCAGAAGAGGTCACCGTTTTCCGTTTCGCTGGCGTGCACTTGGCTGCCATCCGCCGTGACGACATCCGCGGAGAGCAAGTTGTCGATGGTCATACCGTACTTTCGGCTGAGCCAGCCGAATCCGCCGCCTAGCGTCAGGCCGGCCACGCCTGTGGTCGAGTTGATGCCCAGCGGCGTGGCGAGGCCGTGCACCTGAGCGGCTGCGTCGAAGTCGGCAAGGGTGCATCCTGGCTCGACAGTTGCACAGCGGGCGTTCGGGTCCACCTGGACTCTCTTCATCAGCGAGAGGTCGATCATGAGGCCGTCGTCGCAGACTGCATTGCCCGCGATGTTGTGTCCGCCTCCTCGGATCGAGACAAGGAGATCGTGCTTGCGCGCGAACTCGACGGCCTGGACAACATCTTCAGGCGACGTGCAGCGGGCGATCAGCGCGGGCCTACGGTCGATCATAGCATTCCATATCTGGCGCACCTCATCGTAGCCTCCGTCACCGGGGAAAATCAGTTTTCCCCGGAAGTGTGCTTTGAACTCGTCGATATTTGCTTTTTGAAGCTGCTTCATATCTGCCTCCTTTGTTTGCGCCTAACGCCATGAATGAGCCGCCCAGTAGGTCCAAGTAAAAAAACCCGCCAGGTATTCTTCTTATATCAGTACCCTTTATTTAAAACTTATCACAAACGATCATTAACCGCAAGATACGATTAGTTCACATAGTTCATCCTATGGTTGTTTAATTGTTTTTTGGCTGAAGCTGAGACACGCGCTTCCTCCGAGGCGTTATATTCTGGTTGTAATATCGATAGAGTTTCGTCCGCCTGAAACTATCGATTGGTCGGTGAATCTGGGATGATAGAATAGGCCTTAACTATCCCTATGGCTACTGCATGCTTCGGGACAAAACTGATATTCTTCATGTCCTGAACTTCTGTTATCTATTATTATTTGTACCACACACCGCATGCCGTCACGGTTTATGATGTCAGTCTAAAGAACAGCACTAATTTGAACTGAGAAAATGAAGTGCGCAGTATCAATACCCATGGGGATAGTATTATTATATATGTCATGGATTTGCGATTCCATGCAATATTATAGGAGATCCCTGCAATGGATACAGAGGTAAATAGCAGTGCAATTCTTCCAGAAAACATCAACATTCCAGATCTTCCACCGACGAGTGACGCATGTCTGGACAAAAAAGCCGCGAAACGACTACGGAAGCAGCTCGCCGAGCAACACAGGCTTGCAAAGGTTGGAGCGCGCCTGGACCGGCTCCGTTCTGATGTAAAAACAAAGATTTCAGTATATTCTGAGAGCGTATGGAATCAGGAAGAGCTTGATTTCCAGATAGATAAGGTTATAAAAGAGGGGGCGTCTCTTGATTTTGCGGTTTTTCAACTTTTCAGAAACCTTATCCAGCACCTAAACTTGTCTGACTGTCTCAGGGCTCCGAACGAATTGAACACTCCCGATGCATTCTTGTGTGGCACATTAAACACCCGGTTCGGTTCTGGAAACATCAGTATCCCCGTCCCTGTAGTAACTATATGGACTCTTTTGCTGTCTGCCGATCGTGATTCCATTAAAGAGTTGTTTGATGAACTGGTACCATCATACGAAGCCGGGATAGCAAAGCTCCTTATGGATGTCCCGGAGTGGCTCCCTAAAGAGAGAGTTCTTGCATGGGCGCTGCGGCATTATTTGAGCGATAGTAAGCCTACTCCCTGTATTCAATACATTTTGGATAATATGTCTCAGCCGAAGCTTCAGTCTGCAGGCTTCACTTTCAGAGGGAAAAACAAGTTGGAGCTTGACGTTAAGGTGCCCTTTACAGTTCTTGATAAGGGCGAAGTATTGATTACGATATCTCTATGTAAGAACGACATTTGCAGCTTTCTGGGCCATTTATCGTCTGCCGGGTCTTTTGCCGATGCGGTCGGCCAGGTGAAGGAGAAGGCTGTAGACCATTATCGTTGTTTGGTTGATGAGACTGCTGAATTTGCAGTTGAATGTATGCCTAAATCATCCTATGACGGATTGATAGAACACGGCCAGTTTGTTGAAATTGCGAAATCCTATATTGTCGGAGTGTTACGCAGCAATCCGAAGGCGTTTACTGACGTCACCAGTATTGTGTCTATGGTGAAACCGGCGATGTTGACTAAGTGCGAAGAAGTGGAATCTTATAACATTGCCGAACAGTGCCGCCGTGCTTTGCCGGCAAGGCTTGCTGATTTCTATCCAGTGGCAAGGTCTCTTAAACGTAAAATAGTGTTAGTCTCTGGCCCTACAAATAGCGCCAAAACATATAAAGCGTTAGAGCGGTTTATTCATACTAAATCCGGCACATACCTTGCCCCTCTCAGGTTGCTCGCCCTGGAGGTGCGCGACACTCTTGTGGAGAAGGGGTTGCCTGTTTCGCTAATTACGGGGGAACTGATCGAATTATCCGATGGGGCCAGTCATTGCTCATCTACAATAGAGATGCTCGATTATGATACACCTGTAGATATGGCGATTATTGATGAAACGCAAATGCTGTCGGATAGCGACCGCGGCTCGGCATGGCTACAGGCTGTTTTAGGCGCTCCAGCCAAAGAGGTCTGGCTTTTGGGGTCCAAAGAAGCCAAAACCGCGGTAATTGCCCTTTCGGAATATTTGGGCGAGCAGCTTGAGATTATCGAGACAGAGAGGCTGGCGCCTCTTGAAGTTTCAAAAACCGCTATCCCTATAGATGAGATCCCGCCTCAGGGCGCCCTCATAGCATTCTCCCGCCAGGATGTGTTGTCCCTGGCCGGCGAATTACGCGAGAAGTACAACAGGAAGCCTGCTGTCATATACGGCGCGCTGTCTCCGGAGGTCCGGCGGGAGCAGGCGCGGATGTTCAGGGATGGTGAGGCGGATTGTGTTGTAGCCACGGACGCGATCTCGATGGGCCTGAACCTGCCTATCTCAACGATTATTTTCTCAACAAACCTGAAGTATAATGGGCAGCAAAATGAAGAAATCCCCAATTGGCTGATTCATCAGATAGCTGGTAGAGCCGGTCGTTATTTGAAGCATGAAACAGGGATTGTAAGCGCCATCGATAAGCACACTTTAGGCAGTATTGAAAGCGCCTTGTCGCATCTGCCTCCGGATATCCCGACGCGCTTCACGTTCGGGCCTTCCTTCCCTGTAGTGAAGGTCCTATCGGAATATCTCAATACCGATCATCTGGCCACAATTTTAGAGTTTTTCACCGACAAGTTCGCCCTGCCTGACAGTAACTGGTTTACTCCCGGGGTTGATGACGACAGGAAAATAGTCGCCAGTGTGCTCGACAGGATGAGGCTGACGCTGCAGGAGCGCCATTCGTTCCTCGGGGCACCGGTGCCGATCTACAGGGGGACCCCAGATCTATGCCTTCGTGAATTCGCGCAGGCGATTGAGGCAAAGAAACCTCTTTATATGGACACGCTTAAACGGTATTATTGCGGTAGCGCGTCATATGATCATATGATTGCGGAAAATGCTGTGAAGGTTTTAACTTTGTATTGCTGGTTATACTACCGATACCCTGACCAATTTCCGGACCGCTTGGTTGCTATGGCAGAGATAAAAAAATTAAATGTCGTAATCGCCAGGTATCTCACCAAGTCGAAGCCGCGCTGTTGCCCTGAATGCGGGGGCAAAATTTCCTGGAATCATCGGTTCAGAATTTGTGATCCATGCTTTAGAGGTCAGCGCAGATATAGGGGCGTGGTTTGATGATTGGGCGGGCTCTTGTTTCGAGGAAAATATAATGGGAATGCCTTCAGCTACAACCACTCGTCTCAGCGATAAGAGTTCAGATATTCGGACCATTACAGACATACTACGTGATGAATTAGAGGGTGGGATCAGCAATCGCCAAGAAAGCGAAGCAAGAACTGGGAAGTTTTCATAGCACCCTTTAGAAGGGCGATGGTTTTATGATTTCTCTAATCTTGCTTTTGCCCACTTGGGGCGTATATCCTTAATGCAATTATCAATAATGCTAATTCAGGAGCTATCCAATGTGGATTGAATCATTTTCCGAACAAAGTTTTATTAATTTTGACAAGGTAATAAGCATAAAGATGATAACCGATCAACCAAATTCGGAAAGAATTACTGTTACTACAGAAGGTCCTGATAAAGAAGAAATAGAGTTAATAGCCATCGAAAAGGCACGGAAATTTATATCATCAACAACAGTTTTCACTGATGAACAGAAGAAACAAATAAATGGGAAAGCCGCCGATGTTATTTTAAGCGCTTTTCTGTCGGTCTTAATGCGCTGTTTAACGTCTAAAGAACTAACGAAAGATAGAGAAATTATTACAAAAGAATATATTTCAGGGCTGTTTTCTGATGCACTAAGAGAATAATTAAATGCACTGAACAATGTAATTCTAATTTCAACCGTAGCCATTTGCTATGACGATTCCCGAGAACTTCGTTACGCTTTAGAACTTATGGTCTTTTCCCCCTGTTTCGAATAATGAGGCCGTTCAGAAAGTTTCTCAAGATCTGATCTCCGCATTCTTTATAATTTCTGTGGTCCTCGTTCCTGAAAAGAGCGGAGAGTTCAGATTTAGTAGTTTCAAAACCTGCAAGTTTCAGGATCTCAATAATATCAGTATCTTTAAGTTCCAGAGCGATTCTAAGTTTTTTCAATATGTCATTATTGGTCATTACCCTATCCCGTTTTCCTCCCGACCAGCGTTCTCAGCGCCCCCGGCTATGTTCGATACTAAATGCGCGTAGAAAACCTATGAAGCCCTGAGAATCATTATAAGCTGGCGGCCGTCCATCTTCGGCTGCGATTCAACTTGCGCGATATCCTTCAGTTCCAACGCTAACCTGTTCAGAATACTCGTCCCCAGGTCCTGGCGGCTAAATTCTCGCCCTCTAAAACGAACTGTCACTTTGACCTTGTCCCCGTGCTCGATGAACTTTTGCACACTACGCTTCTTGAACTCATAATCATGCGTATCGGTCGAAGGCCGCATCCTGATTTCTTTGAGGGTGAGTGTCGTTTGTTGTTTTTTGGTCTTCCGCAGTTTCTTGCCCTGCTCGAACTTGAACTTCCGGTAGTCCATGATCTTGCATACCGGCGGATCGGCCTGGGGGCTGATTTCCACGAGATCGAAATCCCGTTCTTCGGCGAGTTTCAATGCTGAATCAATATCCATTATGCCGATTTGCCCTTCATCGGCGACAACCCGTATCTCTTTTGCTTTAATCATCCGAATTTGGTTGTTTACGCGGGTCTTATCGACAACCCTCCCTGACGATACTTGTCTTTGATTAGCTATGGTGTGTCCTCCTTTTTGGTCGGTCAGTCTTTGCCGGTCTCAGTATTGCGCGTCCCAAGCACAAGAACCTGCAGCTATTAATAGTTTAACATGTTTATGAGACTGGACTCTTTTTTTGTTGCAATCCTGAACTGTATGGCTGTCTGAATAATAATATGCACACTACACCTCCTTTCTGGTTGCAGGAGCATTGATTACTAGGGTGAAGGCTCCATTTTTCGGAAGATCATTGTTTGCGCAGGGAGAAGGGAGTGTGCCGTTGTCCTCTCCAAGAGGAAAGCTTTACTAACAGGGTGTTCTGGGGTATTATATGCTTAGGAAGAATGAGATATTGATTTTTGTTTTAAGCTGAAGATGAGGATCTTTAAAATTCCTTTCAAAAAGGAGGTTTTATGGGATCATTCAAAGATAAAACAGAACGTTTTCTCGTTATTGACCACAGTGAAGATTATTCTTTTGTTGCATGCCAAAGCGGTGAGGATGTCGGTTGCTTTGTTAAATCCAGGAAATTAAAACCGGATTATTTCTGGGTCTTAAATCTCGGAGACTGCATCATATTGCAAGAACGTTTATTTTTCGAACAGGACCTTCAATTTGAAAAATTCACACAAAGGAAATAGCCACGAGGGTGCATAACCATGTCTTGAAGCCGGGGACACTCACTTTAATATTACGGCCAGCGCAAAGATAATATAAATTACGCCTCCAAAAAGCATTGCGGCAGGAGAGATCTTCCTGCCAAACTGTATATTTGCCAGGACAATCAGGGCTGAGATCAGGGCCAGTCCGGCTGAGAGAAGCGCCAGTCCTGAGATATGCCATTCCGTAAACAGTAGCCCTACCGAGACAGGAAATGTTGTCTGAAAAACCATCGCACCGGTTATGTTTCCCATGGCAAGCGTGTCTCTGCCTTTCAGCGTCCATGTCACGCTATTGAATTTCTCGGGCAATTCCGTGGCAATAGGCGCAACCAGCAGTGCAAACAGCAGAGGGCTCATGCCCCACGAGAGAGAAAGTTTTTCCAGGCTGCCTACGAATATGTGCGCGCCGCCCACCATGACGCAAAGAGAAGCGGTTACCTGAAAGCAAATAAGTGTCAAAGAGGTGGTTTTGTATGGCTCTGCCCGGGCTGAGCGCAGTTGCAAACCCGCGACCCTCCTGAAGTCGAAAAATAACTTTTCAAAATGCAACTGGTCGGCATAGATGACATCGGCGCTTTCGGCCTGGAATGTCGAGTATACGTACAGCACATAGCCCATTACAAGCAATCCTGCAAGCAGGAGATGACTGTGTGGGACAAGAAACGGCAAAAAAATGGCTGAACTGTACATGACGATGAAAAAAATGAGATCGCGTCTGATAGAACCTGCATCTACATAAAGCACGAATTTCCTTTTTTTTCTGAGCATGCCGATCACCACTGTTGCCCCTACAACAAAAAAGGCAAGCGTCGAAAGCATGAAAGGAGCGCCGAGGATCGCCCCGACCCCGATCTTTCTTGCAGTATCACCGCCGTGCAGCAGGATAGCGACGAGGGGTAGGATGGTCTCAGGCAAGGCAGTGCCGACCGCAGCCAAAACGCTTCCGACAACAGCCTGCGATAAGGAGAGCCGCCTGCCGAATGATTCAACCCCATTGGTAAAAAATTCGGCACTGAGCAAAATCATGAAAAGGCTGCCAATAAGGAACAGAATGGGCTGTATCATCAGCGGACAAGCATTACAGGACAAGGTGAGGATTTGATCAGGGCTTCAGCTATGCTTCCGAGCAGGACACCCTTTGTGGAGGACGCTCCCTGGGCCCCGATGACAATCATATCAGAGTCCCTCTCCGCCGCAATTTCACTGATGGCTTTATAGGGGACACCTATTTTAATAATGCGTTCCGCCATGCCGCATACAGATACAGCTGCCGAGGAGGATATCGCTTGCTCAGCCTCCCGAATCGCATGGTCCCGATAGTTCTTTTTGTCCTCTTCACTTAAATTCCTGAGACTGGTAAAACTCTTTTCCAGCTTAAGGCTCGAAATTATATGGGCAACCAGCAGGCCTGATGAATTTTTCTCAGCTATCGCATGCGCAAACTCAAGCGCCTTGTTTGAATGAACGGAAAAATCCACAGCGCACAAAATATTCTTTATGCCGACTAACCCCAATTCGGCGCTAACTGTTTTCTTGCCCCGAACGACCAGCATCGGAACGTTAAGTGATTTTATGAGCCGCTCTGAACTGCTGGTCCGTATCACGTGAGATTTATGCCCGAGTACAACGGCGGCCACAGGAAAATCATGTATTGCTTTGCTGAATGCTTCGACAAGCATGCCGACCGCAAGCCTGACAGTCGCGGTCGCTCCGCATTGTTTCAGACGATCAACCCATTGCCTGAGTTCCATACTGCATGCCTCCTCTTCTTTTTCCACATAGGGCAGGAGATACGCGGGTGGGGTAAGGGCATAATCCATGACGTTGAGGATTGTGATGTCCCCGCTGCTATCTGTAACAGCTTGCGACAGCCATAATGAATAAGCGAGGACTTTCTCTGTATCAGTGCCAAGATCAACTGCGGCGAGTATTGTTTCCTTACTGTCCATGTATGCCTAAAGTATAACAGCAGGTAGAGGCAAAGGTATAGGTTTAGAAAATGCTTGATAAAGCCTGTCTTAGTTCTTGCGGTAGCTATACCTTTACCTATACCTTTGCCTGCTGTTAATTTGGACGGGCGCATAAAAAAAGAGGCGGGACACTAATCTTCCCACCTCTTATCTCTAACATTTTACCGGAAACTATCGGTGCAACTATTTATAATTTCAACTTCTCGTTCGCCCGTGATTTTACTTCAAAGCGTCTTTTAAGGTTTTTCCTGCCGTAAATTTTGGGACCTTTGCCGCTGCTATCTTAATTTCAGCGCCTGTCCTCGGGTTGCGGCCCTTTCTGGCTTTCCTTTTTGAAACTGAAAATGTTCCGAAACCGACAAGTGTCACTTTGTGCCCTTTTTTGAGAGCGAATTTAACTGAATCCAAAGTTGCATCAAGTGCCTTCCCAGCGTCAGTCTTTGAGAGACCTGAACCCGATGCAATTTTGTCTATAAGATCCGCCTTCGTCATTCCTTGCTCCCCCCTTTCTCCCAATAAAACAATTTTTTATAATTTCAGGACTGGTATACACGATAACAGGACGATGCTTATTTGTCAAGGGAAAAATAGAAGAAAAATAGAAGAAAGCAAACGTAATTTTCAGTGGTGGGCCTCCGCCCAGTTTTTCCCCCATCCGAACCCGACTTTCAAGGGGACGGAAAGATCGAGGGCGGCCTCCATTTCCAGGGCGATCAACTCCCTGGTTTCGCCGAGCTCATTTTCCGGTACTTCAAAAAGAAGCTCGTCATGGATCTGCAGAAGCATTTTCGCCGAAAGATTCCTCGCCTGAAGTGCCTTTGAAACGCGCACCATCGCTATTTTAATCAAATCGGCGGCAGTGCCCTGAATGGGGGTGTTGATGGCGAGCCTCTCTGCCTGCTGCCTTGTCGCCGCGTTGGCGCTCGTGATTTCAGGCACGGGTCGTATTCTGCCCAGAAGTGTAGTAACGTATCCGTCCTGTCTGGCGGTCTGTACCGTATGTTCCATGGAACGCTTTACTCCGGGATGTTTTTTAAAATAGTTTTCTATATAGACGGCTGCCTCTTTAGGGGGAATAGAGAGGGCCTCGGATAACCCATACGCACTCATCCCATACACGATACCGAAATTCACAACCTTTGCCGCCCTCCTCATGTCAGAGGTCACTGCATCAAGCGGAACCCCGAAGATCTCCGAGGCGGTCCTTGCATGAATGTCGATGCTGTTCTTAAAGGCGTCAATAAGGCCCGGGTCTTCACTCATGTGGGCCAGGACCCTCAATTCAATCTGGGAATAGTCAGCGGAAACCAGTATATGACCTTCGTCAGCAATAAAAATCTCTCTGATTTTAGTCCCCCACTCACCACGAACCGGAATATTCTGAAGATTGGGATCGCTGCTGCTGAGCCTTCCTGTTGCAGTGACAGTCTGGTTAAAAGAGGTGTGTATCCGGCCTGTCCTTGCATTGATAAGCTTAGGCAACGCATCAGTATAAGTTGTTTTGAGTTTATAAAAAGACCGGTAATTAAGGATCTCTTGCGGAAGTTCGTGGCTCTTTGAGAGTTCCTCAAGGACATCCATACTCGTAGAAAAGCCGGTTTTAGTTTTTTTCATCGGCTTCAGCCCCAGGTGCTCGAAAAGCACCTTGCCGAGCTGACGCGGAGAGTTTATGTTAAAGGCGCTGC
The DNA here is from genome assembly GCA_963780885.1 of Nitrospirota bacterium. GTDB lineage: Bacteria > Nitrospirota > Thermodesulfovibrionia > Thermodesulfovibrionales > Dissulfurispiraceae > JADFXI01. The sequence continues at coordinate 345,579 of CAWAEO010000003.1, forward strand.
CTGCAAGTATATATATCCTTGACTGCAACCCCTCCAGTTCACGGTCGAGTTCCTTCGATAATTCCTCGGTGCGCTCTCTGTTGATTTTGATTCCGGCCTCTTCCATATCGGTAAGAACATAGATAAGCGGCATTTCGATTTCAAAGTAGATATGTTCGAGTCCGGCGCTTTGCAGCTTGTCAAAGAGAATATCCTTCAGTTCCATTGCCAGTTCAGCGTCTTCGGCAGCATACTGCGCAGCCTCTTCAACAGGGACCTCTGCAAACGATGACCGTTTGCCCAGGATTTCTGTAAACCTGCGTTTCTTGTGCGCGAGGTGCTCAACAGCCGCATCCTGCAGGCTGTGATCAGGCTTGACCGGGTTCAGCAGGTAGGATGCCACCATGGTATCGTAGAGCATCCCATGAACGTAGATTCCTTCCTGCCTGAGCATGAGCATGTCGTATTTCAGATTATGCCCAACCTTTGCTACGGCAGGGTCCTCCATTACCGGCTTTAAAATGGACAGGGCATCCTGAATATTGCATGGTCCGGTGTGCCTGACCGGAACATAGTATGATTTTCCTTTCTCCTTGCAAAGGGCTATCCCTACAATCGTATCGTTAAAGGGATCTCTCCCTGTGGCCTCTAGATCGAACGCTAATTCCGAAATAATGCGGTTATCGATCACAGCGGGAACTTCGTGCTGTGAATCATTCGCATTATCTCCGAAGAGCAGACATTGTTTCATGTTGCAAGCCCGAGGAATTCCTGAAGCTGCTTGCGGCTGGTGATAGTAAAATATTCTCCGCGAGACGCATAGCCATGTGAGGGGATAAGCCTTAGAAGACTTTTGAATTCAAATTCTGTAAACAGGTGAAGAAGCGCCGGCCAATCAGGCTCTTTGACCATAAGGTCCTGCAGATGTGCCTCAACAGGGAGGTCCATATCTATGGTTACAAGTTCCTTGCTCAGCCGTATAACACCGATGTTTTCAATAATAAGCTTTTTCAGGCGCGCATTGTCGATCTTTTCGGGATCTTTCAGCAGGTTGTCCAGCCCACCCGCCTTCAGGAGGAGTCCTTTCGCGGTTTTCTCTCCTATGCCCTTTACTCCCGGTATATTATCAACTGCATCCCCGGTGAGTGCCATAATTTCGGATATTTTTTGAGGAGGCATTTCGAAACGCCCGGTTATATATTCTTCGTCAATAATCAGGTCTTTCATAGGATCGTAAATTTTAATGAAACTATCAACCGCCTGCATCATGTCTTTATCACCGCTGACAATGAACACCCGGGACTGTCCGCCCAGGCGGACGGCTTTCTTTGCAAGCGTGCAGATAACATCGTCAGCCTCATAGCCCGGCATTTCGAAAACAGGGATATTAAAGGCCTTTATGATCTCCTTGATCCGGGGAATCTGGATGATAAGTTCGCCGGGTGTTTCGGGCCGGTGTGCCTTATATTGCTCATAGAGCCTGTGTCGTTGGGTAGGCACCGGAGAATCAAAGACTATTGCCACCGCATCAGGTTTTCTCTCCCGGAGTATCTTCAGTATCATGGTGGTAAAACCGTAAATGGCGTTTGTGGGAGCGCCTTTTGAGTTTGCAAGCGCTTTTATGGCGTGGAAAGCCCTGTGGAAATAGGAGTTTCCGTCAATCAGGTAAAGATCCATCCATGATTATATCATTAAAATCACAGGCAATAGGCAATAGGCAATAGGCTATGGGCCATAGGCAAAAAACAAATGACTTTTATCTTTTGACTTACCTATAGCCCATAGCCTATTGCCTATTGCCTGTCTTAATATGGTAATATAACCGTGGTGATATTACATTAGCGTTCCACATAAGATATAACCCTTATGCTCGCCGGCCTCTCCGCTGGTCAGCGTGTCAGCGTCGTAAAGGATCTGTGAATAAATAACTTGTGCATTCAGGCGCTCAGATTTGGGTCAGATTTGACTGATCCTATTAAGCAAAACCGCAAGTGTAGCAGAGCTACATTGAGGATTTTGCGACGGAGGATCGGACAAAGATGACATGAAGCTGAGATGAATCAATGTGCAAGTTATTTATTCGCAGATCCTAAGTTCAAATATTGTTACATGAGAGGACGATGGGAAATAATAAATATGTCATAGGCGTTGATTTGGGCGGCACTAATATCCGGGCGGCCCTCGTAGATTTCGAGGGTAAAGTGGTGACGAAATCAAAGGTGTCCACAGGTAAAGACCCTTTGCAGGTCCTCTTCAAGCTGCTGGATTCAGTGTATGCCGACAATGCACAGGAAGTTGCCGGCATCGGCATTGCGGCCGCAGGGCTGATCGACAGTGAAAATGGTGTTGTCATGCGGTCGCCGAATATTCCGAAATTGGACGGCGTAAACCTGAAAGCGCAAATAGCCGAACGCTACAAGACACACGTTGTTATAGAAAACGATGCCAATGCCGCCGCTTATGGTGAAAAATCATCAGGGGCAGGAAAAGATGTCAGAAACTTTGTTATGTTCACCCTGGGCACAGGTATCGGCACTGGAATAGTTTTTCATGACAAGCTCCTGCCGGTGGCTGCTGAAATCGGCCATATAAGCATCAATATAGACGGCCCGCAATGCCCATGCGGCAATGTGGGGTGCCTTGAATTGTATGCCTCGGCAACAGCTATTATCTCCAATACCATTGCCGAGCTTGAAAAAGGGAGCAGCAGTATTCTCAAAGATTTCAATAACGGTAATTTTTACAAAGTTAAGGCCAAAGATATTTATAATGCCGCGCTTGAAGGCGACCCCCTTGCAAGGAATGTTTTGCGGGAGGCCGGCAAAGGCCTCGGCATCGGCATTGCCAACATCATTAACATCATGAGCCCGGATGCCATTATTCTTACCGGCGGTCTCATGGGCGCCTGGAATATTTACATAGAATCCGCGATAAAGGAGGCTTCAAAAAGGGCTTTAAAAGAACTTTACGGTAAGGTGCAGATTATTGCTTCCACGCTGGGAGATGATGCCGGACTTATCGGCGCTGCTCACCTCGTCTTAAAGCAATCTTGAATGTTAAATTTTGAATGTTGAATTCCGGAAGAAAATCTTTTTTCATTAATTCAAAATTCAGCATTCAAAATTCAAAATTATTTATAGTGTGCCATGCCGAACAATATCCGTAATTTTACTATAATTGCACATATCGACCACGGAAAATCCACTCTTGCAGACAGGCTGCTCGAATATACGGGAGCCGTAAGTTCCAGAGATATGATGGAGCAGGTGCTCGATTCAATGGACCTTGAGCGGGAGCGGGGTATTACGATCAAGGCACATGCAGTAAGGCTCGACTATAAGGCTGATGACGGCAACGACTATGTGCTCAATCTTATCGATACCCCCGGACATGTTGATTTTTCATATGAGGTATCAAGAAGCCTCGCCTCCTGCGAGGGAAGCCTGTTGATTGTTGACGCCACTCAGGGCGTTGAGGCGCAAACCCTTGCCAATACCTATCTCGCCCTGGAACACAATCATGAAATTATTCCTGTGATCAATAAAATAGACCTGCCGGGCGCTGAACCGCAGAGAGTCAGGGAACAGATAGAGAATGCAATAGGAATAGATTGCTCCGAGGCCATCCTCGCAAGCGCAAAGGAGGGCATCGGCACAAAGGAGATACTCGAGGCCATTGTCAGGAAGTTCCCTTCTCCGTCAGGCTCTGATGAAGCGCCTCTAAAGGCCCTTATCTTCGACTCATGGTTTGACAACTATCAGGGTGTAATAGTGCTTGTCAGGGTCTTCGACGGAACAGTGCGGCCCGGCATGAAGATGAGATTGATGGCCGCGGGCAAAGAATATGAGATCGACAAGGTCGGAGTTTTTCGTCCTAAAATGGAGACCGTGTCCCAGCTTTCGGCTGGCGATGTAGGTTATATTATTGCCGGCATCAAGACGGTTGGTGACACGAAGATAGGAGATACCATTACCGATGCCGCCCGGCCCGCTGAAGCTCCCCTGGCGGGATACAAAGAAATCAAGCCTTTGGTATTTTCGGGCCTCTACCCGGTCGAAAATATACAGTATGAGGAGTTGAAAAACGCGCTCGAAAAACTGCGGTTGAACGATTCGTCGTTCCGCTTTGAGCCGGAGACCTCTTCGGCGCTGGGTTTCGGCTTCCGGTGCGGCTTTCTGGGACTCCTGCATATGGAGATCATAAAGGAGAGACTGGAAAGAGAATTTGAGCTTTCACTGATAACCACCGCCCCTACTGTCATCTACAAAGTGACCGGCGCAAATGGTGATGAATTTTTTATTGATAACCCCAGCAGTCTTCCGGACTCTTTTGAAAAGATAGAAGAACCCTATGTAACAGTATCGGTCTTTGTGCCGCAGGAATATATAGGCCAGATCCTCGAACTCTGCCAGGAAAAACGCGGCACGCAGACGGAATTCACTTTCATCAGCAAAGACCGTATAATGGTGGCCTACGAGATACCGCTCAATGAGATCCTCTGGGATTTTTATGACCGCCTCAAGTCTGTATCGCGCGGTTATGCGTCCATGGATTACGAATTCATAGGATACCGCCTGTCCAAACTTGTAAAGCTGGATGTGCTGCTTAACGGAGAGCCTGTGGATGCCCTCTCCTTGATTGTCCACAGCGATAAATCTTATTATAAGGGCAGGCAAATTGTGGAAAAGCTGAGAGAGGTCATTCCGCGGCAGATGTTTGATATCGCCATTCAGGCTGCCATCGGCGGTAAGATAATTGCGCGGGAAAGTGTCAAGGCAATGAGAAAAAATGTCCTTGCCAAATGCTATGGCGGTGACATAACAAGAAAAAGAAAGCTGCTCGAAAAACAGAAAGAGGGCAAAAAGAAAATGAAGCAGATCGGAAAGGTCGAAATCCCCCAGGAAGCCTTCCTGACTGTCCTGAAAGTCAAAGAATAATGTGAAAAACCTATTTCCGCGCAAAGCCGCAAAGAGCGCGAAGAAAGATGCGCCTAAAGTAAGAATCGATGAGTTGAGATTTTCTTGGCGTGCTTTGCGCCTTTGCTCGATACTGACGTTTTCTATGGGAGGTAATTATCTTGGTCAAGACACAGAGTAAGGTTTGGGAATACGCAAAAGCCATCGGCACCGCGCTGATCTTTGCGCTTATTATAAGGACATATATAGTGCAGGCCTTCAAAATACCTTCGGGGTCCATGATCCCTACGCTGCTCATAGGTGACCATATCCTTGTAAACAAATTCATATACGGTACTCCGATTCCTTTCGGCGATAAGAAAATTCTGGTTATTGAACAACCCGGGAGAGGTGATATTATCGTCTTTAAATACCCGGAAGATTTAACCAAGGACTTCATCAAACGGGTCATCGGCGTCGGAGGCGATATCGTCGAGGAAAGAAACAAAGTGCTTTTTGTGAACGGGAAACCTCTGAGCGAACCATACATACAGCATACGGACAGTTCCATAAACAGTATGGAACCGAGAGACAATTTCGGCCCCTATCTTGTGCCGGCGGGCAAGCTTTTCGTTATGGGTGACAACAGGGACCAGAGCTACGACAGCAGGTACTGGGGCTATGTTGATCTCAAGCTGGTAAGAGGCAAAGCAATGATTATCTACTGGTCATGGGACAGCACAAAAAACTTCCCAAGGCTCGGCAGAATGGGTCATTTAGTAAAATGAAGACCGGCAATAGGCAATAGGCTATGGGCTATAGGCAAAACGAAAACGACGTTAGTAGCCTTTCTTTTTATCTTTTGACTTTCCTATTGCCCATCGCCTATTGCCTATAGCCCTTATTGAGATATGTTTACCGGATTGATCATAGAATTAGGTGAGATTGCTGCCCTTGAAAAAAGGGCCGGCAGCGCAATACTTTCGGTCAAGGCCGGCGAAATCGTTACTGATACCGCAATCGGCGATAGTATTTCTATCAACGGCATATGCCTTACAGTCACCTCCATCGATAAAAACATTCTTTTCTTTGATGTTTCCTATGAGACGTTAAAGAGCACGAACATGGAAAGTCTGAAAAAGGGTGAACGTGTAAACCTGGAGCCGTCGTTAAAGCCGGACTCGAAAATGGGCGGGCACTTCGTTACCGGCCATGTCGACGGCACAGGCAAAATACGCTCAAAAAAAATCTCGGGGAATGCGGTGCAAATAGAAATAGAAGCTCCGGCGGAGATCTTAAAATATCTGGTCCCAAAAGGCTCGGTTGCGGTGGACGGCATAAGCCTGACTGTCGTTGATGTATTTAAGGATTCCTTCGGCGTGGTGATTATACCCCATACAGCAAAGTTGACGACACTGGGATTTAAAGCAGCAGGTAATACGGTCAATCTGGAGCCCGACATCCTTGCAAAATATGTCGAGAAGTTCATCAGGCCGGACAGCGGCTCCTCACTTCTTTCAGCACTGAAACAATCCGGGTTCGTCTAAAAAAGTATCTCGCGCAAAGCCGCAAAGTTCGCTAAGAAAAGATAACATCCTTTTTCCCAAAGATTTGTCGTTGCTTTTTTTCTTGTTTATTTTGTCTTTCTTTGCGTCTTGGCGTCTTTGCGTGGAACTGCTTTATACAGAGATTACGTCTCCATCTTTCAGGAGTTTGAGGTTCTTCATGCTTAGCTTCGCAATTTCGGCCTTGATGGTCTTTAGGTGCTGGGCTTTTAGATGTGTTATATAGATCCTGTCCGGCATCTGTTTTATCTTGCAAATCTCCTCTTTGAGCAGCCTGGGGGTAAGATGCCCGGTAATCGCAGCCATCTCGCTCATCCTGTTGGGAAATGAGACTTCGATTATCAGACAGTCGAGTTTCCTGTCCCCTATTTTTTTCCATGTCGCGTCAGCGGGCCCGGTATCTCCGGTATAAAAAAACCGCCTGTTGTTTCTGTCTTCCACAAGGTATCCAACTGCCGGGACTGAATGATTCACTTTGTAAGCACTTATTCTGCAGCCGTTTACATTCAACGGCCTTCCCTCCCTTACGGTGACGTAACGCAAAACAGCATTCTCATAATCAGGGATCATGGAAAAATCAGGCCACAATGAGTTATTGAGAAGGTGCTCTCTAATATTTCTTATAACACTGGGAATGCTTATAATGTTCACCCTCTGCTTTCTCTTCTCCACTATAATATTATCTGCAAGAAAAGATATGTCCCTGATGTGATCGAGGTGCGCATGGGTGATGAAAATATCAGTGATCTTTGATTGCGCCTTCCTGTCCAGCACATTGGTCAAGGTCCCTGCATCGAAAAGTATTTTGCCGTCCAGCAGGAATCCGGCCGGATTATGCCCCGGAAACTCAGCCCCTGAACAACCGAGAACATCGATTTTCATAATCACCTCTTTTTTGAAAAATTATAGCATACTTACTGTTTTTGAGCTGACAGCGTGGGACCACAACACAAAGCAGGTTAAGGTTAAGGTTGAGGTCAACCTGCCTTCTGCCCGTGATCCCCTCACAAGCCGGGGGAAAAAGATAAAGGGTTATATATCTGCTACAGTATTTTCGAGGACTTGTTCAAGACTGATCATGCCTTTCAATGCCTTATCAATGGCATCCTGCCTGAGCGTCATCATACCAGTTTCGAGAGCCACCCTCCTCAACTCTTCAGTACCGGCGCCTTTGATAAGAAGATTTCTGAATTCCCTGTTTACCAAAAGGATTTCATATATTCCTGTGCGCCCTTTTTCACCCGAACCGTCGCAGGCATCGCATCCCTTTCCCCTGTATAGCGTCGTGCCTGCTTTCACATCTCCCTTGGACAGTTCTTCCTCAGCCTCTGTGCTCTTGTAGGCCTCTTTGCACTTTGGGCAGATCTTCCGGCCAAGCCGCTGCGCGCAGACAAGAACAATGGAATCGGCAATCAGATAGGACTCAATGCCCATTTCAATCAGTCTGGTTATGGTTCCTACCGCATCATTAGTATGCAGAGTGGAGAAGACCATGTGGCCTGTCAGTGATGCCTCAACAGCGGTCTTTGCAGTTTCGAGGTCCCTGATTTCACCGATGAGGATGATGTCCGGGTCATGGCGCATAAAAGCCCTTATAGCTTTCGCAAACGTGTATCCTGCCGCAGGATTGACATTGCTCTGAATGACTTGTCCCCCAAGAGTATATTCAACAGGGTCTTCAGCGGTCACTATTTTTACATCAGGCGTATCGAGTGTCTTCAGCGCGGCAAAGAGCGCCGTTGATTTTCCGCTTCCGGTCGGGCCTACATGAAGCAGTATCCCATAAGGGGCCTGGATAGCCTCTTTATAAAGCTTCATGCAGTGGTCGTTAAACCCCAGCATTTCTATAGTGAGCAGCGAGCTTGTCTTGTCCAGTATCCTCATTACTATGTCCTCGCCGTGGGTAGTCGGCACCGTGGATACACGGAGGTCTATTTCAACGCTTGGATTGTGTTTCGAGAAATCGATCCTTCCGTCCTGAGGCACCCTGCGTTCGTCAATCCTCAAATCAGACATTATTTTGTAGCGGGCGATAAGCGCATCCTGCACGTATTTCGGCACTCTCATCACCTCTGTCAACTCTCCGTCAATGCGGTAGCGGATGCGCAGGTTATAAAGGGAGGGCTCCAGATGGATATCGCTCGCCCTCTTGTTATATCCTTCTTCCACGATCCTGTTGGCCAGCATGACAACAGGCGCGCTGTCTTCTTTTGCCTCTTCCTTGGCTACTTCTGCAACCTCAACATCAGCGCGCATCGTTTCAGCGACGGTATCGAGCAGGCTCCCGAATCCCAGGGAATCTTTGTCTTTCCCCTTTTCTTTTGACAGACCGTAGAACTTCTCTATGGCTGTGAACAGCTTTTTCGATGTAGTAACAACAACCTTTACGCTCTTCAGGACATAACGGGCATCCTTATAGAATCGCGCCACTTCATCAAGGGCCATAAGGTCACGCGGCTCTACCATAGCGACTGTCAGTTCAGAGTTTACGTACTTGATGGGCAGCACCTTGTAATTCTTCGCATAAGCAGGTTTGACGTGTTTAAGAAGGTCGGACTGCAAGGGAAACGTGGTAACGTCGACAAACTCATAGCCCAGCGACTCAGCCATAACAGCGGCTATTTTCTCCTCGGCAAAACCGCCGTCAAGGAGTATCTGATCAAGTCCCTTGCGCTCCTTTGTGACTATTACCAGGAATTCCTGCAGCTGCTCTTTTGTAATAAGCCCTTTTTCGATAAGCAGTTCCTCGAAGCTCTTCCTCGGGACTTTTTTAATATCCTGGGGTTTCCTTATGTCCGGCATCCTGGTAGGTTCAGCCATTATATTCTCGTAAATATGAGTATTAATTTTGTTATCACGCCTTTATCACTCAGATAAGGAATGATCTTTATCTGAAGCACCTCAAGCTGCGCTATTTTTTTGAAGCCGTCTCTGAACACTTCGCTCATCTTTTCTTCCAGTTCAGTGCCCGAAAAACTGGGGAAGAGATCAAAAAAATACCCGCCCTGCATAGTAGCAGCAGTGTGCCTCATACCGCTCATTACTTCCAGGAATTTGCTGGCCGAAATAATCCGTTTTTTTGTGTCCAGTATGCAGATGCCTTCTTCAATGTCGTCAATAATATACTCCCTAAGCCGCCTCTCATCCTCGATGGTCTGGTAAAGGAGCGCATTGTTCACGGCAATACCGAGCAAATAGGCAAGCTGGCTCACAACCTCAACATCATGGTCGCCAAACCCTCCGGGTTTGTTCAGGGCCTGGAAAATACCGACATTGTGCACTGATTTTATGGGAATGGGCACGACAAGCACGCTCATTGTCCTGTAACCGCTTTTCTTGTCCCATGTCTTGTCGAATGACAGTCCGGGATCGATCCCTTTAAGTTCGGAATCATCGTAGGCGTCTTGAATGTTGATGCTCCTGCCGGTAGTAGCGGCGAAACCTGCAAGACTGGTTTTGGTGATAGGGACCCGTATTTCGACAAGGTCGTCTGCCTGCAGGACTTTGGAATACAATTCATGGGCATCAGCGTTGATCAGATACAGAGTGCAGCGGTCGGCGCCGATAATTGTCTGTATTTCCCTTATGACAGTGGTCAGCAGTGTATCGATATCAAGAGTGGAAAGTATGGAATCAAGTATGCTGAAAAACTTTTCAGGGGTCAATGCCAGCTTCTCCATAAGGGTCATTATATCAAAACGCCCGGTTTTTTGTCCGGGGGGACATGGAAAGGCGGTTTCTCTTTCTGTTATAATTGAATATCCCTTTCCCCAATATATTCCGGATATTATGGAGGCCTGTCAGTGGATAAAACTAAGATCAACACTATAGAAGAAGCCCTTGAGGATATAAGAAAAGGCAGGATGGTCATACTTGTGGATGATGAGGACCGCGAAAACGAGGGAGACCTTTGTATGGCGGCTGAAAAGGTCACTCCCGAAGCTATTAATTTTATGGCAAAATTCGGCAGAGGACTTATTTGCCTCTCACTTACCCCGCAAAGAGTAGAAGATCTTAAACTTCGCATGATGACCGAAAACAATACTTCTTCCTTCGGCACGGCGTTTACCGTATCAATAGAGGCCAAAAAAGGTGTTAGTACCGGGATATCCGCCCACGACCGTGCTGTCACAATCCTGGTTGCTATTGATCCCAAGACCAGGCCGGAAGACATTGCAAAGCCGGGCCATGTCTTTCCACTGAGGGCGAAACCAGGGGGCGTTTTGCAGCGGGCAGGACAAACCGAAGGGTCTGTTGACCTGGCAAAACTGGCCGGCCTTAACCCCTCAGGCGTTATCTGCGAGATTATGAACGATGACGGAAGCATGGCCAGAATGCCGCAGCTGATGGAATTCGCAAAACAGCATAAGTTAAAGTTGATAACGGTTAAAGATCTTATACAGTATCGGATGCGTGCCGAGCGTTTCGTTAGAAGGATAGCTACCGTCCAGATGCCTACGAAGCACGGCGGGGATTTCACAGCTATTGCCTATGCTAGTGACGTTGACAGCAATATTAATATCGCGCTGGTCAAGGGGGAGTTCACACCTGAGGACCAGGTGCTGGTGAGAGTGCATTCCGAGTGTCTTACCGGCGATGTGTTCGGGTCAAAGCGGTGTGATTGCGGCGACCAGTTGCAAAAAGCGATGGAAATTATTAAGAAAGAGGGCAAAGGGGTTATTCTTTACATGAGGCAGGAAGGCAGGGGAATCGGACTTGCAAACAAGCTCCTTGCTTACGAACTTCAGGACAAGGGCCTTGATACGGTCGAGGCCAACCTTAAACTCGGGTTCAAAGCTGACCTGAGAGACTATGGCGTTGGCGCACAGATACTGGTAGACCTCGGGATCAGGAAGATGCGGCTGATAACGAACAACCCAAAAAAGATTGTCGGACTCGAGGGCTATGGGATTAAGATCGTCGAACGGGTACCCGCTGAAGTCCAGCCGCACGATAAAAATATAATTTACCTGCAGACCAAAAAGAAAAAAATGGGCCATATACTGGATAATGTATAAGACAAGTAAGAAGTGAGAAGTTAAAAGTAATAAATTGTAAAAATTGAGACGTGAGCTATCGGTCAATGTCAGACCGAGTGTGAGTTTTCACGCCTACACCACATATTTTTTGCCTCTCTGAATATTTTCCGTTGCTTCCTGAAATCCGCGACAGTTTCAATTTTCTGAATATGTTTATTGCGGAAAAAAACTATCAAAATCTGGACTCTCCAATGCTACTTAAAGTCAACACTTTTGAACTCACGCAATTCTATGCGGTGTACAACCAGAACTGCTCACCCCTCACTTGCGGCATGTCATAGTGCATCTGATTAACCTATAAATCCGCCAGAAGCGACCCTACCTTTTCCGGATCAAGCTGGTGTATTTGTCCCAAGTCTTGGCTGGAAAGGGAGGAGATGCCGCTTAATATCCGGCCCAGTGTCGCAGACAGTAAAGTGGGGTTCTGCTGTGAGGTATCATCTCCTGATGATACGGTGACCTTATCCTCTACAGGTGATAATTCCGGTTGAGCGACCGGTGCCTTGGATTTTTCTATGGCTGGATCTATCCTGGCTTGCTCGTGATTATAGTTTGGAAAGTTTCCTATTGTCGGTGACATAATTGTGTACCTCCTTCTTTTATATTATTGTTGAAGAGCAAGTTATGTTCCGGTAGCCTTTAAACAGCCATGGTATATCCTACATATCATTTTTTTTCTATTGCCATTTTTTTATCTTCCAGAAAACTGCCTTTATATAGGTAGATGCGGAAGGGCAAACTAAACCCTTCCGCATCCTTTGTCAAAACTTTGCTATCTTACGCAAAAGCGTTAACAGCGTAACTGCTGGCGCTAGCCGACTGTCCCTGCGTAAGCATAGCAAGGAGTTGGCTCAGCTCCGTAGCCAAGGTTGAGTTTGAGGAAGAAGTACCCTGGCTGGTGCTCGTACTATTTGAACTCGATGCATTCTGACCCTGGCTGTTCATTGCCGAGAGATCATTCAGGACATTGGTCTCAGCTGTAGACAGGGTCGAGCCTGAGGAAGAAGTACTCGAACTGCTACTTGCCGAGGTCAATGCACTCTGAAGTGTCTCCAGGTCACTTTGCAGTGTCTGCATTGGGTTCGTGGTCTGACCACTGAAAGAAGGACCCTGGCTGTTCATTGCCGTAAGGTCATTCAGGACATTGGTCTCAGCTGTAGACAGAGTCGAGCCTGAAGAAGAAGTACTCGAGCTGCTACTAGCTGAAGTCAATGCACTCTGAAGTGTCTGCAGGTCACTTTGCAGTGTCTGCATCGGGTTCGTGGTCTGACCGCCACCTGAACTGCTATTGTCCGAGCTATCTCCATCTGAACTATGATGGTGGTGGTGATGGCCCTGACTTTGCATCGAGGATAAGTCACTCAGGACATTGTTCAAGGCTGTAGACAAGGTCGAGTCTGATGAAGAAGTACTCGAGCTGCTACTTGTTGAAGTCAATGCACTCTGAAGTGTCTGCAAGTCACTTTGCAATGTTTGCATCGGGTTCTGGGTCTGACCGCTGCTGCTTGCAGACGACTGTCCTTGAGTACTACTGGACAAGTCGCTCGTAAGCTGGGTCAATGCTGTGGACAAGGCACTTTCTGATAGCGTAACCTGATCCTGATTCCCTGAACTCAAAGCAGTTTGAAGCGAGTTTGCATCTGTCGTGAAAGTCTGAAAAGCTGACATCACGGAGTTCTGAGTCTGATAATAACTATTGCTGATTGACTGTATTGTCATATTGTTCACCTCCTTCGGGGACAACTATGACGCCGAACCTTGTGTAGCAAGTCTTATACCAGAAAAGCGTGGCAAAGGGTAAAGAGTCAGAGGTTAAAGGGATAAGGAATTATAATAAAAAAGATTTTCCCCTGAATTTTATGTTCTGTCCCTGACCATCTCCCCTTGACCATTTATCTTTTACCTGATGTTTATACGGCAGAATTTTCCAACTGCTTATCCGTCGAGGGAAAATCTTTCCCCGAATGCCTGATGAGGTCCGCAATCCTGTTTAGAATAAAATCGGCAAGCAACTTCCTGTTATTCCTGGTTACCTCATGAATTTCGAGGTCCTCCCTGCTCCTTACCTCCATAATAAAATCGTCTCCTCCGGAGGCGATTGTTCCTACAACAATATTTGATGAATTAAGGGCTTTGATCACAGCACGTTTGAAGACCTCGGAAAAACATTCCATCTTTGTGATCCCGTCGAGAATAATGACATTGTCCGTGACGGGGGCAAGAGACGGCGCAGCGATAGTCTCGATATTTCGAATGCTCACGCCGTATTTTCTTATATGGCAAGCAGATATTATATCTCTATGTGCAAGGTATCCTATCCTGCCGTCAAGGGTTCTTATTACGAATCCGGCCCTCCCGTATCCAGCTCTCTCTTCTTCGGTGTAAAAGCCGTTTGCGGGTACCTTCAGTTTTGCTATTACTTGCTTTATGACAGCAGTTTTTCCTGACGAAGGCCCCCCTGTTAAAAAGATATTTTTCTTCATAATTTTCCTCAAGGCGCTCCCGGTCTTTCGTGCAGCATCATCATTTATGGGATTAGAATATCAGGCGAATGTGGCACGAATATGGAAGAAATAAGGAAATTTGAGCGAGGGCTGAAATAATAGTGCATATTGCCAGGCATACGATATAAAATAATCCTGAGAATCCTGATAAAACAGGGAAAGAAAGATAATGAAAATCAGCATAGCTTATCGGATGTTTCTCTCTATTCTTATCGCCACATGTATGGCGCTCCTGTGCATGTTCCTGATAATGCAGTGGAGCATTAACAGGGGGTTCATGGAGTATCTCGCTGCAATGGAACAGGACAGGCTGGAGAAGATGACTGCAAAGCTTGAACAGGCATACGCTGAACATGAAAGCTGGGATTTTCTGATAAACGATCCTGATCAATGGATCATGAGCCTGATGGAAAAGCCTGATCATAATTTTGCATCCAGGCGTTTAAAAGAATTCGATGAGAAATCGTTTGCTCCACCCCCTCCTCCGCCATGGGATGGTCTGCACAAACCTCCGTTTCCTCCCCCACCGGGTGGTCCACACAAACCAATGTCACACTTCATCCTTTTAGATGCAAACAGGAAACCGCTCATTGGCAACCCGGCGGAAGCAGAGGACGTGAAATTCAGACCTCTTGTCCACAAGGGCTCGACTGTTGGCTACATAGGGCTGCTGTCGCCAAAGCACTTCCTGAATCTACCCCAGTTTGAGTTTTTGAAACGGCAAAAATTGTCTCTGGCTCTGGCAGCATCAGGGATGGTGCTGATAGTTGTGATATTTTCTATCCCCTTGGCGAACCGTCTTGTCCGTCCGATCAAGTCTATAGCTGCAGCAACCCTTGAGCTTGCTTCAGGAAAATACACTGTTCGGGTTTCTATCTCCTCAGCTGACGAACTGGGACAACTTGCACGCGATTTCAATACCATGGCGCTTACTCTTGAAAAAAATGAGAAGGCGCGCCGACAATGGGTTGCCGACATTTCTCATGAGCTGCGGACTCCTTTATCCGTGTTGCTAGGTGAAATCGAGGCCCTCATGGAAGGGGTCCGCAATACCACCCCTGAGGCCATTCTCTCCCTACATGAAGAAGCGCTTAGGCTGCATCGCCTGGTTGACGATCTTTATCAACTTGCACTCTCTGATGTCGGCGCACTGACCTACCGCAAGGAGGACGTTGATCTGGCCGAGGTACTCAGGAATTCCATTGAACCTTCCCTTGAGGAATTTGCACGCAAGGGCATCACGTTCATTTCGGAAATATCAGGAGAAGAGGAGATTACAGTATTTGGCGACCCGGAGCGGCTGCGCCAACTCTTTGTCAATCTGCTCGACAATTCATTAAAGTACACCGATGCTGGAGGAAACATTGCCGTCCGCCTGACGTGCCGCAACAGTAAAGCTATAATTGAATTCGAGGACACCTTGCCGGGAGTCCCGGAAAACGAACTGGATAAACTCTTTGACCGTCTCTATCGAGTAGAAGCATCCCGAAATCGCCAATCAGGCGGTGCAGGGCTCGGCCTGGCAATCTGCAGGAATATTGTTGATGCTCATTCCGGAACTATCTCTGCCCTTCCGGCGCCGTTGGGAGGAGTGCTGATAAGGGTCACTCTCCCCATTACAGGTGAATGCCTGTGAGCATCAATATCCTTATAGTTGAAGACGAGCCTAAACTGGCCAATCTGCTGACCGATTACCTGAAAGCGTCCGGGTTTGCGCCGTCTTGTCTTGCTGATGGCACTAAGGTTATCCCTTGGGTTCAGGAACATAAGCCTGATTTGATCCTCCTTGACCTGATGTTGCCCGGACTAAATGGAATAGAAGTTTGTAAGGGAATCCGTTCATTCTCCCGTGTCCCGATTATTATGGTAACAGCCCGGATAGAAGAAATAGACCGCATTCTGGGACTTGAACTTGGGGCGGATGACTACATCTGCAAACCGTTCAGTCCCCGTGAGGTGGTCGCACGGGTCAAGGCTGTTTTGCGCCGGACCTCTGACGGACAGACGTTTCAGTTCCAGGGGCTTGTGCTCGACGAGCACCGCTACCAGGCTGCGCTGCACGGCCATGCTCTGGATCTTACTGCGGTAGAGTTCAAACTGCTGCAATTCCTGGCCGCCAATCCAGGATGCATCTATGGCCGTCAGCAACTAATGGACAAAATCTATCCGGATCAGCGCAACGTTAGTGACCGCACGATAGACAGCCACATCAAAAAATTGCGGAGGAAGATCGAGGCCGTTGACCCTGAAGAGAAGCTAATACATTCGGTCTACGGCGTCGGCTACAGGTTTGAACTGGAATCTCCGTAAGAATATTGTCATCAGCTTTGATTCGAAGATAGCAGGCCTTCAGAGCGATATGCATTTTCACACATACTTGCCGATACGCGTCATAGAAGGAGACGGTCGCGAGTTCTGACATTCAGCGCTTTTCACAAAAGTACCCTTGTTTCTTCATCTTTCCTCCCACTTATATTCAACACTTTCGGACGAATGTTTCCGACATTAATTCCTCACTTGAGATGCATATAACATCATCTGAAATTTCACTTAGCACCTGACGTCCGCACCTGAGAAGTCCGTTGCGACTATATGAGGAGTACGGTCCGTACATAGCAAATCACTTTTGATATATTTTTTCGTAACTCAACACCTCTGGCGAAATGTCCGCACTGCGAGGTACTTGGTGAAGATGTCGTCGGAATGGCTTTCGATGGCGTTCATTTCCGGTCGCATTGTTGAGCAAGTTGCGCCTTCCCGAAACTACGGACTTGTCGGTGAATTAACCAGCGGATGAAGCATCTTCGTTACGAGCATTTTCTGTTGAAACCTTCACCGGTGGGAACAGGACTTTCCCGTACAGTGTCCGTCAGGTCTTTACTTCTTACTTCTTACTTGTTTTTTACGCGCCTGGGAGGATTCGAACCTCTGACCCTCGGCTTCGGAGGCCGATGCTCTAATCCACTGAGCTACAGGCGCATAATAAGGTCTGCATTTATTCTAACATGAGACCGCAGCAAATTTGTAACCAAGCACTTCAGTTGGCCAGAATCCACCACTTTAAAAAGCGAAACCACAGAGAACACAGAGTTTTTCTCTTTGATCTCAAGGCCTTGGAGAAAAAGAGACAAAACCGAACTTACACAAAAGAGTGCACAGAGATCAAGGGCTGATCTGATGTTTTATCTTTTTAAATCACTAATTTTCTCTGTGACCTCTGTGGTTTGATGGTGAACTGAGGTTGGATAGTGGGTAGCCCACTTCCCAACACATCGCTGACGGCGCCCATTCTTTATTTCTGCAGTTTCGAAATAAGAGCGGGAACGAACTGCATGACATCGGCCACCACCAGGACATCGGCCACGTCGCGGATAGGCGCGTCTTTGTCCTTGTTGATCGCAACGACAAACTCAGATTTCTTCATGCCTGCAAGATGCTGGATAGCGCCCGAGATTCCGCATGCGATGTAAAGCTTTGGAGAAACAGTCTGCCCGGTAGTGCCGACCTGATGACTGTGTTCGATCCAGCCCGAATCGACAACCGGCCTGCTCGCCCCCAGTTCTCCCCCGAGTGCGGCTGCCAGGGCCGCAATGGTCGCAACATTGTCTTTCTTGCCTACCCCCCTCCCCGCGCTCACTATCACTTCCGCCTTGGTCAGGTCGACGCCTTTTTCTTCAGCTGCTTCATAGCCTATGAACTCAAGCGACGAAACTGATCCAGCCGGGTCAATTCTTTCCACAGTGGGTGATCCGTGAGGGCTTCCGGCAGGACTGAATGCGCCGGCCTGGATCGTTATTACCGTCTTTGCAGTACGCGTCGCCACTGTTCTGCGCATTTTACCGTTGCAGCACGCCACTTCATATTTGCCATCTGCAATTGCGACCACCTCTGATACCTGGGCCGACTTTAAAGCGGCGGCAACATGAGGAGCAAGGTCCCAGCCGTAAGAGGAGTGGAGGAAGACGATTACGTCGGGGTCTTCACGCCGCGCAGCCTCCACGACTATCAGCTTATGTATATCCGGATTGTATTCTCCGTATTTCGCGGCATCCGCCAGATACACTTTGCCTTCGAATTGAGGAACGGCCCCGTCGTTTCCCACGATAACCATAACTTTTTCCGCACCGAGCCGGTCAGCAAACTCCTGCAGTTCATAGCTGGAATCGAGCAGCTTCCCTTCCCTGTATTCAGACACAAGCAACGCTTTCATTTCAGCCTCCTATTTAAATTAACGTATTGTCAAAAATTAACCACAGAGACACAGAGTAACCACAGATAACGCAGAAAACTTCTTTTATATAAAAAAGCTATCTAAAGTCTTTCGGAGGGCTCAGAGTATTTCTCTGTGTCCTCTGTGGTTAAGTGTTGTGTTTCAATTCTTCTCATCTTATAACAGTTGTTTTTTCTTTCAGAATGCCGATAAGCCGGTCAGCCATCTCATTCACGTCCCCTTCCAGCAGCAGCCCGTGTCCCTTCTTCTCCGGAAGATAGAACCTTTCGGTGGCGGATGCCGCCTCTTCTTTAAGGTAATCAGAGACGGGGTAAGAGATGATCTCCTTCTTTTTAGCCTTCATGATATTAGGGAGAGTGGGATACCGCGGTGTATTGAGGCCGAGCTGACAAGTGACCACCGCGGGAAGACGCATTTTGATCACCGATTTCTGGCCGCCTTCAAGTTCGCGCCTGGCGGTGATTATTCCTTCACTGAAAGCGAAACCGACCAGCGTAGTTACACATGAGTACCCGAGAAACTCCGCGACAGTCACGCCCACCTGGGCCGAACCGCGGTCCTGAGACTGAAGACCTGTGAAGATAAGGCCGAAATTATTGCTCTTCGCATAACCGGCGATGATCGATGCGATCTGCAGGGGGTCTTTCTGAAAGTAATCATTATCCTGAACGTGCACTCCGCGATCGCACCCCATCGCAAGCGCTTTCTTGATCGCTTCAACGACGCGTCCGGGACCGATTGAGAGGACCGTGATATCCGGCTGGCCTCCGAGCTGCTCCTTCAGTTGCACAGCCTGTTCCACTGCATATTCATCGTACTCGTTCATACGGAAAGCGAGGTCAGTCTCGTCATACCAGAGCCCGGTGCCGTTCACCTTGAACCTGGACTCCATATCCGGGACCTGCTTGATGCAAACAAGAACTTTCATACAACCTCCTTCAAATTGTCAAAAATTAACCACAGAGAACACAGAGACAACCTGAAAGACTTTATTGCGCTTTTTATACATAAGGATTCCTCTGTGACCTCTGTGGTTTCTTTGAGGTTTCATATCCTTAAGAGTTTATCCGTTTAGCAACGATCTCTGCAAGATCCACAACCTTCAGTATGCCCTCGCAGTCACCGGTCTTGATCCCGTCCTCAAACATCGTGAGGCAGAAAGGGCAGTTCGAGACGAGGAGCGGAGCGCCGGTCGCCTCGGCCATTTTTACACGTTCGACGTTGATCCTCGATCCGAGCTTCTCTTCAGCCAGAATCCTGCCGCCACCCGCGCCGCAGCAAAAACTTTCATAACCGGATTTTTTCATTTCCACGATCCGTCCTCCCGCTTTCATCAGGACTGCGCGCGGCTCGGCAAAGATATCCTTGTAACGTCCAAGGTAACACGAGTCGTGGTAGGTGAAGTCGAACTCTTCGGGCGTCACTTCCAGCCTTTTCTCGTCTATCAGACGCTTGATGAAGGTGCTGTAGTGCTCGACATCTATTTCGAGTCCGAGGTCCTTGTAATCCCGTCCCAGGGTATTGAAGCAGTGCGGGCAGGTTGTGACGATCTTCGTGACGCCGTACCTCCTGATAGCTTCGATATTTTCAGCGGCCTCCATCTGGTATATATATTCGTTCCCCAGTTTCCTTACCGGCTCGCCGCAGCACTTCTCCTCTTTGCCCAGGATACCGAGTCTGATACCTGCAGCATTGCAGATCTTCACGAAACTCCGGGCTATCTCCCGGTTCCGCTTGTCAAAAGAAGCGTAGCAGCCCACGAAATAGAGTATGTCCACATCGCTGTCCTTCTCCATGATCTTCAGATCGAGGCCTTCGGCCCATTCCCCGCGTGACGCGAAGGCGAGGCCGAAGGGATTGCCGTTCACTTCGGTATTGTTCACTGCAGTACGGACCTCCTCGCCGGGGAAGGCGCTCTCCATAAGAGAAAGATTCCTTCGCATTTCGATGATCTTATTTACGTGCTCGATGTTTGCCGGGCAGATCTCCTGGCAGGCCCGGCAGGTGGTGCAGGCCCAGAGCTCATCTGCGCCGACAGTTTCTATCAAGCCTGCTGAGGGCTTATCGAATGCAATCTCACCGATTTGTTTTACCACTTTCATCGGCGACAGGGGCTTATCTGTGGCATAGGCCGGACAGCGGTCCTGGCAGCGTTTGCAGGAAGTGCAGGCATCGGCGTCGAATATGTCCTTCCAGGCAAGGTCAGTGACATGTGCCGCGCCGAATTGCACGGCGCTCTCGTCTTCCATGTTGATGGTTTCGATGCTCCCCTTTGGTCTCATGTCGGTGAATAGGTAGTTGACCGGGGTGGTGAAAATATGGCGCAGTTTCGTGAAAGGAATTACTGCTATGAAAGTCATCGCAAGAAAAAAGTGGACCCACCAGAGAATTTTGTGGATCGAATGCAGCTCGGGATCAGGCATCCCGGCAAAGAGTTGTCCCACTATCATGCCGCCTGGAGAAAAAAGGGCGAGGTGGGGATTTGCCGTGATTTCGGTAGCTGCCATCCTGACCCCTTCGATGAAAAATCCTGTAACCAGGATAGCAAAGAGGAGCGAATGGGCAAGATAATCATCGCGGATTGTTTCCAATCCCCTGGGTTTGATGAAAAAACGTCGGACCATGAGGCCGCCGAGCATTATAAGTGCCGCTAAACCTGCAAAATTGAGCACCAGCTTAAATAGTTTATAAAAGTTTCCCTTGAGGAAAACGATGCCTAACAGGAGTTGAGTGAAGTCGGCCTGGGCCATGACCAGGAGGGTGCCGATGAAGAGCAGGCCGAAGCCCCAGAAAAAAAGTGCATGAAAAATCCCGGGACCTATGACGCGCAATACCTTAGCCTGGGCCAACATATTCCTGATCAGGAGGAGAATGCGTTTCGGAAGGCTGTCGAGGCGGTCCAGCTTCCTTCCCTGCAGATAAGCGGGGACCCGCCTGTAAAAACCGTAGATGCAGACAGCAATAGCGACAAGGGCGAAGAAATACATGGGCAAAACAACTCCATGACCCACATTCCAATATATTTCGCGCGTACTTTCCATGTTGACACCCCGCCTAAAAAGTAGTATTGTAATAAAGTATACTTCTACTTAACGTAAATGTCAAGTAGAAGTATACTGCTCCAAAATGACAGGTTTCCGGAATCCTGCAAGCCGTTTATGTTAATATTTTCCGAATTCCTGTTATGATACTTTTGCAAATTTTATTTAATCAAGTTATAATTAACGTAAAGGTGAACTATGAGACTAAATTGTGATGACTGCCTCCAGATCAGCGATCTGGCCAAGATGCTGCATATTACTACAAGGACTATCCGTCTTTATGAGCAGATGGGATTGGTCGAACCGCCGAGAAGGACGGAAGGAGGCATCAGGCTCTATGAGAAAGACGATATCAAGCGGTTCAAGATGGTCCTCAAGGTCAAGGCCCTCGGACTCTCGCTCCAGGAGATCAAAGAGCTGGCCGACATCTATAACAGGGAACAACTCCCCGAAAAAATAATGCCGCGCCTTATAGAACTGCTGAACTCACATATCGATAAGATAAAAAAGCGGGTCGGGCAATTACAGTCTCTTGAAAGAGACATCTCTGATTACAAAAAAAAGATCGTGGAATATTACAACCTGCCGAACTAAGCACTCCTTTTCATAAATACGGTGTCGTATCGAGAGCGTCGATGCGCCGTGTCAGCAAGGCGCACGACTGAGGCGTACCGTTGCGTACGGCGAAGGAGTGCAACTAAGTTGGAGCGGATGCAGCGGCGGTAGAATGCAACCGTATTTATGAAATGGAGTACTATCGCTTTGAAGAATCCGGTTTCCGCCGTTCCATGAAAGCCTGCAAAGCGTCCATCGCTTCCGGCGATTTCAGAAGGTCAATGAAGTGCTTTCCCTCATAAGCTATGGTCTCCCGCAATGAAGCAGCGTACCCACGCTTGAGCAGGGACTTTGCAAGACGAACCGCGGCCGGCGGCCGGCTCGCGAGCTGCCTCGCCTTTGCCATGCTCATCTCAACGACGTCTTCATCAGGAAAGACAGAATTGACGATACCAACCTCGCAGGCCTTTTCGGCAGAGAAGGGTTCTCCCAGAAGGAGGAGTTCGGCGGCCCGCTGGTGGCCCATCATCCGTGGCAAAAGCAGACTCGATCCAGCTTCCGGACAGAGGCCGAGGTTCACAAAAGGCATCTGCAAAAGAGCGCTTCTCCCCGCAAATACAAGATCGCAATGGAGGAGCATGGTAACCCCGACTCCTACCGCTGTTCCCTGCACCGCTGCAACAATAGGTTTACTAGTTTCGCTTATCGCAGTCAAAAAGAGCAATGCGGGTATCGATTCTCCGGCCCGCGGAGAAGCCAGGAAATCGGCCATGTCGTTTCCGCTCGTAAAACACCCCTGAGTTCCGGTAATCACTATTACACGAATTCCATCGTCATCATCGGCCCTCTTCAGCGCCCCGATGATTGCAGCATACATTTCAGAATTTAATGCATTCTTTTTTCCCGGCCTGTTGAAGCGTATGTTGCATATCCCTTCCAGAAAATCGATCCGGACCAGTTCCGTGCTGTTATCATCTTTCATCTATTATTCTTGCCTCCCACAACCATAAAAATTAACCACCCTCTTTTTTTCCTGCCGCACCGTCTCGTGCTGTCGAAACCAGTCTGCAATTTGAGGAAAATGATCATTCACAGCGTCCGGGTGTGTGAGCATTGTTATGTGATCATAATTATGGCGGTTGCCGTTCTCCAGTGAGAGCACAGTATACCGTGATTCCTGCATGCCGGATTCATTCATTAAATCGCAAACATCCGCGGGATTTCCCAAAGCATGGTCATTCCTGGCGGCAATATACCAGATCGGCGGCAGCTTGATTTTCCTGATCGCAGCCCCGTAATCAAAACCGTCATCCGAATCCACCCATTGATCCGAATGTACCCATTCCCTGCACTGCCGCAGGTACTTGGCTGTCTCATTATCGGAACCGATGCCGAGTTGCCTGGCAGGCAGGTAGCCTGAAAACCATGTAACCAGGGGGCAGAGCAGGTTCCAGATAAGATCGACCTTCAAATGCCTGTCGAAGTTTCTGACCCGCACTTTCCGTTTAGTGCCAAAATAGACGATGGAACTTACATTGGCGCAATACTCCGGATGCCTGGCCAGAAAAGAAGACAGGAGCACGCCTCCCCAGGAATGAGCAACCCAGTAAGCTGGAACGACTCCCGTAAGCCCGCGGATAAAGCTTATAAATGCCGGGATATCCTCCACAATGGCCTCTGTCTGGCCATAGGAGGAGGCCCGTACGATGGGCGGGGTGCTTTCTCCGTGTCCGCGCAGATCCGCAACATAAACGTCGAAGCCGCATTGCGCCAGGTACGGCGCTAACCCCTTCCCTGATCTGGAGTAGAATACCCTGCCGTTTTCGATCGCACCGTGCAACATAAAGACAGGGGGCCCGGCCGGCTCTCTCCTGAAACGTTTGAGGTGAAGGGTGTCGTTTCCTGCGACCGGTATGAAATATGATGAAATTTTCATGGATTCCTCTTTAGGGCTCGCGAATCAGGATTCTCTTCCGGGCATGCCTTCCTTTAATCCCTCATCAGCAGGCTTCTCAGCCGATCTCGGCCCCGGCGGCGAAGCCCTGGTGGACCGCCTCGAAGACCGTGCCTGCCTCTGCCGCATCGCCAACTACCCTGAACATGATTCCTTTATTTTCGACAATCTCCTGCAAGGGGTTGTGCCTCTTTGTGCCTACCGCAAGAACGACCGTATCCGCCGGGATTTCCTCGACATTCCCTCCGCATTCTATCCTTACATGAGAAGCAGTAATCTCTATCGCACGCGCCGCCATCCTCGTGCTGATCCCAGACCTTTTCATGTCCTGGAGCATCCCCCATCGGGTGGACCTGCCAAAGTTCTTACCGAGTTCCCCGAGCATCTCGATCACCGTTAACTTTTTATTTCCGCGTATCGCCAACTCGTAGAGATTTTCAAACGACTCCGCCTCATGAACGAGCAGAAACTTCAGCTCATCTCCGGACAGCGCACCTTTTTCGGCCAGGAAAAGCGCCGTCTCCACTCCCACCGCGCCGCCGCCGATGATCACCACCTGCCAGCCGGTATTTACCCTGTCTTCGAGCACGTCCCAGGCCTGTACTACATGAGGGAGGTCAGTGCCTGGTATAGGGAGGGCAATCGATACTCCTCCCGTGGCCAGTATCACCGCGTCCGGCCTTTCTTTGTCGAGGAGCTCCCCATCGACTTCCCGATTAAGCACGACGATAACTCCCTTAAGGTCCAACTGCCGCGCGAGGTCGTTTATTAATCCCTTGAACTCCTTCCTGCCCGGAGGGGCCCCTGCAAGATGCAGTTGGCCGCCCAGCCGCTCTCCTTTTTCGTATAGAGTAACCAGGTGCCCACGGTCCGCCGCTGCCGCCGCCGCGCTCATTCCCGCCGGACCGCCTCCGACTATCGTAATTTTCAGCGGCTTGCCGGCCTTTGTCACCACCCGTTTTTTCTCGTAACCAGCCCTGGGATTGCAGAGGCACTCTACCGCTTTCATCTTGAAGAGATTGTCGAAGCATCCCTGGCCGCAGGCAACACAATGCACAATATCCCGTTCGTGTCCGGTCAGCGCCTTCTCTGGAAGCCGGGGATCGGCGATCAGCGCCCTTCCCATAGCAACCATGTCGCAGAGTCCGTCTGAGAGCATCTCGCGGGCGATCGCAGGGTCATTGATCCGATGACTCGCAATCACCGGCACGTTTACTTTTTCTCTGATTCCCCGTGCCAAATATGCGAAGACCCCCCTGGGAACTTCAGTTACGATCTGCGGGACCTCTGCTTCGTGCCATCCTACATTGACGCAGAGGGCATCCACCCCTTCCTCTGCAAGGCGGACAGCATACTCCTGCAACTCCGCCCTGGTCGTCCCCCCCTTCATGAACTCATTGCCGTTCAGCCTGACAAGCAGCGGGAAATAGCTGGCAACCGCCCGCCGCACACCACGGACTACATCCAGACCGAAACGCATCCGGTTTTCGATCGGACCTCCATATTGGTCTGTCCTCCTGTTAGTCAGAGGTGAAAGGAACTCGCTGATAAGATACCCTGTGCCGGAGAGAATTTCCACAGCATCGAAGCCGGCCTTTTTAACCCGCAGCGCAGCCTGACAAAAATGCCCGACGATACCGCCGATTTCATCAATGGTCAGTTCGCGCGGTGTTTCCCTGGTCAGGCGGGAAGCCACAGCTGAAGGCGCCACCGGCTCTTTTCCGCCGAGAAAGAACGAAAAATTATATCGGCCCGCATGGTTCAACTGAATGGACGCGCAGGCGCCGTTATCTTTGATAGCC
This sequence comes from Nitrospirota bacterium, assembly GCA_963780885.1. Classification (GTDB taxonomy): domain Bacteria; phylum Nitrospirota; class Thermodesulfovibrionia; order Thermodesulfovibrionales; family Dissulfurispiraceae; genus JADFXI01. The sequence goes on from CAWAEO010000003.1 coordinate 371,144, forward strand.
GCCGACAGGCGGGCTAGACCCGGAATGAAGTCGTCCAGGTGAGCGCCGATATTCCCGGGATTGCCGGAGAGTTCGTCGACAGTTGCATAACCCACAGTGATCATTCCTGCGCCGCCCCGCGCCCGCTCGGCATAGAACTCGGTCAACCGGTCCGTGACCTCGAAATTCCTCGCCATATTAAGGTGCATTGCAGGCATGAAGATACGGTTCTTCACCTTCAGGCCGTTTATCGTTATCCGTTGGAAAAGAGGGTCGTTCATAATGTTATCCGGTTATCCTTCATAGTTTTTATTCTCGTGCTGATCGGCCACCTCAGCGTAGAGGTCCCTGACGGCGTCGAACAGGCCCATATGCTCCAGGGACTCCCGCAGTCTCTCCGGGTCAGCCAGGAAATCCCTCATGAAGATAACCTGGGAAATCTTAAGATATGTGACAAAAGTGTCTCCAGGGGAATCCCCAAATATTTGCGCGATGACGTCGCGGACTAATTCAATTCCAGCAAATCTTTTCACTTGTCCGGCCCTTTCAATCAGCTTTCTTACATAAAAAAGAACGGTATCATCTACGCTATCCACCGAGAAACGGTGACCGGGGTGTATCTCATACCCCCTCAACTTCTCGATCCTGAGCAGACTGTCGCAATACGCGTCATAATTCCTGAACCTGCCGGAAAATGTTTCGAGGTTCAGATCAAGAAGCGGCGCCTGGAAGATGTTTCGCAGGAGAATATCCCCGGTAACCGCATGGTTGCCCAAGAGGTACACAAAATCACTCTGGGAATGTCCCGGGCAGGAGAGCCAGCTTATCCCGAGACTTTCAGGCACATCCGATTCCTCTACGATGCTGTACCTCTCCGGGAACGCGGGGAATATTTCTTCTTTCTGGGTAATATGACGCAGCCCAGCGGCAAATTCGTCGTCGAATCCGCACTCATTCAGGAGTCTCTTGATACAGGCTATCTGTTCATTACTTTCTCTGAACTTGATGGCATCCTTTCGCGGAAGAATGACTTCGGCATCAGAGTTCCGCGAAAGGAATGCGGCAAGACCGTAATGGTCTACATGAGAGTGTGTAATGAAGACATACTTCAGGCGTCTGAGATCCACCTCTTTCTCTAGAAGGGCCAGGGCTTCCGCAGTATTGGGACCGGTATCAAACAGGATCAGTTCCCCATTGATCTCCGTGGTATAGAAGTGGGCCTCACCTACCAGGTAAGGAGTGTTTACCGTATGTTGATGCATGACCGCATCTATAGTCGTTTTATGCATTTAGCAAAACCCTCATATGCATTAGAATATATACTTCTCCGCCTCTGCTCCTGCAGCGGCGAGCTGCCGCTTGGCCTGGAGGAGTCCGGAACCGTCATATTTCGTGAAACGCCTGATGCCGGAGAGGAGCATCGCCAGATTATCTCCCTCCTCGATGTAGCAGGCCGCTTTGCGCGCAGCGGTTGCCGTCCTCTCCACAGCATTGAACGTAAAGACTTTCACAGCTGCGGTGACGCTCTCCTTTTTGTTCTCGCTCAGCGCGGGCAGGATTTTTTCGGCGCGAAGCACAGCGCTCTCGATCGCAAAGATATTGATCGCGATGTCGGCTGCTGCAAGGAGTATTTCCTGCTCGTCCTTGATCCGTTCCATGTATTTCTGGGCTGCTGAACCCGCGAGCACGAGGAACGCTTTTTTCAAGTTAGCAAGAAGCGCCTTCTCAGCGGCGAACGGAACCGACTCATCGATCTCGTCTAATGAGGGGGACATGAGTGCTTCGATCGCCTTCATCGCTTCTTTCTGGAGAGGGATCTGACCCTTCATCGCCCTGGTGAGAATAATACCGGGGATAAGGAGGCGATTGATCTCATTCGTCCCCTCGAAAATCCGGTTGATCCTCTCGTCACGGTAGAATCTCTCTGCGGGATAGTCCTCGATAAAACCATAGCCGCCGTGGATCTGTACAACCTCGTCTACAACAGAGGCCAGCACATCGCTGCAAAAGACCTTGGAAATAGCACACTCGACAGCGTACTCCTCGATCCCATTCTGATAAACTTCGTAATACTTGGGAGTATCTTTGGGGATGGTAGAGATCTTATTATCGATAAGACCGGCAAGGCGGTAGACGAGTGACTCCGAGGCAAAGATTTCGGCGGTCAAATCAGCGATCTTCTCCTTGATCGCGCCAAAGGTCGAGATGGAGACGCCGAACTGCTTTCTGGTATTGGCATACCTTATCCCTTCTGTGAGAGCACACTTTGCGGCCCCGGTCACAGCAGCGCCGAGCTTGAAGCGGCCGACATTAAGCACGTTGAAGGCTATCTTGTGTCCCTTGCCGATCTCGCCGAGCAGGTTTTCGACAGGCACCTTGGCGTTATCGAGAATGATCTGCGTAGTGGACGAGCCCCTGATACCGAGCTTCTTCTCCTCTGCCCCGACGCTCAGACCTTCCGTGGTCCTTTCGACGAGAAAGGCTGTGAAGTGCTTTTTGTCGATCTTTGCGAAGATCGTATAAAGATTAGCAATGCTGCCGTTAGTTATGAACTGCTTTGTCCCGTTCAGGATATAGTGCTTTCCGTCGCCTGAGAGGGTGGCTGTCGCCTTAGCTCCCAGCGCATCACTCCCGGAGTCCGGCTCGGTGAGGCAGTAAGCAGCGATCCATTCACCGCTGGTTATCTTTTCCAGATATTTCTTTTTCTGCTCATCGGTGCCGTAATATATCAGAGGCAGCGTACCGATGCCTGTATGGGCCATGTAGGTCACAGAAAAGGAACCGGCAAGGGCAAACTTTTCCGCTGTAAGCATACTCGTAGCCTTGTCCAGCCCGAGCCCGCCGTACTCCTCAGGGGAGTCCATCATCAGAAGCCCGAGTTCCCCGCATCGGCCCATAAGGTCCACCACTATGTCGAAGTTATGGTTCTCTATCTCATCTTTGTGGGGGACCACTTCCTTGATCACGAACTGCTCTGTCGTCTCGCCGATCTGCTTCTGCTCGTCGGTGAAGTCCTCCGGCGTGAAGATATCGTCCTTGGTTGTTTCGGTAATCAGGTACTCCGCGCCCTTGAATATTTTTGCTGCCATGTCGTTCACCTCCATAGTTTTCGTAGTCATTTTTTTCACCTGACCTATTATTTATTATTCCACCAGGCAGGTCTTGAGCCTGCCCGGATAGGAGACCTCAAGGGGTGTCCTACATTTTCTCGAAAATTCCAGCCGCCCCCATGCCGCCGCCTATGCACATCGAGACCGCGCCGTAGCGCGTATTGGTCCGGTGCATCTCGTGGAGAAGAGAAGCGGTCAGCTTGGAGCCGGTACAGCCGAGGGGATGCCCCAGGGCTATTGCGCCGCCTTTAACGTTTATCCTGGTCAGGTCGAGTCCGAGGGCCTTGATGCAGGCAAGGGACTGGGCGGCAAACGCCTCGTTGAGCTCGATCAGTCCGATATCATCCTGTTTAAGCCCTGCAAGCTTCAGGGCTGCCGGAATCGCTTCCACCGGGCCAATGCCCATAATCTCAGGCGGCACTCCCTTCACGGCAAAAGAGATGAACCGGGCCATAGGGGATTTCCCGATCTTTTTGAGATACTCCTCGGAAACAACGAGCACTGCAGCTGCCCCGTCGGTCATCTGGGACGAGTTGCCGGCAGTCACCGAGCCGTTTGCCCGAAATACCGGCTTTAATTTAGCGAGAGTTTGGAGCGTAGTGTCTTTCCTGACGCCGTCGTCAATAGTGACTGTCTCTTTCGATCTTTTCATTTTGCCGTTGATCAGCGTGCATATTTCGATGTCAACCGGTATGATCTCGTTAGAGAATTTGCCCTGCTCGATGGCTGCTGCTGCTTTGCGATGGCTCTCGACGGCGAATGAATCCTGGTCTTCCCTGGAGATACCGTATTTATCCGCAACTAATTCGGCGGTCACACCCATGGAGGCGAAAGATTCCGGCCACGTTGCGACCAGTTGCGGGTTGGCGCTGTACTTGTTCCCTCCCAACGGCACGCAACTCATGCTCTCTGCGCCCCCGGCAATAATGCAATCGGAAAAACCCGCCATGATCCGTTCGGCAGCCGAGGCAATTGCCTGGAGCCCGGAGGAGCAGAACCTGTTCACTGTCTGGGCCGGGACCTGGTATGGAATGCCGGCCCTCATCGCCGCGACCCGGGCCACGTTCATGCCCTGTTCGGCTTCAGGGAACGAGCACCCGATCACGATGTCTTCCACTGTCATGGGATCTACATCCGTCCGCTCCAGGAGCCCTTTCAGGGCTGCTGCAGCCAGGTCATCGGTCCTGACATCCTTGAATTTTCCCTTATTCGCCTTGCATCCTGCTGTCCGATATGCGGCCAAAATATATGCGGCTTTCATATTTATATCCTCCTTATAGTAAAAACATAGAAATCAATCTCACCTGCGGCACTTAATTCCGCAATGCCTTCCCCTTCTTGAGCATATGCTGGATCCTTTCGAGCGTCTTCTTTTGACCGCAAAGCCGGACAAAGGCCTCCCGTTCCAGGTCCAGCAGATACTCCTCGCTGATCAGGGTCCCGGCCGGCACGTCGCCGCCGGTAATGACATCCGCGATGGTAGATCCGAGGAACTCATCGTATTCGCTTATGAAACCTCCCATCCGCATATTCCAGAGCTGGGATTTGATACTGGCTGCAATGCTTCTTCCAGGCGCCTTCAGACCGGTCAGCGGTCTGTCCGGGCGGTAATTGGCGGCAAGGGCGATCACCTTCTGCTTGGCATCGAAGATCCGCCTGTCAATATCCATGGTAACGGCATCGCCAGGGCGCATGAACCCCAACGGGTAAAGCTCTGAAGCGGAGGTGCTGACCTTCGCCATCGCAATATTCATAAAGTTCTTGTTAATAAACGGGGTCGGGTCCGTGTCGTACTTTTCCGCAAGTTTGATGGCACGGATAGCCATCTCTTTGGTCCCGCCGCCGGCGGGAAGAAGTCCGACTCCGATCTCTACGAGTCCCATATAAGTCTCTGCATGCGCATTTATCGCATCGGCGTGAAGACAGGTTTCACAGCCGCCGCCCATCACCATGCTGTGCGGCGCTGCGACCACAGGGATCCTCGAGTACTTGATCGCCATCATCGCTTTCTGGAAATTTTTTATTATGAGAGCAATCTGATCATAGTCTCCCTCGGCAATGCCTGTCGCCAGGAGCATGAGGTTGGCGCCTGCCGAGAAGACGCTCCCTTCGTTTGCAATTACAAGCCCGACACCTTCATCCTCTGCGCGCCTGATGGCCTTGTGCACCATCGAGAGGATCTCGTTGCCGATAGCGTTCATCTTGGTATGGAATTCCAGGCAGAAGACCCCATCCCCCAAATCGATGACTGAGGCTCCGCTGTTCTTTTCTACCTCGCCCCCCGTTTTTTTCAGGAGAGACAAGCTGATGTGATCGGTCCTGCCGGGGATTTCTTTATATTGTTTATCGGGAATGCTGTAGTAATAATTCCTTCCATTCTCGTATTTATAAAACCGCTCAATCGATTTCAGCCCGGCCGGCAGCTGCAGCCCGTCTTTTTCCGCCCGGCTGACAAAATTGGCGACACCTATGGCGTCGAGCATCTCGAAGGGGCCGAGCTCCCAATTGTATCCCCATTTCATCGCCTTATCGATATTGACAATATCGTCGGCGATCTCCGGGACCCGCTTGAACGTATACAGGAGTATATCGCGGAGGCTCCGCCAGGCATACTCCGCCCCTTTATCAGCGCCCGAAAGGACAGCCTGGAGCTTTTTGCCCGGCTCATCGAAAGCCTTCGCTGATTCAACAGAGGCGAACCTGGGGCGTTGAGAAGGAGAGTAGTCTCCGGTTTTGTAATCGTAATAAAGGAACTCCGGGCCTTTGTCGCCGCTGACTTTCTTATAAAAACCCTGTTTGGTTTTATTGCCGAGCAGACCTTTCTTTACCATATCGTTCATGAATTCAGGCAAATGAAAGACCTCCCGCTCATCGTCGGTTGACAGGAGTTCGTAGGTATTAACAGCTATACGCTGAATAGTATCCAGTCCCACAATATCATTCGTCCTGAAGAAGGCGCTCCTGGGCCTGGCAGTGGCCGGCCCGGAAACCGCATCCACCTCTTCGACAGTCATATCCATATCCATCATGATGCGCATGGAGTTGCACGTTCCATAGATTCCGATCCGGTTTGCGATGAAATTTGGCGTATCCTTGGCATAGACAATCCCCTTGCCCAGGCGCTTGTCGGAAGCCATGAACTCTGTCACGGCAGGATCCGTATACCGGCAAGGAACGATCTCCAGAAGTCGCATGTAACGCGGCGGGTTGAAAAAGTGAGTGACGAGGAATCTCTTCCTCACATCCTCGGGGAGCGCCTCGGCCATCTCGTTGACGGAGAGCCCGCTCGTATTGGTGGACAGGATTGCCTCTGCCTTGAGGTTCGGGACGACCTTGTCGGCAAAGAGTTTTTTCTTGATCGCCATATTCTCGACAACTACCTCGATAACCCAGTCGCACTCCCGGAGTTTTTTAATGTCGTCCTCGAAATTTCCCACCTCTATATACGATGCATAACCGGGCAGGAATAATGCCGCCGGTTTCATCTTTTTCAATCCTTCCAGGCCGGAAGCCGAGAACCTGTTCCGAACTTTGGGATCAGTGAGGCTGAGACCGGCTTTCTTTTCGGCATCATTAAGCTCTCCGGGCGCCATGTCCAGCAGTAGCACCGGAATGCCGGCATTTGCGAGATGGGCTGCTATGGTCGCCCCCATTACTCCTGCTCCAAGAACTGCCGCTTTGTTGATCTGTTTCATAGTAATCCTCCATATTGATTTCTTGTTTAATGATTAGGGCTCGCAAACCCTTAGCTGACATTCCCCGCATACATTTTCTCGATCTTTTCTTTATGTTTTTCGCGTATGACTTTCCTCCGGAGCTTCAAAGTACAGGTCAGTTCCCCCCCCTCAACGGAGAAATCATGATGAAGGAGCGTGAATTTCTTGATAGTCTCGTATCGCGCGAGTCCGGTGTTAATTTCAGCTATTCTCCCTTCATAAAGCTGCAGGATCGACTCGTGAGCGACCAGATCTTCAACTCCTTTATATTGTATATGTTGTTCCCTGGCGTGTTCAATGAGCCTTTCCATATCAGGAACGAGCAGTGCGCACAGATACGGTTTCCGGTCGCCGAATACCAATGCATTGGCTATGTACTTATCCATCGTGAGCTTGTTCTCTATCGGCTGAGGCGCTATATTCTTGCCGCCGGCAGTTATGATAAGCTCTTTTTTACGGTCGGTGATATAAATGAAACCGTTTTCGACGTGACCGATATCGCCGGTGTGGAACCAGCCGTCCCGCAGCGCCTCGCTGGTCGCTGCATCATTTTTGTAATAGCCTTTCATCACCTGGGGACCCCGGAACAGCAGTTCGCCGTCAGCCTCCACCTTAACCTCCGTATGCTCCAGGGTCGTCCCTACCGAGCCGAACCGGACCTGCTCGAAATTGTTGAAGCAGAGAACGGGGCTCGTCTCGGTGAGACCGTATCCTTCCAGGATAGGAAGCCCTATACTCCAGAAGAATTCGTTAATGGTCTTGTCCAGCGGCGCGCCGCCGCAACAAAACAGTTTCATATTACCGCCGAACCGCTCACGTAGCTTTTTGAGTACGAGCCGGTCTGCAATATGATATTTGAATGACAGGAATCGCGGTTCCCGCTTTGAGATATACCTGGCTTCAACATACTCCTTCCCGACCCCGACCGCCCAGTGGAAGAGTTTCTGTTTCACCTGAGGCAGCTGGCGCACATTTTCATGAATCCGCGAGTATATCTTCTCAAACACCCTGGGCACGCTTACTGCACACGTGGGTTTCAGCTCCAGCATATTTTCCGGCACCTTGTCCATGCTGTCTGCAAATGCCATGAGCGAGCCGTTCAGCATGGGCATGTAATAACCTACTGTCCTCTCCAGAATGTGACTTAACGGCAGGAAACTGATGTTCATATCGCTTTGGTTCAACACCCCTGTTTTCTTGCTGGTATAGAAAGCGGCAAAAAGGATGTTGCAGTGTGTAAGAATCACTCCCTTCGGCACGCCGGTCGTGCCCGAAGTATATATAAGGGTCAAGGTATCATCGAGGCCGATAGAGTCTATGCCGGCCTCAAGTTCTTTTTTTTCGGACTCTGTGACAGGTTGCTCGACCTCGGAAAGCTGATAAAAAGTACGGAGGGGCAGCGCCGGTTCACCAGGAAATTGATCGAAACATACCACGAGTTCGAGATTGGGAACGCTTTCCCTGATAGTAAGGAGTTTGGAATACTGTGCCTTGCTCGAGACAAAAATAATGCGCGCTTCAGAATGGTTCAGCACATACTCTACCTGTTCCGGAGTATTCGATGGATAGATCGGCACGGTCACACAACCGAGCGCCAATATTCCCATGTCGGCCGTGACCCACTCCTGGCGATTTTCCGAAAGGATCGCCACCCTATCTCCCGGTTTCACACCTGATTTTTTCAGGCCGCGGGCCACCATCAAAATGCGCTCATAGAACGACCCGTAAGTTAAAGAGGTAAATTCCCCCTCTTGCCTGTATCTAAGGGCTGGCTTATCTCTAAATTTGGCGGCATTACTCCTTAACATATCGGGAACCGATGAATAAGGAATATTTAGCATCTGAACCTCCTCCGCAGAGAGAAATCAACCTTCCTGGAAAATTATAACTAACCTTAACGTACATGTCAAGTATTATTTTTCCGACTTTGTTTTATCGCACCACCCCGCATTAATCGTCAAAGCGGAGAGCCTGAGCGGAAGAAACTCATACTTATCACTGGATTTCGGTTTGCTTGACATTACCATAGGAAAAAGAAGATTGACGCAGACTTATATTATCATTAATGATATATGTAGAAGCAAAATGCAGGAATTTATAAAAACTTTGGGGATCATCTATAAGTGGATCATGGTAGCAAACCCGGCATTATTTAGTAAAGGAGGATATTAAATTATGGGACATCTAACTCATTCCAAGGACGAAGTCTACCGGTTGTTGGCTGAACGACTGAATATGAACCCTGTAGGAACGCCGATAAACGAGACCCTGATGACCATTCTTCATAATCTCTATACGGAGAGCGAGGCGATACTGGGCAGCAAATTTCCTTTGCTCCCCATGACACTCGACCAGGTTTCCGGTATTACCGGAGTTGGACCGGAACCATTGAAGACCATGTTAAACAGCATGGCCGACAAGGGACTGGTAATGGATATTCCGCGCAAGGACACGATCTATTACATGCTGGCTCCGATGGTGGTCGGCTTTTTCGAATATACCTTTATGCGGGTTAGAGATGATCTAAATATGAAGGATCTGGCGGAACTTTTTCAAAATTATTTTCACGCGGAGAGCGTAAGAGATGAATTTGCCGGGATCAACACCAGGATGATGCGGACCCTGGTATATGAAAGCCTTTTACCCGTTGCTCTGGAAACAGAGGTCCTGACTTACGAAAGGGCGAGCGAGATTATCAGGCAGTCGGGAGGAGGCGCTATCTCCATATGTCCATGCCGCCATAAAGCACACCATTTGGGAAAGTCCTGCGGGGCTCCGCTGGAAGTTTGCACTTCCCTTGGCAGCGCTGCCGAATGGATCATACGAAGAGGTCTGGGGAAACCGGCCACAGTGGATGAATTGCTGCGGGTGCTGGATCAAACGGAAAAATTGGGGTTGGTCCACAATTGTGATAATGTCATGAATAAGCCTGCTTACATATGCCATTGTTGCGGCTGCTGTTGCGTCATTCTGACAGGCATCAGCGAATCCGGAAAATATTTCACGCAGCCTAGTAACTTTATTCCGTTAGTGGACCCTGAAACTTGCGCAGGTTGCGGTACCTGCGCTGACAGTTGCCATATAAGGGCGATAAGGATGCAGGACAATGGGAATGAAGATCAAATCCCTGTTGTGGCTAAAGACATCTGTATAGGCTGTGGTGTGTGTGCATCAGCCTGTCCGAATGATTCATTGACTATGTCACGCCGTGATGAGCTTTACGTTCCTCCCGATAATGCAAAGGAAAAATTTCTAAGAATTGCCCGGGAAAAGGGGAGAATGTAGATACCATATGGGTGGAAGGGATTTGAATCCGGACGATATCAACAGTGGTCATGTCTTAAGCACCATCCTGAGCTATTTGACATCCATCGTCAATCTGTCCGATCGTGATGAGATCCTCCGGCAACTCTCCAATATGAGCAGGGACGTCGTCAATGCGGAACGATGTTCTTTATGGGTCCTAGACAATGAGAGAGAGAATATCTATACAACGATAGCCGATGGAGCAGCAGAGATCAGGATACCCCTGAAATCGGGTTTTGTAGGATGTGCGATTGAAGACAATAAACCCCTGCTGTCAAACGCTCCTTACAGCGACGGGAGATTTCTCCCGGACGTGGACCGCAGTACGGGGTGCAAGACCAGGAACCTGATTGCAGTGCCTATAGCAGACAGTGACGGCGAACCGATCGGCGCCTTCGAGGTGATCAACAAAATAGGGGACCGCGGTTTTGATGAAAGTGATCTTCAACTGCTTAAGTTGTCGGTTGCTGTAACCGGAAGGATCCTGGACGGCTTCGTATCTCATGATATCCTGGAAACAATTTTGACCTTTGCGACAAAGATAGCCGATGAAACCAACCTTGACAAGCTGCTGCGTCTCCTCTCCGATCTCGCCAGGGATATCCTGCAGGCGGACAGGTGCTCACTCTGGCTGGTGGACAGGGACCGTCAGGAGTTATGGACAAAAACAGCGCACGGTATGGGTTCGGTGCGGATTCCGGTTGATTCGGGCATTGTGGGCCATGTTGTGAAGGAAGATGCCCCGCTGATCTGCAATGACGTTGAAAACGACAGTCGCTTTTATCCCGACGTGGATAAAATGTCAGGGTATACAACCAGGAGCATTATCGCCATCCCCGTAAGAACCCTTGAAAACCACGTTATCGGAGCCCTTGAATGCCTGAACAAGAGATCAAAGACACACGCCTTCAAGCAGAGCGATCTTGAAAAACTGCTGCTGGTAGGGGGTTATGCCGCACAGACGCTTGAGGTGTCCGGTTTGTACAAGGAAATTGAGGACACACAGAAAGAGATCATCTTCACCCTCGGCTCTGCATGCGAGTTTAGATCAAAGGAAACAAGTCATCACCTTAAGAGAGTTGCCGAATATTCCATGCTTCTTGCTCTGGAATATGGCATGGAAATCGAAGACGTGGAGCTGATCAAACAGGCATCCCCAATGCATGACATAGGGAAAATTGTAATTCCGGACACGATCCTGAGTAAGCCCGGCAAACTTCTCCCCGAAGAATTCGATATCATAATGACGCACGCGGAAATCGGATACAGCATGCTCTGCTTTTCAAAGCGCAAGCTGTTAAAAGCTGCGGCAGTTATCTCTGCAGAGCATCATGAAAGGTGGGACGGGACCGGCTATCCAAAAGGATTGAAAGGGGAAGAGATACATGTTTTCGGCAGGATCTCCGCTTTGGCCGATGTTTTCGATGCGTTGGGAAACGACCGCTGCTATAAGAAGGCGTGGGAACTCGACAGGATATTAGAATATGTCAAAGAGCAAAAGGGCAAACATTTCGAACCGAAACTGGTTGATATCTTCTTCGAGAACCTGGATGCTTTTCTGGTGATCAGTGAGCATTACAGGGACTGAATAGTGCAGGCGTAGTCCTCAACAGCTTCGCTTCAACATCGAATAAAATCGGGCTTGTGTAAATACTATTAACTCGGCAACTAAACAGAGCAAGAATATGTTAAGATATATGCATGGAAAAGATCGATGCACGCACATTAAGTCAAGATGCACAGTATCAGATACGTCGACAGGTAGTGAAGCTTCGTCAGCGTGGCATACCATACGCTGAGATAGCCGACGTGGTTGGAGTTTCTCTCACTTATGCTTGTCGAGTATACAAGCGATATGAACGCGAGGGGATGCAGGGGATATCAAAGGGGCAGCGAGGTCGCAGGACAGGGCAACAGCGGACTCTTGACCAAGAGCAAGAAGCTTCAGTTCAGAAGACAATACAGGATAGGACCCCAGATCAGATGAAGATGCCGTTTGCGCTGTGGACTTGTCAGGCCGTGCAGGAGTTGATCAAGCGTGAGCACGGTATAAAAATGCCAATCCGAACGGTAGGGGAATATCTGATGCGTTGGGGGTTTACCCCGCAGAAGCCGATTCGTAAGGCATATGAGCAGAGGCCGGAGCAAGTGCAGAAGTGGCTCAAGGATGAGTATCCCGAGATAGCCAAGCGCGGAAAGGAGGAAGGCGCTGAGATCAGTTGGTGTGATGAGACCGGCCTGCGCAATGACGAAAACAGGGCAAAGGGGTATGCGCCGAAAGGGAAAACACCTACAGTCCGGCTCAATGCCAATCGGACGAGCATGAGTATGGTGTCGGCAATTACGAATCAGGGCAAAGTGCGGTTTATGGTATATAAAGAGGCGATGAACGCAGATTTGATGATCAAGTTCATGAAGCGACTTATACAGGATGCTGGGCGAAAAGTGTTCTTGATAGTGGATAATCTGAAGACTCATCACAGCAAGATCGTGAAAACATGGCTTCATGAGCACACAGAAGAGATCGAGGTTTTCTATTTGCCTTCATACTCACCGGAACTGAATCCGGATGAATATCTGAACTGTGATATCAAATACGCGGTTCATTCAGGGCTGCCGGCACGCAATGACAAACAATTGAAAAGGAAGATGGTGTCACACATGAGAAAACTTCAAAAACTTCCAGGCCGGGTAAGAAAATACTTTGAGCATCCGAGAATCAGGTATGCAGCATAGTTTATATATTAAATTGCCGGGTTAATAATAAAATCATGAACAGGTTGGTAATTTGTTTTTTCGGATTTATAATTAAATCATCAACAGAGTGGCAAATAGATGCGAGCAAACTCCACGAAATAGTTCGATCCTGAACAGGTGAAAGGAGAAACAATGGAAAAACGCAAATTAGGGAAAAGCGGGCTGGAAGTTTCGGCAGTCGGGCTCGGCACGATCCAGGGGGATCGGTACCCGGAAGCCCTGGAAAAAAGGACCGGTCTATGAGCGGCCACAGGGCAAGGAGGAATCAAGCCGGAGGAGATGGATAGCAAAGGAGAAATCAGGTTGAAAATTCGGACGAATAGCCTATGAAGTGCTAAAAGGGGTTAAACATGAGCATAAGTGAAACAGCAAACAAAAACCATGAGGAACTGTTCCCAGATCATAAATCAACATTAAAAATAACAGATCCGGAACTGATAGAAGTATTTGACAATTTTGCTTTTGACGAAGTGCTTCGGTACGGAAGCTTAGATACCAGAACAAGGTTAATGGTTATCTTGGGATCAATGATTGCAAGCCAGGCTTTAGGCGAATATAAAGTGATGCTCGGTGGCGCGCTGAATGTAGGGGTAACTCCGATTGAAGTGAAAGAAATCGTATATCAGGCTGTCCCTTATGTCGGAATTTCAAAAGTATTTGATTTCATCCATGCCACAAATGAAATATTGGAAGGCAGGGGAATAAAGCTGCCATTGGAAGGACAAGCTACCACTTCACCGGAAACACGATTTGGAAAAGGATTAGAATTGCAAAAAGCAATTTTTGGAGAAATGATTGATAAGATGTATAAGGAATCACCGGCAAATCAGCTTCATATACAAAAATATATTTCGGCTAATTGTTTTGGTGATTATTTGACAAGAAAAGGATTGGACATAAAAACAAGAGAGCTTTTAACATTTTCCATGATCTTATCCTTGGGTGGATGTGAGCCGCAGTTAAAAGTACATATACAAGGCAATTTAAATATTGGAAACGATAAGGAAGTATTACTTAGTACTGTTACTCAATTATTGCCTTATGTGGGATATCCAAGAACATTAAATGCAATAAGATGTATAAATGAAGTAGGCTGAGCTGATCCTGCGAGGAAGGCTTCGATGACCGTCCACCCTATTCGTGATATCCCCGGCCGGAAATATGAGGTCACTCCATTGGAGCTGTTCTTCGACCTCGTGTTCGCGTTCGCGTTATCGCAGCGCTCTTGAGTCCGTTTGTGATAAAAAAATATCCAGAAAGCTGGAAGACCACAATCGGGATGACCATGCCAAAATCGCGGCGATAGCCATATCAAAAATCCCCTGCTTGCAATTTGTGCCGTGAATGATAGTTTGGCACCTTTAGGAACCATAGAAGGGTGGGGTTATTTATATAACAATTTAAGATATAAAGCGTTATATCAATAAGATATAGTTTAAATAGAATTGTTATATATAATAACTCTAACTTCAGCGAAATAAAGAACTGGCTGCAACTATCATTGCCCGGGGTAAAAGTCGAATTCCTCTGCAGTAGGCATTACGTATCCTTTTTTATCCATTCATCAGCAACATGTTTCGCAAATGAAATTTGGGCTAAAGCATTTTCGTCGAACATTTGATTAAAAGATGTATCTGCAAGCAAATCCATTAGTTCAGGTAGCCTATCATCGAATAAAGCAACTGCAGACTCACTATTAAATTTGAACTCCCCGCCAAATGACATTATAGACGGGCTATTTATAATAAATGGAACTATCTGGGGTAAGACAATTTGGGGCTGTATTTTTGCTGCGTCAACTAGTAAATTCGCGAGCCACTTCCATTCTTTAGCCTCAAATCCATCGCCGCCTTGATCAGGGTTACTAAACACAACTGCAAAGTGATACACGCAATATATAAATATCGGATCAAGCGATGGAATAAATATCCCTGGATTATTCACAAATAAGACCTTAAAGTTACTTATTACGAGAGTGCGCAATTCTGTACTCTTCTGATTTCCGCCTAAGTAACGATTATGTCTCCAATAATGATACATGTCATTGGAAAAGCGAAGACTCAATGGAAGTGCATACAAAATTTGATCAAGAACCCACTTCCAATGGTCCTCGTCATGCTCCATTGGAATTCTCGTTGAAAGTCTCCATAAGCCTACAAAAGCAGGACAACTATCAATATTAGCCTTCGCCCCCTCATTTTGCAGAATGATTTTAAATAGAGATGCCGCAATCTTACGTATATCTTCAGCATCGAGAAAATAACGAGCAAATTGTTCTACTTTGGGAGACAAGAGCGGCAACGAATACAGTGCTTCGGGAAGTGAAAGCTTTCTGAGGACAACATCATTATGATTTAATTTCCATTTTTTCAGAGCGTGAAGAATATCTTGATCAGGTATTTCAGTTTTGCTTAGAAATTCCGCATTTACTCTCTGCCAGTAATTTGTTGGATCGTAATTTCTTATGCCCTGGGGTACTTGAACAGAGCGAAAAGATTTATCATCCCATGCGGGGAATAAGAAAGCAATCAATCTTTCAGCTGCCTCAACATTCCATTCTAACTTAGATGTAAGCTCCCATTTATTTTTTATATAGCCTCTCATCTTCTTGACTTCTTCACTGTTTTCTCTTGATTGCAAAGCTTGCAGTTCGCTCATATTCTCTAAGAGGAAATCATAAGCTTCAGGTGCAGAAAATCGCAGAACTGTGGCAACAAAAAGGTCATCGAAATCAATTTCCCCGTGTAAATGCTCCCAGGCAGATAATATTCTTCTCAGCGATAGTTTTAATAATCGTGGTGTTTTTAGAAGGCTTACTATGTGATCTATCGTATCTCTGAAAAGAGGATCTATAGATATCATAAGAGAAAGCTGAAAATTATTATCCCCTTTCAAGCTGCCCAAACGAACTGCTCTTTCATTTAGCGGCATAAGGTCAATGTCGTCCTCATATTTTTTTAAGGAGAACCCTCGAAATAGATCAACAGTTTTCAAAAAATCAGTATAGTTAATCATGTCAGACTCTCCACATGAGCACAAATACGAACAAGTATATTTGAATACTGATGTTCAGTTCCTATTGCTAAAACAAAAGATATATTTTCCAGATGGCGCAATCTATCTAACAATGCCGGCATCTCATCGCGGATCATATCATCAGAAACGTTTCTGTCAAGATCTTCTAAGAAGATTATTAGACGCATATTTGCCGCTTGTAATAAGCCATCTAATCTCCCCAATGTCTTAAGAGGATCGTTTTTGCGGAGCATCAGGAGTAAACTTATAAAACTAAATGGCCCCTTTACTTCTGTTAACGCTTCAATGTAATCGGCGGGAATGCTTATGACCGATAAGCAATCAATTTCACGACAGAGTCTGGCAATGGCTATAGTAAGAATCTGTTCAGCAATAGAGCCTTTACTTCGGCCCCAGCCATCTACCCAACAGATAAGCAGGTCACCGCAAAAGACATTGGAATCCCGAGGAACTGATTGAAAGGCACTTGAGGCTTCATGTCGGTTGCCCAGATAGTATTCTACCAACTTAAGCAAACTACTCTTGCCACTTCCGTATTGCCCGATGACGCCAACAGTTTTCAATTCTCTCAGCATTAAAATACGACTTATCCGCTCGGCTATAATGGACAAGCCAAATCGATCTTGAGCGGGATGTGTTATTGGTACCTCCTCGTTAAGCCATTGAATCAAATGATGAGGGTCATCAAGTACTGCTTCAAAGTTCCCCATAGACTCAGCAGATTTAAAGGGTATCATGGGTTGTTGTATCAGCTGGCTGGAAAAAAAATTCTGAAATAGAGAAGCAATTGCAAAACCTATTACGATTGAGCACACAATGCAAACGAGAGCCTTGAATTCTATGGAGTTGCTTGGAGCATGATGGTTAGCTAAAGGGAAGATAAACAAAAGCCAACAATACGCACACAAGCCTATAAGGCTGAAAAACCAGACAGGCGGGTATCGAAGAAATTTATAAGGCACTAAATCATGCCACCGAAAACCGCCAACACGGATAAGCAAGAACCATAGAAAGCCGCTAAGCAGGCTGGTGATTAAAAACAGCATCCATGGTGGCCAGGGATTGATGGATTGAGCAAACTGACCAGATATTATTCGAACGATCGGATAAAATAAGATACATAAGAGTATTGCGACAATGGTAAGCGCCAGTAAATCAAGCCAGCGTCTGAGTGATGGTAGCAAAGAAGCAAAGGTCATTTCTTCTATAACCTGCGGACTTTTGTTGTTAAATTAATCGTTTTTTCTCCCTTTGCGTAATTCTATCAGAATCTGACAGTTATTTCTTTGTATAGCTGTTTATAAAACATCTGTTTTAGGAACAAGGAGAATCGTTAAGTAAACCGACCCATAGCCGCAGGATTTCTTATATAGCTTTTTTTCTATCAGCCAAATTAATGACCTTCTGGCTGTGATTTGAGTAAGTAGCCCATGTCGGGGTGTAGTCCTGAACCTGATTGCCCCATTGATCCCATTTTTTACGGCTCCCTCTCGCGAAAAGTTCTAGATAGGGGCCTGGGCTGCAGGCCTCGATGATATCGAAAATTTCATCGGGCTTGCGGGAATGTTCGCGTTTTTGAGTGCGCATTATATTGACTTGCCGCCGTCCAGGTGCGAGGGTCCTTAACCGCCCTCTAATACCAAAGAGAATCATCTCTGTAGTATTTCGGAAATAGAACCCTACACCACGCCCGTCCGGGCCGCCGTCTTTGCGTATCTTATGCCAAATTATGTTTGTCTTGTATGTAAATCCCCAAGCCTCCATGACCTGTAATCCTTCCGGAAGCATCGCATTAGGAATCCATAAGTAAAGATGGGCACTTTCCGCGGCGACTAGTGGCACCGGGATCTCTTTTATTTCCTGGAGCGTAAGCGTTGAGTATCTATTAAGTCGTTTATGTTCCGGGGCCATTTTACCGGTACGATTGGCAAACTGCCACGGCGGATCGGCGAGGATTGTTCCATAGCCACGCTTTTTTATGCTGCTTAAAAAGTCCCGAGCTGGTGATAATTTATCAACCATTTTTAGCAGTCCTCCGTATATAACCTTTCACTTATCCCGAAAACAAGCAGCGGGCACCCAGCGCCGCCTCCACCCTCAATCCGGGGAAGCAATTTTGATAAATGAGTGGTCGATGCGCCGTATGAAGGACCACGACCTAACATCTTAAAAATAGCTTGCAGGTGATCACAGCGAGTAATTATTACACCTACGCTGATGGCACGCAAATCGAATAACAGACGAAAATTATTAAGATCTCGATCAAAGAAGGGGTCCTTATTGTTCCACTCGATTTCAAGGGCTATCCGGTTCTTGTAACAATCAACCTTATGGGTCGGAGAATCCATTATGTTTTCGTCTACCTTAACGGATGTCGAAAATTCTTTCTCAATCCACTGCCGCTCGGTCAAAAACTTATCAATCCAAATAGCAACTTCTGATTTGCTGCCGCCGGGGTTAGTTAAATAGCTTTTACAGAGTCGGAAGTTTTCGAGCATATCTGTGATGTCTTTCCACTCATCAGGAAAGTCATTTTTTAGAATAGCGCAAGCATGTTTCCATTCATAAATTTCATAGTTGTCGCGGATCTTTTGCGAAAATAGTTCGGTTCCCATTGACCTATATACTATTACATGCCAGGCATTTGGCACAAGGGGCCTATTCATTAGTCTCCCGTTTATGGAAAATCATATTTTACCCTGGGTATCGGATTGTTTTTCCGTATTCTTATTTGAAACACTTTGTCACAACCTGGACAACGGCCTTGCGTATAATCTCCTGGAATTTGGAGTATCTGTATTTCTTTTTTGTTTGTGCAAGCAGGGCATATATAGTGCTGCGGTGCTGCTTTCGAAATGTAAACCACAGCTCCGCCTTCTGTCTCTTTCAACTCATATTGGTCTAATCTGCTCTTCCAATCGTCCCTTTCTTTAAGTTGCGCTGTCAACGCTGAATTCTCGCTTTGTAGTCGAAACAATTCCTCTCTGAGGTCAAATAAGGTGTCCTGGACGCTACCGAGCTTACTCAATGCGTCATAAATCTTGTCTTTCGCTTTTGCATCCGCTACCGCGTCCAAAGTTACAGATATTGTTTCTTTGACAAACTTAAGCCCTGCAACAGCTGGAGCTATTGTTCCCATGTCTAACATTGCTTTCCCCTCCTTTATAGTGTTTATAAAACACCTGGTTTATGGACAGAATAACCCAGGGTACTCAAAGCCGTCTATATCAAGCTTTCCAGCTTTGAAAAGTGACAGGGTTTTATGGACACTTGAATGTTTTTGCTTTGTCGTCTTGGCGAGCTGCCGGACCGACGCGCCGGGATCGGCAGCGTGGGCCTCGATGATCTTCTTCCTGTCGATGGGCGCGAGGCCTCTTCTGCCGATCTGTTTGCCCTTCCGTCGGGCGTTCTCGATACCGGCCCGAACATTCTCCCGGATGTTCTCGCGCTCAAACTCCGCGAGCGCTGCCAAAAGGTGAAACTGCAATCGGCCTGCCGGCGTCGTGAAGTCTATAGCATCTTTAAGAGAGACGAACTGTACTCCTATGGCCTCCAGCTCATTGACCGATGTAACCAGATGTATCAAGGACCGGGAAAAGCGGTTTAACTTCCATACAAGGACAACATCGAACTTGAGCTGTTTCGCCGCCGCCATAAGCTCTTGAAAGGCTTTCCTGCCTTCCTTTGCACCTGAGACCTGATCTATGTATTGCCCCGCAATAGTCCACTGCCGGGCTCCTACGTAAGCAATAAGGTCATGTAGCTGCATTTCAGGGTCCTGCCCTTTATCTTGAGTGCTCACTCGTGCGTAAATAGCAACTCTCACCATTAATCCTCCGTTAAGCTAATCGACTATAGAAGATATCCTATTGCACTTTGTGCAGTACGAGTACATTTTGCTGGGATAGTTATTGTCATACCATCCGTACTGGAAAGCGTTTTGCTTGCACCTAGTACAAACTAGTTTCTCTGAAAAAAGCGTCGGCGCATGGACATATTCACGCGCAAAGTATTTGACAAGGTCCTTTGGCAGTCTTTTGCGGTTGACCGCCTTCTTCTCTATAATCCTGATAAGCTTTAGTGTGACGGGATGACAATGCTTACAATATGTCGAGCCCGCAATATTTCCTCCTAAGCTTTCGCTCTCCCCACATTTGCAGCATTTATCCATTTTTTCCCTCCATTGCGAGAATTTTCTTAATAGCAGTCACGTACCCTGGCTTATACAAAACTCGACCCTTGGCGTTTCTCACTCGCCCATTGTTATCTACCGTCCATCCCTCGTTTTCCATCAAAATATCAGATATAGCATGCGTCAAAGCCTCGATCTCACTGTGTGTAAGCTCTGGTGAAGGTTGTAAAACTTCTATAGTCTGAGATGCCTGTGGTGGCGCAACGGGGCGTTTATCTACAATCACCTCGACTTGCTGCTTCAGTATGTTGACCTGCCCCTTAAGTTTGGTATTTTCCGCCAGTACAGAGCCCATGACGGCGCGTACCGCCGGATCCTCTATTTTCTGCAGCACAGCATGTATTGGACTCTCTATTACCTTCAGAGGCTTCCTTACCGATCCGCCCGTATGATGCGCCCATGCCGAGATCAGTGCCCGGAAATCCTCCCCTCCCTTGTTGCGAATGGGCTGCGCTTTGGGGCCCCCTTGCTGCTCTGATAATTTTCCGATAGTAGCAATGGAGAAGTCCTTGCTGCCTCTATCAAACTGCTCCCGGCAGACCTCATAAATGATATCCAGGCTACGCTGCTTCTGAGTATTGGAGGTGCCTTTGAGCTGTTCCAGTAATTTGTCTGGTGTCATATTTCCCTCCTTATATCACTATCAGTGAGGATGCTCTCTTCATTATTCTGAGGGTATGGCAACAGGGGCCTATTAGCAAGAGGAACCCTCGTTTGCCCTTGTATGATCTCTTCCACATCATCAAGTAGTCCAATCTCGCGTAGAAGCACTTTCCCTTCGGCTACAGTGACCGCATTTTTCAGATTGCCTACCCTTTCGGAAATCAATTGCATTATGTGGTTGCCAACCATCAACTGCTGCTCTTCAGTAAGGCGGAAGAGCACCGGGTTTTTACCGTTCATCTGCAACATCGCGTCAAGTATTTGTGAACGACGCAGTGTTGCTTTGGATGCGTCAACTTCAGGATACAACACGGCATTTTCACATATTACCTCATACTGATGCATATCGGATGAAATCTCTTCCAGTGCGTAACCTACATCACTGACAGTTCCTATAGGCACTAGCTTGACTCCTTTGTTCTCGGATGCTCTAAGAAGCTGAGTACAGCGGTCTATCAGCCTCAAAGTGGAATGTAGGTCATTACAGTGTTTGTCCGCTTTCTGAGCCTCTTCTTCATGGAAGCGGCTGAGTCGGTTCAGATCCTCCACTTTGGTGAAAGGCTGTCCGCTCGATTCGCATTTCAACCTAATATTTTCAAGTTCGCTGACCTGTTCCTCGAAAGTGTCAAATCGTCGGGAGCACTCGGACAACTGATAGCTCACGTAGTTGAAATGGACAATAAGTCCAGGCAAAAATGCTGGACCGGTGATAAAAAAACGGCACCTTACGCAATTCTTCTCATGAGGGAAACCTGGAACTGGCGCGTATGCAAGATTGTATCCCATCTTCTTTATTTCTTCCCCCCCGATATCGCACGCTCCGCACCCCATAAGACAAATACCCTTGTCCTCAAATACTAAGCTTGCAGTAGTCCTCTGATAAGAAGAGGACTTAAGCGCAGCCGGGTTGTTCACCGCAAAACATTCTTCAATTTGATTGTAAGTGGCGTCCTGAAGGAAACGGCGATAGTTGGACTTTTCTTGTTCAAGCAGCTTCTTTTCTGCATCATGCATAATCTCGGTAACGTGGGCCTTCCCAGCCTTTGTATAGTAGAGTGTCATGATCAGACGTGCATGGCCAGCAATGAGCTTCGAAAGAATATGAAACGGCACCCCACCCTCTAAGGCATAAGCAGTAATAAGGCTAACACGAAGCGAGTGGAGCGGGTAATGTGTACCTTCTGAATTTGGCATCAAGAATTGTATTTTCGATCCATCATCCAGTGTCTCTCCCAATGCTTCACAGCGCCGCTCCAATTCGTCAAGGAGCTTGTGCCACATAAGCTCAGCGGCATTACTAGAAAGTGGCTTTGAACGCTCTTCTACTTTTCTATCGGCGGCATTCCTGAATAAAAAACATGCTGTGCCGCGTGCTTCTAGATTATCAATAATGATGCTGACTGGAACCAAATTGTTTGGTTCCCAGTGCAGTCCAAGGGATAGGCTCTAACAGCGGATTGTATTTTTCCTGCCAGTTGCGCAATTTCTCAAGCCAGTAAAGAACAGTTTCATTCTGCCAAGGAATAGTATACCCCTTGTCCTTTTCCGACTTATTGATGTCAGCCGTTTTATTTGTATTAATATAAAAGCCAGTCATGATTTTTAGTGTCTTGACATCAACACTTCGGTGAAAAACGCCTTTCATATAGGGGCGTTTCTCGCTGCCTGTTGCCAACGGACTGGTATTGAGGCCCCAGGCTCCTTTATAGTAGCGCCATGTGTCGGCTTCCCCGCTGTCAAGCATCCGCACTTGTGAGGTTCTTAATGGTAGTTCCAGCTTGATATACAGAGTCATAGCACGAACCGGCGACCATATTTCATATAATTCTCTTTCACCCTCAATTATTCTACCCTTAGCAGTTCTCCTGTAGATGGGAACTGTACGCTTTCGCCATACACAGTCAGGATCTTTCTCATCAATAGCTGCGGTATCAACTTTAAACCAATCTCCACCTCCACTAGTAACCCAATCAACTGCCTGCTGCGCCCAGACCCAATCCCTGAAATTAGGACCTTGGCAGAGCATACGACGAAGATCTCGAATATAGCGGTATGGTAGCGGAGCTCTGTATGTCTCAGCGCTATCAATAGAAGACTTTGAGCGTTTGGGCACTGGATTCCAATACTCTGCTGGAACTACTTTATTCCCATAATCATCCTCCACCGAGATTTTCTCTTCCAGTATCCAGGCAAGGAATTCGTGAATGTAATTGTTATAGTGAACAGCTCTGTTTGAGTTAAAGCCAAGATGTTCCCAAAAAGAGTGAGCTGGATAGTCTCTACGCAGAAATGTATAGGGGTTCATCTCAAGATTCAAACTGTTCAGATAGGGGAGCAGGAATTTATCAATGGAACTCATTCGGACTCCTCTACTTGTCTTCCTATCTTTAAACCACTCTGCTGCTAATAGGCGCCACATCTCAAGCTCAGGATTGACTTGTAGGACATAATTAAACTCAAGGTCATTATTTTTTTTCATTCTTTTCCCGCGCTTCTCTTTTCGCTCCATATGCTCTCCTTATAAGGCGGTTGGGACTATGAAATAGTCCTCTATAATAACTTCCTACTAAAACTCCTCCATCCAATGAATAAAGTCTGGTGGCATAAGGATTTCCCCTTTTTCTAACGCATTACTTGCGCGTTCCAGGGCATCCGTTACCTTATCGATAGTTGGCTCAGTGTAGACGGACTGTGATTCAAGAGATTTATGGTGTAATGCTTTTTTGCGATAAATAGGGTCAATTTTTGCATCGGCCATGCGTTGACCATAAGCATGTCGATGTCCATGGGGCGTGGTTCCGTTCATCTTAGCCGGGACTAGTCCTAAACGCTCTACCGCGCGCGCATGTGCCTCGTTGTAATCGCGGATGGCATGAGGCCTGCCACTTTGGGAGACGAAGGCAAAGGGATGAGAGCAGTTTTTAAGTGCTCGTTTGAGCAAGTAAAGATCCCAGAGTTTCTTGAATATTTTCCCCGACCACCCAGGAAACCAATGCACGTACATGAATTTTAGCTTGCTGTCTAGGAGAGAGTCCTTCCATCCTGCATGAAGATGGTCCGTCTTGAAGTATTCATTACGGGGTCGCATCCCGTATTTACCGCGGAGATAAGCCTGTCGATTACATTTTATAGGATTGCCCCTGGTATTCATCCAGTCGGGAGGGGCTTGTCCTTCACTGGGATGATAGACACGGACCAAAGCAATTTCAGGATTATGAGGATCGGGCAGAACATCATGAACGTAAAGGTGAAAGGGCTCAGACTCACGTAGCCCGCCACAGTGCTGAAGTAAGGTTATGAGAATATCCCTTACATTCAGGCGCTCTTCCATCCTAGGGCTCTTCTGCTTGCCCGGGACAATGAAACCGTTCAATAAGAGATCCATAAAGCGGTCATCAGGAAAAGACTTCACTCCTTCATGCTCAATTTTTGGGGAGCGCTTTAGGAGGGTATTACGAGCTCTATTTGCAGCATCTGATGCCTGGCTGCTGTCCCATATATGCCCCAGGAAAGCTCGATTATGTCTTTGATGGTATGCTGCCCAGTTAAGCATCTCTTCATAGTGTGTTGCCTTTCGCCAGGGGTTCAGCGGTTTTGTGCCTATTCTATCGGCCATCCAATCCGAAAAGGCGGCTATTTGAGAAGTAAGTTGCCTGACAAGGAATCTGTCCTTTGGAAACCAGTACAGTCCACTTGGATCATTGCCGTCTTCGCCAATGGTTCCTGTATATAGTCGCTGTACAAAGGAGGTAAAAAGTTCTTTTGGATCCTTGAAGCAGTTGTAGTTGGCAGTCATGTAGTCAAGCAGATACCCCACAGCCTGTACCACCTTCTGCATCCATGAAAAACTCCTCGCATGGGAGTGTTCCAAGAGGTAATCGACAAGGGGCTTAAGGGGACCCTGTTCCGTCAGCAGCACCGGCAATTCCATTTCTATGCCGGTATTGTCCTTTATTACTTTGGCTCTTACTGTAGTATGTTGCATGCTTAGCGTCTGAACCTGTTTTCCATTGTAGTCCATCCTTCCATAAGGATTATTATATTGTATAATGATATTATACTTATTACCACATATATGTCAAGTAATTTCCTAAAAGAAACCGCATAGCCAATAGACTAAGCGGGCTTAAGCGACTATCTTATTATATCCTACTAACCCCATATAACCATAGTATGAGATTTTGTGTCAAACTATGCTTCCGCGACACACAATTCATGGAAAACACAGAGAAAAAATGGGGTGGGCGAGGGGACTCGAACCCCCAACGCCTGGATCCACAATCCAGTGATCTAACCATTGAACTACGCCCACCATTAAAACGTTATAGTGTTATAGCGTACCGCGTTGTGCGAAAAGAATAAACCCTTTTTATATGTTTTTTTCCTTTTGCGCTATAACGCTATAAACGCTGAACGCTATAACGTTATTTCGTGCGCCTGAAGGGATTCGAACCCCTGGCCCACTGCTTAGAAGGCAGTTGCTCTATCCAACTGAGCTACAGGCGCAAATCGGGGCGAGAGGATTCGAACCTCCGACCCCCTGCTCCCAAGGCAGGTGCGCTAGCCAAGCTGCGCTACGCCCCGTGAATGCTTAGCACTTCAATTCATAAATACGGCCGCATTCGGGTGACACCCTATTTACGAACTGAAGTTCTTACTTTAATTAATCAGCTGATTAAAAGTCAATTCTGCCTGATATAGGGTTGCAAAAATAGGATTGACAATATTATAATAGTTACCCTATATTAAAAAGTTCAAGCCACCGTAGCTCAGTTGGTAGAGCAGTTGATTTGTAATCATCAGGTCGGGGGTTCGAATCCCTTCGGTGGCTTTGCAAAAAACCGTGAGCCGTGAAAGGTAAAAGGTAAACAACGAAGACGATTTTTTCTTTTTTTGCGCTTCACGATTCACGTTTCACTTTTCACGGTTTAAGGAGAGGTACCCGAGTGGCCAAAGGGAGCAGACTGTAAATCTGCCGGCTCCGCCTTCGGAGGTTCGAATCCTCCCCTCTCCACCATTAGACAGTGGGGATAATGTATAAGAAGGTATGGCTTTCCGGAACAGTACAAACAGTATAAGCGACTGTAGCATTAATATCTTTTTTCGTTTATACTATGTATTTGCTGATTGCGGGAGTAGCTCAGTGGTAGAGCGTCAGCCTTCCAAGCTGAGGGTCGCGGGTTCGAATCCCGTTTCCCGCTCTTGCCCATGTAGCTCAGTTGGCAGAGCACATCCTTGGTAAGGATGAGGTCACCGGTCCGATTCCGGTCATGGGCTTTGGAAAAAACAGAGAGGCTTAACAGATACAGTAAGCAGTAAGCAGTAGGCAGTAAAAAAGACAGCGTCTTTGCTGCCTACTGCCTACTGCTTACTCCATACTAATGAGGAGGAGATATGGCTAAGGCGAAATTTGAGAGGGTAAAGCCGCACGCGAATGTGGGGACGATAGGGCATGTAGACCATGGCAAGACGACGTTGACTGCGGCGATAACCAAGGTATTAGCGATGAAGGGCCTGGCAAACTACAAGGCATATGATCAGATAGACAACGCGCCTGAAGAGAAGGCGCGCGGCATAACGATAGCGACAGCGCATGTGGAGTATGAGACAGAGAAGCGGCATTATGCGCATGTGGACTGTCCGGGGCATGCGGACTATGTAAAGAACATGATCACCGGGGCGGCGCAGATGGACGGGGCGATATTGGTGGTGAGCGCAGCGGACGGGCCGATGCCGCAGACGAGGGAGCACATACTGCTTGCGCGTCAGGTAGGGGTGCCGTACATGGTGGTATTTATGAATAAAGTGGACATGGTGGATGACCCTGAATTATTGGACCTGGTGGAGCTTGAAGTTAGGGAGTTGTTGGTGAAGTATGGATTTCCGGGCAATGAGATCCCGATAATAAAGGGCAGCGCACTGAAGGCAATAGAGAGCACGAGCACTGATCCCAATGCGCCTGAGTACAAGTGCATACTTGAGCTTGGCGATGCAGTGGACAGTTACATACCGACGCCTGAGCGGCCGGTGGACAAGCCGTTCATCATGCCGATAGAGGATGTATTTTCGATATCGGGGAGGGGTACGGTCGTGACAGGCAGGGTAGAGCGGGGTATAGTTAAGGTAGGAGAGGAAGTAGAGATAGTGGGGTTGAGGGAGACGAGGAAGACAGTGGCGACCGGGGTGGAGATGTTCAGGAAGCTGCTGGATGAAGGGCGTGCCGGAGACAACATAGGGGTACTGCTGAGGGGAACAGGGAAGGACGAAGTGGAGAGGGGGATGGTGCTGGCGAAGCCGGGCAGTATAACCCCGCACACGAAGTTCAAGGCAGAGGCGTACATCCTGACGAAGGAAGAGGGGGGAAGGCACACCCCGTTTTTCAACGGATATCGTCCGCAGTTCTATTTCAGGACGACGGACGTGACAGGGGTGGCGACGTTGCCTGAGGGAATAGAAATGGTAATGCCTGGCGACAATGTAACGATATCGGTAGAGATGATAGCGCCCATAGCGATGGAGAAGGAACTGCGGTTCGCCATACGCGAGGGCGGCAGGACAGTCGGCGCCGGTGTTGTTACGGAAATACTGGAGTAAGCTATGAGAGATATAATCCTGTTTCAGTGCACTGAGTGCAAAAACAAAAATTATTCCAATATGAAAAATAAGAAGAACACAACCGAGAAACTCCAACTCAAGAAGTATTGCAGGCATTGCAGAAAACATAGCGTGCATAAGGAGACAAAGGCATAACACTGGATAGGCCAGTAGCTCTAACGGCAGAGCATCGGACTCCAAATCCGAGGGCTGGGGGTTCAAATCCCTCCTGGCCTGCCATAAAAGCATAGGTTATAGGTGATAGGTCATAGGTTATAGGTTTTGTTGAATTTCTTCCTATTACCCATCACCTATAACCTATGACCAATGTTTAAAGGGAGACGGAATGCTCGACAAGTTGAAGAACTTTTTCAAAGAAGTAAAAACAGAGGCTAAGAAGGTCAATTATCCGACAAGGGCCGATCTTATCGGTTCTACACGGGTTGTTATTATTACGGTGGTAATCGTTTCGGTGTTTCTGGGTATTGTTGATCTGAGTCTGTCTAAAGTCGTGAAATTACTCATACGGTAAGAGGGACAATGGCTACTAAGAGTTGGTACGTTGTGCACACATATTCAGGCTACGAAGAAAAGGTGAAGATTTCCATTGAAGAGAAGGTCAAGCTGAAAGCGCTTGAGGAAAGAATTACCAGGATACTGATCCCTACTGAAAAAGTTGTCGAACTCAAGGGGAAAAAGAAGAAGGAGACCAACAGGAAGTTTTATCCCGGCTACATCCTTGTGGAGATGGAGCTTGATGACGACACGTGGCATCTCGTTAAGAATGCTCCCCGTGTTACAGGATTTGTGGGGGGGGCCAGGCCGGTCCCGCTTCCTGAGGAAGAGGTCGAAGTTATACTTCAGCAGATCGAAAAAGGACCTGCCCCTATGGTGAAGAGCCAGTTTGATAAGGGTGAAAACGTAAGAATCATTGACGGCCCGTTCAGCAATTTTGTCGGCTATGTGGATGAAGTCGATATGGACCACGGAAGGATGCGTGTCCTGGTAAGCATATTCGGGAGGCAGACACCAGTTGAACTGGCCTTCTCGCAAGTGGAAAAAGCATAGTAAAGATTAGTGTCAAAGTATCAAAGTATCAGAGTGTCAAAGCTTGAAAAGATAAAAGTCTTGTTTAACGCCTGATACTCTGGCACTTTGACACTCTGACACTTTGATACTAATTTTGGAGGTTATAAATGGCTAAGAAAGAGGTAATTGCACAGGTTAAGCTCGTGATACCTGCTGGAAAGGCGAACCCGGCGCCCCCTGTCGGACCGGCGCTCGGACCGCACGGAATCAACATTATGGAATTCTGCAAACAGTTCAATGCACAGACCCAGAGCATGGGTGATACACTGATCCCTGCAGTGTTAAACATTTATAATGACAGGTCGTTTACGTTTGTGCTTAAGACACCCCCTGCATCGGAACTTATCAAGAAGGCTGCGGGCGTTGTAAAAGGCTCGGGTGTTCCCAACAAGGATAAGGTCGGCGCCTTGACTAATGCCCAGGTGAAAGAGATAGCAAAGACAAAGTTGCCCGACCTGAATACCACATCGCTTGAATCTGCAACAAGGATCATCAAAGGCACCGCCAGAAGCATGGGTGTGGACATAAAGGACTAAGGAGGAGGAGCAAATGGGCAAGAAACTTGACAATGCGGCAGGAAAGGTTGATACAAATAAAGAATATACCCTCGAGGAAGCAATAACCCTGGTCAAGGAGAACGTGGTTACAAAGTTCGACGAGACAGTTGATATCGCAATAAACCTCGGTGTTGATGCAAAGAAGTCCGACCAGATGGTAAGGGGGACCGTTGTTCTCCCTTACGGAACAGGCAAAACTGTGCGTGTGCTGGTATTTGCAAAGGGAGAAAAAGAAAAAGAGGCGAGAGAAGCCGGCGCGGATTTCGTCGGCGCTGAGGACATGGTTGAAAAAATCCAGAAAGGGTGGTTGGATTTTGACAAGGCTGTTGCGACGCCCGACTTAATGGGAATGGTCGGCAAACTCGGCAAACTGCTCGGACCGCGAGGACTTATGCCCAATCCCAAACTGGGCACAGTGACGTTTGACATCGGCAAGGCGGTGAAGGAGATAAAGGCCGGCAAGGTTGAATATAAGGTAGAGAAGGCGGGCATTGTGCATGTGCCTGTAGGAAAGGCTTCGTTCGACAAAGAAAAGCTCCTTGAGAATACTGCGGCTGTGTTGAAGGCCGTAGGAAGGGCAAAGCCCTCTTCTTCAAAAGGGAAGTACATAAAGAAAATTACCATGTCATCCACCATGGGACTTGGGATTAAACTTGATGTAGCGCGGCTAAAAGAGTGACAAAAAACAGGCCTTGCCTGTTCAATAATAGTCGGGGACAGTAGGTAGTACGACATACTTTAATTGGCAGCTTTTCCAGGCCGGCCTACCGAGACAGTAGCAAGAAAAATAAATGTTGAATTTTTTAGATTATAAATGTTGAATTAGGGTTGCTGATAACTCGATAATTCAACATTCAACATTCATAATTCAACATCGCCTTTTTTTCTGCCCGCTGAAAGATGGTCTCTATGAAAGGAGGAAGCATTTGATTACCAAGGAAAAAAAATCCCGACAAATAACGGACCTGACTGAGAAATTTGCACGGTCAAAAGCCGTTGTTTTCACGGATTACAAAGGTCTGACTGTGGCAGAGATCGCCAACCTTCGAAAGCTGTTGAAGGAAGCCAATGCTGAATTTAAGGTGGCAAAGAATACGCTGATAGCCATAGCCGTAAAAGGTACGCCTATCGAAGCAGCAAAAGATTTTTTTACAGGCCCTACTGCTGTCGCGTTCGGCTTTGATGACCCGGTAGCCGCCGCCAAAAAGTTGCTTGACTATTCCGAAAAGAATGACAAACTCAAGATCAAGAGCGGCATTGTTGAAGGAAAACTCTTCTTATTTGATGATCTTAAAGCCCTTTCAAAACTGCCGCCGAGAAACATTCTTCTTGGCATGATGGCCGGGACATTCCAGGCTCCTGCAGCTAAACTGGCCCGTGCACTGAATGCAACTATAGCTCAAGTTGGTTACGCATTAGAAGCGGCAAAAAATAATAAAACTACATAAAGGAGGACATTTAGATGGCTGTAACAAAGGATGATGTATTCAGTTTTATTGATAATATGACTATTCTCGATATGTCGAAGTTTATTAAGGAATTCGAGGAGCGCTATGGGGTAACTGCAGCGGCCCCTGTTGCGGTTGCTGCAGCGCCTGGTGCGGCTGCCGCTCCTGCTGCGGCAGAAGAAAAGTCGAGTTTTGATGTTGTTCTGACAGCGGTTGGTGACAAGAAAATTCAGGTCATCAAGGTCGTAAGGGAAATCACCAGTCTCGGGCTCAAGGAAGCCAAGGACGTGGTAGATAGTGCGCCCAAGCCGGTCAAGACAGGGGTCTCAAAGGAAGAAGCTGAATCAATCAAGGCCAAACTCGAAGCAGAAGGGGCTAAAGTAGAAATAAAGTAAAAAAAGAAAAACAGGTTTAGGTTAAGGTTGAGGTTAAGATAAGGAACAAATCTTCATTTAGATTGTCTTTGTCTTTGATTTTACTTAACCTTAACCTAAACCTCAACCTGATTTTTAAGAAGGAGACCTATGGCTAAGCTTCTGAGAGAGAGAGTAGATTTCGGAAAAGTTCCTTTGGTTTTGGAAGTCCCATACCTTGTGGAATTCCAAAAAAGGTCCTTTGAAAGATTCCTGCAGAAGGACGAAGCACCTGAACAGCGGACAGATGAAGGACTGCATTCGGCGTTTAACAGTGTTTTCCCTATAACTGATTACAATGATACTGCATCCATAGAGTTTATCTCATATACGCTGAGTGATTCGAAACTGACACACCGCGAGTGCATCCTTAAAGGCCTGACCTATTCAGCCCCGCTCCGGATAAAGGTGAGACTGAACATATGGGAGAAGGATGATCGTGGAACTAAGCGTCTGAAAGAATCCCGCGAACAGGAAGTCTATATAGGCGACATGCCTGTAATGACTGATACGGGAAGCTTTATCATAAATGGAACTGAGCGGGTAATTGTCAGCCAGCTGCATCGCTCCCCGGGCGTTTATTTTGCGCCCGACAAGGGCAAGACTCATGCGAGCGGAAGGCTTTTATATACGGCGCGCGCCATCCCGGCGAGGGGTTCCTGGCTGGACTTCGAGTTTGATTCTAAAGACATTCTTTATGTGAGAATAGACAGGCGCAGGAAATTGCCCGCAACGATCGTGCTGAAGGCCCTCGGTTATTCCAATGAGGACCTTCTGCGGACTTTCTATCCCGTGGAAGAGATAAAGATAAAGGGCAAAGACAACTACACCCGGGTTGTCAGCGAGGTCCTTGCCGGCGTGCGGGCGAAACAGAATATCATAGCGCCGAATACAAATGAGGTAATCGTAAGGGAAGCCAGTAAGATCACCAAGGCGGCGCTTAAGAAAATGGAGGCTTCGGGGATAAAGGAAATCCCTCTGTCAAACAGCGAAATAATCGGCAGGGTTACGCTCACCGACATAGTCGATCCCTCAACCGGAGAGATTATTCTCGACGGAAACAAGGAAATCACCGAAGAGGTGTTCTATACGATCCTTTCCTTGAAGATCAGCACATTGCACCTGCTTTTTATAGACAACGTTAACTACCTGTCCTCATTCAGGGAGACCCTCCTGACCGACAAAGTGGCAAAACAGGAAGAGGCCCTTAAGGAGATTTACCGCAAACTGAGGCCTGGAGAACCTGCGACCGAGGATGCTGCCCGGGAACTTTTCAACGGTCTGTTTTTTGATCCGAAGCGGTATGACCTTTCACCGGTGGGGAGGCTGAAAGTAAATGAGAAACTCGGTCTTAATGTGCCTCTGAATATGAGGGTCCTGACAGACCAGGACATAGTGGAGGTTGTGCGCTACCTTCTCAATCTCAGAACAGGCAAAGGGGAAGTCGATGATATCGATCATCTGGGCAACAGGCGGATACGCGGTATTGGAGAACTCCTGGAAAACCATTTCAGGATAGGACTGGTGCGCATGGAGCGTGCCATCAAGGAGAAGATGACGCTGACCGAACTCGAAAGTGCAATGCCCCATGACCTGATTAATGCTAAACCGGTCATGGCTGCAGTAAAGGAGTTCTTCGGTTCGAGCCAGTTGAGCCAGTTTATGGACCAGACCAACCCACTCTCGGAGATAACACACAAGAGAAGGCTTTCCGCCCTCGGACCGGGTGGACTAACGCGTGAACGGGCCGGTTTTGAAGTAAGGGACGTTCATCCTACGCACTACGGCAGGATCTGTCCTATCGAGACGCCTGAAGGACCTAACATAGGCCTCATTACATCGCTCGCGTCCTATGCCAAGATCAATGATTTTGGATTCATCGAGGCGCCTTACAGAAAAGTCCAGCAGGGCCGCGTGACAAAAGAAATCGTATACTTATCAGCCATACAGGGTGAGAACAACATTATTGCAGAGGCGACATCGCCAATCGACAAGAAAGGGAACCTCGTGGGTGAGGCAGTGTCGGCAAGGGTCGGCGGAGATTTTAAAATAGTCTCCCCCGAAGAGGTCCAGTATATGGACGTCTCTCCGAAGCAGATTGTGAGCGTGTCTGCAGCCCTGATTCCTTTCCTCGAAAATGACGACGCGAACAGGGCCCTTATGGGTTCCAATATGCAGCGCCAGGCCGTCCCTGTATTAGTGCCGGATGCGCCGATTGTCGGCACAGGCATGGAACACGCTGCGGCGAAAGATTCAGGATGGCTCGTCCTCGCAAAACGGGCGGGAATAGTTGAAAGCGTCGATTCCGCCAGGATAGTGGTCCGGGCCACGGAAGAGGGAGCTGTCGATATATACAATCTCGTCAAATTCGACCGCTCCAATCAGGGCACCTGCATGAACCAGAAACCCATTGTTAATGTCGGGGATGTAGTTGAGCAAGGCAGTGCACTGGCTGACGGCCCGTCGACCGATCACGGCGAGCTTGCACTGGGGAAAAATGTGATCGTCGCATTCATGCCCTGGGGTGGTTACAATTTTGAGGATGCTATATTGCTCAATGAAAGATTGGTCAAGGATGATGTTTATACCTCTATACACATAGAAGAATTTCAGGCTGAAGCCCGTGATACAAAACTCGGGCCTGAAGACATCACAAGGGACATCCCCAATGTGGGAGAAGAGGCATTAAGAGACCTCGACGAAAGCGGCATTATCAGAATAGGCGCCGAGGTAAAGCCGGGCGATATTATTGTCGGCAAGGTAACGCCAAAAGGCGAAACAATGCTGACCCCCGAGGAAAAACTGCTCCGCGCCATATTCGGTGAAAAAGCTGAGGAGGTCAAAGAAAGCTGCCTCTACGTGCCCCCGGGTATAGAGGGTGTTATTGTCGATGTCAGGATCCTTTCCAGAAAGGGAATTGAAAAAGACAAGAGGACAAAGAGCATAGAAGAAGACGACATAATCAAGCTGCAGCGGGACCTTGAGGAGGAGATAAAGATTCTCAAGGAAGAGCGTGCGGCAAAGATTAGAAAACTGTTGGTCAGTCAGAAACTTGCCGAGGATTATATTGATCCGAAGAGCAAGGAATCCATAAGCCAGAAGGGCAAGAAGCTGACAGATGTCCAGGTGGGCAGGATTAAGGACGACCATCTCCTCAGGGTCAAGATCGATAACGCCGATGCCAGGGCACAGATAGAGGCCGTCAACACCGCCGGCATCCAATATATTAAGTTGCTCGAATCCCGTTACCAGGAGCGTCTGGAGCGGATCAAGAAAGGGGACGAGCTGTCTCCCGGTGTCAATAAAGTGGTCAAAGTGTTTATTGCGATGAAGCGGAAGATACAAGTCGGTGATAAAATGGCAGGACGCCATGGCAACAAGGGCGTCGTGTCCATGGTGCTGCCCGAAGAGGACATGCCCTATCTTCCCGACGGCACGCCGGTTGATTTTGTCCTGAATCCACTGGGGGTGCCTTCAAGAATGAACGTGGGACAGATACTCGAAATTCATCTTGGCTGGGCAGCCAAGACACTCGGCCTCCATGTATCGACGCCTGTTTTTGAAGGGGCCAAAGAAAGCGAGATCAAGGATCTTCTAAAAAAAGCGGGCTTGCCCCTAAGCGGACAGATAACGCTGCACGACGGGAAGACGGGCGAAGCTTTCCAGCGTCCTGTTACGGTTGGATGCATGTATATGTTGAAATTGCATCACCTTGTTGCCGACAAAATACATGCCCGCTCTATCGGACCATACTCTCTCGTAACGCAGCAGCCTCTTGGCGGCAAGGCCCAGTTCGGAGGTCAGCGGCTCGGTGAAATGGAAGTGTGGGCCCTGGAGGCCTACGGCGCCGCTCATACACTGCAGGAATTCCTGACGGTAAAGAGCGATGACATCAGCGGACGGTCCCGCATGTATGAGGCCATTGTAAAAGGTGATCCAATACTGGAACCAGGAGTACCCGAATCGTTCCATGTATTAATAAAAGAACTCCAGAGTCTCGGGCTTGACGTCGAACTCCTGGAGAAAAAGAAAAAGAGGGAGGAATTAGCTTGATAGAAGATATTTATGCCCTTTTTCAAAAACCGAAGAATCCTAAGGACTTTGATGCAATAAGGATAAAACTTGCATCGCCCGAGAAGATCAGGGAATGGTCCCACGGAGAAGTAAAAAAGCCGGAAACCATCAACTACCGCACTTTCAAGCCTGAACGTGATGGGCTTTTCTGCGCAAAAATATTCGGCCCTGTAAAAGACTGGGAATGCCTCTGCGGAAAGTACAAAAGGATGAAACACCGCGGCGTCATCTGCGACAAGTGCGGCGTTGAAGTCATCCAGTCAAAGGTCAGGCGTGAGCGTATGGGGCACATAGAGTTGGCAACCCCTGTGGCCCATGTGTGGCTGCTCCGGGGAGTGCCGAGCAGGATCGGCACGCTTCTCGACATGACCATCCGGCAGCTTGAAAAGGTGCTTTATTTCGAAGAATACATCGTCATTGATGCCGGCGACACTCCGTTAAAAGAGAAGGAACTGCTGAGCGAGGACGAGCATAAGAAGAAGATCGCCGAATTCGGCAACAGGTTCAAGGCTGGAATGGGGGCCGATGCCATACGCGAACTATTGAGGAAGGTAGACCTTAAGACTCTCGCTGTCGAATTAAAGGAAAAAATCGACTCCGTCTCGTCTCTAGGCGTAAAAAGGAAACTCTCCAAAAGAATTAAAACTGTGGAAGCGTTTCTGAGATCGGAGAACAAACCTGACTGGATGATCCTTGATATAGTGCCCGTATTGCCCCCTGATCTGAGACCCCTTGTTCCTCTTGATGGCGGCCGCTTCGCCACCTCTGACCTCAATGACCTGTACCGCAGAGTCATCAACAGGAACAACAGGCTTAAACGGCTGATGGAACTGAAGGCCCCAAGCGTCATTATAAAGAATGAGAAAAGGATGCTCCAGGAAGCAGTGGATGCGCTCTTCGATAACAGCAAGAGGGCAAAAGTGTTGAAAGCCGGCGGCAAGCGCGCCCTTAAATCCCTTAGCGATATGATAAAGGGCAAACAGGGACGTTTCAGGCAAAACCTGCTCGGTAAGAGAGTAGATTATTCCGGTCGTTCCGTTGTTGTGGTCGGTCCGGAACTTAAGATGAACCAGTGCGGTCTTCCAAAGCGCATGGCGCTTGAGCTTTTCAAACCATTTGTGTTCAACAAGCTCGAAGAGAAAGGGTTTGCCACGACGATAAAGCAGGCAAAAAGACTTGTTGAGCATGAACAGCCTGAAGTATGGGATGCCCTTGAGGACGTCATAAGTGAGCACCCCGTACTCTTGAACCGCGCCCCTACGCTGCACCGCCTGGGGATACAGGCTTTTGATCCGGTCCTGGTAGAAGGGAAAGCCATCAAGCTGCACCCGCTGGTATGCACAGCGTTCAATGCCGACTTTGACGGAGACCAGATGGCAGTGCATGTCCCCTTATCTGTTGAAGCACAAATAGAGGCTCGGGTATTGATGCTCTCAGTAAACAACCTCCTTTCGCCGGCCAACGGGAAGCCTGTAGTCGTCCCTACACAGGACATGGTCCTCGGCCTTTACTATCTGACTAAGCAGAGGAAGGGGGCCAGGGGTGAAGGGAAGCTGTTCGCCGATGCCGAGGATGTCCGCATTGCCTATGATTCCGGGGTGGTCGAAGAGCACGCTGCCGTTAGGGTAAGAATGAACGGAGGTTTTGTCGAAACCACGGTGGGAAGGATCATATTCAGCGAAATACTGCCCAAGAATATCCCCTTTGAGGCGGCCAACAGGGAACTGACAAAGAAGGAATTGGGAAAGCTTATTGAGTACATCCATAAAGTATCGGGGAAACGGGATACTGTGGTGTTCCTGAACGAACTCGAACGGCTGGGATTCAAGTACGCTACCAACTCCGGGATTTCCATATGCATCGATGATATGCACGTGCCCTCCAAGAAGGCTGAGCTTATCAAAGAGGCTGAACAGGAAGTGATGGAGGTCCAGCGGCAGTATGCCGATGGCCTGATTACCCAGGGCGAACGGTACAACAAGGTAATCGACATATGGGCCAACGTTACCGAGAAGGTCGCCGATGAGATGATGAAAGAACTGGGCTCTGCGGAGGGCAAGGCCCTCTCCGAAGAAGAAATTAAAGAGAGCCGTTCATTTAACAGCATATTTATGATGGCAGACTCCGGAGCAAGAGGCAGCGCAGCACAGATACGCCAGCTTGCCGGTATGAGGGGACTGATGGCCAAGCCCTCTGGGGAGATCATAGAGACGCCTATTACCGCCAATTTCAGAGAGGGACTTACTCCTCTTCAGTACTTTATTTCGACGCACGGTGCTCGTAAGGGCCTTGCCGATACCGCATTGAAAACCGCCAATGCAGGATACCTTACCAGGAGGCTTGTCGATGTGGCCCAGGACGTTATCCTGATTGAAGAAGACTGCGGCACGAGGGAAGGGATTACGGTCATACCGCTAATAGAGGGAGGAGAAATTATCCAGTCCCTTGAGGAGCGCATATTCGGAAGGACGCTTGCAGAAACTCTCAAAGATCCCGTGACCAATGATATTATTGCGAACAGAAACGTCGAAATTGACGACGAATTGGCACGGAGGGTCTCGGATGCGGGGATTGACAGGGTAAAGATACGCTCGGTGCTCACTTGCCATTCAAAGATCGGCGTATGCGGCAAGTGCTACGGAAGAGACCTTGCGAGGGGAGGCAAGATTGAGATCGGAGAGTCGATAGGCATTATCGCTGCCCAGTCTATCGGAGAGCCTGGGACGCAGCTCACCATGAGGACCTTCCATATCGGCGGAGCTGCTACAAAGATCATTGAGCAGGCAACTCTGGCGCCGAAGAATTCCGGGTTTGTAAAGTTCATTGACGTAAGCGCGGTCAAAAACAAGGAAGACGTTCTGATAGTGCTCAACCGGAACGCCATGCTCGCCATCGTCGATAAGACAGGCCGCGAAAAGGAAAAATACAGTCTTGTCTATGGAGCCAGGATCTTTGTTGAAGACGGGCAGAAGGTTGATGCCGCCCAGCGTCTGGTCGAATGGGACCCCTACTCTACTCCGATCCTGACTGAAATCGGAGGCAGGATAGCGCTCGGGGACCTCGTTGAAGGCGTGACCTTTAAGGAAGAAGTCGACGAAACCACAGGTCTCGCACATAAGGTCGTCATAGACTATCCTGCTCACATGAGACCCAGGATTTCGATAAAGGATGAGCACGGCAAGACCGTTAAGAGCCCGGGCACAAATAACCCTGCAAGGTATCTGCTGCCTGCGGGCGCGCACATGCTTGTTGAGAAAGGAGATATACTGTCGCCGGGCGATATTCTTGCCAAGATCCCGAGAGAAACCACAAAAACAAAGGACATTACAGGAGGCCTCCCGAGGGTCGCGGAGCTTTTTGAGGCGCGGAAACCCAAGGAGCAGACGATTGTAAGTGAAATCGACGGCATTGTTGAGTTCAAGGGCGCACATAAAGGTATGAGAGTCGTTGTAGTTAAAGGCGGCAGCGAGTCGAGAGAATACCTGATTCCGAAGGGCAAGCACGTTACCGTCCATGAAGGCGATTGGGTCAAGGCTGGAGAACCGCTGATGGATGGAGCGGTAAATCCCCACAGCATACTGGACATCCTCGGCCCGAAGGAATTGCAGAGCTACCTCGTTGACGAGGTGCAGAAGGTCTATCGGCTGCAGGGAGTCTCCATCAACGATAAGCACATCGAAGTTATTGTTCGGCAGATGATGCGAAAAATACGGATTGAAGACCCCGGCGACACGGTATTCCTTCTTGGTGATGAAGTCGACAGGATGGTATTTGCCGAAGAGAATGAGCGTGTAAGAGGTCAAGGCGAAAGACCTGCCCAGGGCAGGCCGTTACTGCTCGGCATTACGAAAGCCTCATTGTCAACAGAAAGCTGGGTCTCAGCTGCGTCATTCCAGGAAACTACGCGGGTCTTGACCGAAGCAGCGTTGAGCGGGCTCGTTGACGAGCTCAGAGGACTGAAAGAAAACGTTATTATGGGAAGGGTGATACCGGCAGGTTCCGGTATGAAGATCTATAGGGACACCTTCATCAAAGGCGATTTCTATTCCATGCAGCTCGAGCATGAAGAGGCTGAAGTAGAATAACAAAAATCAGTAGCCGGTAGCCAGGGACAGGGGGCCAGGAAAACACATTGTTCTTCTCTCCTTTTACTGGCTACCGGCCGCTGGCCACTGGCTACTAAGATGCCCCGTTTTATTGCTGATGTCATGCTCGGAAGCCTTGCCAGATGGCTCAGGATCCTGGGTTTCGATACGATCTATTTCAGGGCAATCGATGATAATGAACTTATAAAGATAGCCCGTCAGCAGGAAAGAATACTCTTAACAAGAGACACCGGCATCGCACGTCGGAAACATATTCAACAACTCATTCTCGTACACTCCAACACCACTCTTGAACAGTTAAAAGAAGTGCTCTCCGCTCTTTTCCCTGATTCCCCGATTCCCCGTTTCCCCATTTCGGATGTTCCCCGGTGTCCCGTGTGCAACGGAGAACTTGCCGCAACAGCAAGGGAAGCTGTTGCCGACCGCATCCCCGAATATGTATTTCTGAACGCAACGCCTTTTTTTACTTGCAGGGAGTGTGGTAAAGTCTACTGGTACGGTTCACACAAGAAATCCATCGATAAAATATTAAAACAGGCAATAGGCAAAGGATAGGCAATGGGCAATAGGCAAGGGGCAATGGGCAAAAATAAAGATAAAGGCGAGAAAAGATTATCGAGAGGTTTTTTCCTCTTCCTCTTCCTATTGCCTATAGCCCATTGCCCATCGCCTATCCTTTTCCTATTGCCCATAGCCTATTGCCCATAGCCTATTTTTATGGAAGCACTCAGAAAAAGACTGCTACTCTCCGGCCTGTTGATATTCCTGATGGTCGCTCTCGGCACGGCGGGCTTTATCATCATAGAGGGATGGAATTTTCTCGATGCCCTTTATATGACCATTATAACCCTTACCACTGTCGGATATGGGGAAGTCCATAATCTCTCGTCGGAAGGCAGGATATTTAATATTTTCCTTATCATCGGGGGTGTGGGCACTGTTTTCTATGCACTCAGCACGGGGGCCAAGCTGGTGCTGGAAGGTGAACTTCAAGAAATGTTCGGGAGGAAGAGATTGGAAAAGAAAATAAAAGATTTGCATGACCACTATATTATTTGCGGGCACGGAAGGATGGGTCGAATCATAAGCAGGGAGTTAAATGCAAAAAAAGAAAAGTTCCTTGTTATTGAAAAAAACCCCGACAAGCTGCGCGATAAAGAGGATATCCTTGTTATGGAGGGTGATGCGACACAGGATGAGACGCTGATAGAGGCAGGCATCGAAAAGGCCAAGGGCCTGATATCTGTGCTGCCGACCGATGCGGAAAACCTTTTTGTTGTCCTGAGCGCCCGCGGCCTCAACCCTCAACTTTTAATCGTTGCCCGCGCAGGGGAGGAAGGTTCCGGACAGAAACTGCTGCGGGCCGGTGCGGATAGAGTGACATCGCCATATCATATAGGCGGTCTCCATATCGCTCATACCATACTCAAGCCCGCTGTAGTAGATTTTATAGAATTCGCTACAAAAAGCGGGAATATCGATCTTCAAATGGAAGAGGTCACTATTTCGGAAAGCTCCCGTCTGGTCGGGGTTACTCTGGATGAAGGCGGCATAGGGCGGGACCTTGGGATCATCATCGTCGCGATCAGGAAAAGCTCGGGGGAGATGAAGTTCAATCCGACCTCACACAATATTATTCAAGCCGGTGATACGTTGATTGCCCTCGGAGAGATTCCCAAATTAAAAGTGCTCGAAAATATATCTGCGAGAGGGAAATGAAGCATCTTTTTCCTGTCATTCCCGCCCCCGATGACGGAATTCGAGGGCAGGCTCCGGCGGGAATCCAGATTGTCTTGAAAAAACTGGATTCCCGTCTTCACGGGAATGACGAGGTCTAAAGAATCTGTGAGCTTCGCTACAAACATTACAAGGCTTATATGAAAAGTCACTGGAAAATTGACAAGTTGGTTGAAAAGTTGCTGGAGCATGTCAAAGGGTTTCTTCTGGCCGCATTCGTAACTGTTGCAATCCTCACTGTGCTGGTCGGTTACCGGTACTATCACTATACACAGGACGATCCTCAGTTCTGTGCGTCCTGCCACCTTATGAAGGATGCTTTTATAGAATGGCAAAAGGGCAAGCACAGGGATGTGGTCTGTCAGAAGTGCCACCAGTTGAGCATCCTGGAGAAAAACCGGCTCCTTATTGCTTATGTTGTAAAGGGCACCCAGCCGCTTGCTCAGACCCACGGCCGTGAAAAACCCTGGACAGCATGCAGGGGTTGCCACATGGAAAGTATTGAGCAGGGCTCGGTGACGATGAATAAGTCCTACGGACATGCCAGGCATGTCTTTATGCAGGGACTGCAGTGCAAGGTATGCCATAAAAGAACGACACATAATTTTCGCCCCAATGAAACAGCATGTCAGAACTGTCATAAGGACAAGATCGTTCACGGGGTCGGCATGGAGACGTTTTCCTGCCTCAACTGCCATTCTTTTTCCGAAAAAACACCTTCGATGATCCCCAAAGACCGATGCACCAAGTGCCACACTCAAGTCCCAAAAACTGGCCCCATGTCAGGACTTCTCTGCCACCAGTGCCACAAGCCTCATGGCAATATCAAGCCTGCTGCGGCAACTTGCGTGAATGAGTGTCATCGGAATAAACCTTCTACAGGCCAACACGCGCTGCACTTCCGGCAAGGGATCGATTGTATGTACTGCCACAAAGCGCATACCTGGCTTGTGGGAACGAGCAGGGCAAAGTCACTGTGCGGCAAGTGTCATCAGCCTAAAAATCCCCTGTTGTTTATCTATTAAAAAACAGGCAATGGGCAATAGGCTATGGGCGATAGGAAAAGAATCTTGTTTTGTTTTTTTACCGGAAGTCTTTAGTTTTTTGCCCTATTGCCTATAGCCCATTGCCTATTGCCTGCTTTTTTGCAATTATGCAAATAAAGTCGCCTGATTTGCAACCGTGCAAAAAATTTCAGGGTCAAAACCTTTTAAAATCAATACATACTCAACTGGCATGATACGTGCTCTTATAGTAACAGATGCAGCAGAGAGAGCAAAAAGGAGGTACAAAGAAATGAAAACAGGAGATACAGCAAAAAAAGGTTTATACACAGGAGTAGGCGCAGGTCTGGTGCTATTTGCACTTGTAGGTTTACTGCCGGGGTCATTTATCGGCGGCGTAGTCGGTCTTAATATAGCAGGCAGCATTTTCGGATTGCCATTAACCGCATCGGTACTGCCGAGGATTATAGTGGGATTATCAATGTTAATGGGAGTCGCATTGTCCGGGGTGGCGTTTGTGGTTGGTGGTGCGCTGACCGGATG
Source organism: Nitrospirota bacterium (assembly GCA_963780885.1). GTDB lineage: Bacteria > Nitrospirota > Thermodesulfovibrionia > Thermodesulfovibrionales > Dissulfurispiraceae > JADFXI01. The sequence goes on from CAWAEO010000003.1 coordinate 413,468, forward strand.
GCTTACGGGGCATGTAATTGACGCTCTCAGAGAAAGAAAGACGATGACCATTGGTCATACGGATTCAGCAAGAATTAAATAGCGTTTACGCAATACAACGGGGAGGGACATAAAATGAAAGCGAGAAAAGAGATGGTAAGGATGGGGACCAAGATAGGGGCGGCACTTGGAGGCTTGGTATGTTTGACTTTTGGCTTATTGCCCGGCTTCTTCTTTGGCAGCTACGGTGCGCTGGTGGTATTGAGGCATCTTATTGGCGGGCCTGTTGAGCCCACAGTGCTGGTGCGTTTGGTCGTTGCAGTGGGCATCATGTTGGGGATAGTGTGCATAGCATCCGTCAGCATAGTTGTAGGGGCTATCCTGGGAACAGCGCTCGGTTATTTTGTTGAGGCCCTTTCAGCACCCACTGCAGCGAAAGAAGCGGCAGGAGACGCAGTAAAGGTAAATGCAGGCTAACAAAGAAGGATGGATTCGTGCTATTACAATAAAAAAGGGGTCCCAACCCCTTTTTTTATTGTCTCATGCATTATAAAATCAGATGATAAGTTGTCTGATTTGATTACCAGTATTTACAAAACACAATTTTTTTCTGTATTATTCCCCCTATGACGACTAAATTGTTTTTAATCCAATAGGCATTCATTATGGAGGTCTGATGAGAAGGTTCTTAGTAATTGCTTTGCTGTGGCTCCCACTGCTAAGTTTTGCCGGTTCGGCAAGCGCCGACACCTTTACCTGTCTTGCATGTCATAGTGCCATGAAGGGTAACATCCGCACTGAAAAAAACGTTTTGATTGATGTAAACGTTGATTCAGAGAAGTATGGAAGCTCTGTGCATGGAGGATTTGACTGCATAATGTGCCACAAGCAATTCCAGTCGAATCCCCATGAGGCGAAAATTGGGAATGTGCCTCAAAATATCGCCGCGCTCGCCGCCAAATTGTCTCCTAAGGCAAAAGTCGACCCTGTGGCGCTTGCCGCTTGCGCGGAATGCCATGGTGAAGTTTATAAAGCCTGGCAGGAGAGCGTGCATGGCGCGAATATCATAGATAAACGGCAGGCTGACGGAGCGGGTTGCCTCGACTGTCACGGTTCACCTCATTATATTACGCCCCAAAATACCGCAGCCTCGATGGTCAACAGAAAGAACATTGTCAAAACTTGCGGGGAGTGCCACGAAAACAAACCCCTCGCGGAAAAATATGGCCTTGGCGCTTCTATAATCGAAAGATATGATGAGAGCTTTCACGGGAAGAAATACGCGCTGGGTCATCCGACGGCCCCGACCTGCGTAAGCTGCCATAATTCTCATGCTGTACGGAAATGGAATGACCCTGCCTCTCCGGTAGCATGGGAGAACAGGACCGTAACATGCGGCAAGTGTCATCCAGGCGCAACCCGTAAGTTTGTTACAGCCATCACGCATAAACCATACGGTAAAGGCAACCCCATACCGTACTACTTCCAAAAGGGACTTATTGTGCTCCTCCTGGGAACATTCGCCTTTATCGTGGTCCATGTCTTTCTCGAGGTTTTTTCGGAAATCAGGGACAAAGTCTTTAGAAAAGAAAAGGAGGAACGCCATGACAAATAATCTCCCCGACGAGTATCAGCGGTTTAACGTAACCGAACGGTTACAGCATGTAATACTGCTTGTTACCTTTCTTGTGCTGGCTTTTACCGGATGGGCGCTAAAATACCCCGCGTACGGTACCTCTAAAGCACTGGTAAACTTATGGGGAGGAGCAAGGACAGCCGGCATTATTCACCGCATTGCAGGCATAGCCATGATACTGGATTTTATCTGGCATGTTATTTATATGGGATATAGGCTTGGGACAGGGAAAATGAAACTGAACCTTGTTACCACTGTTATCCCTCTGCCCAAAGACATATTTGACATGATAAAGAATGTATCTTATTTCATCGGCCTGAGCAAGGCAAAGCCGGAATTCGGCAGGTTCACTTATGTTCACAAGTTTGACTATTGGGCGGTTTTTTGGGGAATGGGAATTATAGGGCTGTCCGGACTATTTCTCACTTTTCCGGTGCAGGCCTCCTATCTTTTCCCCTCATGGAGCGTAAACTGGATCTGGGAAGTCCTGTTCGTCATGCACAGCGATGAGGCCCTCCTTGCAATAGTGTTTATTCTGTTCTTTCATTTCTATAATGAGCACCTGCGGCATAGCACGTTCCCCATGAGCATGACCTGGATCACGGGTAAAATCTCAATTGAGGACATGAAACATGAACATCCTCTGGAGTATGAGCTTGAATTCGGAGACAAAGGGGACAAGATATGATCCGTACTTCAAGAATTCAGAGTCATGGCGAGCACCTGAGAGGTGCGCGGCAATCTCACCGTCAAAAGGCAAGATTGCTTCGTTTCACTCGCAATGACGTCTTCTTATGTCTTTTTTTCACGATAATTTTAACCGTATTGCTGATCGGATGCACTCCCCCGAAAGCTGAAAAAGCCGGGACTGATCTGCCTGCCGGGCAGATTATCTCACGTGATCAGGCGATTGGAGAGCTTCCGTGCTTCAGGTGCCATTCCTTTGACAAATTCTCGGCGCGCCCTGAAAAAGGCGTGTTCTCTCACAGTCTGCATATTGATACCGGCTTTCATTGTAACCAGTGTCATGACTTTCAGGGGCATAAGCAGATCAGCATTAACAAAGACGCGTGCGGCAATTGCCATAACATTAAAAACATAACATTCAACAAAACCGCCATGCCCTCAAGGTTCGACCATCAGGCGCACGCAAAGAGGTACGGCTGCAAAGACTGCCACCCAAGGCTCTTCCTGATGAAAGCGGGAAGCGCTCATATCACGATGCAGGACATTGACAGGGGCGCTTATTGCGGGGACTGCCATAACGGCAAGAAGGCCTTCTCCTCCGGCGAGTGCGCCAGGTGCCATAATACTACCGGGGGTTTTAACAAAGAGCTTGTGTATAAGGTCGACGCTATGGGACCAGTCACGTTCAGCCACATGTTTCACACCGGCGCATTCTCCTGCGAAAAGTGCCATCCTAAAATATTTGCCATGAAAAAAACTCAGGGCAAAATGACTATGGATGCGATGAACAAGGGTAAACAGTGCGGAGCTTGCCATAACGGGACAATTGCGACATCAGTAACAGACTGCGGCAAATGCCATAAATAAAGAACACAGGTTATAGGTCATAGGCCATGGGTTATAGGTCCAAAGGATAAAGGGCGTCATTGTCTCGAAAGTCGTCATCCCCGAGATCTTTTATCGGGGATCCAGGAAACAACATAAAATGGATTCCCGCTAAAAGGATCTGCGGGAATGACAGGCGTTAGGGTACTTTCATGTCCCTTTGTGAGCTTGGCTCATGAGGATTCCCGTTGTCACGGGAATGACAAGAAAAAGACGCTTTCCCAGACTTTTTACAACGTCGTCATATTCCAATATCATAAAATTCCATTGCCAAGTTCTCATATTTCTTCGTAATATTAAGTTTAGCAAGAAGGAAGTTTTGGTGCAATAAAAAAGGCGGGTCTTTCGACCCGCCTTGGATACTGCATCACGCATTAAGCGTTATGCATATCAGATTGCTGTTTTTAGAAGTCGAGCTGTATGCCGGTCCTTGCTGTGTAGCAATTGCTCGGCTTGGCTCCAGGTGCAACTGTTGCAACTGCTTTCCAGAAGTCTCCTGCCCACAGGTAGCCACCTTCGACCCAGGTCTGAAGGCCTTTGTCGATTTTGTAGGTGAATTTTGTGTCAATTTCAGGACCTACGTCATGGCTGGCTTTATATCCCGCCGCTGCTACGTTGGCGCTTGAAAAGCCGTACAGAGAAGCATTTGATGCTGTGATTTCCTCAGGCGCTAAAATGTAGAAGAAAGCAGCGTCAAAATTCAGGTCCTTTGTTAAATTAGTATTGCCGCCGACTCTCAAATACTCGGTGTTCTGAAGACCGCCGAAGGCTAAGTTTGCGGCATTGTTTGTACGATAGTTATACACATAAGGACCCTGTACTCCGTGGCTGTATCTGTAAGGATCGCCAAAGGTCGACTCAGGACCCTGTGCGGTAAAGAAGGTTTTGGATTTGGTCGCAGACTTGCCGTTGTCGCCGCTGCCATATCCGAGCTCAACGTCGAGCATTACAGGGTCAAGTGTGTAGCCTGCTCCTACCTGTGCTGCATAGCCTCTCTCAGAAACGTCAGACGCTCCTGTGCCTTTCGACATTGCTATCTTTCCACCCTGTATTTCCACATCTGCCTTAAGTCTCAGACCACCAACTTCGGTGTTGCCTCTTAAGGCCCAGTTCCAGAGGTGAAGGCTTGGGAAATGGCCGCTGGCAGTAGCTGCAGAGGTTGTGGACGGCACTATTGTATCGCCCAGATTCTGTGCATCGAAATAGGTTACGTCAGCGCTGATAGCGGTGGTTTTGCTTGGTTTGTAATTTGCCAACAAGACATATCCGGTGGCTTTATCGCTCAAGGAAAGACGGCCTGTTGCGGAAGCGCCAGATAGCAGGTTGCCTTCTGTAGCTTTGTCTATAACGCCGGCAATTTCAAGCTCTTTGACAGGGAACGTGTAAACGATAAGACCATCGTCGCCAAAATAGGTGTGGTCAAAGAACAGACCGGTGCCAAGGCTCATCGGCATATGGCCGACCTTAAGTCCTGACTCTACGCCGAGCAGGCCTGTGCCGTGATACAGTATCCACATATTGCGGATGGAAACGACTCCCTTAAACTCATTGCCCACTTGGCCGCTGCCGAAAGAGTGGGTCGTGGCATATCCTAAGGAACCTGCGGCTGCTCCGCTGCTGCCTGCAACCAGGTTATCCGGATCCGCCTGAGCTGAATCGGTCTCGCTCGTAAGCTCAATAAAGCCGGTTGTGTTCGGACTCATTTTGGCCAGGACGCCGAGTCTTAAACGCTCATTCATGAAATTGATCTCGGGTTGACTGTCGCTGCTGTTAAATCCCACGTGGCGCCAATCGTATCTTACCCTGATCTGCCCGCTTAATGTTATCTGGGTGTCGCCCTGGGCTATTGCTGCCGTTGTTTCTGAAGGGATGTCGGCATGCATAGCAAAAGCGCTGGCTGCAAAGCCGAATACGCACAACATAGCTAAAAGAATAGATAAGTTTTTTTTCACTTCCTAACCTCCTCAGGTTAGTTCAGTTTATCCGCCAAAGGCGGATTTCAAATCCTCCGACTTCTGCAACTTTCAGTTTTTTTACCTTCTGATATCACCCCCCCCTTCCGACCTGGATTTTGTTTCCGCGAACGGAAACAAGCCTTTATAAAAAATATAAACGGTTTTAAAAAACTGCCGACAGTATAACCGCTACAGAGCAAATAGTCAACAAAATTACGACCAGTCCGGTTTCAAATAGCGCAATATATTCAGAGGGTACAAGAGCAAAAAATGTGCCGAGTATTAAATGCATTGAGTATACAGTGATAATAAAAGAGTACCCGGACAGAAGTGTAGCAATAATACTACATAATTGTGAAAAAAAACATCAAAAGACAGGCAAATCCAGTGATAAGGACGAGTTTCTTCCGCTCAGGCCCTCCGCTTTGACGATTCCAAAGGCTCATTCGCTACAGCCGCTAAACTCGCCCATTGGCCCGCCTGGCGGGGTGGACGGGCTCAGACATAGCGTCTGTTTAACGCTCATTTCGCCAGGAATCGTTACCAAAGCTCCGAGATTCGCTCCCTGAAACTCATCCTTACCACTGGATTTCTCATTGCGCTTTTATTAGGTTCTTGCGTAATTGATTTACTATGCGCTGACTGCTCGACAACGCATTCGCTCTATGCTCTATGCTCTATGCTTTTTGCCTTTGCTATTATCTCTTTGAAACAGGCGGCATCGCGGATATTGTCGTATGTTTGGGAGGATTTTATGTAGCCCCAGTTGTTATATCCCTTGTCAATAGCCCTCTTCAACCATTTGCATGTCTCCTGCGCATTGCTTTGGGAAGCAAAAAATTCGGCCATGCTGTTAAGGGCGTAAATATTATTCGGGTTGAGCTCAATCGATTTCTTAAGATCCCTCTCCGCCTCGTCGATCTTTTTCATTAACATGTAAACAAAGCCCCTGTTGTTATAAGCCATGCTGTTTTCAGGATTCAGCGCAATCGCTCTGTCATAGTCAGCGACTGCCCGCTCGTAATTGCCTGTCTGTTGATACGTGTTGCCCCTGTTGATGTAACAAAGGTCGAATGAAGGGTTCAGTTCGAGGGCGGCATCGTAATCGGCAAGAGAGAGATCGTAGTCTCCCCGCTTCTGGTATGCGTTGCCGCGATTGTTGTAGGCCCTGTAGTCAGTCGGGTTCGCTTCGATAAGTTTGGTGTATTGAGCGACCGCATGATCGAGCTTTTCTTTTTTGCTCACCATTACCCCGATGAAAAGGTACGAAGATGAGAGGTGGCGAAGATGAGAAGGTGAAAAATAATGCAACATTTTTTCTTCTTGGTCATTACTTCACACCTTCTCACCTTCGCAACTTCCCACCTTCCTCTTTTCTTTTATGGTAGGCGATGGGGGTATCGAACCCTCGACCTCTTCCGTGTGAAGGAAGCGCTCTACCACTGAGCTAATCGCCCAACCGGTTATAATCTAACCGCTTTTAGCTTCGCCTGTCAAACCGCTGAATTGCCTCATAGCTGGGCATCCATTCTTTGAGCCTCATGGATTGTCCCGCTAAACATGTCCCCGCAGGCAGTAAGCGGGGAAGACTGCAGGAATGACGTAAGATTATTATTGCTTTCAATGATCAAATATGACCGCCATGCCCGCGGATTGTAAGCGGGCATCCATTCCTTTCAGCCTCCTGGATTGTCTCGCTAAACATGTCCCCGCAGGCAGTAAGCGGGGAAAACTGCGGGAATGACGCAAGATGAATGAGGCATTTTTTTACTTGACATGGCTTAGGAAACTTTTTATACTTATTCAGTTTATTTCGTTTCTAAATACGATTACAACTCCTCGTGCATAAAGGGTGGTATCAACAATGAATGGTACCAAAGGGCATCCGAAAGAATCGCCTGCAGTGAATTCCATCCGGCTGAGGATTGTTACCGCAGCCCGGCAGCATTTTTTCGCCAATGGCTTTCGCGGGGTAACGATGGATGATATTGCAAGAGAACTCGGGATGAGCAAAAAAACCCTTTATGCTCATTTCCCCGGGAAGATGGCGCTTGTGGAGCTGGTAATCCTCGATAAATTTCGTGAAGTCGAGGCTGACCTGGAAAAACTAACTTCCGGACCAATGGCCGATTTTCCCGGAGTCCTGCAACGGGTGCTTACCTGCATACAAGGCCATACCTCGGAGGTCCAGCCGCCGTTTATCCGTGACATTAGACGTGAGGCCCCTGAAATATTCAAACTGATAGAGAGCCGGCGCCGCGATATTATTCAGCGTTATTTCGGAAGGCTCCTTGGCGCTGGTCGCAGGGCAGGGATAATACGCAAAGACATTCCGGCCAAAGTGGTCACGTACATCCTCCTGAGCGCGGTGCAGACAATTATAAATCCTTCTATGATTGAGGAGCTGGGCGTCACGCTAAAGGCGGCCTATTCCGCTATCATTACTGTTATTCTTGAGGGTTTGATCACTGAGAAGGGGAGGTCAGAACTATGACCTGCAAAGGGGTGCATGGAAGAACGCTGTTTTCTCTTTTCAGCGCGTTGGCCGTGTTATGCATGCTGGCCGGATGCAGCCGCCCTGCCGCCAACCGTGTGCAGGGCTATGTAGAGGGAGAGTTCGTTTATGTCGCATCTCCGCACGCCGGAGCGTTAAAGTCTTTGAACGTGCAGCGGGGCGATCAGGTGAAGACCGGCAATCTGCTTTTCACATTGGATAATGAGCCTGAAGGATCTGCCAGGGACGAGGCGGAACAGCGGCTGCTGCAAGCCCGCTCCACTCTTAAAGACGCCATGAAAAGCAAACGGCCCACCGAAATAGAGTCCGCGGAAGCGCAGATGCTTCAGGCCCGGGCCGCACTGGTCCTTTCTGAAAAAGAACTTGTTCGCCAGGAAAAACTCCTGCGGACATCGGCGTCTTCCGTGCAGGATGTTGACCGCGCACGTTCAGCGCGGGACCAGGACCGCCAAAGGGTGACCCAACTCGAAGCCGATCTGGCAACAGCCCATCTCGGCTCCAGGAGCGACCAGGTCGCAGCGGCAGAGGACAATGTGAAAGCGCTGGCGGCAACCCTGGCCAGGGCGGAATGGGACCTTTCGCAAAAACGGCAGCCGGCTCCCGAAGCCGGTTTGGTTTATGACACACTTTACCGCGAAGGAGAATGGGTGGCAGCGGGCCGCCCCGTTGTCGTTCTGTTGCCACCCAAAAATATTAAAGTCCGCGCCTTCGTGCCTGAAACCGTAGCCGGGACGATTCATATCGCTGATGGAGTGAAGGTCACTGTTGACGGCGTGCCTGCGCCCTTTATGGGAAAAGTGAGTTTTATCTCACCTCAGGCCGAATACACGCCTCCTGTCATCTACAGTCGTGAGAGCAGGTCCAAACTGGTCTTCATGATCGAGGCCGTCTTCGATCCGGAAACCGCTTCAAAATTGCATCCCGGCCAGCCTGTGGATTTGCAGTTCGGATTTTGATCCATGACCGGCGATCTCGCGATAGATGTGCATGGCATGACCAAGCATTTCGACGGTCTCACCGCTGTCGATAATGTGGAACTGCAGGTCGGGACAGGCGAAATATGCGGATTCCTGGGTCCGAACGGCAGCGGCAAAACAACGTTCATACGTATGCTCTGCGGCCTGCTCCGGGCTGACTCCGGCGGAGGCACATGCCTCGGCCACGACGTGATAAAAGAGAGTGAATATATAAAGCGGCAGGTCGGTTACATGACACAGCGATTCAGTTTTTACGAGGATTTGAGTATTTCCGAGAACCTGGATTTTGTTGCGCGCATGTATTCCCTGAGTAACCGCGCGCAGGCCGTTAAGGAAAGCATCGAGCGGCTCGGCCTTATTGAACGGAGGAACCAGCTTGCAGGTGAGCTTTCAGGCGGCTGGAAACAACGCCTCGCACTGGCGGCATGCATGATCCACCAGCCAAAACTCTTGCTGCTGGATGAACCGACTGCCGGCGTGGACCCGAAGGCGCGACGTGAATTCTGGGAGGAGATCCACCAGCTTGCGGCACAGGGGCTCACGTTCCTTATTGCGACGCATTATATGGACGAAGCCGAACGCTGCCATCGGCTGGCCTTCATTTCCAGCGGCATTCTGCTCACCCGCGGCACAGTCAGCAGAGTCATCGAACAGGCCCATCTTACAACATGGTCGGTCAGCGGACCGGATCTGCTCAAATTGGCCGAACAACTCCGGAACGTTCCCGGAGTGGAGCAGGCGGTGCCTTTCGGCAGTACGCTCCGTATAAGCGGCGACGAGCCCGCCGCTGTTGAAAAGGCTATCACCCCGTATCGCACCGGTCAGTACAACTGGCGACCGGTCGATTCGAGCCTGGAGGACGTTTTTATTCATCTTATGAATAAACCGCAGGACAGACCGCTGTCATGATAAAGAAAATCACGATTTCCCCTGCGCGGTTTTGGGCCATGGTGGTCAAGGAATTTATCCAGATGCGCCGGGACCGTGTTACCTTCGCTATCATGGTAGGGATCCCCATCCTTCAACTCACCCTTTTCGGCTTCGCAATCAATACGGATCCCAGACACCTTCCGGCTGCAGTCATCAACAATGATAACGGCTCGATGGGCAGGACTGTTCTTTACGCACTTCAGAACAGCTCTTATTTGAATTTTGTACGGCAGGTCAAGACCGAGACGGAAGGACGCCAATTGCTGGAACGCGGCGACGTCCACTTTGTCATAAATGTACCGGAGAATTTCACACGGGACCTTCTCAGAGGCGACAGACCACACATTCTCATCGAGGCGGATGCAACCGACCCAATTGCCGTTGGTAATGCTCTCGGCGCTATGGCTCCCCTGTTGAACTCGGCTTTGCAAAATGATATTAAGGGCCCGATTTCTTTTCTTGCCGGCACTGCAAATCCGGTGGATCTCCGCGTCCACTCTCTTTATAACCCGGAGGCCATCACTCAATATAACATAGTGCCCGGTCTTATGGGCGTCGTCCTCCAGATGACCATGGTCATCGTGACGGCGCTCGCAATCACGCGCGAAATTGAGAGCGGCACAATGGAGAATCTCCTCTCCATGCCCACGCGCCCGATCGAAGTCCTGATCGGCAAGATCGTCCCTTACATACTGGTCGGCTATATCCAGGTGCTGCTCATCCTTTCAGCCTCCCGCTTCCTTTTCCACGTCCCGATAGTCGGCAGTCTCTTCCTGCTGCTTATAGTTGCAGTCGTGTTCATTATTGCAAACCTGGCTATGGGCGTCACCATTTCCACACTGGCTCAAAATCAGCGACAGGCCATGCAGATGTCGTTTTTTTTCTTTTTGCCGTCACTGCTGCTTTCGGGTTTTATGTTCCCTTACCGGGGCATGCCTATCTGGGCACAGGCACTCGGTGAATTGTTCCCGCTCACACATTTCCTGAGGATCATCCGCGGGATTGTTCTAAAAGGCAACGGTTTTTCAGACGTCATGCGGCAACTTTGGCAGATCGCGCTTTTTGCCGTTCTGGCCGTGGCAATCGGCGTAAAGCGCTACCGGAGGACACTGGATTGACAAGTTCATTTAACAACCACAGAGTGAGCAGAAAAATGATTGTTAAAATAAAAAATAAAACCACAGAGAGCGCAGAGAGATTTTTTATTTATAAAGAAAAAACCCTGGGAAGCTCTGTGTTCTCTGTGGTTAATTTTGATAATTTATTCTTTGGTATGGTCAAAAAAGATTCTCTGTGTCCTCTGTGGTTAATTGCATTGTTCAGGAAGCTGCTCTGGCAATCTGTTGTGCTCGCGGTGCTTTGTTCATGCGCCGTCGGCCCTGACTACAAAAGGCCCGAAGTGACAAACATCACCCCTGCGGACTGGCGCTGGAAAATTGCTGAGCCGAAAGACGCGATTCCGAAGGGCGAGTGGTGGAGGCTTTTCAAAGACCCGGCACTCGATGAACTGGAAGCCGGCGCTCTCTCAAACAATCAAAATCTGCGTGCCGCCATGGCCCGCATAGATGAATATCGTGCCGCCGCAAGGCTCAGCCGAAGCCAGTTTTTCCCGGAACTGTCCCTCGATCCCGCATTCAGCCGGCAACGGACTTCGGCCAACCAGCCGATTGCGATCCCTATCCCCTCCCAGTTCAAGGTGGTCTCCATACACTTGAATTCTTTCAGCGTTCCGATGGATTTAAGTTATGAAGTGGACCTCTGGGGCCGGGTCCGCCGCTCCTTGGAATCCGCCCAGGCCCAGGCCGAGGCAAGCGTTGCCGATTATCAAAATGTGCTGCTCACGCTCACCTCCGACCTTGCGGTGAATTATTTCACAGCCAGGTCACTTGATGCCGAAATTGCGATATTGCAGCGGACTGTGGAACTGCGCGATGAATCCGTCCGCATTTTGACCGACCGTTTCACCATAGGCACTGTTCCGGAAAGCGACCTTGCCCAGGCGAAAACCGAACTGGCAAGTGCAAAAGCGGACATGGCCGACACAATCCGCCGGCGCGTGGAAACCATCAATTCTATCGCGCTCCTTTGCGGCAAACCGGCAAGTTCATTTCAAATCAGCGGGAACCCGCTGACATCATCTCCGCCGATTGTGCCGGCAGGTCTGCCTTCATCGCTCCTCGAACGCCGGCCGGACATTGCAAGAGCGGAAAGGACCCTGGCGGCAAGAAACGCTCAAATCGGGGTTGCCCGCGCTGCTTACTTTCCAGTTCTCCGCCTGACCGGCCAGGCAGGGTATCTCAGCAATGCGGTGGACAACCTATTTTCGGATGGCAGCCGCATCTGGTCATTCGGACCCAGCGTCAGCCTCCCGTTGTTTACAGGAGGGCGGACTGCTGCAGGAGTCGACCAGGCAAAGGCGTCTTACGAGGAAGGTCTGTCCGACTATCGTCAAACCGTGCTGACAGCATTTAAAGAAGTTGAAGATTCTCTCGCACAAATTGTCTTCACCAGTGAACAGTCCGCTGACCAGGACGAAGCCCTTGCCTCGGCGGAACGGGTAAATATACTGGCGAAAGACCGCTACGAAGCCGGATCAATCAGTCGTTTTGAACTGGTGGATGCCGAGCGGAATAAGCTCCAATACGAACGCCAGAAGGCACAGACAGAAGGCCGGCGCTTCAGCGCCAGCGTGCAGCTGATCAAAGCGCTTGGAGGCGGGTGGGAAAGAAAGTAATTTTGAATGTTGAATTTTGGATTTTGAATTCAGGAAGAAAATAATTTATTTCTCATTAATTCAGCATTCAAAATTCAAAATTACGCGTAGCTAAGCATAATTATTCGCAAACCTTAAGACTTTAATGCTCCAAGGAGTTCCTGGATTTTTTTAGTTGCCTCGCTGGATTGGTCGAGGAATTTCACTGCGATCTTCACATTCTCGGAATCGATAAACGCCTCTGCAGCCTGTATTCTTATGATGAACCCCTCAATCCCTTCCTCCTTCTTCTGAGGGTCCTCAAGATCTATGTCCACCCGCACTTTTTCAAATATCGACGGCAGTGTATTCTTCCTGCTAAACAAACCAAAGAGTCCTCCCAGGCTGAGATCAACAATACTTCCGCCGGCTACCTGGTCCTTGAAATGCAAACCGACAGCACCGTGCGCTTCATAGCGCTCCGATTCTCTCCTGTCGGCCTTATCGACGAGCAACATGACCTTCTGTGCAAGTCCATCAGCGGTAAAGGGCTTTATCATGTATGAGTCCACCCCCCCATGCAAAGCCTTTAATACGCTCGGCTTATCACTTCTTGACGTCACCATTATAAAAGGCATCCTGTAGAGTGTCGGGTGGTTCCGCACCCAGGTCAGGAGTTCTTCGCCGTTTACGTAAGGCATTTCCCAGTCGCAGAGCACAAGGTCATACTCCTCCTTTTCTAATTTTGCCTGCGCCTCTTTCCCGTTGGCAGCTTCGTCCACAGAGATGTCGGGGAAGCTCTTGTCCAGTCCGAACTTCACGAATTTGCGCATAGATGCGACATCATCAACAACAAGCACATTGAGTTTCTTCATAACGACAAAACTATAGCACAAAACTTTTTGAGAAGGCAAAAAAAGGCAATAGGCTATGGGCTATAGGTAAAACATAAGTGACCTGCATATTTTTAATTTTTTCTTTTTATCTTTTGACTTACCTATTGCCTATTGCCATTGGCCTTTTGTTTCCATTGACAAGACTTCCGATGTGTGTTAAAAATTTACATGTGGGAATATACAAAGAAGGTCAGAGATCTTTTCCTTCACCCGAAGAATGTCGGCGAGATAGAACACCCTGACGCGGTTGGAGAAGTCGGCAGTATAATCTGCGGCGACGCCCTCAAGCTCACGCTTAAAATCGACAAAGATACCGGCAGGATCATCGATGCTAAATTCCAGACCTTTGGCTGCGCCTCCGCGATAGCCAGCTCATCAGCGCTTACCGAAATGGTCAAAGGCAAGACGCTCGACGAGGCGCTCAAGCTCTCCAATAAGGACATAGCTGATTTTCTCGGCGGCTTGCCGGATGAGAAAATGCATTGTTCTGTAATGGGTCAGGAAGCGCTCGATGCAGCCATCGCCAACTACAGGGGTAAAGCCCCTGCCCCGGAACCTGGAGAGCGTGTCGTCTGCAAGTGTTTTGAAGTGACCGAGGAGAAGATCCGAAAAGTAATAATAGAGAACCGTCTTACCACTGTTGAAGAGGTCACCAATTACACAAAAGCCGGAGGCGGGTGCGGCACCTGCATTCCGGAAATCGAAGCAATCCTTAAAAGCATATGGGCGTTGAAACCTCTGCCTGAGAAGCCTTCAAGACCAGGGAGACTCACAAATCTCCAGAAGATTGCGCTTATACAGGATGTTATCGAACGGGAAATACGGCCCCGGCTGCAGGCGGATAACGGGGACATAGAGCTTATAGATGTCGAGGGCCCACAGGTAACCGTGGCCCTGCGGGCCATGTGCGTCGGGTGTCCTATGGGCGGTGTTACCATAAAGGGGATAGAAGACAAATTGAGGGAACTCGTCAGCAGCGACATAGTAGTGGAGGCCGAAACAGAATGAACCCGATTTATCTGGACAATAATGCGACTGCATCTGTTGCCCCTGAAGTGTTGGAAGCCATGCTTCCGTACCTTAAAGAGCTATACGGCAATGCATCAAGCATGCATACTTTTGGGGGACAGATCGGTCCCCGCTTAAGGTCGGCCCGGGAGAAGGTCGCTGCTCTTATAAATGCAGAGCCGGATGAGATTATTTTCACAAGCTGCGGCTCCGAAAGCGACAATACGGCTGTCATGAGCGCTCTTGAAGTAAACCCTCAAAAGAAACATATAGTCACCACAAGGGTTGAACATCCCGCGGTATACAATTTCTGCAAACACCTTGCGCGCAAGGGGTACCGTGTTACCTTTCTTCCTGTGGATAATATGGGCAGGCTCTCGCTGGATACCTTCTACAAGTCGGTTGACGATGAGACTGCCATAGTCTCGATAATGTACGCAAACAATGAGACAGGCGTGATCTTCCCTATAGAGGAGATCGGGTCAGTCCTGAAAGAGCGGGGGATTCTTTTTCACACTGATGCGGTCCAGGCCGTTGGGAAGGTCCCTCTGGATATGAAAACGCTCCCTGTCGACATGCTCTCGCTTTCAGGACACAAGCTGCACGCTCCTAAGGGCATCGGGGCGCTGTATATACGAAAAGGCACCCGTTTTTATCCATATATCATCGGAGGTCATCAGGAGCGCAGCAGGAGGGCCGGGACAGAAAATGTGGCCTCGATTATGGGCCTTGGCGAGGCTTGCAACCTTTCAAGGGAACAACTTGGAACAGAATATGGGTATCTGAGCAGGCTGAGGGACAAGCTTGAGAACTCGCTTCTTGCAAACTGTCCCGACGCCAGGGTCAATGGCGACCGGGGCGACCGCCTGCCGAATACAACGAACATCAGCTTTGAATATGTCGAAGGAGAAGCGATTCTTCTCAGGCTTGATGAGTACGGCATTTGTGCCTCATCGGGATCTGCCTGCACTTCAGGAGCGCTTGAGCCCAGTCATGTCTTACGGGCAATGGGTGTGCCCTTTACCGCACTGCACGGCTCCATAAGGTTCTCGCTCAGCCGTTACAATAACGAAGCGGAAATCGATAAAGTGATCGAGGTGCTCCCTCCCATAATAAGAGAACTGCGGATGCTCTCACCTTATGGCAGAGAAAAAACAGCCTGTAAGGAGTAGGCAGTAAGCAGTAGGCAGTAAAAAAAACTAAAGAAAAACTATCTATCGGTTACTCACAACTTTCCGCTTTTTCCTGGTTGCCTGTTCTTGGCTGCTTACTGCCTGCTGCCTACTGCTTAGTGCCTACTTTTCTAAACACTTCCTCATAAAAGGCTGCATCGGCGTTCCATTCCATATCGAGACTGAAAACAGTATCCGGAATGTTTAATTCTTTGAGCTTGATCATGTCCTTTTCAGTTGTCAACAGGACGTCGCACCGAAGCCCCCTGCTCTGACGTTCAAGATTATGCATGTCCGCAGGTGTATAAAAATGATGGTCTCTATACGCCCTGAATCCGGCAGGGAGCACTGACAGAGAGGCAAGTGTCTGCCTGAAAGATTCCGGATGCGCTATACCGCAGAAAGCAAACACCCGTTTATTCGTGAGCGCTTCCAGCGGCAATTCGGCTGCCGCCTTGTTTCTGGTCCTGACCGCCCTGTATTCAGAAAAATAGACAGGCTTTCCCGGCCAGGCATCCCTGAGTTCATCAGCCAACAACTCATCACGGCATCTGGTTATGACAAAAATATCGGCGCGCTTCAATTCTCCCATTGGCTCCCTCAATATCCCGAATGGGAGCATCTTCCTGTTCCCGAAAGGATTAAGACCGTCTACAAGAACAATGTTAATATCACGGTGAAGCCCCCAGTGCTGGAAGCCGTCGTCAAGAATAAATATAAAAGGCCCGGCAGGATTGGATAAAAAAGATTGCAGGGCAAAAATTCCGCCTTCGTACCTGCTTGCCGATTTTATAACAGGCACACCCTTCAGCCTCTCCGCCATCAGCACCGCCTCATCGCCGGCATCTTTAACAGTATCGGTAACCGTAAGCGGATTTCCCTTGAAACTACCCGCATACAGCTTATCAGGGGAGACAATACAGGGCCCTTTCACCCTCCCCTTGTAACCTCTCGTCAGGATCACAGGACTGAAACCCCTCTTTACAGACTCCCGGGCAACTGCTATAGTCGCAGGCGTCTTTCCCGTCCCGCCGACAGTAATGTTGCCTATGCTGATTACAGCATATGGAAGTCTTCGCTGAAGCCTTAAACCGCGGCGTTTTTTAAGTAAATAACCTATGTAATAAGGAAACTCAAGCGGTGTCAGAATAAAATCACCTCAACCACAGAGAACACAGAGAAAACTTTCAAGGATAGTATAATGAGGCGAGGAAGTCTCTTATCCCTCTGTGCTCTCATAGTATTAATCTTTTTATGCCGTTCCTTTTTTAAGTACACAGAGGCATTCTCAGTGTACTCTGTGGTTTCATATTTTACCAAGATAATCTTCTATTAATTCCATTGCCCTTTCCGTAGCGCCGGCGTTCTTCTCGTAGAGTTCCTTTGCAATATTTCCCATACTCAGCATTTCTTCGGGTGAATCAAGCAGATCTTTCAAAATATTATAAAGCCGGGGGCCTTCTGTGCTGACCGCTCCTCCACATGAATAAAACTCGCTCATAAAGGGAAAATTTTCCATGTGCGGGCCGCAGACAATAGCTTTTCCCCAGAACGCCGGCTCCAGTGGATTTTGCCCCCCGTGTTCTATAAAACTTCCCCCCATGACCGCGATATCTGCAGCGCCGTACACGGCAGATAACTCCCCGATAACATCGAGAATAACGACGAGCCCGGAAGCCGTAAAATCCTGACACGGAGAATCTTGACGCGGGGATGCGGAGACGCGGGGACGCGGCGAAACGTCATTGATATCTCCTTGTATCTCTGTGTCCTGACTGTCCCCGTGTCCCCGCGTCTCCGTGTCTCCGCGTCCTGACCGTCCCCGTGTCCCCGCGTCATGGATCCCGGCGAGTTCCGATCTCTTCATATATTCCAGGCCCTTTTTCTTTACCAGTTCCTCCACGGTCCTGAAACGCGCGGGGTGCCTTGGAGCGATAATAAGATTGAGGACCGGCACGTCAGCTTTTAGCCGCATATAGGCATCCAGCACCAGTTCTTCTTCGGTTTCGTGTGTGCTTCCTGCGATTATAACCGGGCCACAGAGTGCTTCAGTCCATTCCGGCACATCTGAAGAGGACCGCGTATCAAACTTAAAACTGCCGATGATCTTTATTCTCTCAGGGGCTGCGCCAAGATCCCTGAATCGCCCGGCGTAGACATCATCCTGCACGCAGAGAAGACTGATGTTCCGGAGGACTTTTCCAATAAAGAAACCCAGTTTTTTATAACCCTTATATGAACGTTCGGATAATCTGCCGTTCATCAGCACCACCGGAACATCACTTTCATTCAGAATCCTTATAATATTGGGCCACAACTCTGTCTCCATTATGATAAAAGCAGACGGCCGGATATGATGCAGGGCCTTCGTAATGGCAATCGGCAGGTCAAAAGGCACATAAATAATCCCGGCATAAGCCCCGGCCCGCTCCAGGGCGACCTGCTGCCCGGTGTCAGTAACCGTTGAAATAACAATTTCAAGTGATGGATGCCTCTCTTTAATCTTTTTGATAAATGGGACCGATGCAATGACCTCTCCGACCGAAACTGCGTGTATCCAGAGAGGCCGGTTGTCAACCCCCACTTTAACCTCCTCAGCAAGGGGGGACTGGGTGGGATATATGCCGAAGCGTTCCCGCAGCCATCGCTTCCGAAATTCGGCTGACCGCTTAAAATATTCGAATGGGAGAAAAAAGGCGAGTGCAGCAGTATAAAGAGCGCTATATATAGCATAAAAGAAATTTTGAATTTTGAATTTTGAATTTTGAATTGAGGGGTAACAGGATAATTTGTTTTTTTTCATCGATTCAACATTCAAAATTATTGTTGACTATTCAGCTCTTCGACCATTTCGGCAACTCTCAGCGACGCCTTTCTATTAAGGAAAAGCTCCCTCACCTTTTCCATTTGTGAAATCATTGCATTCTTATATTCCCGGCTATCCGACAGACGAGCCAGCTCCTCCATAATGTTTCTCTTATTTGCAGCTCCCTGCAATAATTCCCTGATCCTGAGCCCCGAGTCATCCCGGACCGATTTATCGAGAAGAATATTTGCCAGGGAAACATATCTTACTTTGACGACAAGCTTGCCCACAAAGTAAGTAAAGGGCGACAGCTTATACAGGACCACCATGGGCACGCCCAGAAGCGCTGCCTGCAAGGTGGCTGTGCCCGATGCAATCAGGGCAATGTCAGCGGAACGAAGCGCTTCAACCGCGTGGTCAGTGATAACTAATGAATGAAGATCAAATTTCTTTAATTCAGCGTTAATCACAGATAAGACTTCAGCGCTCAGGTTCGGTGCAACCGGCATCACGAACTGATATCCTGGGGAACGCTCTCTCATTGCGGCGGCGGCTTCTGCCATAACCGGCAGCAGCTTTTGCACCTCGTGCGGCCTGCTGCCGGGCATCAAAACCATAACCGGCGCGTCAGGATGCAGTCCAAGTTCCGCCTTGATCGAATCTGAATTCCCTGTCACCCCTGCAATTTCGTCCATTACCGGGTGGCCTACGAATTCGCAGGGGATACCGGTACTCCGGTACAGATCGGCCTCGAAAGGGAGTATTACCGCCATTGCATCAACCAGTTTGCCGATGGTCTCAACCCTCTTAATTCTCCAGGCCCAGACTTGGGGACTCACATAATAGAGCACTTTTATCCCAAGTTTTTTGGCTTCGCGTGCAACAGAAATGTTGAAATCGGGATAATCTATCAGCACGACCACCTGGGGGGCAAAGGACGTTAATGCGGCAACAATCTTGTTAAATGTCTTTTTAATTTTACCGAAGGTCCTGATCGCTTCAATAATACCGAAAGAACTCGCTATTACAGATATGAGTTCCACACCTGCAGACTCCATTCTCTCTCCGCCGACACCGGCAATGCGCAGACCGGCATTGCGAGACAGGAGTGCCTTCGCAAGCAGGGCCCCGTATAATTCTCCGGAACTCTCGCCTGCGATTATCATTATTCTTTCAAGCATTCGAGGATTGTGTCTGCAGCATGGTGTATATCAGCGGCATCAAGCTCCGGATACATGGGCAGCGAGAGCACTTCCTTTGAAAGCTGCTCTGCCACAGGGAAACTTCCTTCACCCTGGCCCAAAAATTCCAGGGCCTTTTGCATATGGAGAGGGATGGGGTAATATACGACAGATGCGGTCCCCTGCTCCTTCAACCGCTGCTGGATATAATCCCGCCTCACACTCCTGATCGTATACTGGTGGTAGACATGTAATGCGCCTGGCAGCTCAACAGGGCAGACAACACTGCCGGCAAGCAACCGGTTGTAGAGATGGGCATTCTCGCGCCTCCTGCCGTTGTACTCGTCGATCTTCCTGAACTTGATAAGAAGAATTCCTGCCTGTATTTCGTCAAGCCTGCTATTGTAGCCTAGACACTCATGCCGGTACCCGCCTTTGGAGCCGTGGTTCCTCAAAATTTTTATCATACCGGCGGCTTCCGCATTGTTAAGGACGATCATGCCTCCGTCCCCGCAAGCGCCAAGATTTTTGCTGGGATAGAAGCTGAAACATCCGGCATCACCGAAGCTTCCTGTTCTTCTGCCGTGCAATGAAGCGCCGAAGGCCTGCGCACAATCTTCCACAACCTTCAGGCCGCTGCCCGCAGCAATCGCCATAATTTCTTCCATACCGGCAGGATGTCCGAATATATGGACCGGCAGAATAGCCTTCGTATGTTTCGTTATTTTTTTCTCTATAAGCGATGGATCAATATTATAGGTGTGGGGCTCTATATCTGCGAAAACCGGCTTTGCGCCGGTGTATAAAATAGCCTCAACGGTGGCAAAAAAAGTAAAGGGACTTGTGATGACCTCATCTCCGGGCCCTATGCCGAGAGACTTCAAGGACAGGTGGAGGGCATCTGTGCCGGATGCAACGCCGATAGCCTCCTTCACCCCATGGTAGCTCCTGACATCTGTCTCAAGCTCAGAAACTCTTTTGCCCAGGATGTACTGTGAGCTTTCGAGTATTTCATTTACAGCATGGAGGATTTCATCTTTGACCCCCAGGTACTGCTTTTTCAAATCAATCATAGGTTTCATTAACGTTGCCACCCCTGTTTTATCTGTGCCCCTGCCTCAAGAGCAATCTTTAATGCATTGCGCCCTTTTATGGCGGATACTGCCGGCCTGCTCCTGTTGCAGACGCATTTGACAAAATCCTTCAGCTCTTCCTTGAGCGGTTCTTTCTTCTCAACTGAAATCGAATCGCTGACAATTACATCGCCCCGCCTGAAAAATTTTTTAATCTCCATTTCCTGATAGTCCATTACAAGATATGAATGCTTTTGAAAAATAGTGAGCCTCCTCGATTTAGCGGACGCTATCCTGCTCGCTGTAAAAAGTGCATGGGCCCCGTTGGCAAACTCAAGCCACACCTTTGCGATGTCGATTGTATCGGTAATAAACTTTGAGCCTGCAGCTTTCACGTCGCTCACCGCACTGTCGCCCATTATTGAAAGTACCACGTCAATGTCATGGATCATAAGGTCAAGAGTAATATCCACATCAACCCCTCTACCCTGAAAGGGAGACAGGCGTTCTGCCTCGATAAACGATGGAGAATCCAGCAAGGGGTACAGAGCCGGCACAACCGGATTAAACCGCTCCAGGTGGCCCACCTGGATAAGCATGCCTGTCTCGCCGGATGCGGCAATGAGCCTGTCTGCTTCCTCTAATGTGGCGGTGATTGGCTTTTCGATGAGGACATCCTTACCCGCCAGTAAACAATCCATTGCCACTGCATAATGGTCTGTAGTAGGGGTGGCAATGGTCACCGCATCCACTTCGTCAAGAAGTTTCCGATAATCGGTATATGCCTTGCACCCGTACTTTACCGCAATTTCACCGGCCCGCCCTCCGTCCGTGTCGGCAACAGCAACCATCCTGACATCGTCGAGTTCTGCAAAAATACGGGCATGGTGCTGTCCCAGGTACCCCACCCCTATTACTCCTACCTTAAGCATCTGACATCCTTAGTAAGCAGTAGGAAGTAGGCAGTAAGCAGCAAAAAACTAAAGACAACTCACCTTGTAGCTTTCTTTTGACTTCCTGTCCTTTTCTGCTTACTGCTTACTGCATACTGCTTACTTTCTTTTAATATTGTTAATACCGCGTCCTTTGTACTCTCAAACCCTTCTTTTCTGAGCGTCCCGAGCATCTCAGGCGCAGCGATTTGTTTCATGAGACGCTCTCTTGTGCTATCGTCTGCAATATCTGTCATTGCCTTTTTCCGCTGCTTCCCCAGAAAATCTACGAACAGACCAAACTCTTTACTGTAGAGCAGTTCCAGCTCCTTTCTGATACTCTTTGCCAGCGCAGGGCTGGAGCCGGATGTAGACACAGCAAGGGCCAATGGTCCCCTCTTTATAACCGCCGGCACAATAAAGTTGGCAAGCTCAGGGGTGTCGACTACGTTCAGAAGACACGGCGCATCAAGGGAAACGCCCTGGTTTACCCGCCGGTCGGATGCAGCGGCAATAACAATAAAAGCACCTTCAAGATCACCCTTCCGGTACTTCCTTTTTATATGTTTTATCCGCTTCCTCTCGTTATAGTCCGCAAGCACACCGGTTACAAAAGGACTTATTACGGTGACCTCGGCCCCGGAACGAAGCAGAGCGGCAACCTTTCTTTCAGCTACTTTTCCGCCGCCGACAACAATACAACGTTTTCCTCTCAGATCTATAAAGGCAGGATAGTAATGATGATCCACCGTGCTGTTAACCCTGGAGGCCCTTCCTGGCTACTTTAATAAACTTGCTCGATGGATACTTTTCTATGAGTGTTTGAAATTCCTCCCGAGCCTTGTCTTCCATTTTGATGGCTTTATATGATTTACCCAAAAGCAGAAATACTTGATCGGCGCCTTCATACTCGGGGAATTGCTTGAGCAGATACTCAAACCTGTTTATTGCCGGTTTATACGATTCTTTCTTATAGTAGAATTCTCCGACAACAAATTCGCCTTCCGCTATAAACTTCCTGCACTTCTGGACTCTGATTTCTATGATATCCCTGTATGGATTGCGTGGATACACTTGTCTTAAGCGGGTAAATTCCTGCAGGGCTTTCTGCGCAGCAGAGAGCCCCCGGTCAGCGCCTTCAATCTGTGAGAAGTAAGCCATGGCGATCTGGTATTGGGCATATGAGGTCCGCGGGTTATCGGGATAGAGCTCAAGGAATTTTCTGTATTCCTCGATCCCATGGTCCGGGTCGCTGTCCCTCATATATGAATCGGCAATCATCAACTGCGCGAGTGGAGCATATTTCTTTGTGATGTCCCTGTTTTTTACCTCAAGCAACAGCTTTCGGGCCTGCTCGTAGTCATTATCATCATTAATAAGTTTATTGGCCCTGGCAATAAATTTATCCGCATCAAAGTCTTCATCTTTTTTAACTTGCGTCCCGCCGCACCCGCAAAGTGCCGCAGTGAGAGCAATAATAAATACAAAAACAGCCAACGTCTTAATTTTTACCATAATATACATATTTAACCTTTTGCCGCCCTTTTTAGTCAAGATTATGGAACCAGGGACCAGATACCGCCTGGCGCCCGCTTCCCCGGATTTCTGTTCCCTGGCGCCCAGTTCCCGACCCCCGGTTCCCGGTTACCGGGCTTTGACTTCTCAATAGCCTATATTTTAAACTCTTTTATACTGAATGCGCGATAGATAATGGCATCCTGTACTGCAATCCATCTAAAATCCGGAGGGTTAATTTAATGGTCCAAAAAATAGGGGCGACCGTGCTCTTATCATTATCACTTTTGCTTTTTTTTGCTCAACCCGGCTTTACCGGGCAAGACGCTCTCCAGAACGAAGCGGATGCCGCGCTGAAACTATTGAAGGACGAGACTCTATCTTACTTCACCCCTGTTGCGGGTAAGGTCATATCTGTTGAAGGCAACTCAGTAAAAATCGAACCGGGGTCCCAGGAATCCGTAAAAAAGGGCATGCGCTTTACTGCTTTCAGAGAAGGCGCGAACTTTATTCACCCGGTGACCAAAGAGCCGCTCGGGAAGATCGAACTCCCGGTAGGCTCCATTGAGGTCACCTCGGTAACGGCACACGATGCTGCCGGAGTTATTCTTAAGGGGGACGCAGGGCATTTTGCGGATGCAAGACTGAAGATTCCGACTACCAAGGTCAGAATGCTGTTTTATCAGGGCGATATCGATTGGTTTCTTGGCGATGCCTACTACCAGATGCTAAAAGAAACAAACCGCTTTGAACTCATTGATACAGACAATCAGACTAACGATATTCCCAAAATATTGGCCGAGGCAAAAACCAAGGGCGCTGACGCAGCTTTGGTCTTGACTGCTGAAACCTTCGCAGGTCAGGTGACTGTCAGGCAGAAACTTTTCTGGGTCTCAGACTCAAAGGAGTTTTCAGGAAAAGAGGTTAAGGCCGACGTAAGCAGCGTTAAAGACCTGAGACTCAGGGAAGGCCTTTTTATACCCAAAGAGGGAGAGATCCTGGTGTCTTTTCATTTGCCCTTCTCGGCAGACCGCTTGGCGACAGGCGATCTTGCCGGCGATGGGAACATGGAGATAGTGCTCGCTTACGGCAATAAGATCCGCATTTACCGGCAGGGAGTGGACCTCAAATCACTGGAAGAATTTAGTGTTCCAGCCAATGAGATCATCTGGCTGGACACTGTGGATATTAACAAAGACGGCAGAGACGAAATACTTATTACCGCGATGCGCGGGGACGAGGTAGTTTCATTTATTTATGAATTTAATGATTCATCTTATGTCCAGTTGCTTAGAATAAAAGACATTTTCTTGCGGAAAATCGGCAGCCAGGCAATTGCACAGGAATTCAGTAAAGACGCCGGCTACAATGGGCCTGTTTACTTCTTTTCCTTTAAAACCGACACTTTTCAGAAGGGGGACATTCTCAAGCTTCCAGCGGGCGTTAATATTTACGACTTCCAGCTCTTCAAATCGCCCGAAGGGAAGCAGTCTGTCGCTGCATGGGACGAGAACGGTTTTTTGCAAATATTTAACAGCGACGGCATTCGCTTATGGGTGGGCAAAGAGAATTTCGGAGGCTTCTCGACAGCCTTCGACAAAGAGGGTTCTGACATGGTTGTCAATAGGGGGACATGGTCTGTAAAAGACAGACTTCTGCTCTCCAATAATGAACTGCTTGCGCCTAAACGCAAACCGCTCCTTGGTTTGGCAAAAGGACTCGGCTATTGGGGATCATCGATAAGGGGCTTGTGGTGGAACGGCTCAGCCATTGAGGAGAGGACTTTTCTCGAAAATGCAGGCGGAGACTTGCTTGATTATGACGTGGCAGGAGACCGGCTGATAGTTGTGTCAAAGGCGACCATCAGCAGCGGAACAATGAGATTATTTAAGGGACAGAGTCCCTTTGGTTCCATGCTGTATATATATTCCCTGAAAGGGATGTAATCAGTTTATGGGTAAATGGGTATATGAGTATATGAGTGGAGGAAAGAGATATGCCTAAACACATAGGCATCATCATGGACGGCAACGGCAGGTGGGCTGAACTGAGAGGACTGCCGCGGTCTGAGGGCCACAAGCTGGGAGTGGAAAGAGTGCATGAAATAGTGGAGGCGGTAAAGGAAGTCCAGGTGGCGGTCCTTTCTCTATATGCCTTTTCCATAGAGAACTGGATGCGGCCGGAGGAAGAGGTCGCGGTCATAATGGAACTCCTTGAGGTCACCTTGAAAAAAGAATTCGAAGGTTTCATGAAGGAGGGCGTACGGTTCAGGATCGTCGGGAACCGGGATAAACTACCTGAAACTGTCAGGGCCGTTGTCGAGTTGGTAGAAGAGGAAACCAGAAACAACAGCAACCTTATTCTGCAGTGCGCACTCAGCTACGGGGGAAGGGATGAGATCATAAGGGCCGTAAAAAAAGCGGTCGCAATGGGCGCCGGGCCGGACGATATCACCGAAAACTATATTGCCGGACTGCTGGATACCGCCGGAATCCCCGACCCGGACCTCATCATCAGGACCAGCGGGGAACAGCGCTTAAGCAACTTTCTTCTTTGGCAGTCGGCGTATTCGGAATTCTATTTCACCAATACTCTGTGGCCTGACTTCACGAGGGGGGAACTGCTCGATGCAATTCACGAGTACCGGACAAGGAGCAGGCGCTTCGGCAAGGTGGAGAACGCCAGGAATCTTTTTGCTGAAAGATTTCCGGGGATGCCCGGTACGGGGGATGTTTGACACTATGCATTTGAAAAGAGTCATTGTTGCGCTCGTTGCACTGCCCCTTTTCTACTTTTATATTGCAAAGCTTTCGCCACTTTACTTCCTTTTCCTCCTGCTGACTGTAAGCGTCATTGCTCAGGCCGAATTTTATTCCATGTACAAAACGAACATTTCGCTCTCCGTGAGCGGAATTCTTGGCGGCCTTTTAACGCTATGCGCTCCCTTGATTTCGGTGAGCTTTTCAGGGACCGGGTCCTCTGGCATGAGTTTAGAGACTTGTGCCTTTATTCTGACATTTATACTGATAGCGCTGGTCAGGCTCTTTGCGAAAAAAGGTCCTCTGTCATCGTTAAAAGACATTGCGCCCGCTGTCGTCGGCGTCTTTTATATTCCCAATCTGTTAATGGCCCAATGGTATTTGAGATTAAAGGGATACGAATGGATTTTATTTTTGTACGGGTGCGTTTATGCCTCCGATAGCATGGCTTTCTACATCGGCAAAGGCTTTGGGGTAAGAAAGCTGTATACCGCGGTCAGCCCGAACAAGACCATAGCCGGGGCTGTCGGTTCCATTGCCGGAGGCATCGCTGCATCGCTTATTCTCGGCACTCTGCTGTTGGACCGGAAGGGAATATTTGAGCTTGTTATAATGGGCGGGGTAATCGGTGCGGTAACGATTGCCGGGGACCTCGTCGAATCCATGTTTAAGCGGGATGCGAACATAAAAGATTCCGGCTCGTTTATTCCGGGTCACGGGGGAGTACTTGACAAAATCGACGGCGCCCTGTTTGCAGGACCCGTCCTATACTGGATGACACTCTTTCTATGAAAGAAAATAAAACCACAGAGTGCGCAGAGAACGCTCTTTTTCTTAAAAGAGGAGAAGAAATTAACAACTGTGAGGACACGGAGAAAAAAAGCTATCTCTCTGTGTTCTCTGTGGTTAAGTCTTGATCTTATGAAAAAAATAGTAATTCTCGGTTCAACAGGCTCGATAGGGAAAAACTCACTGGATATCATCGCGAGGTTTCCCGACCGTTACAGTGTAATAGGCCTGACCGCCGGCAGGAACGCTGCTCTGCTCATGGAACAAATCCGGGTATTTCATCCCGAAATAGTTGCGGTCTCTGATGAGAAAACCTATTGGGACCTCCGTGAGTTGTTGGGGCCGCATACCTCTCCCGAGATACTCTTCGGAATTGACGGCATAAGCAACGCGGCCTCGATGTCAGGGGCTGACATTGTGATATCCGCCATTGTGGGAGCCGCAGGCCTGCTGCCGACTATCGCCGCGATAAGATCGGGGAAGACGGTGGCACTGGCAAACAAGGAAACTCTCGTGATGGCCGGGGACCTTGCGCTTGCAGAGGTCCGCAGCCACGGCACAACTCTCCTGCCGGTTGACAGCGAACACAGCGCCATCTTCCAGTGCCTGCAAGGATACGAAAAAAACTCTGTCAAAAAAATAATACTCACAGCATCCGGGGGGCCCTTTATAGGCAAAACGAGAGAGGAACTGGAAACCGCTTCGCCTGACAGCGCACTGAAACATCCTAACTGGAGTATGGGCCGGAAAATATCTATAGATTCAGCCACGCTCATGAACAAGGGGCTTGAAGTGATCGAGGCCTTTCACCTCTTCGGTCTGCCCATCGATAAAATAGACGTACTCATCCATCCGCAAAGCATCATACATTCCATTGTTGAGTTTACTGACGGCGGCTACATGGCCCAGCTTTCCCAGCCGGACATGAGAGGGCCGATTGCCTATGCCCTGTCTTATCCGGAAAGGCTGGGCTCGGTCATGAAACCCCTCGCTTGGGATAAACTGCCCGGTCTCACCTTTCAAAAACCGGATACTTCAACGTTTTCCTGCCTTTCATGTGCCTACGCAGCGCTTCAGGAAGGCGGCACCTTGCCGGCTGCACTGAATGCCTCCAACGAGATCGCTGTAGGGGCATTCCTGGACGGCATAATTGGTTTTAACAAAATACCTGTTATAATTAAAAAAGTGATGGAAGCGCATAAAATACAGCCTGCCGATGATATTGCAGTTATCCTTGAAGCTGACAGATGGGCGAGGGAAGAAACAATGAAAATTTTGAATGTTGCATTTTAAATTGTGGAAGAAAAAATTGTTTACTTCATTAATTCAAAATTCTGCATTCAAAATTTTAGAGTGAGGGTTAATTGAGCGTAATATCAGCCATTTTTTTATTCGGTTTTCTCATATTTGTACATGAAATGGGGCATTTTCTGCTGGCAAAGCTAAGCGGAGTGAAAGTGCTCAAGTTCTCGCTCGGTTTCGGGCCCAAGGTCATAGGTAAGCAGCTCGGGGAGACTGAATACGTGATCTCGGCTGTCCCTCTTGGCGGCTATGTAAAAATGCTCGGACAAGAGGACATTGGAGAAGTTGAAGATGATCAGGGAGAGGCTGCCGAGAAGGACCGTTCATTCCGCTACAAACCCGCATACAAGCGGGTAATGATTATCCTTGCCGGACCGCTGTTCAACCTTCTGACCGCTGTCGTTATTTTCTTTATTGTATTTCTTGCAGGGGTCCCCATACTGTACCCCACGATTGGAGAGGTGATGCCCGATACACCTGCCGCCAAAGCCATGTTGCAGAAAGGCGATAAAATTTTGGCGATCAACAGCAGGCCGGTTAAGCAGTGGGCCATGATGACCGATATCATTCAAAGCAGCGCCGGCAAACCCCTCGTGCTGACAGTGCAAAGAAAAACTGCGCTCCTCCCCATCGCGATAACTCCCGAAAGCAAGACAATAAAAGACCTGTTCGGACAAGAGCGGAAGGTGGGCCTCATAGGAGTGAAACCCTCGGGAGAGACGTTTACGGAAAAGGAAAATATTCCCGACGCTTTTAAAGATGCCTTCCTGAAGACGTGGGACATATCGGCTATAACAGTAGTCAGCATGATAAAACTTATACAGAGAATAGTTCCTGCCGAAACCATCGGCGGCCCTATTCTTATATTTCAACTGGCTGAAAAGCAGGCAGCCGCGGGCTACTTGAGCTTTTTTTTCTTTGCCGCGGTTATAAGCATTAATCTCGGCATCTTGAACCTGCTTCCTATCCCTGTCCTTGACGGCGGGCACATCTTCCTGCTCGGTATTGAATCGATACGGAAGAAGCCGCTGAAGGAACAGACCCTTATTATTGCGCAACGTATCGGACTCGCCTTACTGCTTATGCTTATGATTTTCGCCATGTATAACGATATCTTCAGGATTATCAGCGGCAAACCACTGCCATGAAGGAAAAAACAGGAAGACTGGAAGCTCAGAGGGTCGGAGGGTCAGAGGGTGGGAAGGTCGGAGAATTCGCCGTTTGCCCATTCAGTCCTCCAGTCCTCCAGCCCTCCAGCCCTCTAATCTTATGAAGCCGGCAACGATGAAATATCTGAACTCGGCAGGGGGAGTCATTTTCAGAAAGACAGCCTCCGGCTTTGAGGCCGCTTTGATCGCAACAAAGGGAAAAACCATATGGACGCTGCCTAAAGGCATCATCGATAAGGGCGAACAACCCAAGGCCACAGCAATAAGGGAAATACTGGAGGAGACCGGACTTACCGGTAAAATCGTGGGTCCGCTAGATACAAAGTCTTACTGGTTTTACCTGAAAAATGAGAACATAAAGTACAGAAAAACCGTCGTATACTTTCTGGTGGAATATGTCAGCGGAGTCATCGGCAATGCCTGCCCGGAAGTGGACGAGGCACAGTGGTTCCCGATGGATGATGCCATGATAAAACTGTCCTACAAAAGCGACAGGGAAGTATTTAAAAAAGCCGCTGAACTGCTGGAGCGTTATGTCCAAAGTACGTTTGCGGAGTGAACTTGAAGAAATTGTGGCAAGGCTTAAAACCGAAGGGAAAAAAATAGTATTTACCAACGGCTGTTTCGACCTGTTGCACATTGGGCACATCCGTTACTTAAAAGAGGCCAAAAAACTGGGAGATATTCTCATAGTCGGACTGAACTCCGATGCTTCTGTAAGGCGTTTGAAGCCCAAAAGGCCCATCAATGAAGAAGCGCAGAGGGCTGAAGTGCTCGCATCGCTCGAAATGGTGGATTTTGTCACCCTCTTTTCCGAAGATACTCCCTATGAACTTATAAAATACCTCAGACCCGATGTGCTCGTGAAGGGCGGTGACTGGAAGAAAGAGGACATTGTAGGATCGGACATCGTGGCTGAAACACACAGTCTGCCGTATGTCTCTGGGGTGTCCACCAGCGCAATCATTGATAAGATATTAAGCTCCTGTAAACAGTAGGCAGTTAGGAGGATAAACGATGAAGTGTCAAATTGACACTATTTTGAGAAAAAACTTTCTGTTTTCGAGCTTTTGCTGCTTACTGCTTCTGTTTCCTTTTAGTCTTTCCTTTGCGGGTGCTCAAAAAGGTGATGAAGCGTTAAGCAAACTCATGGAGGGTAACAAACGGTTTGCTTCAGGTAGTCCGGCGACAAAAGACACGGGCGATAAAAGAAGAAAAGAACTCTTGAAGGGTCAACATCCCTCTGCAATAGTAGTTGCCTGTTCAGACTCCCAGGTGGCCCCTGAAATCATTTTTGACCAGGGCTCGGGTGATTTATTCGTTGTCCGCTCCGCAGGCAATGTGCTTGATCCAATTTCAGTCGGCAGCATAGAATATGCTGCCGGACACCTCCATGTGCCCCTTCTGATTCTCCTGGGCCACGATAAATGCGATTTCGTATCTACTGCTCTCGAAGCGAGAGAGAAAACCGACGATAATATCGCGACAATACTCAGGAAAATACTGCCTGCCGTAAAAAAGGCGGCCGCGGGGGGCGGCACTAAAGAGGATATCCTTAATAAGGCTATAAGGGAGAACGTGCTGATTCAGCAGAAATACCTGCTCAGGAAAAGCCATTTAGTTAAAAAACTCATGGAATCAGGAGATCTGAAGGTTGTGGATGGCGTATACCACATGGAGAGCGGAGAGATTGAGTTGTTAAAGCAGTAGGCAGCAAAAAAAACGGATAGTTTTTACTGCTTACTGCCTACTGCCTACTGCTTACTCGCGCTTTTCTGCGCGCAACTCTGCCGCTTCATCCTTAATCTTCTGCAAGGTCTCTTTCATAGGCGTCCAACCGTACCACTGCATATAGACTGGATTCATATGGAATGCACCCTGGAAAGCCTTCAGCCTGTATTCAAAGAACATGGCATAAAGGTCCTGTTCCACCGCGCCCTTTGCCTCATAGAACTGCAACAGATCGGGGGCAAAGGTCCAGTCTGCCGGCTTCCGCAGTAAGCCGTCTTTGTATAAATCTTTTACCACGGTAATAGCTTCTGCCATTATCTTGTCGGCATCTTTTATTACCTGGTCCGCTGCATCGAGCCGGCCTTTGGAGTAAGCAGCCCCATGGCATTTTGCACAGACGACGGCCATTTTGTCCCTTAGACCCTGAAACTCCTCTTTGGTCAGCCGCACCACTTTTCCGGCCTTAAGTATGTCAAGCCTTGCGGCAGGATTGCCATTACCATCCAGGACACCGAGGGCCTGAAGAATAGTCACCCTGTTTTTCATCCATTCTTTGTCGTCCTCCGGTATCCGTAATGCCAGAAAACCCCATGAGGTCATCACGTTGTGGTTTCCGTCCTGCATATGGCAGGCCTGGCAGGTAGGCGCCCTTTTGCTCCACTTGCCTTCTATCTGCCGGATCGTACCGTGTTTGGAGCCGGACCACATTTCCCATTGAGGGTGGTCGAATCCCAAATGACATGTCCGGCAAGCCCTGGGATCCTGCGCTTCCGATTTATTAAATGAATGCCTGGTATGGCAGGAATCGCACTGGGCATTGCCGTAACGGATTTCCGCCCGCTCAGCATCTGATTTTACCCCGATCTCATGGCAGTTTGAACATCCGCTGTATATCTCGTCTGTCACGCCCGCCCCGCCCGCCCAGGCGGGCCGGGCAGTGGTCTGGTGGGTTATCATGGGCAAGGCGCCTGCGACAACCCAGGCAAGATTATGCTTGCCGTCCTTAAACTGGTCAACCTGTTTCTTGTGGCATCCGGCACAGGTCCCGGGGGTCGGCATTTTGGCGAGATTTGCGTCATCCATTTTTTTGTGCCCTGAGCCGTGGCATGCAGAGCAATCGACGCCCGCCTTTGCCATCTTGCCCTGAAGGTGCTGCTGTACAATACCCGGGGTCGTCTTCCGGTGGCACTCAACACAGTCACTCCTTTGATTCCTGGCAACTGCCGTGCTGCCAACAAGAAAAATAAGAGCAACCACAATAACCAGTCTCACGTAATTCATTGCCATGCTCCTTTCCGGCCACTCGGGAATGACAGAAATCCGGTAACACTTATATAGTATAATTAATTGAGAACATGCCAATCCTGTACCAGCATTTAATAAATCATATCACGAAACTACTCCAGCAGGTAAAAGCCACCGGACCAGGCACGAGGATTTATAACCTCTCCATCCCGGATCTTGCATTATTGCTTTTGTTCAAAACCGGCCCCTTTATTGTGATCGAGGATTCGACCGAATCCGCTGAAGCGCTTTACAATGACATAATGTTTTTCAGGAGACTTGTTCCAGGAAATGAACGGGCAATAAGTTATTTCCCCCCTGCCTCAAGTCCTGAACTTATCGGAAAGAGGGCAGCGGTGCTCCTGGCGTGCGGCACTCAAAGTGACATTGGGATCATCACTTCACCCGAGGCCTGCAGGACAGGATTCTCTTTTCCCCTTTTAAAGGATTCGATCATCAACATCAGAAGGGGACTTTCCATTGAGCGGGACACATTGGATAAAATGCTCTCCGGACTCGGATACAAAAAGGTAAGCGTCGTGGTGGAAAAAGGGGAATACAGCCGGAGAGAGTGGATTTTCGATATTTACCCTACCACCGAAGATATGCCGTTGAGAGTTGAATTTTTCGGGGATGAAATAGAAGTAATGCGCTGTTTCGATATAGAAACACAGCGCTCAATAAGAGATGTCCAGGACCTGACAATTTTCAATGCAGGAGAGGGCGAGCTGACCGGCGCCATAATTGACGAACTTGCACACAATATAAAACCGGATATTTTTGTCGTTGAGGGCACAGATGTTTCGTTACAGGAATTCCAGGTTAAAGAGCTTCCCTTTTATTCCGTATCGCACCTGCCTTTTACCGGTGAGGGGACCGATGCGATGGAACGTTCAATCAAAGGCATGGGCATTGTGCCTGAAGAGCGGAAGGAACTCGGTGACATTCCTTCCGCGCTTAAAAAGGTTGATTGTGATACCCTGATAGTCCTCCCTTCTGAAGCCCAGGCAGAGCGTCTGAAGGATATTCTGTTCGATGGGGGAGTAATAGCTCCACTGATCAAATACAAAGACCTGGAAGCATACGCCGGCACTATCTGCATCCTGACCGGCACGCTGTCATCCGGTATGCTGGTCAATAATGTTCTGGTCCTGACAGACAGGGAACTATTTGGGGAAAGGCCTGCTTTCAGGCCGCTGAAACGATCAAAGGCTTCCAGGCTTCTTTTTACTATTGATGATCTGAAGGCCGGTGATCTCGTGGTGCATAAGGACCACGGAATAGGCAGATTCATGGGACTTCAGCGGCAAAGGACCGACACTTTCGAGGAGGACCTGATAACCCTGGAGTATGCCCACGGCGACAGGCTGTATATCCCTTTTTACAGCATAGATAAACTGCAGAAATACAGCGCTGGCGAAGGGCACGCTTCGCCTGTTGACCAGCTTGGAACCAAAAAATGGCAAAAGACAAAACAGCGTGTCAGGGAAAAAATCAGGGAAATGGCTGACAAGCTCATCAAGCTGTATGCCGAAAGAAGTGTCTCCCGCGGATTCGTCTTCAGTGAGGATACCCCTATGCACAGGGAATTCGATGACTTTTTCCCATACGACGAAACCCCGGACCAGGTAAAGGCCTTTGAGGAAATACAAAAACATATGCATTCGGAAACGCCAATGGATATGCTGCTTTGCGGAGATGTCGGCTACGGCAAGACAGAGGTTGCGATAAAGGCTGCTTTCAGGGCTGTGTTCGACGGGAAACAGGTGGCTGTCCTCGTGCCGACGACACTGCTAGCTGAACAGCATTTCAGGACCTTTAAAATGCGGTTTTCAGGATTTCCGGTGAAAATCGATTACCTTAGCAGGTTTAAAAACAAAGAACAGATCAAGCAGTCAGTCAAGGCCCTGGCTGACGGTGAGACCGATATAGTTATCGGCACACATATGCTCCTGAACAAGAATATCAGTTTTCACGATGTCGGGCTGCTGATCATCGACGAGGAGCACCGTTTTGGTGTGGCCCAGAAGGAGCGGCTTAAAGAGCTTAAAAAGGATGTCGATATCCTTACCCTTACGGCAACACCTATCCCACGGACACTCCATATGGCGCTGTCGGGCCTAAGGGAGATCGCTACTATTGAAACCGCACCGGAGGAAAGGCTTGCAGTCAGGAGTATCGTAATCCCCTTTAACGGTAAAACTATAACAGAGGCTGTCGAGAGAGAACTCAGAAGGGGCGGCCAGGTATTTTTTGTGCATAACAGGATAGGGGACATAGAAAAAACAGCTGATTACATGCGAAAACTGGCGCCGCATGCCCGTATCGCCATAGGCCACGGACAGATGCCGGAGGTCGGGCTGGAAAAGGTAATGCTCCGCTTTCTGAACGGCGATATCAATATGCTCGTGTGTACCGCAATTATAGGATCAGGCCTCGATATCCCCACCGCCAACACCATTATAGTCGACAGGGCAGATACTTTCGGACTCGCCGATCTCTATCAGCTCAGGGGAAGGGTGGGGAGAAGCAATGTACAGGCCTATGCCTACTTCCTTATCCCTGGTGAAGACATGCTTACCGATGATGCGAAAAAACGATTACAGGCAATACAGGAAATGAGCTATCTCGGTGCAGGATTCAGGCTTGCCCTGAAAGATCTCGACATACGGGGGGCAGGCAATCTTCTTGGAGCGGAACAATCAGGCTGTATTCATGGAGTAGGGTTTGATATGTATATGGAAATGCTCGAGAAGACTGTTGCCGAGTTGAAAGGACTTGAGGTAGTGGAAGAGATTGAACCGGCCATACTGCTGCGGCTCTCGGCATTTATTCCAGACAATTACATCTCTGATATTACTCTCAGGCTCAGCATCTATAGGCGCATATCGTCGTTAAAATCCGAGGACGCTCTTGTGGAGCTCAGGGATGAACTCTCAGACCGGTTCGGAGCCCTGCCCGAAGAGGCAATAAACCTGCTTCACGTGATAAAGATCAAACTGCTCTCGAAGCAGCTTTATATAATCAAGGTCACTGATATCGATGGGAGGTATCGTTTTTTCTTTCTTCTCGATGCCGACAATACTTACAAGATTCCGGAAGATTTTTTTGACCGGCTCATGAAAGCCCTTTTTTCACTTTCTTCCGGCAGATCCATCAGGTTTCTTCCAGACGGGTTTGAACTGGACGCACACCATTTGCCGCTGCATGAAGCTATTGAAGAAGTTGAAGAGACGCTGCAAAGAATAGTGGAGATTATGAAAGCAGCGGAGCATAATTAGTAATTTTGAATGTTGAATTTTGGATTTTGAATTCAGGAAGAAAATAAATTATTTCTCATTAATTCAACATTCAAAATTCAACATTCAAAATTACTCGTAGCTGTTGCCTATAAGCCGCTGAATGATTTAAACTGAATGGGTGCGAAGCATTATACAAGGCGCGTTTATCATATTATCCCTTGCCCTGGTCAGTTGCTCCACTGCACCCTCCCAGAATGAGCGGAAGGAGGCTGATTCTCACGATAAAATGGGCATTGCCTATTTGGGCGAGGGGAATTTACAGTCGGCCTTTGTAGAATTTCAAAAAACGTTACAGCTTAATCCCGACAACAAGGATGCCCTTGTCAACCTGGGATATGTCCATTTACAGTTCGAAGAGTTTGAAAAGGCAAAAGAACTCTTTCTCAGGGCAGTTTCTATCGATCCTCAATTTTCTGACGCTTACACTTATCTCGGCATCACCTATATCAAAATGCGCCGGTGGAAAGAAGCGATAGAACCGCTGAAAAAGGCACTGTCAAATGTCCTGTATAAAAGTCCCGGTAATGGATTTTACTACCTTGGCATGGCCTATTACAGGATTGGACTGTTCGATAACGCCATTGACGCCTTTAAAGATTCGATTAAACGCTCTCCGTCAAATCCTCAGGCTTATTACGGGCTCTCCCTTGCCTACAATAAAGCCGGCAGATACGGGGACGCCGCCGCTATAATTGAGCGGGCAATCGCAATCGACCCTGCTTTTAACAGCGACAAAGCAAAATTCATAACAGAGATGAAACAAAATATGCTGACCTCAAAGGGAGATGACGAGACGGACACGAGGGATTATCTTGAAATAATAAAATATTAAAAGACCAGGTTATGGGCCATGGGTCAAAAAGAGATAAACGGCTTTTCCTATTACCCATCACCTATAACCTATTACCTGGTCTTTTTATTATTGTATCGTATATTAATTTCATATACTATGCTCGCATGATCAGCTTCAAGACCGTCATTCCTTCCTTTGCAGACAAGTTTTCCTTTCACAGTCTTTTTCAGGGTCTTTACCATCTTCTTTATAATCGGAGTCAAATCAAACCCGCCGTTGACGCAATCCCTTATCATACACTCCATATTGAAATATGCATGAGTGGTAGGCAAAACGTTTACCGTACGTACCATGAGGACAGGATTAACGCCTTTCTGATAATAGGTCATATTTAAAACAATGCTGCTGACCTTGGGATAGCGTTCTGATACAAGGCCCGCAGCCAACTTATTTTGCTTGAGCAATTCAGCTTTAACTGACTGGTGCTGTTTATTCGACATCATCTCTTATGAATACGCCCCCTGTTGAAATGACAAGAACTCTTTTCCGTTGTTTCGCGTTCTATCCGATAACGAAAAATGCCACAAAACAAAAAGTCTTTGTGGCAAACGCTTGAAAACCTTCTGTTATCGCGCTAGATTATGGCATACATTAAATAGAAAGTCAAGGCAGGATGAATTAAGGATGAATTAAGGCGACGAGCGGATTCGAACCGCTGGATAAAGGTTTTGCAGACCTCTCCCTTGCCACTTGGGTACGTCGCCATACAACAAAAGTAAAAAGTGAGAAGTAAAAAGTAAAAAGTTAAAACTGAGGAAAAAGGACTCTTATAATTTCTTTGCTCTTAGTCTTTACTTCTCACTTCTCACTTTTTACTTTTTACTTGTTTTTTTGGAGCGGGCGACGGGATTCGGACCCGCGACCCCAACCTTGGCAAGGTTGTGCTCTACCAGCTGAGCTACACCCGCAATTCATTGACAAAAAAACGTATCTAAGAAGGTATCATAATTTTAACAGTTCTGTCAATTATGCTGGAATTACAGCAGAATACGATTTATTTTCCTTAAATCCACTACTTTATTTCCCCAAGAATACGGCCTAACTCTTCAAGGGCTTTCCCGGCTTCCGAATATTTGCCCTGTCCCATAAGAGCGCGGTATTGCTCATAATGCTTCACAGCGGACTTAATTAATTCTTTGCCGGTGACTTCAGCTTTAACTGTTGTCTCTTTGGCAGCTTGAGGCGTATATCCGTTTGCGAAGAACTTATTAAGGGCATCTTCGAAGCTGGAGCCATAGGAGAGCTGGTCGCCGAATACAACTACCACTCTTCTCAATTCAGGCATTTTACCCACCGACGCCTGAAGATAAATAGGCTGGACATACATCAACCTGTAATTTGATAAAGGGATGGCCAACAGATTTCCGAATACTACGGATGACCCCTGTTGGTTCCACAAAGTCAAATCCTTGCTTATGACCTCATCCTGGTTTATCCTGATGCCTATCTGGAGAGGACCGTACACGAGTTTGTCTTTCGGGAACTTGTAAAGCATGAGCTTGCCATAGTTATCGCCGTCACATCTTGCTATGAGGAGGGCGACCATGTTGTTTCGCGGATTGGCTTTATCGCCTGAATAAGGAGAGAACGGCAGGGCAAGCACGAATTCTTCCTTTTCGCTGTCAGGCGGGCGCGATATCAGGTAGTAAGGCGCCACATGCGGCGCCTCCTCCGCCTTTGCGGCAGCGCGTGACACCTCCCATGCATCTTCCCTGTTATAAAAGACATGGGTGCTGTTCATGTGATATGTCGTGTATATTGAACTTTGAATGTTCAGCAGGTCCTCAGGGTATCTAATGTGCTGTCTGAGCGATGCCGGCATTTCTGCGATGTCCATGAACATTCCCGGAAACGCCTTTGCATATGCCCTGGCGATGGGGTCTGTTTTGTCGGCGATATAAAAAGATACCGTCCCGTTGTAGGCATCAACAACCACTTTAATGGAATTGCGGATGTAGTTGATCTTCTCGTTCGATACCGGCTGTGAATACGGATAGGTATTCGCTGTTGTGTATGCATCCCAGATGAAATATATCCTGCCGTCGGCTACAGCATAGTAACTATCCGAATCATAGCTGAGAAACGGAGCAATCTCCTGGACCCTTGAACGTATGTCCCTGCGGAACATCACACGGCTTTCAGGCGTCAGTTCCTGAGTAGTGAACATCCTGATGCCTTCAAATCTAAGGGCAAAGGCAAGCTTCTTTACGAAAGTATCAAGCTTAATCCCACCTTTGCCGGCATAGTTATACTCAACGTTTGTATCTCCTTTCGGATAGTCGAATTCTTTGGCCTTTGTTTTTACATATATCGTGTTAAAGGTTTCCGCGCCGAAATAAATCCTTGGCTGGTCGAGCTTAAGTTCAGGATACGATGTGGTCGGCGGGATATCTTTCAACAAGTATTCGGGAAGTCCTTCCGGTCCAAACTTGTTGACAGCCGCGGCAACAGCGCCAT
This sequence comes from Nitrospirota bacterium, assembly GCA_963780885.1. GTDB lineage: Bacteria > Nitrospirota > Thermodesulfovibrionia > Thermodesulfovibrionales > Dissulfurispiraceae > JADFXI01. The sequence goes on from CAWAEO010000003.1 coordinate 451,953, forward strand.
AGCCGTGCGTATAGACAAGTCTAAGGTTCTGCCATGTCTTGGATTGAGGGGCAAGCCTGTCGACATTGAGTTCGCGGAGGGACAGCATAAGTTGAGTCAGCTTTCCGTTCAGGACATACCTGTCGACCGCAACATCGGAAAAATAATAATAGAGACGCAATGCCTGATTCTGATTGTTCGCTGCCTCCAGAATCTTGGGGTCCCAAAGCCTGATACTATCCACAATGGCCTTGTCATTTTTTGAAATAGGCTCAACCGACGTGTTAACGGGGTAGTTTACCTCTGCAATTCCATTCAGCCCATAAGCGTCTCTTGTAAACGCAATATTCCTTTCCAGGTACTGGGTTTCAAGAGGGAGTTCGTTGGGGGACACTCTGAAATGCTGCAGTACCTCCGGAATAATACCGACGCCAAAGATTTTTACAACAAGGAACAAGGCTACCCCGATACCAAAAGTAGATATTGTTCTCTGTGTTGATTTCGCAAAGGCCGAAACCAAAAAAGCAATAGCACAAATGCCAAGAACTGCAAGCATCACATTGTACCCAGGCAGTTGGACATTAAGGTCCGTCCACCCGGCCCCATAGACAACCCCGCGATGAGAATAGAGCAACTCCCACCGGCTTACCAGTGTATTTACCATGATGATGAGAGCGCCCGCAACAGACAGTAAGGAGAGGTGAGTTATCAGCCTGTGAATAAAAGGGTCCATCAGAGACCGCAGGGATATTCTTCTTAAATTTCCATACTGCTCAAATAATTCAGAAACATCCCTGAACAACAACCCTTCAAGGAAATATAACCCGATAGTGAGCATCACGGTGTATAAGAAGATAGTTTCCGCAAAGCCGGCCAGGACCTTGATAAACGGGAGCGTAAAAATATAAAACCCTATGTCCGTGTTGAAAACCGGCTCCATCTTTCCAAACGGCACCCCATTTAGGTAGAGCAGCAGTTCGTTCCAGTAAGCTGAAAGCCCTAATCCGAATACAATAAAAGCAAAAAACTGGACAACCAAACCGACTTTGATCAGCAGGACCCGATTGTTATGACCGCGAAACTCAGGTTTTGCCTTCTTAAAATAGTAATTCCATGTCAGGACCGCAATAAAACCCATTACGGCAGCAAACAACCCGCCTAATGAGAATAGAGTTGCTTTTAAAAAGACCAATTTCCAGAAACGCTGCGTGTAGCCGACCTCCTGAAACCATAGAAAGTCCGTATAGATGTCCTGGCCTATGTATATCCCCTTATAGACAAAAATCCCGGCAAGAGCGAACAACACAGTCCTGCCGTACTGTCTCCTGCCCGCACTCCGAAACGCCGGCAGAAAAAAGATCAGGGATACAGCAATCAATATTATAAAGTCCAGCACGCGTCCTCCTGATTGTCAGACCTTAGGTCTGCGAATAAATAAACAGACCCTTATAATACAGCAAATTGATAATCTGTGCTATATTTGTAGCCCGCGACCTGCCTATTTGACTGCGACATTACGGGCATTGGGTTTGTTATAATGAATAAATTCAACTATGACCTTTGACCTGACATATGGTGCGCATTGAGACAGTTTACCCTCACGGCAATAGCTGTTTTGGTTTTGTTGTTAGGGAATTCCTGCGATAAGAATAAGCTGCAGGCTTTCAGGGAAACACGCGTTTCCCTCTACACCATTGTTACCATCACAGTATATTCTGAGTCCGGGCAAAAAGCAAAGGCTGCAATCGATGCTACCTATACCGCACTGGACAGGCTCGGAAGGCTCCTGAACTTTTATTCTGAGGACAGCGAAGTATCAATGATCAACAGGTCTGCCGGTATTAAGCCTGTAAAGGTTTCTGCAGACACCCTGGATGTAATCGATAGGGCGCTCTATATATCGGGGAGTACCGATGGCGCCTTTGACATCACCATCGGCCCCATCGTCAAACTGTGGGATTTTGAGAAGAAAATCCTTCCCGATGACAGAGCAATAAAAGAGAAATTACATCTCGTAAATTACCGGAACGTTATCGTAGACAGGATTAACTCCACAGTCTTTTTGAGGAAAAAAGGAATGGAAATAGATTTGGGCGGTATAGAAAAAGGCTACGCTGCCGAGAGGGCTGCCGAAGTATTAAAGAAAAACGGAATAAAAGCTGGCATCATAGCGGTCGGAGGCGAGGTCAAGCCTTTTGGAACTAAACCCGATGGAGGTCCATGGAGAGTCGGGATCAAGAACCCTCATCAGAAAGACAAAAACGACGAGATAATTGCTATAGTGAATCTTGCCGGCCAGGCTATATCAACGTCGGGCGGATATGAGAAATTCTTCATAAAAGATGGGAAATGGTACCATCATATACTGGACCCTTCAACAGGCTATCCAGCTTATGAATGCCAAAGCGTGAGTGTAATTGCGAAGAATGCCCCGGATGGTTTTCCCACCGGGATATTCGTTCTCGGTCCGCAAAAAGGCCTGAAAGTCCTCAAAAAGCTGGGGCTTGACGGCATCATAATAGACAAGTCCGGAGAAATTTTGACTACTGAAGGAATAAAGGACAAGCTGGAGATTGTCCACTGATTAAAATTATGGCAGTTTTGCCTATATTGGGGAATTAATCCTTATTTAATGCTGAACAATAATACTTAGAAAGCTCCATAAACCAGGAAGATAATACATTGCATCGCTTGGCATATAGCTTGCGTTATCATTAAGTCTATAAGAGCGGGTAATAATGCGCACGATTTTCCTTGCTTGACAAGACTCCCTTTAACAGGATAACATTCATCTTGTTTTGCTTTGTTTTGCTCACCAACGCTGTTATTTTTTTAATCGGGGGTCGTAATGAAAAACTTTTTTCTCAATGTGCGCATTAAATATAAGATTGGCTTTATTACCGCTACGGCGGTCCTTTGTGTAATAGCCTTCAGTATAGTATTCCTTTCATTTTTGCGGGGCAGCCTTGTTGACGAGAAAAAGGACAAGCTCAGAAACGTTGTGGAAACAGCCTATGGGGTAATTGCGCACTATCATCAACTGGTCACAGATGGGGCCATGCCTGAAGACCAGGCAAAGGCTTCCGCAATGGCTGATCTCAAAGCGCTGCGCTATAACGAAAACGACTACTTTTGGGTCAACGATGACAAGCTCCCTTATCCCACCATGATCATGCACCCGCTGAACCCTGCTCTGGATGGAAAACCATTGGATGACTCTAAATTCAATTGTGCTACCACTATCCAGGCCGGCTTAAAAGGCGCTGAAAACAGAACTGACGGAAAAAAGAACCTGTTCCAGGCAGCTGTTGAAATAACAAATGCGGCGGGCGAAGGGTTCATTGCCTATCAGTGGCCCAAGCCGCTTCCCGGCGGCGGTGTTTCCGAAGAGCGCTACCCTAAAATATCTTTCGTGAAGAAGTTCCCGGCATGGAACTGGATCATAGGAAGCGGCATTTATTGGGACGACGTCAATGCCATTTATTGGCGTCAGGCAGAGCGCGTTGGAATTTTTATTGTGGTGTTTATCATCCTGCTCGCTGTTATCGGATGGTATATAGCGAGTCATATAACCAAACCTCTTTCGGAAATAAGCCGAAAGGTAGAAGATCTGGCCAACGGAGATTTAACCGTGAAAATTGCGTATACCGGCAAGGATGAAGCAGGCGACCTTGCCCGGAGCATGAATCTGATGATTTCGTCTATCAGGCAGATAGTCGGCTCAATTACTGAATCCTCAGCAGACGTTATACGTTCCGTTGGAACACTGAAGGCGGGATCTGAAAAAACTCTGGAAGGAACGAATAATCAGTCGTTGCAGGCCGCACAGATTGCGACCGCCGCCGAGGAGATGAGCCAGACCATCAGTGACATCGCAAGAAATTCTTCAATTGCAAGTGAATCCTCAAAGGAGGCAATGGACACTGCCGCCAAAGGCAAAGATGTGGCAGAAGGAGCTGTTGAGACTGTTCACCGGGTCTATGCCTCCACTGTTGAGCTCTCTGCCATGGTCGATAAGCTCAACAGCAGAGCGTTGGAAATCGGCGATATCGTCACAGTGATAAAAGATATCGCTGACCAGACCAACCTTCTGGCCCTCAATGCTGCCATTGAGGCTGCGCGAGCAGGGGAACAGGGCCGGGGATTTTCCGTGGTGGCTGACGAGGTAAGGAAACTTGCTGAAAGGACCATCAAGGCCACTGCGGAGATAACGGACAAGATACAGGCGGTGCAAACAGAATCTCAGCAAACAAGCCGTTCCATGGAAGATGCTTCCACAGAGGTGACAAAAGCTCAGGATTATATCCGGCAGGTTGGCGATTCACTGACCCATATCGTCGATTCCGTTCAAAAAGTGGAAGATCAGATCACTCAGATTGCCACAGCAGTTGAGGAACAGGCGAGCGTTGCCGAGGAAGTAACCAGCAACATTGAAAAGACCTCCAATATCTCACAGGACATGGAGAAAATGGCCCATGACGTAATGGATGAGGTGAACAAACTTCATGGAGTTGCAGAATCCCTAAAAATATCCAGCGCCGGGTTTCATCTCGAAGATAGTCATGGGCAGGCAAGCAACGATTTCGTTCAGTGGAGTGATATCTTCAGCGTGAACATAAACTTGATTGACGAGCAGCACAAACAGCTCTTCCGGTTGATTAATGACCTCTACCCCGCATGGAAAGCTAACAAACCGCGGGAAGTCATAGGGAATGTTTTCAGCGGGCTGCTCGATTATACCGACAAGCATTTCAAACAGGAAGAAGAAATGTTCAACCGGTACGGCTACCCGGAAACCTCTGATCACATGGCAATCCACCGGGCACTCGTTAAACAGGTGGTAGATACAAAAAACAAGTTTGACAGGGGGGAAATCAAGGTAAATGCCGATATAATGAATTTCCTCAAGAACTGGCTGAACAACCATATCCTGAAGGTAGACAAAAAATATTCGGCATTCTTAAACAGCAAAGGCGTTGTGTAAAAACCGTGAATAGTGAATAGTAAAGCAAAAAAGGCTTTAAAAAATATGCAGTCTTTTTAAGTTTTATAAGTTTTTTTCTGTTTTCACATTTCACGTTTCACTATTCACGGTCTTTTTGTTTCACGGTTCTTGCGGTCTTCGATCAGAAACTGGACCAGCGCCGTTGCGGCAATTGCCGCAGTTTCCGCTCGGAGAATGCGTTTCCCGAGCGTTGTCCTTACAAGTCCCTGCCCTTCAGCCTTACGGACCTCATCCGGAGTGAATCCGCCTTCGGGGCCTATAAAGATATGGAAAGCCCGCTTCATATCTATAACTCCCATTGCCTCTGAAATCGCCTGTCCGCCCCCTTCCCAGAAAAGCAGGCCGTTCATTTTTTCCCGATCCACTATGTCGTTCAATTTCTCCGGGTCACGGACCAACGGCACAACAGCTCTTCCACACTGCTCGGCAGCCTCTTCAGCGATAGCATGCCACCTCTTCACTTTTCTCGTCTCTTTAACAATGCTACGCTCAGTAACGAGCGGCACAATTTCGGCAACACCAAGTTCTGTTGCCTTCTGAATTACGAGTTCCATTTTTTCACCCTTCAGCAGGCCCTGGCAAAGGGTAAGACGCACCGGCAGTTCTGCATTCAACGGCAGGTCTCCTGTTATATCGATAAAAACGTCCTTATTGACGATCGATATAATCTCTGCAGTATATGCGCTGCCCTTGCCGTCGATAACTGTAACGGCATGGCCTTTTTTGCATCTGAGTACGGATAATAGATAGCGGGATTTTTCCGGAGGCACTTTAATGTGCTGCCTCTTCGCTATGAGTTGAGGGTCAATGAATATCGTCATCGCATACTTTCAAGTATTATTCACCTTTCGCCGGCGCGGGATCATCGCACTGCATCCATATAACATACTGATTTATGATAGCATCTTTCATGCCGATCAAGGAAATGTACTTTTAACAAAAAAAATGCCGATCTACATAGTGAAACATGGTCCATTTCCCCCTGATAATTTGAAAGATGGAGAATAAGTGAGAAAAAGATAGAAAATATTGAAGATTTGGAGGCTTTTGTTATTAATTGACCGTTGATGGAATGAATTGGGAATTTCAGTAGTTGCAAATATTAGAATATTAGAATAGGATAAAGCCAAGAGGGTTGGTGAATAAAGCTGTCCCTCAGGGAGGTGACTTTGATGAATACCACTTTAACGATAGTTTTAGCAGTGCTGATGGCAGTTTTTCTTGGAGGTTTAGCTGTTGCTGAGAGTAATTCTGATGCCCTTGGAGGACAGGGGATTTATGGGCCATCGTTATGCCAAGAAGACCCTTCAGGGCATATGACAGCAGAGTCGACGGCGAGCCCTCAATGGTCCTTCTACGGCGAGGTAGTATCAGTAGACCCGTCAAGCGGGACTCTTACGGTCAAGCCGATTAACGAAGCCTCTCTAAATACACTGCCCGAAAGAGTTACGATATCAACGGATAAAATGACAAGAATCAACGTGTGCGATCACGGAACGAGCCTTGCTTTTGTCAATGTTGGGGACAAAGTGAATGTGCAGTATCACTTAACAAAGGGTGGCTACATTGCCGAAGGTATTGACAGCGCAGAACAGTGCTGATCCTAACTGTTAAGCAGGTAAGAAAAAGCGCCGAAATTTTCGGCGCTTTTTTTCTTTATGGCGAATTGCAAATTAACTCTATAATAAACCTGAACTATGCAACAAAAAAACCATGACCGAAGCACACAGGCAATATATTCCGAAGAAATGCCAGCGACCGCGCTCAAGCCAGTTTGAAAGCCAGCGCAGTGCCAGCATTCCGGAAACAAAGCTCAGTGCCATGCCCAGCAGGCTTGGGTAAAAGAGACCCGCCATGTTTGTTGCATTAAGTGAGGATGCATGGTGTGCCTTCAGCAATCTCAAAACTTCCCGGACAATCACAGGCGGCGTAAGAACAACAGCCAGCGCGAAACTGAACTCCTCCGCTCTTATTTTTGCGACCCCAAAAAGAAGTCCTGTGGATATGGTCGCTCCTGAACGAGAGAATCCTCGAAAAGGCAGACAGATACCCTGGACTGCGCCGATCCAGCAAGTTTCCTTTAAGCCCAGGGCTGTGTCCCCGCCGGATAATTGACGGCTTTTCCACCCTGCCACAATAATTAACAAGCCCACTGCCGCAAGTGACGCTGAGATCAGAAGCAGGTTGCCGAAAAGAAGTTCAATCTCCGCATGTGGAACATCTCTTAATATGAATACCTCAATTAAATGTTTCAGTGATAAACCTACAATGGCCGTCAGGAATGTGGCTGCTGCAATAAGCTTTACTGAAGCCCGGAAAACTTTTCCTGAACTAAAAAAACTTTCTTTCCAGGCCTTCCAGAAAAAAAGGATCACCGCAAACATAGTACCTGTATGAAGCATGACGAGAAGAAGCGTCATTTCAGGACTCGTTGGGTCGAGTCCCATCAATTTCTCTGCCACGATAACATGGGCCGAACTCGATACAGGCAAAAGTTCTGCAGCTCCCTGGACTATGGCGAGAACAAGAATCTTCAATAAGGTCATTCGCGACTACACCGAAAACAAGTCTTTCAACTTGCTCTTGAAGCCTTTGGCATCTTCGTGCGTTTCATCGCTTATACTCGCAAACTCCTCAAGCAGCTCTTTCTGGCGGGGCGTGAGCTTTTTCGGCACATCAACATACACGCTGATGATCTGGTCTCCCCTCTGGTGGCTTCCAAGCCTCGGGATGCCTTTACCTTTGAGATGGAAGCTCTTGCCCGACTGCGTTCCTGAAGGCACCTTGAGTTTGGAGGTGCCGCTCAGAGTGGGAACTTCTATTTCCCCGCCAAAAACCGCTTTAGGGAAGGGAATCGGGACCTGGCAATAAACATTAATGTCTTCACGCTTGAAAAATGGATGCTCCTCTACTATGATGACCACATAAAGATCGCCGGGAGGACCTCCAAAGCTGCCGAAGTCTCCTTCACCGCTCAATTTCAGACGAGAACCGTTATCAACACCAGCCGGGATTTTTACTGAAAGCTCTTTGTGCACCCTGACCTTCCCGTTCCCATTACAAGTCCTGCAAGGATTTGTAATGAGCTTGCCTGTTCCGTTACACTTGCCGCAGGTCTTTGAAACACTGAAAAATCCCTGCTGAAAGCGTATCTGCCCTGTACCCTGGCACTGGGAACATGTGACAGGCGGCTTGCCAGGTTCTGCACCGGTCCCGCCGCATACCTCGCAAGACTGCCACCGCGGAATTTTCAGGGTTTTTTCAGAGCCGAACGCGGACTCTTCGAGGCTTAAAGACATATTGTAGCGAAGGTCAGAACCCTTTGTCGGCTTCGCCCTTTTAAATCCGCCAAAAGTGCCGAAAAAGTCATCAAAGATATCCTCAAAAATATCTCCGAAAGGCGCTCCGGCGCCAAAGCCGCCGAAACCGGAGCCGGTCCCCGCGCCAAACCCTTCCGTTGTGCCGAACCGGTCGTAATGGGAGCGTTTCTCCGGGTCACTGAGGCAGGTATACGCTTCGTTGATCTCTTTAAATTTTTCTTCAGAAGCCTTTTCACCCTGATTTCTATCAGGGTGATGCTTCATCGCCAACTGCCTGAACGCCTTCTTCATGTCTTCCTGGGACGCATCGCGGCCGACGCCCAGGACTTTATAATAATCCTTCATTTGCTCTTATTCTTGTCCACGTCCTCGAACTCTGCTTCGACGACCTCTTCCTCGGGAGATTTTGCCTTTGTCCCTCCGCCATCCGTATCGGGACCGCCGCCCGGCTGTCCCGGGGCAGATTTATACATATGCTCGGCAATCTTGTGGGACGCCTTAGTAAGCTCATAAACTGCGGCCCGCATATCCGAAACACTCGTGCCGGTGTCCTTTGCCCGCCTGCACTTCTCCAGGGCATCCTCAATCTCCTTCTTTTCAGACTCGGTGACCTTGTCGCCGTAGTCCTTGAGCGATTTCTCTACAGAATAGACAAGCGTGTCAGCCTGGTTCTTAACTTCGACAAGCTCCTTTTTCTTCTTGTCCTCATCTGCATGCGATTCTGCATCGTGCATCATCTTCTGCACTTCATCTTTCGAGAGGCCGCTGGATGCCGTAATCCTTATGGACTGCTCCTTGCCGGTGCCGAGGTCCTTGGCAGACACATGCAAAATACCGTTTGCATCAATATCGAACGTGACCTCTATCTGCGGCACGCCCCGGGGCGCAGGCGGAATTCCGACAAGTTCGAAGACCCCCAGGAGTTTGTTGTCGGCAGCCATTTCACGCTCTCCCTGATGTATTTTTATAGTCACTGCCGGCTGGTTTTCCGAGGCGGTCGAAAAGATTTGAGATTTCTTGGTAGGTATAGTCGTATTCCTTTCTGTGATCTTGGTAAAAATACCGCCGAGGGTCTCTATTCCAAGTGAAAGGGGCGTCACGTCCAGCAGCAATACATCCTTGACCTCGCCTTTCAGAACAGCGCCCTGGATAGCAGCGCCTACGGCTACGACCTCATCGGGATTCACCGACCTGTTCGGCTCCTTGCCGAAATAATTCTGCACTACCTGCTGCACTTTCGGGGTCCTTGTCTGTCCTCCGACAAGTATGACTTCGTCTATGTCGCTTTGTGAAAACTTTGAATCCACAAGCGCCTTTTTTAAGGGTTCGATAGTTTTATCAATGAGGTCGCCTGTAAGCTGCTCGAACTTGGCCCTGGAGAGTTTCATCAGCAGGTGCTTGGGACCTGTGGCATCGGCAGTGATAAATGGAAGATTTATCTCTGTCTCAGATGCGGTCGAAAGCTCGATCTTGGCCCTCTCAGCTCCTTCCTTGAGCCTCTGGAGCGCCATTTTGTCATTCCTCAGATCAATGCCCTGCTCTTTCCTAAACTCATCAACCAGCCAGTCCATGATCCTTAAGTCGAAATCATCGCCGCCAAGGTACGTATCGCCGTTGGTTGCCTTTACCTCTATAACGCCTTCCCCGATTCCGAGAATAGAGATATCGAAGGTCCCGCCGCCCAGGTCATAGACCGCCACCTCTTCTTCCTTCTTCTTTTCGAGGCCGTAGGCAAGCGCCGCGGCCGTCGGCTCGTTGATGATCCTCAGGACATTGAGTCCGGCAATCTGTCCGGCATCTTTTGTTGCCTGGCGCTGGCTGTCGTCAAAATATGCGGGCACGGTAATGACCGCTTCAGTAACCGTCTCACCGAGATAATCTTCAGCCGCCTGTTTCAGCTTCTGGAGGATCATTGCTGAAATCTCCGGCGGAGAATAGTGCTTGCCCCTTATATCAACATGCGCGTCCCCGTTTGCAGCTTCAACTATTTTATAGGGAAGTCTTTTCCTTGCATGCTCAGTCTCAGGGGAATTGTACTTTCTCCCCATGAGCCTCTTGATCGAAAAAATAGTATTTTCCGGATTGGTAATGGATTGACGTTTTGCTATCTGGCCGACAAGCCGTTCCCCTTTTTCGGAAAATGCCACTACAGAAGGCGTTGTTCTCGTCCCCTCCTGATTAGGAATCACTACCGGCTCCCCGCCCATCACTACCGACACCACCGAATTTGTTGTGCCAAGATCTATACCTATAGCCTTTCCCATTGAGTCCTCCTAATTTATTTTAATATAATGTCTCGAGGGTTAGAGGATTGGATGTTTGGAGGGTTGGCGCTTTATCCAACCTTCCAGTCTTCCAGGCTTCCAGCCTTCTAATCTTTTTTCTTCGACACCGCGACGAGCGAGGGACGTAATACTTTGTCTTTGTAAAGATATCCTTTCCTGAACTCATCCGCAACTGTATTATTTTCCATATCAGACCTTTCTACCTGAGACATTGCATGGTGGAATGCGGGATTGAACTCCTTGTTAAGCGCCTCAATCGCCACTATCCCGAACTTCTCAAGAATCCTGTTCATCTCCCTCAGGGTATTCTCCACTCCCTGCGCGAGTGAGCCTGCTGTTTCGGCCCCGCCTTCGGCAGCATGTTTTAACGCCATTTCAAGGTTATCAATTACCGGTAAGAGTTCATAAGCAATGCTTTCGTTGGAATACTTTGCAAACTCATCTTTGTCCTTCTGGACTTTTTTCTTATAATTCTCGAACTCTGCATAGAGCCTCAAGTATTTGCACTTCATATTTTCGAGTTCAGCCTGTGTCGATTCAACCTCTTTTGCCGATTTGTCCTCAAGTTCGGTAGAAACTCCCGCCTCGCAGGACTTTTCAGCCTGCTCGACTTCCGGTCCCGGCCCTTCCCCATTTTCGACCATCTCAGCCACCTCCTCAAAAAACAAGTAAAAAGTTAAAGGTAAGAAGTAATAAGCAAAAAATTAAAAGCAAAACCCAAAATGCCCATTGCTCATTTCTATCATCTTCTCACTTCTTACTTTTTACTTCTTACTTTTAACTTGTATTTTTCAACTCCCGAATGTATTGCTCACACAATGCGCCACTATATCGACCATCGAAATCGCTTTAGCATAATCCATCCTTCTCGGACCAATCAGGGCTATAATACCAATAGGTCTGTCTCCTTCCTTGTATGTCGTTGTAACGACACTCAACCCTTTGAGGCCCTCGATCGGATTCTCGTCCCCAATAACCACTTTCACACCTTCGCTATCGGAAATTTCCTCCAGCAACTTCAATATCATATGCTTGTCCTTGATGGCCCTCGACAGTTCTTTAATATGCGCTATATCGGAAAAGTCCGGGAGTTCCATAGCATCGTACAAGCCCGCAACAAAGACATCATCTCCCACAAAGTGCAGCGCCTGCTCACAAATTTCAACAGCTTTGGAAACCAGCCTGTCCCACAGGACTTTTTCGTATTTTATGCGTTTTATGAGCGTCCTCTTCATTTCATCAAGAGTGCATCCCGCGTATTCTCCATTTATATAATCAGCTATCCTGTTCAGATCTTCCTGGGTAGTACCTTCCGGCACGGTCAGCATCCTGTTCCTGAAAACTCCCTCATCCGTCAAAAGTATGGCAACTATGATATTCCTTTTGTATTTGATTAATTCTATTTTGTTAAAAGTGGTATTCTCCGGCTTTGGAGGAAGCGCGATGCTCACGTAATTCGAGAGCGTTGAAAGCGTGGTGGTCACCTCTGAAAACATTACCGAAACATCGTCCCTTATCGTCTCCAGCTTCCTTGTAAACTTCCGTGAAAACTCCTTTGATATCTCATTCTGACTCTCGGACACTTCCGAATGCGGGAGTGAGTCCACAAAAAAGCGGTATCCTTTGTCTGTCGGCACCCTCCCTGCAGATGTATGAGGCTGGCTCAGAAACCCGAATTCCTCGAGATCAGCCATGATGTTCCTTATGGTTGCAGGTGAGCATCCGAGCGCATATTTCCTTGTGACAAAACGGGACCCTACCGGTTCAGGATTATTTATATAACTCTGGACCACTGCCTGAAGTACCTGTCTGCTCCTTTTATCAAGCATATCAAATATCATACTGAAATGCACCTCGCACTTGCGTTAGCACTCTCACTCCGTGAGTGCTAATAATTTAACAGTTCATAATCGAACCTGTCAAGCAACAAGAGTAAAAACCATAGGTCATAGGTAATAGGTTATAGGAAAGAAAGAAACAAAGAATACAAAGACTTTCTTTACCATTACCTATTACCCATGACCTATGACCTATGGTTTAGGTTTTACCACTGCAGCTTTTTCTGCATCAATTTCTCATACATTTTGGCAGGCATAAACGCCTGTTGGTGTATTTCATCACTGTAATATTTCGTGTCGATCGCATAAGGTCTTCGGATACTCCTAAGGTCGTGTTTCTTTGACCCGGCAGAAAAAGTCCACCAGTTGCCAGCATACGTTGCGAGCGAGGCAGTGTAGAGGTCGACAGTGGGAAAGATAAGCTTCATGGCCTCCTGTATCTCTATGACAATGTCCTTGTGAAAATGGAGCGACTCTGAAAGGGTCACGAACATACCCTCATCAGTGAGACAATCCTTGACAGACTTGAAGAACTCAACTGTAAACAAACTTTTTGCAAACCCGATGATGTCGGTGGAATCAACGATAACCACATCGATATCGGAGTCCCTGCCCTTTACAAATTCCGCTCCATCCATGCATTTTATCTCAACCCTGCGGTCATCAACTCCGCATGCGACAGAAGGGAAAAATTTCCTCGAGATATTGATCACTTCTTCATCGATCTCAATAAAATAAACCTTTTCTACCGAGTCATGCTTCAGCACTTCCCTTACAGCTCCTCCGTCACCCCCGCCGATGACAATGATATTCCTGGGGTTGGGATGAGCGTGCATGACCACATGCACCAGCATCTCATGGTAGAAGAACTCATCCCTTTCGGTTATCTGCACGACACCGTCGAGGACTAGGACCTTCCCAAAATGGGGGTTTTCAATGACCATTATTTCCTGAAAGTCGCTCTTGCCCTTGTGCAATACTTTCTCCACGCCGTATACATATTGTATCGGAGCATATGGGTCCTTCTCGAAAAACCTAATCATAAAATGTCCTCCTTAAATAACGTGAAACGTGAATCGTGAAACGTGAAATGTAAAAAAAGAAAGACGCTTTGTTTCTTCGGCCTGCATCCTTTCCCTTTTCACCATTCACGATTCACGTTTCACGGCTTTTATATCAGTATCGTTTTAGGTATGGAAAATCCGTTAAATTCGGAGGCATATGATATGGTGTAAGCCCCGCTTGAGAGGATCAGAATGCGGTTGCCGATCTCAGGCTCCGGCAGTTCCACATCACGGTCGATCACATCAAAGCTGTCGCAACTGGGTCCGGCAATTGTCCACTTTTTTTTGTCGCTCCTGCTGCCGACAACATAGGTATATTTAATCCCGCCTATACTCTCCATGAGGCCATTAAATACTCCCACATCAATATGGAGCCAGTTCTCATCCCCACGTCTGGTCTTTCCAATAACGGTGGATACAAACACCCCTGCATCACCGACAACCGCCCTTCCCGGTTCGATAATTATTTCAATGTCCTTTGGGAATTTTTTGTAAATGGCCTTATCCACTTTTTTTTCTATGCTTTCGATATCGGCCACGCTCTTTGTATACCGGATAGGATACCCGCCGCCGATATTGAGCAAGCTCAATTTGAGGCCCTGCTGCCCGGCTGCCTCCCAAACATCATGTGCCTTGTCGACAGCGGTATTCCAGTTATAGACATTGTTGCACTGGGAGCCGACATGGAAAGTAACACCGACCGGGTTAAGTCCCTTTTCTCCCGCGTAGACCAGCAATGCCGCCGCCTCTTCCATTTCCACCCCGAACTTTTTGCTCAAGGGCCACTCGCTCCCCTCATTAGGAACAGACAATCTAACGTAGACGTTGCAGCCGGGCGCATAGCGTGCAATCTTGTCGGCCTCCACAATAGAATCAAAGGCGAAGTAACGAACGCCGTAATCAACAGCCTGGCCGAGAAATTTAAATGTCTTTACGGGATTGCTCGTTATTATCCTCTCAGGCCCCACGCCAAGAGAGGCAAGTATCTGAAGTTCGCCCTCGGAGGCAATTTCAAAGCCTGTTCCAAGGCCGTTCAAAAGCTTGAGCACCTCCCTGTCGGGGTTGGCCTTTACCGCATAAAACGTTTTCGAGTTCCTGATGCCCTTGCCGATTTGGGATACCTTTTCAGTTACCACCTCTCTGTCCATGAGCAAATATGGCGGTATCTCATCACTCAGTGCAATATAGTTGAGCACCTTATTCCACGTCTTTTTACCTATAAAGTCAGGGGTTGTTTCCATCCTGCTATCAATTGTCCTGCGCTACTTTGAACTGTCCTTGCCTTTGTTATTTTGCAAGTCTATATGCAGGTCGGAATCGTCAAAGTCTCCGAGGGGCCTGGTAAAAGTATAATTGAAAGGATCGGCAACCAGGGCTTTTGCAGACCTGCCGGTACTGCCGCTAATAACGGCTATAGGCAGGGAAGCTATAAAAAACCCTGTGCCTATGGCAAGGTTAACAAAACCCACAGGCCTTACAGCTATAAAATCAACTATGGTTTCCTCTTCCTTTTGTATGTCTTCTGCAAACACTGCGGCAGAGGACAAGATCATAATTATCATCATGCTGCATGCAATGATTTTCTTCATTGTCGTTTCCTCCTTCTTTCTGCATTAAAGAAATTACAGACTAAAATTATATAGCATTCAATGTGAAAAGGTATAGTTAAGTGCTTCATCCAGAATCCACACTGAAACACCGAACCACAGAGAACACAGAGTTTTTCTCTGTGCTCTCAAGGCCTCGGAGAAAAAGAGGCAAAACTGCACTTTCACCGAAGAGTGCACAGATGATGAAGGCCATGTCTGATGTTATGTCTTCTCAAATCCATGAGTTTCTCTGTGTCCTCTGTGGTGTGACGGCGAATTATGGTCATTTCATAAATACGGTGTCGTACCGAAAGGAAAAATCATACCCTCATATAAATCAGATATTCTATGTTGCCCTTCTGCCCGGCCACCGGTGACTCAATTACGCCGATTATCCTGAGCCCCAGGGATTGCATAGCCTCCTTCACCTGTCCGGCAGCCCGTTCGCGTTTGGCCGCATCTTTAATTACGCCGCCCTTGTCCACCTCTCCTTTTCCCACTTCGAACTGCGGTTTAATCAGGGCAACCAGCTCGCCTTCGGGCTGCAGGAACTCCAGCACTTTCGGCACGACTTTAACAAGTGAAATAAACGACACATCAATAGTAGCAAGAGCTATAGGATCAGCAATTTTTTCCTTTTCAAGGTAACGTATATTGGTCCGCTCGATGAGCAGCACTCTTGGGTCCTGCCTCAGCTTCCATGCAAGCTGCCCATAACCGACATCTATGCAATAAACTTTTTTCGCCCCGTGCTGGAGCAGGCAGTCGGTAAAACCTCCTGTGGATGCGCCGACATCCATCGCAATCTTCCCGACAGCAGATATATTAAAATACTTGAGCGCCGCTTCAAGTTTGAGGCCGCCTCGGCTTACATAGGGGATTTCGCCGCTTACCTCGACAGGAGAGTCATGGGCTACCATCGTGCCTGCTTTTGTAACAGGGGCCCCGCTGACGAACACCTTGCCTTCCATGATCAGGGCCCGCGCCCTCTCGCGGCTTGCGGTGAGGCCCCTGTCTACAATAATTTTATCAAGACGCTCTTTCATAGAGAATGGGTCACGGTTTTAATAAAGTATACGTCATCCCGTATGTGCTGTACAAATAGCGACAGGGGCCCTAATTCACCCTCAAACCACAGCCAACAGTAGCCAGAAGTAGGGGCTTTAAGCCGGGCCTTAAGCCAGGACACAGAGAAACTCATGGATTTAAGAAGACGTAACATCAGACAGGGCCTTCATCTCTGTGTACTCTTCGGTGAAGGTCAGTTTTGTCTCTTTTTCTCCTTGGCATTGAGAGCACAGAGAAAAACTCTGTGTCCTCGCTTAGAAGCGCCTACTTTTGGCTGTGGTTCGCTGTTTAGGTGGTGGATTCTGGGGGGGCGCCTCATGCGAAAATAAGGCTATAAGACTATTTAATAAATAGTTTTATTTTTGTTATAATAACCTCAAATGAAGCGCAGTAGTACTTGTATCATTACTAATGCCTTATTGGCATTTTTGTTTTTTTCATTCCTCCTTTGTCCCAATTCCTCAAATGCGGGCACTGAAAATACAACCAATATCCTTGTCCTTCATTCTTACAATAAGGGATATATTTGGACGGACAAGATAGACGAGGGGATAGAATCCGTATTAAGGAAATCAATAAAGCACCCGGTTTTCTTTACCGAATACATGGATGTAAAAAGAATATCGGATACAACGTATTTAAAAAAATTTCATGAGCTCTTCACTCTCAAATACTCCGGGAAACGAATGGATGTCATAATTACATCAGATGACGCGGCATATGAATTTATGCTGAAGTACGGCGACGGGTTGTTTCCGGGTGTTCCTCTTTCTTTTTGTGGTGTAAACAAATTTACCGAAGCGGATTTTGAAAGATTGATGCGCAACATTCACCCTAATATCACAGGTGTTGTAGAGGATGTAGACATAAAAAGGACCGTTGATATCGCTCTGAAACTTCAGCCTGATACAAAACATGTGTATGTGATCAATGATACAAGCGATGTGGGTAGAGCCCTCCATGATCAGATGGTAAAATTTATTCCCACGCTCAACGGCGGAGTCGAATTCGTTTTTCTCGAGGACATGGGCATTCAGGAGATCACCAGTCGAGTTCAATCTCTGCCTAAAAACAGTATAGTGTTATTCCTCATTTTTTTCAGGGACCGATCCGGCAGGGTCTTTTCCTGGGATGAGAGTTTTCGGAATAGTAAAGGAAAAAACCTCTGTCCCCATCTATACTTGTTGGGATATCTATAACGGACTTGGAACAGTTGGGGGGTTGCTGACAACCGGATATTCCCAGGGGGCCACAGCAGCAGAGCTTGCGCTCCGCGTTCTTAATGGTGAAAAACCTTCTTCCATTCCTGTTGTCGGTTATAGTCCGAAACAATATATGTTTGACTTTGAGCAGCTGGAGCGCTTCGGGATACGGCCTGAACTATTGCCTAAAGGCAGTATTGTTTTCAACAAACCTGTCTCCTTCTATGAAGAGAACGTCGGAAAAGTCTGGGCTGTTTCAGCAACATTCCTTATTCTTCTCGGCATGATAACAGCGCTCATTGTAAACACTCAAAAAAGGAAAAAGATTGAAGATTCATTCAGGGAGAATTCCATCTTTCTGCAAGTCCTTATAAACTCTATCCCAAGCCCTTTCTTTTACAAGGACGAGAAGGGGTTGTATATAAACTGCAACGAGGCTTTTGAAAAATATGTCGGCATGACAAAAGATCAGATCATAGGCAAATCGGTTTTTGATCTTTGGCCCGGGGATTTTGCCGATACCTATTTCGAGGCTGACAAGGACCTCTTTCTGTCGGGCGGCACACAAGTTTATGAAACCAGGATTAAGTATGCTGACGGCAGTCTGCACAACGTGATTGTCAACAAAGCAACTGTTCAGAAGGCCGACGGGTCGCTCGGAGGACTCGTCGGGGTCATGACAGATATAACCGACCGCGTGCGCGCTCTGGCGGCGCTGCAGGAATCGGAGGAGAAATACCGTTTTGTCGTGGATAATGCCAATGAGGCCATTTTTATTCTTCAGGACGGGCTGATGAAGTTTCCAAATCCATGGATGACTTCGATTTTGGGTTATACAAATGCAGAGTTAAGCCGCACGCCTTTTATGGATTTCATACATCCGGAAGACAGGTACGCAGTCGGCGGAAACCATGGGAAACGATTTAAGGGAGAAAGCAATTCAGGTACGTACACATTCAGGGCCGTCACAAAAAATGATGAGACACTGTGGATAGAGGCAAATACAATCTCTATTAAGTGGGAAGGCAAGCCGGCAACGCTGAATTTTCTCAGGGATATTACTCAGCAAAAGAGACTGGAAGCCCAACTGCTGCATTCCCAGAAGATGGAAGCTATAGGGACCCTAGCAGGTGGTATTGCCCATGACTTCAATAATCTGCTCATGGGGATACTCGGGCATACTTCCCTGATAATGATGGGCATGGATGAAACACACCCCAATTATAAGAAAATGCGCACTATCGAACAGTTGGTACAGAGCGGGGCAGACCTGACCAAGCAGTTGCTGGGCTTGGCACGGGTCGGGAAATATGAGGTCATGCCGACAGACCTGAATGAACTTTTAACAAAATCCTCCGATATGTTCGGCCGCACTAAAAAAGAGATCACCATTTACAGAGAATTACAGCAGGACCTCTATAACGTGGAAATAGACAGGGGACAGATCGAACAAGTTCTCCTTAATCTTTTCGTCAACGCCTCGCAAGCGATGCCGTCAGGGGGGGATCTGCATATAAAATCCTGCAATGTTACCCTTAATGAAGAGGCAGGCAAGTTACTGTCGATAAATGCCGGCCTTTATGTAAAAACATCCGTAACCGACACAGGGATCGGCATTGACGAGAATATACAAAAGAGGATCTTTGACCCCTTCTTTACGACAAAAGATATTGGAAAAGGAACTGGGCTAGGCCTGGCTTCCGCTTATGGCATTATCAGGAACCACGGCGGCTCAATAAACGTCTGCAGTGAAAAAGGGAACGGGGCAACTTTCAGTATTTACCTTCCGGCCTCCGGGAAAGAACCGGTCCATAATAAGAAAGAACCGGCAGAAATAGGGAAAAAGGCAGGAACAGTCCTCCTGGTTGACGATCAGGATGTGGTTACTGAAGTCGGCGAAGAAATGCTGAAGGCGCTTGGTTACAATGTACTTACTGCGATAAGTGGAAATGAAGCATTAGAACTTTATAAGGAAAATAATGAAGGGATCGATCTTGTTATTCTCGATATGATCATGCCGGCTGTCGGCGGCGGTGAGATTTACGATAAGCTTAAGGAGATCAATCCCCGCGTCAAGGTCCTCCTTTCAAGCGGCTACAGTATTAAAGGAGAGGCGACCAAAATTCTCGAACGCGGTTGTAACGGATTCATCCAAAAACCTTTCAATTTGGAGGAACTGTCGAAGAAAATCAGCGAAGTACTGATTATATAGTACTTCAGTAAACAGCAGGATGACCGGCTATTTTCAGAAAAGCCGTTGCAGCTTTGTAGATCCCTTCCTCATCGAGACCGTATTGTTTCCGCAGCAGCGCCTGAGAGCCGTGCTCCACGAACTCGTCATTAATGCCGATCCGGTGTACTGCCACATCGTATATTCCCTCACGGTTCAGATATTCAAGCACTGCGGAGCCAAACCCTCCTGCAAGAAGGTTCTCCTCCACCGTGATTATGCGTTTCGTCCTCTCGCAAAGCGCTCTTATCCCCTCCTCATCGAGCGGCTTAATAAAGCGGGCATTGACTACACAGGCATCGATCCCGTCCTTTTTCAGCATCTCAGAGGCTTTCAGTGCGGGATACACTGCATTGCCGACCGCTATAAAGGCGAGGTCTTTCCCATCGGTGATGACTTCCGATTTACCCATCTCCAGTGCCGTATGCCCTGCGCCGAAGCCGGCGTAAGGACTCACCTTACCCCTTGGATACCGCAATGCGGCCGGACCCTTATGAGCCAACGCCAGCCTGAGCATTTCTTTCATCTCATAACCGTCCTTAGGGGCCATGACAATCAGGTTCGGAATGTGCCGGAGGAACGATATATCGAACAATCCCTGATGGGTTGGACCATCCTCTCCAACAATCCCGGCCCGGTCAATGGCAAACACCACAGGAAGACCCTGAAGACAGACATCATGGATTATCTCATCATAGGCCCGCTGCAGGAATGTGGAGTAAATGGCCACCACAGGCTTGAGCCCCTGGCTCGCAAGGCCTGCCGAAAACGTCACGGCGTGGGGTTCTGCGATGCCGACATCGTAGAAGCGATCGGGGAACTTCTCTGCAAAGACCGCAAGGCCGGTGCCCTCCTTCATTGCCGCACTGACCGCAACTATGTCCTTATCCTCACTTGCAATCTCGGTAAGCGCATTGCCGAAGATATCACAAAATGCCATGCAGTCGTCACGAGACATTACGCTTCCCGCAGATGCCTTTTCAGCCTGGGTTACCCCCGTATCTACCTCAAAGGGGCCGACGCCGTGAAAAATACAGGGGTCGTCCTCGGAAAATTTATATCCCTTGCCTTTCGTGGTCACCACATGAATGAGAATAGGCTCTCTCGCATGCCTGATCCTGCTGAATGTCTCGATAAGCAGCGGGACGTCATGCCCGTCAATCGGGCCCAAATAGTTGAATCCGAGGTCCTCAAACAGTCCGCCGGGAAGGAAAAAACCTTTCAGGCTCCCTTCGGCACGTTGGGCAATTTTCGCGACCGACCCTCCGATCCGCGGAATTCCTTCGAGGATGGCTTTGGTCTCTTTCCTAAACTTTTGATAGAATACTCCGGTCAATACCCTGCTCAGGTAATTAGAAAGCGCGCCGACATTTTGGGATATCGACATCTCATTGTCGTTCAGGACCACGATAAGGTCTTTCTTCAAATGCCCCGCCTGGTTAAGCCCCTCAAAGGCCAGGCCCGAGGTCAAAGCGCCATCACCAATCACGGCAATCACCTTGTAGTGTTCGCCTTTCCTGTCCCTAGCTTCAGCCATTCCGAGCGCCGCCGATATGGAGGTGGAGCTGTGGCCTGTGCCGAACGCATCATGCGGACTCTCTGCCCTTCTCGGGAACCCGGACATGCCCTTGTATTTCCGCAACGTGGAAAAATCTTCGTACCTGCCGGTCAAAAGCTTATGGGAATAAGACTGGTGGCCGACATCCCATATTATCTTATCGACCGGGGAATTGAAGACATAATGGAGAGCAAGCGTCAGTTCAACCACTCCAAGGTTAGAAGCCAGATGTCCGCCGTTAATAGATACCCTTTCGATGATCAGGGTGCGGAGTTCTTCAGCAAGGGCATCCAGTTCTTCCTGTTTCAGCGATTTTAAGTCAAGCGGTGATTTTATATGTTTAATAAGCATTCTTTCATTTCCAAATGCATCGATGATCATTTTCAACTTTTCCTTTCAAGCAAGCGCTGTGCAATAGCGCGCAGGGGCTCAGCTTTTTCATCAAAAACAGTCAGTGAATCAATCGCACCCTGGATCAGTCCTTCTGCCTTCTTTCTGGATTCTCCGACACCATAAAGTTTAGGATACGTCATCTTCTTATTCTTCTCATCAGAGCCTGCGGTTTTACCCAGCACTTCCGTTTGTCCCTCCACGTCCAGTATATCATCAATGACCTGAAATGCGAGACCTGTGCTCTGTCCGTAGCTTGCCAGCCCGGCCAGCAGCTCCTCGCTGCAGCAAGCCAGAATACCGCCGGTTTTTACCGCAGCGGTGATAAGCGCGGCGGTTTTACATTTGTGAATAAAGAAAAGGGTTTCGGGATCAGGTTCTTCGTTTTCAGACAGCAGGTCTTGCGCCTGGCCGCCTACCATTCCGTACATGCCCGATCCATCGGCAATTTCATTAATGGCCTTTATAAGCGCTGAATGAGGGATGGAGGCGACAGCATGCCTCTCATTAGAAAGAAGATAAAAGGCCTCTGTCAGGAGGGCGTCTCCCGCAAGGATCGCCATGCCCTCGCCAAAAACCTTGTGGTTCGTCGGCTTGCCGCGCCTCAGGTCGTCGTCGTCCATCGCCGGGAGGTCATCGTGGATCAATGAATAGGTGTGGACCAGTTCGAACGCAGACGCATAAGGAACCACGTCATCCCCCTTTCCTCCACAGGCCTCGAAGGAGGCAAGGCACAGTATAGGCCTTATCCTTTTACCGCCTGCGGAAAGCGAATAGGTCATTGACTTATAGAGCGCATCAGGAACAATCGTCCGGGAGAAATATCTATCCAGGAACGAATCGATCAGTGCCTTCTTCTCTTTCATGTAACTTGTAATATCCATTACTCCCACTCTATCGTGCCGGGGGGCTTTGATGTTATATCGTAGACCACCCTGTTGACACCCTTTACTTCGTTGATTATCCTGTTTGATATCCTCTCCAATAATTCATATGGGATCCTGGCCCAGTCAGCAGTCATACCGTCGAGGCTGGTCACGGCCCGGACCGCGACCACATTTTCATAGGTCCTTTCGTCGCCCATCACGCCGACGCTTTTAATTGGAAGGATCACAGCAAATGCCTGCCATATGTCCCGGTATAGTCCCGCCAGCTTTATTTCTTCAAGCACGATAGAATCAGATTCTCTCAGCATATCAAGCTTGTCTGCCGCAGCTTCGCCGATACAACGTATGGCAAGTCCAGGGCCGGGAAAAGGGTGTCTCCAGCATATCTCCTCGGGAAGGCCCAGTGCCTCACCCAGAACACGCACTTCATCCTTAAAAAGCTCCCGCAGGGGCTCAATGAGCTTTAACTGCATAACCTCCGGCAACCCGCCGACATTATGATGACTCTTAATAACTGCCGAGGGCCCTTTGAAAGAGACACTTTCAATAACATCTGGATACAGCGTCCCCTGCGCAAGATATTCGGCGCCTGTTATCTTTCTTGCCTCTTCTTCAAAAATCGCAATAAACTCATTGCCGATGATCTTTCTCTTCCGCTCCGGCTCAGTGACCCCTGAAAGTTTTTGGAGGAATCTCGCCCGCGCATCCACATAGTCGAGCTTTATGCGAAAATGGCCCTCAAAAGTCTTTCGCACCTTCTCAGTCTCCCCTTTCCTCAGAAGACCGTTATCAACAAATATGCACGTGAGGCTGTCACCGATTGCCTTGTGGATAAGCAGAGCAACAACAGAAGAATCGACACCGCCGCTCAACGCGCAGACCACTTTTTTAGTGCCGACTTTTGAGCGGATATCGGCTACCGCCCATTCGACAAAGGATGACATTTCCCATGTGGGTCTGCACCCGCAAATGGTATAAACAAAATTACGGAGTATTCTTGACCCTTCATCGGTATGGGCCACCTCCGGGTGAAACTGAAGGGCGTAAAGTTTCCGGTCCTTATTCGCCATCGCCGCTATCGGCGAATTGTCGGTATGACCAGTAATGGAAAATCCTTCCGGCAGAAGCTCTATTCTGTCTCCATGGCTCATCCAGACTGTCGAGTTCTGCGTTACGCCCCGGAGGAGGTCTGTTTCATCATCGATTATGAGTTCGGCCTTGCCGTATTCTCTTTTGGCAGCCCTGGCCACTTTCCCTCGCAGGCAGTGGGCCATCAACTGCATGCCATAACATACGCCAAGCACAGGAACGCCGAGGCTGAACAATTCCAGGTCGGGAACCGGAGACCCGCTGTCATATACACTGGAAGGCCCTCCCGAAAGGACAATGCCTTTCGGCTTAAAAGAGCGTATCTTCTCAATGGGCGCATTAAATGGAACTATCTCGGAATAGACCTTGCCTTCGCGTATCCTTCTCGCTATAAGCTGGGTATATTGCGAACCGAAATCGAGGACTAATATTTTATCATCGTGTGTCATACTAAATCAGGTAATGGGTAATGGGTGATAGGTAATGGGCAAGGAAAAAGAAAAGAATTTATTAGTTCTACGCCTATGACCCATAACCGATAACCTATTACCTGTGTTTTTCATTGTTCTATCCGGTAATTGGGGGCCTCTTTCGTGATAATTACGTCATGGACATGGCTCTCTCTCCATCCGGCATTGGTGATCCGTATGAATTTAGCATTCTTCCTCAGTTCTTCGAGTGTCGCGCAGCCGCTATATCCCATACCTGACCGGAGCCCTCCGGTCAACTGGTGTATGCTTTGTGAAACCGGCCCTTTGTAAGGCACCCTTCCTTCAACTCCCTCCGGAACCAGTTTTTCTTTTTCGACGCCCTGTTGTCCGTACCTGTCCTTCGCTCCCTGCTCCATGGCCCCCAGAGAGCCCATGCCTCTGTATACTTTATAGCTCCTGCCCTGGAACAGAATAATTTCCCCGGGTGATTCTTCCGTTCCCGCAAAGAGGCTGCCTATCATAATGCAATGAGCGCCCGCAGCAATAGCCTTTGTTACATCGCCGGAATACTTTACACCGCCATCTGCGATAATCGGGATATCTGTCTCGGACGCAACCTCATAGCAGTCTTTTATTGCGGTAAGCTGGGGAACGCCGGCGCCGGCGACTATCCTTGTAGTACAGATGGAGCCCGGTCCTATGCCCACCTTTATGGCATCGGCCCCTGCCTTTATAAGTTCCCGCGCGCCATCAGCTGCCGCAACATTCCCGGCAATTATATCGATGCTGAATTTCTTTTTTATTGCTTTAAGCGTACTGATCACCGACTTTGAATGGCCGTGAGCAGTATCAATGGCAATAATGTCTACTCCAGCCTTGACAAGGAGTTCGGCCCGGTGCAGCGCCTCGTTGCCGATACCCACTGCAGCGCCGACCCTAAGCCTTCCCATACGGTCTTTGCAAGCAAAGGGGTATTTTTTCCTTTTCTCAATATCCTTGATCGTAATCAGACCTTTTAAATTGAACTCGTCATCAACTATAGGCAGTTTTTCTATCTTGTATTCGTGCAAAAGCTTCTTTGCCTTATCAAGAGTAGTGCCGATAGGAGCGGTAATAAGCCGGCCTTTTGTCATAATATCCGATACCTTCTTTTTAAAGTTGGTCTCGAACCGCATGTCCCTGTTAGTCAGGATTCCGACCAGCTTGCCCTTGACCGTAACCGGAACTCCCGAGATCCTGTAATGTTCCATCATGTGCAGGGCCTCGGCAATCAAAGCATTCGGAGCAATGGTGATAGGATCCAGGATCATGCCGCTCTCCGATTTTTTGACCTTGTCTACTTCAAGGGCCTGCTTTTCGGCTGACATTGCGCGGTGGATTATCCCCAGCCCCCCCTCGCGGGCCATAGAGATGGCGAGCCGTGCTTCGGTGACCGTGTCCATTGCAGCGCTGATAACGGGGATATTCAACTTTATGTTCCTGGTAAGTTTGGTGCTTATATCTACGTCTTTAGGAAGGACATCGGACTTCGCCGGCAACAGGAGGACATCATCAAACGTCAACCCAAGCGGCAATTCATCATCAAGCATCCAGCAGCTCCTCTTTAGTTTTGCTTGTGATTATAACATTTCTTTGCCGGCCCAGGCAAAAATTGAAAACAGACTGTGAATGGTGAATCGTGAATCGTTAACGGCTCAAGGCAAAACGGAAAACAAAAAATCTTTGGTTTTTAACTATTCACCATTCACTATTCACATTTTATCAGGAAATAAGGTCGGTATTAACTTTCACGTTCATCCGCTGTCTGACGCCGTCCTCATATGCCCCAAATGCCGCATTCCGGTTGCTCTTAACGAGAGCCTGCACTTTTTCATTAACAGCCTTCTCGTCCCCTGGAATATTCCTGAGATCGAGAGGGTTTACAACTACGGAAGACCAAATAAGCTGTCTCATTTTGTCTGAAAGCAACTGCTGACGGAGAGAGCTTTCGAACATCTCCGGCGTTTGCCGCTGCAGCTGCAGCGCCCTGAAGTATATTTCGCGATTGAAGACTCCATTCCTCAGAAACGCCGGTTCGTGAGTTATGACGTCCTGGAGTTCCTGGTCAGTTACGGTCACTCCTATGTCACCGGCTGCGACCGCGAGGACCTTTTCGGCTATCAGGCTGCTGAGAACAGCCTCTTTCAATTTCATCTTCTTTTCCATCTCCTCATTAAACTGATCTTTGTAAGTATCTCGTAAAGTCGTCTTCATCTGATCATATGCCCGCCAGTATTCTTCGGCGCTAATTTTTTCTTTACCGATTTCGGCAACACTGGGCGCGGCGGATTTATCGACCGTGCCCACCCCCCAGAATATGAACGAAAGTATGACGATTACGAAGAGTACATAAAAAAACCGTGCATGTTTGCGCATCGACTCGAGCATCTATCTAATACCTCCCTTAAAAATAATCTTCAGTAAAATCACCGTAGTAGGAAAAGGATTTTTTAACGAGTGCATTTACCTTTAGTTGCTGTCGGTAGTCTCGATTTTCAGATCTACGCTTTTCTCGGGAACAATGGTGGATACCGCGTGCTTGTAGATAAGTTGTTCATTCGCGTCCTTAAGCAGAATGACAAAATTGTCGAATCCTTTGATAATCCCCTTTAATCTCACTCCGTTAGTGAGATAGAGCAATACCGGGATTTTTTCTTTCCTCAACTGGTTAAGGAAAATATCCTGAAGACCCTGCCCCTTGCTGTTTCCCATGCACCCTCCCTACTTAAAGATGCTGAATTTGCATGATGAACAAATCCGTAATTGAACATTCAAAATTCAAAACTTAACATTTGTTGTTTCAGTGGTGACATTTCTACGATAAAGCATTCTTCCCAATAATTCAAGCACTATGTGCAACGCTGGTTATTACTCCTGGTTGCAGCCTGTGTTATAATAAATATATTGTAATGGTTACTATGAAGCGGGGGTAGCAGCATGCCTATTTTTGAATATACATGCGGAAAATGCGGACGGGAATTCGAAAAACTTGTTTTCGGCAGCCTGAAGGTGACCTGCACCGCATGCGGGTCTGAGGATGTAAAAAAAAGGTTTTCCGTATTCGGAATGAGCGGAGTAGAGCATCCCGTATCTTCCGGGTGCTCTTCCTGCAGCTCGGGTTCATGCAGTTCCTGCAAGTAAACTGTTGCCTGTAAAAGAAGAAACTATGGGCCAAAACAGCCGGACATTTGAAGCGGGTACTGAAGTTGATACCCTCCTGGAAACAAAAAAGCCGTCGCTTTACCGGGTAGTGCTTCTGAACGATGATTATACACCGATGGACTTTGTTGTCCTCATACTTGAGTCCGTGTTTCACAAATCCACTGTGGAAGCTACTCAGATAATGCTGAACGTGCACAAAAAGGGTTCGGGGCTGGCAGGGGTTTATCCCCGTGAGATAGCCGAAACAAAGGTTGATACCGTGGAGGGACTCGCCCGCAAGAACAAGTTCCCTCTTAAATGTATCATGGAGAAAGAATGATCAATAAAGCATTGGAGCTGACACTCGAAGCCGTAGTCCGTGACGCCGAAAAGAAGAGGCATGAATACCTGACTGTGGAGCATATACTCTTTGCGACGCTTCACGATGACTGGGGAGTTGAAATCATTTCCAGCTGCGGCGGCAACATCGAACTCCTGAAGTCTCAAATCGAGAATTTTTTTGACGTTAATATCCCGCGGCTGCCGGACACGCAGGACCCCTATTCAAAACCGACCATTGCTTTTCAACGCGTGCTTCAAAGAGCCCTGAGCCATGCGCAATCATCAGAGAAACAGGAAGCTGATGCCGGAGACATAATACACTCTATTTTCCTCGAGGAGGACTCGTTCGCCGTCCACCTCCTGGAATCGGAGGGAATTACACAGCTTGATGCGCTCAATTACATTTCTCATGGCATATCCAAACTCCATGATGAATCCGGCATTGAGGATGCCAATGAAGATCAGCAGCCGGCCACAGCCTCGCCGAAGAGAGGCACGGAATCACCGGCAAGAGACCCCCTCGCTCAGTTTGCCGTGGAACTGGTGGAGAAGGCCGCGCAGGGCAGGATCGACCCGATGATAGGCCGTGAAACCGAACTGAAGCGCACTATTCAGGTCCTTTGCAGGCGGAGAAAAAATAATATTATTTTTGTCGGCGAGCCCGGTGTGGGTAAAACCGCAATCGTTGAGGGGCTGGCGCTGAACATACAACAGGGGAAAGTTCCCGAAGCGCTCAAAAAGACAAAGATCTTTTCGGTGGACATGGGAGCGTTGCTTGCAGGCACAAAATATCGGGGAGATTTTGAGGCCCGCCTTAAAGCAACGCTGAAGCGCATCGAAAAAATTCCCGATGCCATCCTTTTTATTGATGAGATCCATACCGTAGTCGGGGCCGGCGCTACCAGCAGCGGTTCTATGGATGCCTCCAATATATTGAAGCCGTTGCTCAACTCGGGTGCGCTGCGTTGCATAGGGGCCACTACATATGAGGAATACAAGAACCATTTTGAAAAAGACCGCGCCCTTTCCAGGCGGTTCCAGAAAATCGAGATACAGGAACCCGGCATACATGAGACGGTGCTGATCCTTAACGGGTTAAAAGACTATTATGGGGAATTCCATGGCGTTACGTTCACCAGAAACGCTCTTAAAGCCGCGGCCGAGCTTTCCGCCAAATACATTAATGACCGCTTTCTGCCTGACAAGGCCATTGACGTTATTGATGAAGCAGGAGCAGCGCTGAAACTCGATCCGGCATATAAGAGCAAGCGCTCAATCGGCGTTGCGGATATCGAAAGAGTGGTCTCAGGAATAGCGAGAATCCCTTCACGGTCTATTTCCGCATCAGACATAGACAGACTCAGACTGCTGGAAGACGAACTTAAGCAGGCGGTATTCGGTCAGGATGATGCCATTCACTCTCTTGCAGCCGCTATTAAGCGGGCACGGGCCGGATTAGGTTCGCCTGAGAGTACTATAGGGTCATTTTTGTTTACAGGGCCTACGGGAGTAGGAAAGACAGAGGTTTCCAAGCAACTGGCCTCAGTGCTCGGCGTCCAGTTCATCCGCTTTGATATGAGTGAATACATGGAAAAGCATACAGTAGCACGCCTGATAGGAGCGCCCCCCGGCTATGTCGGCTTTGACCAGGGTGGGCTGCTGACGGATAGTATCAGGAAGCACCCTTACAGCGTTCTGCTCCTGGACGAGATCGAAAAGGCGCACCCGGACATTTTCAGTATTCTCCTTCAGGTAATGGACTATGCGACATTGACCGACAATAACGGGAAAAAGGCTGATTTCAGAAATGTCATTCTTATTATGACCTCGAATGCCGGCGCGAAAGATATGGCAAAAAGCTCTATAGGCTTTGGCGACAGAAGCAAAGACACCCAGTCAAAAGGCAAGGAGGCCATTGACAGATTATTCAGCCCGGAATTCAGGAACCGGCTAGATGCCATCATCAGCTTTGCGCATCTCACACCACAGATCATGGAAAGGGTTGTGGACAAATTCGTAAAAGAACTGGAACGCCAACTCATCCGGAAAAAGGTGTCTATCTCCCTTTCCCATGATGCCCTGCACTGGCTGGCACAAAAGGGACATGATCGTGTCTTCGGCGCCCGTCCCCTGGCACGTCTCATCCAGACTGAAATAAAAGACGTCCTGTCTGAAGAACTGCTTTTCGGCAAACTGAGCAAAGGCGGCACAGTGAATATAGGCCTGACTGAAGACCGGTTAACTTTTAATTATCAGAATCAGGGACTGGTGACCAGGGACCAGTAAATATGAACTACAGCCCTATCCCCGGCCCCTGTTTCCCGGTCCCTGGATATGCCCGTCTTTAGGCTGACAGATGATCTGATTTTTCCATCACCGGAACTCGCTGAAAGGGATGGCTTGCTCTGCGTCGGCGGAGACTTGAGCGAGGAGCGCCTTTTACTCGCCTACTCAATGGGAATTTTCCCCTGGTATTCTGATGGCGACCCCATTTTATGGTGGTCACCCGACCCGCGTCTTGTTCTGTTCCCCCGGGAATTGAAAGTATCAAGAAGCCTCAGACAGGTGCTCAAAAATAATATTTATGAAATCACCATGGATGCTGCATTTCCCGAAGTCATCAGGAACTGTGCCGCTGCCCGAAGGAAGGGGGATGAAGGCACCTGGATTACGGCGGAAATGACTCATGCCTACATACAGCTGCACCGTTCAGGCTTCGCACATTCCATCGAGAGCTGGCAGAATGGAGAGTTGGCCGGAGGGCTTTATGGGGTCGCGCTGGGAGGAGTATTCTTTGGAGAATCGATGTTTACAAAAAAAAGCAATGCCTCCAAGGTCGCTTTTGTGGCCCTTGTGCATCAGCTGATCAAATGGGATTTTGCCCTGGTCGATTGCCAGGTAACTACCAGACACCTTATAAACTTCGGAGCGCGGGAAATCCCCCGCTCTGAATTCATTCGGAGGGTGAGAAAAGCACTCAAAATGCCGGGGAAGAAAGACAACTGGCACGAAGGGTTCGCGAACCCTCAAGTATCGGCCGCATCTGACGATATGTAAGGTGAAAGGGGGCCGACATGGAACCGGGAAATCTTACTCCTTATGAAAAGCTGGCTATGCAAACGTTCGAGAATCAAGGCGTTGTGGCTTGCAGCGGGTTTATTTACAACTGCAAGCTGATCATTAACTGTTCACCAAGCGATCTCGACATGAAGTGCATCACATGGGTGGGGATAAATTGAAAAAACAGGTAATGACAATAGAAGCGTTAGAGGGTCGGAAGGTCGGAGGGTCAGCCAACCTTCCATCCCTCCAATCTTCTAACCCTCTTTTAACCTATCGCCTATTGCCTGTCTTACTCTGGATATTTGAAGGGATTTGCCCTTGAAACAGCGTCCACCTTTAAAGGTACTCCCTTTAAGACAAACACAGCCATTCCACGCTGTTGTGTCGTCTTTCCGTTTTTCGTCCAGGTCCCGGTCCATGAGACATTGTAAGTCACAGTGCCTTCCTCTATCTCAACCAACACAGGATTAAAATCCAATTCGGCCGAATCAAAACTCTTCATAAGACTGCTGATTTCCCTGAAGCCATCCTTTGTAGTATTTACCTCAATTCCTGATATATCCTTTTTAAGGTATGCCTTTTTTATCGCATCAACTACAGCAAAGCTTTCTGTAGCTATTTTTGAGTCTTCCGACACCCTCTTGACCGTTTTTTTCCCGCATGAGGCAGCAAGGACAGCCATAATGAGAACAACAGCCACAAAAAGAAGCCTTTTCATATAAACCCTCCAAAAGACAGGTGATAAGCAATGGGCTATAGGCTATAGGTAAAAAAACTCTAAAAAAGAAAAAGCCGAGCCAGAGACATTATAGATGATTTCCGCCCAAAAAAGACAGGCTATAGACAACCAACTAAAGCAAAACCAAACATGATGGTTGCTTTTCCTATTGCCTATAGCCTATCACCTATCGCCTGTCCTTTCTGCTATCATACAATTATGAAATTAGTGGCCCAGAACAAAAAAGCCTACCATGACTACAGCATTGAAGATACCTTTGAGGCCGGTATGCAACTCCTTGGCACTGAAGTCAAATCGCTCAGAGACGGCAAGGCCAATCTGAAGGACAGCTATGTCCTTATCAAGGATACGCAGGTGCTCCTCTTTAATTGCCATATCAGCCCGTATGCTCACGGCAATATCATGAACCACGAGCCGCTCAGAACAAGAAAGCTCTTGCTGCACCGCAAGGAAATAGAAAAGCTGAAAGGCAGGGCACAGTTGAAAGGATATTCGCTGATACCGCTCAAAATCTACTTTAAGGGACCCTTCGCAAAAGTGGAAATAGGACTCGGGAAAGGCAAAAGAGAATACGAGAAGAGAGAGACCATTAAAGAGCGCGAGGCAAAAAGAGATATAGAACGGGCACTGAAGAGCAAATGATTTGAAAATCCATTTTTTCGCGCAAAGGCGCAAAGAACGCAAAGAGAGACAAAAAAAATCATACGTCAAGAAAAAATACGGCAAAACCCTTTTTGAATTCATAAGCCTTTAGCTTAACATTTGGTCTCTCAGTCTTTTAGCCTAGTTTGAATTCTATCCTCTCTTTGCGTTCTTTGCGCCTTTGCGCGAGATAGCTTTATGGTATAATAAATTTATCGGGGGCGATAGGACTCGACGGGGGTTATGAGGCTCAAGTGGCATGCCGTGGCTCCATCACCACGTAAAAAGGTGGAACAAACACAAACGCCAACAACGAACTGGCAATCGCTGCTTAACCAATAGCAGCACGCTCCTTCGGCGATGCCTGTGCGCTGAAAAGGGCGTCATACAGCAGGATGCCGCCGGGAAGGTGGTTCCCTTAATTCCGGCGAAAGACTCAAGGGATAGGATATCAGGAGGCCTGCCTGACGGCAGAATGATAACCGAGAATCAAATAGTCAGGATATGCATGTAGAAGCTTGAGAGTAGTGCTTTCGGACGCGGGTTCGATTCCCGCCGCCTCCACCAAAATTATCTATCCGTTTTCTGTTCTGAATAAATTGAAGGCTCCAACAACCGGAATGCTTATTGTGCAAAAATCATCCGGAACGTTATATTTTTTAAATAAAGTTTAGATAGTTATGAAGGGATGAAGATGAATACAAAAAAAAACCGCGATGTCGCGACTCTCATCAATGTATCGAAATTGGATATCCCGTCACTTCCGATTATTGCCGTTAAAGCACTCGCTATTTTGAATGCGGAGTCATCCAATACAGACGACCTGGCAAAACTTATTTCTTTTGAACCATCGTTTGCGTCACGTCTGCTTAAGGCGGCTAATTCTCCGTATTTCAGCAGAGGTGACAGTGTGAGTTTGGTCGAAGAGGCTATTTTGCACTTGGGGTTTGCGACTGTAAGTGACATTGTTATGATGTCAGCCTTGAAAGATATGAGAAGGGATGAAGATGAAATAGATATCGGGCTTTGGGAACATAGTATAGCTGTCGCTGTTGCCTGTAAGCTTACAGCCGTCGAATTGGGATATGGCAGTCCGACTGAGCATCTTATTCATGGCTTGCTGCACGATGCCGGCAAAATGGTAATGAATATCAACTTTAAAAAGAAATACTCAAAGGTTCTGGACAAAGTAAGGTCTTCGGGCCAGCCCTTTGAGGATGTAGAATTTGCAGTCTTTGGTTTCACCCATTGTGGGATGGGAGACTATACTGCCAGACGATGGAAAGTCCCTGAAGAAATCCGGAGCGCCATCTCGTTGCACCACAGCACTGCCTCTGAAATAGCTGATCGAAAGGACGTAATGGACGTGATGCTGGTAAAGGCAGCCGACTATATCTGTTCCGAATTACGAATAGGTATCTACGACAACTTTGTTTCTATTGAGAAAGACCTGGAATTCATAGGACTGACGAATGCATCGAGGATAGATAGTTTAAAGGCGAAGGTAGAGGAAGAATATACGAAATACAAATCCTCTATACTGGAATGACAACCTCGAATTTGGTGGGTTAAATTAGCCTCCTGCTGCCATGTCCTTTTCATTTTCAGCAGTTGTTGCCGACTCACTGAATTATATGAAGTATTTGACATTATAAGAATAATTAATATACACTTAATAGCGGTTCCGGCTGTTTTTTTGCACTTGAGTGAGCGCGTCGACAGTCAGGAATTAAGGAGAAAATTACCTGTACGAGAGTTTTTGGAACCTATCGGCGTTACCGTTCCAGAATGTCAGCACACCCGATACCTATTTCCCATCTGCCGTGCACGAGGAAGCAAGAGCGAGGATATTCTATGGCATAAAATACGATAAAGGCGGTGTCCTTTTTACAGGCGAGGTGGGAACGGGAAAGACGACCGTTACAAAGGTGGTCGAAAAAAGATTGCTGGACAGGAATATCAATGTAGGAACAATTGCTAACCCAACGCTCGAGATCAATGATTTTTTGAGGGAGATTTTATTCCAGTTGGGGGTTAAGACCCAGGCTACAGGCAAGCTGGATCTTATTCATGACATTAATGACCGCTTTATAGCCAACCATAAGAAAGGGACAAAAACAGTACTTATAATAGATGAAGCGCATCTGATCACCAATATGAATATCCTGGAGGAGATAAGGCTGCTCCTCAACTTTCAGTCGGAAGGCAAGTTCCTGCTCACGCTTGTGCTTATAGGCCAGCCTGAGTTGAGGAAAACGATCCACAGCATACCTCCGCTTGATCAGAGGCTTACAATAAAATTCCATCTGAAGCACCTGTCTTTACCCGACACAAAAAATTATGTTTTCTACAGGTTGAAAAAAGCGGGAAGGACCAAAGACCCGATATTCACGATGGACGCTATAAAACTGATACACCAGCATACAGGGGGGGTGCCGAGGAGGATAAACCAGGTGTGCGACCTCTCTCTGCTCGCAGGTTACTCTGAAAAAAAACTCTGGGTGGACAAGGAAACCGTCCAAAAGGTCCTGGCCGATGAGCGCAGACACGGGTATTCGAATGGCTGAAAAAACTGGGAGAATGGAAAGCGTGGAGAAGGGAATTTCATTCAAAGGGCTTGAGGATATGTCCGAAACCCCGCCCGGGCGGGCGACGGCTGCAATATACGGGACAGCGGTCGAGAAAAAGGACCTTGAATTCAGGGAGCTTGAAGCGCAACGTGCCCGCCAAGGCGGACAGGAGGGGCTCGGGGACATAAAAGAATTGTATAACGGCGCAAGGGACTGTCTATACGAGATTTTCCAGTTGATAAGAAAAAATGAGGATTTTTCGATCGAACCTTTAGTCCAGTACTCAAAAGAGCTGGCCGCATCCATACATAAGGAAAGTGATCCGTGGCTGGTGCTCATTTACGTGGAAGAAAAAGTGGATGATGTAGTGATGGATACGGTGGTCCATTGCCTGCATGCCGCAATAATTTCCGTCCGGATAGGCGTAGGGCTCAAAATGAGCGACAAGGAACTGGAGAAAGTGGCTTTACGGTCACTCCTTCATGATGTGGGTATGCTTATGGTGTCCCCTGAGATCATCAGGAAGCCGGGGAAACTGACTCCTGAGGAATTCTCCATTATGAAAAAACACACTGAGCATGGATTCAGGATACTGAAAAAACTGAAAGGGGAATTCTCTGATATTGCCGAATGCGTATTTCAGGAGCATGAGAGACACGATGGATCAGGGTATCCAAACGGTCTGAAGAACGGAGCGATATTGAATTATTCCTCCATAATCGGAATATCGGATATATACGCAGCATTATTGCAGCCAAGGTCTTACAGGGACAGGTTCTTGCCGTTCGATGCGGTTAAGCAGATAATCGTGACCTCGAAAGGGAAATTTCCTGAAAACATCTTAAAGGTAGTGGTAAATGAGTTTTCCGCCTTTCCTCGGGGTGTTTATGTCAGGCTTAATTCAAAAGAGATCGGAAAGGTCATAGCCGTAAACAAGCTTGCTCCGCTCCGGCCCATTATAGAGGTAGTGTATGATGCCGACGGCCGAAAAATACAGGAACCGAGAATAGTCGACCTGATAAAGGACCATGTGTTGCATATAACATCGGCATGTTTCCCCGAAGAGGTCGATGCCTTATGAGCACAAGTTTCGACAGATCCGGGAATGGGATATGAGGCCCGTGGCCGCTGTAAGAAAGAATCCTGATGTAGTATTCAGAAGGATCGGAGAGGAATGCGTGCTGGTCCCGATAGTGAATAATGTTGGAGATTTATCCAGCATATATACATTGAATGAAACAGGCACAAGGCTTTGGGAACTTCTGGACAGCACTGGCGACCTCGATGAATTATGCAAGGCGATTGAAGCGGAATATGAGGTCTCTGCTGATACTGCGGCGGCGGATGTCTCCGAATTTCTCAGAGAGTTGACCAGTATTAAATTTTTGGAAGAGGCATGATCAAACAACTCGACTATTCCGAATTCAGCCTGAGATTACATGAAGCATCCCTTGTAAAAGATATACCGCTTGACGGAACGCTCGAACTGACTTCACACTGCAATCTTAATTGCAAACACTGCTATATCAGAGATAATTCCAGGGAAAATGAACTTACCTCCGGCGAGATACACCGTATCATAGATGAGATTGCCGACGCGGGCTGTTTCTGGCTTCTTCTCACAGGCGGCGAACCTCTGATCAGAAACGATTTTTATGACATTTACAAAAATGCAAAACAGAAGGGTCTTATAATAAGCCTTTTTACAAACGGGACATTGATTACGGAAGAGACCGCGATATTTCTGAAAAAGTGGCGGCCCTTTTCTGTTGAGATCACACTCTACGGCGCAACAAGTGAGACTTACGAGTCAATGACCAGAGTCGCAGGTTCATATGATGCCTGTGTCAACGGCATACAACTTTTGGCAAGGCATGAAGTTCCATTGTCTTTGAAGACAATGGTTACAACTATAAACAAACATGAGCTTCCGGAAATGAAACGATTTGCCGAATCTCTCGGCTTAAAATTCAAATATGATCCCATAATAAATCCGAGACTTAACGGCTCCAAATCACCTTATGATATAAGAGTGACCGCTGGCGAGGTTGTTGAACTGGATATGCACGATCAGGATCGGAAAAAGGAATGGACAGAGCTATACGAAAAATTTAACGGACCCGTGAGCGAAGAATACTTGTTTAACTGCGGGGCTGGAAGGGGCGGATTCCATATCACTCCCGCAGGCAAGCTGCAGGTATGCGGTTTTGTGCCGGATCCGGCCCACGACCTGAGACGCAGTAGCTTTATGGACGGATACCGCAGGTTTGCGGCTGTCAGGGAAAAGAGATTAACAGGGCGGAAGAATTGCGCGGGGTGCAGGCATGCTATTTTTTGTGACAGATGCCCGGGCATGTCGATGCTGGAAGGCGACAGGAGCGGAGAAAGCCCTGTTGATTATCTCTGCTCAATAGCTCATAAGCGTTCCCAACTTCTGGGAAAGGAGAGCAACAATGGATACGACTAAGGCTTATGTCAAGCCTCAAATTACCAGGATTGAACTAAAGCCGGAAGATGCCGTACTTACCGCGTGCAAGATAACCAATGGTTCAGGAAGCGGGGCCAAGCACTGCGTGGTAGCCAAAAAATGTGTAGTTAGCGCAAAAGGCAGTTAATTCCAAACAGGGAACACAAATTCAGGGAATTGGTTCGGAATAGATTTTCACGAGAGAAAAAACTTCAGATCGGCGGGATTGGTTATTACATTTCCTGCCGGAAAGGTGTGGGGCTTGATAAAAGTCTCGAGCCGTTTGCGAATGCAGGATGCACAGACGCAGCTTTTGTCTGCCATTTGTCAATTGCAGAACGCTTGACAGAATGTGACAGCCCCGACATCCGAGGCATGGGCCATATAATTTTTGAGGCTCATACAACATGGGGGCTTTACGGAATTTCACAAATTATTCTGGCTGTCCCGGCTTTGAGAGAAGGCAGCCCCACACAATTGCTTGCAGAGTTTGACAACGAGTTTAAATACGGAACTATTTATATGGGGAAAGCTGGCGCGGCTTTTTTTTTATATCCTTTTCTGGAACTGCTGACAATAATTTTGCTCGGCAAGGGCCATGGAGCTCTGCTTCATTCATCGTGCGTGGACGATAACGGCAGAGGC
Source organism: Nitrospirota bacterium (assembly GCA_963780885.1). Lineage (GTDB taxonomy): Bacteria > Nitrospirota > Thermodesulfovibrionia > Thermodesulfovibrionales > Dissulfurispiraceae > JADFXI01. The sequence goes on from CAWAEO010000003.1 coordinate 489,536, forward strand.
TATTTGTTTGTCGGCCAGTCTGGCTCCGGCAAAAGCACGATGGCGAACTTATGGAACGGGAGACATGGAGTCAGGGTCTTAAATGACGACAGGGTCATAATATCGGAGACGGCGGCTGGGCTTGTGGCTTATGGCACCCCCTGGTGCGGGACCGCTAAGCTTGCAGTTAATGCATGTGTGCCTATTAGCAAGATTTTTTTTGTCGGGCATGCTGAACGTAACATCGCTGTGCCGGTTAGCGGGATAAAAACCGTTTCAGAACTGATTAAAAATGCCTTCCTTCCTTTCTGGGACAAGGATGGGATAAAATATTCAATTGGATTCATTGACCGGATTGCAAGGCAAATTGACGTGGTTGATCTGGGTTTTGTGCCTGGTGAAGAAGTGATAAACCTCGTAAGGAACATTTGAAGGTAAATTATTTACAGCTTGCTGAGAGTCTGCTGACTGACGGCAAAAACTTGAGCATGCGCGTAATCGGCGGCAGCATGTCTCCTATTTTGATGTCCGGGGACACAATCTATATTGAATCCATTAAGGCGACGGATTTATCTGCAGGCGATATTGTCCTTTTCAAAAGAGGAGACAGCCTTGTTGCTCACAGAATAATCGAAATTACAAGCCGGCCTTCGGCAGTCAACGGGGGGGAGCTTCTGTTCCTGACAAAAGGCGATACCTTCTCATCACCGGATTTTCCTGTTAGTGACAGAGATATTGTGGGACGCATTTATGCTGTGAAAAAACATGGCAGGACCTTTGACATGAGAAGGGGAATATTCTCAAGCTTAAATAAACTGGCGCATAAGCTGTCACCGTTTACCTCTTTTCTATTCGATAAGGTCAGACGTTGCAGGAGTTTTGGCCCGCATAGGCGGGTGGAAGGCATGGAGACAAGGTCAAGAGTACATTTGTTCATTATCTCACTGCTGAAAACCGCTTTGTCAGATAAGTCGCCAGATCCTGATATCTTTGAGACCATGAGAGGTACCATAGATTTCTCCAGGGCACTGAGAATGGCGCGGGACAACGGGGTGTCTCAGCAACTATATGTAATACTGAAACAATACCCCGACCCCCTAATAGAAGACGAGAGTGAGACATGGCTTCGGGCCCAACTGAGAAAAGATTATCTCGCCACTGCCGCAAAGAACACCATGCTTTATTCAGAGTTCAAAAGGGTTATTAAAGGGTTCGGTGAGAGGCAGATAGATGTTATCTCAATGAAGGGAGCCGCCCTGGCGGAACTCATATATCAGGATATAGGGATCAGGGAGATGTCGGATATAGATTTGCTCATCAAAAGGGATGACCTTGCTAAGGCAAACACTGTGCTCGAAAAAATTGGATATACTGCAACAGACCCCTCGCCGTTCGACGGCCTTGATAACAAAAATAATTACCTCGCAACGCGTGATTACCGGAGTCAAAATCCCGCGCATCCGTCTTTTCATATGCACTGGCATATCGTGAATTCATCTGTTCCCGCGCCCTATTCATCACAAATCAACATGCAGGAGATATGGGACAATGCTCTTCCAGGCATGATTGCAGGCGTGCCGGTGTTATCCATGTCACCCTTTCATTTTCTGATACATCTGTCTGAACATGCGATGCGGGTGACTCACTCCGCATCCAGGCTCATTCATTTTCTGGATATTGCCTCACTGGTGACAAGATACAAACATAACATGGATTGGCACAAAGTTGTGGAAACCAGTAAAAATTACGGCGTGGACAAATTCGTATATTATGCCCTGAGCCTCTGCAGGCTGAACTTTGACCCGGGGATGCCGGAATGGGTCTTTGATAAATTAAAACCGGTTAACCCCGGCATTGGGGAACGCTTGTTCTTCAATTTTACCGCCCGGGGCAACGGTTTTTCGGGATTGAGCTATCCTATCCATTTCAGCATGAACAAGGGCCTCGTAAAAAAGGCGGCTTTCATATTCAGGACTCTGTTTCCGCCTTACTGGGTGCTCGTCAAAAGAAATGCTTATGCGGGCGGTAGTCTCTCCGCTCCGCCCCGCCAAGGCGGGCGGACAACTGCCCCGGAAGCCTTTTCGCTGCACCTTGAAAGGCTGAAAGAAGTGATGTTCCATAAAATAAGTATCATGTTTATGATAACGGCGGCACTCTTTTTTCTTGTAACTCCAGGTTCAGCGGATGAGAGGCCTCCTCAAATAAACAGCTCATATACCCTGGAATCCGGTCAGCCCGAATACCTCATCGCTGCCGATGATTTATTGGAAATAGATATCTGGCAAGGTTTTGAGGTAAAAAAATATGATGTCACCGTGAAGCCAAACGGCTTTGTCACCGTTGGTATTGTTGAAGCAAAGGTGAGTGAAATGACCACTGGGCAGGCTGAAGCAGCATTGAAGAAGGCCCTTTCAGAGTATATTAGAGAGCCGAAAGTCGAAGTTTTGGTCAAAGAGTACAGGGGCAGGACCGTCACGCTGCTCGGCGCCATACTGGGGAAAGGCCCGGGCATATACCCGCTCAAAGGGAAGACCACGCTTTCCAAATTGATAATTACGGCTGGAGGCTTTGCGAAAGATGCGGATATGGAAAAGGTGCAGATCACAAAGCCTGACGGCACGATAAGCAAAATAAATCTCTTCCGGGTAATGTTCAGCGGAGATACAGCCCATGATGTTATTGTGGACAGCGGAGATACTATTTATATCCCGGCCACCGAGGGGGAAAGAAGCGTCTTTATCTTCGGCGAGGTCAATAATCCCGGTGCATATAAATTAAGTCCCGGACTCACACTTTTGCAGGTAATAGGTATGACAAAAGGATATAAAGATACTGCGGTGATAGATGATGTAAGGGTAATCAGGGGCGGACTCGAAAAACCCCAGCTCATTGCGGCAGATATCAAAGCCATGCTTGAAAAAGGCGATCTGACCAAAGATATACAGCTCCAAAAGAACGATATAATATACATACCCCGGTCAAGGATCGGCAATTGGAATGCATTTATTGCCAAGCTGAAGCCCACAATGGATTTCCTTATAGAGCCCATCGCCGGAGCATTCGAGTATCAACAAGTGTTCGCACCCAAACCGTAAAATGAAGAAATACGAATTAAGCATACGGGATTACTGGCGCATAATCAGGAGAAGACGGAATATCATTATCTTCACTGCCCTGGTTTTTCCGATAGCTACCGTTGCGTTGACGCTTGTCCAGAAGATGACGCCTGTTTACAGTGCCACGGCAGGTGTGAGAATAGAAAAGTCCACCAGCATGACCGGTCTTTTTCTCGATATCCTTGCGGTTCCCAGCGGTGATTATCTTGCCACGCAGACGCTCGTCATCAAGAGTTCCGCTGTGCTCGAAAAGGTGGCAGAAGAGGCGGGCCTCATCCCTCATGGCGCTTCTGAAGAACCGCATGCCGCAGAGAAGTATGGGAATATCCTGTCCGAACTGCAGAGCCGGATCAAGACCGAGCAGGAGGGCAATACGAGCGTCATTAACGTAACAGTATCCTCCGGCGATCCGAAAGCAGCTGAAAGGCTCGCAAATCTGGTCGTAGATAAATACAAGGAGGAAAACATACTTTCAAAGAACAGGCAGATCTTCGAAGCAAGGAAATTCATAGAAGACCAGCTTCAAATCGTGGAATCAAGGTTGAAAACAGCCGAAAACGCCATAAACCTATTCAAGAAGCAAAATGATGTGGTATCGATATCCGATGAACAGAAAGCCGATCTCGAAAAATTTTCAGCGCTGGATGCAGGCAGGGAAAAAATAGATATGGACCTGAAGGAAACCGAATATAACCTGGGAATTCTGAAAGAAGGAAAAGCAATCCCTCAAAAAGCAAGTGTCAGACTCTTCACCGATACCGATGCTAACCAGTCTATAGTATCCAGACTGAATTCCAGACTCAGCGATCTGCTCCTTGAAAGAAACAACCTTTTAATAGGCTTCACTCCGGCTCATCCGCAGGTAAAAGAGGTGGATGAGAAGGTCGCAAATGTGCGGGTGGAATTGAAAGCCCAGCTTGAGTCCCAACGGAATACCTTAATGAAAAAGAAGGAATTGGTTTCTGCTGACCTGGGCAAACTAAAGGCCGGACTGTACATGCTTCCGACTACCGCCATGGAATTAAGCCGCCTTGAGAGGGAGGTAAAGATAAACGAGGAACTCTATACACTCCTGAAGACAAAATACCAGGAAGCGCTTATCAAAGAAGCCGAGAAGGTGGAAGAAGTCAGTATCATAAAAAGGGCCTCCGAGCCGACCGCACCCGATAACCCTCCGAAGGTCTTCGCAAATGGCATGCTCGGGCTGGCGCTCGGGATCATATTCGGCCTTGTCTTCGCGTTTGTTGTCGAATCCCTCGATACATCCATAGGAACTATAGAGGACATCGAAGACTTTCTCGGCGTCCATGTAATAGGTGTTATCCCCAATCTATATACGGGTGATGTTACAGATTTCTTAAAGACCCAATATAACATTACCGGCGATTGGGAACTGAGGACGTACCATGCCCTTATAAGTCACTTTATGCCCCAATCCATCCCTGCCGAGTGTTATCGCGCTTTACGCACAAATGTCCTTTTTACGGCTGGAGAAAAAAATCTGAAGAGCATCATGGTTGCCGGCTCAGCAAGAGGCGAGGGGAAGACCGTTACCGCCATCAACCTGGCCCTGGTCCTGGCCCAGGTGGGAAAGCGGGTGCTTCTCATTGACGCTGATTTCAGAAATCCGAGCATACATCAATATTTTGGCATTGGCAGAGAACCGGGACTGAGCAATGTAATACTCGGCAACAACACCTGGCAAGAGGTAGTGAGGACAATAACGGATATCATGCTGGGAGGGATAAAAGTCGATGACCTTATGGCAACGCCGGGGATAGACAACCTAAACATAGTTACGAGCGGATTAACAGTAACACAGCCTTCCGAATTCCTGAATTCAGAAAGGATCCCGGAGCTTATCAAAGAAATGGGAGAGAACTACGATTTTATTATCTTTGATGCCCCGCCCGTCCTTCCGGTGGCCGATGCTGCAATACTCTCAAGCAGGGTGGATGGGGTCTTTATAATATATGAGGCCGGAAAAATTGCAAGGGCTGCCTTAAAAAGAACAGCCTCTTTGCTGGGAAAGGTCGGCGTAACAATACTCGGCGTTATACTGAATAACGTGAAGGCTGAAACAAATCCGGACTTGCATCACAGCGGTATGTATAAATACTACCAGAAAGAACAGTTTGCCGGAGATAAAGGTGTGAATATTTCCGACAGGTTTAGTTCGCTGGCACGGAGGATTAAATCAAAGAGGGAATAAGGCCGGTCCTTTTTTTGTTTATAACGGCGTTTGCCTTGCTTACGGCAGCTGCAATTGCTCATTTGAGCACGACCCTGGCACTTGAGCTGACCTGCGGCGTGCTGGTCCTTATCATATCGTTTCTTTCAACCGAAATGGCCATTTACTTCCTGATATTCTCGATGCTACTGTCACCCGAACTTGTGTTGGCATCTGAGCACGAGCGGGATATCGGTGTCAGGATTGACGACATCCTCATACTTATAATCTCTATAGGCTGGCTCGCAAGAAATGCCGTCCATGAAGAGCTGGGGCTTTTTGTGAAAACCCCTTTGAACAAAGCTATCCTATACTATGTAATTGCCTGTGCTGCAGCAACCCTTTTCGGCATGATGTTCGGGAAAGTCAGGCCTTTAGCGGGCTCAATGTTTGTCATAAAGTATATCGAATATTTTTTCGTATTTTTCATTGCGGCCAACAATATCCACAGCAGGGAGCAGATAAAAAGGTATCTTATTGCAATGCTGGCTACGGCGGCGATCGTATCGGTATACGCAATAATACAGATACCTCTGGGCGGAAGGGTTGACGTAACCTTTCAGGGAAAATCCGGCGAGCCCAACACACTGGGAGGATACCTGGTGCTAATAGCATCGATACTTGTCGGTATTATGGTGTCTCATAAATCTATGGCCGCAAGGTTGTCATCGTTCGGCCTGCTGGCACTCGTGTCAGTTCCTTTTCTCTATACGCTTTCGAGGAGTTCATGGATGGCTTTGGCCGCAATGTACCTGGGATTTATGATTTTCAGCCGTAGGGTGCTCCTGTTCATCACCATTTTGGTGGTGCTGATCCTTTTTTCCGGTGTTATCATGCCTGAAAAAGTCCGGCAGAGATACAGCGAAACCTTTATGGAAAGCCCTGTGGAAGGACCTCAACAGGTTAAGATAGGGGGGCATTATCTTGACCTTTCGGCATCAGAAAGAATTAATAGTTATAGGCGAATTCTTGAATATATAAAGAACCGTCCTTTTCTTGGCTACGGGATAACAGGCTACGGGTTTGTAGACGGGCAATATTTCAGAACTCTCATTGAAACGGGGGTATTGGGTTTTGCAACATTTATTTACCTGTTATACAGGATTTTTATTACTGTGCTGCGGGCTTATGGAAATACAGAAGATGAACTCTTTAAAGGGCTTAGCCTCGGCATGCTTGCCGGATTTGTCGCACTTCTGGCCCATGCCCTGAGCGCAAATACATTTGTTATTATCAGAATAATGGAGCCGTTCTGGCTTTTAATGGCAATGATTACGGCAAGCGTCACTTTGACAGACGATAAAACCAACATCAAACCGATACCCGCCTGATGCATAGACCCTGTCAGCAATGGCTTTAAGAAAATCCGCAATTCATCTGAGTGTTGTAATCGCAATAAACAGTATTTTTGGAATTATGTTTAATATTTTACTGGGCAGGAGATTCGGGATTTCATGGGAGCTGGATTGTCTTTTCATCTCCCTGTTGATTTTTAATATTTTCGGCATATTTACTGCTCTTGTTACAGCCCTGTTTATTCCTGTTTTTAACGAAATCAGGTCAAAAGACGACAGAGAGGGTTTTGAATTCGCGGATGTTGTTTTCAAATGGTCGCTGATGATAGGCTTCGTAGGCTGGATCTCTGTTATGTGCGCCGGTCCAATGATAGTGAAATTGTTTGCCTCGGGCTTTGATGCAAAGGCTGTAAATCTGTCCGCTGAACTGCTGACCATTTTATTTATGGGATACATTTTTTCCAATCTCTCAGCCGTCGCAGTGCAAATATTAAATTCTTTTTTTCTTTTTCTTGTGCCGGCATTGACCGGCCTTTTGACACCACTATTCAACATTGCTGCGATATTTCTTTTAACGCCGAAATATGGCACTAAAGGCATTGCTGTTAGCTATATATTTTCAAATGTCCTTGTATCCGCCATCCTTATGTTCTACTTGTTCGCTAAAACGCGGTGGAGACCAACTTTAAAAATATACCATAGCGAGCTTCCCGAACTGTTTAAGCTTTCATCAAAAGCGGCATTGAGCAGTCTCATCTGGGGCGTATGGGATATAATAAGCAGAAATATTGCATCCAATCTGGGTGTTGGGATAATTTCTCTTCTGGCATATGCCGAAAAAATCGTTGTCTCTTTATATCAGATTATAATCGCTCCGATATCAAGTGTTTTCTATTCAAAAGTCTCGGAACTGATAACCCTGGCAAAATGGGACGATATTAAACAGATGCTTACAAAAACACTGCGCATAAATATTTCGTTGTCCATATTTGCTTCAGCTGGCGTTATAGTATTTCTTAAGCCTTTGCTGACCCTATTATTTCTGAACAGCAAGTTTACGGTGAACGATATACGGGTGCTTATTAATATAACGATGATAGAAATAACTGTTCTGATTATTTATTCATTAGAAACTCCTTTTGTAAGAATATTGTACGGTACAAAGAGCATGAATGTGTTCCTGTTTATTTCGACCGTCGGAGCGGCAATGTTTTATGTCTTTGCCAATATCCTTTCGAGCCGGTTGGGTGTGTATGGCCTGGCATTGAGCATTCCGGTGTCCAGAATGTGTGTTTTGGTCCTGTACTTGTATTTTGCAAACAAACATATAAACACGGCCTTCAGTGAAATAATAAAAACGCTGATAAAAAATGTTGTGCTTGCAACAGCATTTTCTTTTGCGGGATTTTTTGTTGCCAGGAATATAGATGGCAACGTTATGGTCCTTTTTCTGTTGGGCCCAATCTGGTTATCTATATATATGGCGGCTTCAAAATATGTATTGCCTGAAGAGTGGAATATCTTAAGAAACAGAACATGAGCATGTATAAATGCAAAATCTGCGGCAACGCACATAACAACAGGACATTCCTTGCCCGTGAGATGATGTATGGATATAGAGATACCTTTGACTATCTCGAATGTTCGAAGTGCGGGTGTGTGCAAATTTTGGAATTCCCCCCCGACATGTCCAGGTATTATCCGGATGATTACTATAGTTATAATGCTGTCCGGTCTGCAGAGTCCAGGAATCCGTTGAAAACAAAACTCAGACAGCTAAGGGATTCCTCTGTGGTTTTCGGCAAGGGAGGCTTGGGAAAATTGATAGGCAAGTTACGACCCTCCGGCTGCCTCGCTTCTCTGTCAAGGATTCCCGGGCTTAAGAAAACATCAAGAATACTGGATGTAGGCTGCGGTGACGGCTGGTTGCCTTATTCTTTGAAGGAAATCGGATTTGATAATGTCCTCGGCGTTGATCCTTACATCAAGGAGCAGATCGATTACAGCAATGGGCTCAAAATTATCAAAGGCCGCATTCAGGAAATCGATGGGGAGTGGGACTTAATAATATTCAATCAGTCTTTTGAACATATCCCCGACCAACTCGACACTCTGCTGGCGGTCTGTGGGCTTTTGGCAACAGGCGGAGTTTGCTTAATAAATATACCTGTCGCATCTTCCTATGCGTGGAAACATTACGGAGCAAACTGGGTCGCTCTTGATGCGCCCAGGCACTTTTTCCTGCATTCCTACAAGAGCATTAACATATCGGCAGAAAAAGCCGGTCTCACTCTGACAGATGCTGTTAGGCTTATGTCAGACGAATCCCCATTCTGGGGAAGTGAACAGTATATAAGAGACATCCCTTTGAAAGCGGAAAACTCTTATTGCGTTAACCCGTCAAAGTCGATATTCACAAAATCAGACATAACCGCCTTCAAAAGAAAGGCTGGGGAAGTAAACAAGCAAGGACTTGCAGACGGGGGCAGCTTTTACTTTAAGAAGGGCGGAGGAAGAGCGGCGTCATGAAATGTAAAATATGTTACAATGCACGCGACAACAGGACATTCGTTGCACGTGAGATGATGTATGGATACAGAGACCCCTTTGACTATCTTGAGTGTTCAAAGTGCGGATGCGTGCAAATTTTGGAATTCCCTCCCGACATGTCCAAGTATTATCCGGCTTGTTACTACAGCTTTAGCGCTTTCCAGCCTGAGCAGTACCGGAACCGGCTAAGGAAAAAACTTAGACAGTTGAGGAATTCCTCCGTAGTTTTCGGCAAGGGCGCCTTGGGAATATTGTTGGGCAAGTTGCGTCCTCCCGGTCACCTGGTTTCCCTGTCAAGGATCCACGGAATTAATAAAGCGTCAAGAATACTGGATGTTGGCTGCGGCGACGGCTGTTTGCCGCATTCTTTGAAAGAAACCGGATTCTATAATGTTCTAGGCGTCGATCCTTTTATCAAAAAGCAGATCGATTACAGCAACGGGCTTAGGATTGTCAAAGGCTTGGTCCATGAGATTGACGGGGAGTGGGACGTAGTAATATTCCACCAGTCGTTTGAACACATCCCCGACCAGCTTGACACTATGCTAGCTGTCTCGCGGCTGCTTACGCAGGGTGGGGTTTGCATGATAGACATCCCTGTCGCGTCTTCCTATGGGTGGAAGCATTACGGGTCAAACTGGCTTCATCTTGATGCACCCAGGCACTTTTTCCTGCACACAGCCAAGAGTATCAACATACTGGCAGGAAAAGCCGGGCTTGCTTTGACAGACGTCACATATGCATCGGACGCATCCCAGTTCTGGGCAAGTGAACAGTATATAAAGGACATCCCGTTGATGGCCGAGAACTCTTATCGTATCAACCCGTCCAGGTCGATATTCACCGAATCGGAAATAGCCGCCTTCAAAAGAAAGGCCAAGAAACTAAATAAAGAAGGCCTTTCAGACGGAGCAACTTTTTACTTTAAGAAGCAGGACAAAGGAGTTTGATCATATGGAACATGTTCCATGTAATTTGTGCGGGAAGAACGATTATAATTTGCATCTGAAAGTCCCCGTCAATGACAAATTCATCGACCTTGTCAAATGCGTTCATTGCGGCCTTATATATCAGAACCCCAGATTGTCAGAGGAAGAACGGCTGGCCTTTTATTCAGAAGCCTACTTTCAAAAAGGGTATTTTGACTCAGGGAACCAGGACCGGCTTTATAAAAATGCCATCCTTGTTTTAGAAAACTTGTCCTGCTATTGCGGGAAAGGGAAATTGTTGGATGTCGGCGCTTCATCAGGCGCTTATGTGAAGGCGGCCATAGACAGCAATTGGGAAGCCTATGGGGTTGAGCTGTCTTCTGCTGCTGTAAAATTTGCCAAAGGCCACTGGGGTGTTGACCTTTTACAGGGTACCCTTGAGGAAAATCATTTTCCCGACAACTCCTTTGATGTGATAACACTTATGCACACGCTCGAACATCTTCCCTCACCACTGCAAACGTTACGCGAGATAAAAAGGATACTTAAGAGAAGGGGTGTCCTTTATGTTGCAGTCCCCAATATCGCAAGCTATAAAGCAAGAAGACTCAAGGAGAAGTGGTGGCCCCTTATGCCGGTTGAACATCTTTTTTTCTTCAGCCCCGGGACATTGAAACATTTGTTCAAAGAGGCTGGTTTCTATGTTATACGGTCGGACACAAGCATTCCGGTAGTCAGTCTTGAGGGACTTCAAAACAGCGGGTTGCCTGTAAATGAGGAGTTCAGGACGGCAGTGAACAAGCACCTGCCGACTTTTAAAAATGCGATGCGCCACCTATTGGGCAAAATCATCCAGGGCGAAGGACTTGAGCTATTGGCAAGGCCGAAGGGGAGTAGATGAAATTTCTTCTGGTTGCCCCGACGGATCAAGACGCGCTTGGTCTCATCGCAGGACACTGTAAAAATGCTTTGCTTAATGCCGGTCATCAAGTAAAGGTTTTTGATTTCAGGCACAGTCAATACGTTAAGGGACAGATATTATCTTATTTGAAACCCAAGATAAAACGGTTAATAAATTTTTCACCGAAGGCAATTCCCGCAATAAACACTATGGAAAATTCTAAAATGAATGCAGTCCTCTTCAATGAGGTGACGGACTTCAACCCGGATGTTGTGCTGGTGCTGAAGGGCGAGACTGTCGCCGCAGATACCCTTCTCAAAATAAGGGCCAGGGGGGCCATTACCGCCAACTGGTTCATGGACTCAGTGTATGCCCCGCATGCGAAGCCACTCGCAGAGCAAATTTCTCCATCGTACGATTTCTTTTTTATCATAGACTCGCCGGATGTGTTGGAACACGTCAAAATAGGGGCGAAACATGTGCATTGGCTGCCTTTGGCGTCTGATCCGCTGCTACACAGGACAGTTTGCCTGACTGACGATGAAAAACGTAAATATGAAAGCAATATTACTTTTGTAGGCACGGTGATTCCTGTCAGAGAAAAAGTCCTCGAGGCTTTAGTTGATTTAGGCTTGAATGTTTGGGGGCCTGCAAGCAACATATATGGGACCTGGATGGACAAGAAGTCTAAATTGTTTAAATCCTACAAGGGAGGCCCGGTCTTTGGCGAGGAAGTAATCAAAATCTATAACGCCTCCAAGATTGTATTCAGCCTCGACAGCCTTTGGGGCGATAGAATATTTGCGGTAACACCAAGGGTGTTTGAGGTTGCCGGCTGTGGCGCGTTCCATCTTTGCAATTGCAACAGGCAAATGCAAAGGCTTCTTGAAGTCGGCAGTGAGATTGTTTGTTATAAGGATGTCGAAGACCTCAGACAGCTTTGCATGTATTTTTTGGAACATGCGGATGAAAGGGCTGTAATAGCTTGCAATGGCCAAAAAAAGGTCTACAAGAACCACACTTATGCTCATAGGATCGCAGAAATGATTTCGTTTATAAAGAGCAAACAGTAGCATTACCCGTTCCGGGCAATAAAATACAAGTTCGGTGCAATCAGTTGTTCACCCATGCGTCCAAGGATATAGCGAAATAACGCTTTAAAGAAAAGCTTGAACCCCTGCCGCCTGAAATCAGGGAAACTTCGGGGATACATCCTCTCCACGTGGAACCCATGTCTCTTGAGCAAATCGCTCAAAGATGCGACATCAAAGCTTTGATTGTGTCCTGCCCTATGAAATATCACTTGACAATGAGGGCAAAATGCAGTGTTGTCCTGTAAATTCTCACGATAGGGCACCGTCCCGGTAAATTCCCCGCCGGGTTTCAAAACTCGCCGCACTTCATCCATAGTGGCATGCAGAACATCGTCGGAGAGATGTTCCAGAACCTCAGTCATGATTACCTTGTCAAAGTATCCGGTGTCAAAGGGGATATTATGACTGTAACCTTGCTTAGCCCGGTCCCCCATATTCAACTCAATTTTTAGCCATGCAATGCTCTTTTCATTCGGATCGAGCGAATAAACCTCAACGCTCCGTCTCGCCAATAACTGTTCCATGTAGCCCGCTCCCACACCAATGTTCAAAACCCTCGTCCCTTGAGGGCAACGCTCCGCCAGAAACCGATATCTGGGCCAGTTCAAATCAAAGTGACCCCGGTCCTGATTTTGATAATAGTTCCAGATGTTGTCTTGATCAGCTTGTTTAATCATGTATTAGGCACTAAAAAGCATAGCTCTACCTCGCCTAAGCTTGAATAATCAGTTTCTTACATCAGGCGTCGATTGCGCTGTTAATGAATCCGACAGGCAAGCAACAACGCTTAGTAATAGTAAAGCATACCATTAGTTTATGTTTCAATGAATTGGCACTTCTGTTCATGGAATTAATGAAATAGTTTTATATATAATAAGTACATGGCGTTGAAGCGTTTTTTGTGGCGGAAATGGAACAAGATAGTCGTGAGCTGTTAATCAAAATGCCTAATGGTAAACTTCGAAACCTTTTATTAAAAAAAGCTTCTTTCAGTGGCAGTCGGCGTGACGGCAAGGGAATCAGAAAAAAACGGTGATCAATAAGAACGTGCACAACCGGGGCATAAGCATAATCATTCCCAACTGGAACGGTCGGCGACTGCTGGAAAAAAACCTGCCGTTTCTTGCAAAGGCATTAAGCCTATACTCCGGCTCCGCGGAAACAATCGTCGTGGACGACGGCAGCACCGACGGAAGCTCCGAGTTCCTGCTGGGTTCTTGTCCTGACGTCAGGGTGTTATCGCTGACTGAAAACAAAGGGTTTGCATATGCATGCAATGAAGGAGTCAAGGCAAGCAAGAATGAAATCATATACCTGATGAACAGTGACATCCGCGTGCAGGACAATTTCATAGAACCCCTCATAGGCCATTTTAAAGACGATGACGTTTTCGCTGTCAGTTCCGTTGCAACTCCTGCAAGCGGGCCGGTTTCTTGTGACCCCACCATGCCCAGAGTCAAATTCAAATATGGAATCTTTTGGTATTATTATATTACAGTTTGGAAAACCGGGGAACCTCCGGCGGCTTTTTTTTCTTCCGGCGGCCATTCTGCTTTTGATAAAAGGAAATTTGTCGAGTTAGGCTGCTTCGACGATTTGTACCATCCGTTTTATTGGGAAGACGCCGACATATGTTACAGGGCCTGGAAACGCGGCTGGAAATCCTTATATGAGCCTGAAAGCCGGGTGATACATGATCACCAATCTACTATAGGAGCGAATTTCAAAAAAGAGTTTATTGAAAATATCAACTGGCGCAACCGTTTCCTCTTTACCTGGAAGAATTTGGACACTCCAAGCCTGTGGGCCCAGCATTTGTTTTTCCTGCCTTTTGAGCTGCTGTTTCTGCCTTTGGTAGGGAGGGGATATTTTACCAAAGGTTTTTTTTCAGCCCTGAAGATGCTGAACAAAGTAATCGAAAAAAGGGATACAGGCGGTTTAAAAACCCTTACTGACAGGCAAGTATTGAAGATTCTTGACGGTGCCGGGAGATGACCGCTATGAGGAAACATACCATACTCTATACAACCCCCTATGGCAATATGTTCGGGGGAGGACAATGGAGCCTTTATCATTTTATAAAACGTTTGGACAAAAATATATATCATCCGATTCTGTTATGTCCCGAAGAAGGCGAGCTTGCAAAACTAATGGCAGGAGCCGGCGCGGATATTGTATTCCTGAAAATAGGGCGGATGAGACATTTAAATCTGTTGACAATCTGGAAACTCATCTCAATTATCAAGGAGAGAAAAATCTGTCTTGTGCATACTGATTCACTTGCAGAAACCCTTTATGCCGGCATTGCGGCAAGGGTTGCCGGTATTCCGCTTGTATGGCACATACGTGTCAGTGACCGTGAATGGCTTTTAGACAGAATACTATCATTGCTGCCAAAAAAAATGATCCTTGTCGCAAACGCGCTAAAAACGAGGTTTGAGTGGCTTGAGGGCACGCACAAAATGGTGACAATTTACAACGGTATTGATATTAAGGAGTTTGATTCTTTTCCATCGTCCTGCATAAGACAAGAATTCGGAATAAATGAATCCACTGTACTGCTTGCATGTATTGGGAGAATCGAAGAAAGAAAGGGGCAAGAATATCTGATTGCCGCCGTGAGATATATAGACAACGCCAAGCTGTTGCTTGTTGGAACAGGAGAAGATGCTTATCTTAAACACATAAAAACATTGTGCGATGAATACAAAATATCCGACAGGGTTATTTTCACGGGATACAGGAACGACATCCCGAGCGTGTTAAGAGAGGTTGATATTTTTGTTTTTCCCGTTATCTCGGGTGAAGGGTTTTCAAGGGCCATATTAGAGGCCATGGTAGCAGCTAAACCTGTAATTGCCTCGGATGACGCCGGCAACCCCGAAGCGGTCACGGACGGAATAACCGGGTATATCGTCCCCAGAAGGAATTCAATGCTGCTGGCAGAAAGGATAAAGGAACTCGTTAACAGCAAAGAAAGAAGAAATCAAATGGGATTGGCTGGAAGAGGAAAAGTTGAAGAACGGTTTAGGATTGAGAAAGATGTTGCTTGTACGGAAGCCCTTTATAGAACTTTAATAACAGGTGAACAAATTTAATGCAACGCATTGGAGCGGTCATAGTCACCTACAATAATGCCTCAATGCTCAGGAGCCTGCTCGGAGATATTTTGAGCCAGACGCGAAGGCCTGACGAGATAATTGTTATCGACAATGCAAGCAGGGACTCCACTCGCTCCGTAGCCGATGAGTTCTCACATGACGTACGCTATGTCCTGCTCCCCGAGAACATCGGAAGCGCGGGAGGTTATTGTGAAGGGATTGGATTGGCTGTTGAAAATAACGACCTTGTATGGACCTTGGATGATGATGTTTCAGCCGGCAAAAATGCCCTTGAGTCACTTGAGAAATGGCTGGATATTCTGTCGAAAAACAATCGCGTAGGTGCAGTCCGGAGCTGGCCGACAGAAGTCGCACCTTTTGAGGCGCCCAAACAGATTGACAGTTTTGCCTGGCGCGGCACTTTGATAAAAAAATCGGCGATTGATGCTATAGGCCTGCCCACGAAAGAATATTTCCTGTATGGCGAGGACGTCGACTATTCATTTAGAATTGCCGATGCAGGTTATGCCATGTTTTGGGTACCTGAAAGCCGCGTCATAGAAAACAGAAAAGTGAACATGGCATACCTGGAATTGTGGGGGATTAAGACAACTGTCTATAAGGACGGGTTCAGGCTATATTATGGCTTTAGGAATCAAATACATTTATACTTGCGACACAAAAAATATGGCCATCTTTTTAGGACGCTTGGGTATTCAGTCAAAGTTGTCCTGCTACTTCTTTTTGTTGAACAGAGAGCCGACATCAAAGCCGTCTTCCATGGGATGTTGGATGGTTTCCGGTCGAAGCTCGGCAAGAACCGGGAATATCTTCCATGATTTTGAAAAACCCGGGAAGGATATAAAATTATGTGCAATAGATCATGTATTGACTTTGGAACTAAAAACCTTAGCGAAGGGGAAGTGAGGGGGAAATCCGTTATAGAGGTCGGGTCCCTGGATGTTAACGGCTCCCTGAGGCACACCATAGAGGCATTTCATCCACTGCGTTATATAGGTGTTGACCTTCAAGCGGGGCCAGGTGTCGACGAGATATGTAGTGCTCACAACCTTCTTGAGCGTTTTGGCAATGAAGCATTTGACTTGCTCGTTTCCACTGAAGTATTGGAGCATGTGAGGGATTGGCGAAAGGCAATCAGCAATTTTAAAAATATTTTAAAGCCCGGTGGCATACTTCTTGTCACAACAAGATCAAAAGGGTTCGGTTATCACGGCCATCCTTTCGATTTTTGGAGATATGATTCAGAGGACATGCAGATTATATTTTCAGATTTTGTTATTGAGATTATTGAGCCAGACCCCCTCGAACCGGGTGTATTCGTCAAAGCTCGCAAGCCTGACGCATTTTCCGAAGTGGACTTGAGCAATTACCGTCTTTGCTCAATTTTGACCGGCAGACGAACATCCACAATTTCAGCGGGCAGTATTTTTTTATACAACGCCCGGTCTAAAAGCAGAGAATCCCTGTCACGGATATTGCCAGCATCTGTAAAAAGCCTAATTAAAGAAAAGATATTAAAGAATATTTAATTTAAGCAAAGATCGAATTACGGCGGGGATAATAAGTGAATATGGATAAAATGGGACTTGGTATTATCAAGAGATTGCTGATCAGGATCTTCCCCCCTTTTTTTGATATGGCCCAGGGCGGCATTGCTGCGCCTGCTTGCAAGAGGTTCTGAAGAAGTCATGATTGTTTATTCCCGGAAAATGTAATAGGTATGCATAGACCATACTTGCATGATTAGATCAAACACACCACTGAAGATAATCGGAATTGACGGCCGTGAACTTCTCGGTGACAGGATTACCGGAATAGGGAGGTATTTGCGCAACTTCCTTGAATTTGCGCTGACCAACAGGCCCAATCATAAGTTTATACTCTATGGTAATCAGAATACAAAAGCGGATTTTGCATATCCAAACCTTGAAATAAAAATAAGCGCAGAGGGGAATACTCTTTATTGGGACCACGTTCTGCTGGCTCGGCATATTTCCCGGGACAGGGTTGATGTTTTCTTTTCGCCTTTTGATAAAGCCCCTCTTCTCTCCGCTGTGCCTTCTGTTATTACAATTCATGATCTGCTGTTCGATATAATACGGGATGAGGGATATGGGAACAGATATCTTTACAATACAATCTATATGCTGTTGCGCAGGAAAATTGCAGAAAAAGCACGCCTGATCATCACCGACTCATATCACTCGAAGAGTGATATCATGCAAAAGCTTGGAATTCCGGAAAACAAAATAAGAGTGGTTTATATCGGAGTAGCCGGCCATTTTCGTCCCATCGATTCAAAAGAATCCATAAAGGACCTAAAGGAAAGATATGGGATAAGAAAGGATTATATTTTATATGTCGGGAACTTTAAACGGCACAAGAATGTAGAGTGTTTAATCCGGTCCTTTGCCCTGTTGCCGCAGAACTTGCAGAGAAAGTATGACCTTGTGCTTGGCGGCTACAAGGGCGAAGACGGTATTTATCTGGCGAGGTTATGCAAAGAGCTTCAATTGGAAGATAAGGTAATCTTTACAGGATTTATACCTGAAAAAGAGATGCCGGTCCTTTACAGCGGCGCATATGTTTTTGTGTTTCCCTCGTTGTATGAGGGGTTTGGGCTCCCCCCTCTGGAAGCAATGGCCTGCGGAACTCCCGTCATATGCTCAAACAGAACTTCTCTTCCGGAAGTGGTCGGCGACAGCGGAATGTTAATTGACGCCAGCAAACCTGAATACCTTTCCGAAGCAATGAAGACCCTCCTGCTTGATGCGGATCTGCGGGAGGACTTTCGCGTAAAGGGACTTCGACGCGCGCAGGAATTTTTACCTGAGCTTACTTCAGGGAAGCTTCTTGACGCTGTCGATGAAGTTCTTGAGAGCACTTCAAAGGGGTGAAATAAACATATTTTCATGAACCGGTTGCTGATAACAAACGATTTTCCACCTACCGTCAGTGGAATATCAACTTTATTTTATAATATCTGGAAACTCCTGCCTGCCGAGGATTGGTCTGTTTTAACCCCTATAACCGGCCAAGATAAGGATTTTGATGGTATTTCAGCAATAAATACTTTCAGATACCGGTATTTAAACAGCGCTTCCATATTTGCCAAGATCATTAATCAACTTGTACTTTTTATATATGCGGGCAGAACAATCATATTCAAAAAAACAGGGATGTTGCATTGCGGCCAATTGCTTTCATCCGGGTCCATAGGACTGCTTTTCAAAAAAGCCGCGGGCTTGCCGTATTGCCTTTGGGTTTACGGCGATGAAACAAAAGATATATACAGAGGGAATGTATTCTCAAAATATATTGTGGACGGCATAATAAGAAATGCCTATAAAATTATTTCCATCAGCAGTTATGTCACAAAGGAATTCCTTGATTTTGGAGTAAGTCCTGAGAGAATTGTCGAGATACTTCCTGCTGTGGACCCTTATCAATTCAGCGGCAATGAAAAAAATGAGCAGTTTATTGAATCTTATAATCTTCGCAACAAAAAGGTTATACTTACTGTTTCAAGGCTGGCAAGAAGAAAAGGACATGAGGCAGTGCTGTACGCATTGAAAAAGGTCAAAGAAAAACTGACTGATATAGCCTACCTCATTGTCGGTAAAGGCCCTGAAGAGGATAGGCTCAGGAGTCTCTCGAAAAGCCTGGGACTTGAGGGAGAAGTTATCTTTGCCGGGCATGTCCCTGATAATGTGCTTGCGGATTATTACAATCTTTGTGACATATTTGTTATGCCTAACAGGGAAGATCCGGGATCAACAGATTCGATAGAGGGTTTCGGCATTGTGTTTCTGGAAGCTAATGCATGCGGCAAGCCTGTTATCGGAGGAAGGTCCGGCGGAGTAGTTGATGGAGCCATTGAAGACGGTATCAACGGTTTTTTGGTTGATCCCCTTGATACCGATCAGCTTGCTGAAAAGATCGTATGTCTGCTTACGGACGTAGATTTATATAAACAAATTTCTGAAAACAGCGTCCAAAGGGTCAGGAAACATTTTCTATGGGAAGACAGAGCAAAACTTTTAACAGAAATATAAACTGGTTACCATGGCTGTTTAAGCGCTTGCGTGGTGTCTCAAAAAATGCCGGGGGACAACGAGAACTTTCTTCAGGATTTCTTTCTGATGCTGCAAGAGAAAAAATTATTGCAGAGGCTACACTATATAAAGGAAACCTCCTGGAAATAGGATGCGGAGAGGGATTGTTTCTTAAGGAGATAATAGACAGAAAAAGCAGTAAGGGAGAGAATGAACTATTCGGCATGGACGTCAAATGTGAAATGATTGAAAGGGCCAAGTCAATCATCGGAGCGGACAGTAAATATGTTAGTTTTATACAGGGAAATGGAGAGGCCCTCCCCTTTGAAGATGCATCTTTTGATAGAGTAGTATGTGTAAACATATTTCATAATATTCCCAGTATGTCTTTAATTGAGTCTATTATTAAAGAAACCGGCAGGATATTAAAAAAGAATGGCGTATTTATTTTCGAGATAAGAAATAAATATAATCCTTTTATGTATCTTCTTTACAGGTGGGCATACATTTATGATACGTCTATCGGCGACTTGCCCCTTAACACGTATTTCTATCATGAAATCAAAAATATTCTGAAGAAACATGACCTGAAGGTTATAAGGAAAAAAGGCGTTTTAATCCCAATCTGGTTCCTGGCTCCTGTTTTCACTATTGTCGCAAGGAAGGTAAATTAAGGTGAGGAAAATACCTGCAACAGCAGTGCCGCTATCTGTAGGTGACATCCTGAAAGGATTCTCGGCAACCAAGTCATGCATAGAGGAATTTGAAGGAGGCTTCGCGGAATACATAAAAGTCAGACACTGCATTGCTGCCAACAAAGGCACAACGGCACTCTACCTCATACTCAAAGCCATGGGGAAACTATCCGGCAGAGAGGAAGTCATATTGCCCGCATATACTGTTCCGACACTGACCCTGGCCATGGATAAGGCAGGACTGAAAACCAGGCTTTGCGATATTTCTGATGAATCGTTCAATATGGATGCCGGGTCGCTGGAACAGCATATAACAAAGAATACCCTTTGTGTTATTCCAGTCCATATGTTTGGTTTTCCCTGCGCACTGAAGCGGATAAAAGATTTATGTCTGGATAGAAATGCCCTGATGATCGAGGACCCTGCTCAGGCTATGGGCGCTGAGATTGATGGAGAGAAGGTAGGCTCTTTTGGGGATGCTGGCTTCTTTAGCCTTTGCAAAGGTAAAATTATATCGACCTTCAGCGGCGGGCTTGCCGTAACGGATAATGATGAGCTGGCATCGATCATAAAGCTGGAGAGAGATTCTCTGCCTGCTTCCGGAAATGGGCTGCTCACTCCTGCGGTTCTCATTGCTTTCGCCCTGGCAATGAGGCCGCATGTTTACGGATTATTCTATCCTGTTATTTCGAGATTCAAATCAACTGAGGTCCACGAGGATTTTTCCCCTCAGCGGTATACGGATTTTCAGGCTGCGGTCGGCGTAAGCCTGCTGAAAAAAATGGATTCAATAATCGATGCACGGCGGAGAATGGGCATGGCGCTCTATGATACCTTAAAGAATTATGACTGGATTAGACTTCCTCAAATCGTATCTGGAACAAAACCGGTTTTTAATCATTTACCGGTTGTGTTCAAGGATGTCAGAAGACTGGAAAGAGTCAGAGAGATATTATGGCGGAAAGGAATTGATACCGCCCGTATGTATATGAAACCGGTCCACCATATTTATGATTTGGGTTACAACCTTAGTCCTGATCCGTTCCCCAAAGCATCATATATAGCTGAAAGACTTATCGTCCTGCCAACCCACCCTTACATGACAGAATCCGACGGGGAGACAATAATCAATTCTTTCAAAGAGGCCAATTGAGGGTTAAAATGTCAGCGGCAGCCCAAAGAGTTATTAAACTGTGATACCAAAGAGAAATATTGTCAGAAATATAAATAAGTCGCTGAAACAGCCGCTGTATGCCCTGAGCGTTCTTTCCAAACGGTTCAAGTCCTCGATGACGTATTCCTTTCGCAACGGCTACAGCGCGTATCCAGAAACCATCTCAATGTTCCTTACCTACAGGTGCAATCTGCGATGCAAAATGTGCGGCCAGTGGGGCGAAAGTGGGAGTTCGCACAGTTATTCGGAGGAAAAGCTGGAGACGCAGCTTACCCTGGAGACTATTGAAAAATTGCTGGATAATGTAATGGATTTCAAGCCGAACATAACACTATTCGGGGGAGAGCCCCTGCTGTACCGGGATTGGCCTGTTGTCGTGAAAATGGTGAAGAAAAGGGGAATGCGGTGCAATGTAATAACAAACGGTGTGTTGGTGAAACAACAGGCCCGGAATATTATTGATGCAGGCATTGACGAGATTATTTTCTCTCTCGACGGTCCAAAGGACGTGCATGACAAAATACGGGGAACGGCAGGCACCTACGACAGGGCCATGGCAGGCTTTAAACAGTTGCAGGAATTAAAGGCGACGAAGGGAGTAAAAGCCCCTTTAATAAATATATCGACCACCATATTTGAAGCAAATTACGAAAGACTTGATGAGGTTGTCGACTCTGCCGTGGAAATGAGTGCGGCGTCTTTAACATTCCACCACCTTATATTCCTCGGGGAGGAGACATATTTAAGACATGAAAACATATTCGGGAAACATTTTTCAGGCTCAAGCAATGACTGTGACTGGAAGGGTTTCGTAAAAGAGCAATTGCCTGCAATCGTTCCGGAAAAGCTGATACCAATATTAAAGAAAATAAAAACGGCAAGGACGGACATTGATATCTCCGTGTATCCGAACCTCACTGAGGATGAAGTGAAAAAGTATTATACTTCATTTGATTTCCTGCCTGACAGCTATAGCAAAAAATGCCTTAGCCCCTGGATGACGGCGTATGTGCTCCCGGATGGTTCAGTCAGGCCGTGTCAATCACTGAATTATTCTATCGGCAATATATTGGAGAACAGCTTTAAAGAAATATGGAACAGCTCAGCGGCCCTGAAATTCAGGCGTGTACTGAAAGAGGAAAAACATTTTCCGGTCTGCTCCCGCTGTACTGAATTTTACAGGGCCTGATGAGAATACTGCACATCATCACACGCTTTGACAGGACAGGGTCGTCGGGAGTAGTATGCAGGCTTGCCCGTGACCTCAAAGAGCTGGGGCACGATATCTTCATTGCAAGCGGACCAGCCTGGGATCCGGACTTCGATACGAGATTTTTAACAGAAATGGGTATCGTCATAATCCGCATTCCTTCTTTGAGGAGGGATATCAGCCCGCTGAGAGATCTTACAGCTTTCTTCAAGATATTTAAAGTCATAAAAGAGGTCAGGCCCGATATAATTCATACGCATACTTCCAAGGCGGGTTTTATCGGAAGGATTGCAGCGGCCGTCGCCAGGGTGAAATGTGTCGTGCACACGCCGCACGGACATGTCTTATACGGATATTTTGGTCGCTTTACAACCAGGGTGTTCATATGTCTTGAGAGGATCGCGACCCGATTCTCATCAAAAATCATAGCACTTACCGATATTGAAAAAAAAGAGTACGTTCAGAAGCGGATCGCTGCGGATAATAAGATAACAGTTATACAATGCGGTATCGATATAAAAGGATTTATCGCAGGAGATGGCAAGGCGCTAAGGAGTGAGTTAGGTATTTCTTCCTATACGTCTCTTCTAGGCTGGGTCGGCAGAATTGATCCCATCAAGGGCTGTGATGTTTTCTTAAAGGCTTGCGCATTGATCAGCCGGGAACTGCCTCAAGCCCGTTATCTTGTTATCGGAGACGGCATCCTGAGAGAAGAGATGGAAGGCCTTGCACAATCGCTTGGATTAAAGGGGTCGGTGAGCTTTCTTGGGTTCAGGGAAGATATGCCTGTTGTCATGAACTCACTATCCCTTCTCGTGCATACGCCGTTCAACGAGGGCTTGGGCAAAGTTCTTCTCGAGGCGATGGCGTGCGCAAAGCCTATTGTTGCTTGTGCAGTCGGCGGAATCCCTGAGATTGTAACGCATGGATTGAACGGCCTTCTCGTTCCGGCTGGTGATTACGTTTCGATAGCAGATGAGTCCGTCAGGATTTTAAAGGACAAAGCCCTTTCGGAGAGACTTGGCAAAGAGGGCAGAAAAAAAGCGGGGGCTTTTGATAACAGGCATATGGTTGAAAAGACCATTAAACTTTACAGCGAGTTGTCAGCCAAGTGAAGTCTCTTATACGATTACATCTTGTTTCCGTTCTGCTCGTTGTCTTTTCCGGCCACTCCGGTGTTTTATTCGCAATGGAAAAAGTGCCGGGAGTTCTCCATCTCGCTACCACTATTAGTGGCGCACCACTTTCTCCAGAAGAGATGGTAGGTAAGGTCAAAGAGGTGGGCTTAAAAGTTGCTATTCTCACAGATGAAGACAGTCAAAGGGTTGAATATGGGATCTTCCCATTGAGACAGATCATAAGGAAAGTTGAGGAGAGACCATCTATCAAACGGTACGGTGCAGAAAAATATCTTGGGCTGATTGAAAATATTGCAAAGCAAAATCCTGAAATGACGGTTATTGCAGGGGTCGAGGCTGCGCCGTTTTATTACTGGCAGGGGAGCTATTTGAGCAAAGACCTTAAACTCGTAAATTATCATAAACAACTTCTTGTAATCGGCCTTGAAAAGCCGGAAGATTTAGAAGGCATCCCCTCCGTCGATTACCACAATCCGCTGAAATTAGATGCGCAGTGTATTCTCAATGCCTGGCCTCTGCTTATATTCCCGGTAGGCGCATGGCTGCTGTTAAAGAAAAAAGAAGAGCATGTGAAATTGCAGCTTATCCACATTAAGAAGAGAAGCCGCCCTTTCCTCGTCCCAGGCATAATAGCACTGTCGGCAGGCCTGCTTTTTACAATCAATAATTTCCCCTTCTGCCCTCCCCTGTATGACCAGTACCACGGTGACCGGGGTTCGCTGCCTTACCAGAACCTTATCGATTATGTTGATAAAAAAGGCGGCATGGTCTTCTGGGCGCATCCGGATGAAGAGGGCAAGGAAGTGATCAATGCCATAGAGTTGTATACGCATCCATATTATGAGGAGTTATTAAGGACCAATGGGTATACAGGCTTTGCCGCACTTGCATCGGGTATGAAATATACCGCTGTACCCGGCGGCATATGGGATGCTGTGCTGAAACAATATATAAGCGGCCTGCGTAAAAGACCTGTGTGGGCCATAGGCGCCCTTGACTATAAAGAGGGTCCGTGGATGGGCGAGACCCAGACTGTCTTTTTTGTAAACAGGAATAGTAAGCCGGAAATTCTTGACGCAATGCGCAAAGGTCGAATGTACGCAGTTTCTGGTGACCCAAAACCGGTACTTGATGGATTTCAGATATGGGATGACGTGAACAAGAGCTGGGTGGAAATGGGGGGCATGGCAACAGTGGATGACGATGCACGACTGAAGATAAAGGTCAGTCTGCCCGGCAAAACAAACGGGAATCTCAAACTCCGCCTGATAAGAGAAGGAGTTGTAATAAAAGAGATTTCCCTGGATAAAGACCTTGACATTGAACTGACCGATAAGTATCTTAAAACAATGGGAAGGCCTGGTGCAAAGACCTACTATCGTTTAGATATCGACGGCAGGTTGATAAGCAATCCCATCTTCGTGGAGACTAAAAGCCAGGGGGAAAAATGAAACCACGGCCAATTTTCACGCAAAGGCGCAAAGGTCGCAAAGAAAGACAAAGACTTTTAAAGAAAGATACCTCCCCGGTAGTTGAGTTACTTTGCGTTCTTTGCGGCTTTGCGTGAGATTGCTTTTTCATGTTTTGATTTGATCAAAGACGGGGGATAAGAGAGAGTTGATAGTTGCGGTGCATCAGCCCCAGTTTATGCCGTGGCTCGGCTATTTTGACAAGATGGACAGTTGCGATGTTTTTGTGCTCCTTGACAATGTACAATACAAGAAAAACGAATATCAGAACAGAAACAGGATTAAGACGTCCACCGGCTGGCAGTGGATTACGGTTCCTGTAAACTACAGGTTCCCGCAAAAAATAAACGAGGTGTTTGTGCATAATGGTATCGACTGGCGAAAAAAAAACCTGCATGCAATGGAAGTTAACTACGGAAAGGCGCCATGCTTCGAAAGGCATATAGATGTGTTAAGAGATTTTTACCTGCAGGAATGGCAGTCGTTGTCCCAAATTAACATTGCCTGCGTAAAGCTTTTAAAAGAAATCCTGGGGATAGGAGCAAGAATAATGATTGCCTCGGAGATGGGACCTCTGAGCGGCGAGCCTAATAAAAGACTTATAGATATATGCAAGAAACTCGGCTCCGGTACGTATCTTGCCGGCAGGGACGGAGCAGAGTATATGAATTGCGATATGTTCAGGGATGCAGGTATAAATGTGGTCTTCCAGGAATTCAGGCATCCCGTTTATCCGCAGTTGTTCGGCAAGTTCGAGTTTTTCATGTCGGTGGTTGACCTGCTCTTCAACTGCGGCGTGGAAAGCCTCGGAATAATCAGGAAGGAGAACGGACGATGAATATACTTGCCATAGGAGCACATCCGGACGACATCGAAATAGGATGCGCAGGTACGATCATGAAATACAAGGAAAAAGGAGCACAGGTCTTTATCATGATAATGTCCAATGGTTCTTTCGGCGGTAACGCCGCGACCAGGCAAAAGGAGCAGGAGCTTTCCGCAAAAATAATGAAGGTGGACAAAATATTCTGGGGAGGGTTCAGAGACACCAGGCTCGGCTACAATATCCAGGACCTGATCAATGGGATAGAGATCGTTTTAAAAAAAACAAAACCGTCTTTTATATTTACAAACCATCCTAAAGACACTCATCAGGACCACAGATCCCTCGCAGAGGCGGTCACCTCAGCTACAAGGAACTCTCGAAACGTCCTCTTCTATGAAGTGCCGACATCCATAGATTTCAGCCCGACGGTATTTGTGGACATATCCACGTTTATGGACAGAAAACTAAAGGCTTTGAACGCCCATACCTCCCAGATAGACAAGACCAATGTAGCTGGACTCTGCATATCGAAGATTGCAGAGTCCGCTGCCCACTTCAGGGGGACCCAGGGCAGGGTCGAGTACGCGGAGGGATTTAATCCTCTGAGGCTCTTTATAAGTATATGAAGCTTATACCGCATTCGAGACCTACCATCGGAGATAAAGATATTAAGGCAGTCTCCTCTGTGTTGAAGAGCGGTCTTATCGCACAGGGGGCTGTAGTGAAAGAATTTGAAGAGGCCTTTTCAGGATACAATGGGGTGCAGGGAGGAGTTGCTGTAAGCAGCGGCACTGCAGCCCTTCACCTGGCCCTTCTCGCACTGGGGGTTGGAAAAGGCGACAGTGTCATAATACCGTCCTACTCCTGCATTGCCCTCTATAATGCGGTGAGGTTTACAGGGGCAAGACCTGTCCTTGCAGATACTGCGGGAGATGGCTGGGATATCAGTGCGGAATGGGTCGGGAACTATCTGAAAGGTAGAGCCGGGAACCACAGGGTCAAGGCCATTATAATTGTCCACCTGTTCGGCAAACCCGTGGATATGGGCGACTTTATGGACATATCAGGAAGATATTCAATCCCGTTAATAGAAGATTGCGCTTTATCGGTAGGTGCTGAGTATAAAGGCAGGAAGGTGGGTTCTTTCGGGGAGCTCTCGATATTTTCTTTCTATGCGACAAAGGTCATGACCACAGGCGAAGGGGGAATGGTCCTCTCAAATTCAAAAGAATTGCTGACACGCGCAAGAGACCTGAGAGAATATGATGAGAAAGGGGGCAACACCTTGAGGTTTAATTACAAGCTGACCGATTTCCAGGCTGCCCTGGGACTAAGCCAGCTGGGAAGACTCCCGGAATTCATAAAAAAACGGAGACTGATCGCAAAAAGATATATTCACGGTCTGAACGGACTGCCCGTGTCCCTGCGCAAAGAAGACAGTAATAAAAAAGATATCTATTACAGATTCGTTGTCAGAATGAACCCGCCTGGGCGGGCCGGCAGGTTTATAAAAGAAATGGGAGAAGAGGGCATTATTTGCAGAAAACCCTTATTCATGCCTGTGCACCGGCTGATAAAGCATCGTGCGCTGCCAAATACCGAACACATATGGAAAGAGGCGGTGTCTCTCCCGATCTATCCCTCCCTGGACCAGGACTCCGCAGAAAGAGTAATCACCTGCGCAGGAAAAATTATCGCAAGGATGGGGTTGCGTGCAACTAAGTAGCAGGACAAAATGGACTGCCGTGCTTTCCCTTGCAGCAATAACGCTGACTATACTCATCCTGCCCCCTGTAAGAGAATGGTTTCATAACAGGGGTGGAGTCAGGTGGCTCTATATGCTGCTCATATCTTCTGCTTTTACCTTTATCGCAACTCCTGCGGTCAAGTATATCGCTTTACGGCATAACATCCAGGACCTCCCCGATCCAAGAAAGGTCCACACTGCCGCGGTGCCGCTTATGGGCGGTATCGCTATTTACTTTGCCTTTATCGTTTCTATCCTGAGCAATGCCATTTTCTCAAAAGAGCTTTATGCCATAGTTGCAGGGGCATCCCTTGTCTTCCTGTCAGGCATTTTGGATGACATCATGAAGCTTCCTTCAAAGGTGCGGCTCTTATTTCAATTCCTTGCAGTGACAATATTATTGGCTAACGGCATCTCCATTATGATATTCAGGCAAACAGGTGCAGGTCTCATATTGAATTCCGTTCTAACCTATCTTTGGATAATCGGTTTGACGAATTCCATGAACTTCTTTGACGGAATGGACGGCCTTGCAACAGGGCTGTCCATACTTGCAGCATTTTTTATAGGCGTGGTGGCGTTTCAGACCAACCAGCCTTTTCTTGGCTGGCTGGCTGTTGCAGTAATGGGCGCCTGCATAGGCTTCCTCCCTTATAACTTCGGGCCGAGGAAACAGGCGGAGATCTTCCTGGGCGACTCCGGCAGCAATTTCCTTGGGTTCACCCTTTCCTCTATTGCGGTCATGGGATATTGGTCGGAAAAGAGCTTGATATCATCCCTCATAACCCCTGTCCTGATATTTTCGATCCTTATCTATGACATGATATATATCACCGTGAGCAGGTTTGCAACCGGCAAAGTGAGCAACATAAGAGGTTGGCTGGACTATGTCGGAAAGGATCATCTGCACCACAGGATCGAATATTTGCTGCGCGGCAAGAAAAAGAGTGTCCTGTTTATATACCTGCTGTCGTTCACCCTTGGATTGAATGCGCTCCTTTTAAGGACCGCCGATACATGGACAGCGGTTTTTCTCCTGGCTCAGGTGGTATGCATACTGGTCATAGTCACGATAATGGAGATAAGCGGTAACAGGAAAGATGCGATAAATAAACAGCAAAGAATCACTGATTGACCCACGCCGCCTCCCCTGCCGCACATTGCTCAGCTCGCCCTCAAAGCGTCCACAATATTCATGCGTGAAGCCCTGACCGCCGGCAGCACACCTCCAACGAACCCCATTATGAGTGAAAAAAACAGGGACTGATAAATAATATTTATTGTCAGAGAGAAGGAGAATGCAAGCTCTGAAAAGGTTTGGAAATTCATGGTTGAAATCGTGATAAGCTGCATAAAAGAAGCGAAAAACAGCCCTGTGCAACCGCCGACAAAGCCAAGCAGCAGTGACTCCATGAGAAAAGCGGTCAGGATATTGCGCCTTTGAAACCCGAGAGCCCTCAATGTGCCGATTTCCATTGTCCGGTTCGCCACCGCCGCATACATGGTTATCATAGCGCCGATTGTGGCCCCTGCCGAAAATATGATGGTCAGTGAAAGCCCCAGGACTCTGAGAAACTTCGCCATAATCCTTGATTGCTCCTCATAAAACACCTTCTCTCTTTTCACCTCCACAGTCATGCGCGGATCATTCTCGAGGCGGAACTTGACCTTATCGAAATCCGCAGGATCACTCAACTTAAAAGTGACCGAGGAATAGACAGGCCTGCGAAACGACTGCATGAGTTGGTCCACATCGCCCCAGATTTCGGAACTGAACCCGGTGTTCCCCGCGTCGAACATGCCTACAACATTCCAGTCCCGCATCCCGAAATGGAGTGTTTCGCCAATGCCCCCTCCCTTGAACCGCCTGGCAATACTTTGTCCAGCCATAATTTCGGAGGAGCCCGGTTTTGGCATGCGGCCTGCAGCAAGTTTTATCTGCGGCCTCAGGAGAAGTGAATTTTCCGTTGTACCCCTTATAACTACATTGGACGGTTTATTGCTGCCGCGTTTAGGAAGGTTTATAAGCACTACAAGTTCCCTCGCAACGAGACGCTTCCCATTCACCCCTATGGCTATTTCAGGCTGCGTCTCGACTATGGAAGCGGAAAGCCTGTCGATCCCGCTCTGCACCTCGGAATTGGACCCCTTTCTGATAACTATGCAATTGTCATAGGAGCCTGTGTCTACGAGAGTTTTCTTCAGCCCTTCGGCAAGCATCAATATTGAGGCAAAAACAAATACCACAAGCGCCATGCCTAATATAGTGAGCACAGTAGTAAGCCTTCGTGTCCAGAGGTTGCGGATACTGTATGAGAAAGGGATTCTTCCCATTTAGCCTATGCTCCTCAGCCCGTCAGCTATACGTATGTGGACACAACGCCAGGCCGGCACGATCGCAGCAACAAGCCCAACCAGGAGCGCCGCCGCAATATCCATATAAATAGTTGCGGTTTCCACATTGAACACCGGGAAATAGTCGCCCATGGCTTTGCCGAACGCCTTCGCAACAGGAAATGTGGCTGCAATGCCTGCTGCGCCGCCTATAATAGCGATGACCATTGATTCTGCAAATATCAGGCCGGCCAGGTGCGCGCCGCCGAACCCGAGTGTTTTAAATACTGCATATTCTCCAAGCCGCTCACGTGCCGTCATAGCCATTGTATTAGCCATAACAGCCATAATTATAATAATTACCACAAAAGAGACCAACTGGATGGCAACGACTATAGCCTCTGACATTGAGATAAAGCCGAGCTGAAAGGCTTTTTCCGTCTCGGTCAATGTTTCTGCAAGTGAATTTTTGAACATTTTATCTATATTTTGAGAGACCCCGGCGGCAAGGTTGGGGCTGGTCACTCCTATAAAGTAGAAACCGACCTGATCTGCCCTGAGCGAGGCTGCTTTTTTGAGTGTTTCATTGAGATAATCCCAGTGGAACAGGAATTCTGTTTCATCAGTGCTTTTGTCCCTGCCGTGATAAATGGCGCGCAGCACAAATTCCCAGTTGCCAGGGAAGATAGTACCCTTCAGTGTAATCGTATCACCTATCTTCCAGTGGTATTTCTCAGCGATTTTCCGTCCGGCGATGGCGGCCTTGCGGTCCCGGATAAAGGCGTCCTGCTGGTCGGGGGGAATTACAAACTCCGGGACCAGCGCCAGATAGTTCTTAGGCTCAACAGCGAAATTAGGAAAAAAGTGTTTCTCGTCGATGTAAATGCCGCCGAACCAGTTCGAACGGGCCACAGTTTTCACTCCCTGAACATGGCGGATCTGTTCCTCATACGAAAGGGGAAGCGTAAAGACCAGTGATATGGCATTTCTTGTGACGAGGCGGGTCGCCGAAGAATGCTCAACACCGGCATACCAGGCACTTACAACTGTCCTGAGAAGACCGAAAGCAAGTACAGCAACCGTGATGCCGAGGATAGTGAGCCAGGTCCGGAGTTTGTGGCGAAAGGCGTTCCTAAAAATGAGTTTCAGTATGAACAATTAAGGGTTCCCGAATGAATAGCTTGTGTATTCAGGCGCTCAGATTCGGAGCAGGTTTGGCTGATCAGATTGAGCAAAACCGCAGGCGTAGCCAAGCTACGTCCTGCCCCCAAAAATCTGACGATTTTTCGGGGTCCCCGAAAAGTCAGAGACTTTTGGGGGTGACTATGTGATGCATCAATGCATAAGTTATTCATTCGGGAACCCTAACATGCCTTTTTCGAGATGCTTTATAACATGCGCTTTTTCAGCAGCGCGGGGGTCATGCGTTACCATGATGATAGTCTTGCCGGACTCGACATTGAGGCGTTCCATCAAACCAAGTATCTCTCCTGCGGAAACACGGTCCAGATCACCCGTCGGCTCATCGGCCACGAGTATTGCAGGGTCGGTTATTACAGCGCGCGCTATGGCGACACGCTGCTGCTGACCTCCGGAGAGCTGTCCCGGGTAGTGGTCCATTCTGTCGGCAAGGCCTACTATTGAAAGGGCGATCTCAACATGTTCGCGCCGCTCGGTCCGCGACAGACCGGTCAACAGAAGCGGCAACGCGACATTTTCGAAGGCAGTAAGCACCGGGATAAGGTTGTAAAACTGAAAGATAAAACCCACATTGTCCGCCCGCCAGCGTGCAAGCTGGGTTTCGGTCAGGGTAGTTATATCGATAGCTCCTACTTTGATAGTACCGCTGTCAGCCTTGTCAATGCCGGCAATAAGATTGAGCAGAGTGCTCTTACCCGAGCCGGACGGTCCCATAAGGGCCAGGAATTCCCCTTCCCTGATATCAAATGTGAGGTCGCTCAGCACAGGCACTATCTGGGAGCCCTTATGGTATGATTTGCTCAGATTCTGTATTTCAACAATCGGCTGTTTGCTTGCTTCCATTTAACCCCTCCTACCATCCTCAAAAAAAACAACCTCACGCAAAGCAAATCACCTGACGGGGGAGGTATCTTTACCTTATAAATCTTTGTCTTTCTTGGCGACCTTTGCGCCTTTGCGTGAAAATTGGCTGTAGGGTTATTTTTCTGCAACTTTGATTTTAGTACCGTTTTTAAATCCTGCCGGCGGATTGGCGACTATTTTATCCCCTGCTTTTATGCCTCCGGTCACCTCCAGCATATCGCCCCTCTTCGCACCGATTGTTACCGGCTCCTCTATCGCCACGTTGCCGCTGATAAGAAAAACCACCTTTCGACCGGAACGGCTTGCAATTGCTGTGGGATTAAGAGCGGTGAATGGCGTTTGCTCATCCGGTCCTGTCGGCCTGGAGAGAAATGCAACTTTCGCGCTCATTTCCGGTAAAATCCGTTTGTCCTCATCAATAAAACGCACCTTCACCAATACGGTAGCCTTGCTCCGGTCAGCGGTAGGGACGACCGTGCTCACCTCCCCCCTGAAACGGGATTCCGGCAATGCATCGAGCTGAATCACGCACGGCTGTCCTACCCTTACCTGCTGCAGGTTGGATTCCGATACATCGGCCTCCACTTCGAGCGAACTCATATCAGCAATTGTTACAACTGCGGCCTTCGCATTTACAGCAGCCCCTATAGGGGTAACAATATCACCCACGTCGGCATCTTTTGTTAAAACCACGGCATTGAAGGGCGCTCGTATCAACGTGTATTCAATAGCAACATCGGCCCCGTTGAGCGCAGCGCTAGCAGCCTTGATGCCGGCTTCAGCGCCTTCGACCCCCGCCTTCGCCTTCTTGTATCGCTCTTCAACAGTATCATAATCAGCCTGGGCCACATACCCTTTTGACAGCAGATTCCTTTCTCTGTTCAACGCGATCGTTGCATCACTCAATTCTGCCCTCGCCTGTTCAAGGTTTGATCGGGATACATTCAGATTGGCAGCAGCCTGGCTCTTCAGCGCAATTACGTCCTCGTTCTCAAGACGTGCGATAAGCTGCCCTTTTTTCACTACACTGCCTTCCTGAACACCCAGCCATGTCAACGTGCCGGTTACCTTGGGAGCAACAGCAGCTTTACGCTGTGCCACGACATAACCACTTGCATTTAACAGGGTAAAGGCCTGAGACGGATACATCTTTGACACTGTTACCGCCTCTACCTCCACCGCCGGGGTAAGAGCTCCCTGAAAATAGAGGAACAACAATACAAGAAACACTGCCATTGCTGCTATCAGGGCACGCGGGACCTTGCGCCGTGCGCGCAACGGTGTTTCAGCAGTCTTTTGTATCTTAAGTTTCGAGAGATCTTCCTGCGCCATTGTCAGCTATTATATCAAAGATAATAGGTAATAGGTTGCCGACTGCATATCATTAAATATTTTGCCGTTTCTGCCGATAACTATAATAAGGAACGGACTCAAAGGAGTTGCCATGGAACGGCAAAAAATAAAAGAAATCATTTCAATACTGATGGAAAGCACCCTTTACTTCGAATTCTCGCCACAAGAAAGACTCGACATCGTGAAAGGACTTGTATTGCGGTATTACGAATAAATAACTTGCGCGTTCAGACTCCGTGCAAGTTATTTATTCTCAGGACCCATAGTCATGATTTGTAACCTTTCTGCAGTAATCTACGACTAAAATATCAAGGACGAGGGCAAAGCAAACATTTCGCTTCGGGCGGTTATAAAGGCGGGCAGTTGATGATATTTGTACTATGAGCTATTGTACAGTGATAACAGAGGGGTTACAGCAATCTTTCTCATTATGTTTAGGGGTGCAGCATACATTGGGCGATCAGAAAGACGAAGAGATAATTAAAAGCATTCTGGCCGGTAACATAGATGAATTCGAAGTTCTTTTAAAGCGGTATGACCGATATATATTTAATATTATATCGAAGCATTTACCGCGGGAAACGGTTGAGGAAGCAGCCCATGAAGTTTTTATCCGGATCTACAAGGCGCTGTCGTCTTACAGGGCCGAGGCGCCTTTTAAGTATTGGATCTCGAAAATAGCCGAGAGATACTGTTATGATTTTTGGAGGGAACACTACAAGGCAAGAGAAATGCCGATGGCCTCTCTGACGGATGATCACAGCAAATGGGTTGAGACCGTGATATCAGAGCAGTCTCAGAAATCTTTTGAAAAAGAAGAGATGCTCAGGGAATCAAAAGAGGTGCTGCAGTGGGCCCTGGACAAGTTGACGGCAGAGGACAGGATGGTAATAACATTGCTATACATGGAAGAACTGTCTGTTAAAGAAGCCGCTGATCTGCTGGGGTGGAGCGTTATCAATGTTAAAGTGAGAGCCCACCGCTCACGCAAGAAGCTTCGTAAGATAATATCCTCATTGTTAGGGCAAGAAAGGGGGCGCCCATGAAACCAAATGATGAAAAAATAGAGAAAATCGAAATGGCATTGAAAGCCGCTTACAGAAAAAGAGGTCAGATTCCAGTGAAACCCGAATGGGAAAGGGATGTCATGTACCATATCCTAAGCATCAATCCAACCCCATTGCGGACCAATGCCATATGGGATTGGAATGCTCCTGTTATATGGAGAACAGCAACAGCAGTCAGCATAAGTGCGCTTATAATGCTGTTGTTCACGTTCATTAACAATATCGGTCCCGAATATGAGGCAGCACGTTTAATGCTCGAAGATCCTTTGGGGTTTACATTTGCTCAGCTTTTGTTCCCATAAAACAGGAAAATAAATAATGGGCAAGAGGCGATAGGCAATGGGCTATGGGCAAAACAAAAAGACAGGCGGCAAAATATTATGAAGAGACTTTTTCTTTCTCTATCGCCCATAGCCTATCGCCTATAACCTGTAGTTAAAGGAGTGAACTATGAAAAAATGGAAAACCTGGCTTGTAATAATAGCCGTATTCGTCTCAGGGGTCATCATAGGTTCCGCTGCCGGTGGGTTATATATGAAGCACAGAATCGGCGGCTTCCTTCATGGGGGCGCGCCGGCCATGCGGAAGGTAATTATGAAGAAACTCACTACTGAATTAAACCTGACAACGGACCAGCAGGATGAGATAGATGAAATCGTCGAAGAAACCCAGTTGCAGCTCCAGCAGCTTCGTGCCCAATATCGTCCGCAAATGGAAAACATAATCGACACCGGCGTTACCTCCGTGAAGACAAGACTTTCAGCGGAACAGCAAAAGAAGCTGGATGTGCTCTATGCTAAAGTGAAGGAACACTGGAGCAAGAGAAGAAACATGGGAGAGAACCGACATTAGACATTCTTTTTTCTCTTGCTTTTGCTTCCTTTTTGTTTCATAATTTCGCATGGCAACAACGTTTGTGTGGGCAGGAAAGACATCTTCAGGCGTTACAAAAAAGGGTGAGTTGCCTGCCGGCAGCAAGGATGAAGCAATCCTTACCCTCAGAAAACAGGGTATAACACCGACTTCCATTTCCGAGAAAAAAGCCGGTTTTAAACTCTTCGGCCCCAAGAAACAGAAAATAACCGAGAAGGACCTTGTCGTCTTCACCAGGCAATTTTCCACTATGTTCACCGCGGGTATCCCCATTGTCCAGGGTCTTGAGATACTGTCAAAACAGATTGAGAACAGATCTATGGGCGAGGTCATAGGCCAGATTAAAAGCGATGTCGAAACCGGCTCTAACCTTGCCGATGCACTGAAAAAACATAGAAAACTTTTTGACGACCTTTATGTAAACCTTGTTGCAGCGGGAGAGGCTGGAGGTGTTCTTGATGGAGTTCTACTGAGACTTGCGGGGTATATCGAAAAAAACATGAAGCTTAAGAAAAAAGTGAAAGGCGCAATGATCTACCCGATTATCGTAATGTCGGTCGCCGTATTGGTAATAACTATAATAATGATATTTGTCATCCCCGTTTTTGCTAAAATTTTTGGCGACGTGGGCGCCAAGCTGCCTGCCCCGACAAGGAGTATTATCTGGTTGAGCCACTTTTTGAGCGGTGTTGGCGGAGTCAGCCTGGCCGGCGTATTTTCCCTGGGAATTTTCCTGCTTAAACGATGGAGAAAAACCGAAGCCGGCAATAAAAAAACGGACGAGATCCTGCTAAAACTCCCGGTCTTCGGCGATTTATTAAAAAAGGTGGCTGTCGCCAGGTTTACAAGGACACTGGGCACGCTCTTGAACAGCGGCGTCCCAATATTGGACGGCCTCGAGATATGCGCCAGATCGTCGGGGAACAAAGTCGTAGAGGAAACCGTTATGGGGGTCAAGAGCGAGGTCGCATCAGGCAAAACGGTTTCCGATCCCCTTTCCAAATCTCCGGTGTTCCCTCCAATGGTCTGCCAGATGATAAGCGTGGGCGAAGCAACCGGCTCACTCGACCAGATGCTCATAAAGATCGCCGATTTCTATGATGACGAAGTAGATAACTCCGTCACAAACCTTACCACCATGCTCGAACCGATGCTGATGATTTTTTTAGGCGTTACCATAGGCTACATTGTTGTGGCACTTTACTTGCCAATATTCAAGATGGGCGAGGCGATAGGACAATAAGGCAGAAACCGGTTCAGGAAGATATTTTTTTCAACAATTGCAGTGTCTTCTGATCATCGGGTCTTATTTTCAAAACCTTGCCAAATTCTTTTTTCGCTTTTTCTTTTTTCCCGGTATTATAGTAAACGAGACCGAGATTCAAATGTGCATCTGCATAAGAAGGATTAAGCTTAACAGCAAGTTTATACTTCTCCACAGCCTTTGAAAGCATGTTTTGGCTTTGATAGTATAATCCGAGATTATTAAGAGCTTCAACAAAATGAGGCTCGAGCTTAAGTGCAATCATGTATTGCTCCAGGGCTTTCCCAGGCATATTCAGGGCCTGATAGCTCGCGCCGAGGTTATTATGTGCTGCGGCAAAATCGGGTTTCAGCTTAATGACATACTTAAACTGCTCGATAGCCTCGGCGTGCATCCTTTTGTCCTGATAGAGATGACCAAGATTATTACGGGCGTATACATATCCCGATTTAAGCTCAATGGCAATCTTGTATTGCTCCAGGGCTTTGTCAGGCATGTTAAGGGTTTCGTAGTAAACACCGAGATTATTGTGCCCATCGGGATAATCTGGTTTAAGCTCAATGGCAATCTTATACTGCTCCAAAGCTTTGTCAGACCTCTTAAGTATTTGATACATATTGCCGAGATAATTATACCCTTTGGGATCATCCGGGTTCAGATTAATGGCATACTTATACTGCTCGATCGCCTTGGCATACATCTTTTTGCATTGATAATAATAACCAAGATTAATACGCGCATCTACATATCCGGGTTTAAGCCTGATGGCAATCATATATTGCTCCAACGCCTTTTCAGGCCTGTCGTGGGTTTGATAGTAAACGCCGAGATTATTGTGCGCATCAACATAACCGGGATCAAGTCGAATAGCAATCATATATTCCTCCAGGGCCTTGTCGGGCATATTGAGAGATAGGTAACAGTTGCCAAGGTTGCTGTGCGCCATGGTATAGGCCGGCCAGATTTTAATGGCAACCTTAAACTGCTCTTCCGCCTCGTTATACATGTGGGCAGCCATATAGGCATTGCCAAGATTATTATGGACAACTGGAATCCCTGGGGATTTCTTTGCTGTATCCGCCCACAGTTTTATCCTGTTGCCAAAAACTTCGTTTCTATAATAAGCTGCAATAGACAGGGCAACAGTGGTTAGCACGAGCATAACCATGAGAACCCCTCTGAATTTCGGCCTTTCCATTTTTTCTCCGAGCAGAAAAATACCCGTAACAAAGCCTGTGATTATACCGACTGAGGGCAAATATAAACGATATTCACATATCAGCATCCAAAGAGGGACAATGGACTCAACCGACAGGGTCACAAAAAACCAGACAATGCCAAATCCAATAAGCCGGAGAACAGGAGGGCGGTCTTTGCTCATTATTAGAAATACTCCCAATCCAAAAAGTGCTGCAAGCAATGCAAATGACAGCGCCACCTGGGGATTAAAAAATGAATGAAACACAGGATAGTCGTAAACAAAATTCTGGTTAGCCGGAAAGAACAACAACCGGAGGTATGTGACCATCACCCTGAACTCGGTAAAAAGATACTCTGTTTGATTATATACCTTGCCATATGAACTTGGAGACGGGGAGAAGGCTCCACTCTGACTCATCAGGACCAGCGGGATAATACTCATTGTCAGCAAAATCGGCACAAGATGCATAAGACGTCGTTGCCGGAAGGAGCGTCGCTCAGTGGATGATAGGTCCGGTAACGGGATGAAAAAACAAAATTCATATAGAGCAATGACAATCGGCAGCGTAAATGCATTTTCCTTTGTCTCCATCGCCAGAACCGCTGAAATAAACGAGATCCCGTAGAAAAAGGCACGTTGGAATTTGCCCTTTTGCTTTTCGCCGCCATCCGTTAGCCTTGACTTTATATATGTCACTAATGAAAGCAGGTAGAAAAAAGCGGCAAGAGAGGCGAACCGCTGCATTATATAGGTAACAGCCTCTGTTTGCACAGGATGCGCAGCAAATATGGCCGCAGAGAAAAATGCGATCCATGCTGGCCCTCCTGAACGTGAGAAGGTGTGAACGCGTGAATTTGAAAGGCTGTTTGTTCCTTGGGGCCCGACAATCCACGCCCGACGCATAAATGGCGTCCTGAATGTCAATAAAACAAGGGCATAAACAAGTAATACGTTTGCAATATGACAGTAAATATTGACAATATGGTATCCGCCTACCTTTAAACCATTAATATGATAGTTGAGGGCAAAGGTCAGAAATGATATGTACCGGCGTGAGACAAAATTGTATTGTGCAAGCCTCCGCGCTTCCGACAGGTTTGAGAAATAGTGGAGGTTCCTTACAATGGAATTATTATCGATATGAAATTCTTCATCCCACTGAAAAGGGACATTCAAGGTATTGCTATAGATAAGAAGGACGAGTAAAACCAGGCACGCAATATGTAACAAGGTGCTGTTTAGCCTATTCCGCTTCACGAGCCACTGCATATGTTTATTAATATAACAGCAATTTTATTATTTAGCCAGCAATCCGGATATTCATGTCCGGATATCAAACTGTTAGATAATATCTTTTCTGCCTGTTTCCCTTTTCCGGTTATATTTCGACAGCCGGTAGCGGAATTCTCTGAAAGACAGACCGAGTAGTTCGGCTGCTTTTGTCTTTACCCCGCCCGCCTTTTCGAGCGCCTTTTCAAGAAAATTCCTTTCGAGATCACCTAAATATTGATTGATGTCAACTCCGGCATCGGGCAGGTCAGCTACTGAGCTGTCCTGACCCGCAGGCGCCTTGCAGGACGTACATTTAAGGTATCCGTCTTCAGAAAGAATAATTTCCCTTTCAATCATGTTCTTCAGTTCCCTTACATTGCCCCTCAGTTCGTGCTGCAACATGTAATCAACAAATGCCGGATCAATTTTAAGAATTTTTTTTTGAAACTTTTGGCACAGTCCCTTTGCAAAGTGCTCGATTAGCAGGGGAATATCTTCCCTGCGTTCTCTCAGAGAAGGCAAGCGTATCTCAAATGTCGAGAGCCGGAAATAGAGGTCCTCCCTGAAGGCGTTCTTTTCCGAGAGATCAGTCAGGTTTTTATTGGAGGCGGCAATTACCCGCACATCCGCTTCTGTTTCACTGCCGCTCCCCAGCGGCCGCATTTTTTTGTCCTCAAGAAATCGCAGTAATTTTGCCTGCAGCGGCAACGGCATCTCTCCGATTTCGTCAAGCAGGAGAGTACCTCCGTCTGCCTCATCTATCAGCCCCCGTTTGGATGCATAGGCGCCTGTAAATGCCCCTTTTGTGTACCCGAACAATTCACTCTCGAGAAGTTCGGCAGGCAGGCTTGCGCAGTTAATGGCAACAAACGCTTTGTCTTTCCTTTTGCTCTTGTTGTGGACCGCCTTTGCCACAAGCTCTTTTCCAGTGCCGCTCTCACCAGTTATAAGGACATTTGTGTCAAAGGGCGCTATTTTATCTATCATGTTAAAAATTTTCTGCATAGCTTCGGATTTGCCGACAATACTTTGGTAAACATCGGCATATTGCTGAAGCTCTTTCACCTTTGTCTGCAAAAATATTTTTTCTTTTATGTTTTTTAAAACTATGCGGATCTCGTCGATATTAAAGGGTTTGGTGATATAATCGTAGGCCCCAAGCTTCATGGCGCTTATTGCCGTTTCCGTTGATGCAAATGCCGTTATTATAAGAACAACGGTATCCGGGCTGACATCCTTCAACTCCTTGAGCAAGTCGATGCCTGATCCGTCGCCAAGACGGAGATCGATAATAGCGACATCAAAATAGTGCTCTGCAATCAGCGGCCCTGCTTCAGCGAAACCCGACCCCTCATAAGTGTCAAAGCCTGTTTCGTCAAGAAGGAGTTTTAACGCCTTCCTGATATTTGCTTCATCATCAACTATAAGCGCGCGCATAATTACCTCAGGCGATGGGCGACAGGTAATAGGCTATAGGCAAAAAACCAAAAAAGACAAATTTCATTTTTTTAACCTATTGCCCATTGCCTATAGCCTATAGCCTCTCATTTGGGAATATAATAGAAAATTTTGCTCCGCCAAGCGGAGATGCATCGGCAAATATTGTTCCGCCAAAGCCTGTTATTATTCTATAGGCTATTGCGAGTCCCAGCCCTGTGCCGTTTGCTTTTGTCGTAAAAAAAGGTTCGAAAATCTTGTCCCTCATGTCCGCGCTAATTCCGGGGCCGTCATCTTCTATGTCTATAATGATCCCTTTCCTTTCCTTGCTGAGTGACACTTTCACAGTAGTCTGCGCCGCTTCTGCCGCATTCTTAATAATATTATTGACGGCTATTTCCATAAAGGTCCGGTTGGCTGTGACCACCGCATCAGCCGTAGAGTTTAAAGTTACTGTTTTGCCGCTCATCCCGTCTTTTACCAGCAGCCTGAGCAGTGCCGAGAGGTCTACGTCTTCTTTCGGTGCGTCTGCCGGTCTCGAGAATAAGAGGAAATCATTGACAAGACCGGTGAGCCGTTTCGTCTCGGTCATGAGCATATTTATGAACTCCCTTTCGTGCCTCCCCTCATTCAGGAATTGCACTGCAGCCGATATGGAAGCCAAAGGATTCCTCAGTTCGTGAGCAAGATCTGCGCTTACCCTGTAAAGCCGCTCGAAACCCTGCATTTTTATCCTTTCTTCTTCGAGCCCCCTGATGTAATGTTCCTGCTGCTCCATCCTTGTTTTCAGGTTATCGCCTGCAAGAGCTATTAGAGAAAAAGCAAAAAAGTGCAGTGAAACGTTGAGTATCCCCTCCCGTTCAAACAGCATGCCATAACTGTAGTACACCGTCCCATAAAGAATTGCAGCGATTACTGGAAACAAAAAGGTTTTTTTTGTTTTTATCAGAACAGAGGAGAAAAATATCGGGAATAGATAGATAAAAGTCAGATATGAATAAATGCCAAAACTTATATATGCTATTGCGGATATAAAGACGATGTCGAGCAAAAAGTCGAAATAATTTATTTTTTCAGTGGCGACGACAAGCCTCAGGAGTACGATAAAAATATAAATAACCAGAATATTTCTAAGACTCGGGATAGCATAGGGCAGACCGGCTATCTGAAAACCTACCAGCAGCGTCAGAGCAAAAACAAAACGCCCGATACGGTAATAATTGAAAAAAGATGAGGCATACATTTGGTAATTAGTGTAGGACTGGTGACATTTTTTGTCAATGCTAAAGTGACGATAATTGTCAGTAGGGTCCTGTCTCCCCCAATTCACCTGCAAACCACAGAGGACACAGAGAAACTCATGGATTTATAAAGACATAACGTCACGGCATTTCATCTCTGTGCACTCTTTGGTGTAAGTTTTAGTTTTGTCTCTTTTTCTCT
The DNA here is from genome assembly GCA_963780885.1 of Nitrospirota bacterium. Classification (GTDB taxonomy): domain Bacteria; phylum Nitrospirota; class Thermodesulfovibrionia; order Thermodesulfovibrionales; family Dissulfurispiraceae; genus JADFXI01. Next base: position 531,375 of record CAWAEO010000003.1, read on the forward strand.
AAGGCCTTGAGAGCACAGAGGAAAACTCTGTGCTCTCTGTGGTTCGTCGTTTTAAGTGGTGGATTCTGGGTCTCATTAAAATAATTAAATAAAACAAGCAATAACAGTTCAGCCTTTGATGGCACGAAAGATGCTTTCCTTGATATATAGAGGACGATGTCAGTATATTTGGAGACACGCCACAACCGCCGTCGGCGGGCAAGCTTACATAAGGAGGTAATTTATGTTTAAGGCTATTCAGAAAATGAGAACAGGGGACGAAAGAGGTTTCACTCTTGTCGAACTGCTCATCGTTATTGCAATCATCGCTATTCTCGCAGCTATAGCGATACCACAGTTTGCCAGCTACAGGCAAAGGGGCATAAGGGCAAGTATGCTGTCTGATGCCCATAATGTCTCCACCATGGAGGAAGCATATATGGGAGACATGCAGACCTATACACCTCTTTCTGCAACCGGTGGAACGTTCTCTTTCGGCTCACAAACAGGAAGGACGAGTCCTGGTAACACCATCTCAGTAATAAATCCCAGCCCCACTTACTATATGGTTGTTGTTGTCAATGTAAATGGCGGATCCGGCTCCGGCACCTTCACCCAGGACAATTCAGGATCAACCAGCTGGGGTCCATAGTTGTTTTGTCTTAATTATATTTATAACATTCTAAGGGGCTGTCCAGGGGCAGCCCCTTAAGAATGTTTGCATTTACATAGTGCATTGCAAACCAATTGTGAACCGTTACTATCTGGTTTTTTTATCATCTTATGTAATATTCGTCTTCTTCCTGACACCTAATGTAAGCACCGGAGATGGAGGCGAGCTCGCCACTGCATCATATTTCCTCGGCACCGCTCATCCATCAAGCTATCCTCTGTATATCATGATCGGCAAGACTTTTTCCTTCCTCCCATTGGGTAACGTAGCCTTCAGGCTCGCTATTATGTCAGCGGTCTGCAGCGCGCTTGCCCTATCTATTGTTTTCTGGTTGGTATTCGAACTTACCCTGGACATGGCAGGGGCTATTTTCGCTGTTGCTACTCTTTTTGTATCTTATTCCTATTTTTCGCAGTCAGTTGTTGCAAAGTTCTATCCACTAAACCTCTTGCTGATCCTTCTCGTATTCACTATTTGGGCAAGGCGGCTGCTGGAAAACCGGGAAACGACGGACGAATATATGAGTCTATATTTGACGTCATTTCTTTTCGGGTTAATTACTTCTAACCATCATACCGGCATAATAATGCTCGGCCCTGTGTTTGCAGCATGCTTAATAATGAAAAAAAATTCACTTTCTTTAAAAAGCATTTTACAAGGATTTGTTTTATTTCTTTCGGGTTTTTTTATAAACGCCTACCTATTCGTCAGAGGGCGTCACGAGAACTTTTTTAATGCCGTAAGAATCGATGATTTGCACGGTTTTTACCAGGTAATCACGAGGCAGTTGTATAATGGAAGCGGCACGGTCAGCTCTGCAGCCAACGTTTTCGATAATTTCGCAGCATACTGGTATGGGTTTAAAAACTTCATGTCTGTTCTGGTGTCCAATTTCAGTATATTTGCATGCCTTCTCTTTATCGCGGGCTGTTTTTACCTGCTAAAGAAAAATTACAGGTTTTTTGCCTTTATCTTCCTCGCCCTGTTTCTTTATGGTCCGTTCCTGGCTAAACTGACATTGGGGTCAACAAAAGTTTCCGAATCAGCTTATTATCTTGCCGCCCACCAGTATTTCCTTCCTGCCTTCGCATTATTTGTCGTCATTATTGGCGCCGGCTTTAACCAGATATTTTTGTGGCTTAATAAATCCAAATTGCGTTTGGGCCCAAAGATTATGACTGTAATCGCTGTCTTCCCCCTGATCTTCCTGGTTTCAAGGGCGACAGACAGCAATTTCAGAACTAATTTTGTGCCATACCAGTTTGCAAAGGATGCTTATTCAGTACTCCCGGCGGACAGCGTTGTCCTGGCCTTCGGCGACAATGCGCAATATCAGGGGTGGTATTTAAAACTCGTTGGAAGATATCGCGAGGATGTGTGCCAGATAGCATCGCAATCAACGATACATTGGACTTTCCAGGGGTGTAACCGGAATATTTACGGAAACGTGTTCCCTGCTTTTTTTTCTAATAAGTTCTCGGCGATGGCGCCAGCCATGCTGCGGAAAAGATTTTACGGCACAGCCCCTGTGGAAAATGGCTCGGCATACGAAAGTTACCTGAAAAGCAGTATTTTCTCGATTGATTACTTGTATTACCCAAATGACAAATATCTTGATAACGCTGCCGCGAGAAAAGAGGATATTGGCAATTTTCTGCTTAAAAGGCTTGTGCTCAGCGATAAATTGATTAATGCCAATGCCTGTCTCACACATTTAACTGACGACTTTTTTACCCGCAGGCTCTGTTCCGGTTATGTAATTCATCTTGCAGAAATGGCAAGGCATTACTCCGACAGCAGTTACAAGCGGACAGGGAAGATAGTGAAGGTGCAGAACGCCGAAACCAGAGGCCTTGAGCCGCCCTATGAAGTGGCGGTTACTGAAAAAAACGCGCCTTATCTTGCGCGTGCAGCCGCCATACAGGAATTCAACAACTGGAAAATATTTTATTTAAGACAAAATGAATAACGGTTTGGCCATCAATATAAGATCGCTTGCTGCCGTTCTAATTTGCATTCTGGCGGTAATAATTTTTCGTCTGTCTCTTGACCAGTGGCAGGGGTATAATAGCGGGATTAAGAGTCTGAGCGCCGGGGACCAAAAGGACGCTATTATGTATTTCGACCGTGTGCTCAACGCCCACATCCCATTCAGCCCTCTTGAGAAAAACTCCAGGAGACATCTGCTTGCCCTTGCATCCAAATATGAAAAGGAAGGGGAGCCGGAGCTTGCCCTTTTGTGTTACGAGACCATAAGGACATCAAGTTATCTGACCAGCCATTTTTTTGTTCCCGGCAGCAAGGACATCCCCTTTTTGAATGACAGGATTGCATCTATTAAGGCGCAGCTTCTTGTGAAGGATGGCATGGTCAAGGATTTCAAAGAGGGGTACGACCAGCAAATGGGTATAATGAACAAGGATTATTCTCCATCCGTTTTCTGGTCACTGGTTGCCGTTTCTGCCTTCTGGGCATACATTGGATTTATCGTGCTCTGGATATTCAAAAGAAAAAAAGTTTATATATCCGTATTCTGTATCGCCTTCATTATTTGGGTAACGGGTTTATATTTGGCCTAGTTTGACATATCATACAGGTGTATGCTCATGAAGGGAGTTTTAATTCTGAACAGGCGCTGCATAAAGCATCCGGAAAGAGGGGGGGCTGAGGTATATACATTTGAGTTTGCAAAGGCGCTGATTGAACATGGGTACAATGTCGAGTGGTTTTCTTCGAGGGCCGATGGACTAACCGATAAGGAAGAAGCAGCTGGGATTACATTTGTCAGAAAAGGCAATGAGCTTACAACACATTTCTATGGGCTGCTATATGCCCTTAAAAAGCGGGACTGGCTTATCCTTGATGAATTCAACGGTCTTGGATTTCTCACATTCTTCATGCATAACTCAACTATCCTGATTTACCAGCTTTACAGCGAGTTCTGGACCGCAGAGCTCGGAATACCCGGCCATTTTTTGAAAATCATCGAAAGGCTGCTTCTCCGTTTATACAGAAAAAGGCCTGCCATTACTATCTCAGAGTCAACAGCCCGTGATTTGAGGGGATTGGGATTCTCAGATATAACTATTATCCATTGCGGGCTTGATAGCGAAGTGTTGGACCATGTCCAGGATAAGGAAAAAACACTGACGCTGCTCTACCTGGGAAGGCTTAAGCGCACCAAGAATTCCGAGGACGCGATCCGGGCCTTCCTCAAAGTGAAAGAGGCCCTTGGTAATGCCAAACTCTGGATCGCAGGAGACGGCCCCCTTTATGGATATCTGACAGAAAAGTATGGACAGTATAATGATATTCATTTTTGGGGATTCGTGGATGACCGGGTGAAGCATGACCTTTTGCGGAGAGCCCATTTCCTCCTGGTTCCCAGCATACGCGAGGGATGGGGACTGGTGGTTGTAGAGGCCAACGCGGCAGGCACCCCTGCAATTGGATACAGGGTCAAAGGGCTCGTTGACAGCATTTTGGACGGCCGGACAGGAATACTGGTGGATGACCCTGAATCGATGGCGACTCAAGCTATAGCATACTGGCAGAATAAGAAAAAGTATGACTCCCTTTGCATACAAGCGCTGGAATGGGCAAGGGAGTTTTCCTGGACAGAGACAAGGAAGCAATTCATTCTCCGCCTTGCGCGTGGGTTGTAATGAAGACTCTTGTTGTCATACCTACTTACAATGAGGCTGTCACCATCAAAAAAGTCCTGACCATGACTCTTAATGCCCTGAACTGCCACATACTTGTTGTCGACGACAATTCATCGGACAGAACCAGAGATATTGTCAGACGCTTTTTTGATACCGGGAGAGTCTCTATGCTTGAACGACCCTCAAAACTCGGACTCGGCACAGCTTATGTGGAAGGTTTCCAATGGGGTCTTCATAATGGGCATGACCTTTTTTTTGAGATGGACGCCGACAATTCTCACAATCCTGCCGCCCTTCCTTCCTTTGTCGAAAAGATAGGTGAAGGATATGACATTGTAGTCGGATCGCGGTATCTTAATCATACCATAAGCGTTGTAGGCTGGGACATCAAAAGGCTGCTTGTGTCAAAGTTCGGCAACTGGTATGCATCCACACTGCTCGGGCTGAAGCAACTTACTGATTTGACAAGCGGGTATAGATGTTATACGACTAAAGCGCTGAAGGCCATCGGACTTGAAAGGATAAAATCAAACGGCTATGCCTTCCAGATAGAGATGGTGTACCGCGGCCATAAAAAGGGGATCAAAGTAGCTGAGATACCGATAATATTCTATGAGCGTGGAGGAGGCAGTTCCAAGATGACGCAAACAATTGTAAGAGAAGCTGTATTGCTGCCCTTCAGGTTAAGACTTGAGGCATTCAGGAACAAATTGCGAGGAAAGTATTAAACTCCTATATGTCTTCCGGGAAATATAGTTCAGTGTCCGATACCTTAAACTCATCTTGATCAGGAGGATATCTCCATGTTTGAACTTATTTCTGAAAAGGCCGGGCTGAATGGTCCGTCATTGAGGAGGTTTTTAGACCTGCTGACGGTTAAGACTTGATAATAAGGCCAAAGCACAAATAAAATAACCTGCATTTTAATGAGGCGATTTTGGGCAAGCAGGCACTCAATACAGAAGAATAGGCTAAGGGACAGGGAAATGAAACAGGAGAGTTCGCGGGAAGCGAAAAAAGAGAACTCTTATCAGGACTACCTGAAAAAAATGGCGTTTGGGACGCAGGGAAGTATTAAGCGGTGGGCTTATGAGGCAGCAAAAAAAAATCCTTTCTTGTATAAGAAATACCTTAAACTGACAAATTGGCAAGTCAGCAAGTTAGCCGACATACCGGGTATTGAGAACGCGGGGCGCATTTTGGATATCGGGGTTGGCTCGGGACTGACCTTAGGCTATGTGAATGAATTTATCAATTCATCCGCCGAACTTTTTGGAATAGACCTGAAGAAAAACGAGCTCCTTTCAGACCGCATAAAATTTGCTGAATGCAATGTCGAAAGTGAAAACATACCCTGTGACACCAATTCGATGGATATAGTAATTTCAACGTATGTTTTGGAACATCTGAGAGACCCTTACAGACTTTTCGAAGAAGCCCATAGAGTGCTGAAAAAAGATGGTTATCTTTATGTTGTTACAGAAGGCTACATCACAACGATTTTGCCTGATTACTGGAACTTTTGGACGGACCCGACTCACATAAGGCCCTATACCCGAAGGGCACTTAAAACATTGGGCGAAGGTACGGGTTTCGAGATTTGCAAAACAGGTGTCATACGCACTATGGAATTTATAATTCTTTCTCCTCTCTTCCCGATATTGAATCTGCTTTCAGAATCCAATTTTTCATTCATGCCTTTTGAGATATTCGGCAGAAGTGTTTATGTGATAGCCAGGAAGTGAAGATACTGCATCTCATATACGATCATATCCACAATCCCTGGGTCGGCGGCGGCGGAGCAGTAAGGGTTTATGAGATTTGCAAAAGGCTCGTGAGTAGGGGTCATGAAATAACTATCGTCAGCGGAAACTATCCTGGTGCTGCCGACTATATGGAAGACGGGTTACAGTTCGTTTTTACGGGTAGTAAAAAAAATTACGTTTTGAGCACCTTTTCCTATGCCCGGGAAAGCGCGTTGCTGGTTAAAAAGAAGGGACAAGAATTCGACATTATCATCGAGGATTTTGCCCCCTGGAATCCAGTTTTCTCAGCGTTCTTTACAAAAAAACCTGTTGTGCTTCATATCAATCACCGGGAAGGAATAAATATTCTTAGAAGATGGTGGATTGCCGGTCTTCCATTCTTTCTGATAGAAAAATTCTATCCGCTGATTTTCAAACACGTAACTGCACTGTCAGAAGAAACGAGAAAAAAAATCCGTATTCCCCGTGCACCGCTGGTTCCCGCAGGTATTGACGAAGATTTTTTTGAAGAGAACAGCTTGCTGAAGATGAACGGCTGGGTTTCCTCAAAGGCTCCGACTTTAGGAGGTGCTTATGAATCTGTCTCTCCGCTGCTCTACGTAGGCAGACTCCATATCAAAAACAAGGGGCTCGATACACTTCTCGCTGCCATGAAGGGGTATAACATAAGCCTGCTTATCGCCGGCAGGGGCAATGATGAGGCTCTTTTGAAACAAATGATACTGAGATTTGGTCTTAAAAATGTTACGTTAGCTGGTTTTGTGAGCGAAAACGAGAAGATAACCATGTTACAGAATTCTGAGGCACTGGTTTTACCATCGAGATTTGAGGGCTGGGGTATCGTTGTTCTTGAGGCCGCAGCCTGCGGCAAGCCGGTTATTGTCAGCGATATCCCTGAGTTGCGGTATGCAGTGGATGCCGGGTTCGGCATATCATTCAGGACAGGGGATTCGAAGGATCTTGCTCAGAAAATAAAATTTCTCATCGAAAATGGACCTCTGAGAACAGAGATGGGACAGAAGGCGCGCGAATATGCAAAAAACTACACATGGGACAAGATATCACTCGATTATGAAAAGCTCCTGCTGAAAATAATAAAGGACAGGCAATAGGCTATGGGCTATAGGCTATAGGAAAAGAAAACAAGCTCATCGCCCATTGCCCATCGCCTATTGCCTGTCTTCTATTTCCTAATACCAGTCTTTTTTATGCTATACTAACCGTCAGTGCAAAAGGGGGCTATAGCCTTTTAAAGAGGCTTATGCCTGGTCGTAAAATAATGGTGCTGGAGAAAATTTACATGCTGGCGCGTAGTATTTTTATTTTAACTCTTTTTTTAGTGTCCATTCATCTGTTTTCCGGGCCTGCCTATTCTCAGGAAGTCCCTGTGGTTACTGCCATAGAGATAAAGGGGGTAAAGCGTATTGAAGAAGGCTCGGTAAAAACAAAAATATCCCAAAAAATAGGGGAGCCGCTGTCTGATGAAAAAACCTCAGATGACATAAAAGCCATTTTCAAAATGGGCTATTTCGATGATGTAAAAGTTAATATGGAGCCTTTTGAGGGCGGCCTTAAGCTGATCTATATGGTTGAAGAAAAACCTACCATTATAAAGGTGGACTTCCAGGGAAACAAGGAATACGATGACAGCAGACTTAAGGAAAAGATCACACTTACAGCAGGGGCCATATCGGACATAACCCTTATCAACGATAATACAATAAAACTAAGGGCTTTCTATGAGGATGAGGGTTACTATCTCGCAAAGGTGGTCCCTGTTTTGAGAAAAGCCGGTAAGGGTGAAGTTGTGTTGACCTTCCAGATTGATGAAGGAGAGAAGGTCAAAATCAGAGAAATCAGGATCGAAGGCAACAAAGCGATCTCGGCCGGTAAAATCAAAGATGCCATGAAGACTAAAGTCAGGGGATGGCTCTCCTTTATCTTCGGGACCGGTTACTACAAAAAAGACGAGATGAAGGCCGATATCGATCGCATAAGGGACGTTTATTATGACAAGGGTTATATTAAAGTCACTGTGGGGGATCCGGTTTTGCAGCTCGTCGATGATAAAAGGGGAATGAAAATTTCCATACAGGTTTCCGAGGGAGATCAGTTCAAAGTCACTTCGGTCGAAATTGCAGGCAACAAGACATACAAAGAAGATGAGCTGAGAAAGCTCATCAAGCTCTCGTCCGGCAAGGTATTCGATAAATCAGTGCTGTCAAAGGATGTAGTCGCGATCAGCGAAAAGTATGCAAACAACGGGTTTGCGCTTGTATCAGTATTCCCCGACCTTGTCCCGGATGAAAACAATAAAACAGTGCGGGTTGTTTTCAGGATTACTGAAGGCGATAAGTACACTGTTGGTAAAATCTCCATATCCGGCAACACGAAAACAAGGGATAAAGTGATACGCAGGGAAATCAGACTTGATGAAGGCGATACTTTTGATGCTTCTTCTCTGAAGCGTACCTATGACCGTTTGAAAAACCTCCAGTATTTCGAAACAGTCGACCTTTCGCCAAAACCGCGGCATGATGAAAAGGTGGTAGACCTTGATGTTGATGTAAAAGAGAAGTCGACCGGATCCATAAGCCTTGGCGGCGGATATAGCACTTTTGAGCACTTCATGGTCATGCTTGACGTAAGCCAGATTAATCTTGAAGGCACTGGACGGGGTCTGAGAGCAAAGGGAGAACTCGGCAGCAAGGGTTCTTATTACGAACTATCCTACAGGGACCCCTGGTTTCAGGACAAACCTATAGCATTGAACGCAAGCATTTATAAAACATACCGGGTATATGGAGATTTCGACAGCAAGGCGACGGGCTTTAGCGTATCTTTGAGTAAAAACTTCTGGGAATACTGGGCAGTCTCGTTAGGATACAGTCTTGAGCAGGCGAATATTTATAATATAGTCACCACTGCCTCACCGATCGTAACAGATCAGGCGGGGACAAGATTAACCAGCGCCATCAGCCCTGCGCTGGTCAGGGACACCCGGGACAACTTTCAGGATCCGACAAGGGGCTCCCGTAATTCCCTTGGGTTCTCCTTTGCCGGTTTAGGGGGGTCAAATGACTACATAAAAGGACTCGCTGACTCTTCCTGGTATTTCCCTATTACAGCGTCGACAACATTCATGGTGAGGGGCAGATTAGGATATGCTGAGGGTTTGTTTGGCAAGGAAGTGCCATTGTACGAGCGGTTTTATCTCGGTGACATTAGTACAATCAGGGGAATCAACTATGGGGATGCGGGTCCCAAGGATGTTAATGGCCAGCCGATCGGAGGATTAAGAGAGCTTATATTCAATACCGAGTATATTTTCCCTATTTCATCTGAATATAAGTTCAAAGGGCTCGTCTTGTTCGACGCGGGCAGAGCGTATGTCGCAAATGAAATTCTTGGCACTAATCTCGACTACACGGCCGGGTTCGGGATACGATGGATTTCCCCCATGGGTCCCATAAGGGTTGAGTGGGGCTCTAATCTAAATAGGAAGCACGGTGAGGCCTCAAGCAAGGTTGGATTTACTTTCGGCTCATCTTTTTAAAAACGTAGGTCATAGGTCATGGGTAATGGGTCATAGACTAAGTAACGATAAAGGTCAGGAGTTACCTATAACCCATAACCTATGACCTATAACCTGTATTTTAATAAAACTTGGAGGGCTTGATGAAAAAAATTGTTCTGGTAATGATCGTTGGATTTGCGGTGCTCTTAAACGGCGCACTTTCTCGTGTTAACGCAGCTGATATGAAATTGGGTTTTGTTGATATAGACAGGGCTGCAAACGACTCCGAAGAGGGGAAAAAAGCGGTAGGCGGATTGAAGGACTTTATGTCTGCAAAGCAATCGGCAATCACTGAAAAAGGCAAAGAGATCGAGAAGATGAAGAGCGATCTGGAGAAACAGGGTTCGGTCATGTCTCCGGATGCAAAAAAGTCAAAGATAGAAGAAGTTGAGCGCTCGGAAAGAGAATTCCAGAGGATGGTGTCGGATGCGAATCAGGAGTTCGAGAAAAAGAGGAGAGAATTGACGGAGTCGGTATATAAAGAAATAATTGATATAGTCGGCAAGTTCGGACCGGAGCAGAAATACACCGTCATTCTACCGGTCCAATCGTTGCTTTACAGTGATAAAACGCTCGATATCACCGATATCATAATAAAGAAATTCAACGAGTCCAAGGGTTATAAGAGCAAATAAATTTATGAGTACGAAGACCACATGAAACTGGACGAGCTTGCCGGGTTGATCGGCGGCGAGATGAAGGGCGATGGGTCAATCGAAATAACCGGGGTAGCAGGAATTTCCGAGGCCCGGGAGGGAGATGTTACTTTCCTTTCGAGCACGAAACTCATCGCGGAACTGAGGGAGAGCAGGGCCGCGGCTGTGCTGGTAAAGGACTTTGTTCCTGAACTGCAGAAGCCGCAGGTCAAGACGAGGAATCCGCTTTATGCCTTTGCCAAGCTCCTCGGACATTTTTACAGCAGGCGCGTACAGCACAGAGGGATCAGCAAAAATGCATTTATTTCTGCAGAGGCTGAGATAGCGGCAGATACTACTATTTACGATTTCGCCTATATTTCGGACAAGGTAAGAATCGGCACGGGGTCCGTAATCTTTCCCGGGGTATTTATTGGTGAGGCTTGCATTATCGGTGAAGAGTGCACTATATACCCAAATGTGACCATGAGGGAAAATACCGTTGTCGGCAACAGGGTAATTATTCATCCTAATTCCGTCATAGGCGCTGACGGGTTCGGATATGTTTTTGAGGAAGGAAAACATAACAAGATACCCCAGGTTGGGAAGGTCCTGATAGAAGATGATGTGGAAATCGGCGCCGGAGTTGCAATTGACAGGGCCACAACCGGCACTACCGTTATAGGCAAGGGGACCAAGATTGACAATCTCGTCCAGATCGGGCACAACGTTCAGATCGGCAGCAATGTTATATTGGTAGCCCAGGTTGGAATAGGGGGCAGTTCCCGTATCGGAGACGGCGTAGTACTGGGAGGACAGGCAGGAGTCGCGGACCATGCAGTTATTGAATCTGGAACAATGGTGGCTGCCCAGTCGGGTGTCATGGGAGAAGTTAAACGCGGCGTTTACGGAGGGACGCCCATGATTCCGCACAGAGATTGGCTCAAAGCCTCCGCACTTTTTGCCAGGTTGCCTGAACTGAAGAAACGAATTGAAACGCTCGAAAAAAAGATAAAAGACGTGGAAGACCGTGAATCGTGAAACGTGAACCGTAAACACAACATCCTTGTTTTTATTTTTTTTGCGATTCACGTCTCACGATTCACGATTCACTGTTTTTTAGTGGAGGAGAAATGATGGACATTAAGGAAATCCTGGCCACTCTGCCGCATCGCTATCCTTTTTTGATGGTTGACAGGGTAATTGAGATGGAAACTGGAGTCAAAGCAGTTGGAATAAAAAATGTTTCTATGAACGAGCCTTTTTTTCAGGGGCATTTCCCCGGCAATCCGGTAATGCCCGGCGTGCTTATTGTTGAGGCCTTGGCACAGCTGGCTGGAATACTTGCTTTCCAATCAGGCGTTCAGGGGAAAACGGTATATTTTATGAGCATAGAAAAGGTCAAGTTCAGAAGGATTGTTATACCTGGCGACCAGCTCAGACTTGAAGTCAACGTCATACACAGAAGAGGCAATGTTTGGAAGTTTTCGGGCAATGCGTTTGTTGGAGACAAGTTGACGTCAGAGGCTGAGTTTACAGCTATGGTTTCTGATAAAGAGGCTTAGGAGGACAGATGGCCGGAGAAATTCATAAAACAGCGATTATCAGTCCTAAAGCCGAGATTGCCGACAATGTTTCCATCGGCCCCTTTTGTATCATAGGTGAAGGAGTAACCATCAAAAAGGGCTCCAAGCTTATTTCAAATGTGATTATCGAAGGGAACACCGAAATCGGCGAGCATTGCACTATTTACCCTTTTGCCACGATCGGCTTGCCGCCGCAGGACCTTAAATACAAGAACGAAAAGACCGGCGTTAAGATCGGCAAGAGGAATGTAATCAGAGAGTACGCATCAATACATAGAGCTTCGGTCGGGGGCGATGGGGTGACCGAGATTGGAGATGCAAACTTCCTGATGGCTTTTGTCCATATTGCTCATGACTGCAAAATCGGTTCATCAGTTGCAATAGCTAATGCGGCCCACCTGGGAGGACATGTTGTTGTAGAGGATTTTGCTAACATAGGGGGCGTTGTAGCCATCCACCAGTTTACCCGTATAGGGGCCTATTCAATGGTTGGTGGATTCAGCGGCATAGGACAGGATATCCCCCCCTTCACTATGGCTTCGGGGTCCCGTGCGAAACTTTATGGGCTGAATGTCATAGGCTTAAAAAGACACGGGTTTTCGGACGATACAATTAACAACCTTAAGAAAGCCTACAAAATCCTCTTCAGAGAGAAACGGACCTTGAGGGACGCTCTTAAAAAGATCCAGTCAGAGCTTGCCGGAGTAAAAGAGGTCGAGAGGCTCGTGGAGTTTGTGGAGAAAAATAAAAGAGGAATATGCAGATAGGTATCATTGCCGGGGCCGGTGAACTCCCGGAGATTATAGCAAGAGATGCAAAAGAACGCGGCTACAAAGTTATTACCATAGCGCTGGAGAATCTGGCCTCTTCAGTGCTCAATGACCTTTCTGATGAGATACAATGGATCAATGTAGGCAAACTCGGCTCCCTTATTGATGCACTTAAACGTTCCGGGGTTACCGAAGCTATTATGGCAGGGAAAGTCCCCAAGTCACTCCTTTATAAATCAAAAGTCACACCTGATCTGAGGGCGATCAAACTTCTCTTTTCTCTTAAAGATAAGAGCGACGATTCAATACTGAACGCGCTCGCCAACGAGCTGGCAAAAGATGGGATTACCATCATAAACACAGCATCCTTCAGCCCGCATCTTCCGACACCTGCCGGGGACCTGACCGAAAAACCCCCGTCAAAAGAGGAATGGGCTGATATCGAGTTCGGATGGAGGATTGCAAAGTCAATTGGTGAAATGGATATTGGACAGACCGTTGTTGTAAAAGGACAGGCGGTGATGGCGGTGGAGGCCATCGAGGGTACTGACGAGGCTATACGCAGAGGAGGGAAATGGGCAGGCGGCGGTGCAGTCGTGGTTAAAGTAAGCAAGCCCCAGCAGGACATGAGACTCGATGTGCCGGTCATCGGTCCGACCACCTTGCAGGCAATGGTTGACGTCAGGGCGCGCGTCCTTGCTGTAGAAGCGGAAAGAAGTATAATTATTCATAGAGACAAATTAATTAAGGAGGCAGAAGAATCCGGCATCTCAATCGTCGGGTTGTCGGCGCTAAAAACAAAGTGACTCATATAGCCGCTATTAAAGCGGGCATAAATACAGTCAATAAAAACTGGCAGTTGCTTTTTGTGCAGTTTATAGCATTTGTACTGAGCGGTTTAAGCTTTTTTATTATTGTAGGCGTGCCCATAGCCATCGCCTTTATCATGTTCGGGCTTGACCTGACGGAAATACTGCGGCTTAAAGATCTGATAAGCTTGTTCCGTGGATCTGCGGAACTCCTGAATAAATACTTTGCCATGGCGCTGATCATACTTTTCAGCCTTCTTATCTATCTCTCGGTTATCCTTGTCGCGTGGGTCTTTGCTCTTGGTGGAACGATCGGGATTCTTGCTAAATCAACCCTTAACGAGATCACTAAATTCAGTCTGAAAACTTTTTTATCCGAGGGAAGGCGGCTTTTTCTGCCTTTGTCCCTGTTTTCGTCCATCATTGGAATCATGTTCCTGTTTATCGCCTTCTTCCTCGGCATTTTAGTCGGGGCAGCGTCAACGATAATAGATATTGCCAGGAGCTACGAAGCAACCTTCGGCCTCTTCATCAGTTTTTTCTGCTCTCTGGTTCTCACGTCAATAGGAATGGCCCTGATTCTGCTTACGCTCTCAGCAGCAGCATACGGGATAGCTCACCTTGTCTTTGACCGGTCCAGTGCGGTAACAGCGATAAAAGAGACGGTAAGGTATCTTTATTCAAAACCGGCTGCCATAGGTTTTTACACTGTTGTACTACTGGAATATACGGTAATCGGATTTGTCGTTATTCTGATAGGAGCTCCCCTGACCTTCATTCCTGTCATAGGACCGCTGATTTCGCTGCCCTACCAGTTGCTTACATATATGATCCAGGGTTATTTAAGTCTTGTTATGCTGGCCTCTGTATTCCATTATTACAAAGGTGCTCCGTCCGCAGCGTCCCATTCGTCCACAGGGATTGCCGATATTTCCGGGCACACAGATGATGGGCCTCCGCCGACTCCTGATCAGTCGGAAGAGACTCAAGCAAACTGACACTGAACAGAATTTCAAAAGACTCCTTTATATACACCCGGAACACTGAAGGACTGAAATCATGGACCAGATCCGTTAAGCCCGCGATATCCTCTCCTACGAGGCGGGCCCCGTCCGCCTCAGGCGGGACGCGCCCTTTATTATTAAATACCGCGGCAAGAGCTGTATGATCTACAATGAAAGGTATCGAACCCTGCTGTAAGAAACCTTCCGACCATCGTTTCTGGGCAGAGCCTATCAGCTTCTTCCCGTTGATGGTAAGTTCCCCGTAGGATGTTGATTGAAAACAAAGCGGGCTCCTCGCAAGATTGGTCCCCCTCTCCCGCCGGGTTTGGATCTTAACGGAGAGTCCCAGCCGTTGCAGCCCGAGAGAAAATGCAGAGCTGATTTTCCTGTAAGCATCGAGAAGACCCAGAGAAAATAAACCCTCGTTTCTTGCCGAGAAACTATAGGTCAGCTCCTCGCCGTGGAGAATGCCCCTGCCCCCGGTGGGCCTTCTCACAACATGCACATCATGAGCAGCGCAATAGCTTCTATCAATATCTGTGATTTTCTGAAAGGACCCAAGGCTGACCGAAGGCTGACACCAGCCGTAAAGCCTCAGTGTTGGAGGCGAGTCGCCTCTGCGAACAGCAGCGGCAATCGCCTCATCAAGGGCCATATTATAAGCCGCATCACCGCGGCCGGATTCTATAAGCCGCCAGGTGATTGGTAATAGGTTATGGGTCATAGGTTAAATTAAGCATTTAATTGCATTAAGTCTTTCCCATTACCCATAACCTATTGCCTATGACCTGTTGTTATTCAAAGTCCGCATAAATTTCGCTGAATTTTATTCCGGCTATAAATGAACCTTTATATTTGACCTTCAGGTAATTTTTTGACTCCTCCAATTCACTTGACTGTATGCCGTTTTTCAGACCCAGGTATGCCTCGACAAAAGCCGCCAGGTCATCTGTTGCCTTGATAAGCTCCCCATCCCTCGGATTGTATTCATCACTGTTAAATTCTTCGCTGATTTTTCCGGAAGTCATGGCCTCGATTTTGCCATTTATCACTGCAAAACTCGAAAATTCATTCTCGGTAAACATCCTCATTTCCTGATGCCACGATTCAGGAATCAGGGCATACACCTCTTTTTCCATCTGCTCCTTCTCATATTCCTTTATGAGATCCTCCAGGCCCCCAACAGACCTTTTCACAGGAGAAATAATGTCGCGGGTCAGCACCTCCGGCAGGTCATGGAACAGGCCGGTAAAATAATTGTTGATGCAGCGCCTTCTGCAAGCTGAGATCCCACGCGAGAACAGGTAAGACAGCACAGCAACGATGAGCATATGGCCTATCACGGACGTTTTGGGGACCCTGTGGATATGGCTCCATCGCAATTGGAATCTCAGTTGGCCGCACAGGTCAATGAAGTTTCTGTATTGCGAATACATGGCGAGTTGCTGTATTCCCCTGAGGGCGTAATATTTTTCCTGCTCGGTCTGCAGGTTACTTTTGATCTGCGGGATTTCAAAACCTGAGGGGTTTATCCGCTCGATAATGTCGAACTCCCATTTTGTAGCGTAAAAATGGGCTGCCCTTAAAATCTTTCGGTTCAGCGTATCGGGACAATCAGCAAAGTAGTCCCTGAATTTATTGCAGAAGGCGTCTCCGAGTGGCGAAATGACAGGTTTCAGTTTATCATAAACCCATGCATTCAGCTCCGCGTATTTAGCCCTGTCTTCTTTTATTTTATAAAAAATCTGAGGTTTCAGATCGGTAATAACAAGGCGCTGCAAAAATTCGAAGATTCCTCCCTCTATAATCTCTATCCAGTCAAATCCCTCCTGTTCCTCCTCAAATTTTCCCAAAAAATACGCCAGCATCATCTTGTGGGCCTGCTTGTCCAGCTCTCTAAGCTCGACAGGGCGTATCTTGTCGTTCCACCGCTGCATATTGGCGGCATCAAAAATTTTCAATAACAGGGATTTTCTGATCATAAACATCTCATTATGAAAAATTAACCACAGCCATCAGTAGGGGCTTTAAGCCAGAACACAGAGAAATACTCCGCGCACTCAAAAAGACTTAATGAGGTCTTTACATAAACAAGGATTGCTCTGTGAACTCTGTGGTTTATTTCACCCTCTTTTTTCTTCAAGCAGTATCTTATGCTTGAGCAGCGATATTTCTTTTACATATCCCTCAAATGTTTTCTGCTCACCGAAAAGGTTCCTGAGGAAAACAGTGGTACTCTCCGGTATCAGGACATCCACGTTCTCCAGATAAAGACTTTCCATGCCGTCTTTGTAAACATATGCGTTCGCCTCACACATGGGCAACCTCCTTTATACGTTCAACGAGTTTTTCTATCAAGTGAGGAAGCGGCTCTTTTGTCACGCCGAGCACTTCTATATCTTCCTGGTTAAGAGGGAGCAGGATTTTTTTAGAGGAAGAAGATGCTATTGCCTCCGCCATTTTAGCTGTAAGTTCCCCCATCATGCCATTTGCCAGCATTATGCTGAGCGGTCCGGTGATAATATCAACCCTGCCGGCATTCCATTGTATCGCATTTTCCCCGGTAGCGCCCTTATTGGCCCGCGCCTTAATCATTGCCGTGGTCGCGGTGGAGTTGGTGCCGAGGGCTAAAATCTCGATTTTGTCTCCCAGTTCTTCTTTTAATCGCCTGATTATGAGGCTTCCGATACCTCCGCCCTGCCCGTCAATTACCGCCACCCTTACCATAGTTGTAAGTATACCTCAATACCCTAAGGCACGTATATCGTAATCTGTCATGCCCGAAGTTCTTAATCGGGCATCCAGTGCCTTGGCCTTCTGGATTCCCGCCTTCGCCAACAGTAGGTGCCTTAGGCACGGGAATGACGCACATGTGGTCTTACTTATGAACTCTTTAGTATGTTGATAAGCTCTCCGGGTCCGCGTATTAAATAACTGTTACAGATAGTTACAGATAGCTTTTGACTATGCTGGAATCTTTTGAAAAATGCCGTTATAATAAAAAATATTCGGTTTATCTATGAATAACCAATCCCTGGATCAACTTGTTGAAGCATTGCTGGAGGGTGATCAGGCACGCGCTGTTGCCGAAGTCACAATCCTGCGAAATGCCGGTGTTGATAACAATGTCATCATTAACGAAGGCATTGAGAAAGCTATGGGGCTGCTCGACACAAAATGCACTCTGGAACAGTTCAACCTGCTGGAAATAATGCTTGTCGGTCGGGCGGTGATGGGAGTTATCAAGACACTTTATCCTGATTCACCCCCTTCAGCCACACGGGGAACCGTCGTAATTGCCAGTCTCGAAGGCGATGTTCATGACCTGGGTAAAAATATTGTCAAGACTATCATGAGTGCCAGGGGATACAGGGTCGTTGATTGCGGCAAAGACTGTCCGGTGGAGAAACTGGTTGATACAGCCGTACGGGAGCGGGCGGCGATAATTGCTATAAGCGGCCTTATAACCAGCATAATTCCTTTGGTGAGGCAGGTCGTCCCTTTGGTGCGAACGCGCGGCCTGACAAAGGTTACGGTCGTGGCTGGAGGAGCAGCCTTGAAGCAGGCGACTGCGGATAGTCTCAATGTGGATTATGTGGCAGATTCCGTTTTTGACGGCATTCGCTGCCTCGAATTTCCACACGAGGAAATAAAGTGAACAGCCTGGAACGAATTCAGGCGGCGTTGCGTTTTGAAAAACCTGACCGTGTGCCGGTAATTGCCCAGGTTTTCGGTCACGCGGCTGTCCTTAATGATGTGCCTCTGGGAGATTATGTCAGAGACGGCGAGCTGTTGGCGCGCTGCCAGTTGCAGGCCTTGTCTCATTATGGCTACGATGCCGTATTCGCGTTTATGGATGCCGGCGTGGAGACCGAAGCAGTTGGTTCAAGACTGACCTACCGCCCTGATATATACCCCTCTGTTGAACAGTATGCGATTGCGGATGCCCGGGAAGTGATCAAGCTCGCTGTGCCGGATCCCGGGAAGAGAGGTCGCATGCCTGAACTGCTCAAGGCTGCGCGGATCCTGCGCCGTGAACTGCGTGATGAGGCCCTGATTGTCGGCTGCGTATTGGGGCCGATGACTCTGGCGATGCAATTGATGGGGGCGGAGAAGACTCTATTCCTTGCCGTAGATGAATCTGATCTGTTTGCCGGAGTTCTCGACTTTGCCCTGGAAGTTGGTATTACGTTCGGTCTGGCGCAGCTCGAAGCAGGGGCGCACCTGCCGATGGTATTCGATCCTTCATCCTCTCCGGCTGTCATCCCTCCCCAGTTTTTCCGTGAGTTCGTGCTGCCTCGCACCAAAAGGCTTTTTTCTGCATTGAAGGCCGGGGGATCGTTTGCCAACTGGCTTCATATCGCCGGTCCGGCTGAAACAATATATCCTTTTTATCCTGAGGCCGGAGTGGACATTGCAAATTTCGATTACTGCACCGATCCGCTTCGTGCACAGCAGATTCTGCCCAAGACCTGTCTCGACGGAAATATAAAACCACTTTCCTTTGTTGAAGCAACGCCAAACGATATTGACGGGGAGTCGGCCAGGTTGCTGGAACTTTTCAGTTCGCGCGGCGGTCTTATACTCTCTTCCGGATGTGAAATCCCGCTGGAAGCCAAATCTGAGAATGTGGCCGCCATGGTCCGGGCTCCACAAACCAGGCGGTGATTTAATGCCTATACTCACCATTAAGCAGGCAAATAAAGATCGGCACATACCATTCACAGCCGGTCGTTCCGTCCGTGATATCCTCGATGAGACTGACCTTCGGGTCCGCTCCGGATGTGACGGCGCGGGAGCCTGCGGCCTGTGCCGCATCAGAATAGTGGCCGGCAATGCCGGGGGACCGTCGGTGAATGAGCTTGTAAACCTCGGCTCCGGGTTGGTTTCTCAAAGAGTGCGGCTCGCCTGCCAGGTTAAAGCTGAACGGGATCTGCAAATAGAGATACTCAGCCCCGCACCCCAATCAGTATGGCGCAGCCTTGACCAGCAGGGAGGGGTCAAAGCATGCATCCCGATCACGGCACAAGCGCTCCACCCGGAAACAGACCATTCCCTCGGCGTTAGTGTAGATATTGGAACTACCCACATTTCGATTTCTTTGCTTGATCTTCACGCGTGCTGCCGGTTGGCAGGGCGCCGCGGTCTTAATCCCCAATCAGACTGCGGCTCCGATGTCCTTACACGCCTGATATCGGCGCAAACAGAAGAACAGGGTGAAAAGTTCAGCCGGCAGGTGATTCAGGCAATAGGTGAGGGCTTGCGCGATATCGGAACCCGGGAAGGAATCGACCTGAGAAGGGTTGAGCGTGTTGTTTTGGTGGGAAACACCGCAATGCTGTCCCTGTTGTCGCGGCAAAACTATCAGCTTTTGTTGCAGCCGCGCTACTGGAGTGAAACTATTGAATGCCTCCCTCTGGAAACAGCCTCCTGGGGTGAGGACTGGGGTATCAGCCCTGAAGCGGCTATCAACATCATTGCTCCCCTGGCAGGCTTTGTCGGTTCCGATCTTCTCTGCGGCGTCATAGCAACTCACCTGATCCAAGACAGTCGGGGAGCCCTGCTGGTCGATTTCGGGACCAATTCAGAAGTAGCACTTTGGGACGGGAATAAGCTGTGGGTGACATCTGCAGCCGGAGGCCCCGCTTTTGAGGGGTGCGGCATGAGCTGCGGAATGCCGGCAGAGCCGGGTGCTATTTACCGTGTCTATCCTTCGGAAGCTGCAGGAGAGCTTGCGTTAGACGTTGTTGCCGACGGCGGACCCAGAGGGTTGTGCGGATCCGGCATGGTCGACCTGCTTGCATGCCTTGTCAGAAACAGGACACTGAACAATAAAGGACAATTCTCACCGTCCGTTCCGGAGTATGGGTTTCCGCTTCGGCGCGACAATCAGGAGATTGTCCTGACCAAGAGGGACATCAACCTTTTTCAACGCGCAAAAGCCGCCATCGGAGTGGCAGTTAAGGTCCTTCTTACAAAAGCGGGCATGGAATATCGTGAGTTGAGGCGTATTTGCATTGGCGGAGTTTTCGGCCAATATATCGATATAGCCAATGCCCAGGAGATCGGGCTTCTGCCGGCAATCCCCGGGCTGTTTATAGAAGCTTCGGGCAACACGGCACTCTCCGGATGCGAAGCCTTGCTCCTTTCGCCCGAGGCTGAAGAGCTGATGCAGGAAGTCCGGAGTCACGCAGCCTTTGTAAATTTATCCACCGTTGCAGAGTTCGAAACGCTTTTCCTCGAAAATCTATATCTAAAACCTACTGGTGAGAATATAGGCCATGACTGAATCGTTTTCTGATAAACAACAGTTGAAGGCGTTTATAAATGCCGCGCAATATTTAGCCGGCCTTACATCCGGACAAGACATCTGGGAGGAGGCGGGAAAGGTCCTGGTCAAGTTTTTCGGGCCTGACTTTGTCGCCTTTGGAAGACACAATACCGACGGAGTAATTGAGATCGACCACTGGGCCTTTTCAGGTAAAGGCGCCTCGGCGGAGCTCCCTGAAAAGGAACTGATCGCGGCTGCGGGCGATGTTTTTGAGAGCAGCTTTCTCACGTTTATTTCCATTCAATCTCATGATCCGGCACATGATCCGGCCGCTGCAGCCTTCTTCCCCATACTTCATGAAAATCATGTAATCGCAGTGATGCTTGTGGGGCGCCTTTCGTCCTCCCATCTGGAGAATGAAACCCTCGACCTCTATTTGGCAGTCGCCGGTCTTATTGGAGCAACATACTCGCGTAAAATTTCTCTCGTTCACCTGGAGGGTTTAGTAGAGGAGCGCACAGCCGCGTTGACTGCTGTGAATCGGGAACTGGAGAGATTCAGCTATTCCGTCTCTCATGATCTCCGCGCTCCCCTCCGGCACATGTCGGGCTTTGTGGGACTGCTGAAAAAAAAGCTCCGGGACTACCCTGATGCCATAGCCAACGATTATATGAACATGATATCCGGCGCCGCAAAAAAAATGGACATGCTTATCGATGATATCCTGAACTTTTCGCGCCTTGGGCATGGGCAGATACAGCAGACAAAGGTCAATTTACATGCCCTTGTAAGAGCAGTGGTGAAGGAAATTCAGGAAGAGCTGAAGGGAAGGAAGATTATATGGGAGATCGACGAACTTCCTGATGTCTTCGGCGACAAGTCCTTATTGAGACTTGTGATGGTCAATCTCCTCTCCAATGCGGTCAAGTTCACAAGTACCCGCCCCGAGGCTGAAATCAGGATAGGATGCAAAGACGAGGGAGATAAATTCACTTGTTCCATAGCTGACAATGGAGTAGGCTTTGATATGAAACTTGAGAATAAGCTCTTCGGCGTATTCCAGCGTCTCCATAGCCAGGAA
This sequence comes from Nitrospirota bacterium, assembly GCA_963780885.1. GTDB lineage: Bacteria > Nitrospirota > Thermodesulfovibrionia > Thermodesulfovibrionales > Dissulfurispiraceae > JADFXI01. The sequence goes on from CAWAEO010000003.1 coordinate 553,191, forward strand.
GAATTTGAAGGCACCGGTATCGGACTTGCGAATGTGCAACGCATTATCAGCCGCCATGGCGGAAGAGTCTGGGCCGAAGGCGCTGTGGAACAAGGAGCCACATTTTTCTTTACTCTGCCCAAAAAAGGAGACATAATAAATGAAATGGGCGAGAATAGGGCATGAACAGCAGTAAAGAAGTGACACTTTTAATGGTTGAGGACAACCCGGCCGATGTCTATCTGATACGCGATATGCTCTCGGAGAGGACAAATGACATTGTCCTTGAATATGCCGACAGTCTTGCAAAAGGGTTTACCAGAATGGATGCCGGCAAGATCGATATTGTCCTGCTTGACCTCGGACTTCCTGACAGCCAGGGGATCGCCAGTGTCAAAAGCCTCTGCGATAGGTTTCCGCACTTGCCTGTTATTGTATTTACCGGGCTATCTGATGAACAGCTCGGGGTACAGGCTGTTCAGGCAGGCGCGCAGGACTATTTGATAAAGGGTCAGACAGACGGCACCCTGCTGGAAAAGGCTATTCGATATTCCATTAAACGCAAACAGTTGGAAAACGAAAAGGAACGTCTTATCCGCGAGCTTCAGGAATCCCTTGCCAAAGTCAAATTACTTAGCGGCTTATTGCCGATATGTGCCTCATGTAAAAAAATACGCGATGACAAGGGCTACTGGAAACAGGTTGAAACATATTTCAGCGAGCATTCCGATGCCAGGTTCACTCACGGCATCTGTCCCGATTGCGGGAAAAAACTATATCCTGAATATTACGACAGGATATGGGGAAATGAAGACAAATAGCAGATTCTGCAAAAACCTTATTTTTGTGCCTATAGTGTCCTTTACCTTTCACTCTTTATCGTATAGCATCCGTCCCCATGTAGTGCCTCAGCGCCTCGGGCACTTCCACCGTGCCGTCCTTTTGTTGATAATTTTCGAGAATGGCAACAAGCGTCCTGCCGATCGCCAGGCTGGATCCATTTAGGGTATGGACGAATTCTGTTCCCTTTTTAGCCTCTCTTTTAAACCTGATGTTTGCCCTCCGCGCCTGAAAATCCTCGAAATTTGAGCAGGAAGAGATCTCGCGGTACCTGTTCTGGCCGGGCAGCCACACCTCTATGTCATATGTCTTGGCTGATGAAAATCCCATATCTCCCGTGCAAAGAACTATAACACGGTATGGGAGACCCAGTTTCTGCAATATGTCCTCCGCGTCAGCCGTCAGTTTTTCGAGTTCGTCATAGGAGTTTTCAGGCTTTACGAATTTCACCAGTTCAACTTTATTAAACTGGTGCTGCCGTATGAGTCCACGCACATCTTTGCCGTATGAGCCGGCCTCTCGCCTGAAGCAGGGGGTATGGGCAGTATAATAGATGGGGAGCTGGTCTTCCCTCAAAATTTCATCCCTATGTATGTTGGTCACAGGTACTTCGGCAGTAGGGATAAGGTAGAACTCCGGGTCAACAGTCCTGAACAGTTCCGCCTCAAACTTCGGCAGTTGTCCTGTCCCGGTCATGCTTTCCCTGTTTACAAGAAGCGGCGGGAAGATCTCCATATAACCCTTCTCGGTATTTAAATGAAGCATAAAATTCATCAGGGCCCTTTCAAGACGGGCGCCCGCCCCCCTCATTAATGAAAACCGTGCTCCGGCAATCTTGGCGCCCCGCTCAAAATCGATGATGCCAAGCGTCTCGGCAATGTCCCAGTGGTTCAGAGGCACAAAGTCAAACACCTTCGGCTCTCCCCATTTTTTAATTTCCACATTTCCTGTCTCGTCCCGGCCCACGGGAACAGAATTGTGGGGGATATTGGGGATGTTAAGCAGAAACAGCCCTGTTTTCTCCTCAATGCCTTTAAGTACCTCGTCAATCTCCTTAATTTTTTCAGAAACGCCTTTCATTTCAGAAACAAGGTGGTCCGCATCCTGCTTTTGCCTCTTCAATCTTCCAATCTCTTCTGATACAGTATTCCTCTTATTTCTAAGTTCTTCTGATTCCCTCAGCAATCTAAGCCTTTCCTCTTCAATGACAAGGAAACCTGAAAGGTCGATATCATACGCCCTTTTTTCCAAAGCCTTTTTTAATGTTTCAAAGTTCTCCCTTACAAAGCGCGTATCAAGCATATAGTCTCCTTAAAAAAACAGGTTAAGGTAGAGGTTAAGGTAGAGAAAAGCAAAGGAGATAAAAATTCTTTCCTTTCTTTACCTGTCTCACTCTCAACCTCTACCTTCTTTTTAGCTGTTCTATTAGTGATATAATAATAGAACGCGCGATGATTAATTTCAAGATTACAGGTCTCGTCGACGGGAACCTTACAATTGATAAGGCCATGGGCAAGTCTGTGCTGCTCGCGGCAGGGGAAATGATAAAAGCGGAAGTTGTAAATATCCTGCCATCGGGAGATGCGCTGCTCAAAATAAAAGATCAACTCATTACGGCCAAAACTCAGGTGCCTTTGCAACAGGGAGAGACAGCTTTCTTTAAAGTGTCCGATTCCCAGTCTTCCGGCAATGAACTGAAGCTCCAGTTTCTTGGCTATGAGGACAGTTCAGGGGACACATCGGAACTCAAAAATTTCATGACTACCCCTGAAGGGCAGACTCTTGCCGGACTCATTCAGGAGTTGTCGGATAGTCTGTCAGGGCAAAGCGGGACCTCCCCTTCCGAAAACCAAAACATTGCCTCAACTCTTGCAAAGGGTGGTGGGTCCCCGCCTGCGAGCGGTGGAAATAGTTTCCCCCTCGACAAAGTCGAAAGCCTTTTAAAAGCGCTGCCGGCCGATATTAATGCATTGCCAAAAGAGATAAAAACACAACTGCAGGATCTGCTTCAGACAAGCCTCAGATCAACTGGTCAGAGCATTCAATCCCGGCTTGAGACAGTAATGAGTCAGCTTTCCGATACTCTGAAAAACTCCTCTGCTCCCGGGAATTTCAAGTCCGATATAATGCTCAATATGGAAAAGCTCCTTGCCGGACCCCTTAAAAATGCCCTTCTGAATAGTGGCGTTGTTCTCGAAGCAAAACTTAAATCTGCTGCTTTTTCAATGCTGTTCGATGCTTCTGAGGTGGAAAATGAAACAGCGGGGCCTGCCGCGAGTCAGGATTTGCAGCAGGGCGCGGCGCCTTCCGGCAGCGAATTGATAACAGCTCAACCAGACACTGAAACTCCAGGTGATGAGAAACCAGGGCAGACACAGCAGTCTCCTCTCCCTGCTCTCAAGAATGACGCAGCAGCTCAAAAAATTGATAAGCCGGAACATGCTCAGCCTTCTCTTCTCCCTGCTCTCAAGAATGACCTGAAAGCAGTGCTTCTGGAATTGAAACAGCGCGTTTCTGTTCCCCTTGAAAACACCCGGGAGGCGCAAGATCCAAAAGCCCCTGTTGCGGTAAGGGAAACAGTCGACAGTGCTGCTGCTTTAAAAACCCTGCAAGGCAAGATTGAAGGTCTCCTGAAGGATGTTGAAACATTTCAGGCGCTTTCCAAAACCACCGACTCCTTCTATACCTTTCTGCCTGTGAACTGGAAAGAATTAAGGGACGGAGATGTTGCGTTCAAGAAGGGACGCGAAGGCGCTGCGGGGGGCACAACGTCCTCGTGCAGAATAAATCTGGATCTGGCAGGTTTCGGGTCGCTCTCCATACTGGTCCTCATGAATAACAAGGATTTTTTTGTCTCTTTCAAGGCTGACAGGCCGGAATCCCACTCTCTGATTCACGCCAATATGGACGAGCTTAAATCTTCGTTCGTAGAAAAAGGGTTGAGCCTCAAGACAGCCCATGTCCTCGATCAAGCCGACACTACCATGGAGCAGCTCGATAAACTTGGGTCTTCTGATAGAATAATAAGCATTAAAACATAATGGACGGTCTCGTAAAAAGTTCATATGCTGCGTTGCGCTGCACACTTCGTCACTGCGGCGTACAGAAAGTACGCCTCATTCCTCAGTATTTGCGCGCCTTGCCTATGAACTTTTTACAAAACCGTCTAATTCTGACTTTTTGAGAGTTCGTCATAATGGACAAACGTAAAAAAGCGGCAGCATTGCGGTACATACCTGAACACGACACCGCCCCGAGGGTCGTTGCAAAGGGAACGGGATACATTGCAGAAAAAATACTCTCCATCGCAAAAGAACATAATATTCCTTTAAAGGACGATCCGCAGCTTATAGAGGTGCTCTCCGCGCTTGACCTCTACCAGGAGATACCACCCGATCTGTACAAGGCAGTCGCCGAAGTGCTCGCTTTTGTGTACAAAATGACCAAGAAAGTATGATAGGAGGGTTAGAAGGTTAGAAGGTTGGAGGTTAGACGTTAAAAGCGCCAACCCTCCAGCCCTCTGATCTTCCAACCCTCCCTACGGGGATTATGAGAACGTTTCGTCCAAAAAAGAAAAAGCCTCTTCTGGAAATCTATAATAAGCTCTATGCATTTTACGGCCCCCAGCATTGGTGGCCTGGAGATAGCCCATTTGAAGTTGCCGTAGGAGCAATTCTCACCCAGAACACCAATTGGTCCAATGTTGAAAAGGCAATCGCAAATCTTAAAGCTGCTCACGTGCTCAGTGCCCTTGCACTGCACAGGATGCCGGCAGCAGAGCTTGCCTTTCTTATAAGACCGTCCGGGTACTTCAATATAAAGGCCGGGAGGCTCAAGGCATTCCTCGCTTTAATATTGGCAAAATATGGCGGCAGCATGAAAATTATGGGAAAAGGCGACATGACCTCACTAAGGCAGGAACTCCTGAATGTGCATGGTATCGGTCCCGAAACAGCCGATTCAATTCTCCTCTATGCCCTCGGCAAACCTGTGTTCGTTATTGATGCCTATACAAAACGGGTCCTGTCCAGGCACGGCATTTTTGACTATAGCGCATCTTACGATGAATACCAGCAGCTTTTCCATGAGGTGCTGGACGAAGACACAAAACTCTTCAATGAATACCATGCCCTTCTTGTAATGGTTGGAAAAGACTACTGCAAGCCCAAGCCCCGCTGCGATGACTGTCCGCTAACCACAGGTGATAGGTCATAGGTAATGGGTGATAGGCAAAGGAAAACAAATAGAAGAAGATTCCAAATCGATAACCTATTACCTATTACCTATAACCCATTACCTGTCTTATTAAAAATTTAATACTTTTGTAACATAATTTATGCAATAATATAAATGAAGATGGAATGTAATAACTGTGGCATTCTAATCGTAAAAACCCCTTGCAAACTTATCCAGTCCCGTATCGTCACTTTCAACACTTTGCCATTGCCGATAACTTATATACCCTGGGAGGGCAGCAGATGAAAAAAATTTTTGTGCTGGACACAAATGTCCTGATCCATGACCCCAACTCAATCTATAAATTCGACAACAATGATATTACCATACCTTTTGTCGTAATTGAGGAACTGGACAGCCTGAAAAAGGGACGGGGAGAGATCGCTGCTTCCGCCCGACAGGCCCTGCGGATAGTTGACGAATTAAGAGAAAAGGGTTCTCTTTCATCAGGGGTGACCATGGAATCAGGCGGCACCATGACGGTATGCCTGCCGGAAAACAACTCATCGCCAAAATTCCTTGACAATGGGACAGAAGACAACCAGATCATAAAGACTGCTCTGACTATCACAAAAAAAGAGCCCAGGGATGAAGATGGGAATGCACTTCCCGTAATACTGGTTTCAAAAGATACTGCGGTAAGAATAAAGGCCGAATCACTGGGAATTCCTGTCGAAGACTATAAGAATGATAAGACCTCACTGTTCCAGCAGTACGGCAAGGTACTTACAAATGGCGATAGCACCAATGGAATCTTTTCCCAACGCTATTTATTGTCTGAAAGCAGCTTGTATAAACTGACAGGGAAAGACAGGCTTAAAGTTGTGAAGCGGGCAAAGGAGTTGATGGGGATAGCGCCGCGAAACCTTGAGCAGGAGTGCGCCGTAGATGCGCTTGTGGATCCTTCGATAGAAATAGTAGCGCTTATAGGAAATGCAGGCACAGGCAAGACCCTTTTCGCGCTTGCGGCCGGGCTTCATCAGACATCCCAGATCACGAGGAAATCCGCGCTTTATGAACAGGTGATCGTTTCAAGGCCGATTGTCCCTATGGGCAATGACCTCGGCTACCTGCCTGGAGATATCGAGGAGAAGCTGACGCCGTGGATGCAGCCGATTTTCGATAACCTGGAGGTCATCGTCAACACGCCGAAGGGAATGATAAAAGACAGGACCAATGCCTCATCAATAAGAAGCTATCAATATCTTATAGATGCAGACCTTTTGCAGGTGGAACCGCTGACGTACATAAGAGGCCGCAGCCTGCCCAAGCGTTATTTCATCATCGATGAAGCGCAAAACCTGAGGCCTATCGATGTCAAAACTATTGTCACACGCTGCGGCGAGGGAACAAAAATAGTTTTTACCGGCGACCTCAATCAAATTGACACTCCTTATCTTGACAAGGCAAGCAATGGCCTTGCATATCTGATAAGCCGGTTCATCAACGAGGAAAACTTCTGTTTTATAAATCTGAAATCAAGCGTAAGGTCCAAGCTGGCAGAACAAGGGGCTCAACTTTTGTAAGGTCTGGCACTAAGGGGTGCTCTTCACTGCCACAGTTGGCTTGTTTTCTGAGCTTTCTCCCTTTGCTCACTCGTAGACATTCCTTACTCTTCTTTCCCTTGAACATACACAGAACTGTTAATGCCCATCTTTCTTAGGTATTCCTTTAACTCCTTCATTGAGTCGAAAGGGCCGTGGACACCTCTGATAGAGGCAAACAAATACCCCGAAGCGAAGTCCATGATGTATAGCTTGCTGTTCATCTTGAACAATGTCACATAATGTCCCTTGAGAATGTACAACATTTTGGCGTCGTAATCGGGGTTAATCCTGTTTAGCGCATCGATTGCGAAAGTCGCCCCGTCCTTACAGTACCCTCGTTTCATCATGAATGTCTCCTCGGGCATCTGCACTCCTGATGTCATTCTATGATTAAACTCGATGAAGGTGAAGTTCTCCTGCATCCACTTTGCCACATCCTCGTATGAGTGCCACTGCTTGATGGCATCTTCGTAGTCGGTTGCCTGTGCAAAGGGACAGAAAACCACCAGAAGCACAAGAACGGCGACAAGAATAAAAAACTTTGCTTTCACGATAATCCCTCCGGTGAAAAGTTTGTATTACCAGATGAACGGATCAGCTTGCTTCGATTCTATATCCTTTTTATTCTTATCCCAGAAATCGCGCAGTGACGCGCCAAATATCTCTTTCTCGCAGTTTAATATTGAGCGATAGAGCGGGTGGCGCAATTCCACCTTGATATATGTGTCCCAATCCGATATTTCAATCAAGGCTGGTGGTTTCAGAAATGACCAGCTTCCGCCTGTTTCGGATGAGATAGATAATATTTCATCAAACGCGTTCAACTGCCTATAGACGTATGTTTTGGTTTTGTAGAAAACGTCTTCCTCTAAGACTGCTTGATCGCGAAAATATTTCTCTTCTCGCGCGGCATTTTGAGAAAGGTACTTCTGAATATCTGGATGGTCTATGATTAGCTTATCGCCTTCCAGTAAACGATTCACGATTGCGCTGGTACGTTCAACTGACTGCGACCTGCGGTCCCGAATGAATGTCGCCATTATCCATCCCGCGCTGACTATGGCTACAACAATTGTCCACCAAAGCTTTGCTTCATCCATTCTTGTCACCCCCTATCTTTTGAGTAACCGATCTATCATGAATTGAAACCTCTGACTCAACTTAATTAATACACTCGATGGATACTCCTTTAACTATAACAAGACTATAGCATAAGCGGGACAGTTTGAAAAAATAGGTGTGAAAGCGGTATTATAAGTAATACTAGTAATAAGGGGGCAACCATGTTGACATTAAAATTGCCTGCAGAGTTAGAGAATCGACTGAACAATCTCGCGGAAAAAACTCACCGGCCAAAGAGCTACTACATGCGGGAAGCGTTGATTGAATATCTCGAGGAACATGAAGACGCATTTCTCGCATTAGAGCGGCTGAATGACAAAAACGCCAAATATTTGAGCACGCAAGCACTTGAGAAACGGCTTGGCTTATAAGGTCGAGTGGCATGAAGGAATAGAAGATGACCTTAAGACGCTCGATAAAGAGCTCGCCCGGAAAATCATTGACCGGATAAAAACATATCTTGTCCAGGATCCGGTTAATATCGGGAAGTCATTGGAAGGGCAATTCTCCGGGCAGTGGAAATATCGTTACGGGGATTATCGTGTTATTTACGTAGTCGATATGGAAGCTCAACTTATGAAGGTTTTAAGGATCAGACATAGGAAGCTGGTTTACAAAAAAAAACGGTAATAAAATACTGTCCGAACTGTTTCAGAATAGACTTCCGTTCTACCTCGGGCGGAACGTCTTCATCGGATTCAAAACAGCATTACTTTTTGTGAGGGTGGCAATTTTTGTCATAGTAACTGACAAAAATTACAATTACTATATTGTATAGAGAAAATGGAGTTATTGATAATCAATTAAAATCAAGCAGTAATGAACTTAGCATGAAGCTTGCATATTTTTTAGGGGATGCTGATAGCAATCTGTAAATGGGAGGCCAAATGAGAGCGACGAAGATTTTTATCGTGCTGGTGGCATTTTTTATTTTGCTATTTACCGCAGGATACGGATTCGGTGCAACTTATTCCATATCAGGGACCGTAACAAACAATAGAGTGCCTATGTCGGGCTTTCCTGTTACTTACAGCGTGCCAAGCACAACACCGACCACAAATTACGTTACAACCACTACAGACAGCAACGGCAATTATGTCTTCACAGGTGTGGCCAACGGCGCTTACCGGGTTACCGTTAGCTCGGCGTGTTATGACTTTAGCCCTGTAGTCAGTACTGTGACTGTAAATGGATCCAATTTAACCGGTCAGAATTTTGCAGCACTCTCCAAGGGGGCCCCGTCCACTCGTGTTGTTTCAGGTATTGCAGCCGACTTGCGGGGCGTGCCCATATCCGGGGTTACGATCACGGCTTACGATACAAACTGCAACAACGGGATAACAACAACCACCGGGGCAAACGGCACATATTCGTTCACGACATTGGGTGGCAGCGATTATCAAATCTTTCCGGACAAGGCAGGATTCGGTTTTTATCCGTCCCTTAGCTGCGGAGCCTCCTGCGATATAATCGAAGCCGGTTACAATGGCCTTGACAGGACCGTCATTCACTTTAAGAGCGTACCGACAACTCCGGTGAGCGGCGCTGACTTCACCACGTACCGGCCTGGTGATAAAGTCGTCAGCCTTCCGAGAACGGGACAGACAATAAGTTATGAGAGCGGCGACGATGCCTCCGCAAACAAGGGGGTTGCTTGGCCGGGAGGGCGGTTTACCGACAATAAGGACGGCACAGTGACAGACGGCCTGACCGGTCTGATCTGGATGAAGAACGCAGGATGTTTCGCCCCGAGCAACTGGTATAATGCGCTGATTGACGCCAACAATCTTGCGAGCGGCCAATGCGGGTTGACTGACGGCTCAACCGCCGGTCAATGGAGGATGCCGAACGCTAACGAACTCGAAAGCATTGTGGACATTTCGCAAAGCAATCCGTCTGTTTCGAGCGGGAGCCCTTTTACCAATGTCAACCTCGCCAATGTCTACTGGTCGTCGTCAACCTATATGGCAGACACTTCTTACAATTTTGGAAATACCAACGGCGGGGGGCCGGAGGCATTTGCCATCCAGTTTACGGACGGACGATGGATAGACGACGGCAACAGCAACGTCAAAGCGTCCTCCCTGAATTCGCTGTGGGCGGTGAAGTCCGGACCTGCCGGCGCGGTCAATCTTCAGGCAACCGGTGAGTACTATGTTTGGACCACAGGGGACGACTCATACCATACCTGCCCGTTTTGCGAGGGGTCGTATGTTTGCATGGCCGGGGACCCCAATGTTTGTGTGGATCAGCCAGTTCCCGGAGACAGCTCCAGCTTGGTTAATTCCAGGCCTCCAACCAGCCCGAGGTTGATCGACAACGGGGACGGAACACTCTCCGACACCGTGACAGGTTTGACCTGGCTGAAGCAGGCGAATTGCATTCAGGGGTCATGGGCGGACGCCGTAGCAGCGGTCAACAATCTTACGAGCGGTCAGTGCGGATTGACTGACGGCTCAGCCGCCGGCCAATGGAGGATGCCGAACCGCTTTGAGATGCTGAGCCTCGCTGTACGCTCCGTTACATTCTCTATCGCCGCTTACTACGACGGCGCTTACACGCCTAACCTGAACGACGTCACGGGACCGGTAGTCTTCACAACCTTCGAGGACTCTCAATTTTACTGGACTTCCTCTTCGTATGCGAGCAACCCCACACAGGCCTGGACAGTCTTTAGCTGCGACTTCGGAGCTTACAACATGCCGAAATCAGGCGTCGGATATACAATGGCCGTTCGTGGCGGAGAGCAGTCTGTGTCTGAAGGCAGCAGCAGTAGTTCTTCAGACCCAGGGTATCTTGATATGGCGAGCTGTACACAACTTGCCGGATGGGCATGGGACACAAAGAATCCCAGTACGACGGTGAGCGTGGATATCTATGATGGTACTACATACCTTGCTACTGTCAGCGCCGGCGACTACAGGCCGGACCTTAAAGCGGCGGGAATCGGCAATGGCTATCACGGGTTCACTTACGCTCTTAATTTCACTGACGGCAAGGCTCATACAATAAATGCTTATTTCAGCGGGACAACGACTCCCATGAGCAACAGTCCCAGAACTACTTCGGTTTGCAGTGGCGCGTCATACCAGGGGTTTCTTGACGGAGCGACATGCAGCACGATAGCCGGGTGGGCATGGAACGCGAACAATCCCACTGCAACAGAAAGCGTGGATATATACGATGGGAGCACGTTGCTTGCGACAGTCAGCGCCGGCAGCTACAGGCCAGACCTTAAAGCGGCGGGAATCGGCGACGGCAATCACGGATTCAGCTACACGCCGAGCTTCAATGATGGGAAGACGCATACTATATCAGCATATTACAGCGGGACAACCACCAACTTGTTTAACGGTTCGCAAACAACCGGTCAGTGCGGCACTGTTTCACTTATTTATGAAAAGGAGTACTAAGAAGGAATTGCTTTTATTCTTTTTAGTTCTTCAATTACCAATTCCTTGACCTTCGGGACAACGGCTTTTACTTCATCGCTCAATTCAAGCGACCATGACGATACATCCTTTGGCTGTACTCCTATTATAACGGTTTCCGGCTTTGCGCCTGTCATTTCAGCCATTTGAAGTATGTCGATAAGATTAATCTCATGAAGCGACAGCTTATACTCTGTCTGGGGGAAATTTATATCATCGGGGGAAAACCTGTATATGGACCCGGGAACATCATTAGCGCTTACAGCGTCGAGAAGAATGAGATAATCTGTTTCATGAAACAATGAGATTAGCTGGTGACTCACGGTGCCGGCATCTATCAGTTGAATATTGTCAGGAAACGGAGTGTCACGAAGCGCATTAATCACATGCACACCGACCCCGTCATCTTTGAGCAGGAGATTTCCCACGCCGAGAATCAAAACTTTAGGGGAAGGCACGCCTCCCCCCATTTCACTTTCAATCGTCATGCAGAATTCTTCAGTTGAAAATTATCATCAGGCACATAAAGAGATCCCCCAAAGCCTGAAGAGAATACAATATGTTAAAACATGATGTCAAGAACAATACCACCTATTGCATCATTAGAAATTTATCCAAGAGCAGGCGGGACCATAATGCCGACCACACTCCCAACTACTCTGCCTTGCATCCTCCGGAAATCTGAAGTATTATTGAATTAATCTCATGAAAACAAATCTAACTCATAAGATTCTGGAAGCCCATCTGGTGGAGGGCCGGTTAATACCCGGCAGCGAGATCGCAATCAAAATCGACCACACACTTTTGCAGGACGCTACAGGAACTCTCGCCATGCTGGAGTTCGAAGCCCTGGGACTTGACAGGGTGAAGGTTGAGTTAGCGGCGCAATACGTGGACCATAATCTCCTCCAGACAGATAACAAGAATGCTGACGATCACAAATTCCTCCAGACCGCCTCCGCCAGGTACGGTATAAATTTCAGCAAGCCGGGCAACGGCGTCTCGCACCAGGTCCACATGGAGCGCTTCGGAGTTCCGGGCAAAACGCTTCTGGGCTCTGACAGTCATACACCGGGGGCCGCCGGCGTCTCAATGCTGGGAATTGGCGCCGGTGGTCTGGATGTGACCCTTGCTATGGCCGGCTATCCCTATTATCTCCCATGCCCCAAAGTCCTCGGGGTAAAGCTTACAGGCGAACTCCCGGACTGGGTGAGCGCCAAGGATGTTATACTCGAAATGCTTCGGCGCTACGGTGTGAAGGGGTGCGTGGGAAAGGTGATCGAGTATCACGGCCCGGGAGTCAAATCTCTTTCTGCCACAGACCGCGAGACCATCGGGAACATGGGCACCGAGACTGGTGCAACAACATCGGTATTTCCGTCAGACGAGAGGACGCTGGAGTATTTATCTTCACAGGGACGTCGGGGCGATTGGGTCCGGCTTGGCGCTGATGAGGGCGCCCCATACGATGAGGGTGCGGAGATAGACCTCTCAAGGCTCGAACCGCTTATTGCACAGCCGTCGTCTCCCGGAAACGTAGTTACCGTGCGCGAAGTGGCGGGCACGAAAGTGGACCAGGTAATAGTAGGAAGCAGCGTGAACTCTTCTTTCCGGGACCTCATGGTGGCGGCAAGGATTCTTGAAGGCAGGCGGGTCCATCCGGAAATAAATTTCCATGTAAACCCCGGAAGCCGTCAGGTGATCGAGAACGTTGCCCAGGCGGGTGGTCTCATGGCGTTCCTCTTATCAGGGGTACGTTTACATGAGCCGGGTTGCCAGGGATGCATAGGCATGGGCCAGGCTCCGGGGACCGGAGAGGTAAGCCTTCGGACCTTCCCCCGGAATTTCCCGGGCAGGTCCGGGACCAAAGACGATAAGGTCTACCTCTGCTCTCCTGAGACAGCGACGGCAGCGGGTTTGAAAGGGGTCATAACAGACCCCAGGGATCTCGCGAAAGAGATGGATTATCCGAGGATCGAAGACCCCGAAAAAAGCGCTGTTGACGAGAAGTCGATAGTTTTCCCGTCACGAGAACTTATGAAAACCATCGTGGTAAGAGGGCCGAACATCAAGTCACTCCCTGACCTTGCGCCCCTTGCCGAAATGATAGAAGCAGAGGTGGTGCTCAAGGTGGGGGACAACATCTCGACCGACACAATCATGCCGGCGGGAAATAAAGTGCTCCCGCTTCGCTCGAACATCCAGGCGATAAGCGAGCATGTGTTCGAGCAGATCGATCCTGATTTTGCCGCTGAGTGCAGATCGAAAGGCGCAGTAGTTGTGGTCGGCGGAGAGAATTACGGCCAGGGGTCCAGCAGGGAGCATGCTGCGTTGGCGCCGCGTTATCTTGGGGTCCGCGCGAAGATCGTCAAGAGCTTTGCACGCATTCACAAATCCAATCTCTGCAATTTCGGAGTCCTTCCTCTCACCTTTAAAGACCCTAAAGACTATGACCGGTTGAGCAAGGGTGATAATGTGGTGTTCCGCGATGTTCGCGGCCGTATTGAGAAAGGCGACCAGGAGATTCCAATAGAGGTGAATGGACAGACCGTCATCACTGTTCTGGATGTGTCCGTGCGCCAGAGGAAGCATTTACTGGCAGGCGGGACGTTGAATTTTGTAAAAAATGAACTCCTAACCTCCCCCAGTTTAAGGTGAGGGGAGGAGGGGTTAAATAGGCCCTAAGCACTTCGAGAAAGGAGACAGGAAAATGACGGATGTTGCAAAGGTGAAGAATATAGGTCTGCGCGGTGTTACGGTGGCTGACACTAAAATCAGCCACGTCGACGGTGAAAACGGAATTCTCGTCTACCGGGGCTTCCAGATCGAAGAGCTTGCCCGGAGTTCTACGTTCGAGGAGACAGCTTATCTGCTTCTATATGAGGAGCTTCCAAACAGGCGGCAACTGGAGGAGTTCAAGGCCAAGCTGGCCGGGGAGCGGAGTGTGCCGGGTTTTATATTCGAATGTTTCAGACAACTGTCCGGTAAGGCCAAACCCATGGATATACTCCAGGCATCCATCCCGCTCCTTGCCACCGATGACCCTGATCTCGAGTCGGAAACACGCGAGGCAAATATTGCCAAGGCTATTAGACTTATCGCGCGCGTGCCGGTTTTGGTGGCCGGCTGGGACCGTATAAGGAAAGGCCTTGAGCCTATGCCGCCTGATAATACATTGTCACATGCAGGCAATTTTTTGTGGCAGCTCACAGGCAAGCAGCCTGACGCCGAGACGTCGCGAGATCTCGATACAGCGCTGTTGCTCCACGCCGATCATTCGTTCAATGCTTCTACGTTTGCATGCCGGGAGGTGGCGTCCACACGGGCGCACATGTATGCAGCCGTTACGGCAGGTGTTGGCTCACTTTCAGGAAGCCTCCACGGCGGCGCCAATGCAGAAGTGATGAAGATGCTCCTTGGACTCCAAAACGTTGAGGACATTGCCGGATGGGTAAGGACCGAACTCGACAGCGGAAAGAGGATCATGGGCATGGGCCACGCGGTATACAAGACTATAGACCCGAGGGCCCGTTTTCTGAAGGAGATGTGTTTCAGACTGGGGAAAAAGCTTGGGCAGGAGCACTGGTGCCGGCTGTCAGCCAAGATCGAAGAGACCGCGGTGGCAGAATTCGAGAAACGTGGAAAGACCACGATAAAGCCGAATGTCGACTTCTACAGCGCTTCGGTTTACCATCTGATGGGAATACCGCTCGACCTTATGACACCCATCTTCGCCATAGCACGTGTCGCGGGATGGACGGCGCACATCATCGAGGAGAAATTCGGAGATGCCCAGGGAAAGCCTGCTCTTTACCGCCCCTCATCCGAGTATGTGGGCAATTACTGCGGCAAGATGGGCTGTCTGTATATACCTATAGAGGCAAGGCAATAGGGCAAAGGGCGACAGCATAGAGCATTTTTTCCATGCCCTATGCTCTTTGCTCTATGTTCTTTCCCTATGCCGCTAATTAATTTAAAAGGAGTACGCTCATGGCTAACAAAAAAACAGCTTCGGACACGGCACGGCTTAAAAGGAAGATACAGTCCGTAAATCCCTATACCGGGGAAGTGATACAGGAATTCGGACTCCTGACCGAACAGAAGATTAATGAGGAATTAGCGCTTTCGCGAAAAACATTTTCCGCATGGCGCGCCGTGCCTGTCTCCGAACGGTCAAGCTATGTCAGGAAATTGGCCGGCCACCTCCGGGAGGAGAAGCGGAGTTATGCTGAACTGATGACCAGGGAAATGGGCAAGGCCGTCAGGGAATCACTCGGTGAGATCGAGAAATGCGCGTGGCTCTGCGACTACTACGCGGAGAATGCCCCGAAATTCCTGGAGACCGAGTATATAAAGACCGAGGCGATGAAGAGCTATGTAACATTCGAGCCACTGGGGATCGTGCTCGCGATCATGCCATGGAACTTCCCTTTCTGGCAGGCCTTCCGGTTCGGCATCCCTGCGATCTGCGCCGGGAACGTCGTGGTACTGAAACACGCATCCAATGTACCCGGGTGCGCCCTTGCCATAGAGGACTCGTTCAAAAAAGCCGGATTCCCGGACCATGTTTTCAAGACACTCCTCATCGACGCAAAGGCAGCCCTGAATATCATCGACGGTGACAAGGTAGATGCGGTATCGCTGACAGGGAGCAACAAGGCAGGAGAGGAAGTCGGAGCCCGTGCCGGAGGAAAGGTCAAGAAAATCGTGATGGAACTTGGCGGCTCCGATCCGTTCATTGTGCTTGATGATGCAGACATTGAAAAGGCCGGCCGGACAGCGGTCAGCGCCCGCATGATAAACGCCGGGCAAAGCTGCATAGCGGCAAAACGCTT
Organism: Nitrospirota bacterium; assembly: GCA_963780885.1. Classification (GTDB taxonomy): domain Bacteria; phylum Nitrospirota; class Thermodesulfovibrionia; order Thermodesulfovibrionales; family Dissulfurispiraceae; genus JADFXI01. The sequence goes on from CAWAEO010000003.1 coordinate 569,181, forward strand.
CATCATCCATGAGAAAGCAGCTGAGGAATTCAGCAGACACTTTCTCGCCCGCCTCAAGGAACTTAAGCTCGGCGATCCCATGGATGAGGCGACTGACATCGGCCCGGTCGCAAAGACAGACATCCTCAACTCCCTGAAAGACCAGCTCAGGGACGCCAAAGCAAAAGGCGCTGAGGTTTTGCAGACAGAACAATCCCTTAAGCAAGGGCTTTTCTTTGCGCCCTGCGCTGTATTTAATGCAACAAAGGAGATGAAAGTCCTTACCGAAGAGGTGTTCGGGCCGATTGCGCCCATTATCATTGTCAAGGATGAGGATGAGGCGGTGAGCGTGGCAAACGATACAGAGTACGGTCTCGGCGCGTCCATCTGGAGCAGGGACCACGCTCGCGCGGAAAAACTGGCGGCGAGACTCGAAGCCGGCAGCATAGCCATAAACGATATGGTGAAGTCAGACCCGCGTCTGCCCTTCGGTGGTATAAAGAAATCCGGGTTCGGCAGAGAGCTTTCGCACTACGGGCTTAAGGAGTTCGTGAACATCAAAACCGTGGTTGTTCGAGAGTAGCGATGAAGGCATCTGATCTCTTTGTGAAGCAGCTCGAAGAGGAAGGGGTGGAATACGTATTCGGCCTGCCTGGAGAGGAAAACCTCGACTTCCTCGAATCTCTCCGGACCTCATCGATCAAAGTAATCATTACACGTCACGAGCAGCCCGCTGCATTCATGGCAGCGACTTACGGGAGGCTCACAGGGAAGGCCGGGGTCTGCTTTTCAACACTCGGTCCCGGCGCATTAAACCTCGTTACCGGTGTGGCCCATGCTCAGCTGATCGGCGCGCCGCTGGTTTCGATATCCGGCCAGAAGGCGCTCAGAGCAAACTGGCAGGCCCGTTTCCAGCTGGTCGACGTGGTGGAAGTAATGAGGCCCATTACCAAAGACTCTGTCTCCATCGTTGATCCGGACACCATCCCCACTGTTTTGCGGAATGCCTTCGCACTGGCGCAAAGAGAACGACCGGGAGCAGTGCACCTGGAACTGCCGGTTGACGTTGCTGTCAGCCAAACCGATTCGCAGGTGCAGAAACGGGGATTCTCGCGGAGGCCCGGGCCTGACACCAAATGCATTACACATGCAGCCGAGCTGATTAACAAAGCCAAGTGCCCTCTTATCATCCTATCGTCCGGGGCCAACAGGAACCAGGTCTGCCGTGAGCTGACGCATTTCATCAACAGGACAGGCATCTACGCGATACATACGCAGATGGGAAAAGGCGTTCTGAGCGATGAATCTCAATACAGCCTGTTCGCTACCGGCATCCATCGTCGTGATTACGTGAATTGCGGAATCGATATGGCCGACGTGATCATCGCTATCGGATACAACATTGTCGAATATCCGCCATATGTATGGAACAAGAACCTCGATAAGAAGATCATAAATATAGACTTCGCAGAAGCGGCAGTGGACAAATACTACAACCCCGAAATCGATCTAATCGGCGATATTTCATGCTCTCTCAGGCAACTTGGGAATAAGATCGTCCCCGCGGCAGACACCGGAAAATTCAAGGCCGTCCGCGAATTCCTTGACCGGAAACTCGCACCGGATTCCGGTAAGAAGTACCCTTTGACACCGCAAGAGATCGTGTTCCATGTGCGGGAGGTGCTGTCACACCAGGATATCCTCACCCTTGACAATGGAATCTACAAGCTTTGGTTCTCCCGGCTCTACCGGACATACAGACCTAACACCTTCCTGCTGGATAATGCCCTCGCAACGATGGGCGCAGGACTTTCAGCCGGCATCATGGCAAAGATGCTCAGACCTAATCTCAACGTGCTGGCTGTAGTGGGAGACGGGGGGTTCATGATGAACTCCCAGGAGCTTGAGACCGCCCTGCGATATAATGTCCCACTCGTAGTCCTGATCCTGAACGACAATGCCTTCGGATTCATTAAGTGGGAACAGCAAGCCAAAGGATTTCCTGGTTTCGCCCTGGATTATTCCAATCCCGATTTCGTCAAGTATGCTGAAAGCTATGGGGCCGTGGGAGTGAAGGTAAGAGAGGGAGATGATCTGTCCGAACTTTTACGCAAGGCGTTTGCACTGAAGAAAGTTGTCCTTATCGAATGTCCGGTAGATTATTCGGTCAACCTCGAAACATTCTCAAAAGAACTCGCCAACATCGTCTGCGAATAGTTAAAAGTAAATGATATCCTCACACAATAAAGTCTCGCCTAAACACTAAAGTCTTTACATTTTAGCCGCGTTAGCGATTTTCCGAAACAATAAAGTTCTCACATTTTAGTCGGAGCGGAACAATCCTATAAATCCATATTTTGTTCCAAGACACTTTCTCATAGTAACGCAACAGTTTCGATTTGCCATAACTGAGGACTTTCCCCATAACATGCTCGGTCCATCTGCATTGACGGTGCAGCCGCAGACTATGTAGACGCCAAAGTTCAAATTTTGCCTGCGTGAATTATCGAAAAAAACATTCGTCGGCGGGACCCCGAAAATTGAAGAAGCATCTACCCTTATCGCCTGATCTGCTGGTCGTAACATCACAAAAGCAATGATATATAGTTGTGAAAAGTTGAAACCTGTGAAAACCACGCGGGTATAATAGAATTTGCAGATATGAACAGAAGCCATATAATTTTACAATGCAATAAATTGCATGCACAACGCGCTTAATATGCAGCATGCTGCATACGCAAATGGTTCAAATATTGAACATCCTGATAAGGGAATTCATGTACCGATCAATGAAGACGTTCTCTTTACTGATTTTCAAGGTCTATTATTGCTAAATATTGGAAGATGGTACAATTCTTGCTTTTTAATCTGCTCTAGATAATAAAACAATCCCTTGTCAGTCCGCCTACGTTGAGTAGCGTCTTCACGTCGGAAGGCAGGACCCGCTGTATTCGCGACGGGGGACTACTCGGTATCGTCGCGGCAAAGGCTATTTTGATGAATATGATCAATGCTGGTTAGATCAATGATAAGGAGTATCCAGGTTCTATGGACATGTTAAATACAAGAGAAGCAATAGAAAAGCGAAGGAGCATTCGTAAATTTAAGCCGGATTTGATACCTGATGAGAACATAAGAGAATTGCTTGATTCCGCCCGACTGGCGCCCTCCGGCTGTAATGCACAGCCATGGCGATTTAAAATTGTAAAAGAAGCGGTTGTGAAGGCAAGGTTGGCCGAGGCGGCATACAATCAAGGTTTTATCGCCGAAGCCCCTGTTGTAATTGTTTGTTGTGCTGATATTCAGGGTTACATTGACGGCACTGTTTCAGGCGTACAGGACCTTGGAAAAGTCGGAGAGTATTCCAGCGGCTACATCCACAGGCCGAATTTGAAGGCACAGGCATCGGGCTTGCCAACGTACGGCGCATCATAGCCCGCCATGGCGGGAAGATCTGGGCCGAGAGCTCTAAGGGACAGGGCGCAACATTCCATTTTACTCTTCCCAAGACAAAGGAGACATAAGCATGCCGGAAATAAACCGTATTTTGTTGGTTGAAGATAGTTCTGCCGAGGTGAAACTAATTACTCTGGGTCTTGCCGAAGCCGGTCTCGCCAATGCCGTTGATGTTGTCGCTAAATATTGAATTAAGCACTCTCCAAAGAGAGAGACGGCATAGCGCCGTCCCATATTTATATCTCAAACCCGTCGTTACGCACCTTTGGGTAATAAGCATTTCTCAACCCTAGGCGGTTCAGATACCTCCGTCCAGTAAAGCCCGGCTTTTTTTGTAACTTCAAAAAGCTCTTTGGCATTAAAAGGTTTTACAATGTAACTATTCGCCCCGTAGGCGTAAGTTTCAACAATATCCCGTTCAAAGTCGGAACCGGTAAACATAACCACCGGAATACAATTGATTTTTTCAGTAGTCTTTAACCTTCTCAGAACTTCACGCCCGTCCGCCCCAGGGATTTTAATGTCAAGGAATATAACCGCAGGATAGCCACCCGTTCTGTTAGCAAACTTCCCACGCTTTAGCAGATAGTCAAAAGCTTCATCTCCGCTATGCACAACATCATAGGCATTGGCGAGCCCAGCTTCCATAAGCCCCAAGGTTGTCAGTTCGATCTCGTTCTCATCACTTGCTATGAGCAAAATACGCTCTCTGTCTGCCATGGTTATCATCTCCTCTCTTGGTTTAAGTATAAATCCTAATGCAGGACAAAGCAAGCCTTGTTTAATACAGTATTTAATTTTCTAGGCTATGTGAAGATCACAGGAAATGAGGTGTGCTTTGAAAACTTGGGCTTCTCAAGGGCACTTGACAGAACATATTGATTTTCAGAAGAATATCTCACGTGTGGTAGAAAAACGACAGTGATGACTGCAGGAAGAAAATCACCGCGCATGATCCGGGACGAAGCCGACGCTTCCGTTGCCAGGGTTGGCAGGTTTGCTCAGGTAGAGGTGATAAATCCGTGCTGTTCTCACAAAATTCCTCTGTGATTATAAGAATGAACCTGATGATTTGGAAAAATTTGAAGAAGCTTTTAAATAAAATAAAGATACATTTTTAGGTGGACCAACGTATATGGTTTGGTCCGCTGAATGATAAAGCGGCAGCGCTGTAGCACCCCAGCTTGTCTTCCTTCCGACTGCCACCCCCCTGCAAAAGAAAGCCTAAGCTAGGATACTTTCCCTACGGCAAATAGGAACAACTTCCAATTGTCACGCCTGTCTGGATAAGTTATGCTGAAATCAAGAGGACAACAAAACAACAAGGAGGGCAAGACAATGTTAAAGCACAGAGGAGCAGAAAAAGCAGGAAAGGGGACATACTGGAATTTCTCAACAGGAGAGAGGATTCATTTGACAGGTGATGGCGTGCTTCCAGGATCTGAGGAAGCTACCTACTACAAGCTTTCTCCCTTGACCATACTACTACTTGGTCCGATTTTCGGTCTCGTCTATGCAGCAGCTATGCCGTTCTTAGGCATAGGGATGGTCGCAAATGTAGTCGGGCAGAAGGTCTTTAATGGTGTAGCCAGGGTGGTCGGCAACGCAATTTCCTTTGGATGGAGGCCGAGTGAGGCGTACCTGAAAGGAAAGAAGTAAAAAGGTAAAAAAGAGAAGAAAGAGCAGTAATCATCAGGGGCGAGTGATGTCTATTCCACAAGAGATTTAAAGCATTAAGAGACTCTGATGACTGAAGAAAATAAAATCCCGGATAGAAGCTCAGACCGCAAACAGACGGAGTCAGAACTTCTACTACACAGCGAAATCTTGGCAAACATGGCAGAAGGTGTTTTTCTTATTCGTGCCGGAGACGGGAAAATTGTTTATACGAATCAGAAATTTGAACGCATGTTTGGGTATGATTCTGGGGAACTTATCGGAAAACATGTCAGCCTCGTTAATGCGCCACGTGAAAAACGTCCTGAGGAAATAGCAGATGAAATCATCCAAAGTCTCAATGCCAATGGGGTCTGGCAAGGTGAGGTGCAGAATATAAAAAAAGACGGAACCATATTTTGGTGTAATGCAAATGTGTCAGCATATGAACATCCGCAATATGGAAGCGTCTGGATATCTATCCACCAAGACATCACCAGACGCAAGCTAGCTGAGGCGGCCCTGCAACAGAGCGAGGTAAAATTCCGGACCCTCTTTGAATTGGCTAATGATGCCCTCATGATTGTCGACATGGAAGGTCATGTAATAGATATCAACACAACCGCTCATGAGCGTCTGGGCTACACTAAAAATGAAATGGCGTCTATGAACATATCCGTGCTAGATACCCCGGAGTTTGCCAAAAAATTCTCCAACCGGATAGACGACCTTAAGAAGTACGGTCATGGTGTGTTTGAATCGGAACATCTGAGAAAAGACTGTACAATCATGCCTGTTGAAGTGAACGCCAGGATTATAGATTTTGGCGGGAAGCGCGTAATTTTCGGTGTCGTACGCGACATCACCGACCGCAAGCTGGCAGAGGCGGCGAGGAAAGAAGCTCAAGAAAGGCTTCTAATAGTTTTAAACAGCATGGCTGCAGGTGTATATATTGCCGACCTAAAAACCTACGAACTGCTATTTGTAAATAACTATGTCAAGGATCTCTTCGGCGATATTGTCGGGCAAACATGTTGGAAGACCTTGCAGGCCGGGCAGTCAGGGCCATGCGCTTTCTGCACAAACGACAAACTGCTTGATGCTGCCGGCAATCCAAAAGGGATCTATCACTGGGAATTTCAGAACACTGCAAATGGGCGATGGTATGACATACATGACAGGGCATTAACTTGGACAAATGGACGTATAGTGCGTATGGAGATTGCGACCGACATAACCGAACGCAAGCTGATGGAGGAGAAACTTCAGGAATCCGAAGATAAGTTCCGCGCGCTATTTTTTGAAGCACGGGACGGCATCGTATTAATTGATCATGAAACAGGCCGCATCACTGAATGCAACTGGGAATTTGAGAGGCAAACCGGCATAAAGCTCGACGATATGAAACAGATGTGCATATGGGATCTGCAGCCACCAGAGAAGGTAGAGGCGTCCAGAAAAAAATTCCTTGGAGTAAAAGAGTCTGGGACCGGAGGCTCCGCAGAACTAGCATTTCAGAGACCAAACGGGGAAGTTGTTCCTGTTGAGTTTGTGAGCAGGGTGATAAAAATTAGAGGCAAAATGTACGTGCAGAGCATTGTCAGGGATATCACCGAGCGCAAGCTCATCGAAGATAAACTGAAGGAGACAAGGGACAATCTTGAAGCTTTAAACAAAGAGCTTGAAGCCTTCAGCTATTCTGTTTCCCACGACCTCCGGGCGCCGCTGCGGCATATGTCGGGCTTTGTTAAACTGCTGCAGAAAAAACAGTTGGACGACCCTGATAAAAAGAGTAATGACTATATGGATGCAATAGTCCAGGCTTCAAAAAAAATGGAAATACTTATAGATGATCTGCTTGCCTTTTCGCGAATGGCGCGTGCGGAGATGCAAAATAGGAAGGTAGGTTTCAATGCCCTTATAAGAAACACTGTCCGGGAAATCCAGGATGAAGTGAAGGGACGGGAAATTAAATGGGAAATCGACGAACTGCCGGATGTATACGGTGACCGGTCCATGTTGAAACTGGCTCTCGTCAATCTCATCTCCAATGCTGTTAAATACACAAGCACCCGTCCCCAGGCCGAAATCAGGGTCGGGTACAAAGAAGAGGAAGACGAATTTGTCTTTTTCGTCAGGGACAATGGTGTCGGGTTTGACATGAAATATGTGGATAGACTCTTCGGCGTATTCCAGCGTCTCCATAGTCAGAACGAATTTGAAGGCACAGGCATCGGGCTTGCGAATGTGCGGCGCATTATTGCCCGCCACGGCGGCCAAACCTGGGCCGAAGGGTCTGTGGGACAAGGTGCGACGTTTTACTTCTCTTTGCCAAAACATAAGGAGGCATGAAGGCGTAACCTGTCTACAGTTGTGTGCATCCTGAGGTGGCGAAGAAGAGGAAGCTATTGTACGATGGAGGTGGAGTAACCTTTGATTCTTTTTAGAAAGAAATTCACAGATGATGGATAAGTATTTCGATTTCGTAACCTGCATGCTGTTGCGTCTATCTGAAACTGCGGTGTGCAGGAAGGAGCATTTCAATAACCCTGACACGCTCCCATGCGATTTCAGGCAAGTTTTCCGTCATGGCGTGACAGCCATAAGGCGTAAGCCAGATATCCCACAATACCTGCATTGATGACTAATACGGTAACTTTGGGCCACGTTGCGCCTCGCATTATTGCGACCAGCTCGGCAGGGATGTAAACTGCTCCCGTAAGGAGTCCGAACCATTTGGCCCACTGCCTCTGATGCCATAGACCATACGCTTGTACAAAGCGAACCACCGAGTAGAGAAGCGCCGAGAAAGCCATTGCCCAAAGATACCTATCTGTCAAGTGCTGAGACGCATCGATGAAAATCGTGGGGTAATGTCTGGCCGGGTTCAAGTGGAAGTGCCGAACAAGCTGCTCGGCAGCCGAGTGAAGGTCATTATGAATGAACGTCAGCAATCCAAAGCCGACAAACACTACAAGAAACCCTTTTGCCGCTTCAAATATGGCAACGACTCTAAGGCCACCTTTTGTATGATTTTTCCCTTTATGTTTCTTTGTTGCTTTCAAATTATCCGAAGAATTATACACTACCGTCCTGCATCTTATCACATAAGACAATATGAAGTTAATGAGCGAAAAAGGCCGCATCGTTACGCAGCATCATTGTGCCCCGTAACTCCGACGAACATTTTGAAGGCTGCACCCTGCTATACAGGCTGTACTCTTCATTGGGCATCCGACTTACGAATCACCCAGTACTGCAGGTTACTGAGTATGTGGCACTTTAAAAAATCTTTCTTTATAAATAAGCGGATGGACAAGTATCTCCCATGCCCAGCTAAACTTTCTTGCCATGTTGTCGGGAACAATATAGCAGAGTTTACAGTAGATATGAACTGAATTCAGATGGTGTTGTAACTTGTGATGAAAAGTTGTAGTAAGCATAACCTTCACCTCACCTGGTCCTCCGGAACTTTCCTTTTCATTTTTTTTTTCCCGCAAGACATGCTTCCGACGGCCTCCATTCGAAGAAGACAATGCCTCTTGCGATATTCCATACCTTGCCGAGGGTTTTTCCTCCGATCATAACAATTATTGCTGCAACGGATATGAACGGCAGGACAATAACATAACCCAATCCGACTACCGGCCCAAGCAGCAGGGCACCCGCCCTTTTACAAATTGTTGTGTCCTCTATGTATGTAAGCATTTTAATTCACCTCCTCTTCCCTGAGCTCCCTTCCTGATTAAAGAATATCAAACCAACAGCATGGGGCACAATTGGTAAAACATCCTATTGGGGGAACATTTTTGTATTAGTTCTTTAAATAAATGAGAGGAAAGGGAGATAAAGGCATAACTGGGGCGAGGTTTTAATAAATTATGTTGACAAAATCAATTATTTTGAGGAAGGACGTTTGCAGAGTTTTAGCGCGAGAACATCCGGGAGAACGTCAAGGCAGGGATCGAGAACGCCCAGAAGAAAGGAAAGCAGATAGCCAGAAAGGGACTCGCGCCGATGAAACGGCGGAGGATAATTGAGAGGACTATGCGCAATCACTAAGGACTATAGCGAAGACGGCGCGGGCAACGCTCACCAGCCCAGGACGTTGAACGACAACAAGGCGGGATTGCTGGACAGGGACGGTCTTCGTTATTCGGCCCCTTTAGTGAGCTGTAAAAGTTAGGACTTCGCCACGCAGACACCGTATGTTTCAGTTTCGACTGCTTCCTTGTTAACAAGCAGATTCAAAAATTGATATAATTGTACATACTATAATCGTAAATCCTCGAACAATAAGGAGGTTGATATGCCCGCCTATGAATATGCTTGTAAAGACTGTAACCATGAGATTACTGTCTTCCTTTCTGTTAGAGAATTTGAAGCTAAACCAAAAATCAAATGTCCTCACTGTCAAAGTGATAATGTGCAGAAAAAAATCTCGGTATTTAGTGCAAAAACAAGCAAAAAATCATAGTTTATGTGGCAATCAAGTACGGGGAAAGTCGAGCGTGATCTGACTAATATACAAATTCCGATGTCAGTACCATGAACGGGCTAATTAATGGAGGAGAGTTATGATACCAGGTGAAATAGACAGAGGTAAGGCAATAGCAGCTTTACAGCAAACACACGATCACATGATGCAGCTACGGTTATTGATAGCCGATTTACCACCGGAAGCCCGGCACGGGAGGTTATTGCGAATATTTGAGTTAGTGGAGATCGTCGGGCAGGGCCTCGAAACAATAGAGGACGCCATTGCCGGGCAAGAAGCCACGGAAGAGGACTTATGACCGGAACGTTGACTTTAGACGACGTTGCGACTATCTAAATTGGACAACCCGCGACGGTACAGCACGGCACGACTGGATCATAACAAAGTGGAACAGATAAATATTATAGATACCGCAGGCAATATTTTACTGTCAAGTGCTTTATGGCTTCAAAAGAGTACGGACATTGGCGTTAACGCGGATTACTCTCCTAAATCTTCAATGTGGCAATTGATTAAATCACGTTTGTTGGTCGGTGAATCCCGCTGAGACACCTTCATCAAAGTAATTAGCTTCTGATAAAATTAGATGTGACTGAGGGAGGGGATCAAGAACTGTCCGCAATGCTTCGGAACCGTTGTCCGCAGCGCTTCGGAAACGGTGCCTTGATGAGCCGGAATGGGTGTCCGCAAACGCTGGAATAGGCATTATACTCGACATTGCTTTGGTTTCTTTTTAAGGCTCACCCTAAGCTTCTCTTTACGGGAACAGGAACATGCTGCCATCCTCCTGTTGTCCGGTAGGGTACTCTTCTACAGGTCGCCCAAGAATCCAACTTGCTTCTATTGCCGTTATTTCTGTCCACTCTTTAAGGTCCTGCGATTCAAAGCCTGTCGCGTCATCGAAGCTCTGCGCCACAGGGTTTCTGTTTGATGCAATACAGTAGTGTCGCCCCTCTGTTGATAGAATCTCTATCTCACCGTTTTCATTTTTCCTTTTGTAGTGTTTCATTGTTGTTCCCCTTTTGTGGCATACGCTTGCCGGAATATGTCAATGACTTTGAGACACCCCTCGTCCACATTTAGTGTATTTCCTCTTCAGGAACTGGTGCTGCCTTTGGCTTGTTAATCCATACGGCCTCAGGAAGTATCGGCGGCACAGGGATTTTTTTAACAAATCTCTCAGGATGTGCTTCATATGCAACGCGCAGAACTTCACCCCTGGCTATCTGTATTTCTTGTGCAAGGCCGTAATGTACAGCTTCCGGCGTATGCAGGCCGATGCCGGTATGTCGATGCTCTTTGTTGTACCAAGGAAAGAAATCCTGGCAGAAGCTCCGAGAGTCTTCGATGCTACCAAACCGCTCAGGAAAGTCCGGCCGATATTTAAGTGTCTTAAACTGGGACTCTGAATAGGGGTTGTCATCGCTCGTATGCGGTCTGCTGTGGGTCTTCGTGATCCCAAGGTCGGCCAGGAGTAATGCTACAGGTTTGGATTTCATTGATGAACCCCTGTCGGCATGAATCGTGAGCTGATCTCTCCCGATATTCTGCTTTGAACAGGTTTCTCCAATGAGCCTCTCTGCCAATACCGCCGATTCTGCAGGGGCTATCATCCAGCCGACAATATAGCGGCTGAAGATGTCCATGATCACATACAGGTAAAAGTATGTCCACTTTACCGGACCGAGAAGTTTCGTGATATCCCAGGACCAAACTTGGTTCGGGGCTGTAGCCAAAAGCTCTGGCTTGCTATACACCGGGTGACGCAACTGGTTTCTGCGCTCCTTGACCTCCTTGTTCTTATCGAGGATGCGATACATTGTCCGTATCGAGCAATGGTATTGGCCCTCGTCCAAAAGAGTTGCATAAACCTCATAGGGTGCCTTGTCCACAAATCTGTCGGTGTGGAGGATATCAAGTACTCCCTGCCGTTCCTCGGAAGACAGTGAACGAGGCGAGTTCCGATCCTGCACAGGCTCAACAAAGTGGGCATCTTTGCGTGCCTGTGTGCGGTAAAACCCGGCACGCGCAACATCAAGCGCTTCACATGCATGCTTGATCCCAACTTCAGAGGAAAGGGTCACTGCAGCTTCCATCAGTCGGTCTCTCCTCCTTCGGGGATCGCAAGCGGGATTCCCAGTATCTCGGATACTTTTTTTTGGATATCTATTATGATCTCTGCCTGTCTAAGACGTTTGATAATCAGTTCATTGTCCCTGCGGAGCTTCTCATTTTCCGCAATAAGTGGATTGCGAACTGCTTCCTTGCGGCCTCGCTTCTTGGGCTTCAGGGCTGACAGGACTCCACGCTCTCTTTGGGTGCGCCACGCATTGAGGTTCGAGGCATACAGTCCCTCACGGCGTAGCAGCGTTCCCATACTTCCGCGTCCCGTGCATGCATCGGCAAGGGTGAGGATACGCAGTTTGTATTCGGCAGTGAACCTCCGCCTGACTGCCTTATCCGGCACCTCTGGGTTCGGATGGGCTACCGTCAACTTGGCTCCCTCCATTGTCTGTGTTTTATTGACCTTTGCAGCTATCATTATGATTTTTCCTCCCCGGCCTTCTACTCTAATTTAGCATAAGGGAGGTGTCTCACTTATATTGACACAGAGGGTGCAGTATTCATGGCTGCCACCAGTACTTGCTTAGCTCGCTTGTTCTATAACCTATGATCACCTTGGCAGGGTCAATGGTGTTATTCACGATAACCCTGACAAGATAGTCCTTTTGCCTATTCCTATATCCATTATGGACTGATATGCCTTCATATTTCCATATCCGTCAACAATCTGTTAAGGATCTGTTCGCTAATTACGAGGGTATGGCTGGAAGCGCTGGTCAACCACTCCTGTGGCCCGTGGCAACTCCCGATAATGTGATTCGTCTATCAAACGGTCGCTGGAGGTGAATAGGCTGTTCGTGATAAGTGGTATAATATAATTTCGATAATCATTAAATATTAAGCAACACAATTTGTGTTGAAGAACGGCTCAAATCAGCAAAAGGGGCATATTGGAAAAGGCATACACCATTCCAATATGAAATAAAAGATGAAGGTATGTTTTCCGGTGGAAGAAAATGAAGGGTTGGAAAGCAGAGTATACAACCATTTTGGCTCTGCACCCATGTTCGTTGTTGTTGACATGGCTACAAACAATGTCTCAATGATTGCCAACAGAGATCAACATCATGAGCATGGATCGTGCAATCCGATTAAAGCTCTCGACTAAAGCTCTCGACGATCATCAGGTGGATGCAGTCGTTGTCGGCGGTATCGGCGGAGGGGCTTTAAGCAGGCTGAACCAGTCAGGCATCAGGGTACTAAAGGCAAATGCGCAGAGCATAAAAGAAAATATCAGCATGTTTCTTGCTCAGGAATTGCGTGAGTATACACTTAGTCAGTGTTGTGGAGGACATTCGGAGAGTGGCGGGTGTGCTCATTAAAAAAACAAACCTTCGGATAAAAAAATGATGAATTGACGGCAGAGAATATTGGAAATTAGGGACGCATCCCGTTTTCCTCTGTTTCCATCACTCTATCTTAATTAAGTCTCTGCCAACTGCATATATTTCAACCAGTAACCGCGGATTTAATCGAGAGATAAAAGTGTTGACTCTCTAGAAGGTGAAGACCTAATTAGGCTATTACTTCCGGAATTGCGCTGACGGAGATCGCAATAGAGCAAGTAGTCGACGCGCTTTTAATTTTCACTTTTCCCACGATGCCTCCTTCTGTTTGTGCAGGTACTCTATTTTCCTTAGGATCTCACGAGGAAGCGCATCTCTATTGTCCGGCGTAACTTCGAGTATTTCAATATCAGCCCTGCTTTTTACGCTTTGGATAAACTCATCGCCTCCAAGAGTGATAGTGCCGATTACAATAGAGAGGGAATCCAGTGCATTGAGGACCGCCTGCCTGAAAATCTTGGAGAAGCACTCCATCTTGCCGATCTCATCAAGGATGATGATCTGTCCTCTGCCACCCGGGGAAATAGAGGGGACGGCAATAGACTCGATATTCTCAATGCTCACTCCGTATCGTCTGATATGAATATTGGACTTTATATCCTGATGGGCGAGGTAACCCTTCTGGCCGTCGAGAGTGTTCAAGACAAAACCCACTCTTCTGTCTTGCACCCTTTCCTCCTCGGTATAGAATCCGTTTGCCGGGACCATAAGAAGCTTCAATGCTTTCTTGATCACCGTTGTCTTTCCGGATGAAGGCGCTCCCGTCAGAAAAATATTCTTCTTCATATCAGTCATTTTACCCCATGAATATACATAAAGGGGAGGAAAACCAGGAGTTCAGCGAGTCACCCCAAAAAGTTTTCGACTTGACGGACAAAACACCAGGAAATTTGGAGAACTCCTGATTTCGTTATCTTGACAAGCAATATGGCACGTGATATTCTAAATAAAAATGAGTTCCATTTATATGCAACCCTATCTGAATCTTCTCAAACAGAACGGTCTTAAAATCACCCCTAAACGCAGGGCGGTTATTGGCTTGTTTTTGAAGAACAACAGGCGCATGGGGCCGCGCGAGGTTTATCAAGAGCTAGCAAAGGATATTGCTCCGCTTGGTTTGCCTACGGTTTACAGAATCCTGGAAGAGTTAAAAAACATAGGGGTCTTAATGCAAATACAATCCGAGGACCGGCAACTGCATTATGTGTTATGCAAGATGCCGGATGAGCACCACCATCATTTTGTCTGCAGGCAATGCAGGCAGGTGGAAGAGGTTGAGTATTGCAATTTCGGCGCGGTTTCAAAGTTTATCGAGAAAACTTTGAACGGAAAAGTTGAACAACATTTTTTGCAAATAGAGGGTCTGTGTTCCAAATGCAGGTGAAGAGTCATATTATGAATAAACCCGGCTCGCGCTTTGTTGTGGTGTTCCTGATCATGTTTTTGTTTGTGTCGGTGACCGGTTGCAGACACGAGGCCGCCCAGGAAACAAAAAAGATCAAGCTGGTCGGTTCTTTTTATCCCATATATATAATGGCGCTAAATGTAGTCAAGGACGTTCCAGACGTGTCCGTAAGCAACCTTACCCCGCCCATGACCGGTTGTTTGCATGATTATACGGTGACAACCGGTGATATGAAAAAGCTGGCGGATGCCCAGGTCTTTGTTGCCAATGGGGCCGGCATGGAGTCTTTTCTTGATCGTGTTATTGCACAATACCCGCAAATAAAGATTATAAAACTGGCGGATGGAATCCCGCTAATCAAGGGTGAAGGTGAAGAGGGGGACAATCCCCATGTTTGGGTGAGCATTTCCCTCGCAATCGCCGAAGTCAATAATTTCGGTAAGGACATGGAGAAGTTTGACCCTGCTCATGCGGACCTGTATCGTAAAAATGCTGGAGCTTATGTTAATAAGCTGGAGACCTTACGCAAAAAAATGAGAACGGAATTGGCCCCCTACAAAGGCAGAAAGATCATTACATTTCATGAGGCGTTCCCTTATTTTGCTCAAGAGTTCGGGTTCAAAATTGCAGCAGTGGTAGAAAGAGAACCAGGAAGCGAGCCGAGCGCAGGGGAACTTTCAACGACAGTGGATTTGATCAGGAAAGCCGGTATCAAAACCTTGTTCAGCGAGCCTCAATATCCTGCTGCGGCCGCCGAGACAATCGCCAATGAAACCGGTGCCACAGTTTATATGCTCGACCCGGCGGTGACCGGTCCAAATGATCCTGACGCGTATATAAATATAATGGAAAATAACCTTGAGGTACTGAAAAGTGCTTTTGCAAGATAGCAACAAGATCGAAAGTACTGTGGACGATAAGCTCTGCCGGCACTGCTGTATTAAGATCAACGATCTGACGGTCCGTTTCGGCAACAAGCCTGTTCTTGATAATGTAAGCCTGCATATTCATTGCGGTGAGGTCGTTGCTATTGTCGGTCCCAACGGCGCAGGAAAAACTACCCTGTTACGGACGATTTTAGGGGAATTACCTTACCGTGGCGCTATGGAATCTCGTATAGGCGGCGTTGAAGGCAGGAACCCGCGGATTGGATATGTCCCCCAAAACCTCCATCTTGATCGGGATTCTCCCATTAGTGTCACTGATCTTGTTGTCCTGGCAATCAGCAGGCATCCTGTTTGGCTCAGGGTGACCAGGAGGTTGTCGGAGGAAGCCCTGCAAGTCCTGTCTGTCTTCTCTGCCGGGCATTTGGCAAAAAAAAAGATCGGGGAACTTTCGGGGGGAGAATTGCAGCGCGTGTTACTGGCAATTGCGATGACAGCCGAGCCCGAATTACTGCTCCTTGACGAACCCGGCAGCGGCGTGGATATCCAGGGGTTGTCTCTGTTTTATCAGCTCGTCAGAAGTTTAAGAGAACAACACGACATCGCGGTTATCATCGTTACACATGACCTGGCCGGCATCTCGACCTATGTTGACCGCATTATTCTCCTGAATCATTCGATTGTTGCTGAAGGTGAACCGGGCGAAGTGCTTTCCAACGAGAAAATACTTCATACGTTTGGCCCCAGTCTCTGGAACGTATCCGCCATGCCCACTTTGCCGTTCCTAAAGGATAAGTCATGATTGATCTATGGTACAAATTGGCTGATCATGTGCTGCCTTTTGATTTGGCCCGGTATCTTTTTATAAAAAATGCCCTGCTGGCAGTCCTTCTTGTTACTCCGATATTCGGAGTCCTGGGTACCATGGTGGTCAGCAACCGGATGGTTTTTTTTACCGAGGTTTTGGGCCATTCGGCCCTTACCGGCATCGCCATAGGCGTTCTTTGCGGAATTCATGACCCGACCTTGCCGATGATTGCCATTGCAGTGGTCCTGGCCGTCCTCGTAAACATTCTGAAAGGTATGACACATGCATCCATGGATAATATTTTGGGAGTGTTTCTTGCATTTATGATAGCGCTGGGGATCACTATCTTAAGCAGGCAGGGAGGATTTGTTAAATTCACTACGTATCTTATTGGAGATATTCTTGCAGTTACACCCCAACAAATCGGCTGGATTGCGGCCTTGTTCGTCTTCGTGTTTGTTTATTGGTACTTTGCCGGCAATGCGTTGATTTTAACGAGCGTCAGCGGATCGTTGGCGCGAAGCCGCAGGATAAGGACGTTCCTGGTTGAGACAAGTTTTACCATACTGCTTGCCATAGTGGTGATGCTGGCTATCCGCCTGGTGGGAATTCTGATAATAAATTCGCTTTTGGTTTTACCTGCGGCAGCCAGCCGTAATGTAGCCCGAAGTGTGGGCTCGTACACGGCACTTTCAATAGCAATAAGTATGCTTTCAGGAACAGCCGGGTTATTCGCGTCTTACTATTGGGGAACGGCATCAGGGGCCACCATAGTTCTTTTCGCCGTGGGTTGTTACGCGATAGCGGCCTTCACAGGGCACATCCGGCAGAAATCATTTATTTAGCTAATGAACTGCCTATAAACTTCGCCACATCAACCTGCAGCTGGGAAATGGAGTCACTGTCCAGGTACATCATATGTCCTGCATGGTATAGGTGAGTCGTGATATTCTTTCTGAAAGCCGGCGTTATACCCAGATGTGCCAGGGTATATTCCGTGGCAAAATAAGGAGTTGCCAGGTCAAAATAGCCTAAGGCGAAGAACAGCTTCATGTAGGGGTTCTTGTCAACGGCGTTTCGCAGGTCCTCACTGGTATCGGCATAGCTGTTTTTTGCCTCCCAGTCCCATTGCCCGGTGCCGCCGCCCAAAGTAAAGTATTCCAGGTCACACTGGAACCCGAGTTCAATTCGGACATAATCGTTGAACGTGGCTGTAAAGGGAGGGCGGATTGTTGCTATTGTCGGATCAAAGCCGGCTGGAGCTGCTGTATCAAGGTCGGCTGCGGTAAAACGGCTGTCCATGAAACCTACAAACTTCCTCTCTTTTCGAAGAAGCTCTCCGACAAAGCTGCCGGGATCAATGCGGAGATCATGGTTGTCGATAAAGGTCTTGTCGAGTCCGGTAAATCCGGCCAACTTGTCGACTACTGCCTGTCGCTCCTCAGGTGACAACTGGTCCCCTTTGGCAAGGGCTGTTAAATAATCAACGGCGGCCCAGGCTTCAACTGGTTTCAGGGTCTTGTCCAGGTCAGTATGTGGTCCGAGCTTTTTATGATACCAGGCTGTCGCAGCGTAACTGGGGAGGGACAAAACGTATGGGAGATCATTCCCGCGATTGTAAGACGTGTTCTGCAAGTTCAGGATGGAAGAGACCATGATAATACCGTTCAGGGCGATTCCATGATCAACCAGATACTCCGACAGGCCTGCAGCCCGAAAAGTGCCGTAGCTCTCCCCGACAAGAAACAGCGGGGAACTCCAGCGCTCATACCGGGTCAGATAAAGCCTGATAAACCTTCCAACAGAGTCGATGTCACCCCGCACGGAGGCAAATTTTTTGGTAAGGTCGGGCTTGATGGCCCTGCTATAGCCGGTGCCGACCGGATCTATAAAGACAAGGTCTGCCTCATCCAGCCAGGTGAACTCGTTGTCGACAAGCAGGTACGGCGGTGGCGGCATGCTGCCATCAGCAAGCATTTGGACACGCTTTGGACCCGCTGCTCCAAGGTGCAGCCAGACCGAAGAAGCGCCGGGACCGCCGTTAAATAAAAACAAGAGGGGCCTCCGGCTGCCGGGAGTCGAGTTTTTGACCGTGTAGGCAATAAAAAAGATATGTGCCTCTTTTCCGCCCGCATCGTTCGTTATCGGCAGTTGGCCTGCCGTTGCTGTATAGTTTATTTCCTTTCCCCTAACGATAACTTTGTGCCTGGTAACAACAGGTTCTGCCTCATCAGGCATCTCATTCCCGACCTTTGCAGGCTGTTTTTCGCCAACCTTTTCCTGAACAGCGGCAGCCCCTGTCACCTCCGGTGACGAAGGATTGGGAGCGCCGGCCATCACAGCCGCTGCAAGCAGTAATGATAAGAACAAAATGGACACCTCATGCTGTGGAATTAGTTAAAGGCCCTAATATTTTATCATGGTTCCGCCACTTTGTGTCAGAATACTGTGAACAAGAAGACCGTGAAAAGTGAATGGTGATGGACTTTTTTTCTGATGTTAATTCACTATTCACCCATTCACCATTCACGGTCTTTTTTGTCCTTTTAGCGACGATTATATTATTATGAAAGATTATATGAGAAATAATAAGAACAAGGATTTAGCGAGCGAAATACGGGAATTGCAGGAACGTCTCAATGCAAAAGCTGAGAATTCCCTGGAATCGATGTTGGGCAGCAGCGACAAAATGAAAGAGATAAGCGAACAGATACGCCGGATCGCAAAGACAGATTTTACAGTCCTGATCCAGGGAGAAACCGGCGTCGGGAAATCATTTATTGCCAACATTATTCATAATTTGAGCCGTCGTGCCCACAATCCGTTTATAAGAATTGATATGGGGACCATACCTGAGACCCTTTTTGAAAGTGAACTTTTTGGTTATGACAAGGGCGCATTCACAGGCGCTGACAAAAACAGAAAAGGCCTGTTTGAGCTTGCGGCCGGCGGCGGGACCATATTTATTGATGAGCTCGAAAATATGACCCCATATGCGCAGAGCAAGTTCCTGACAGTTATCGAGGAAAAGAAAATACATCCCCTTGGGAGCGCGGAAACAAAGGAGTTAAATGTCCGCTTTATTTCCGCAACGAACAGGGACATAAAGCAGGCGCTCGCGGAAAAACATATGAGGAAAGACCTGTTTTACCGTCTCAGTGAATTTATAATAACTATTCCGCCATTGAGAGACCGAGTTGATGACATACCTTTTCTCGCTCGGAAATTTCTTACTGAAGCAGAAGACAAATTGAATGCACCGCTGAAAACTTTCAGCGAAGAAATATTTGAAGCTCTCAAGCGTTATCCCTGGCCCGGAAATGTCAGGGAATTAAGAAACATTATTATAAGGAGATCCGTGCTCTTGTCTCAAAATCAATCAGTAAAGCTCAGGGACATAGAATTTTTACTCGAGGAGACGAGCGTGAAGGCAGAATCTTTCGATCTGTTGCCGCTTAAGGAACTTACCTCAATAGCTGTCAGAGATGTTGAAAGAAAGGCAATTAAAAAAGCCCTGGAATTAACAAAGGGCAATAAGTCAAAAGCTGCATTGATCCTGCAAGTAGATTACAAGACGCTTCTCACAAAGATTAAAGAATACAACCTTTCTTGAATTAACCCTAATTCACCGGCACACCACAGGGACACAGAGAAACTCATGGATTTAAAAAGACATAACATCAGACAAGGCCTTCATCTCTGTGCACTCTCCAAGGCCTTGAGAGCACAGAGAAAAACTCTGTGTTCTCTGTGGTTCGCTGTTTCAGGTGGTGGATTCTGGTTAGGGTAGCGGCTTGCAACGAACCGGAGGGATACGTTATTTTATAAGATGGGTTTTAATAGTATTATAAGTTCTTTTAAACACAAGAAAATACTCATTATCGGCGATTTGATCCTTGACCGTTATATCTTCGGAAAGGTGAACAGGATTTCTCCTGAAGCCCCCGTGCCGGTAGTTGATGTGGTAAGGGAGACTTTTCTGCTTGGAGGCGCGGCAAATGTCGCCAACAACATTATCGCCCTCGGCGGCAGCGTGTCCGTTGCCGGCATTATCGGCAGAGACCCTGCCGGAGAATATTTGAAGGACCTGCTTGAGCAAAAAAATGTCGGGACGGGCGGGATCATCGAAGACAAAAGGCCGACCACGGTAAAAACCCGTGTGGTCGCCCATAACCAGCAGGTCGTCAGGTTCGACAGGGAGGACAGCAAGAGGCTCGAAGGGAAAAATCTCTCCCTGCTGCTGGATTATATTAAAAAAGCGATCACCGGGCATGATGCGGTCATTGTTTCCGACTATAAGAAGGGCATAATCTCTGTGGCTCTTATGAAGGCGCTTGTCAAATATGCAAAGCCGGATAATACGTTTATTGCTGTTGACCCTAAAGTGGGGCACTTTCGCTTTTACAAGAACGTCTCACTCATAACTCCTAACCTCATGGAGGCGTCTCTGGGGGCCGGTGTTGAGATCAAAGATGAAAAAAGTCTTATGAAGGCCGGGAAGACTCTCATGAACCGGCTCTCGTGCAAATCGCTGCTTGTGACACAGGGAGAGGGCGGCATGAGCCTGTTCGAAATGAAAAATTCAAAAGAGATCAAGACAACGCATATCCCCACAGTCGCACAGAAAGTTTTTGATGTCACCGGGGCAGGCGATACGGTCATAGCCGCTTTTGCTCTTGCATATGCTGCCGGGGCCTCACTGGAAGATGCCGCAGTTATATCCAACCATGCAGCCGGCATTGTTGTCGGGGAGGTCGGTACAGCTGTGGCAACCCCTGAAGCCTTGCTCAAATCTTTAAAGGGGGGAAGCAGAAAGCACTAAGAAGTAAGAACCTTTTTACTGCTTACCTACTTCTTTTATTTCGATTATGCCAAGGGCGATAGCACTATATTCGGGGGGTCTTGACAGCACTCTGGCAATCCTGGTTGTCATGAGGCAGGGGATAGAAGTGACCGCCGTGACCTTTCTGAACCATTTCGGCTGCGATATATCCGACAGGTCATCGTGTTCTAAAAACCCCTTTGCCGCTGCCGCTCAATTCGGGTTTGAGGTAAAACTTTGTCATCTTGCGGACCGGTTTACAGAAATTGTAAAAAAGCCCAAATTCGGACATGGAAAGAACATGAATCCCTGCATCGACTGCAGAATATTGATGCTGCAGGAGGCCAAAGTGCTTATGTCCATGCGCCAGGCTGATTTCATAATAACGGGAGAGGTGCTCGGGCAGAGGCCGATGAGCCAGCGCAGGGACACATTCCCAAAGATCGACAGAGAAGCCGGGCTTGCCGGATATATCGTGAGGCCTCTGAGCGCACAACTCCTTAAACCGACGATTCCCGAACAGGCAGGGATTATTGACAGGGAGAAGCTCTGCGCGTTCAACGGCAGGTCGAGAAAACCTCAAATCGCCCTTGCCCGTGAATTCGGACTCACCGACTATCCGGCTCCTGCAGGCGGGTGTCTTTTGACAGACCCGATTTATTCACATCGCCTCAGGGAACTGCTGGAGCATACTCCTTCTCCTCAGTCCAGGGATATACAGTTCCTGCGAGTCGGTCGCCATTTCAGGGTCCTCCGGGGCGGCAAGATCATTGTCGGGAGGCATGAGCAGGACAACAAGATCATTGATTCGCTGGCCGGGTCCGGCGATTACCTGTTGTGGGTTGAAGGACAAGGCAGCCCGCTTACTGTTGCAAGCGGCACGATGACAGAAGATGGACTGGGAATAGCTGCTGCTCTCTGCGCCAGGTATTCCGATGCAAAGACCCTCCCCGTCGTTGATGTTTCTGTTAAGAAAAACGGCGACTGCTTCATAATGCAGGTTTGTCCTGCCTCGGATAAGATGATTAATAACTATATGGTCCGGATATCTAAAGGAGAATAAGAAATGAAAAGAGCGGCAATTATTGTATTCTTTTTTCTTGCATCATCGCTGGCCTCCTGCGCGGGCACTTCGAATTACCCGATAACGCTTTCTTACCAACCGCTCAAGCAGTATGAGAAAACAGCCGGCGTCCCGGTTACAGTAGCGCTGCTCAGCGACAAGAGGCAAGATGCCGATAAGAGAGTAATCGGGAAAAAGGAAAATCGGACCCCTTTCATATCTCTTGTGGGTGAGCCGGCAGAGGCCCTCTCGAAAGGCTTTGCCTCATACCTTGAGAACAGGGGCTATAAGGTCAGCATTACCAACGAAGTATGGGACGGCAACCCCCAGTCCTTAAGTGCCGGCTGGGGCCCTGTTGTTATAGGCGGTACTCTGGACGACCTTACCCTCAATGTGACTGGAAATCTTGTCAAGACAGAGTATCTCTATTCGATTAAATTCACGCTTTGCATTGCAGACGCCAGGTCAAGAGAACTGCTGCACAAAGAGAAAATTGAAATGTCCTCATCGTATGTGACGGTCCCGTTCAGCAGGGAAAAAGCGGAAGAATTGATCAATAAGGCGCTGTCTGAAGCGGTTGAACGCGGGCTCGCGGATATTAATAAATATATGCCTAAATAATTACCTCACGAGTGTCGATGTCGTGTTTCAGTATCTCCGAGCATTTTCTAACGCTCGCTCCAGCTTTTTGCATGCTCCTTAGCCCAAGAAGCTTTAGAAAGTCTCGATGGGAAGCAATGCCATCAGAAACAGCGGTGACCGAGAATCCCATTTTTCTCGCACTTTTGACAGTAGCTCGAACGCAACCTTCTGCCATAACGCCTAGAATGACTACGTCGCAAATCCCGGCACTGTTCAATATCTCCACAAGTGCCGGATTCGTAAATGCATCAGGCCTGGATTTAGAAATTACAGAACCGCTCGTAGGGACTACAACTCTCGGATCGATTTCTGCTCCGACAGAGCCCTCGATAGCAGCGCGTTTCCGGAAGAGATTTCCAAGCCAATCCGATTTTCGAAATTCGTTCTTGATGAAGATCTGCTTCCAGCCAGCTCTCTCTGCGTACCTCACCAAGCGATTGGCTGATGAAATTACTATGTCGGCATTTCTTGCACTGATCGGCATCCGACCACCGGCTTCGAGAAAATCGCGCTGCAAGTCGAGTAATAGCAATGCTGTATCGTTCATTGAAAAGAACATCCTTCGTCGATAATCAAAAGAAACATTCGGTTTGATGAAGTATATAGCCGACAGTAGGCGCTC
This sequence comes from Nitrospirota bacterium, assembly GCA_963780885.1. Lineage (GTDB taxonomy): Bacteria > Nitrospirota > Thermodesulfovibrionia > Thermodesulfovibrionales > Dissulfurispiraceae > JADFXI01. The sequence continues at coordinate 592,486 of CAWAEO010000003.1, forward strand.
TAAGCGAAAACGACCGCGTACTATCTGAATTGCAGTGCTCCTATAATCTTACAGGAATTCCTTTGGCCCTCAGAAATTCTTTTGCCTCTTTCACCGTATGTTCTCTATAGTGAAAGATAGACGCGGCAAGCACTGCATCCGCCTTGCCCTGCACAATGCCTTCGTAAAGATGGTCAAGGGTACCGACGCCGCCGGAGGCGATAACCGGTACAGATACAGCCTCTGAAACAGCCCTTGTGAGTTCTATGTCGTATCCGTCTTTTGTGCCGTCCCTGTCCATGCTCGTCAGGAGAATCTCCCCAGCGCCGAGTTCCTCGACTTTTCGCGCCCATTCGACGGCATCGATATGCTTCATCTTTCTGCCGCCGTGGGTTGAAAGCGCCCACAATCCGACCTTGCCCGCAGGCGGGGCCTCCAAAAAGTCGGTGACTTTATGGGGCTGAAGGGAGACACATTTGAGGGATGGATCAACAAACCAGTCTTCGCCCGTTGAGTCGCTCAACCCACCGGTCACTCTTTTTGCGTCAATTGCGAGAACAATGCACTGGCTACCGAATTTCTCGGCAGCCCGGCTGATAAAATAGGGGTCTTTAACCGCTGCCGTATTTATCGAGACCTTGTCACATCCGGCGTTGAGCAAATCCCTGATATCGTCAAGCGTCCGCACTCCGCCACCCACTGTCAGAGGCATGAAGACGTCGTCGGCAGTTTTTTCTACAACATGGAGGATGATATTCCTTTTCTCGTGAGAGGCGGTTATGTCGAGGAAAACCAGCTCATCCGCGCCCTGTTCATCATAATATAGGGCGTTATCCACGGGATCACCAGCATCCCTGATATTGACGAAATTGACGCCCTTAACTACACGGCCATCCTTTACGTCGAGACACGGTATGATTCTCTTTGCAAGCATATTAAACGCCGCCGGTTGTCAATTTGATCGCCTCTACCAAATCAAGAGAGCCCGAGTACAGGGCTTTTCCGGTGATTGCGCCCCACAGATTTTTTATTGCCATTAGATTTCTCAGATCCTCTATTGAGGAAACGCCGCCTGATGCAATGACCGGGATTGCAAGCGACTCAACCATTTTACGGGTCGCCTCAATATTGGGGCCGACCATCATACCGTCCTTGGAAATATCGGTGTAGATAATCCCTGCAGCGCCATGGTTCTGCATAGCCAGCGCGAGTTCACCAGGTTTTGCCCGAGTGACTTCCACCCATCCCTTTACAGCAACGAGACCGTGCTTTGCATCAACACCAACGAGGATTCTGCCTGGATATTTACCGGCCGCTTCTGTTACGAGTTCAGGGTTTACTATAGCAACGGTGCCCAGAATGACCCTGTTTATCCCCAGGGCAATCAGATGGTCTATCCTTTTCATATCCCGTATGCCGCCGCCTACCTGTATGTCCATTGTCACGGCAGCCCTTATTTTTCGTATGCCTTCGAGATTTTTCTGATTCCCGGTGAAAGCGCCGTCGAGGTCAACGACATGCAGCAGTTTGGCCCCGCAGGATTCCCATTTTTGAGCAGTGGCAGCCGGATCATTCGAGTACACCGTTGCATCCTCTTTCCTGCCCTGCAGGAGCCTTACACAAAAACCATCTTTTAAATCTATTGCAGGAATTACAAACATAGATTAATATAACATACTAAGTGCTTCAGTTCATAAATGCGGTGTCGCACCGAGAGCGTCGATGCGCCACGCCAGCGAGGCGCAGGACTGAGGCGTACCGTTCTACCCCAAAGAGTTTATCAACTCTTCGGGGTCCCCGAAAGTCGAAGACTTTTGGGGCTGAGCGGCGCTCGAATGCAACCGTATTTATGAATTGAAGCACTAAGACGACTGTAACCGAGCGGGGGCTCTCTGTTATGTTGAACACTATTTTTTTTGTTCTCGTGTTTTTTGAACTCTCTGCCTTATTTTCTCCGGCCGACTGTTTTCCCATCCCTGAAAAACTGCGCTATGACGTTTCCTGGGAAGGAATCAAGACCGGCGAGGCAGAACTGGAGGTCAGAGAGACAGGGGACAACATTCAGCTCATATCAAAAGCCAATTCTTCTCCTTTGGCATCGTTGTTCTATCGCGTGGAGGATTTGGTCATAAGCAAGCTTAAAAAAGGAGAAGAAAAGGGATCTTGCGAGGGGTTTATAGGTGTGCCTTACAATTACCGCATCATAATACGCGAAGGCAGGCAGCAGAGGAACAAGGAATTTATTATGAATCATAGCGCAAAAAAAGTGATCTATATAAACTATCTGGCAAAAGAAAAGAAAGAGTTCAGCATCAACAAATCCACGCTCGACCCCCTCTCGAGTTTCTACTATATCAGAACACTGCCCCTTGAAGTTGGGAAATCTGTTTTTATCGATGTATTTGACAGCAAAAAACTATACAAGGCCGAGATCCAGGTATTGAAACGGGAAGTCATAGAGACATCTGCGGGGACATTTAAAACCCTGCTGATCAGACCCATTGTCACGTCAGAGGGCATTTTTTTCCGGAAAGGAGACATACTTATCTGGCTGACCGACGACAGCAGGAGGACGCCGGTCATGGTTAAAACGAAGGTGGGCATCGGCAGTGTGAAGGCGGTCCTGGTGGGCGGTCAATGAAGGCGCCTTTGTCGGTCGTTATCGTAACAAAAGACGAGGAGCGGAATATAGAGACAGCGCTTCAAAGCGTCAGCAGGTTCAGCGAAATTATTATTATCGACGACTTCAGCGCCGACGGCACCATAACTATTGCGCAGAAGTATACCAATAAAATTTTTCAGATCAAATGGCAGGGATATGCAAGGCAGAAACAGTCGGGCATCAACAAGGCGTCCATGCCATGGGTGCTTGTGCTTGATGCGGACGAGCGGGTGACGGAGGAGCTTGCCGAAGAAATCGGGGCTGCCCTTGAAAGCGGCGACTGCGATGCTTTTTTCATCCCAAGAAAAAACTTCTTTCTCGGCAGGTGGATACGACATGGCGGCTGGTGGCCCGACTATACCTTAAGGCTGTTTAGAAAAGACAGTGCCCATGTGGAGCAACGGGAGGTTCACGAGAAGATCGTAGCCGATGGGAAGACAGCTTATTGTAAAAATCCCATGGAGCATTATACATACAGGAAAATTTCGGATTATATAAAAAAGATGGACGTTTACTCGGCACTCGCAGCAACAGAAATGCGTCAAAAGGGGATCGCAGCCGGATTATGGCAGCTCGTACTAAAGCCCCCGGTCACCTTTTTAAGAATGTTCCTTTTTCAGCAGGGATTCAGGGACGGGGTTCACGGCTTTGTCCTTGCAGTGCTCTACAGCTTCTATACCTTTTTAAAATACCTTAAGCTCCGGGAGATTGAAAATAAGATCACTCCCTTCGGCAAGCGATAGCGCTTGCCGAAGGAGATAATATGTTACTCCCCGCAGCATACGCGGCGCATTTTTTTCTTTCCCGACGATGAAACTGCAAGGACAACATCGATCTTGTTTCCGCACATGCGGCAGTTCTGTCCCCTGCCCTTGTTCTCCGCTCTGGCAGATACATCCGTCTTAGACTTTACTTTCTCGGCCATGGCACATCCTCCTTTTCCTTTAAATAGCGCCAATCCACATCCTACAATCTGTCCCTGTTTGTTCCCACCAGCGCAAGGAGTTCAAATCGTACAGGAAATTGACGAAACTTTATAAAATAACATAAATTACGCGGTATCGTCAATTGAGGATTTAAGGAGGTAGTGTCAGCTTAGGGCATTATCGTCATCCCTTTCTCTATCCTGTCCAGACCAGAGGTAGCTCTGCCGATCGAGATCTTCTCCCTGACGGAATCAATTACGACCGCGCCGACTTTTTCCATTGAAGAATCGAGGAGTTCTCCGGTATCGGGGTCCCTAAGCTGCTCGGCATGCCCGACCTGAAAAATTTGTCCCGGACCCACACCTTCCCGCGAGCCTCTGTTTATGTAAACTTTGCCGTCTTTGACCATTATCACAGTGCCCTCCCAGGGTATATGACCTATCTGCGCGCTGATGAATGCTACCCCCTGGTCAATTGCCTGTTCGACAGCCTTTCCCACGTTTGTCTTTTTGAATCCTCCGAGGTCTGCTCCCCAGTCCCTGTCAGTAAAGCCGACCGCCAATGAAGATGACTCAGCCTCGCCCACAACCTTCTTGGACGCTACAACCTGTCCTGTCGTGGAATCTACGACATAGATGACAACGTTGATCTCGGCCTTATCAGACCCTCCTCCGATTCTAAAGCCCCTTATGTTGAAGCCGCCGCCGCCACCGCTTGTAGTCTGGAAATGAGTTATCTCTCCTTTTACGAGCAATTGTGCGGGCGTCATCTGTCCTCGTACAGGCGCTTTGTTTCCTCCGGCCGTTCTTCCTGAGGCAGCGAAGTCCTGTTCGGCCATAGCTTCACCTCTCATGTCTTTTTCGCCAAGGACGATAAACTTTCCTGTCTGCATCAGGCTATCAGTGAGAATCGCGCCGAAGGTATCGCCAATGTCGAATTTCCCGGTCCAGTTAGCATGGTTTTCAAATTTTGACACCATTATCGAGTATCTCAGGTTCCCCTGATCGGCAAATGAGGTCGAGGCAGCCATCAACAGCAACAAGATAAACAGGATCAGTCTCTTCATATCTCCTCCATAATAATTTGTTAATTTGTTTTTCTATTCCAATCTTCAAGCCGTTTCGCGGTAATTCCTGACCGCTTCCATCGCAATGTTTACGGGCTCTTACCTCGCCGGCATTGCAGGATTATTCATGCCTCTCATCGGCATCTCCATTTTCTTGTACCCGGCGGGAATCTCGAAAAGTGAGTCAGGGGCGTTATCAAATTTAATATTCTTCCAGAGGATAGTGACTGTTTTATCTTCATTCTGATATTTCACGGGGAAATTATTCAGGTCAGAAGCTTCCCAGAGAAAGCCGGAAGTTTCTTTTCTTCCATCCTTGTATACGGTCAAATGATATTTCCTGGCAGGATGGTTATCAACGGTCTCATTGCCCAAAAACTCCTTATCTGTTTTTACCGTGGGGTCATGCAACTGTGATAAAACATCCTGCTTCCTGCTGTCAATGGGCATCTCCATATATGACTTTCTGTCAGGCATAAGCATCCACACCACCTTTTTATCAGGTCTGAGGATGTTAACCATTCCTTTCCCCGCAGCGCTATGCTCTATTCTCTGCTTCCCATCTTTTGAAACAACCTTTGACGTAAAGGTCCCATTGGAAGTGGTGGTTACAATATCAGCCGAAAAGTTTTTGAGAGCACCCGGGCCTGCCGCGAACGAGGACTTGACCAAAAAAACAGCAACTATGATACTTACAATCACCGTGAAGACTTTCCCTGTCATATGCAAACCTCCTTAATTTGGAACTCGTATTGTCAAAACTTAACCACAGAGAACACAGAGAAATGCTTTAATAGCAACCAATTAAGCATACTGACTACTGCCTCCTCTCTGTGAGCTCTGCCTTTTTACTCAGATTCTTTCTTCCAGCCAATTGGAGTTCACAGAGAGGCTTCCCGAAATGTATGTATTTTGTCTTTAATGTTTTCTTTTTATCATATTTCATATTTTCTCTGTGCCCTCTGCGGTTTCATGTTTGCCCCCTTTTTTTCATGAAACTTTTGACATTACCTTGGAGCTCAATGTTGTCAGACGTATGGCGGCCCATCCTTATAGATCATCAGATTCAAATATAGACCGTTTGAGAATTAGTGTCAATGCCCCATACCTGCCCTCAGGAACAACTTCACCTTATGCTTTACTGTGCTGGTTCCCGGCAGTAGTCTGCGGAGTATGTTTAACTGTGGAGCGGGCAAGTGCAACAACAGTGATGAGGGACGCACCCTCTTTTTTCAGCACCCTGGAGCATTCATATACTGTGGCTCCGGTTGTTATAACATCGTCTACGAGAATAAGCCTGAGGCCGATTACGGATTTACCTGCAGTGAATGTGTTCTTAACGTTTTTCAGCCGTTCCTTTCCTGTAACATCGGTTTGCGGCAGCGTTGCCTTATCTTTTTTCAGGATCTCATGCAGCAGCGGGATGCCGGTCTGCCTGGACAGGTGTCTGCCGATTAAAGCCGTCTGGTTGAACTCCCTCTCCTTCAGTTTTTTTGAATGTAAAGGAACGGGAACAATCACGTCTGCATCCGGAATGGGCAGTTCCGAAAGCAGCTCAGCAATGGGCCGGGCCAGCCTTTTAATACCCTTGAATTTAAGGAGGTGAATTGCCTTCCTTAAGGCGCCGGCATAAATGCCATAATAGACAATTTTTGAAAAAGGCGGCGGCGCTTTCATGCACGATTCACAATACGTCGCATATTCCGAGACGATAGGCAGTCCGCACGTAAGGCACGCAGGGCCTGAATAACGCTCGATCCCTTTCCAGCAGGCAACACATAAAGGATTGTGCCTGTGGCTGTCCGAATCATTGCCGCATACAGGGCACGTTGAAGGGTACAGCAGATTCAAAAGGCCGTGAAACGTGAATCGTGAGACGTGAGACACAAAATACAAAAACCGGTCAAATCTGACACGTGAGCTTTTGAGAATCTTTACTTTTTGACTCTTCACGATTCTCGTTTCACGATTCACGGGTTTTAAAATTGATCTTTAAGGACAATAATCTCGTCTCGCTTCTGCCCTGTGGAAATCATCTGAATTTTTGTGTTGAGAAGCGTCTCTATCCTCTTAATGTATTTCTTTGCATTGGCAGGGAGCCGCTTGAATTCTTTAATCCCGATAGTGCTCTCTTTCCACCCTTCCAGCTCCTCATAAACAGGCTTTAACTGGCTTAGAACCTCTAACTCTTTTGGGAAGTTCTTAAGCATCGAGCCTTTATATTTATAGCCGGTACAGATTTTGATCACGCTGAGTCCATCAAGAATATCAAGTTTTGTTAATGCGATCCCTGTCAGCCCATTGATCATAACAGAATATTTAAGTTGCACAGCATCAAGCCAGCCGCACCTCCTCGGCCTTCCGGTTGTGGCCCCGAATTCACCGCCTTTAAGCCTCATTGCTTCCCCGAGTTCATCCATCATTTCCGTAGGGAACGGTCCTTCGCCGACCCTCGTGGTATACGCCTTTGTAATCCCCAGGACCTTCCTGATTTTTGTCGGACCCACGCCCAGGCCGGTACAGACGCCTCCCGCAATTGTATTTGATGAGGTCACAAAAGGGTATGTCCCATGATCAACGTCGAGGATGGACCCCTGTGCGCCCTCGAAAAGCACCTTTTTGCCTGATGCGACAGCATCATTGATAATGATATCGGTGTCAGTTATATACTTTGAAAGCCGTCCGGCATAAACCATGTATTTATCATATATCTCATCTGCATGGAGAGGCGGCCTCTTATAGAATTTCTCCAGGATGAAGTTGATCATCACCAGGTTTGTCGAAAGTTTTTCTCTGAATACGGCAGGGGTCAACAGGTCCATCATTCTGATCCCTTGCCGTGCCGCCTTATCTGTATATGCAGGGCCTATCCCCATGCCGGTGGTGCCGATCTTATTGCAACCCTTCCCGATCTCATTTTCGCGCTCAAGCGCCTTATGGTAAGGCATAATCATATGCGCGTTCTTCGATATCAGCAAATTGTTGTCTATCCTGATTCCTTTCTCTCCGAGGCTGTCCATTTCGGCAATGAGAGCTTCCGGGTCGATCACCACGCCGTTGCCTATTACGCATTTTTTCCTTTTATGAATAATTCCCGAAGGTATGAGGTGGAGTATGTATTTTTCGTTTTTTACAACAACTGTGTGGCCCGCATTATTTCCACCCTGATATCGTGCGACCATATCAGCCTTTTCAGTAAGAAAATCCACAATTTTCCCTTTTCCCTCGTCACCCCACTGGGTGCCGACTACAACGACTGTAGACATAGTAGTACCTCGCATTACAGGGTTATTACCTTGACATCAAGGATATTGGGCAAACGCCGTATCTCTTCCAGCAGTTCGTCGGATATCGAGGAATCGATATTAACAACCGATATTGCCTTGCCTCCGGCGCTCTCCCTGCCGAAATGCATCCTGGCTATATTGATATTATTTTTTCCCATCATTGTGCCGATATTGCCTATAACGCCGGGTTTGTCATTGTTGTTCATGACCAGCATGTTCCCCTCCGGCACAATTTCGACCTCGTAATCATCTATTTTTACTATCCTCGGATCTTTTTTGCTGAATAAAGTCCCTGATACCAGGAGTTCCCTCTTGGGGGATTTCATTCTTATTGTTATCATGTTGTTATAATCCCCTGCATCAGTGCTCTTGGACTCACTGACTTTTATTCCCCGCTCTTTGGCGATCACCGAGGCATTGACGAAATTCACTGTCTCCAGCAAAATAGGGTCAAGGACTCCCTTAACAGCCGCAATGGTTATGGGTGAAATATTTAAGCCTGCTACCTCTCCCCTGTATTCGATCGTAACACTTGAGATTTCACTGTCGAACAACTGTGATGCAAAACTCCCCAGCTTATCGGCAAGCATAATATACGGTTGTAAAACCGGGATCTGGTCCGCAGGTATGGAAGGGAAATTAACGGCGTTCCTGATAGTGCCATGCAGAAGGTAGTCCACTATCTGCTCTGCAACGGCCAAGGCCACATTTTCCTGGGCTTCTTGCGTCGAGGCGCCAAGATGGGGCGTGCTTACCACCTTGTCATGACCGATCAGCGGATTGTTCACCGGAGGCTCCTGCTCAAAAACATCCAGCGCGGCTCCGGCTACCTTGCCGCTTTCGAGCGCATCATACAAGTCCTTCTCATTTATTATCCCGCCCCGGGCGCAATTAATAATGTAAACGCCGTCTTTCATCGTTTTTATGGTCTCCGCCCTGATAAGATTCTTTGTCTCGTTGGTGAGCGGCGTATGAACGGTAATGAAATCGGCGCGTTTTATAAGCTCGGAGACCTCTATCTTGCTGATCCCCATTTCATTTGCCTTCTCTTCGCTGAGAAAGGGATCAAAAGAGATTACTTGCATGCCAAGGCTCTGGGCCCTCCTGGCAACTTCTCCGCCAATATTGCCGAGTCCTATGATGCCGAGTGTCTTGTTGTAAAGTTCTGTCCCCATGAACTTCTTTTTTTCCCACGACCCACCTGCCATAGAGGCGTTTGCCTGAGGTATCTTCCTGGCGACCGCGAAAATCATGGCAATGGTATGTTCTGCAGTAGTTATCGTATTGCCCCCCGGGGTATTCATGACCACTATACCGCGCTTTGACGCAGCAGCTTTATCCACATTGTCCAAGCCCGAACCTGCACGCCCGATAACCTTGAGATTCTTCGCTGCATCGATAATATCAGCCGTTGCTTTTGTAGCGCTCCTGACTATAAGCGCGTGATAATCTCCGATAATGGATTTCAACTCATCAGGCTTCAGCCCTGTCTTTACATCTACCGCAAGTCCCGCATTTTTTAAAATCTCCACGCCCTTTGATGAAATATTGTCGCTTACAAGAACCTTCATGCTTGTCGCCTCCTTTATATGCGCTCCTCATCGAGTGAGCGGTTGACGGTTTCGTAACAAGTCCATATACTGCGTTGCGCTGCATCCTTCGTCACTGCGGCGTACAGAAAGTACGCCTCATTCCTCAGTATTTGCGCGCCTTGCCTATGGACTTGTTACGAAACCGTCTAATCTTCGGCTTTCTACTAGTCCGTCAACATTTACTGCATCAATATCTCCTGTGCTTTTGCCACGCCGGTTCCGAGCTTTATACCGTAACCGAGTTCCTTCAGCACCATTTCCAGGGCAGCAATGCCGGTTATAACATCAAAAATGCCGGCATACCCGAGATGAGCTATCCTGAATATCTTGCCTTTTGCCTTGTCCTGCCCGCCGGCTCCGGTTATTCCGTATTTCTCTCTCAAATTTTTGTAAATTACCTGCCCGTCAATTCCGGCGGGCGCTTCTATCGCCGTGACAGAATTGCTCGGGGATTCTTTTGCGTAAAGGCCGAGTCCCATTGCCTTCACTGCCTCCCTCGTCGCGTGCGCAAGAAGCGCGTGTCTCCTGAAGACATTTTCAAGCCCCTCGTTCCGCAGCATCTTTATCGCCTCATTGAGTCCTATGATCAAGGTCACGGCTGAGGTGAAATTTGTCTGGTTCTTTGCAAGGTTCTCCCGCTCTTTTTTGAAATTGAAATAGAACTTCGGCATTTTTGAGGTCTCGCTTCTTTTCCATGCCCTGTCACTGACACTCACGAATGCAAGCCCCGGAGGCAGCATAACACCCTTTTGAGAGCCCCCGATCATTATATCAATTCCCCATTCATCTGTCTTTATGTCCTCGGCCACCAGGGCGCTGATCGCATCAACAATAAACAGCGCATTTTCGAATTTTTTTACAACTTTTCCCAGTCCCTCAATGTTGTGGTATACGCCTGTGGAGGTCTCGGTAGCCTGCACAAAGACCCCTTTTATTTCGGGATCGTTCTTCAATACGGCCTCAACAGCTTCAGGCTTTACCGAATATCCCCATTCAACAAGTATCTCTTGCACCTTCAGGCCGTAGGATTGGGCGATCTTCGTCCAGCGTTCACCGAATTTCCCTCCGTTCACAACCACCACTTTGTCTCCCGGATTAAAGAAATTATTTACCGCTCCCACCATGCCGCCGGTGCCGGTCGAGGTGAGGATAAGCACATCGTTCTTTGTCTGGAACAGCCATTGCAGTCCCGTCTTGGCAGATTCAAGCACAGGCAAAAAGTCAGGCGCCCTGTGGTGAATTATCGGCATCGCCATTGAAAGCAAAACTTCAGGAGGCACAGGTGTAGGCCCGGGGGCCAAAAGATAACGCTTCAGCATACAACCCTCCGATGTTTAATTATTTAAAGTTATACTCTGCGGCTCACAATCCTAAACGGGAAGTAATAACCAATAGATAAAGCCGAGCTTGTATATTAATATAAAACCTACATGTTTGAAAAGCCTTAACACAAAACAGGCAAAGGGCTAAGGGCAAAAGGCAAAAGGTTAGACAAGAAACAAAGAATTAAGAATGGAAACTCTTTGTTTTATTTTTTGTCTTTAGCCCTTAGCCTTTTGCCTTTAGCCCTGCCTGAATTTGCCCTGCCATTTGGCTCTGTGTTATCATCTCCTATGGAACCTCGAAAAATCATTGAAGAATCAGAGCACTACCTCATGCATACCTATACCCGTTTCCCTGTTGTGCTCAGAAAAGGTCGGGGGATGAGGGTTTGGGGTGCTGACGGCAAAGAATACCTCGATTTTTTGGGTGGTATTGCTGTGAATGTGCTCGGACATTGCCATCCAAAGGTCGTCGTTGCAATCCAAAAACAGGCGCAAAGATTAATACATGTGTCAAACTTTTATCATATCGAGCCTCAGATAAAACTTGCAAAGCTGCTCGTTACCAACTCTTTTGCCGACAAAGTTTTTTTCTGTAATTCAGGGGCCGAGGCCAATGAAGCGGCAATTAAGCTTGCCAGAAAGTATGCAAAAGAACATTATGGGCATGAACGGTATGAAATCATTACTGCATTGAAATCGTTTCATGGCAGGACGCTTGCCACGCTGACGGCAACAGGTCAGGACAAAATTCAGAAGGGATTTGAACCGCTGATGCCAGGGTTCAGGCATGTGCCGTTTAACGATATGCATTCGCTTAAAGAGGCAATATCTGCAAAGACCTGCGCTGTGATGCTCGAGCCTATTCAGGGCGAGGGAGGTGTAAACTTACCTTCTGACACCTATCTTGGCGAGGTCAGGGAACTCTGCGACAGGCACGGACTCCTTCTGATTCTCGATGAAGTGCAGACGGGAATTGGAAGGACCGGTAAACTTTTTGCTCATGAACACTATAATATGGCCCCCGACATCATGACACTTGCAAAGGGCCTCGGTGGAGGAATGCCTATAGGCGCCCTGCTGGCTACGGATAAGATTGCCGCAGTATTCAAGCCCGGCACTCATGCATCTACCTTTGGAGGCAATCCCCTGGCGTGCGCCGCTGCAATTGCTACGTTGGAGGCAATTCTTGAGGACGGTTTTGTCCTGGACCATTGCAACAGAATGGGAGAGTATTTCAAAGGACGTCTGCTGCAGCTTAAGGAAGCCTTTGATCAGATTATCGATGTGCGCGGCAAAGGCCTATTTATCGGCATGGAGCTTACAAGAGACGGGATGCCTCTTGTCAAGGCATGTCTTGACAGGGGTTTCCTGATCAATTGTACGGGCGGAGGCAATGTGCTGCGTTTTACTCCTCCGCTTATTGTCGAGAAAAAAGAGGTGGACGCACTGGTTGAACTGCTTGACGAACTGCTGGGCCGATCAATATGAAACGCGATCTCCTTGCTATTCATGATCTCACAAAAAATGAGCTCGAGTACCTGTTGCAAAGGGCATTGGCCCTGAAATCCGGTGCTGACGCACATCAATGCCTGTTAATAGGCAAAAGCATCGGATTGTTTTTTGAAAAACCCTCAACGCGCACAAGGGTATCTTTTGAAGTGGGGATCTACCAATTAGGCGGACAATCCCTATACCTGAACCCCAAAGAAATTCAACTAGGCCGAGGTGAGACGGTTGCAGACACTGCACGGGTACTGTCGCGCTATCTCACGGCTGTTATTCTCAGGACATACTCACATTCTTCGATTGAGGAGTTTGCCTCGTTTGCAACTGTGCCGGTGGTCAATGGCCTTTCTGACCTTCATCATCCCTGCCAGGCTCTGGCTGATCTCATGACTATTATAGAAAGGAAGGGGACACTCAAGGGCATACGTTTGGCATATATAGGAGACGGAAATAATGTTGCCAACTCGCTTATAGAAGCTTCAGCGCTCATGGGTATCGATATGGTTATCGCCTGTCCGGAATGCTGCGCCCCTCATCCGGGGATTCTTGAAATGGCGCGGAGCTGCGCTCATGGGACCGTAACTATAGTCAGAGACCCGGCCAAGGCAGTCGCTAATGCCGATGTTGTTTATACCGATGTCTGGGTGAGCATGGGGCAGGAAAAGGAAGCGGAAAACAAAGAAGCACAATTTGCTGATTACCAGATAAACAGCGCTTTGCTCAGCCACGCCAAAAAAGACGTTGTCGTCCTCCACTGTCTGCCGGCGCATAGAGGCCGGGAGATAACCGATGCAGTCATGGACGGTCCTCAGAGCGCGGTGTTTGACCAGGCCGAAAACAGATTGCATACAGAAAAAGCACTCCTTGAGTTCCTGATCAATCCTGACCGTTATTAATAACTGTCGCTTCGAGAAGCACGTACTGCTTCCCGCCGGGTCAACCCTAATTTAACATCAAACCACAGAGGACACAGAGAAACTCATGGATTTAAAAAAACGTAACATCAGACAGGGCCTTCATCTCTGTGCACTCTTCGGTGAAGTTCAGTTTTGTCTCTTTTTCTCCTTGGCATTGAGAGCACAGAGAAAAACTCTGTGTTCTCTGTGGTTCGCTGTTTCATGTGGCAGATTCTGGTCATTGACGCGTGCCCCATTGTGTGATAGCCTTTATTTATAGCTTATGAGGTGAATGGCGGCTGAGATGCGCAGAAAGGAACAGGCTTTTTTGTCGATGAATGCCAAGAAGAAAAGAACCCTTTTTATTGTCGGCGGCGCTGCTGCGTCCCTTGTCCTGGCATTAGTCGTTTTCGCCCTTACCTTCGATATAAATTCCTACAGGCCCCGCATCGAGGCCGTTGCCTCAGGTGCGACCGGCCTGGTTGTCAGGATCAATGGGAAGATGGGACTCTCTTTCTTTCCCTTGGGCGTATCGGCCAGGGATATCCACGTCGCCGGCAAGAACGGCGATATCATTGTCCTCGAAAACCTCAAGTTAGGGGCGGAGTTGATGCCCCTGCTGAATAAGCAACTCAAAGTCACCAGTTGCGAGCTTGTTAAACCGGCAGTCACCATCGAGAAAGACGCGGAAGGGAAATATAATTTTGAAGGCACCGAAAAGAAATCCGCTGAAGGCAGGCCTGGGGCAGCCTTCATTATGAATGAGCTCAAGCTGACTGACGGGACAATAGTCTATCTCGACAAGAAGACGGGGGAAAAGACCGAGGTTAAAGATTTCAACCTGTCCATTACTGACCTGTCGACAGTAGGGAAAGTCTCGTTCACAGGGAGCTTCGACTGCAAGGAGGTGCTCCAAAAGGATTTCGGAATCGAGAATCTCAAGGCCTCTGTGAAGGCGGTCAGGGGGATATATGATATCGAGCCTCTTACCATCGGGGACCTCGTATATTTTGACAAGAAGGCCGGTAAAAAAACCGAGCTGAAAGAAATTAATCTGGCTATCAAGGGCCTTTCTGCGCCTGATACCTCAGGGGGAATTATGAAGAACATCTCATTCATGGGATCCCTGGACTGCAAGGAGGTAAAGGATGGGGACCTCAGGATCGATAACGTCAGGAGCCCTGTAAAAGCGGCGAAGGGAGTGATCAACCTTACCCCCCTTACCATGGATATCTTCGGCACTAAGGCCGCGGCAGATGCCACGGCAGACATGTCGAACGTCAATGCAGTGTATAAAATCAATATGAAACTACCTAATCTGGATTTCGAAAAACTTGAGGAGTCCTTCGGTAAAAAAAACGTTATCGGCGGGAAGGGTGATATTTCTGCTTCACTGACGATGAATGAAAAAGGAAACCGCAGTCTGGTGAGCGGTTTGGACGGTACTTTTTCCCTCCAGGGTAATAATCTCGTCCTTTATACCATGGACCTCGACAAGGTACTCTCATCTTTTGAATCAACCCAGAAGTTCAACCTCGTCGACCTCGGCGCTTTCTTCATAGCAGGCCCTCTTGGCACCACTGCACTCAAGGGTTACGGTTATGGGGACGTATACAACCAGACCCGCGGAGGGCATGGCGTCATCACGCAGTTCATCTCTCACTGGAAGATCAAAGACGGTGTGGCGGACGCTACGGACTGCGCCCTCGCAACGCATCATAATCGCGTTGCCCTTAAAGGCAAGCTCAATCTTGTCAGAGAACAATATGACAATGTAATAGTGGCGCTTCTCGATGACAGGGGATGCGCAAAATTCAAACAAGCCATCAGCGGTCCCTTCGGCAGTCCTAAGGTGGGCGCAGTCAGCACGGTCGAGAGCATTGCCGGCCCAATCTTAAACCTTTTCGGGCAGGCGAAGGGACTTGTTCAGGGCGGCAAATGCGCGGTCTTTTATAACGGCGCCGTGCGGCAGCCTCCAAAATGATTGATCAAGTTTGCATTTCATAGCTGACTGATATTACCGCAAAGACGTCCGTACCGTGGGGTCTGCTCACCACAACTTCTTCGCCTTCAGTCTTGCGCAACAACGCCTTTGCCATCGGAGAATCAATGCTGATGAAACCCCTTTTGAGATCGAATTCGTCCGGACCGACGATACGATAGCGAAACAGATTCCCATCTGAATCCTCAAGCTCAACCCAGGCTCCGAAAAATATTTTCGACGTGTCCTCCGGCGTCCTGTCCACGACAGTCAATTCGTTCAACCTCTTCGAGAGAAACCGGATACGGGAATCGATCTGCCTTAACTGCTTCTTACCGTAAATATACTCAGCATTCTCAGAGCGATCACCCATGGCCGCGGCTTCGGCAACCGCCTGTGTGACCTGAGGGCGCTTCACCCTCCATAAATATGAAAGCTCCTCGCTTAAATGGGTTCGTCCCTCAGGGGTAATATACCTGGAGGGATTTGTTTTATTGCCTGATGGTTGCATGCCTTTTGCCATTGCTGTATCTACGTCCCTATAAGTTATTATACCGGATTCGCCGCTTAACCTTTTCGCAAGGACTCCATGCACTCATTCAGAAGGTTTTTTTCTTCACCTGTCCAGCACTTCCCTGACTTTTCTAAGGAGCCTGTCAGGTGTGACCGGTTTGGGAATTAACTCAGTACCTGCTGCAAGCAGCCCCTTCCCCACAATAATGTCGTCAGTGTATCCGCTCATGAATATTACCTTTGGATGTGGGTTGAGACTCTTTATCTCCTCATATGCCTCCCTGCCATTTTTTACCGGCATTATAACATCGAGGAGGACAAGGGACACCTTCCCTATATTGTCCTTGTATAGTTTCACCGCAGCCTCTCCGTTTTCGGCCCCTATCACCTTGTAGCCGTGTTCTTCAAGGCTTATCCTGAAAACCTCCCTTACCGCAGGGTCGTCTTCGGCTACCAGTATTGTCTCACCCTTACCCAGGGCAAAGGTCTGAATCAACTCCGGTGTCGCTTCAGACTCCATGGTTGTCATCGGCAGGTATATTTTGACAGTCGTGCCAAGCTCAGGCTCGCTGTAGACATTAATGTATCCGTCATGCCCTTTGACGATACCATAGACTACCGCCATTCCAAGTCCGGTGCCTTTCCCCATTTCCCTTGTGGTAAAAAAAGGCTCGAAGATCCTCTGCAGGGTCGTTTCATCCATACCCTTGCCTGTGTCGGAAACGCTTATCAGAGCGTACATGCCCGGCTGTCCGTATCCATGTGTTGCTATGAATTCCTTATCAAGCCTGATTTGTTCCGTTGCCACACTGAAGACACCCCCCTTCGGCATGGCATCCCTGGCGTTTGTTGCAAGGTTCATCATGACCTGCTCAAGCTGGTGTGCATCAGCCAGGACCGGCATAGCTCGGGGATGTAATATTGTTTTGAACGAGATGTCCTCCCCTATTATCCTCGCCAGGAACTTTTCCATCTTCTTAATGATCTCGTTCAGGTCCACGTACTTCCTTTCGCTGATCTGTTTCCTGCTGAAAAGTAGCAGGTCCTTTGTAAGATGCGCCGCCCTTTCCGCGCCGTCAAGCATATGCCCGATATTTATACGCTGGGGGTCGTCTTTTGCCATGTTCATCAGGGCGAGGCTTCCATAACCCATAATGGCTGTAAGGATGTTGTTGAAATCATGGGCCACGCCGCCCGCAAGCTGTCCAATCGCCTCCATCTTCAGGGACTGGCGAAGCTGCTCTTCGAGCTTCTGCTTTTCTGTGATGTCAACAAGCGTCTCGATTACTGTAATGACCTCGCCTGAAGAATTTCTCGAGAAGGGATACGCTTTTGTCTCGATATGAATTGATCGTCCTTCTGAATTTCCATGTTTATGAATTGACGAACAGGAATTCGGGTTCTCAAATACTCTTCTGACCGAACACTCATGCCCCATCTCACAGGGTGCGGATAAATGATGGGCCACTTCATAACAGTGCCTGCCGATTATCTCCTCAAGAGGCATCCCGACCATCTTGGAATACGCCATGTTAGCGGATAGGATCCGCAAGTCACGGTCAATGATAATGAATCCCTCATCAACGTGTTCAAGGATGTTTTTGATTAATTCCTCACCCTTCAGCAGCGCTCCCTGTATCTTCTTGCGTTCAATCGCATAATTTATAGACCGCACGAGCAGATTTTTATCCACCTGTCCCTTGACAAGAAAATCCTGAGCGCCTTCCTTCACGGCCCGGATCCCCAGGGCCTCATCCGAAAGACCCGTCAGCACAATAATAGGAATGTCCGGTTTGACTTCATTCAATTTTATGAGAGTAATCAGCCCCTTGCTGTCGGGAAGGCCGAGGTCAAGCAGGATGATGTGGAAGCCATCCTCTTTTACTTTCGCGATACCGGTTGACAGTGTGTCCATGCATTGGAGTTCGAAACGCACATTAGATTCCTTAAGCATCTCTTCCAGCAGACGAGCGTCCCCGGGATTGTCTTCAATCAGCAATATATTTATTGCCTGCTCCATTCTCAATGACTGCCATTGGGCAGTTTTACGACTGTGAGCCAGAAGTCTTCTATCGACTTCACAACAGTCAGGAACTGGTCCAGGTCAACAGGCTTGGTTATGAAACAGTTCGCATGGAGATTGTAGCTCTTTAGAATGTCCTCCTCATCCTTGGAGATAGTAAGCATTACAACCGGTATGCGCTTCAGATCGTCGTCAGCCTTGATCTCGGTGAGCACCTCGTGCCCGTTTTTTTTCGGCAGGTTCAGGTCCAGAAGTATCATATCAGGCCTCGGAACATCTTTGTAAACGCCCTGCTTCCGAAGAAAGGCCAGGGCCTCAACGCCGTCGCCAACGATGTGGAGATCATTTCTGACCTTCGCCTCCTTCATGGCCTCCTGTGTCAAGCGAACATCTCCAGGGTTGTCCTCAACGAGCAGGATATCAATCGGCTTTCCCATATTCTGCTTATTCATGGTGCGTGTCCTCCTTTATCGGAATAGTAAAATAAAACGTCGTTCCCTTCCCTGCTTCCGACTCAAACCATATGCGGCCGCCATGCCGTTCGACAATTCGTCTGCAAAGCGAAAGCCCTATGCCGATGCCCGGATACTCCCTGCCGTGCAGCCGCTGGAAAATATTGAATATCCTGTCCTTGTATTCCTGGGCGATGCCCATGCCATTATCCCTAACGGAAAAAACCCATTCGGTCCCTTCCCGGACCGCTGTCACATGGATGCGGGGTGGATCCTCCCTCCTGAATTTTATGGCATTTGCCATCAGGTTCTGGAATACCTGAACAAGCTGGACAGGGTCCGCTCCGACAACCGGAAGACGGTCCGAGGTTATAAGGGCCCTGCTTTCCTCAATGGCGATCTTCAGGTGCGAAAGGGCATCACCCAGGGCCTCCGCCGAGTTCACCTCTGCAAGCGGCTTGCCCTTTATTTGCACCCGCGAATAAGCCAGAAGGCCTATGATCATATTCTGAAGCCTGTTAGCTCCTTCCACAGCAAAAGCGATGAACTCATCAGCATCTTTGTCGAGCTTTCCCTTGTAGCGCCGCCCGATCAACTGCATGTAACTCGCTATCATTCTCAAAGGCTCCTGAAGGTCATGGGACGCGATATAGGCAAACTGTTGAAGTTCTTCATTCGACCGGCGCAGTTCTTCGACCGTCCTCGCTATTTCTTTTTGTGCTCTTTCCATTTCGGTGCTGTATTCAGTTTCTTTTTCGTATTGTTCGCGGTAAAAAGACACATTTTGCTGCCTCCACCACAAAGCGATGCCCAGGCCTGAGGATATGATCAGGATTAAAATAAAAACCGCGAGAACAATAGCATTTCTCCGAAGGGGTTCATACACTTCATCCTTGTCCACTTTTGCGACGATAAACCACGGAGAATCGGGGATATGGTCTAAGGACGCCAACACCTGCTTGCCCCTGTAGTCGGTCCCCTCGACGAACCCTCTCTTGCCGAGCACCGCCATAGTCGCGGGCAGGTCACTTTTTTGACTCAGAGGGAAGCGAAGGGAAAGGATCGTGCCTTTCCTGTGCCTCAGTTCATTGATGAATAATACATAATCCCCCTCGCGCCTGCACAGCAGCGTTTCGGCTGTTCCGGATGGCACAGGCCACGTCTGAATAAGCGGATATAAAAATCTGTTCGGATCAATTATGAGCAATAGTGCGCCTGCCGGACGGCTGCCCGGGAGAAGTACCGGCACAATAAGGCTGAGCTGTATGTTTTTGGATAAGTTGGCCCTGAGGATATCAGTTAACACCACCTTCCCTGAATGGATCGCTTCGAGTACCATGTTTCTTGAGGACGGTCCGATATCAGCTGCAGCTGAATCAACGGACAATGCCGCCCTTCCATTTGCGTCGAGCAGAAAGATCTCACTGTAATCACTGTTATTTTTAAGCAGCAGCATCCAGTCCAGGAGGTCCTTCCTGATTACAGTTTTTAGGGGATCATCAAGAAATTCCTTGATCTGCCTTGACATGATACGGTTGCCCATAATGATCTGCGCCTCTGCAAGCCGCTCTTTCCTCCAGTTTACAATCTGTCCGACTTTCAGCACAGTTATGGCAACAAGATCATTCTTTATATTTTCTACGAAGCGGTCCTTCTGCTTTTGATAATATATACACCCGGCAACGATAATCCCTATCGTGAGAAAGGTTAAAACTATAAGAACTCTGTATGGCAAATTGAGCTGGACGGGTTTCATTGCCATCATAAATTAATCTCCCCTATTAAGATTATAGAGCATTTCTACATATTCACAAATAGTTTGCCTCTTTGTGAAGTTTATGATTCTCACATCTTTACTGTCTCCATACCTGTGATATACTTGTGATAATTGAGGATTACATGCAGCAATTTTGGAGGCGGAAAAATGATCGAACCCATAAGAATCCTTCCGGAAGAGACAAGAAACAAAGTTTTGTCCGGGACAGCTATTCTTGTCTGCGCTTATGAGGACGAGGAGAAATTCAGGAAAATGCGTCTTGCAGGCGCTATTTCGTTTACCGAATTCAAAAGTAATGTCGCTTCTTTATCAATGGAACAGGAGATTATTTTTTATTGTGCCTGATCAAAAGAGGCCAGTGCTGCCGGTCGGGCAGTCGAATATATAGAAAAAGGGTTTAAGAACGTGAAGGTCCTCGGAGGCGGCGTAGAGGGTTGGAAAACTGCCGGGTACCCTCTTGAGGGACCCGGCAGTTAGAAACAGTAAAAAACCTACCCTAAATCTTCAAACATATTTATTTATACGTGTTCCTGTTTCTCCGGTCGTCCCGGATTGCGCGCCGGCTACTTTTTGGTTATTAAGGTTATTAAGCAGGGCCTCAATCGAGGCATCCCCTTCCTTATGTTTTTTGTGGTGAATGTCGTTCAGTGCCTCTGCGTTCAGAGGGTCTTTGGGTACTGCCGTCGCATGGGTCATGCCTGGATTACCGCCTATGTTGCCTCCTAAGTTGCCTATACCGCCAATTCCTGCGCTCATTACAGTTCCTCCTTGTGGGACAGTTCCATATTAATAACAACAGCCTTTAAAGATTGGCCTAGATTGTTTTCTTTTGAAATACGATTACATCAAGAAGAGTGCCATCCATATCTTCTTTGAATTTAAAGGATAACCTTGGATAACAGCGGTAATACACTATGGAAATTACCCCACAATTTATGGAACCGAATCCATAAAACGGGATTAGAAAATCAGCAGCCGGCTTGGCGCTGAGAATTTATGTAGTGTAATTTGACTTTTAATCCTGAAATTAGATAACATTTCAGAATCGTGGAGCAATCGGCATTACAATTAATACTGCAAGCTGGATATGTCGTCAAGGGCGACCTTGCGTTCCTTCTCCTTTTCTCCATTGTATCGTGGACCATAATATTCCAGAAATGGCGCTATTTCTCAAAAGCCGACAATGAGAATTATGCTTTTATGAGGGCCTATGAGTCAGCGAAGGCCCCCAAGGACCTTTATTCTTCCGCCAAAAAGTTTGCGGTAAGCCCTCTCGCCAGCCTGTTCAGGTCCGTATTCTCTGAAAAAACATATACGGAAAAAGACGAACTCAAGAGGATGCTGAAAAGATATTCCACTCTGGAGGCTACCAGACTCCAGCGTTATCTGAATTTTCTCGCCACAACAGGTTCTACATCACCGTTCATCGGACTATTCGGTACGGTGTGGGGCATAATGAACGCTTTCAGGGGAATCGGCAGCGCCGGTTCCGCATCCCTGGCTGTGGTGGCTCCGGGCATTGCGGAGGCGCTCATTACAACCGCCATGGGTCTTTTAACAGCTATTCCTGCAGTTGTGGCCTTCAACTATTATTTGAGCAGATCAAACCGGATGATTATCGAAATGGAAGATTTCTCTGAAGAGCTTTTCGACTATATTTTAAGGTAACCATTCAAAATGACACCTTCAAGAAACAGAAGCGTCATGTCGGAGATAAACGTAACCCCGCTTGTCGACGTAATGCTTGTGCTCCTTATCATCTTTATGGTGACTGCGCCGCTTCTTCAGCAGGGCATCGATGTGAACCTTCCGCAGGCAAAGGGTAAAAACCTGCCTCCTGAGGAGAGACTATCCATCGTCATAAAAAAGGGCGGAGAAATATTCTTGAACAACGTACATATGTTGATGGATGACCTGACAAAGAAACTTGCCGCCGTGAGCAAGCGGAATCCGGATGTGTTTCTTAAGGCTGACAAGGATGTCCCTTATGGTTTGGTTGTACAAGTAATGGGCGAAGTAAAGGAGGCAGGGATAGAAAAGCTCGGAATGATAACCGAGCCCAAAATTTCTCTGAAATGAAAGAGTCCGGCATAGGCATCGCCATCACTCTTTCTTTTTTCCTGCACATCGCCATTATCACTATCTCTTTTTTGATAGGCAGAGGGCTGTATACACGTAAGCTGGTCCCTACCTATGTTGTGTCACTCGTCTCTCCGTCAGAGACCGCAGGGTCGAAAGAAGTTTCCCCGTCCGGCGCAGCACAGGAAGCTGCAGCCCGAGAGATTGCGAAGCCGGTTGAAAAGTCCAGGGCGGAACCGCACACTGAGGCACGCATGAAAAAAGAGTCATACACTACCACGGTAAAGGACAGGATAGAGGAACTCAAGGCCATTCAAAAGCTCCAAAAACTGCTGGCGCTTAGAAAAATTATCGATATCGGGGCCAAGGGGCGTGAACTGCAGTCAAAAAACTCTTCCGGTGAAGCATCGAGGAATAATATAACCGGTGCCGCAGGCGCCAATGCCGGCGGAGGTGATTATTATTCTCTGGTTGAAGCGAAAATCCGGCAGCAATGGATATATCCGGATACGCTTGATAGCGATTTGCAAACTGTTGTTTCAATCAGAGTCGCAAAAGACGGCAGCATTACAATAGAGAAGGTGGAAAAGGGCTCAGGGAACCTGCTTTTCGATCGTTCTGTCCTGAGAGCCATAACCATGGCCAGCCCGCTGCCCCCGCCAATGAAAGAAATGGAAATAGGATTACGGTTCAGACCATGACAAAATACAGAAGACAGAAAATCGAAGGCAGTAGGCAGTACGCAGTAAGCAGAAGAAAGAATGCAGAAGCCAAAATACAGAACACAGAATATAAACATCTTTTTTTTATTTTTTGTTTTTTGTTCTGCCTACTGCCTACTGCTTACTGCCTACTACCTTCTTCTGCTTTTGCAGAGAAAGTTTATATCGATATCACCGCGCCGGGTCTTAAAAAGCTGCCCATTGCGGTGCAGGACTTTCCGGGCAAAAAGGAGATTTCCGATATTGTAAAAGACGACCTTGACTTCACCGGCCTTTTTGATTGTCTTGACAATTCGGTCCAGATCGAACACCCTGATCAGCCTTTTAATCCTGTTAGCTGGCTGGGGCTGGGGGCCGAACTTGTAGTCAAAGGCAGGGTCTCTTTTTTTAAGGCGGACAACTTCCTCGTAACCGTTTCCGCGTATGACGTCTCGGATGGAAGGGAAATGCTGAAGAAAGAATATGCTTCCACAACTGAACTGGCCCGTCCGGTCGCCCATTCTATTGCAAATGATATTTATACTCTCCTTACCGGACAGAAGGGAATATTCAAAACAAAGATCGCGTTTGTCACCGACAAAAGAGCGGAAAAAGAACTGGAGCTGATGGACTGGGACGGTCACAGGATACAGGAGACCGGTATAACCGCCGGCATTTTAATGACGCCGCATTGGTCATCGGACAAGTCAAAGCTGCTTTATTCCGCAGAGCGGCAGCGCCGGTGGGGGATTTACCTGTTCGATATTAATGCCATGAAAGAACGGAACCTGATGCTGATGAATGGTTTGAATATAGCAGGCAACTTTTTCCCGAACAATTACGACTTTGTTTTCACTTCGTCAAAAGACCTGAATTACGGCATCTATATTGCCAATCTTGGTAATGCACATGGCAGGAAAATTATTTCCTCACCCTGGATCGACGTTTCCCCCTCGGTTTCTCCTGATGGCAAGTCTATCGTCTTTGTCTCCAACAGGACAGGCAATCCTCAGATATACATTGCCGACCGGGACGGCTATGGACTAAGCAGGCTGACCTTTCACGGCAACTACAACACGTCTCCGGTATGGTCTCCTCAGGGGGACAAAATTGCATACACCAGCATGATAGGAGGAAAGAACCAGATTTTTGTAATTAAAGCTGACGGCACAGGCCCGACTCAGCTTACGGACAGAGGAAACAACGAAAGCCCTTCCTTTTCTCCTGACGGCAGGTACCTTACCTTCACATCAACCATGGACGGTCCAAAAGGGATTTATCTTATACGGGTTAATGGAGAAGGCGTTCTCAGGATAACTCCGAAAAACACGAAGGCGCTCAACTCAAGCTGGTCGCCGATGTAAAAAGACAGGCAATAGGCTATGGGGAAAGGAATCTTTTTTTATGACATTTGACCTATAGCCTATAGCCTATTGCCTGCTTTAATGGGAGGGTGGATTATGGAATTTACACATTTCGACAAAGAGGGAAAGGCGCAGATGGTGGACGTTTCGGGAAAAACGCCTGCTATCCGCGAGGCAGTTGCCTCAGGCTCTGTGCACATGAGGCCCGAAACCATGCGCCTCATCAAAGAGGGTTCGATTCAGAAAGGAGATGTGTTTGGCGTGTCCCGGATTGCGGGCATAATGGCAGCCAAGAAAACCTCTGAACTGATTCCCATGTGCCATCCGCTGAACCTGGCATATGCAGCAGTTGATTTCTCTTTTAACGAGAGCGCGGGGACAATTGACATTAAGGCCACGGTAAAAATAACAGGCCAAACCGGGGTCGAGATGGAGGCGCTTGTGGCCGTGTCTACTGCTGCCCTCACTATTTACGACATGTGCAAATCAGCAGACAAAGAAATGGTGATATCCGATATAATGCTCCTTGAAAAGCGCGGAGGCAAAAGCGGGGAATTTAAAAGGAAAGGTAATAGGTCATAGGTTATGGGTCATAGGTAAAAGATAAAAAAATCTTATAACCCATAACCTATGACCTATTACCTATCTTTACTTATATCTTTTAACGCCGAATTTGAATATTTCGACATCCTTGTCACCAGGATCTATGCCTGCCTTCATTTTTGTGATCCTCAATTGATCTTCAACCATATCAACCCCTTCCAGATCGGGGAGTAATAGCCCTTTTCTCGCACCTTTGATTACAATAATCCCGTACTTTTTGGGATCCAGTTCCGACAGGTCTTTTACTTGTTCAGGCTCCGAAAGGACATCGACAGAATACTCGAGCCCTTCCAGGTCGGGTTCGAGCAACGGATAAAACCGGGGGTCTTCTGTTGCAGCGGCGACGGCATTTTTTACTATTTCCTCGTAAAGGTTATCTGATGTGGGGAGAAACGTCCCGATGCACCCGCGCAGGTCGTTGCCTCTTTTCAGACAGACAAATACACCTTTTTTTGCCTTCATGTCGTCAGGCACTTCTTCGGGAGTGGAGAGCACTTTTCTGTGAGTTATGAACTCCTCAATAGCCTTCCTGGCAAGCGCGACATACGGGTGCATGGCTACTCCTTTCGCTGCATTGCATACTCGGCCATTGCAAGAAGTCCTTCCTTTCCCTTCGAAATGAGGAAAGCCCGCCAGTTCGGACTTTGCCTCTTCAACAAGAGCTTCAGCTATTTTCAGGGACTCCTCTATTGCATGGTATTGTTCAAACAGCGCCATAATTCTCCGGTGGCCCTCCTCGTTCTCAGCCCGTGTCTTTATAATGCCCCTGATTTCGTCCCGCTCCTCTTCGGATGCATTTTTGAGAAGATAAATCAGAGGCATCGTGATCTTTCCCTCTTCAAGGTCCTTGCCGAGCTTCTTGCCGAGGCTTCTCTGCTCGGCAACATAATCGAGGATGTCATCGGCAACCTGGAATGCCATACCCGCCTTCATCCCGAAGCGAGCAAGCGCCATCTCATTCTCCTCAGGCTGGTTGGCTAAAATTCCACCTATCCTGCACGCCGCTGATATCAGAACACCCGTCTTGGCGGCGACAATATCAAAATATTCCTCTTTGGTTATCTCCGGATCTCCGACTTTATTAAGCTGCAGGATTTCTCCTTCCGTCATTCGGGTCGTTGCCTCGGAGAGCGCTTCCATTATCTTCTGGTTTTTCTGGTCAACTGCAATCTTCAACGCCTTGGAATACAGAAAGTCCCCTACCAATATGACGACCTGGTTTCCCCAAACGGCCTGTGCGGCAGGCTTTCCTCTCCTGGTGTCGGCACCGTCAATAACATCGTCATGGAGCAATGAAGCGGTATGGATGGCTTCAATAATTGCCGCAAGCAGTGTGCAGTTTTCCTCATCATACCCGCACAGGTCAGCGCTGAGAAGCAGAAATAACGGACGTATCCGCTTCCCTCCGCCGCTTATGAGGTGCTGTCCTACCATAGGAATCAGAAAGATGTTGCTGTTGAAGATGCCGAGGAGCTTCCGTTCAACGGTTTTCATCTCTTCCGCATACCGTGAAAAAATATCTTTGATATTCATAAAATTATTAACGTCCCGTACCTTAACTCCTTGAACGCTGTCATACTGTCATAACGCTTCAGGATTCAATCGTGCCGATTCCGTATCAGCACTCTCTTCCGCCAGTTTCTCGATATCACGGGGCCTGAACGCCCCTTTTTCGGTAAAAAAGGCGGTTACATATTTGGCCGGAGTTACGTCGAATGCCAGGTTTATCACATCCACGCCTAACGGGGCAACTCTCTGTCCACGAATAGTGGTTACCTCATCCGCGTGACGTTCCTCGATAGGTATATGCTCCCCGGACTCCATGGCAAAATCAATACTGCTTAAGGGCGCCGCCACATAGAACGGGATCGCGTGCTCCCTGCACAAGACTGCAACAGTATAGGTGCCGATCTTGTTTGCCACATCTCCGTTCCTTGTAGTCCGGTCAGTGCCGACGATTGCAAGGTCGATGACACCCTTTTTCATAAGCGCCCCGGCGGTATTATCGGTTATAAGTGTTACCGGTATGTCAGCCTGCATCAGTTCCCATGCTGTCAGCCGGGCGCCCTGCAATACCGGTCGTGTCTCATCGGCAATTACCCGTATGCGCTTCCCCTGGTCCTTTGCAATCAGCATAGGGGCAGTTGCAGTGCCGTATCCGCCGGTGGCAAGGCTGCCGGCATTGCAATGTGTAAGGATAGTATCTCCGTCCCTGATAAAACCTGCGCCCCATCTGCCGATCGCCTTGTTTATCTCTATATCTTCCGTGAGTATATTCTTTGCCTCATCGATAAGCAGTTGTTTGACAGCGCTCACCTGCACGTCTTTTCTATCGGCGAGCAATCTTTTAATCCTTTCTACCGCCCACTTTATATTCACGGCAGTGGGCCTTGTGGCAAGCAAGGCATCCATGACCGGCTCAAGCTTTTTTGAAAAATCGTCCATAGTGCCGGCTTTTATATCCTGTGCCCCGAGTGCTATACCCATGGCAGCAGCAATACCGATTGCAGGAGCTCCCCTGATCCAGAGCTTTTTAATACCCTCCGCGACTTTCAGGTAGTCTGCACATTCTATATAAACCACTTCAAGAGGCAGCCTGCTCTGATCAAGCATAATGACCTTGTCATCTTTCCATTCTATCGTACTGACCATACCAAATCTCCGATATATATATTTTCAAAAAAGTGTTCCGACAAACACCCCGGTGAGAATTTTATTATAACCGTTACTATCTAAGGGAGGCAAGAAACCGCTGTGCGTTCCTTTTTATATCGCCCTCCAGGAGTCCTGAAGATACCGCTACGCCCGCACAGCCGGATTCAAAGACAGACGCCACGTTGCCGGGCCTTATCCCGCCGATTGCGATGACAGGTATGCTTGCCGCAAGCTTTACCGCCCTCAACCCATCTACCCCTTTAGGAGTTCCCACCTCTTTGGTTGCGGTAGGAAAGATGGAGCCAAAACCTATGTAATCGGCGCCGTCTCTTTCAGCTTCGAGCGCTTCCTGAACAGAGTGGGTCGAGATGCCGATTATTCTATTGC
This sequence comes from Nitrospirota bacterium, assembly GCA_963780885.1. Classification (GTDB taxonomy): domain Bacteria; phylum Nitrospirota; class Thermodesulfovibrionia; order Thermodesulfovibrionales; family Dissulfurispiraceae; genus JADFXI01. The sequence goes on from CAWAEO010000003.1 coordinate 620,260, forward strand.
CCATAATACTTCTTGCCTCCCTGATAGGCATGTCATCCTGACCAAGGTGGACTCCGTCAGCATCGACGGCGAGGGCAATATCGGCATAATCATTGATAATAAGGCAGGCATTGAACATCCTTGTGATTTCTCTCAGTCTGAGCGCTTCGAAAAAGACTTCTTTACGTGTTTTGTCCTTCTCCCTGTATTGCACCCATCTGATCCCCGACTCAAGGATTATCCGGATAACCTTTTCGAGCGGGCCGATGCCTGATGGACCTGTTATGAAGCAAATACGATCGGGACAATCACTCCTGTTCTCATGTCTCAGTGCCCCCGTTTTTCACCACCTCCGCGGACTGCTCCAGGTCAACCATCCTTTCAATAAAGTCCGTGCCAAAATTACCCTTTATAAAGTCAGGATGGTTTAAGACTTTCTTGTGAAAAGGGATGGTCGTTTTGATCCCTTCAATAATAAACATGTCGAGTGCCATTTTCATTTTTGCAATGGCATCCTCCCTGTTTTTTGCATGGACCACCAGTTTTGCTATCAAGGAGTCATAGTGTGAAGGCACTATCCAACCGGTATATGCAGCAGTATCGACTCTCACGCCCGGCCCCCCGGGCGGTGTAAAAAGTGTCAGCCGGCCCGGAGAAGGGATAAACTTTTCAGGGTCTTCCGCGTTGATCCTGCATTCCATGGCATGGCCGGCGGGCTTGATCTGACTCTGTTTATACGTGAGAGGAAAGCCCGCGGCTATCTTGATCTGTTCCTTTATGATGTCAACCCCTATAAGCTCTTCAGTAACGGGATGCTCCACCTGGACCCTGGTATTCATTTCCATAAAATATATATTTTGTTCCTGATCGACAATGAACTCTATCGTGCCTACGTTTTTATATTTCAGGGCCTTTGCCGCACGCACCGCAAGTTCACCGAGCTTTTTGCGGAATTTCTCCGTCACAACCGGAGACGGCGACTCTTCTATCAGCTTTTGATGCCTCCTCTGCACGGAGCAGTCCCGTTCTCCCAGATGAATAACATTCCCCTTGCCGTCAGAGACTATCTGGACCTCGATATGGCGGATCGAAGGGAGGAATTTTTCAATATACACCTCGCTATTGGCAAACGCTCCAAGCGCCTCCCGCTGGGCCATGTGGAAAGCCGAGGCAATCTCATCTTCTTCTGTGACGATCCTCATGCCCCTGCCCCCCCCTCCTGCAGACGCCTTTATAATGACAGGAAAGCCGATTTTCCTCGCCAGTTTTAGGGCTGAATCTTCAGATTCCACAGGTCCGTCGCTGCCGGGCACCACCGGAATGCCGCGCCGTTTCATTACCTGACGCGCCTTTGCCTTATCGCCGCCCATTTTCATACTCTCGGCACTCGGGCCTATAAAAGTAATGCCTGAGGTAGAACAAGACTCAGCGAACTGCGGGTTTTCGGAAAGAAAACCATAGCCCGGATGAATTGCTTCGGAATCGGTAAGTTCCGCGGCGCTTAGAATTGCAGGAATATTCAAATAGCTTTGCGCAGGATTTGCAGGACCGATACAGATGGACTCATCAGCAACTGTTACGTGAAGGGCCTCGCGTTCTATATCGGAAAAAACAGCGACAGTCCTGATGCCGAGTTCTTTGCACGCACAAATGACGCGCACTGCAATCTCGCCACGATTGGCAATAAGTATCTTTTTAAAAAGCTTCATCTACCCTGCCGGGTCAAGCAGGAAAAGCGGCTCGCCATATTCGACCGGATGCCCGTTTTCGACCAGTATCCTCACCACCGAACCATCAATTTCACTGTCTATTTCGTTCATAAGCTTCATGGCCTCTATGATGCAAAGAATCTGTCCCTTTTTCACCCTTGTCCCGGCAGCGACAAAAGGTTCAGCCTCAGGAGAGGCAGACCTGTAAAAGGTGCCGACAATAGGAGAGGTGACAGTAACGAGCTTCACTTCAGGACCGGCTTCAGATACCAGGTCCACTTTCCCCTGCGCATCTCTCCTGTCAGGCAGGATCGATTGCGGAATCTCAAGATGACTGAAGAATTTTTCACGTCGTATTTTAACTTTAACGCCGTCTTTCTCGACCTGAAGCTCGGTCACGTCCGTATCTTTCAGAAGGCCCATCAGTTCTTTTAAATCCTCAAGCTCCATCGGCTCACCTCCATTTGCCCTTTGCCTATTTCACTTTTTCAATATATTCCGACGTCCTCGTATCGATCTTCAGCACATCGCCCACCGATATGTGGAAAGGCACTTTCACCGTAAGTCCGGTTTCGAGCTTCGCAGGCTTTGTGGACCCTGATGCAGTATCCCCCCTGAACGCAGGGTCCGTCTCTATGACCGCAAGCTCGACAAACATAGGCGCTTCGACCGTCATCGGCTGTTCCTTGTAATAGAGGATCTTGACAGTCATGTTTTCTTTAATGAATTTCTTTACATCACCCAGTTGTGCGGCTGTCAAAGGCACCTGCTCGTACGATTCAGTATCCATAAAATAATGCAGGTCGTCCTGGGCATAGAGATACTGCATGTCTTTCTCTTCAAGGCCCGGAGACTCAAATTTTTCTCCCGACCTGAATGTATCTTCAAAGACGTTCCCGGTCTTCATATTTTTCAGCTTTGTCCTGATTACAGCCCCGCCCCTTCCCATCTTGACATGCTGAAAGTCCACAATCTCAAACGGGTCTCCCTTGTATACTATTTTTGCTCCCTTCCTGAATTCACTTGTGCTAAGCAACAAACACCTCCTCTATTTTATTATCTCAAGCTCTCTGCCGAGGCTTGTTAAGAGCCTGCCTTTTCCGCCCTTTAAAGTAAGCATATCTTCTATGCGTACGCCGCCCAATTTTGGAACATAAATACCGGGCTCTATAGTAAATACAAAGCCGTCGTAAACCCGGTCTCCTTTGGGCCATGACACACGCGGGGCCTCATGTACATCGAGGCCAACCCCATGTCCGGTCCCGTGACCAAAAAAAGCCTCGTATCCCGCTTCTTTTATAGTTTCCCTGGCAGCCCGGTCAATAGCCTGTGTCTCGACCCCTGCGCCAACCATGGACACGGCCCTTTGGCGCGCCTTATTGACTATAGAATATATTTTTATCTTTTCATTGAGACTATCGCCTGCCATAAGCAGCGTTCTGGTCATATCGGAATAATACCCGTCCGCTTCTCCGCCCCAGTCAATCATAACAAAATCGCCTTTTCCGATTTTTTTTCCAGTCGGCTGCGCATGGGGTTTGGATGTATTCTCACCCGAAGCCACTATTATATCAAATGGTATACTTTTACATCCCTCTCTTTTAAGCTGTTCCTCCAGTCTAAGGGAGATTCCCCTTTCCCCGGCCCCGACTCTTATGAACGGTTTGACTTTCAGGAAAGCGGCTTCCGCTCTTTCCACGGCGCTTTTTATGGCCCTGATTTCTGTCTCATCCTTCACCTTTCTCAAATTCTCCAAAATATTTGGATTCGGCGCCAGTTCGACCGGTAAGCCTTTGAGCAATGAATAAAACTCGTAGGAAAGCGATGTCTCAAACCCAAGCCTCTTAATGCCAAGGGCTTTCACAAGATGCTGGAGCAGTGTTATCCTTTTCCCTTTCTCATTGCCGGTTTCGCACCCTTTAACCTCTGCTTCAGCTTGCTCCTTATACCTGAAATCGGTAAAAAACAACCCCCTGTCTTTTGTAATCACCACAAAGCCTGATGAACCGGTAAAGCCGGTCAAGTAGCGTACGTTTTTTATTGCACTGACATATAAGGCATCTATCCTTTTTTTCCTGATGATATTCTGAACATTTTTTATCCTGATTTCCTGCTGTATCATGATAAAAAAAGGTCATAGGTGATAGGTGATAGGCTATAGGTAAAACTACAAACCAAATCGAAATAGGGCATCTGTGTTTTACCCATAACCCATAACCCATGACCTATTGCCTGATACTTATTACCCATTGCCTATTGCCTCCTTTTTGGGGGCAAATTGTGTTTTTATTGCCTCAAGTAATCTGTTCAATCGCTTTATAAGACCCTCTTTATGTTTACCCATAAATCGTATAAGCGCCGCCAGTTCCTCTTTCCTCTGCAGAATTCGTTTGTCACCGGGATTGTGTGCCAGCATTTCTTTATACAGTTCCATTGCCGGCGCATAATGCCCAAGAGAGATAAGCCGCTCACCTTCAACCAACTCCATCAAGACAGGCTCAGGAGTATCAGGTCCGCGGCCTGAAGGAGCGGCCGGGGCGTGGTGGAATACGCAAATATTACCGAGCGCCCTATTTGCTTCGGCAAGCCCTTTAAGGGCAAAATTATTGCCGGGAGCTTTTTCGAGCACCGCTGAAAATTGTTCCAGCGCCTCTGCAAATTTACGGCCCTGAAGATACCATCTGCCGAGCGTGAGCCGCGCGGCAAGGAAACCAGGGTGCTTCCCGATACCGTCAATGAGGAGTTCGACAGCTTCATCACCCAAGTCCCGTTTCCTCAACTCTTCCGCAAGAGACACGAAGAGTCTTGAGCCGGGTTGCTGACTCAGCCGCTCTCTAAGCTTCTTAATAAATGTGCTGCTCTCCATATTGATATGTTTTTGTATGCCTAACTGTTATACTTTAACTCGATTATCCTGTCAAATATTGCACCGGCCACATCCTCTTTATCCAAGACAGGAAGCTTGCGTTCGCGCTCCCTGTCTATGATTACCACTTCATTTGTATCAACATCAAAACCTGAGCCTTTCTTTGATACGTCGTTAAAAACAATCATGTCGATATCCTTTGCGGTAAGCTTCCTTCGCGCCCTGTCAATCCTCGGGCCTGTTTCCGCGGAAAAGCCGGCGGCGAAAGGACGTTGCCTGAGTTTTCCCACAGCTTCAAGGATATCGGTAGTCTTCAGGAGATTTAGGGAAAATTTATCTTTTTTTTCTATCTTGGTGTTTTTCGATTCGGCGGGCATAAAATCAGCTACTGCGGCAGTCATAAGAAACAATGTCGACATGGGGACATTGTCCATCACCGCCCTATACATGTCCTGACATGATTCGGCAAAGATCATCTCGACGCCGGCAGGAGGAGTGATCGAAACCGGCCCGCTGATCAGAGTGACCTCGGCCCCTCTCCTCCTGGCAATCCTGGCGAGTGCATACCCCATTTTGCCGGATGACCTGTTGGTGATATACCGCACCGGATCGAGGTACTCTCTGGTCGGCCCAGCAGTTACCAGCACCTGTTCGCCTGCCAAGTCCTGTTTAGTCAGGGCAGCTATTGCGGATTCCAGAATCTTTTCGCTATCCGTCATCCTGCCCATGCCTTCTTCGCCGCAAGCCAGAGGCCCGCTTTCAGGCCCGATAAAGTGAACGCCGAGAGAAGTGAGGTACTGAAGATTTTTCTGGAAGACCTGATTCTCATACATCCTCCAATTCATAGCCGGAGCAATTATTACCCGCCCCGGCGGACCGCTGAACGCCAGCAGCGAGGTGCTGAGCATATCATCGGCAATCCCCTGAGCATATTTGCTTATGCTGTTTGCCGTTGCAGGGGCCACTATAAACAGCTCGGCGCTTGACGGAAGGTTCACATGAGAAAGCGGGAACTCAAACATATCGGCATAAACGCGTTCGCCGGCCGCCAGCTCAACTGAAAGGGGTGTGACAAAACGTTTTGAGGCCTCTGTCATTATTACCCTGACAGAGGCCCCTTCCTGTTTAAGTATTTTGATGAGATCAAGGGCTTTATATGCAGCTACACTTCCGGTAATTCCTAAAAGTATAGACTTGCCTTTAAGCACTGTTACTCATCACTTTCATCGGCTTCCGCTTCTGCTTCTTCTCCTTCGCTGAACAGATCTTCCAGAGCCTTCTCAGGCGAGCCCTTTTCGTGGAGGTATACCTTGAGGTCTTTCTCAAGTTCTGAGAGGTCTTCCATAGGCCTCCTCTTCTCCTCGATCAGCTTCTTGTAATCGATCTTGTCAGACTTCTCCCTTGCGGCAATGGCCTCGGGGCCGGTCAGGAATTCGATGTGACTGCCTACGGCCTCAAGAAGCGCCGTGGTGGTCACTTTTTTTGTCTTTGTCTGGATCTTTGACACGGCGCCCAGTGAAAGCTCGCGCGCCCTCTGTGCAGCAATCACCACAAGCCTGTATCTGCTGTCAATCTCCTTCTTGTCATATTCAACAGGCAATGATATTATATCCACCTTATACTTCCTCCTCCAAAAAGTTTTTCTTTATCCACGCATGATCGGTTCTTGTTACACAGGCCCGTTCCGCTGCAACGATCGATACCAGCTCTGTGAAGACATCTTCCATTATATCGTTTACTATAACATAATCGTAATTTTTGTACTCCCTTATCTCCATTATAGCGTTTCTAAGCCTTATTCCAATAGCTTCATCCGGATCGGTCATCCTTGCCACAAGTCTTTTTTTCAGCACCTCCATTGAGGGCGGCAATATAAATATATAGACGCATCCGCACCAGACGGACGAAAGGTCCCTTTTAATCTGGCCTGCACCCTGCACATCGATATCCAGGACCACATCTATTCCGGCATCAGCCAGCTCTTTTATCCTCTCTTTTGAGGTGCCGTAATAATTGCCGTGCACCTCGGCCCACTCGACGAAGACCCCATCAGCTACCATGGCCTGAAAGGTGTCTTTGTCTACAAAAGTATAGTGCGTATCGTTTATTTCTCCAGGCCTGGGCGCCCTCGTTGTATACGATACAGAATGCCGCACTTGCGGCACAGACTCGCATAGCTTAATGCACAATGTGGTTTTCCCTGCGCCAGATGGCCCTGATATTACAAAAAGGCTACCCTTTCCCCTCTTCATCCGCAATCGCTTTGTCGCCCTCCTTTAGTCCGGCAACCCGCTGTGCTATAGTTTCCACCTGAATGGCGGACAGTATTATGTGGTCGCTGTCGGTGACTATTATCGACCTGGTCTTTCTTCCTTCGGTTGCATCAATGAGTTTCCCCCTGCCGCGCGCTTCTTCACGCAATTTCCTGATTGGGGAGGACCCAGGATTTATAACGGCAACCACCCTCGAAGAATGTATTACATTACCGAATCCTATATGTATAAGTGCGCCTTTCATATAAAATACCTATGACCTATAACCTTTCATTGTATATTCTGCACCTGTTCTTTCAGCTTTTCAATACCTGTCTTTATTTCAATAGTGAGATTAATGATCCTTATGTCATCCGCTTTTGATGCAATAGTGTTAGCCTCCCGGTGCATCTCCTGCATAAGAAAATCGAGTTTTCTGCCTATCGCCTCGCTGCCTGAGAGGAAGGTGTTAAACTGCTGCATGTGGCTCCGAAGCCGCGCCAATTCCTCCGTAATATCGCTTTTCTGCGCAAGCAAGGCAATTTCCTGCGCCAGCCTGGTCTCATCTATCGGTACACCGGAGGTAAGTTCAGCCACTTTCCTGGACAGCACTTCCTTATGGGCAGCCGACATACCGTGCGAAAGCACTTCCACTTCAGCCCTGAGCTCCTCCACCCGTCCGGCATGGGACTCCAATTCTTTTCTGAGTGCCTCCCCCTCTTTCCTGCGCATTTCGTCAACACGCGTCACAGCATCATTCAGTGCGTCATACAGGTCATCAGAACTATAAGAGGGCTCTTCGGTGAGCAAAAGCTCACGGTACCACGACAAAAAACCGATGTCAAGAGATCCGGGAATTGACAGCGTCTCCTGCAAATCCGAAAGTGTGCCATAAATCTCTCTCGCCAGTTCCTTGTTGGCGCGCACCTTAAATTGCCGTTTGTCGGTAAGAGATATAGTTACGTCGAACTTGCCCCGGGCAAAGCGGTCTTTAATCAAATTCCTGACCGGTATCTCGTGTTCCATCAGAAAAGAAGGCATCCTGACGCTGACATCAACATGCCTGTGGTTTAACGACCTCACCTCAACCTTAAAACCCTTCCGTTCAGCGGCGCCATACCCTGTCATGCTCTGGATCATTCCTTCACTCCCGTAATCTTCAACGTCTTTCTCCTGGATGTTTCGCCACGCAGTATCACTATATTGCTTTTCTTGACTCCATACGTCTCCGCCAGAAGCTCTATAAGCTGCTCGTTTGCAGCGCCGCCGACAGGAGGAGCGGTTAGTTTGACCTTAAGCATATTGTCGATAACGCCTACAATTCCCTTCTTTGAAGACCGGGGGGCAACTTTAACTTCTATAATTATACCATCCCTGGTTTTACTATGGGGGATATCCATTGTGTCTCCTGAGCCAAGCTTTATAATATACCTCACCTGCGGCGACAGTTACAACAGTAAGCATGAATCCGCAGATCACATCAATAACATAGTGGTATCTGCAGTAAACTGTAGAAAAAATCAATAGCAGTACAGGAACAGTCATCCACCGGAATAATGTTCTTTCGTAACGATATGCCAGCAGAAGCACTGTAAGAGCAACTGCGGTATGCCCGCTCGGGAATGCATCCCTTTTTACTCCCTCCATCAAATTGAGCATGTTCTGTATCGGCCCTGAAACTAAAAAACCGTCCAGTTCTTTGTCATAAAGGTGTTGCATTGTGTACCGGGGACCAAGCGCCGGGAAAAGCAGGTAGCCGATATATGAAAGATAAAAACAAAGAAGTATTATGAAAAGGGATTTCTCAAATGCTTTACTTTTCCCTTTTGCCCTTAACGTAATGCCAAACATAACGGGAAGAAAATAATAGGTTGAGTATGCAACCTGCAAGACATCCGTAAGAAGCGGGTTGACCATCCCTTCAAGAGAAACAGCGGGATATCCGCCGAAGAGACGATAGTCAATTCTTATAAGGAGGTAGTCGACGTCGTGCGGATTGATGTTGTGCACGATCAGTCCCAGGCTGTCAAAGATAATAAGCACACTGAGGACAGGGAAAATCAGGTCGCGCGTCAACGCGAGAAAAGAATTAATCCTGCAAAGGTAAACAAGCGCTATCTGAAAAAATATTATAGATGCATATAGAAGAACCAGATACCCTGCCGACGGGATGGCAGCAGAATAAATTACCGTCAAAACAAGAAGGAAAAAGCTGAAAACAACATTGAGCGAATCTGCGGGTCTTAACTTCAGCAGCCATAACATAATCTCACAGCTTGCTCAGCGCCCTTCTGACAGATTTTTCCTTTTTGGAGAGTTTGTAAGGGTTGCCCTTCCCGGCACAGGCATCTTCGTCATACTCACCGGAATCTTTCCACTCAACCGTTTCACCCTGTATATCCGCATCATAACCGGATCCCCCTTCCATTCTCCCCTTGCCAACGGGGGACACAGAGGGGTGGATGCCTCTCCCCGCTTTTCCTGACACTATGCGGATAAATGCATCCGACGGCACCGGGACGGAATTTACCGCCCATGCATGGTTGGCAATGTCCCTGTCCGAACTGACTACTATCCATTCAATCCGGTCTTTTGTAATAATCCTCTTGATAACCTCGTCAGCCTTCTCGCCAAGCTTTGAATAAATGACAGCCACGCCCCCGCGTACCGTCTTGCTCTCTTTGCCCTGTCCCGCCTTATACCCGTCAAATACTATGGTTATATCATGTTCTTTGATCGGCTTATACTGCATCATGAGTTCAATAAGTTCCTCTCGCGCTTTCTCGAGATCGCCGTGAACAAGCCCTATAATATTATATCCGTCAATTATAATGCTGGAAATGGCTCCCCTCCTCCAAAACCCGTGAATAGTGAATCAAAGAACGTGAAAAGTGAATAGTGAAGGTCAAAAAAACTTAGACGTTATTCACCTTTCACTTTTCACGTTCTTTACACGCGGTTGCATGGTCTCTGTCCAAGCAGGCCCCATGTTTCGTCATCAATTTCATTGAAGTACTCTGAAAGCATGTAACTTCCGCCGCATTCCAGGCAGCGCAGTATCACCGACTTTCAACCTATGATAAGTTTAAGCTCGCCTTTACATTCCCTGCATTTCATCAAAAAACCCCCGTTGTGTTAGGGCTCGCGAGCCCTTATAGTAAAAAATACAGTTGTAATATACCATAGAATTGTGGACATATAGAAACATGGAGCCACAGAGACACGCAGGAAATTTTGAATGTTGAATGCTAAATGTTGAATTAATGAAAAAGTCCATAATTTATCATTCAAAATTCAACATTCAAAATTTCCTGCGCGTCTCTGTGCGTATTGACAAGACTAATATATATTGTGGTAAATTGGGACGTTGAAAAGTATGGTTTCATATGCGCGGCTTTTAGTTGGAAGAATAAATCAAATAGGAGAATATTAATGACGAGGGGACTGAGAATTGTGTTGGTTTTTTGTCTGTCTCTTATGATCTCTGCAACGTTAATGCAATGTGGCGGAGGCCACAGCAATGGGGTATCGAGCAGCAACGCTCCTGCGAGCGGCGGGGCATCCAATTCTTCGGTAACGCTTTCATCCATTACTGTTACTCCGTCGAACCCGAGCCTTATCCTTGCTTCGGGGACTACACAGACCCAGCAGTTTACAGCCACCGGGATTTATTCCGACAACAGCACCAAGAACCTGACTGCATCAGTTATCTGGAGTTCATCGTCCACGTCTGTCGCCACCATCACCTCCGGCGGAAACGCCACCATATTGGCTTACGGTGCGACTAACATTTCGGCCACGTTTGGGAGCATCAGTGGGTCCACTGCCCTGACTGTTGTTAGTACAGCATCACTTAAATCCATTCAGGTTACTCCTCTCACTCCGAGCATTTTGGTTGGCGCATCCCAGCAATTCATTGCCCAGGGGACTAATATTGACGGCACCATTCAGAACCTGACTGCATCAGTGACCTGGGCTTCGTCGCTTACTGCCGTCGCCACTATCAGCAACACGCCAGGATCCAATGGAAGGGCCACATCTGTTGCTGCCGGACAAACGACGATCACGGCCGCATTGGGCAGCCTGACGGGTTCCACTATCCTGACAGTTACTTCACCAATACAGAACCCGCTCGCTTTTACTACGCCTCAGGTCGGTCTTCTCCCAGCCAGCATTGCTATCGATATCAACGGCAATGTGTGGGTCTCGGATTACGACGCCAACACCGTTTCAGAGTTATTCAACACCGCCGGGAACTTCGTCGGGGCGTCGAATAGCGTATATGAATTTCCATCAGTTATAGGCGCCAGTCCATTTGGCATTGCAATAGACTACCTCGGCAATATCTGGACGGCAAATTATGACTCCAATAATATTACAGTGATAATCCTGAACCCGGCCCCTTTCAACGCCACAACATGCCCTAATGGCTGGCAAGGCACTGGATCAGAGTTTATCGTATTCGGTTCACGCAACGGCATTGGGAATGGGCCGCACGGCATTGCCATAGACGCCCAAAACAATGTGTGGATCTCAAATTACGGCACCCCTTCGGCTCCAGGCAGCACGATTACAGAATTAACCCCAGACTACATAGATTATTTTTGCTCTACAGGATTAAGCCCTTACTCTGTGAGCGTGAAAGCAATTGCTACTTACTCGGTCGGGGGCACCAATCCTTACAGCATTGCCCTGGATGCCCAAGGCAACGCATGGGTGTCAAATTACGGCAGCAACACAGTTTCAGAGTTAACCCCTGCCGGGGCACTGCTTAACATATACCCTGTCGGGAGTGGGCCGCGGGGCATTGCCATAGATCCACCCGGCAATGTCTGGGTCGCAAACTCGGGCACTGACGCTGCGCCAGGCAACACAGTTACAATGATAAACCCGGCGGGCGGTACAACAACCAATTACACTGTTGGAACCGGACCTCACAGCATTGCCATAGAGACCTCCGGCAATGTGTGGGTGACAAATTTCGGGACCACCGTTTCTGCGGGTAATACTATTACAGAGTTGGTTTTCAACAGCAAAGGCAACAACTATAATCTTACGTCGCCTGCGAATACGCTTTCACTGCCTTATACGGTGGGAAATCATCCCGAAGGAATCGCCATAGATTTCTCCGGCAATGTGTGGGTGACAAATTACACCGATGACACCCTTACTGTCTGGAAAGGTGCGACACAAGGACCTCATTGGACCCCGTATAGCGGCCCTATCTGGCCGGAGTGATAATAAAGTGTATGAGTTAATGAGTCTATGAGTGTATGAGTAAAAGGGTAAGAAAGAATTTTAACTCATATACCCATATGCCCATATACCCTTATACTCATTAGTTCACTGCGCAAGGCTTTTCAGATACTGTATTCTTTCGATCACAGGGGGGTGAGAGTAAAACAATGCTACATACAATGGATGAGGATAGAAATTGGAGAGGTTTTCCTTTGAAAGCTTTATGAGGGCGCTCTCCATGCTCCCTGCATCACCGGTCAGTTCGTATGATGCCAGGTCAGCCTCACGCTCATGCCTCCTGGAGAAGTAGTTGGCGATCGGCCTGAGCGGAAGCAGGAGAATGCCTCCAACAAAACCGAGCAAAAGCAATTTTGCAAAAAGCGTATCGGCGCCGATGCCGAATACATGCAGCAGCATATCGCTTTGAATGATCCTATATGAGACGTATATGCCAAGAAATGAAAATATCTCAAAAACAACGAGCGTCTTGAGGAGATGCCTTCTTTTCCAGTGGCCGATCTCGTGGGCCAGAACTGAGAGAATTTCATTGACGTCCATATTCTCAAGAAGTGTGTCATAGAGAACCACCCTTTTCGTCCGCCCTATCCCAGTAAAGTAGGCATTCGTGTGCCGGCTCCGTCTTGACGCATCTACCTTCAATATCCTGCTTGCCTGTATGCCGGCCTTTTTTGTCAGTTCAATGATTTTATCCTTGAGCGTCTCATCCTGAACAGTACTGAATTTGTTGAACAACGGCTCAATGACATAGGGTGCTATATACATGACAATCATGCTGAACATAAAAAGAAAACCCCATACCCAGAACCACCAGAATCCGGGGCTCCACTGAATAAGAGAAAGTCCCGCGAAAATGACCAGTGATAGCATGACTGTCGAAATAAGCAGTGACTTTATAAAATCCGATACCCAGAGACGCGATGTCATGGTGTTGAAACCATACCTGCTTTCTATGCTGAAAACAGTATAGAGGCCAAATGGGGCAGATACTATCTCATCGGCATAAGATAAGAGTATGAAAAAAAGCCATCCCGAAAAAATAAAAGACAGATTAAGCGACGCGATCCAGGTATTATAGCGGTCCAGCAGGCCGCCAAAGATGAATGCAATGACGACAAGATTTCCGAACATCGAGGCAACAAAACCGACGCGCGTCTTGTCCCTCTCATAGGCCTGCATCCTTTCAAGCATCTGCACATCAACCTTACCCTCAAACTCCGGCGGTATTCTACTGCCGGCCTTCGTCATGTGCCTGAGATTGAGATATTGCACTATGTATTGAAACGCCTCTTTGAGGATATAGAGCAAAAGAATCAAATTAAATACGGATTTCAAGGCCATGGATAATTATATACTAACCCAAACAATGCTATAAACCACAGAGGACACAGAGAAATGCCGGCAATTAATGTTTTTTTCTTTATTAATAAAAATCCCTCTGTCTGTGGTTTCCAAACGCATTTTTCGGGCTAAAGTTCTGTTTCAGGACTTCGGCAATCTGTTACAATAACCGTATCATGCTGAAAAGACAACTTGCTGTCGGCGACATACACGGCTGTTTTGATTTGCTCAAAACCCTGATCGAAAAGATCATAAAGTTCATGCCCGATGAGGACATGCTCATATTTTTGGGAGATTATATCGACAGGGGAAAGAAGTCCAAAGAGGTCGTCCAGTACGTAAGCGCGATGAAAGAAATGTTTCCCGATAATGTCATCCTGCTCAAGGGGAATCATGAGGACCTGGCCTATAGTGCGCTGACGGCGCCTGACCCTGTAAATGAAATGATTTTTTGGCGTTTAAACGGAGGCTCTGATACGGTCCTCAGCTTCGGCGGCGTCAAGAATTCGAGAGAATTTCTTATCCCATTTATAGAATCCTTGCAGCTTCATCATGAAACCGATACACACATCTTTGTGCATGCCGGTCTCCCTCACGGCAAAAGCCTCAGCACCGCCACTCACGAAGAACTGCTCTGGGACAGGGACTTCTCATATGATGGAGAGAAAATACTCGTGGTGGGGCACACAGCAAAAAGCAAGGTCACTGATTTCAACGACGGCAAAATAATCTGCGTCGATACGGGGGCATATATGTCCGGTATCCTGTCTGCCTATGATGTGATTAATAATAAAGTGTATAGCACCGGAAGGTTCGAAGTTAGAGGGTTAGAGGGTTAGCCTAAGTCCTCCAAGCTGCCTATTTCCGGATTATCTGTCCTGTAGGCTCCCAGGTGCGGGCCTTTACCGGCGGAGGAGGGCGAAAACTCTCTACCAGGTCCCCTATCTTGGCACTGCTGAAATGTTTTATTCTTATGCCGGCCTGCTGTCCCTGCACAGCCTTCTTTACCGCTATATCTCCTACATGGAGCGAATCTATGGCGCCTTCGTAAACAGGCCCCATGGCAGAGATCACGCGGAAGCGTTCTCCGACAGCAAAAAAACCTTCCCGTACCTCGCATCCAAGGATGATACCCTTCCGGCTGCTTTTGAAAAGGGCTATTATTTTACCGGAGCCAATTATCTGGTCCTCTGAAAAATGGGGGGCCAGGTCCCGGGCGACAGCCTTAATATCATCTACGAGATTGTAAATTACGTCATAAAGGCGCACATCGACCCTATGATCCTTTAACACTTTATCCATTAACGGCATAACGCCGGTCTGAAAGCCGACGATGAGCCTGCTCGCAGTCTCTGCAAAAAGGACATCGGATTTGGTGATGGCCCCGATACCGCTGTGAATAACAGTGATGTCGGCATCAGGCACGGTCAGTGCTGCAAGGCTAAGGCTGTTGGTGACAGCCTCCACGCTTCCCACAGCATCGCACTTAAGGACTAATTCGAGCTTGGGCTTTTTTCTCTGTGCGGAAACCATATTCAAATCATAGGGCACCGGCTAAGTGCTGTCAATTCCACATTATGCACATATTTATACGAGGACCAGTCAGGCCACAGTGCTTCACTCATTCTCGCAAGGCATCCAGCCTTGCTCCGAGGCTATGACAGCCTGTGTCACCATCCCTGGTGTCACTTAGGCTGTCAAAGTCCGCTCAGCACCATGTCCCGCCTGGTCCTCGCATAAGTATGTGGGTTAGCCTTTACATTTGCTCTTTTTTTCATGTATCCTTAAAAACCGTATCATGATAGACCTGCATACTCACAGCATATTCAGTGACGGCGAACTTATACCGGCTGAACTCATCCGGCGGGCTGTTGCAAAGGGTTACAGCGCCCTGGCCATTACCGACCACGTTGACCAGTCAAATATTGATTTGGTTGTCCCCCGGATATTAAAGGCAAT
Organism: Nitrospirota bacterium; assembly: GCA_963780885.1. Taxonomy (GTDB): domain Bacteria; phylum Nitrospirota; class Thermodesulfovibrionia; order Thermodesulfovibrionales; family Dissulfurispiraceae; genus JADFXI01. Next base: position 635,622 of record CAWAEO010000003.1, read on the forward strand.
CGATAGCATGCGTAATTACCTCCCGATTCCTGTGCTCGCGGGAGCTGAAATAACGCATGTGCCGCCCGCCTTGATACCCGGCATGATAAAGGAGGCGCGGGGGCTGGGGGCACAAATAATAGTTGTCCACGGGGAGACTATAGTCGAGCCGGTGGCAGAAGGAACAAACAGGGCAGCCATTGAGGGAGGAGCGGATATTCTCGCACATCCGGGCCTTATCTCTCATGAAGACCTGCTGTTTGCGGCAGATGCCGGGATAACCCTTGAGATAACTGTGAGGAAAGGACACAATCTTGCAAACGGATATGTCGCGCGTCATGCGATGGAAACCGGTATCCCTATAACAATAAATACCGATGCCCATTCGCCGTCTGACCTGATTACGAAGGATTTTGCCGAGCGTGTTCTGCTGGCTGCCGGGATTGAAAAGAGAGCAGTTGAGCGCATATTTCAACATGCCCGCGCGCTTGTGGAAAAGGCGCTTGACCGGGGAAAGAAATATTTCCAATAGGATATTAAGGTACAAGGAGGAATATAGATGCCCAAAGTAATAAAAAAAGAGTCTCCAGGAAAACACCTGGAGATGAAAACATAGGAGAGACTGTTGCCGATTTAAGAAAAAAATTTCAGGAGCGGCAGGGTACCCTTGTTTATGGTCTTGTTATATTTTGTGTGATCGTAATAACTATTGGTGCTTTCGTCGTTTACAACCGCGCAAGTGCCTCCAAGGCGGCAGAGATGGAATATGAAGGGTACAAAATAATCAGCGGCTATACTGCAACGCCATATGCTTCACCTGCAGCACGTTATAATGATGCCCTCGAAAAGTTCAAGGCTTCCTTTGCCGCGAAAAAAAGTCCGACTGCCCTTCTCAATATCGCAAACTGCTACTATGAACTCGGCAATCTCGACGAGGCCCTGAAAGCGCTTAAAGAATTGACTGACCAGTACTCAGATCCTAAAATTACTTCTCTCGCCTATTATAAGATGGCGATGACCTATATAAGAAAGGGTGACCTGAACAGCGCCCTAAATACTTTTGGCATTATTGCAAGCATCAAGGATGCCCCGTTGCAGGACATGGCACTGCTTGAAAGCGGCAAGACATTGGAATCAATGGGCAAAACCGAAGAGGCCAAAGCCAAATATAAAGAACTCATAAACAAATTCCCAAAATCGCTCCTGGCCGATGAGGCGAACTGGCGGCTCGGCAACAAGCAATTAACCCCAGAAGGCGCAGCGAATAACGCGACAAAATAGACGGGGAGAACACGCAGAGTGCATAGGAAGAATCGGGGAAGTGGTGAAAGGGTGAATCGGAGCAAAAGACTTTTTAGTTAAACGCCTTTGGTGGTGCGTTTGCTTTTGCCGGAATGTTCCCTTCTGTTTCCTTGAGGACGCTCTCCAGTGGATTTTTTACGTGACTTATCCGGACCCGTCCGGAAATGTTTTTTTACCGGAGAGTAGCCGGCGGGCTGTTTGTAGTCTTTAACTACCAGGCGGTCTTCCACCGGAACAACCGGAATCTTCTCTTTGATAAACTTCTCGATGTCCTCGAGGGCATAAACATAGTCCTCGCAGGCGAAGCTTATGGCCTTGCCCTCCGCTCCCCCCCGGGCAGTCCTGCCTATACGGTGGACGTAGTCTTCGCTGTCCTGGGGCAGGTCATAGTTGATTACATGAGTGACTCCATCAATGTGGAGTCCCCGGCTGGCAACATCCGAAGCCACCAGCACAGGAAGGGTCCCCGCCTTGAAACGGGAAACGATATCAGAGCGCTTCCATTGCTCAATGTCTCCGGTTATGGCCGCTGCCTTTATACCATTTGCCTTGAGCAGTCTCTCCAGCCTCTCGACAGTTATTTTCATATTCGCAAAAATCAGGAAGCGTCCGGCTCTCTCGCTCCGCAATATGCCCAGGAGAAGGCCAGGTTTTTCCGACGCCCCCACGTGGTAAAGCTCCTGTTTTACCTGTTCCACAGTCATCTGTTCAGGCGTGATGGAGACCTTTTCAGGAAGGTTCATGTATTCGTAGCAAAGTTCCATGACACGGTAGGACAGGGTTGCTGAAAAGAGCATGGACTGCCGCTTCGTATAGGGAGACATCCTGCGTAACAGGAAGCGGAGATCTTTGATAAAACCCATGTCGAACATACGGTCGGCTTCGTCGATCACTAGGAATTCGGTCTTTTTAAGGTTGTAGACGTTTTGTTTAAGGTAATCGATAAGACGGCCCGGAGTGCCGATGACCATGTCGGCACCCTCCTTGAGCTCAGCACGCTGTTTATTGTAGTCAATGCCACCGTATATGGGAATGATATTGAATCCGGTGAACTGGCCGAGAAGGAGGGCCTCATCATGTATCTGCGTTACGAGTTCGCGCGTTGGGGCAATGACGAGGGCGCGGGGCGACGAACCCGGACTTGGCTGCTGCTGCATAATCATGCGCGAGAAAACAGCAATCAGAAATGCGGCAGTCTTACCTGTGCCTGTCTGGGCCTGGGCAGCTATATCTTTCCCTCTCAGCGCATCAGGCAGTGTTGCAGCCTGCACCGGCGTACACTCCGGGAACCCGGCGGCTTTAATGCCTTTAATAACAGCTTCAGGAATGTCAAGACTCTCGAACAGCATATATTACTATACCTTATAACCGGTTAAGTCCGCATAAAAAAGTTGTAAAAAAAATGATAGTGGATGCCGGTCACTGCAGAAAAAATGCCATTATAAACACTGGACAGTTTAGAAAGTGTTATGCCCTTTTGGTTTTGCCATTTCTTTTACTCCTTGCTTTACCTAGCGCCCTACCCGCCTTTTTTGACAGAGCCTTCCGTCCTTTCTTGCCTTTCTTGTACTGGCGCCCGCCCCTTGTTTTCTTCTCGTAGGCAACCTTGTGAATAAATGGTCTGTCATCAATGTCAGGGGAAAATTTCCCCTTGGGCGGAAGTGTTATCGTATTGCCCGCCGCCAGGTGTTTCAAGCCGTTCAGGGAGTTCATAGCTATAATAGTCGGACCGGGTATGCCTGTCTTCCGCGAAATCTTCTTTATGGTGTCGCCTTTTTTCAGAGTATACCGCTGAACGGTGAACCGCTCTTCTTTGGGTATTGCAGTCAGGTTATCCAGGAAGATATCCTTGCTCCCTGCCGGAATTCTTATTGTGTATGCAGCAACGTTGGGAGGAGTGCTCCACCTCCTGAGTTCAGGGTTTGCTTCTCTAATTTCTTTTGTTGAGCACTCGGCGCACTTGGCGATCACATCGATATCAACCGGAGAGTTGACAGTCACTTCATCATACTCCAAAGGTTCGCGATAATCCAGATTATCAAAACCGTATTCCTCGGGGGTATTGGCGATCATTGTAGCAGCGATATAGCGAGGCACATATTCTTTAGTTTCATTCCGTATCTGTTTCGTGTTGAGGAGCGACCAATAATCGACCGAATCGCTTTTCCTGAGCGCTTTTGAAATTTTCCCCTCTCCGGCATTATATGCTGCGAGGGCAAGGTTCCACGAACCAAACATTTTATAAAGGTCTCTTAAATATTCCGCAGCCGCCACCGTAGACTTCACGGGGTCTTTCCGTTCATCACGCCACCAATCAATTACCAGACCGTAACGTTTTCCCGTCGAAGCGATAAACTGCCATGGGCCGACTGCCCTTGCCCTTGAGTACGCATTAATATTAAACCCGCTTTCCACAATAGGCAGAAACACAAGCTCTTCAGGAAGATTCTTGCCCCTAAGTATTTCTTTCATTATCTCTATATACTGCGCCGACCTCTCAAGATAAACGGTGAACCTTTCTTTTATTCCATCCTTAAATAGGTCAACACTTTTTCCTATCGCTTTCAGTGCTGTTTGGTTTGATGCATATGAATCATCACTGAGCGGGGTTTTATTCCTGGCCTGCTTATCACTGTCAGGGACCGACACAACAGCCTGCTTGTCGACTGCCGGCGCCGGAACGCCTGCCGTGGTCGTGGTATCGTTACTCACATGGTTCGGCTCGTGGTCAGGAGAGGAAGAGACATTTTTGTCAGCCGGCGTTTCTGCTGCTGCTAATGTCTTATTGGAGTCAGTATGAGCGCCCTCCGGGAGCTGGGAAGGCGACGCAGAAATATTTTGAACGAAATTTTCCGGCTCTCCGGGCCGGGCTTTCGTCGCAACGGCATTGGCCGATGAAGCCGACAACATAGACAAAATCAAAAAAACTGCCAGTCCGCACAGGAAATCGGTTTTTTTCATACGGATATATTTGTAACTTAACTCAAATACAAATGTCAATAACCCTCCGTCGCTTTTAAAAAAAGTCAGGCTGCTGAGGCCTTCTGCTTTTTGGCTGCCGCCGCCGCAAACACCTCTGCTGCATTAAAGGTGCCGTCAATCGCCTGCACAGGACATTTTGCAGTGCATATGCCGCAGCCGATGCATTTTTCCTGTGCAATTATGTGCTGCTTCTTAGGCTCTCCGCTTGCGGCATTGACCGGACAAACTTTGGCACATATCTGGCATCCTATGCATTTATCGGTAACAACCGCCTTGGGCCTGTGATGGATAAAATCAACAATTGCATGAGTGGGACACACACCTGCGCATAGCCCGCATACCCTGCATTTGCCGATATCAATATGAGATAGATTAGCCTCGATCTTTGGCGCATCAAAGGGACAAACTTTGACGCATTTACCGCATGCGATACAGCCGACCTGGCAGTTTTTCCGTACATCTCCGCCCTTGTCTTTTGAATGGCAGGACACGAGCACAGCCTTGGACCCCGGCAGCACTTCAATGACCCTTTTAGGACATGCCGTCTCGCACTTCCGGCATCCGGTACATTTGACAATATCGACAACGGGCAGGTGGAGATCACTCATCGTTATAGCGCCGAAAGGACAGACGCGGGCGCAAGTCCCGAATCCAAGACACCCATAGATGCACGACTTGTCTCCGCCTCCTGCAAGCACCGAAGCCCTGCAATCCTGGACGCCCTCATATTTAAATCTTTTGTTCGATTTGCTCCAGTCCCCCTGGCACATAATTCGTGAAAACTGGGGTTCTCCTATATCAGCCTTTTTCCCGGTTATCAAGGCCACTGCCTCCGCTCCCTTTGCCCCGGCGGGAATACAGAGATTGGGTGAAACATCCGGGTTATTGACGACAGCCTCGGCATACTGTTCGCAGCCGGCATAAGCGCAAGCTCCGCAATGGGCATGCGCGAGGACGTCTAACACCTGCGCCACCCTCGGATCCACTTTAACGGCAAAACGTTTAGCGGCAAAAGCAAGGCCAAGACCGAATACAGCGCTGATGCCGGCGAGAAAAATCAGCGTGAACTTTATTAAAGGAACAATATCGACATGACCTCCTCCGAGTTCCGCGCCCCCTTCTCCGACATGAGGAAGGATAAAATGAGATATGTCCGCAAGCCGAAAGATCCCAGCTATCTCAGCGATTATTTTCTGGACTTCGTACATAGCACTCAACCTCCGATACTATTTTATGCCAAATACCCTCTGTTTTTCTATTTTGCTCCCTGCTTCTGACACCGGCCGGATCACGACTTAGAGGGTTATCAATCCTGAGAAACCGGTAAAAGCCAGAGCTATCAAGGCAGTTATCACGAAAGCTATAGGCATTCCCCTGAAAGGCGCAGGGACATCGGCCAGTTCCAGCTTTTCCCTTATGCTCGCCATTATAATCAGGGCAAGAGCAAAACCGATACCGGAGCCAAGCGCGAACGATAGACTCTGAATAAAGCTATAATTTTCATCGGCATTAATCAACGGCACGGCAAGGATAATGCAATTGGTCGATATAAGAGCGAGATAGATGCCGAGTTTATAATAGAGCGCAGTAGCCACCTTCCTCATTATTGTATCCGAGGCCTGCACCAGGCCGGCGATGACCCCTATAAAGACAATAATCTTCAGGAACGTAATGTCCAGAGGTATCATTACATAATGAAAAATTAGCCAGCTGACCGCGGCACTGATCATCATAACAGCTGTAAAAGTGATGCTCATGCCCACAGCGGTTTCCATTTTTTTTGAAACACCGAAGAATATACAGAGACCCAGGAACCTGGTGAAAACGAAATTATTTATAAGCGATGCCGATACGATAAGTTCAAAAATCCTTGTAAAATCGTGGCCCATGTATCTCCCCCCTTGCCCTTAATGCGCTGAGCCGGACGGGCTCTTTTTAAAGAACCGGATGTCAATCCAGTTGAAAAAAGCCATCAATATCCCGACCGCAAAAAAACCGCCGGCAGGCAATATCATAATTAACAACGGTTTTGCATGGACGATAGGGATTCCCCACAACGACCCTTTGCCCAAAAGTTCCCTGAAGAAACTGATTACCGTAAGAGCGAACAGGAAGCCAAGCCCCATGCCGATGCCATCGAACATGGACGGCATAACATTGTTCTTACTCGCAAACATTTCCGCGCGGGCAAGAATGGAAGCGAATGCGACGATCAATTGTATATAGAGACCCATCTGCTTGTATACTTCAGGCGTAAATGCATTCATCAGCATAGAGGTGACTGTTACCCAGCCTGAGATAACCAGCATGAAAATAGGCAGCCGCACTCTGGGGTGAATCACTTTTCTCATAAGGGAGATCGTTGTGTTGACCGTTACCTGAACAAACAATACCGCTACTCCCATCAGCACACCGTTTTCGAGCTTGTTGGTCACTGCAATAGACGGACAAAGGCTCAAGGCAAGTTTAAAAATAGTGTTGTCTTTAGTAATGCCGTTCTTTATTAATTCCCAGTAACTAACTTTGCTTGTGCCCGACATTGCCTTCGCCTCCTTTTACCGCATTCATAAGGGCTTCAACGCCATGTTTTACCGCGTCTTCGGTAACCGCCCTGCTCGAAATAGTTGCTCCCGATATAGCCTGTATGTAATCCTTAGTCTCCGTCTTGACGACCTTCAGGTGATTGAGGTCTTTGTCCTTGAACTGGCCCTGAAACCAATCGCTGTCTATTTCATCTCCCAGCCCCGGAGTTTCCTCGTGATGAAGTATACTTATTTTTTCCACCGTGAAATTCTTGTCGACTGCGATAAGGGTATCAATATAACTCGAATAACCCTTACCGTAGGACTGTACTATATACCCGATAATGCTGCCGCCCTTCCTGGCAGCAAAATATTCGACATGTTTTTCATGTGACATCAAGTCGCCCATCTTTTCAATATGGTCGGCATCCGGAATAAGGTTTTTCAGCGCCGCCTGTTTTGCGGCCGCGTCATTTCTGAATATTATCGGCGATGTTTTGGCATAAACAGCTGCAAGGATAAGCCCTCCGATAAGATATACAATTACAAGATTCAATGTTATTTTAATAATGTCTTTGCCGGTCATTTCTTCATCTCCGCAGCCGGTGTTCCCTTTCGGGCACCGAAGACTTTGGTCCTGAAACCCCGGTCAATAAGCGGGGAGAAACAATTCATTATCAGGATGGCGAACATCACCCCTTCGGGATACCCGCCTTTAAGCCTTATCAGCATTGTCAGGGACCCGCAGCCTATGCCGAAGATAATCTGCCCCCTTTTAACCGAGGGGCAGGTAACATAATCCGTTGCCATAAAAAAAGCTCCGAGAAGCATCCCGCCGCTTAAAAGATGCACGAAAGGGTCCCCTCCAAAGAGAGCCCCTTTTGCTCCGAACACCCATGCAAGGAGCGCAGCCGTACCCAGAAACGACGCCGGTATTTCCCACGAGATATATTTCCGGTACAGAAGAAAGGCGGCGCCGATGAGCAAGGCAATTGCAGACGTTTCACCTATTGAACCCGCCCGGTGCCCTAAAAACAGCTGGGTGTAAAGATTTATTTTGTCTCCGAAAAGCTCCATCAGCTTGGCTGCGCCCTCTTCTTTCAGGATACCCAATGGCGTAGCTGTGGTCTTTGCATCAAAGCCCACAAAGGCCGCTGTAGGCTCTGTCCAGATGGTCATAAGCCTCGGGAAGGAAATAAGCAGGAAGGCCCTCCCTATTAAGGCCGGATTGAAGACATTGTAACCGAGCCCACCGAAGAGCTGCTTGGTTATAAGTATCGCGACGAAGGACCCGATAATCGGTATATAAAAGGGCACTGATGCAGGAAGGTTCATCCCAAGCAGGAGACCTGTAAGAAACGCGCTCCCGTCACCCAGTGAGTTTTTCCTTTTGAGAATCCGCTGAAACACATACTCCGCTGCAAGGGCACTAATTATGGTAAGGGCGAGGGTAAAAGCGGCACGGGGACCGAAAAAATAAACCCCCATCACAGCGGCAGGCATTAGCGCTCCGGCGACGCTCCACATAATCCTGCTGGTGGTTTCTTCGCTTTTTATATGTGGGCTTACCGATATAATCAGCTGGTGTTCTTTTTTTGCCGTTTCCATTAAACTCCCTTCTAAATACGGGTCATAGGTTATAGGTCATAGGTCATGGGTAAAACAAAAAGTAATATTTCTTGATCGGCCTTTTTACCTATAAACAACAACCTATGCCCTATAACCTGTTTTTTTATGGTTTTACCTGCGATTTAGCAAGCTTTATCAGCTGAACAATAGGCCTCTTCGACGGGCACACATAGGTGCATGAGCCGCATTCGAAACAGTCAAAAAGATCATACCCCTTCGCCTCCTCATAAAATCCCTTCTCGGCAAGTACGCTCAACATTGAAGGCATCAGACCCATCGGACATATGTCTATGCATCTTCCGCATCTGATGCACGGGCCAAAATCCTCTGAATGCACAACTCCCTTTTCGGGCAGGACGAGAATGCCGGACGTCCCCTTAGTGACCGGGACATCCAGTGAATAGATCGAGAACCCCATCATTGGGCCCCCGGAGATAATCTTCGCAGCTTCAGATGTAAAACCGCCGCAATCAGCGATCAGGTCTGAAACAAGGGTACCAATCTTCACCAGAAGATTTTTAGGCTCTTTAATCCCTTCTCCGGTCACGGTCACCACCCGCTCAATAAGCGGCTTCCCATATCGGGCCGCCTCAAAAACAGCAACAGCAGTGCTGACATTATGCACTAACACCCCGACGTCCATGGGCAAACCGCGTGCCGGCACCTCTCTGCCTGCAACGGCCTTGATAAGCATTTTTTCAGCACCCTGCGGATACTTCACCTCAAGGGCGCATATAGCAATGTTCGGCTCTCCGGAGACCGCCTTCTCCATTGCCTTTATAGCATCCGGCTTATTGTTTTCTATTCCAATAGCGCCTTTGACCACGTTTAATATTTTCATCAGGATTTTCAGCCCTTCAACTATGTCTCCAGGACGCTCCAGCATAAGTCTGTAGTCGGCGGTGAGGTAAGGCTCACATTCAGCTCCATTGATGATAACGATATCAACAGGTTTTTCTTTTGGAGGAGACAATTTTACGTGGGCAGGGAAGGCTGCTCCTCCCATCCCAACTATGCCTGCGTCTTTGACCTTTCCTTTGAGCTCTTCGGGGGTGAGCCTTATATAGTCCGGATTATCTTTTAGAGAAGCCCATTCCTCTTTGCCGTCATTTTCGATAACGACACATTTTGTCATCTTACCGGTGGGCTGGGGAAACTCTCCGATGGCAACCACCTTCCCCGACACTGATGCATGGACAGGCGCGGACACAAAACCCTCGGGGGCGCCGATGACCTCCCCCTTTTTGACCTCCTGGCCAATAACAACGCTGAGTTTGCAAGGAGCTCCGATGTGCTGAGAGAGGGGGATAACAACTTTTTGGGGAGGGGTTGCCGGAGAAATTGCCTTATCTTTAGAAAGTTCTTTCTTGTCGGGCGGGTGTATTCCTCCTTTAAATGTTGCGAGAGACATAGAAGGCTCCTCCATTTCTGGGAAGATAAAGTGCCTAGCCAATAAAAAAGCACCCTTTTAGGTTTAAACCTGTAATTTTTAACACTTCACAGCGTAATATGTCAAGCCACTTGTCCCTTCCGGTAGTGAACCTTCGGGGAATAAGGTATAATTCAACAGGAAACCGCAAGCTGGATAAAATAATGTTCGCCGGGCAGGAGGAGAGAATGAGAACAATAGCCATTGCCTCAGACCATGCGGGATACGAGCTGAAAGAATTTATTGCGGCCCACCTCAGATCCAGGGGTTACAACGTGAACGATTTCGGGACGGTCAGCGATCAGCCGGTAGACTATCCCGATTTCATCAGACCTGCCGCAATCAACGTCGCGGCAGGAGAGAGCGACGCGGGCATTGTCCTTGGGGGCAGTGGAAATGGGGAAGCTATAGTCGCAAATAAAGTGCTCGGTATCCGTTGCGCGGTCTGCTGGAATACAGACTCCGCGAGACTTGCGAAAGAGCACAACGACGCAAACATGATATCCCTTGGAGCCAGACTGATAAGCAAGTCCCTGGCGATAGAGATCGTTGATACCTGGTTGAACGCAGAGTTTCAGGGCGGTCGTCATGAGCGGCGGATCAGGAAGATCGAAGGCAACTCTCCTCAACCTTGACATCAAATAGGCTCAGGGTTATACTTATTGTACATATTAAAAGACCCTGTCGTTATCCAATTTGTCCCTTTCAGTAATTCGATTAATTATGGTATGAACCCGGAATGAATTAACGATCGTTATTTTCTTGTTGCAATGGGCAATTGCAACAGCCTTGATGGAGGTATCGCTGTGAAACGAAAATTCAAAGTTGAGAATATGGCTGTTTTTATAGAATTCCTTGTTGGAGGCGGACTTGGGATTTTTTTCCACTGGGTGCTGAAATTTAAAGAAGCGGCCCTTATTATTTTTGGTATTGGCGTGCTTTTGTCTTTGATGACATATTTATTGCGAGAGGAGTTGTCGAGGATTCACGAAGGATTAACAAAACAGTACAAACAATGTCATGAAATAACTTTTGCATTGGCGAAAATTAATGATCCCGAGTGCCGGGCAAAAGCTGAAGAGGTATTGAGCAATGCAAAAAAAACGATCGGGAGTTTGCAGGAGGGATATATTCCATTAGGTGAAACGGAATTCTGGCTTGAGGCTGTCAGGGCACTGGATAGCGCTCAGATACATATCAGGTCGGTTGACCCGGTCGCCGCTATTCTGGATTCCCGGGGAGCAATGATGAATTTATATAACGCGAATCTCCGTGCTCTTGAGCGGGGTATCGGAATCATGCGGATTTTTCTTGTAAATCGTGATGAATTTACTGAACCGGATATTCAAAAGGGTCTTGCAGCTCAACTGAAAGACGGCATTGATACGCGCATCGTCTATCGGGATGAAATCCCCCAAACGCTTGACAGCAGTTGGACAGGCCCCATGTCATACAATTTCACTATTTATGACGACCACCAGGTCACAGACGTTTTTGCAACGCCCGGCCAGTATTTCGGCAGGAAAACAACTCAGGTCCCTGAAGTAAGCAAGTACCGGCGCATTCTTGAACTCATAGAACACATTGCTTACCGCCTGTCTTTCGAGGGAGATAAGTTAGTAGTTTCCTGCGCAACGGCAGTTCTAACATAATGCGCACATAAAAAAAGGGCCCGGTTTTATCCGGGCCCTTCTAATTTAATCCGGCAGCGTCCTACTTTCCCGTGACCTCGCAGTCAAAGTATCATCGGCCTTGGAGGGCTTAACTTCCGTGTTCGAAATGGGAACGGGTGTGGCCCCTCCAGTATAACCACCGGAAACTACATTGTAACAGACTTACAACTATTAATGCAACAAAACAATTTGACAAGCAGGGGGAGAGTAAATATAGTCAAGGCTCACGGTCTATTAGTACTGGTCAGCTGAATGGATCACTCCACTTACACCTCCAGCCTATCAACGTGGTGGTCTACCACGGACCTTCAGAGGGACATTACTCCCTGGGAGACTTCATCTTGGGGTGGGCTTCCCGCTTAGATGCCTTCAGCGGTTATCCCTACCGGACATAACTACCCAGCATTGCCACTGGCGTGACAACTGGAACATTAGAGGTCCGTCCATCCCGGTCCTCTCGTACTAAGGACAGCCCCCCTCAAGTCTCCTGCGCCTACAGCAGATAGGGACCGAACTGTCTCACGACGTTCTGAACCCAACTCACGTACCGCTTTAATGGGCGAACAGCCCAACCCTTGGGACCTACTTCAGCCCCAGGATGCGATGAGTCGACATCGAGGTGCCAAACCGCGTCGTCGATGTGAACTCTTGGACGCGATAAGCCTGTTATCCCCGGCGTACCTTTTATCCGTTGAGCGATGGCCCTTCCACACAGTGCCACCGGATCACTAAGCCCTACTTTCGTACCTGCTCGGCTTGTTTGCCTCGCAGTCAAGCCTCCATATGCCTTTGCACTCAATGGCTGGTTTCCGGCCAGCCTGAGGAGACCTTTGGACGCCTCCGTTACTCTTTAGGAGGCGACCGCCCCAGTCAAACTACCCACCAGACAGTGTCCCCCAGCCGGATTACGGCTGCAGGTTAGAGTCCCGGTAACACAAGGGTGGTATTTCAACGCCGGCTCCACGAAAACTAGCGTTCCCGCTTCATAGCCTCCCACCTATCCTACACATGTGTCACCAAAACTCACTGCCAAGTTATAGTAAAGGTGCACGGGGTCTTTCCGTCTAGCTGCAGGTAACCGGCGTCTTCACCGGTATCTCAAGTTCGCCGAGTCCCTCGCCGAGACAGCGCCCAAATCGTTACGCCATTCGTGCAGGTCGGAACTTACCCGACAAGGAATTTCGCTACCTTAGGACCGTTATAGTTACGGCCGCCGTTTACCGGGGCTTCAATTCAGGGCTTCGCCTTGCGGCTAACTCCTCCTATTAACCTTCCGGCACCGGGCAGGCGTCAGAGCCTATACATCCTCTTGCGAGTTAGCAGGCTCCTGTGTTTTTGGTAAACAGTCGCTTGGGCCTCTTCACTGCGTCCTGATTGCTCAGGATCCCCTTCTCCCGAAGTTACGGGGTTATTTTGCCGAGTTCCTTAGCGAGGGGTCTCTCGTTCGCCTTGGTATCTTCTACCCATCTACCAGTGTCGGTTTGCGGTACGGTCACTCAATGAACTCCCTACGAGGTTTTTCTCGTCAGCGCGGAATCATGCAAGTTCACCCTTACGGGCTTCCCCATCACGCCTCAGCCTTAACGGTGAGCGGTTTTCCCTGCTCACCAGCCTAAACGCTTGGACCTGAACCATCACCAGGCCCACACTATCCCCCTGCGTCCCCCCTTCGGTAGTAACGCTCATCAAATGGTGCAGGAATATTAACCTGCTGTCCATCGGCTACGCTTCTCAGCCTCACCTTAGGACCGACTAACCCTGGGCGGATTTCCCTTCCCCAGGAAACCTTAGATTTACGGCGGGCTGACTTCCCATCAGCCTTTGCGCTACTTATGCCGGCATTATCTCTTCTGTCCCCTCCAGCATGCCTCACAACACACCTTCACAGGTCCACAGAATGCTCCCCTACCAACCCTTTACAGGATTCCGTAGCTTCGGTGTAGTGCTTGAGCCCCGTTAAATTTTCGGCGCAGTGTCACTCGACCAGTGAGCTATTACGCTTTCTTTTAATGATGGCTGCTTCTAAGCCAACATCCTGGCTGTCTCGGCAACACCACATCCTTTCCCACTTAGCACTATCTTAGGGACCTTAGCTGACGGTCTGGGCTGTTTCCCTCTCGACTACGGATCTTAGCACTCGCAGTCTCACTCCCAGAAAACATTAACAGGGTATTCGTGGTTTGATTGGGTTTGGTACCACCTGCGTGGCCCTAGCCCATTCAGTGCCCTACCCCCCTGCAACTATTCTGAGGCTGTACCTAAATACATTTCGGGGAGAACCAGCTATCACCAAGTTTGATTGGCCTTTCACTCCTACCCACAGTTCATCCGAGCTTTTTGCAACAAACACCGGTTCGGACCTCCACGAAGTCTTACCTCCGCTTCATCCTGACCATGGGTAGATCACTTGGCTTCGGGTCTACTGACTGTAACTATCTCGCCCTATTAAGACTCGGTTTCCCTTCGGCTCCGGCCCTTAAGGCCTTAACCTCGCTACAGCCAGTAACTCGCCGGCTCATTAATCAAAAGGCACACCATCACCCGATTGCTCAGGCTCTGATTGCTTGTAGGCATATGGTTTCAGGTTCTATTTCACTCCCTTCGCCAGGGTTCTTTTCGCCTTTCCCTCACGGTACTTGTTCACTATCGGTCATCAGGTCCGTATTTAGCCTTGGAGAGTGGTCTCCCCAGATTCCCACAAGGTTCCACGTGCCTCGTGGTACTCAGGATACCGCTTCCCTATTACGCACATTCCGCTTACAGGACTATCACCCCCTACGGTCGGCCTTTCCATGCCTCTTCAGCTATATGCGTAACTTGGTACTCACGCGGTCCTACAACCCCCAGCCTACAACAAAAACAGTAAGTCAGTGAGTAGTGAGTAGTAAATAGTTAGCAGTAAATCCAGAGAAAAATCCTTTCCCCTTTTACTACTTACTATTCACTATTTACCACTTACTGCCTTTGTTGTAGGCTGGGTTTGGGCTCTTCCCCCTTCGCTCGCCGCTACTAAGGGAATCTCTTTTGATTTCTTTTCCTCTGCCTACTGAGATGTTTCACTTCGGCAGGTTCGCTTCATACGACTATCTATTCATCGCATGATACATAGCTCTTCGCTATGTGGGTTGCCCCATTCGGATTCCCACGGATCTACGCTCGCTCGCAACTCCCCGTGGCTTTTCGCAGCCCGCTGCGTCCTTCTTCGCCGCCTGATGCCAAGGCATCCACCATATGCCCTTCCTACCTTGACTCTACTTCTTCTTCTCTCTTCCCCTGCATTGTCAAAGATCAATATCTATAAAAAGTATGGTGGAGGTGAACGGGATCGAACCGATGACCCCCTGCTTGCAAAGCAGGTGCTCTCCCAGCTGAGCTACACCCCCGAATAAAAAACAAGTAAGAAGTTAAAAGTAAAAAGGTAAAAGTAAAAACAAAATAGTTAAAAAACTTTTTTCCACTACTTTTTACTTCTCACTTGCCTTTTTTTATGGTGGGCCTAATTGGAATCGAACCAATCACCTCACCCTTATCAGGGGTGCGCTCTACCAACTGAGCTATAGGCCCACATTTTAGGGTCTCGCGAAAAGCTCTATAGGCAAGGCGCACAAATACTGAGGAATGAGGCGTACTTATTTGTACGCCGCAGTGACGAAGTATGCAGTGCAACGAAGCATATGGACTTTTTACGAGACCCTATCTATCTAAATCATGCGTGACGAACTACGATAATCTTTCCTTAGAAAGGAGGTGATCCAGCCACAGGTTCCCCTACGGCTACCTTGTTACGACTTCACCCCAATTACCGGCCATACCTTCGATGGCTGCCTCCCTTGCGGGTTGGCTCACCAACTTCGGGTACAACAGGCTTTCGTGGTGTGACGGGCGGTGTGTACAAGGCCCGGGAACGTATTCACCGCGGCGTAGCTGATCCGCGATTACTAGCGATTCCACGTTCACGGAGTCGAGTTGCAGACTCCGATCCCAACTGAGACTACTTTTAGGGATTGGCTCCACCTCGCGGTCTTGCATCCCTCTGTAGTAGCCATTGTAGCACGTGTGTAGCCCTGGACATAAGGGCCATGATGACTTGACGTCATCCCCACCTTCCTCCAGCTTGTCGCTGGCAGTTTCCTGAGAGATCCCCTTGCGGGGCAACACAGGATAGGGGTTGCGCTCGTTGCGGGACTTAACCCAACACCTCACGGCACGAGCTGACGACAGCCATGCAGCACCTGTGCTAGCTCCCTGAGTTACCCCAGAGTCATCCCCCTTTCGGGTTCTTACCACTAGCATGTCAAGCCCAGGTAAGGTTCTTCGCGTTGCGTCGAATTAAACCACATGCTCCACCGCTTGTGCGGGCCCCCGTCAATTCCTTTGAGTTTCAACCTTGCGGCCGTACTTCCCAGGCGGGGTACTTAATGGTTTCCCTTCGGCACAGAACCCTTACAGATCCCACACCTAGTACCCACCGTTTAGGGCGTGGACTACCAGGGTATCTAATCCTGTTTGCTACCCACGCTTTCGCGCCTCAGCGTCAGTCAAGACCCAGAAGGCCGTCTTCACCACAGGCCTTCCTCCTGATATCTACGCATTTCACCGCTACACCAGGAATTCCGCCTTCCCCTGTCCGACTCAAGTAATACAGTTTCCAAGGCAGTCCTATAGTTAAGCTGTAGGATTCCACCTCAGACTTATACCACCGCCTACGCGCCCTTTAAGCCCAGTAATTCCGAACAACGCTTGCCACCTCTGTCTTACCGCGGCTGCTGGCACAGAGTTAGCCGTGGCTTATTCATAGGGTACCATCATCATTTTCCCCTACAAAAGGAGTTTACGACCCGAAGGCCTTCGTCCTCCACGCGGCGTCGCTGCATCAGGCTTTCGCCCATTGTGCAAAATTCCCCACTGCTGCCTCCCGTAGGAGTCTGGACCGTGTCTCAGTTCCAGTGTGGCCGTTCGTCCTCTCAGACCGGCTACCCGTCTCTGGCTTGGTAGGCCTTTACCCCACCAACTACCTGATAGGCCGCAGGCCCATCCCCAAGTGAATTGCTCCTTTTCCCACAAACATCCCAGTCCGTGGTCTTATGCGGTATTAGCCCAAGTTTCCCTGAGTTGCCCCCCGCTCGAGGGTAGGTTACCTACGTGTTACTCACCCGTCTGCCACTAAACACAATGTGTATTGCTACACATTGTGCCCCGTTCGACTTGCATGTGTTAAGCACGCCGCCAGCGTTCGTTCTGAGCCAGGATCAAACTCTCAAATGTTTTCCTGAATTTTCAAAATCGAAGCTTTGTTACTGAAGCATCTTGTAGTTCATCACGCATGTATTTAGCAATTATCAAAGAGCGAGTAAATAAATTAGCTCAAAATGGCAGATTTTGTCAAGCGTTGGATTACATCAACGGCAGGAACTCCGATTGTTTCATGTGCGATTTGAATTATTCCATTTCCTCTGCACTGTCCGGATGCCGCGGGATCCAGAACTGTACTGTTGATAAACCGATGATAAAACCGCCCAGGTGAGCAAACCATGCAATATTCCTCGTCCCGGTGATAAAAAGGCTTACCAGACCTCCATAAAACTGTATCGACGCCCATACGCCGATTAAGAGGAAGGCGGGGATCTTAAATTTTTTCATCAGCCCTCCCGCATAAGGGACAACATTGATTTTGGCAACTGGAAACAGGAAAAGATACGCGCCAAGAATACCGGAAACAGCGCCACTCGCCCCTATAAGGGGTCTGGTGGAATGCGGGGTCCAAATGGAGTAAATGAGCACTGCGGCGAAACCGCAGAAAAAATAAAAAAGCAGAAAACGGATATGGCCGAGCTTGTCTTCTATTCTGGCGCTAAAAATCCAGAAATACACCATATTGCCGAGCAAGTGCAAAAAACCGCTGTGCAGGAAAAGAGAAAATATGATACACAGAAACGGTGTTAACGGCTGCCGGACATCGTGGGACATAATGGCTGCAGGAACAGCACCGTACCTGAAAAAGACAAGCTTGCCTTCAAGGGGAAAAAACATCAAACTGATAAAGACCAGGATATTAATAGCAACAATGATGAGGGAAATTACAGGGACACGTTTCACCGAATTTTTTCCTTTGTAGAAGAATAGCATAGAGATAGTTAGCTTAAACCCGCCCTTCCACTGCCGTCAACCCCTAAGAATAATGCCTGAATCTAGGATATTTTTCCTATGTCAAATAGGAACAACTTCCAATTGTCACGCCTGTCTGGCTGAGTTATGCTGAAATCAGAGGACGACAAAACAACTAAGGAGGGCAAGACAATGTTAAAGCACAGAGGAGAAGAAAAGGCAGGAAAGGGGACGTACTGGAATTTTTCAACAGGAGAGAGGATTCATTTAACCGGCGATGGCGTGCTTCCAGGAAGTGCAACAACTACCTACTACAAGCTTTCTCCGTTAATCGTCCTGCTGCTCGGTCCGATTTTCGGGCTATGCTATGTTGTCTTTCTTCCGTTCATAGTCATAGCGACGATCATAAAAGTAGTCGGGCAGAAGGTCCTTGATAGTGCAGTCAGGGTGGTCGGCGACATTATTTCCATGGGATGGAGGCCGAGTGAGGCGTACCTGGAAGGGAAGAGGAAAAAGGGGAAGAAAGAGAAGAAATAACAATAGTCCGGCAGGATTACTACAATAGGGAGGGCAAGACAATGTTAAAGCACAGAGGAGAACAAAAAGCAGGAAAGGGGACATACTGGAATTTCTCAACAGGAGAGAGGATTCATTTAACCGGCGATGGCGTGCTTCCAGGCAGTGAAACAACTACCTACTACAAGCTTTCTCCAGTAACGATCCTGGTGCTCGGTCCAATTTTCGGGCTCGCTTATGCTGCGACTATGCCGTTCATAGTTGTAGCGATTATCACAAAACTAGTCGGGCAGAAGGTCCTTGATGGTGCAGCCAGGATGGCCGGCGACACTTTTTCTTTCGGATGGAGGCCGAGTGAGGCGTACCTGAAAGGAAAGAGAAAGAGGGAAAAAGGGAAGAAAGAGAAATAGGAGCAGTGATCATCGGCAATAGTTGCCGTGAACGTCCATACAAGGGAGGAAAGGCATCATGATGCAATCAACCATATTGAAAAAAACAGCATTGAACTTTTTATCGCGCCAGGAGGAGACTTGTAACTCTTTTTCGGCTTCCAAAGCCCCTACTGTTGGTTGCACCTTACCTTCTGGTAAGTGCTTACGAAAAAGGTTACCTACCGTTGGCTCAGGGACCCAAGCACGTTCGCTCTTGTCTCTCATAGCAGGGCCTCTGTTTGGGTTGGCGTATATGGCTTATATGCCGCTTGTGTTCCTGGCCTTTCTGATCATGCTGCTGCCTGGCTTAGCCATTGCTAAATCCGGTCCGGTGGCCCTTAAAGGCGATTCCGAAATATGCCTGGGCTGCCACGCCACTGAAGGGGTGACCAAAACTCTGGAAAACCATACTACACTTTCCATTTATGTGAATGCAGCACAGGTAAGCGGCTCTGTCCATGGTTTCCTGGGCTGCAACGATTGCCACAAGGACATTTCCACGGCAAATCACCCGGCCGACAGGCCTTTCAAAAGCGCTGAAGACTTCAGGACGACTACCTCAAAGCTCTGCGTAACGTGTCACCCTGTTGCGTCCTTCACTGCAAAGCGAATGCATTACCAGATAATGACCCAGGCCAAAGCTCCACCTTGCGCGGAATGCCACACGGCGCATTCAGTACAACGCGTCTCCGCGATTAAGGCTTCGCAGAGCAATAACGGCTACTGCCTGGGTTGCCATAAAAAAAACATCAGGATAAGTTCCACTCAAAGTACTGTCTCCATTGATGGATCGCAGCTGCACAGTTCCATGCATAAAAACCACGATTGCGCGAGCTGCCATACCGGTTTCTCCAAAGAGGCCCACCCACTGGCATCATTTGCCAACAGACGTGAACATTCCATAGCTCTTTCGGGAACATGCAAGCAATGCCATGCGGACAAGATGGTGCAGGTTGACGGAAGCATCCATTCTACCATGCTTAAGAAAGGCGACCTCGACGCTCCGGTTTGCACGGATTGCCACGGCTTTCATGCTGTTCGAGATAAGGCGGCATTCAACACCATGGCAGGAGTACCCTGTAAGAACTGCCATCAGGACGTATTCAAGGCCTTTGCAGAAAGCGTCCATGGCAAAGCAAGGATGAACGGACATTCCCAGGCTCCGCTTTGCTCTTCGTGTCACCACGCACACGATATCAAGGCGGCAGCATTAAACGACGACATAAAGTATTCATGCCTTGGCTGTCATAAAAACGCAGGTACACTGCATCAAAAATGGCTCCCCGAAACTGCACTGCATATGGACTCGGTTTCCTGCGCAGTATGCCATTCCCCCAATGCCGGCGGCAGGGTATTCCTCCGCCTCGCGGACAAGAAAACAGGAAAACCTTTTACCGAGGAGCAGGTGGTAAAACTGCTGGGAGAGCACTACAGAGAACTGATCGGCCTGATGAATCCGGGCAGCAGTGACATCACCAATAAGGGATTATACGAGATTGTAAAAAAGCTGAATGCCGGGAGTCAGGATATGAAAGTCACCCTGATTGGGAGCATATCCGTCAATAGCGGCATTGAGGCGCATAATCTGACACTAAAGGAACATGCGGTAAAGGAATGCGAGCAATGTCATAGCGCAAAATCAGATTTCTTCCGCAAAATCTCCTTGGTTATTAAGAAGGACAACGGAGAAGTTCAGCTTTTCAATACGGATCAGGAAGTTTTAAGTTCCCTGTTCTCGGTATTGCCGGTAAGCCAGTTCTATGCGCTCGGCAGCACCCGCTTAAAAATGCTCGACATCATAGGCATCCTTATGGTTGCAGGCGGGGTATCCTTACCAATTACCCATCTGCTCATCAGAAAGGTAACGGCTCCGATAAGAAAGAAAAGAGAGGAGGAACACAAATGAAGAAGATTGACCTGCACCCTATGCCGGTGCGTATCTGGCACTGGATAAACGCACTCAGCTTTCTGGTGCTGATAGTAACAGGAATTCAGCTCCGCTATCGTGAACTGGTCGGCATGATGCCGTTCCGTACGGCAGTAGACGTCCATAACTTCTTCGGGTTCCTGCTTACGGGAAGTTACTTCATATGGCTCGTCTATTATTGCGCCACCGGAAAGATCAGACTCTATATCCCCGACCTTAATTTGAGCAGATTGCTGAAGAGCATGCTCAATCAGGCAAAATATTACGGGTACGGGATCTTTATCGGCGACAAGAACCCCTTCCACGCTTCTCCCGACAATAAGTTCAACCCGATGCAGAAATCACTCTATCTTATAATCATGGTGGTCCTTATGCCGCTTCAGATTATAACCGGGGTGCTTCTGTGGAATGTGAAAGGCTTCGCAAAATGGATCGCGATGGCAGGCGGCCTGAAAATCGTCGACTCTACGCATGTATTTCTTTCCATGTTCTTCGTGACCTTCCTTTTCATCCACGTCTACCTGGCGACGCTGGGCGCAACCCCGTTAGAGCACATAAAGGCAATGGTCACCGGCTATGAGGAACTCGAAGAAGAAAAAAGCCACTAAAGCTTGCCCGCAAAGCAACATAGGGTGAGAGAGGGGGGCATACCGCTCTCCTTTTTCACCCTCCACATCGTTTTCAATGCTCTTATTCGTCCACTTCTATTTTTATAATGCCTTTATGTATCGCGAATTTCAACAGCTCGGAACGGTTATGCAGATTCAGTTTTTCGAAAATATTGGACTGATGGGCTATAACTGTTTTTACGCTGATGTCCAGCAGAATGGCGGTTTCTTTATGCGTATTTCCTTCCGCAAGCAGCTTTAATACCTGGTTTTCCCTGTCGGTAAGCTTTTCGTACGGGTCTTCAATACCTTTTCCCCCGGTATTCAGATAACCTGATATCACCTCGGAAGCAATGGAGGAAGAAAGATAACCTTCCCCTCTGCTCGCCGCCCTGATCGCGGTCACCAACTCGTCACCGCCGGATTTCTTAAGAAGGTATCCCGTGACCCCTGCCTTAAGAAACCGTGCAATGTATTCTTTATCACTGTATTGTGTAAGGACAAGTATTTTGATTTCAGGATGGGTCTTTTTGATCTCGACAGTTGCTTCCAGTCCGCCGAGTGCAGGCATTGAAATATCCATAAGCACGACATCCGGCTTGTGCTTTTTGCACTTATCGATCGCATCAAGTCCGTCACAGGCTTGGGCTACAACTTCTATATCATCATACATTTTGAGAAATGCTGCAATGCCTTCCCGCACCAAAGCGTGATCATCGGCGATAAGAACGGTTATCTTATTCATAGCCACCTCCCACCCAGTCAAGTAAAGCACAAACGTAAATACGCGTGCCCCTGCCCGGAGCCGAATCGATTCTAAATTCTGCGTCAAGCAGCTCTGCCCTCTCTTCCATGCCCAGAACGCCCAGGCCTCTCATGCTATCAGGAGACGCCCCAAGAACTTCGTCCACTTCGAATCCCTTTCCATCGTCCTCGACAGCTATGCATATTTTTCGTGTGTCCGCTTCAAGCGCAACAGAAACATTCCGGGCTTCCGCATGGCGGGCAATATTTATAATAGCCTCCTGCGTGATCAAAAAAAGCAACCTCTCGATTTTTTTGGGAAATCTTTTGTCATCAGGACAGTTCATTTGAAGTTTGTATTCTATCCCTCTTGCCTTCAGATGCTTGTCAAGGAGCCATACGATAGCTGCCTGAAGTCCGAAATCATCAAGCACCGTCGGTCTCAGATTCTGGATCATGCTATGCATATCATCGATTGTTTTACGAACGATAGCCCTCAACTCGTCGCATCGCTGCGTGCTGAAGCTTTCGGGCCTAACCTTATATATGTCCAGGTTAATCAGGATCGCCGACATATCCTGCAGCGCTTCATCGTGGAGTGCCCGCGCTATGCGTTTACGTTCTTCCTCCTCGGTGGAAAATATTTTTTTAAGCAGGCTCTCAACCTTTTCCTGGCTTTTACGAATTTCTTCCGTCCTCATAGCTACACGTTGCTCGAGTTCCAGGTTGTGCCTTTGAATGCTATCCAATGAAGCCGCAAGCTCTATTCGCATTGTTTCAAAACTTTTGCTCAATTGCAAAACCTCATCGCTTCCCAAATTACCGACCTCCTTTGACAGATCACCGGCAGCTATCCTGTTGGTTTCCGCGGTAAGGGCCTTAAGCGGCCTGACAATGCTTGTGCTTGCCCCTATGCCAAAGAGCAGGGACGTGGCAATAAACGCCGCCACAACAAAGAAAAGATTCCGCCCCAAGCTCGTGGCAGGCGCAAAGACTTCTTTTTCTTCCTGACCTACGATGACTCCCCATGGCGCTACTTTGAGGGGAACAAATGCAAGGATGTCCTTGACCGTTTCGCCGCCTTTTGCTCCGGGCAAGACATGGCTGAATGGCCTGATCCCCGATTGCGCATGCCGTATCATCGCAGCCAGAGCCCCGCCATTATCATCATGACTCAGGATACGGCCCGGATAATCCGAAGCGACCACAATCTCATTGCTGTCGATTATATCAATGTAGCCGCTTTTTTCTATTTTCATGCGCTGCAGAAGAGTACTGATAAACGCCTTGCTGGGGCTGAACATCCCGCCTGCAACACCGACAACTGTATCCCGCCTGTCCTTCAAGGGGACCATCATGAACAACACCTGTTTTCTTAAGGGATCAATGGTATATACATTGGATATAACCGGCTTCCCCTCGCTCAGCACTTGACTCACATAATTTATATATGAAAGGTTTTCTCCATAAACATCATGCGGTGGATACGTGAGCAGGATGTTGCCCTGCTTGTCCAGGAGAAAAACGCCGTCCGTGAACAGAGAATATTTGTAAGCTGTTTCAAGGGCCTTTCGTGCGGGCTCCCAATTATTATAGGTAAGATCTATCTTTCCGGACAGGGAAATGTCCATGAGCCTGTTGAGATTCGTCTGCAGAGAGACATCGATATAATCGGCAATTATTCTGGCCAGCATCAGCCGGTCATCCAGTGAGCGCCTGATGCTGTCCCGGACTGTCAGATTGCCGATGATGCCGAGAGTCACCGAAATTATAATGACATTAAGGATGATTGCAACGAGAATTTTCTTTCGCATGCATCACGATACCTGATTATTTACCGCCTGTCAAGGGATGCCGGACCCGGACGCCGGTCTGTCATCACCAGGTGAAGGAGCCATTCCGAAGAGCCGTTCATATTCCATGGGATGTTCCCTGATCATGCGCTCTTTGGATATTTTCCCTGTGAACATGACGGTGTCTATCGGGAAGACCTCCGGGCTGAAGATCGAGTTGTATATATGCCAAACCACAACAAGCAGCATAAGAACAAGTGCTTCATTCGTATGGAGGATCTTAGCAATAGGAATGATCTGGCCGGGAAGGACCTGTGTGACCAGAATTGGAAACAATAAGGTGATGCCTGTTACGCCCATTAAGATACCCCCGGTAAAAATCCCCCAATATTCGAATTTTTGCCTGTAGTCGTATCTGCCGCAGCGGGCAGGCTGCTCGACCCTGCCGAGATAATATTTGAGATTGGTTATTGCATCGGTAAAATCACTTTTAATGATCATCATCGAAGTGTCCCATTTTCTGAATAGTACGCCTGAAATTGCAGTGAGGATGTGTTGCGCAAGAGCGAGAATCAGCAGGAGACCGGAAATCCGGTGTATGATCCTTACCGCGTCAATACCTCCAAGGTTCCGCACAATCCATTGTGAGAGGGCCAGGTCATAATATTTTTGGGCGAAACCCGTTGCTGTAAGGGACACAAAGATAACTGCAACAGCCCAGTGCTCGATGATCCGGTACAAGGAAAACCTTTTGATATACAGAGAGGCGCCTCCGGTAGTGTTCATTGTTTCCTCCTTCAGCGGTTGCTGGCGTATCGCCACAGGTGCAACAAAATTTGCAGGGAAATCCCGATCCCCATTAATATTAAAAATGCCTTGCAGGCCAGCTTGATAATATATATCAGAGGGGCCTTATGCAGGCTCGGCTCATAATGAGAAAGCCAGACATCGGGAAAATCTTTATTCGCTCCAGGGTGGCATTTACGGCATTGCCGGACCAGATTGGTTTTTATAACCTTTGTATCACGGCTCTCTGTAGCTTTTATATCATGAGTGCCATGGCAATCGGTGCAAACTGCTATGGGTCTGCCGGAATTCGTCAGTTTGTCATTCTGCTGCTTGTAAAAATTAAGGGTGATGCCGTGAAAATCGCTAAGATAACTCTTCAATACGTCAGTCGAAAGTCCATACTTGCCTATGATTTCCTTATTGGCGTGGCAATTGCCGCACATTTCAGGAATATTTTCACGGAATTGCAGAGTAAGAGGATTGCTCACATCGTGCGCCTTATGACAATCCACACAGATTGGCACATCATGATTATTTTCGTCTATAAGCGCCTTGCCATGCACGCTCGCAGCATAGGTGCTGAATATCACCTGATGGCATTTTTCACACCTCTTTGCGCTCAGCAGTTTTTCGGTGCGCCCTTTCTGGATGCCATGACTGCCGTGACAGTCGGTGCAGACAGGCGCCTTGAGATTTCCCTGATTGAGTTGGGAAAAGTGGATGCTTTCGAGTGTTTCCGAGTATTTATCGAAATGGCACCGCCTGCAGGTCTGCGAAGAGGCGATTTCGTAATCGCGCCTGGTCCTGAACGTCCTTTCAGGATGTTCTTTCGATGAAAACCCGAAATGACAGTCGGAACAGCTCAGTTCATTATGTACTGAACCCTTCAGGTGAGACGGATCAATGGCAAGCGATACCGTATCATGATTCTTGAAGGTCATATTCATGCTTCGTGTATGGCACTTCAGGCAGTAGTCACTTTCGCTCTTCATCAATTTGCCGCCTGCAGCAGGCGTCATCGCATGGGCGCTGTGACAGTCAGTGCATGGAAACGGGTTTCCCTCCCTCTCCTTCTCGAGCAGCGCCATATGCACGGGCCTGGATTGCAGTTGACTATCGTTATGGCAGTGCCTGCAGGTGCGCGATAAATGTATCTTGTATAGCTTGCTGCTTTTGAATATGCGTTTCGGGTGACTTTTTGCCGAAAAATCAGTGTGACAGGAGGAACAGGAGATGCCGCCGTGGGCAGATAGCCGGAACTGTTCGGCATTAATGCCGGCTGTCTCGGATTCACCGTCCCCGAAATGAATGACAATCCCCTGCTTGCTGTGGCACCCAAGACATTGCTGTGACTCATCGTTGCCAATGGCGACGTCGATATTTGTCATAGCAATGCATGCCACAATAAGACTGAATATCAACCCGTAACACGCTTCCCGTTTCCCGACCGCTTTGATCCCTGTCTTCATTGGGCTTCCTTTTCTAATGCTGCTTATATCCCGGCTCTTCACTGATCACGGAAAACTGGACTGCCATGTGATAATATATACGCCGGAGTCTGCACAGGTCAACAAGAAGATAGACCACCCTTTCGTCCTGATTAAAGAATAGCAAACCGGCGGCACGGGGCACAATTGGCAAAACATCCTAAATTTTGGCAGCATTTTTGTATTAGTTCTTTAACTAAATGAGAGGAAAGAGAGATAAAGGCATAACCGGGGAGAGGTTTTACTGAATCATGCTTTCCGAGATTTTGACAAGCTCGGAAGGCGGGGCATCAACGGCAACGGTGATTCGATATCGGTCCTCACGCCACGTCATCCGGCTGCAAGTCTCATTATGCCCGCAGGCGCCAACTTCGAGAAGGGCCGGTCGTCCCTTCATCTTATATGCAGTGCTCTCACGGATTTGTATCATACCGGGGAAACAATCAGGAACAGAAGCTGTTGCGCTGAACTGACAAATGACCAGCGCATCCGGCTTCCCGTTTACATTCCTGAATTTCATAATCACCGATGTAAACGGTTTTGTCTGTGCGATAATCTCGTAAGGAGGCCATACATACTGCTGGGGGAAAAAGGACGGCACAAAAACTTCCTTTAATTTGAGCTTTGCTTTGACTTCTTCTACGCTGGAGTATCTCCTCACTAGTCCTTGTTCGATATAGAAGGGGACCCAGTTAAAAAACCACAGAAAGGCCATCGAAGCCAAAATGACACCTGAAAAAAGGAGAGTTTTTTTCATACGGTTCCTACGCTGTCATACGACGAAGTAATTGATTATTATGCTGGCAACTGAGGCGGCAATGAGCTTCCCCCATTCCCCTCCGGCGTATTCTGCCACCCCTCCTTCAATCCTTCTAATTCTCTTTCCAACATGCGCGTTTTCGGCCTGCTGCGCAACAGATGCGTCATTCTTGCGCCCTTCACTATCGGCCTCATGCTTATAATAGAGCTTCTTCAGGGTTTCCGCAAGGGCGTAGGGATTTTTTGTTGAAGCAATAGCCATGTCATCGCATATTTTCTCTTCGTCCAGGACTATGCGCCTGAACTCCAGCAGGACCACGGGATTGAAAAAAAGCAGCATCCTTAAAAAAAAGACAATAATCAGCAATGGCCGTTTGTTTCTCAATATGTGTGCGGTCTCATGGGCAATAGCACCTTGAAGCTCTTCAGCGGTAAGTGAGGCAATAATGCCGGTCGATAAATAAATTGACGGCCTTTTTACTGTCCGGGTGAAAATGATAGGGTGTTCATTGTCGGTAATGTAAAAATCCGGTATATCCCGAGTCTCACATTTGAAACATCCGAAGTTCCGGACTATTTCCGATTCGTGGTCCAGTTTTTCCCAACTGGACACTGTCCGGTCCGATTCAACCGCATGTTTTATAATTGGGATCAACTCCTGGAAAAGAAACACTAAAGAGGTGAAAACCAGTAAAAGAATAAACAATAGACCAATAGGAATGGTATTCCATAATTCCAGGTTCAGCCAACGGCTGCTGTCAAAGAGTGTTGCAAGCCTGAATGCAGTGTCGCCCCGTTCCGGGTTCATCAATTGATAACAAGGATAGGAAGAGAGAGCAATAAAAATAATAAAAATTCGGAAACGCTGTCGTATTAAGGGATTACCGATGTCCCAGATCTGAATGGCCCTGTCCACAATGAGCATTGCGATAAATGCATGCACACAGGACTGGGTCATATACATGCCTAAAAAAGAGGTTAAGTAAGAAGAAAATGCAGTTCTCATTGCCTTTGTCGAGGTCGGGACTTTCCATAATAACCCTTGTTTTCAAAAGCATAACAGTTACACATATCATTATTCAAGGAATATGCAAAAAAGATACTTTTCAGCGTGCCACATGTTAAAATAAGTAAATTATATTTGGAGGAAAGTATGTTAAGCATGAAATCAGTGGAACCGATACATCTTACGCTGGATGCGAGGTTCAGGTTCAAATGTCATAAAGGGATCGGATGCTTTACAAAATGCTGCAGCAATATCGACATTATGCTCACGCCATACGATATTATCAGGCTGAAAAAGAGACTGGGAATCTCTTCCGGCGAGTTCCTTGATCGGCACGTATTTATCGAAATCGACGAAAAGACCTCACATCCGTTTGTATTTCTCAAAATGAATGAGGACTCAACCCGGAGTTGTCCATTCGTCACGCAGGATGGGTGCTCCATTTATTCGGACAGGCCCGCAAACTGCAGGTACTATCCCGTCGGGCAGGCCTCGCTGAAAAAAATGGACGACAAAAGCAACGTGACTATTACCGAGGAGTTCTATTTTTTTGTTAAAGAAGAACACTGCCTCGGTTTTAAAGATGACACGGAATGGACAATAAGGAACTGGAGGGATGACCAGGGCGTCGACATATATGACGACATGAACAGGGGATGGAAAGAGATCCTCTTCAGAAGAAGTCTCCCGGGATTTGAGCTTGACGACAAGAAGCAAAAAGCATTTTACATGGCTTGTTATGACGCGGACAGGTTCCGGAGTTTCATTTTTGAAAGCAGATTCCTCGATACATTTGATATCGACGATAAAAGGCTCGAAAAAATCAGGAACGATGAACTGGAATTGATGAAGTTAGGATTCGATTATACGAAATACATACTGGGAATAGAGGAAACGCTCAAGAAGAAGTAGACCATGCTTCTCATCCTGCCTGAATCAATCGGAACTGATCACCCGAACGATCTTCTCTCCCGGGACTTTGCCAAGAAGAAGCTGTGCTGAGACATCTAGAAATAAAAAATTCCTCAGACGCCTCTGCCAGATCTTTTTTACCCGTAGTACGGGATGAAAATGAGCGTTTAAATGAAAAGACTGCCCGAAGCAACCTTTAACATCCATTAAATCTTCATATCGACAGTATTGCTTAGCTCAACCCTAACACCTGATATAATATATTCTATGAGAATTACATTTCTTGGGACAAACGGATGGTATGACACTTCAACGGGCAACACCGTCTGTATACTCCTCGAAACAAGAGAATATCAGATCATTATTGATGCTGGTAACGGCATTTATAAGCTGGATCAATACGTAGTCGCAGATAAAAGAACATATCTTTTTTTGAGCCATTTTCATCTCGATCATATAATCGGTCTTCATACTTTAAACAAGTTTCGCTTTGATGGTGGTCTATGGATCTTCGGACCAAAAGGCACAAAAGATGTTTTAGGTACTATTATAAATGTCCCTTTTTCATGGCCTTTGACCAAGCTGAAGTACCAAGTTGAGATTGGCGAACTGCCCGATGATCAGGGCATGGCGCCTTTTCGAGTTCAGTCCATGCCGCTTCGCCATTCTTCTTTAACGTTGGGATACAGGTTCGAGATGGAGGAGGGGGTGGTAGCTTATTGTCCCGATACTGGGTATTGTGAAAATGCTGTTGAGCTTGCTAGGGATGCGAATCTTCTTATTGCCGAGTGTGCATTCAGGCCAGGACAGGAGTCAGAGGAATGGCCTCATCTGAATCCGGAAACAGCAGCTCGGATAGCAAAAGAAGCTGGTGCGAAAAGTTTGGCGCTCGTTCATTTCGATGCCTCTCTTTATAGAAAACCGGAAGATAGACTTCAGGCTGAAAAGGTAGCCAGAACAATTTTCCCGGATACAACTGCCTCTTTGGATGGGATGCAGATTGAAATTTAGCAATCGCAACGCCCCAAAAACTCATATATGGTTTCCTACTGAAGTGGACTGTATAGATATGGACGGGCACCGAAGGGGCATTGATAAAGTAGTATAGAGTATCCACGGCGAGGAGACGAGAGAAAGGGAGGGTGGAGCCGCTAAACTCATTGCTGTGCTTCGGGGTATAGGGTATGACGGCGTTCACATAGGCGGACCGAACCTGCGGTACGAAGATCTCGAGTGGGTCATCCGGAAGTCGATAGAGTTGTCGGACAAATGGGAATCGCTTATCTCGGAGTTCGACTACCCTCAGCCCGGCGGGTTCTATCTTTTGAAAAAGATCCTTTCACAGGCCTCAACCGCGAGGATCTCTCACGCAAGGCGAGCCTTCCCCGCAAAAGGCTCGGATATAGGCTTATGCGGTTCTTCGACCACGCCGCTTTCGCACCCGGAGCCCCTCTCTACGGAACAGCCTGTTCATTTTTCCGACTAATCGACGGCACCCGATTGGAGAGTCCTCTGACAGATCTGGAGTATTGGATAAAGCTTGTCAGTTCAAGATGTCGCCGGTGCGGCGATTGCACGCTGCCCGAGGTGGCTTTGCTCTGCCCGCAATCTCAGTGTCCCAAATTCCTTTTCAGCGGCCAGTGCGGCGGGTCCTCCGAAGGATGGTGCGAGGTCTTTCCAGGCACGCGGCAATGCATCTTTGTGAGGGCCTATGATCGGCTCAAAGCTTTCCGCGAGGAGGAATCATTGAAAGGGGGGTATATCCGCCCTCGCGACTGGGCTCTCTAGACTTCCTCATGGGCCGACTATTTCCTTGGCCGCGACCATCAGGCGGAAACATGCGAACGTGTACATAAATCCCGCGATGTGTGTTGAAAAGAGCGCCGGTCTCTTATTCATGTTATTCTGCTATGAACGATTGAAATAATGCGACAGTGCAGGCTGTAGGCGATGCAAATTTCAACAAAAAGCCACTAAAACACAAAAAAAGCATGAAACGGTGATGCTTATCACCTTTGTTACCACCCAAACCTATTGACAACAATAAGAAAAATTGGTAATACTTTCGATGTAAAGTTTAGCTGCCGTTTCGAAAAGGCAAACCATTGGTCGCTTACCCACGGGTCCTGCGTTGCAGGATAGCTTGGCTGCCGCAAAACGAGCCTTCCTTATTTTCCATATGAGAGGCCGTTTCGAGGATAAATTATTGTATGGAGGTTTTTATGGGTTCCCTCATCGCATTACCTACCTGTTTTATCGCTTAAAAGGCAAATAGCGGGTAGGCCAATAACTATTACGAAACCATGATAAACTACGGTGAAATAGAGGGGACACCTCCGAATCTAAAAAAAGCTCATAGGCTTGTCCCTCTGTGTCAATATAAGTGAGACACCTCCCTTATGCTAAATTAGAGTAGAAGGCCGGGGAGGAAAAATCATAATGATAGCTGCAAAGGTCAATAAAACACAGACAATGGAGGGAGCCAAGTTGACGGTAGCCCATCCGAACCCAGAGGTGCCGGATAAGGCAGTCAGGCGGAGGTTCACTGCCGAATACAAACTGCGTATCCTCACCCTTGCCGATGCATGCACGGGACGCGGAAGTATGGGAACGCTGCTACGCCGTGAGGGACTGTATGCCTCGAACCTCAATGCGTGGCGCACCCAAAGAGAGCGTGGAGTCCTGTCAGCCCTGAAGCCCAAGAAGCGAGGCCGCAAGGAAGCAGTTCGCAATCCACTTATTGCGGAAAATGAGAAGCTCCGCAGGGACAATGAACTGATTATCAAACGTCTTAGACAGGCAGAGATCATAATAGATATCCAAAAAAAAGTATCCGAGATACTGGGAATCCCGCTTGCGATCCCCGAAGGAGGAGAGACCGACTGATGGAAGCTGCAGTGACCCTTTCCTCTGAAGTTGGGATCAAGCATGCATGTGAAGCGCTTGATGTTGCGCGTGCCGGGTTTTACCGCACACAGGCACGCAAAGATGCCCACTTTGTTGAGCCTGTGCAGGATCGGAACTCGCCTCGTTCACTGTCTTCCGAGGAACGGCAGGGAGTACTTGATATCCTCCACACCGACAGATTTGTGGACAAGGCACCCTATGAGGTTTATGCAACTCTTTTGGACGAGGGCCAATACCATTGCTCGATACGGACAATGTATCGCATCCTCGATAAGAACAAGGAGGTCAAGGAGCGCAGAAACCAGTTGCGTCACCCGGTGTATAGCAAGCCAGAGCTTTTGGCTACAGCCCCGAACCAAGTTTGGTCCTGGGATATCACGAAACTTCTCGGTCCGGTAAAGTGGACATACTTTTACCTGTATGTGATCATGGACATCTTCAGCCGCTATATTGTCGGCTGGATGATAGCCCCTGCAGAATCGGCGGTATTGGCAGAGAGGCTCATTGGAGAAACCTGTTCAAAGCAGAATATCGGGAGAGATCAGCTCACGATTCATGCCGACAGGGGTTCATCAATGAAATCCAAACCTGTAGCATTACTCCTGGCCGACCTTGGGATCACGAAGACCCACAGCAGACCGCATACGAGCGATGACAACCCCTATTCAGAGTCCCAGTTTAAGACACTTAAATATCGGCCGGACTTTCCTGAGCGGTTTGGTAGCATCGAAGACTCTCGGAGCTTCTGCCAGGATTTCTTTCCTTGGTACAACAAAGAGCATCAACATACCGGCATCGGCCTGCATACGCCGGAAGCTGTACATTACGGCCTTGCACAAGAAATACAGATAGCCAGGGGTGAAGTTCTGCGCGTTGCATATGAAGCACATCCTGAGAGATTTGTTAAAAAAATCCCTGTGCCGCCGATACTTCCTGAGGCCGTATGGATTAACAAGCCAAAGGCAGCACCAGTTCCTGAAGAGGAAATACACTAAATGTGGACGAGGGGTGTCTCAAAGTCATTGACATATTCCGTGTTACCTCATCGGCAACTCAACCTTTCAGGGAAGCCGAAACGTCCCAAAACCCTCAAAGAATAGTCGCCATCCTGAGAGACATCATTGATATAATGGACATTGCATTCTGGGAACTTGACACGAATTACAGAATCGTTTCACTAAACCGTAAGGCCGAGGAATTGTACGGGGAGAACTGCATTGGGAAGTTATGCTACCGTGTAGCAGCGAAGAGAGACTCCGTGTGCCCTGAATGCCCAGCGCAAATGGTCTATGATGGAGCAGCAACAAGCGGAAGGTCCGAGCACTACCGCACTGATACACAAGGTAAGGGAATATATATAGACCATATCGCCACTCCTCTTAAGGACAAAGAAGGTAATTTAACCGGCGCCTTCGTGCTGATCATTGATATTACCAAGCACAAGTTGATGGAGGTTGAATTGCGAAATGCCCGTGACGAGCTTGAGATGCGTGTTGAGAAGAGAACCGCCGAATTGACTCAGGCCATTAAGGCACAGCAAATGGAAATACTTCAACGCAAGCGTGCTGAGGAGACGTTAAAAAACCTTTCTATACAGAATAATCTGATCCTGGAGTCTGCTGGAGAAGGCATCTTTGGTGTGGATTTAAAAGGAAATCATACGTTTATCAATCCTGCAGCTGCAAAAATGCTCGGATATGAGGCTGATGAGCTTATCGGCAGACATAGCCACTCAATATGGCATCACACAAAAACAGATGGGAGTCTCTATCCTGCAGAAGAATGTCCGATAAATATGGCTTTGAAAGATGGCGCTGTTCATAATATAAGAGACGAGGTTTTTTGGAAAAAAGACAATACTAGTTTTGACGTGGAGTATACAAGCACGCCTATCATAGATAATGACAAGATTGTTGGGGCGGTTGTAACTTTCAGGGACATCACCAAGCGCAAAAAGATTGAGAATGCCTTAATGAAAAATGAGGATAATTTAAGACGCTTAATAGAACGCAATCCTGTTGCCATGGCAATAGCAGAGAAAAGTTGGGAATTTGTATTTTTTAACAACAGATTCATAGAGACATTCGGATACACCATAGAAGATATACCTTCAGTAGATCACTGGTGGCCCCTTGCCTATCCCGATGAACATTACAGGCAGAAAGTTGTCGATAGCTGGAAAGCTGCCGCAAGGAAAGCTATAAAGGACGAGAACGAGACCGGATCTCACGAATGGAGAGTAACATGCAAGGACGGATCTTTGCGCGATATTGAGTTCAGGATGGCATCGTTGCAGGACGTCAACATAATAATATATCACGACGTAACAGAGCGACGAAAAGCAGAGGAATTCCTTCGGCATTTGTCAACAATAGACGAACTGACGGGTCTCGCCAATCGGCGTGCGTTTGATACGTTTTTAGACGAAGAATGGAAGCGCTCGCTAAGAAATAAGCATCAGATTTCAACGATGATGATAGACGTGGATTTTTTTAAGAATTACAATGATACTTATGGACACCTGAAAGGAGACGAATGCCTTAAATTTGTTGCTCAAATACTGAAAGGGGTGGCGCGAAGGCCGGGAGATAAAGTTGTGCGTTTTGGCGGTGAAGAGTTTGTGGTCATACTGTCTGATACCGATAAGCAGCATACGGTTTCAATTGCAGAAAAGATACGCATGGATGTTGAAGCACTCAATATCCGCCATGTCCAGTCAAAAATAAGCAGTTGCGTAACCGTAAGTATCGGCGTTGCTTCACTAATACCACAAGAAAACATGTCTCCCGTTGAATTAATCAAATACGCCGATGAAGCTTTATACGAAGCAAAAAAAGAAGGCCGCAATAGGACATTTTGTTACGGAGGAATTTCAGATTAGAAAAGATAATAGAACGCTGCTCTGAAACGGCTAAAAATAAGGCTTCTGATGGTGGTTTTTTGAGAGGGTTTTTGTGACAGTCGGGGGGGGATTAATCATGAACGGAAAGAAATCGGAGCTGCCGTGAAGTTCGTGCCAATACGAGGAAGACGTTTCTTCGTGTAATGAGTAACCGATTTTTAACACATTATGAAGCAAATACAGTCAAAAAGCTTCCCGCCGCGTTTAGTACCTTGGTGAAATGACGTAGGCATGCCTTTCGAACAGCGTTAATTTACAGTCGTACCGTTGCGTAAGTTGCACCTTCCTGAAACCATCGATTGGTCGGTGGACTTTAACTTCAAAGGACATAGCCCACCGATTAGTTATAACGCTGTGCGTTCAATGCTATAACACGCTTTCAATTGCCCGCATGCCGCCAATATATCCTGCCCTTTGCTCTTCCTGATGATAACGGTAACATGTGCATTCAATAGAATATCCTGAAATTCCAGCACACTTTTTTCATCAGGCCGTTCGAATTCCGAGCCGGGACAAGGGTTGAACGGAATGAGATTCACTTTCGACGGTATCCCTTTTATAAGATGTATGAGCCTTTTTGCATCCTCCCGCGTGTCGTTGACATCTTTTAAAAGGACATACTCAAAAGTTATGCTCCCACGTGCCGGCAGCGGAAATTTGCTGCATGCGTCTATCAGCTTTTTGAGAGGCCACGTCCTGTTCACAGGCATGATATAATCCCGCACAATATCGGTCGTTGCATTCAGAGAAACAGCAAGCTTCACCTTTGGAGCTTCGACTGCAAGTTCAGGGATTTTAGGCGCGATACCCGATGTCGAAAGAGTAATCCTCCCGGGAGATATTTTCATCTGTCCCGTTATTCTCCGCAGGGCCTCGACAACATTGTCGAAATTCGCCAACGGCTCTCCCATTCCCATGAAAACTATATTGGTAATCTTTCGCGGCCAAATTATCCGGTCCGCAGAAATAGCCTGGTCGACAATCTCATAAGGCCGAAGGTTCCGTTTAAGCCCCATTGTGCCGGTAAGGCAGAATCTGCAGCCCATGGCACACCCCACCTGGGAGGAAATGCACAGCGTCAACCGGTCTTCATCCGGAATAAGCACGGTTTCAATGCTTTCACCGTCTTCAAGACCAAAGAGAAATTTTTCTGTCCCATCCCCGGATGCCTTGCGTTCAAGCAATTCAAAATTACTTATATACGCCTTCTCAGCAAGCCTTTCCCGCAACTCTTTTGAGAGTTCGGTGATGTCTGAAATATGACGGGTGTGCTTTTCATATATCCAGTGCAGAAGCTGCTTTGTTCTGAATGCAGGCAGTCCCGATTCTTTGATAAAGGATTCCAGTTCCTGTTTTGAAAGGGCTTTGAGATTTATTTTAGGCATCAATAGCAGTGCTCACATTTTAATATGTTTAATTATCACATTAAGTCCAAAAAGCAGTCAATGCACAGCTCCCATTCTGCTTGACCTTGCGCCAAATGTGTGATAAAGAACTAGTGTGGTGTCTCGGATATAAGTTTCCATTTCCTGTCATTCCCGCCCCGATGACGGAATTCGAGGGCAGGCTCCGGCGGGAGAAAAATCAGAGGACTGGATTCCGGGTCAAGCCCGGAATGACGGTTAAATATGTAAAGAACTGTTAGGGACAGGACACCAGGTATAGTGCTGATAAAGTCCCGCTAATGGGCTTAATGCATAAAATGAACCAAATAAGGAGGATCGGGAAATGAAGCGTGCGGCAATTATCTTATCTGTTTTGGTAGTGTTTCTTGCTTTCGGGCTGAGTTACGTTAATGCTATGGCGGCAGAGCCGGACAACAGTGCAGTGATGCAGGATGATCCAAAGCCTGGAATGATGACTGGTGACCATCAATGCAAGGAAATGATGGGCGGCATGGAAATGAAAAAAGACTGCGGCTGCGGCAAGATGGGCGAGCACATGATGGGTGAGCATATGAGGGGCGGTATGCAGGGGATTGGAAATATAGAGATGATGATGCCTGAAAACATCATGGAGACCAGGCGCCATGCGATGAGGATAATGATGCACCTCGGGCTCAACGCAAAACAGAAGGAGTCAGCAGACCAAATAATCGACGGGGCAGCAAAAGATTTAATAAAAAAGGGGGCTGATCTCCAAATCGCTAAAATCGAGTTGGAGAATATCCTTCACAAAGACCCTGTCGATATGAATGCCGCTGCGTCAAAGCTGAAACAGATAGAGGCCATAAAGACAGATATGTTTCTTACTCACTTAAAGGCATTGGAAGAGATTAAATCAATGCTGACCCCTCAGCAGAAGAAAGAACTGAAAGAGATGATGGAGGGCGGCATGGGAATGGAAAAAGGCTGTAAATGCGGCATGATGGAAGGAAAGAAGGCTCATCACGGCAAGGAAAAAATGACGAAATAGCATCAGTCAGCGCCGGAGGTTGAAAACGGGGTGAGATCAAGACCTCACCCCGCTTTTTTTATCTAAGTTCCCATTTCCCAACTTTGCAGGTATTTCTTCTGTTCCGCAGTAAGTGTATCTATCGCTATGTCCATTGCCTTTAACTTGAGCCGGGCTATTTCCTTGTCTATCTTTTCAGGTACGCTGTATACCTTTTTCTCAAGCTTCTTTGCATTCTTTACCATGAATTCGGAGCACAAGGCCTGGTTTGCAAAGCTCATATCCATGACAGCTGAAGGATGGCCCTCGGCAGCAGCCAGATTGATAAGCCTTCCCTCTCCGAGGAGGTAAATCCTTTTGCCGTTTCGGAGCGTAAACTCTTCAACATAATCCCTCATCATCCTCCTGGCCTTAGACATCGCGTCAAGACTTTCGATGTCGATCTCGACATTGAAATGTCCTGTATTGCAGACAATGACGCCATCTTTCATAACGGAAAAACATTGTTTGGAAATGACCTTGAGGTCCCCGGTTGCAGTGACGAAAATGTCACCAATCCTCGAGGCTTCCAGGATGGGCATTAATTCAAACCCGTCCATTGTAGCTTCAAGGGCTTTTAACGGGTCTACCTCTGTAATTATGACCCTTGCGCCGTGACCCTTTGCTCTCATGGCAACGCCCCTGCCGCACCAGCCGTATCCGGCCACTACAAAGACTGAGCCTGCAATCAGCCTGTTCGTTGACCTTATTATCCCGTCCATAGTGCTCTGCCCCGTGCCGTACCGGTTGTCAAAAAGGTGCTTGGTAAAAGCATCGTTTACTGCAACTATGGGATACTGGAGTGCACCGCTTTCCGCCATTGCCTTCAGCCGTATAACACCGGTGGTGGTCTCTTCGGTGCCCCCGATAACTCCAGGGAGCAGGTGTTTGGCATCTTTATGAAGTGTTGAAACCACGTCGGCCCCATCGTCCATAGTAATCTGCGGCTTAAGGGCCAGGGCATCCTTTATATGCCGGTAATAGGTTTTCGTATCTTCCCCTTTTATGGCAAAAACGGCAACGCCTGAATGCTTCACGAGCGAAGCCGCCACATCATCCTGCGTACTTAGCGGGTTGGATGCACAGAGAGCAACTTCAGCTCCGCCAGCCTTAAGTGTCTCCATAAGGCTCGCCGTTTCGGTGGTGACATGAAGACACGCCACTACCTTTATTCCTTTCAGGGGCTTCTCTTTTGTGAACCTTTCTGTAATGCTCTTTAACACCGGCATTTCCTGTGCAGCCCACTCGATTCTCAGCTTCCCCTTCTTAGCGAGCCCGGCATCTTTTACATCGTGCTTTGCCATGTATCCTCCTCAAATAAAAATTTTGAATGTTAAATTGTGGGAAAAAATCAAAACCTGGTTTCTTTCATTAATTCAACATTCAGCATTCAACATTTAACATTCAGTTCAAATTCCGGCACTTTTTTTCAGGGTTTCCACCATGTCTGTGTGTTCCCACGTGAACTCTTTTTCATCCCTGCCAAAATGTCCGTACGCTGCAGTTTTCTTGTAAATAGGCCTCCTCAGAGCGAGCTTGTCGATGATGCCTTTCGGCGTCATGTCAAAATTTTTCGTTATCAGTTCCGATATCTTATTGTCGTCGATCTTTCCGGTGCCTATAGTATCGACAAATACCGATACAGGATGGGGCACGCCTATTGCATAAGCCAGCTGTATCTCGCAACGCGAAGCAATGCCTGCGGCAACTATATTCTTTGCAATATACCGCGCCATGTATGAAGCGGACCTGTCGACCTTTGAGGGGTCTTTACCTGAGAAGCATCCCCCTCCGTGGCTTCCAACGCCGCCGTACGTATCTACGATGATCTTCCTGCCGGTCAGTCCGGTATCGCCCTGCGGCCCGCCGATAACAAAACGGCCCGTCGGGTTGATATGATAAACAATACTCTCCTCATCGAGCAGGTCGGCAGGGATGACAGGTTTAATTACTTTCTCAATAATATCTTCCCTCATTTCCTTTAATGTAATGTCCGGGCTGTGCTGTGATGATATGACAATAGTGCGCACTTTATAAGGCCGTCCGTCCTTATACTCGATGGAGACCTGGGATTTGCCGTCAGGGCGGAGATAACTGAGAACATCTTTCTTCCTGACTTCTGCCAGCTTTCTGGTCAGTTTATGGGCAAGCATAATAGTCATGGGCATCATCTCAGGAGTTTCGTCACAGGCGAAACCGAACATCAGCCCCTGGTCACCGGCGCCGCCCGTATCAACACCCATGGCGATATCCGTCGATTGTTTGTCTATAGAGGTGATAACGGCGCAGGTTTCATAATCAAACCCGTATTTGGCCCTTGTATATCCTATATCCCTGATTGTTTCCCTCACAATGTCAGGGATATGCACATAACAGTCTGTTGTAATTTCTCCGGCAACAAAAGCCATCCCCGTAGTTACAAGACATTCGCAGGCAACACGCGCTGTCTTGTCCTGAGCTATTATTGCATCCAGTATTCCATCAGATATCTGGTCTGCGATTTTATCAGGATGTCCCTCTGTGACGGACTCTGAAGTAAACAGGTAATCTCTGCCATTCCCCATGGCTCACCTCCAGCGTTATTTGTAAGTATAAGAATGAACTGCCTTTTAAAGTCAGGATTTCTATAATATCACCAATTGGAGCACAATACAATAGTCTCTTATGCCTGCTTGATAAGCTCCTCTGCTATTTGCACTGCGTTCAACGCCGCTCCTTTTCTCAGGTTGTCGGAAACTACCCACATATTGATTCCGTTTTCAATAGACTCGTCCTCCCTGATCCTGCCGACAAATACGTCGTCCTTGCCCGCTATTTCAACAGGAAGAGGGTACACATTCTTTTCCGGGGCGTCAAATAGTGTAATACCGGGGGCATTTGAAAGAAGCTCGCGGACCTTCTGCGGGGTTATTTTTATTTCAGTCTCTATGTTCAGCGATTCGGAATGTCCTCTGAAAACAGGCACCCGGACTGTTGTGGCCGTCAGTTTTATAGAATCGTCGCCCATAATTTTTTGGGTCTCGTGGACCATCTTCATTTCTTCCTTGGTATAGCCGTTTTCAAGGAATTTATCTATGTGAGGCAGCACATTGAATGCTATCTGGTGCGGATAGACGTTGCACTGAATGTCCCTGAAACTGAGCATATCCGTCGTCTGCCGGAGGAGTTCATCCATGGCTTTCTTGCCGGTCCCTGAGACCGCCTGAAAGGTGGTCACCACCACCCTCCTTATTTTTACCGCGTCGTGAATGGGCTTTAGCGCTACTACCATCTGTATCGTCGAGCAGTTGGGATTCGCAATAATCCCCTTATGCCATTCAAGGTCCTGAGCGTTGACCTCGGGCACCACAAGCGGTGTGGCAGGGTCCATCCTCCATTGACTGGAATTGTCCACAACAATGCATCCTGATTGCGCTGCGATGGGCGCCCATATCTTCGAACGCTCGGCGCCGGCAGAAAAAAGCGCAATATCGATCCCCTTGAATGAATTTTCGTTCAGGGCCTCGACAACTATATCCTCTCCGTTGAATTCCAGCGTCTTCCCTACGGACATTTCCGAGGCAAACAGCCTCAGCTTCTCCACCGGAAATTTCCTCTCTTCAAGCACCGAAATCATTTCGTTGCCCACCGCGCCCGTTGCGCCCACCACAGCCACGACATATTTTCCTTTTTTCTTTAACATCCCCCTGCTCCTTGACAAAAAAATAGGAAGTAAAAAGTTGCGAGTCGATTTTTTTAATTACTTCTCACTTCATACTTTTTACTTTTAACTTATAGTTTTAGCTACCAAATCTCCCACCCCGGTGGTGGAGTATCCCATATTCCCTGCAGCCTGGCTCTTCATTTTCTGCATTACTGCCACCATAGCCTTCTCGATCGATTGCGCAGCCCCTGCCTCGCCGAGGGTATCGAGCATCATCATCGCAGCGCCGATTGCCGCCATAGGGTTTATCACGTTCCGGCCTGCATACTTCGGAGCACTGCCGCCCATCGGCTCAAACATTGAAACTCCCTCCGGATTGATGTTCCCGCCGGCTGCCACTCCGAGCCCGCCCTGTATCATCGCGCCAAGGTCGGTGATGATATCGCCGAAAAGATTTTCAGTGACAGCCACGTCAAACCATTCCGGGTTTTTCACGAGCCACATATTCGCAGCATCAACATGATTGTAGTCGCGCTTGAGTTCAGGGTATTGCTTGGAACCCATCTCTTCAAAAGCCCGGTACCAGAGATCTCCGCAATAGGTAAGCACATTCCTCTTGTGGACGAGCGTGATCGGTTTTCCGGCATACTTGGGGTCCTTCGTGTTGCGCCTCTTCTTAAGTTCGAATGCGTACTTCAGGCAGCGGTCCACCGTGCGACGGTCGTACACCATCAATTGAGTCGCGATCTCATCCGCTGTGCCAACGCGCGTCACTCCGCCATGTCCGGTGTAGATGCCGCCGGAGTTCTCACGAATAACCACAAAATCGATGTGCTCCGGCCCTTTGTCCTTCAGCGGTGTATCCACGTTGGGGTAAAGCTTCACCGGGCGGAGATTAATGTACTGATCCAGGGCAAAGCGTATCTTGAGTAGGATCCCTGTTTCGAGAATGCCGGGTTTTACCTCGGGGTGGCCAATGGCGCCGAGAAAAATCGAGTCGAACTTCCTTAACTCATCTATCGCACTATCGGGGAGTGTCTCGCCGGTCTTTAAATAGCGCGCGCCGCCAAAATCGAATTCGGCAAACTCGAGCTTGAACCCGAACTTTGCCGAAGCGGTGTTGAGGACCTTCAGTCCCTCAGCCACTACCTCCGGGCCTGTCCCATCCCCTCGAATGACTGCTATGCTGTAGGTCCTGCTCATACTACAGCTCCCTTCATCCGCCTCTTTGTCCACTCGACCAGCCCGCCGGCTCCTATCAACTCCTGCATAAACGGCGGAATCGGATTTGCGGCATACTTTTCGCCGGTAGCAAGATTCCTGATAATTCCCTTGTCCGCATCGATCTCTATTAGTTCACCTTCCCTGATTTTCTCCGATGCCTCTTGAGACTCAAAGATCGGCAGTCCTATATTGAAGGAATTGCGGTAGAAGATCCGCGCAAAACTCCTTGCAATAACTGCCTGGATACCGGCAGCCTTTATAGCAATAGGCGCGTGCTCCCGGGAAGAACCGCAACCGAAATTTTTGCCGGCAACGATGATGTCGCCTGCCTGTATTTTAAGAGGAAAGTCCTTATCCGCATCCTCCATAACGTGGCGGGCAAGCTCGCCGGGATCGGATGTATTAAGATATCTGGCCGGGATAATGGCGTCAGTATCAATGTCGTTCCCAAACCTCCAGACCTTTCCTTTAAGCAACATGGTTATCCTCCTATGAGTGCCTCAATTTATAAATACGGTTGCATTCGAACGCCGCTCTGCCCCAAAAGTCTTCGACCTTCGGGGACCCCACATCCGCTCCAGCTTCGTTGCACTCCTTCGCCGTACTGGACAGTACGCCTCAGTCCTGCGCCCTCGCCGGCGCTGCGCATCGAACGCTCTCGGTGCGACACGGTATTTATAAACTGAGGCGCAGCAATTGCTTTTTCAAAACTTATTGTAATAAACTTCATATTATACCGTGACTCTCAATAATTTTCTATGAAAAAAGTAATCCTCCTCCTCGGGCCCACCGGCGTCGGAAAAACAGCAGTGTCCCTCCTTCTGGCAAAAGCCTTGTCCTCGGAAATCATAAGCGCCGACTCCATGCAGATTTACAAACATATGGATATAGGGACAGCCAAACCAACGGCTGAGGAACAGCGGTTGATCAGGCACCATATGATCGATATAATCGA
This sequence comes from Nitrospirota bacterium, assembly GCA_963780885.1. Classification (GTDB taxonomy): domain Bacteria; phylum Nitrospirota; class Thermodesulfovibrionia; order Thermodesulfovibrionales; family Dissulfurispiraceae; genus JADFXI01. The sequence goes on from CAWAEO010000003.1 coordinate 678,279, forward strand.
GCCCTGGGATTTCTACAGCACAGGGGAGTACACCAGGGACGTTCAGTCTGTTGTTTCCTCACTCCACAACCAAAAAAAAATTCCACTTGTTGTGGGAGGCACAGGACTCTACATCAAGGCCATGACGCGGGGTATTTTCAAGGGACCTTCGGCTGACTGGGAACTGAGGAATGCCCTTCTGGATGAAGAGAGGGCAAAAGAGGGGTCTCTTTACAATAGGTTGAAGTCCATAGATCCGGCGGCTGCTTCAAAAATAACGCCGGCTGATACGAGGAGGATCATAAGGGCGCTGGAAGTATGCCTGAAAAGCGATAGGTCCCTGTCGGAGATGCACCGGACCGCAACCAATCCCCTTCCCTATGAATTCATAAAAATTGGGATCACAAGGGAACGGAAGGAACTTTACAGTATGATTGATTCGAGGATTGATACAATGATGGAGCAGGGACTTCTGGAAGAGGTGACGAAGGTTATAAAAATGATAGAAGACGCGGAGACGCGGAGACGCGTCCCCCTGTCATCTTTTTCGTCCATGCAGGCTATCGGCTATAAAGAACTAGCAATGCATCTGAATGGCGAATTGAACCTCGATCAGACAACCGACCTTATCAAACAACGCTCCCGCAACTATGCCAAAAGGCAATTCACCTGGTTCAAAAAAGAAGAAGGCATGGTCTGGGTGGATGTGACAGGGGTACTTGATCCTAATAACATTTTCCAAAAAATAAAAGAAACGATACCATTCCCCTCCGGTTCATACTCCGGCTTGGTGAGATAATTACTCTTCCGCTTCTTTACATTGGCGTACATTGGCGAAAAAAAAGGCGCCGTAAGTTTCGGCGCCTGTCGGCTCTGGTTCAAAGGTCCCAATCAACACTGAGTTCTGATGCCGACTGAGCATAGCTGAACTTGCTGAGGATCCTGCGTTGGATACAGGGCCATTCCGGAAGTACCCAGATCTTCTGTGGCATACTCAGGCCTCTCCCGAATGCTGGCCATGTGAGCCATAGCGGCCTCTTCTGTCAGAATAGGCGCTGAAGGATCAACGAAAGGGAACAGCGAACTTCCCTTAATAACTTGCCCTCCAGCTACAAACAACTCATCCGCCTGACCTTCTCTCGCCATGTGAGTTACAGCCGGCGCTTCTGTTTTCCCAATACTTTCGTTAGGATCAAAAAAAGGAAATAACGAATGTCCTGTGATCACTTGACCTCCAGCGACAATCGCATTGTCCCCGGCAGTAGCGACACCGGCAAGAAAAACGGTCATAAGCACTGACAAAACTATCGCCAGAATTGTTTTCATCTACGTCACCTCCTGAGGGGTACCCAACCTCATTAACCCTCTTGAATTTAGAATATACTAATATTCTAATATTTGCAACTGGTCAGATTCCCCGGTTAAACCCGGCCATACCCGAATACCAATGGAAGCATGTAAATATTAATTGTTTTCTACTTTTTTAGCATTTTATCTGCATATTGCTGACTCAAATTAAAGAGCAAAGGTGAAAGCTGAAAGGCAAACAACTTTGAGCTTAGACTGATAAAGATGAATCGGCGTCCAGCAGTATTATCTGTATATCCATGACATTCGTGCCGGTCGGCCCGGTAATAAATAAACCGCCTGTCCTGCTGAAAAAGGTATATGAATCGTTGTTCTTAAGGTACTCAGCAGCGTCGACACCGGCCCCTGCCGCTTTTGCAACGGTTTGACCGTCCACAAACGCCCCTGCCGCATCGGTCGGTCCATCAGTTCCGTCGGTGCCTGCCGAGAGAAAAGTAATGCCGGGAAGCCCTTTTATTTCCATCCCGAAAACAAGGGCGAGTTCCGTATTCCTTCCTCCCTTGCCGTTTCCTCTGACTGTAACAGTTGTCTCTCCCCCGGCGATAAGACATGCCTTGTTTCCCGGAGCTAACGTTTTTTTAAAATCAACTGCTTTTCTTGCAAGTTCCCTGGCAACGATTGCCGCTTCACCCCTCAGTTCATTGGAAATGACAGTTGTTCTATATCCCAATGACTCCGCGGCCTTCCTGGCTGCATCGGTAGCTATTTTGTTGCTTCCAATGATTATATTCCTTACTCTCTGAAAAATCGGATCGCCATCCTTTGGAGTTTCAGGCATAAGCCCACGGATCCCTTTATCTATTATTTCCGCAACGCTTGCCGGCAAACTGTCTTCCATCTTATATTTCCGTAGAACATTATTCGCATCATTATAAGTTGTTTTGTCCGGCGCTGTGGGCCCTGATGCGATCATATCCAGTCTGTCTCCCATAACGTCGGAGAGTATCAGTGATACAATTGCTGCCGGTTGAGCCGCTTCAGCCAGCCTGCCCCCTTTCACTGCAGAAATGTGCTTTCGAACAGTGTTAAGCTCATAAATATCCGCCCCGGCCTTAAGAAGCATGCCGGTGACTTCCTGTTTATCAGCCAGAGTGATGTCTCTGTAGGGCGCAACGAGAAGAGCAGAGCCGCCTCCTGATATAAGGCAAATGACGAGGGTATTTCTGTCCGCATCTTTCAGCACCCCCACAATTTCCTTAGCGGCTTTCAGTCCGTTTTCATCAGGCAGCGGATGCCCGGCTTCATAGGTTATAATTTTGCTTTTTCGTTCCCCCCGCGTAGAATGGCCATATTTTGTTACTATTATTCCGCCGCTAAGCAAGTCTCCAAAATTGTCTTCTATTGCTTTTGACATCAGTGAAGCTGCTTTGCCGAAACCTACGAGGACCAGTTTCCTGAAATTGCCGCTCTTGTATGCAGAGCGAATTGTATCCGAGTATGTGGCCACTGCTTTATAGGGGTCTACTGCGAGAAGTGATCTATTAAAAATCTCTCTAATGATAATTCCGGGGTCTCCGCCTGCCATTATCGTGTGTCCAGTTTTCAGGACCCGGGCACAAACAGCGGGATCACATAAGGTCCTTCAGGGATGACGGCCACCCGGCGGTCACCCTGTGCCTTCACGCTGTCCGTGACAGCGGCCAATGTAGATTCGATCACGGTGACTCCCGTAAGTGCCTGCTGCTCTTTCGTCAATCCCCCGGTGAAGAGAAAAATATTGCCCTTTTTCATGGCCTTGACCTGCATCTCCGTCTGCCATTCATCGATGGCCGCGTACCTTTTCTCGATGATTCGATGGAGAAACCTGTCAGGTCCTTCGTCGGTCAGGCACATTTGCGCTTCAGCATAATCCGGCGAGCCAATTCCCTCGGAACATTCAGAGACAATGATGAGGTCCCCGCCAGGCTCCAGTATATCGAGGGCGCCCACCATTCCCTTGACTGTCTGGTAATAAGTCTTATCCAGCGGGTACCCCCCGGAACTGGTCAATACAGTCTTGAACCTTTTCTTAGAGCTTATCTCCGCATAAGGCCGAATGAACGAAACCGCTTCAAGGTGACTCTGTCCGATTTCGCCGAAATTGACAAAGGATACGTTGCGGTCCTCATCAATGACCGTATTGACAGCCAGGCACCTTCCCACCATCTGCATTATCTCCATCTGGGCAGCGTGCAGCGGGTTGCCCTCGATAATACAGTTTGCAGCCCTGCTATCCTCCAGGACCCGCGCACAGTGGAACGCGCGTATCGTCTTTTCGTGTGCAACTCCCGGGGCGACAATTTTTCTTCCGCCTGAGTAGCCGGCCATGAAATGGGGCTCCACAAGCCCTATGGCAATGCGGAGATCGGCCTGGATAAAGCGGCGGTCGAGCCTCGCCTCTATGCCCCCGGACGTAGTCCCTAAGTATTCATGGTCATCATCCCGCCGCGCAAAATGGTTGGCGACTGTAACGGTCCCGAGGACCCAGTCGCTTCCGACCAGTTCACGAAGCTCATCCCCTTCATTCGGCCTATGGAGACCTGTTGCGACCAGAACAGTGATAGCATCCGGGGCCATCCCGGCCTCTATCAGCTCTTTTATCACTTGAGGGAGAATAAGACCGTTCGGTACAGGCCGGGTGATATCGCAGATGAGGATGCAGCACCTGCGGCAGCCCTTCGCCTCTTCTCGCAGCGTTTTGCAGTTCACCGGATTCGAAAAAATAGCCTTGACCGCTGCTTCAGGGTCTTTGAGGACAGGCATGGCTCTCTTCTGGATCAGCGTAACGTCAATATCCCCCGGGAGCTCAAAAAAGAGTCCGGCTTTACCATATTTCATATTAATATTCATATCGTTCAGCGAGAACCATTGCCATCGGCATGCCGCTTTCCTGCTTCTAAACTATTACATATTAGGGTCTTACTGTCAAGAATTCAGAGTGCAAGAGATGAGTTTTATTGAGAAATAGCGATTAAGGCCGATATTTAATGAAGTTTAATACAGAAGTGAATGGTCCCCTTCTATTGTGATGTCGTTCTTTACATTTGTCATTGCGAGCGAAGCGAAGCAATCTCGCAGTTAAATAAGATTGCCACGCCAGATACGTCTGGGCTCGCAATGACAAAGCTATTTACCACACTATGCTACTGGAAACAATGTGTCCGGGGGGAGATACTTTGGAGATATTTAATTAAGACAATGGGAATTTTTTCCCCAGATATGGGAATTTTTCCTCAGCCACTGGAAATAATCCATATTTTATTCTGCATAACATTCCTTATAATTACGATAAATCAACAAGATAATATATCGACCTGCCTGGCATAACACTTGCTAATAACACTTGCTAATTGTAAATGCATGTTCAAGAGTGAAAAGCTCTGGTGAAGTATCTAAAAAGGGCTGGAGGTGACGTAGACCTTCTCATTGATCCCTGAACTGCTTTACGGGGTATACTGAAAAAAAAGGAGAAATACACATGGCTATCAGAGATCTCTCGATTAAATGGAAGGTGGCAATCCCTATTATTGCAACTATTGCCGCAGGGGTTGTGGCTACGGTTTTTGTCACAGGCTACAAGACAGAATCAATCGTCATCAATGAGGTGAAAAACTCAACCCTTCCGGCCTATAGGAATACTATATTAAATACCCTTACCACGATGATGATGGCAGGGAATATTAAAGAAACAAAAGGTCCCTTTCTTGAGCAAATGCAAAACATTGCTGACCTCCGGGTGGTCCGATCGGAGGTCCTTGATAAAGACTATGGAAAAGGAGACAGCAAGGATTATGCATCAGACCCTGTTGAGAAAGATGTTCTGGACAAGGGCGTCGAGCGGACTATCATTGAGGGAGGATACATCAGGGGGGTATATCCCTATATAGCAAAATCTAATTTTATGGGTAAGAACTGCCTCTCATGTCATAACGTGAGAGAAGGAACAGTTCTTGGGGCCATAAGCATAAAGGTACCTTTAGCAGAATCCTTTCACCAGATAGCGTCACTGAAAACCATGTACGCGTTACTCGGCCTCCTCGGTATCTTAGTGATCACGGGTATTATCGTAGGCATTCTGCATAGATCGCTCGCTCCATTATCAGTTTTAATTGATAAAGTGACAAAAGTGGGAGAAGGCTATACAGACACTTCTCTTTATATCGAAGGCAAGGACGAAATAGCTAAAATGTCTCAAAGCGTAGACACGGTCATCAAATATTTTTCGAAAATGGTAAACGGCATAATCATGTCATCGCGCAAGATAATGCCTGTAGTGGAGGTGCTGAACACACGAGCTGACGCCGTTTCAAAGGGAGCAATTAATCAATCCGGCCAGGCGCAACAGATAGCGACGGCCGCAGAGGAGATGAGCCAAACGATCACCGATATTGCAAGAAATGCTTCGGTTGCATCGGCAACCTCATCGGAGGCAATGGAAATAGTGGACGGCGGCAAAAAGATCACTGATATGACAGTAGAAACAATTAACGACGTAAACGCCTCTACTCAGGAGCTTGACGCTATGGTCAGGAAGCTCAATGGACGTGTTGGTGAGATAGGAGGGATTGTAACCGTTATTAAAGATATCGCCGATCAGACCAATCTGCTTGCCTTAAATGCTGCCATCGAGGCGGCAAGGGCAGGGGAGCAAGGGCGTGGTTTTGCTGTTGTAGCCGATGAGGTAAGAAAGCTTGCAGAGAGAACTATAAAGGCAACCGCAGAGATTACGGAGAGAATAAACGCGGTGCAGACAGAATCGGCAGAAACGTCAAAATCCATGGAAAAATCTTCCAAAGGGGTGACCAAGGCAACAGGGCATATACAGAATCTGAATAATGTACTTGAAACAATCGTAGAGTCGGTGCAGAAGGTCAGGGACGAGATAACACACATAGCTGCTGCTGTCGAAGAGCAGTCAGCGGCGTCGGAAGAGGTGGCAACCAATGTAGAGAAGACATCGACTATCTCAAAGCACATGGAGAATATGGCGGCTGATGTGATGCAGGAGATAGACAAGCTGACCGGCGTCGCGGGGGAACTAAAAACGGCTACTGAAAAAATCAAGACATAAGACAAGCGAGAAGAAAAACATTCGCCTCATTAATTATGAAACTATAGAACCCGAAAAATGATCTTATTTTGTCCTCGGAATTCACCATAGGCCACAGCCCTGTTGTCAAAGCCCTTGCAACGAAATCGATTCTTGATATAATTTAGTTATTGAAAAGGTAATCCTGTCATTGTAGATCTTGATTAGGAGCGCGCATGGTTGAAGACTGGCTATCAAACGCATATGAGGGCATGTCTCGGCGCCAGTTTCTTGCCAGGATGAGCGCTACAGGGGTTGGCCTTGCTGGTTTCGCGGTTGCCTCCAGTTCGGTTGCCGGCGAAGTTATTACCACCTCTACTACCGGTATTACTGCAGCCGATGGTCAGGCACTCTCCGGAGATTTCCCTGTCCCGATCTACGAGGCTTGCCCGGCAAATACCGGAAAATACCCGATTCTGCTGGTGATCCCGGAAATTTTTGGAATGCACGAACACATCAAAGATGTTACCCGACGATTTGCGAAAGCAGGTTTTCTGAGCATCACCTTTGAACCTTATGCGCGGGATGGGGGCGTCTTGCATCTGCCTGATATTCCGTCCGTGCGAAAGGTGGCCGACTCTGTTTCCGATGCAAGAGTCATGGGAGATTTGGACTCAATAGTAGCGTACGCCAAGCAACATCCTGCCGGGCGCGCTGACAGGATTGGCGTGACCGGTTTTTGCCGCGGCGGTATGTACACTCTCCTTTACGCAGCACATAGCACTGAGATAAAGGCTGCCGTTGCCTGGTATGGGCAGCTCCGACCTGACAAAAAACCGGGCATACGTACTGTCGGGCCACTCGATGTCGCTCTCCAGATTAATGCCCCTGTCCTGGGTCTTTATGGTGAAGTGGATTTAGGAATTCCGGTATCCGACGTAAAAGAGATGGAGGCTATCCTAAAGAAAGCCGGCAAGACGGCAGAATTTGTGCTATACCCAGGGGCGCCTCACGCCTTCTTTGCTGATTATCGGCCCAGTTACAGACCGGATGCAGCCAGGGATGCCTGGGCCCGTTGCGTCGCGTGGTTGAACAGGCACCTAAATAAATAAACGCTACAGCAATAAATAGACTGCAGGCGTAATACTTTCATCTTCAGCCAGGCCTCGCCGGTGATCGCCGGTCCGCTTACGGTTAAAAATGTAGTAACTAGATTTTGCGTTGACAATTCCTGTAAGCGTCTTTTCTCGACTACTGCATCTAAAGCTCTCAGGCAATAGTGCTAAAAAAAGTGTCCACCACTGTTTTTTTCAGCTCTATTACTTTTTGGAATTCCCTTATGAATTGCCTATACGGTTTTGCGGCCCCATCCTCCATACTTTTCAGGAGCGCGCCACAGAAATACCAGTTGCATCTGAAAGGACGCAGGGATCTTTCAATCGTGCAGCCGGCAGCTGAAAGAAATTGGCAGCAATCCGTATCTCGGACATCCTCTTTGTAGTCTGGCGGCTCCAGTCCAAGTGCTTGAATGTAGATGAGATCTGCATAATCGTAATAGCCGTGCCTGTTAATACAACACACATTCCGGCAGTGAGGACAGACTTCATCCGTATGTTCCTGTATAAAGGCATCAATTGTATTGATAGCATTTTTAAGCAGCATTGCATTATTGAACAGTTTCGATGACTCCATAATCCATTTCCGCTCAACGAAAAATAGCATAATTATAGCAGAACATTACTCGCAAGATTTCGGAAAGTACAACACCCAGTCTGAGAACTACGGGACAGCGCGCAGATTTTGCCCAGGGTCAGGCGTACATCCATAGTCACACCTTGCTCTGTCCGATTCAATTTTATTTCTTCTACGAAGCATCAATCACGAATAAAATGAGGCATGGACGCTGGGATATCGATTACCATCTCTACAAAACCGCGATATTCACCCTTTACATACCAGGGGGTCTGATAAATCAGTTTCTTGTCACCTTTTTTCTCGATAGTGTAGATATTCGTCTGATGCTGAGCCATGAGTTGTTTAAGCTTTGATCGGGCTGGCTCAGGGTGGCAGTCCAGCAAATTTGAACCCAAAAGTTGTTTGCCTCCCCATTTTTTAAATGTGGTCGCTGCCTGTTCATTCATCTCAACTACTATTCCTTCAGGATCACAGACAATAATTGACCCTGAAAATTCTTCTAACCATGCATATTTCTCCATCGGTATTACCCTCCCGGTTTGTCTGATATTATACTTCCTTTTGACAGGAATCCGAAAAGTGATAGTAAATCATTTCTGGAGTTCGCACTTTCATATTGTTGCAACTATATGCAGAGTAACGAACGAAAATGCTAACCGCTCGATTGCGAAGTATGCACTGAGTTGTGTAAAAAATATTCGAAAATATTTGCTTATTTGCATTCAACAGTGGTGGCGCCAGGAGCAGGAGAGCCACAGCGCCTCGGCTAAACCTCACAAGGCATCCAGCCTTGCTCGGAGGCGACGGCAGCCTGTTCAGCCATCCATGGCGTCTCAGGCTGCCGACGCCCGCTACGGCGCAATGTCCCTCCTGCTCCTGGCGCAATTATGCCTCAGGCTGCAAATTATTTCCTTGCTTTTGCCGACGATGATAGTTTAATGAGCTTGTTCTGATGTTTGCTTATCTGACTTCTTAATTCTGCTATATAAGCAAAGAATAAATGTCCCCATGTTGGTAAAAAGTGCAACTAAAGTGTAATGAAGGATATGTCTCAGGGAGCGAATTGCGGAGCTTTGTAACGATTCTTGGCGAAATGAGCGTTAAACAGCCGCAAGTGTCTGAGTCCGCCTAAAGCGGACGAGTTTTGCGGCTGTAGCGAATGAGCCTTTAGAATCGTTAAAAGCGCAGCACCTGAGCGGAAGAGACATAGCCTTCGTTACACGGCCCACTACAAAGGAACTTGGAAAAATAAAAAATAGTCGCAAACAAGGGAAGCAAATCGTGCAGTAACGTTCTTACGGCTGAGTGAATCCGAAAACGCTGACTTCAAACAGAATCTATCGTAAGCTCCAACTTCCCGATGGTCTCAAGTAGTCGGTGGACTACTCGAGGTAAGAATCCTGCTAACCTAAATATGGAGCCATGCTTGATTTACTATATCTCGGAACACGGTTTTATAACAGATTTTTGCAGGCACATGTCGGGTCCTCGCTTCACATACCGAGGTAAGCTGCTCTAACGTGATCACTCTTCAGCAATTCCTGCCCTTGCCCTTCCATGACTATGCGGCCTGTTTGGAGAACGTAGGCCCGGGAGGAAATATCAAGGGCTTCAAAGACGTTCTGTTCGACTAGCAAAACGGTGACACCACTGGCATTGATCTCCCTGATGATCCTGAAAATGTCCGAGACAAGTTTTGGTCCCAGTCCCAGCGAAGGCTCGTCCAATATTAGCAGCGAAGGGTTGGACATGAGTCCCCGTGCAATAGCCAGTTCCTGCTGCTCTCCGCCGCTGAATGTGTCGGACCGCTGCCACTGGCGTTCCTTCAATATAGGAAAAAGATTGAAGACGCTTTGCAGATGCCTTTCGACGTCCGCACTTGACCGTACGACATAGGCCCCTAACATGAGATTGTCCAGCACAGACAGGCGGCCAAAAAGCTTCCTGCCCTCAGGGACCATGGAGATGCCCATTTTTACGATATCAAAAGGCTGGGCCTGATGAATCGGGGTTTCCTTGAACAGAATTTCCCCTTTCGAGGGATGCATGAGGCCCGCAATGGTTTTCACTATGGTGGATTTTCCCGCGCCGTTGGAGCCGATAAGGCTGACTATCTCCCCTTCGTTGATCCTGAAAGAAATCTCCTGAACCGCAAGGAGTCCTTTGTAGCCCACTGAAACATTATTTAACGAGAGCACCGTACTTTTCCCCCAGATATGCCTGAATGACTTCCCGATCCGAGCACACTTCTTTTGGCGTGCCTTCCATAATTTTTTTACCGGTGTTCAGTACGACAACACGGTCGGAGATCTGCATGACAGCTTCCATCACGTGCTCGACTATGATCAGGGTCATCCCTTTGTCCCTGATTTTCCTGAAGAGCTCTATGATCTCCCGCAACTCGACTTTAGTAAGTCCGGCCATGGATTCGTCCAACATGAGTAATCGCGGCTGCGTGGCCAGCGCCATGGAGACCTCCAGCCTCTTTTTATCAGCAATGGTCAGCTCCGTCCCAAAGAAATCCCTTTTCTCATAAAGACCGGTGAAAGCCAGTATCTCTCCGGCCTTCTCCATGGCCGGTTTGATCCTGTGATAACGCAACAGCGCACCCGTTGTAACGTTTTCGAGGACCGTCATTTCGCTGATCACCTCTACAATCTGGAAGGTGCGCGCGATCCCAAGTTTGCAGACCCTGTCCGGACGCATGCGTGTTATGTCCTTGCCATAGAAAGAGACGCTGCCGCCGTCCGGCTTGTAGAAACCTGTCACACAATTGAAGAGGGTGGATTTCCCGGCCCCGTTGGGACCGATAACGCTGACGATTTCCCCTTCCTCCACAGAGAAGCTGATATCGTAGTTTGCAGCCAGGCCACCGAACCTTTTCGACAACCCCTCGACTTTCAAACACGTCGTATTGTTCATTTCAGTTTCCTGCCTATCCTGGAAAGAAGCTTCCAGACCCCTTCGGGGTAGTACATGGAAATAAGCGTGATCAACAACCCGTATATCAGCATGTCTATGCCTGTTCCCTTGTCACCGAGGGCGACACGAGTGTATTCGGATGCAGGTATCAGGATAGCCGCTCCGATCACCGGCCCCATTATGCTCCCCGCCCCTCCAAGCATCGAAATGAGAACGATCTGGATAGACGTAGCGAGGAGCATGACGCTGCCCGGATCGATGTAAAGAATATATTGCGCGTAGAATGTGCCTGCCATTGCGCTCAGGAAGGCGCTTATCATAATCGCCATAAGGCGGTACAAAACGACATCAACACCCATAACTTCGGCAATTTTATGGCTCTCCCTGATAGCACGGAAATAGTAGCCCATTTTGGAGGTGGCTATGAAATAACAAACGGCCAGAGAAATCAGAAGGAAGGCAAGCATTATATAGTAATAAGGCAGTTTTGAAGAATTGAACAGGAAATTAGAGAAGGATTCGTCCTTCATTGGCAGGGAGAGACCTTCAGCCGCCCCCACCATTTGCCAGTTGTTAAAGACAATCCTGACTATTTCAGCAAATGCGATACTGGCGATAGCAAAATAGTGACCCCTCAGGTTGGAACAGGGATACCCGATAGCAGCGGCCACCAGAGCGGCGGCGCAGCCCCCGGCGACGAGTCCTATCCACGGGTTGACCCCGTAAGCGATAGACAAATAAGAAGAAGTATAAGCGCCGATGCCGAAAAAGGCCGCCTGCCCGAAAGAAAACATACCGGCATAGCCCCCCATGATGTTCCACGCAACTCCAAGCATGCCGAACATGAACACAAGGATCATTACATGAATATTAAAGGACTGGCGTACAACCAGGGGAAAGACAATGAGCAGCAGAAGGACGGCAAAGCCTGCAGTAATCTGTCGGACCTTGAAATTACTCACACGCTACCACCCCAGCAGACCCTGCGGCCTTATCCAGATTGTTATGAGATATATCATGAAGACAATGGCATACTTGTAAGACGGATCAAAGTAGAAACCCCCTAAGGTCTGGACCAACCCTACCAGTATTCCAGCGATAAAGGCCCCCTCAATGCTGCCGAACCCTCCGAGGGCCACGACACAAAAAGCTATAGTCCCAAACAGACCTCCCACCTGGGGATAGATGTAGTAATAAGTGGACAAGAAGGCCCCCGCCACCCCGACGAGGGCCGCACCTATTCCAAAAGAGAGCGAGTTGATGCGCTCGGTATTTATACCCATGAGAAGGGCCGCCTCGCGGTCCATCTCGGTCGCCAAAATCGCCTTGCCGGTTTTTGTCCTTTTCAGGAATAAAAACACGCAGACAGAAGCGATTACGCTGCCGATGGAAGCTGCAACTTTGGGAATACTCAGGTCGACGCCTCCGATTTGCCATGTGCCATGGAGTATTGTGGCCGGCAAAAGCCGGAAATCCGGGGTCCAGAAATAAACGGCAAGATTGGAGATAAAGATACTCACTCCGAAGGTCACTACCAACTGGGCCAGCATGGGCCCCTTCATCACCTTGCTCACGATAAAGCGGTATATCAGCATGCCCATGACAAACATGCAGACAAAACATATTGGGATCGAAAATATAGGATCGATGCCGTACAGGGTAAAAAGCCAAAAAGAGGTGAACATGCCGAGCATCAGGAATTCGCCGTGGGCGAAATTCACGATGTTCATGACACCCCAGATTAGCGTCAACCCTATGGCGACCAATGAATACATCAGGCCGATTAATAAACCATCAGCGAGCTGCTGGAGCAACTGTTCAGGCATCAACCCGTCCCGCCGCTACTTTCTTCCTTTCCATGCAGGGAACGGCCAGACTACCGGCTTCGAAGCCGAGTCAAAAGGCCAGATCGTTACATATTCCTGATTTAGTATCTGTACAAGCGTTCCCCGTGCGTAGATGTTCTGGTGTGATTGAGGGTCGAACTTGATCCCCTTCCATGGGTAGATAGTCTGGTCTCCGGGGATATCAGTGGCATTGAGAGCTTTCACGACGGTTTCGGGATCTGTTGACCTGACCCGGTTGATGGCCTCGGCAAGGACAAATGGGGCCATGAAGCTCCTGGCTGCGTTTTCACTCATGTCTATGCCGTATTTCTTTCTGAAGAGAGCGTTGACCTTGGCAACGAGTGGTTTTTTCTTGGCAAGGTCGAGTGCAAAGGTCGACCGGACAATTATGTAATTGCCGTCAGCTTTAACCGCCGGCAGGTAACCAGGCTCGATATAACCCGCCATAGTCATGATGCCTTTGGGTTGAAAGCCCATTTCCTTGAAAGTCTTGGTAAAGAGAATGGCATCCGTGATATACGAAGCATGCATCAGCACATCCGGTTTGCTCACTATGAGCTTGCCAACTTCACTGGTCACGTCCGTTGCATTGGCCGTGTATGTTATATCGGCAACCACCTTATAACCGAATTCGGAGGCATATTTCTTGTACGCCTTGCCGGCATTAGAGCCAAATTCCGTATTTTCGTAAAGCACGGCTATGTTATGGACTGCCTGTCCGGTCTTCTTTTCCAGGTCTTTCAGGAACTGGAACTGGTCCCTGGCAAAAATATCATCGTGGGGGCTGACCCTGAAAAAGTACTTGTATCCCCTTTCCGTCAGTGTGGGAGAAGAAGAATCCGAGCATACGTATGGAATTTTCAGTCTTTCGGTAATCTGACTGGCGGTCTTCGTCACAGCACTCTGGTAGGCCCCGATCATTGCAACTACATTTTCCGAGGTAATCAGCCTTTCAGCCTCTGACATCCCGTTTTTCGGGTCACCCTTGGTGTCGGCATACACAATCTCGATTTTTGCGCCGCCCAGGTTCGGCAGACCCGCGCTCCTCGCCAACGGGAGATCAAGATCATATTTCCCGTTAATAATATCCACAGCCAGATCGACTCCCCTCCTGCAATCCAGACCAGTTGAAGCGATATTCCCGGTCAGAGGATAGACTGCGCCGATTTTGATGACTTTCTGCTGTGATTGAGCGGACACAGAAAAAACCAGGACCAGTAACAACGATAATGCAACGGATAAAACTCTGAAGCAATTTTTCGATGCCATCACGTTTTCCCTCCTACTCATATTTTTTCTGTTTCTGAGATGGGCAAAAACAATCCGACTGCCCCGAGCGCGAAATTGAAAGGTCGCCTTGTGTAGGAATGTGCTTCATGGTTTAGAAAATAGCACATACATGTCCCAAAATACAATCCCTTGCAGTCATATGGAAGAATCGGCAGGGACAGGCTGTTTCCCGGAGCGCCGATACTACCATAATTCGTTACTATTGCTCCGTCCTCTGTTCAATGCTTTCCATTGCCAGCAGGAGCAGCGCTATAACCAGCGGGCCGGCAACAAAACCTATTATCCCGAAAAGATGTATTCCCCCGAGCACTCCGAAAAAAATCAGCACAGTATGAATCTTGGCCCGATGGCCTATGACCCTGGGTTTCAGTATCCCGTCGATAATGCCCCCTATCACGACGATTGATACAGCCGCCATAATTACACCCTTGACAATCGATCCTGTTAAAAAAAGGTAGGCGGTAACCGGACCCCAGATTATAAAAGTTCCTATTACCGGAATAAAAGAAAACACCGCCATGGCAAAACCGAGCAGTCCAGGAGAAGGAACGCCCAGGAAATAAAATGCGCTGCCTCCGATAATACCATGGGCCAGCGCAATCATGACTCCACCGTATATTGTTGAAACTACTACCTCTCTTATCCTCGTAAAAAGACGGTTTTTCCGTTCATCGGGCGCCGGAAGGAAGCTGTATATGCCGGCAATAAACATTTGCCCATCGCGGAGAAGGAAATAAATTGTAAAAAGCATGATGAAGTAGTCCACGAATGCATGGACTACAACAAGGGCATGCTCATGGACCAGCCGCATAAGGCTCTTCTCGATGCTTCCGGCAAGCCCGAGCAAAATGTCATATATACTATCGACAGGCACAGCCAGGAGCCATGCAATGTTTTCGAGGATATCTCTAATATTGGCATTACCTAAAAACATTGCCGTCATGCTGCCTTCACTGAGGTTCGGGATTACCGCTCTGATTTCACCAGCCAATAAATAAGAAAAATACGTCAACGGCCCGACGAAAAGAAGAAAGGAAATAATCACCACAACAGCAGCTGCAATAGCAGAACTTTTGATCTTTACGCGAATGAACTCATACAGCGGGTATAATATGATTGAAAATACCGCTGCCCAGAAGATAGCGGGCAGGAACGGCAAAAACATTTTGTAAGCAATATATACTAGACCTGCAACCAACGCATAATAAAGCAGCGTTTTTTCTTTCATCTCAATTCCTCGTATAAAACACAAATCATAAAATATTATTATGGTTATGCACTTGACACCACTATCCCAAACGATAAGTTAATTTTGTCATTCCCGTGCCTAAAGGCACCTACTGTCGGTGCTTAAGAGCACCTGCTTAGAGCACCTACTGTTGGTACTGTTGGTGAAAACGGGAATCCATTTTTTTCAAAGGCTAACGGATACCCGCCTTCGCGGGTATGACAGCTGCTGGTGTCAAATACGTAATCATTAACATTATAAACCACAATCAGGATCTTAGGAATGCGTAATGCAATTCTCATCCTCATTGCGCTGTGATACAATTTAGACATGCCTGAACCGGAAATCAGCTGCAGCGGGAAAATTAGAAGAGTTGCTTGATGAAAAATCAGGAAATCGCAAAAATATTCGATGAAATAGCGAACCTTCTGGAGCTGAAAGGCGAGAACCCGTTCCGCATAAGGGCCTATCGGCGGGCAGCTTTGAATATTGAGGGTTTGACAAAAAATATCGAAGAGCTCCCTCATGAGGATCTTCTGAAAATTCCCGGAATCGGCCAGGACCTTGCAGGCAAGATAGATGAGTATATAAAGACAGGGGCCATTCAGTCGCATGAAAAACTTAAAAAGGAAATACCCGGAGGATTATCCACTCTCCTTTCCATCCCCGGACTCGGGCCGAAGACATCTAAATTGCTTTATGAAAAACTAAAAATTACAAACATCGACGAACTCGAGAAATTTGCATCGGAGCATAAACTTGCAGGCTTGCCGGGCATAAAGGAAAAAACGGAAGATAATATTTTAAAGGGGATAGATATGCTGAAAAGGGGCCGTGAGCGACAACCCCTCGGCAAGGTGCTTCCCGTTGCAAATGATATCCTTGCGCATCTCAAGAAAAACGCCCATGTCGAAAAAATCGATCTTGCGGGGAGTTTAAGGAGATGGAAAGATACGATAAAAGATATTGATATCCTCGCAACGTCCGACAATCCGGAAGAGGTGATGAGCGAATTAGCACATCTCCCTAATGTAAAAGAAATATTGATGCAAGGACCGACAAAGTCCAGCATAATAACCCGGCAAAACCTCCAGGTGGATTTAAGGGTTGTTGAAAGGGAATCTTATGGCGCTGCGCTCACATATTTCACAGGCAGCAAGGCACACAACATCAGGCTCAGAGAAATGGCCATAAAGAAGGGGCTAAAACTGAATGAGTACGGGATCTTCCGTGAAAAAGACAACAAACGGGTGGGAGGCGAAAAAGAACAGGATATTTACGCTATATTAGGACTCCCATACATCCCTCCTGAACTCAGGGAAGACCAGGGTGAGATAGAAGCAGCCATTGCAGGAACACTTCCCAGCCTTATCACCATTGAGGATATTAAAGGAGACCTTCATGTCCATTCACGGTGGAGCGACGGCAGCCATTCGCTTGAAGAACTTGTAGAGGCCGCCCGGGAACGCGGATACGACTATTTTGCGCTGACCGATCATTCCCGTGGCCTTGCTGTTGCAAGAGGGCTGACAATCGAAAGACTCATGGACCAGAAAAAAGAGATTGACGCACTAAACAGGAAACTTAAAGGCTTCAGGATACTCCATTCGAGTGAAGTCGATATCAGGAGCGACGGCACGCTTGATTTCCCCGATGATGTTTTGGAAAAGCTTGATCTTGTCGTCGCATCCATACATTCAGGTTTCAAACAGTCACCTCAGCAACTTACCGGACGTATGATTGCCGCAATGAAAAACCCTTACGTCAGCATCATCGGACATCCCTCCGGCAGGCTCATCGGAGAGAGAGAGGCATATGAGCTTGATATGGAAAAAGTGTTGAAAACCGCAAAAGAAACAGGCACTGCTTTCGAAATAAATGCCTACCCGCTGCGTCTTGACCTCAATGACACTTTTGCCAGGAGGGCAAAAGACCTCGGAATTCCCATTGTGATAAGCACCGACAGCCATACCATAGATCAGTTTGATTATATAAGATATGGAGTTTCCATTGCCCGGCGGGCATGGCTCGGGAAAGAGGATGTAGTCAATACCTTTGGACTGCGTATGCTGCTCAAAAAGCTTAAGCCGTATAAAACCTAAACTATTTTTACCAGTACCCGTCTGTGTCTCGGACCGTCAAACTCGCAAAAATAAATAGACTGCCATGTACCGAGCAGAAGTTTGCCTTCCTCTATTAAAACAATTTGTGCGGACCCTACAAGCGTCGATTTTATATGGGCGGCGGAGTTCCCCTCCATATGATGATAATCTCCCTCAAACGGGACCAGCCGGTTCAATGCGGCAATGATATCTCTCTTAACAGCCGGATCAGCGCCTTCATTAATGGTAACTCCGGCAGTTGTATGTGGAACATATATATGGCACACCCCCTGCTGAACACCCAATTCCTTTATAAGTGACCTGAGATCCTCCGTAATATCGATAAATTCCGTTTTGGACTTGCTTTTGACGTTCAGTGTCTTAGACATTGCGCAGCTCCTCCCTGAGATGCCGGACCGTTTTTTTTAATACAGGATGCCATTTATCAGGCGCTATTTCAGAAAGCGGAAGGAGTACAAACTCCCTCTGGTGAAGCAGCGGATGAGGAATACAGAGGAACTTTTCAGTAATAATTCTATCATCATAAAAAAGAATATCAAGATCAATGGAGCGCGGCCCCCAGCGCGGCGTCTCCTGCCTCCCCATTTTCTTTTCAATACTTTTAAGGGCAGCCAGTGCGCCTTCCGGAGTCAGGTCTGTTTCAGCAATCACCGCCATATTTATAAACTGGGGCTGTTCTTTCATTCCCCACGGTTCGGTCTCATAAAGTGATGATTCTTTTGTTACCACAAACCCGCTTTCGTCCATAAACTTTACAGCATGCATGCAATTGGCCTTCCTGTCCCCCATATTCGAGCCGATTCCTATATGCACTGTAGCCATCTAAAACCCGTCGTGAGATATTATAACGCGTTTTTTATCCTGTCTATCGCCTCTTCAATTCTTTCCGGTGACTGGGTAAGTGCAAAACGTATATACCCTTCTCCAGGCGCGCCAAAGCCGACTCCAGGGGTCCCAAGCACTCCTGTTTTTTCGAGTAGATGCGCTGCAAAGGTAGTAGAATTAAAACCGGAGGGGACCTTCGTCCAGATGTAAAACGTAGCTTCGGGTTTTCTAAGCTGGAACCCCAGCCTCGTGAGACCGCCAAAAAGGATGTCCCTGCGTTCCTGGTAAGTATTCCTGATCCACGAGAGTATATTTTCACTTGTTTTAAGCGCTGCAGCTCCAGCCTCCTGGACCACCTGAAAAACACCCGAATCAAGATTCGTCTTGATTTTCCCAAGCCCGGCTATAACATCCCTGTTTCCAACAGCGAACCCAATTCTCCAGCCTGTCATGTTGTAGGTTTTCGAGAGAGAGTGAAATTCTATGCCTACCTCTTTGGCTCCATCAAGCTCGAGGAAGCTCAGCGGTCTTTTACCGTCATAATAAATTTCGGAATATGCGGCATCATGGCAGATTATAATGTTATTTTTTTCGGCAAAAGAAATCGCCGTCTTAAAAAAATCTCTCCGGCCTACCGCAGCAGTCGGATTATTGGGGTAATTCAGGAACATTAGTTTCGCGCGCTTGCAAACCGAATCGGGAATGATACCGAAATCCGGAAGGAAATCGTTCTCCTCCCTGAGCGGCATCATGTATGGCTCCCCCCCGGCAAATACGGTTCCCACCGGGTAGACGGGATAGCCGGGTGACGGCACAAGCACCACATCGCCGGGATTGATAAAAGCCAGGGGGATGTGGCCGATGCCTTCCTTGGAACCGATGAGCGATATAACCTCTTCCTTCAGATCAAGGTCCACATTAAACCGCTTCCCGTACCAACCTGCAACTGCCTCCCTGAATAACAGCATCCCTTCATAAGAAGGATAACGGTGGTACTCTGGATTATCGACCGCATTTTTCATTGCATCGATTATATGTCCGGGTGTGGGAATGTCGGGGTCTCCAATACTGAGGTCGATGAGGTCCACGCCTCTTGAGACGGCTTCCTGTTTCATCCTGTCAATCGAGGCGAAAAGATACGGAGGCAAGCTCTTGACACGGTCTGCAAGCTGGATTTTAATCATTCGTTACTTAATAGCCTGACTTTGGAGCTGATTTCGCCGGCTTTGCCGGGTCAGCCTGCTTTACAGGTTCTCCCCCCTTTTTTTCAGTCTTTGCCGGTATAATCATTATAGAACGGGCAACCTTCTTACCTTCGATCTCAGCATATTTCAGGGTCACCTTGTCGCCCACTTTTATGTCGGAAAGAGTTTTCTTTTCCTTATTCATCTTCACAGTTGTTTTGTCATCGGCGGTAATAACAACTTCAGCCTTTTTCCCTTTGACCGTCAAGGTCTTGACCGCTACATCGATAGTAACCACATCACCCGTAATCTGTTTAACTATTACTTTATCGGCTGCAACGGCGCTGCCGATCAGCAAAACAGAAGCAAGAAAGCAAATTATATACAAAAGTGGCTTTTTCATAAATGCCTCCACCTGAGTTACTTATAAATAAGGGCAGGTGTTGGTCAAACCGTAAACACCTGCCCTTCATGATAAGAAAGAAATTACTATTTCGCCGGAGCTGGAGTAGTTTCTGTCTTCTCTTCTGTCTTCGTGGCCTTCTTCTTCGTGGCCTTCTTCTTCGTAGCCTTCTTCTTCGCAGGAGCCTTCTTCTCCATCTTCTCAGGAGCAGGAGCATTAGCTGCTGTATCAGCTGCAAAAGATACTGCGGACATTCCGAATGCAAAAAGGACCGCTATTACTAATGACATTATTTTCTTCATTATGATTCACCTCCTTTTTTTCCCAATTTGTGATGCTTACCAGACTATAAGCAATAATTGTACCAACCAGGACAAAAACACCTAATTATAGCTGTTTTCAAGAATCAAATATGCCTGTCATGCCCGCGGATTGTAAGCGGGCATCCATTTTTTAGCCTCCTGGATTCCCGCCTGCGCGGGAATGACGGCTTTTGAAAGATATATATGCAGGGCCGGCACAGCAGACTATTCGTTCGTAAAGGGAATTTGCATGTAGTGACTAAATGGCAGATGCTACGGATTATTTCCTTTTTCAGGGGATATATCCTCATTTGAGGAGGTATCCTGGATCCCAAACTTCTCAAGCCTGTACCAAAAAGTCTTATACGTCATACCGAGCAGCCGTGCCGCCTTTGCTGCTACATTGTTAGATTTAAGCATGGCCTTCTTAATAAGTTCCTTTTCGAGCTCTTCAAAGTTAATTCCATCCTCAGGCAATTCGAAGTTTATAGGGCCCTTTTCTGAAGTAAGCCGAAGCTCGTCCCGTATATCATTTATATTTATTGTTGCTCCATCACCCATTAGTACGGACCGCTCAATGACAAATTCAAGCTGCCTGATGTTGCCCGGCCAGAAGTAATCCATCAGCGCCTTCATTGCCCCATCGCTCACTCCCCTCACCTTCTTCCCGAATTCCTTATTATATTTATCAATAAAAAAGCTCGACAGAGCAGCGATGTCCTCCTTCCTTTCTCTCAACGGAGGGAGTTCAACAGTCACAACCTTGAGCCGATAGTAGAGATCGTCCCTGAATTTTCCCTTTGCGACTTCTTTCTCAAGGTTCTTGTTGGTGGCCGCTATTATCCTGATATCAACCTTAATGCTGTCTTTTCCTCCAAGCCTCCTGACCTCCTTGTCCTGCATTACCCTCAAAATCTTTGTCTGGGTCAGGGGCGGCAGGTCTCCTATTTCATCAAGGAAGAGAGTGCCCCGGTCGCTTGCCTCGAAGAGCCCCTGCTTGCGATGCACAGCGCCTGTAAAAGCGCCCGGCTCATAACCGAATAATTCGCTTTCTATAAGGTTCTCAGGGATAGCCGCACAATTAATTGCGGTAAAAGGACTTGTCCTTCTTGCGCTGTTATAATGTATCGCCTTTGCAATAAGTTCCTTTCCCGTCCCGCTTTCTCCATATATCAAGACAGTGACAGCTGTAGGCGTGACCTTTTTCGCTATTTCAATGACCTCTCTCATCTTCCTGGAGCTGCCTACAATGCCTTCCATTTTAAATTTGCCGAAAAGCTCATCTTGCAGTCTCAGGTTATCCTTGATCAGTTGCATCCGTTCCACTGCTTTCCTGATGGTGAGGATTATTACCTCTTTATCAAGCGGTTTTGTGAGGTAATCAAAGGCCCCCTTTTTTATCGCCTCAACAGCAGATGATATAGTGCCGAAAGCCGTCATAATAATTACCGTCGGCTTAATACAATCTTCCGGCAACGCCTCCAGGAGTTGCACCCCGCTCATGCCGCTCATCTTTAGGTCGGTTATCACCACATCCGGACCGATTGTTTTTATACGCTCAAGTCCCTCCTCGGCGGATGATGCAGTGAATGTTTCGTATCCCTCGTCATCAAGGATCGTTTTTATTATTTCGCGCTGCCGCTGCTCGTCGTCTATAACTACTATGGAAGCCATGCGCCCTCTGCTGTTAATTTATTAGGCATTTATTTTACGGCAGGCAAGGGAAGAGTGAGCCTTACTTCGCTTCCCTCTCCGACAACGCTATGCAACTCAACTTTGCCCCCGTGTTCTTCCATGACCCTTCTGGTCATCGGCAGACCCAGGCCAAGCCCATCTTCTTTCGTCGAAAAAAAAGGCTCAAAGATCTTTTCTAAATCCTCAGGCTTGACGCCTTTGCCATTATCGCTGATAGTCAGGACAAAAAGATCACTTCCAATGTCTTCTTTAATTTTGAGAATGCCTGCCTTATTCGACGACCCCATTGCGTGGAAGGCGTTGGTGATAACATTCAGAATGCAGGATTTAAAAAGATCAGGGTCCACGTAAAGCTCCGCGTCCAAAGAGTTGTCCCTGACAATGCTTATACGATCAGCTTCCGCTTTTGCCCAGATCAGGGCGAGCACATCTTCCAGCAGCACCCTAAAACTCAAGTATTCTTTCTTCAGCTTGAACGGTCTGCTGTAGTCGAGGAAATTGCTCACCAGCTTATTGAGCCTGAGTATCTCCTGCTTTATCCCGCTGATGAGATGGTCGAACCTCTCCTTCTCTTCCGGGGGGCCGGGTTTGTATTTCTCTCCGAGATGATCGACGCCAAGGTTGATAAAGTTGAGGGGATTTCTTATTTCGTGGGCCATGCTCCTTGACAGTTGGCCCAATCCTGAGAGATGTTCAGCTTCCCGCAGCCGCTCCTCAAGGGTGCGGGTCTCCCTCAGCTTGGCTACCATGAAGTTGAATGTTTCGGAGAGTTGGCCGATTTCATCGTTGCTCTGAACAGGTATGCTCTGATTAAGGTCGCCGGCAGCGACCCTCATTGAGGCGTCAACCACTCTTTGGATAGGGCGGGTATACCGCTTGGAAAAAAACACTATCATAATAATGCCGATTCCAAAAACAAATATTGTCGCAACAATTCTCTTAATGGTGTTCGCTCTCAGGATGTCGGAGAAATCGTCCCTGTTGACTCTGAGATGGACATATCCGTATTGAGTATCGCCTGCAATGACCGGAACTATAACGTTATAGGTATGGCCTTCATCCGCCGATACCGGCTCGCCCAGCTCAGCCTTGATAATAAGCTCTTTTTTCTTGTGGGTCATAGCCTGCCCTATTTTCGATGGATTTGTGCTCGCAACTATTTCATGCGCATTACTGATAATTGATATCTCCTTGACCCCTTTAGCATTCAGGCTCGTAAGATATTTGGAAAGCCGCGCCTCGTCCGTAGCGCCCGATCCCGCCGTTACTTCTTCAACTCCGATCTGTATCGCTTTGGTGAGTTCTGTAGTCTGGCGCTCTACTTCACGGGAAAGGTCCCTTTCGGACTGAGAATAAAAAAACATAAGCATGCCGATCATAATAAAACTCAGTAGGAGCATCATCAGGCTAAGCTTCTTGTTCAGCGAGAACTTAAACGAATTGCCCTGAAACATACCTTATAATAACATATCCAGAATCCACCACCTGAAACAGCGAACCACAGAGAACACAGAGTTTTTCTCTGTGCTCTCAAGGCCTTGGAGAAAAAGAGACAAAACTGCACTTTAGCTAAAGAGTGCACAGAGATGAAGGCCCTGTCTGATGTTATGTCTTCTTAAATCAATGAGTTTCTCTGTGTCCTCTGTGGTGTGACGGTGAATTAGGGATATGCCCTATGCTTGAATTTATTTGCGAATGATTCTACTATAACTTACAAATGCTTAGAGAAAACGCTTCAGCAATACTCAAAAAGATGAATCATGCAGCGATAGGTGCCGGCAGAAGCCCTGATGGGATAAAACTGATCGCGGTTACAAAAACAGTGGAAATCGAAAAAATGAAAGAGGCCGTGGACATAGGTCTCAGGACCTTCGGAGAAAACAGGGTCCAGGAAGCTCAGAAGAAGGTCCTGGAGTTGATGGGGGGATTGATTGAATGGCATCTTATCGGACACCTCCAGAAAAATAAAGCAAAATATGCGGTGGGTCTGTTCGACTTTATACATACCATTGATTCTGTTGAGCTTGCAGAAGAGATCAACAGGCAGGCAGAAAAAATTGATAAGATACAGATGGTGCTTGTGCAGGTAAAATTATCCGCAGAGGAGACAAAGCACGGAGTATCCGAAGAGGATTTGGTCCCGCTGCTCAAAAGAGTAAAGGAGATGACAAACTTACAGCTTAAAGGATTAATGTCCATACCCCCTTTTTTTGAAGACCCTGAAAAGGCAAGGCCGTATTTCAGACGATTGAGGGAACTCAGCGATAAGGCGGAAAAAGCAGGCTGCGATATGACAGAACTGTCTATGGGCATGTCCAACGATTTTGAAGTGGCAATAGAGGAAGGGGCCACAATGGTGAGAATAGGAACAGCGTTATTTGGAGAAAGGAGCGTTTGATGATCGGCTTTATCGGCGGCGGTAAAATGGCGGAGGCATTGATAAAAGGCATTACCTCGAAGGGAAACAAAAAAATTTTTGTATCTGAGCCCCTAAAGGAGCGGAGGATCTATCTTGAATCTGCATACGGGATAAAAGCCTCGGCATCCAACAAAGAAGTTGCCGTTGCCTGCGGGGTTATAGTCCTGGCAGTAAAGCCTCAGAATATGGCGGCAGTGCTTGACGAGATTGCGGCCTCGATAACGGAAGACAAAACTGTGGTGTCCATCGCCGCTGGGATAACGCTCGGGTTTCTCCGGGAAAAACTGAAGACAAAAAAACTTGTCAGGGTCATGCCCAATACACCGGCGATTGTTCAGGAAGGCATGTCCGTCCTGTCTCTGTGCGAATGTTTCGCTGAGCAGGACATAATGGCTGTGCGGGATATTTTTATGTCTGTCGGCAAGGTGCTTACCCTTCCTGAAAAATATATGAACGCGGTCACCGCACTTTCGGGCAGCGGACCGGCCTTCATTGCATTATTTGCTGAGGCGCTCATCGCGGCCGGCCAACAGATGGGACTGGCGAGGGAACACGCCGCCGAACTTGCACTTCAGACACTTTCCGGCACAGCAAGGCTTCTGGACACTGGGATGCCGCCCGAAAAACTCCGTGAAATGGTGACCTCGCCCGGAGGGACGACCGCTGCAGGACTTAAGGCCTTTGAAGAGAAGGGGTTGAAAAAAATCGTTGCAGATGCATTGCAGGCAGCACTTAACAGAGCAGAAGAATTAGGCAGCGGAAATCAGGTAAAATAGTTAGGCGTTAAACCATTTCTCAGCAGGAGGGCACATGTTTGTTTTTGGAGACCTGATTGTAGCCGCAGCCAACATCCTTGATTATATCCTGGGTATTTATAAATGGATACTTTTAATTGTAGTGCTTTTGAGCTGGGTCAATCCTGATCCTTATAATCCAGTTGTCCGCTTCCTTCATTCAATAACGGAGCCGGTGCTCAGACCGATACGGAGAATGATTGGACATACATTCGGTCCTTTAGATATTTCTCCTATCATAGTTTTTTTAATTATCATGTTTATACAAGGCTTCTTTATCAGGTCATTGATGAAAATAGGGTATAAATTAGGAGGTGGCTAAGATGAGACTTACACCGCTCGACATTCAGCAAAAACAATTTCCGATGCGCTTCAGGGGTTTTGACGTTGATGAGGTTTATTCCTTTCTCGAATTGGTAAGGGAGGAACTCGAAGAACTCTTACGGGAAAACGGTTCGCTGAAAGAACAGCTGGCCCGGGCAGACGAGCAACTCCAGGAGTTCAGGCACATGGAGGGAACCCTGAGGGAAACGCTGATGACCGCCCAGCAACTGGTTGAGGATTACAAAACAAATGCGCGTAAAGAAGCGGAGTTGATCCTGAAGGAGGCTGAACTCAAGGCCGACACCATGACAAAGATCGCCCAGGAAAAGGTGGTAAAAATACATGAGGACATCGTCGATCTCAAAGGTATCAGACGCCACTTCAAGGAAGAAATCAAGCGGCTTATCGACAGCCATATGAAAATGCTCGAATTCGACAAGGAGAGAGAAGGGGAAGAATCGGGTGAAATATAGTGCGCTCAAGGGCGTTCAGGATATTATGCCGCCCGATATTTATATCTGGCAGCGCATCGAATCTTCAGCAAGAACAATCTTTCAGAATTACGGCTTCCAGGAAATAAGACTCCCCATAATCGAGTCTACCGATATTTTCATAAGGAGCATCGGGGAGACCTCGGATATCGTCGGCAAAGAGATGTATACATTTCCCGACAAGGCGAACCGCAGCGTCACGTTACGGCCTGAAGGCACAGCCTGCGCAGTGCGGTGTTATGTGGAGCACAATCTGCATACCCTTCCTTCTCCACAGAAATATTTCTATGCCGGACCGATGTTCAGATACGAGAGGCCGCAAAAGGGAAGGTTCCGGCAGTTCTACCAGATCGGCGCAGAAGCCTTCGGCTCTGCGGAACCATCGCAGGACGCTGAGATCATCGTCATGCTCAAAAGATTTCTTGAGCAAATCGGCATCGGGGAACTCAATTTTGAGATCAACTCTATTGGAGACGAGGAGTGCAGGCCAGGCTACAGAACTGCCCTGCTTGCGTTCTTCGGCGATAGAATCAAAGAATTCTGCCCTGATTGCCAAAACCGCTACCTCGCAAATCCCTTGCGAATTCTTGACTGCAAAGTTGAGCGCTGTATAGAACTTCGGCAGGGTGCACCGGCCGTGACCGATTATTTGTGCGGGGACTGTCAGGAGCATTTCGATAAACTCCAGTCTGTGCTTCAAATGCTGGGTGTCCGTTATACCTTGAATCCCAACCTGGTCCGGGGTCTTGATTATTATACGAGGACAACTTTTGAAGTCACCAGCGAGCATCTCGGAGCGCAAAAGGCAGTTGCCGCAGGGGGCAGATATGATGGGCTGGTAAAGGAATTCGGCGGTCCGGATACTCCGGCAATAGGTTTTGCCGTCGGCATGGAAAGGCTCGCTACACTGGTAAAAGAAACCTCCGAAGAAGCGTTGCGGGGGCCAAAGGCCTTCATTGCAACTCTCGGCCGCGAGGCAGAGCAGGAGGGCTTCAGAATTGCCGAAGGGCTGCGGCAAGAGGGACACCGCATTGAGCAAAATTATGGAGTGGCCCCGCTAAAAAGTCAGTTGCGCAAGGCGGACAGGATCGGCGCCGAATTTGCCATTATTATCGGAGAGAATGAGCTGAAAGCCGGAAAAATTCAATGGAAGAATCTCAGAACCGGCGAACAGGGCACGGTTCAGACCGATAACATAGCCTCTATCCTAACCAACACTATCAAGCTCCCGCACCCGTAGTTTCACGCCCAGTTCATCAGCGAGCACACTGCACTTATCAATATCGACTCCTTCTGCTGTCACCACCGTTGCCTGGACTTCCGGTATGCATAGCTTTGCCTCCCTGATGAAATTAATCACTTCCTGAAAAGCGTTATCAAAAGTTGGCTTGCAAAGCTGCCGGTAGGTCTTTTCATCCTGGGCATCAAGACTTACCGAGACTGCGTCCACAAGTCCCTGCAGTTCCGGAAGGATGTTCCTTTTGTGAATAAGATTCCCGTGGCCGTTTGTGTTGATCCTTACCCGTCCACCCTGCTGTTTCACCCATGCAGCAACAGATTTGACAACATCGAGCCTGAGCAGCGGCTCCCCATACCCGCAAAAAACAATCTCCTTGTACCGCAAGGGATCGCCAATAGCGTCCATCAACTCCTCAACAGAAGGTTCATGGGCAAGCCGCAGGTTGTGCCCTTTCACAAAGTCTGTCGTGAAGCGGACGCAAAAGACGCATTTGCTCGTGCATCTGTTGGTAATATTCAAATACAGGCTGTCTCTGATCTTATAGGCAATTTGACCTGCGGGCAGATCGCCGATATGAAAAAGCCTTTTTGCATTGATTGTCGTAATCCTGTCCAGGTCCTCCAGGGATACGCCCCTCCATTCAGCCAGAAAACGCGCTGTATGCACTACAAAGGCAGGTTCATTACGCTTACCCCTGAGCGGCACGGGCGCAAGAAAGGGAGCATCTGTCTCAACCAGAAGACAGTCATCAGGGACTATTTTTTTAGCTATCTCGCGGAGCTGTGATGCATTCTTGAATGTCACCGGCCCGGCAAATGAAATGTAGAGGCCCATTGCAAGCGCCCTTTCCGCCATATCCCGGTCTCCGGAAAAGCAATGCATCACCCCCTGTTCAATGCCTGAATCTTTAAGAATCCCGAGTGTGTCTTCCTTTGCCTCTCTGCTGTGTATGACCACGGGAAGACCTGTCGCCTTTGCAAAATCAAGCTGCTGCTTGAAAACATCGCGCTGGATTTCCCTCGGTGAATAGTCGTAATGATAGTCGAGCCCTATCTCTCCGATAGCCACAACTTTCCTGTGAGCAGACCATATCTTTATCTGGTTAAAAACCGCCGGGGTAAAATCTTTAGCATCGTGGGGGTGCATTCCGACAACAGCAAAGATATCGTCATGCCCTTCCGCGAGAGCCACAGCGCCCTTGTTCCCTTCAAAATCGGAGCCAACGGCAAGAAGAGCTTCCAGCCCGGCTTCCCGTGCCCTCTTGATGACATCATCCCTGTCACCATCAAAGGCGTCCATTTCAAGATGGCAGTGGGTATCGATCATAGTTCCTTTCCAGCCTCTCCTCTCAGCGGGCGTTCATCCGCTTTTCGAGAAACCATAGTCTATTATGATAATTTAAGAATGCATTTTTGAGCAACTGCCGGAGCTGAGCTGGCGGGCCATGCCGGATAAACTTGACGAGTTCATGAAACTTCCTGTATTTTAAATGTTCATATTATCTTCATCTCATCGTGGGCCGTTAGCTCAGTTGGTAGAGCAGCTGACTCTTAATCAGCGGGTCGCAGGTTCGAATCCCGCACGGCTCACCATTTAAAACCAAAGGCTTTCAGATTGTTACAGGGTCTGAGAGCCTTTTTTATTGCCGGTAAAAATTCTCCCTTCTATTAAGGCATCCTCAGCCAACATTATTGCGAACTGAAGGGCCGGTTCAAGGGGAAGAGCATCTGTAAAAATCATATCTCGACTAGGCATACATCAGTTTTCCTTTAGGCTGAGGGACTGGACGCTTGAGCTCGGTTGCGGTCTCAATCCACTCTTGCATAATAATTTCAACGTTTGAAAGCGCTTCCTGATATGTCTTTCCATCGCCCATACAACCTGACAATTCCGGAACTTCTGCAATATATGATCGATCTTCGGCACTCCAATAA
Source organism: Nitrospirota bacterium (assembly GCA_963780885.1). Lineage (GTDB taxonomy): Bacteria > Nitrospirota > Thermodesulfovibrionia > Thermodesulfovibrionales > Dissulfurispiraceae > JADFXI01. The sequence goes on from CAWAEO010000003.1 coordinate 707,350, forward strand.
ATTATTATCTCATATCTACTTTTTTTCGGAAAGGTTTTGGGATAAAATTTAATATGGCGTCAAAAAAAATAAAGAAACAATATCGGCTTCACTGGGTTGCTGAATCCATAATGGAAGAGCCGAGCTATATTGAGAGGCGTATGTTTGGCTGCCTTGCTGTATATCTTCATGGGCGTATGGTTTTGCTCATGTGTGAAGGGGAAGAGCCGTGGAATGGCTTATTATTACCGACGGAACATCAGTTTCACAATTCCATCCTGAAGGAGTTCAGCGATATAGTTCAGCACCCTGTCCTGAAGAAGTGGTTATATTTACCGGAGAACACAGAAGATTTTGAATCTATGGCTTCTGAAATTCTCCACGCTATAGAAATGAATGACCCAAGATTTGGTGTGGAACCAAAAGAGCGGAAGCCTGTGAAAAGCAAAATTGCTCACCGATAACCTGGACCATCATCCTATTTCAAAACCGCCGGGAATTTAAACAGAGTAAGAACAGACTGACCTTCTACCGATCATTGCAATTCTGTATAAAATCTTTGTAACATTATGTATGAAAACCAGGCATTTAACTATTCAGGGTCCTGCGTGACCAAAGTCAAACATGCCGAAGACAGGCTTAAGGCGGACGAGAGCCGTTACAAGACACTTGTCGACGCCGTTACCGATTGCATCTATACATCCGAGATCGTGAACAGGCGTCCGGGAAAAATAACTATAATCTCGAATTGCACTTCAGCCACAGGCTACAGTCCTGAAGAATATCTGGCCAATCCTGACCTCTTGCATGAAATGGTATATGAAGAGGACAGATATGATGCAGACAAGCAGGTCCAAACGCTGATCGCAACCGGGTCATGCAACCCTATTGAACACAGGATCATTCATAAGGACGGATCTGTCAAATGGGTCAAGAAGACCCTTGTCCCCCAATACGATGGAAATGGGGTGCCTGTGTCGTATGACGGTCTTATAAGCGATATTACACGCCAAAAAGAAACAGAATCGAGGCTTATTCAGTCGCAGACTATATCTTCTTTAGGCGTATTGTCTGCCGGAGTAGCTCATGAAATAAAAAATCCTCTGGCAATCATACTTCAGGGGATAGAATTATTGGAAATTTCATTATCAAAGGAAGGGGTCAATGATGTTTTGGCGATGATGAAAGATGCGGTTTTCAGGGCCAGCAGGATAACTAAAGACCTGTTGAGTTTTTCGAGAGAGAACACGCCTGCACTGGAGGAAATTGATTTGGCGCAGGTCATAAATGAAACACTGTCTTTAGTTGATCACATATTCAGCCTTAAGCAGATAAGAATTGTCAGAAACTTTTCGACTGATTTGCCTAAGGTCAAAGTCGACTCTAATCAAATGAAACAGGTATTTATCAATCTGTTGACAAATGCTGCGGAGGCGATGTCTGAGGGTGGGACAATCACTATCTCCGCTGACAGCTCCAAGAATATTCATAACAAGAAAACTGTGCGGATCGTAATTACCGATACAGGCTGCGGCATTTCCAAAGAAGACAGACAAAGGGCTTTTGATCCGTTTTATACTACCAAGAAGAAATCCGGCGGAACGGGATTAGGACTATCGGTTGTAAAAGGCATCATTGAAAAACATAAGGGTGACATAAGAATAGAAAGTGTAGTCGGCAAGGGCACAAGTGTAATTATTGAACTGCCATGGTATGGAAACAGAATAAAACAGGAGGCCAAAAATGGGCGGTAGCGCACTAAAAAAGAAGATATTACTTGTTGATGATGAGGTCAGCTTTTGCGCACTCCTGAAACTAAACCTCGAGAGAAGAGGGCCCTATGAAGTATTAACTACGTCAAATCCTAATGCTGTGGTAAACCTTGCAAAAGAAAATCAGCCTGACCTGATCTTACTTGATATTTTAATGCCTGAAATGGATGGCATGACTCTGGCTGCCAACCTCAAGGGGAATAAAGACACAGAGGATATACCGATAGCATTCCTTACAGCCCTGGCAGATGAAGAAGAGGTCAGAAATATAAAAGGTCAGACCGGTGACAAATATATCCTTTCAAAACTTGGCACTAATGATGAGCTTATGATATCCATAACCGAGATACTGGCTGCCAAATCAAGCGGTAAGAAATATCGTCCATAGTGAAACAAAACAATTTTTTCCTGTTATCCCAAAGTCGAGCGTGATATATGCTGAGAGGACCTGTTGATATAAGAACGAACAGTCAGGACCAGACGCTTTACGCGGCGGCTGATCTGGGTTCAAACAGTTTTCATATGATCATAGCGCGGTGCGCTAAGGACCGATTTACTGTTATCAACCGGGCCCGGGCAGTTGTGCGCCTCGCTGAAGGCATCGAAAAAGGTAATGGCCTTGAGACCGCGACTCAGGAACATGCATTTGAGACGCTCCGCCATTTTCGGGTGCTTCTGAGGAAAGTGCCTCCTTCCAATGTCCGCGTTGTCGGCACCAGCGCTCTTCGTCAACTTTCCGATCAGGATGGGTTCGTCACGGTCGCCGGCGGAATCCTTGGCTTGCCGATTGAAATCGTAACAGGTGCGGAGGAGGCCCGTCTTATCAACCTCGGAGTTGCCAGTACTATGAAAAACCAGGATGCCGCCCGGTTGATTGTGGATATCGGCGGCGGCAGTACTGAGATTATTGTCGGAAAGGACACAACCGTTCTTGCTGCTGAGAGTCTGTTGATGGGCTGTGTGACCTTCAGCAAACGTTTCTTCCCTAAGGCAAAGATAACACCCAGGCTATTTAAGCGGGCCCAGGCTGCAGCCGTGGGCCTGCTGGAGACGGTCATGGGCAGTTTCAGCGGTATTCCCTGGGTTGATGTCATTGGCGCCTCCGGCACGATCAAAACTACCCGAAAGGTGATCAATTACCAGGGCCTGGGCGACAAGGAGATTAGTATGGCTGCCCTGGACGGCTTGATCGACACAGTAGTCAATGCCGGTCATATGGACAACCTCCTTAAGATCAGAGGTCTGACTCAGGACCGGGCGCCTGTCTTTCCAGGCGGTCTTGCGATTCTGAAGAGCATCATGAACCGCTTTGCGATTAAAAGCATGAAGGTCTCAAAGACGGCCATGAGAGAGGGTATTATCGTTGACCTTTTAGGTCGTGCGAACAATAAGTCAGACTTCCCCTAAATTGCGTGAGTATTTCTCCAGAAGAGCGGCCTGCGCGGAAAATGGCTGTGCTGCTCCAGGTTGGAGTTTTCGATAGGTCCCATCGCTTTGGAGAAGCCAGGCCTGGGAATTGTCTTTAAGATAGTATTCAAGATCTTCAATCAGCCGCTGGCGAAGTTCTGACCGCTCAATGGGAAAGCAGGTTTCGACACGGCGAAAAAAGTTTCGCACCATCCAGTCGGCGCTGCAACAAAACACCTCCGGCTTACCGCCGTTGTGGAAATAGAGAACTCTGGTGTGCTCAAGAAAACGCCCGACAACCGAACGCACTGTGATATTCTCCGATATCCCGGGCAGGCCTGGTCTCAGGCTGCATGTGCTCCTTACAATAAGCTGTACCTGCACCCCTGCCTTCGAGGCCCGATAGAGGGCCTGAATTATCCCGGGTTCTGTGAGGTGATTAAGTTTAGCTATTATATGCGCCGTCTGCCCTTTCGCCGCGTGGAGCGTTTCACGCTCTATCTTGGACAATAATGCATCATGGAGGGAAAAAGGGGCATCATAAAGTTTTTTGAGTTTTCCGACTTTGCCGAGACTTGTCAACTGGAGAAAGAGATGGTGAACATCCCCGGTAATTTCCCTGTCGCATGTGAAGAAGCTGTAATCAGTATATAACCTGGACGTCCGTGCATGATAGTTGCCCGTTCCCAGATGCACATAATTCCGTATGTCCCCCTCTTCCCGCCTCACCACAAGTATCATTTTCGCGTGTGTTTTGTAGCCGACAACGCCGTAGGTTATATGGGCGCCAGCGTCTTCAAGGCGGTTGGAAAGAGCTATATTTGCCGCCTCGTCAAAGCGCGCCTTAAGTTCAATGACAACAGTCACCTCTTTACCCGCCCGCGCCGCTTCTACAAGGGCATCAACGATTGCCGATTCGGATCCGGTCCTGTAAAGGGTCTGCTTAATGGCAAGCACCTCGGGGTCGCGTGCGGCTTCGGCGACAAAATCGATAACAGGGACGAAGGACTCAAATGGGTGGTGGAGGAGGATATCTTTTTCCCGGATCCGTTCAAACATGTTTATTTTCCTCGCTATTTTCCTTGGTATCTTTGGGGTAAAGGTCTGGTATTTCAGGTCAGGACGGTCCAACAAGTCGTATACTGCCATGAGCCTGTGGAGATTCACCGGGCCTTCAACCTGAAAAAGGTCATCTTCAGTCAACGCAAATTTGTCGAGCAGGAAGGATATTATATCAGTCGAACAATTGTCAGCCACTTCCAGGCGCACAGCATCGCCATACCTGCGGGACAGAAGTTCTCCCTCAAGTGCCACGCGGAGGTCCGCGATTTCTTCCTCATCCAGGTAAAGCTCACTGTTTCGCGTCACCCTGAACTGGTAGCAGCCTACCACCTCCATCCGCGGGAACAGGTCACTGATGAATTCATGGATTATGGATGACAAAAAAACAAAGTCACTAGGACCGCTACCAGTCTCATTTTGTGGCAGTTTGATTACCCGCGGCACGGATCTCGGGGCCTGAACAACCGCCATGCCGCCTTTTCGGCCAAAGGCGTCTTTCCCTTTGAGGGCCACAATAAAATTGAGCCCTTTGTTGAGAATGCGCGGGAAGGGATGAGCGGGATCAAGGCCGACCGGGCTCAGTATAGGCATCACATGATTAACGTGGGCGCGCAGCCAGTCCCTTTGCCTGGCAGTCCATTCCGTCCTCGGCAGCAACCGTATTCCCTCCGTAGAAAGAGCCGGGACCATCACTTCATTGAAAACCCGGAACTGCTCGGCAACCAGCGCATGAGAGCGGACAGCAATCTCCTTGATTATGTCAGCCGGAGCAATGTTGTCGGGACCTGTCTGAACTGATCCCGAGGCAATTTTCTGTTTAAGGCCGGCCACTTTTATTTCAAAGAATTCATCATGATTGGTGTCCGTTATGCAGAGGAATTTCAGCCTTTCCAGTAGTGGATTACCCAAATCGGTCGCCTGCGCGAGAACGCGAAAGTTGAATTCAAGCTGGCTGAGCTGCCAGTTGATAAACAACTCCGGTCTTGCAAGTGCGGCATCCGCCGACTTAGAGCGCGTATTTTTTTTTGGCTTCATCATATTTCTCCTGAGCATCCGGTGAGTGCCGGTAAAGTTTCTCCTGACCCGCGCCGTATAATTGTACCACACGCAGAGCTTGGCAGCGGGAGGATTGACAAATTAATTATATTCTGTTACTGTTGATAACAGATATCATTATCGATAAAACAGGTATGATTGCAAACGACGCCAAAGACATTTTCAGAAACTACATAAGAGAAAAGGGGTTGCGCAATACCCGGCAGAGAGAAGTAATTCTCGATGCATTCTTTTCTGCTGAGAAACATATAACAGTCGAAAAACTGTTTGCCGCAATAAGAATGAAGAATCCCGGCATAGGTTACGCAACCGTCCACCGGAATTTGTGCTTGTTGTGTGAATGCGGACTGGCTGAAGAAATAAAGATAGGCAAACAAAAAACCAGATATGAACCTAAGTTCGGGCAAAAGCATCATGACCATCTTATATGTTTAAAATGCGGGCGGTTCATCGAGGTCAACGACAATAAGATAGAAAAACTTCAGGAAAAACTCACGGAAGCAAACGATTTTATTCCAGTCAGACATAAGCTGGAGATATACGGCATCTGCAAACAGTGTAAATAATTCAGAAGGCAATCCTGTGCCGTTTGAATTGCAGTTGTAATGATAATGAATATTAATATTGAAAATAATATTCCGACTATAAGGCGGTAATTGCAAATGGGTCTGTTTAGAAAAAATAAATCCTGTCACTCACCACAATCCGATTCACCATCATGTAAAAAGAAAGTGGCGCTCATAGGCAACCCGAATGTAGGGAAAAGTGTGCTCTTTAATGCACTTACCGGCGCCTACGTAACAGTATCCAATTATCCCGGGACCTCGGTCGAGGTCACACGGGGCACTGTCACAATCGAAGGACAGCTTTTTGAGATCATTGATACACCGGGGATGTATTCTCTCCTTCCGATAACAGAAGAAGAACGTGTGGCAAGAGAGATACTTTTAACGGAATCTCCCGATATTGTTATTCATGTCCTTGATGCAAGGAACCTGGAACGTATGCTCCCCATGACACTCCAGCTGATCGAGGCGGGCCTTCCGGTTATACTGGTGGTCAATATCATGGACGAAGCGGAGCGTATGGGGCTCAGCATCGATATATCGCTCCTTGGGAAAAGACTCGGCATTCCGGTGATAAGCGCGGCAACAGTGAAAAAAAGGGGCCTCCAGGAAATAAGGGAAACCGTCGTCAATTTCTCTTCTGAAAAACATGCCGCTTTCAGTTACAACAAAAGGCTTGAAAACGACGTAGCGGAGATCGCAGCATTACTCAAAGGCCGATACAGGCTTTCTGCCAAATCTATTGCCCTACTCCTCCTCCAAAGGGACGACGAGATTGCCCGATTGGTAAAGGATACCGAAGGGGCCGACTATCAGATGATGGAACGCAAGGTTAAGGATAAGATATTTGAGCGCAGGACTTCTTTCCATCAGGACCTCTCTATGGACAGGCGGAGGATCATAAAAGGGCTGATAAAGGATGTTTTCAGTGCTCCGGATAAAAGGAAAATAACGCTGAACGAAAGAATATCGCGCTTGACGGTCAGGCCACTGACAGGGATCCCGATCCTTTTAATCGTACTCTATTTCGGGCTCTATAAATTTGTAGGCGTTTTCGGCGCCGGCACAATAGTGGACCTCGTGGAACAAAAGTTTTTTGAAGGGTTTTTCAACCCGTGGATTACCGGCGTAGTTCAGCATTTGATCCCATGGAAGGTCATGCAGGAACTATTCGTAGGAGACTATGGCATTATTACATTGGGAATACGATATGCGATCGGCATCATACTCCCCATTGTGTCCACATTTTTCCTCTTCTTCTCAGTACTGGAAGACAGCGGCTATTTCCCTAGGCTGGCCCTGCTTGTGGACAGGGTTTTCAAAATGATCGGGCTGACCGGGCGGGCCGTGATACCGATGGTGCTCGGCTTCGGCTGCGACACCATGGCTACGATGGTGACGAGGACTCTCGAGACAGTGAGGGAACGAGTGCTTGCAACGCTTCTGCTCGCGCTCGCCATTCCCTGCTCCGCGCAGTTGGGGGTTATCCTCGCCCTTTTATCCAAGGCAAAAGGGGCTTTGCTTGTGTGGAGCGTATTCCTGCTCCTGATTTTCCTTCTGGTTGGGTTCCTCGCTGCAAGGGTGCTGCCTGGTGAAACTCCGGTATTTTATATGGAGCTGCCTCCGATCAGGCTGCCCCAGTTGTCAAACATCCTGACAAAAACATATACGAGAATGCAGTGGTACTTTTTCGAGATACTGCCGCTGTTTATATTAATCTCCATGCTTCTTTGGTTAGGGAAAATCACCCACCTCTTTGAAAAAGCTGTGGCACTCATGAGCCCTGTCATGACATCCATCGGGCTCCCCAGGGAAACTGCTGTCGCGTTTATTTTCGGGTTTTTCAGGCGGGATTACGGCGCGGCAGGGCTTTTCGATCTTCAGGAAAAAGGCTTGCTTAATCCTCGACAGCTGACCGTTGCGGCGGTTACACTGACCATTTTCATTCCATGTGTGGCCCAGTTCCTCATCATGAAAAAGGAACGCGGCATGAAAACAGCATCCTTGATAGCGGTTTTTGTAAGCATTATGGCATTCGGAAGCGGATATCTTCTGAATAAATTTATTCTAATGACTGGAATACTATAATGCGCTGCGGTTTTTGCGGCTTAGAGTTTGAGGAGGAAGAGGGCATTAAAGGTTGCAAAAACTGCCCGATGACTTCCGGATGCAAAATGGTAAAATGTCCCAGGTGCAATTATGAAAACCCTCCGGAGCCTTTAGTGGTGAAGAGGATAAAAAAGCTTTTCAGGAAAAGAGGGGAAAAATGAAACCTCAACAAAACCACAGAGGACACAGAGGAATTCTTATATATAAAATAAAAAAGCGCCATAAACTCTTTCAGAGTGCACAGAGTATTTCTCTGTGTCCTCCGTGGTTAGGTTGTGTCTGTGTTCTCTGTGGTTAATTTTGTGGTTAGGAGGAAATTATGAAACTTTCGGAAAAGGCTGAAGAGATACTGGAAGCGATGTGGATAGCCATTGAGGAAGAGGGCGCGGATTTTGCCGAAGCCGAAAAGATCGGCATTGAGCCGGCAGACCCGTCTTATAAGGAGCTTACGACTCAAACGCTTATTGAGATAAAGGAAGGGCATATTTATTTTAGTCCGGACGGCAAAGAAGAAGGACGTAAAACTATACGGCGCCACCGTCTGGCAGAACGCCTTATAATGGATGTGCTCAGCATCAGGGGGGAGGAGGGAGACGAAAAGGCATGCGAGTTTGAACACCTCCTTAAAAAGGGCGTGGCTGAAAAGGTATGCACAATGCTGAACCATCCTTCAACTTGTCCACATGGCAAACCCATACCTCCGGGCGATTGTTGCTACGAGGCCAGAAAAAGCGGGGACCTTGGGGTATTGCCGTTGACCGAGTTCAAATCGAATGAAGAAGTTGAAATAGCTTTTATACAAACAAAAGACTCTAAAAAAATGCAGAAGCTAATGGCAATGGGCGTCTTGCCGGGAAACAGTATCCTTGTTTTGCAAACCTTCCCTTCCTATATATTTCGCATAGGATATTCAGAATTCGCCATTGATGCGCAAATGGCGCGGGAAATATTTGCGAGGCGCCCATAATTTTTCTGACTGCCGCGCCCTGACGATTACCTCCCCTAATATGCTATATTTACACATGAGCAACCTGTTTAAAAAAATAATGATCGATGATATCGACATGCCGGTCATGCCCGAAATTGCGATGAAGGTTTTTTCGATGCTCGATGCCGGGAAGTTTTCTCTCAGGGAATTTGAAAATACCATATTGCAAGACCAAAACCTGACAGTATCTATTTTGAAGATAGCAAACGCTCCAGTTTACAAAACCGGAAAATCTGCAAACACACTTTCGGATGCAATTATGATAGTAGGGCTCGATAACCTTCTGGCCCTTGTTTCCATTATCTCATTGACCAATGAACTGTCAGGCAAATATCTTGACACCGAATTGATGCGGCATTCAATTGCGGTATCTTCAGCGTCTGCCCTTCTCGCTCAAAAAATAAAGGGTCTAAAAAGAGAAGAAGCGCTGGTTGCGGGTCTTATCCATGATATCGGGAAAACCGTTCTTTCAGTCAATGCCAATGCGCAGTACAAAAAGATTAAGAGCATGGCGAAAAAAGAGGGGAGACCTTTTATAGAAATCGAAGATGACCTGCTTGGATTCAACCACTGTAATATCGGAAGTATCCTGGCTGCAAAATGGAGATTCCCGAAGATTTACGAGCATGTCATAAAACACCATCACGAAGATAAGGTAAAGATACGCTCAAAAACTGACGATCCCCTCACATATGAAGATCTGCTTTGCTATACAGTAATGGTTGCAGACTGCATTGCATCGGATGCATGCGTCGCTGTAGAAAAGCCTTTCGAAACGAGTCTTTCTGATTTGATGAAAGCTTTGGACATAGATAAAACCACTTATGACGGGATAAAAAAAGAATTAGGGCTGGTGAAGTGAAGAAGCCCTTTTGATGCCATACGTGAAATAGATTATAAGCCCCAGCACAAGCCATACAACAAGCCTTATCCATGTGTCTAATGGAAGCCCTGTCATCAGATAAAGACATGAAAGAATGCCGAGGATTGGCGTCCACAGTCCGCCGGGCGCCTTGAATATCCTTTTAAGGTCGGGGTGCGTAAACCTCAATACGAGGACACCCGCGCAAACAATCACAAACGCCAGGAGCGTGCCTATGCTGACGAGTTCTCCCACAATGCCGATCGGAAGGAGGGCAGCCAGCACCGCAGTGACGCTTCCGGTCACAAGGGTAATGATGTAGGGCGTTCTGAACACGGGGTGGATCTTGGAGACAAAAGGAGGAAGGAGACGGTCTCTGCCCATGGAGAAAAAAATCCTTGTCTGGCCCAGGAGGAGCACCAGTATCACTGAGGTCAAACCTGCAATAGCGCCCACTTTAAGCAAAGGTGAGAAAAATTGGAGCCCCATGGCATCAAGCGCCACCGCAAAGGGCGCGGGACCGTTCAGTTCAGAGTAGTGCACGACACCTGTCAAGACTAGTGAAACGATTACATAGAGCACTGTGCAGATAAAAAGGCTACCCAGAATACCTATAGGCATATCTTTCTGGGGCCTTTTGGTTTCCTGTGCAAGCGTAGATACCGCATCAAAGCCGATATAGGCAAAGAAGATGACGCCTGCGCCTCTAACTACGCCGCTCAACCCGAATACGCCGAATTCCCCCTTGTTGGGCGGGATAAATGGATGCCAGAGAGCAGGCTTTATATAGAAGACGCCGACTGCGATGAATGCGAGGATGATGGCCACTTTAATGACTACTATAACCGCATTCAATGTTGCCGATTCCTTTATGCCGAGCACCAGAATAATGGTGATGAAAGCAACCACTATAATCGCCGGCGCATTAAAAAGGGCCCCGGTAGAGACCCATGAATGCCTGGCAATATCGTAATTGAAAGGCGGCGAAGCAAGAAAACTGGGAATAATGATACCCACGTCCTTTAAAAAGCTGACAAAGTATCCCGACCACCCAATGGCAACAGTTGTCGAACCCAGTGTGTATTCCAGTATAAGGTCCCAGCCGATTATCCAGGCTACGAACTGTCCCAGTGTTGCGTAGGCATACGTATAGGCGCTGCCGGCTATCGGGATCATTGAGGCGAATTCCGCGTAACAGAGACCGGCAAATGCGCAGGCAATGCCGGAGATAATAAAGGATATCACAATAGCCGGACCTGCGACCTGGGCGGCAGCATGGCCGGTCAGCACAAAAATACCGGCGCCTATAATAACGCCTATTCCCAGAAGGACAAGGCTCACGGGTCCAAGCGTTCTTTTAAGTCCGTGCTTTTCGTCAAAAGCCTCTATAGTAAGATCGGACAACTTCTTTTTTAAAAAAAGTCTTTTCATATGCCGATTATTATACCTGAAAGCTGTAATAATTCCACCATCCGGCAGTGGGCCGGCCTGTTTTAGCCAGGGGAAAATAACACGTTGAGAAAATTAACTGTAGACATATAGAATAAACAGTGATAATTGTACTTATGTTAAAATAAAGAAATTAGGAGCTTTGTGAAATCAAAAACGCCTTTACAGCCTCTTATCATAAAAGGTAAAACCATAAAGATACCCATTATACAGGGCGGGATGGGTGTTGGTGTTTCATTATCCCCGCTGGCAAGCGCGGTCGCCTTGCAGGGAGGTGTAGGCATTGTATCGAGTGCCTGCCTCGACCGTATCCTTTCTAAAAGAACCGGGAAGAAATTCAATACCTATGAGGCGGCATACGAAGAGGTCTCTCTCTCAAAGGCTGCGGGAGGCTTTGCAGGTATTAATATAATGGCAGCCCTTGTGCACGATTTCAATGCTTCGGTGCGCGGAGCGCTCGATGCGGGAGCAGACGCCATTATTTCCGGAGCCGGCCTGCCACTGACCCTGCCGGCAATCCAACCTGCCGGGGATACCGCCCTTATACCGATTGTCTCGTCTACAAGGGCACTTGACATCATATGCAAAAAATGGGAGAGGCTGGGTTACAGACCGGACGCAGTCGTACTGGAAGGGCCTCTTGCCGGCGGGCACCTGGGCTTTAAAATGGAGCAGGTAGACCTTGAATCAAACACTCTCGCTAATCTGCTGCCCCCTGTCAAGGACCTGGCAATAAAACACGGAGATTTTCCTGTGATTGTCGCGGGCGGCATTTACACATACGCGGATATAGTAATGTTCATGGAAATGGGGGCGGACGGAGTCCAGATGGGTACGCGCTTCCTCGCGACCGAGGAAAGCAGCGCTTCCGAGCCTTACAAGAACGCTGTTGTAAATGCAAAAGAGGAAGATATAATAGTTGCCCACGATCCGGGTTCGCCCTGCGGCCTGCCCTTCAGGGTAATCAGGCAATCACCCATGTACGTCTCTTCTCTTAAGCGGCTGAGAACCCCGAAATGCGATAAAGGATATGTGCTGCTTAAAGACAGCGCCGGCAATTTCACTATCTGTCCTGCAAAAGAAAGCAACGAACATCATTTCTGCATTTGCAACGGCCTCCTGAGCTCTGCAGGCTACAACCCTGATAAAGAGGAGCCGCTTTATACTGTAGGGACCAATGCTGCCCGTGTCGACCGTGTAGTCTCCGTCAGAGAGCTTTTCGACGAACTCACCGGCAAAGTAGAGGGATAGAAGGTTAGAGGGATAGAGGGTTGGCAGATCTAATCTAACCCTCTATCCCTCCGATCCTCTAACCCTCTTTTTCATTCCGTATTCCCGGGCTATTCTGTCAAGAAGGCCGTTGATAAAAGATGCCGATTCGGCAGTAGAATATTTTTTTGCGATCTCCAGGGCTTCGTTTATGGTCACTGCGCTCGGGATGTCTTTCCGGAATAATAGTTCATAAGCGGCGAACCTTAGAATATTTCTATCGATGCTTGCAATACGCTGGAGCGTCCATTTCTCGGCAATTCGTACAATTGCAGAATCTATTTCCTGAAGATGCATTATAGTGCCCGTTATAATGTCACCCGCAAATAACTTTACATCCTCCTCTGCATCGCCTGCCTCTTTCCAGAACGACTCGAGCTCGGCTTTGAGTTCCCCTGGTTTTGTGTAACGCTCCGGCTCTCCTCCGGGGCCATCAAAGAAATCTATCCTGTACAAGAACTGTAAGGCATATTCTCTTGCTTTCCTTCTCTTCATAATTAAGACAGGATCAGGTTTAGGTTGAGGTTAAGTTTGAGATCCAAAATTTTCATTAATCCAGCCTTAACCTTGACCTTAACCTATTTTCTTCATTACCTGCGCCATTTCTATTGCGGTAACCGCAGCATCCCAGCCCTTGTTGCCTGCTTTGGCGCCTGCGCGCTCGACCGCCTGCTCGATAGTATCAGCGGTGATAATTCCGAATGCGATGGGGACCCCTGTTTCAAGAGAGGCGGCGGCTATGCCTTTTGAAACCTCTGAAACTATATAATCAAAGTGCGGGGTCGCTCCCCTGATCACCGTTCCAAGGCATATCACTGCCTGGAAGGTCCCCTTTAATGCCAGTTTTTTTGCAATAAGCGGGATTTCAAAAGCACCCGGAACCCTTACCACTTCAATATCATCATCTTTGGCGCCGTGTCTTAAAAGTGCATCGGTGGCCCCTTCCAGGAGCCGGGACGTGATAAAATCATTAAACCTGCTGACGATTATCCCGAACTTTAAACCCTTCGCCTGTAGTTCGCCTTCTATTATTCTCATGTTATACCCTCCGGACAAAAGATAATGTATATATTATCACACTGAGAACAGGTTTAGGTTAAGGTTGAAGTTTAGGGTTTGACGAAAAAATATTTATTGTTAGAAAATTTTGCTTTTTCTTTTCTTAACCTTAACCTCCGCCTTAACCTGTTTTTTACGACGGGTAAAACAACTCAAACCTTCGGGTCCTGATATTTATCAGTAAGCCCGCGGCAATAAAATTACTCAACAGCGCTGTGCCGCCATAGCTGACAAACGGAAGAGGAACGCCCACAACAGGCATTACGCTGAGCGTCATGCCGATATTAACGCAGTAGTAGACAAAGAACATAGCTGTTATGCCCACCGCCATGAGCCTTCCAAACTCATCTTTTGCGCGGTATGCGGTATCCAGTCCGCGCAGGAAAAGCAATAAATAAATGCACATAAGAAGAAAGCTGCCGACAAAGCCGGTTTCTTCGGCATAGACGGCGAATATAAAATCCGTATGCTTCTCAGGCAAAAACCTGAGAGGTCCCTGAGTGCCCCTTAGGTATCCCTTGCCTAAAATGCCACCTGAACCAATGGATATCTTGGACTGGTTAATATGGTACCCTATGCCTGATGGGTCAACATCAGGGTCCATAAAAGCAACAAGGCGGTTTTTCTGATAATCCTTTAGTCCCTGCCAAAATATGTTACCCAGGAAAGGAACCGAAACAATTCCGATTATCAGCACTACAGTTATAACTTTTTTGCTGACGCCCTTTGAAATTGACAGCACTATGAATAAGGATATCATGAGAATGGCTGTTCCCAGGTCCGGCTGTTTTATGAGCAAAGCCAGGGGGAGCAGCGCAAACATAACAACGGTCTTCGCCGACATCTTCTCACTGGAACCATTGCTGCGGCCCGCAAGATATGCGGAAAGGCCGATAACAAACGCAATTCTAAAAAATTCCGACGGCTGGAATGAAAAAAAGCCTATGCTCAACCACCGTTTGGCCCCCATGCTCGATCTCCCTGCTATAAGAACGGCGACGAGCAGAAAAAGCCCGATGCCATAAATCTGGTATGCATATCGGTCCAGCCACTTATAGTCAAATAATACCATGGCAAAAAGTGCGGCTATACTTATGATAAGCCAGATGATCTGCTTCGAGTAAAAATCAGGGTGCTCTCCTACACCTCCCGGCGGCCTCGTTGCGCTGTAAATCATTGCGATCCCGATCAACGACAGACAAATAATCAGGCCGAAGGTCAACCAGTCAAAATTCTTGATCAGGCGGCGGTCGAGCTTTGCAATCATTCGGGGACCTCCGGACTATTTTCCTTTTTCTCCCGGACATCGGAATTGTCTCCGGCCGGAGCAGACAGCGGAGCGCCGGGTTCAGAAGGTTTATGTTTTATAAGATACGCCTCGATGGCACTTTTGGCAATCGGCCCTGCTGCAGAGCCGCCGTGCCCTCCGTGCTCCACAAAAACCGAGACAGCTATCTGTGGTTTGTCGACAGGCGCGAAGCCTACAAACCACGCATGGTCCATATATTTTTCCCCTGACACCCCCCGCTGCTTTCCTACAACCTGCGCGGTGCCGGTCTTGCCGGCGATCACAACGGCCTGCGACTGAGCGGCATGCCCTGTGCCGGCGGGTTCATTAACCACTCCTGCCAGCGCCTCCTTTATCGTTTGTATGGTTTCAGGCTTGATTCCAATCTGCCCGATGGGCTTGCCCCCCCCCTTTATCAGTGAGAGAGGATAAACAGTGCCTCCGTTGGAAAAAGTCGCCATCATCCTTGCCATCTGAATGGGAGTTACTGAAACATACCCCTGTCCTATTGCAGCATTATATGTTTCCCCAAGGTACCAGGGCAATCCCCGCTTCTGCCTCTTCCATTCAGTATCGGGGATCAATCCGCGCCGTTCTTTGATCATCAGGTTGAGGCCCGTCTCCTTGCCGAGGCCGAGGGCGACTGCATATTTATGTATCTTATCTATTCCCAGCCTCCTGCCTACCTCGTAAAAATAGGTATCGCACGATTCCACAATTGCGCGATGGAAATCGATCAGACCATGCCCGCCCTTTTTCCAGCATCCAAAGGTCCATTTCCCATAGTGTATTCCCCCGGTGCAGTTGATCTTTTTGTCCAGTTCAATGGCGCCTTCTTCCAGTGCCGCCGTTGCCGTGATTATTTTAAAGGTCGATCCCGGCGGATACTGACTCTGAAGCGCCCGGTTGAGCATAGGGTTTTTCTTGTCTTCCATGAGCGACGCCCAATCCTGGTATTGTATGCCCCTTGAAAATTCATTTGGATCAAACGATGGAAGACTTTCCAGGGCAAGTATCTCTCCCGTATCAGGCTTTATCGCAACTAATGCACCGGCCTTGTCCTTAAACTCATCCTCGCAAGCTTTCTGGATGTCAATATCGATGCTAAGGGTAATGTCCTGCCCCTTCACCGACGGCCTCTGCTGAATAAGCCGCAATTCCCTGCCGAGGGCATCGACCTCTATCATCTTTTCACCGGGAGTGCCCCGCAATTCTTTATCAAATACCTCCTCAACGCCCCACTGGCCGATGAGAGCATCCGGAGGAAAATTCCTGTAAGCCGGGTCTTCAAATTGTGCGGGCGTCAACTTGCCCAGATAACCGATAATGTGGGCGCCGACTTTGCCGAAGAGATATTCCCTGCCCACCTCCGTCTCGACAAAAAGGCCCGGGAAATCGGATTTCCCGGCTTCGACATGCGCAATCTCCGGAAAGCTCAGACCCTCTTTTATCTTAAGGGGGATGAACGGGCTGTTGTCTTTCCTGTTCAACTTCTCCTCAATCTCACTCTTCTCCACTCCGAGAAATTTAGCAAGGGCATCGAGGTCGAGGACCTTGAGGCTTTCAGGGCTTATAGATACGCTGAAAAATGGGATGTCCTTTACCAGCGCAGTCCCGTTCCGGTCAAAGATAATCCCTCTCGGGGCGGGAGTTTTTACAATCCTTAACCTGTTGCTCTCGGATAAGGCCCTGTACTTGTCTCCTTCGATAACCTGAAGCTGCCAAAGCTTACAACAGAAAAAAAAGAAGACGGCGGCAATGACATAAGATCCCAGTTTTATTTTCGTCAGCTTCATAAAGCACACACCTGCGTACAATGCCGAATACCCATATGGAAAATTGTCAGGGCCTCCTTTTGTCGCATGCTATTTGTCCCGCCCACTCACGGCCGCAACAGGATACCAAAGGGGATGTTCATAACAGACTGAACACACATCACCTGAAAAAGTGAGGCGCCGGTGACATGAATCCCTGCAAACATCATCCGGGAGCAGACCACCACCGTTCCATCTAAAAGCGTAAAAATAACAACAATTACGGCGCCCCACAGCGGTGTCCATTTAAATATCATATCGGTAAAAACAACCGGCGTCATCAACCCAAGGAGGCCCTTGCTCAGGATGCCGGGGCCGATTATGGAACCGGAAATAACGTCTTCCATCAAGCCGATAATCACCCCAAATACTACACTCTCAAATTCTGCTTTGCTTCCGGAATAATCGCGGTCTGAGTTGCGCTGGTGGCTTTTCAGTCCGAAATAGTAGACAAGAATAACGGTGAGATTGGAGAAATCCCTTATAAAAGGGCTCTGCGTCTGCAGCAGAAAAACAAGCACGGCAAGGAGTATCCATTTCAGCGCATTCATTGGCAGGCCCTAACTTTTAGAGAGCACCTGTTTCAGCACAATCACGTCTTCCAGCTTGTCGCTTGACTGAAAAGGCTGTACCTCTATGTATTGAAAAAATTCTATCCCTTCTTTTTTCACTTTGCTGACCACGCCGACCGGCAGACCCTCGGGGAATATCCCGTCAAAGCCCGACGTTATTACCACTTCTCCCTTTACAACGCCCTCCTCCGGAGGAACATATTTCAGCAGACAATAGTCATAACCCGTCCCCGACACGACACCTTCGCGACGGCTATTCTGCAGTCTTACCGCTACTGAAAAGTTGGAATCCTTCAAAAGCAAAACGTCCGAAAATGAATCCTGCACTGAATAAACTTTACCTATAAGGCCCTGGGGTGTCATGACCGCCATGCCCTTTTCTATACCGCTTTTCCCACCCTTATCAAGAATGACTATGTTAAGCAGCCTGTCTGATCCCCGCCCTATGACCCTGGCTGCCGTTAAATATCTCGGCTCGCGCTCTTTAAACGCCAGCAGAGCCTTAAGCCGTTGGTTTTCCAAAAGGGTCTCCCTGTATTGTTGTTTTTCGAGCAGGAGTCGGCTCACCTCTTTCCTGAGCTGTTCATTTTCCTCAAAGGCATTCCGCATCCTTCTGATCGTAATATCGGCGTTCGCAGTGAATTCATTGAGCGCATAATACGGGTAGGATATTACTGCATCAAAAAAAGGAAAGGCCTTTTTATCGTGCTGGTAACTCATTAGCGCAACAGCTGCCGAGACAAGGACAAGCAGGATAAGCAGTCTCTTTCTACCCTTTGACATTAATTAGTGCTGATAGCAACCTTCTGAAGTAGTTCCAGCTTATCCAGCATCATTCCGCAGCCCCTGACCACCGCAGTAAGGGGATCGTCGGGAAGAATCACAGGCACCCCTGTCTGTTCTCTGATCAGAATATCAAGCCCTTTCAACAAAGCGCCTCCTCCCGCCAGAACAATACCCTTGTCGACAATATCGGCGGCAAGCTCAGGCGGCGTGTTCTCGAGCGTGACTTTGATTGTATCCAGAATAAGCCCTATACTCTCCTGAAGCGCTTCCCGTATCTCATCCTCGGTCACGTTGATCGCCTTCGGGATGCCTGACACAAGGTCCCTTCCTTTGATCTCCATTGGCTCCGTGTTATTGGAAGGATACGCAGAGCCAAGGTCAATTTTTATCCGCTCGGAAGTCCGCTCCCCTATCATGAGATTGTATTTGCGCTTGATATACGCCATAATTGCCTCGTCCATCTTGTCGCCGCCTACCCGCACCGCCTTGCTGTAAACAATTCCGTCAAGTGATATCACAGCTACATCGGTAGTGCCGCCGCCGATATCAACTATCATATTGCCGGACGGCTCACCAACGGGCAGACCGACCCCCACCGCTGCTGCCATCGGCTCCTCTATAAGATACACCTCGCGTGCTCCCGAAGCATGGGCGGCATCCTTGACAGCGCGCTGTTCCACTTGTGTAATACCGGACGGTACGCCGATTATCACACGAGGGGATACAAAGCTCTTCCGGTTGTGGGCCTTTGTAATAAAATATTTAAGCATGACTTCCGTTGCGTCAAAATCGGCAATGACGCCGTCTTTCATCGGCCTGATAGCAAGAATATTCGAGGGAGTCTTTCCCAGCATTTCTTTTGCCTCTATCCCGACCGCTACAGGGAGTTTGTTGTCTCTTCTGATCACTACAACAGAAGCCTCGTTGCAGATGATGCCCCTCCCCTTCATGTAAACAAGTGTATTTGCTGTACCCAGATCAATCGCAAGATCATTCGAAAACATACCCAGTATTTTATGAATAAACACTCTTCCCACCCCCCGCTTTAACTTTAACAATTTTGAATGTTGAATTTTGAATGTTGAATTATTGTATCTTTCATTAATTCAGAATTCAACATTCAAAGTTTTATTTGATCACCCTTCAACGACTTTGGTGTTCGCCAGATCATCGCCGAGTCTCATGCCCTCCTCATTACCCAGCATCAGCAGGAACTCCAGCACAGTGATGAGCAGTGCAAAAAACCATCCGATCAGCGGTATCTTGTACAGGAGGAGAGACAAGGCAAAAGTGATATTCCTCACCATCGAATCCCTAAAAGTACCCTGACTTCGGGTCTCCGGCGAGATCACTCTCAATCGAATTATCTTCTTCCCCAGGCTCCTTCCATCAAAAAGGCCATCACTGATAAGAAGGTAGGCGAGACCGGCAATATACCCAACCTGAGGGACCGCCTTTATCGCCAGAGCAATAATAATAAAATCAACCAGCTTTGCTATTACACGCAGCAATATGCCGGCCTTTGCAGTGTCCCCAGGCATTGTTAATACTACCAAATTACCGTCAATTTTATCAAGGACATTGGTGTTGAGAATGCGCCAGCAAACCACAGCCAACGGTACCAACAGCCTGCCTAAGGCACCTACTGTTGGTACCGTTGGCTGTGGTTTGCTGTTTTCGATGTTGAATTTGGGCTTGAGTTTATAAGTGGTAAATTTTAATCTGTTATGATACTATATTGCTCATTAATGTAATACATCAGGAGAAAATACTTATTTGCATTATTTTATGATATACTTCGTTTGGAAAAAAATGATAGACAAGAAATTAATATAACTATAGGGGGTTTTAAAATATGCTACAAAGAATGCAAAAGCTCTTAATTTTTCTGCAATTGCTGATAACCCTGACCATAGTTGCGCCATCTTTTTCAATTGCAGGAGAGATTCTTATAAACCCCGGGAAATTCGATCACTTTCATATCACTCTTCCTGAAAAAATAGTTGCCGGAGAAGATACCACCCTGAGTCTGCAGGCAGTAGATGCCTTCAATAATGTGCTTTTTAATTTCGGCGACACTGAGAGAGAATTCCAGATATGGGTAACCGGATCAGCTGTGGTTAAGCCCGCGTCCTTTAAGTCATCATCCTTTGCAAACGGGGCCCTGATTGTCACGATGTCGGACAAGGTTGCCGAGTCATTTACTCTTGCTGTCCGCGAAAGCGGGAGCCCCATTCCCATCGTTTCAAAAGACCTGACTGTCTTCCCGAATAAGCTGACCTCCTTTGTGATAAGATCACCCCGCATCGCACAGGCCGGTGAGCCGTTTGATTTGAGAATAATCGCAAAAGATGCATACGGCAACACAGTGTTGGACCCCATTCCCGGAAAAAACATCAACCTCATTTTTAAAGGCGATGCGGACCTCAAAATCGATATGCCCTCGATACCCGATATCAAGAATGGATCCGGTTCTATTCTACTTGTGTCACAAAAATCCGGAATGGCCCAAATCGAAGCCAAGGACCTGATTTCAGGCAGTGTCGGAAATAGCGATAAGATCGAAATAAACAGCGGCCCCGTGAATTCATTTAAACTGTTCTCTCCGAAAGACGTTATTGCAGGCGAGCCTTTTGAGGTGTCTATCGTCGCCGTGGACCGCTTTAACAATGTAGTGTCGAACTACGGGTCCGTAGGCAGCGGCGTGACACTCACCTCGACCGGCAGATTAAAGCCTTTCCCTTCCACCATCCCGGCCTATGAGTTCGTTAACGGACAAGCAAAAGTAGACCTGCGGTATGATATTGCAGAAGACATGTCCATCATCGCCGCCGATAGCGTCAAAGGAGAAAAAGGTTCGACTGAGACAATTCATGCAGTATCTCCGGTTCCTGAACGGTACGAGGTCACGACACCGGAATCGGCAATGGCAGGCCAGAAATTCAAGCTGAAAGTGACTGTCTATAATCAGCTTAACCATGTCATCAGGAATTACAACCTGGTTGGCCCTGACGTGCTCCTCACCACTACCGGAAGCGGGACCCTCGTGCCTAACAAGATACCTGCATCGGAATTCATTAACGGTAACGCGGTGGTTGAAGTGCAGTACAACAAGTCGGAGGCCTTTTCGATCACGGCGTCAGCTGCAAAAACTTCCACACCTTCATCTCCTGTTCAGCCTCAGCCGGCTGTCTCAGTAAAGAAACCGGCTGCAGCCGAAAAACGGCAGGCCAAGGCAGCGGCGACTGTAAAACAGACTAAAAAGTCAAAAAAAGAAAAGGCCAAAGAATTAAGAGAATGTAAGGAAAAAGAAAAGAGGGGAAAAGAGACCAAGGCTAAAGTAAACCGCCAGCTTGATATCAAGAATCTATCACTGGTCGAGTCCAAAAAGAAATCCGTTATTACACTAAATATACCCGGGATCGACAGTTCTTTAAAATACGATGCAACAACCGAAATGATAGATGGCAAGAGGTGGGTCATACTTAAAATACAACCCGTGAGCAGTAAAGTGGAAAAATCATATAAGTTTACCTCATCGTACGTAGGGGACATCATGGTCGATGAGGATACACAGAATAAGGGCACGGTTACAGTAAAGATTGAACTCCTGAAGCCGTCCAAATTCCATGTGACGAAAGAAAAGAACGCCGTCTCCGTTAATCTTCACCCCTGAAGGGCAGTTTAATTCATGCTTGTTCTTCAGTCTCACCCTCATGCCGCATATGTTCGCTATGGGCCTACTCGATAAACTGAAATCAGGTCTTTCGAAGACAAAAAAGAATCTTGTCGAGCGCGTCGAAACCGTTCTGCTGAACCGTACGGTCGATGCCGCCGCCATTGATGCTATTGAAGAAATACTCATAACGTCTGATATCGGTGCAGAGGCCTCTGCTGAAATAGCCGGCTTTCTCAGAGGGAAGGTAACCTCCGGCGAGATGCGCACGCCCGGAGACGTGAAAAACGCCCTGAGGTCCGAAATGGTGTCGCTGCTGGGAATTCATCAGCCGCTCGTAACTTTCGGCGAAAAGCCCTTTGTCATCCTTACCGTTGGTGTCAATGGTGTCGGCAAGACCACTACCATCGGGAAGCTTGCCTCACGTTTCATTTCTGAGGGAAACTCTGTGCTTATCGCTGCGGCAGACACCTTCAGGGCGGCAGCGATTGAGCAGCTCGAAATCTGGGCCCAACGCGCCGGCGCTGATATCATAAAACATCAGAGCGGCTCAGACCCCGCCTCTGTCGCTTTCGATGCCGTTGAGGCGGCGAAGGCCCGCCGGACCGATGTGGCCCTCATCGATACTGCGGGAAGGCTGCATACCAAAAGCCAGCTTATGGAAGAGCTGAAAAAAATAAACCGCGTCATCAAGAAAGCGATGCACGATGCCCCACAGGAAATTCTCCTCGTAGTAGATGCCACGACAGGACAGAATGCGCTCAGGCAGGCACGCATATTTAACGAAGCAGTAGGAGTCACCGGTATTGCCCTTACAAAGCTGGACGGAACAGCAAAAGGCGGCATAATCTTTGCGATAAAGAAAGAACTTGAGATTCCGGTCAGGCTTATAGGCGTTGGCGAAGGCGTGGATGACCTAAAGGATTTCAACCCATCCGATTTCGTTACTGCTCTGTTTGACTGACCCTCAAACTTCCGATTTTCCTTATTTTCTTGTACCGCTCTTCGACAAGTTTTCCCGGGGTTTTCGATTTAACGGCGTCGAGTGATTTTGTAATATACTCGGCCACGCGTTTTGCAACGGCCTCAGGGTCCCTGTGGGCCCCGCCCAACGGTTCCGGGATGATCTCATCTATTATTTTGAACGCCTTCAGATCCTGTGCCGTGACCTTAAGGGCGTTGGCCGCCCTCGAAAAGTCGTCTGATGAAAGGTCGCCATGTCTCTTCCAGAGAATGGCTGCGCACCCCTCCGGAGAGATAACGGAATAGACTGAGTGCTCCAGCATGCAGAGCCGGTCTGCAACACTCAGTGCAAGGGCGCCGCCGCTGCCGCCCTCACCTATAACGATTGAAATTATCGGCACCTTGAGCCTGGACATCTCCATCAGATTGACGGCAATGGCCTCTGCCTGGCCTCTTTTTTCCGCACCCATGCCCGGGTATGCTCCCTGCGTATCGATAAAGGTGACCACCGGTCTCCTGAACCGCTCAGCCAGTCGCATCAGCCTTAAAGTCTTCCTGTACCCTTCGGGATGGGGCTGTCCGAAATTCCTGAAAATCCTTTCCTTTGTTCCTCTGCCTTTCTGGTGTCCTATAACTACCACCCGGTTGCCGTTGATTTTCCCGATGCCGCCGACAATTGCAGGGTCATCACCGAACCTCCTGTCACCGTGCAGTTCAATAAAATCCTGTACAATCAGGTTAATGTAATCGAGCGTATACGGACGTTCCGGATGCCGCGCAATCATGTTTTTCTGCCAGGGACTAAGATGTGAAAAAATATCCGACCGTAATTCCCTGGCTTTTTTTTCGAGGCGCTTTATCTCGGAGGCGATATCTATTTCGGTGCCGTCGGAAAGCTTTTTAAGTTCATCGATTTTTGCTTCAAGCTCTTCAAGCGGCTTTTCAAAATCAAGGTAGTAATTCATAACTGCCCCCGGTTATAGGTCATAGGTAATGGGTAATAGGCATGTTTTTTTTCAGAGTCTTTCCCATGACCCATAGCCTATGACCTATAACCTGCTTTAATATACTTTCACCACGCCACCCGTAATCCGCTCTACTTCTGCCAAAAAATTACCTCGCGGCTGTAGTTGAGATGCTATGATAACACAATATTCGGGAAGATAAAACCTGAAAGATACTGATATGCGGCCCTTTCCGTTCGAGTCAAAATCCATTAACTTTCTTATTTTCCGGAACCTTTCATTCATCGCAGCGGAAGTGTCGCATTTGACTGAAACCTCGTATTTTACATCGGCCTCCATATCAGTCACATCCCGGATCTCCCTGGCCATAATTTTGCCCCCTTTTTCCCCTTTGTACACCTGACCGCGCACCATCACCACATTCCCTTTTTTCAGGATCGGCGCAAACTCCTTGTACAGGGCAGGGTACACAAGTATATCGCCGCTTCCTGTTTCATCCTCGATCAAGAGAAATGCAGTAACACCTTTCTCCCGCGCCTTGCTCTTTATATCGCTGATGATGCCTGCAACGCAGATGTCGGCCCTGTCCTCCTTGTCCGCAATATCGGAAATCCTGTTAACGTCTTTAAGAGTTCGCATCTTCCGGTACCGGGACAGAGGATGGCCTGAAATATAAAAGCCGAGGGCTTCTTTCTCATACTGGAGCAGCGTTCTTTCATCCCAGGGCTGCAGCATGTCGTCAGGTAAATCGGCCTCTCCAAAAAGTCCGGGCCCGAGGGCGTCCGCCCCCAAAGGAGAGGAGAACGTCTCCATAGCTTTTGCCCTGGCCCAATCTGAGGATGCTTCACGGGCTCCCTTATAAAGCGAATCGAAAGCCCCTGCCTTGATAAGGCTTTCAATGACCTTCTTGTTCACCCGCCTATTGTCGATGCGTTTCAGGAAATCTCCGAATGACGTGAAAGCGCTGTTCTGCCGTTCCTTGAGCATCACTTCAATAGCCGCAGAGCCTACGCCTTTGACTGCTTCAAGGCCGAAACGGACCAAATTGCCGAAGATCTTGAATTCGCGTTCGCTCATATTAATGTCCGGCGGCAATATCTCTATTGCCATGCTCCTGCATTCGTTGATAAGCTTCACCACCTTGTTGGTGTCACCCATATCCACACTCAGGTTCGCCGTCATGAACTCCACCGGATAGTGGGCCTTCAGATATGCTGTCTGGTAGGCAAGATAGGCATAAGCGGCAGAATGAGATTTGTTAAAGCCGTACTCGGCAAAAAAAGCCATCAGCTCGAAGAGCCGCGCAGCCTTTCTCTCAGGAACACCGTTGGCAACGGCCCCGCTGATAAAGGATTCTTTCTGCTTTTCCATTTCCTCGGGCTTCTTCTTGCCCATGGCCCTCCTCAGCAGGTCTGCCTGTCCCAGGGAAAAGTTCGCTATTATATTTGCAATTCTCATGACCTGCTCCTGATAAAGAATGACCCCGTATGTCTCATCGAGAATCGCTTTCAACTGAGGCAGTTCATATTCGACCTCTGTTTCTCCCCGCTTCCTTTTTATAAAATCATCTATCATGCCGCTCCCTATGGGGCCTGGCCGGTATAAGGCAACAAGGGCGATGAGGTCTTCAAAACGGTTCGGCTGCATCTTTACAAGAATGTCCCGCATTCCATCGCTTTCAAGCTGGAAAATGCCGGTGGACTCGCCGGAGCTGAGGAGCTTATATGTTGCTTCATCATCGAGCAGTATTTCAGAGAGAATTAACTGCTTGCCCTGCTGTTTTATGTATTCTACTGCCTTATTCAGAACAGTCAGTGTCTTCAACCCCAGGAAATCGAATTTCAGCAGGCCCACGCTTTCAATCGCTCCCATATCGAACTGTGTGGTAACTGTGCTTTCCGAGGGGTTTTTATACAGAGCGGTGAAGTCGGTCAGCGGCTCCGGAGCAATTACTACACCGGCTGCATGCGTGGAGGCGTGGCGGGAAAGCCCTTCGAGTCTCATTGCAATATCCAACAGCTCTTTTACGGTCTGATTGTTGTTGTACAGTTCCTTTAACTGCGGCTCCAGTTTGATCGCCTCATTGATAGTTACATTGTTGGCCGGGACAAGTTTAGCAATGCGGTCCACTTCCGCATAGGGGATGTCGAGCACTCTGCCTACGTCGCGGATTGCCGCCTTTGCCGCCATCGTGCCGAAGGTAATAATTTGGGCCACGTGGTCATCCCCGTATTTTCCTGCGACATAATCTATTACTTCCTGCCGCCTGTCCTTGCAAAAATCCACATCTATATCCGGCATGCTGATCCTCTCAGGATTGAGGAAGCGCTCAAAAAGAAGATTGTATTTGATAGGATCGATCTCGGTGATATCAAGGCAGTAGGCGACAAGGCTGCCTGCTGCAGACCCCCTGCCCGGTCCTACAGGGATGTCGCGGCTGCGCGCATAACTGATAAAATCCCAGACAATAAGAAAATAAGAGGCATATCCCATCTTTTTTATTACATTAAGCTCCATGGCAAGGCGGTCTCCATATTGCATGGGGACTTCGTCCTTCATCTTCGCCTGAAGCCCCTTTGCAGCAAGCGCTTCAAGGTATTTGTCGGGAGTTGTCCCTTCAGGCGGCTCGTATCTGGGCAGCAAGTTCCTGCCTAAAGTGAATTCAAGATTGCACCGCTCTGCAATCAGCCGTGTGTTGTCTATGGCCTCGGGCACTTCACTGAATGCTTTTGTCATTTCTTCGGGAGATTTAAAATAAAATTCATCAGTTGCCATTTTAAGCCGTTTCACATCCTTTACGGTCTTCCCGGTCTGAATGCAAAGGAGAATATCATGGGCGCGCGCGTCCTCTTTTTTCAGGTAATGGCAGTCATTCGTGGCAACGAGGGGGATATGAAGTTCACTCGCGAGTTCGATCAGCTGTCTGTTGACCGCATCCTGTTCGGGAAGGCCGTTAGACTGGATCTCTAAATAAAAATTCTCAGGGCCCAGGATATGCTTGTACCGTAATGCTGCTTCGCGCGCCTTGTCCTGATTGCCGTACCTTAGATAATAAGGGACCTCGCCCTTGAGGCACGCGCTTAAGCCTATAAGACCGCCGCTGTATTGCTCAAGAATATCTTTATCGATCCTCGGCTTGTAATAGAAGCCGTCAAGATAGGCCTTTGTAACAAGAGTGGTCAGGTTCTTATAGCCGGCGCTGTCCCGTGCAAGGAGAATCAGGTGAAAGGCTGCTTCTTCAGCCAGATTGCTGTCCAGATTTGTTTTGGCCCTGTCAAAGCGGCTCCCTGGAGCGACATATACCTCACAACCTATAATAGGTTTTATGCCCTTTTTTACTGCCTTCTTATAAAAATCGACAGCACCGCACAGGTTCCCGTGATCGGTGATGGCCAAGGCAGGCATTTTATAGGCTACGGCCTGGTCAATAAGCTCATCTATTTTTATTGCACCGTCCAGAAGGCTGTACTCAGTATGCAAGTGGAGAGAGACAAAATGCGCGTGCTGCATGAAAAATTGTACCGTTTAAGGATTATCTTAGTCAATGTTGATAAAGAACTCCCCGGAGGAACCTTCCGGGGAGCAATCGAATCAGCTAATCGTGATCTTCTTTGTCTTGCTTTCAATATTTTCCGTTTTCGGGATTCTTAACTCAAGGACACCATTTTCGAGATGCGCCTTCACTTTGTCCGTGTCCGTGCCCTCAGGCAGCTCAAAACTTCGCCTGAAGCTGCCATAAGACCTCTCGAAGCTGTAGCAGGAGCCGTCACCAGCCTTCTCTTCTACCTTCTTCTCGCCCGAGATTGTCAGCATATTGTCGGCAATATCGATCTCGACATCTTCCTTTCTGACACCGGGCAGATCAGCCTTGAGCACCAGCTCGCTGCCGTCTATGAACATATCAACAGAAGGAGAAAACGCCCCCAGTTCTGTGAGCCGGCCAGCGGGCCATAACGACGAAGCAAGAAGCGTAGACGGCCCCGACCACATGTCCTCAAACCATCTTTCAATTTCATCAAAAGGCATAATCTTCCTCGATCTCTCGCTTCTGACTAATTCTCTCGCACTTGTCATGTCATATACCCCCTTTCATAACTATATTTTATTCGCTCGAAAAGGACTTCACAATCCCCGGGTTTGCCGGAAAAGGCGCTGAAAAGGGAGTTATAACCTAAAAGATGACTATTATAGTCTTTTTTTGCAGAGTTATCTCATTTAGCTTAATGTTTCGCAGATAATAAAATATTTGATGCCCCATAAAGCTAAGAAAGGCAGTACACGCAACCCTGTATACCGCCTTTCTCGATCCGGACCGGAAAGCTTGGCTTAACTTAAATGCTTGTTGACCAACTTGGTCATCTCGAACATTGTGACGGTACCCTTCCCCCCGAACACGTCCTTAAGGTTTCCGTCGGCGTTGATGTTCCTCTTATTAACTGAATCCTGCAGCTTGTTCTTCTTTATGTACTCCCACAACTTCTTGACAACCTCTGTCCTGGGGAGCGGCTTGCTTCCCACAACCTTGGCCAGAGCAGGGCTGATATTCATGGCCTTCATGAAGGCCGGATTCGGCGCCCTCTTCACCTTTGCTTTCTTTGCAGCCGGCTTCTTTGCAACGGTTTTCTTTGGAGCCGGTTTCTTTGCAGTAGCCTTTTTTGTTGCCGCTTTCTTCGCAACTGGTTTCTTCGGTGCCATTCCTGCCTCCTTAATTTATATTAAGTGTTTCGTATATGAAATATTAACAAGATCGCTAAACATCGTCAAGTATAAAATTGGTGGCGGGTCATTGCTGGAAAACATTTTTCAGCATATGTTACAGTTTAAATGAGGCATAAATGAAAATATGATTCTCGGTTGGAACCATGCTGAAACAGATAATAAAACCAGAAAGCGACATTATATTATCTAATGGTGCGGGGGAGCTTCTCCGGGGACAGGGAATTTGGATGTAGTCAAAATCGATAGCGCCTCCTACACGCCTGATAGTTTCTCAGCACAGGGCATTCTGTCCCTTGTCGACAAAAAAATTCTTGTTCATGGACCCGTTCCACTTTTCCAATTCATAGACAATGCGGGGTTAGATGGGAAATCCATCCACAAAATAAGGGTCGCAAGAGAGCTCTCATTCGGCTGCAAGGCCTTTATCAAAGACAAATCTACGGGCGACGTCCTGCTAAGACCTGAATACTTGAGTGAACTGGTCCGCTATGTGGACGAAGATAAGCTGGCACAGTACCGGTTTATCCTGGAAACGGACGATAAGGAGTTGCTGAGTGAGATCATTCAGCAACTGTTATACCTTGATATCGATATTGAAGTGATGCTGCAAAACGAAGAAGCCGCGATTCGAAGAATGGAGCTCTTTTTAAAAAGCTTTGAGGATTTGCTGCGCGTTATTGAGGAAGCCTGGTCCTCGATATACCATTCACGCGTCGACGATTCCATGAGGGAACATAAAAATACCATCCTCTTCACGCTATCCAGTATCGGGGAAACTATCAGGGAAATGCAGGTGAAAGACCTGAAGGTTGCGGTCATGGCGCTGAAAAAGTCGGGGAAAAGCGCTGTTGTTAATTGCCTCCTGGGAGATGATTACACTCCGACAAGCATCGAACTCCCGACATTCACGACCTGTCTATACAAAAAGAGCAAAGACGGCAATATTTCTCTCTATTATAAAAATAATACCACCTCTTTCGACAGCCCTGCCTCGCTGAAGCAATATGTCCTGAGAGAATTCAGGAATATTCATACAGGCACTGAGCTCGATAACCCTGATGATGCCATGAACATAAGGTATGTGCCCAGGCAAAACGGCAACTTTCCTTACACCATTATCGATACTCCCGGCCCGGACCTCGCGGGGAGTCATCACAGAGAGATCGTCTACAAATGGATTCAGGAGGCTGACGTCATCCTCTTTATAATCGACTATTCCAAATACCTAACAACCAGTGAGGAAGAGTTTCTCAGAGACATAAAACGGGTTTTTGAAGAGCACCGGAAATTCTATTCGTTCATAGTTGTTGTCAACAAACTCGACCTTATGTATTTGAGTGAAGAGAAGAAATCCGGTTTGAGGTTCATTGATTTTCTGAGGACGAAGCTCAAAGAGCTGGGGTACAAGGGCATCGTTATTTTCGGTCTTTCAGCACTGCAATATCTCTATGCGCTGAAGGCCCCCCAAACCGAAGGCTGCGCCGGGCTGGATACCGTTGACGGCAAAGACCTCAGGGAGCAGCTTGACCGGTGTCTGCTTCTGCATCAGGGCAAGGATGATATGACCGTGCTTTCTTTCCTTGACAACCAGATAAGAAACTTGAGGTGGTTTCACGGGAAAGAGGATGCGACCTTGCAGGACCTGAAGGAGAAGAGCGGATTCGAACAGCTCATGCGTTATATCAATTATATATCGATAGAAAAAGCCCAGATTGAACTCTTGGATCATAAAATGTCCATTATTAATAACAAACTCTATGATTTCCGGACCATTTTTATAGATAATTTACTTAAAAACCTGGAGCAGGACAACATAGAGCTCGCAGGAATGATCCATGAGATAACACACTTCGTTGAAACGGTCATCCCGTCGCCCGGGCAGTGCCTCACCGTGGAGCCGCTTCTGGCGAACATCGCAAAAGATCTGAGCCTGGCCCAAAAATCCCTCCGTAAAGTGCTTACTATGCAACTTGAAAGTTGTGTAAGGCAATTGACAAAAATTTTTAAATCTTTGACAGGCGAGGAACTCCTGGTTTTCCAGCGTAACGGCAGGATACCTGCGACCGACGGCATTATTTACTCGATCGACAAGTCTGTCATTGAGAAATTGTATGCGCCGGTCCTCGGCAAATATAAGGGGAACCTGACGCGAGAGGTGACCGAAAAAAATAATACGCTTGAAGGATACAGACATGCGATGGATGAAAAGATTGCCATGCTTAATGAGTACCTAAACAAGGATTACAGGATCGACAACAAGGACCTTCCTCTGTCGAAGATTTCGGATGACTTTACCGGGTTTTGCTTCCCTCCGGTAAAAATAAAACTTGACGATATTTTTTCCCGGGCGCTTATTAAAGACCGGTTGGTAAAAAAGAGGGGCCTCCTCGGATTTATTCTTTTGGTGCTGTCATTCGGTTTTTTTAACCTAAAAACCGGGGACTTCACTTTCGACGAAATAAAGCTGAAGAAGGCGCTTTTCGTGGTAAGAAAAGGGCTTGATGATGCTACCTGTGAGCAAATTGAAGGTATGCACAATCAATTGTTGTCTCACATAACAAACTATCTCTCTAATCTGGAACAATCCATGTCCGAGTCGATGCTCTATTTTCGTTCTGCCTACAATGATATTTTTAATATATTTATCCGCGACCTGAACACCCTTAGAGAGGAAAGAAAATCCAAAATAGAATTTTTGAAAGAGGCCGAGACAGGGGTCAACCGCTTTAGTGATTTATGGAAAGAAATAAGCGAAGCCTCGCAGAGGCTGTGAAAGAAGTCAGAATCAGCTGCTGGAACGAGTTGCAGGACCAACTCTTCGACGATTCCTGGAACCCGGAACTCGGTCGTTTTCGTTCCCGTTACGCCTTTCGCGGCCTATCCAGTTCCGCATACAGGCTGGAGACGACGTTAATACGTCTGCAGGGCAAATACGCGGAGCTTGAGCGGCACCTTCTCAGGAATTTCAGGAAGTACGCTCACCGCGACGTGGTTGAAAGCGACTCAATATGGCACTGGCTTTCAGTGGCACAGCACTACGGACTGCCTACAAGACTCCTTGATTGGACGTATTCCCCGTTCATCGCACTCCATTTTGCCACGGCAAATATTGAAAAGTTTGACACCGACGGCGCTATATGGGCAGTCAACTATGTCAAAGCCCAGATGGAACTCCCTAAGAAGCTGAGGAAGAAACTGGAACTCGAGGGAGCAAACGTATTCACTGTCGGAATGCTTTTGGAATCAGTCAAATCACTTGCAGAATTAGCCGAACTCCGCAAAAATGATTTTGTAGTTTTTTTCGAGCCTCCGTCGATCGACGATAGAATAGTGAACCAGTTCGCACTCTTCTCCGTAATGTCCAGCCCGACAGATGTCTTGTGCAGCTGGTTGAAAAAACATCCTGGTTTATGGCGTAAGATCATCATCCCGGCAGCGCTCAAATGGGAAATCCGCGACAAGCTCGACCAGGCAAACGTGACCGAAAGGGTCCTCTTCCCCGGACTTGACGGCCTCAGCAGATGGCTGAAACGGCAATACAGCCCCAAAACCGTAAATAGTGAATAGTGAAAAAATGAAAAGTGAATACAGCCTGCCCCTGCCAGTCCCTTCCAATTACATTATGCGCTCCTTATTAAAATAATTCTTAAATTCACCGAGTTACTTCTTGTAACAATTTTTTAATCTGATTGTAATTGTCTTTTAATGATGTGTGTGTATAGTTAAGGCATACCGTATTTATGAATTGAAGTACTGCGTTCTGCCGCACTGCTTTTCGAAAATGCTTTTGAAGTAAAAGGGGGAGGATATGCAGGGGAAATCGTCAAGGGACAACTTCAGAAAGATGTTGCATGAGAAAAAAGTTGAGATTATCAGAAATTATGCAGATGTGATGAAAAACTTCATGTCCGGTGAAAACAGGCAGACTATTGCCGCAGGACAGGATGAGGGCGACTGCTCGGTATTCTATCAGTTCGAGCATATGAGCTGCAGGCAGTTCGATTCGCAGATGGAAAGTATCAGGAAAATCGAGCTGGCACTAAAAAGGCTCGATGAAGGAAGTTACGGCTGCTGCGAAGAATGCGGTGAAGAAATTAGCATGGAAAGACTGAAAGTAATTCCTTTTGCTTTGCTCTGCCGTGATTGCCAGGAAACAAGAGAGCAGCAACCCAGGAAACGGAATTAAGTGCTCCACCCAACAAATTCGGACTCTGTGGTATGCTTTAGCCATGAGCGGTTTCGTTATCTGGATTACCGGCTTGCCGGGAAGCGGCAAGAGCAGCCTGACCGACGGTATCAAAAAAAGATTCCCTGAGTTCGTCATTCTTCGGATGGACGAACTGAGGAAAATAGTCACACCTGACCCCGCCTATACCGATGCAGAGAGAGATATTGTCTACAGGGCCATTGTCTTTACTGCAATGACTCTGTCAGCGCTGGGGCATTCAGTTATAATCGATGCAACCGGAAATATGAGAAAATGGCGGGAGGCAGCGCGTCAATTAATCCCGCATTTCATCGAAATCTACCTGAAATGCCCTCTGTCTGTATGTGTTGAAAGGGAGGCATGCCGCAGCGATACCCATGGGGCTCCAAAAAACATTTATGCAACAGGCAAGGCCGGCTCGCCGGTGCCGGGTCTGCGGGCCCCCTATGAAGAACCGTTGAGCCCGGAGCTGGTCATAGATATGGGCTCAACCCCCCTTGCAGAGGCCATATCAAGGGCCTGTGAGTTCGTTTCTCAAAGTATTCCCAACTAATCAGTGTGTAAGTTATTTATTCTGATAGCGAGTTCTTTCCAGTCGCATGCCTGAAGAACACGGGCCTGGGTATGAATTGCTCCTGATTTAACGGAACGGGCTTTAGCTGCTTCATCAGTAACTCCGTAAAAAGGCAGCATTACCCTGATTGCCTCGTTAGTGGACTTTTCGGATGGTGTCAGGACATCTTTCCTTCGCGTATAGTATGGGTCTTCGCCTTCTGTGCAAGGCGCAGCGAAGACATTAAACTGCCTGCACGCTATGGGACGAAAAATATGAATGGCGCATGCGTTGTCCACCTGAAAAGGGCAGGGGCTGCCTTTACGGTGCTCCAGAAGTTGTTTTTTTAAAATGCCGCGCAAAGGCTGTCCTAACTTCTCGATGGTATACCAGTAAATTCCGACCATTTCCAAAGGATAGAGAGGGATGTCACTATGAGTGCGGCAGCATGAACCGCAACCTTTTTTGCAAGCCAGTTTGGTTTTGAATTTCTTCTCATGCTCCCGGATAGCGGCTGACAGGCCTTTGTCAACAATGGCGAAGGCGTCCAAAATCAGGGGAAGCCACGGCATCAGCTTCTCTTCGTCCGGGAAACGGAGGCGTGTCGGGACTTTTTTATCTTTCATAGGATTCTATTATAACAAATGAAAAGTGGTGGCTATAATATGGACTGCTATTTCTGCTATATTATAAATGAAATTCTTTGTATAGCCGGAGGACAGCATGATTAATTATTTCCCTGACAAAAAGGAAAGCGTTCTGCTTATAGTCGACATCCAGGAGAGGCTTGCGGTGACCATGAAAATGAGGGATGCCGTTATTAATAATTGCCTGCACCTGATCGAACTCGCAAAGATGCAGAATATTCCCATTTTACTGACGGAGCAGTATCCAAAAGGACTCGGACAGACGGTAGGCGAAATACGGGACGCGCTTTCTGTCTATCAGCCTGTCGAAAAGCTGGCCTTCAGTTGTTGCGGTGAACCTGCCTTCCTGAATGCACTAAAAGCGCTCAACAGGAAAACAGTCTTGCTGGCCGGCATGGAAACTCATGTATGCATCCTTCAAACATGCGTCGACCTCCTGGATCGGGGTTTTAATGTGCATGTTGTCCGGGACGCCGTGTGTTCGAGGACTAAAGAGAACTGGGAGACCGGCACTGAATTCATGCGTGACGCCGGGGCCATTGTCACCTGCACCGAGACAGTACTGTTTCAATTGCTCAAGGCCGCGGGAACAGAGGAATTCAGGGCAATTTCAAAGAGACTTAAATAGCGCCTTTATCTGCCGCCTGCTCCGGACATTAGTATCTTATCCCTTAGTCGTTTGATCTTATCCCTGAGTTCCGCTGCGCGTTCAAAGTCGAGTTTTTTGGCCGCCTCTTTCATCTCCGCTTCCAGCTTCTTGACCGCATCCTCGTTCAGGTCGTAATCCGGCGTCTCTTCGGCTGCGGCAGCAACTGTATAATAATCAGACTCATAGATCGAGCCCAGTATATCCTTAATACTGCTTTTTATTGTTTCCGGGGTGATTTTCATTTTTTTATTGTAATCCGCCTGCAGTTTCCTTCTTCGCTCGGTCTCATCAATGGCCTTCTTCATGGAGCGTGTTATCGTATCTGCATAGAGCAGCACCGATCCATTAATGTTTCGTGCGGCACGGCCTGCGGTCTGGATTATCGACCGCTCGGACCTCAGGAATCCCTCCTTGTCGGCATCGAATATGGCGACAAGCGAAACCTCCGGAAGGTCCAGTCCCTCTCTAAGCAGATTTACACCTATCAGCACATCAAAAACGCCCAGGCGGAGGTCCCGCAGAATTTCTATTCTTTGGAGTGTGTCTATGTCGGAATGGAGATACCGGGCCCGAACGCCGATTTCAGTGTAATAATCGGCAAGGTCTTCAGCCATTTTCTTCGTCAGCGAGGTAACCAGTATCCTCTCTCCCTTTGCAGCCCTTTTCCGTATCTCTCCCAGCAGGTCGTCAACCTGTCCTCCCGCAGGCCTGACTGTCATTTTAGGGTCCATCAGACCTGTCGGCCGAATGACCTGCTCCACCACTCTGCCGCCGGACTTCCCGAGCTCATAATTACTTGGTGTTGCCGACACATAAATAGTCTGCCGCATGCGGAGTTCAAACTCGTCAAACCGAAACGGCCTGTTGTCCAGGGCAGAAGGGAGACGGAACCCGTAATCCACCAATGTTTGTTTTCTGGAGCGGTCTCCTTCGTACATGCCGCCAATCTGCGGGATAGTGGCATGAGATTCATCTATTATCATCAGAAAATCGCCTTTGGACGGTCCGCTGATCAGGTAATCGATCAGCGTATAAGGGGGTTCTCCCGGAAGCCTTCCGCTAAGGTGCCTCGAATAGTTTTCAATGCCATGGCAATAGCCGAACTCTTTGAGCATTTCGAGATCGAAGCGGGTCCGCTGCTCAATCCTCTGGGCAAAGGCGATGTCACCCTCGTTCCTGAAAAACCTTGTCCTTTCCTCCAGCTCTTTCTCGATGCCTTTGAAGGCTTTTTTTAATTTAGCTTCAGGGGTTATCCAGTGGCTGTTCGGGTAGAGGGTAAGTTTGCGCATCCTGTTTATCCGGTTGCCGGTCAGAGTATCGAATTCATAAATCGCTTCGATATCATCTCCGAAAAAATCTATCCTTACTGCTTTGTCCCGGGAAAATGCGGGATATACTTCAACCATATCTCCGCGCACCCTGAAATTACCACGCTTGAAGTCGGCGTCTGAACGGACGTAAAGTATGTCCACAAGCTGCCGTAAAAGGTCGTCCCTCCTGATCCTCATGCCCTCCTCGATAAATATATGCATGCTGAGATAGTCTTCCGGTGAGCCAATGCCGTAAATGCACGAGACCGAAGCCACAACAATGACGTCGGTCCTTTCGAGAATAGACATTGTAGCTGAATGCCTGAGCCTGTCTATATCGTCATTTATCATGGAATCCTTCTCTATATAAGTGTCCGTGGAGGGGATATATGCTTCAGGCTGATAATAGTCATAATAGCTCACGAAAAACTCAACGGCATTCTCCGGGAACAGCTCTTTGAATTCCCCGTACAGCTGCGCTGCCAACGCCTTGTTGTGAGCAATGATGAGAGCAGGTTTGTTGAGATTGGCGATTACATGTGCAACAGTAAACGTCTTGCCCGAGCCGGTAACACCCAAGAGGACCTGATGCGTGAGGTCCTTAATTACCCCTTCGGTCAGTTCATCTATGGCCTTCGGCTGGTCTCCTTTCGGAGTAAAGCTGGTCTGTAATTTAAAATCACCCATGTGTTTATGCTAATATAAGTATAGCAGTTGTTTTGGGGCTTAATGGTTTTAAGACGCCTCCGGCAAAGCTGCTGTAACTTTATTATAAATGAGCGCCGTATGTTTTCTCTAATGCCGCTATGCCGCTTGTGTGACAGGATTGAAGAGAGCATGACTGTATGAAACAAGGATGTTGCAGGACTCCCACCCTCCTACTTCATGATATTCATGAAGAATGCGGCATATTCGGCGTTTTTAACCATCCTGAAGCGGCCAATCTCGCCTATCTGGGACTCTACGCCCTGCAGCACCGCGGCCAGGAAGGGGCCGGCATTTGCTCCTCAGACGGAAAGACCATCCATATCGAAAAGTCGCTCGGCCTCGTCGCCGACATCTTCAGCGAGAAAAGGCTGAAACGACTTCCGGGTTCAATTGCCATAGGTCATAACCGGTATTCCACTGCAGGCGGCGGCGGGATTAAGAATGTCCAACCCCTCATAGCAAACTACGCACTGGGCTCCATAGCCCTCGCGCACAACGGCAACCTTGTTAACGCGGAACAGGTAAGGTCGGCACTGGAGGCTGAAGGATCGATCTTCCAGTCATCATCAGACAGCGAGGTGATCCTGCACCTGATTGCACGGTCAAAGCACGAGGACCCGTACGAGCGCATTATTGAAGCGCTTCGCACCGTAAGCGGGGCATACAGCCTCCTGTTCCTCAGAGAGTCTGAACTGATAGTTGCGCGGGACCCCTACGGCGTAAGACCACTTTCGATCGGCACCGTGGACGGCGCATATGTTGTTGCCTCGGAGACCTGTGCGTTTGACCTCATCGGCGCTGAATATATAAGAGACGTTGAGCCCGGTGAACTGGTCATAATAGACAAGAACGGCCTGCGTTCCCTGAGGGCGCTGCAAAGTCCCCAAAAGGCCTATTGTGTTTTTGAGTTTATCTATTTTTCGCGGCCGGACAGCTATATTTTCAACCATTCATGCGTGAACACCGTGCGCAAGACGCTGGGCAAACAACTTGCGCTGGAATCGCATATCGATGCCGATATTGTAGTGCCTGTTCCCGATTCCGGAGTGCCTTCGGCAATCGGGTTTGCAGAGCAATCAGGTATACCTTTTGATTTCGGTCTCATACGAAACCACTACATAGGGAGGACCTTTATTGAGCCCAAACAGAGCATCCGGCATTTTGGCGTAAAAATAAAGCTCAACCCGGTGCGGGACCTCCTTCAGGGGAAGCGGGTGGTAGTGGTCGACGATTCCATTGTCCGGGGCACTACGAGCAAGAAGATAGTAAAAATGCTCAGGGAGGTCGGGGGCGCAAAAGAGGTGCATATGAGAATCTGCTCCCCTCCGACAGTAGGCCCCTGCTTTTACGGGATAGATACGCCGACGCGATACGAACTCATCGCCTCAAGCCACCTGACCGAAGAGATAAGAAAATATATAACCGCTGACAGCCTTTCTTATTTAAGCATAGACGGCTTAAAAAACATCCTTCCGAATCCCCGTGATTTTTGCACGGCGTGCTTCGACAACAAGTATCCAATAGAATTTCCTGGAAAGCTGCTCGAACAGATGGAATTGGCCTTTGCATGATCACCGCCGCACTTAGATCCATTTACACATTTAACCTCGGCGTAAAGCGCCATGAGCGGGTGCTGGTGTTTACCGATATC
Organism: Nitrospirota bacterium; assembly: GCA_963780885.1. Classification (GTDB taxonomy): domain Bacteria; phylum Nitrospirota; class Thermodesulfovibrionia; order Thermodesulfovibrionales; family Dissulfurispiraceae; genus JADFXI01. Next base: position 745,436 of record CAWAEO010000003.1, read on the forward strand.
CTTTCAGCCTCAGAAACTGTCGGACAGGAGGAACACTGCAGAAGGGAAAGGCTCAGGGACATAGCGCTTCTGACAGCCGAGATCGGCAAAGTATACGCAAAAAAAATTGTCTACCTGGAATTCCCCGCTACAGGGAGCCACGGTTCAGAGCCTCCCGAGGAACTCTGGCTCAGCGCCTTTGGTGACAGGGCACTCAACGAGTTAAGAAAGTCGGGACTTCTCGATGCTCTTATAAATAAGACTCTTGCCCGGGACGGGCTGCATAAGGCGGCAGCTATAATCGCCAAACATAAGAAGTCTGCGGTCGATGCGGTGATCGCCCTCTCCAATTATTCCACCAGTCATACGCAGTTCAGGAATTTTTTGACAGGCCTGTGCGGCAGCCGTTACGCCAGCATGCCGCTCTTTGATTTTGCCATGATCGAGGGACCTATGGGAACTGACTGGAAAGCGTTGTCAAAAAAGACCCGGGCGATCGCAAAGATGGTGAACGGAGCTGAAACCGTAGAGGTTACCACGCCCAACGGTTCCGGTCTTACCGTGTCAAAGAAGGGCAGAAAGGCGCTGGCTGATACCGGAATCCTTACCAGACCAGGGGCCTTTGGGAACCTTCCGGCAGGGGAGGTCTTTTTCGCTCCTCTTGAGGGAAATGCACGGGGGGTGCTCGTGCTGGAATGGGCGCCTACACGGCAGTTAAATAAAGCTGTTACCCTGTTGATCAGAGACGGCCTGGTGCAGGAGGTTTCCGGGGATGATCCGTATGCAGCGGTCCTGAAGGCAAAACTTGCCGAGAGGCCCGACAACAGGAACATCGCCGAGTTCGGCATCGGCACCAATAGCATGGCAAAAAGGCCCGACAACATTCTCGAATCTGAAAAAATCCTGGGGACGATACATGTTGCCCTCGGCGACAACAGTTCTTTCGGAGGAAAAATAAGCACCCCATTTCATCAGGACTTTGTCTTTTTCAGGCCGACAGTCACCCTTGTGGGAAAAGACAACTCACGTATCTGCCTGCTTAAAAAAGGTGGTCTCTGCGCACCCCTTTTGGATGCGCAGTAAGCTTGATGGAAGCCCTCATAGTATATATAACAGCGCCCAATGAGGAAGAGGGGGCAAAGATAGCGCGAGTACTTGTAGAAGAACGGCTTGCAGGCTGCATAAATATCGTTAAGTCCATCCGCTCTATTTACCGCTGGCACGAAAATATCGAAGATGATGCAGAGACACTGATGATTGTAAAGACTCAGAAACGGCTTTTTGAATCCCTTGAAACCAGGGTCCGGGAGCTGCACAGCTATACAATCCCCGAGATTATCGCAGTGCCTGTTGTTGAAGGTTCCAGGCAATACATGAACTGGCTTGAGGAAGTTACCGGATAGCCCGATGAAAGATAAAGACTTTACCGGCATAATCTGCAAGGGATTCTGCTCTTTTTACAAAGAAGGCAAAGCGGACCTATGCTGCGGCGCCTACCTCTTTCTCAAAAACAACCTGACACTGCTCGAACTCCGCTCCGTGCTTGACTTGTCAAAACTGGATGAGCACCCTTCGGATGAAGAGATAAAAAGGCTTGCCTGCAATAAATGCGACTTTCTGGTTGACGGATGCGATTTCAGGGAGGACGGTTCTAATCCCCCCTGCGGCGGATATAGTATTATGGAGATGCTGTTAAAAAATTAACCAGGAACCCTACGCCCCGCCAAGCCGGTTGATGGTTTTTTGAGTCTGTTGCGGCGGCTGCTGATTTTGTGTCATGTTCTCATTATTGTTTACAGCAGCCTGATTTGTATTAGTGTAAGCCTTGATTGCCAGTGCCGCCTCGCCATTTTGATTTACCTGGGACTGCTGCAATGCCTGTGCGTTTCCATTTCCGGCTGGTATATTCGCCTGTAGTGTTGCAGCCGCTGTTATGGCTCCAGCGCTCAACGTAACCATAACATCTGCTTCAGCAGGCGCCCCGGCGTTTTGTTCCCCGCCCCCGGCCGCCGCCAATGCCTGCGCGCCGTTAGCTTTCTTCCCTTGCTGCTGGGTGTCGTTAAGGACTTCTGATATATCGTAATTTGAAATCAGGCCTGTTTGCATGCGGTCCTCCTTTACAAATACTGTCTAAAACTGTTTTCGACTATGTGCTTTAAGATAACTTCTCCTGACCCTGACGGTATTGGCATGGGCCTCAAGCCCCTCAACGCCCGCCATCGTCTCCACCGTATCCGCCAATAGCATAAAACTTTCCCTCTCAAATTGCAATAGACTGGTCCTTTTGACAAAATCATACACTCCAAGGGGAGATGAAAACCGGGCCGTGCCTCCGGTCGGCAAGGTGTGATTGGGTCCGGCAGCATAATCGCCAAGAGATTCGGGGGTCCATGGACCCAGGAAGACCGCGCCTGCATTACGAATAGAGTCAAGGGCCTTTTCAGGGTGCTCGGTCATTATCTCAAGATGCTCAGGAGCGATACTGTTTGCTATGCCGGAGGCCTTTGCGAGATCCTTTGTTAAAATTATGGCGCCATACCGTTTTAAAGATCTCTTTGCTATAGCCATTCTGTTTAAGCACCCGACCTGTTTTTCGAGTTCACGGTCAACTTCGCCGGCGAGACATTCCGAATCTGTTACCAAGATGCTGGAAGCGAACTCGTCATGCTCTGCCTGGCTTACCATATCTGCTGCAACAAAAACCGGATTTGCGGTTGCATCAGCTATAATCAATACCTCACTCGGTCCGGCAATCATGTCGATTGCAACTTCACCGAAAACCATCTTTTTCGCCAGGGCCACATATATATTTCCCGGTCCGACGATTTTATCCACTTTGTTTATGGTCTTTGTGCCGTATGCCATTGCTCCGATAGCCTGGGCGCCGCCTATCCGGTATACTTCCTTCACACCAAGAAGCTCTATTGCAGCCATGACATACGCGTTTATTTCGCCTCCGGGGGCAGGCACGCAAAGGGCTATTTCATCAACCCCAGCCACCAGCGCAGGGATCACATTCATCAATACGGTTGAGGGGTATGAGGCCTTGCCGCCGGGCACATATACGCCCACACGCGCAAGCGGCCTGATTATCTGCCCCAGCACTTCACCGTTTGCCTTGTACGACCAGGACCTCTCCTTTTGTTTTTCATGGAAATTCCTGATCCTTGTTGCAGCGATTTCAAGCGCCTTGATACCATGTTTTTCAGCTTTTGCAGCGTACTTTTTTATTTCTGCCGGCTTTAGCCTTAAAGGGTGCTCATGCCTGTCAAACCTTCGGGTATATTTTTCGACTGATACATCTCCTTTCTTCTTCACATCGGCAAGTATCGCCCGGACCGTTTTCTCAATGCCCGGACCTATACCGGCAGCCCGCTTTTTCAGCAGCTGAAGAAAGGTCGCTATCTCACTCTTTTTCCTTAAAATCCTCATAGCTCGTAATTATAGCAGTACCAAGTATTAAACTGAAATATGGGAGAATTTTCTGACAGCTTTAATCGCTTCAAAATTCGAAGCGTTGAGAGTGATACCAATTGCTCCTATGCAAAGGGAATCAAAGATAATTATACCGACTTATTATCGATCATGTTAAAATCTTCCGGACTGTACTGATTTCCGTATTTTTCCCCGGAACTTACAACCCTGTCTCGGCCTTCGACTTTTGCTCTGTATAATGCTACATCTGCCGCCCTGAAAAGTTCTTCCTGCGTCAAGCCGTCTTTTGGAAAAGCGGCAGATCCTAAAGATAATGTGAAACGCCTGATTACTTCTCCATGATGCAGGAAACTTAATTGTTTGACCTCATTCCGTAATTGTTCGGCGCGTTGCTTGCAAATATCTGGTGATGTTTCCGGCAATATGATCAGAAATCTCTCGCCGAGCCTGCACGCAATATCCTCAGCTCTCATACGCCTCATGATGAAAACACCGACTTTACGCAGTAGCACATCTTTTGCTTCACGGCCGTATGTATCTTGTAATTGCTTGAAATGATCTACTTCCAGCACAATTATTCCCAGTGAACTCTTTTTGCGCGCCATGCGATGCAGTTCTCGTCCGAATATGTCATGCATATATGTCCTGCTGCACGTTTCCGTGAGAGGGTCAATGATAGATTGTTCATGATCTTCACGTAATTTGAAATTTACCATTGATACGGCAATAGTGTTTGCAGTAATTTCCGCAATTTTTTTCTTGTGGCCCACCAATCGCTTCTGTTTCTCTGAGGAATTGTCGGCATATTTCAGTTCCAGGTAAAATAAGCCTATGTTTTCATTTTGGTCTGTCATTGGAATGCAGATACATGCTGTCCGAGATTCCCGGCTTGGATGCGTGCAGAACTTTTTATTTAGTAGGTCATCGGTTGAATAAATTTCCCCAAGTCTCAAGGCCCAGCATTTATCCGGACTTAACATTTTATCTTCGATTTTTTTTTCTCCCCAGCTTGCAAGAATCTGTAAAGTGGTTTTCGACTCGTCAAGTATATATATTATTCCGCGATCGGAAGGAAACAATTGGCTGGCAGATTCGGCTATTATGTTATGGAATTCGTCGATAGTTTTACCGGCCTGTAGTAATATGTTCATATTATTCAGTATGTTAAATTCATTATTGTATTGCTCAAGCTCGGCCAGTTGAAGGGCCTTGTCAAGCGCAAACGACACTGAATCTGCAAGTTTTCGTGCAAAATCAATATGTGCTATGTTCAGGACCGCGGGTCTGGAATGCCAGTGGAAGACAAGGCCTCCTATTGCTTCACCTCTTGCGAAAAGGGGACAACCGAGGAGTGAACTAATATTGAATTTGTCCGTAAAGTCACGATCGACCCTGACATCAGCTGTAACATCGCAGACAACAACAGGCTCAGCCGTTTCAGCTGCAAGCGCCGCATGCTTCATTTCTTTACTGGTGAAGTGATTCCCTGCGAGTTCGGCAGAAAGCTTGTAAACATGCCTGACTTCCCACAGGCCCTCCTTGATCGCGCATATCATTGCAGACTCAGCCCCAACAGCTTTGGCAGCCTCCTCGATAACCGGCTTCAATATCTTATCCGGATCAGCAGTTAAATGAATGAGCATATTAATATTGTTAAGGGCATCACTCAATTGTGTCAGATTGCTAATCCCGCCACGTCTTTCTTTTTTCCTTCGCTCTTTACTGTAGATTCCTGCGCCAACATCATTCATGTCATTTCCCCCCTGTACGCTGTTGTTTGTAAACAGGGCACTTTCGAGCGCCTCTAACAAGTCAACATCTTCACTGTGAGAGGAACTCCGACGGCAATCCCTCGTTGTATTTTATCGGCTTATTCCGATAAAGCTTTAACCTGAGGTTAAAACATAATTGTATTATTAGGTTTAAATCTTCCAGTGTTCCCGATTAATGAACGTTTTCCTGATTGCGCTACATAGCACCGGGAAGCAGCAATCATAATTTTGAAGCATCGCTTGACTAAGCATCGCATGGTACTTGCAAATCTGTCATAATAGTGCTTGCGATGGTCCATGAGGCACTGAGCATAAGGCTAATCAGGAGGTCGGGCACATGAGTTATTCCCAGGATACAGGTTTTTCGGTCAGTCGGGTTGAGGCATTTAGTGATGGTGTCCTGGCAATTGTAATAACCCTCCTTGTCCTGGAGATCAGACCTCCGGTAATACAAAATCACGACGGAGTATATGAGACATGGCAAGCTCTCTTGACTCTCTCTCCAAAGTTTATCAGTTTTTTCCTCAGCTTTCTCTTCATAGCCGTCTTCTGGGTAAACCATCACAGGTTCTTCGGAATGTTCCGTAGGGTTGATTCGACACTGCTGTGGCTGAACAATCTCCTGCTGCTGCTCCTATGCTTCGTGCCTTTCCCGACGGCATTCTTAGGAGACCATCCATGGAACGTGATAGCAATTGCCCTTTTTGCGATTATACTCATGCTTGCAGGCGTTGTCTTCAATCTCATGTGGCGGCATGTTCGGCAGTTTAAGAGTGTTGAGGATGAAGTGTCATCAGAAATATTCAGCCTTGCGATAAGGAGGGGACTGGTAGGGCCGATTGCGTATGCAATCGCTGCACTCAGCGCTTCTTTCGTGCCGTTACTATCGTGGCTTATATTTTTGATAGTGCCTGTTTTCTATGCCCTTCCCTTGGGAATGCTTCATATCGGTAGTATAGAGAAGAGAAAAGGAGTGAAAGAATGAATCCAGAGAGAAAAAGAATTCTTATGGTCGTCGCAAACCCATCGCTCTCGACAATGACAGGTTGGCCGGTAGGCTTTTGGGCATCGGAATTGATCCACCCCTATGACGCCTTTGTCCGCAAGGCATACGACGTTGTCATCGCCAGTCCTTTAGGAGGAAAAGTAGAGCTCGATGCCTATTCAGATCCCAGGGATGCAAGCGGGTACTCGAAGGACGATACCCTAAGTCTGCAGTATCTGAATAAGCCCGAATTTGCAGCCCTTTTGCAGAACACCACCCGGGCGAGCGATTTCCAGGCCGATGATTTCGATGCAATCGTTGTAGTCGGCGGGCAGTCGCCCATGTTCACGTTCAGCAGCGCCACCGAACTTCAGAAGCTGTTTCTTGATTTTCATTCTCTGAAGAAGGTCAGCGTTGCCCTCTGCCACGGAACCTGTCTGCTGTTGTATTTGAAGAATCCCGATGACTCACCGTTCGTAAAAGGAAGGATCATGACCGGCTTTGCAAACAGCGAAGAAGATTTTGCCGACAAGGCTGTCGGTCAGAAATTGATGCCTTTCCGTATTGAGGATGAAGCGAAGAAACTCGGGGCAAAGTTCAGCACAGCGCCGGCCTTTCAGCCCTATGCTCTGCGCGACGGCAACCTGATTACCGGTCAGCAGCAGCACAGCGGCGCCGAAGTAGCGCGCCTGGTTATTCAAGCATTGGAAGGTGGAAAACTATGAATATTTAGGTCTCAATTGTTTTCCTATACTCCAGCATTCTGCAAACGGCTCTCCCAGCTTCCAGTAGCGCTTCCTGGCCATGTCGAAAAGCATAGGTCTGACCTTGAGCAGATCAACGGTGTTGTCCGTAAAAACATTTTCATCGCAATACGTTGCCATGATCTCCCCGATAAAAACATCGTGAGTTGGGAAATCGATGATATCGTATACTTTGCATTCGATATTAACCGGGCATTCGGCAATCATGGGGGCCGTTTTGAGTCCTCCGTAGAATGCCTCAAAAAGCGTTGCCTTGTCCGTATTTTTCCCCGTGACAATTCCGCAATAGTCTGTCTTCACAACCATATCTTCGGACGGGATATTCACGCTGAAGGTTTTGTTTTCCTTTATTCCGGCATTGGTATAGTGCGTCTTGCCAAGACCTACCGTTATATACGCAGGCTGTGCATGGTTCATAATTCCGACATGTGCTACAGTGAGGTAGTTTGGTTTTCCATTGACTGTCGCGCCGACTATAGTGACCGGCATCGGATAAAGGCAATTCACTGCTCCGAGATTTTTTTTCATTATTTTCCCCCTTTCTTGTCGGATTAGTGGAGCCGGCCGCCGCCATCTACGTCCAGAATCGCGGCGCAAGCTCCTTTGCCGATGTGAATGCCATGGAACATTATGGCGCCGTTAGTCTGCAGCTTTCCAACCGCCGCCGAGGGCCTCGATCAGAAGCACACTGGCGCTCATCCTTCGGCCACGGATGTTGACCGCGGTGTTTTCGTTGGCCAACTCTGCTGACTGGGCGACAATGACGTTGAGGTAACTGACCGTCCCTGCCTTGTACTGGTTGGTGATCACAGCCACGGTTTGCCGGGCAGCGTTCACTGCTTCATCCTCTACCCCGGCCTCCTGCTCCAGGATTCGAAGAGCAGCCAGATTGTCTTCCACTTCCTGAAACCCCGTGAGCACAGCCTGACGATAGGAAGCCACACTCGCGTCATAGGCCGCTCTCGCCTGCTCAGTCATAGCCTGTCTTAAGCCCGCGTCGAACACGGTCTCCGAGGCCGCCGCCCCGATCGACCAAAAGCGGCTTGGCCATGTGAGCCAGTTGGAGAGGTGCGAGGACTCAAAACCACCCGCTGCGCTTAAGGTTATACTGGGATAAAACGCGGATTCGGCTACCCCGATCTGCGCATTTGCTGAAGCGACCAATCGCTCCGCAGCAGAGATATCAGGCCTGCGTTCGAGCAGTTCCGACGGCATCCCGACTGGAATGGCAGGCGCAACAGCAGATAGCGCGGCAACGGGAATGGAAAAATCCGACGCGGGTTTTCCTGCAAGCAATGCTATGGCGTGCTCCATCTGTGCACGCTGGACGCCGACGTCAATGGCCTGGGCCTCGGTGGTCTTGAGCTGTGTTTCAGCCTGGAGTACGTCAGCACGGGAATCCACGCCTTGGGCATACAGGTGTTTCGCAAGTTCGAGGGACTTCCGATAAGCAATAACAGTTGAGTCCAGAAGCTGTTTCTGCGCATCCAGTGTGCGCAACTGAAAATAGTCTTGCGCCAGCTCACCCTGGGAACTTAACTGGATCGCTCCGAGGTCTGCTGCACTTGCCTGGGCATTCGCCTGACTGGCCTCGACCATACGGCGGACGCGGCCCCAGACATCAGGCTCCCAGGATACATTGACCGGCAGGTCGTAGTTCGAGATGGCTCCGTTCGCTCCGGAAGCGCTTCCGGCGCCGCCCGCCACCTTACTGCGGCTACGCGTAAAGGAGGCCCCTGCTGTTACCGTTGGAAAGTAGCCGGCCCTGGCCTGCTGTACCAGCGCCCGCGCCTCCCGGAACTGGGCTTCAGCCGCGATAATGTTCTGGTTCGAGATATTTACCTGCTCTTCGAGGGCATTCAACTGAGAGTCATTAAATATCTCCCACCACGCTCCCCTGATGCAATTGTCCTTCGGTTGAGCGGGCTTCCAGCCTGCCCCTTCTTTGTAAGCGGCAGGCACCGCGGTTGTCGGCCTCACGTAATCAGGTCCCACAGTACAGGCTGTGAAAAGGGTAACGGTCCCGGTGATCATCAAAAGCTTTGCGATTTTCTGCTGTATCATTTATGTGCTCCTTTCACACGTTCAGTCCAAATCCTGAAACGGTCCAGATAAAGATAGACTACCGGTGTCGTATAAAGAGTCAGCATTTGGCTGAAAATAAGCCCGCCGACAATGGAGATACCCAGCGGACGGCGCAGTTCAGAGCCCACTCCACCACCCACCGCCAATGGCAAGGCGCCCAGAAGGGCCGCCATGGTTGTCATCATGATAGGCCTGAACCTCAACAGGCAGGCCTGATAGATCGCTTCTTCGGGAGTCTTCCCTTCGTTACGCTCAGCTGCCAATGCGAAGTCTATCATCATTATACCGTTTTTCTTGACTATTCCTATCAGCAGCACAATGCCGACCAGCGCCATAAGATTAAGGTCGGTACCGGACAGCATCATGGCCAGCACTGCCCCCACCCCAGCCGAGGGCAAGGTGGAAAGAATGGTGACAGGATGAATATAGCTCTCATACAATATCCCCAGTACAATATAAACCGTAACCAGTGCAGCAAGAATCAGGAATGGCTGATTTGCAAGAGAAGCCTGAAACGCCTGGGCTGTCCCGGCAAAGCTGCCCCGGACACTGGACGGGATTCCCATCTGCCTCATATTACTTTCGATAATTTTGACCCCATCGCCGAGCGCCACATGCGGCGTCAGGTTGAATGACAGTGTCACCGCTGGAAATTGACCCTGGTGATTAATTGCCAGGGAAGTGGCAGTCGGTTCATAATGGGTAAACGCACTCAGCGGCACCTGTGCGCCTCTGGAGCTAGTGACATAAATATTTTTAAGTGTTTCAGGGCGCTGCCAGAAACTCGGCTCGACCTCCATGACCACATGGTATTGGTTCAGCAACGTATAGTTGACCGCCACCTGCCGCTGGCCAAAGGCATCATACAACGTATCATCAATTAGTTGTGAAGATATCCCGAGCCGGGATGCTGTGTTACGGTCTATAACCAAAGAGGCTTGCAGGCCCTTGACCTGCTGGTCGCTGTTAACATCCGTAAGTTGAGGCAGCGTGCGGAGTTTCTGTAGTACGAGCGGGCCCCATTTGTTAAGGTCAGATACGTTGTCTCCCATAAGGGTGTACTGATATAAAGTATTTCCCAGTTTGCCTCCAATACGCAAATCCTGTACCGGAGCAAGAAACGTGGGCGCGCCGGCCACGCCTGCCAGCTGCCTGCGCAGCCTTGCCATAACTTGCGCTATTGTCGATTTACGCTTTTCGAACGGCTGCAGAGTAATGAACATGCGTGCCGTATTGGTAGTCGAGCCTCCACCACCGGTGAACCCTACGACATACACCACCTCGGGGTCTTTCCTGATTATATTAACGACCTGGGTAAGCTTTTCCTGCATGGCCTGAAACGATATGCTCTGGTCAGCCTGAATTCCTCCCGCGAGCCGCCCGGAGTCCTGTTCCGGGAAGAAACCTTTTGGAATTTTTATAAACAATCCGACACTTACCACAACAATGGAAAGCATCAGCACGATCATGAACCTGGAATGACGGAGGGCCCAGGAGAGGCTCACTTCGTACCGCGAATGCATCCAGTTAAAAAGTTTCTCGCTCGCATTATATAAAATCCCGTGGACCCGCGGCTTTTCGTGCCTGAGGAGTGTGGCGCACATCATGGGAGTGGTCGATAACGATATTGCAAGCGAGACCAAGACCGCTGCAGAAAGAGTAACTGCAAACTCCCGGAACAGGCGTCCAACTATGCCGCCCATGAGGAGAATCGGGATAAAAACGGCAACCAGAGAAATGCTCATGGACAGAACAGTAAACGCGATCTCTTTACTCCCCGACAACGCCGCCTGCAGGGGGGGCTCACCCTTTTCCATATAACGGGTGACATTCTCCAGCACAACAATTGCGTCATCAACGACAAACCCGGTTGAGATAGTGAGAGCCATGAGAGATAGGTTATCCAGAGAATAACCGCACAGATACATCACGGCAAACGTACCGGTAATAGATACAACGATGGCTACGGCCGGAATGAAGGTGGCCCGGACATTCCGAAGAAACCAGAACACAACCAGCACCACGAGAATGGCTGAAATAACAAGCGTTTCCTCTACGTTCTTCAACGACCCGCGAATGGGCGGCGTACGGTCCACAACTACTGACAAATCTATAGCTCCCGGTATGGCAGCCTGCAACTGCGGCAGGAGGCCGCGCACATTGTCCACCGTCTCGATGATATTTGCGCCGGGCTGGCGGAATATGACAAGCATTACACATGGCTTACCGTTGACAAAACCTGCGGCGCGAATGTCCTCCACAGAATCCTCCACTTTCGCAACGTCAGCCAGCCGCAGAGCCGCCCCCGATCGATAGGTGATAACCAGCGGAAGGTATTCCACTGCTTTATAAAGTTGATCGTTGGTATGGATCTCCCACGTCCTGTCGTCCCTGGAGAGCTGCCCTTTGGGCCGGTTTACATTCGTACTTGACAGAACATTGCGCACATTTTCGAGGCTTATGCCGTATTTGTTTAACGCCAATGGATTCAACTCTGCACGGACTGCCGGAAGTGAACTTCCACCCACAAATACCTGTCCCACACCCTTCACCTGTGAGAGCTTTTGCGCCATAATCGAGGAGGCTGCATCATACATCTGCCTCCTGGTCAAAGTGTCTGAAGTGAGCGCGACAATTAGAATGGGCGCATCGGCAGGATTCACTTTGCGGTAAGTAGGGTTGCTCGGGAGGGCCGCCGGAAGCTCCCCCCTGGCAGCGCTGATAGCGGACTGAACGTCGCGGGCAGCCCCATCAATGTTGCGGTCCAAATCGAACTGCAGGGTTATGCTGGTCGCACCTCGATTATTTACCGATGTCATCTCGGTCACCCCTGCTATATGCCCCAACCTGCGCTCGAGAGGCGCAGCAACCGAAGTAGCCATCGTTTCGGGGTCTGCTCCAGGCAGCCCTGCAGACACAGAGATGGTCGGGAAATCCACTTGCGGCAACGGTGACACGGGAAGCATACGGAACCCTGTTATGCCCGCAAGGACAACTCCGGCTGTGAGCAGCGACGTCGCTACGGGCCGTTTGATGAAGACTGCCGAGATGTTCATGGCCGGTTCTCGCCGCTCCGGTCCTCTGCTCCGCGAACCGGGCCTTCAGGCCGGTTGCCGCGCCTGCGACTTGTCAGCCTGTCGAAAGCCACATAAATGACGGGGGTCGTATAAAGAGTCAGCACCTGGCTGAAGATAAGTCCGCCTACAATGGATATGCCAAGCGGATGGCGCAGCTCAGAGCCCATTCCCCGCCCCATCGCCAGGGGCAAGGCGCCCAGGAGCGCTGCCATGGTGGTCATCATGATAGGCCGGAATCTCAATAAGCAGGCCTGGTAGATCGCCTCCTCCGGGCTTTTCCCCTCTTTGCGCTCGGCCTCCAGCGCGAAGTCGACCATCATGATGCCGTTTTTCTTCACTATTCCTATCAAAAGGATAATCCCGATTATCGCAATTACGTTGAGCTCGCCGCCGAAAATCATGAGTGAAAGTACAGCTCCGACGCCGGCTGACGGCAGGGTTGAGAGAATAGTAACAGGGTGAATGTAACTCTCGTACAGGACCCCTAAAACAATGTAGACCGTTATCAAAGCAGCCAATATAAGAATCGGCTCATTAGTGAGTGATGCCCTGAATGCCGCTGCCGTCCCCTCGAAGCTGCCTTTTATACTGGCTGGAAGACCCAGTTTTTGTGCGGCCATCTCGATTGCAGTCACTGCCTGCCCAAGCGCAACTCCCGGTGCAAGGTTGAAAGATGTGGTTACGACCGGGAACTGCCCCTGCCTGTTAATGATGAGGGGACCGGTTGTTTCCGAGACCTTGGTAACTGCCCCGAGCGGGACCTGGCCACCGGTTGTCCCGCGCAGATAAATTGATTGGAGGCTGCCCGGGTCCCTCTTGAAGCCAGGTTTGAGATCAAGCACGACCCGATACTGGTTCAATTCAGTGAATATCGTGGAGATCTGTCGCTGCCCAAAAGCGTCGTATAAAGTATTGTCGATAAGTTGCGGCGTTATCCCGAACCGTGCAGCAGTGCTGCGGTCCATGGCAAGAGAGACCCTGAGCCCTTTATCCTGCTGATCGCTGCCTACATCGCGCAGCTCAGGGCTTGCCTGCAGCGCATCCACAAGCTTCGGCGCCCAACTGTTAAGTTCGTCGAAGTTCGGATCATCGAGCGTATACTGGAACTGCGTGCGGCTGACTCTTGCATCAACGGTAAGGTCCTGTACCGGCTGCATGAAAAGCGTGATACCGTCAACTGCCGCCAGCCGGGGCTCGAGCCGGCGAATAACCTCGCTCGCGCTTACATTCCGTTTGTCCAGCGGTTTCAGGTTAATAAGGATTCTCCCGGTGTTCAGAGTAGTATTTGTCCCGTCCACTCCTATGAAAGTGGAGAGACTTTCCACTGCAGGATCTTTGAGAATCACTGTTGCAAGTGCCTGCTGCCGTTCAGCCATGGCAGTGAACGAAATGGATTGCGGCGCTTCAGATATTCCCTGAATAGCCCCGGTGTCCTGTACCGGGAAAAAGCCTTTAGGTATCAAGATATATAACAGCACAGTCAAAACCAGGGTCCCGGCAGCGACCACCAGCGTTGCTGTTTGGTGCTTCAATACCCATTTAAGCGTCCTTCCGTAAGCGGCGATTATCCGGTCGAACATCTGCCCCGACGCATGATAAAACTTCCCTTGCCGTTCCTCAGGAACATGCTTGAGTATCCTGGAGCACATCATCGGCGTCAAAGTAAGAGATACTACAGCAGAGATCAGAATCGTGACACCAAGAGTGACAGCGAACTCGCGAAACAGGCGTCCCACCACATCTCCCATAAAAAGCAGCGGAATGAGCACGGCGATGAGAGAAACCGTCAGCGATAGAATAGTGAACCCGATCTGCTGCGAGCCTTTAAGTGCCGCATCCATCGGGCTATCTCCCGCTTCAATATAGCGGGATATATTTTCAATCATTACTATGGCATCATCGACAACAAATCCGGTGGAAATAGTAAGGGCCATAAGTGAAAGGTTATTAAGGCTGAATCCAAGCAGGTACATCACCCCGAAGGTCCCGATCAGGGACAACGGCACAGCAACACTCGGGATGGTAGTAGCAGGCAGGTTGCGCAGGAAAACGAAAATTACGAGAACGACCAGCACTACCGCCAGCAACAACTCATACTGTACATCCTTCACAGATTCACGAATGGTTGTAGTACGGTCAGTCAGCACTGAGACCTTTATCGCAGGCGGCAGGGAGCTTTGCAACTGTGGAAGGAGCTTCTTGATGCGGTCAACGACCTGTATAACATTAGCGCCGGGCTGCCGCTGTATGTTTACGATGACCGCCGGTGTAATATTCATCCAGGCAGCCTGATTAACATCCTCGGTATCATCTATCGCCTCGGCAATATCCGACAGGCGCACAGGCGCACCGTTACGGTAAGCTATGACAAGAGAATTATAGTCCGGGCTCTTAAGAAGCTGGTCATTGGCGCCGATTATGTAGGACTGTTTTGGTCCGTCAAAGCCTCCTTTTGCCTGATTGACATTTGCGGCAGTGACTGCAGTGCGCAGGTCTTCAAGGTTGAGGCCGTAAGACGCCATAGCAGTCGGGTTGGCATTAATCCGGACAGCAGGTCGCTGCCCGCCGCTGATGCTGACCAGTCCGACACCCGCCACTTGTGATATTTTTTGGGCGAACCTGGTATCCGCGAGATCTTCTATCTTAGGAAGGGGGAAGGTGTCCGACGTAAGCGCCAGCGTAAGGACAGGTGCATCAGCCGGGTTTACCTTGCTGTAAACCGGCGGGACCGGGAGATCAGACGGCAGGTACGTGAAGGAGGCATTGATGGCTGCCTGCACCTCCTGCTCGGCAACATCCAGGCTCAGGTCCAGACTGAACTGTAAAGTAATAACCGAGCTTCCGCCCGAGCTTGCAGAAGTCATCTGGGTCAGGCCCGGCATCTGCCCGAACTGCCGCTCAAGCGGGGCTGTTACAGATGTAGCCATAACATCAGGACTTGCACCGGGATAGAAGGTACGGATCTGAATAGTCGGATAATCCACTTGTGGAAGGGCTGCAACAGGCAGCTGGCGATATGCAACACCCCCAGCCAGGAGGACGGCTATCATAATCAATGTCGTGGCTATAGGCCGTGTTATGAAGATGCGGGACAAATTCATCAGTTGAGCCTTTGAGAAGCCCCGCCTTTTTGCCCGCTGTTAGGGCTGTTCTGGGCATTTTGACCCCGCAGGTCCACCTTACTTCCTTCCCGCAATTGCTCGGCGCCATCAATCACGACACTTTCGCCTGCAACAAGCCCAGAGGTTACGGAAATATCAGCTTTCTCGGCAACGCCTGTTGTCACAAGACGCATGCCGGCAGTGTTGTCGGCCTTTACTACATAGACAAATGTGCCCTTCGGCCCCTGTTGAATGGCTGATGCCGGCACGATAATGACGTTTCGCTCCACCTCTACAAGCAGCCTGGCATTGACGAACTGGTTAGGGAACAGCTGGTTGTCCTTGTTGGGAAATGCAGCCTTGAGCTTGACAGTGCCGGTGGTCGTATCAATCTGGTTGTCCACCGTCAGCAAGTATCCATCGGCAAGTTTCTGTTTTTGCTCCCTGTCGAAGGCCTCGACCTGCATACGCGCCCCTGTCCTGAGCTTGGCCAGCACCTGTGAGAGATTGTCCTCAGGTATGGGGAAAATAACGGTAATAGGCTGAAGCTGCGTGATCACCACAATCCCGGTGGTAGCAGTAGTCTGAATGATGTTCCCGGGGTCCACCTGGCGCAGCCCGACCCTTCCGCTGATCGGCGAAGTGATGCGTGAGTATATCAATTGTAATTTGGCATTCTCTATGTTGCCCTGATCGGTCTTGACAGCGCCAACATATTGGAGAACAAGATATTCCTGGGTATCCAACTGCTGCTTTGGGATAGAATCCTGCTTTGCCAGTATCCTGTAGCGCTCAAGGTCTATCCTCGCATTCTTCAGCAAGGCCTCGTCATGCATCAGTTGTCCCTCTGCCTGGGTCAACTGTGCCTGGTAGGGCCGCGGGTCGATCTCGGCGAGCAGATCACCACTATTGACAATCTGACCTTCCGTGAACAAGACCTTCATCAGTTCCCCTGCTACACGGCTCTGTACGGTTACAGTATTGAGTGACGTGACCGTGCCAAGCCCGTTAAGATAAACGCCTATGTCGCCTTTTTTTGCCGCCGCTGCCACAACAGGCACGCCCCTGGACGCTGTGGTCCCCTGTTTAGCGGCAGTAGATTGCGATCCGCCAGCCCTGTGAGCGAAGAGATATGCCCCGACAACAAGAAGACAAGCCAGCAGAAGCCATACCCACCGGCGCCGGTGTAACCCATGTATCATTATTTTTCCCTCCCGAACGTTGACAATTTTCTAATATGGAGACCAGGATATTTTTGAGCATTAATATAAAAAGTCCTATTTTTTTAGTCGTTTACAGTTACCGAAAGGTTACACAAGACCGGCATTAAGACCTTACATCATAATTTAATCCTTTAGTCACACTATGTCAAATCAGAATTGTTCCGGATAACAAGATGGGTAAAACGATAATGCCGTTTTTTTCTCTGTCTTATTTCGTCCCTATACCAACGTATACCCTGAGCTTTTCATCGTCAAACTTCGTTCGCGCCTCTTTCTCGGGCGACAAGAGAGATACGACAATACCGGTCAGGAAAGAGAGCCCCATTGATATCAACGCAGGGTTGTTCATCGGGAATATCGCTTTAGGCATTGCAGCGTTCAATTCCTTCCTCTTTGCGTCTGCCATGCTCCTTTCGCCGGCTATTACAGCATCGATTTTCATCAGGTCCCTTCCTGCAGCCTTCTGTTTTTCGAGCGCTTCGATCTTCTGTTTCGAGCCTGTCTCAAATTCTTTTATCTGTTTTTCAACAGCGGCCTTGTCAGCTTTGTGTATAACGTCTATCCACACGGCAGGACCGAGTATTATAAGACCGGTAGAAAGTATCAGCCCTGTATAGAGGCTTGTCACCGCCCCCATTGTAGTAAATTTCCTCCACGTGACCGACAATAGCAGCGCAGGGAAATTAGCGCTTGCGGCAACGGCAAAAGCAAAACCGACCATGATCGCAACATTATGCCCCTTAAACAGTATTCCCAAAACAATCGCAGTTATGCCGAGTCCTATGGTTGCGATCTTCGAAACCTTCACTTCTTTTTTTTCGTTTGCCGCTCCGCGCCGCACTACACCTACATAAAGATCTTGGGAGAGGGCCGAGGCCCCGGCCAGGGTAAGCCCTGCAACAACGGCAAGGATAGTGGCGAAGCCCACTGCTGCCAGGAAACCGAGGAACGGCGTTCCGCCCAGGAATTCTGCGAGGAGCGGACCGGCCATGTTTCCACCTTTGTCAACGCCCATAATCACCTTCTGGGTAACGAGCACGGCAGAACCAAACCCTATGGTGACGATGAGTATATAAAAATAACCTATAAATCCCGTCGCATAAAAGACCGACTTCCTTGCCTCTTTAATATCAGGCACAGTATAGAACCTCATCAGAATGTGAGGAAGCCCTGCTGTTCCGAACATAAGGGCAAGACAGAGTGAAAATGCCTCCAGGGGACTTGTAATCAGGCCGCCCGGCTCAAGAAATTTGTCACCATACATTTTGGAGGCCTGCCCGAAAAGCTCGCCATAACTGAACCCAAATTGCGCGAGGGTGAGCAAAACAAGGATGGTAGCTCCGCCGAGCAGCAATATCGCTTTAATAATCTGGACCCATGTCGTCGCAAGCATGCCCCCGAAAAGGACGTATGAAATCATCAGTATGCCCACCACGACAAGCGCAGCTTCATAGGGCACGCCGAAGATGAATTTGACAAGCGTTCCGGCTCCCACCATTTGCGCAATCAGGTAAAAAAGAATAGTTACGAGTGAACTTGAAGCAGCCGCAGCCCTTATGGGCCGCTGTTTCATCCTGTAAGAGACTACATCGGCAAAGGTATATTTCCCGAGATTTCTTAACGGCTCGGAAATAAGAAACATGATAATAGGCCAACCGGCCAGCCAGCCCACAGAATAAATAAGCCCATCATATCCTTTGGTGGAAACCAGACCGGCTATGCCCAAAAAGGATGCCGCGCTCATGTAATCACCGGCAAGCGCAAGCCCGTTCTGAAAACCTGTAACGCTCCTGCCGGCGGAATAAAATTCTTCGGTGGTCCTCGTACGCTTCGCGGCCCAGTAAGTAATGCCAAGGGTCATGATTACGAAAAAGAGAAAAAATAATATCGATGTGATATGCACGTGCCCAATAGCTGTCAGTTGCATTATTGCCCTCTTGCCTTATCCCTTACCTTTTTGACCAGCACATCATATTTTTTGTTGGCCCACAATATATAAACGCCGGTGAGCAGCCATGAAAGCATGATGGCGCCGACCGCAACAGGTATTCCAACGGTAATGGCACCGAAGAGCTTTGCAGACAGGAATGGTTTGTCGAAAGCAATGAGCGCAACAAACCCGAAATAGATTATCAGCTCCACCACTGCGAGAACCAGCGATATAGTGTTTTTCTGCCCTGACAAGGACTTGAAATCAGCATCATTAAGTGTGTTCGTTTTGCGCGTCATCTCCACCTGCCAAAAAAAAGAGGGGCTGGAAAGACTGCCCAGCCCCTTCCATTTGAACCGTGCGTTTGCGTAATCACTCCGGCGTCGTTTTCAGATTCTGAGACTTAGGACTTCTTGCCATCTCCCTGTACCATTTTTGTGATAAACTCGACAATTTCGGGATTAGCCAATGTCATAACATCTCCCACATCTGTGCCGTTTGAGATGGAGCCGAGTACTCTGCGCATGATCTTCCCAGAGCGTGTCTTCGGCATATCCGGCACAATCCAGACCTTTCTCGGCCTTGCGATAGCTCCGATTTCCGTTACAATCGCATTTGATATTTTCTTGGCCATTGCCTCGTCTCCCTTGAGTCCGGGTTTCAAAGCAACATACAGATCAGGTTCTTTCCCTTTTATTTCATGTTTCACAGGAACAACTGCAGCTTCCGCGACTTCGGGAACAGTGAGAGCAGCAGACTCGATTTCCTTTGTTCCAAGTCTGTGACCCGAAACATTGATGACATCGTCGATCCTGCCCAGTATGCGGACATACCCGTCAGCAGCCACAACAGCGGCATCACCCGTAAGGTAAGGCCAATCTTTCCAGTCCTTGCTCTTCGGGTTCTTGCAGTACCTCTCAAAATACGTCTTGACAAAGCGGTCACGGTCGCCCCAGATAGTCTGGAACATGCCTGGCCAGGGGTTCTGAATGCATATATTCCCTGCTTTGCCCGAACCGGAAGGGACTACGACTCCGTCATTATCATAAACAATAGGGTGAATGCCTGGCACGCCCGGACCTGCGCTGCCGGGCTTCATCGGCTTTATTGCAGGTATTGTACTGCAGAGGAATCCGCCGTTTTCTGTCTGCCACCAGGTATCTACGATAGCTGCCTCGTTCTTGCCTACCTCGTGATAATACCACTTCCATACTTCCGGCTCGATCGGTTCTCCGACTGTGGTCATATGCTTGAAATGGTAATTATATTTTTTCGGCTCGTCCGGACCGACTTTTCTCAGCGCCCGGATGGCAGTAGGCGCGGTATGGAAGATGTTGACATCAAGGTTCTGGGCAATCCTCCAGGGTCTGCCTGGATCCGGATATGTTGGGACGCCTTCGTAAATAACACTCGATGCGCATAATGCCAACGGCCCGTAAACGATATACGAATGCCCTGTGATCCATCCGATATCTGCCATACACCAGTAAACATCTTCGGGATGGATGTCCTGAATATATTTTGATGTGCCGGTGACATAAGCAAGATAACCGCCCGTGCTGTGCTGCGCTCCCTTGGGCTTTCCGGTTGTGCCGCTGGTATACATCAGGAAAAGAGGCGCCTCGGCAGGCATCGGAACCGGATCAATGCGAACTCCGTAGTAGTTCTTCAGCAGGTCGTTGACAAAGAAATCGCGTCCCTCGACCATCGGTGTTTTGGCGGAGTATTTGCCTGGATAGCGCTGCCACACCAATACTTTTTTGATCTTCTGCCCGTCTTTCGCAGCATCTGCAACAGCAATATCCGCTTTTTCCTTGTGATCGATAAGCTGGCCGCTCCTGTAATAGGAGTCCATCGTTATAAGATATTCGCTCCCTGAGTCGACGATCCTGTCGGCGCACGCCCTTCCGCTGAACCCGCCGAATACCTGGGAATGGATGATGCCGAGCCTTGCGCAGGCAAGCATTGTGATGGGCAGCTCAGCAACCATGGGCAAGTGCAGTGTCACCCTGTCTCCAGCCTTAAGGCCGCAATAGTCCCTGAGGATAGCTGCAAACTCGTTCACCCTCACATACAGATCCTGATAGGTAACATGCTCGACCTTCTCATTCTCGTTTTCCGAGACAAAATGGATTGCTGTTTTGTTCTTGTTCTTGGCCAGATGCCTGTCGATGCAATTGTAGCTTGCATTGATCTTTCCTCCGACAAACCACTTGAAACATGGCGCGTCGCTGGTATCGAGGGTTGTATGCCAATACTCGTACCAGGTCAGCATATCGGCATATTCCTTGAAACAGTTTGGAAAGTTCTTCAACGAGAACCGGTCGTAAACTGCCTCATCAGTCATGTTCGCCTGTGCAATAAATTTTGCTGAAGGAAAGAAAAACTGCTCTTCCCCCCAATGCACCGCAATTTCAGCTTCAGTTGTCTCAAGTGCTTCTTTTTTTTCTGGTTTTTTTTCTTCGCTCACGACTTTTTCCTCCTTGAATCATTAGTAAATTTATTGATGTGAGTTGCTCTCACGCTTTATCCTGTTACCTCTTGCGCTTTCCAGGCAGGTCGATTGGTAACTCTGCAAAGGATAACTGCAATGACCAGCACAGCTCCCGAAAGATAGAAGGCATAATCGAGACTACCGGTCATGTCTTTGATTGTTCCCGCCAGTCTGGCCATAAAGAAACCGAGGCCCCATCCCATAAATACCAGTCCGTAATTAAAACCGAGGTTCTTCGCGCCGTAAAAATCCGCCGTAAATGCCGGCAGGAGAGAAAGCCCGCCGCCATACTGCCAATAAGCTATGCCTATTGCCAGGAACAGTAAAAAAACGTTTTTGGACGCGATAATGGAAGGCATTGCAAAGAGACACAAGGCAGAAACGATACAGTTTAAAGTGTATGCATTGGCCCGGCCGAGTTTATCGGAATACAGCCCGGTGCCAACCCTGCCCAGTGCGTTGATAGCCCCTCCGAAAGAGACCAGGATCCAGGCATTTAAAGCAAAGAAGGGTATCCCTTTTGCAGTCGTTGCCAAAATGCCGGCTGCATTTGCGATAATCATCAGGCCTGATTGCGTCGTACCGATGAACAGGACGATCAGCGCATAGAACTGCCATGTCTTCGCCATTTCCCCTGCAGTCCAGTCATGTGTTGATTGTCTCTTTGCCGTAGTTGCAGCTGATGCTGCAGTCACTCCTTTGGCTCCTGGAGGCACATATCCCGTGGGCGGCCATGCAAGGAGCTGTCCGGCAACTACAACAACGATGGCAAATAAAATACCAAGGGCGATAAAACTTCCTGAAATGCCATAGCTGTCGATCAGGTTTTGTGCGAGCGGCGCAATATAAAGCGCTGCACCGCCGTATCCGCCGACAACCAGACCGGCAACCAGACCGCGTTTATGGGGACCAAACCACTTTAGTGCAGCAGGCGTAGGTGCTGCGTAGCCTATACCCATGCCGATGCCGCCCAGGATACCAAAACCAACAATAAGACCCGAATAACTCTTCATCAAACCGGCGAGTATACATCCTGCCGCAAGGCATAGCCCCCCGAGTGTTGCGCCGACTTTGGGCCCGTACTTGTCCTGGATACGACCCCCGGCAATCATAAATATCGCGAATACAATGACGCACAGGGAAAATGGGGTAGCGGCTTCTGCATTGGTAAGGTAAGTCCAACCCTCATTGAGCCCGGTCATGGGCTGGCCCGCCTGTTTGACATTGATCAGGGCCTTGGCCCACACACTCCACGCATAAAGGATTCCGAGGCACAGGTTTATGGCTGTTCCTGCGAAAGTGACCACCCAAGCTTTGGCCGGCACTTTATCTTCTGCTGATGTCATTTTCTCCTCCTTACAGGATATAAATTTGTGCAACATCTTCGATCGCATTTCCAAAACTTGCCTAACTGCCTTCCCCAAAAAAAATATTTATTCCGTTCACCCCCTTTTGCCGGACATAGGAATCACAGAGCAGGAATTTCCCGGCGTTATATTCTCACTCATCCCGGCTGTCCCCATATCTTTCATCCTTTGAAAGATCTCCATAAAATTAGCTGTGCCGTTTACCACATGAACGCCTTGTACCGCTCAATGGTCGAGTCCTGAAGCCTTGCGATTAAATGAAAGGCGTCCTTGACGGTTTTCTTCTCAAGGTTGCTGAGTTTATTCGGATTAATAAAATTGTCAATAGCCTTGCCTTCCTGCAGTAACTCAGCCTGGTGGTGTACCCTGAGCAGTGTAATGAACTCGAAGGCATGCTCGATCTCATCCGCGTATTCCCGCAGTATCGTGTGCTTATCTCTCAACGCCCCGATCCGTTCGAGCGTTGAGGTCTCTTTCACACCCCGCTCAAGTGCAAAAAGCCTGACTATGTCGACAAGCGGCGCTACTCCCTTGATCTTAATATTCAGTTCATCTTTATGCTCTCCGCTCTTTTCAACAACAAAAGATTTCAGAAATCCCAGAGGAGGCCTGTTCTTCACCACCGTGTTCGCAAGATGCCCCAGATACACTTTCTGCCCCTCGATAATATCTGTAAGATATGAACGCAATTCATCCGCAAGGGAAAACTCACCGTACAGCGCCCTGAAATCAAAAAATATGAGCGACTTCAATACTGCATCTGCCGTCGGCGTTGATATCCAGTCCGAGAAGTATTTCTTCCACACTCTCAGCGGCTGACGCCACTGGGAGTTGCTCGCCATGTACTGGGCCGGACAAGGGGTAAAGCCGCATTTTTCTAAGCCTTCATTCGCAAAAGAGGCAAACTCGGAGAAGTAGGCGGAAACTGCAGCCTCCTGGTCCGCTGCGGCCCTATCCGCATATATTAGCGCATTGTCCTGATCCGTCCTGAATATCTGCTCCCTGCGGCCTTCGCTTCCCAACGCTATCCAGCAATAGGGGACAGGCGCAGGACCGAATTTCCGCTCCGCAATTTTAAGCACCTTTTTAACCAGGCGGTCATTGAGTTCAGAGACAATCTTCATTATGTTGCCTGCCTTAGTACCCTCCTTGAGCAGAAATCCGACGAGGTGGTTAATCTTTTTAGAAACAGACTGCAGCCCTTCGATAGTCTGCCTGCTTTCTATATCTTTAGCGAGTGAAAGCGGCGATTTCCCCTGAAGCAGCAAGAGGTCGTGATTGGTGACAACGCTGCTGAGCGCGCCGTCTTTTATTACAAGCAGGTGATGGACATTGTATTTCAGCATTTTGAGCACTGCCTCAAAGCAATAATCCTTTGCATCAACCCTTATAAGCGGCAGATTCATAATATTCTTCACTGTCTCACCCGGATTTCGTCCCCTGGCTACGACCTTCTCCCGTAAGTCGCTGTCTGTTACAAGACCCACGGGAAGATTTTTGTCGTCCACTATTACTACCGAACTGATCCTGTGATGAGACATTCCCTGTGCAGCCTCCTGTATGGTCGCTCCATCACTGACAGTAATAGCCTCTTTATTCGCGATTTCCCCGACATGTGTTGTCAGCAGAATATGGTCGCTGCCGCCGTAAAAAAAACTCCTGTTGCGCATTTCACTGCAGGTCTTGTCCATGTATTTTGTAAAATGGGTCTGCAAAAAATATTCGGTAAAAGCGGGTTGGGAGTCGATGAGTGAAAAAACTCTTTCCCTGTCGAGCAGATAACATACGGTATCATCGGTTGCTACGATTGTTGTTTTTTGCTTTTCCTTTCCCACAAGGGACACGAGGCCGAAGCTCTCTCCCTCGCCCCGGTAATCTATGACAATATCTTCGCCCTCGTTTGATCTCAGGGAAATTTTCACTCCGCCTTTCTTTATGATCCTAAGGGAGTTACTTGCAGGTCCGTCCTGTCGTAAAATAACTCTGTCCTGCGGATAAAATTCCATTGATATGCTGCCTGCAACCTCTCTTATAACAGACTCGTCCAAAAACTGAAAGGGAGGAGTCTTCTTTAAGAAATTGACAACATCTTCAAAAAGCATATTTTATACCCAGGCGCTCAACTGCCGAAAAACAGCCCTGTACTGTCTGAGTTGAAGATTTTTTATTCACCTAAACCATATTAAAAAGCAAGTAAGGTGCCAGCATTGGGAAATAATAAAACTAGGCTTTAAATCAAAGAGGTTTTAGAAAAGCGGGCTGTTTTATGAATAGTCACCGTGTAACTTAAAGTAATCTATCGGCGGCAATGCTACAAAAGGTAACAGCCTGGGCAGGCTGCCCCCAAACTGTCAGAACCTGTTAATCCCCCATCGCTTTCTTTTTTCCCATAAAGACTTTCTTGTAATACCGAGCATATCTGCGAGTTGCTGTTCAGTATTTTCATGCTG
Source organism: Nitrospirota bacterium (assembly GCA_963780885.1). Classification (GTDB taxonomy): domain Bacteria; phylum Nitrospirota; class Thermodesulfovibrionia; order Thermodesulfovibrionales; family Dissulfurispiraceae; genus JADFXI01. The sequence goes on from CAWAEO010000003.1 coordinate 770,098, forward strand.
GTATCTTTGAATTACTGTCTTGGCATATTCTTCAATAGAAAGCCTGTCCTCCAGCACTTCCTGAGTAAAGGGCCGCTTTGTCTTCACGTTTTCGGGCAGGTGTTCGGCACTTATAATGCCGTCATCAGCTATGAGAATGGCCCGTTCAATTATGTTCTGCAATTCTCTGATATTCCCCGGCCAATTGTAGTCCATAAGCAGTTGCAGCGTCTCAGCCCCTACTTGCTTTACAGGTATGCCCAAATCTCCCGAATATTTCTGGAAGAAATATTTGACGAGAGGAGTTATATCCTCTCTCCTTTCCCTCAGGGGCGGCAGCTTGATTGAGATAACATTAATCCTGTAAAAGAGGTCCTCACGGAACGCCTCCTCCTTTACAGCCGCATCAAGGTTCCTGTTTGTTGCACAAATAAAGCGGAGGTCGATTTTGACGCTCTGCGTTCCGCCGACCGGACGAACATGGTAATCCTCGAGAACCCTGAGCAGTTTTGACTGCAGCCCCATGCTCAAATTGCCTATTTCATCCAGGAATACCGTGCCTCCGTTGGCTTCCTCAAGTATCCCTTTTTTAAAACTTGTTGCTCCGGTAAACGCCCCTTTGACATGGCCGAAAAGTTCCGATTCCAGAAGGTTCTCAGGGATAGCGCTGCAGTTTATGGGAACAAATGGCTTGTCCTTCCTCTTACTGTTAAAGTGAATGGCCCGTGCAATTAATTCCTTGCCGGTGCCGGTTTCTCCGAGGACGAGCACATTGCTCTTCGCATCCGCAAACTTCTTGACCTCGTTGATGATCTTCTTTATTGCGGCGCTTTCCCCGATTATTCTGCTGAAGTCATACTCCCTTTCCAGCTCTTTTTTAAGAAGAATATTCTCGGACTTGAGGGCCTTCTGGCTCAGCGCGTTTTTTACAATCTGCTTTATCTCCTCGTGGATAATCGGCTTAACAACATAATCATAGGTCCCGGCCCTGAGGGCCTCTATGGCAGTTTCCAGCGAGGCATACGCGGTCATGATAACAACAAGCTGGTCGGGTATTCTTTCCTTTATAAGCTTCAGAAGTTCTATGCCGTTCATGCCGGGCAGAATAATGTCGCTGATAATCAGGCTGTAAGATCCGTCCCCGAGTATCCCAAGGGCTGCCTCAGCGCTTCCTGCCACATCAACCTCGTATCGCTCTCTTAAAAAAACCCTCCTGAGGGACTCGCACAGTGTATCTTCATCCTCGACAATAAGTAATCTCTCAGACATCACTTTTCAGCGGAAGCCGTATCGTAAACGACGTTCCCTCTCCCTTTTTGCTTGAGAAATCAATGGTCCCTTTATGCTCCCTGATTATACCATAACAGATGCTCAAACCCAGCCCGGTACCCTTGCCCAGCGGCTTCGTTGTAAAAAAGGGATCGAATATTTTGTCCATTGCGTTTTCTTCAATACCCGGTCCCGTATCGGTAAAAACAATTGTTAAAAAAGCCCCGTCCTGACAGGCCGTGATGTCAAGGCCGCCTCCATGCGGCATTGCATCAACCGCATTAAGAATGAGATTGAGAAAGACCTGCTGTATCTGGTCAGGATTAGCGAGTATGGGCGGGACCTCCGATATTTTTATAGTCAGCTTTATGTCCCTGAACCTCTTGTCGTATTTCACCAGGCTGAGAGTCCGTTCGAGAATATCGGGGATAGAGCATGCTGTTTTTTTTGTAGAGGATATCCGCGCAAAATCTCCGAGGCTTCTCACTATTTTTGCGATTCTCTCAATATGGTTATTTATCGTTTTCAGTGATTCGCCCATAAATTCCATTTCCTCAGGCGCGTTCATGTGCGGGGCACTCAACTCTTGCACGAGAGATGAGATTGAAGCGAGCGGGTTGCCTATTTCATGAGATATGCCTGCAGTCAATTTACCGATGCTGGCAAGTTTTGATGCCTGCTGCAGTTGCTCCTCCATCATTTGCTTCTCAGTCACATCCTCAAGAATGACCACATAACCTCCCGAAGGGTCCTTGAAGGGACTCATATTTATCTTGAAGGTCAACCTTTCGCCGGACTCGGCAAGCTCTTCATTTTCTTCATCCTTCAGCAGCGCGTTTACCGGCAGCCAGGGCAGCAGGACCGCTATTGAATTGTTGAATGCCTCGGCCCTTGTTATGCCTGTAATCGCAGCCATGGACCTGTTCCAGTAATTGACCCTCATAAGCGCATCAACAGTAGCGATGCCGATTGGCGCACTCTCAATAATGTTTTCGCTGAATTCCTTGAGATACGACAGCTCTTTATTGGCATCAGCCAGTTCCTTTCGGGACAGCCGCAGGGTTTCAGTAATGCTTTTGATTGATTGTGAAAGCACTCCGCGTTCGTCGTCGGTGAGCGCCAGCTTATCTTCAAAGATAATTGCTGCCATAGAATAGCCTATTGCCCCCGCGAGAACTGTTTCAGCATAGTTCCTAAGTTCATGAATGTCATGTGGCATGAGTTCTCCGCGCTTTTTGTTCTTCTTCCGTAAAAAATTGGCGACAGCCTTGCCGGCATCACTCTTGCCAAGGCATTGGGTAAGGACTTCTTCAATATCCTTGATGGTATAGGAGCTCCCCCTCGCAATGTCTCTCGCCTTTTGATAGGATTCAACAAAGATCAGGGACTGCAGTTCCTCTTCTTTCGTCTGGCGCGTAAAAACTGATACCCCTAAATAAAACGTCACGTTGGCAAGCATGCCCCAGAAGAGTGTATTGCCCCATTTCCCGAGGCCGCTGATGCCGAACATGCTTTCGGGATTCAGCATCCTGGAACCGGTCATTGCTGCGACAAGCCCGATATTTTTTACAATGCCCACCTCTATCAGCGCAGGCATTATAAGGGTATAAAACCAGATGCTGAAGCCGGCAGCAAGTCCTGCTATGGCCCCTGTCTTTGTGCCCCGCTTCCAGTAAAGGCCCAAAAAAAACGCAGGGGCAAAAAGCGCTACCGCTTCAAATGATCTCAACCCCATATCCACCAAACTGTAAAGCCCGCCAACAGACGAAGTGTACCAATACGCTATGAAGACAATGCCCATTATTACCAGTCGCTTTATATTCAGTATCACCGTAGAAAACCGCGGTGCGTCATGAAAGTTTATAAGCGCCGGCATAATAATACTGTGCATCACCATTGTGCTTAAGGCGAGAGTTTCGACGATGATCATGCTCGAGGCTGCGGAAAAACCTCCTATAAAGGCAAAAAGGGACAAATACTTGGCGCCGTGCGTCAAAGGAATGGTAAGCACAAAATAATCGGCCCCCGTTGCATTGCCGGCTGTCAATATGCCGCCGAAGGCGATAGGCAGGACAAAGACGTTTATTAACAGCAGATACAGCGGGAAAAGCCATGCCGCCTTCCTGATATGGTCTTCGTTGTAATTCTCCACCACTTCCATCTGAAATTGCCGCGGCAGAAACATTATGGCCATCATGGAAAGGAAAATAAGGGAAGACCATTCAAAATATCCGGTGCCCGTACCCGGACCAAGAAGGAGAAGGGCCTCATTGGAGGACCCATGAATCCTGCTTAATATATCATCGGGGCCTTTGAAAAGGCTGAAGGTCACAAAAATCCCGACAAAGATAAATGCAGCGAGTTTTACTATGGATTCAAATGCTATGGCGAAAACAAGGCCGACATGCCTTTCAGATGAATCAAGGCGCCGTGCCCCGAAAATAATGGCAAATATACCGAGAATAAAAGTAAAGACCAACCCTGCTGCAACGCTGCCGCCTGTATTTCCGGATATAATGGCGAAAGTGCTGAATATCGCCTTCATCTGCAGCCCCAGATAGGGCGTGACCCCCACCACCGCCACAACAGTGACAAAGCCTGAAAGGGCCAGCGATTTGCCGTAGCGAGCACCGATAAAGTCCGATATGGTGGTAATCCTGTTGGCCTTTGCGGTCCTCACAACTTTCCTGAGCACTATCATCCATATGGATGCCATGAGGGTGGGACCCAGATAGATGGGAAGAAATGAGAGCCCGGATGTGGCGGCCTTGCCTACACTGCCGTAAAAGGTCCAGGAGGTGCAATAGACCGCAAGGGAAAGGGAATAAATATATGGGTTATTGACAATGCTTTTCCCTGACTTCTCTTTCCGCTCCGCATAATAGGCGACAGCGAAGAGGAGAACAAGATAACCGACTACTATAAGAAAAAGGTTATATGGAGCAAACAATGCGGCTGCGCCACCTCAATGGGTGCGGAAGCCGGTAACGGCCCCCATGATAATAAAGACAAGCCAAAAAACAAACAGGTAAGCCGCCACTCCCCTGCTGAATATCTCGATAAACGGCCAGTTAAACCCCAAAATGCCGATGATAAAAAGCATTACCCACAGCTCTGCCTTTTTCAATCTTCAATTACCCTTCCCATGCTTACGATCCGGTCTTCAGCCTCCAGATCCATAAGTTTAACTCCCTGGGTATTTCTTCCGAGCACCGAAATTTTGCCCGCAACAATCCTTATTAATTTTCCTGCATTAGTGATAAGGACAACTTCATCCTCATCTTTTACCTGAAGGAGACCGACCGCATTGCCGCCCCTCTCCACGACCTTAATCGAAATAACTCCTTTCCCGCCGCGGCCGTGAACAGGATATTCCCCGATTTCGGTCCTCTTGCCGAGGCCTTTTTCGGTTACCGTCAAAAGGCTCATTCTTTCCTCGACAACATTGGCGGAAACAACTTCGTCGTCCTTTCCCAGCCGGATGCCTATAACGCCTCTGGCTGTCCGACCGACCGACCTGACATCATCTTCCTTGAATCTGGCGGCAAGCCCGCGCCTTGTGCCGATAATAATGTCATTGTCACCCGAAGTCTTTTTGACAACGATAAGCTCATCGCCTTCGTCCAGCGTCACGGCAATTATTCCTTTTGCCCTTGGGTTGCTGTATTCGCTGAGCTTTGTCTTTTTCACAATACCCGCCTTGGTGAACATCACCAGGTACCCATCGTTGAAATTTTTGACATTCAGAGCGGTCGTGATCCGTTCCCCATCTGAAAGCGAGAGGAGGTTTACAAGCGCCTTGCCCTTTGCAGCCCGTCCCGCTTCGGGTATCTGGTATATCTTCAGCCAATAGAGCCGCCCTTTGTTGCTGAAAAACAGCATGTAGTCATGAGTAGACCCTATAAAGAGCTGTTCAACAAAATCCTCTTCCCTGGTCTCCATGCCGGTCAGCCCCTTGCCTCCCCGGCGCTGGCTTCTGTATATCGACAGAGGATTCCGTTTAATGTACCCATTATGGGATACCGTTATGACCATCTCCTCTTCTGTTATGAGGTCCTCTATGGTCAGATCAGCCGTCTCCGGGACGATATCGGTCCTTCTCTCATCAGTGTATTTGCTTTTGACCTCTACAAGCTCGTCCTTAACGATTTTCCATACGAGGGCTTCACTGCCGAGTATTGCCTTCAACCTCTCTATATCTTTCAGCGTGTCTTCGTAATCCTTTATGATTTTATCACGCTCAAGTCCGGTCAGGCGCTGCAGGCGCATATCCAGGATCGCCTGCGCCTGGATATGGGACAGCGGGTATTTAGTCATCAGCCCTGTTCTGGCATCCTCAGGAGTCTTTGACCGTCTGATCAGACCGATGATTTCATCAAGGTGGTCCAGAGCTATCTTGAGACCTTCAAGGATATGCGCTTTTTCTTCGGCCTTCCTCAATTCGAAGCGTGTCCTGAACAAAATCACATTCCTGCGGTGCTGCAGAAATTTGTCCAGCATGTCCTTAAGCGTCAGGACAAGGGGCTTCCCTTCCACGATCGCAAGCATAATGACTCCGAATGTGGATTCCATTGCAGTGTGCTTGTAAAGATTATTGAGGATTACCTGAGCCATCTCTCCGCGCTTAATTTCTATAACAATCCGTATGCCGTCCCTGTCGGATTCGTCCCTGATATCAGAGATGCCTTCAATGTGCTTCTCGCGGACCAGCTGAGCGATCTTTTCAATAAGGCGCGCCTTGTTGACCTGGTAGGGAAGTTCGCTGACAATGATGCTTTCATTGCCGCGGGCCTCGCGTTCAATCAATACCTTGGCGCGCACTTTAATCAACCCCCTGCCCGTGGTATAGGCGTTGACGATGCCCTGAGTCCCGTGAATAATCGCTCCGGTAGGGAAGTCAGGACCTTTTATGGCGGACATCAACTCCTTCACCGTGACCCCGGGGTTGTCAAGCAGCATAGTCAAGCCGTCAACAACCTCCCCGAGATTATGGGGTGGGATATTCGTAGCCATTCCGACGGCAATGCCTGCAGAGCCGTTGACAAGGAGATTCGGGACCCTTGTCGGCAGCACTACAGGCTCTTCAGTCGTTTCATCGAAATTAGGGGTAAAAGCAACCGTTTCCTTATCTATATCAGCAAGCAGTTCTTCCGAAATCTTTGCCAGCCGCGCTTCGGTATAACGGTATGCGGCAGCAGGGTCGCCGTCAATAGAGCCGAAATTCCCCTGCCCGTCCACAAGCATATACCGCATATTGAAATCCTGGGCCAGTCGTACCATTGCATCGTAAACAGCAGAGTCGCCATGAGGGTGATATTTTTTCAAAACTTCGCCTACAACACCGGCGCTCTTTGAGTATTTCTTATTAGGGAGAAGCCCTTCCCTGAACATGGCATAGAGTATTCTCCGCTGTACCGGCTTCAACCCGTCCCGAACTTCAGGCAGTGCCCTGCCTATGATTACGCTCATGGCGTAATCAAGATAACTGACTTTCATTTCTTCTTCTATGCTTATCGATACCTTAGGCTGCAACATTCTTTCCCTCTCTTTTCAATTGATTATCGGCTATTTTAACATATTGATCCATTTATAAAAAACCTCTTTGAGAAGGGTTTCGGTAACATACTGTTTCACTGTCAGTTTTTTTATACTGTATAATATAGGGATTATGGCAATAGTTACTGCAACAGGACTGACGAAATATTACGGTGACCTTAAGGCGGTTGACTCCGTTGACTTTCAGATCGATAAAGGCGAATGCTTCGGGTTCCTGGGGCCGAACGGGGCAGGCAAAACAACTGTGATGAAGATCATTTATTGCTTCATGCCGCCGACCTCGGGCGACGTAAAGGTATTCGATATGCCGGTAACTGAAAAACCGGGTGAAATAAAAGCATGCATAGGTGTTATGCCTCAGGAAGTCAACCTTGACCCTGACCTCACCGTGCTTGAGAATCTTATCGTTTATGCACGGTATTTCGATATACCAAAAAGGAGATCTCTCCCAATAGCCCTGGAACTGCTGGACTTTGCAGAGTTGCGGGAAAAGGCAAGTGCGAAAATAGAGAACCTCTCCGGAGGAATGAAACACCGCCTTCTTCTGGCCCGCTCATTGATCAATAATCCCGACCTGCTGATTCTCGATGAGCCGACAACCGGGCTCGATCCCCACAGCAGGCATGCGGTATGGGAAAAACTTGAGAACCTGAAAGCAAAAGGGACGACCCTGCTCCTGACGACTCACTACATGGAAGAAGCTGAAAAACTCTGTGACCGGGTAGCGATTATGGATTCCGGAAAAATCGTGACTACTGATTCGCCGGAGCATTTGATTAAGGAGCACGGCGGAAATCTCGAAGAAGTATACCTGAAACTTACAGGGAGGCATCTTGAAAGTTAAACGTGCATTCAGGGTTTGGCAGCGGCACCTTACCGTGTATACTAAATTGTATAAGTCGAGCTTCGCGCTTAATTTTGTCGAGCCGGTCCTGTACCTTGCGGCGCTCGGGCTCGGACTCGGAGCTTACATAAAAGAAATCAACGGATTGCCGTACGTGAATTTCATCGCACCGGGGATCATCGCTTCGTCATCAATGTTTGCAGCAGTCTACGAGTGCACTTATGGCACGTTTGTGAGGATAACGTTTCAGAAAACCTTTGATGCCATACTCGCCACACCCGTCACAATTGATGACCTCATTGCCGGAGAATTGATGTGGGGGGCGACAAAAAGCGTAGTATACGGCACTATAATCATCATCGTAATCTCGCTTTTTGGTCTCGTGGCTTCTCCACTTGTACTTGGCGTAATTCCGGTCCTCTTTGTCAGCGGCCTTTTGTTTTCGGAAATATCATTGATGTTCGTAGCAAAGGTCCCGGGGATTGATTCCTTCAATTATTTTTACACTCTTTTTATGACTCCGATGTTCCTCTTTTCAGGCATTTTCTTTCCCATAGATACACTGCCGCCGTTAGTCGCCAAAGTGGCATTTTTTACGCCGCTGTATCATCTTGTCAATATATGCAGGGCCTTTGCACTGGGGAAGTTCTCAGCCGTTACATCAGATATTGTCTGGCTCGTTGCCGTTTGCGCACTGCTCTCCGTTTATCCATTCAGGCTCATGCGCAGGCGCATCGTAAAATAATGGTACAAGAGTATAAAACCAGGCGCCTTAACTCATATACCCATCCACTCATATACTCTTATACTGTTTTATCGCTCATATTTCCGGAGAAACCTCATCCTGACAAATACCTTATCACCCTTCTTCCAATAATAGATGTCGAGAACATCGAGGGCGCCCATTGTAAAGGTCAGGTAAAGAGGCCTGATCTCATACCCGATTAGCTTGCCGGTGCTGTCGACAATCCTGGCTGTCTGTGCCCGCGAAAAATCAGGATTCCGGCTGATGAAGCTGTATGCATGGGCAAGCGCCTCTTTTGCAGGCAGATGTTTTATAATCTTGTAATCGTAATCCGGGGCATAGGGTTCGATTGTATAAGGGCTGTCTTCATCTGCAAGAATGGCCACTGTTTCCACAGATTTCGCGAAAATGCCGCCGTATAGTATGAGCGAATAGGTCCCGGCAATTTCGTTTTCAGATGCATCTTCTGTCCGGATCTCATGCTGGAGCGAGAATCCGCAGGAGGAGAGCACAAAGGCAAAGAATAATAACAGAACTGGCGGCAGCAAGTATTTCAACTGTGTCTTCATACTAAAAGTGTATACGATGCCTCCGGCATGTCAAGCAACCCTTTTTTTAAGAATCCACTACCTGAAACAGGGAACCACAGAGAACACAGAGTTTTTCTCTGTGCTCTCAAGGCCTTGGAGAAAAAGAGACAATCCTGAACTTTCACCAAAGAGTTCACAGAGATGCAGGACCTATATGTTATGTCTTTAAAATCCATGAGTTTCTCTGTGTCCTGGCTTAAGGCCCCTACTGTTGGCTGTGGTTTGACGGTGAATTAGGATTTTTCGTACGCCTCGAAGACCTTGCCGACCATCTGGGCAGATGGCTTCAGCGTCTTGTCTCCTTCCTCCTGCCACTTTGCCGGGCATGCTTCGTCCCCATACTTCGAAAGGTGGCTGTTCGCCTTGACCTTCCTTAAAAGCTCGACCATATTTCTTCCCATGTTGTAGAAGTTGACCTCGGAATTCAAAAGAAGGCCCTCGGGACTGATGATAAAAGTGCCCCTCAGGTCCAGTCCGGTCTCATTGTTGTATACCCCGAACATTTTCGACACAACTCCATTGCGGTCGGCGCCCATAGGGTATTTGGCATTTTTCAGCATCGTCTCTTCGCGCTGCCAAGCGAGATGAACAAATTTTGTGTCCGTGCTTACCGTTATGACCTCAGCACCAAGTTCCTTGAATTGATCATACAACTCCGCCAGTGCGGAAAACTCTGTGGCGCACACAAAGGTAAAGTCCGCAGGGTAAAAAACAAGAACAGTCCATTGCTTGTTCGCCTTTAACATTTCAAGGCTGATTTCACCAAAATCACCCTTTGTCGGTTCGTAGGTATCGAGTTTGAAATCCGGAACCATCTGCCCTACCCTTAACCCGCAGCATATTTCACTCATAAGAACCTCCAGGTATAAAAATTATAATCTCAATTAAAGCATATTATCTTTTTATTCATTCTGCAAGTCAGTATGGAGCGGGTCAACAGGGGTAGAAATCTTTTAACTTACTGAATTGGTTTTGTCATATACCTTTTATGTATAATAGCAAATTGGGTGTAATAGGCCATATTTGGGGAAATTAAACAGTTAGCAATAGCCGATGGTAAACGAAAACAAATTTGATCCAATTACATCTACTGAAAGACTGCTCGACGTAATACGCGGGAAGATCGATGGGACCGGAATTCGGCAGGCCCCGCGTCCGGGGCGACCCACCATTATCAAGGCAAGCAAATTAATACGGTCGAAGACAAAAACTAATGCCCAATCGGTGACTGTGGGCATTGACATCGGATACAAAAATTTAAATCTGGTCAAGACAGCCAGGTCCGCCCATAAATGGAAGCTTTTAGATTTCCGCAGTATTCCCCTCCCCGCAGATATTGAGAGAGGATCCGACGAATTCAATACTTTTCTGAGGTCGGCAGTGGTCCCTTTTTGCAGCGGCGCAAAGAGGACCGAGACATGGGCCATCATGTCTTCTGCAGAAGTTGAGGTCCGGCTTATTCGCATTCCAAAGGTACCAGCAAAAAATCTCGAAGCAACCGTTTTTTGGACTCTGAAAAAAGAGGTGGCACTTAACGATAAAGACTCTTTCCTGGACTACGAAGTGCGGGGACCGATAAGCGATGGCGGAAATGAAAAACTTGATGTTATGTGTTATTCCGCCCCCCTTGCAGCTGTCGAGGGGACAAGGAAACTCTTCGCAAAAATCGGGGTGCAACTTGCAGGCGTATCAATCGTTTCGTTCGCTGTCCAGAATATCTTTTTGAATAACGTGATGTCTCTGCCTGAAAAACAGACCGCATGTCTGTTTATCGGCAACAACTACTCACGCATCGATCTTTACTCCGACAGGAAACTAACAATGACTCGCGATATCAAAACAGGCATTAATAGCATCATTGAGACGTTGATAGAGGACATAAACAGCCGGACCGGTGAAGGCGGGAAGCGTTCCCATGACGAAGCGAGTCAGATCCTTCTTGCCTTCTCCCGAAGCAGCGATGACCCTGTTGTTCTCGCTGAAGGCCTCTCGGTAGAAAGGGAAAAGGTCGACAGTATTATTGCTCCTGTTCTGGACAGGATTGTGCGCCAAATGGAGAGGACCTTCGAGCATTTCACCTCGACCCTCGGATACGACAGGATCGAAAAAATATATATTTCGAGTGTAACGCCTATATCTAAACCTATGGCCGACTATTGCAGCGCTCAACTTGGCATCGAGTGCAGCGTGTTCGACCCGCTTGAGCAGGTGCTGGAGACGAGCACCTTTGATGAACGGAATTCATTTATTCCTGCATTAGGCCTGGCACTGTCGGACAATGCGTATACTCCCAATTTCCTCCGTTCCTTCAAGGACAAAGAAAAAGCCGCATATGTCGTGAAGTTCAACAAGGCTATCCTGACCGGCTTCATCGTGTCGCTGCTTGCATGTTCGGCAGCTTTTGCCTTCGAATGGCTCGATATCGGCAATAAAAATGCGGAATTGGCCAAGCTTGAGCAACAACTGCAAAAAAGCTCTCCGCTCGTGAGTAAGGAAACATTCCTCCAGATAGCGGCTGCTGCAAAGCAGAAACAGCAAAACTATGTTGAACTCAGCAGGAGATACAGGGGAATGGCTATTATTGCAGAGCTGTCCTCCCTTACTCCGGAGTCCGTGAGCCTTAATGGGTTAAGGGCCGACCTTGCGGAAAAGGCAAAGGGAGACGCAGTCAAGGCTGAAAACACCCTTGAAGTAGAGGGAATCATCAACGGCAATGAGAATATGCTCCAGACTCTGCTCGCCTCTTATGTTTTCAGACTGAGGTCCTCGCCGATGTTTTCCGAAGTAAATGTTTCGACGAGCAAGGCGGAAACATCAAAACAGGGTGCATTCCTCACCTTTGCGCTGAATCTGAAAGTGGGGCAGCACAAATGAAAAAAATCGGCGATATTATTTTTGTTCCCAGGGAGTGCATATCAAACCTGCTCTCAGGCCTCGCGGCTATTATCGTGTTCTTATGCGCGGCTGTTATTCCAGCCTACCTGTCCATAGTCGACCTTGAGCAAAAGATCAGCAATGCACGATATCGGCTTGATCAGCATCAAGCCCTGCTGCCGCTTTACGAGTCTCTTAAAAAAGCTCCACGGGCTGACTTCCCGGCCCTTGCCGCTCCGGTAAAAAAGTCTCTTAAGAAAGCTGATGTCGACAGCGCCTTGACCGCGGTGCGGGACATTGCAGGCAAGTCCTCCATCGCAGTTAATTACATTAACCCTGATCTAAGCTATACTTCCGCTCATGCCCAGTCTCTTGCACTGGATGTATCGCTCAGAGGGAAATTTGAAAACTTCAGGCCCGTGCTGGCGGATATAGGCGCTCTGCCATATGTGGAAGATCTGGAAAATCTTTCAATACAGCGGGAGCCGAATGGAGAGGCGCTTGATTTCAAGATCAAGATAATAGTGGCACTGAGTTGAAAACACTTATTGATGCCAGGAAAAGGCAGGGTATTATCTTAAGCGTTATGGCAATTGTTATCGTATATGGCCTTTACAATCTGGTGATCGCTTCGAAGTTGAAGCTGGCTGCGCCCAATGCCACCATGCGCGCATCGGAACTCCAGTCTTTCGTCACTCAGACGACTGCAACTATCGGCAGCGATATGCCTTCCGTTTTTGATATATACGTTGCAAGCCGGGCCGGGAGCACGTGGGAGAGAAATCCCTTTTATCGGAAAGGCGGCGCTGAAGACAATAGCCGCAGCCGGCCAAAAGAGAAAGCTCCCCTGCAGTCTCTGTTCGTCTATTCCGGTTACATAGAAACAGGCACCCGCAAGGTGGCGGTCATCAATGACACCGAGTACGTAGCCGGCGACCCCCTGGTGGACATGAAGGGCCTTTTCGTCAAAAGGATTTCGCCTTCCAGTGTGCTGATAGAGAACAGAAAAGATAAGACAGAGTTTGAGGTCCCGATAAATGAAGACAGGTGATGGGTCATGGGTCATAATTTGTGTTTCAATCCTTTTTCTGGCTTTGGCCGGAGGATGTGCAGGCAATAAGCAGGAAGCTAAAGCCCCTGTTCAGGAAAAGGAGGTGAATTGGGAGAAACTCGCGGAAACATCAAAAGGCCATTCACCTTCGCCGATCAAAAAAAACATTACCATTCAGGATTACCAGCAGCAAATTGGGAAAGAACATGCAGCGGTCCAGGAAAAACCGTTGCCCACCAAAAAAGTTAGCCTTAAAATGCGGAACGCCGATCTCAAAGCCATATTGCGCGCCCTGGCCCGGGCAACGGATATTAATCTTTTTGTGAAGGATGATATCAAAGTGGTTACGAGTGTTGATTTTGAAGCGGTGCCATGGAACGAGGTGTTCACCAGCCTGCTGAAGGCTTATGGCCTGACCTATGTTTGGGAAGGTGATATCCTGCGCGTTTTGTCCAATGATGACCTGGAGCAGCAGCTTAAGGCTGAAACAACAAAGGGAAAGCTGAAAGCCCAGGAACTGCAAGACCTGGCTTTCCTGCCGCTCTCTACCGTAGTGGTCCCGATAGACTACGCTGATACGAAGTCTCTGAGGGACGACCTTCAGGAATTCCTGACAAAAGACAAGGACACAAAGTTAGTTCGCGGTACTGTTCGGGTAGACCAGCACAGCAACTCGCTTATCATACAGGCATCACACGACGACATAGAGAAGATGCTGCCTGTGATAGAGAAAATCGACAAGCCCACGCCTCAAATACTAATCCGTGCCAATATTGTCGAAACGACAAAGGATGTGGCGCGCAACCTCGGCATACAGTGGGGCGGAATCATGAAGACCGGCAATCTATGGGTAACACCCGGAGGCGGATCATCCACTACCACCGGCACTTCAGGTACTACAAGCTCTTCTATCGGCCCGGCAAATCCTGTTACCACAGGTACCTCTGCTGTAACCAGCGGCGGCTATTCTCCCACCTCAGGATCAACGGGGCTCAGCGGGCAGGGCATGGGTGTGAGTTTTCCTGTTTCATCAACTGCCATAAACGCTGCAGGCGGCGTTGGGGCGCTCGGGCTTATGTGGGGGACTATAGGCGGCACCATTCTTGAGACCCAACTGCAGGCCCTTCAAACTGAAGGAAAGGCCAACATAATATCGAGCCCCTCCCTGACGACAGTCGACAACGAGAAGGCATTTACCGAAACAGGCACACAAGTACCTTATGTAACGTACACATTATCCGGTGGAAGTTCCACCCCGACCGTAAACTTTGTTGATGCCGTTCTCCGGCTTGAGATAACCCCGCATGTTATCGGCGGCAAGAATCTGAAGCTTATTATTGTTGTGAAGGATGATGCTGTCGACACCTCGCAAACGGTTCAGGGGAACCCCTTCATAACCAAGAAACAGACCGAAACAACACTGATTGTGGATAATGGCGAGACTATTGTTATATCAGGACTGACCAGTCTGAATCATACCCATAATACGAACGGTGTGCCCTGGCTCCAGGACGTTCCGATCATGGGAAATCTTTTCAAGGGAGACTCCCTGAGCGATACCTCCGATCAGGTCCTTGTATTCATCACTCCGTACATTTTGCCGGCGGCCGGCGAAGCGACCGCATCCGGCCCTGAAGGCCATACTACTCCGAAGGAATAAGCTATCATGGACTATTTCAGGATTCTGAATCTAAAAAGAGAGCCTTTTTCCAATACGCCTGACCCTGAACTGTTTTATCCGTCACGCAATCATGTGGAATGTTTGCAGAGGCTCGAAATGTCCATTCGTCTCAGGCGGGGGTTGAATGTAGTCCTCGGAGAGGTCGGAACAGGAAAAACGACTTTGTGCAGACGGCTGATCCAGCAGATGTCCACAGCGGCAGTAAACGAACAGATAGATATGCACCTTATACTGGACCCATCCTTCTCCAGTTCCGGCGAATTCCTTTCGGTCATAGCAGGGTATTTTGGCCTGTTCGCGTCGGGCGATGACATCACTGACCGGAGCGATTGGCAGATGAAGGAGTCGATCAAGAATTACCTTTTAGCTAAGGGATTGGAAGAGGGAAAAATAGTCGCGCTTCTAATAGACGAAGGACAGAAGCTGCCGGATTTTTGCCTTGAAATATTGCGCGAATTCCTTAATTATGAAACCAATGAGCAGAAACTGCTCCAGATAGTGATCTTCGCCCAAAACGAATTCAGGGAAAAAATTGACGCAAAGGCGAATTTCGCTGACCGGATCAATTTGTGTTATTCCCTGATCCCGTTCGGGTTCAGAGAGACCTGCAGCATGATAAAGTTTCGCATCAACGAAACGAGCGTGAACGCCGCGGGCCGGGTGCTGTTTACTTTGCCGGGATTATTTGCCGTTTACAGGGCTACCGGAGGCTACCCCCGCTCCATCAATATGCTCTGTCATCATGTAATGCTGGCGCTTATAATTCAGAACCGCGTCAAAGCAGGCTGGTCCCTGGTACGTTCCTGCGCAGGCAGGCTCGCGATCAAACGGCGCAGGCCGGCCAACCTGCGGTTGGCGTTCATGTTCATAATCCTAATGGTGTCGCTCTCATTTCTTGCCTTTACTTATTATGGACCTTTATTTAAAATGGCCTCATCGGTAATAGGGCTTTTTCAGACAGTGCCTGAGGAGCCGCCCGCTGTTGCGACAAGGCCGCAGGCAAATGCCTCTGAATCAGTAGAAAAGAGAAACTCGCCTTCCGTTCCCTGGCAATGGTACATGGAAAAAGATCAGTCCCCTGCGATAAGATTGCTTTTTCAGACAGTGCCTGAGGAACCGCCTGCCCTCGGGTCAAAACCGCAAGAGAACCTGCCGTGATTGTCAGGAAACGACTCGGAGAATTGCTGGTCGAGAGCGGCCTTCTGACTGATAGCCAGCTTGAAAAAGCTTTGGCCGGTCAAAAAAAGGAGGGTGTGAAGCTCGGGCAGTACCTTGCACGGCAGTCCATTGTCTCCGAAATGCAGATCTGCGATCTGCTCTGCAAGCAGATGAAGATAGACAAGTACCACCCGGATTCATTCCCGATTGATATCGGTCTTTCCGGCGTTATTCCTTATGAGCTGGCCCAGAAATATCAGGTTGCCCCCCTGCTGAAAAGGGGTCGCCTCCTTACCATAGCAATGACTGATCCGCTCGACATCAACGCGCTGGACTCCATCGAGGCTCACTCAAACTGCGAGGTGGAGCCGGTCGTCTGCACAGAAACAGAGATGACTAACCTGCACAGGAGCATATACGCTGCTCAATCCGGGATGGAAAGTGTTGTGGAGGGCATGGAAGGCGAGGAGTTTGCCTTTGAACGGACGCTGGACCAGCCGGAGGATATTCAGGTGGAAGCGATGCAGAACAAGGCATTAAATACCCCGGTAGTTATACGGCTGGTTAACTCCATTTTCGCCAACGCTATCCAGGAACGCGCCAGCGATATTCACATAAGCCCTCAGCAAAACGGTGTGCAGGTCAGGTTCAGGGTCGACGGGAGACTCCAAAGCATGCCGGCGCCGCCAAAGTCGATGTTTCCTGCAGTGGTGGCCCGCATCAAGATTCTGGCTGATATGGATATCACCCAAGCGAGGACCCCGCTGGACGGGCGCTTCTCGCTGAAACTGGGCCACAGGCTGATCAACGTGCGCGCTTCCACAGTTCCCACCCTTTATGGTGAGAACCTTGTCTTGAGACTCCTGGATACCAGTGCCGGTATTTTCACACTCGACCGTCTCGGCATGTCGGCAGCAGACGTGGCAAGGATAAAGAAGATTATTCATCGACCATACGGAATGATCCTGAGCACCGGGCCCACCGGCAGCGGGAAGACTTCCAGTTTGTACGCCATACTGCAGGAGATCAACGAGCCGCAAACACACATCATCACCCTCGAAGATCCCGTGGAATACAAGGTCGACAGCATCCGCCAAATACAACTGAATGTGAAAGCCGGCATGACCTTTGCGAGCGGTCTCAGGGCGATCCTTCGCCAGGACCCTGATGTCATCATGGTCGGGGAGATCCGAGATTCTGAGACAGCATCCATCGCGGTCAGGGCAGCGCAGACAGGACACCGGCTGCTGAGCACCCTGCATACCAATGATGCTGCCGGGGCCATTTCCAGGCTCATTGATATGGGCATAGAACCGTTCCTGGCCTCGTCGGTCTTATTGGTGTCCTTTGCCCAGAGGCTTGTCCGGACCATCTGCCCTTACTGCATGGAGCAGTATACTCCTCCTCTAAGGGCCCTCGCTGCATGGGGTCTCGACCGTGTGAAAGACGCGGTCTTTATGCATGGAAGGGGGTGCCAGCAGTGCCTTAATACAGGATACAAAGGAAGGACAGGCATTTTCGAGGTCCTCGTGAATGATGAAAATATACAGGCACTGATCCTGAGAAAGGCATCAGCGCATGAGATAGCCCATGAGGCGGTTTCCTCAGGCCTGATGACAACCCTTAAACAGGACGCCGCCGACAAAGTCGCCAGGGGCATTACCACGCTCGATGAAGCAGAAGCAGTGGTGATGGCTTAAAAGAATCGGGTAATGGAATGGGTCATAGGCGATAGGTAATGGATCAAGAAAAAGAAAGAGAATAACTTGTAACTTATGACCTATAATCTATAACCTATAACCTATGACTTTTCAGTATCAGGCAATAGACAGTTTGGGGAAGGCGGTAACAGGCATGATCGAGGCGGCTTCCATGTCGGCTGCCGAAGATGAGCTCGCGTCCGGGGGATTGATACCCCTCAGGGTCACTGCTGCAAAAGCAACATCGGGTCCTTCCGATAGCTGGCTTCAGAGGATGACCTCAAAAGTAAAAGCCAACGACCTGATACTTTTCTCGAAACAGTTCCGTTCGATGTTCCGGGCTGGTGTCCCCCTTCTGCGTCTCCTTGAGGTCATCGAAAAGCAGACTGAGAGCCCTGCATTAAAAAAAGCGGCTGCTTCGATGAAGGAAGATGTAAGACAGGGAGCCACTCTCAGGGATGCCATGGCCAAGCACCCCTCCATCTTTTCTCCTTTGTATTGCGGCATGATCGGCGCCGGCGAGACGAGCGGCAATGTGCCCGAGGTGTTGGAGAGATTGACTTACATCCTTGAACATGAAAACAGGGTGAAATCTGAGATACGCTCTGCGCTCCAGTATCCCAAGGTTGTTATTTGCGCACTCGGAATCGCTTTTTTTATACTCCTGGCCTTCGTGGTGCCGAAGTTTGCGTCGATATTTGCATCGGCACGCATCGTGCTCCCGCTGCCTACAAGAATCGCGATAGCTATGCACCATGCCCTCATGGGATACTGGCATTTTATGCTGATAGGAATATTTTCCCTTGTATTCGCACTCAAATTATACTTCGAAACAGAAAACGGCAGATTCGCAAAAGACTCCTTTCTTCTTCGCCTGCCGGTTTTCGGCCCGCTATTTATAAAGGCTGCCATGTCCCGTTTTTCGAGCATCCTTGCCATACTGATATCAAGCGGCATACCTATAATGAGCGCCATGACGATCCTTTCCGAAACCATCGGAAACTCCGCTATATCCCGCGCCTTTAATTCCATCCGGGACCAGATGGAAGAGGGAAAGGGCATCGCGGGGCCGTTGACAAGTGTGAAGTTCTTTACTCCCATGGTGGTCAACATGGTCGCCATAGGCGAAGAATCCGGTAATCTTGAGGGAATGCTCAGGGAAATCACGGTGCATTACGACGAGGAAGTGGAACATGCAGTAAAAAGGCTGGCTGATCTGATAGCCCCGGTTCTGACAGTTGCCCTTGCTGCCGTGGTAGGCTTTTTCGCCCTGGCGATATTCATGCCTATGTGGGACCTGACCAAGATGGTCGGTCACTGAAGAACTGAAAGAGCTTGCCTTTTCGTGAACAAAAATGTTAAAAATCTATCGATCCGGACTTTAATAAAAAGGAGAATATTGAATGAACGATATGAGGAACATTTTAAGGAACCAGGAAGGCTTTACCCTTATCGAAATTATATCGGTGTTGGTGATACTTGGTATATTGGCAGCAGTTGCTATCCCAAAGTATCAGAGTCTGCAGACACAAGCGCAATCAGCCGCAGTGCAAGCCGCTCTGGCCTCTGGTGCATCTCAGATAAGTATGGTTTACGCCCAATGTCTTCTTGCCGGGTCAACTCCCACTGTCGTAAATACTCCTAATTCGTTTGGCGGCTGTGGCAGCCTCGTTCCAACAGCGCAGGGAGATTTTACAGTAACTTATGCCGGCCAAATGTCGGCCATAACTATTACCGTAATCGCCGGACCATCGTGGTTCGGTAGTTATGCAGGATCAAGCACTAAAGTTCTGGGACTGCAATAGCTGTAACTTTACAAATAGTCATTGGGAGATTCGATGTCCGTTCAGATTGCCGAGACTTGCGCAAGCATCGGCGTCCTTCAGGGCGCAGCCTCTCTTGAAATCCCTTCCGGCTTTTGCCTTCTCCCCTGTTTTGAGATAAGAATTACCCCGGTTTGTGTAAACAGTTGCAAGGTTAGGATCCAGGGAAAGCGCTTTATTGAAGTCTGTAATTGCGCGATCAAATTCCCTTATTTCCGAATAGGCAAGGCCTCTGCTGGAGTAAGTTTGAGGATATTTCGGGTTGAGTTCAATCGCTTTTGTAAAGTCCTCAATTGAGCGGGCATAATCCTTTTTATAATAAAAAGAGAGGCCGCGGCCGTCATAAAAAACGGGATTCTTATCATTTAATGAAATGGCCCGACCGTACTCACGGATAGCGAAATCATATAGTCCCGAATAGTGATAAGCAACAGCACACTTGTAAAGGGAGACGATGTCTTTTTGATCAATTCTGACTGCAGAGGCGAAATCTGAAATAGCCTTCGAATATTCTTTATGTCCCATATGCATTTCCCCTCTGTTGCGATAGACATCTGAATTGTAAGGGTCGTCATGCAATATCTTGTCATATACCTGTCTCGCCTCTTTGTATTTTCCCGTGTTCGAATAACATAAGGCGACATAGTACAGGGCAGGTTCATAGTGTGGATTTAGAGCAAGGGCCTTGAAAAGGTTAGTGAGAGCAAGGGAGTATTCACCTTTTTCAATATAAACCCGGCTTATTCCTGTATAGGTAGCGTAATTTTTATGTATCGCATTCGCCCTGGTAAATGCCTCGAGAGCTTTGTCATATTCTTTCTTCTGACTAAATGCCTCCCCCATATTGTGATAGGGCAGCACAAAAAGTGGCGACAGAGATACCGCCCGGTCAAACATTTCAATGGCCTTATCAGGTTGCTTGATGTATAGATAGGCAACGCCAAGGTTGTTATACGCCAGTTCGCTCCTCGGGTTTTTTGCCGCCACATCTTTCCATAAGACTATCTTGTCGGTCCATACGCTATTCCTTACATAGGTCAACCCGGATAAAACTATGATTATCAGCCCGGCAAGCTGAAACATCATTCGCTTTTCCCTTTCTACCCTGAATCTCCCAAGCAACATGCACAGGGCCGTGCAGAGTGCGATGAAAAAGCCTGCGGAGGGCAGATACACCCGATATTCGAAGATGAGCATCCAAAGCGGTATGACGCTTGACTCCACAGAGATGGTGATAAAAAACCATAGTATCCCGAAACCGATCAGCCTAAAAGCAGGTTCTGGTAAAGGTTGCGGATGAGAAACAGCCAATGCAGACTCTGTCTGAACCTTGACCTGCCCCTTTGGCTGCTTCACCATGTATACCCCTAATCCAAAAAGCGCTGTGAGAAATAAAAATGACAGCATTACCTGGGGGGCGAAGAAAGACTTAAACACCGGATAGTCATAAACTAAATTCTGGTTTACCGGAAAGAAGAGCAAGCGCAGGTATGTGACTATAACCCTGAACTCAGTGTAAAGGTATGTCGACCGAGAGTATATATGGCCGTATGTGTCCGGGTCAAACTGAGGATATCCCCCCTGACTCATATGCGTCAGAGGTATGATAAAGAGCGTAAGGAGTAGAGGGATAAGGAACGTGAATCGTGAAAGGTGAATAGTGAAGGCTTTACTTAACCCTCCCCCTTTGAGGGGTAGGGATGGATGGTGGGGACGTGAAAAAAAACAAAATTCATACAGCATAATCACAATAGGCAGAGTAAAGGCATTCTCCTTTGTCTTCATCGCACATACGGCAGACAATACAGACAGGAAATACCACGCAAAGATACCGACAGAATATTTTTTTGTTTTTGATTCACCATTCACCTCTTCACTATTCACTGCTTTTTGCCGTGCCTTTATATACGCTGCAATAGAAAGCAGGTAAAAAAATGCAGCAAGAGAAGCAAACCGTTCCATTACATAGGTCACTGCCTCTGTCTGCAGAGGATGGACAGCAAACAGAATTGCGGAGAAAAAAGCTATCAAAGAAGGTGAATGGTGAATGGTGAAACGTGAAGGTTTAAAGAACGGTGTCCTGAATGTCAATAAAACGAGCAAATAAACAAGCACTGTGTTTGCAATATGAATAGCGATATTGACGATATGATAGCCGACCACTGAAAACCCGTGGATTTTGTAATTGAGCGCAAAAGTAAGAAACGCTATGTACCGGCGCATGACGAATTTGTATTGTTCAGCCGATTGGCCTTCCGATGGGTGCGCAAAGTAGCGCAAGTTCTTTACAAGAGGATTATCCACCAAGTGAACACTTTCATCCCACTGGAACGGAGCATTCAGAGTATTGGAATAGACCATAATAATCAGTATAGTGAGGCAGGCGATATGGACAAAGGGGTTGTTAGCCAATGATAGCGCGCTCAAAGACGCAGGTTTTAGGGGAATGGGACGTTCTTCTATATTGCTGGAGTTACCGGAAATATTTTTCTTTATGGTTTGCGCGATTTTTGTCAGCATCCGGGCGGTAATCCGAAATAGTTGAGAGATCCAAGCTTCCAATTGAACTTAGTATACCATTTGACAGTCTTTCCGGACAATTTGCCATTGCTTCTCGGACTAAAACAATTCTAAAATTACTTATTATGGTGTTATTTATTACACAGACCCAAGCCGGATCACAGCAGGCCGGCTTCACCATGGTCGAGGTGATTGCGGTGCTGATAATCATCGCTATCATCGCTGCAGTGGCGATCGCCAAGATGTCATCCACTAATTCGATTAGCGTCACGTCGGAAGCCGCGACTCTGAAGACCCATCTCAGATTTGCCCAGATCAAGGCGCTGGGTGACGTGTCTCCAAATACCTGGGGGATTCAGGTCAACAACACATCATACCAACTGCTTAACAATGCGGCTGCTGCGAACATCATTCTGCCCGCTGAGACGTCCAATACACATACGTTCCCCGGCGGCGTGAATGCGACACCAACAACCATAACCTTCGATAATTTTGGGAATCCCGGAGCGACGAACATGAGCATTACCCTCACCAGTGGTTCTAAAACTGCTGTTGTAACCGTAACAAATACTACAGGTTTCATACCGTGATTTGTCAGTAGGTCTTTTTTTTCTTTAAACCAGCCCGGTCCGGCAGTTATTCTT
The DNA here is from genome assembly GCA_963780885.1 of Nitrospirota bacterium. Taxonomy (GTDB): domain Bacteria; phylum Nitrospirota; class Thermodesulfovibrionia; order Thermodesulfovibrionales; family Dissulfurispiraceae; genus JADFXI01. The sequence continues at coordinate 792,532 of CAWAEO010000003.1, forward strand.
CTTCCGCAAAGTCAGTGTTCAATAGTCTACCAATTGCCAGGAACTGTTAATCTGGACATTGCCGTCACAATTGGCATCTGCAGCAAAAGCCTTAGGTCCATTTACAGATATGGGCGTTCCCGTGCAAGCATTTCCTGAACCTTGTCCCGGATAGAAATTTACCGCAGCAGCATTATAGGCAATTGGGGGGTATGTCCCGTTAATGGGAATACTATCATGACTATGACAACTTCCGTCTGTTCGTTGTGGATAAATTGGAGTAGTAGTCTCATTGAATATAGTGTAGCTGGGGAGCGCTGTGCATCCTAAACTCTGTGCGATGGTGAATGTAGCGCCGGCTATATCAATGTCCCCGGTTCTTGCAGGGCCGGAATTTGCGGTAACGCTATAGTTGACCGTCCCGCTGCTTGTGCCGCTGCTGCCCGATGTGATCGTTATCCAGTTGCCGGTGCTCACCGCCGTCGCCTGCCACGGGCAGGTGCTTGATGGAGTAACACTGACACTGTTTGAGCCGCCTGCCGCGCCAAAATTTGCGCTCGTGGGTGAGATCCCAGGTATTGGCGAACTGCAAGTGCTCTGCGGGAAATAAGCCGCAAAATTGGCAACAGTGATTTGCTGATTGGCAGCGCCGGTCGCTTCCGTGAAGCCAAAAAATATCTGGTTGAAATGGCCGTGATCCGTAGGGTAGATTTTAACGGTACCGTTAATCTGGGGCGTTATAGCGGGTTCCGAATTAGAAAATGGCACCATGACATCCTGTAAATGGGTTATCTGAAGAGAGGTAAGGGGAGTGGTGGTAACACCCGGCACCGGCAAATCCGGACGGAAAACCCAGGCCTTGATCTGATAGTGGTATGTCCCATCAGAACTTATCGTTGAAGGGCGCACAATTTCCATCCTGGCGCTGTATGTATATCCGTCTTCCAGCCAGTTGCAGGTGCCATATGGATTTAAGCACGATGGTTGATTATTCCCACCACACTTATTGGCAGGCATACTTTGGCATTGATATCCTAAGTTCGGACCCGGGAACTGATAATAAAATGCGCTGCCGGGTCCAGTATTGTTCTGCGGATCAGTGCTGGTTCCACCTTCACCATGTACGTTGGCGTCAAAAACCCATTCCGGATAGCTGTTGGTACCGTACGTGCAACTAGGATTACCTGCGAGTGTTCTTGAGCCCCAGAACATGATCGACACATTATCGGCGTTGCCGGTGTCACTGGTATTATAGAATGGATCATTTCTGCTCGGAGAATTACAGATGTTGCTGGTGTACGTATTGGGCGCGGCTTTGTTGGGATAAGTGTCGAACTGAAGCGCCATTTTCGGAGGTTGCAGCCCGACCCCGCCCGGAGCATTTCCGGGTCCGGCATAGCCCATAAGTTCTCCCATACTCGGACATATCGGGGGGGGGAAGTGCATGGTGGCGATGACAGCGATGAAGGCGCGCCGCCAGTGAGGTTACGTGTATTGTTAAATGTGTTAATAACAGCAAAGGTAAACCCGTCAGCAGAGCATGTGCTGTCGTTACAAGGATCCTGAGAGTTAAAAGTAAAATTAAAATAGACGTTGAGTCCGGTGCCGAAACTGCAGGCCCCATTGTTGCAAGACCCGGCAATGCTGCTCCCCTGATACCAGTCGGAGCCATAGCTGTTGTTAACATTTCCTCCCATATTGAGGGTGTTGCCATTGGCCTGGATCCCGTTACCTGTGGCTCCGCCAGTGCTTGGTGAGCCAAAACTGGGCATATCATTATTGAAATTTATAGTATTGGGGTTTGAAGATGGAGATTGTGAAGATTGCGGCGCCCAGGACACATTATAGTTGAGCGTCCTTGAGGCCTGCCGAGAAGAGCCCTGGTTAACAATTCCTGTAGATGTAATTATTCCATTGTTAATCGAAACCTGGATCAAATGATTGGAATCAGGCATATTAAAGGTCTGCTGCGTTGTCAGTGTTTGATTCATTTTGGCTGCGTACCGGACCCCTGCCCTGGCAAGCTCATAAGCATTATCGTTGTAATTCGCCAGTACCTGTCCATAAGAGGACGACGTCGAAATGCTGTAGACGCCGGCCCCGAGTATGGACATCATTAGAATGGCGATGATGAGAGCAATCAGTACACTACCCTTTTGATTCATAAGACTCATCAACCTCTCCTACCAGTATGATTCCAATATACATATGCTGTTTGTAAAGGTAGACGGCGTATTATCTGCTCCATTTACCGTAAGGGTAAAATCAACCCTCCGCACCTTTGCAGCTGCCAGTGTCAGGTTCCCTCCGGCATCATAGCAAGACAGTCCGGAGGATGTGACATTATCAATAAGGGTGTTTCCATTAATCTGGACAGCACTTCCTGATAGAGTGATGGTAGAAGTGACCGGACCGTTCCCGTAATCGATTGTGTAATTGATTGAAGTCGGTGTAACAGAATTGATAGCGCTGCAGAGAGCCAACTCCTTGACTATCCGAGCCATCGCGATCTGGGCCATCTGAACGGTTTGAGAATTCTGTCGGGCAAACACATAACCCTGTGAGCCCTTGATCAGTCCCAACCCCGCAACAAGGACGATGATGGCAAGCAGAACAAGGGCAACAATAATTTCAATAAGGGTGAACCCGCTTCTATTTACTGGATTCCCTGATGTGTTAACCACGCCCTTCATCGCAGCACGAACATGGTCGCGAGCGTCTGACTGGTGAGTGCATTAGCAGGTGGGCTGATGGTGACCTTGAGAAACGACCCATAATACGGATCGGTGGTGTTGCCCGCAAGGCTCACCTCATTGCCGCCTGAATTGAATTTTATGAAATGGTTCTGGATGACGATGAAGTTGCCGAATGTGCTGTTGCCCGCCCCCCCTTCAGCGCCGATAACAGCCTGTAAGCCGGTCGGGCAGTTACAACCGACCGCACCATTACAGGTGCCGGCCAGATCAGGCGCGCATGAAGCGGCCCATTTCCATGTGACTGTGCCGTCCGTCGTATTGCCGGGGGCTGTAACACTCCAGTACGGTTCGTTGGCGCCGCTCGTCCCGCCGGCGGTGGTGGTATACAGGTAACCGTTATGATTGGGTGTTGTTGGTAGAACAATACTGGTTGCGGCATAGTTAGTCCCCGGCCTCCAGTGCTGGTATTGCGTGTACTGGAGCGTAATTTTTTCCATGACTTGCGCCAGAAGTTCCTCAGAATTGAGACTGGTAATAGGGTCCGAACTATGGATAATCCCCTTGCCAAAATAGGTCACTATCATGGTAACAACGATGGCAACGATAACTATGGTAATAATTGTTTCAATGAGGGTGAAACCTGATTCGGATTTTTTTTTTCGGAGTATCATTGAGATAGATCAGTCTGTGGCAGTTTAGCCATATTGATTAGACCTCAGAAATCTTTAACATATTGATAAATACTACTATATAAAAACCGCTTATTGCAATGGGTGAAGACTGCTTATGAAGCATCTGGCTACTGAGGGCGCAACCGGTGCATAACTTACCCCCTGACCTTGAATCATCCCTGTTCAATCCTGTATCCTTTAATCTGTGATAGGCGTGATACTTTTAAACCTGGGCGGTCCTGATTCTATCGATGCTGTCAGGCCGTTTCTCTATAATCTTTTTTCGGACAGGGACATAATCAGGCTCGGGCCCTCATTCCTCCAGAAACCGATAGCAGCTCTTATAATCGGGATGCGACTCAGGAAGACACTGGCCGCCTATAACCTGATAGGTGGCAAGTCCCCCCTGCTTGATATTACGTCAGCCCAGGCAAAAGCACTGGAGGAACAGCTCAATTTTTTTGACGCGGGGACACGGGGACACGGGGACGCGGAGTCTCCGCGAAAGGCAAAATTCAGGGTATACGTCGGTATGCGTTACTGGCATCCGTTTACTGAGGATAGCCTTGAGCAGATGCACAAGGAGGGGATAAACAGGATAGTTGCGCTGAGCCTCTATCCTCACTACTCTGTTGCGACAACCGGTTCTTCCGTTAAGCATCTCAAAGATGCGGCTGCAAAATATTTTTTCGAATATTCCTGTATCTCTTCCTGGTTCAATCACCCTCTTTACATAGACGCCCTCGCAGCGAACATTGAGGAGGGGCTGAAGGGTTTCGACACTAAACCCGCAGTGTTGTTCAGCGCCCACAGTCTCCCGCAGAAACTTGTCACAGCAGGAGATCCCTACGTCAATGAAATTCGGGGCACCATTGATGCTCTGACTAAAAGGCTGGATATCGAGTGGCACCTCTCCTACCAGAGCAAGACCGGCCCGGTCAAATGGCTTGAGCCCACTACGGAGCAGATGCTGCACGAACTTGCCGGCAAAGGGATAAAAAACCTCCTCGTAGTTCCGATCAGCTTTGTCTCCGACCACATTGAAACCCTGTATGAAATAGATATACTATATAAGGGTATGGCAAAGCAGCTCGGAATAACGCTTAGACGCACTGAAGCGCTTAATACATCCCCCAAATTTATAGAGGCGCTTGCAGATCTCGTACTAAGAAAGGCTGCAGACTCCGAATGGATTTGAAACCACAGAGTGCACAGAGAGAAACTCTGTGTTCTCAAAAAAACCCATTTAAGAGACAGCATAAAAAAACTAATAATTTGAGGACACAGAGGGAGTGGGACTAGTAATATGCATAATTTGTTGGTAGTTAGAGTGGTTCTCTGTGGTTAATTTTGACAATATGAATAATCATGAGTGGGAAACCCATGTCTGAATATGAAGTTATTGTTATCGGGGCCGGCATAAGCGGACTGAGCCTTGCTCACTATTGCGGCAGGGCGGGGATGAGGACCCTGATAATCGAAAAGGAGGCTCATGTCGGCGGCACAATCCATTCCCATCACTTTGAAGCAGCTGATGAATTCTGGGTAGAACTCGGCGCACATACCTGTTACAACTCATATGGCAACCTGATAGGTATCCTGGATAATTGCGGCATTCTCAACCAGTTGGTCCATCGCGAAAAAGTGCCCTTCAAAATGCTTGTCGGCAGCCGGATAAAATCCATTCCATCGCAGCTTAATTTCTTAGAGCTCTTCCTCTCGGCTTCCCGTTTACTCACATTAAAGCCGGAAGGTCAAAGTGTTGAATCATACTATTCCAGGATCGTCGGCTGCACAAACTTCGAGCTGGTCATCGGTCCTGCCTTAAATGCCGTGATCTCTCAAAAAGCAAATAATTTTCCTGCAGACATGCTCTTCAAAAAACGACCCCGCAGAAAAGATATCATAAAAAAGTTCACCCTGACAGCCGGTCTTCAGGCAATTGCCGATGCTGTCGCCGTACAAAAAAATATCGATATTGTCAAAGGGAAAGAAGTGCGCGCGGTAACATCTAAAGGGCATGGTTTCGAGATCGCTACCGACAACGCAGTTTATTATGCGGACATTTTGGCCATGGCAACTCCGGCATCTGCAGCAGCGCAGCTCTTGAAAGAATCGTCCCCCGGCATATCGGCGCAGTTGTCACAAATTAAGGTTGAAGCTGTCGAATCGGTGGGCACAGCTATCGAAAAAGAGATGCTTGCTATCGCCCCGGTTGCTGGACTGATCCCTACTTCCGACAGTTTCTACTCTGTTGTCACCAGAGATACTGTTCGCCATTGCAAATATAGGGGCTTTACTTTCCATTTTAAACCTGGCGTTGTAGACCGCGAAGGCAAGCTCAGGCGTATAGCCGAAGTGCTTGGGGTGGAGCAGGGACAGCTTGTGAATATCGTTGAAAAAAAGAATTTTGTCCCGTCACTTAAAGTCGGCCATAATATATTGGTCGGAGAAATCGATAAATCGCTCTCCGGCAGCCATCTCTTCCTGACAGGTAATTACTTTGACGGCATGGCAATAGAAGACTGCGTCACAAGATCACGTAAGGAATTCCTGCGCCTGAGGGTTCGCGAATGAATAACTTGCGCATTCAGGCGCTCGGATTTAGGTCAGGTTTGGCTGATCCAACTGAGTAAAACCGCAGGCGTAGCATAGCTACGTTGAGGATTTTACGACCGAGGATCGGGCAAAGATGGCCTAAATCCGGGATGCATCAATGTGCAAGTTATTTATTCGGGAGCCCTAAAGCCTCGCACGGAGGCTAACATTTTCTTCAGAGGCTGCTGGCTACGATCTGTTTAGTGTCATCAGCTATAAGGTGGCCATCTACTCTTATAGTATGGTTTTTTAAGCGGCCCTCCATCTGTCTCTTAGCTGCATGGCAAATTTTCCTCAAAACACCTAACCGTTTGCCGTAATAAAGCCAGGGGAACAGGTCGTTGATGTCGGCGGTTTTGAACGGCTGGAGTTCCTGGGCGCTTACTCCGGAATTTTTGAGAAGAAGAAACACATCGCCCACATCAGGACGCCTCAATTTCCATGAGGAAACTCTCAAAATGTTTTCCCATCTGAGAACTATGTGGATCCTCGAGGGGCCTGTTGCAGGGGCCTCATTGAATGTGTCCGTCATCAGGAGGATTGTATCAAAGACATTATCCTGTTCTCCGGAGAGTATATAGACTTCATCACTGAAATGAAAGATTTCCTTGTGCGCCAGTCGTGAATTCTCGCTGTCGCATATTACCAGCTCGCGGCTCTCTTTAAGCTTTTCTATGGGACATAGTGGCGGCATAGAGTTGTAACATGATTGTAACATTGGGGGGAGCTTCAATCTAATAAAATAAATTAATGAGCTTATTATCTGATCGGACATTTGGGTTATGTTAAACTTCATTAATCAATCCGAATTATTAACGGGGATGTCATGAAAAGAATACTGCCTTGTATTTTGGCGCTTATAGTACTTATGAGCTGCTCAACATCCAAGGAGACTGTAAAGCAGGGTCCTACGGCGCCCATGCAAAATTATAGAGCCATAGCAATTGCAAAATTTATCTCTCCCGATCCTGCAATCGGGCAACGGGTAAGTGAGCGGCTCGCAGTGAAGTTCGCTGAAGCCGGCTTCACCGTGACACGCTATGAAAAACTAAAAAAACTTTCCGGCAAAGATGTTTTGACCACTCCTGAACTAACCCCTGTTGACAGGGACGTGCTGAAGTTAAACAACATTACAGCAGTGTTGCATGGGACAATTGACCGTTATGAGTGCCAGCCCAGGAAAAAATTGACATGGACCGGATTTAAACCCGAAAAAAAAGATATCGAATTCTGCAGCGCCTCGCTTTCGATAAAAGTAGTTGATGCCGCTGCTGGTGACACAGTTTGGCAAACTCAGGGAGCCGCTTCAGAAGAAAGTGCGGACTTGACCGCGCGTATGGTTATGGAAAGGGTGCTTACGAGGATAGAAGATGAAATCCCCAAAATCAATCAATAACACACTGAAACTGAAAAAAACTATTGAGACTCCCCGCTATCTGGTGATTATAACCACTATTATGCTCTGCGCTTTTAACTCATGGGCATACCTGAGAAAAAGAGAGAGGTGAAGAATGAGAGGGCTGCTTTTCCACATTGTCTTAACCCGCCGGGTAACAATCTCAATCCCTGCTTCTTTCCAATTGTCCCTTAACTCAGCAGTTTGTTCAGCATATTCCTCAGTTCCTCAAGCTTGTAGGGCTTTGTTAGACGAGCACTAAAACCATACTTATGATAATCAGATACAACGGCATCATCCGAATAACCACTCGATACAATAGCCATAATCTTGGGATTGACTGCAAGGAGCCGATCAATAGTCTCTCTTCCCCCCATACCACCCCGAATAGTCAGATCAAGAATTACGATATCAAAAGGATTGCCAGACTCCATAGCCGCCTTGTATTTCTCGATGGCTTCTTCTCCGTGTTCCGCTAACTCTATCTCGTGACCAAGGGTCTTTATCATTTCTTCCGCGATATTCCTTATCATTTCCTCATCATCCATGATCAGTATTTTCCCGCCGCGGACAAAGGGAGAAGATTCAAGCAGCTGTAGGGTCTCTTTTTCTGCTTCAACTGCGGGAAGGTAGACATAAAACGTAGTGCCTTTGCCCACTTTTGATGAGACATGAATTACACCACCATGGTTTTTGATGATGGAATAGCACGTTGCCAGTCCAAGGCCGCTTCCCTTTGCCTTAGTCGTAAAATAGGGATCGAATATTTTAGATAAGTACTCGTCAGAAATGCCGATCCCATTGTCCTGAACAGTAATCTCCACATATTTCCCTTCTTTCGGCAGTCGAGCCATGCCTTCTTTAGGTACCCGTACATTCTTTGCAACGATCATTATTGTGCCTCCCAGGGGCATAGCTTGGTCGGCATTGAGCACGATGTTTTGGATCACCTGCCCTATTTGACCTTCATCTGCCTCCGCATGCCATAGGTCAGTGTCGATTTTAATACGGTAATCAGCCATGGAACCGCTCAACGCGAACCTCACTGAGTTCTCGATCACTGACTGTAGAGGAATCTTCTTCTTGACCGGTTTCCCACCTCTCGAGAAGGTCAGAAGCTGTGTGGTCAGGTTTACAGACATATGCAGCGCTTTCTCTGCCTGTTCGAGCATGGCAAGGGAGCGTTCCTTGTCGTCCTGAGCAATCTTAGCCATGGAGATATACCCGAACACCCCTTGAAGCAGGTTGTTGAAATCGTGTGCAATCCCTCCCGCCAGCGCACCTATCGCTTCAAGTTTCTGGGACTGGTGGAGTTGTTCTTCCATTTTTTTGCGATCGGTAACGTCTTGAACCGTACCACGCATTTTCAATGGGCGCCCCTTGACATCAAATTCAAGTTTGCCTAAGCCGTGTACCCAGCGCTCGGCCTTGTCGTTGTAACGGATAATTCGATATTCCTTGTCGAAAGTTCCCCCTTGGCCAAGAACTTCATTTCTATAGTAGTCACGCATCATTTTGCGGTCGTCTGGATGAACCAGGGCTAACCATGTATCAAAAGAGCGTGAGTATGTTTCGTCTATTCCAAACAATTTATCGACCACGTCCGAAGTTTTACACAATCCGGTGGGGATATCAATAATATAACTGCCTAAACCCGCGATGATCTGCGATTCTCTGAGTAGTATTTCGCTCTCACGCAGCTTCTCCTCCGCCTGCTTATACTCAGTAATGTCATTACCGAAGCCGATAATCTGAACGACATTTCCGTCCCTGTCGAACATGTTCAGAGAGTTCCAGGAAATTGTCCGCTTGTTCCCATCACGAGTTGTAAGCTTCATTTCATAATCCCTTATGTTACCTTTTTTAAAGTCGCGGAACAGTTGCTCTACTTGCCGGTATTCATCACCAGGGTAGAAGGTCGTCCACCAGCTTTTCCCGATCAATTCCTCTGTGTTGTAACCGGTGATAGTCTGCCCCGCCGGATTAATGAAGGTTGTTGTTCCATCTGGAGCTATTCCGCAAATGATAGCGGGGGTTCCATTGATGATACTCGTGGAAAAATCTTTTTCTTTCTGGAGCTTTTCCTCCGCACGCTTCCGCTCGGTAACGTCCTGAACGGTCCCACTCAAGATCGCTTCTGTGCCGGTGTTATCATGAATGAGTTCTGCCTGAGCTTGCAATATTCGTGTCGAGCCGTTCTTGAGGATTACGCGGTATTCGATGTTGAAAGGCGTGTGAAATCGCACCGTCTCATCAATGGCTTTTTTCAGAAGAGGCTTGTCATCGGGATGCAGCATCTCGAAAAAAATCTCGACGTCAGCCGGATCAGCCTTTGGGTCGAGTCCTATAAGACGGAACAGTTCATCCGACCAGAAAACCTGACCAGTCGTCAGGTTGTGTTCCCAGCTTCCGACGTGTGCTATACGCTGTGATTCGGCAAGCTGCTTTTCGTGTGTCCGCAGCGCCTCTGCTGCCTGCTTGCGCTCAGTAATGTCGCGCACTACAGCCACCATATAGTCTGTTGTGTTTAGCACCACATAGCTCACGTTTATTTCAACCGGGAATGTGGCGCCATCCTTTCTTTTATGAATGCCTTCCAATATCTGGGAGCCCCTATGACGCAAATTATCTACGTGTGTTTGCCATGAAAAATTGTCGGGGAAGGTTGTTTCAATATCCATAACATTCATTTCAAGGAGCTCCGGGCGAGCATACCCCAAACTGGTACACGCTTTGTCATTCACAAAGATAAAGCGTCCCGTCCGCGGATCATTGACAAAAATGGCATCATTTGTTTTATTGATCAGATCCCTGAAAAGTTCCAGATCAGTCTCAATCGTCTCTTTTTTATCGGCCATGGTCTTAGGTTTCATAATATTTATTAACAGTATAAATCGACTTTGATAGTTTTGGAAATAAAATATTAGGCAAGCAAGCAATATCCCAGTCTTCCGTACCATCAACATTCAGCAGATAAATGTTACAACCAGAATTCCACATCGGAGATAGGTGGGAGAGGGAATGGTCAATTATTTGTCAATTATCCCGCCAAATACTGCCTGAACTTCCTTCAGCAGTTCTGCCTGTATTGCTCTGTTGCCGGCAACAACATTTCCTGTTGACAAATACTCACTGCCCCCGCCAAAATCGGTAATTACCCCTCCAGCCTCCTCGATGATAAGGCCTCCGGCTGCAATATCCCACGGGCTCAGACCTATCTCAAAAAATCCTTCGCACCTCCCTGCAGCAACGTATGCCAGGTCTAACGCGGCTGACCCTGCCCGCCTCAGGCCACTGACCTTGAAAAAAACATTTTTAAATAGTTTCAGGTACGGATCAATAAAGTCCCTGATCCTAAAAGGGAACCCTGTCGTAATAAGACTATCCGAGCAGGTTGTAATGGTTGACACTGTCACAGGCAGTTCATTAAGAAAGGCGCCCTTCCCTTTTTCTGCGAAGAAAAGCTCTTTTCTCAGCGGGTCAAAAATTACGCCGGCGATTACTTTGCTTCTTAATTCAAGGGCAATTGAGACGCAAAAGGCGGGATACTGGTGAATGAAATTCGTCGTGCCGTCCAGGGGATCGATTATCCAGCGATACCCTTCGCGTGCCGTCTCTTTCACCGCCTCTTCTGCAAGTATATGGTGGCCCGGGTACCGCTCCCTTATTATCCTGACAATACAGGCTTCGGACTCTTTATCCACACGCGTTACAAAGTCGGAGACCTGTTTGAGGCTGACATCATCTTTCGAGAGCCTGCCAAGGTTGTCTGAAATAATCTGACCCGCCGCCCGTGCGGCAAAGACAGCTGTTTGCAAAAATGTATCGGGCATCATTTCCTCACGAGCAGAGCCAGGGATTCGATATGGTATGTCTGGGGAAAGAAATCGATCATGCGAATGGATTCGATCTCATAATGAACAAATAATTTTTTCAGGTCCCTGGCGAGCGTTGTCGGGTTACATGATATATAGGCAATTTCCCCAGGCAAAGCCCTGAGAATGTTATCGATTGTTCTATCGGTCAGCCCCGGTCTGGGGGGATCGGCAATGAGCGTATCGACATCCTCGTTAATAACAGCAGAATCCATAGATGAATTAATGAAAATACAATTCTTGATGCCGTTGATCTCGGCGTTTCTAATCCCGTCCGTTACCGCATAAGCGCTCTCTTCCACCGCGACTACATGATCGGCGGCAGCGGCGAGAGGCAGAGAAAAATTGCCTGCACCCGAGCAGAGGTCCATAACTCTTTTCCCCTTCAGCGGCTGAAGTGCACTTTTAAGGAATCCGACAACTGCCTGGTTCAACGACCAATTGCTCTGGAAAAAGCTCAGCGGCGATACTGTGTAGCTCAGGTTGTCGAGATCAAGCGTCATATATTGCATCCCCTTCCTGATCGCTTTCCTGTGCGGCATCTGGACAACCGCTCCGGAAAAACCGGCCTCAATAAAATCCCGGGAGAGCTTGCCACAATCGATGTCGTCGGGATAAGAAGTTTTTATCAATGCAATAGCGCCGCCTCCGAAAGAAATATGTACTTCTCCGGCAGTCATATTACCAACCAGAGATCTCGCTCGTTCAAGGTATTGATTGACTTCTGCAGACATTAGCGGACAGAATTTAATATCAACAACTTCACGAGATTTCTCCTTATAAAAACCTGTCCTGCCGCGTGATATTTTAAACTGTCCCCTGAGCCGGTAGTTCCAGGAGCTGGTACCCACAATGGATGGGGAAAGTTCCGTTTCGGCCTTCGCTATGCGTTTGATGCAGTCCCTGAGAATTTCCTCTTTAAGCCGCACCTGACGGCTGTAAGCAATGTATTGAAGCTGGCACCCGCCGCACAAACCGAAATAACCGCACTCCGGCATGCACCTGTCAGGGGAAGGAATGGGGATTGAAACCGCTGTGCCAATGCTGTAATCCTTCTTCTCTTCCTGAAGCATTACTTCAGCCGTTTCGCCGGGAATTGCGCCTTTTATCATAACTATCTTCCCGTTCAACTTGCTGATTGAGCGGCCTCCATAAGCGGGTATCTCAACCTTGATTGTTACTACAGACATGATATTATTGTACCATAGCGGGTTTTTCCAGCTCTTTTGGATTTGCCGGCGGAAGAAGTTTGAGCGCGTCGAAAAACTGGTGCTCCCATTCTCGAGCATATATGTTGACAAGACTCAACTAAAGTATTATTATATGAATCAAGAGAGGTGGAAATGGCTGCAGCGGTAAAAGATTACTATAAAACACTGGGAGTTAATGAAGACGCATCTCAGGATGACGTCAAAAAAGCGTTCAGAAAGCTTGCCAGAAAGTACCATCCTGACCTGAATCCCGGCGACAAAAGCTCTGAGGAAAAATTTAAGGAAGTCAGTGAGGCTTATGCGGTGCTCAGCGACAAGGAGAAGCGGGCGCAGTATGACACTGCGGGGACTACGTATGAGCAGTTTGGCGGCGGACAAGGATTCAAGGGATTTGGCGGCGGCGAAACATTCGATTTCAGCGATATCTTCGGTGATATCTTTGGCGGCCGCGCCGAAAGCGTGCCCAGTCATTCGAGAGGGCCGGACATACTGATGGGCATGGAACTTACCCTTGAGGAGTCCTTCGGCGGACTGACCAGGCAGATTTCCGTAAACCGGACAATCCAGTGCGATAAATGTGGAGGAAGCGGAGCCGAGTCTTCCCAGACTTGCCCTACATGTAAAGGCGCGGGCCATATACAAACCTCAAAAGGCTATTTCAAAATGGCCCAGACCTGTCCGGAATGCAGAGGCGCCGGGAAAAAAATTACTTCTGTATGTAAGAAATGCGCTGGAAGGGGAGAAGTCTATACTACAGAAAACTTAAAGGTAAAAATACCGGCCGGAGTTGATACCGGGTCGGTTGTCAGATTAAAAGGCATGGGCAATGCCGGGTCAGGCAGAGGGCCTGCCGGGGACCTTCTTCTTGAAATAACTGTCAAGCACCATCCTGTATTCACAAGAAAAGGCAGCGATATCTACATCCAGTTGCCGGTCACTTTTGGAGAAGCGGCCCTCGGCGCGAAAGTGGAAGTCCCGACTATTGACGGTGTCTCGATCATGAAGCTGCCCCCCGGGACTCAGGGTTCTCAGAAATTCAAACTTTCCGGAAAGGGTTTTGTCCACCACAATACTAAAGCAAGGGGCGATGAATATGTTGAAATCAAAATCGTGGTCCCCAAGGACATACCTGAAAAAGCACGGGAGGCGATAGAGGTGATAGAGTCTTTATATAAGAAAGACCCCCGCAAGGGGATGGTGCATCATGAGAATTAACAAGAGGCAGGACAAGAGCAGCCCGGTTTATATGATAAGCGTCGTGTCGAGAATACTCGAAGTCCATCCGCAGACGCTGCGCATGTACGAGCGGGAAGGATTTGTGAGCCCTCACAGGATAAACCGCCAGCGGCTCTATTCCGATGAAGACATTGAGCGGCTCGATCTGGTAATAAAACTGATCAAAGAACTCGGGGTCAATAAAGCCGGAGTGGATATTATCCTCCGTATGCGCAAGCGCCTTAAAGCGCTGCATACCGAAATGATGGAAGTTATGGAATTTTTAGATGACGATGTGAAAGAGGAGTTTGAAAGACATATTCAAGATATATTGAGTGAAGAATAGGCAGGAGGATTCGTTATGAGATTAGATAAATTAACCGTCAAAAGCCAGGAAGCTATGCAGGAAGCGCAGGGCCTTGCTGAAAGAAACGGCAATCAGCAACTCGACGTAGAGCATCTTCTTTCAGCGCTCCTCGGTGATGAAGAAGGCATTGCGCTTCAAATACTCAGAAGGCTCGGCGCCGATATTGCCGGGATAAAGAGAGAGACTGAAAAAGAGATAGATCGTTTCCCTAAGGTCTCCGGAGCCGCCCCAATGGGCCAGATATATATCGCGCCGCGTTTGAAAACCGTACTTGAGAAGGCGTATGAAGAGGCAACCCATCTGACTGATGAGTTTATCAGCGTCGAGCACCTGCTGCTGGCTGCCGCAAACACCTATGGTCCCGCATCGGAGATCCTCAAACGCAACAACGCTGCGCCCGACGCAATACTTGCCGCTATGCGCGAAATCCGCGGCGTCCATAGGGTAACGGACCCCAATCCGGAAGAAAAATACCAGGCCCTGACACGGTACGGCAAGGACCTCACCGATCTCGCCAGAAAAGGAAAGCTCGATCCTGTTATCGGAAGAGACGAGGAAATACGCAGGATCATCCAGGTGCTCTCCAGAAGAACAAAAAACAATCCGGTGCTTATCGGAGATCCCGGTGTTGGTAAAACAGCAATTGCTGAAGGACTTGCGCAGAGGATTGTTGCCGGGGATGTGCCGGAAACACTGAAAGACAAGCGCTTTATAACCCTTGATATAGCAAGCCTCGTTGCCGGCTCAAAATTTCGCGGCGAATTCGAAGAGCGCCTGAAGGCTGTATTAAAAGAGATCGAGCAGTCGGAAGGCAAAGTCATAACCTTCATCGACGAACTCCATATTCTGGTCGGCGCGGGCGCTGCCGAGGGGGCGGTGGATGCATCCAACATGCTCAAACCTGCTCTCTCCCGGGGTGATTTGCGCTGCGTCGGGGCCACAACTGTAAATGAATACAGGAAGTATATAGAAAAAGATCCGGCATTGGCGAGGAGGTTCCAGCCTGTTTATGTTAAAGAGCCTTCTGTCGAAGATACTATTTCCATTCTCAGGGGACTAAAAGATAAATATGAGGTCCACCACGGCGTAAAGATAAAAGATTCCGCTCTTGTAGCAGCAGCCGTCCTTTCTCACAGATACATAACCGACAGGTTCCTTCCGGACAAGGCCATAGACCTGATCGATGAATCTGCGGCAAAGTTGAGGATGGAAATAGACAGCATGCCGACCGAACTTGACGAAATCGAAAGGAAATTGAGGCAGTTTGAGATCGAGAAACAGGCTGTAATGCGCGACGACGGCTCTCAGGATGCAAGGGAAAAGCTCGAAAAACTTGCAAGGGAAATGGCTGAACTTCAGTCAAAACGGGACGTGCTCAGAGCGCAGTGGTTGAGCGAAAAAGAAGCAATTCAGAAGATCAGGGACCTGAAAGAACAGCTTGAAACGACAAAGATCGAATCTGAGAGGGCCGAACGTGAAGGAGACCTTGCCAGGGCTGCCGAGTTGAGGTACGGCAAGCTCCTTCAACTGCAGAAACTCCTTGATGAGGACAACCTTAAGCTTCGCGAGACCCAGTCAAGGAGAAAGATGCTGAGGGAAGAGGTTGATGAGGAAGACATAGCCGAAGTAGTTTCGAAATGGTCCGGGGTGCCTGTATCGAGAATGCTCGAAAGCGAGATCCAGAAGTTGATCAAAATGGATGAAAATCTCAGGAAAAGGGTCGTAGGCCAGGACGAGGCAATTGCCGCGGTATCGAATGCCATCAGAAGGGCCCGGGCCGGCATCCAGGACCCGAACAGGCCCATCGGCTCATTCCTGTTCCTCGGCCCTACGGGGGTTGGGAAAACGGAACTTGCAAAGGCGCTTGCCGAATTTCTCTTTGATGATGAAGCAGCCGTTATAAGGATCGATATGTCTGAATATCAGGAGCGCCACACTACCTCGCGTCTTATAGGAGCGCCTCCCGGCTACGTAGGCTACGAGGAAGGCGGGCAGCTGACCGAGGCGGTGCGGAGAAAACCGTATTCGGTCATATTATTAGACGAGGTTGAAAAAGCGCATCCTGAAGTGTTCAACCTGCTGCTGCAGCTCCTCGATGACGGCAGGCTGACTGACGGGCATGGAAGGACAGTGGACTTCAGAAACGCCGTTGTCATTATGACGTCCAATATAGGGAGTACACACATACATGAGATACTCGAGGAGCGGGCTCGGAGGCATGCGGCGCACTGGGACAACGGAAACAAGAAGGACCTTCGGGACAGAATAATGAGCGACCTGAAATCTTTCTTCAAGCCGGAGTTCCTTAACAGGGTCGATGATATCATAATCTTCAACCCGCTCAATGAGGAATTGCTGAAGAGCATTGTAGAAATTCAGGTTTCGAGGATGAAAAAATATCTGCTGGAGAAAAAGATAGATATTACTCTCACCGACGCAGCCAAAGAACACATTGCCCGTGTGGGCTATGACCCTGTTTTCGGCGCCCGGCCGCTCAAACGCGCCATTCAGAATGAAATCCTCAACCCGCTTGCACTTAAAATACTTGACAGAACATTTAAAGAAGGCACTGTGGTTGAAGTGGACTACGACGGCGAGAATGTTGTATTTACCGGCGTGACAGAAGGCGAATTGGTGTCTTAATTGACAACCTGACAAATGTTTTGTTATAAAAGAAGTTCACTATTCACCACTTCCCGGGTAGCTCAGCTGGCAGAGCAGGTGGCTGTTAACCACCCTGTCGGGGGTTCGAATCCCTCCCCGGGAGCTTTCCTTTCAGAACTCTCATCTCCTGGACTCTACCAGTTCCCAAAGATCTTCTGCCGACAAGGGTCTGCTGAATAGATATCCTTGCGCCTCGTCACAGTGTGTGTCACGCAGGAAAGAGAGCTGGTCCTCTGTTTCCACTCCCTCAGCAATTACCTTCATATTCATCTTGTGCGCCATCGAGGTGACCGCGTTGATGATAGCTCTGTCATCGGCGTTGGTGGCGATATTGCTGATTAACGACTGGTCGATCTTGAGCTTCTGTATGGGGAGTCTCTTCAGATCACTTAACGATGAGGAGCCGGTACCGAAATCATCGATGGAAATATTCACGCCCATCTCCGCCAACCTGTTGATATTGGCAAAGGAATGTTCAGGTTTTTTCATTGCCGCGCTCTCGGTAATTTCAAGGGCCAGGAGCGTAGGCTCCAGTCCGGTCTCCTGGAGGATCAGGGCTATCCGATCCACAATATCCGATTTCTGAAACTCCTTGGCAGAGAGGTTGACCGTGATGCTCATGTTGAGAAGTCCTGCCTCTTGCCAGGCCTTGAACTGGGCGCAGGCGGTCCGAAGGACCCATTCATCAATATCGGCAATGAATCCTGTCTCTTCGGCAAGGGGAAGGAAGTGCGCGGGGCCAAGCATGCCCTGTTGAGGATGGTTCCATCGTACCAAGGCCTCTGCGCTGAACACTTCCCTGGTATCCGTGGTGACCTGCGGCTGGTAGTATACCTGCAGTTCCCCCCGGCCAATTGCCTGCCGCAGCCAGCTTTCCTGCCGCATTCGTTCAATAGACCGTATGTTCATCGTAGGACTATAGAATTGGCAGGCGTTCCCTCCCCGCTTTGCATGGTACATAGCGATACCTGCATTATTTAACAAAGTATCTGTAGTGGACCCATCATCAGGATAGATGCTGATTCCAATGCTGGATGAGGTCTGCAATTGGTGTCCTCTAATCCAGTACGGCTCTTTGATCGCATCGTCAACCTTCTTTACAATACTGCCGATTTCGTCAGCAAAGGAAATGTCAGACAGCAGGATATTGAATTCACCTGCCCCGATATGGGCCACTGTATCCGAGTCGCGGATACAATTCCTCAGCCTCTCCGCAGCCTCTTGAAGCAGTTTCTCCCCTATGTCATGCCCCATGGCATCGTTGATGTCTCTGAACCGTTCAAGATCGATAAATAGGATGGCCAATTTATTTTTACGGCGCCGTGCTTCAGCCACTGCCAAATCGAGGATATCAATAAAGAGCCGCCGGTTGGGCAAACCGGTCAGGGCATCATGGTGGGCCATTTGCCTTAATTCCACCTCCAACCTCTTTCGCTCGGTGAGGTCCCGAACAACGCATATTGCGTTCCATTTGCGTCTAAGCCTCAGCGCGGTCAGCGAAAGCTCTGCCGGGAATTCAGTCTTGTCTTGCCTTTTTGCCAGGATCTCGTGGGTCCTTCCAATCAGCGGTCCCTCTCCGGTCACCCTGAATTCCTCAAGTCCCTTCAGAAAAGTGTCAGCATGGCGATCAGTTATGATAGAAGAGACCAGGTATTTGCCTGTAATTTCCTCTTTTGAATAGCCGAACATCCACGTTGCCGCATCATTCCAGAAAGTGACAAGCCCATTATTGTCGATCAGGATGATCGCATCCAGTGCCGCCGAAGCAATCCCGTTTAGCCGCGCCTCGCTATCGCGTAAGGCCTCCTCCTGTTTCTTGAGTTCGATTGCGTAGCGCAGCGACTTCGAAAGAATGGGGCCGTCAAACTGCCCTTTCACCAGGTAGTCCTTCGCGCCGAGGCCAATGGCCTGAACAGTGAGTTCTTCATCGGCAAGTCCGGTCAGAACTATAATGGGCAGGTTTGGAGCTTTATTCTGAAATTTCAGAAGCGTTTCGATGCCGCTGCTGTCAGGCAATCTGAGGTCCAAAAGCAACGCATCGAATGTCCCTTTTTCCAGAAGACTTAAGCCAAGAACGAGCCGGTCTGCTGTTGTAAGCGTATATAGCCCTGCAGCGCCTCTCAACAACTCCCTGACCACGTCGACATCGCCAAGATTGTCTTGCACCAGTAAAATATCAATGGGCTTACTGATTCCTCTGTTAATTTGTCTCCTCCGTTATATATCTCCTTTTGTAAAAATCGACGAGCCCTTCTTCCATACCGTCGGTCACCGGCTGATCGTAATCGGTAAGTTGTCCCCACGTTACTCTAGGGTCATCCTTTAAAGTGTCTTCATCCATATTTATCCTCCCTGGACCTTCCCTGCCTTTAGGGGAGAGAAGGCTATTGAAAAGACCTGTTAGTATAATTCTATAGTGGCTGGGGGAAAGGGACATAGGATGAAATCTGGTTTTGTCGTAGGATTATTGATGAAATTCATGTCATAATTTTTTTTGCAGTCTGTCTCAAAAACCAGTACGTTGCAGGCCAACAGTCACCCTAATTCACCGTCACACCACAGAGGACACAGAGAAACTCATGAATTTAAGAAGACATAACATCAGACAGGGCCTTCATCTCTGTGCAATCGTTAGTGAAAGTGCAGTTTTGTTTCTTTTTCTCCAAGGCCTTGAGAGCACAGAGAAAAACTCTGTGTTCTCTGTGGTTTGCTGTTTCAGGTGGTGGATTCTGGGTTACTTGCGGCATTGACTTTTCAGGAAAAGACGAATACGATTCAATTAGAGAAATCTGGGCGAATATGGTCCACTGGAAATCCGGGAAAGCTGCGAAAGGCGGGAAATAGTGCAGGGATGCTCTGCGGAACTTTATATTTGAATACGGAGGAGTTTCATGAAAATTGAGCTGGAAGGGACACTGATCAAATTTACGCCGGAGAACGAAAGGGAAAAAAAGGAGCTAAACCAGTTGTGGGTAATAGTAATAGGCTGCGTAGACGACGGCAAAAAACTGGTGCCGGTCGGCGAGTATCTTCCCGGCATTAAAGAAGTGGCGACTTTTAATATGGAATAGTTCCGGACCGTCTAAAAATAAAGGGGACTTCTTAAAGAGAAGCCCCCTTTATTTGATTCCGAATTGACTGAGGCATGATTTCAGTGCGCTCAGGGGCAATCCGATTACGTTAAAATAATCCCCTTCGATCCTGCGGACAAAAATTGATCCGAGCCCCTGTATGGCATATGCTCCGGCCTTGTCCATCGGCTCGCCCGTCCTGACGTAAGCATTGATTTCCTTCATTGTGAGCTTAGCAAAATACACCTTTGTTTCCACCGAGCGGGAAATGCGCTTTCCTGTGCGGGAGTCGATAATAGTAAAACCGGTAATGACTGTATGCTTTCTGCCGCTGAGGGCTGTAAGCATCTCCCTGGCGCCGGCAGGCGTACGGGGCTTTCCCATAATCCT
The DNA here is from genome assembly GCA_963780885.1 of Nitrospirota bacterium. GTDB lineage: Bacteria > Nitrospirota > Thermodesulfovibrionia > Thermodesulfovibrionales > Dissulfurispiraceae > JADFXI01. The sequence goes on from CAWAEO010000003.1 coordinate 812,665, forward strand.
GTTCCTGAAGACGATGAATGTGTCAGCAGCAATAATAATGGCATCACTGTATTTCCCGGCAGCTGCACGCGCCTTTTTTTCAGATAAAAGCCTCGACAGTCTGCGTGGAGATACACGGATATTCATGTCCTCTTCGCAACAGGCAGGGTCGACTTTAAAAGTCAGGCCTGTCAACCGCAACAAGTCTCTTCTTCGCTGCGATGCCGAAGCAAGTATGATCTGCTTTGTTCTATGCATACTGTCCTGCCGCAAAACCTGAAGACCACGCCCACTGCAGGTTATAGCCTCCAAGCTGCCCTGTCACATCAATGACCTCACCGGCAAAATAGAGGCCGGGCACTTTTTTGGATTCCATTGTTTTTGAGGAAAGCTCGTTCGTATCGATCCCACCTGCCGTTACTTCAGCCGTGCTATAGTCTTCAGTCCCGGCAGGAACAACTTCCCACTGATGGATGCGGCGTGAGACCTCGATCAGTTCCTTTTTGTTATAGCGGCATAGCGGCCCTGAATAACCATATCGCTCACACCAATACCGCGCAAACCGTCTGGGCAGGAACTGACAAAGCAGCGTGGGCATTTCCATTGTGCTGTTCTGTTTGGACGCAAATACTGCCTGCATGTCAATTCCCGGCGCCATATCGATAGCAAGGGCCTCACCAGGGTCCCAGTAAGCTGACACCTGGAGCATGGCAGGACCGCTCAGTCCTCTGTGGGTAAACAGTATGCCGCCCCGAAACTCTTTCCTGCCGCATCTGACCAGTGCTTCAAACGAAACACCGCTTAATTCACCGAAATCGGCTGAATCCTGCGGGCCGAAAACAAACGGGACCAGTGCCGGCTTCACTTGAATGACATTAATCCCGAACTGTCCGGCTATCCTGTATCCCAAATCTGTTGCGCCCAGTTTGGGATACGACAAGCCTCCGGTAGCGGCCACCAGGGATGCGGAAACAAATGTCCCCTTATCAGTAATAACAGTAAACTCCTGATCCTTGCCTATAGAAGAGATACGGCAGTTTAATAGTACTTTTGCCCCTGCTTCTGAGCATTCATCGGCGAGCATTTTTATTATTTCGAGAGAGCTCCCGGTGCAGAACAGTTGTCCTTGTTCGCGTTCTTCGTAAGCAATGCCGCGCCTTTCCAGCAGCGCGATAAAATCATACGCCGTAAAACGGGCCAGCGCGGATTTACAGAAGCGGGGGTTGCGTGATATATAATTATGATGGTCTGCCGCAGTATTGCTGAAGTTGCAGCGGCCGCCTCCGGAGATGCGTATCTTTTTCCCTATACTGCCGGCATGATCGACAACCAGCACCCTCCGGCCTCTTTTGCCCGATTCAATAGCAGCAATAAGCCCTGCAGCGCCGGCCCCGATAACGATGACATCGTAAAGAATTACTGCAGTTTCACCTTTTGCCAAGTTTTGTCAGGGTCATACTTTGTAATTGCCTTTGCAACCTCTTCCGTCTTTAGCCCAAGGTCCTTCTCGTAAACAACACCCTGGCGGTCGACCACAAAGGTCATGATTCCGGACACACCGTACTGCGCAGGGTATGCCAACAGACCGAAGCCGGCTGTCATCTTGCCGTTGGTAACATAATCCATTTCACCACCAGGGGCATTGCTGCCCTGACTTTTCAGGATATTGAAATAATACCCGTGGTACGGGACCCGCTTCTCACCCGGTTTCCGGGGAGTGTATCCCTCTTCTGTGGCACGGGCAACCAGCGGCCCCAGGGGACTCTCCTCCTCTCCTGGCGCTGCTTTCCAGTACAAACCATCCTTTTTGCCCTCATGGCTCCTGAATCTTTGGGCGTATTGTAATACCCCGCTTCCATCACGTTCCTTGCCGAAATACTCACGCTGAGCATCCACATACTGAATAGAAAACTGAATGGTATTTAATTCGTTTCTTCCTATCCTCCGGTTTAATATCTCCTGCTTCCCTTCTTCTGTAGAAAATACCCATCCCTGGTCTGATTTCACAATAGGTATAGGGAAAGAACATGCATCTTTACCTATAAAAGGGAGAACGGTATTGTCGTCCAGCTTTTCAAACTTCACCGCCTCACCTGCCGCCTTGGCAAAACGTTGCCGGGCAATACTGTCTGCGACCGCATCACCCGAGGATACAATATTTTTGCCCTCGGGTCCGAAGATGGCCAATAATACCGCGGTGTCATTGGTACTGGCAGCTTGCACTAGCGCATTGAATGCATCTTCCGGAGACTTGAACTCCTTCTGCTTAGTGTTTTGAGCAGACGCAAGACTCGTGAAAGCAGTAACTGCAATTATCACGGCTATAAAAACCGCCAACTTACAACGGCAACGGGAAACGATTTCTGATTTTGCCATATATCTAAACACTGTTCTTTCCTCCCTTAACCAGCGATCTGTTAACGCCTTCCGCCACCACCACCATGGAATCCTCCACCGCCACCGCCACCGCGGAACCCTCCGCCTCCGCCACCCCGGGGCGCCACGACGGGTCTTCCGCCGCCTTGACCTCCACCAGGAATTTGGCCTGCACTCGAACGGCTTTGGAACCCGCGGTCACTCGCTGCATGCTCAGTCTGGCTGTTAACAGAGTGTTCAAAGGCGCTTGAACGGGTCCCCACATGGTTTTGAGTCACCCCGTAGCCTCGGAATTCTCTGCCTGCAGCAGCTGGGCTGGACAATTCTTTTACGCGGCTATCACGAACGACTGGCCTGGACACTACTCCTGTTTGGCGATTACCAACGGCTGGCCTGGACACTACTCTTGTGCGGCCATCAACAAAAGTCCCGCCTCGAAATCTGTTTGCGGGGTCGATCCGGGTTGTTCCTCCTGTCCTGGGATCGTGGAAATGATTGGTGATAAATCCATCGTGCCCGTGGTGATGATGCCCATGATGCGCCGGGACGTTGAAATCTGCCAGGACAAAGAACCCCGGGAACCAGAAATTAGACGACCAAAAAGGATAAGGGACCCATGAATATAGGTATGCATCATCAGGAGGTGGAGCATAATAGGTGACCACCGGCGGCCCCTGACTGGAGTAATAATCATCCATTGCTGCAGTGTCAGGATAATCCGGCGCGGCTCCCTCCACACCCCCAGTACCTGAAACATCCGGCGTTATAGGCAGGTTATCCGCGTTCACAATCTGCTGAAAGCTTTGCAGTGCCGCATCTTTCCCAACACTTAATTTGCCTGCGTCTGCTGCTGCACTAACCGCGGCCTGCAATTCTCCTATAATATCCGGGGTTGCCGGGTAATCGGCAATCCAGCCATTACTAGGAATTATTCCGGCTGCGCTCAACGCGTCCTCAGCTTCAGCCTCGTTTTTTGGCGCTCCCACCTTAAGTCCGGCAGCCAGTTCGACCGCCAGATCTCCTTCTCTGATCAATGCCTGTGATATCCGAGTATTATCTGCCGAGGGTTGGTCAGTCTGCGCACTTGCCAAGATTGGTATCGAAGCAAAAGCCGTTAATATAATTAATGCAACAAATAAGCTTTTCATCGCTGCCCCTCCTATCTCCTTCTATTATTATAGTACAAATTATCGGAATCCCCAAAATTGGAAGGGAGTTTAGTTGCCCAGACCACCTAAACAGCGAACCACAGAGAACACAGAGTTTTTCTCTGTGCTCTCAAGGTCTTGAATAAAAAGAGACAAAACTGAACTTCACCGAAGAGTGCACAGAGATGAAGGCCCTGTCTGATGTTACGTCTTCTTAAATCCATGAGTTTCTCTGTGTCCTGGCTTAAGGCCCCTACTGTTGGCTGTGGTTTGATGGCGAATTAGGGTTGCTTCAATTCGTAATGCGGCTGAAGCATTAAGAGGGAAAGTGGCAATGGCCTGATGTGAAAGGCCATTGCCGGTAAAATTAAATGCAGCGTTACTATTAAATACAAATTAATAAAGAGAAACTCAGCGCTGGCCGGTAAAAACTGGACATGGCGTTAAGTGATAAAGCTGCTCTAAAATAGGAAACCGAGGGGGGTCAGACATCGCGTCATGTTGAGATCGCCCCGTGTAGGGCTTCTGGCTACGTCGAATTTGACTGGTCGCCCTACAAAAGACCGAAAGGAGCAGCAGAATGAGTAAGAGACCCAGAAGGAACCACAGTGCAGCATTCAAAGCAAAAGTAGCCGTTGAGGCACTAAAGGATGGGCAAACCCTCGTTGAACTGGCAGAGCGATTCCAGGTACATCCGAACCAGATCACGGAATGGAAGAAACAGCTTTTAGAGAGAGCGGAAGAAGTATTTACCAAAGACAAGCAGGCAGCGTCGGGTCCGGATATCAAGGAACTGCATGCCAAGATAGGGCAACTTGCCTTGGAGAACGATTTTTTAGCAGGTGCGCTCGGTCGCATAGACGGGACGAGCGCAAGGAAATGATAGACAGGGAGCATAAATTATCTCTGACCAAGCAGAGCAAGATACTTGATCTTTCTCGGTCGAGCCTGTATTACGAGGCAGTGCCTATCAGTGCGCGCGATCTTGAATTGATGAGGCTCATAGATGAGATCCATTTGAAACATCCGTATATGGGCAGCAGGAGTATGCGGGATCAACTTCAGGACAAGGGCTATCAGGTAGGCCGCGAGCATGTAAGCACGCTGATGAAAAAGATGGGCATAGCGGCCTTGTACAAGAAGCCCAATCTGTCGAAGCCACATCCTGAGCATAAGGTCTACCCGTATTTGCTTCGGGGAATGGAGATCACGAGAGCTAATCATGTCTGGGCCAGTGACATCACGTATATTCCGATGGCGAGGGGATTCTGTTATCTTACCGTTGTAATGGACTGGGCCAGCCGGAAAGTCCTGGCGTGGCGGCTGTCCAATACTCTGGATGCCTCGTTCTGTACAGAGGCGCTTGAGGAAGCTATTAGAAAATATGGCACACCCGATATCTTCAACACCGACCAGGGCAGCCAATTCACATCGGAGGCATTTATTGGAATTCTTGAAAGTCATGGTATTAATATCAGCATGGATGGCAAGGGGCGTTGGATGGACAATGTGTTTATAGAACGTCTGTGGTGGAGTGTGAAATATCAAGATGTATATTTAAAGGCGTATGGTTCTATTGCCGAAGCCCGGCAAGGGCTTGGAGAGTATTTTGAGTTTTACAATCTCAGGCGGCGGCATCAAAGTCTTGACCGAAGGACACCAGATGATGTTTACTGGAGTACACTACCTAACAAGCAGGTAGCGGCATGAGGCAGAGCAGCTTATCACTTAAGAACTGCTTCGGGTTGTCCAAACAAACCCGGCCACCTCTCCCACCTTAAGTCCGGCAGCCAGTTCGACCGCCAGATCTCCTTCTCTGATCAATGCCTGTGATATCCGAGTATTATCTGCCGAGGGTTGGTCAGTCTGCGCACTTGCCAAGATTGGTATCGAAGCAAAAGCCGTTAATATAATTAATGCAACAAATAAGCTTTTCATCGCTGCCCCTCCTATCTCCTTCTATTATTATAGTACAAATTATCGGAATCCCCAAAATTGGAAGGGAGTTTAGTTGCCCAGACCACCTAAACAGCGAACCACAGAGAACACAGAGTTTTTCTCTGTGCTCTCAAGGTCTTGAATAAAAAGAGACAAAACTGAACTTCACCGAAGAGTGCACAGAGATGAAGGCCCTGTCTGATGTTACGTCTTCTTAAATCCATGAGTTTCTCTGTGTCCTGGCTTAAGGCCCCTACTGTTGGCTGTGGTTTGATGGCGAATTAGGGTTGCTTCAATTCGTAATGCGGCTGAAGCATTAAGAGGGAAAGTGGCAATGGCCTGATGTGAAAGGCCATTGCCGGTAAAATTAAATGCAGCGTTACTATTAAATACAAATTAATAAAGAGAAACTCTTCAGTCCATCTGCTCCACCAGGTAGTTCTGTGGTCCCACCTGCTTGATTTGGTCAATCTGGGCCTCGATCCAGTCAATGTGGTCCTCTTCGTCTTTCAGGATTGATTGGAGAAGGTCGCGGGTGCCGTTGTCTCCCACCTCGGCAGCCAGCTTCATACTCTCGTTGTAACCCTTGATGGCCCCTTCCTCGGCAGCGCGGTCATTCTTATGCATATCCGGCACTTCAGCGCCGATATGTATCTTGTTCAGGGTGCTTACATTGGGACGGCCTTCGAGAAATAGGATGCGCGCAATGAGCTTCTCGGCGTGTTTCATCTCGGTGATAGCCCGCTTCTCGATTACTTCATCCAGCCGTTTGTACCTCCAGTTGTCGCACATCTCGGCGTGGACCATGTATTGATTGATAGCAGTCAGCTCCTCGGCCAGGCGCGCGTTCAAATGCTCGATGATCTTATCATTCCCTTTCATTGATAACCTCCAAAGTACATCTACAATCAAATCAGACCGGCGGAAACCGCCTTAGTGCTTCAATTCATAAATACGGTGTCGCACCGAGAGCGCCGATGCGCCGTGCCGGCGAGGCGCACGACTGAGACGTACCGTTGCGTACGGCGAAGGAGCGCAACGAAGCTGGAGCGGGTGAAGCGGCGCTCGAATGCAACCGTATTTATGAAATGCAGCACTTAATATGGCGTTCTAAAGAATCGCTTTCTCATTCATTAATAATTGTAGCAGATATCTCATGCAGGTCAAGCCAGGAAGTTACAGGGCGTCCTTCAGGTGCAGAGGCGGCAACCAGGTACTAGTACTAAGTGCCCTTTTCATCTAAGCCATCTTTTTCCTGCTCCTCAATAAACCTGAACAGCTTTTCCATGGCGTCGATCTGCTGAAGTTTTTTATTCCTTCCCGAAAGCCTTATGATGTCCTCAATGAAATCGGGCGATTCCGGCATTTCAGCATTATAGACACCCCTCCTGGTCACTTTATATCCTTCAATTTCAGTCTTCAGGGCGCTTTCTGATGCTACAATCTTCCGGACAGCAATATAGCCGTTCTTCACGTTAAGAAGAGAAATTGCGGAGCGCAAATAGCTTATTGCTTCGTTCCAGCTCTCCAGCGAAAAATCGGATTCAGCGTGGATCAGGACCTCGTTCTCTTTACTGACATCAATCGTGCTGATCGAGTTGTCTTTTGACAGATTCCATAACCTGTCGCTGATATCCTGCCCGATCTTATTGCAAGGGTATGGCAACTTAATATAATACGCTCTAATTTCCCTAAACAATTCCATGGCACATTTTATATCAAGATAAACAAAAAAGGCAAAAATTCTCTCGACCTTTATTACTCAGGATCAACCAACTGAAACAGGAAAACACAGAGAACGCAGAGTTTTTCTCTGTGCTCTCAAGGCCTTGGAGAAAAAGAGACAAAACTTTCCACCAAAGAGTGCACAGAGATGAAGGCCCTATCTGAAGTTACGTCTTCTTAAATCTATGACTTTCTCTGTGTCCTGGCTTAAGGCCCCTACTGTTGGCTGTGGTTTAACGGTGAATTAGGGGTGCTTTAGTCCCTTGACAATTTGATTTAGAATATTCTAAACATTGCGAAAATTCATAGTTAGATGATAAAATTTATAATTAGCTTATGAAGAGAGATAAGACGACATATGAATTGCAGGCGGAAATCTGTAAGATACTGTCCAGCCCCAAGAGGATAGAAATCATCTCCGCACTAAAGGGGGGCGAAAAAACTGTCACTGAGATAATCGAAAGTCTCGGGATCTCCAAAGCAAATGTATCGCAGCACCTTGCTCTGATGAGGCTTAAGGGCATATTGAAGAGCAGGAGAAAAGGCATTAATATTTACTATAGTATTGCCAACCCCAAAGTGGTTCAGGCGTGCGGTCTTATGAAAGAAGTGCTTTCCGATATCTTGTCTGATAGACATAAAATGTCATCTTTCATAAACGAGTCTTGAGTAATTTATATCCAATGATCTTGCAAGTTAATTTGACGTGAAGTCCTAAGCTGCAGAAAAGGGAAGGAGATATGAGACCTTTTCGCTGTCCAACTATCAAACGCGTATGTTCAGTATTCTTTGTCGTACTTTCTGTTGTCCTGCTGATCAATTTTGTTGCCGTTCCTCTATTTGCGGCGCAACCGGGCTCTGCCGCCCCGGATTTCACGCTGGCCGATATACATGGTAAAAAGGTTTCGCTTTCTGAATTCAAAGGCAGTGTAGTTATACTAAATTTCTGGGGGACATGGTGCAGGCCATGCACGGAAGAGATGCCCTCGCTTAATAATCTCTATCTGGAATTTAAGGACAAGGGACTTGTTGTACTGGCTATTTCAGTTGACCCAACTGAAAAGCCCGTGCGTTCATTCATTTCCGGGGAGAAACTGGCACTTCCTGTACTATTGGACTCGAACAAAGAAGTCTATTTCGACAGTTATGCGGTAATGGGACTTCCTACCTCATTTATCATAGACAAAAACGGCGTAGTCATGGAAAAGATCATGGGTGAGCAGGAGTGGGACTCTCCTGCGATGAAAGAAAGAATTCTTAATCTCTTGACAGGAAGCAAGAAATGAGGGCCGAAAAAGAAACAGGATTTCTTCTCCTTTCGGCTGCAATAAATCAAGTTTTATAGCCTGCCATTACATTTTCCCCCGAACTTGTTTTATAATAATCGAGCTTAAACCGGCAAAGGAAACAACAGATGGAAACGCTAAAGCAACCCTCAGATGTCCGCTCCCTGACAGATCAGGCCCGAATTGTCAGAATTGAAATCCTTAAGATGCTCACGGCCTCAGGGTCCGGTCATACAGGAGGTTCTCTCTCCGCAGCTGATATCGTTACAGCGCTCTACTTTCACAAAATGAAGCACCGTCCAAAGAATCCGGCCTGGCAGGGCCGGGACCGCTTTATTCTCTCAAAGGGCCATGCCGCCCCTCTTCTTTATGCCGTTTTGGCTTTGTCTGGATATTTTGATAAATCCCTGCTGGGCAATCTCAGGCAAATCGGCTGTCCCTTACAGGGGCACCCCTCGTCTAAACTTATTGAAGGAGTAGAGGTTTCCACAGGCTCCCTGGGACAAGGTCTCTCCATTGCAAACGGAATGGCTTTAGGGCTGCAACTCGATAAGAGCCCTTCCAGGGTTTATTGCCTTTTGGGTGACGGTGAGACGCAGGAAGGGCAGGTCTGGGAGGCTGCCATGTCGGCAGGCCATTATATGCTCGATAACCTTTGTGCTGTCGTTGATGTAAATGGGCTGCAAATAGACGGCAAATGCTCGGACGTTATGAAGGTGGAGCCTATTGCGAAGAAATGGGAGTCCTTCAACTGGCATGTGTTCGAAATAGACGGGCACGATATGGGAGAGATCGTAAAGGCCCTTGACGGGGCGGAAAAGATCAAGGGCAAGCCTTCGGTGATAGTTGCCAGGACCGTTAAAAGCAAGGGCGTATCATTCTTCGAAGGCAAAGCGGAATATCACGGGATGACTCCGACGAAAGAGGAGCTTGAAAAGGCCCTCCTGGAGTTGGGTGAAAATGGGAAGTAGAGACAAAGGGACAGAAGACAAACCACAAAGCAGCGACTTCTGCGGCCAGTCGGTTGCTACGCGTGATGCATATGGGTCGGCCCTTCTTGAATTGGGCGGGCGCAATGAAAAGGTTGTCGTGCTTGACGCCGACCTTTCCGGTTCTACAAAAACAGCTAAATTCGCAAAGGCCTTTCCCGACAGATTTTTTAATATGGGCATTGCCGAACAGGACCTGATCGGCACAGCGGGCGGACTCTCGCTTACCGGTAAAATTCCTTTCGCCTCTACCTTTGCCGTGTTTGAAACAGGCCGCGCATGGGAGCAAATAAGGCAGACCCTCTGCTATTCCGGGCTTAACGTAAAATTAGTTGCCACGCATGCCGGAATCACTGTCGGAGAAGACGGCGCATCACATCAGGCGCTTGAGGACATTGCCCTGATGAGGGTCATTCCTGATATGACAGTCATAGTGCCTTCCGACGGTTTTGAAACAAGGCAAGTCATTGATACTATCGCAGATTACAAACATCCTGTTTATGTGCGCCTCGGGAGGGCCAAAGTACCGCCGGTCATGCCTGCGGATTACCGATTCGCTATCGGCAAGGCATATACATTCAACCTTGGCAGGGACGTCACGATTATTGCGACTGGCATAATGGTCTCAAAAGCCCTCCAGGCCGGAGAAATGCTGCAAAGAAAAGGTCTGGATGCGGGTGTTATCAATATGTCGACCATAAAGCCTCTCGACACGGATGCCATATTGGAAGCTGCTAAATTCTCTAAATTAATCGTTACTGCAGAAGAGCATTCTGTTATCGGGGGCCTCGGCGGCGCGGTTTCCGAGTTCCTGTCCGAACACTATCCGACCCACGTGCTGAAAATAGGCACCCGTGATACATTCGGATGCTCCGGTCCGCCTGATGAACTGATGAAATTATTCGGACTGACCCCTGAAGATATTGTTAAAGCCACAGATGCCTTTTTCAGGAAAGAGCCTCTCTGATGATCGCTTTTGAAAACGTTTCAAAATTCTACGACCACGTCACCGTATTAAAAAACGTCACGTTCACTATTGAAAAAGGTGAAATGGCGTTTATCACCGGGCCCAGCGGGGCCGGAAAATCGACGCTGCTTAAGCTCATTTATATGGAGGAACTGCCTGACGAGGGTGAGATCAGAATAGACGACTTTCATCTCTCCTCTTTGAAAATGCCGCAAATACCCTTGCTCAGACGCAATATCGGCGTCGTATTCCAGGATTTTAAACTCCTCAATACTATGACGGTTTTCGATAACGTGGCTCTCGCTTTACATATACGGGGGATTTCCGAAAGAGAAGTCCGTTCGATTGCCTCGGAAGCCCTCAAAAAGGTCAGCCTTCGCCATCTCGCCGGCAGTTATCCAAAGAGTCTTTCCGGCGGGGAGCAGCAGAGAGTTGCCATAGCGCGCGCCATAGTGGGAGAACCCGTGGTCCTGTTGGCAGACGAGCCCACCGGCAATCTCGACCCCAACACATCGCTCGATATTATCAGGCTCTTCCGCGGACTTAATGACCATGGGACCACGATTCTTATTGCGACACACAATATCGAATTGCTCAGGAATACCGGCAAGAGGATACTAAAACTAGACGGCGGGTCCTTCGCACCGGAGGAGATCGGGTAATGACATACTCATTTAAATCCGCATTCAGGAGTCTCGCAAAAGAAAAATGGATTAATATCCTTTCAACCATTACGGTAGGTTCCAGTTTGCTGATCATAACCCTCGCGGTCTTTTTTCTTTACAACCTCGGGCTTATTGCCAACCACCTTCCTGAACGGTTTTCGATGATGGCCTATCTTAAAGACTCCCTCTCGCAGGAACAAACCCAGGCAATAATGGATGCTCTCAAAAAAATACCTGAAGTTGCCAAAGTCACTTATATCTCCAGGGAAGAGGCCCTGCTTGAACTAAAACAGACATTAAAGGATTCCGCACATCTCCTCGAAGGACTCGATGAAAATCCCCTTACTCCTTCGATAGAACTAAAATTAAGAAAGGAATTTGTCACACCGACAACAACCTCCAGGATCTCGGGGGAGCTCATGAAAATCCCCGGTATCGACACAGTTTATTACGGAGAGAGAATAGCTGCGGCCATACACCTCCTGAAGCAGTCGGTGCAGAATATCAGCATTATTATATTTATAACTATTTCTCTCGGCGTTGTTTTTGTTACCTACAGCACTGTAAAGATCCTTTTCTACAGAAAGAAGGAAGAAATAGAGATTTTAAAACTCCTGGGCGCTACCAGAGGCTTCATCAGGGCGCCCTTTCTTATTGAAGGAGCCACAATAGGACTGCTCGGCGGAATTCTGGGCATAATCGGGGCCTTTGTCTTTTATTTTGCCATAACCTACCGGTTGAGCGTGGTCATTCCCATGTTAAAAACTCTGCTTTTCCCCGTTGGCGTGCTTTTCGCCCTGCCCTTCATCGGTATCATATTGGGTGTAATCGGTTCAGCCATTGCCATTGGGCGAATAAGGCTCTGAATAATGCACAGTGCGCGTTGTAAAAGGCACAATGCACTTCTGCGCAACTCAAGATTTTTTATGCTGCTCGGTCTCTTTCTCCTGGGGTCTATCGTGCTTCCCTGCAGCAGGTCCTTTCCCGGCGCCCCCGACGCCCGGGCAGAACGCCCTCAGGAAGAATACAAGCGAATTCAAAAAAATATCAGGACGCACAAACAAAAGCTTGAGTCAGTTAAAAAAAAGGAGCAGTCCGTCCTTGAAGAACTGAGGAAAACCACATCCGAGCTGAACGATATTCAAGGGCACCTGTCCGCGCAGCGGGACAAGTTAAAACGGATGAACAGCAATATACTGGTGCTTCAGGAAGAGATTAAAAGCGGCAGCTCCGTCCTGCGGCAACACAAAACCTACCTCAAGAAGAGACTACGAACTCTGGTTATGTTCACGGTAAACAAGGACGCCCTTCTGGCCTTGCTCAGCGGAGAAGATATCGCGCAAGCATTGAGGATCGAGAAAGACCTTAAGGATATTTCGGACTATGATTATGGGCTCATAAAAAAATACAAGACAGAGCTCAAGTCCATGTCTGAAAAAGAGGCCGGGTTAAAAAATCTTTTTGTCGACCTGAAAATGGAAGAAAAAAACCTGTCAAAGCTGGAAGCAGATTTAAAAGACAAAAAAAGGGAACGGGAAGCGCTGCTCGTCAGTGTCAGGAAAGAGAAGGGCGCATTCGAAAATATGATAAGCGAACTGAAAGAGACCTCAGGCAGATTGCTTACTATTATCCGGGAGACTGAAAGGCAGGAGCGCGAGGCAAAAAAGAGGCGAAGCTCTAAAACAGGGCCGGGGGCAAGAGAGGAAGAGGCCCAGGAGGAGAGCGGATTCGGCAAGTTGAAGGGGAAGCTCCTCTGGCCTGTGATCGGCAGGGTTGCAGTGCAGTACGGGACGCAGGTTGACCCCATATTTAACCTCCCGGTTTTCAGAAGCGGAATTCACATTAAAACAGAAAGCGGCGCACCGGTAAAAGCGGTATACGGAGGCAAGGTCGTTTTTGCCGACAATTTCAAGGGTTATGGACAACTTGTCATCGTAAGCCACGGTGGAGGATATCATTCGCTGTATGGCAACCTTGCAAAGATTTTTTCTAAAAATGGCGCTATAATAAAAGAACAGCAGACCATCGGAGAGGTCGGGGAATCAGGAATGCTCGGAACAAGCGGGTTGTACTTCGAGATCCGGTATAAAGGAAAACCGCTGGACCCCCAGCAATGGTTGCGGAAATAGCTCATAACTATCGGCTATAATTACGGAGGATTGAAAATGCTTTCAAAAAGAAAATGGCTTGTCGTTACTACTATCCTAAGCTTTGCGCTTGCTGCCGTGCTTATAGGCAAGTGGACCATCAGAACTGTAAATGCCGATAGCAGCTATGAAGAACTTAAGTCCTTTACCGAAGTCCTGACTTTGATAAAGAAGGATTATGTCGATGAGGTCAAGACAAAGGACCTGATCACCTCCGCAATCAAGGGCATGGTCTCCTCACTTGATCCGCACTCGGGGTATATGACGCCCGACTCATTCAAAGAGCTCCAGGTTGAAACCAAAGGGGAGTTCGGCGGTCTCGGCATTCAGATAGGGATCAAGGACAACGTCCTTACCGTCATTGCCCCCATTGATGATACGCCCGCCTACAAGGCTGGGATTAAGGCCGGCGACAAGATAGTAAAGATAGCCGGAGAAACTACAAAGAACATGGAAATAGAAAAAGCGGTTAAACTGATGCGGGGACCTAAAGGCTCTCCCATTGTATTGACCATCATCAGAGAGGGCTGGACCGAGTCGAAAAATTTCACTATTGTCAGAGATATAATAAAAATTAAAAGCGTCAAGCCCAAAATGCTCGAATCAACTATAGGATACATTAAGCTGACCCAGTTCCAGGAATCGACTGCCGCCGATCTTTCTTCAGCGCTTGCAGGCCTGAAGAAGGATGGCATGACTTCCATTATCCTTGACCTGAGAAATGACCCCGGCGGTCTGCTCAACAGTGCAGTGGATGTATCTCAGCAGTTCCTGCCTGTCAAAAAACTCGTAGTATATATAAAAGGCCGGGCAGGAGATAAAATAGAATACTTTACTGATGGAGATAAACCGTCCTACACTGAATTCCCTATGGTAGTCCTTGTCAATCAGGGCAGCGCGAGTGCCTCAGAGATCGTTGCCGGCGCGCTGAAAGATTGGAAACGGGCCATCATTATAGGCACCCAGACTTTTGGCAAAGGATCGGTCCAAAGCCTTATACCGCTTAGCGACGGCTCGGGCCTTCGGCTTACGACCGCAAAATACTATACCCCGAGCGGAACAAGCATACAGAACGTCGGCATTACTCCGGACATCGTTGTCAAGCTGACTACCGCGGAAGGGCATGTGAACCATACCGTCATCAGGGAAAGGGACCTCGAGGGGCATCTCAAGAACGAAACCGTGAAAGAGGAAAACGAGGAGAAAGAAACAACTGCTCCTTTTGAGGTCGAAGAGAAAGATGATTTGCAGCTGCAGAGGGCGATAGATACGCTCAAGACCTGGAAGGTATTTGAAAATATGCTGCTAAAAAAGGCAGCGTAAAAGATAGATTATAGGTTAGGGGTAATGGGTCATAGGTTATAGGCAAAAAATTTTCTAATCAATCACCGATAACCTATAACCCATGACCTATTACCTGGTTTTTAATGAGTCGCATCGTATTTGACATAGAGACAGTCGGGACGGATTTTGAGTCCCTTGATCCCCCCACCCAGGAATACTTCCTTAAATGGGCCGAAACCGAAGAAGAGGCCGCGAGGGTGAGGGATAGCCTCTCCTTCTACCCGCTGACCGCTGAGATTATAACTATTGGAATGCTCAATCCGGATACCGGCAAAGGGGCTGTTTATTTCCAGACACCCGGCGATATGCCGCTGTCTTTTGACGAAGACGGGATACAGTTCCAGAGCGGAACGGAAAAGGAACTGCTCGAAAAGTTCTGGGGCGCCGTCAAAATGTATGATCAGTTCATCACCTTTAACGGCCGGGTATTCGATTGTCCATTCATTCTCATCCGCTCTGCGCTGCATAAAATAAAGCCGTCAAGAGAATTGATGCCAAACCGTTATAGTGGACCCCATATCGATCTCCTCGATCAATTGTCCTTCTACGGGACCACGAAAAAACGGTTCAGTCTCGATATGTGGTGCAGGACATTCGATATTAAGAGCCCCAAGGCCGACGGCATTACCGGATATGAAGTGAAAGGACTCTTCAGGTCAAAACGCTACGTTGATATTGCGCGCTACTGCGCCGGAGACCTTAGGGCAACGAAAGAGCTCTTCCTGATATGGGAAAACTTTATAAAATTCTCGCCCGGCGAAAAAAACCGCTCTTAGTTTCCCTTGATAAAGAGGTTGTATCCCGCTGCAGAAAAACTATTTGATATATTCATTAACGCGCCCAACTTCGAAATTATCCGACAGCATGACGTTTCGTACAAAGGAGAATATTTTATTTCGCACTTCAGGCGTAACATCAGGGTAAAAAACAGGGTTTGCAACGACTGCGCCCCTGAATGCATAAAAAGGCGCCAGCACCTCATACAGTTCTCTGTCACCCGACAATGTCACATAATCATCAAAAAACAGTTGAAGGGCCTCCAGATAGGGCCCTGTGACCGTACCGTGAGAACGCAGAGAATAAAACACGTAATTTGTTGTCAGCGCGGTAATATCATCGGCAGCTTCTCCCCAGGGGCCGCGGCTTCTGTCCAAAAGAACGAAATCGGTAGTCCCATCGCCGTCCTTAAACCATATATTGCCGGGATGAAAATCGCCGTGGATCTGGCATAGGCGCGCTGCTCTGGGCTTCAGCCGCGACCTCCAATCTACGCACAATTTTTCTATTTCGGACATTTCTTCATAGGACATTATTCCATCGGGATACGTATCAAATACACCCATAAGGCATTCTCCATGTCCTATGGTATCCCTTATTTTTCTCCAGTAAAGATGCCTCGAATCCTTTTTGACCGCATGGATAGATGAAAGATAGGCAGCCATAGACCGAATCTTTCCTATGTCTGTTGCACTGAGCCTGTCTTTATTTGCAAATTCGGCCAGATCGATAAAATATTCTTTCCCTTCGGTACGCTCCATAAGCAGGTAATATTCTTTCCCGCCGCCTATTGTGCGTATGGAACCGTCCTCATGTTCAGCCAGCACATCGATCGCCGCAACGTGCTTTGGGAGATTTGCATATTCATCGAGGTCTAAAAGAAATACTGCGGCCCTGTCGGACGGATAATCGTGTCCGAGTCCTGCGGACAGGAGTTTCTTTACTACATACGATCTGAGCTCATCGGGCGTCCTCACCTCAATGAGAAAGCCGGAACCCTGGACCCCGGAGCCGAGTTTTCTGATATCCACTCTAACGGCGGCGGGGAATTCTTTAAAAAGATATGCCCTTAAAGCATCTTCGTTGATCATCGCGGCCATGGTCCGAAATTGCCGGCATAGCGCTCAATAAACTCATGGTAAGTGTAACTATGTTCCTGTGTCCCATACTTCTCCACGGCATATGCAGCAGCCACCGTGCCTATCTTTGCAGCGGTCTCAAGGTCCCTGCCCATGGCAATGCCCTTAATCAGCCCGGCCCTGTACGCGTCCCCGGCTCCGGTCGGATCAACAACGGTGTCGACCTTGGCCGAAGGCACTCTGATATCGCCTTCAGGCGTGCTGATGAGAGATCCCTTTTCTCCCAGTGTGCTGATAATGGCGCCCGGCAATTTCAACAGTCCTTTTTTATCCATGTTTGTCATATTCATAATCATTTCAAGTTCATAGTCGTTGGATATCAACAGCATAGAGCCGGTGATCCAGTCTATGAGCGCTTGTTTGTCCCATGCCGTAAGCGACTGCCCCGGGTCACAAATATACCGGACCTTTTTGTGCTTAAATGCCCTGGCATACTCGATCATGTCCGTGAGATTTCCCGGTCCGATGAGGCTGATCGAATTGTCGGGTTCCGCTCTGCTGAAATCATATCCCGATGGATATTTCATGGCCCCTGGATTGAATCCCGTTATCTGGTTATCGGACCGGTCAGTCGTTATATACGCCCCTGCTGTAAACTCTTCATTGATGATCTTTATTCCCTCTGAGGAAATCTGATTTTTTTCCAGCCAGTCGAAGTAGCTCCTGTAATCCTTGCCGATAGTTGCAAGGATTATCGGCTTTTCATTGAGCAGGCTCAACGAGTAGGCGATATTCCCGGCAGTCCCCCCGAATTTCTCTATCATACCGTTCACGGTAAAACAAACATTCAGAATATGAATTTTGTCAGGCAGAATGTGGTCGGAAAATTTTCCGGGAAAATCCATGATCCGGTCATATGCCAGCGACCCTGAAATATAAATCTGCATAAAAAACCTCCTCAAAATAAAGGTTATAGGTCATGGGTTATGGGTTATAGGTCATAAAAAAAACAGAGCAAAGGGTTTTATCCTTCACCCATAACCTATAACCAATGACCTATCACCTATTTGTTGCCTATCTCTTCTTTGAGCCGTTCGGCTATCTTCCTGTTGAAGCCTTTGATGTTAATGATGTCGTCCGTCGTTGCGCTTCTGATCCCATCGAGACTGCCGAAATGCCTCAGGAGCTCTACCCGCCGCTTCCTGCCGATGCCGGGAATCCTGGTAAGCGGCGAGTCCATGAGTTTCTTGTCCCTTAATTTCCTGTGGAAGGTGATCGCAAACCTATGGACTTCATCCCTTATTTTTTTAAGCAGCAATGACGACCTGTCCTTATCTTCAAGGTCGACAATCCCGCCGTTCAGGAGAAAGGCCCTGTCGGGTTTTTTTGCGATGCCTATTATATCTTTCACAATGCCGAGTTCTTCCATCGCCTTATGCGCAACGTCAAGCTGGGCCTTTCCGCCGTCGACAGCGATAAGGTCCGGTATCTTGTCTCCGAGGTTTTTGAGTGTCCGGAGGACAATCTCTTTCATCATAGCATAGTCATCAACACCCTGTGTTTCCTTAATCCTGAGGCGCCTGAAAAGGCCTTTTTTGAATGACCCGTGCTCCCAGAAGACAAAAGCGCCGACCGATTCGCTGCCCTGTATGGTAGAGACATCAAAGGCCCCGATTGACACGGGCGTCTGCGCGAGCTGCAATTTTTCCCTCAGTTTTTGCATGCTGCCATCACCAGGAGTTTTTATTTTGGAGGCAAGGTGGAGGCGTGCGTTTTCATCCGCCATTTTCAACAGATCCCGTTTTTTGCCGCGCCGCGGCAGGTCTATTTCAACACTCCCCTGCCGTTTGTCTTTGAGCCAGATCTTCAAGGCCTCCCTGTCTGCAGGCAGAACGCCGGCCAGTATGACCGGAGGCGGAATTATGTCTTTCGCATAGAAGAATTCTATTACACTTCTCATTATCTCCTGCTCATTCGGTTCCGGAACTTTTTCAATGAAAAAGTCCTTTGCGCCGATTAAAATGCCCTTTCTCAGAAAAAGGATATTTATCACCGCCATATCACCTTCCCGGTAGTAGCCGATGACATCGATATCTCCGAGTTCCGGAGCTATAACTTTCTGTGATTCAAAGGCCTGCTGGAGCCTGCCGATGCTGTCCCTTACCCGCGCAGCCTCCTCATAGCGCATCTGTTCGGAATAAACCTGCATTTTATGCTCCAGATTTTTCAGCAGCCCCATTTTCTCGCCTGAGAGGAAAAGCCTCACGTCCTCTACAATATCCATGTATTCTTCTCTGGTGATTTTTTCGGCACAGGGCGCAGGACATTTTTTCATATCATACTGGACGCAGGGCCGCATCTGTCTGTCAAGAGCATAGTTGCAGGGCCTGATAGGAAAATTTCTCCTGATAAAGGCCAGTGCCTCCCACATGGCCTGTGCCGGTATGTAAGGGCCAAAATAAAGGTTCCCGTCACGCTTTATTCCCCGTACCACCTCAATTTTAGGCCATGCTTCGGTTATAGTCAGTTTAATATACGGATAGTTTTTGTCATCCCTGAGGATAATATTGAAATTCGGCTTGTGCTGTTTGATCAGGCTTGCTTCGAGGATAAGCGCTTCGAGTTCGTTGTCTGTGACAATATAGGAAAAATCCTTAATCAGCTTGACCATTGCCGCTTTGCGAGGTTCGAGGTTGGCTGATTCCCGAAAATAGCTTCTCAGGCGGGTCCTCAGGTCCTTCGCCTTGCCCACATAAAGTACTTTCCCCTTTTGCCCTTTGAAAATATATACGCCCGGCCTGCGTGGGGTCTTTGACAACTCTGGGACCATACGCATACTATATCATATCGAAACGAGACTCTATAAATTTTGAATGTTGAATGTTGAATTTTGAATTGTGGAAGACAATCATTGCTTCACTCATTAATTCAAAATTCAACATTCAACATTCAAAATTGTTATAATAAATGCAGGTATGTCGTCGTTTAGCTGGAAGCGGTTTATAGTAATCTCTTTTCTTGCAATAGGCCTCGGGGCATTCGGAGGCTTTGTATACTGGAGCAGCGCGGATCTCCCTGAAGTCAGGTCCCTCGAGGCCTACACTCCGCTGGAATCTTCTTTCGTCTATTCTTCAGACGGCCACCAGCTGGCTGAATTCTATCTGGAAAGAAGAAACTTCATACCTAGCTACAAAATCCCCGCCATGGTAAAGAATGCGTTTATTGCCATTGAGGACCAGCGGTTCTACTCCCACTCCGGCGTAGATTTTATCGGAATATCACGGGCTCTCTACAGGGACATTATGGCGAAGAGCATTGTCGAAGGCGGAAGCACCATTACCCAGCAGTTGACCAAGATGCTTTTCCTCAAGCCGGAAAAAAACATTTCCCGGAAAATAAAAGAGGCAATCATATCCGTCCAGATCGAAAAACGTTATACCAAAGACGAGATCTTAGGCATGTATCTGAACAAGGCGTATTTCGGGACGCGTGCCTACGGTATAGAGGCCGCGGCCCAGACTTATTTCGGCAAATCCGTGAGGGAACTCTCAATTGCCGAGGCTGCGATGCTTGCGGGACTTCAGCGCGCGCCTGCAACATATTCGCCTTTCAAGAACTCTGAAAAAACTTCGCTGCGGCGAGCTCTTGTTTTAAAAAAGATGCTCGAAAACGGTTTCATCTCCCTTGACGAATACCGGCAGGCCGACAAAGAGCCCCTCCCCCTTGCCCCCCACAACAGGAAATACGAGGCCCCTTACTTTATAGAACACCTGCGACAACAGCTCGAGGCGCGATACGGCGACAAACTATACACGTCCGGGCTGAAGATATATTCCACTATCGACTACTCTTTGCAGCGTGCTGCTGAAGACGCTGTCAGAAACGGCATTCCCCTTATAGAAAAACGTGTAAGACCTGAAGTCCAGGCGGCATTAATTGCCATAGATCCGGGAGACGGCTCCATTAAGGCGCTGGTCGGCGGCACCGATTTCTGGGAAACACAGTTCAACAGGGCCACGCTCGCCCTGCGGCAGCCCGGTTCCGCATTCAAACCGTTTGTTTATGCCACCGCCCTCGAAGGCGGAATGTCTACGGATGATCAAATCCTCGACGAGCCGGTGGTCTATCCGGGAGCAGGCCCGAACACCACCTGGTCGCCCAGAAATTACGATAATCAGTACCACGGGTTGGTCCCTTTAAAAACAGCGATTGCCCTTTCTTTGAATACTGCCACGGTCCGCCTCGCCAGTGATATAGGGATTGCTAAAATAATAGGCCTTGCAAAACGCTGCGGGATAAAAAGCACTCTCGAACCCTATTTGCCGATAGCCCTTGGGGCTTCCGACGTGACACTGCTTGATTTGACCTCTGCCTATGGAGTGTTTGCCACCGGCAGAAAGACCGAGCCCCGAACGTATGAGAGAATACTTAACAGGGATGGTATCCCCGTTGAGGAGGTCCACCCCTTCTCAGAGGAAGTCCTTAGCCAGGATACCATGGATAAAATGAAAGAACTGCTGCGTGCGGTCATCGAAAGGGGGACTGCCATAAGAGCAAAAGAGATTAAGAGAATGGTGTACGGCAAGACAGGCACAACGAATAATTTCTCCGATGCGTGGTTTATCGGATTCGACGACAATCTCGTTGTCGGCGTATGGGTGGGGCGGGACAACCACAAATCTATAGGGCCAAAAGAGACCGGCGCACAGGCTGCGCTGCCCATCTGGATCGATTTTATGAAGCAGGCGCAATAACCTTCCTGGAAATGATAGAATAACCACTCAATGGGAAAAATAATAGTAGTAGCCAATCAAAAGGGCGGGGTCGGGAAAACAACGACAACAGTCAATTTGTCGGCCTCTCTTGCCCTTGCTGAAAAGGACATACTCGTAATTGACACTGACCCCCAGGGCAACCTGACCAGCGGGCTCGGCATAAACAGGGACACCGTGCAGAAGAGCCTTTACGACGTCTATGCGGGCAAGGCCTCGCTTGAAGAGGTCATTATCGGGACTGCTGTGCCTCATCTGTATATCGTCCCTTCCACCATAGACCTTCTCGGGGCTGAAGTGGAACTGGTGCAAAAGGAAGGACGTGAAAGGATCCTGTCCGTGGAGATTGAAAAAATAAGACACAAATACCGTTATGTCTTCATCGACTGTCCTCCCTCACTCGGGATACTGACACTCAATGGCCTTGTTGCCGCCGATTCCGTGCTCATTCCGGTGCAGTGCGAATATTATTCCCTCGAAGGGCTCGGCCTGCTATCGAGGACGCTCAAGCTTATACGGGGATCGTTCAACCCGTCACTTGATATCGAGGGTATACTGCTTACCATGTTCGACTCCAGAAACACCCTTTCACACCAGGTGGTTGAAGAGGTCAGGAAATTCTTCAACGATAAGGTATATAAAACCCTGATACCGCGTAATGTTACGCTCAGCGAGGCGCCGAGCCACGGCAAGCCGGCTATACTATATGATGCCAGGTCAAAAGGCGCACAGAGCTACCTATCACTTGCAAAGGAGATGTTGAATGAAAACGGCTTTAGGCAGGGGGCTTGAGTCACTGCTCCCTGAAAAGGGCGACGAGGTCATCAAAATTGATATTGAGAAAATTCTCCCTAATGACCAGCAGCCCAGAAAGATATTCGACGACGAGGCGCTTAAAGATCTTTCCGCTTCGATAAAAGAAAAAGGGGTCATCCAGCCTGTTATAGTATCGAGGGTGGGAGACGGTACCTTCAGGTTGATTGCCGGAGAGCGGAGATGGCGGGCAGCACATGCGGCAGGCCTGAAAAAGATTCCCGCGCTCATTAAAGAGACGACCTCTCAGGACTCTCTGGAAATAGCGCTCATAGAAAACATCCAGCGTGAGGACCTCAATCCCATCGAAACGGCAGGGGCCTTGAGCAAGCTTTCAACAGACTATAATCTTACACAGGAAGCCCTTTCCAGGCGCGTGGGCAAAGACCGCGCCACCATTGCCAATTACCTGCGCATCCTCAAACTCCCGGATGAGATAAAATCCTTCATTAACAACGGCAGCCTGTCATTAGGTCATGCCAAGGCAATCCTTGCCGTGGATGGGGGCCAAAGGCAGATCGAAGCTGCGCGGGAAATTGTTAAGGGTGGTTTGAGCGTGCGGGCCACAGAGGCCCTTTGCAAAAAACTATCCGTGCCGTCTCAGCCCAAAGTAAAAAAGAAGCAGGATAAACTCCCGGAAGTTGCAGACCTGGAAATCAAGCTCACGCAGTCATTAGGGACAAAAGTGAAAATCCGCCACAAAGACAAACGGGGGACTATAGAGATCGAATACTATTCCCTTGATGAACTGGACAGATTGCTGGAAGTATTGCTGCAAGAGTGACCATTCCCTAAACGGGAAGCCTTCTTAATTCGGCATGCTTACCCTTACTTTAGTGCCTTTATTTTTATAACCGGTGATCTCCACCATGCCTCCCCAGGGATAAACACGTTCACGCATCCCCATAAGGCCAAAGGATTGAGGCTTGGAAAGCTGTTCATCTGTCATGCCCCTGCCGTTATCGATAACTTCCAACGTTATATTATCAGCGCCTTTTGTCAGTATTGCCGTCACCTTTGTTGCCTTCGCGTGTTTAAGGACGTTTGTGAGGGCCTCCTGGAAAATTCTGAAAAGCGGCGTGCTCCGGGCTTTGTCCACTTCAAACTCCTCCGGCACAGTGTCGACAACACACTCAATACGTGTCCTTGCCTGGAATTCAGTCGCCTGCCATTTCATCGCTTCGATAAGACCAAAATCATCCAATATCGATGGTCTCAATGCAGTACAGATACGCCTCACAGACCGGATCGTCGTATTAAGGGCCTCCAGCATTGCTCCGGCCTTGTCGAATATGGACTTATGGTCTCCGTATTTCTCCCGGAACCAGCTTAATTCCATCTTCTGCGCACTTAGTGCCTGTCCGAGTTCATCATGTATCTCGCGGGCAATTTTAGTTCTCTCTTCTTCCCTGACAGACTGAAGATGAGCAGCGAGATTTCGCAATTTTTCGTTTGATAGTCTCAGCTCTTCCTCCGCAATCCTGTTCTTGGCTCGCATTTGCAGGGATGTAATCCCGAATGCGATATTGTCGGCAAGTTCATTGAGAAGAAGGCCCTCATCTTCATTAAAGCTGTCCATGTCGGACGAGTAGATGGTCAGCGCGCCTATGGGTCTTGTTCCATCAATGAGGGGCAGGCTTATTATGGATGCGACCCCCTTCCTGGCCGCTTCTTCCCGCCAGGGAGTAAAATTTGGAGCATCGAACAAATTGTTCAGGACCTGCACCTTGCCTGTCCTGATAGCTGTTCCCGTGGGACCACGGCCCCCTTCGTTATCCTCCCATGTGATTCTTATCGTACTGAGATGATCATACTCTTGTCCTGCATGCGCCACTGAAAGCACGCTTTTCTCTTCATCCTGTTGTGCATAGCCGATCCATGCCAGCAGGTGATGCCCCTCCTCTGTAATTATCCGGCATATCTCGCTCAAAAAAGCCTTTTCATCAGTAGCGTGGACCAGCGTATCATTACATTTGCTGAGTATCAGGAGAGTGCGATTTGCTTTCTTCAGCTCTCTTGCAGTCTTCTTGTGCTCAAGTATTTCTGTTTTGATCTGTTCGATCATATTTTCAAGCTGGGATGTCCGTTCAAGGACCTTCGTTTCCAACTCCTTATGTGATCTTTGAAGCGCCTTTTCCAGTGCTTTTTCTTCCGAGATGTCTCTAAATGCGGCGACTGCGGCAACAATCTTGCCTTTTTCAATGATAGGACTGGAAATGACAGTTATGGGAAAGAACGTTCCATCTTTTCGCACAAAAACTTCATCTCTGGAAGCGCACGGGACGCCGCTCTCCATTACCTTGTGAATGAAGCATTTCGCCAAAGACAGGGGAGAGCCGTCTGCCTTTCTGTAATGGATAATGTCATGGGCATTTTTACCGGATAATTCTGCTATTGTCCATCCCAAAAGACGTTCTGCCTCAGGATTCATGAAGGTAATATTCCCGAGTTTGTCCATTACATAAATGCCTTCAGCCAAAGAAGACGTAACAATGCGAAAGGTTTCTTCGTTCTTCCTCAACGCCCCTTCCGCCATTCCTATTTGTCGGCCCCGGACTTCGAATCTTCTATTATGCGCTCAACAGCATTCTTATCCAGGACTTCTTCCTTTATGAGGGCTTCTGCAAGCCGGTCAAGGGTGTGCCTGCTATTATTCAAAATTTCTGTTGCCTTTGCCTCAGCATCGACCATCAGCTGCCGTATTTCCTGATCCATAAGCCATGCCATCTGCTCGCTGTACCGTTTGGGCTGCGCAAGCTCTTTCCCCAAAAAGGGGTGCTCTTCTCCCCTGCCGAGAGATACAGGTCCGACCTTATCGCTCATTCCCCACTGAGCAACCATTTTTTCCGCCAGCGCGGTAGCTTCCTTGAGGTCGCTCTGTGCACCGCTGCTTGTATCATTGAAAACGATACGCTCCGCCACCATCCCGGCAATAGCCACTCTCAGCCTGTTCATCAGGTATGATTTTGGATAATAGTGCCGGTCCTCTTCAGGCAGCAGCTGGGTTACGCCCATCGCCATTCCACGCGGAATAATGCTGACCTTGTGAATAGGGTCGGTATATGGAAGGGACCTGGCAACGAGCGCATGCCCGGCTTCATGGTAGGCAGTAATGCGCTTTTCCAGGTCGCTGATAGTCTCGCCTCTCACCGCGCCCATCAGGATAATGTCCCTCGCCTCTTCAAAGTCGCTCATGGTTATACTTTCACGGTTCTTCCTTATAGCGATCAGCGCAGCCTCGTTCGTAAGGTTTTCCAGATCTGCGCCGGTCATTCCGGGCGTGCCCCTCGCAACACTCTCAAGGTCAACATCCCCGGCCAATATTTTCCCCCTCACATGCACTTCGAGAATACCCCTGCGCTCTTTTAACCCCGGCCGGTCGATCAGGATATGGCGGTCAAACCTGCCGGGTCTGAGCAGGGCAGGATCAAGTACGTCGGGCCGGTTGGTCGCAGCCATGACAATTACCTCTTCATGCGGCTGAAACCCGTCCATTTCACTCAAAAGCTGATTAAGCGTCTGCTCCCTCTCATCGTGTCCTCCTCCAAAACCGGCCCCCCGGGTGCGGCCGACTGCGTCGATCTCATCTATGAAAATAATACTCGGCTGCGTATCCCTTGCCTTTTTGAACATATCCCTGACACGGGAGGCTCCGACACCCACAAACATTTCGATAAATTCGGAGGCGCTGATGCTGTAAAAAGGAACACCGGCCTCACCTGCGGTTGCGCGCGCCAGCAGAGTTTTTCCTGTTCCCGGATAGCCTGCCAACAGCACCCCCTTCGGGATTTTAGCTCCAAGCTTTTTGTATTTCTCAGGATTTTTCAGGAATTCTATGGTTTCCTGCAGGTCCTGCTTGACATTGTCCATTCCAGCCACGTCTTTGAACGTGATGGTCGGCTTAGTAACATCATACAGTTTTGCCTTGCTGGTGCCAAAGCTGAAGAGACCGCCGGGTCCCCCCTGCATCTGCTGTGTGCGCCTCATAAGCATTACCCAGAAGCCGATTATAAGCGCAAGCGGCAAAAACCCGATAAGAAGCTGTCCCCAAAGCGAAGTCTTTTCCTGGGGAGCGATGTTTATAATTACATGTTTTTCCTGGAGCTTTGAGAGCAGCTCGTCTCCCTGAAAAGCGGGCAGGGAAGTCTGAAAAAATTTGACCTGGGCGGTTTTCTTCTCTCCGGGCGCCTGAACAGGGACATTCTTACCAAATTCCCCTGTTACATTGAGTCCGTTAATATTTACCGACTGTATGTTCCCCGCTTCGAGCTGTTCCATAAACTGACTGTAACTCACAGGATATCGCGGCTGCTCCTCAGTTCCCATAAATCTCAGCCACAGGAATATGAAGGCGATAAAAAGGAGCATAACTGTCGTCATCCTCCATTGGGGGCTTTTGAGCTTTTCAGCCATGCTGTCTTTATATGGGGACTTCTCAGCCATAGATGTGCTCCTCGGAAGTAATCTTTATTGTTTCAATTAAAGAAAAAGCGAACGTTTCTCTTTCAATGCGGCCTCGATAAATCCTTTGAACAAGGGATGAGGCTCTATCGGCTTTGACTTGAACTCCGGATGGAACTGGCATCCTACAAACCAGGGGTGATCTTTCAACTCAACAATTTCCACGAGTTCGAGATCAGGCGAGGCGCCGCTTATTTCGAGCCCTTTGCCGCATAGCAATGCCCGATAGTCATTGTTGAATTCATACCGGTGCCGGTGCCGTTCCGAGATCTCTTTCGTTCCGTAAGCTTTGTAGGCATGCGTCCCTTCTTTAAGGATGCACGGGTAAGCGCCCAGTCTCATGGTCCCGCCCATTTGAGAGTCTTTGGAGCGCTCCTCAACTTTGCCCGTCCTGTGGTTGTACCACTTGCCCATGAGGTAGATTACCGGATCTTTTATTAGGGCATCGAATTCGGTACTGTTGGCCTGCAGCCCGCAAACGTTCCGGCCGAATTCAATGACAGCAGTCTGCATTCCAAGGCAGATACCGAAATAGGGGACCTTTTTCTCCCTCGCATACCTGATGGCTGCAATTTTGCCCTCGATGCCCCTTGAACCAAACCCTCCGGGTACCAGGATTCCATCCACTTCGGAAAGAAGATCTTCCGCACCCCTTTTCTCTATCTCTTCAGCATCGGCCCAGAGAAGGGTCACCCTGCAATTGTTCGCTATGCCGCCATGCAGCAACGCTTCTGCAAGGCTTTTATATGCATCCTTCAACTCTACATATTTCCCGACTATGGCAATGGTAGTCTCAAATTCGGGATGCTTTATTCGCCGCGCAACTTCAGACCAGATCGAAAGGTCAGGCTCAAGGTCCCTCATAAGAAGTTTCTTATCGAGCAGATTGCCCAACCCCTCGTTCTGAAAGCAAAGAGGCACCTCATAGACGGTCTCAACATCGACTGCGGCGATGACCGAATCCGGATCGACATTGCTGTGCAGGGCGATTTTCCTTTTCACCTCGGCTGAAAGCGCCCTGTCGGCCCTGCATATAAGTATATCGGGCTGAATACCGATTGCCCTCAGCTCCTTGACGCTGTGCTGTGTCGGTTTGCTTTTTAACTCTCCGGCCGCAGCTATATATGGCACGAGTGTCAAGTGTGCATAGAATACATTCTCCCTGCCGACATCGTACCTGAACTGCCTTATAGCTTCCAGAAAGGGAAGGCTTTCTATGTCTCCCACTACACCCCCGATCTCAACGATAATAACGTCGTACTCCGGAGTAGCCACGGACTTTATGGCCTTCTTGATTTCGTCGGTGATATGAGGCACCACCTGCACTGTGTGGCCGAGATAGTCGCCCCTTCTTTCTTTTGTTATTACGTTGTTATAAATTTTCCCCGTGGTACAGTTGTTGGCAACCGAGGTCCTCGCATGAGTGAACCTTTCATAATGTCCCAAATCCAGGTCTGTCTCGCAGCCATCGTCAGTCACGTATACCTCTCCGTGCTCAAAAGGGCTCAGTGTTCCGGGATCGACGTTGATGTAAGGATCAAGTTTCTGCAAAGTGACCCTGAGCCCCTTTGCTTCAAGGAGCGCCCCTATCGATGCGGCGGCAATTCCCTTGCCCAAAGCCGAGACAACTCCACCTGTTACAAAGATAAACTTAGACATTTTTCGACCCTCTCCAGATCCATGGCAGTATCCACTCCGATTGTCTCATGATGGGTTTCGTGGACCTTTATTTTGAACCCACGCTCCAGCGCCCGTAACTGTTCCAGCTTCTCTATCTCCTCAAGTCTCGTTGGCGCCAACCGCGAAAACCGCAGGAGCGCCTCCTTCCTGAAGGCGTAAATACCTATATGCTTGTAAAAAAAAGAGTCGGGGACTTGCACGTCCTTACCCCGTGTCTCCGTGTCTCCGTGTCTCCGCGTCGTATCCCCATGGTTTGTGTCCCGATGGTACGGGATGGGAGCGCGTGAAAAATAAAGTGCAAACCCCTCATCGTTAAAAACAGCTTTCACCACATTCGGGTCCTCTATTTCTTCGTGTGTTAGAATCCTCTTTACAAGAGTTCCTATTGCGGCCCGCTCATCTTCCATCAGCTCTATTACAGCATCAACCATTTCAGGCATTATCAGCGGCTCATCACCCTGGACATTCACAATAATTTGTTCGTCTTGTTTTCCCTGCCCGCCTGTTGCGCCTGCTTCAGTCAACTTTGTAACAGCTTCGGCAATCCTGTCGGTGCCTGACCGGTGTTCGGTGGACGTCATGACGGCCTTGCCTCCGAATCCCTCGACAGCAGAATAAATGGCCTCGCTGTCCGTGGCAACAAAAACATCCTGAACGAGCCGTGCATCTCTGACCCTTTCGTATACATGCTGGATCATGGGCTTACCTAAAAGGTGACAGAGGGGTTTACCCGGGAAACGGGTAGAGCCATAACGGGCAGGTATAATAACAATAGCAGCCATACCTTTTTTTATGATAACATAGTTTTGCTTAACCCTATCAATTTTCAGACGTGATTAGTTTACTAAAATTACTCTTAAAATTGATAGGTGAGAAATAAAGACAAAAGGCCATGCTTCCCTCATGAACACTTTAAAGAGACTTTTCGAACGAGTCTATGGGCCTGCCCTCCTTTCGGGGCTGCTGCTCGTCCTTTCTTTTCCAAAAATTGAGTTGTTTCCTCTTGCCTGGATAGCGCTCGTTCCCCTTTTGATTTTTCTTTACGATAAAGACCACTGGACCGCCTTTAAGGCAGGCTTCTATTTCGGGCTTGTCTATTTTTTCGGCACGCTATACTGGATCTATCATTCTATTCATTACTATGGCGCTGTTCCTTTAGTCCCGAGTTTCCTGCTCGTTTTGGTTTTATGTATGTATTTCAGCCTGTATCCTGCGTTCTTTGCGTTGCTCTATGCCGCAAATATGAAGAGGACCGATGTGCCGGCCCTCGTTGTGGCGCCGCTCTTGTGGACTACGCTCGAATTCCTGCGTTCTTATGTATTAGGCGGGTTCCCATGGTCCAGTTTGGGATACAGCCAGTACGCTTTTCTGCCCGTAATACAGATTGCGGATATTACCGGAGTGTATGGAGTGTCATTCCTAATTGTGGCTGTAAACGCCGCGTTTGTTGATGTGCTCCAGTTCAAGCGCAGGTATGTGGAGCGGCCGCTCGCTTCACTTTTGCCTACGATAAGCGGGTTTGTCGCCCTCGCTCTTTTTATGGTTTTTACTCTGTCTTACGGAATATACCGTCTGCATCAGCATCGCAACGGTTCCACAGTAAAGGTTGCCGTGATCCAGGGCGACATAGACCAGGACAAAAAATGGGACCCGTCTTATCAGCAAATGGTTATCAATACTTATAAAGACCTCTCTTTCTCTGCTGCACGTCAAACGCCGGACCTTATTGTTTGGCCTGAAACAGCCGTGCCGTTCTTCTTTGAGACGGATAAAGAGCGTACGGCCTATATGGTCTCTTTTGAGCGGCAATTGAATTCATATCTCCTCTTTGGGAGTGTCCTGGAAAAGGACCGGAACGAAAGACCCAAATCCTCCTCAACCCGCTATACTAATAGCGCCGTACTCCTTGATAAAAATGGAACTATTACTTATATCTATGATAAAATACATCTGGTTGCGTTCGGGGAGTTTGTGCCGTTCAGGCGCGTTTTATCTTTCCTGGATTTGACCGGCGCGATTGGTGACTTTGTGCCAGGGGAAAGCTATACAAAAGCAGTGACGCCCTTCGGAAGTTTTGGAACGCTTATCTGTTACGAAATTATTTTCCCTGGTGAGGTCAGAAAGTTTTACACAAGCGGGGGGGATTTTATTGTGACAATAACAAATGATGCGTGGTTCGGAAAGACTCCCGGGCCTTACCAGCATTTCAGTATGGCTGTATTCAGGGCCATAGAGAATAGAAAACCGGTGATACGGTCAGCCAACACCGGGATCTCGGGATTCATTGACAGCTGCGGCAGAATTCTCGCCAAGACAGACCTTTTCACCAGGACCTACCTGGTGTCCAGCGTTAAAACTGACAGAACTTTGTCGCCTTATACAAAGTACGGAGATATTTTTTCGTATTTTAATATTATTGGCACACTGCTTTTGCTGATAAGAAAACGAAGCAGATTTTAAAAGGGTAACGAAATGAGAAACCACAAAGTACACAGAGAAAATAACGAATACTATAGGCAAGGAAGTTAATTTTAGAAAACTCTGTATTCTCGCTTAGAAGCGCCTGCCTAAGGCGCCTACTGTTGGTACTCTTGGCTGTGGTTCATTTATGATAATACTATTAGAACAAAAGGAGGCAGTATGTTATTGCAAGGTGAATTAATAGAGAAATTGTCCAATTTAAAGGGGAAAGTGCTTTCCTTAAGAGGCTATCTTTGATGTCGACAAACTGAAAGCTGATTTAGTATTGACTGAAGATAAGCTGTTGTCTGAGGAAGTGTGGTCTTCCCCTGACAAAATAAAAGAACTTCAAAAAGCGAAATCTGAAATACTCGAAAAGATGCAGCCTGTCGAGTCAGTTCTTGATAAGGTCCATTCTCTGGAGGGATTATCCAGTCTTCTGAATGAAGAGGGGGGTGAAATATTCCTCGAAGAATTCAAAAGAGAATTGGATACCCTTAAACAAGAGTTCGACGATATGGAGTTGAAAATTCGTCTTTCCGGGGAGTTGGACAAGAATAATGCGATAATTACGATTCATCCCGGGGCCGGCGGCACAGAAAGTCAGGACTGGGCTGAAATGCTGATGAGGATGTATGCCCGTTGGGCGGAACGTCGTGGATTTAAAGTTGTAATAGCAGACCTGCAGCCCGGAGATGAAGCTGGAATTAAAGGCACAACATTTACTGTTGTCGGTCCTTATTCATATGGTTATTTAAAGGGTGAAGCAGGTATTCATCGCCTGGTGAGGATTTCGCCTTTTGATGCAAATAAAAGAAGGCATACTTCATTTTCAGCTGTTCTGGTCTATCCTGAAATAAAAGATGATGTTCCTGTCGAAATCAGGGAAGAAGATTTGAAGATCGATACATACAGGGCATCGGGTGCGGGAGGACAGCATGTAAATAAGGTCTCTTCAGCAGTAAGGATTACTCATATTCCTTCAGGAGTGATCGTTGCCTGTCAGACAGAGCGCTCTCAGCACAGGAATAAAGAGCTTGCAATGAGAATTCTCAAATCAAGACTATATGATATTTCGGTCACTGAGAGAGAAAAAAAAATGGACACTCTTAAAGGGGATAAAAAGGGAATATCGTGGGGTAACCAGATACGGTCATATGTGTTGCAGCCGTACAGGCTTGTAAAAGATCACCGGACCGGTAGTGAAACAGGTAATGTTGATGCTGTATTGGATGGAGGTATAGATATTTTTATAAAGGGATATTTAAATTTTAATTCAGCTGCAGCTTAAAAAAGGGTATTCCCTACTATTCTTTTAATTATTTAATAGTAGTAGTAGTAAGCGCTGTTGAATTGTTAAGAAGGTTTAAAAAAGAGGAAACGGCAGCTAGTTTCGCCAATGATAAGTCGGACGCTTTTTTATGAACTGCAAACAGTTAAGAAAAAATATATTTTTAAACATTGCAATCAACAATTTATTGCCCTTGTTTTAACAGATAAGATATAATGGTCAGACAAAGGTTGCAGAATTACTAACAATTGTGAATATCCTGTTAATAAGTACTGCTGTTACAGTGATTCTCAGCAGTGAATGAATTCTCAGTTACATCGAATACAGGACAGGCATTGGGGAAAACGGGGCGTGAATATAGAAGAATTATGGAATAATAATCTTTCGAAGATAGCTGAAAAAGTTGGAGATAGTATCTTTGAGTTGTGGTTTAAGCCGATGAGACTGATCAGTTTTAAGGACAAGATTATGACTATAGGAATTCCCAACAGGTTTTTCAGAGAATGGATTGAGGATTATTATCCTGCAATTATAAATGAGACAGTGGAACCGATTACGGGATACCCTGTTTCGGTCAAATATAAAATAATAGATAAAGAGGATGCTGAACTTAAAAAACAGGATACTAAACTGGAGAGCAGAAAGAATAAGCTTGCAAGCAGGGGGATTTATCTTAGCCCCAAATATACTTTTGATACATTTGTAGTGGGACCTTCCAACCAGTTTGTTCATGCGGCCTCCAGGAGAATCTCCGAGAACCCGGGAATTGCTTATAACCCGCTTTTTATTTACGGAGGTGTCGGACTGGGCAAAACACACCTTATGAATGCCATCGGCAACATGATTGTGGACAAATATCCCGATAAAGTAATCAGTTATTTACCTGCCGAGCAGTTTACCAATGAGGTCATTTCAGCGCTGCGGCATGAAAAGATGGCGGAGTTTAAAGATAAATACCGGAATGTTGATGTAATGCTTATAGATGATATTCAGTTTATTGCCAACAAGACAACTACCCAGGAGGAATTCTTCCACACCTTTAATGCCCTATATGAGAAGCAGCGCCAGATCGTCATGTCGAGTGACAGGGCCCCGCTGGAGATCTCCGACATAACGGACAGGCTCAGGTCGCGGTTCAGCATGGGCCTTATTGCGGACATTCAGCCTCCGGAAGTCGAAACAAAAGTGGCCATTATTTATAAGAAAGCCGCGATCGAAAAAATGTCCATACCTGAAGAAGTCGCTTATTTCATTGCGACAAAAATAAAATCCAACATAAGAGAATTGGAGGGATGTCTTATAAAGCTGGGGGCGCACGCATCGTTAACAGGTCTCCCCATTGATACCGCTATGGCCAGGGTAGTTCTTAAAGACCTGATATCCGATGAAGAGAGGCCTATTACTGTCGATCTGATACAAAAGATGGTATGCGATTATTTCGGCCTGAAAATTCAGGATATAAAAGCTAGAAAGAGGACAAAAGAAATCGCAAACGCGCGGCAGATAGCAATGTATATAACAAAACAACAGACTCATCTTTCGCTCAGTGAGATTGGAAGATATTTTGGCGGGAAGGACCATGCAACGGTAATTTACGCCTGCAGGCAGATAGAAGAGAAACGCGGCAAGGACGATAATCTCAATAAAAGCATTGAAAATATATTGCGGAGGATTACCGGTGCATAAATGTTTCCCGCGGCAGACTGCTTCAGTGGGGCTGCCCCAAAAGCAACAGACTTCTTGGGGTCTGGATCTCAAATCTTTTAGGGACAGTAAAAACGGAGGGATAGATGAAGGTCACAGTTGAAAAAAGCGAATTGCTGAAAAAACTCTCGGATATTCAGAACATTGTCGAGAAAAAAAATACCATGCCCATCTTAAGCCATTTTCTTCTGGTGGCTGAGAAGGGAGGAGCATATATAACAGCCACGGATCTCGAAACCGCCTTTAAAGAGCCTCTTGTGCTTACTGTTGCAACTGAGGGGAAACTGAGCATTCCTGCCAAAAAACTGTTTGAGATCGTGCGCGAAGTTGACGGCGACATAGTACTTGAATCAAGCGATGAAAAATGGCTTAAAGTAAAGTGCGGGAAAAGCCAGTTCCGCCTTGCCTGTCTCTCTCATGATGAATTCCCGGTGTGGCCGGCGCTGCCGGATGATACTGAAAAAATGGAAATAGACTCCCTCCTGCTCCTTGAGATGATCGACAAGACCCTTTATTCCGCGGGTGAGGCTGATACCAGGTATGTTTTAAACGGACTGCTTTTTAATATAAAGCCCGATGGCACTCTCACGGTTGTCGGCACCGACGGCCACAGACTGGCGCTTTCGACGAAGACACTGGCCTCAAAACTCAAGGAGGAGAAAAGGTTCATTTTTTCGAGAAAGTCTCTGGCTGAGTTGAGAAGATTCCTTGACGACGAGCCAAGAACCGTCAAGATGGCCATAGGGAAAAATCACATCTTGTTCGAAATTGACACGATCCAGTTCCTCACCAGGCTTATAGAGGGCACTTACCCTAACTATGAGCAGGTCATTCCGGCTGCCACTGATAAAATCATCGGGATAGACAGGATAGCCTTGATGAAATCGCTGCGAAGGGTCTCTATAATGAGCAAAGAGCGGAGCAGCGCTGTAAAAGTCGATATCGAGCCCAATACTATGGCGATATCCGCTTCCAATCCGGACCTCGGTGAAGCAAAAGATGAGACAACAATTGAATATGCGGGTGAACCGATAACTTTAGCATTCAACGCGCGATACATCCTTGATGCATTGAGCGTGATGAATTCCGATACTATAATGATTAAACTCAATGAGCCGCTGAGCCCTACTCTTATCATGGAAAATGGAAGAGACGATTATAAATATGTAGTAATGCCGATGAGACTGTAAGAACTAGTGTAGTGCGTCCAACGCTTCTTTACTTATGTTCAATATTTTTAGCCGTCATTCCCGCGAAGGCGGGAATCCAGGTTTTTTCGTTGGGAATGACCACAAAAGAGATTTCTTCAAGAACTTATACTTTATACCAGAGGGAGAACGATGGAAGACATAAAGACCGAAGATGGGAACGGCTCTTACGGAGCTGAAGATATAAAAATCCTTAAGGGCCTTGATGCTGTTCGAATGCGGCCGGCGATGTATATCGGCTCCACCAGTATCGACGGCCTTCACCACCTTGTTTACGAAGTAGTCGACAACAGTGTTGATGAGGCCCTGGCGGGTTACTGCACCTTGATAGAGGTCGTCCTGCACCACGACGGCAGCTGCACTGTAATTGACA
This sequence comes from Nitrospirota bacterium, assembly GCA_963780885.1. Taxonomy (GTDB): domain Bacteria; phylum Nitrospirota; class Thermodesulfovibrionia; order Thermodesulfovibrionales; family Dissulfurispiraceae; genus JADFXI01. The sequence goes on from CAWAEO010000003.1 coordinate 847,847, forward strand.
ACGGCAGGGGCATCCCCACAGGGCTCCATTCGGGAGACCCTGAAGGACGGACGGCTGCGGAGATCGTGCTTACCGAACTTCATGCAGGCGGAAAGTTCGAATCCTCCGCGTACAAAATATCCGGAGGGCTTCACGGAGTCGGAGTATCCGTGGTAAACGCACTCTCCGAGTGGCTCGAAATGGAGGTCAAGCAGGAAGGGCTTGTCTACACCCAGCGTTTTGAACGGGGGAAACCGGTGACGCCGCTTAATGTTACGGGGAAGACAAAAGGACGCGGGACCAGAATAACCTTCAAGCCCGACCCCGAGATCTTTGAAGTCACCGAAGTTCATTATGATGTCCTTGCGCAGCGGCTGCGGGAGCTTGCGTTCCTGAACAGGGGGCTCCAGATAACCTTGGCCGATGAAAGGACAGAGCAGCAGAATCAGGTTTTTTTCTATAAAGGGGGCATTGTATCCTTTGTCGAACATCTTAACAAGAACAAGACGCCGCTGCACCCCAAGCCCATATATATCGAAAAAGAAAAAGACGGCATCAGTGCCGAGATCGCGATACAGTATAACGATAGCTACGCGGAAAACATTTACACCTTTGCCAATAACATCAACACCCGTGAAGGCGGCAGCCATCTTGTGGGTTTCAAATCAGCGCTGACAAGGACCTCAAACAGCTATGCCACATCCTCGGGAATCATAAAAGAGGGCAAAGAAAGCGTCTCCGGTGACGACATCAGGGAAGGGCTCACAGCTGTGATCAGCGTAAAGCTCCCGAATCCCCAGTTCGAGGGGCAGACCAAAATGAAACTCGGCAACAGCGAGGTCAAGGGAATCGTTGAATCAATCACCAACGACGCGCTGGCGACCTATTTTGAAGAGAACCCGGCAGTAGCGAGGAAGATCATAGAGAAGGCCATACAGGCCTCCAGGGCGAGGGAAGCTGCCCGGAAGGCGCGGGAGTTGACCAGGAGAAAGGGAGTTCTGGAGGATACCGGTCTGCCTGGCAAGCTTGCTGACTGCTCTGAAAAAGACCCTGCCATGTCAGAATTGTACATAGTCGAGGGTGACTCCGCAGGCGGTTCCGCAAAGCAGGGCAGGGACAGGCGCAACCAGGCAATACTGCCTCTGAGGGGTAAAATCCTTAATGTGGAAAAGGCGCGCTTTGATAAGATGCTCACCTCGGAGGAAATAAGAACATTGATAACAGCACTGGGCACGGGCATTGGACCGGAAGAATTCGATATAGCAAAAGCCCGGTATCACAAGATAGTGCTGATGACCGATGCCGATGTCGACGGCGCCCATATCAGGACCCTTCTCCTCACGTTTTTTTACAGGCAGATGCCGGACCTTATCGAGAGGGGCTACCTCTATATTGCGCAGCCGCCCCTTTTCAGGATCAAGAAAGGGAAATCCGAGAAATACGTCCAGAACGAGGCGGAACTCATGGAAATGCTTTTCGAACTTGCTACCGAGGACCTTAAAATAACTACCCCGGCCGGACAGCTTGGAGGCAAGAAGCTGGTGCCCCACCTTAAGAAAATTCCCAAATATGAAAAGCTCCTGGGCTGGTTCGAAAGGAAGCGGAGAGACCCCGAGGTCATCGCGCAGCTCCTTGTGCTCGGCATAGATAAAGAGAATTTCAAAAGCAGTGAGGCTGTCGGGGAAATCCTGAAAAAAATGACAGAAAAAATTCCTTCCTTAAAGCACGCGGACATAACCTTTGATGAGGAGCATGAGTCGTATGAGGTTGAAGTTACCCGTGAGAATTACCGGTGTACGCTGTCGACCTCGCTGATACTCTCCCCCGAGTTCAAGGATCTGGAGCTGCAGTATAAGGAGTTGACCCAGACCTTGGGCATGCCGCCCTACAAACTCGAAATAAAGACAGAGATAAAAGAGGTCTCCTCGCTGCAGGAGCTGCTTGCGACTGTGACCGAGACCTCCAAAAAGGGGCTATCCATTCAGCGCTACAAAGGCCTTGGAGAAATGAACCCTCATCAGCTATGGGAAACCACCATGGACCCCGCAAAGAGGACCTTCCTCCAGGTCACGGTCGAAGACTCTGTCAAGGCAGATGAGATGTTCACCGTGTTAATGGGCGACCAGGTCGAACCAAGAAAAGAGTTTATAACCGTCCATGCGCTTGAGGCGAGGAATATTGATATTTAGGGTGGAAAATGAAAACTAAATTAAAGATGATCTATTGGAAGGGTGAGAAATTCTGGGTGGGAAAACTTCTCGAACATCCTGAAATAATGACACAAGGTGAAACCTTGGAAGAACTTGAGGAAAATATGAAAGAAGCCTACACGCTCATGACAATGGATGATGTCCCGCCAAAACATAAAGTTAAAGAACTCACCCTTTCGGTTTGAAAAGAAAAGATTTGATAAAAAGAATAACCATTGTCGGCTGTATCCTCCTGCGGCATGGACAGAGGCACGACCTCTACGTCAACCCAAAAACTGGCAAGAAGCAGCCAGTGCCTCGTCACAATGAAATAGACGATAACCTTTCACGGCATATAATAAAAGAATTGTCGTAACAAGACATTAGGCTTTGGAATTACTCTTGCAGTACTTGGCATCTTTGTGATGCTCCCCGACTGTCGTAGTCAAATAAATAGAACCGGACTCGCGGCCTTGGTCATCTATGGTCCTTCGCTGCAATTGACGTCTTAGACAAACCTACTAATGCACCATTTTTCCATAGCTGATCCACCATCTCTCCATTAATTCCTTCAGCACCTGTAAAGTTTGTACCCTCAAGGTCATTCAGATGTAAATATGAATTAATTAGTTTTTCAGACATTATATTTACCTTAATTAAATATCTACCGTAAACCATATATAGCTTTTTAGCATCCGGACTTACAATGAGAGTTTCGATTGAATGAAAATCTTTTGTTGCTAATGGAAATATTACTTGTAATTGTAGCCTCCTTAAGATCTTTCTTCCTGTAAAATTAAGAACGAGAATTTCGTCACGATTAGCTACAAACAAGACTTTCCCATCCTGTGAGAATGCCATATGCTCACAATCTTTAAATTTGATTTCATCTATGAAATCTCCGACGTCAATATCAAAGAATCTTATTTTGTCTTCATTTGTTAAAACAAACATATTTCGAATTGGATGAAACTTGGCAGTATATCTAATCAAACCTTTCTTATCATGCTCTTTTTTAAATGTTACTTTCTTATTGGTTCTTAAATCCCATAAAATGTATTCATGAAAACCTGAGCTAACTAGATAATTCTCATCCTGACTTAATGACAAAGAACCACTACCATAAAAACACTGAAGAATTTTAAACTCCTTATTTGACGATAGATCAATGAAATAAATGAATGAATTGTTACACCCGACAATAACTGTTTTTTGATCCTTTAAAAAAACAAAACTCTCAGTCCATAAATTATTTGGCTCTGAGGCATCTGGATTGTGTCGCTTAGACAAATTAACTCTCACGATTAGTTCCAGATTATCCGCATGACGAATCTTAAATGCTCCCCAATTTGAGTGAATTAAATATTTATTGTCTGGTGAAAACGAAACTTTCCAAGCAGCATCAAAAACTCGCTTTTGTATCTGGAAGCTATGCGTATCTAATATAATTAAATCGCCAGGCGAGCCTAGTGCTATCAAATTGTTTTTGTCGTTTAATGCTGCATCATCTAATTGAAAAGAGGGTGAAGTTCCCCCGGTTTAGCGGACACCCCGAAAGGTTAGGTACAATATAACCTTGGAGGTGTCAAATGCAGGAACGTGGTGGAAGAAGGAAGTACGATAAGCAGTTCAAGGAAGAAGCAGTCAAGCTTGTAACAGAGGGCAGCAGGACAGTAGTTGATGTAGCCCGGAGTCTTGGGATACATGAGAATCTGTTACGCACATGGAAACGACAACACGAAGAAGATCCTGCTGGCAGTTTTCCTGGCAAGGGGCATCAGAAGACCCAGGACGAGGAGCTGCGGAGACTGCAGAGAGAGAACGCCAGTCTGAAAGAGGATAAAGAAATCCTAAAAAAAGCGTTGGCCATCTTCTCAAAACACCCCAAATGAAATACTGGTTTATGGACCAGCATAGCTCCGCACATGGGGTGCAGAAGATGTGCCGGGTAATAAGGGCATCAAGGAGCGGATATTACAGGTGGAAGAAACAGCCTCAGAGCAAAAGGCAGAAGGAAAACGAGAAGATACTCACGGGAATAAGAGAATCGCACAAGAACAGTGGCAGGGCCTATGGGAGTCCGCGAATAACGGACGATCTGCGAGAGGCAGGGACAATGTGCGGAGAAAACCGCATAGCTCGGCTTATGAAGGCTAACAGGATAGTCGGCAAAGCAAAGAAAAAGTTCAAGGCTACGACGAACTCCAGGCATAATCTGCCGGTTGCGGAGAATCTTCTGGAGCAAAACTTTGTGGCGGAGAGACCCGATACAAAATGGGTCGGTGATATAACTTATGTATGGACCATGGAAGGTTGGCTATACCTGGCAGTAATACTGGATCTTTATTCCCGGCAGGTGGTGGGATGGGCCATGAGTGATCGTTTGAAATCAGACTTTGTTGTAGAGGCGTTGAGACAGGCGATAGGGCGTCGTAATCCAGATCCATGCTGTATATTTCATTCTGACAGAGGTATTCAGTACGCTTCTGACGACTTCAGGACTGTATTAAAGGCCAATGGCTTTATCCAGAGCATGAGCCGGAAGGGTGCAATTGCTGGAAATATTGAGACAGTAAAACCCGTTAGTTTTGAGTCTGATAAGCTTAAGTTCACTATTAAATATTCGCTGAAGAATGCTGGAAACGCACCTGCCTTTAAGCAAATGACTCAATCTCAGGTTAACATTGGAAGTGTAAAGCAAATGTTCGACTATGCGCAACGCCATTCCCCCTGTGATGTAAGTTTCATTAACCAAGCAACTACGATTGCAGGACGCGGAATATGTCAATGACTTTGAGACACCCCTCGTCCACATTTAGTGTATTTCCTCTTCAGGAACTGGTGCTGCCTTTGGCTTGTTAATCCATACGGCCTCAGGAAGTATCGGCGGCACAGGGATTTTTTTAACAAATCTCTCAGGATGTGCTTCATATGCAACGCGCAGAACTTCACGCCTGGCTATCTGTATTTCTTGTGCAAGGCCGTAATGTACAGCTTCCGGCGTATGCAGGCCGATGCCGGTATGTCGATGCTCTTTGTTGTACCAAGGAAAGAAATCCTGGCAGAAGCTCCGAGAGTCTTCGATGCTACCAAACCGCTCAGGAAAGTCCGGCCGATATTTAAGTGTCTTAAACTGGGACTCTGAATAGGGGTTGTCATCGCTCGTATGCGGTCTGCTGTGGGTCTTCGTGATCCCAAGGTCGGCCAGGAGTAATGCTACAGGTTTGGATTTCATTGATGAACCCCTGTCGGCATGAATCGTGAGCTGATCTCTCCCGATATTCTGCTTTGAACAGGTTTCTCCAATGAGCCTCTCTGCCAATACCGCCGATTCTGCAGGGGCTATCATCCAGCCGACAATATAGCGGCTGAAGATGTCCATGATCACATACAGGTAAAAGTATGTCCACTTTACCGGACCGAGAAGTTTCGTGATATCCCAGGACCAAACTTGGTTCGGGGCTGTAGCCAAAAGCTCTGGCTTGCTATACACCGGGTGACGCAACTGGTTTCTGCGCTCCTTGACCTCCTTGTTCTTATCGAGGATGCGATACATTGTCCGTATCGAGCAATGGTATTGGCCCTCGTCCAAAAGAGTTGCATAAACCTCATAGGGTGCCTTGTCCACAAATCTGTCGGTGTGGAGGATATCAAGTACTCCCTGCCGTTCCTCGGAAGACAGTGAACGAGGCGAGTTCCGATCCTGCACAGGCTCAACAAAGTGGGCATCTTTGCGTGCCTGTGTGCGGTAAAACCCGGCACGCGCAACATCAAGCGCTTCACATGCATGCTTGATCCCAACTTCAGAGGAAAGGGTCACTGCAGCTTCCATCAGTCGGTCTCTCCTCCTTCGGGGATCGCAAGCGGGATTCCCAGTATCTCGGATACTTTTTTTTGGATATCTATTATGATCTCTGCCTGTCTAAGACGTTTGATAATCAGTTCATTGTCCCTGCGGAGCTTCTCATTTTCCGCAATAAGTGGATTGCGAACTGCTTCCTTGCGGCCTCGCTTCTTGGGCTTCAGGGCTGACAGGACTCCACGCTCTCTTTGGGTGCGCCACGCATTGAGGTTCGAGGCATACAGTCCCTCACGGCGTAGCAGCGTTCCCATACTTCCGCGTCCCGTGCATGCATCGGCAAGGGTGAGGATACGCAGTTTGTATTCGGCAGTGAACCTCCGCCTGACTGCCTTATCCGGCACCTCTGGGTTCGGATGGGCTACCGTCAACTTGGCTCCCTCCATTGTCTGTGTTTTATTGACCTTTGCAGCTATCATTATGATTTTTCCTCCCCGGCCTTCTACTCTAATTTAGCATAAGGGAGGTGTCTCACTTATATTGACACAGAGGGACGCACTATTTTGCCAGGAGAAACAGTTAATGTGCCTAATAGTGAGATTGCTAACCCGGTAGATATTTCTCAAATTAAAAATACTAAGATCACTATAATTCTCGGAGTATGCGTTGCCTATAGGAATGAGTTCGATGTTCTCTGCTATACGGGGGGATGGTGGGTCTATCATAGAAACGAAGCAAGCATAGAACATTCGATTAGAAAGAACATCCCTGGATACTGGCAGGATTGGGGCCTTGGCGGTGTTGCTAAATAATATAAACATAATAAATAACACAATTGACCAGGGATTTAATTTAAACATGCTTGCCCCCTTGTGTCAAGTATACAATCACGTAAAATAATGCTTGACAAACGTTCTGAAATGTTTATTAATAGATGTGGGATGCGAGAGCGTCCTGATATAAAAAATCCACCGGGAGGTACTGAATGGCTACAAAGAAAGCGCCGGCCAAGAAGGCAGCCAAGAAAACTGCAAAGAAGAAGTAGCGTATTTCAGCCAGCAGTATTTTTTTAAGAGAAGGCGGCCCGGATACTGTGGCCGCCTTTTTTATTCGTGAGTTCCCGGTGAGGCCGTATACCCTCTGGGTGTGATCATCAGGTTGTTCCATATGAACGTAGTGGAATTGCCTATAATCACGGTTGTTTGCATGTCGATATCATGATTCAGCATGTCCCTCAGGTTCGTAATAATTACTTTCTCGTTCTCTCGCGTGGCGGCCCTTACAATGCCCACCGGGGTTTCAGCGCTTCTGTGCCGAAGGCATGCCGCCCGTGCCTTGTCAATGTGCTCAGGTCTTCCCATGCTTTTCGGATTATAAAGGACTATAACAAAGTCGGCCATTGCAGCGGCATCGAGCCTTTTCTCTATAAGTTCCCAGGGTGTGAGCCTGTCTGATAAGCTTATCACTGCAAAGTCATGCATGAGCGGGGCCCCCAGCCTCGATGCGGCAGCATTCAGCGCCGATATGCCGGGAATGATCTCAACAGAGACACGGGGACATGGAGAAACGGGGACACGGAGAAACTTCTGTTCTTCGTCTCTTAATATCTCAAGCACCAGTCCTGCCATCGCGTAAATCCCAGGGTCTCCGCCGCTCACCACTGCAACGGTTTTGCCGCTGAGGGCAAGGTCGACCGCAGTTCTGCAGCGGTCGATCTCCTGGGTCATGCCGGTAGATATGACGTCTTTATTTTTTATCAGCTCTGTTATCAAATCAAGGTAGGTGCCGTACCCTACCACGGCTTCGGATTTCCTTATCGCCTCTCTGGCTTCCGACGTTATGTGTTCGATGCCTCCCGGACCGGTGCCCACTACATAGATTTTGCAGCCGGCGCTTCTATGTCCGTTTACGGCTACCGGCCTTTCTTCAGCTATTGCAAGTGTTACGTTTCCGAGCTTCTGTTTCCGCACGATGAGCGGACCGGACCCTGATGCGATAAGGGCCGCCGCCTCTGACACCGAATAGGCTCCCGTAGCTTTGAAGACAGTCTCGGACTTCTCTATGCCCTGGACTCTATTCAACTCGTCAGGAGTGAAAGTAACGATCTTGATCCGCGATTTCCCGGCAAACTCTGTTAGACCGGGCTCGCCTGCTTTTAGATCAATAGTAGCGAGAACGCGGACAGAAAGGAGCGAGAGATTGTGCTCGTCAAAGACTTTGTTTACCACATCTTCGATTTCGAATGCTGTAGTGCCGCTATTGCACCCTATGCCGACTGCAAGATTCTTCGGCCTCAGATATAGCTGACCTGATTGCAGGGGTGGGATTATTTTTTTATTTGTGATACATACATCGGCAATGGCGGGATCATCGATCTTGTAAAATACGTCAGGCAACTCTACCGGTATCTCGGTATACACCCTTAGAGCACCGTTGTTAAGGAGCTGTGTTCCGGCATGAGGGAGCAGTCCCCATTGCTCTATGACAAGGCCTTGTTCCTGCGCCCACAAGTCCAGTGAGGGCATATTGTTTAAATCGGATGCTGTGCTGATAATAACGCTGCCACCCAGAAATTGCGCAATTCGCGAAGCGAGGCTGTTCGCGCCGCCGAGATGTCCGCTCAGAAGGCTGGTGATAAACTTCCCTTTCTCATCCATCATGACAACGCCGGGGTCCGTACGCTTGTCTTTGATCAGCGGCGCTATCGTCCTCACGACTATACCCGCAGCCATAATAAAGATCAGACTGTTGTCCGTATCCCAGAAGCCGCGCACCGCCCGGCTCGTGTATTTGATAATGTTAATTTCCGGATATAGGTCCTTCAGCCTTGTTGCCAGTTTCAGACCGTTGTCGGTTATATAGAAGGCAGCCTTATTTCCTGTGTCCATGCGTGAAGTCCTTGTTGTACAGTTTTGACTCTTTCCCAAGCGGCGACACAGAAGCCTTTAGAGATTCTCCGACATAAATAAGGGCGGTCTTTTTGATCCCTTCACGTTGCACAAGCTCAACAATATCTTTGAGCATTCCTCTTACCACCTTTTGCTGAGGCCAGGAGGCCCTCTCAACCACTGCCACCGGCGTCTCACCCGGGTATCCTGCCATAAGTTCTTCTTTCACTTTTTCAATCATGCCGACACTCAGGAAAATCACCATGGTGGCCCGGTGCTTTGCCAGAGAGCCGAGCCGTTCGGTATCAGGCACGGGAGTTCTGCCTTCAATGCGAGTGAATATGACCGTCTGACTAATTTCGGGGATCGTGAGTTCCTGCCCGAGAAGAGCTGCCCCTGCCATTGCGGACGAGACGCCCGGGACGACTTCGTAAGCGATGCCGGATTCCCTGAGAACGCTCGATCTGCTCAGATATGGCGCTGTAGAATGCAGGATCTCCTGTATGCAGCCTCACGACCAGCTTGCCGGCCTTTACTGCGCGCTCGATGATTGCTATTGTATCGTCAAGTGTCATTGAGGCAGAATTATGGATTTCAGCCTTTATCCCGTTAAGAAGCCCCGGATTTACGAGGCTTCCGGCATAAATGACTACGTCGGCCAGGTCCAGGAGTCTTCTGCCCTTGAGCGTTAACAGTTCCGGGTCACCCGGCCCGGCGCCTATAAAATAGACTTTAACCACCACTTCTTTCCCCTTTATGATCCCCGTCCAGTTTGCGCCGGATATATTCATTCACAGTTTCGACAGCCTTCCTGATCTCTTCCGTCTGGGGCAATGCTGCGGCAACTCTATCTATATAATTGTCCTTGACCGCCAGCCTTAAAGAGGAAATAAAGTTGAGGTCATACACCCAGGATAATTTTGTTAGTTTGAAGTCATTGAGGGTCTTGAGCATGGCCAGCGGTATCAGTTGTTTGTTGATAATGCGCTGCACCACTCCACTCGAATATTCGGGGGTATCCGGAAAGCCGAGCCCAACCGCAGACGGCATGTCCTTTGTGCTGCCGTTACTGTAATACTCGAAGAATATACGCCATATATCAAGCTTGTCGGCATCGCGGACCAATTTTAAAAAAATAATCGCATCGCGGCTTACCACATCGGGGATCTTGAAGGCGTTATGGAATTTTACAGCCGTGTAAATTATTTCCTGCTCACGCGCCGGAAGGTGATCAAGTATGCCCGCACGAGCAAGCTCCCCGGCCCCGAGTTCCCCATGGTTTACTGAAAGGCTGTCCTTAAATGTTTTGTATTTGGCATACTGAGGGAATCTTCCCACATCATGAAAAAGCGCCACGGCCTCTGCAATCACGGCATCTCCTGCTGCGAGTGACTCCCCTCCGGCTATTTCCAGGATGGTTGAGCACACATATGCAGTATGTTCCTCTTTGAGCGCAATGTTTTTCCTGTCCTCCTCATCCGGCGTATAGAAAGAAGCACAGTAGGAGCGGAACCATTGCTTAAATAAACGCAGATCGTCCCTGTTCATTTCTTAATGATCACCATCGAAAAATAGTTGAGTTGTTTGCCCCTCAGCGTGCCGATATCGCGCACCACCTGCCCGTCATCCATGCCGGTCCGCGAAATATATAAGGCTTTCTCAGTAAGGCCGGATGCATCAAGCATCTCAAGTACCTGATCAAAAACTTTGTGGACTTTCATGAGTATTACCGTATCAAAGTGTTCGAGCACCATGCCGATATCTTTCGCATACGTCGCAGGGAGGACAGCTATCCTTTCGTCAGCCAGCCCCAGGGATATGCCGGCCTGGGCTGCCGAGGCTGTAATCGACGATATGCCGGGTATTATCTCGATAGAAAGTAAGGGATTGAGTTCGAGCAGCCGGTCATAAAGGTAGAAAAAGGTGCTGTAAATCGTGGGGTCCCCTATGGTAATAAATGCCATATCAGTTCCCTTGTTAAGAATGCTCAAAACGGTTTCCACTGTCTCACTCCATTTTGTATCCAGCTCGCAGGCGTGCGTCGAACCCTTTGTTTTCCTCATCGGGAAGTAGGCCTCGATCAGTTCCTTGTCATCCATATTTACGATTTCTTTTATAATGTTCAATGCCATACTGCTGCCTTCTTCCCTGCCCCTCGGAACGCAGATGCATTTTACAGTCTTTAGAATCCTCACTGCTTTTAACGTCAGAAGTTCCGGGTCTCCGGGGCCGACTCCTATGACATATAGTGTCCCTGTCATAAATATTCACCACCGAGAACACAGAGAAAGACTGAATCCACAAAAAAGGCACAAGAAAACTCTGGGTCCTCTGCGGTTAATTTTGTGGTTTTAGTTTTATTCTTTCTCACTATTTTTTATTCCTCTGATTATAAATACAGGATTAAGTGCTGATAAATAATTGCCGTTATCTACGGCCTTGGTCCTTGAAACCGAAACCTGCGATATATCCACTCTGAATCCGGCTTTTTGCATCTCTGCAACTGCCGTGGCAAGGGTTTCTATTTTTGCAGCATTTATTATGGCAATTCCGGAAAATAACCTTTTAGTAAGCAGCGATAAAATCTCCCCGAGCTGCCCGCTGCCGCCACCTATAAATACCCTGTCAGGAGAAGGCAGCTCTTTTAAAACAGCCGGAGCCGCGCCTTCTATAATTTCAATATTTGAGGCTTCGAATGTGATCCTGTTTTTTTTGATATTCAGTATCTGCTCGTTGTTTTTCTCTATTGAAAACACTTTTAATCCGGGAGACAACCGGGCGGCCTCTATTGATATGGAGCCTGAGCCCGAGCCTATGTCCCAAAATACGCCTGTTTGAGGCAGCCTTAATTTATGGATGGTTACTGACCTGACCTCATCTTTTGTAATGAGACCTCTTAAATGGGATATTTCATCCTCCATCAACCCGAAAGTTATGGTTGAAGGCTTTGGGCCGGGCACTATTGGTCCTGAACTTAGAATAATTACAACATTAGGGTCAGAAAATGACAGCCCTGCAATTTCCTCAGGCGTCCCTTGCGTAATTTTTTCGTCCTCATAGCCGAGCCTTTCGCAGACATAAAGCATTCGCGAGAGGTTATGGCCGGCAGGCGATAGTCTGAGGACTCCGGCTATCTCCGCAGGATTGTTTTCTCTGTCTGTCAGAATGGCGATTTTATTATGTCTCTCGACCAAAAATGGAATATCCTGTATGTCATACGGCAAGCGCCTTCTCTTTGCAGGATCAGGCCCCCCGTGAAGACTAATTAGAAACGCGTCATCCCATGGCTCTTTTATCGTTGAGAATGCGATCTGGATGCTCGACAGATCCGGGATGATCTCTACTGCATCTTTCCCGAACTCATCAACAGCCCTTCTGCCGATGCCTGAAAACATGGGGTCTCCTGAGGCTATCAGGGCAATTTTTTTTGCCTTATAGTTGCTGCGTATGAACTCAATTGTTTCATTGATATTGTTCAGCACGCTGACTTTATCTCTAACAGCTTCAAATTCATCATACCCCTGAAAGACCTCAAGGAGCCTTTTAGACGCAAGAATGACATCAGAACTCAAAACAATCTCCCGGGTCTTTTTATCAAAGGGCTTATAGCCAATGCCTATGACTGTAATTTTATTCGCTGTTCGCAATTATATCTCCATCATACGACACAAGGTAAGCGGTGACCGGCTTGCCTGCTGTAATTGTTTCAGCGTACTTTTTAGCCGCTGAACAGACGTCTGAAAACAGTGACGGCAATGTGATAATGCACGACGACCTAACAAAGTCAAAAAGCTCTCTTGCTGTATTGAATTCTGTCCCTTCAGGGGTTTCAACTCCCAAAGGGCGCAAGAAGTCCAGGGCCTTTTTCAGAACAATGGCCCCGTGCCGCACATGGGTCTGGGGTGTTGCCATCGCTATTTTGAGCATCTTCGCCCACTGTGCGCAGAGGTGTATGCCGCCGAAGCCGTGCCGCGCCGCATCCAGCAGGGCAAACTCAAGGTAGTCTCCCATCATCACATACGATTCATCGGGGAAAACAAATTTTCCCATATGGGCCTTCTCGGACGCCCTGCCCGCGGAAACCACTATGCTGCTGTGCCCCATTGCCTTTGCCACATTCATTGACGCAGATATCGTGGCTGTCCATGCTTCTGCTGATATTGGGCGCACTATACCTGTAGTGCCGAGTATCGAAATCCCCCCGACAATGCCCAGCCTGGAATTCAGGGTCTTTTTTGAAAGCGCCTCGCCTTCGGGGACCGCAATAGTTATTTCCAACCCGGACCCCGGAGTGTCCTTTATTCCCGGCTCAGGGACCGCCTCCATCACTGCGTCACCTATCATCTTTCTCGGGACCGGGTTGATTGCGGGCTCTCCTATTCCCACAGAGAGACCGGGCTTGGTAATAACACCGACACCTCTGCCGCCCCTTATTATAAGACGCGGGGACACGGGGACACGGGGACACGGAGACGCATCATTAATGAATCTTGCCTCTGCAAGAATCTCAGCGCCGTTTGTCACATCAGGGTCATCGCCGGCGTCCTTGATAACAGATGCCCATGCAGTGCTTCCGGCGTTCTTCGTTCCCGATCCATGGATTGTGAAACTGACCCTGGCGCCATCAGGGAATGGGATCTCAACAACATTTGATTTGAAGAAATGCAGCGCAGAAGGCATATTACCGAGCAAAATCATTGCCGCTGCTTTTGCGGCAGCTGCGGCGCATGCGCCTGTCGTATATCCGGAACGGAGTCTCTTTCTCAGCATTCGATGCCTGTTCTCGCCTTCACGCCGATCGCTGCATAATGCTTGATCTCTTTCATTTCCGTGACAAGGTTCGCCTTCCCGATAATCCTGCTGTCTGCATGTCTGCCTGTAAGTACCAGTTCCACCCCCGAAGGCTTTTTGTCCATCACTTCGAGGAGATCGTCAATGTTAATGAGCCCGTAGTGCAGGGCGACGTTAATTTCATCGAGTATTACAACACGATAGTGTCCGGATGCAATAATGCTTTTTACCTCTTTGAATCCCTTAGCCGCAGATTCGAAATCGGCCTTTTCCGGCCCCCTCCCCATCAAGAAGCCTCTGCCGTATCTCTCAATTGTAACAAGATCGCTGAACCGCTCCAGGGCCTTGTGTTCGCTGCAACGACGCTGTTTTATGAATTGCGCGATAAACACCCTGTGGCCGGCGCCTGCCGCCCTCAGTGCAAGACCCAGGGCAGCGGTAGTTTTGCCTTTTCCGTTACCCGTATAAACATGTATGTATCCTTTATGCATAAAGAAACCAGGTAATAGGTAATAGGCTATGGGTAATAGGAAAAATAGAAAAGAATCTCTTTTTGACTCTATAACCCATAACCTATACCCTATTACCTGCGATTTTTATTATTTCCCTCCGCGCCTCACCGATGGTTAGAGGTATTTTCTCAAACGACATTTTGTCCTCATGTTTAAGGCGATAGATAAGTTCGGCCACCTGAGGTAGCCTGAGCCTTATTTTAGCCATGTCCTCGGGGGCGTTGAAAACCTCCTCGGGAACTCCCCCCCTTACAATGGTCCCCTTGCTTAAAATATAGAGCCGGTGCAGAAACAGCGGCACTAAATCAACGCTGTGCGTTGCCATTACAATAGTTACTCCCATCTCCTTGTTCAGCTTAGTCAGGAGATGCATCATCTTATATTCGCCCATGGGATCGAGCCCGGCTGTCGGCTCATCGAGCAGCAGCACCTCATGTCCCATTGCCAGAAGCCCGGCAATACATATTCGTTTCTTCTGCCCGAAGCTCAGGTTGTGGATCGTTTTTTTCGCATATCCCTCCATCTCCACATCTTTGATCGCGGCAGTGACCCTTCGTGACACTTCCTTTTCGGCAAACCCCATGTTCAGCGGGCCGAAGGCAACATCTTCAAAGACGGTGGGCGCGAAGAGCTGGTCGTCGGGATTCTGGAAGACAAGCCCGACTTTCCGGTAGATGTCCCTGGCCGAAAGTTTCTTAATATCAGTACCGTCAAGGAGGTTTATGCCGTCATAGTCCTTAATCAGTCCATCCATCACCTTGAGCAGGGTTGTCTTGCCGGAGCCATTCGAGCCGAGAATGCCCGTAAATTCTCCCTTTCCGATCTCGACAGATATGTCATGCAGGGCCTGCGTACCGTCGGGATACACTAAGGTGCGAACTTTCGTTGCCAACCTGATCATATCTTCCACGCCACCCCCGCAACAATGACGAACGCAATGGAGCACGCGACCTCGACCGGCCTGAAAGGCTTGTGTTTCAGCATCGGCATATTGCCGTCGTATCCCCTCTGGAGCATGGCTGTGGTGGTGTTCTGGCTGCGCTCAAAGGCCTTGAGTGTGAGCGAACCCGCCAGTGTTCCGAAAGAGCTTAAACCACGCCGGGCTGTTGAGTAGCCAAGGCGATTTTTTTGTGCATTGTAGATTACCATTGCATCTTCAAAGAGCACAAAGATATATCTGTATGCGAACATCAATATTTCGATAAAACCCTTTGGGACCCTGAGCCACGAAAGACCGGCCATAAATTCGGTGAATGGCGTTGAAAAACCCAGGACGGCAACTACAGATACCCCGCCCAAAATCCTGACCGCTATCTGTAAGCCGGCCATGAGTCCATCTCTGTGGCCGGCAATTCCGACGCCCATTATGTTTATAGAGAATAAAACATCATTTCCTGAAAAGAAGAGTTTAAGCAAAAGAACCACTCCGGCAATGAACAGCGGCTCCGAAAACCTCAGGATAAAGACCCTGACCGGTATCCTCATCCTGATACAGAAAAAGAGACAGAGCAATGCCATAAACAAGGGGAAGGCAAATCCCTTATAACTTAAGACCATTAATAGAAGAGTAATGGAAGCCAGGATTTTTACCCTTGCATCGACCATTGAAAACATGTTGTCTTTTTTAAAGTGTTCGGAAAATAGTTCCATAAATTAACCGGCCATTTTTAACAGCGCATTGACGATCGCTACAGCTACCGGGGTCCCTCCCTTTCTGCTCAGGTTCGTTATAAAGGGGAATTGCTGTCCCGCTAGTACCGCTTTTGACTCTAATGCCTTTACAAACCCTACCGGCACCCCGATAACGAGAATGGGTGAATTGATAAATGGGTGAACCGGTGAATTGAGTATATCAATAACCCTTAATAAGGCGGTAGGAGCGTTGCCGATGGCGATAATTCCGACGTTCTCGCCGATTCTTTTTTCTATGGCAATTTCAGCGCGTGTCCTGCCCGTTTCTGTTGACGCGCGGGCAACCTCTTCATCGGCAATGGCGCAGATCACCTTGCTGCCCCACTGCTCCAGAGACCGTTTATTGATACCGGTCTTCACCATCTCCACATCGGTGAGAATGTTCTTCCCTTCTTTAATTGCCCTGAGTCCTGTTGCAACAGCGTCAGGATGGAAGATGAGCGTTTTTTTGAATTCAAAATCGGCAGTGGCATGGATGACCCGCTGGATTATTGGAAGCTGCTCCTCAGGTACCGCGCTGAAATCTTGTTCCCGGGAAAGTATTTCAAAACTCTTCTTTTCTATCTCTTCAGGAGCCGGCCTGCTTCCGGAACCGGTTGCCGCGCTGATCCGCTCCATCACTATCTGCGCCAGTTTTTCGTGGATGCCGAGAGGCTCCGTATAAATAAATTCAACGCCCGGGAACAGTTCCCTGGCCTTTTCTATCAGTTCAGGAATATCTTTTGTGACATGCATTCCGGCGTTCAGAAAGAAAGGGTGCAGGACAATCCTTTTTGCGCCGCCTTCTACGCGTCCCTTAATGGTCTCCATGATATCCGGCTTTGCGAACTGAAGATAGGAATCAGTTACGCAGTCGTCGCTGCAATCGTCGTGAATCATGCTGTGCAGCATGGCCGATATCAATTCAAGGTTGTTTGCGTCTTCCTTTGGACTGCCGTGGCCGATAAGTATTATGCTCTCCTTCATAAATGCGTTTCTTTCTCCTTTGCACATTTTATAAAACTGTCTGCAATTGCACTGTTGCTCGCAAAGTGAAGGTGAACATAACTTGCAAGCGTCCTATTGACCCGGTATCCATCACCCGGGAGCGGTTGGCCCGACCTGTTGCGGACCGAATATATCCTGTCCGTTTCCGCGCTGTTGACTATCCCGGAATAGTGGAATTCGTGGCCCCTCAAGCTCTCACCTTTTTTACCAAGAATGCAGTCTCCCTCCAGCATGATCTCCCTGTAGCCGAGATGCAACCTTCCCTTATTCATTTGTGTTTCAAAAGGGAAGACACCTGCCATTTTAAAAAAATTTCCGTCAAAATCATATATGCCCTGCGAAAGATACATGAGTCCCCCGCACTCGGCATAGAGCGGCCTCCCCGATGCGGCCCAGGCGTTAACAGAAGCGAGCATGGCGGAGTTTCCGGAAAGGGCCTCAGCGTATAATTCAGGGTAACCGCCGCCGATATAGACGGCATCTGCATCTGCGGGAATATGTTGTCCTGAAAGGGGGCTGAAAAAAACGAGTTCGGCCCCCGCCTGCCTGAGCAGATCCAGGTTGTCTTCGTAGTAGAAGCAAAACGCCTTGTCGTATGCAACCGCGATCCTCACTGCTGAAGATGTGAAGGTGTGAAGGTGTGAAGGTGTGACATCGGAAAGACTGTTAACGACTGAGGAGCTGATTTTAACGATTGAATCTATGTCAATGTGCTCTATGACGGCATCAGCCAGCTTGTCAATGGCATCAGAGGCGATGGGCGCTTCTTCAGCGACAAAAAGACCGAGATGGCGATGAGGGATCTCGAAATCCAGGTCCCTGGGCAGGTATCCTAAAACAGGGACATTCTGAACACTATCTTTAAGTCTTTTAAAATGGCTGTCAGAGGCTACCCTGTTAAAGATAACGCCGCGCAAAAGGCCGGAAGTTGTGAAGGTGTCGAAGCCCCTTACAATAGCGCCGGCACTTTCCGCCATCCCGTATGCATCAACAACAAGGACAGCCTGCACCCCGAGGGTCGATGCAAGCATTGCGGTGCTGAACTCGCCGTCGTACATGCCCATGACTCCTTCGATTACGGAGATATCAGCATTCTCCGCATGCCTCTTGAAACATTCGAGCGCGGCCTGCTTCCCGCACATCCACAGGTCCAGGTTTCTTGAAGGCCTCCCTGTAATGAGCCGGTGGAGCCCTGTATCTATGAAATCCGGTCCGGCCTTGAACGGCTGGACCTCCAACCCCTTTTTCCTGAAGGCTGCAAGGAGCCCGAGGGTTACAGTCGTTTTACCGCAGCCGCTGTGTGTGCCGGTTACAACTATGCCTTGCATAAATAGGCAAGCTCCTTGATCAAGCGCATGTTGTCGCGGTTTGATTTCACCGCTACCCTCGCATAAGATGCGTCAAGACCCCTGAAATTTGAGCAGCCTCTTAAAAGGATGCCCTTTTCGCCGAGAGTATCAATGATGTTTTGCGCATTGTCCATCTTAATTAGATAAAAATTGGCCTCTGAGGGTAAATAATATATTTTAAGAAGCTTGAACCCGTCCTCAAGTGTCTTCCTCTCGTTCTTTATGGTCCTGAATGTGTCTGCTTTATAGGCTTCATCTTTGATCGCGTCAATTCCGGCCACTTGAGCGAGCGTATTCACTGTCCACGGCTCCTTGTGCTTTTTTATTGCGTCTATCAGCTTTAGCGGAAATACTCCGTACCCGACCCTCAGACCTGAAAGGGCATAGAACTTTGTCAGAGACCTCAGGACAATGAGGTAGGGGTTGTCTTCCACCTCGTTGATCAATGAATCATCAGGAGAGAAATCAATAAAGGCCTCGTCAACAACAAGGTGGCATTTCAGGTCCTTTGCCGCAGCCGCTATTTTCAGCATATCAGACTTTCTTAATATGCCTCCGGTGGGATTGTTCGGATTACATAAAAATACCATGTCTACGGAAGTCGGCAGCGCCATCCTGTGTGACAGGGAGCCTGAACCTCCTGCCATGGCCTTAATAAATGTGTCGGGGTTAATGGAAAAGTTATCTTTAGCATTCAGGGGATAGCGGACAATCTCCCTTCCTTCGCCCGCTGCCAGTTCGTATTCAGAGAACGTGGGAGCGGGAATGAGTATCCTTTGAGGCATTAGCGACCTGATGACAAGATAGATAAGCTCCGTGCTGCCGTTGCCGCAAAGAATTGATTCCGGGTTGATCGCAAAATTCTTTGCAAGTGCAAGGGTGAATTGTCTTGCATCCGGATCGGGATAGTTATTCAGGTATCTCATTGTGTCCCTTATCCCGGCCAGCACACTTTTAGGTACCCCGAGCGGGTTGATGGAAGCGCTGAAATCAATTATCTCGTGCTCTCCCATTCCTGATTGTTCTGCAGCCCTGTAAATATTTCCGCCGTGAGACTCTTGCATTAGGAGACCCTCCTTCCGGATAGGATCAATACCGCGATGCCGACGCCGAGAAGAGCCGCGAATTTAACCAGCGTGATCGCCCTTTCAGAAGCGGCAAGGTAGTCTGGGGCAGCCCCGCCTGTCCCTGCCTCTCCGATGTAAGGTTTTTCTACCATGACCCCTCCATAAGCAGCCGGGCCGCCCATCCTGATTCCGAGTGCGCCTGCCATGGCAGCCTCCGGTATGCCGCTGTTCGGGCTCCGATGCTTTTTGCCGTCGCGCAGCATGGTGGTGAAAGAACGGCCCGCAGCGGTCAGCGATCGCGTAGTGTCCCTAAATAGCATAACCGGAAATGTTGCAAGAACAATCAGCACTCCGGTAATCCTTGCAGGGAGGTAGTTTGCAATGTCGTCGAGGCGGGCTGCCGCCCAGCCGAAATGCCGGTACCTGTCGTTGTTGTACCCGACCATGGAGTCCAGGGTATTAATTGCTTTATACACCATAGCAAGCGGAAGTCCTCCGATCAAGAGGTAGAATAGCGGGGCAATGAAGCCGTCAGAAAGGTTCTCGGCAAGGGTTTCCGTAGTTGCCTTCAGAATATCTTCCCTGGAAAGGCCCTGTGTATCACGCCCGACTATCATGCTCAGATTGTGCCGCGCCTTTTCGAGGTCTCCTTCTTTTACCGGTCGGATGACCGCCTGTGCAGAGGTGATCAGATCGTGGATTGCAATCGTCGTTGCAGTAAGATAGACGACTACCGCCATGACTGCTATTGTGCCGGCAGTGCCGGGCAGCAACCATACAATGATAAGTATGGAAAGGGTAATGAGGAAGACCGGCACAATAATCATAAGAACAAGCAACAGGCCTGCCCGGCGTTCGCCGGATGGGGAGCTGGAGCGCCCCCTTAAAAAACTCTCGGCCCGGCTTATAGCCTTGCCCATAATCCTTACCGGATGGGGGAGCCACGCAGGGTCTCCAATCAGGACATCCAAAAAAAATGCGAGAATAAGCTGCAGAGGTCCTATCATAAACCGGCCAGCCTTTCGATAAATTCCATGTCGGCATACTCGCTGACTATGCCCGCAAGGGTGTTCAATGCTTTTTCCTTTATTCCGCTGTACGAGCAGGTGTCGTTTAACGGGTCCAGCCCTTTTCGCGTCCGTATCATGTTAAGAATGCTTCTTCTGAACGAATCGTTTTCGAAGATACCATGGATATACGTCCCCAGGCAGTTTTCTTTTTGGGAGCCGTCCAGGATGCATTCAGCGTTCAGAGTTTGGCGTTCAGTATCTGAAGAAAATCTCTTTGTCTTAAATACTCCGATATTGCCTTTGCTCTCTCCCATGTGTATCTCATATCCCCGGAGAGGCAATGCGCCGGAAGGGCACAGGCCTGGAAGAAGGCACTCCGCCTCGACCTGGCAAGTGACTTTCTCTTTTCCGAACGTGGTCTCCACATCCAGTAATCCCAGCCCGTCGATTGTTTGATAACTGCTCTCAACTTGATAGGGGTCAAAGATCTTTTTGCCTAGCATCTGGTAGCCGCCGCACATGCCTATAACCTGCTTGCCCTTTGCATGCGCCCGTTTTACGTTGTCATCAAGGCCGCGCTCTTTCAGAAACAGCAGGTCTTTTACCGTGTTCTTCGAACCTGGAATGAAAACAATGTCTGCATTCTCTATATCGGCCGGATTTGCAGAATAAGAGAGTTCGACGTCAGGCTCATACCTGAGCGGATCGAAATCGGTAAAGTTGGATATGTAGGGCAGTCTTACAACGACCACCTTTATTTGGCTTACTTCTGACTTGCACCCGTAAGCTTGACTGGCATTATTCAAGCCCAGGCCATCCTCCTCGGGAAGACCTATGTCGTAAATATACGGCAGCACCCCGATTACAGGCTTGCCCGTCTTTTCATATATCATGTCGAGCCCCCTCTTCAGTATTGCCGGGTCTCCGCGGAATTTGTTTATGATAAACCCCTTAATATGCCTGCTCTGCCTGCCCAGGAGCTTGACGGTGCCGAAAAGCGAAGCGAAAACGCCTCCCTTTTCGATATCGCCGACAAGGAGCACAGGGGCTTTCGCATATTTCGCAGCAGCCATATTAACTATGTCCACATCCATAAGATTTATTTCAGCCGGGCTACCGGCGCCTTCAAGGACGATCAATTCGTACTGCCGTGAGAGCCGGTCGAAAGATTCCTTGACCGACTCCCAGGCTGTCTGCTTGAAGGCATAATATTCACTGGCCTTCATGGAAGCATGTATTTTGCCGTGGATGATAACCTGGGAACCCATTTCTCCCGACGCTTTAAGCAATATCGGGTTCATATCGACTGTAGGCTCCACCCGCGCAGCTTCTGCCTGCAGTACCTGCGCCCTTCCCATCTCGCCTCCGTCCCGTGTTATAGCGGAATTGAGGGCCATGTTCTGTGCCTTGAAAGGGGCCACATTGATTCCCTTGTCCCTGAAAATCCTGCACAGGGCAGCGACAATAAGACTCTTGCCCGCTCCGGAGCCCGTGCCCTGGACCATCAATGCCTTAGCCAACTGGCCCTCCGTTCAACAGTTTTATCACAGCCGAGCACTCAAATCGCCCACCAGTTGCCTGTTGAGTGCTCGGCCAGAATTCAATTATATTTATTGCTGCATGGTCCTGTTCAATCCTGAAAATATTTTCAAGTGGAACACCCATAAGATGACACAGGATCACTCTGTTCACTCCGCCATGGGCTACAACCGCAATGCTGTCGGCCGGACCTTGCTTGTCTGAAGACTTCCCGTCCGGGCTTTCTGCAACATGTTTGCTCAAAATGCTATCCAGCGCCCTGATTGTCCGGTCACATACTTCGCTTGTGCTCTCGCCGCCGACAGGACTATATTTTACGGGATCAGAAGACCATGCCTCGAACTCGGCAGGGTACCGGTCCTTTATTTCATTGAACGTCATGCCCTCCCAGATCCCGAAGTTTCTTTCACGAAACTCAGGGACAACCATCGGCTGCAGACCGTGCGGTCCGGCAATGATTTCAGCGCTCCTCATGGCCCTGCTCAGATTTGAGCAGTAGATTGCTGACAGCGTTGCATCTTTGCAATCCGGCATGTGAGGAAAAGACGCATGAATATCGTTCAGATAACTTTTATATTTAGTCATGCCGGAGAGTCTCAAATTATTGGCGATAAAGGCGGATGCTTCCTCCATCTGCGCAACGCCCCTCTCAGACAGGGGCACATCAATGCTCCCCTTGTAGCGTTTTACTTCGCTCCCTATTGTTTCGCCATGCCGTATCAGGTAGAGTGTTGTAACCATACAGGGATCGCCGCCATTAATAGTATTTCTGCAATTTCACTGAGTGCCCCGCAATGATCTCCCGTGAGGCCGCCGAACCTCCATATGGTAAACCTGACTATTATGAGGGCGAGCAGATAAAGCAGCAGGAAGAGCACTGCAAGCAAACCTATCGCCCACATATCATAAAGGGGATAAAGATACAACCCGGCAACAATCACACACAACGCAAGCATGATAAGAGAAGAGAGTACCACCTGCGTCAGCTGCACTTTGCCGATAAAGATGCTTCCGAGTCCGTTTTTGCGGGCCGGGCGGCCATGAAACATGGCAATGACCGTTACCCATTTTGAGAAGACGGGAATAATAAAAAGAAATGACAGCGCGGCCGGCAGCGGGAGGCTGCGGAACAGCTGGTTGAGCAATACGAATTTGAGAAGCACTGCCATGACAAGCGCCATTGCACCCACTGCTCCTATGGAACCGGCCTTCATCACGGAAAGGCGGATTTCAAGGTCGCGTTCCCTGTCTCCGGTAGGCTTGACCGCAAGCGCATCAAAGGTATCTATCAGCCCATCCATATCAAAACCTCCGTTAGACAGCAGCAGAACAAGGATTGCAAAACCGCTGACTATTTCGACGGGAAAAATCTTTATTGAAACAAAGGCCGCCAGTGCGATCAGGATTCCCTGCAGCGCGCCTGCAACAGGGAAAAAAGAGGAAGAATGCGCCAACTCTTCTTCGGAGCAAGGGCCCTTTACCGTCACCGGGATTATGGTTAGAAATTGGACAGCCAGCAATAGTTGTTTCATAATTTAATGAATAAAACGGTTTTGTAAAAAGTTCCAGAGGCAAGGCGTGCAAATCCTGAGGAACGAGGCGTACCGTTGAGTACGTCGCAGTGACGAAGGATGCAGCACAACGCCCGGGGTCCCCGGCAAGTCGCAGACTTGCTGGGGTGGAACGCAGCATATGGACTTATTACAAGACCGTATTCCATTTAATTGATTATTTCGTCCGATACCCCGGCCTCCCCGAATGTAGCCATTTGCCTGTATATCTTGAGCCCGGCCTCGATCATGAGCATGGCGAGCGCCGCCCCTGTGCCTTCGCCGAGCCTGAGGTTCAGATCAAGAATGGGCTGCAGTCCCATCTTATCGAGCATTGCCTTGTGGCCTATCTCGACAGAGTTATGGGCGGCAAACAGGTAGTCCTTTACCTTCGGTTCAACGGTATAAGCAATAAGAGCGCCCGCAGTCGAGATTAACCCGTCAATTACCACAGGGACCCTGTTAGCCGCAGCACCGAGTATCAAACCCGCAATGCCTCCAATCTCAGCGCCGCCGACCTTTGAAAGCACATCAAGTGCGTCTTCCGGATTGGGAGCATTCACCTTTATGCCTTTCTCGATTGTTTTTACTTTTTGTTTCAGCGCCGCATCGCTGATGCCGGTGCCTTTTCCGGTGACTGCAGCAACCGGCCTGCCGGTGAGCACCGCTGCAATGGCGCTCGAAGGCGTGGTATTGCCGATGCCCATGTCCCCGGTGCCGAATATTTTATATCCCTTCCTGGCGTATCCCTCTGCAAGCGTAATGCCTGTTTCTATACATTTCAGCGCCTCTTTTCTGGTCATGGCAGGGCCTTTGGTAAAATTTTTCGTGCCCTTTACTGCTTTCATGTGCACAAGGCCCTCAAGCTCTCCGAAATCATAATCAACTCCGATGTCCACCACAACCACTTCCGAGCCTGCATGACGTGCCAGAACATTAATGCCTGCTCCTCCCCTGATAAAATTGAGGACCATCTGCGGGGTCACTTCCTTAGGATAGGCAGATACTCCCTCCTCGGTGATGCCGTGGTCTCCTGCAAAGGTGAAAACCACTTTCTTGTCAAGAATGGGGGTTTTATTTTCGGTTATGGCCACAAGTCTTCGCGCAAATTCTTCGAGTCTGCCGAGGCTGCCTAACGGTTTTGTGAGATTGTCGAGGCGTTTCTGCGCAACCACATACCACTCCTCTCTAATCGCTGCAATGGCGCTCACAGTATTACTCAACAGATCCATATACTATCTCCTTAAAAGCAAATAAAAAGTAATAAGTTAAAAGTAACAACCAAAAACAGCAAAACAATAATATTTTTTTCTCACTTCTTACTTTTTACTTCTCACTTTTTACTTTATTTTTACCGGTAATCCTGCTGCCATGAAATATACTTCATCTGCCGCGGCAGCAACTTTCTGGTTCAACGAGCCTGCAATGTCCCTGAATTCCCGGGTCAGCCTGTTATCCGGCACGATTCCGAGCCCGACCTCGTTTGAGACGATAAAGACCGATGACCGGCAAGATGAAAGAGCATCAAGCAGCAACTGCGCCTTACCTTCTATATCATCATTGCCGAGCATGAGGTTTGTAATCCAGAGGGTAAGGCAGTCAATAAGAAGCACATCGTATATCCCGTGAATCCTTGCAATCAGGTCTTGTATGTTTAACGGCTCCTCGAATGCTTGCCACTCATCAGGACGCTCGGCCTTATGCCGGGCAATCCTTTGCTCCATCTCATCATCGAACGCCTGAGCCGTGGCAATGAACGCCTTCCGCCCCGGCATGTCCGACGCAGTTTTCAGGGCAAATCCGCTCTTACCGCTCCTCGCCCCACCCAGAATAAAAACGATCTTCCCTCTACAGTTCCCCATTTAATGCTTATCAGACCCCTTCATGTCATCTGTAAACATATCTTTAAGTATATCATTGGCACAAAATTTCCCGCACATAGTGCAGGAGTGATCGCTGCCGTTGCCCCTCTTGCTCTTTATTTCCCTGGCCCTTTCCGGATCGATGCATAAAGAGAACTGGGTCTGCCACTGCATGTCCCTCCGAGCCTTCGCCATTGACTTGTCGGCATCCATATTTTTGTGCTTTATCATGTCCCCGATATGTGCCGCGATCCTCGATGCGATGACCCCCTCACGCACGTCTTCGGGAAAAGGAAGCCCCAGATGTTCGGAAGGGGTGACGTAACAGATAAAGTCCGCGCCATAAGATGATGAGAGAGCTGCGCCGATCGCTGCGGTTATATGGTCGTAGCCCGGCGCAATGTCTGTTGTTATAGGACCCAGCATATAAAAAGGCGCCTCGCCGCTCATCTTCTTTTCCATTATTATGTTGGCCTCAATCTCGTTGATCGGCACATGTCCCGGGCCTTCGACCATTGTCTGGCATCCCTGCTCCCTGCCCAACTCAGCAAGCTCGCAGTTTATGAGAAGCTCCTGTATCTGCACCCTGTCGGTCGCGTCATGGATCGCTCCGGCACGGAAACCGTTGCCAAGGCTCAGCACAGTATCGTGCTTTTTAAGAATAGCGACCACCCTGTCGAAATGCTCGTAGAGGGGGTTTTCTTTTTTGTTGTGCTCCATCCATGCGACCATATAAGAACCCCCCTTTGAGACGAGGCCGCCGTACCGGTAATGTTGTTTTCTGAGCATCTCAACGGTCTTTCTGTTGATACCGCAGTGGATAGCCATGAAGGCAACTCCCTCTTCGCACTGCTTTTCTGTAATTTCAAAAAGCAGCTCTGCCGGCATGTTGACAGCAGCCCCGTACTTCTCGATAGCTATGGCAAACGCCTCGTACAGCGGGACCGTGCCTACCGGAAGGCTTATCGCATCCATTACCGCTTTTCTGATGCCGGCTATATTGCCGCCAACGCTCAGGTCCATCAGTGTATCCGCGCCGTATTTTTCGGCGATCTGAGCTTTTTCCACTTCCATCCCTACGTCGGCGATATCGGTAGAGGACCCGATCGAGGCATTCACCTTTGTCCTCAGTCCTTTGCCGATGCCGATGACTTTTTTTAACCGGTTTCTGTTGGCTGGAATAACTATCTTCCCTGCTGCAACATTTCCTCTGACAATATCAGCGGAAATCCCCTCGCCTGCAGCGACCGTTCTGATCTCTTCCGTAACTTCAGCTTTTGCCGCTCTTTCCAGTTGTGTCATACCCAGTTGCCTCCAGTTATTTATTGGCTAGCCCCAAGAATAAAAAAAATCCCCAAGGCAAAAACGCCTTGAGGATTGCACCCTGATTCGCTTCATCCTCGCCTTCCGTCCACGCTAAGGCTATTATCAGAATTCAGATATACTGATTTCTGCTCTATCAGGCAGGTCTTCTGGCTCCCGGATCATCCTACTCCCCGGCCTTCCCGGTATCACTACCAGTGGCGGTGTCGGTTTTTTGTCCCCGGTTACAGCGGCGGGACCGCTCCCGAATCAGCCTTCATCTGCTTTCACGGGATTCCCTATTAAGCCCTTCGGCTCCTGATGGTTATATCATCTGCAAAACCCGGCATAAATGTCAAGTTTAGGGAATAAATACTGTCAGCGCAATTTTCTGATTCCGATTTTGGGCAACTTCGGGACAATCTTTCTTATTCGACATTTATGAGTATAATTAAATAAGACTATGGCACATGTAAGAGGAGGCAAATATGAGGAAAAGTTGTGGCATAATAACATTTATACTCTGTAGCTGTCTTCTGATGATGGGGTCAGTTTTAACAGCATACGCTGAGCAGGGCGAGGGACGTAAGCTTGTGTTTACAAAACACTTTAACGACAGCCTGTTTAACATTGCTGACAAGGCTGAATTCAGTGTGGAAATTTTATTGGATGAAAAAGAGTACAAGATCGGCAAAAACGTCATCGGCATCGTAATACATAACTCCCGTAATCAGGATGTGGAGAATGCCTCCATAGCGATCGATTATAGGAATATCGATACCGGTCAATCCGCAGCCCTGGGTGCGGTCGTGAAAGAAAAGGGCAGGGGACTCTATATTGTGTCCGACCTGCCTCTAAACAAAGAAGGCCGGTGGAAGCTGACCATAACTGTCAAAAAGGATGGCATCGAGGACAGCGCACTATTTCTTTTCCCTGATGTATTAAAAGAGAAATGGCCGGCAGGTAGGTATAACCCTTAGAAGAGAAACAACGGAGACTCCGCTCGTGTCATAGCCAATCCCTCACAACTTTTAAATTCCTGATGTCGTCACCATCGTTTTTCTTAGGGGTTTCGAGGACTATTGGGACCGATTTTAACGCCGGATGGTTTAAAAACCTTTTCAGTCCTTCCTTGCCGATCCGTCCCTCTCCGATATGTTCGTGTCTGTCAACTTTAGAATTATAATCTTTCTTGGAATCATTAAAATGTATAAGTTTTACTGCGTCAAGTCCTGCATGAGTTTGTAATTCCTGAATGAATTCCGCCAAACCGTCTTTATCTGATAAATTGTAGCCTGCGGCAAAAGCGTGACATGTATCAATGCAAAGTCCGCCCACAAGTCCCTGATTCACACCGTCCATAATAGAAACAAGATCTCTGATGCCAGATGATATGTCGCCCATTTCCCCGGCAGTATTTTCAAGCAGGAGTCTGGCTTTCCATTTTTTTTCTTTGGAAATCCTTTCAAGTGCCTGAATAGATCTTCTGCGTGCATTGTTTTCCTGGTCCTTTGAAGCGCTGCCGGTATGTAATACTACATAATCTGCCCCTAATGAGTCCGCCAGATCCATCTCTCTTGCCAGAAGACGGCCCGATTTTTCGAGCAGGCTCTTGTCCATTGCAGCAAGGTTTATCAGATAGGAACTGTGTATGAAAACCGGATTTATGTCGTAATCGCTTCTCAATTGTTTGAATTTTGCAATTGAATCCTTCGGTATTTCACTGGTGGACCATTGTCTGGGGTTATGAGAAAAAATCTGTATGGTTGAACAGCCAAGCTCCCTGGCCCTTTCAAGGGACAAATAGATACCGCCTGCTATTGAAGTGTGGACCCCAATTCGTCTACTAAAAATCACCCCTGAGTTCTTTCCCATTTACTAAAACAATACCATAACTGCAGCACGAAACTTCATAAAATGAATAGATGCGTTAACCGAGACCTGTTCATACTGAGAAAATAGGCATAATCCGCAGCATTATTTTGAAAAATGAGCTTATTTGCCTGTCACTTTGAGGAGCAGTCCCCAAATCATAACTTAGCCAAAATAACCGGAGTTGCCTTATTACTAATAAATTTATATGATGAGAAATGAAGGGAAAGAGAGAATGATAAACTCTCTGTTGTGCGTACGGGCAGATAAATGAAAGGAGGATACGCTATGGTTTCTAAAGAGATAAAAAGGAATTTAGATATGTTTGCCGCGAATGTCGAGGGGAAAGCGCGTGTTTACGCTTCGGCCGGAAAGGAGAAACTGGCGTCAACGCTTCGGAAGGGCAGGAAGTTAGTCCACGAAAAGAAAGCAGACATTGTTTCGACAATTGAGAAAGAAAAGAACAGGCTGGCAAGGTGGCATTGACAGGGCTTAGCAACCGCTGTTCATCAGCAGTTGCTATCAAACTCAAGAGTGTATTTACGGTGTTCGACTCAATGTCTGAATAATGGTTGACTTATTTGCTCAAGTTTTATATAATTTAAGTGGAGGGAGAGAGGAACTCTGCCTCTGACCTTTCTCCAAGTAAGGTGTTTGATACAGGAGAGGGGGACCTCGAAAGAGGCGAGGGGACTGCAGAAGACAGTCCCAGGTTAGTTGACTGAAACGGATAGGTGCCGTGTGGTTGGCTAACCAAAGAGGTTACCAGGCGTTTTCTGGCAACCTTTAAAAAGTGAGGTAGGCGGCTTAAGTGCCATCTACCTCTTATTTTTTGTATCGAGCCATAGTTTTTCCCGCCGGGTAATTCACCCGTAGCCTTGTGTATATCACTAGTGTCCTGTCCCAAACAGTTCTTTACATATTTTTCCGTCATAAACTTATATCCGAGACAGGGCACTAGTTATTTGTCAAGTACGCTATTTTGTGGTAGATATATAGATGGGCAAAGCAAAAGGAGGAAACATATGATGCTCGATTGGAATGCCTATCGCGAAGAGTTATTGAAAACAATTGGAAAAATTGGGGAGGCAAGCCCGGATATTGTAAAGGGCTACCGTGCTCTCAGCGACGCCGGTCGGAAAACCGGCAAACTTGACGAGAAGACCCGCGAGCTTATCTCGCTTGCCGTTGCGGTAACGAGACAGTGCGATGGGTGCATTACGGTGCACACAGATGCTGCCATCAAACATGGCGCGACAAAGGAAGAAATCGTCGAGACACTTGGGGTCGCTGTGGCGGTCAACGCCGGGGCAGCCCTGGTCTATTCGGCACGGGTGCTGGATGCTTTAGCTGCAAAAGTCCCCGCTCCCTGAATGTACTGACTCCCCATGAAAGCGTATTGTTTTTTCGGAGCGGTTGCTGTCTTTGCCCTTTCAGTTCCATTTGCCTTGACGGCATGGGCGGAGATGCCTAAAATTACCGGCAAACCGATTATCGACACGCCGGAAATCCTCGAATGGCAGACCGACGAAAAAACTGTTACTCCTGATTTAAACGATCCAACATCCAACGTGCTGCTTGATCTGCACGGCGTTATCTCGTCCTGCGACCTGTTGCTTTCCTCTGAAGGGAACTACCACCCGGCCTTGCATGACATATGGCCGGTCTTTATGTCAAAATTCAGGGACCGGCCGTTGCAAAACGTTTTCTACACTACAAGCCCGCCCGTTGCCTTTGATCAGATCAAAAATCAGGTACTGCAGTTTGGGAATCTGCAGATCACCTGCAGGCCATCAGTTGCCGTTGCCAACAAAGCTGCAATAGATAAATTGGTAGGCGCGGGATACACTGACGGCCCTGTCTACCCTCTTTACCAGGACCGCGGTTCCGTGATATTGGTCAAAAAGGGCAATCCCAAGCATATTCATTCTG
Organism: Nitrospirota bacterium; assembly: GCA_963780885.1. Classification (GTDB taxonomy): domain Bacteria; phylum Nitrospirota; class Thermodesulfovibrionia; order Thermodesulfovibrionales; family Dissulfurispiraceae; genus JADFXI01. Next base: position 878,167 of record CAWAEO010000003.1, read on the forward strand.
TCTGGGACCTTGGACGTAAAGACGTGAGACTCGTGACGCCCAATCCCGTAATGGAACCTGGCGCGTTCGGGAATTATCTTGGCACGCTTTATGGAATTGCCGGTCACGATAAACACCCTCCGAAGCGAATGACCGCAGAATCATTGATCAACAGTATTTTTAACAGTGCCGGAAATGATCCCTACAAATGGCTCGCCGGCCTCCGGATCCATCATCGTGATCTCCCCTGGTCCGTGGCCTATGGCAAGGCAGATGCAGCAATTATTCTTTACCATTTGGGTCTGTTCACCTGGCAGAGTTTTCCGGAGTCATTCGATATAGTGCCGCTCGGCGGCACTATTACTGAGCCCCAGCCGCTAGCAGGGACAGTTATCGGTACCCGTTTTATTGCCCGCATCAGGGGAAATTGGTCGTGGCGACAGCTTGAGGCGAGGGAGAAGCTTATTGAAACGCTGCTGTCACCCGACTTTACCATGATACTCGAAAGGCGCGGCCTATTGCGTCCCACAGGGTTCAATCCTGCGGGAAAATAATGTGCCCTGACAGTATTCTTCGAACTTCACAATGTACCCGGCTTTAGGTACAAAGTCCTGAGAATGCAGGCCAACGGAGTCGGGCCGCTGGCGCCGGTCGCCTCGAATGCAGCCGAAAGTGGACGAGCCAAGAATCGGAGGGTAGAGCTGGTGGAGCAATAAAAAAACACTTTTTTGTGATATGTGTCACAACACCCGCCTGCTTCTCAATGTAGAATGAAGTGCAGTGAATGGGGAAGGAGAGCGGATGTGACCAAAACAGAACTCGTAGAGAGGGTATCAAAAGACACAGGGATTTCGAAGGTTCAGGCAGAGGCGACTCTCAAATCCTTTGCCGAAGCAGTTGCCAAAACCGCCAGGAAAGGCGGGAAACTTTTTCTAATCGGTTTCGGGACCTTCTCGTTGGCAAAGAGGAAGGCCAGAAAAGGAACGAACCCGAAGACCGGAGAGACAATTACGATCAAGGCCAGCAAGACCGTCAAATTTACTGCTGTCAAGAATCTGAAGGCTGAACTTTAAATTCTGCTTAGGTCGGGACTCAATGACGCCCCGAAGACCGTCGCCGGCATATCTATTTAGTTGTGGGCGCAGCACGTGTTGAATAGGTTTCGATTTCCTTTAGAATATCCTCCTTCAACTCAGCGATTTGTTCCTTATACAGATCATTGGCCAACATTTCCTTAGGCAGTTCGTCAAATCTTTTGGTGATCTGCTCACGCAACAAATTGCTTTGCCTGAGCCGTTCATTCGAGACCAGGGGATTGATCGTGCCCTCGATCAGCCGTCTGATCTGGTCGTTATTGACAGCCAGTTTCTGATCGATTGATGCAAGAGTCACAAGTACCTGATAAAGTGTATCGGCGCTTTGCCTGGCGGCAATTGCAGCGAACTGATTCACATCCGACAATTGTCCTTCGCAAGAACCGGGTAAGGCAACATCTTTCGAGGGCACCCATTTGCCGGTACAAACTTGAGGCCCGCTTGGCCCATTAATAACAGTGTATCCTTCATCTCCCGGCATTTGAGCGCGCACCGCCGGCATATCTCCGACGAAAAATAACAACCAGATTGCAGTAATACAAACGACGGTCTTCATGTTCCTCCTATGTGTGGTGCTTGAGTTCGACCCGGTTTCCGGAAAAATCGTCGACAAAGTAGACGGTCCTTCCGCCTCGCTCCGCGGATGTTACCTTTACGCCTTCCTTTTTCGCCTTTTCGAGGAGCGCGGCAAGGTCCGGCACCTGAATGCAAAAATGAGGCACTGAAGGAGAAGGTAGGCTGAAGTCTGCAACGATGAATATCTCGACCATCAGGTTTTCTTTTCCGTAGACAAGCATCCTTATTTCCCGGTTAAAAGAGAAGAGTTGCGCTGCAAGATCTGCTGAGAGTGAGGATGCCCTAATTTTTTCGAGACCGAGGATGTCCCGGTAAAACAGAACGGCACGGTCCTCGTCTTGATTCATTATTCCCACGTGGTCAAGAACCATAAGTCCTCCCCCTTTTTCTCTTCACTGCATCTGCTCCCGGGACTCGGCTTGATAACGCATTAATCAAACCTCATGGCCTTTTTTCCAGGAGCCTCATAAGTCCGATGAAGTCATCATCCGCCCAACCGGCGGACATTCCCTGGTCGTAGGTTTTTTTAAGATGTTCTGTTTGTTCGAGTGACACTGAGAGCTCTGCAGCGGTCTCCAATGTAAGGCGAAGGTCTTTATCCATATTTTTGAGTGAAAACTGTGGGGTGTAATCGCGCTGTCGGAGCTTTGGTTCTTTAAGGTCCGAGACTCCCGAATGCGAGGCATTTCGCGCCAGCGCCTTGAAATAGATTTCATCAGGGATGCCGGCCGCCCGGCACAAAATCAGGCTCTCGCACAAAATTTGGGCGACGCCTGCAATGTTCAAATTCATCGCCAACTTCAGCGAACTGGCAGAACCCAGAGGTCCGATATGGATGATGGCACTTGATATAGGTTCGAGGATCAGGCGACCCTTCTCGACGACTTCCGTATCACCACCCAGATAGTAAACGGTCTGCCGCTGCTGCGCAGCAAGTTTGCTACCCGTAAAGGGTGCTTCCAAAAACAATGCACCGGTCCGATGCACCTGTTCGGCAAAGAGTCGCGTCCATTTGGCGGAAATTGTGCTCGATTGGATCACCAACACTCCGCGGCCAAGCATGGGTTGAATCTTGTCCAGAACAGACTGCACTGCCGGAGGGTCGGAGACGATGATGAAGACCGCTTCCGCTCCTTCTAACGCCTCCTGGATGGATGCGTGAAAGTTGGGAAAATCTTTCGGCGTCCGGTTCCAGCAGCGCACGGCGTGGCCATCAGAGATCAGATTTTTCGCCCATGCGCTTCCGATAATGCCTAACCCCAAGACCGAGATTTTCATGACTTATTCTCCTTTTCTTAATTGGAATCGAATGCAGTGAGAAAGCTTATCCCAGGATATTGATACAATTCTATAATGCTGTACAATTTTACGCAACTCTTTTAAAATTGAACTTAAAGGGGTTGATACACCGATTTACTTGCGGAGCAAAAAAAAACCGGTCACTACAGGGTCGTTGGAGGGGGTATGCATCTCTATCTTGTGCAGCATGCGGAAGCTAAGAAGAAAGAGGAAGATCCTTTTAGAGCGCTTACCGACAAAGGAACGCAGGATATAAAAAAGGTTGCCTCTTACGTCGACAGACTGAATTTAAAAGTCACTAACATTTATCACAGCGGTAAAACATGGGCCTTGCAAACCGCTCAGATACTCCATGAGAGTGTAAACACTTCTGCCGGCATATCACAAACTGACGGATTGTCGCCTATGGACGAGCCGGGAGTTTGGGCAGAGCGATTAAGTTCCGTAATAGCTGACATTATGATTGTTGGACATCTTCCCCATCTATCAAAACTTGCCTCACTCTTGCTTGCGGGTGACGCGGGAAAAGACATAGTAAACGTCCAAATGGCATCAATAGTCTGCCTCAAGCGGTTCGATGATGGGCATTGGGCGGTAGAATGGATGCTCACTCCTGAAATATGCTGAAGAAAAAACATTTCCCTCACAGGAAATTGGTGATCCTCAGACGATTCCGTTGCACTGTCAAGTTCATTTTGGGCTGTCAGGCATTAGTGTATAATATATAACCTGAACTATTCATTAAATATTAAACCATACAATTTATGATGAACGAATCGACTACTGAGAATATCAAATTCTGTCCGCAATGCGGAAAAGGAATAACTCCGCCGGGTAAATTTTGCCCCTACTGCGGGCATTCACTCGAGAATTTTACAGATCAGCCAAAACCTGATCCGGCATCGCAACTTCCGGTTGCTGAAGATGACTTGGTTGCTTTCATAGGGAACAAAGCCGGTTACTACTCGCATGAATTTAAGAAGTTTAATTGCAACGGCGTGGACGCCTTTTCGCTGACCTGGAACTGGGCGGCATTTTGGGGAGGCTTTGGGTGGATGCTCTATAGAAAAATGTATATGTGGTCTATTATCGCCTTTATCTTGATGTTTGTCCCATATTTAGGCCTGGCCTCGTGGATAGCTTTTGGGGCAGTTGCAAATTATTTATATTATCAGCATGTGAAAAGAAAAATACTTGAGGTCAGGGCGTTGCACCAATCAGGCGACATTGCAGTTGCACTTTCCCAAACCGGGGGAGTACATAGATGGTTGCCGGTTGCTGCAGTAATCTTTACCGTTTTACTCGTGCTGTTATTCCTGGCCATTCTATTTTGGTTCCCATTCGCTATCCTGGACCTCTACAAAATGCCGGAAAAATACATTTAAACTCGCTGCTCAAAAAAGGGCTGCCCTCTTTTGAAGTCTCGCCAATCAGCAATAAAGCTTTCTCAGCTGGATCTTATTAATTTTACCCACACTGGTTTTAGGAATTTCATCAACAAACAAATATTTATCCGGCACGCCGTATTTGGGGATCTTCCCCTGGGCTGCACAATCTGCCATGTATTTTTGCAATTCTTCGGCAGTTACCTTGCCCTTAAATTCCGGCCGCAGAACAATCATGAGCGCCGGCCTTTCTCCCCATTTGGGGTCAGGGATGCCGATAGCTGCTGATTCCAAAACAGCGGGGTGCTGACTTGCCAGATTTTCGAGTTCCAGTGAAGAAATCCATTCGCCGCCGGTTTTAATAACGTCCTTAAGGCGGTCGGTTATCTGAATATATCCTTCCTTGTCAATGTATGCGACATCTCCGGTATGCAGCCAGCCGTCGATCCATAAATCCTTCGACCTTTCAGGTTCTTTAAAATATCCTGCAGTAAGCCAGGGAGCCCTGACTACCAGCTCGCCAGTTGCCTGACCATCATTTGGTAGATCTTTGCCGCACGAATCAACAATTTTTGCGTAAACCAGCGGTACCGGCATACCGGTACAAATCAACCTATCGACCTGTTTGTCCTTTTCCCAGTCGAGCATTGACGGCTTTAAAGTGCCAAGGGATATCACGGGACAAGTCTCAGACATCCCATATCCTGCATAGACCTGGATCCCTAAGTCCATAGCCGCCTTTGCCAATCCTTTGGACAGCCTGGCCCCACCGATGATAACTTTCCACTTTGACAAGTCCAGACTCTTTACGGCAGGACTCGACACCAGCATTTGAAGGATTGTAGGCACACAATGAGAATTTGTGACCTTTTCGGTAACGATCAGCTTCAGTAACATAGGGGGTTCGTATTTGCCGGGATAAACTTGTTTCACTCCCACCATCGTTGCCACGTATGGGAAGCCCCAGCCATGCACGTGGAACATAGGTGTCAACGGCATATAGACGTCATTCGAATGAAACCGGCCGATCGACGCATACGTTGATGTGCCGATCGCCACGGCCATAGTGTGTAAGACCAGTTGGCGGTGGGAAAAGTAAACACATTTGGGTAATCCTGTTGTGCCCGTCGTGTAAAAAGCCGTGGCCTGTGTGTTTTCATCAAAATCGGGGAAATCATATTCGGCAGGCACAGCTTTGAGAAGTTCCTCATATTCGATGTCGAATTTGATTTTGCTTTGAGGCTTGGCGCCGTCTTCCGAAATCACTATTACCTTCTTTACTGTTTTTAGTTTGTCCATAACTGCTTCCAGAAGAGGCAGAAATTCGGAATTTATAATCACGACGTCATCGCCGGCATGGTTCATTGTGTATAGAATCTGCTCCGGTGAAAGACGCCAGTTTTGTGTATGCAGAATAGCGCCCATCATCGGGATGGCAAAAAAACATTCCAGGTAACGATGGCTGTCATAATCAAAAACGCAGACCGTATCGCCTTTTTTTACTCCCATATTCGCCAGCCCGCCGGCCAGTCTGTGAATGCGCTCATTAAGCTGCAGATAAGTCAGTCGGACTTTGTCACGGTAGACGATTTCTTGCTGGGGCGCATAGAATAGCGGGGTGTGGAGCAGGTGTTTAATTATTAATGGATAATCGAAATTTTCTCCGGCTGCATAGGCTTTTTCAGTCATTCCATTTCCTCCTTCAGCGGAGCGAAAATATCCGCTCCTATATCCCACTCCCCTAAAACACTATGCTTCCGGAAATGTGGGACGTGGATACAATCCAGCGGCTTTAAGTATCTCAGGCATGGCGCTCTCCCACTCTATTGCCTGGATGTGAACGCCTCTCACTCCCGGGATTTCGAGCACCTGCTGGATCAGTTCAACAGCGATTTTTATTCCCTCGGCTTCCTGTGCAGCTTTGGCCTTCTTTTTATCGTCACCCGCCGCATCCTTTACCTTCATCATCCGCTCTATCAAAACCTTGGGCACGCTCACCCCTGCTACAGAAGAATCCATGTAGCGGAGCATCATCGCGGTCCTCGGAACGATAATCCCGCCAAGGATCGCTGTCCGTTCGTGAACGCCCAGATTTCTTACCTTCTCCATTTGAGACTTGAACATTTCCACGTCATAAATGCCCTGTGTCTGGATAAAATCAGCTCCGGCATCCACCTTTTTCTTCAAGCGATGCGGGCGAAAGTCCATCGGCTCTCCGCCTGGGGTGAAGGCTGCTCCCACGAAGAATTTGGGTGCGACTTCAAGCTTATCGCCGCCTTCCTGCAGCGACTCATCGCGCATTTTCTTAAGTATGCCGACAAGCTGTATGGAATCGACGTCATAAACGTTTTTTGCTCCTGGATGGCCTTTAAGTTTTCCGGCAGAACTGAACGACTGGTGATCACCGGCAATACACAAGCAGTTTTTTATCCCCAGCGCAGCAGCGCCCAAAAGGTCGGCCTGTATGGCAATGCGGTTGCGGTCCCTGCAGGTCATTTGCATGACCGGCTCAAGCCCCTCTCTCATTGCTAATACAGCAGCAGCTATGCTCGAAATACGCACCACAGCTGTCTGGCAATCGGTAATATTCGCCGCATCGCAATAGCCTTTAAGCAGATTTGCCTTTTTAATCACTTCATGAGGATCAGCACTCATGGGCGGACCAAGTTCAGCAGTTACTGCAGGGTTTCCGCTTGCGATGACTTTTTCAAGATTGCTTCCACTCTTCATTTATGTTCCTCCCCCAAAAAAACTTAACCACAGAGACCGCAGAGACAACCTAACCACAAAGAACACAGAGAGGCGTCTGTGAACTCTGTGGTTTCTTTTTTTTCATCTCTGTGGTTTCATGTTTTCTTTTCGACTTCCTCTTCTTCGATATCTTTAATATGCTCAAGCACTACCCGGCGTGGTCCGCCATCCCTTGATGTGGCCCAGTTCCGGGGCGGCTGGATATCATAGAGCTTCTCCAGGGTGCCGAGCTTCTTCATACGTTCGACAATCAAATACCACCCGCAATCAACTTCCTTGCTGATCTCGCACTTTCCTTTATTCGTCCCTCCGCATGGCCCGTTCATAAGCGATTTTGAGCAGCGGGCAACAGGACAAATCCCTCCGGTAAGGTGAAGAATGCAATTCCCGCATCCGGCGCAAAGCTCTGTAAAGACTCCGGCTTGAGGCACCGCCCCATAGAACTCGGTGTTTATGCCCGGGTACACGGGGATATTGCCGATCCTTTCAGACAGGAAGTTGACTCCGACACCGCATGCTGTTGAAAGGACCAGATCATATGTTTTGACCTCTTCCATCAGAGGCTCAAAATACTCCGGCTCGCAATGCCTTTCAATCCCGGCATGCTTTACTTCCATAGGCACGCTTTCCTCGGCAGCTTTTATCCTGATCATAGAGGCAAGGATCTCAGCCTCCTTGTTTCCGCCTGCATGGCAGATTGCCACACACGTGTTGCATCCGTAGACCAGCACTTTTTTAAAACCCTTGACCATTTCCCAAATTTCTTCAAAAGGCTTCTGTTCGCCGACAATCATTGCTGCTCACTCCTTTTCGATCCGTTTCGTTTGCACATTGCAGCGCGTACAGGGGATGGCCCGAACTTGCGGATCCTCTCTGTAAAATCGGCGCAGATCTCAGCCCATTTGGGCCCCATGGCTGCTGACAGGTTATACATTTCCAAACGCGCAGGATCGATGCCCAATTTGGACAGCAGATTTTTTAAATATTTGATTCGCCGTGCTGCGTAAGTATTACCTTCCAGGTAATGACATTGCCCCTTCAGTCAGCCGGCTGCAAACACGCCGTCCACCCCGCGCTCAAAAGCCCTGAGCACATGAATGTGGTCCAGCTTCCCGGTGCAGGGGAGGCGGATTACCTTCACGTTGGACGGGTAGGAAAGACGCATGACTCCGGCAAGGTCTGCTGCGGCGAACGCGCAAAAATGACACGCAAAAGCCAGAATGTCCGGCTCCCAGCCTTCGGGTATGTCGCAAGGCTTCTCAATCGATGAGCGCTCAGCCTGTATGGTCGACTCCGAGAGTTTATCCATTACCCTCTCCTCCTCTTTTAAAACCAGGTTAAGGCGAAGAGTTTTTCTTTCTTAACCTCAACCTTAACTTTTACCTGCTTCTCTAACACTAACATTCTACTGCCGCATCGATCATAGCCAATATCTGGTCGTCGCGGAAATTGTTTACCTGGAATGCCTTGGCAGGACAAATCGCTGCGCAGATGCCGCATCCGTGGCACTTTACTTCGTTATGAGCGACCTTCCCATTATCGTCTATATATGGCGAATCGAACGGACATACTCTGAAACAGCTCAGGCATGACATGCAGAATTCTTTTCTGTGCTTTGCGATGATTCCTGAAATCGCCAGCCGTTCGTGCGACAGCACCACTCCTGCGCGTCCCGCTGAAGCCAACGCCTGGGTGATTGTCTCGTCAAGGTTCTTCGGCGCATGCGCAAGCCCTGCAACGAAAATCCCCTCGCTCGGGAAGTCAACAGGACGGAGCTTCACATGGGCCTCGAGGAAATAACCGTCAGGGTTGCGGGTGACCTTGTACATCGCACCAACCTTTTCGGTAGTGGGATGGGGCCTGAACCCGGCTGAAAGAACCACCCAGTCGGCATCAATGTTCAATTCCCTGTTCAGCATATAATCCCAGGTTTTTACGCTGATTCCGTTCCCGGCCTTTGCGACCTGAGGCTTCATGTTGACATCGTACCGCACGAAGATTACTCCAAGTTCGCGGGCTTTTTTATAATAATCTTCGCGCAGTCCGTAAGTGCGCATATCTCTGTAAAGGATAAATACCTGTGCTGACGGGTCCTTCTCTTTTATCGCAACAGCGTTCTTTATCGCATCCTGGCAGCAGACACGTGAGCAATACTGGTTCGGCTCCTCACGCGACCCGACACACTGGATCATCACAAAACTTTCTCCGGTTTTCGAAATGGCCCCTGCGGCGATCTTCTTTTCGAGCTCCCGCTGGGTAACCACCTGATCGCTTTCCTTATAGAGATATTCCGTCGGCTCGTATTCAATGCCGCCGGTCGCGAGTATGATTGCACCGTGGCTTAATTCCGTTCCATCAGTAAGGGTCGTCTTGAAATTGCCGACAAAGCCATCGGTATTCGTCACTTCCGTACCTGTGAATACCTTGATCTTCGGATGGGACCGGACCTGTCCGATTCTGGAATTAAGAAACTCCTGCACATCGTTACCCTCAAGGGTACGGTATAGATTCCTGACCAGTCCGCCCAACTCATTTTCCTTCTCCACAATACTGACCTGGAACCCCTGGTCTGCAACTGAGAGAGCCGCAGTCATACCGGCTATGCCGCCCCCTATAATCAAACATGCAGGAGTTACCCCGACGGTTTCGGTCTTGATCGGCTCCTGAAGCCGCGATTTGGCAATAGCCATTTTGACGATCCGGATCGCTTTTTTGGTTGCGTCTTCCTTATGCCCCATGTGGCACCAGGAACACTGCTCGCGGATATCAGCCAGATCAAAGAGATATTTGTTCAGGCCGGCATCCTGGATAGTCTCCTGGAACAGAGGCTCATGGGTCCTCGGGGTACAGGAGGCCACGACCAGCCGGTTTAAGTTTTTCTCTTTTACCGTCTGTTTGATGAATTCCTGGGTATCCTGGGAGCAGGCGTAAAGCGTATTAGTAGCAAAGACCACCCCTGGAAGGTCTTTTACCGCCTCGACCACTTCTTCAACGTTGACCGTCGAGGCAATATTTATCCCGCAGTGGCAAACGAGGACGCCGATCCTCGGCTGTTCTCCCACAACATCCTTTTCCGGAGGCAGTTCTTTCTTGATGGTTTCGGTCCCGCGCGCTTCTGCCAGAAGTGCCATTGCTTCGCCGGCTACGGCGCTTCCCTGCATTACGGTGTCCGGGATATCTTTGGGCCCCTGATAGGTGCCGGTCACGAAAACCCCTTTTCGGGTGGTCTCCACCGGGGCGAGCGGCGATGTCTTCGCAAACTTGTACGCATTGGGTTCGATTCCGAACGTCTTCGCGAACTCAACCGCATCCTTATGCGGTTCGAATCCAATGGACAGAACGACCAGCTCAAATGTCTCATCGATGAGGCTGCCGTCTTCTGCTGCGTAACGCAGAACAAGGTCTCCGGATCCGGGGTTTTCCCTGACAGCGGAAACCATGGCGCGCTGATAACGCACCCCATATTCGTTCTTGGCCCGCTCAACATATTTATCAAAATCCTTACCAAAAGCCCTCATGTCCATATAGAAAATAGCAGGCTCTATATTCTTGTCATGCTCCTTGGCAATAATCGACTGCTTGGTTGCATACATGCAGCAAACCGATGAGCACCACGGGTTTGCATTGTGAGGGTCCCGGGAGCCGACGCACTGGATCCAGGCCACTTTCTTTGGATGCTTATCGTCAGAGGGTCTCTTCACTTCGCCCTTAAACGGACCTGATGCTGAAAGGATACGCTCAAACTGGAGGGACGTGACTACATTCGGCCAGCGGCCCAGTCCGAGTTCGCCCCTCACTTTTGCATTGTAACGGTCGAGACCCGGCGCAAGGATTATTGAACCGACATTAACTTCAATTTCCTGCCCCTTGTCATCATAGTTGATGGCTCCGGCTTTACAAACCTTTTCGCATTTCTTGCAAACGTCCTTTTTAGCGCCTTTTTTACGACTTGTGAGAAAAAGACAATACCGCTCATCAATAGCCCTGGTGTTGGGAACAGCCTGGGGAAACAGCGCATAGATGGACTTGCGATTGCCAAGCTCCTGATCGAACTCGCTTGGTATTTTTTTGGGGCATTGGGCCTCACACTCCCCGCAACCTGTGCATTTGGCAGGATCAACATACCGCGGCGCAAGCCTGATCTTTACCTTGAAATCTCCCTCTTCACCTTCGACAGACACGACTTCGGCCAATGTATGGATATCGACATTCAGGTGCCTGCCCACCTCCACCATTTTGGGTGAAATCATGCACATGGAACAGTCGCCAGTAGGGAAGGTCTTATCGAGCATAACCATGGTACCGCCAATGGACGGCTCTTTTTGGACCATGTGGACCTTAAATCCGCTGTCAGCAAGGTCGAGGGAAGCCTGCATGCCGCCTATTCCGCCGCCTACTACAAGTACGGATCCTTTTTTATGTGAAGAAAGTTTATCGCTCATAATAATTTCAATCCTCTCAAAAGTGCTGTTGCTTCCACGAAATGCCTGTCGAGCTGAAGCTCGACGGCGCCGATGCCCATAGAGACTCCGATAAGCTCGGTGATAAAATAGACAGGCAGTCTTTCACTTATTCCGTACTTCTCACCTGCATCGTTCTGATAGGCATCCATGTTCATCTGGCACATGGGGCATGTAGTGACAAGGCAATTTGCCCCGCGCGCAACAGCGTCCTTCAGGATGTTGGACATGAGCTTAAGTGAGACATCGGTATCATTGACCGAGGCCGAAGCTCCGCAACAATCGGTCTTATAGCCCCAATCAATTGCCTTGGCTCCAAGCGCCTTGCAAACAGTCTCCATTGCCTGCGGATTCTCCACACTATCAGTAAGCTGAATATCCGCAGGATAACGGGTCTGAAGACAGCCATAATAGCATGCTGGGATAAGACCTTCAAGTTTCTTGGGCGCCTTTGAACCTATATCTCCGGATTCAGCCTTCTCCACCAGAAGATCGAGAATGGACAAAAGCCTGATCTTCCCCTGCACCTTGGCGGAAAGTTCGGCATTGATTTTTTCTCTTAGATCTTTATCGGTTTCGAGGGCCTTCTGAGCGAGGAGTGTTCGACTGTAACAGGAAGCGCAAGGTATCACCATCTCCGTAAAACCGCCCGCATCGGCGATGCCTAAATTTCGGGCCGGCAGCGCCATAGAAACAAAATCGTTGGTCTTCGCGGCAGAAGTAGCGCCGCAGCAGTTCCAGTCCGTAATCTCTTTAAGATCCACGCCGAGACGTCCGAGAACCTCTCTGCACTGAATATCATACAGAGCACTGGAGGCGTGGAGCGAACATCCCGGATAATATGCCATTTCCATATTATTACCTCAAAACGAAGGCCGGCAGTGATGCCGGTCCTGGCATTATGTTCATCTTATTTTTCCGTTCCTTTTTTAAACAGGCGCTTCACTTCGGACAGGCCTTTGACTTTGTCGAAGCCGAAGTGCATTCTCTTGAGCTTCATCATTGACTTTCCAAGCCGAGACTGGTTTTTCATCTCCTCTATAATAGCCTTTAACCCTCCGCCTCCCCGTAGTTCATCTTTGGCATTCCTGAATTCATAAATGCCCATAAATTCGATCTCATTCATCCGCCCGAAATGGGAGGTCGAGGTCAGAAAGGAACCGTGGAAATTCGCAATCTTCGGGGCCAAAGGCTTAAGATGCGCCTCTTTCCCCATCTGCTTAAGCGCTTCAGTGATCCGCGCCGTGTGAATATTGTTCGGGCAACGAGTACCGCAGGTATAGCAAGCCACACACTGCCAGACGAGCTTGTTGTTCATAGCGCCCTCTGTGTCGCCCAAAACGATCATGCGGATCAGGCGGTCAGGAGTTACACCCGTCACGTCACCAACAGGACATCCGGCTGCACAACGGCGGCACTGGTAACAGGCATTTAGGTCCTGGCCTGAACGCTCCATGACTTCCTGAAGCAGCGTTTTTGAGACTTCGGCTTTATATTGTATTGCTGTGACCGGCATATGACACTCCTAACAAGAATTAAAAAATTAAATACCTCTATTAATATAACATCTATTACCACGCTTTTTCAATGACAAAAACAGGCGGGAATTCACCATTTTTGTGGTGGGTCAGCCTGTTTTTGCCCGAGGATCCAGACCCCTCTGTGTCCCCTGAGCCTTATATTATTCCTGCGTGCATTTTTGCTGACACAACAGTGTTTTTCATAAGCATAGTAATTGTCATGGGACCGACGCCGCCAGGCACAGGCGTAATTGCACCGGCTATCTCCTTGGCCGCATCAAAGTCGACATCTCCCTTCAGGATCGGTATCGGCTTGCCGGTTTTCTCGCTTATTTTTTCACCGACCCGGTTGACACCTACATCGATGACGCAAGAACCTGGCTTTATCCATTCAGGCTTCACAAGACCGGGCACGCCTGCGGCGACAATAAGGATGTCGGCGCGCTTGCAGTGGGCTTCGAGATTTTTCGTTCCGGTATGCACAATGGTGACTGTGGAATTGGCGCCCCTGCCTTTCTGGAGCATGATGTTTGCGATGGGCTTGCCGACTATGTTGGAGCGTCCGACGACAACGACTTCGGCGCCTGATGTCTCGAAACCGGCGCGGACGATCAACTCCTGTATGCCTGCCGGCGTACAGGGCAGGAACTTTGCCTCTGCTCCGCCTATCATCAGCCGCCCGACATTTACCGGGTGGAAGCAATCGACATCCTTATCCGGGTCGATAGCAGTGAGGACTTTCTTTTCATTTACGCTCTTGGGAAGTGGGAGCTGGACGAGAATGCCATGTATTTTCGGGTCCTTGTTATACTTATCTACAAGTTTGAGCAGGTCTGCTTCAGACAGATTTTCAGGCTGGCTGTCCTGGATAGAAAAGAAACCAAGCTCATGTGCTGTTTTCTGTTTGGCTGTAACATAACTGACCGAGGCTGGATTTTGGCCCACCAGGATAGTTACCAATCCGGGTACGACCCCGTGCTTTTCTTTCAGTTGGGCGACATCCTTCTTGAGTTCCTCCCTGATCTCCGCTGCGACTTCTGTTCCGCTAATAATTTTTGCAGACATAAAATGACCCTCCTTAATTAATAGTTTCTCTTTATGAGTTCAAGCATTTCTTCCCTGGTACTCTGTTTTGTTCTGAAGATCCCTCTCACTGCAGAGGTGACGGTCCGGGCTCCCGGCTTCTTAATTCCCCTCATGCTCATGCAAAGATGCTCTGCATCGATAACCACCATGCAGCCTTTGGGTTTGAGCTTAGTCATGATCATATCAGCAAGCTGGGCAGTAAGCCGCTCCTGGACCTGAGGTCTTTTGGCAAGATGCTCAAGCGCCCTGGGCAATTCGTTAAGCCCAACTATTTTGCCTGAAGGTATGTACGCAATGTGCGCTTTTCCAAAAAAAGGAAGCAGGTGGTGTTCGCATACGGAATAGAACGGAATATCTTTCAGCATCACCATCTCGTCGTGGGTCTCACCCTTTATCGGCAGGAGAAGGTCATCCGCAGACATTTCGAGGCCCGCAAAGATCTCTGCGTACATTTTAGCCACGCGTTCGGGGGTGGCCTTAAGACCGGGTCTGCGCTTGTCCTCACCTATTCCTTCCAGGACTAATCTGATGCCTTCCATTATTTTTTTACTGTTCATAGCGCTGTATTATCCTTTTATCAGTAATGATTCTATCCATTTTTATATCATGTGCATCCGCTGGGATATGCGCGACTATCTGCTCCTCGTACGCCAGTGCTACAGCAAGGGCGTTTTTATGAGACAGCAGTCTGTCGTAATAGCCTTTTCCATATCCCAGGCGGTTACAGTGTTCATCAAAAGCTACTCCGGGGATAATCATCAGGTCGATACCGGCGTCAGGTATATTGTTATTTCCATTTGCCGCGGGTTCAAGAATTCCGTAACAACCTGGAGCAAGGTCCGCCATAGTGCGTATTTCATAAAGCGTCAGGCTGGAGTTTTGCACATCAACTCTTGGGAGGAGGATGGTTTTATTGTTGAGGAGGCTGTTCCGCAAAAGTTCAATGGTATCAACCTCACTTCTGAAAGAGGCGTAAAAAAGTATGGTCCGGGCTTTTATAAACTCAGGCAGCGCCAGCAGCCGACTCCTTATGATTTCGTCCTTTGCCTTCCTGACACTTAAGCTGAGAGCATCTCGCCGCGAAATAACTTCTTTTCTTATAAGGAGCTTCTCTTTGACTGCGGTAGACAAGTGCTCAGACCTCCCTAAGGAGCTAAAGAGCTTTCGAGGCGCTCTTTGACGTGCCTTATGTCCTCAACAATGTCCGGGGCCTCGAAGGGAGATATGCCTTTCACGTCGGCATCCATTACCTGCTGGCTGAATCTCATCGCGCCCAACAGTTCCATGCCTCCAAGATGGTCCCTGAGGAATTGTATATCCGCATCGTTTCTCACCTTATTGGCTACAACAAGGACGTTCTTCACGCCGAGCCCTTTTGCCAGTTCTTTCACTGTTGAGGCAGTCTGGATGCTCCTCTGTCCAGGCTCAACAACAACGATGAAGCCATCAACCGCTTCTGCCGTGCCCCTGGTGAGATGCTCTATCCCGGCCTCCATGTCGACAATAACAACCTCATCACGCTCGACAATGAGATGCTTGAGAAGCCTTCTTAAAAAAACGTGTTCTGGGCAATAGCAGCCTGAGGCAGCTGCTTTTGATTTCCCCATTATGAGAAGAGTTATGTTGCCTATCCTGAACCCGAAGTCTTCCGGCAGGTCATCAACACGCGGATTAAGCTTGAACATTGCGCCAGGCTGTCCCGGTTTTGCGCCGACTCTCTCTTCAATCAGTTCGGCCATCTCACCTATTGGCTTGATGCGTTCCATATCGGCAGGCTTGATGCCCAGGGCCTGGGCGAGGTTTGCGTCAGGGTCAGCGTCAACAGCAATCACTCGCTTTCCATCAGTAGCAAATAGATGGCTCAGAACTGCGGAAAGCGTTGTTTTCCCTACTCCGCCTTTGCCTGTAATCGCAATTTTCATAGACGAAACATAATATAGCACACAGGGTCGGCCCATTGAAAGCCCTTATTAGCCCTCACGCCGCTTTTGTTGCGCAATCTCCGGTAAAAGGGTACAATAGTTTTACGTTTTTGGAACAAAAACTCTATTAGGTTCCTGAGGGCGAAATGACAAATGAACAGGTTATATTGGCATCGTTGCCGGCGGTTGATGAAATTCTGAAGACGGAAAAAGGCGTCTTGTGGCAGCAATCTTTTCCAAGGCGTTACGTCATCAGATCCATTCGTGATGTTATAGAACGTTACCGACAGGCGATTCGAACAGACGAAATCAAAGAAGTTTCCATCGAAAAAATGCTCGTCGAGATAGAAACCTTATTGGAAAAACTATATGAGATCAGCCTTAAGCGGGTGATTAACGCAACAGGGGTGGTAATTCATACTAACCTTGGAAGATCCGTACTTTCAGAAGAAATCCTCGAAAATGTGAGGACCATAGCCTGCGGTTATTCAAATCTGGAGTATGAACTGGAACAGGGACGGAGGGGCAAGCGATATTCACACCTGCAAAGGTTGCTGACGGATATTACCGGCGCAGAGGCCGGTCTCGTGGTGAACAACAATGCCGCCGCTGTGTTTGTCTGCCTCTCTTCTTTAGCAAAAGGAAAGGAAGTTATTGTCTCAAGGGGTGAGCTGGTTGAGATAGGCGGTTCTTTCAGGATACCCGATGTAATGAGCAGCAGCGGCGCTATTCTAAAGGAGGTGGGCACTACCAACAAGACACACCTCCACGACTATGAACAGGCTATAAATGAAAAGACAGCCTTACTCCTGAAAGTCCACCAATCAAACTTCCGTATTGCCGGTTTTACCGAATCCGTCGCAAATGATGAACTGGTTGCCCTCGGGAAGAAGTATGGAATCCCCGTAATGTTTGATCTCGGCAGCGGCTGCCTTGTGGACCTTAAGCCATACGGCATTCATTCAGAGCCGACTGTTCAGGAGACTGTCAGAACAGGGATTGATATAATCACATTCAGTGGAGACAAGCTTCTCGGCGGACCTCAGGGCGGAGTGATAGTAGGCAAAACCAAACTGATAGAACTAATCTCTAAAAACCCTCTTATGCGCGCTGTCAGGATCGATAAGTTGACCCTGTCTGCGTTTGAGGCTGTGCTCAGGTGTTACCTCGATGAGGACAAAGCCAGAATGCAGATTCCGACATTGAGCATGCTTTTGCAGGACACTGAAAAAATAAGGGAAAGGGCAGAGAGGATAGCATCGCAATTAAAGTCGGAGCTTGGTATTTCACACAACGATATTGTAAAGACAGATGTCATCAGGGACGCGTCACAGTCTGGCGGCGGCGCATTGCCCGAAGTTGAATTTGAGACATATGCGGTTGCTATTAAACCGGTCAAGCTGTCTGTTAACAAACTCGATGACCGGTTGAGACACGGCAACCCGCCCGTAATTACAAGGATAAAAGAGGATGCCCTGATCATTGACGCAAGAACAGTGCGGGACAGCGAAATTGAGATTTTGGCAAAAGCGCTCAACAAGGCGCTGCGCTAAGAGAAGAATTCTGAAGCAACCCGCCTATACTATTCCATATATGTAACAAAGTACGATAGCAATTTCTTTGTTTTTGTGCTAATTTACTTTATCTATGAAGAACGAAGCGACCGGCCAGGAGGGCAACCAAGTTGCGAACCTGGTGGAGCAACTCGATATTGCAAGCATCGATGGGTCGTGCAAGGCAATAACGCGGCAGCGACTCATCAACGCTCTCAATTACGTTCACTTCCAGGACGAAACCGTAATACTCAGATTCAGGCACAGCCGCTATAATACATTACTGCCTGTAGCCGCACTCCCCCAACCATGCAGCGGGGACTCGATCACTTGCAAATGGAAAAACCCAGGCGCACAGCTACAGAGTAAGCTCGCAAACTATGAATTCGTGGATTTACGACTGACCGATGGGAAGAACCTCTTGTTCGCACAGCCGAAGGTAAACATCATCCAGCCAGAGTATATAACACTTACGCTATCGGAAAGCTGTTTCGAACAGAAAGTGCGAAAGGTACGCAGACACCGCTGCAATAACATTCCTGTCGACGTTATTCAATCCGGCATTAAATTTCAGGGATCACTCGTCGATTTCAGCTCCCTTTCGTTCAGCATTGAGATCCTTGAAAAACCGCCTGCTTCAACCTTTAAATTGCTGAATCCCGAGGCGAACGTCATCATTATGATATTCAGCTGTTTCGGCGGAGAAATTCTCTATTCCGGCAACTGCCGCATTATCAAACATGCAAACAGCCAGAAAAAAAGAATCCTCGCGCTCGAAGCCCTGGAGCAAACAATACAGAGGTACAAACCGAGAAATTACAGAAGCCAGAGGCAGAAAATACATACCTCCCCTAACATAGTCTTTACACATCCCCTCACCGGCAAGCTTATCAACCTGGAAGTCAGCAATCTATCAGCAGGCGGATTTCTGGTCGAAGAGTCTTTCGAGGACTCCGTCCTCGTCCCCGGCATGATACTCCCTGAAGTCAGCATAGAACTCGCCGGCGACCTCACGATTTCTTGCAAAGCTCAGGTGATCCACCGGAGCCTTGCCAAGGATGATAACAACCAGTTGTTGGCCAGGAGCGGCATAGCTGCTATCGACATGGACATGAATGACCAGCTGCGGCTTTCCTCACTGCTCCATCACGCCAAAGACCAGAAATCATACGTCTCCACGAGGGTTGACCTCGATGAGCTCTGGAGATTTTTTTTCGAAACAGGCTTTATCTACCCAAGCAAGTACGCCCTGATGCAGACAAAAAAAGAGCAGTTCAAGGAAACTTTCAAGAAGCTCTATGCGAATCCCCATATAGCCCGCCACTACATCCACCAGGAGCGTGGAAGAATACAGGCGCATATGACAACGCTGAGAGTTTATGAACATACCTGGATCAATCAGCATCACGCAAGCCGCTCGCACTATAACCGCGCAGGTCTCGAAGTCATGAACCAGTCATACCGCAACTTTAATGACTTTCATTTGTTCTACGCAACACAGATGTCCTTCATCATAGGCTACTACAGACCGGAGAACCGTTTTTCTGATCAAATTTATAACGGTTGCATCAAGGCAGTCAACGACCCCAATAAATGCTCCATCTACTCATTCGGCTATTTCTACTTCAATAAGAGTTTCGTCCCAGGCGAGTTAATCCGTGAAGGACTGCAACTCAGAGAAACAGTCGAGGACGACCTCGGCGAGCTTGCACAATTTTGCGAACGCTTTTCCTCGGGGCTGATGCTCAGCGCACTCGACCTTGAGCCGCACATGCTCTATGCCCACGGATTGAATGATGAGTACAAGAAGATAGGATTTCACCGCGAGCGGCATTTGTTTACCTTGAAAAAAGGGAGGGAAGTGAAGGCTATCTTCGTGGTGATGGTCTCGGATGCCGGCCTGAACATGTCGGAAGTTACAAACTGCATCCATGTGTTCGTGCTCGACAGTGATAATGTAACACCGGCAACCATTAATTCCGTGCTCTCTGCTCTTTCGAAGTTCTATGCCGAGGAGTCAATTCCTGTCCTTCTTTTCCCTGCCCATTACGGGCAAAACAATAAAGACCTCTTCCAGAAGCGCTACAATCTCTGCATATTTGACTTGCAGTATTTGGACGACTATCTCAAGTTCATGGATAACTTATACAATAAAGGGCGTCATGAATAAGCGCAATCTTGACTTAATGCCACTTTTCAAAGTGGAGGAACATGCATCTTCTATCGACTTCCAGCCGCTTTATTCAAGCCGCATTATCGTCGTATATATCGACATGATCAAAAAAAATTACAGCTACATCAATATCAGGGAGTTGCTGAGTTATGCCGGGATGGAGATGTACCAGATCCTTGATGAAGCGCACTGGTTCAACCAACACCAGGTAGACAGTTTTCACGAAAAACTCGTTAAGCTGACCGGCAATAAAAACATCGCCCGGGAGGCGGGAAGATTCGCCGCATCACCTGAAGCGATGGGCGCAATGCGGCAATACTTCCTGAGTCTGTTTAGTCCATCAAGGGGATACGAGATGCTAGGGAAGGTCTCTCCAAATTTCACCAGGGCATCACAATATAAATGGAAGAAGCTCTCAGCGACCTCCTGCGAAATCACTGTTTACAACATACAAGGAGTCAATGAGAAGCCCTACCAGTGCCAAAACCGTATGGGTTTCTTCGAAGCGGCCACTTCTATTTTCAATTATAGTCTGCCTGTTATAGAACACGAAGAATGTCTGCATAAAGGCGGCAAATGCTGCCGCTATGTGATATCATGGCCGGAGTCTCACGCAGCCCTCATGAGAAGGCGCCGTAATTACGCAGCAGCAGCCCTTGCCGCGCTGTGCGCAGGATTTTATCTTTATAACCCCCACGTTACGCTCGTTGCAGGTCTTCCCGTATCAGCGCTTAGTCTCTGTGCCCTCACGTTTTATTCCATGCGTCTTGAGGTCAAAGAGTTCAAAGAGGCTCTTCACAACGTCAATACTTCATCAGATGAACTGCTTGAGCACATAGACCTTAACTACAATCACGCCCTGTTGATCAATGAAATCGGCATGGCGCTCAGCAAGCAGCTCGATGTCGAAGCAATCCTCGCCAGTGTCACCGATGTCCTGCAAAAAAGGCTCTCATACGATCGTGGAGCCATCTTCCTTGCAAATCGGGAAAAAACAGAGCTTGCTTACCGTACCGGCTATGGTTACAATAGCGACCAATTTAAGGCGCTGATGCACGCAAGTTTCAACCTCACCAATCGTGCATCCCGGGGAGTCTTCGCTCTATGCTACCGCGAACACCGCTCCTTTCTGATCAATGATGTGGATGAAATACAGCATGACCTGACACCCCATAGCCTATCGTTCGTCCGCAGCATGGGCGCCAAATCATTCATATGCTGCCCCATTATATTCGAGCATGAGTGCCTGGGTGTCCTCGCAGTGGATAACATAAAAACAAAAAGACCGTTGGTGCAGAGCGATATAAGCCTTTTAATGGGAATAGCGCCTGAGATAGCGATAAGCATCAGAAACGCCCTGCTCATCGAGGTTAAGGAACGCCAGTTCCATGACATACTACAGGTGCTGGCAGCAAGCATTGACGCGCGCGATTTTCTTACCGCAGGACATTCCGAGGACGTGACCAAGCATGCTGTCAATATCGCCAGGGAAATGGGCCTCGGCAAGGACTATTGCGAGATGATACGCGTAGCAGCGCTTCTGCACGATTACGGGAAAATAGCCGTAAAAGATGCAATACTGAAAAAAGAGGGGCGTCTCACTGCAGAAGAATATGAAGAAATAAAGAAACACGCATCAAAGACACGGGAAATCCTCGAACAGATAAATTTTGAAGGTATATACAGGGAAGTCCCGCGGATAGCCGGGGCGCATCATGAAAAGTATAACGGCAAAGGCTACCCTGATGGACTTAAAGGAGAACAAATACCTCTCGGCGCCCGCATCCTGGCTGTTGCAGACGTTTTTGAAGCCGTCACATCAAAAAGACACTACAGGGAACCAATGCCGCTTAATGACGCTTTCGAGCTGCTGAAAAGCGAAAGAGACGAACACTTCGATGGCAGAGTCCTGGACGCGTTCTTTAATGTATTCAATCGGGAAAACCAGAGGCTTTTCTAAGCCGTCGCGGGTGGTATTTGGTTTTAAGCCGGCTTTCGTCCTTTTACGCAGAAAACAGGCGTGTAGATAAAGCGTTTGGGGTTGGTCATATACTCATAGAACTCTTGCTTGAATCCTTCGTAGCCGGCTTTGTATTCATCAAACGTACAGTTCGTTTTAAGAGCAACCACTTCCATTTTTTTAAGCCAGTTATAGGCGTCGGCGTCCTTAAGCTCGCCGTATATGAAGTGGTGAGCGCTCACATCGTATGCTATGTCCTCGTACCCCAACTCGGTAATAAATCCGAAGAGTCTTGCCCCCATATAGGGATCGAAGTTCTTTTCTTCTTCGAGTATCTTTACTGCGTGTAGAATTGTTCGCATTAGCCGGTCGGATATCCCATAATGATTTAGGCAATTGCGGTCAAGATCGATGAGGCACAATGTTCCGCCCGGTCTTACCATTTCCGAAATATTTCTAACCAACTCGAAGGCTTCAGCGCGGTGGTATTCCAGAAAAAACCGTACCCAGACCGCGTCAAATTTCCCGAGATCATCGAGGGGCCCGTGGACGTCTCTTTTTATGTATTCGATGCCTTCTGAAGAATAGTTCTGTTGCGCATAATGGATTCTCTGTTGCGACCCGTCGATACCTACAACCGATCCATCCGGCTGTACCATTCCGTACAAGGCAAATGTTGTTTTACCAGACCCGCAGCCGACGTCAGCGACACGCATGCCGGGTCCGATCCCTGCCCACTGCGCCTGCTTGATCACTTGGTCAATATTGGTTTTGACATCAAGCCTAAGGGCCTCCTCGGAATGCTCCATCAAATATTCTAATTCTATGTCGGGAGCTTTCATCGGGTTTTATTTTAACGATACATACTTGAAATAGTCAAAACCCCTCAGGACAAGAGTGCAGAAGGAGATGTAAGAGAGCGACTAAGATTTCCCCTGATTAGCCATTGGCAACTCTTATCAAATGCCTCTGCAATGTGGTTAACGGCAGAGTGACTGTAATATGCTCGAAATGAGCGTGAGGAGGCATTTCCCCCAGTTCATCCTGAAACTTTGGCCCTTTACTGACTATAAAGCAGCCGTTCTTTTTTACCACATGTTTTGCTTTTTTGATAAACTCGCTGATGCTGAACAGCGCCCGAGTAACAGCTATATTAAAGTCGGAATCTTTTATATCCTCAACCCGCGCTTCAAGCACTGCGACATTATTCAGGTTAATGACCTTTTTTATGTTCCTGAGAAAGGCGCATTTCTTCCGGGACGGCTCGACCAGGGTAATGGAAATATCCGGCCTGACAATCGCGATGGGGATACCGGGAAAGCCTGCGCCGCTGCCGATGTCGCAAATATTGCCGCTGTCTTCGGGAAAGGCTTTGAGAAATAATAATGAATCGAAGAAATGCTTTATGATAATGTCCCTGTCATTCTTTAAAGCGGTAAGATTATAAGCACGGTTCCATTTTTTTAATTCAGACAGATAGCTCAAAAACCGGACAACAGTGTCTTCCTCGACACCGACGCCCAGTTCTAACAGCCCTTTGCTCAGGAGTTCCTGCTCTGTTTCCAAAACCGTTCTACTGCCACCAATAGTATCGATACCGCAGCTGGTGTAATGCCCGGTATCCTGCCTGCCTGTCCAATGGTTTCAGGCTGCACCTCACGAAGTTTTTCTATGACCTCTCTGGAAAGGCCGGGGATTGAAGAATAATCGAAAGCAGGAGGAACCTTTTTTGACTCGAATTTGTTAAACCTTCCGGCAAGCTCTATTTGTTTTTGCACATAGCCTTCATATTTGACCCGTATTTCAACCAGGGCTTCGATCTCAGGGGTAAGTATCTCGGGAGAGGGCGCCAGCTTTTTTATTTCACTGTATTTTACTTCAGGCCTCTTCAGTAATTTTTCGAGCGCAATGTTCTCGGTCAGTGTTGAGGCCCCACGGGACGTCAAAAGCCCATTCAGCTCGGCTGAGGGTTTTACCCGTTCCCTTTTCAGCCTGCACAGCTCTCCATCCAGCAGCTCTTTCTTTCTCAGAAAACGCTCATAAACTTCTTTAGCGGCCAGCCCTATAGCATAGCCCTTTTCGAGGAGCCGGAAGTCCGCGTTGTCATGTCTCAGGAGCAACCGGTATTCTGCCCTTGAGGTGAACATCCGGTAAGGTTCCTTTGTACCTTTTGTGACAAGATCATCGATAAGCACCCCGATATAGGCTTCATCGCGTCCCAGGACCAGAGGCTGTTCGCCTTTCAGTTTAAGCGCCGCATTGATACCAGTCATTAACCCCTGCGCAGCGGCCTCTTCATATCCTGAGGTCCCGTTAATCTGCCCCCCGAGGAAAAGCCCGTCTACACCCTTCACTTCCAGGCTGTGTTTAAGCTGCGTGGGATAAACAAAATCATACTCTATAGCATACGCGGGCCTCATTATCTCAGCATGCTCCAGCCCCTCAATGCTCCTTACAAGATCAAGCTGTACATCATAAGGCAAACTTGTAGAGATGCCGTTGGCATAATATTCGGTTGTCTCCAAACCCTCAGGCTCGAGGAAGACCTGATGCCTCTCCTTGTCTGAGAACCTTACCACCTTGTCCTCAATCGAGGGGCAATATCTTGGGCCGATGCCTTTAATGCGCCCGCTGTAAAGAGGCGACCTGTCAAGATTGCCCAGGATTATTTCATGGGTTTTTTTATTAGTGTATGTAATATGACAGGGCAATTGCGGGTTGGTGATTGCTTCTGTTGAATGGGAAAAAGGAATTGGGGGGTCATCGCCCCATTGAGGAGTAGTTTTCGAAAAATCGATGCTCCTTCCATCGAGACGGGGAGGTGTGCCTGTTTTCAGGCGTCCCATTTTCAGTCCGATCTCACGTAGCGAGTCTGACAGCCCAATAGAAGGAAACTCACCTGCCCTTCCCGCCGGATAGCTGTCCGTACCTATATGAATGAGTCCCTTTAAAAAGGTCCCGGTGGTTACAATGACCGTGCTTGCGCCATAAAAGGTGCCGAGCGAGGTCATTACTCCTGTAACGGCGTTGTTTTCAACAATTATTTTTTCGACCAACCCCTGCTTTATCGTAAGATTTGTCTGGTTCTCCACAGACCTCCGCATAAAGAGTTTGTAGAGCACCCTGTCAGCCTGGGCACGCAAAGACCATACAGCAGGACCTTTTGAGAGATTAAGCATTCTGAACTGGATGCCTGCCTTATCGGTAGCCTTGGCCATCTCACCGCCCAGGGCATCTATCTCCCTTACCAGATGACCTTTTGCGAGTCCTCCTATTGCCGGATTACATGACATGTGCGCAATAGTATCGAGGTTGGTAGTGAACATGCATGTATTAAAGCCCATGCGGGCGGCAGCCAGTGCAGCCTCACATCCGGCATGGCCGGCGCCGATTACTATGACATTAAAACCTTGCTCTTTAAGCATTAATTTATTATTATAACATTTATGAATATGCCGGTCTTCGAGCACTCCGTCTCTTCCCTTCGCGCCCTTATCCAAAATGAAGATGAGCCGCTCAGCAAGGTGGCGGATTTGCTCAGATATGATCCAGGTATGTACTTTTCTTTATTGAAGCATATAAATACTGTCAGCAAGAGAGGCGATATTACTTCTATTTCTCAAGCCGTTTCTCTTATAGGTGCGGAAGGCGTCGAGAGATTCATACTGCAGCAGGACCATTACCTCGACAACGATTACAGGTTGTTTTGGTGCTTTGCAGGTATAGCCGGCGGAACGGCCGCACTTATTAATGCACGGGTTGATATCGCAGAGGAAGACGAGGCCTTTTTTACCGGCCTTTTGCCTTCTGTGGGCATGCTGCTGATGCTGAAGGCCTATCCGCGCTACAACAGGATAATGGAGCTTATGCTGAAGGTGCCAGGAGAGCATAGGGTATTTATAGAGGAAGGCCTGTTTAAGACGAACCATATAGACCAGTTGGATAAGAACATGTCTTCGCCCAAAATCTTTCGGGACATTATCGATTTGATGCTGAATATATATGCGAAGGATGGACAAAGAGACAGACTTTCGGAAAATCCTTCCCGATTTTCAGTTGCCCACCAATCACTGCAGATGTTCCGACTGGTGGAAACAGCAGAAGCCGCGGCCAGGGCACTCCTTTTCCCTTCGATAGTTGAGGCTCAGGAAAAATTCAGGGAGTTGGCAAAGGTGTATTTCAAAATCCCTGAAAATGAAATTGAGGAATTACTGGCTGAAATTCTCAGTCAGTTTGATCTCGCCTGTAAGGAGTTCAACGCGGAAAGACTGTCCGAACAATGCATAAGTAATGCGGAGAACACTCTTCTGCAAGGCATCACTTTTTTAACAAAATCGGAAACTCTGAAAAAATCTCTCAGAGAAGTTTATGCGGCCAGCAGTCAGGACAGGAATATCTTTATATTTGGTGACCGCAGTGTCGGCAAGCGGCTGCTCGCTTTAGGCCTCCGATACCGGCCTGACAACCCGAGGAAGAATAAACCCTTCCTTTCAATACACTGTGCTGCTCTTTATGGTGATACCTTCGATCTGGAGCTTTTCGGTGCAAAGGGGGGTGTTTTTGGCTTTGAGAAACATAAAGGAGCCCTGGAACTGGCTGACGGGGGCACCCTGTTGCTTAAAGACATTGATATGATGCCTATGATGCAGCAAGACTCCTTTGCGCAAACTTTGTGGAAAGATGAGTTTTATAAGATAGGGGAGACACATCAGGAATCGTTTAATATAAAATTCATTTTGACCTCCAGGAAGAATATAATTGATGAGGCGAAGGAAGGGAGGTTTTCCGCAAAATTATTACAGGCCTTCAACCCGGTGAGCATACATATCCCCCCGTTAAGTGAAAGGCGGGGAGATATTGAATTTATTGCAGACGCCATAATAAAGAAATATAAACTCAAGCTTACCGACCGGGCGCTGCGGCTTGGACTTCTCGAATACTATGAAACTCAGCCTTTTAAAGACAATTTAAGAGATCTGAAACGGTTTTTATTTTTCCTCTCTGCCAAACATAGTCTTAAAGCGTAAATATTCGAACAGACCCCAAACTCCTGCTACAAATACCGATGTGAACCAGATAATTGAAAGAGTCATCGATTTTTCAGCAGGGATGCCTGTTGAGCCGAGAAGAAATATAAACGCGCCCTCCCGCAAGCCGATTCCAGAGATGGAAAGCGGCAAAAAAGATACGAGTGTTATTATGGGCATAAAGATAAGGAGTGATAGAAATGAGGTGTGCAGTGAGATGCCCATTGCCAGGACATATACTGACAAAATTATGATGAGTTGAATTAGTATGGAATAGATAAAACACCGGACCAGGATACCTTTCCTGGAGCGGTAGAGCTGAAGGTACTGGGAGGTTTTGAAAAGGAATTTCATGCGCTCCCCAACTCTGAATTTGAAAATCAAAAGACTTGACCCAATAAAAACTAACGCTGCTGCCGGCACGAACCAGATTACCGGCCATTTGACCGAAGCCCTTTCAAGATAGCCGATGCCGAAGGGGAAGGCAATAATCCCGAGAGCGAGCAATGCGCCGAGGCCGACGTAGCGGTCCATAAACACCGAAGCTATCGCGACAGCCGCTGACGGCGCTGCATCTTCCTGCTCCTGCGCTACTGAAGCGCTTCGGGTTGCGTGCAATTCCTTGTTCAAATAATAAACTTTTACAGCGTCTCCACCGATTATTCCCGGCATGTAGGTATTAAAGAAAGAACCGATCATATAAATGCTGAAAAGTCTTGAGGTTTTGCTTTGATAAGGGACCAGCAGTTTCCACCGCATGGTAGACATGAAGGAGGCAATGAAATATAAGCCTACGGCTGCGAAAAAGGCTACGGGGTCAAGAAGCCGTATATTATGCAGGATAGTCTTTCCGCCAACCTTTGAAATCAGAAAATAAAACAGGATGACGCTTACCGATAGCTTACCGATTAGAATAGCGAGTTGCTTAATCAATTTGTTTTATTCATTTACTGGAACCGAGAATCTTTTTTATGGCATAAATAGGTTTTTTCTGGCTTTCGTGATATACCCGCACCAGCATCTCGCCCAGGAGTCCCATCCCGATAAATTGTACACCGACAATTATCAGGACTACCCCGAATAGCAGCAGAGGCCTGCCCCCTATGTTAGCTCCCCTGAAGAGCTTATCAATCGAAAGATAGAGCGATATGCAAAAGCCGGAAAGGCAAAACATAAGACCCATGGGCCCAAAAAACTGCATCGGCCTCGTCGAAAAGCTCTGCAGGAACTTCACTGTAATCAGATCGAGCAATACCCTTATGGTCCTCGAAATGCCGTACTTTGACTTACCCCTCAGTCGCGGGTAATGCGTGGTTTCAATTTCCGAAATCCTCGCCCCATACCAGCTCGCCATTGCCGGAATGAACCGGTGCATTTCGCCATAGAGCCTCAGGTTTTTTACTACCTCCCGGCGATAGGCCTTCAGAGAGCATCCGTAATCGTGGAGCCTGACGCCTGTAACTTTGCTGATAAGCCAGTTGGCAATGATTGAAGGCAGTCGTCTGGTTAAGAAAGGGTCCTTCCTTTTTTTGCGCCATCCGCTGACAAGGTCATAATCTTTCATTGCGTCAAGGAGTCTGGGGATATCTTTGGGGTCATTCTGAAGATCGCCGTCCATGGTAATCACAATATCTCCCCGCGCAAAATCAAAACCCGCAGCGAATGCGGCGGTCTGCCCGAAGTTTCTTCTTAAACTAAGGACAATAATATTTTTATGTCTGCTTTGCACTGCGTCGAGGAGCTGCAGTGTGTTATCAATGCTGCCGTCATCGACATAGATTAATTCGTAATCAATGTTGTTGCCTGTAAGAACTTCCATGATCCTTTCGTGCAATATTTCTACATTTTCTTCCTCATTGTACAACGGTACCACGATCGATACAGTCATTGGTAACTCCCTAGAAGGTTTCCGGTTTCGCAATATTTAGATTCTTGAAATTATAACAAATAAATATAGAATATTCCCTAAGAATACTGCCATGCTCATATACCGTAAAAAGATCCTTGGTGAAATGATCGAACGCGCGTGCAACCACGGGGGGGATGTCTCTGTTGCCTGACTGAACAAATATCCCGTTTACTGCACCGATCACTGCAGGTTCTGTTTGCCGGCGTAGTCCTGCTGCCCTGTCGTTTATGTCCGGCCAGAGATCAAATTGGTCCATTCTTCTGCCGAGGTTAATGGAAAATGTTTCCGGATTGCCGCGCACATAAAATGCCAGCTCACTTGCTATCTGATAACTATCTGAAAATAAAAGATAAACTTCGCGATCCGGCGCTTGTCCCGCGAGTTTGCTGACCTCGATGCCCAGCTCTTTCCAACCCCTGAGCCGCGCAGAGGGGTCGAGATTGTGAGGCAGTCTGACTATTGACGGATAGTGACTCACTGCTGTCAGGAAGAGCGCAAGACCAACAGAGGTTGAAAAAAAGATTCGCTTGATTTTCGACCGGTCACTAATAGAGACCCGGACTGCAGCAATGATTCCTGTAATATATCCGAACATTGCCCAATTCGCCTGTACCTTGCCCTGCAATGCTTTCAACAAAAAAAAGCCAAGAACAGGAATGGAAAAATAAAATAGAAACTTTGATTGGAAACGGCGGTCTGAGAGGAAAAGTTTGAAAAGGGCAAATATTATAAGACAAAAAAATAGGGGAGTGATAATACCGATTTGAGAGCCTAAAAACTCAAAAAAACTTTTGACCGAAAGGGCAAATCCATCTGAAATATGGGCTTGTCCCGCAGTGTGCCTGATTGTCACCCAATTATGCTGAGCATTCCAGATGATAACTGGTGAAAATACAAGAATGCTTACAAGTAAGGCAATATATGGCATGGGTGTCTTCAGCAGTGACCGCTTATCAGAAAGGAGGAGCAGCAACAGGCCGCACATAGGGAAAAAAGCCATCGTGTACTTTGTCAGC
Organism: Nitrospirota bacterium; assembly: GCA_963780885.1. Lineage (GTDB taxonomy): Bacteria > Nitrospirota > Thermodesulfovibrionia > Thermodesulfovibrionales > Dissulfurispiraceae > JADFXI01. The sequence goes on from CAWAEO010000003.1 coordinate 907,877, forward strand.
AGGCCAAAGCCTACCGTTAGTCCTAAGAATATCCAACTCATCCATTGCCTTTTGGATCCTTCTGAGGTAGCCTTGTAAAAAATATAAAGAGAGACTATCCAGAAAAAGATAAAAGGTGAATCTATAGTGAATAATACGCCAAACGCGGCAAACAGAGGGATAGCCTGAAATGCAAAAGCTACCCGCAATGCGGCTGATCTTTGCCATGCAAAGCGCCGGGGCCTCGTTATATCGTGCTCCAGGGAATCATTCCCGTACATTAGATTAACAAGTTTGAATATATAGATACTGCTTAACGCCGAAAAAATAATGGCCAGTACCCGTATCCCGAAAACTGTGTTGCCGAAAAGATGAGTGCCTATATAAATTAGATAGGCGATCATGGGCCCTTTAGAGTAATAGCTCAGATCAAGTCTTCTTGACCAATCCCAATACTGCGCCTCGTCCGGGCTAAGATCGAGGTGGCCGTGCAGAATATAAAAAATTCTGAAGACGCTGATTGCCGTGAGTCCGGCGAATAGAACAGTAGCCTCGGGACTCGTCTGGAAGCGTCGCAGGGCAAACTTATAGAGGACAATAAGCAGAATCGACACTGTTGTGCCCAGGAGCGCCCCTGCTATAATGTCAGAAGGGTAATGAACGCCAACGTAGACTCGTGACAAGGCTACAAGGCTTGCCAGAGCCAGCGGATATAGGCGAGCTGCGATCCCGATGCGGTTGCGAGTTAAATAAAAAAGAGTAATCGCATAAGCGAAGGAATTTGCGGCATGATTCGAAGGCAAAGAGCCTGACTGGGTGCACCCTGCGAGAAGTCTGACGTTTTCAAGTGCATTACACGGCCTGATCCTCATTATGGCATTTTTAATCTCATTCCCAAGCCAATCGCTTAAAAGCACGGCAAGTATCGACATTATAGCTATATTTAGAACAGCAGGGATGTCGAAACCGCTGCGCTTATGGTCCTCCCTGGAGGCTGTCCAGAACATATATATAAGAAATGGGAGGAGTAATGCATAGCCTCGTGAGGACAAAAAAGACATAGCTCCATCAAGCAGAGGATTAGCGATTCCACGGTTTATCAGGAAAAAGATTTTGTTATCGAGATAAAGCAAATTCATAATGTCCTATCGTTTATTATTGACGTAAGAGCTTTTATGTTAACACACATGCTGATGCAACGGGAGGTTCCAATTGATTAAGGTAGAGGTCAGTTTGTTTTTGCTTAGTGTTCCACGTGGAACATTCTGATAACCGCCCGCTTCTCCGATAATTTAGTGTACCGTCCCAAACAGTTCTTTATATATGTTGCGCCATTCCGGGCTTGCCCCGGAATCCAGTCCTTTGATTTTTCTGGATTCCCGCCGGAGCCTGCCCTCGAATTCCGTTATCGGGGGCGGGAAGGACAGGGCGCGTAAACTTATATCCGAGTCACCACACAGGCGACAACTTCAGAATCCGGTATGTCCTATCCGCATTGTTATTAATCCGAAGGACAGTTAGAAAACAAACTCATTGGCCCATGAACAGGCTTCTAAGTAAATATTAGGAATTAGATTCTCTGCAATGCACATCTTGCCCGCAGCCCTTTTTACGTCCTCCCATTCCCCTTGTTCATAGAATTCAGCGAGTTCCAGATAGTTAGCCAATTCTCCCGCTCTATTCACAAGTGCCTCCGTGACTAACGTCCCAAGCGGTAATTTTTCGATAATCTCATTCATTGGCTGATCAAGTATAGCGTCCAAAGTTGAAAACAGACCCAACAGGAATAGTTCATCATAATGTCCTCCGCAGCCGCTAAGGTAACCCAAATTCTCACAAAATTTTGCCCTTATCCCTGCACTTTTTATTAGCTCCTCAGGTTTGTTGGAAGCAAGCTTGGACAGGCCGATCAATGCTACAAGACGTCTTGTCTCGTCCCTTCCCAGAATAAGCAATGCTTGTTTAAGGGATGAAGTCTCCGAGCTTCTTCTCTTAAAATAAGGCGCGTTAACATAACGAAGGAGTTTGTAGGTCATCGAAATATCGCGGGATATGATTGCCTCAAGAGCGTTCAAGTCATAATTCGTCTTGTTAATCTCAATCATAAGGTTTAAGTATTGTACTTTCGAGCCCGGAATTTCCTTTCCCCGCACTATCTCGGGTTTACTGAAGAAGTATCCCTGGAAATACTCAAATCCCATATTGAGCGCATCATTAAATTCCTCGTTTGTCTCGACCTTTTCAGCAAGAAATTTAACCTTCTTCGAGTCAATCTTTCGGAGTATTTGTTTTATTTCACTATAGGGGGTTGCCCGAAAATCTATCTTGATTATATCGGCAAGTTCTATCAATGGCGTTAGCTCCAATTTAAAAACAAAATCGTCCAATGCCAAATAATATCCCTGCGCTGAAAGTTTCTTGCAAGCTTCTCTGACGCGCGAAGTAGGATTAACGTCTTCAAGTATCTCAATCACTGTAGTCTCACGTGGAAACATCAGAGGAATATCTGTTTCGAGCAGGTTTTGTGTGAAATTAATGAATGCCCGCTTCCCGAAGGTGATTTTGTCAATACCTATCGTCAGGAAAGTGCTGGAAAGAAGCTTTGATGTTGCTGTATCCCCGTCTATATCCGGCATATAATTAGCTAATCCGTCTCTAAAAAGCAATTCATAGGCAAAGAGGGACTTCTTTCTATCAAAAATGGGTTGCCTGGCGACAAATACATCCATTGAACTATGACCTCCTTAACAGGCAGCGCACCTGTAAATCTATAAGTCTATTATACACGGGGTTACTGCTTCGATTCATTTGCACCATCGACTCTGTTTTCCCTAAGTATAAATCAGCTGACCCACTATAGAATAAAAAGTGATTGACATAATAACTAGAAACTGCTAACCTAGTCAGATAGACGTTCTTTGAGTCTTTAGGTTTTTCCTTTCTACAGTGCCTCAGGTCAAGCAAAGCTGTTTTTCGACGCAAGACTTTGTGCGCTTGAATCCTGAAGGTAGTGTGGGGCTTTTTGTTCTTTGAAAACTAGAGGTAGATTCTGTCAATGAGTATTTGAGTTTTCAGGAAAACATTTGAGAGTTTGATCCTGGCTCAGAACGAACGCTGGCGGCGTGCTTAACACATGCAAGTCGAACGGGGCACAATGTGTAGCAATACACATTGTGTTTAGTGGCAGACGGGTGAGTAACACGTAGGTAACCTACCCTCGAGCGGGGGGCAACTCAGGGAAACTTGGGCTAATACCGCATAAGACCACGGACTGGGATGTTTGTGGGAAAAGGAGCAATTCACTTGGGGATGGGCCTGCGGCCTATCAGGTAGTTGGTGGGGTAAAGGCCTACCAAGCCAGAGACGGGTAGCCGGTCTGAGAGGACGAACGGCCACACTGGAACTGAGACACGGTCCAGACTCCTACGGGAGGCAGCAGTGGGGAATTTTGCACAATGGGCGAAAGCCTGATGCAGCGACGCCGCGTGGAGGACGAAGGCCTTCGGGTCGTAAACTCCTTTTGTAGGGGAAAATGATGATGGTACCCTATGAATAAGCCACGGCTAACTCTGTGCCAGCAGCCGCGGTAAGACAGAGGTGGCAAGCGTTGTTCGGAATTACTGGGCTTAAAGGGCGCGTAGGCGGTGGTATAAGTCTGAGGTGGAATCCTACAGCTTAACTATAGGACTGCCTTGGAAACTGTATTACTTGAGTCGGACAGGGGAAGGCGGAATTCCTGGTGTAGCGGTGAAATGCGTAGATATCAGGAGGAAGGCCTGTGGTGAAGACGGCCTTCTGGGTCTTGACTGACGCTGAGGCGCGAAAGCGTGGGTAGCAAACAGGATTAGATACCCTGGTAGTCCACGCCCTAAACGGTGGGTACTAGGTGTGGGATCTGTAAGGGTTCTGTGCCGAAGGGAAACCATTAAGTACCCCGCCTGGGAAGTACGGCCGCAAGGTTGAAACTCAAAGGAATTGACGGGGGCCCGCACAAGCGGTGGAGCATGTGGTTTAATTCGACGCAACGCGAAGAACCTTACCTGGGCTTGACATGCTAGTGGTAAGAACCCGAAAGGGGGATGACTCTGGGGTAACTCAGGGAGCTAGCACAGGTGCTGCATGGCTGTCGTCAGCTCGTGCCGTGAGGTGTTGGGTTAAGTCCCGCAACGAGCGCAACCCCTATCCTGTGTTGCCCCGCAAGGGGATCTCTCAGGAAACTGCCAGCGACAAGCTGGAGGAAGGTGGGGATGACGTCAAGTCATCATGGCCCTTATGTCCAGGGCTACACACGTGCTACAATGGCTACTACAGAGGGATGCAAGACCGCGAGGTGGAGCCAATCCCTAAAAGTAGTCTCAGTTGGGATCGGAGTCTGCAACTCGACTCCGTGAACGTGGAATCGCTAGTAATCGCGGATCAGCTACGCCGCGGTGAATACGTTCCCGGGCCTTGTACACACCGCCCGTCACACCACGAAAGCCTGTTGTACCCGAAGTTGGTGAGCCAACCCGCAAGGGAGGCAGCCATCGAAGGTATGGCCGGTAATTGGGGTGAAGTCGTAACAAGGTAGCCGTAGGGGAACCTGTGGCTGGATCACCTCCTTTCTAAGGAAAGAGAGACAGAATCTACCTTTTAGTTTTATAGATATTGATCTTTGACAATGCAGGGGAAGAGAGAAGAAGAAGTAGAGTCAAGGTAGGAAGGGCATATGGTGGATGCCTTGGCATCAGGCGGCGAAGAAGGACGCAGCGGGCTGCGAAAAGCCACGGGGAGTTGCGAGCGAGCGTAGATCCGTGGGAATCCGAATGGGGCAACCCACATAGCGAAGAGCTATGTATCATGCGATGAATAGATAGTCGTATGAAGCGAACCTGCCGAAGTGAAACATCTCAGTAGGCAGAGGAAAAGAAATCAAAAGAGATTCCCTTAGTAGCGGCGAGCGAAGGGGGAAGAGCCCAAACCGTCCTTAGAACCAAGCTGAAGTTGCGAAGTTGTGAAGGTGAGAAGTTGTGAAAGCTCATCTTCGCAGCATCTCATTTTCACAACTTCGGTTTAGTTCTAAGGACGGGGTTGTAGGACCGCGTGAGTACCAAGTTGCGCATATAGCTGAAGAGGCATGGAAAGGCCGACCGTAGGGGGTGATAGTCCTGTAAGCGGAATGTGCGTAATAGGGAAGCGGTATCCTGAGTACCACGAGGCACGTGGAACCTTGTGGGAATCTGGGGAGACCACTCTCCAAGGCTAAATACGGACCTGATGACCGATAGTGAACAAGTACCGTGAGGGAAAGGCGAAAAGAACCCTGGCGAAGGGAGTGAAATAGAACCTGAAACCATATGCCTACAAGCAATCAGAGCCTGAGCAATCGGGTGATGGTGTGCCTTTTGATTAATGAGCCGGCGAGTTACTGGCTGTAGCGAGGTTAAGGCCTTAAGGGCCGGAGCCGAAGGGAAACCGAGTCTTAATAGGGCGAGATAGTTACAGTCAGTAGACCCGAAGCCAAGTGATCTACCCATGGTCAGGATGAAGCGGAGGTAAGACTTCGTGGAGGTCCGAACCGGTGTTTGTTGCAAAAAGCTCGGATGAACTGTGGGTAGGAGTGAAAGGCCAATCAAACTTGGTGATAGCTGGTTCTCCCCGAAATGTATTTAGGTACAGCCTCAGAATAGTTGCAGGGGGGTAGGGCACTGAATGGGCTAGGGCCACGCAGGTGGTACCAAACCCAATCAAACCACGAATACCCTGTTAATGTTTTCTGGGAGTGAGACTGCGAGTGCTAAGATCCGTAGTCGAGAGGGAAACAGCCCAGACCGTCAGCTAAGGTCCCTAAGATAGTGCTAAGTGGGAAAGGATGTGGTGTTGCCGAGACAGCCAGGATGTTGGCTTAGAAGCAGCCATCATTAAAAGAAAGCGTAATAGCTCACTGGTCGAGTGACACTGCGCCGAAAATTTAACGGGGCTCAAGCACTACACCGAAGCTACGGAATCCTGTAAAGGGTTGGTAGGGGAGCATTCTGTGGACCTGTGAAGGTGTGTTGTGAGGCATGCTGGAGGGGACAGAAGAGATAATGCCGGCATAAGTAGCGCAAAGGCTGATGGGAAGTCAGCCCGCCGTAAATCTAAGGTTTCCTGGGGAAGGGAAATCCGCCCAGGGTTAGTCGGTCCTAAGGTGAGGCTGAGAAGCGTAGCCGATGGACAGCAGGTTAATATTCCTGCACCATTTGATGAGCGTTACTACCGAAGGGGGGACGCAGGGGGATAGTGTGGGCCTGGTGATGGTTCAGGTCCAAGCGTTTAGGCTGGTGAGCAGGGAAAACCGCTCACCGTTAAGGCTGAGGCGTGATGGGGAAGCCCGTAAGGGTGAACTTGCATGATTCCGCGCTGACGAGAAAAACCTCGTAGGGAGTTCATTGAGTGACCGTACCGCAAACCGACACTGGTAGATGGGTAGAAGATACCAAGGCGAACGAGAGACCCCTCGCTAAGGAACTCGGCAAAATAACCCCGTAACTTCGGGAGAAGGGGATCCTGAGCAATCAGGACGCAGTGAAGAGGCCCAAGCGACTGTTTACCAAAAACACAGGAGCCTGCTAACTCGCAAGAGGATGTATAGGCTCTGACGCCTGCCCGGTGCCGGAAGGTTAATAGGAGGAGTTAGCCGCAAGGCGAAGCCCTGAATTGAAGCCCCGGTAAACGGCGGCCGTAACTATAACGGTCCTAAGGTAGCGAAATTCCTTGTCGGGTAAGTTCCGACCTGCACGAATGGCGTAACGATTTGGGCGCTGTCTCGGCGAGGGACTCGGCGAACTTGAGATACCGGTGAAGACGCCGGTTACCTGCAGCTAGACGGAAAGACCCCGTGCACCTTTACTATAACTTGGCAGTGAGTTTTGGTGACACATGTGTAGGATAGGTGGGAGGCTATGAAGCGGGAACGCTAGTTTTCGTGGAGCCGGCGTTGAAATACCACCCTTGTGTTACCGGGACTCTAACCTGCAGCCGTAATCCGGCTGGGGGACACTGTCTGGTGGGTAGTTTGACTGGGGCGGTCGCCTCCTAAAGAGTAACGGAGGCGTCCAAAGGTCTCCTCAGGCTGGCCGGAAACCAGCCATTGAGTGCAAAGGCATATGGAGGCTTGACTGCGAGGCAAACAAGCCGAGCAGGTACGAAAGTAGGGCTTAGTGATCCGGTGGCACTGTGTGGAAGGGCCATCGCTCAACGGATAAAAGGTACGCCGGGGATAACAGGCTTATCGCGTCCAAGAGTTCACATCGACGACGCGGTTTGGCACCTCGATGTCGACTCATCGCATCCTGGGGCTGAAGTAGGTCCCAAGGGTTGGGCTGTTCGCCCATTAAAGCGGTACGTGAGTTGGGTTCAGAACGTCGTGAGACAGTTCGGTCCCTATCTGCTGTAGGCGCAGGAGACTTGAGGGGGGCTGTCCTTAGTACGAGAGGACCGGGATGGACGGACCTCTAATGTTCCAGTTGTCACGCCAGTGGCAATGCTGGGTAGTTATGTCCGGTAGGGATAACCGCTGAAGGCATCTAAGCGGGAAGCCCACCCCAAGATGAAGTCTCCCAGGGAGTAATATCCCTCTGAAGGTCCGTGGTAGACCACCACGTTGATAGGCTGGAGGTGTAAGTGGAGTGATCCATTCAGCTGACCAGTACTAATAGACCGTGAGCCTTGACTATATTTACTCTCCCCCTGCTTGTCAAATTGTTTTGTTGCACTAACATATTGAATGCATTCGAAGTATAATTAAAGAAAGGGAAATTCCCTTTCTTTAATTTTTTGTTATAAAGGGTCCAGACATAATGAAAGAAAGAGACATATTTGAAGAAATAATAAACCTTGGCAAACGACGCGGCGTACTTACGTACGACGAGATAAACGAAGCACTCCCTTCAGAATTTTTCTCACCTGATGAACTTGAAGATCTCATGGATATCCTCAGCGATATGGGAGTTAAGGTCGTTGATTACGAAGAGTCGATTCTTGGCGAGGAAGAAGCCGAGGAAGAAGTTGAAGAGCACGAGAGGGCTGAAGATCTTGTTCAGGCCTATTTTAACTCTATGGGGGATATTTCAATCCTCACAAAGGATGAAGAAACCGACCTCGCAAAAAAACTTGAACAAGGCAGAGATATAATAAACGGGATCATATCTGCGCTCCCCATTTTTGATAAAATAAAAAATACTATTGATATAGAAGATGAAGAAAGCATTACGACAGAAGAAGAAAGGGCCGATGAAGCGCTTATCAAAACGCTTTCCAGGCTTGAGGAATTGATAGATACTGCCCACAAAGCAGATATAAAAATAAAGAGATACGGCACTCTGAAAGATTTCAGGTCCTTTATAAACGAGAAAAAGAAAAAAAACCAGAATACGAAACGCTATGATGTCCTGCTTAAAGAGATACTATCTGATTACAAAAAAATTGAATCAGAGGTCGGCACAAAGGTTGAAGAGCTGAAAGATCTATGGTTTAAAATATCCAAGGCAAGACATCTTGTCATGGAGGCAAAAAACGAACTTATCACGAGAAACCTGAGGCTGGTTGTCAATATCGCCAAAAACTACGTGGGCAGGGGTTTGCCCCTGCTGGATCTTATTCAGGAAGGTAATATAGGGCTGATGAAAGCCGTTGACAAATTCAAATATGAAAAAGGATTCAAATTCAGCACCTATGCTACATGGTGGATACGGCAGGCGATTACAAGGGCGCTTATCGACCAGACAAAAACAATCCGCGTTCCTGTACATATGATGGAATTCTATAACCGCGTCACCAAGGCCTCAAGAGAGCTTACCCAGCAGCTCGGGCGTGAACCGACAAATGAAGAGATTGCAAAGAAACTTGTTGTCCCGATGAGAAAGGTTGAAGAAGTATTCAGAGCGATACAGGACCCGATTGCGCTGCAGACTCCTATCGGCGATGAAGACACGGAACTTGAAGATTTTATAGGTGACAAGGCAAGTCCTTCTCCTTACTCGGACGCGGAGCGAATAGAGACTTCAGAACAGATACAGAGAGTATTGAGAACACTCACTCCAAAAGAAGAAACTGTAATCAGGATGCGGTTCGGCATCGGCGTTGATAGAGACCATACACTTGAAGAGGTAGGCAGGTATCTTTCCATAACAAGAGAGCGGGTGCGTCAGATAGAGGCCAAGGCCCTCAGAAAATTGAAGCACCCCAGCAGATTAAGGGCTCTGAAAATACTCACCAGCTAAAAACAGTGAGTAGTAAGCAGTGAGTAGTGAATAGTAGAAGGATAGCAAGTCATTCCCGAGTAGGCGGGAATCCAGTGTTTTTAGGTGTATACTACTCACTTTTTACTACTTACTACTCACTTTCTCTATAGATTCCTTTATCACATCCATCAAGCGCTCCATAGATTCAGCGCTTATGCTGAGTGGGGGCATTATAACGATCACATTTCCGAGAGGTCTTATTAAAACACCTGCGTCGCGTGCCTCGAACGCAACTTTCCAGCCCACTCTTTCTTCCCAAGCGTACTGCTCCCTGGACAACTTATCCCTGACAAGTTCGATGCCCGCCATAAGCCCCTTATTTCTCACGTTCCCAACATGTGGCAGTTCCGCAATATCTTCTAATTTGCCATCCAGAAGAGCAATTTTTTCTCCAGCGTTTTCCAATGTGTGTTCGTTTTCAAAAACCTGAAGACTTGCGAGAGCAGCAGCGCAGGCCAGCGGGTTGCCCGTATAAGAATGTCCGTGAAAAAAAGTTTTCAATTCCTTGAATTCACCGAGAAATGCATTAAAAACATCATCTGTAGTCAGCGTCACAGCAAGCGGGAGATACCCATTTGTAATTCCTTTAGAAAGGCACATTATATCAGGAACGATGGATTCATGCTCAGAGGCGAACATCCTGCCCGTCCTGCCGAAACCGGTGGCAACTTCATCAGCGATCAACAGCACATTATAGTCATAACAAAGCTCTCTCACTCCCCTCAAATAGCCCTCCGGCCAAACAATCATGCCGCCGGCAGCCTGCACTACCGGTTCAATAACAACTGCCGCAAACTCACCAGAATGTTTCTGCAAAATATTTTCCATTTCTTTCAGGCATGCAAAAGAACACTCAGGACAGGTCTGGCCCAACTCGCACCTATAGCAGTAAGGAGAAGGCGCTTTATAAGACTTAAATAGCAGAGGTCCAAAGGCGCTATGAAAAATATCGATGCCGCCGACACTGACCGCGCCTAATGTATCTCCGTGATAACCATAGTTAAGGGACAAAAAGGAATTCCTGCCGCCCACACCCTTGTGGACCCAGTATTGGAAGGCCATTTTAAGTGCAACTTCAACAGCAGTGGAGCCATTGTCGGAATAAAAAACCTTTGTCAGTCGATTCTCCAGGCCAGCGAATGACCTATCTGTAAGGCCAATAAGCTTTTCAGCAAGCTCTATTGCGGGGACGCTGCTCAAGCCAAGCAGAGTGGAGTGAGCTATTTTATCGAGCTGCGCCCTGATCGCATCATCAATTTCCTTTTTCCTGTGGCCGTGAATACTGACCCACAACGATGAAACACCGTCAAGGTACCATTTCCCGTAGACATCCTTTAAGAAACAGTCCCGACCCTCAACAATAATAATCGGGTCCTCCTCAAGCCACCCTTTCATCTGGGTAAAGGGATGCCAGATAAACTCTTTATCCGACTCTTTGAGATGTCTTATTTCATCAAGGTAGCTCATGTCACACACGTCCTTTCAAAACTTGAACCTGACTCCGCCTTCTACCCATCGCGCCAACGGCGGGATAAAATATGCCTTTGAACTTTTTGCTTTGGGTGCCAGGCTAAATCATAGATAAATTTCAAAGGATTAGTCAATTGGAAAACAGGCAGACTCTAAATGCTGAAATTCTTGTAAATCTCATTCCTGACAGGACAGAGACAATAATAAGACAACCCATAAGGCATTACGTAATTGCACCGACTCTTGCCACATCCACATTTATTTATCTCAAGAAACTCTCCCATTGCATGACGTATATCGCAAGGTGTCCAATCTTCGACATTCAAGCACCGGAAATTAAACAGACATCGCGTCGTCCGTTTTTTAGTTTCCTCGCTGACCACATATTCCATACCATTTCTCCTATCAATTTCCGAAAAGTCGTCGTCCACGACTAAATACCAGAAAGCAAAAAAAAGACCTGTTTCACTAACAAAAAAACAATATCCTAAAAAGTATTTTGCGATACTATTTTACCAGTAGTTGAGCGTCGAAATAACCTCAAGAAATAAACCAGTTATAAACTGCAGGATTGTTTAGCTTCGCACAAAAGGAAAGGTTTGAGATTTGAAAAAGTGCGTTATACGTGTGCTTTTAATGAAATACTCGGAATGTCGCTGTCAACTAAAATTTACAAAAAAGTACCCTCCATGTAATCAAAAGACAAATAATCAATGAGTTGGCGGTTGTTGCCATTTTCAGAGATAGCAAAAAAAGTTGCATCCTTTGCTGTGCAGGGTAGTAGAACAGCCCTAAGATTTTTTCTTAATAATTTTGTTTAGTGCCTGGCGTGTAATGCCCAGCACAGAGGCAGCCCTGGTCTGGCTTCCCCCCGAAAGCTTCATGGCTTCTTCGATTATATAATTCCTGGTTTCGGCAATAGTGGGGAAATGACCGAAAATATTCTGGAGCGTGTTTGACTCACCTCCCGGGAAAGCTGTTGGACCTTGCGGCGACCCTCCGTTCTGTACATCCATAGGAATCTTTTTGAATCCGTTTATCGAAAGAATTCCCGAGTTATGCCGCGCTATTGCATCAAATACCATTGCCTCAAGTTCGCGGACATTGCCCGGAAAATCGTATCTTGAAAGGGCGCCCGCCAGTCCGTGATGTATGGCCGGCTTTTCCTTTTTAAATGCTCCGGATGCGGCCTCTACAAAATGATCGAGCAGCGCCGGTATGTCCTCAGGGCGTTCCCTAAGGGGGGGGACATGGACCCGGTGAGAGCAGAGGCGATAAAACAGGTCCTTGCGGAATATTCCGTCATTGGCGAGGGCTTCCGCGTCCTTGTTCGTAGATACTACAATTCTGGCGTCGCTTTTCACCGGCGTGTCGGAACCAAGAGCATAGTAGGTGCACTCCTGCAACAGCCTCAGGAGTTTTACCTGGGAAGACGGACTTAACTCGCATATTTCATCGAGGAAAAGCGTTCCGTTCTCAGCACACGCTATCAGTCCCCCACGAGCCTGTTCAGCGCCTGTAAAGGCGCCTTTCCTATGACCGAACAGGGCATCGGAAAACATAGTATCATCAAGACCCGCGACATTTACAGCAACGAAATGACCGCTTCTTCCTCCCAAACGGTGCACCGCTTGCGCAATAAGCTCTTTGCCCACTCCGGTTTCTCCGGTAATCATAACCGGATGCGGTGTGGCGGCCACGGCTTCCAGGTACTGAAAGATAGCCCTCATTCTTCTGCTTCGCGTTATGATGTGGGAAAAAGCGTCTTCATTCTTCAAAACGTCCCTCAGAAGATACTCTTTGACTGAAGTAAGCTCGCTTTGGAGGGTGTAAATCCTGAGAGTTTTTCTGACCGAAGAAACGAGTCTGTCCGCCTTCACGGGCTTGACGAGGTAGTCAATGGCGCCGGCTTTTATGCATGCTATTGCCGTATCGACATCATTAGCTCCCGTCATGACAATCACCGGCACCTGCGGGAAATCGGCGGTGATTCTCGAAAGGAGTTCCTGTCCCGAAATATGCGGCATGAAGAGGTCGAGAACAACTAGGGCAACACTGTCCATCAGCTCAGCCAGCAGGGGGATGACCTCCCTGCCGTCATGGACGGACAGAATATTATGAAACCCCTCTGAAGCCAGAATAGCGATAGATGAGCTCACAATCTGCGGCTCATCGTCAACAATGAGAATCTTTCCGCCATTTTCCATACCTGCCATCATTTTACTCCACTCCATGCAAAAAAGTTAACAACCTGGTAAATTCATATTCGAGTCTGCCAAAAAAAATACGGGCCTGTTCTATATCGCCCTGTCCGGCCGCCAGCTCGACCAGGAGTGCCGTATCCTGCAGAGGTTTCGCCCCAACGGTACCGGCTGCGCCTTTCAGGGAATGCGCGAGCCTGTTGGTGAGCTGGGAATCCCCGGCAACGAGAGATTCCCGCATCTCTTCCAGACGGGCAGGTGTAACATTCAGCAGAAAGTCGGCGCGTATTCTGCGGATAAGGTCCTCGTTGCCGCCGTAAAGCCTGCGCAGACTCACCATATCAATAGGATCGTCATCCCCCTCCTCACCACTCCCCTTGCCACGGGGATGGTAGGCGGGGTGCTGCATACGCGGCAGACGGGCGATCTCGGCGAAAAGTTCAGATATGCTGAAAGGCTTTGCAATATAGTAGTTCATGCCGCTTTCGAGGCAGCGTTCCCTGTCTCCCTTCATCGCGCATGCAGTCGTAGCGATTATAGGCACCAGGTGATTTCTCACCGGCGAACTGGGATCGCGTATAGTCTGTGCGGTCTCAAAACCGCCCATATCAGGCATCTGGATATCCATCAGAACAAGATCGAAATCTTCTTGTGACAGCAACTCTATCGCTTCTTTCCCGTTGCCCGCCGATTTTACTTCATGCACCGTCTTACCTAACATGCCGGCCACATACTTGCGGATCAGAACATTATCATCCACATGAAGGATTCTCATTGGAGTGGAGATAGACAGCGACATTGGCCCGCCCGGTCTGAACTCTTCGACCGGCATGCCCTGACAGAAACGCGCCGTAAAGTGGAAAATGCTCCCTTTGCCCACCTCGCTCTCGACCCAGATTGAGCCGCTCATAAGGTTTACAATATTCATAGCTATATTCAGCCCCAGCCCCGTTCCACCATATCTCCTCGTTGTCGAGCCGTCCGCCTGAGTAAAGCTCTCAAATATTCGGTCCATCTTATCTCCGGGAATGCCTACGCCCGTATCCGTGACAGAAAAATGAAGAGTAATTAAACTCCCCTTCTCAGCCCCCTCATGCAGACGCACTTCCAACACCACCGAGCCTTTCTCTGTGAACTTGACCGCGTTGCCGATCAGATTGACGAGGACCTGCCGCAGGCGCAATGGGTCTCCCTTTAGAAACACAGGGACATCCTGGGCCATCTGGACCCGAAGTTCCAGGCCCTTCATCATCGCATCGGATGAGAAGGTGTTGAACGCAAGATAGATCACCCTGCGCAGGTCAAATTCGATCTCCTCCATCTCCAATTTTCCCGCCTCTATTTTCGAGAGGTCTAGTATATCGTTTATCAGGCCGAGAATAGAATCTCCCGACTGTTTCAGAGCTTCGACATATTCGCGTTGTTCCGGCTCAAGCCCGGTGCTCATAAGCAGCTCGCTCATCCCGATAATAGCGTTCAGGGGAGTCCTGATCTCGTGGCTGATGTTTGCAACGAATTCTGTCTTGGCGCGACTGGCCGAATCCGCCTTCTCTTTTGCCTTCTTGAGCGAGTCTTCCACAAGCTTGCGTCCAGCGATCTCTTCCTTCAGCAGCTCATTCGTTTGTTCGAGAGTAGCTGTTCTCGATGCCACTTTCCCCTCGAGTTCCCGTTTGCCTTCTTCGATCCTCTCGAGCATCCCGTTCAACCCTCTGGACAGCATCCCCAACTCGTCTTTCGAGTCAACCGAAGCCCTGACTGAATAATCTTCCTCCTCAGTCACCTCGCGCATGACATTCGATAAATGCAGGATCGGACCAATTATCGCCTTCTGGAGCTTGCCAAGGAGGAGCAAGGCAACCCCGCTTGCCGAGACAGAAATTGCAATGATAAAGAAGAAAAAACTGAATATATGGGCATATAGCCTTTTTAAGCTGGAGCGGATGTATATCATCCCCACTGTTTCATTGTCGAAAACCACGGGATAAAACACCATAAGGTGCTCCTTTTCAAAGACATACCCTTCCGACTTCGGTTTGAACGGATAATATAAGCTCTTCAGGCCTTCACGCACATAAGTGCCTAAAATCCTGCCATCTTTCATATAAATAGCTGCATGTTCGACATCTAAATTTCCACGCAGAGAAACGAGTGTGTCCTCGGCCCTCTTCTCATCTACAAACAGCAGAGACGACACGCTGTTTTTTGCAACAACGGCAGCCTGCAACTTAGTTTCCGTCAGCATTTCCGACTTGCTATGGACCAGCTCTGCGATAACAACAGAAAGTCCCATAAGAATTACGACAAACACTGTAGAAAAGAGATTGATTAACGTGAGCTTGCTTTTTATGCTGCCCCTGTTCATCATCATATTCCTCTCTCCCTTTCGCAACTTGTGGTTGATTAACGAAACTTTAACCCTGGCTTAATATTCCTGTAACATGCGTGCTGTTAACATGTCTCTTAAGCGCATGAAAAAAATTCTCTTGATTTGCGGCTCGCTCAATCAGACAACACAGATGTACCAGATTGCGCGCCACCTCACCGATTTCGATTGTTACTTCACTCCCTATTACGGCGACGGGTTCGTTAAAGCGCTCACTCGCAATGGTTTGCTCGATTTCACGATTCTGGGCGGCCCGTTCAGGCAGACCACCGAGCGCTACCTTCAGGAGCACAGCTGCCCCATCAACTATGAAGGGAGGACAAACAACTACGATCTTGTCCTTACCTGCAGTGATTTGATAATACAAAAAAACGTCAGGAAAAAGAAAATAGTCCTGGTACAGGAAGGAATGACCGACCCAGAAAATATCGCCTATCATCTCGTCAGGAGATTGGGCCTGCCCCGCTATCTTGCCAGCACATCCACAACAGGACTCTCCCATGTCTACCATAAATTCTGTGTCGCTTCGGAAGGCTACCGAGACCTGTTCGTCAAAAAGGGAGTCAGACCCGAAAAAATTGCTGTAACCGGCATCCCCAATTTTGATAATGCGCGGCAATATCTCGACAACGATTTCCCCCATAGGAACTACGTGCTCGTAGCAACTTCGGACGCGCGCGAAACCTTCAAGTTCGACAACAGAAAGGCGTTTCTGAAAAAGACCCTCTCGATAGCGGGAGACAGGCAAATAATCTTCAAACTCCACCCCAATGAAAACGTCCGGCGCTCCTCAGCAGAGATAACAAAGTGCGCACCCCACGCCCTTATTTTCCACGCCGGCAATGCCCATCACATGGTCGCCAACTGTAACACCCTGATCACGCAGTACTCTTCTCTTGCCTTTACCGGCATCGCGCTGGACAAAGAGGTACATTCTTATTTTGACGATCATATGCTTAAACGGTTGAGCCCCATACAGAATGACGGGCGCTCAGCTCAAAATATAGCGGCAGTCTGCCGAAGCTATTTACAGTGAAATTTTGAATTTTAAATGTTGAATTTTGAATTATTGAAGTGAAGCAATTTTTTTTCTTCGACAATTCAAAATGTAAAATTCAACATTCAACATTTTTTCGGGTTAAGGAGAGGGGTATAAAAACAGATCAGCACATAGTTACCATAATCCAGACAAGGACCGGTTCGACAAGGCTCCCTGGCAAAGCCCTGCTTCCCTTGGGCAGCAAACCGCTTTTTGTCCGCATGGTGGAGCGCGTTAAACAGGCATCGCTTTCCGGAAACGTCGTTGTAGCAACTACGTGCGGCGAAGAAGATAACATCATCGAACAGCTATGCATGAAAGAATCCATCCCCTGCTTCAGAGGCCATACTCTCGATCTGCTCGACCGGCACTACCAGGCAGCCTCAAGGTACGGCGCCGACATTGTCGTTAAAATCCCCTCGGACTGCCCGATCATCGATGTCGCCACTATAGACCGGGTACTCGGTTTTTTTGTGGAGCATCGGGGGCAATTCGATTACGCGAGCAACCTGCACCCGGCAACCTACCCTGATGGAAACGATGTCGAGGTCTTTACCATGGAGGCCCTGACAACAGCGTGGCGAAACGCCGGGAAAGCCTTTGAAAGAGAACACACGACTCCTCTTTTTTGGGAAAACCCGGAGCAATTCAGGATCGGAAATGTGTCCTGGGAGACTGGTCTCGACTATTCAATGTCACACCGCTGGGTGCTGGACTACGAGGAGGATTATAAGGTGATACAGACATTATACGATGCCCTTTCAGGGAACGACCCCTATTTCGGCGTAGGGGCAATTCTAAGTTATCTTGATAAAAACCCTTTCATATGTAAGCTCAACCGAAAATATGCGGGGGTGAACTGGTACCGGTATCACATGGAAGAATTACGGACCATCACGCCGGCACAGACAAAACTGCAGGGAGCGATATGAAAAAAGAGCAACTGTCGCAATTGAAACAGATGGCCCTAAAGGTTAGGGAGCACTGCATCAGGATGTCCGGCTCCGGCGGCGCCTTTACCGGCTCTGCCCTGTCGTGCACTGATTTGATGGTCTACCTGTACAGGAAATTTCTTTCCTGCGACCCCGTCGACCCGGGCCGTGACTATTGTTTCCTTTCAAAGGGGCATGCCGTCCCTGCGCTTTACGGCACACTTGCAGAGATGGGCATTATCCCGAAAGAAAGACTTTCAGCACACCTTTCTACGAGCGACGATATTTATTGGCACCCCAATAAAAACATACCCGGCGTAGAGTTCCACTCAGGCTCCCTTGGCCACCTGCTTCCTGTCGCAACCGGCGTTGCCCTCGACTGCAAATTAAGAGGACAGGGCAACCGGGTGGCGGTAGTCCTCGGCGATGGCGAGCTCAACGAGGGGTCCAACTGGGAGGCCTGCCTGCTGGCAAGCGCCTACAAGCTCGACAATCTTATCATTATTATAGACAGGAACAGGTTGCAGGCAAATAAAAAGACCGAGGAACTTGTCCCCCTGGAACCCCTTGAAGCCAAATTCAGGGCGTTCGGACTCGCTCCTGAAACAATAAGCGGGCACGATTTTGAACAGATGGACGAACTGTTTTTCCGCATCCCATTCGAACGCGACTGTCCCAATGTAGTTATTGCCGAAACCGTAAGAGGCAAAGGGATACCGAGCATAGAGTCCCGCGCCGACCGCTGGTTTTGTAATCTTCCGGATGAAAAAGTGGAACTGCTCGTGAAAGAGCTATATGATACCGCGGCAGAGCATACAGAAGTAGCTGCGCGATGACCACTTACCAGGAATTACTCAAGGACATCGCCTTAAAAGATGAAAGGGTGATCGTGATGACAGCCGAGAACCTGGCCTCTATCAGGGGCATTACCGGCGCCCTCGGCAGCCGGTTCATAGATGCAGGCATAGCCGAACAATCGCTGGTAGGAATGGCTGCAGGGCTGGCCCTGCGTGGGCGCATTCCGGTTGTCCATGCACTGAGCACGTTCCTGACCATGAGGGCCTTCGAGTTCATCAGGACAGATGTCGGCATAGGTAATCTGCCTGTCAAGCTCTGCGGCGGGGTCCCCGGTTTTCTTTCTGAAGCCAACGGGCCGACACACCAGGCGCTTGAGGATATCGCGCTCATGCGCATCATACCTTCCATGAGCATATTCTGCCCGGCTGACGAACGGGATCTCACCCTTGGACTCAGGCAAGTTCTGGAGCATCCCGGACCCTTTTATATACGACTTAACCATTCAAAACCTGTCATTGAACATGCGCCGGATTTTAAGATAGGCAAGGCAGAGGTCGTCTTTGACGGCGACGATATTACGCTCCTGGTTTACGGAATGCTTTTCGCCGAGGCTGTCAAGGCCCGGGCGCTCCTCCAGGCAGAAGGTAAGAATGTTCGGCTGCTCAACATGCGCACCGTTAAACCCGCCGACGAACAAGCCATAATCGCAGCTGCTCGCCGGACGTCCCTTCTGGTGACCCTTGAAGACCACTTTATAACAGGAGGTCTCTATTCAATTGTGTGCGAAACACTCATAAAAAGGGGGATTAGCTGCAAGGTGCTCCCCATCTCTCTGGAAAACAGATGGTTCAAGCCGGCCCTTCTACCCCAGGTGCTCGAATATGAGGGCTTTACCGGAGAACAAATTGCGGAAAAAATCTTAAAAATCTATCATGGAGGGCAGCAATATGCTACAAGCCGCTGAAGTGATGCGCAACTATCCTGACATCAGCGAATCGGATAAACTCTATGCCCGCGCCCTGGGTCTTATACCCAACGTAACGCAGACGCTTGCGAAAGGTCCCGCACAATACGTCAAGGGCGTTGCACCCAAATATCTCAAAAGAGGCAAGGGCTCTCATGTGTGGGACATCGACGGCAACGAATTCATTGATTTAACTATGGGCGTAGGCCCGCTGTCCCTGGGTTACTGTTATCCACGGGTTGATGATGCAATACGGAACCAGCTGGAGGATGGCATAACCTTCTCCATGATGCATCCGCTGGAGGTTGAAACTGCCGAACTCATTCGTTCAATAATCCCCTCAGCCGAAGCGGTCCGCTTCAGCAAGACCGGCGCTGACGTGACATCAGCAGCGGTCCGCCTCGCACGGGCGTACACAAAGAGGGACAAGGTGCTCTGCTGCGGATATCATGGATGGCATGATTGGTATATCGGGGTGACGGACAAGGACCATGGCGTACCCCGGACTGTAAAAGACCTCTCCTTCACCTTTAATTATAATGACCTTGAATCCCTTGAGGCTTCTATTGATGACGATACGGCATGTGTTATTCTCGAACCTGTCGTCTTTGAAGAGCCGCGTGACAATTTTCTCGGCAGAATTCGCGCGCTCTGCGACCGTCACGGCATTGTGCTTATCTTCGACGAAATGTGGACAGGGTTCAGGCTCGCTCTTGGGGGCGCGCAGGAATATTTCGGCGTTACCGCTGACCTGGCGTGCTATTCCAAAGCCATCGCCAACGGGATGCCCCTTTCGGTGCTCGCAGGGAAGAGGGCGATAATGGAACTGCTCGAAAAGGATGTCTTCTTCTTCACGACCTTTGGCGGTGAGGCGCTGTCCCTCGCAGCGGCTTGCGCTACAGTGGCCGAACTGAAAGAGCGCAATGTCCCGGGTTATCTGGCGACGCAGGGGGAGAAAATAAAAAATGCATACAACGCCTGCGCTTCACGCCTCGGACTCGATTATACAAAATGCATCGGACTGCCCTGCAGGACCCTCGTCACCTTTGATGCAAAAGCAGGCGATCCGCTTATCATGAAATCTTTTGTCCAGCAGGAATTATTCCGTCTCGGTGTCCTCTGGTCGGGTTTTCACAACATGAGCTTCTCCCATAGCGACAGCGACATTCACTATCTATCCGATGCGTATATCGAGGTGCTTACGCTCCTCCGGTCAGCAGTAACCGAGGGGAATATCCGGGAACTCCTGCGGGGCGAGCCCGTGCAGCCCGTCTTCAGGAGAACAAGCAATTTCAACACTAAACCAAGACATGGGACGGTGCAGTGAACCTCTTTTCGTTGAAAGATAAAGTTGCCATCGTCACCGGTTCACTCGGTCTGCTTGGTAAAGAACACTGCCGGGCCCTTGCAGAAGCCGGGGCTCACGTTGTGGTCAGTGACCTGGACGAAGACAAGTGCCGCGAATTCGCCCTCACCCTGACACCAGACGCGCTCGGAGCAGGGGCCGACGTGTCCGATGAAGCATCAGTGAGGTCCCTGCTTCAAAAAACAGAGGGCCGCTTCGGACGCATTAACATTCTTTTGAACAATGCCGCCGTGAACGAGAAATTCGAGGACCCGCTCCTTGGACCGCAAATGTCGCAATTTGAACATTTTCCCCTCAGCCAATGGAAAACAATGATGGACGTTAATGTTACCGGCGTGTTCCTCTGCTCTCAGATCATCGGGGCAGTCATGGCCAAACAGGGCCACGGCAGCATCATCAATATAGCATCCACTTACGGAGTCGTAGCTCCGGACCAGTCAATCTATAAAACGCCCGATGGCCGGCAGGCCTTTTATAAATCTCCGGCCTACCCTGTCAGCAAAGGGGCGGTGATCGCTTTTACAAGATTCCTTGCCGCCTACTGGGGCCACCGCGGCGTCAGGGTCAACACGCTCTCACCCGGTGGAGTCGAAAACGCGCAGGACGACTTTTTCGTTAAAAACTATTGTGCCAAAACACCTCTGGGCAGAATGGCGCAGCCCTCGGACTATAGGGGAGCTGTCGTATTCCTGGCAAGCGACGCTTCCAGCTACATGACCGGCGCAAACCTGATCGTCGACGGCGGATGGACGGCTGTATGAACAACGGCAAGACGATCGCTGCAACAGTCAGGGGAAAGGCGCGAAAGATACGGTTGCTCCTCACTGATGTCGATGGGGTGCTCACCGACACAGGAGTGTACTATTCTGATGCAGGGGAAGTGCTGAAGCGGTTCTCCATTCGTGACGGTATGGGAGTGGAGCGACTTCGGCAGATAGCGAATGTAGAAACCGGCATTATCACGGGCGAGAGGTCGGCGTCCGTCAGGAAACGGGCCGATAAACTTCAAATAGCGGAGTTGCATCTCGGGACAAAAGAGAAGGTGCAGGTGCTCGAGAAAATAATGGCGAGGACTTCCCTTGGCCGCGAGCAGATCGCCTATATCGGTGACGACATGAACGACCTCGAAATCATTAAAACAGTCGGGCTCTCCGCCTGTCCCTGCGACTCATTTCCAGCAATAAAACAAATCGCCGATTTTATCTGTGTCGCACACGGCGGGCACGGCGCATTCAGAGAATTTGCTGAATTCATCATTTCAGCTCAACTCAACGGAGGAAAAAAGAGCAACAATAACGCAAAATTAAGGAGGGAATCTCAATGAAGCCAATCAGGAAGGTGCATCTCAATGAACGGAGTATCGGAGAAGGCGAACCGGTCTATATCATTGCAGAAGTGGGAATCAACCACAACGGATCGCTGGCGCTTGCCAAAAAGATCATTGACGGGGCGGTTTTTTCCGGCTGTGATGCCGTAAAATTTCAAAAAAGGACCCCCGAACTCTGCGTACCGAAAGACCAGTGGTACATTGAGCGCGAGACCCCATGGGGCAGAATGACTTACATTGAATACCGCAGAAAAGTCGAATTTGATATCGAGGATTACAGTGAAATAGACCGCTACTGCAAAGAGAGGGGAATAGCGTGGTTCGCCTCCTGCTGGGACGAGGAATCCGTTGACTTTATGGAGCAGTTCAGCCCCTCTTTATATAAAGTGCCTTCCGCTTCTTTGACTGATCACGATCTGCTGAAAAAGATAAAATCAACGGGTAAAACACTCATTATTTCCACAGGGATGTCCACAATGGAAGAGATAGAAGAAGCAGTTAGCGTGGCAGGCAATGATAATTTCATGATCGCACATTCAACATCGGCCTATCCCTGCAAGGTGCATGAACTGAACCTGAAGATGATAAGGGTGCTCCTGGAAAAATATCCCACTGCACCCATAGGATATTCCGGCCACGAAACCGGGCTGGCGCCCACATGGGCTGCGGTTGCCATCGGAGCGTGCTTCATTGAACGTCACGTCACCCTTGACCGGGCCATGTGGGGTACGGATCAGGCGGCTTCGGTGGAAATACTGGGCATGCACCAGCTCGTGCGGAATATCCGCGATATCGAAAAATCCCTTGGCGACGGCGTCAAGAGGGTGTATGAAAGCGAAAAAGATGCGCTTAAAAAACTGCGCCGCGTACGCAGCAGCGCAGACATATTCGTGGCTGCATGAGGCTGTCACTAAACTGGATATATATCCTTATAGCAGGCATTTTCGAGATCGGGTGGGTCTTCAGCCTTAAATCAACCCATGGATTCACCCGGTTCCTGCCAATGATTTCTTATGCAATCTGCGGGTTTTGCGCGGCCTTTTTCCTTTCGCAGGCCATGAAATCCCTGCCTATGGGGACCAGCTATGCAGTCTGGGTAGGTATTGCCACAGTAGGCAGCAACATCCTCGGCATGGCACTGTTGGGCGAGCCCTCTACCGTGCCGAGGATTACCTTTATCCTCTTTATCACAATCGGGGTAATAGGGCTGAAAATATCATCAACAGGATAAATAATTTTGAATGCTGAATGTTGAATTAATGGAAAAGACCATAATTCAACATTCAAATTTTTTCGGTTACGGGAAGCTTCCTTATAAACTCAAAATTGCAGATGAGCACCAAGGGCTCACCAGCAGCGTCCAGCATTATTCTCCCGCTGCTGTTTACGGCAAGGAGCAGATCATTCGATGTCAACAATGACCCGTCATAGCCTGCATTGATAAGATTCTCTTTTACCTTGTCAGTCATCAGCCGGCATTTCGACCCGTCAATAAGTCCCCTGTAAAAAGCCTTGGCAAGGTCAACCGGCACCAGAAGCTCGCCGGTCTGCTCTGCTACCCAATGGTCCGGACCGTTATAATAACCGCGAATGGTAATATAATTATGATTTTCCTGCAAGATAGGATTGCCTTCAGGATCTAAAATATCCCTGTGCGATTCATACCTCCTAAGGTCAGCTGATGTTTCAACTTTCTCGCTGCCTGTCATATAGATGGCCCTGACGTAGACGCAAGGAATACCGAGCTGCGGCAATTTATGGGCGATCTCAAATTCTTCGAACGGACTGTTTATGCCGAATTCGCGGATCCTGGAAGAGTATTCTTCCTCGCTCTCGCTGGGGAGTTCGCCGACTCGTGATGTGGCCCAGACTAGGTGAATGTTGTCCTTTGTTATGGTGTAAAAGACTTCCCTGGGGTCTGAAAGCCTGATAGAGGGTGTTTTCCTCCACCTTTCAGGGAGGAAATAATCGAACAAACCGGCATTGTTCCCAACAACCCACAGATGTCCGCCCGTACTTTCAGCATGTCCATAAATATATGGCACGCCGAAGATTTCTGCCTTCGACAAATAGTCAGGCAGGGGGGTAGGGATAAAACGATCCCGCTGATCATCCAGATAGGAATGCCTCTTGAAATTCATTACCTCTTCTGCGTGTTCAGAAGTGCGAAGCAGAAGTTCATAATCGACCACTGAATATTTGGCTGCATAGATAAGTTGATACAAGTATATTATCTGGTCTTTTGTGGGGTCGATTGCCGCTAGCTGTCCGAGTTCTTCAACATGCTTCGTGTCGTCTTCGCTGATAATTATATGCTCAGGTTTCATATCAGCCACTAAATATCCCTTCTTGTTAAGGTCCGACATAACGTGATAATTGATCTTTGTGAGATGACTGATTCTTTCTTTCAGGTTGATATCGAGATGTCCGAAAACTTCTTTGATATTGTGGCCTTCTATCCATTTGTAAATGAGCTTGTATTGTTTGAGGATATCCACATCGATCCCTGGATGTCTGGCGTGGATGCGGTTGATTTTCGCTCTTGACCTGCCGCTCTGCCATATCTGCATCGTTTCCGGAGGCACATAGATCGCCAGAGGACGTTGGGTGTGTATTTTCAGATCTCTCGGACCGTACAGGCTCTCCCGCATTTCTGCAACAAGAGAAAACTCTTCCCACGGACTATTGAATTCGGCGTCACAAAATTCTTCTAATGTATGGGTATCGAGAGGGACATCCTCGCCGACCCGGGAATTCTTTACAACAAGGTCCAGGCTTTCACCTGCAACCTTTTTCGTAGGCAGACGGTAGACGGAACCCGTGCCTTCAAGCCGCACCTTATGCTCATTGAACCAGTCTGATTCATACCAGTTGCACGTATCCAAATGGTCCTGGTAATGTTCGGCAAATCGTGTTAAATAAAGGTCGCCGCCGTCAGAAGTTTTCACGTGCGCATAAACGACCCCCAACACGTTAAGGAGAGTTTTTTTGGGAAAGGTCATCCGAGCCGTTCAATGAATTCCTGTAACTGCTTTTTCAATCTTTCCGGCAACCTGCTGCCAAAAGTCGAAAAGTGGTTTTCTATATCGGGAATCTCCGCTTTCCACTCATCTGTGTCGATGCCCATAAGCTCTTTCATGTCTTCAGGACGCAAAGAAAGACCGTTCAGCTCGAGATCTCCTTCATTCGGCAACAAACCTATAGGAGTTTTTCTGGCTCCCACTTTGCCCTCGACACGCTCGCACATCCACTTGAGCACACGGCTGTTGTCACTAAATCCGGGCCATAAAAACTTGCCGCTCTGCCCCTTCCTGAACCAGTTGACATAAAAAACTCTCGGCGCTTTACTGCCAAGCCTGTCGCCCATAGCAAGCCAGTGCCCGAAATAGTCGCCCATATTGTACCCGCAGAACGGCTTCATGGCAAAAGGGTCTCGCCTGATATTACCCACTGCGCCGATATTGGCGGCAGTCGTTTCCGAGGCTGCAGTAGCGCCGAGAAAAACCCCGTGGTCCCAGTCAAAGGCCTCATACACCAGCGGAACGACACCGGCGCGGCGGCCGCCGAAAATAAATATGTCTATGGCCACGCCTTCAGGTTTCTCCCAATCTTTGCAAATTGTCGGGCACTGGGCAGCAGGGGCTGTGAAACGCGCATTGGGATGCGCAGCATCATGAGCGCTTCCCGGGGTCCAATCGTTTCCTTTCCAGTCTATCGCATGCGACGGTTCTTCGCCATCCATGCCCTCCCACCAGACATCGCCGTCATCTGTAAGCGCGCAGTTGGTGAAAATGATATTTTCCTTTAATGTATCCATTGCAACCGGGTTTGTTTTGTAGGATGTGCCGGGAGCCACACCAAAAAACCCGTTTTCAGGGTTGATGGCGTAAAGACGGCCATCAGGTCCTATCTTCATCCACGCAATATCGTCGCCGATACACTCGCATTTCCAGTCTGCAATTGAGGGCCGCATCATGGCCAAATTGGTTTTACCGCAGGCGGAGGGAAATGCAGCCGCTATATGGAACTGTTTCCCCTCAGGGTTGGTCAGCCTGAGAATCAGCATATGCTCAGCCATCCAGCCTTCACGTCTGGCCATTGGAGAAGCGATACGAAGCGCAAGGCACTTCTTTCCGAGCAGGGCGTTGCCGCCGTATCCTGAACCATATGACCATATCAGGCTCTCTTCAGGGAAATGACTTATATATTTTTTTTCAATCGGAGCGCAAGGCCATTTAGTATCTTTCTGCCCACCCGCAAGAGGAGCGCCGACAGAATGCAGACAGGGGATAAATTCCCCGTCAGTGCCGAGCATATCCAAAACCCTCGAACTTACCCGGGTCATAATGTGCATATTAATGACCACATAGGGACTGTCTGTCACTTCAATGCCGATCTTTGAAATAGGAGAACCAATAGGTCCCATCGAGAAAGGGATTACATACATGGTCCGGCCCTTCATGCATCCTCTATAGAGGTCCAGCATGGTCTTCTTCAGCTCTCCGGGAGCGATCCAGTTGTTGGTAGGACCCGCTTCTTCCTTAAGAGTGGTGCTTATATACGTACGGTCTTCAATGCGGGCCACATCGCTAGGATCGGTCCTGAAAAGAAAGCTGCCGGCTCGTTTCTTAAGCGGAATAGCGATGCCGCTCTTGAGCAGCATGTCAATCATATGATCATATTCCTCTTTCGATCCATTGCACACATAAGTAACTTCAGGTTGGCAGAGATCCTCCACTTGCTTGATCCATATGTTGAGTTTTTTATTCTTTGTCAAACCATTCATTCCCTTTTCTCCTCGCTATTAAGACCGCATTATCAATAAATCAACCACAGAGAACACAGAGACAACCTAACCACAAGAACACTGACAAACACTCTGTGCACTCTGAAAGGCTTTATGGATCTTTTTATGGATAAGGATTCCTCTGTGTCCTCTGTGGTTTCTTCGTAATTTCATTTCTTCTACTCTTTTTTCATTAAACTTTTGCATTACCCAGCTTGCTGCATGCAGGGCAGTCGGGGTCCCTATATGTTTTATACCGTTTAAACTCCATTTTTTTGCCTTCCCAGACCAGAATCCTCCCTTTCAGGTTTTCACCGATGCCGGTCAAGTATTTTATTGTCTCAAGGGCCTGAAAGGACCCGATAATCCCCGGAGTAGCCCCTACAACCGGAAACACCTCCGACGGCGGGGCCGCGGGAAACAGACACTTGAAGCATGGGGTTTCAGGAGGGCTGAGAAAGCTGAGCCGCCCTTCCATGCCCCAAATGCTCCCATACACAAGCGGGATCCTCTTTCTGATTGAGGATTCATTCAGTAAATACCGTGTCGGGAAGTTGTCCATGCAATCTACGATCAATGCCGCATCTCCGACAAGAGCATCAACATTTTCAGCAACAATTTTATCGGTAAGGACCGTGACGTCAACATGCGGATTCAACTCGTTCAGAGTCTGTTTGGCTGAAAGTGCTTTATTAGTGCCGATCCTGCCGTGGTTGTGCAAAATCTGTCTATTAAGATTTGACCAGTCAGGAGAATCAAAATCGCATATCCTTAGATTCCCGATGCCTGCCGCCGCAAGGTAAATAGAGACCGGTGAGCCCAGGCCGCCTGCGCCGGCAATAAAGACAGTTGAGTTCTTAAGCTTCTGCTGCGTCTCCTCTCCCCAGTGATCCATGATCATTTGACGGCTATAACGTTTTAATTCTTCTTCAGTAAACATCGAACCCCCCTTTATCGAGAGTAAGCCACTCCCATTAGTTCTCTTACTGCCTTCATTGTCTCTTCGGCAGCCACCCTCGCTTTTTCAGAACCCTTTTGCGCAATATCGAAAAGCATGTCAGGGTTGCTGATAAGCTCATTGCGCTTTTTCCAGATAGGCTCCAGATAGACAAAAATATTTTTTATCAGTATTTTCTTGCACTCTATGCATCCGATCTCCGCAGTCCTGCACCCGTGCGCGACAAATTCGAGTTCCTCCTTCGAGGAGAAAATCTTGTGCAGCTGGAATACCGGAGAAAGCTCCGGATCGCCTTTATCAGTCCTTCTCATTCGCGCAGGGTCGGTAATCATAGTTCTGATTTTTTGGTCTACCACATCAGGCGGGTCGCTTAAATAAATGGCATTATCATAACTCTTCGACATCTTCCTGCCGTCGAGCCCAACTACCTTGGGGAACTCGGTCAACAGACCCTCCGGTTCAGGAAATATTTGCGAAGCGTATAAAAAATTGAACCTCCTGGTAATTTCTCTTGAGATTTCGAGATGGGGAATTTGATCGATACCGACAGGCACATGTTTCGCCCTGTAGATGATTATGTCGGCTGTCTGCAGTACGGGATAGCCGAGGAAACCATAGGTCGAAAGGTCCTTCTCCCTCAGTTGCTCCTGCTTCTCCTTGTAAGTCGGCACTCTTTCGAGCCAGCCCAGCGGTGTAATCATGGACAAAAGCAAATGAAGTTCCGCATGTTGGGGGACCATTGACTGGATGAATATAGTGGATTTGTCGGGATCAAGCCCTGCGGCAATAAAATTTACCAACAGATCCGCAGTGCTATTTTTTATTATTGACGGGTCCGCATAGCCTGTAGTGAGCGCGTGCCAATCAGCAACAAAATAGAAACAGTCGTACTTGTCCTGAAGGCCTACCCAGTTCTTAAGGGCGCCGACAAGGTTGCCGAGGTGCAACTTCCCGCTCGCCTGCATGCCGCTCAAAACACGCTCTCTCACACCATCTCCTCTTGCTCCTCGCCTTTTGTATCAGCTACACCATCCCGACCAGGCTCAGGAGCAGGTTTATCAAAGGGGTAACAACAACACTCGCCATTCCGGTCACCAAAAGCACCAGGACGATGATCATCCCGTAAGGCTCGACCTTGCCTAATGCATGCGCCTGCCTTTCAGGCAGAAATCCCATCAGCACCCTGCCGCCATCCAGCGGAGGGATAGGTATCAAATTAAATGCAGCAAGAACAACATTTATCTGTACGCTTGCGGTAAACATCATACCCAATGGTTTGATGATTTTTACGATCACTTCTTCAGATGCGCCTTCCGCCGCCGGTATGACGAGATATTTCAATATGATGACACTGACAATAGCAATAGCAAGATTCATCAGAGGACCGCCTGCCGCAGAAATGGCCATGTCGCGCTTGGGGTTCCTGAAATTATAAGGATTAATCGGGACGGGCTTCGCGTAGCCGAAAACAAACTGCCCATGCGTGGAAACAAGCAGGAGCAGCGGCATAAGTATAGTGCCGAATAAATCAATGTGGGCCAAAGGATTCAGAGTCAATCTGCCCATCATCTTTGCAGTGGGGTCGCCCAATTTGTTCGCAACGAAACCATGTGATACTTCATGCAGAATAATTGCTATAAGAATCGGTACAGCAGACACAATTATCTGTCTTATTATATATTCGGGTTCCATGCTTTAGTCTCCAGTAATTTAAAAGCGGGTGTTTCAGACGGATTTTTCTTTATTATCTCACATTAAATTGGAAAAGGTAAAGAGAAGCCGAATGTCGTATAATAAACTCATGAAGAACATAATACTTGCCATAACCGGAGCAAGCGGCGCTCCCTTCGGAGTAAGGGTACTGGAAGAACTCCTGAAAACAGCCACCGTGCACCTGATCATTTCATCAAATACTTTTCCTATTATTGCTGACGAGACCGGCCTCGACTGGACCGGTGATACCGAAACCAAACTCAGAAGACAGTTCGGCGCCGATACCCTGCATTTCTACGAAGATAAAAATATGGAGGCGCCAATGGCAAGCGGTTCTTTCAAAACAGACGGCATGCTTGTTGTGCCCTGTTCCATGAAGACCCTGTCGGGTATCGCAAACGGATATGCAAACAACCTGATCGAGAGGGCGGCTGATGTTACCCTTAAAGAAAGACGCCATCTGCTCCTGGCCCCGCGTGAAATGCCCTTCAGCGCAATCCACCTGGAAAACATGCTGAAACTTGCGCGGCTCGGTGTAACCATTGCCCCACCCGTTGCCGCTTTTTATCACCACCCCGAAAATCTTGACGCAATGACTGATTTCATCGCCGGCAAGATTCTGGATAGTTTCGGCATCGGGCATGCCCTGTTCAAACAGTGGGGCGGAAAAGACCGTGAAAGGTGAATCGTGAATGGAAACATCTTTAAAGACTGGGTTCCTGTTTTCACGGGAGTCCTCATGAGCCAAGGCTCACAAAGGGACATGAAAGTCCCCTAACGCCTGTCATTCCCGCAGTTTTTTAGCGGGAATCCAGTTCATGTTGTTTTCTGGATCCCCGCTAAACATGTCCCCGCAGGTAGTAAGCGGGGAAGATCTCGGGGATGACAACTTTCGAGACAATTACGACCGAGTTTTTTTGAACGTTTCACGATTCCTATTCACGTTTTTCTTGACTTAAGTCAATGACTGGAAGCTTCCTTCTTGGTACACTACAATTATGAAAGAGAGCTGCCCTGGAAGCAAGGAAATAACAAGGCCGTACCCGGAAGAATTGATTTGCGCCTTCTGCACCCATAAAAACGAAATATGGACAGATGAGCCGGACATGATCTGCAGAGGGTGCGGAAAGACAATAACCCGGGATATGGTCCCCTCATGCATTGAGTGGTGTCCTGCTGCAAAGCAATGCGTCGGCGCGGAAAAGTATGAACGGCTGATGAAGAAACTGCGGGAGCAAAACCAAAAAAGTTCATAAACACTGCCTGACCTTAATACTTGCGCCTGATATCCATTTGTTTATCATACCCGGTAGGGATCCATACAATAGACACATACAGGCTCATGCGATATAATTAGAGTCTGTCCATAAGTTGAGTTTATGGACAGACTCTAATTAAAATGTTGTAACGTCCCCGTGGAGATGAAACATGAGCCAGCCGAAAAGAGTCAACAACCCGTTATTTCCTCTTTCGTCGGCTGATATTGAGGGAGTTGATTCTCTTGCAGAGCTTGCCCTGGACATGCGCTGGTCCTGGAACCCTGAGGCCGACGAAGTTTGGGAGCGGTTCGACCCTGTGCTTTGGGAACTCACCCATAACCCCTGGTTTGTTCTCCAGACCGTCTCACGGAACCAATTCCAGCAGGTATTGGCCGATGTTTCCTTCCGCAAAAAAATCGATGACCTGGTGCAAGCCCGAAGAGAGACAGTGGAGGCTCCTGCCTGGTTTCAGCAAAACCATTCAGAGGCTTCTTTGAACTGCGTAGCTTATTTCAGTATGGAATTTATGCTGAGCGAAGCGCTTCCGATTTATTCAGGCGGTCTCGGCAACGTGGCAGGTGACCAGCTCAAGGCGGCAAGCGATCTCGGGGTTCCGATAGTCGGCGTAGGATTGCTCTATCAGCAGGGCTACTTCCGGCAGATGATAGATAAGGACGGGGCCCAGCAGGCTGTTTTCCCATACAATGATCCAGGTCAACTGCCGATTACACCTGTCAGAAAACCGGATGGCGAATGGCTGCGGCTGGAAGTTGCGTTGCCCGGATATTCAGTCTGGCTTCGCACATGGCAGGTACAGGTAGGCAGAGTAAAGCTCTATTTGCTGGACAGCAATGACCCGGCGAACATACCCGCTTTTAGAGGCATCACCAGCGAGCTTTATGGCGGCGGGCCCGAGGTGCGCCTGATACAGGAGTTGACACTCGGCCTCAGCGGATGGCGACTGCTCAAAATGCTCGGCATCAAACCTGACGTTTGCCACCTGAATGAAGGGCATGCAGCCTTCGCGGTATTAGAGCGCGCCAGGTCCTTTATGGAGGAGACAGGCCAGCCTTTTGAAGTTGCCCTGGAGGTTACCCGTGCAGGCAACGTCTTCACAACCCATACAGCGGTCGCTGCAGGCTTTGATCGCTTTGCTCCTTCCCTCATGGAACAATATCTCGGTAGATATGCGAAGAACAGGCTCAACATCTCAATGCAGGAACTGCTGGCGCTTGGCCGCCAGAACCCCGGCGACACCAGTGAACACTTCAATATGGCCTACCTCGCCTTGCGGGGAAGCGGGTCGGTCAACGGGGTCAGCCGTCTGCACGGCCAGGTGAGCCGGCGTATCTTTCTGCCCCTCTTTCCAAAGTGGCCGGAGAAAGAAGTGCCGATAGGTCACGTCACTAATGGGGTGCATATGCCGACATGGAATTCAAAAGAGGCCGAAGCGCTCCTGACCGAGGGTTGCGGAGAAGATATCTGGCAAGGGACGGTAGGAACCCTTGAAAATAGAATCCGGGCTATCCCGGATTCCAAGTTCTGGCAGTTCCGCGCAACCGCCCGCGAGACTTTTCTTAGATACGTCCGGCAACGGCACTCGCGGCATCTGGCTTTTTCAGATGCGGCGCCTGAGGAAATCGAAAATGCTAAACATATATTTGACTCCAACACATTGACGCTGGGTTTTGCCCGCCGTTTTGCAACATACAAGCGGCCGAATCTCCTTCTGCACGATCAGGATAGGCTCCTTCGGATACTGTCAGACCCCCAGCGTCCTGTGCAGCTTGTCATTGCAGGTAAAGCCCATCCTGAAGATGAACCTGGCAAGGCCCTGGTCCAGCAGTGGCAGCGTTTCGTTAAACGGCCTGAAGCGCGCAACCACGCGGTTTTCCTCATCGACTATGACATGTCTTTAACCGAGCAGATGGTTCAGGGAGTGGATGCATGGATCAATACTCCCCGGCGACCCTGGGAAGCATGCGGGACGAGCGGGATGAAGGTGCTCGTCAACGGAGGGATCAATATCTCCGAACTTGACGGATGGTGGGCCGAGGCATATTCGCCCGAAGTGGGCTGGGCACTGGGTGACGGCATGGAGCATGACCATGACCCTGCCTGGGATGCGGCAGAAGCGGAAGCCCTCTATGCGCTTCTTGAGCAGCAGGTGATACCGGAGTTTTATTCACGCGATGCAACCGGCGTCCCCACCGCCTGGGTAGCCCGCATCAGGGAGAGCATGGCGCGCCTGACGCCGCGTTTTTCTGCAACCCGGTCGGTCATAGAATACACTGAGCAATACTACATTCCCTCCGCAGAAAGATATGACGGGCGTGCCGCCGGAGGATGCGTGACAGGAGTTGAGCTGGTCAGATGGAAGCAAGTCCTGCAGAAGAAATGGGCGAATCTGCGCTTCGGGGAAGTTAAACTGGAAACTGCAGAAGGGCAGCATGTATTTGCAGTTCCTGTATATCTCGATGGTTTGGACCCTGAGGCAGTGAGAGTGGAACTTTATGCAGATGGCTTGAACGGCGACGATCCGGTGGCGCAGCCGATGATACTTGGACAGCAGCTCGTTGGCGCAGAGCATGGCTATATTTACAGTGGGCAGGTCCCGGCGTCCCGGCCGGCCACAGACTATACAGCACGGATACGGCCATACCATCCCTGCGTTGCGGTCCCCCTCGAATCTCCCCTGATCCTATGGCAGCGGTGAACCGGCGGCCATATAAAATAGCTTCAAAATAATTACGTCATTCCCGCACCCCGGTCGCGAGTATGACAAATGTGCGGCTTATGTGCCTGAAGACAAAATTTATTTCGACGTGATTATTATATGAGGCAAATACTATAATAAACTTAATTTGAGTCAGAGGCAGGGGGGAAAGGCATGTCAATAAAGAACAAGGTGGCTGCACCGATCATTGGGCTAATTGTGCTGGTGGTGATAATCAACACTTTTGTGACAATAAGCAAATCCAGGGATCTGGTGATCGATCAGGCTACGACTGACACATTGCACGGGTACAGAGATACTGTTTTGAACGCCTTGACAACCGCAATGGTAAACGGGACCATTAAAGAATATAAAACTCCCTTTCTTGAGCAGATGAGGAGTATTGCAGATATAAGAGTAATAAGGGCTGACGCCGTTGATAAAAACTATGGCAAAGGCGATGCCAGTGATTATCCTAACGATGAAATTGATAAGGAAGTCCTGGGGAAAGGTGCGGAGAAAGTTATGATCGAGGGCGACCATCTTCGCGGCGTATACCCTTATATAGGACGGGCAAACTTCATGGGGAAAAACTGTTTGTCCTGCCATAATGTGAAAGAGGGCACAGTCCTGGGAGCTATAAGCATAACGATACCATTGACAAAATCCTTTGCGCAAATCAGGTCCATGCGGAATCTTTACATAGTATTAGGATTGGTCGGGATACTGACCGTAACAGTAATGGTCATCCTGATAGTTAACTTTTTCCTTAAGCCCTTATCACATTTCACGGAAAAAGTCCGACAGTTGTCTGACGGGGATTTAAGAACAAAGATTACGTATGACAAAAAAGACGAAATAGGCGTACTTGCAGAGAGCATGAACAAAATGATCGATTCTTTCAATCATATGATCAACAACATCGTGACATCCACAGGCAACGTGGTCTCATCAGTCAATATCATTGGTGCAAAGGCCGAAGAAACTACGGAAGGAGCGAGGAAACAGTCCGGCCAGGCCCATCAGATAGCAGCAGCAACAGAAGAGTTGAGCCAGACCATTACGGACATAGCCAGAAATGCGACCGACGCGTCCAAATCATCTGAAGATGCGATGCAGACCGCGACGAACGGGAAAGAGGTGGCGGACGGCGCAGTAACGACCATAAACAAAGTATACGCCTCGACAGTGGAGCTTGCGACCATGGTCGAAAAACTTAGCGTGCGGGCTTCCGAGATCGGGGGCATAGTTACAGTCATTAAAGAAATAGCAGACCAGACAAACCTGCTGGCCTTGAATGCAGCCATTGAAGCAGCAAGAGCCGGAGAGCAGGGGAGGGGATTTTCGGTCGTGGCTGATGAGGTGAGGAAACTTGCAGAGAGGACAATAAAGGCTACAGCCGAGATCACAGAGAAGATCAATTCCGTACAGGCCGAATCAGCGCAGACTTCAACCTCTATGAAGGAGGCGTCCGGTGAAGTGACGAGCGCTACGGAATATATACGACGGGTGGGAGAATCATTGAACCAGATTGTGGACTCTGTCCAGACAGTGCGCGACCAGATAACCCAGATAGCGACTGCAGTGGATGAACAGTCTTCAGCGTCAGAGGAAGTGGCTAATACTATAGAGAAAAGCTCGATCATCTCGAAAGACATGGAAAAGATGTCCGAGGATGTGATGACTGAAATCAACGGACTGGTGAAAATAGCCGAGGAGCTGCGCAACGCAACCTTGGGGTTTAAGACAAAGGGCAGCGAGCTGATGATACTCGATTTGGCAAAAAGCGGCCACAGGATCTTTATGACAAAACTGTCCGGCCTAATAAGAGGGACCTCAACTATCGACCTATCGCAAATGAAAGACCATCATTCGTGCAGTTTCGGTAAATGGTATTACGGCGAAGGGAAAAGTTTGTGCGGCAGCCTGCCGAGCTTTAAATCAATAGAAACACCTCATGAGAAAATACATTCGCTGGCTAACGATGTAGTAAAAGCCTGCAACTCAGGCGACAGGGAAAACGCCGAAAACATATACAGAGAGATGAACAGACTATTGGACAGCATGGGGACCCTGCTTGACGGTATCAGACAGGAGTGTGGAGAGCGCTTTTAAGCTGATCAGTGCGTGAGTCCCGATTTCCCCTCTTATTCCGAAAATAGCCCCGATCACCATGCCCACGAATGCACGGCCCGTCTTAGTGTAAAGTATTACTTGACACTTTACGCTTGATATGCTATTCTTCCATTGAAGTCACCGCTCTGGAGAAAGGAGGCATGGATGTCTTTAGTCAAAAGCATGAACATCACGAAGGACTCAAGCGGGAAGAAGGAAGGGACGCAGAAGCGAGGGCTCAGGATGAAAGACCTCATGTCTGCCACAGGCCTGCCCAAGTCCGCGATACTGCACTACCTGGCTCAGGGTCTGCTTCCCGAGCCGGAAAAGACCGGGCCGAACATGGCCTATTATGACCCCTCCTGCATAGGTAGAATAAAGTTCATCAGGGACATGCAGGACAGATATTCATTTCCTCTGAGCAAGATCAGGATGCTGCTCGATTCAAAGGACCGGGGGAAGGACATTACCCAGCTCGTTGACCTGAGCAGGGTCATCTTCGCCGGAGACGACACCCCAGCCATGGATGAAAAGACCTTCTGTTCGGCCACCGGCCTCAACCGTAAGCATGTCAGGGAACTCACGGACAACGGACTCCTCCTGCCCATGGAAAAAGGCTTGTTCAATCAATCCGACGTGGAGGTTGGAAAAATCTATGCGGCGGGATTCGGGCAGGGGTTGAAACTTGCCGACATCGCTTTTTACTCAAAACTTGCAAAACTGCTCGTGGACGGTGAGATGCGCCTGCGCCTGCGGATCACTGAGGATCTGCCGGAGGATAAGGACGCTGAGACTACAAAAGGCCTTGTACAGGCGGCAAGGACCATAAGGAACTACGTGTTCGAGCGCACCTTTCGAAAACGGGTGGCCTCGGCGAGTCACTTAAAAGACAAGGAGGCGCTCCTGCCATGAAACACGTTCCACTGTCGGGCATGATCTACGCAGTCCTTTTCTGCGCAATGGCATTCCCTGCGCTGTTGCGGAAGAGGTATTTCACAGAGTACTTCGCAAGAAAGGTCACTCCAAAGGCCTTCAGGGACACGGACATTTACAGGACCATCAACCGGAACATGAGCCTGGCATGGTCGCTGCTCTTTGCGGTTTCGGCCTTCGTGACCGTCATCCCTGATCTCGCATCGCTGCCTCCGGGAATGTTCACCACGATGGTTTTCCAGGCGGCCCTGCCGATGCTTATTATGCTTGGGGTCGGGGTACCATTGAACACCAGGTATCCTGCTTACTATCAGAGAAAACTTGGGATTATACCCGCCGCGCCTGAAGAAAAGGCCGGGCACATTTCAGATAACCGCAGCAATCCGGCTGTTCAAATCAAAAAGGAGGCAAAGATGGACGCACAGTACAAAGTAGTCGCAGTCAACGGTTCACCGCACAGGGGCATCGGCAACACAAGCATGATGCTTCGCATGATCGCGGACGGCTTGTCGCAGGAGGGGGTGGAACTGGAGGAGATATTCCTTTCCGACCACAAGATAGAATACTGCGTGGGCTGCGGTTTCTGCCTCGAAAATAGAAAGTGCTGGCGTCGCGACGACCATGCCGGCATTACGGATAAACTCATGGCCGCCGACGGTATTATCCTGGCCTCCCCGGTTTATTTCATGTCCGTGACCGCTCAGATGAAGACCTTCATAGATCGCTCATTGAGTTTCGGCCACAAGCCGAGGTCAACGTGGAAACCGGGTCTTGCCGTATGCGTCTCCGGAGGCCTTTCAGACACTGATACGGCACGGTATCTCGAACAGGTACTCAGGCCTTTCGGCGCGCTTTCCGTCGGCAACTTTACCGCCATTGCAACCGGGCCCGGAGGATTCCTGGGTAAAGAGACGGTTGAGGCCCGGGCCGCTGACCTCGCCGCCGTTTTCGCAAAGGCTATTAAAGGGGAAAGGCGAATTCCGGTAACAGGGGACGAACTCCGCTTCTACCTTTTTATGAGAGACATGGTTATGCGGGAGAAGGACTTCATGGTCGACGACTATAAGCACTGGCAGGAGAATGGCCTCTTTGAAAGTTTCGAGGCGTATACCAAGCAGCAGTTTGCCCCGTTCCTGTTCGACAAGGAGATCAGAAAGCAGTGGCTCAAGGACCTCATGAAGGAAGAAAAGGACAAAGGAAAAGGTGACGCCCCACATGAAACAGAGAAAAAAGCAGCCGGACCACAGTCGGTGGGAAGCTGCCTGGAACTCTTAAAGATAATGCCCATGGGCTTTCACGCTGAGGCAGCTTGTGACCTTAAGGCAGTATACCAGTTCGAGATTAACGGGACTGAAAATTTTGTCGCCCATCTTGCAATCGCTGACGGGAAGTGCGTCTTCCATGATGGCCCTCATACTAAGCCTGATGTGGTTGTAAAATCCCCTGCCGACGTCTGGCTTGCCATATCCAGAGGGGAACTGGATGGACAAAAGGCCTTTATGTCAGGCCAATACAGGGTTGAAGGAAATATCGGACTACTGATGAGGCTGACGGACCTTTTCAGGGGCTAAGAGCAGGAAGAACAAACCTCATGTATCCCTTCCCCCTGACCAAGGGGGGAGGGACTGATTAACAGACTTTATTTCGACTCCTTCAACGCCAGAAGAAATTTCCGTATCCTTTCCGCATTTTTCCCCAGGTCACTCACGCCGACGCGAGATTCAGATCGGATATCGACCCGGCATCCTGAATTTTCCTTTCGGAGCCTGATCACAATGTCGTCGTTGAACCCAAACCAGAAAGTCGTGGCAACAGCTTCAATACGCCCGGCGCGCTTGTCAGTGTCGATGATCTGCCATCCCTGCCGCCTTGCCAGGGCAACAGCCCTTTCAAAAACTTGATCCGGAGGAATATAGAGAATAAGAGGGATGATGTCCGGATATGCCTTTCGTTGCTGGGTGGCCACTGCCTCTCCCACATAAACAGGGGAATTCTGACCACTCCTGCGAAGTCTCAGGATTGTGACAAACTGTGGAGGATTCTTGGTGTCTGTAGTAATGTCGTGAATCTCCGGTACACTCTCCGAAACCTGTTTGAGATGAAGCCCCCAACCCACGAGAAAGCAGCCGATGACCACACCGAGGACAGCGAACAGGACTCTCCGAACCACAACAATCCGGAAAGACGCTATGAGTCCGATCAGTGATAGTGCCGCTGCTGCGATCCCTCCGTAAGCAGCCCAACGGAGCACCGAAATGCCGGTCCGGTAGTTCCACATCCCATATCTCGTGCCGGGTCCCGATAGCAGGGCGGCAAGACCTGCCATCAAAGCAATAATAAACCCCGCCCTGGTTATCAGGGAGGACTCAGTCTTCGTTTGCATAGATACCCCCCTTAGTTCTGTTTTCAGCCCAGGAGCATGTGCCGGTGTGATATTCCATACGATAGGAATTTTACTTACGTTTGTTCGATCGCATTGCATACGGCGCGGGCAACTTCAAGCGTTGTTGCCTTACCGCCGAGATCAGGGGTAACAGAGCCTGACTGTATGGTTGCAACAATTGCCTTCATAACCACTTCTGCCGCATCAGGGAACCCGAGATGTTCGAGCATCATGCTGGCGCACCAGATCTGGCCAATAGGGTTTGCGATACCTTTTCCCGCGATGTCAGGTGCAGAACCGTGCACAGGTTCGAACATGGATGGGTAGCGTCTCTCGGGGTTGAGGTTTGCTGAGGGAGCGATCCCGATACTGCCCGCGATTGCAGGCCCCAGGTCAGTGAGTATATCACCGAAGAGGTTACTGGCAACAACAACCTCAAAATGATCAGGGTGGGTCACAAAGCGGGCTGCAAGCGCGTCGATGTGCACCTGCTCCTGCTCTATGTCGTTATAGCCTGTGCCGATTTCACGGAAAACCTGGTCCCAAAAAGGCATAGTATAGTTGATGCCATTTGACTTCGTAGCAGACGTTACCCTTTTGCGCCCTTTTGCGCGGGCAAGCTCAAAGGCATAGCGAATCACACGTTCTACCGCGCGCCGGGTGAATACCGAGTTCTGAATAACCACTTCATGTGGCGTACCTTGATAAATGCCACCCCCAATATTGGAATATTCCCCTTCGTTATTTTCACGGACCACAAAAAAATCAATGTCTCCCGGAACTCGATTTGCGAGAGGCGATTTGACGTTTGGAAGCAATTTAACAGGCCGCAAGTTGATATACTGCTCGAAGGTCCTCCGGATGGGAAGAAGGAGTCCCCACAGCGATATATGGTCAGGTACTCCGGGGAAACCAACCGCGCCCAAAAAGATGGTGTCAAACTGACTTATTATCTTCAACCCGTCCTCCGGCATCATCTTGCCGTGCTCCAGATAATAGGCGCAACCCCATGGAAACGTCTCATAGGTAAAGCGGAAGCCGCCGTGAATTTTAGCGACAGTGTCGAGTACGCGCTGTCCGGACGGAACGACTTCCTTGCCTATGCCGTCACCCGGAATAACCGCAACCCTTATTTCTTTTGTCATTGCATCACTTCCCCCTTTCGCTTATTTAATGGCAAGAAGGTATGGGACACCTATACCTAACAGCACAGCAAGGAAGATCATCCCAAAAATGAGTCCCAATTTCCAGAAGTCACCGGTGCTGATATATCCGCTTCCGTAGTATATGGGACCGGGACCGGTGGCGTAAGGCGTGATTATACCCATGATTCCCAGCGAGTAGCAGAGAAGGAGGGCAAAAATTTTGACGGGAATCCCCGGTACGGCAGCACCGACAGCCAGCATCACCGGCAGTATGGCCGTGGTATGTGCGGTGAGGCTCGCGAACATGTAATGGATGATAAAAAAGACAGCCACCAGTACCACCATCACGACAAGGGGTGACATTCCCGTCAGGAGGGCCGCTACACTCTTGGCGAACCAGGTAACAAACCCTACCTTATTGAGTCCGTCAGCCAATGCAACAAGGGTGGCAAACCAGATCAGGACATTCCAGGCCTGTTTGTACCCAAGGATGTCATCCCACGTGACAGTCCCGGTGATGATCATCAAAGAGATAACAAGTCCTGCCACTGTGGTGGCGTCAATGAGCTTCCCGCCGAAAATCCACAGAGCCAGGGCCAAAAGAGCGAGCAGGGCCATCACAAGCTCCTTGCGGGAAAACTTCCCCATCTTGACCAGTTCCTGAGATGCACTCTCCGGTACTTCCTCGCAGGTTTTTATTTCAGGCGGGTAAATCTTAAAAATGAGAAAAGGAAGGGTCAGAATGAGAATTATGCCCACAGGAAGAAAACCGACGAACCACTCTGTCCATGTGATATTGACCTTTGCTATCTTGTGTGCCAGATCTATGGCCAGAAGATTCGGGGCCAGCGAAGTGATAAACATGGAACTGGTCACACAGGTTGCTGCCAAGGCCGTCCACATGATGTACGCCCCGATCTTACGGGATGTCTCTCCGGGGGCGGAGCCGTAAAGAGCGGGAAGATTACGAACAATGGGGAAAATGGTTCCGCCGCTCCTTGCCGTATTGGAAGGAGTAAAGGGAGCCAGGATGAGATCGGCGAAAGTGATAGCATATCCCAGTCCCAACGGCTTTCCGCCCAGCGCCCTCACCAGGATCAGAGCGATGCGTCTGCCAAGGCCTGTTTTATCATAGCCCATGGCAAACATAAAGGCCCCGAATATCAGCCATACAATGCTGTTGGAAAAGCCGGACAAGGCCCATCGTATGTTATCCGCCGGATTAGGGCCAGCCAAACCAAGAACCGCGACAACGAAGACGCCGATAAACCCAACGGCTGCTGCCGGAAGAGGCTCGAGGATCAGACCCAAAATAACGGCGCTGAAAATGGCAAAGAAGTACCAGGCAGTCTGATTTAATCCATTTGGAGCAGGGAGTAATGCGATAATGATAGCCAAAAGCAAAGGCAGAACAGCTTTCCACTGAATCGTCTTCATCTTTAACCTCATTTTTTTGTATCAACAACCTTGTGTAGACTTCTTTACATACTCTCCTTAACACCGTCAACAACTGTGGGGTTGCGCCTATATTACAATTCCCTCTCCCGCAAAATCAACAGAATCAATCGGAACTGATCACCCGAACGATCTTCTCTCCCGGGACCTTGCCAAGAAGAAGCCGTACTGAGACTTCTACAGCCTCTTTGTCGGTTGATTCAAGGGTCACCATGACCTTATATTCCGGGTTGTCAAAGACCGGATAAGAGCCGACCTTAACCCCGTTTTTAAGTCCGACGATCTCAGAGAGGCGCGGCGCAAGGATCGATTCCGATTCGTCGAAATATATTTTTCCGAGAAATATCTTCGGCCCGATGAAACGTCCTTCTATAGCATGGAATTTCTTTCTTAGAAGTTCCGGAATCCCGGGGAAGATAAATACATTCCTGCATTTGATGAGAGGGAAAATCATACCACCGTCATCGAGAAGTTCGGCCCCCTCAGGGACCTCAGCCATCTTCAGATGCGCGGGCGTAAGAATTTTATATCTATGTTCAAGCATTCGTTTCAGGATGTCGCTTATCACAGGCCTCACGCCAAAAGCCAGGGAAACGCCTTCGATAGTGACGTCGTCGTGGGTCGGTCCGATCCCACCGGATGTAAAGACGAAGTTATATTTTAACGAAAAGTCACTCACTTCGCGTGCTATCTCATCAACAATGTCCGGAATTACCGAGATGCGACGGACCATTATGCCGCGGGACCAGAGTTCCCCTGTCAGGAAATGAGTATTGGTATCCCCGACCTTTCCTGTCAATATCTCGTCGCCGATAATTATTATTCCAGCTGTTTGCGCCGAATCCATGGCTTAATTATATCACCTTATATTTACGGCTGCCTCAAAAGAGGCGCCCGGGGGCGGACACTCAGGACTGAAGGTTTTTATCGAAAATTGTTACAAGCGACCTTTAAAAAGGGTTGTAGGAAACAGTTCTACAGTAAAATCAAACATTCTCCTGCATCTTTGTTGTTCTTTTACAGTCTATAATTGTAATTAAGCGATATCTCGATAAATTCCCAGCCTCAGTGAGAAGGGAACGGAAAGCGAAGGGGCCTCATGAATATCAGGGTTATGTATAAAGACGGCGCGTATGCGACGATTCGGGCATTCAGATTGGCATATCTTCTGGAAACAAACATGGTTAAAAAGTTTTACCGCAATTCAGAGCAGCAGTGGGTTATTGTTGGAGAAGACCCGGTACGGGAAAACGGGCATTCTTATCCCGGCCTTGAACGCCGTAAAAACCAAATACAAAGGAAAAAGCCCACCAACCCATGATCTCGTCGCAGGTCAGAGCAAACATAACATATTCAGGAAACCGATCCAAATTCCTGCGAACAGCCTGTATATGAATTCGTCACGATTCGAGGGCTGACCCCTCTCGAATCCTTTTCATTTTTCATTAGGGACTATTTTTTCAGAATAACATTTCATGATCAGAAATCCGGAAGCGAGAGCCAGACTACAGGCGGCAAAAGGAAGGAAGGGTTTAATCTCAAAAAGATACCCCGCCAGCAGCGGTCCTCCAATCATCGCCAGCGACAGCACTGATGACATAGTTCCGAGCACCTCGCCCCTTCTTCGGGGACCGGCGATACCGGCGGTACGGCTTGTCATTACTACTCTCAATAGTGAGTGGCTGAAAACATGAAAAACGATGCCGAAAACAAGAAAATAAGTGGATGGCACCATCAATAATAACAGTCCAGTTGCGCCGGAAAGAAAGGCCCACACTTCCAGGGATGATTCGCTAAAATAGTTGAGCCACAATTTGCGGAGTAAAAAAGCCTGGTTCAATAAAACAGCAACTCCCATGGCAGTGTATATGACTCCGACCCTGGCTACACCGAAACCAAAGACCCTTCCCATATACAATGCGAAGATCGATTGCATCCCGGAAATGGAAACGCCGAAACAGAACCAGGCTATATACCGTGATAGCAAGGTTTTATCATGAACTGCGTTGACCAAAGGATATATCGGATTGATTGCCATTTTTTTCTCTTTGTCCATATGCTTATGAGTTTCCGGCAAAAAGAAAAAAGCGCCTGCGACATTGAGAGTCGCCAACCCTGCAACGAAGAAAAAAGGCAAAGCGTGCGACACGGAGCTGAGCGCCCCTCCAATGGCCGGACCGATAATAAATCCGATGCCGAAAATAGCTCCGATGATTCCAAGATTCGACGTCCGTTCTTTATCGTCTCTGGCAATGTCGACCAAGTAACTTTGAGCGATCGGCAAATTCCCTGCCGC
The DNA here is from genome assembly GCA_963780885.1 of Nitrospirota bacterium. Classification (GTDB taxonomy): domain Bacteria; phylum Nitrospirota; class Thermodesulfovibrionia; order Thermodesulfovibrionales; family Dissulfurispiraceae; genus JADFXI01. Next base: position 951,358 of record CAWAEO010000003.1, read on the forward strand.
CATACCGTCAATGATCCTTCCCAGGAATAACATCCATATAGCGTGGGCCGATGCGAAAACAAACCACCCAATGGCTGTACTCAAGATACTTACAATCAAAACTGGTCGCCGGCCTATCCTGTCGGATAGTGCTCCCAAAAAAGGCGCACTAACAAAAGAAAAAAGAGAGAAGACCGAAAAAAGCAGCGTCAAGGTAATGGCGGATGCGCCAAAACTTTCCACATAAAAGGGCAAAACCGGAATAATAATTCCCATGCCGAGCACATCAATAAGAACCGTTAGCACGATGATAATTTTTTCTTTTTGCAGTTTCATTTTTCGATTATATCATTTCCACTAACTGATGTTTTAGCAGGTGTTCATCATGGAATAACTTGCTCACAGACCTCGCCAGAGGTCCGTAACATATGGAGGCAGCAACAGTATCCCCGAAATTCAGCAAGAAACTAGAGTCCCGCTGGAATTTTCGTCCACATCATTTTCTTTCGATTTAGCCTACGCCCATCCACTATAAAGGTTCCATCGCCAATTGCGTGAACAGTTCTCTTCTCTTTGCGTGAACTGTCAAAGTACGCAGCGACACCTTCGAGGACAACGATATTGTGCTTTTGGACGATATCGATAACTTTACATTCGATATTCGCCAGGCATTCCTTAATCAAGGGTGACCTAACATACTTTCCCTTCACGGGAGTTAGCCCAAACTTTTCAAATTTGTCCGTGTCTGCGCCGGAACATGTGCCTACACCAACGACCTTATCAAGCAGATCAACAGTGGGCACTGAAATTACACATTCCTTCGATTTCCGAAGTGCGGTATACGAGTAGTTCCAAGACCCAGTGGTTATGGCAAACACCGGCGTAAAGTCCATCACCATGGTCCACGAGATCGTCATTATATTGCCTTTCTTTCCGTCACTTGTCGTAACAAGAACAACCGGACCAGATTCTATTAGCGTGAACGCTTTACTGAGCTGCATTTTTTTCATGCCCACATGCTCCTGTTGCCCTGCAGTTTTGATCCTTCTCACCTCTTGTGCAGTCTTGCAACCTCTTGGGGTCAGACTTACTTATTGACATTTGCTCTTTTGTCTTTGAGAGAATTAATTATCTTCTCAACCTCATCTTCTAAATGCGCCTTCTCTTTTAGATGCCTTGATACTACTACCGGATCCTTCCTTATAAATTCAGCAATCTCTTTATTCTTGTACCCATACTCTTTCGCAACGAGGCTCATCAACCTTTTGCCTATTGATATCTCCCTTGCTTTGCTCATCGCACGCATTTCTTTCGGAGAAATCCCATATAGTTCCTCTACCACTCCGGCTATCTCTGTCAACGTATGCTCTCTTATCTTTCTTTTTTTGCTTATGACGGCATCACTTTTATCTTTTATACTCTCCACAAATTTCTCATTCCCTAAAATCCTTTGCTCTACAGCACGATAAATGTCTGTCTTCTCAATCGTTACACCGTCTCCCATATAAGCTCGATAGATCTTCCTTGCTGTCGTTATATCTTCAGAAAACATTCTCAATATCTGTTCAGTATCAACTATGCTCTGCCCCACAGCCACCTTTTGAGCATAGCTCAGATGACTGCTCCAAAGGTATTCATCGTGTATTTCAGCTATCTTTGCCCTTACTGGATTGTCATGAATATATTTCACAAGGGCCAAGAGATATTCATCCCTGTCACAAAGTATTGCCTTGTATCTCCCCTGAAATAAATGCCCTACGGTTTTGTATTTCCTGTTGAAATACATGGTATAGCTCTGGTTAATTCCTTGAAGTATTTTTGAAAGGGGGGTCTTCTGTGTTTCTATCAGCAAATGCACATGGTTGCTCATCAGTACATATGAGTAAAGAAAAAACCGATATCTCATTTTGTATGTTGACAATATCTTGATGTATTTCATGAAGTCGTCTTTTCCCTTGAATATCTTCTGCCTCTGATTGCCGCGAACAATGACGTGGTAAAATGCACCTTCAAACTCTATCCTTGCTTTCCTTGCCATGTCTCATCGTAGCATCACCATCCTTTAAATGTCTATAAGTAAGTCTGACCCCAAAGCACAATTCAGTTAAAAATTATTTTGTCGGTAACACTGCTCAAACCTTGGGGAATGCCGGACTATTTATGTTGTCGGCTTGGGTAATAGGCACTTTTTTTGATGCATTTCGTAATGGGATAATAGAATATCTTATTGAGCATTTGTTTAAGAAAGCCGAAATTAATTGGGATTTTTTCTTTCGTGGCAAAAGGGAAAAGGTTGCCCAACTTGAAGAGTATTTTTATGCGTATTACCAGCTCGACACTAACATGGCAATCGCAACCTTTTTCTTTTTTATTTGTTCGGCATTGCTTCATTACTGTTGGTGCATGCCATTGCCAACGTGGCGAGAATGGTTAATGTTAATAGCTTGTTCTCTTGTTGTGTCTGTAATTTTTGCTCGTGATGCATATGATTTGAGAAAAGAGATTAAGAGGTTGATTGATGAGTATGAGTTTACCTCATAAGGGAACATATACTCGACTTGCCCCTTCAAAAGTCCATGGCATAGGTGTATTTGCTATTCGTGATATTCCGGAAGGAGCAGATATATTTGAAGGCGATACCAGCAAAATGGTATGGATTGATAAGAGTGAAATAGTAAACCTTGAACCTGAAATTAAAAAACTTTATGATGATTTTTGCGTAATTAAAGGCAACAAATACGGATGCCCTGAAAACTTTAATTCATTGACAATAGGCTGGTATCTCAATGAATCAACGGTTAACCCTAATGTCCGTTGCACGGAAGATTATGATTTTGATCTTCCCCCGATATTTCGGACATCCCAGTTAAGTTAGGCTACTAAGGCCATCAGCTCAAAGGACACCGGCGAACGGTTTCCCAACGCTGAATGCTTCCTCCTCCGATTATAGACCATTTCGATCCATACAAAAATACTCTGCCGCGCCTCTGCCCGTGTTTCATACCTATAATCATACAACATGCTCTGTCTTTAGCGTATGGAAAAAGCTCTCGGCCACGCTATTGTCATAACAATTGACCAAGGCCGATGGGATACTGTGAACTCTTTAGCAGTCTCGTCCAATTGCCCCTTAATGGCCCTCCATTGCAAATAACCTACACAAGCTATTATGAAAGTAATCAAGACAATCAACCAATCGGTGAGAGACGGTTTGCATATCCATTCCCAGAAGGGTCCGTGCCCTTTTTTTGGATCGGAGTTTGCGTTTTTGGTTTCGGTTTTTTTGTCTTGGTTTTCCCGGCTTCCTTTGCATTTCATTGTAGACATCCTCTTTTTGGTTTCATGTGGATTTTCATAGGAATTGTTATTATCATAACAGGGGTTTTGGTTATGAATAAATTTTATCCGATAAGTTATTTATGATGCTATGAGTTCCTTATATTCAATTTTAGGGGAATTGAGCAAACGTATGAGGGTATCACGAAATAAATATGGATTCTCACGACCATTGAATCTCCATTCAAACTCATCGAGGTATGCATCCATATGCTTCTTACTGATCTGATGATAGGACCCGACAATAGACCTCTTAAAAAGAGACCATGCGCTTTCTATGCCGTTAGTATGTATATCTCCGCGAGACCATTCTTCGGCTCTATGACAAACAGTTTCATGTTTATGTGTATTACCAACAGACTTATAGGCCGCGAGCTCATCAGTCATGACAGTGGCATCTTTGCTGATGCGTTCCTCTATGACACTACAGAGACATTTCTTGCTCGGAGTGCGAATGGTCTTCGCTTCAAAAGTACCATTTCTCTGAAGCAGTCCGACAACTGGTTGCTGTTCCTTCGGGCCATGCTTCCTGCGTCTGTCATATTTACCTCCGACATAGGTTTCATCAACTTCAACAATCCCGTTCAACTGAGGTTTATCCGTGGCTTCTTCTATAGCCTTACGGATACGGTGACAAAGATACCAGGCAGTCTTATAGCTAACTTTCAGGCTCCGACTGAGCTGATTAGCCGAAATGCCTTTCTTGGATTCTGTCATGAGGTAGACGGCAAGGAACCATTTCCAGAGAGGCAAATGAGAATCATGGAAGATTGTACCAGCAGTGATAGAGAACTGATAACGGCATTCGTCACAATCGTACTGGTCGCGCTTTACTATGTGAGATACCTTTTCAGAACCACAGCGAGGACATTTAACACCATCATGCCACTTCAAGGCTTCAAGGTATTCGCGGCATTTGTTCTCATCACTATAACGCTCAATAAGATTAATCAGATTAACTTCCATAGGAGACCTCCATTATGAAAAAGGAAATTGTTAAACATCCTAAAGACATGACTACCGATGAAGCTATAGCCCATATATTCCATCCGAAAGCATTAGAGCATCTAAAGAAGCATGTCGAAAGCCTCTCTGATAAAAAGCCCTTATTGGTTAAAAGGAAATCCAAATGATTAATTATCCTCTCCATGATTTAACTATAACAGAAAACAAACCTTGTGTCAAGTATATAATCACGTTATTTTACTCGAGACAAAATTATTTAGGTCGACGCCGTGTTTCCAGCAGGCTTTGATAGAGTGAATTTTGTTTGCCTGTTCGCTTTTTCAATTTCGTGCCTTGACATCAAATGATAATATATATTATCATTTGATTAATCATGCAACTATTCTATAAAGCCGCGTTCAGGAAGTATGTGAAAAAGCTGCCACGGCCGTTTCAGCTGGCCATTGAGGACGAGATCGAAAAAGTTTATAAGAATCCCACGATAGGCGAGGAAAAGAGTGGAGACCTGGCAGGGTTCCGTGTACATAAATTCACTTTCAGAAGACAGGAATATTTAATTGCATATAGGAAACAGGGCGGTTCCATTACCGCGTATATGATAGACACCCATGAGAATTTCTATAAAAACCTTAAGCGATATGTCAGGGAGGTGGAATAACTGTGATAACCGCGGAGAAGGTATATAAAGAGTTAGTGAGCATGCCTGTGGACGAAAGGGAGAAGCTGTTTGCCGTTATCGCACGGCAGGGTTTTGAGAAAAAACTCTATACGCACGAAGAGGTCTTCGGAGACATACGACAGTCCCCATTCACTATTAAGGAAGCTGCTGAGTACCTTGAAGTCGCTGAGATAACCGTCAGGAGATGGGCCAAAGAAGGTACTCTTAAATCTGAACGACTGGGGAAGAATATTGTATTTAATGCGGATGATTTAAAAAGACTAAAGAGGAAGAGGTCGGTTTGACAGAGCTGCGGGGGGATAATAAGATGAGTACACCCTTGGGGGGAAAGTCGTCCCTGGAAGAAATACGGGACCGTTTTGACAGCGAGGTTGAACGTTTCTCCAACCTGGAGACTGGACAGACCGCAACTATCAATGCGCCTCTTGCAATGGAGTTAATCACACAAGCTGCAGTTGCGTGTACCGCCAATATTCGGAGAGTACTGGATATAGGATGTGGCACCGGCAATAATACTCTAAAACTTTTGCAATTTGTTTCACCCTTTGATTGCGACCTGATTGATCTGAGTAAGCCCATGCTAGAAAGAGCACATGCCAGAATTGCCGCTATCAATTCCGGTGAAATCGTAAGTTTGCAGGGGGATTTTCGCAATGTCGAATTACCAGAACAAAAGTATGACGTTATCCTGGCAGCCGCTGTCTTGCATCATCTGAGAGACGATCAGGACTGGGAAGCGAGTTTTCGTAAAATCTATAAATTAACAGCTCCAGGCGGCAGTGTGTGGATCACAGATTCTCGTTTCTCACGAAACCGGACCAGTTCAAGCCATGATGTGGGCGCGATATGGCGAATATCTCCAATCTATCGGAGGGAAAGAACTCAAAGAAAAGATTTTCACTTACATTGAGAAAGAAGATTCTCCAAGGCCTGTGACTTATCAGTTGGATCTGCTTAGGAAGGTGGGGTTCGAAACAATTGAACTTTTACACAAGAATTCGTGTTTTGCCGCCTTCGGAGCAATCAGGAAACCTGCTTAAGGTCCTAACTGTTAAATCTGTGACTCTTATATCTGAAAATATGGTCATTTTATGAGGCTGTAAGTTTTTCAGCGGTATCCTTTGCACGCATGGCTACCCCTTTGATTGCATCCAATATATGAAGGAACAGCGGTGAAGCTACAGGAATACATTGGCCCTCAATAAGCCGACCTTCATGCATGGCAATAAACTCATCGGCTTTCCTGTTTATCTCAGCAGTCGATTCCTTCACATACTCCCATAAGATTACATTTTTTGACAGAGGGACCCGATCAGATGACCATTGACGATGCCTATCTTTGACATAGTCCCTTATGACTACATCTCCTGACAGAATAATATTATTTGTGTTTCTCAGCACGTCCTGAAGCCTCGCCAGAAGGAAGGTAGTCTCTAAGACAGCAGTATCACTGAAAGCGATGCCATCACTTATCTTTGTCCTGACGTTGCCGACGATGTCGTCGATAAAATTCACCATTTTTTCTATGTGGCCTGAAACAGACACATATACTCTTGCATCAGGGTCAACTTTTGCATCCTCCACAAATTCTTCTTTAAGCGCCTTTTCGGTCTGAAGCATCTGCTTTGTCTTTGCCTCACATTCATCAAGAAATTCTAATGAGTTAAAGACAAAAGCATTCTGCAAAAGAGAAATACATTCCAGTGAGCTTTGGTTCACATGGTACAGTTTCTTGATTATTTCTTTGGCTGATGCCGCCTCCATAGTTGTCCCCCCTTTTTATCCACACTACCTCATTTTATCATAATCACTCATGCATCGAGGCGCATTCCTGTGAGGAAACGCAGTCGCAATGCAAATAGGAGACCGGTGGTAAGGGGAAACTCGTCATAAAGCCGCTGTATAAAAACAACGGCCGCGCTATTGTTTATAACCGGAAATGAACGGTGTCGCTGAAACGTCCGCGGTGCTGAGTAGGAGGTGGAGGCATTTTGCATCAGGTCCTCACAGTACTACTCGCGAGTTGCAATTATTCATAACTGAGTAATACGTCCCGAATCATGCAGCCCCAGACGACATCGAGGTTGTGCCCTTCTTCAATCACACTGCTATCGGTCCCATTTTCCCGGTGAGCAATACTGGTCGTATTCTTGTCTGCTATAAACAGAAAAGTGGCAGAGCATTCTTGTCGAAAAATTTTCGCCGACTGCACCGTGCAAGTAAAAACTAAGGAGAAATCAAGGGACTCATAATTTTTAAAAGAACTCCGCGCACCCAATCAAAATCACAGCATCGATGTAGATCCAGAAAAATGCTTTATAATCTTATTAAAAATTGTGATTTGACAAATAATATGATCTGGAGGAACATGTTAAGTAGCAGTGTTAAATGCACTTGTTCATAACGATTTTAAACTATCGAATAATAATAGTCTCACATAGCATCAAGGTATGGTGTTGATAGCCAAAGAAAGCACACAAATTTGCGGTTGTTGCAGTTCTGTGAGCAGCCTGCAATACTTTTGGCCATTGAATAGAATATGAGGATAGAATACAGGATTTTTGCCACTAGTGCATTTAACGTCACTCTGATAATACTCGTAGGCATTTTTGCATTCCATACTCTGGACGTGATGCTCACAAAACAGAGGGTTGTTGAAATAGCCGACGATCTAAACACATCTTTCCTCGAGATGCGGATCTCGGAGAAGAACTATTTACTCTACAATAAGAAGTCTGCCCTCTTCGATATCAAAAACAAGATCGACACGACCATGAAATCCATAGGCACCGTAAGTAGCGATATATCACGAGCAATCGGCGAAGATAAACTCACTTTATTGAAAACACATCTCGCGAAGTATTCAGACATCGTAGAACATATAAGAAGTCATGAACGTACCGAAGAACTGCAGACTGCGCTTAGGTCGGAAGGCAAGAGCCTAAAAGACTTTTCTGAAACTATCGCTCTCGTGGAAAGAAAACAGGTCAACAATATTATTACAAATTCAAAGAGAGCGCTATTCTTGTCCTTCTGTGTGATACTTTATTCTGCTGTTATCGTAAGCCATTTCCTTTCCCGGAAAATAGTGATGCAACTCAGGCAGATCGAAAAGTGTGCAATATCCATATCCAAAGGGAATTTCAGGAAAATCGAGGACATTCAGGCGAAAAATAAAACCGAGTCTATATTTAATTGCATATACTGGATCAAACGATTTTGGGAACATATAGACTATATACGAGAGCCTAAAGACGAGGTCGAATCGGTAATCAATGCGATAAATTGCATGTCTGGTGAGCTCAGCAATCGTGAGGAAGAGCTTCTTCAATCCAAAAAACTTGCCTCTATGGGGATTCTCACTGCGGGGGTGGCCCACGAATTGACGAATCCCCTTAACAACATCTCGTTGATTGCGCAGACATATGAAGAGGCTTACGACAAATTGAGCGCAGACGATAGAGTTAACTTTATAAGGACAATCGGGGAGGAAACCGAAAGGATAAGAAGAATCGTCAGGAATCTGCTGGACTTTTCAAAACCAAAGGAAGCCAATCTAAAGGAGGCGGACATCAATACAGTTATAAAAAAGACTCTCACGCTTGTGCAGAACATGATAGACATATCAAACATTAAAACGAAACTGGACCTCGAAGAGGTCTTACCGAAACTTCTTGTGGATGACCACCAGATGCAACAGGTTTTGTTGAACCTCATTACTAATGCCGTCCAGGCCATGTCTCCGGGCGAAGAACTATCTATATCTTCGAGACTCGGCAGAAACAAGGACTCGGTGGAAATTGCTATCATGGATTCGGGGGGTGGCATATGTCCCGAAATTATCCCTCATATTTTCGACCCTTTTTTCAGCACCAAGGGCGAGGGCGGGACCGGACTCGGATTATCGGTAAGCTATGGAATAATCGAGAAGCATAATGGAGCCATCAGGGTCAAAAGCAAGCCCGGTGCCGGCACAACATTTACCATAGAACTGCCGGTTTATAATAGATAGAGGGGGAATATGGACTCGTACCGAATTATGGTCATTGATGATGAAAAGATTGTTGGCAATATGGCAAAGCTGTCGCTTGAGTTGGATGGTTACATGGTCGAGACATTCCTGAATGCCGGGCTTGCTCTCGACAGATTGAAGGAGCAAAAGTTTGACGTGGTGGTCACAGACTTGGTGATGACAGGCATTGACGGTGTGGAGGTCGTTAGAACTGTGGACAAACTTTACCCTGAAACCAAAGTCATTATAATCACTGCCTTTGCAAATATCGATACTGTCCTCTCGACATTGGAAGCAGGAATCCATGATTGTTTTCCGAAACCGGTCAAGATGAGAGAATTGAAGGAATCCATTCACCGTGCATTGAAAAAAGGATAGAGGTAGAATATCAGGGTATCTGAAAAAGTTTTCACGCTTGCAAAGAGGACATATCTCTCCTCTACTTCACTAATTCCTCTCTATTTCCATCAACTTGGGAATCCCTGATCCGCTTTGCCGAATACATTAAGATATGCGGAAAATTATCATTAATGACACAAAAAAAGCAATATGGGAAATCCTCATTCCCTATCCGACACACACAACTATCTGGATGGCGTAACTTTCAGAAGGTGCAGTAAAAATAATGTAAATTAATGGGGACAGCGCCATTCAGCTTTACAACAAGTTGCCATTTACAGGTATGCTACAATATGGATGCGTGGACATTGGACCCGATTGTGGGTCAATTTGGCACGCTGATTAACAACTCTGGAGCACAAAGGTGCTTTTGTGGCCATTAGAATGACAAGAAATCCGTTTTCCACGCTCTTATTGTTCTTCTGTCTGCAAAGTTTGTCGGCTTGCGCGACACTTCCGAATGCGGAGTCCCTTATGGCAGAGGTGCCGGTGTCCGCCACTTCCCCGGAAATGGTCGGCGTCAAAGGGCAGTTGTCCTCCCGGAAAACTGAAGCAATCATTAAACATCTGGAGCATAAGGCTGAACCCACGGACATCTTGCAGCGCCACCAGGCAGTAATGGAATTTTTAAGTGGAGAGCCGCTGATAATCGGTAATGATGTAACACTGATCAAAGATAATAAAACCATCGATGCTATGGCAGACGCGATTGAGAGTGCCACTGATAACATCAACCTCGAAACTTTTATTTTCAATGATGACACAGTGGGAAAAAGAATTGCCGACCTGCTTCTAAAGAAACAGTCTCAAGGCGTTCAGGTGAACCTCATTTATGACGGCTTTGGCAGCAAAGGGACCCATGCGGATTTTTTTCAGCATATGCGCGATTCCGGCATCCAGACACTCGAGTTCAACCCGGTAACTAATTTGGCAGCAGTATTCCACCGCGATCATCGCAAAATTATTATTGTGGACGGTAAACTCGTTATCACGGGAGGCGTCAATTTCACAGAGGCATACTCGAACAGGTTGTCAGGAATCGCAAGCGAAGACGAAAATGCCTCCTGGCGCGATACGGATATCAGGATAGAAGGGCCCGCAGTGGCGGAATACCAGAAACTTTTTATGGATACATGGGCAAGAGAAAAGGGCCCACAACTGCGGGGGAAAAATTATTTTCCGCCGCTCCAGCCAAGAGGAAAGGACCTTATACAGGTAATTGCCAGCACGCCGGGGAAGCTGAACCGCATGAATTTTCTACTTTACATCTCTGCTCTGGAAAGTGCTGAAACTTATGTTCATCTTACGAACGGCTATTTTGCTCCTGATGCCCAGACCCTGGCTGCACTTAAAAAAGCCTCTCAACGCGGAGTCGACATTAAAATCATCGTTCCCGGAAAAACTGATAATGATTTTTCGATCCATGCAGGCAGGTATGATTATTCAGAACTTTTGAAAACTGGAGTGAGACTATTCGAATTCCAAGGCACAATATTGCACGCCAAAACCGGCGTCATAGACGGCGTATGGGCTACAGTCGGAACAGCCAATCTCGATTTGTGGAGCTCTTTACGAGATGACGAGATAAACGCGGCGATCATCAGCCCGCAGTTTGCAGAAGAAATGGAAAAGCTGTTCGCAAGCGATCTTGAGAAATCCGTTGAGATTACACCTGAAAAGTGGAAAAAAAGGCCTATATTGCCCAGAATCAAGGAATGGTTTGCTCATCTGTTTGTCCGTTTTCTGTAAGCTGATTTCGACTCTCGTCTTTGAGATGGATGACATGATGAAGGAGATGAGACAGAGGATAAACAGATGAAAGACAAAGTCTCATTAACGGCGGTCAACCTGGGGGGCTATTGTGATAATCAGAAATGAGGATGTGAAGGAGTTGAGAGTAGAGATACCGGAGGGACATGCGCACATAAGGGCAACTATTTTCCTTCAGGATGGCACGGAGCTTACATTGCAGGAGGCTACGATAGCCAACCTGGTGAGGGCCTATATAAACATCAAGACACATCCTACGGCAGCCGGCTTCAGGTTGACCGGCAGGAAACTCGGGGAGAGGAAAGAGGGTTTCGCGGAGTGGCAGCTTGTTGAGGAGTAGGAGCACTTATTGATAAATTTACACAAGGAGCAGTCGGGCCACAGTGCTTCGTCTCATTCTCGCAAGGCATCCAGCCTTGCTCCGAGGCTATGACAGCCTGTGTCACCATCCGTGGTGTCACTTAGTCTGTCAAAGTCCGCTCAGCACCATGTCCCGCCTGCTCCTTGTATAAATTTATGATTCCACGTTGAAATATTTTTCCAAATTGATTACTGTTAATGCAGGTCATAACGTTAGGAGGAGAATATCATGCAAAAGTTGATTGGTACTGTTCTCTGTTGTTTTCTGCTCATTTCAGCCCGCACGGCCTTTGGTCAACAACAGCTGGAGGTAAAAAAGATCCTGTTTCAACTGCAGGGGTGCATACTCTCAGGGCAGACAGTGATTTGTGATTTTGTGGTGACCGACAAGGGCCTGGACAGGCAAGTGACCATTTTGGGGAATACCGGTTCGAGAATTTTAGATGATATGGGGAATGAATATAAAGCCGACAATGTAACAATGGGAAATGCTTCAGATTCTGATTGGGTTTCGAGCAGGCTTGTTTCCAATATTCCCGTCAGGGCGAGACTTGTTTTTGCAAATGTCCGGTATAAACCGAAACTACTGTCACTGTTAGAAATAGAATTTGATGGTCTAAGGGCCCAATTTAGAAACGTCCCGCTCGCATCAACAGGACACTGAAGCACCTTACGTCATTCCCGCTAAAAGACTGCGGGAATGACGTATTTGTAGTTGCATTTCTGACGACGCAATTCACACTACCCGTTGCCTCACGTTAAAATCTAAATGCAATTCACACTATGCAATTCACACTATTGACATCCGCCGGCATTTATAGTCTAATTTAATCAGATGGACCTATTGACTATTTGCAGAGGCGGAAATATGAGATATCTAACGTTGGAAGACTACCTTGCAACCCTCTCTGAAATCGAGAAAGAACAATACAAGTCCCTTATTCAGGAATTCTTGGAAAGAGATGCTAAATTAAGGAAAAATTGTGATGAATTGAGAAAGAACCTTGAAAAGCTGTTTCGGGATATGGAGGCGTGTGGCAAAGCAATTATTTCTTTAAGAAAAGCTTTAGTCGATCTGAATGCAGCCGTACTTGAAGTCAATTCAAAAATATACTTCTGTGCCAAAGCTTTTTCAGGGTCTGATCAACACAATGGGTACCTGTTTCAGGAGTATCCGCAATCGATGAATTGAGGGATTGAACTTCAAAACACATGGAGGTATTCCGGTGAAAGAGCATGAAGAAGTGGTACAACACAAGAAGCTACCCTTGGTGGGACAGACAGTGAAGAGCAGAAAGTACGGCACATTATGGCGTATAATGGAAAAACGCGAAGTCTGGCAGAATATTCCGGAAAACGATCCAAAAACACAGCCCCGGCTGGTCCCAGGGATTTATTTGGCTTTCTGGCGAATAAAGGAGGGCGTACTGCCCGGAGTTGGAAGGCTCATGGGCTTTGTCTACACTGAGTATGACAACACATTTGAGACTAACTGGGAAATTGTAAAGTAGGGATTGGATATAGAAAATGCAATCCGGTTTATACAGACTCCTGCCTCTGAATTAAGGGTGCAGGAGTTTTTTGTTGACTATCCTCTAATATTTTGATAGCTTATTACAAGCTGCTGTTTCCAGGGCGATGGGGTTCGCCATTAACTGTGGCGCATTAAAATGGTTGAGTGCGCGACTGATGACTCCTACTCTCAGATAGTTGAGGGCAGGAGTTTTTTTATGCCCGGAAAGGAGAAGGTCATAAAAGCATTTATTGCCTTGCCTGAGATGACGGTGGCAGCTTCATGATGAATAGAATCATATTCAATGTGATTCAGGCCGTGGTGGTGCTGCTCTTCTCTCCGCTAGTGGGGGGCGTGGTGAGCCGCCTCAAAGAAATCATTCAGTCCGGTCACGGCCCGAGCATTTTCCAGCCCTATCGAGACCTGTGGAAATTGTTTCACAAGGATGAAGTCGTCTCCGAGCAGTCTTCGTGGATATTTCGCTTCACGCCATACATAGTCTTCGTCACCCCGCTCTTCGTGACGCTGTTGATCCCGGTACTCACCAGCTATCCGCTGTTCTTCGCTTTCATGGGCGATATGCTCGGCGGCGGCTTCGTGCTCGCACTTGGAGGTTTTTTTGCAACGCTCGCGGCTGTTGATACGGGCAACCCTTATGGACCTATGGGCGCGAGCCGCACTCGAATGGTCGGGTTCCTGGCGGAGCCGGTATTTATGATCGTCTTTTTCACCGTGTCCTTTGTGGCCGGCTCCACGATCCCTTATATAGTCCAGCAGAAATGGGTCACGCCCATGTCCAACTTCTTTGAACCGTCGCACGTGTTGCTGATGCTGGCGTTCATCATGTTGATCCTTGCAGAAGGCGGGCGCATCCCAGTAGACAATCCGTCGGGCCACTTTGAGCTGGCCATGATCGATGAATCCAAGGGGCTCGAATATTCCGGCCGTGGTGCTGCCCTGATGAAATGGGGCGGACAGATGAAGTTTTTCGTCCTGCTATGCATTTTCTTAAACGTATTGGTCACGCCGTGGGGATTGGCGGGTACACAGTCGATGGGTGATGTACTCCTGGCCGTCCCATTCATACTGTTCAAGATTTTCCTGTTTGTGCTGGTTCTGGTGGTCATCGAGTCGTCGTTCTCGAAATTGCGACTCTTTCGAATCGCCGAATTCCTTAGTTCGGCGTTCATCATTTCGGTAGTGGCTATGATTGCGCGCGTGTTCACCTTTTAGAGAGGGAAACCATGATAAGTGACACATCTTTGATTTCGCTGTTGGGCAGCCTGAACGCATTGGCGGCCGGGTTGTTCCTGCTTTGCATGTTCGGCATGGTGGCTACGCGGCAGGTGCAAGGCTGTCTCCGTCTGTTCATCGCTCAATCGCTTTTTCTGGCTTGCTCGGCTTTTTTGTTGAGCGGGCTTCTTCATGCCTGGCATGTATTTGCCGTGGGTGTGATAAACTTGATCAGCAAACCTTTCCTGATTCCCTGGCTGCTTAAGCGGAACATACGGGATGAAATCTATTCCCGCCGCGAAATCGATCAGATCATCAACATTCCCACTTCGCTATTGATCGCCCTTGCTCTGGCAATAGCAGCCGGTTTCCTGGCAATGCCTCTGCTCCAGTTTGCCGGGAACCCGTACATCAAGGTCAACCTCTCCATCGGACTGGCGGGACTCCTCGTGGGAGCATTTACAGCTTCGGTCCGTCGCGAGGCGGTGCCGATGCTGCTCGGTCTGCTTGCGATGGAGAATTCGGCTTTTCTTGCCGGTATTGCCATCGTGCCTGAACTGCCGCTCATTGCGGAGCTTGCTATAGCCTTTGACGTTTTGATCTTGTCGTTTATTCTCGGACTGCTGACGCGCACCATCCATGAGCGAATCGGTACGACCGAGGTCGGCCTGTTGACAACCTTAAAGGAGGAACCAAAACCATGATGCTGCTTGTGATTCTGGCTTTACCGCTGACGGCCATGGCTCTCTGCTGGATTCCTCTCGGAAGACGTTTCGCGCCCTCAGTCACTTTGCTTGCTGCTGCCTCTGCCTTTGTCCTTTCGATCGGCGCGGGCCTGCAAACGGCTGCTGGAAACCCTGTTTTGGCAATCCCGAATTGGGTCGCGCTTGACGGCTTAAGCGCATTGATCCTGCTGCTGGTCACATGGGCAGGTTCAACCGCAGCGCTTTTTTCCTGGGGTTACATGGAAAAAAGGGGGCACAGCGGCAAGCGACTGCGTATGTACTATGTTCATTTCAATCTCTTTCTCTTCGCGCTAATTGCTGTCCCAGCAGCAGTCGAGCCTAATATCGAGTGGATAGCCCTCGAACTCACGGCGCTATTCTCCGTGCTTCTCGTGGCTTACGAAAACACTCACGAGTCTCTGGAAGCGGCCTGGAAATATATTACTTTGATGTTCATGGGCGCGGCTATCGCGTTGTTTGGTTTTCTCATTCTTTTTTGGGCCTTCAAGACCGGCGGCGGGGAAACGTACACGTGGGAAGGGCTGCGCGCCGCCGCGTCTCACATGCCGCCTGCATTGGTGAAGACCGCGTTCCTGATGATCCTCGTAGGCTTCGGCATGAAGGTCGGGTTCGTTCCCGTCCACACATGGCTGCCCGACGCTCACAGCCAAGCTCCTTCGCCCGTATGCGCATTGCTTTCGGGGGTCAAGACAACCACTGCGCTTTACGTGATCCTGCGGCTGCTGCCGCTGTTGTCCCTGAACGACATGCAAGAATGGATGCTGACAATCGGCCTCATCTCAGTAGGCGTTGCCGCCTTCCTGTTGCTGCAGGTGCGCGATTATAAACGCCTGTTTGCCTACTCGACCGTCGAACACATGGGAATCATTTTTACTGCCGCCGGGCTTGGCGCCGCAGGCGGTCGTTACGGCGCGATGATGCAGATACTGACCCACAGCATAACAAAATCGTTCTGCTTCCTCGCTACTGGCGCCGCGTTGCTTGCCGTGAATACGCGGCAAATCGCTTCCGTGCGCGGCCTTATCCGCACCTCGCCCGTTGCGGGCGTGGCGTTGCTTTTCGGCGGACTGGCGATTGCGGGAGCGCCGCCTTTTGCGGTCTTCCTCAGCGAGTTTTCGATCCTGAGGGCTGGGTTGACACAGGGCCAGTACCTGGTGACAGCGTTGCTCGCGGTGTTCATCGCGATTGCATTCTTCAACATACTCGTACACATCAATGGCATGGTGTTTGGCCGTCCCGATGATAATACCGCCCCGCCAAGGGCGCGTTTGCCTTTTAGTTGTGTTTTGGCATTGGTCCTTGCAGCTGTTCCGATCGTCGTATTCGGCGTATACCTGCCGGAACCTTTGCACCAACTTCTGGGGCTTGCCGCAGCTGGCCTGGCAAAGTGAGGTAACTAATGAAACCATCCGAGCTATCACGACAGATCTCCGAACGATGGAACGGAAGAGCGAAGTCCCGCCTCGACCCGAAACAGCTGCTGTGCGAAGTGGAATGCACACCCGACGCGCTCGTCGAGCTGTCCAGTTGGCTTTTTGATGAATTGAATTACAGATTTGCCGGACTGGTCGTTGAAGAGGGACAAAGCAAGTGGGAGCTGCGCTACGCATTCTACGGCGACAGGGATGCCGGTCAGGTTCAGGTTGTGGTGCACCGTCCGCTTGCAGAGCGCACATTTCCGAGCATCAGCGAGCAGGTACACGCGGCAGACTGGCATGAGCGCGAGGTGGAAGACCATTTTGGTTTGATCTTCGAGGGCCACCCGCGCCTGGGGGATTTTGTACTGCACGATGACATTTGGCAGGAGGGCTTAGAGCCTATGCGCCATCGTTTCGATGGGCGGAGGATTGACAGACAAGACGAGTCCTCCCTAAATTGGCGGCCCCCATGCAGAATTGTCGAGGCGCCCGGAGCGTTCATTATGCCGATTGGTCCGGTTTTCTCAGGACTTGCCGAGGCCGTTCACTTCCAGTTGGAAACTGTGGGGGAAGACATTATTCACCTTATCCTCCGCCTGTTCTACAAATATCGCGGCGTCGAGAAGATCGCCGAGGGCCGCAAGGTGGAAGATACGCTTCTGCTGGCCGAACGTTTTTGCGCTACTTCAGCCTTCGCCCATGGATTTGCGTTTTGTCAGGCTGTTGAATGGATTTGCGGCGCTGAGGCGCCCCAGCGTGCCAGGGCATTGCGTATATTTATTGCCGAACTGGAACGCTTCCGCCATCACGTCGCAGCGATTGAAGGGATTTGCGAGTCTACTGCACTCTCCGTGGCAGCCAGCCAGACCGCGCTTCTTCAGGAAGAGTTATTGCGATTGTGCGGCGCATTGACAGGTCACCGCTATCTGTTCGGCCTGCTCGCGCCAGGCGGGCTGATCCGTGATTTAGACGATGGAGCTTGTCGAAAGGCACTCGCAACGGCACAGGATGTTTTGAAACGGCTGCAGGAGATTGAGACGATGCTGCGGTTTTCGAGCAGTTTTCTCGACCGCTTGGAAGAGGTCGGGGCTGTCTCACGGAAGGAAGCCCTCAGCCATGGTCTGGTCGGGCCGGTTGCCCGGGCCTCGGGAGTGGTCCGTGACCTGCGGAAGGCGCAACCCTATTCAGGTTACGACGACATGAAGTTCGATGTTCCTGTGGAGCGCGAAGGCGACGGTTACGCGCGTCTGCGCATTCTCTTCGCCGAGGCGGTACAGTCCGTGTTGATCATGGAGCAAGCGGCAGGAGCTTTAACCGCTGGACCGGTACATACGCCATGCAGCATTAAATCCGGCGCAGCTTTCGGCCTGGTCGAAGCTCCGCGCGGCGCGGCCTTTCACTGGGTGCGCGTCAATGATGATGGAACAGTCGACCGTTATCGGATCATGCCGCCGTCGTTCGCCAACTGGCACGGCTTACATTTTGCTACTGAGAATTTCGCGTTTCAGGATTTCCCGATCGTATTGGCCACGTTTGATCTTTCTGTGGCCGAAAACGATCGTTGACAAGGCGAGGGAACGAATTATGAGCCAATGGGTTCGCAGAGGAATCAAGACAGGGATCAAGACTACACGCTATCCGGCGGCTGAGGAGACTGCGCCGGGCATATCGCAGGGACTGCCGCTGGGAGGAACGTATTCCGAAGAGCAGGCTTCTTTGCTCGTTGATTGCTGCCCCACACGCGCGATCAGCCGGGAGGGGCGCTCGGTCATTGTGGATTTCCGCCGTTGCGTCCACTGCTTCCGCTGCGGTCGAGGCGTCTCAACGCCTTTGGCCTGGTCGCAAGGTTATGAATGGGCGGCAAACGCGGCCGGGAGCAAAGACTCAGAGCTGAAACTGGGCGATGCATTCAAGAGGTCGGTCAATATAATCGTTGCGGATGCCGGCAATTGCGGCGCATGTCTCAACGAGGTCAAGCAGCTCAACAACCCTTACTACAACATGCACCGCCTGGGTTTTTTCATCACCCCGACGCCGCGCATGGCCGACATCCTCATTGTTGTCGGACCCGTCACGGAGCACATGCGTTTGACGCTTGAAAAAACCTATAACGCGATGCCTGATCCGAAACTGGTTATCGCCGTAGGCACGTGCGCGCTTTCGGGTGGCGTGTTCGGACCGAGTTTCGCGTCAAGTGCCGGCGTTTCGGGCATGTTCCCCGTGGACGTGGAAGTCCCTGGCAGCCCGCCTCCGCCGCTGGCGATACTGCACGGGCTGCTTGTGGCAGTCGGGCGCAAACCATCGGCCGCTTTGACTACCCACATTGAAGTAGCAGGGGGGGAGACGCGATGATAGATACAGGTACGTGGATCGGCATGTTTTTCGCATCGTGCAGCACTGGCATCGTGCTTGCGCTGGTTATCCCCGACCGCCGCAACCCGCAGTGGCTCGCATGGACCGGCTCGCTGGCCTCGGTCGTGTTATTGTGTGCTAGCGGGCAGGCGTTGTTCGCCGGGCCTACCTGGGGAATGTCTCTGTGGGCAGTGCCGGGCTTCGGCACTCTCACTCTGAATATGGACCGGCTCTCGGCGCTATTTGTGTTCGTCACGGGATTGGTTTTCCTGCCGGTCTCGATTTTCGCTGCCGCAAATCTGCCTCGTTTCACGGGACGCTACAGCCTCAAATCGTTCACCGTGATGTATCTTTTACTCTTCGCGTTCATTGTGCTGCTACTGATCGCGGCGGATGTTCTTTTGTTCATGCTGGCGTGGGAAACGATGTCGATCTTGAGCTATCTTCTCGTCATCTACGAGGACGAACAGTTGGAGCATACCCGAGCCGGCTATGTCATGCTCGCGATGAGCGAGGCCGGCGCGCTTGCGTTTGCGCTTGCGTTTCTGGTCCTGGCGGTTGCGGCAGGTTCGATGAATTTCCCTTTGCTCAAGGCCGCAGGCGCAACGCTCGGCATGGGTTCCCGCTGGGCGGTGTTTCTTCTCTCCTTTTTCGGATTCGGCGTGAAGGCCGGACTCGTGCCGGTCAACTTCTGGCTGCCTCAGGCTTACAAGGTCGCACCGTCAGTTTTCGTTCCCGTGCTCGCGGGCGCAACCTTGAATCTTGGCTTCTATGGCATCGTCCGCGTCAACGCCGATCTGCTGCCGATGACGATGGTCGGGCCGGGCGAGGTAGTCTTGGTTGTAGGCGCGATCTCGGCGCTGATGGGCATTCTTTATGCTACTACGGACAATGACTTGCGGATCATGCTTGCGCACAGCTCAATAGAGAACGCCGGCATTATCGTTGCCGGGCTCGGCACCGGCTTTGTCTTCACTGCGAGCGGGCAACCCGTGTTGGCGGGCATCGCGTTCATCGCCGCGATGTATCAGATGATCAACCATTCGATGTTCAAGTCGTTGTTGCTCCTGGGGGCGGTCACCATCGACGACCGAGTCGGCACTCGTGATCTTGATAAACTGGGTGGACTTATCCGAATAATGCCGTGGACGGCGGTCGCGTTCCTGGTGGGAGCGCTGGCAATCTCAGCCCTGCCCCCGTTCAATGGGTTCGTGAGCGAATGGCTGACTCTGCAGACGATGTTGCGCAGCGCCGAGCTTTCTTCTACGGGTGTCAAGATCGTCTTTGCACTTTGCGGAGCGGGGCTTGCCCTTACTGCCGCGCTGGCAGTCACTTGCTTCGTGAAGGCGTTCGCCATGGGCTTTCTGGGAATTACCCGCTCGGATCAGGCTAAGACCGCCTCCGAAGCGCGAAGTTCAGCTGTCGCGCCGATGGCGTTGCTCGCTGTGCTTTGTTTGGTGCTGGGAGTGACGCCGACATATGTGATCCCGACGCTGAACGAAGCGTTGTCGCCGTTGACGGGCACAAGCGCTGCCGACGCTCTCGTACCGCCGTTCTTTGCCGGCAGCGCCGGGCACGAACAGTTGCCGGGCGGGTTTGCCGGGGAGTTTCATGATCTGGGCGCGCAGGTCGGGCAGGAAGTCCTGCCGGGACGCGGCCTTGTCGTATTGCATCGCGGCGGCAAAGAGAATCCCGTTGTGTTCGCCATGTCCACTTCGTATACTCTTGTGATGCTGCTCGTTTTGCTTGGGCTTACATACGCAGTCGTACATTACATATTGGGGCGCAATCGCCGGGTGGAGCGTCGAACGTGCTGGGACGGAGGACTGCGGCGGCTATGGCCTGAGATGACTTATACTGCTACGGGTTTCTCGAACCCCGTACGCGTGATCTTCGACGCCGTGTTTCGCCCGACTGTCGCCGAGGACACTAAGGAGACCGTGGCCCAGCATTTCCGTACCGAGATCCTGAGGGAGCGGGAGGAAGTGCACATCGTGGAGCGGCTTGTCTTGCAGCCTGTGAGAAGTGCTGTTGTTGGATTGGCGCACGATTTCGCCGTAATGCATCACGGGCGGATCAACGCCTATGTCTCATATGCACTGTTGTCGCTACTGCTAGTGCTCATTCTCGGATCGTTGCTTTAGGGAAGGGAGATCATCGCACAGTGACAATTGCAAATTGGCTATAAAGGATGTGCTTTAAATGATAAACTATATTGTAGTTTTTCTGGGCGGAGGCATCGGCGCTGTTGTGCGCTTTGTGCTTGCAACCTGGATAGGTCAGCGGTGGGGAAGGAGTTTTCCCCTGGGCACTTTCGTGATTAACGTCAGCGGAAGTTTTCTCATCGGCTTTCTGATGACCATGATGGCCGACCTTTTCATCGAGAACCCGCAATGGAGGTTGTTTCTGGTTATCGGGGGACTGGGCGGCTACACCACGTTTTCAACGTTCCAGTTTGAGACGGGCAAGCTGGTTTTAGACGGTGAAATTTGGTACGCTACGTTGAACATGGTCTTGAGCGTTACCGTAGGGTTCATGGCATTAAAGTTGGGTGACGTGCTCGGGAAGATCATATAGGAGATAATGCATGATAGACAAAGGCCCGGCAAAGAAACTCACGATTTATGTTGATGAGACAGGCAAGTTCCACGGCAAACCAGTCTATGAAGTGCTTCTCGACATATTCTTCAAAAAGAAGATCGTTGGTGTAAGTGTCTTCAGGGGAGTGGCCGGTTACGGCAGCGACGGAGTGTTTCACACCGCAAAAATGCTCGAACTGTCGACGAGCATGCCGGTGAAGCTCGAAGTTGTGGATTCGGAGGAAATGATAAACAAGGTCCTTCCGGATGTCTATCATGTTGTAGAGAAAGGCCTCGTGGACGTGACGGATACCAACATCGTTAAATGCTGCAGAAACGTCTCTAAAAAAGTGGAAAAGAGGGAAGAACATATGAAGCTCGAAGGCAAGGCAAAAATGCTCCGTGTTCTGATTAGCGAAGATGACAAATGGGAAGGGGAACCCCTTTACGAAGCGATTGTAAAAAGGCTCATCATGACCGACATCGCTGGTGCAACGGTTTACAAGGCCATTGCAGGCTATGGTCCGCATAAGCGGTATCACAAGAAAAAAACTCTGGCAACACACGGGGAGCTTCCCATCCTTATCACCGTAATGGATACCGAGGAAAACATAAACAAAGTGATACCAATTCTTGACGATATGGTCCTGGAAGGGATAGTCGTGCTTTCGGAAGTAAATGTGATAAAATATTCGCATAGGGATGTAAGCCCGGAAGTAATGTAAAAAATGTCTTAGTATGTTAATCTGTTAAACAAAGGCGATGGAGTTCGCCGCTAAGCGTCCCACGCGGACTAATGACTCCTACTCTCGCAGCAGGCTGAGGGTAGGAGTTTTTTGTTATAGGAATAAGGAGGTGGCTGAAATGCCGGAAACGTCTTCTGCAATATCTTCGTACTCGCAGTTAAAAGGGGAACTTTTGCGAAGCATCGATGCGATGATCTCAGAGCAATGTATCCGGGGCGGTTTATGCGAGGAACTGCGGGAAAAAATCGAGACAAACGCTTTTAACCTTGCCGTTGTCGGGCAGTTCAAAAGGGGAAAGACGAGCCTTATCAATGCCCTCCTTGGGGTTGACATTCTTCCTGTAGCGGTCGTACCGCTCACCTCAATCGCAACAATCATTACATATGGGGAGGCGCTTAATATCAAAGTGTTTTTCAATGACGGCAGGACTCTCGATATTACTCCTGAAAGTCTGCCGGACTATGTCACCGAAAAAGGAAACCCAAAAAATATAAAGGATGTCAGCGAGGTAATTATTACCTACCCGTCACCTTATTTGAAAGAGGGTGTTAGACTTATAGATACTCCGGGAGTCGGCTCCATCTATGAGCACAATACTGATGTGGCGTACCGGTTCCTCCCCAAATCCGACGCCGCTCTCTTTCTCCTTTCCGTAGATCAGCCGATGAGCAAGGCAGAGCTTGATTTCCTCGTAGACGTCAAAGAATATTCGAATAAAATCTTTTTCCTCCTTAACAAGGCCGACTATTTTCCTGAAGCCGATTTAAAGGAATCCATAGAGTTTACGAGGGAAGTTCTCAAGGAAGCAATGGGTGCTGAAATGAAGATATTCCCTGTCTCTGCCAAGCTGGCTCTGGATGGAAAGCTCAACTGTTCGGACGAACTTCTGCGGAAGAGCTGTCTCCCCGGTTTTTCCGATGCCCTGAATGAGTTCCTGATGGAAGAGAAGGGAAGGATATTGATCGTGTCGGTAACAAATAATCTTTTAAGGACTATTGAGCAGTCACATTTTGAGCTGGCGTTGGAACTCAAATCCCTTACAGCCCCTCTCGAAGACCTGAAAACCAAGCTGCATGCCTTCGAAGCAAAACAAATAGAGGTGGCACAGGTGGCACAAGAAAAACAGGATTTCGATTTCCTCCTCGACGGCGAAACAAAGATGCTTATCAAGAACATCCTGGATGAAGATTTAAAAGTGTTCAGGAAGGCCCTGATCGATCAGGAGCAAGTCAATATTGAAGAGCAGTTCAGCCAATTAAAGACACTTCCGTTAACGAAACTCAGGGACTCGCTTGAACAGATAATCATAGACCGTGTGAAAAACGGATTCAAGACTTGGAGGGCTGTTGAAGACGACAGGCTGGCGAAGGCCTTTGAAGCTATTTGCAGAAGATTCATTGTAAAGATAGATGATACGGTTGATGACCTACTTAGATTCTCATCCGATCTCTTTGAAATCCCCTTGGAGGCTTTAAAGGCCGAGGCGCTCTGGACTGCGGAATCAGGGTTCTACTTCAGATTTAAAGAGCAGCCGGTCGGGATTGCTATAGCGACTTCCACACTGACCCTCGCGCTTCCCAAATTCATTGGTGACAAGATCATCCTGAAAAATATGAAGGACTATCTGGTTCGAGTGGTTGATTTGCAGATAGGAAGGATAGGGTACGATTTTGAGAAAAGGCTCGATAAGAGCAAGCTGGAATTCAGATGGGAGATGCTTCAGCGGATAGAGGCGACCATTTCAGGTATCGCCACAGCTATTGAAAAGGGAATGAGCCGGCGGAACAAGGGTGAGAGAGAAGTTGAGGAAAGGAAGCAGGAGTTGTACCAGACAGCACTGAAGCTGGATGAAATTAAGGAACGGCTTGTTTCTATCTGGAAGCAGGCGGCATAGGACTTCAAATCAGCGGCCTTAGGGCTATATAATACTGTCGTGGGGAATTGCAATGCTCCCAAGAGAAAGGAGACATAAATGCTCGAAATCGAAATACCCGGGTTCGGCCAGGTCAAGCTGCGCCATCTCGTTTCAGACTTCACCGGCACGCTCTCTGTTGATGGGGAGCTTCTGACTGGAGTAAAAGAAAAATTGAACGAGATGGCCGGAATACTCGAAGTGCATATTCTTACAGCCGATACTTTCGGAAAGGCGAGGGATGAACTCGAAGGGGTCCTGTGCAACATTCATATCCTCACAGGAGAAAGCCACGACGTCCAGAAGGAGGAGTTCGTCCAAAAGCTCGGCGCCGGCAGCGTGATAGCGCTCGGCAACGGGAACAACGATAGAAAAATGCTGAAGGCAGCGAGAGTGGGCATAGCGGTATGTCTTGCCGAGGGGTGCTCCAGGGACGCCGTTGTTGCAGCAGATATTGTTGTATTGTCGCCCATCGATGCTTTAAACTTGATCTTTAATCCGAAAAGAATGAAGGCGACGCTGAGATTTTAAAAACAAGTAGGCAGTAAGAAGTAAGCAGTAGGCAGCAAAGGAATAAAGAAAAAAGCAGTTAGAGTATAAGTTAGGCCATCTTTTGGTGCCTACTCCCTACTCCCTGCTGCTTACTTAGAAGAGGGAGGAACTGTGTCGAAAATCAGGTTTGAAAGCCATGAGTCGGATGTGAAGCTGCTGAACCCTTTTAATGATTTTAAGGAGGACGTGCAGAAGGTGGAGGTCCGCAGGGACCCGCTGCTGGGGGACATCAGCGTATATAACTCCTATCTGAAGCATAAGGTAAAATTCTTTTTCGGTGAAAATGACCAGGCGCTTATCGAAAAAATGATTCAGGAAAGCGCAAAAAAATGTTTTTTCTGCAGTGATGCAGTTGCAACGAGCACTCCCCGGTATCCGGCGGACATTATTTCCGAAGGCCGCTTAAAAGTGGGAGAGGCTGTTTTATTCCCTAATCTCTACCCTATCGGGAAATACCATTCCGTTATAGTCCTTAGCAAGGCCCACTTCCTGAAGCTCACGGAATTCAGCCCTGAGATAATCGGCAACGGGCTCATAGCTGCACGGAATTTCATAAATACGATCTACAGCCGCGACCCTGAAGCATCATTCGTTTCTGTCAATGCGAATTATCTCTTTACCGCAGGCGCAACTTTGGTGCATCCTCATTTGCAGATGCTTATTACTCCCATGCCCTATTCACTTCACGGCAGGCTCGTTGAAGCCGGTCGCTTGTATTATCGGGACAATGGATCATGCTATTTCACGGATTTGATAGGCGAAGAGAAGAAAAACAATATTCGATACGCTGCACAAAAGGGAAAGTGGCACTGGATCGCTCCCTTTGCGCCAATGGGGATTAATGAGATCAATGCTGTTCATGAGAGTGAGTGCGACTACGGCCTCCTCTCCGATTCGGATTTGGGGGACGTCGCCTATGGGATCTGCAGAGTTCTCTCCATGTATGAAAGCTTAGGGCACCTCGGATTCAACTATTCCATTCTTTCGGTGAGAGATCCGGGATTAAAGGACGGTTTCCGCTGTATAGTGAAGGTCATCACCAGGCAGAATCTTTATCCAAATTACCGGAATGATGATTATTTTCTTCAAAAGCTCCTGCATTCGGAATTGATTATAAACCTTCCGGAAGAACTTGCTTTGAAGTTGAAAGGTTATTTTGATAAGGGCTGACGGCAAAATTGCTTTCCTCTGGGATGAATCATTTCTCTGGGGGTTGATGGCATACAGGGCTTTGAAGGCCGCCGGCCTCCCCTTTGAGCTTATCCGTTCCGAAGATATCGGCAAAGGTATTCTTGATGAGCGCAAACTTCTTTTTGTTCCCGGCGGGTGGGCCTCGAACAAAATTAAGACGCTTGGCGCAGACGGGATTATTAAAATAAAAGAATTTGTCTTCACCGGCGGCAATTACCTCGGCTTTTGCGGCGGCGCCGGGCTTGCGACACTCGACGGAATGGGTTTGCTGAACATAAGTCGAAAACCCACAAAAGAGAGGGTCCCGAGCTTTAGCGGCAGAATAGGGCTGACTCTCTCTGATCACACTATCTGGCAGGGCATCACGGCGCCGGTATTCCACGCATGGTGGCCCTCGCAGTTTTTGCCGGAGGCCAGGGAGACCCGGGTACTTGCTTCCTATGGCCGGGCCCTCCCCGACTCGTTCAGCTCGGATCTCAATGTTGGGGATACAGTGCGTTATAGCAACTGGACTGACAAGGAAAAAAACTATGGCATCAATCTCAACCCCGACCGGCTTCTTAATGATTCAGCAGTTGTCGAAGGGACATATGGAGAGGGGAAAGTACTGCTCTCGTTGGTCCATTTTGATACCCCCGGCGATACAAACGGCGCTCTTGTGCTGAAGAATATATGGCGCTATCTTGCTGGTGTGTCCCCGCGTCCTCGCGTCCCCGCGTCCCCGCGCACGGGCTGCGGTGCTTCCGAAACCTTTGCCGAGCTCGAATCAGCGGTTGATGAGTTGATTGCTCTCGGCAAGCGCAACTTTCTCTGGTTCTGGAGGACCCCAATGTTGTTGCAATGGCAGCGGGGTGTCAGGGGGCTCGAATACTGCACCTTGCATGTACTGATAAAAGAAATTTCAGAACTCATAATGTACAGCGATGCTGACCGGTCTCTTATTACTGATAGCGTCTTGCGGATTAAAGACCTGCTTATCCCTTTTGTTGAAAAGGCAATGCAGCTCCTTATTCTCGAAAGGCATGCAATGCAGAAGGGACCTATCACCTATGAGAAATGTGAGGACCCCGAAATTCAAAAAATGAGGACAGAACTCTTTTCGAGCTCAAAAAGCCACGGCGGGATATTTAAAGAACTTCTCGATAGAATTGATATGCTTCTGTATATGCTACTTTAACGTCGGGGTAGAGCGGTACACCGTTTTTTTGTGGACTATAGGGTTGCGACAACTACGTCATTGTATCGAAAGTAGCGTCGTGCCACGTCCGGACTGGACAAACTTTATTTTCATGTCCCCTTGTGAGTCATTGTCTCGAAAATGTCACCCATATCCGGACGTCTTTAACTGTTTTGCCTTTATATGTTCAGCAAGCTCTATAAAACCGGTAAGAAAGTAAATATTGTCTCTCGTGCTCTATGGCAACAATCCTTTGTTCTTATACACCGGTTCAGTCAGATTCCACGCACGGGGTTAATAACCGCCAATGACAGACGACCTCAAAAAGCTTGCTTTGCTCTCTGCCTTGTTTACGCTGCCTTCTCTGTCAGTGATACGGTAAAGCCAAGTGCCTCTATCCTATGTTTATATTGTTTTACAATCCGTGCCTTGTTCCGAGTATCCAAATACATATCCCCTAATTCTTTGTATGTCTCCTGATTCTTTAATATGTAATAAGCGCTCACCAGTATCTTATGTCCTATTGCAACCGCTGCCCTCTTAACTCCTCGTCTTGTTTTGAGCTTATGGTACTTGTCCTTCAAATAAGTCCCTTTCGTCCTCCCTGCATTGTGCCCGCATTGTACCAAAATAGCCTTCAGCCATTTGTCCCCATTGGTGGTGTGTCCGCTTTTTTTTTACCAGCACTCTCGTTATTGCCGGGACTTATCCCCGCCCATGAGGCCAAATGATGTTCAGTAGGAAACACGTTCATATCAGTGCCTATCTCTGCAATGATAACTTCAGCTGCTGTCTCGTTTACCCCCGGTATTGTATCCAGCAACTCGATATTCTTCTGAAGATTGTTTTCTCTGACTACCCTATCAATCTGCTGTTGTACCTCCGCAATCAAACTCTCCATATACTCGATATGCTTTAAACCCAATTGGACCATCATCCGATGATGATCGGTGAGATTTCCTGTACATGACTTCATCAGCGCATCTTTCTTTTTCTTCAGCTGACCATAGGCCAAATCCGCTATCTCTTCAACATTCTCATTGCCCTTTAGCATCTCTTTCAGCATCTTCCTGCCCGAAACACCAAATATATCTGAGGCTACGGAGGCGAGTTTTATATTGGCATCCTCCAGGTATTTCTGAAGCCGATTCTTCTCGCTTGTCATCAAATGATTGAGCTTGGCCCTATGCCTGGTCAAGTCTCTCAATTGCCTGATGTGCCGGGGAGGAATAAAGCTGCCCCGTATCAGCCCGTTCCTTAAGAGCTTGCAAATCCATTCGCTGTCCTTCACGTCCGTCTTTCGGCCAGGAACGTGTTTTACATGTTTTGCATTGGCGATCATTACGGAAAAGTCTTCCTCAAGGATGTTGTACACCGGCTTCCAATATACTCCGGTACTCTCCATTGCTACATGCGTGATCTCTTCGGATTTCAACCAGTCCCGTAGCCTCTCGATATCTTCCGTCATAGTCGAGAAGGTCCTGATTTCCTTCCGTACGCGATTCCCTGCACCTACCATGATACATGCCGTTAATGTCTCCTTGTGTACATCTATACCGCAACACTTATCATAGATCACATCCATGGCCTACCCTCCCGGCTTTTTTGATAATAATATCTCAACCGGGCTCAGTGTGCAAAGCCCCCATTTTCATCCACCCTTGTGAGCCCAGCTCATGGGGATTCCCGCAGTCTTTTAGCGGGAATCCAGGGGAAAACACGTGAAGAACTCTTATGTTAAATAAAATCTAAAAAAAACTGGATTCCCGCTAAAAGACTGCGGGAATGACGTAAGCTCATTATAAATTTTTTCGATAATCGTATAAGTTATTGTTATTCAAGTCAATTTCTATTGACAATTCCATGGTTTTACTGGTATAAAAAAGACTTGCATCTACCATAGTGGATTGTTCATTTTATTAGCGATACAATTAACAGCTGTGTGTGGCTGGCGTAAAAATTGTTACAGTCAGAGGAGGTGTGATCATGAAATTAGGCGTTTTTTTAAGTGACTACCGTACAGGTGCTGATGTCCTTGACAGGATGACCGCAGACAAGCTCGGCATCATTTTTGTTGGTAACGGTGTTTACCATGCCACCATTAAGGAAAACGGCAAGGCATGTTCAGTCCTCGAAAAGAAGGCTTCATATTATGTACTGTCTGAGGACCTTGAAAGCAGGGGATGCAGTGCAGCAAACGTCGA
The DNA here is from genome assembly GCA_963780885.1 of Nitrospirota bacterium. Taxonomy (GTDB): domain Bacteria; phylum Nitrospirota; class Thermodesulfovibrionia; order Thermodesulfovibrionales; family Dissulfurispiraceae; genus JADFXI01. Next base: position 980,482 of record CAWAEO010000003.1, read on the forward strand.
CAGCCGCGTAAAGGTGGTAACTTACGGTGATGTTGTCGATCTTATTTTCAACGACTACGAAAAAACAATATGGATATAATCCTGGAAAGGAGACAAACATGGGAAAATTGACAATAGGCAGCTTTTCATCACTGGTCGGATCTCTGTCCCTCGATTTTGCGATTAAGCTTTCGGAAGCGGCCATTCAAAAGGGGCACAAGGTTGATCTATGGGTTTCCGGAAATGCGACGATGCTTTCCAAAAGTGGACAGAAGGCATTTAAAGATTATTCAGCTCTCGCAAAAAAGGTGCAGGAACTAATTGCCGGCGGCAATTTGAAGGTAACCGCCTGTGAGGCATGCGCAGAGGCAAGAGGCTATAAAAAAGAGGACACGATGGAAGGAGTTAAAAGGCACAGCATGGATTGGTATCTTGCGAGCACTTTTAGCGCTGACAGGGTCCTTCATATAGGAGGAGATTAATATGGCTACAAAGAAACTGGGATTTGTTATCAGGACGCTCCCTTATAAAATTGAAGGCTCACGCCTTGCGATGACTCATGCGATTTCGAGCCAAACCGTTGAAATATATCTGGAGGATGGAGATAATGTTGAACCCGTGGTCTGTTTTATAGGTGACGGCGTACTCAATTGCCTTAAGAACCAGCAGGCAATGAAGCATTACGGCATTACCAGTCTGGAACAGCATATAAAAAACTCCCTTTTGCTTGATTTGAATGTGTTAATATGCAAAGAGGACGTTGACAGATTCGGCCTTAAGGAGGATGCCCTTTTAATGGATGCAGAGGATATCGGGGGCGAGACCATAGCAAAGATCGTGCCCTATAGTGAAATCCAAAAAGCGATGGAGTCAGTTGACCATCTTCTTTTTTGCTAACAAAACTAAACAGGAGGATTATAAAAATGGCTGACTTAAAATCAATAGCACCTGCGGCAACACTGGATGTTTTAGGGCGGGTCTGTCCCTATCCCCTGGTGTTGACGAAAAAAGAGCTAGAAAAAATGTCCTCAGGCGGGGTCCTCAAAATCCTATGTGACGCCCCTGCTTCTGCTGAGGATTCCATTCCGCGGTTTGCAGAGAAAAAAGGATATGGAATCGAGGTGGTAAAGCTGGAAGACAAAGGTTACTGGGAGATCTTTATAGAGAAAAAATAAAACTGCCCAAAAAATAAAAAGGGGACGGTCCTCTTTAATGTTCATTAAGGAGAACCGTCCCCTTTGTTTTTCCAAGGAAACTTACATCTCTGTTATCGCAATTGTGGATGTCGGGCAGACGCCGAGGCAACTCTCACAAAATACGCACTCGCCTGTCTGGTATGGATCAGACTTGGAGTCGACCATTCTAAAAACACCCTGCGGGCAGACATTCACGCACTCCTCGCAGCCTTCGCACTTCTCTGTATTGACAGAAACCATATACATTGCAGCCACACCTCCCGGTTTTTCCTAATATTATAAAATGTCCCGAATTCAAAAATCAAATTGGGCGTTAAGGTTAATGATGCGCATCTCCCACTTGTTCCTTTACAGAAATAGCTACCTTGTAAAGCACGGTAAGGACGAGAGCGCCAATTCCGTAAACCCCTAATGTAATAAGCAGCTCAGGGGGCGTAGGCGAATACTCAACGATCCTTTCGAACGGGTTGGGAATAAAACCGCCCACCACAAGGGCCATTCCCTTATCGATCCAGGACGCAACGAATACTGCGATGAGCGCAAAAGGGAGAATGCTTTCGTTCTTGCGCGTGCCAGGGTTTATCAGCAGCACAAGTCCTACAAACGCAAGCGCAGTGGCGGCCCACATAAATGGGACAAGTCGTGTGTGGCCTTCGAGGCCGACAAAGAGATATTTAATAGGGGCCATATGCGAAGGTATTTTGCTGTAAAATGCAGTGAACACCTCGAGCAGAAAGAAGAACACATTTACAGACATTGCATAAGTTACTATTTTTGCAACCGACTGAATTGCCTCTTTCCCTGGATCGAACTTGCTGAGCTTCCTGACGAGCAAGGCGAGCAGGACAAGAAGAGCCGGGCCTGCGGCAAATGCCGAAGAAAGGAACCGCGCTGCCATTATGGCGGTAAGCCAGAGCTCTCTTCCAGGCAGACCGGCATAGAGAAAAGCTGTAACTGTGTGAATGCTGACCGCCCATGGCACTGACAGATAGATGAGCGGTTTTACCCATGCCGGAGGCGGCACCTCTTTGAGCTCGGCGCCCAGCGTTGTCCATCCTATGACCAGATTGAGAGCAAGGTAGCCGCTCAGGACGAGCATGTCCCAGAACATAATGGAGTTTGGAGTGGGGTGCAATATAACGTTCATGACTCTCGTAGGCTGTCCCATGTCACAAAAAATGAACAGCATGCACATGATAACCGAAGCGATTGCCAGAAACTCCCCGAGGATAATGATTTTTCCGAACTTCTTGTAATCATGCAGATAGTACGGTATGACCAGCATCACCGCTGATGCGGCCACGCCGACCAGGAAAGTAAACTGGGCGATATAGAAACCCCAGCTGACATCCCTGCTCATGCCCGTGATGCCCAAGCCATAGTTAAACTGCATTAGATAGCATGAGAAGCCTACCCCGATTATCCCAAGCAATAAAATTATCCAGCCCCAGTAGCTTTTTCCACCGGTAAGCGCCTTCTCAAGCATTTTCGCTCCCTCCTATGATGTAGTAAATACTGGGCTGAGTTCCGAGTTCCGGCTTTCTCCTTATCGTGTACTGTCTACCGATAAGCTGTCTCACCTCAGAATTCGGATCTTCAAGATCACCGAACACAATGCCGCCTCTCGATTCTTCGACACAGGCCGGTTTGAGTCCCTTGGCAAGCCGTTCATAGCACAAGGTGCACTTTTCGACCACACCTTTTGTGCGCGTAGGGAATTCAGGATTAGGTTCTTTGATAAACGGCTGCCCGTTTGCGTCCTTGCCGCGAGGGTCCATGAAATTGAAACTCCTCGAACCATAGGGACAAGCTGCCATGCAAAACCTGCAGCCAATGCAGCGGTGCATATCCATCATGACTATGCCGTCCTGTCTCTTGAAGGTAGCTTTGGTCGGACATACCCTTACGCATGGAGGTTCCGCACAGTGGTTGCAAAGAACAACAAAGGGCTTCTCCTTCATATCTCCGCTCATATACTTTTCCTGCTGTTCCGGGAATACACGCTCAAAGGCATCTTTCCATATCCATTTTATCTCGTGTTGGGTTTCGCCCAAATCAGGCACATTATGGATGCTGTGGCAGGCGTGTATGACCCTCTTAAAGTCGTCATCGGTCTTGAACTTGCTCATATCAATCACAAAGCCCCAGCGTTTTGCTTTTAATGCATCCGGCCCGGGCTCGAACTCGGAGGCTGCAGCGTTATGACTGATACTGTTCACTGCTCCTGCCGCCCCTATGCCCAGAAGGGTCGAAAATCCGGCTATTTTTAGAAATTGTCTTCTGTCAATACTCATAAGTTGTTCTCCTTCGGTGCGATATGACAATCCCAGCAGTAAGGCTTTACAGCCATATAATTATGGCAGGTGTCACAAAACTCTTTTTTATTGGAATGGCAATGCATGCAAGTATTTTGGAGGCTCATGTTGTAGTGTTTTCCGTCGGATGCTACATAAACCCTGTTGCCCTCGCGAACTACCGCATCCCTCCAGTTGTTCAGCAGCTGCATATGCTCGGCTTTCATAAACTCCTTGGACTCAACGCACCGCTTTACCGCCATCTGCTGAATAACAGGGGTGTTGATTTTGGGTTCAGGCTTCACAATATCCGTGCCCACGCTATGGATAAAAGGGTACGCAATTATTGCGGTAAAGACAAGAAGACCCGCTATTATTTTCCCGCTATCATACATTCTCACTTACCTCCTCGTTGCCTTCTTTTCCGGGAAGGGGTTCGAGCCGTATATCAAGCGTCCTCTCTTTTTCGCCCTTCATAACCAGGGCGTTGGCTACAAGCTCGTGTGTCCCGGCAACACCGACACCCGGCACCCAATAGTCCATGGCAGCAGAAAGCGTGGCCCTGTCGATCGCGCAGACGTTAGCAAGCATATTTACTCCATGTTTATCATGAACATGCTTCACCGCGTTTGCTCTCGGAAAGCCGCCCCTCATACGCAGTTCCATATTCTCGGATGCGTTCAGCCCCGTACCGCTTCCACAGCAGAAGGTTTTTTCTCTGATAGTATTTTCAGGCATCTCATAAAAATGGTTGCAGACGTTATTTATCACATACCGCGGCTCCTCAAGCATTCCCATACCGCGCGATGTATTGCACGAGTCATGGAAGGTCACTTTCAAGTGATCGTTCCTGCTCTTGTCCAGCTTGAGTTTGCCGTTTTTGATGAGGTCGGCAGTGAATTCCACAATGTGCACCATCTTCGTCGCTTTTGCATTATCGAATTTTGTGCCGGTTATGGGAGAGACCGGTTCTTCCATAAAATCAGCCGGACCGTTCCATGTATCCATGTACTGGTGGAGCACTCTCCACATATGCCCGCACTCTCCGCCGAGGATCCACTTTACGCCGAGGCGTTTAGCTTCCGCATAGATTTTCCAATTAAGTCTTTTCGCCATTTCGTTGGTAGTGAAGAAGCCGAAATTGCCGCCCTCTGAGGCATAGGTGCTCCAGGTGTAGTCGAGGCCGAGTTCCTGGAACAGCATCATATAACCCATTGCGGTATACGTGCCTGGGTTTGCAAAGAGATCGCCCGAAGGGGTAACAAAAAGGATTTCAGCTCCCTTCCTGTTGAAGCTCGGTTCTATTTTAATGCCGGTAATTGTCTCTATATCTTCCACGAAGAGTTCTATGGTGGATTTTATTGTATGCGGCTCAAGGCCAAGGTGATTGCCTTTCATATAGCATGCAGAAACAGGGCCGGCTATCCAGCCGATATTAAGCCCCAAAAGGTTGAGAAGCTCCCTGCCCATCATGGTGATTTCAGCCTGGTCAATGCCATAAGGGCAGAAAACAGAACAGCGGCGGCATTCTGTGCATTGATAAAAATAATACCACCACTCTTTAATTACATTCACGGTGAGGTCGCGGGCACCCGCGATTTTTTTCAAGATCTTTCCTGCAAGAGTGAAGTTGCCCCGGTAGACAGAACGCATCAATTCGGCCCTCAGCACCGGCATGTTCTTGGGGTCCCCTGAGCCTATATAGAAGTGGCATTTGTCGGCACACGCTCCGCATCGGACACATATGTCCATGAACAGACTGAAGGAACGATATTTTTTCAGCAGGGACTGCATTCCTTCCAGTATGGTCTGCTCCCAGCCGGCAGGCAGTTTCCAATCTTCATCTGCAGGTTTCCACTCGTGCGCGTTGGGAAAACCGACTGCGTTAAGCTCCTTAATTTTTGCCGGATGGCAATACATATGTTCTTTTATTTCAACAGGCGTATCCATCCAGTCCTTCTGGGGAGGCAAAAGATTTATTTTTGATAACTCGTTGGGTTTTGTCGTAAATTTAGCCATGTCTACTCCTTATCGACCGGTATTTCAGCCATTTTCATTTTTTCCCTGAAATCATTTTCATATTCTTCATAGGTATGGACATGCACAGGGTAGTTCCAGGGGTTCACGCGCCTTACCATTCGGCTGTTGTTGATCATGTTTCTTGTCGGGCTGAGGAAAACCCCCGGCATATGAACCAGTTTGCTGAAAGGGAAATAGGCAAACAGGACGCTGATAAGGAAAAGATGTATGTAAAAAAGAACGCCGATTCCCTCCGGAACGACCGGGTTGAAGCTGATGAGGCCCATTGTCAATTCCTTAACACTGACAAGGGCAACCTTTGTAAAGTAACGCATCATGACCCCGGTGCAGCCAATGCCCAGAATGAGGAAAAGAGGAAAGTAATCGGCTGCAAGAGAGATATAGCGCACCTGCGGGATAGTTACCCGTCTTATAAAAAGATAGGTTACAGATGCTAAAAGCACGACATCAGTCATATAGAGCAGGGGAACGCCTATTTGCATAAAACTATCGAGACTTTCAATGATATGAATGGGTAAAGGCAATTTAATAGAGAAAAATCTGAAATGCCTGATCAGTATTATAAGGAAAGACCAGTGGAACGCCAGTCCTGCGAGCCAGAGCCATTTATCGGAGCCGTAAGTAACCTTTACATTTGGCCCCTCCCTCATTTCGGTCTTGATATTCCTGAAAAGAGACCTGAAACAGAACACTTCCAACGCCATCCTGCCGATAACCCCAAGCATGCTCGAAGGATTTTCGAGTTTGTTCTGTTTAATCCAGGGGAGTGATTTCTCCTGTCCGCATGTTGTCGGTATGCAAAACGGCACAGGAGAGCCGGCCCATTTTACTACACGATAGATTATCCCCGAAAAGAACGTTGCCAGGGCTGCATAAGGGATAATGACTCCAAACAGGAAGTGCAAATTAGCAAACTGCACGCCGGCAACAGCAAGCAAAATCAGTGTTATTACAGCAAAAAAAGGGAATAGGATTTTCATTTCGCTACCTCTTTATGGTTTTGGTTTAGCACTGTTGTTCTCCCTGACCACTGGCTCCTCCCCGGGGACTTCGCAAAGCATCTGGGCTTTTTGAAGGAGCCTGTAGGTCATATTTTTGGTTTCATTTGCTTTAAGGTCATATATCTTTTCACGACATTCCATGAAATTGTCGAAGGCCCGGAGGGCAAGGGCATCAACCCTCGATTCGAACTCTACCAATTCCTCAGCTACGGATAGCTCCTGCACGGCCTGGCCTATTATGTCTCTTATTACACCTTTTAACAGAAAGATAAAGACCAGTGCCCGGGAGGGAGAGCCCTCCTGCACGGCCCTGATTCGGACAATGCTGTCAAGAAATGAAGCGGATTTTTCGGCATCAGCTCCGGAAAGCAGGGCATCAAAAATGGCTTCAGTTCCCTCGACAAGGGTGTGACCTACAGGATTTGCAAATTGGTCGTTCTTTTTTTTCAGGAAGAGCGAAGTTTCGGCTGGATAAAAATCAACTGTTACATCAAGCCACCTCTTCAAGATGGCGGGTCTCTTTTCTGACAAGAGATCTATTAGATTCATTTCCTCCCCATAAAAACTCAGGCAGGGGCAAAAAAGGCAAAGGCAAAGAAAAAAGGCGCCGTATATTCTTCGCCTATTGCCCTTATCTGCCTTTTCCTGCTTTTATACGCAACCTGTCGGCTTCGGCAGTCCTGCGTATCTGCACGCCTGCTTTGCAGGGCCGTCAGGAAACAGTTCGTAAAGATATTTTGTATTTCCCTTTTCAGGTCCCATGACCTTACCGAGTTCCTTCACAAGGATCTTTATCATAGGAGCTATTTGGTATTTCTTATAATAGTCTCTCAGGAAATTTATAATTTCCCAGTGGGACTCCGTAAGATCAAGACCATCACTTTTTGACATGAAGGTCGCTATATCTTTATTCCAATCCTCCAGGTCGACCATGTAGCCGTCCTCGTCCACCTCAAATTGCTTTCCACCGACTTCAATATTAGGCATAAATCCCTCCTCCTTTTTTCAGCACAGTTTTTAGTCTTTTCTGAATTATCATCTTATTTAAGTAAAAAAAACGACATTCGGACTTATGAACATAATATATTACAGACACTAAGGTCAAATAAAATTAAATTATGAATTCATTTGGCCGATTTATTCAGGACCTCGCCGGCAATTTCACCGACACTTCGCGAAAACAATTCGCCCTCGCTATAAACCGGCACCGGACCATCATCGCTTAAAAGCTTTGAGATCCGCTGTCTGCCGGTCCCCTCGTTTAAGGCTTCCGGCAGTATGCCTATTAACCCGACAGTATAGCCCCTGACTGCCGGGTTTTTGTCTTCCAGCATTTCCGGCAGGTCCTGTATAATAAATGCGACCAGTTCAGGCCGAATCATGGCAATGCGTCTCATCGCCCAGACAATGCCTGCACGGAACATCTCTTCCTCCCTGAACGACCAGAGGATCGGAATAATCTCATTAAACGCGTCAGGATCACCAGCAACTATCTCGCCAAGCATTTCAGCCGCGCTCCAGCCAATGCCGCCTGATTCTTCGCCCATGGACCACAAAAGCTTTCTGACCGTTTCGCGCAGTATATCCATCCTTCCCTTAGAGAAAGTCCGGGAAATAACACCAATCGCCTCAATAGCCCTCCAGCTTATCACGTCCTGTTTATCATATGACAAAGATATGAGCCCCCTTATGACACCCTTGTCCTGCCCGGCCAGATCCGCCACCTCATTATAAGCCCGCAAGTCAAGCAACTCCTTTATTCTTTCCTTCATGTTCATGTTGCTCTCCCGGGTGACTGTGCGTCTCCCGGCATCCCCGGCAGGAGCCATAGTTTGGGCCGGAACCGGATTTTCAAACTGCTGCAGTTTCAACCTAACAAAAACAAGCCTTCCGGACAGACTCCTTAGACCTCTTGAGTATACCCTTTGATGAGTCCTCTCATCGTAATCTATGTCAGCAGTCTCGTAATCCACATCCTCATCCATTCCATTGATCTGCCAGCTCCCCCTTGCAAGTGCAAGAGCCTCCGAGTAAGCTTCGCCGGTATTATGTCCCGTAGGGTCGCACACATATACAGCACTGCATTCACATGTTCCGCCGGTCACATTGCCGAGATCACTTTTGATTTCAGCCGGACGATTGATAATACGCCCGCAGAAAGGGCATTCCGGAGTATACTTGATCACGTTTTCACTTTTCTTTCTTCACGATTCACGATTCACGTTTCACGGTCTTTTTGTATTTTACTGCGCAATTAATAAGCCCGGAGGCCCACTCAGGAGAGCCGAGGGCATGTATATGTGTATACGTCCCGAGCACATTATTAAAGCAAATGCCGTCCCTTTTGTCTTTTATTCCTTTGCCCCGCTGCATCGAAAATGCCGAATATTGTAATGCTCCCTCTGCGATCCCTGTCACCTCAGAATAATGGAATTCATGCCCGCGCAGCAATGTTCCAGGCGGATAAAAAGGGTTTGGCCTGTCAATCTCGGCAACCGTGTATCCATGAGCCTGAGGCTTCTTCTTCATTTCAAAGGTTATGGGAAATACTCCTGCCATTGGGTATTTTTCGCCTCCCACACTGATGCTTTCACCCAGAAACATTAACCCCCCGCACTCAGCATAAATAGGCAGGCCTTTTTCAGCCATATGTCGAACGGAGTTTCTGAATCGCGTATTGCCGGCGAGACGGAGGGCATTGGTCTCAGGGAATCCGCCTCCGATGTAAAGAGCATCAACATCAGGGAGCCGGACATCGGTCAGCGCATTTATATCTACGATCTCAGCGCCTCTCTTTTCAAGTTCTTCAAGGTTTTCGGGGTAATAAAACTGAAACGCCGTGTCGCGGACAACACCTATTTTTGTTTCAAAAACGGGATTTGTCCCTGTTCCTTCCCGGATTTCCGGAATGTTCAAGGGCTCTGCCGCCATCGCAATTTTTGTTATTGCATCAATGTCGAGATGTTTGCCCGCAATTTCTTCGGCAAGGGCCATGACCTTTACAGTGTCGGGATGCTCCTGGTAGGGAATCAGTCCCATGTGCCGCTCGGGGATATCATCGGCAGCAAGCCTGGGTATTACTCCAACCACCGGCAGCGAGCAATATTTGTTGATCGATTCCCGAACAACGCGCTCATGTCTCTCTCCAGCCACATGGTTCAGCACAACTCCTTTTATAGCCACCTCACTGTCCAGCTGCATGCACCCAAGCACCACTGCTGCAGCAGTCCTGGTCATCTTGCTGCAATCGATCACCAGTACCACAGGAGAACGAAGGAGTTTCGATAGCTCTGCCGTGCTATATGAACCTGCGGCATCCATCCCGTCATGCAGCCCCCTGTTGCCCTCAATGACAGCAATGTCGCCACGTGCATGGGAGACAAAAGAATTTGTTATCATTTCTCCCGAGAGGAAAAAGGGATCAAGATTATAGCAGGGTCTCTGAGCTGAGACCGAAAGCCAGCCGGCGTCGATGTAATCAGGCCCCTTTTTAAAAGGGACTACGTTAAGCCCCTTTTGAGACCTCAGCCCGGCTATTACCGCGAGTGAGAGCATTGTCTTGCCGCTCCCGCCCCTTATCCCTGCAATAACCAGCCGTGGGTAAGCGTTCATAGTCTTTTATTATAACCTATCCCACATTATTCATAAATTTATACGAGGAGCAGGCGGGACATGGTGCTGAGCGGACTTTGACAGCCTAAGTGACACCAAGGATGGTGACACAGACTGTCATAGCCTCGGAGCAAGGCTGGATGCCTTGCGAGAATGAGTGAAGTACTGTGGCCTGACTGCTCCTAGTATAAATTTATGAACTGAAGCACTAAAAAGGCAGGGCCATCTATCTCTCATTCTGATAGAAAGCAGCCTGCCTTTAATGATAAGCTGTTGCTTACTTCACTTACTGCTGGGGAGGTATCTCTACAAAGCTTCCGCCGAAATAAGTATAAATGAGTTTCCCGCTATCAACAAGGTCTCTCAGTGCGGCCTTAACCTCGTCCCTGGTGACGCCTGTTTCTGTCGCGATCGTCTTTTGTATATCGCTTGATTTCAGCTTCTTTTTTCCAACGGACTTTTCGACCAGCTCGTATATTTTCTGTGCTACCTCTTCCTTTTCCATGAATGGCTCCTCTCCTTGCTTAGCGGTTTTTAATTCTCATCAGGGGTACACGATAGTGTACCCCTGATGAGTCTATTGTTAGTTTACCACTTAAATGAAGCAGAGTTTCTGAATGTTTCCCTCGCAATGGTGAAGTCGTCAATATGCTGGAAGGTAAACGGCAAATTGGTGGTCTTGAAAAATGACTCCCAACCTATCCTCTCGACCCATTCGCCTACTCTTTCGTGCTTGTTTGCACCGGCGATGTACGCTTCGAGGATCGTTTTTACGGCCGCAGTGACTTCAGGCCACCTCGGAGGATTGTTCTTGAGGTAAGGGATAGCTAATTTGGAGAACATCGGATTGCTCCTAAGGTTCCCAACCTTTCCGCCCACAACAATGGCGATTCCGTCATTCACAGGGTCCGCAATAGGGAGCGCCGGACATACGGAGAAGCAGTTTCCGCAATACATGCATTTCTCCTCTTTGATCTTAACACTCTTATTTGCAGGGTCGGGGCTGATGGCGCCTGTCGGGCACGCAGCTATTGTGGACGGCACCTCGCACATGTTTTTGACTTTATCGGTTTCCACAGTAGGAATTTTCCTGTGTATACCGACCAGAGCTATATCGGAGCAGTGAACGGCGCCGCACATGTTTGTGCAGCATGCAACTGCCAGTCTCACCTTGTTCGGGGTTTCTTTAGTAGTGAAGTAGTCGGCAAATTCGTCCATAAGCACCTTTACGATACCGGATGCATCGCATGCGGCAGAATGACAATGGACCCATCCCTGCGTGTGGACAATATTGCTTATTCTGGGGCCGATCCCGCCTATCATATACTTCTTACTTTTCAGATCTTTCAGCAGCGGCTCGACGTTCTTCTCATCGGAAACAAGGAATTCCACGTTGTGCCTGGTTGTATAACGTATAAAGCCGCCGCAATATTTTTCAGCAAGAGCGGCATGCTCTCTGATGGTATCGGTGCTGAGGAGCCTTGGGGAAGCGACCCTTACAGTCCAGACTTTTTCTCCAGTGTTGGACACATGTACCATCAATCCGGGATTTATGACCTCGTGATACTTCCAGTCCCCGTAATTTTTCTGGATTACCGGCGGCAGATAGTCCTTATAGTGAGGTGGTCCTATATCTGTTCTTCTTTGTGGTAACGCCATAAATTTCCTCCTTTATTGATATAAATAAATATTGTTATTTCTGCAAATCTGCTTCGGTCCAGAAATAGAAGGGGTCCCTTCTCGGCTCCTTTACCATCTGAGGAATCGGGTCAACTCCGATGAACTCAAGGAATTCCCTCATGCCCCTCCTGATGATCAACTCGCCGATCCTTTCTCTGTTCTTTCCGTGCTCATCCCACCATTCCCACATCTTCCTGACCAGCTCTTTCAATTCAGTATATGGAGGCTCCATTTTCATGAAAGGCACAATTACATGGGAAAGGGTGGCGCCGATAACAAAGGGGGCCTTGCTGCCTATGAGAATGGTCGCGCCTTTTTCACCGGTCGGCTTCAAAGCCTTTGTCATCTTTGCTATGCAGTGCATGCATCTTACACAATTGGCATCATCGATCTTTAATTCTTTGCCGTTATAGTTCATGCATTTGCTGGGGCACATATCAACGATTTCTTCCTGTATCTTCATGCCTCCCTTCGCATAGGCGGCAACTTCTTTCTGGTCGACTGCGATAGAGCCTTTCCATGTGCCGATTATGGAGCAGTCGGCGCGGGCGATAGAAGCGATACAATCTACAGCGCAACCAGCTGTTTTAAATTTGAATTTATACGGGAATGCAGGCCTGTGCATCTCATCCTGGAATTCCTGGGTGACAGCATAATTGATATCAAGGGTGTCAATGTTTGACCATTCGCACCGTGCCGGCCCTACGCAGCAGCTCGGCGTTCTCATTGCCGACCCGGAACCGCCCAAATCCCATCCCCGTGATGAAAATTCAGCAAATATAGGCTCAAGGCTTTCGGTGTTGGTCCCTAAAAGAACCAGATCGCCGGTTGAACCGTGCAAATTGGTGAGGCCGCTTCCGTACTTGTCCCAGATATCGCACATTTCATTTAAAAACTTCGACGTGTAAAAAAATGCAGATGTGGAATTGATTCTGACTGTGTGAAAATTAGCGACATTCGGGAATTCCTCGGCAAGTGATGAGTATCTGCCGATAACGCCGCCTCCGTATCCGCGCACGCCGACGATACCGCCGTGCTTCCAGTAGCCGCGCCTTTCCCTGTACGATTTTTCGAGCAGTCCGAGCTCGTCGGCAGCCATATCGTTCTTTGCAGCCGCCTTCTTGATTTCTGTTACGAAGCTTGGGAACGGACCCTCTTCAAGCTTGTCCAACAGTGGTGTCGGGTATTTCTTTGGCATAGAGACCTCCTGTTTATTGAGTATTAAGCAACGTGATTACAAGCAAACATTACAGGCATCAGAATACTAAGCTATAAAACCTTAACAATACAGGCTAATATACTGATGGGGCACTCGTCAAATAAAAAATATTAATTCAAATATTAGCAACACAAGTCAAAGACTTTCGGGGCGCAGGCTGCTCGCCCACTGCAGCCAAAAGCAGCAAAAGCAGGCGCGTCAGGCGGGCATCCGACTGCAAAACAACAAAGCTTCAGTGTCTTCATTGCAGTATCAGCGACTTTTGACTTGACCCTTTTATTTAAAGCACCGTACAATTATAGGTTATGAGGGTCAAGCAGATAGAACTTGTCGGCTTTAAATCTTTTTCTGATAAAACAGTGCTCAGGCTCCACGACGGCGTTACCTGTATTGTTGGACCGAACGGATGCGGAAAAAGTAATGTTGTTGATGCGTTCAAGTGGGTGCTGGGGGAACAAAGCGTAAAAAGCCTGCGCGGCGAAAAGATGGAAGAGGTTATTTTCCAGGGTTCGTCCACCGTAAAGCAAAAAGGCATGGCAGAAGTGACCATGCAAGTCTTTTTTTCCGGGAAACCGGCCTCTGAAAACAATGGCGGAGGCAATAAGAGCGTTCCAGGGGACGAGACCTCTGTTTCACGCAGGCTCTACCGTTCGGGGGAAAGCGAGTATCTGCTGAATAAAGGCCAGTGCAGACTCAGGGACATTAAAGATGTTTTCCTTGACACGGGACTTGACGTGAAAAGCTACTCGATACTGGACCAGGGAAGGGTTGCCGAAATAATCAATACCAAGCCCCAGGACAGGAGATTTCTGATAGAAGAAGTCGCCGGGGTGATGAAATACAAGGTGAGGAAAACCGAAGCGCTGTCAAAGCTCGAATCTTCCAAGCAGAACTTGCAGCGTATCAATGATATCGTATTTGAGGTCAAACGCCAGATAAACAGTCTTGACCGGCAGGTAAAAAAGGCGGAGCGCTACAAACGTCTTAACAGTGAACTTTCATCCATTGAACTCAGGATTGCGAAAAGAGAATATGTGCGTCTAAGCGGTATTATGCAAGAACTTTCGGTCGAAATTGAAAAATTAAAAGAGATCGATTCATTAAAGAGGAGCGCGCTCTCCACACTCGAAAACCAGCTCGAAGCAAAGAGGCTGGAACTGGCCGGTAAAGAAAAGACCCTTGCCGACCTCGAAACTTCTCTTTACAGCAAAGAGAGAGAGATTTCCGAATCGGAGAAACATGTCGCCATACTAAAGACGGCAATAGACAACAGAAGAGCTGATATAGCACGGCTATCCGCCCAGCAGAGCGATTTTGACAAAAAAAATGAAGACCTTATAACAAAACTGGGCGGTTTTGATGAGGATATAAGCGCTTTTTCGTCCGGCATGTCCGGACTGACCGATGAACTTGGCGAAAAAAGGGAAACTCTCTCGTCCATTGAACTCTCTATCGGAGACAAAGAGTCCGGGTTGGAAGAGAAAAGGAAGGAACTGTTCAGGGTTTCAGAGATTGTTAGTCAAAAGAGGAATGAACTGCACAAGTTTCAGTCGTCTTTTGAGACATTGCAGTATCGCGAATCCGCATCGGCAAAGGACTTCGAAGCAGTCAGAAACGGTATTGCAGATTCTGAAGAATCAATCAGGGCTGAGGCGGAGCATATTAATGCACTTAAGGACAGGCTTTCGGCAATGCAGTCCGATAGAGATGCCATAAGGGCTGAGGCAGAGAATTTGAATAGGGATATTGAGAGTAAGAAAAGCCTCCTTGCATCAGAACGTGAGGCCCTGGCTTCAAATATGGCGCGCGTCGGCTCATTAAGAGAACTCGCTTTTGACAAGTCTCTCATGGATGTGCTGACAGAAGCTGTGCCTGCTGCCAGCCGGACTTCACTTGCCGGAGAAGGACCATCGGGGCTCTCGGCTGATTGCCCGGTGCTTTCCGATATAATAAGCACCGAAAAAGAATACGAAAAAGCTATCGAGGCGGCACTTTCCGAGAGGATAAACTCAATCCTCCTGAAAAACGTTGACGACATACTGGCCGCAGCAACTGTAATTAGAGAAAGGAATCTGGGCAGAACAGCCCTGCTGTATACAGGGTTCAGTTTTGAGCATGAAGCGCCGGGCACTGAAGAACCGTTTCCCGGCATTATTGGGCGGGCTTCTGATTTTATAAGCTTTGAGAACAGCGAGATGCAGGGTCCTGCAGGCAGGATACTCGAAAATACACTTGTAGCACAGGACCTCCGGAGCGCTATTGAATACAGGAATCAGAAGGCTTCCCGGCATTATGCTCTCGTTACGCTTGATGGCGAAGTAATTGACAGGGATGGAGTGATCCTTGCCGGGCAGGGGAAGGACATACTTAAGAGGAAGAGAGAGATAAAAGAACTCCAGGCAGCGGTCCTGAAGCAGCAAGCGCTTATCAATACGTTTGAAAATGATTTATCTATTATAGCGGGCGCTCTGTCTGAGAAAAATGAGCTGCTGACAAATACGGGGAACACTCTTGTCACGCTCGAAAAAGAATTGTCGGTGGCAGAACATTCGCTGAAAAGCCTCTACGAGGAGGCTGAAAGAAAGCAAAGGAAGATTTCTTTTCTTAATTCTGAAATAGCCACGATCACCGGAGAAAAAGAATCATTAGGGGCACTGATTGCTGCCAAGTCGGAGGAAATCGGCCTTTTTGAAAAAGATAGGGATTCAGTTAACGAAGCTATAGTTGTGCTGCAAGACTCTATCGGGTCAGTAAGGACCGAATATGAGGCAGCGAGATCCGAGGTGACCGATCTGCAGCTTTCTATTACTTCACACCGGGAGAAGATTGAATCCCTGCAAAGGGAGAAGGCGAGCATTGCAGGTGCGTTAGAAGAGCTTGAGCTGAGCAGGAAAGCGGCGTTTCAGGAGGCAGATGAAGCCGCACAGAGACTTTCGAAGGCATCTTCCGAACTGCAGGGATATGAAGAAACTATAAAGGTGCTGGTTATCGGGGCCGATGCTATGCGCAGGGAGAGGATCTCGCAAAAAGAAACGATAGATACTGAAAGCCGGGAACTTGTTGCGGAGAACAACGCCCTAAAGGATATACGATTCGAAATAGACGCCATATCCTCGCAGTTGGCCGATGCAAATGCAAAGGCTATTGAAAACAGGCTCAGAGCGGAGAATGTCGAAAGCTCAATTGCTCATAAATACGGTGTTGCAATAAAGGACGAGGAAATCGTAACAGAGGGATTTGATCTCGCCGAAGACGAGGAGCAGGTCAATCAGCTGAGCGAGAAAATTCGCGATCTGGGTCCTGTAAACCTGGGCACCATTGAGGAATACGAAGAACTCAAAACCCGTTATGACTTCCTGACAAAGCAGCAGCAGGACCTGACCCTTTCGATTGCTGAACTGGAAGAGGCCATAAGCAGGATCAATGCCTCGACAAAAAGAAGGCTCCGGGAGGCATATGATGAGCTCAGGGCAAAATTCTCCGAGGTCTTCCAGACTCTTTTCGGGGGTGGCAGGGCAGATATTGTTCTCACAGATGAGGAAAACATATTGGAGTCCGGTATCGAGATCATAGCTCAGCCGCCAGGCAAAAAGCTCCAGAACCTGAACCTGCTTTCCGGCGGGGAGAAAGCCCTCACCTCTCTATCGCTCCTCTTTGCAGGTTTCCTGATAAAACCCAGTCCGCTTTGCATACTTGACGAAGTGGATGCGCCTCTTGATGAGTCAAATACCGTGCGCTTTGCGCAGACGATCAAGGGGCTTTCAAAGGACACACAATTTATTGTCATTACCCATAACAGGGCCACTATGGAAGTGGCAGACTTCATTTATGGCATCACCATGGAACAACCCGGCGTCTCAAAGGCAATTTCTCTGCAATTTGCTGAAATAGAAAAGTAAGGGCTCGCGAACAAATAACTTGCACATTGATTCATCTCAGATTTATTGGCACCCCCAAAAGTCTCCGACTTTTCGGGGACCCAGCGCCATTTTTGCCCGATCCTCAGTCGCAAAATCCTCAACGTAGCTATGCTACGCCTGCGGTTTCGCTCAATCTGATCAGACAAATCTGACCCAAATCTGAGCGCCTGAATGCACAAGTTATTTGTTCGCGAGCCCTAAGCAGTAAATTATGTTGTTTACAATAGGCCTGCTATAAGCTATACTTATATATTGGTTGGCTTTTAAAGTTAAGCACCCCCGGAAACTTTAAAAGAAAGGGTCCGGGGTTTTTATTTTATTTGAAAGGAGACACGAAATGGGTAAAAAACTTTACGTCGGCAATATTTCCTTCAAAACAACGCAGGATGAACTTAAAGAGCTGTTCGAGAAAACCGGAGAGGTTGAGACAGCCACTATTATAACCGATTTCCATACAGGAAGGTCCAAGGGTTTTGGCTTTGTTGAAATGGTAACGGAAGAGGATGCAAGAAAAGCGATCGAGTCGATCAACGGCACGGTATTTATGGAAAAAACTCTCTCTGTAGCCGAGGCAAAACCGCAGGCGCCCAAAGGGAACAAAAGCAGTTTCGGAGCCAGAAGGGGAGGCGGAGGCGGAGGCGGAGGCGGCTTTGGTGCGGGTGCAGGAAGCAGGGGGCCGGGAAGAGGAAGGAGATAACTTTGCAGGTAAATGTTAGTGGGAATGATGTTGAAAAGGCACTCAAAGACCTGAAACGCAGGTTGCAGAGGGATGGTCTTTTCAAGGAAATAAAGAAAAGAAGTTTTTACCTCAAACCCTCGAAAAAATTGAAGCAGAAACAAAGAGAGGCGAGGAGGAAACGCCTGAAGGCGATGCGGTTCAAAGCCCCTGTCAAAGTCAAGGCAAGGAATTAGCGCAATCAAGCTGTCGGCCGAATTTGCAGAACAACTGCCTAATTAGTATAATTTTTATATATTATGAGAGACGCCTCGCTTATCCCCGGTGTACAAATCTCTACAGAAAAAGAAGATCGCGTATGTTACAGCTTTGATTCATCAAATTCAGAAGCCGTGCTGCCCGATGCTGTTGCATGGCCGATTAATACAGACCAGCTCATCAAGATAGTAAAATTTGCCGATGCAAATGACCATAGCATCATAGCCCGCGGCGCCGGCACCGGCATGGCCGGCGCATCTGTTCCTTCAACTAACAGCATTGTCATAAGTTTTGAGAAAATGCGTAAATTGCTCGATGTCGATACGAAGAATATGACTGTAACGGTAGAGCCAGGCATTATAAATGGAAAACTACAGAAAGAACTCGAGTACCTGGGGTTCTTTTATCCGCCCGATCCTGCGAGTCTCAATAACTGTACCATAGGCGGCAATGTGGCAACCAATGCCGGTGGACCGAGGGCGATTAAATACGGCGTGACTCGCGATTATGTCATGGGTATCGAGGCGGTAATGCCTGACGGCACTTTAATTACGACCGGAGGTAAGACGCATAAACGGGCGGTAGGCTACGATCTCAGGAACCTGCTTATCGGATCAGAAGGCACGCTCGCAATGTCCACAAAAATTCGACTCAGGATGCTCCCGCTGCCTGAGGATTTAATGACACTTCTCGTTCTCTTCAACAGCCTGGATGCTTCAGGCACTGCGGTTTCAAAAATCATCACATCTAAGATCATCCCGAGGACTATGGAACTGCTTGACAAATCGTCCATTGAGGCTATTGAAAGTTATAAACCGATCGGCCTCCCTACTGATGTCGAGGCATTGCTTCTTATTGAACTTGACGGCTATCCGGCGACCATCAGGAAAGAGGCGGAACGCGTTGTAGATATTTGCAAAGGCCTGGGGGGTGAAGTCATTGTAGCAGAGGACTCTATAGCAGCGGAAAGGCTCTGGGAGGCAAGGAGAGCGATCTCGCCTGCGCTGTACCATATCAAGCCGACGAAAATCAGCGAGGACATCGTTGTGCCCAGAGATAAAGTCCCTCTTATGCTTATGGAACTGCGTAGTATATCCGAGCGCAGCGGAATAAAAATTATAAGCTTTGGTCATGCGGGAGATGGAAATCTGCATGTCAATATAATGGTTGATAGAAATGATGTCGAAGAATATAACCGTGGCCTTGAGCTTGTGTCTAAAATATTCGAAAGCACCATTAAGCTTGGCGGGTCCTTGTCCGGGGAGCACGGAATAGGCCTGACAAAAGCGCCCTATTTAGGCATGGAAGTTAAGAAACGTGAAACAGAGCTCATGAAAGGGATAAAAGCAGTATTTGACCCGCGGGGGCTTATGAATCCCGGAAAGATCTTCGGGTAAAACCAACAATTTCAGGAAAGCGTTCACCCCTTACCCTTAAGTGATATACACCGTACTCCATATTTTCTTAACAAAGATGACCTTTTGTTTAGTGTGTTATTTGTGTTACACTTTATAAAAGATGAAGGAGGTGTTCATGCCTACGAAAAACCCTCGGGTAAATGTTGTTTTGAGTCCGCGGATTTATGGTGATGTGCAGACCCTTTCGGAAGCAAGAGGTCGTTCGATGTCTTCCATTGTTGAGGATCTTGTCCGGGAAGCGTTAGAGATTCAGGAGGACATAGCTTTGGCTGCACTTGCGGATGAGAGGAAGAAATCTCTTAAGAAGTCGGAGCTTGTTTCTCATAAAAAGGCCTGGAGCTGAAGTGCCTTTTACTATCAGCTATCACAAGGAAGTAGTGAAACATGATATCCCCGCGCTATCAGCTGCTATGAAGGTTAGGATAAAGAGTGCCATCGAAACAAAGCTCACTACATATCCTGAACAATATGCCTTGCCGTTGAGAAGGACTCTGAAAGGGTACTGGAAGCTCCGTATCGGCGACTACCGTGTTGTTTTTGAGTTCAACCGTTCAATGATCATAGTACTCGGTATCGGCTATCGAAAAGACATTTATGATCGAATGATGAGCCGGGTTCGCGCATAATATATGCCACCTTTCACTTATCGGCAGGGGCATCGGCAGAGCGAAGTAATCGACTTTGAGAGGTAATAATTTCCGCTCGTACCCCGCACGATTATGAGGATTTACGCGCGTGTTGTCTCATCTGGGCAAGTCATTCTGTGATGAACACCTTCTAACCGATAGTTTCATAAATCTGCAACTGACGAGGACTTTGTCCCGAAACATGCGGCACAGAATTTTGGGGTGGGCGTCGCCGATTATCGATCTGTGGCGTGTCACCCGTTGGTGGGCCATGTTTGTTTCAAACGGCATTATGCAGAGTTTATCCTAATTTCGCAGACCCACGCCCCTACTACCGGCCGAGCATATATTTCCGGTGCTGTAGATATGCATCTTTTAACGCGATGTAAGGGTCTATGGCCGCTTCCTTAAAATCCTCGTACTCACCGATATGCAATGATGTTTTATTGAAATAGTTACCTGCGTTGACACCCATCATATCCACGACCGGCGTTATATAATCCCACGGCGTCAGGTAGCCGTCGCCGACTAAACCAACCGTATCTCTGATAGTTGAAGGGCCCAAAAAAGGCCAGACAATATATAAACCATTTCCTATGCCATACTTTCCTAACGTCTGACCGGTATCCCTGTCCTGAGGCTGAAAGTTGGGGTTCCGTTTCATTATGTCAATAAGACCGCCGATGCCCACTGAACTGTTCATGGTGAAACGAACCAGCTCTATGCCGGCTGCCTTAGGCTGTCCCTGAAGAAGGGCATTCACAAACCTTACAGGCATCACAAGATTGCGGAAAAAATTGTTTATCCCTGTTCTTGCTACCTTGGGGACCACGGCGTTGTAACCTGTGGCAGCCGGTTTCATGAACCAGAAATAAACTCTGTCATTAAACGTGAAAACAATACGGTTCCACGGCTCAAGAGGATCTGGGAGAGTTTCTCCTTCGGAGAGTTGTTCTGTTTCGTTCGGATTTTCGACGGCATTCCCCGTTGTTTTCCCTTCATTACCCAAAAGACCAGTAAAGGGTGTCTGCGAATAGGCTGACGCTGCCATTGATAACAAGATGATCATGATTAGCAGGATACGATATACCTTCATAGCTGTTCCTCCAATTAAGCGGTGCTCATTCTTTTAAATCCTGTGATACGATAAATCATACCATAAAATACTTTTGGTCTCACGCACCGGCATAGAAAGCTCATCATATTGCCCGCTCCGCCGACTTCTTAAAGCGGCTAAAGTGCGATGGACAAAAGAGTAAAATTTCGGTATTAGTGCAATGAGGAGAAAACTAAACATATATACTCGTATCCTTGATGAAGTTCAGCAGGGGCATCGCATAAGAAAAGACGTATATAGTCAACTGCTTCGGAACTTTCCCCTGAGCATGATAAAGATTGGCAAGAATAGCCTGTTTCAGCGTGTCGGTATTATTTCTCGTCGGTATGTCTTGGTATAATTCTTGGGCCATAGTGTCTCTCCTTATGTTATGAACGCTTCAGGTTTTGTCCATCTTTTCCCTCAGTGTTTCGAGTAATGCCTGCGGCGGTTTGTTTGCGAGTATTTCTCTGAATTGAGAGCGGTAGTTATTGATAAGGCTTACTCCTTCAATGACTACATCGTAGACCCTCCACGAACCGTCCTTCATAATTACCCTGTAATCAATCGGGATATCTCCATTTGTTCTTATGACCGTGCTCCGGATCTCGACTGTATTTTCTGTGAGTGTAACCTCTTTACCGAATGCTATCTTTTCATCGGTGTACGCCATGATCTTATTGGCATAGGCATCCTCGAGGACAGACTTGTAGAGTTCGATAAACTCCTTCTGTTGTACGGGGCTAAACTTACTCCAGTTCCGGGCCAGTGTCCTCTTTGAGAGTTCGGCAAAATCAAACATCTTCTCCGAGATGGCCTTGATCTTATCCTTCTTCACCTTCTTGGCCGATTCGGCTTTAAGGGACGGGTCGCGCAGCACATCCAGCACCTTGTCGACGTGGCCTTTCACGGTTTCGAGCGGAATACCTGCAAAGGCAGAGGCTGGAAAGATCAAGCACAGAATGAACGTCATTCTAACGATGCAATTTCTCATAGCTTCCTCCAGAAGACTCATTTGGTCTCATTCTTATCCTTCTTGATATCTCCAAAAATGTATTTGCTTATGAGATCCTCGATATCGGTAGGAGTGGTGGTATCTCTGATAGTTCCTCCCGGCTTGAGCAGTTCATCAGCTCCCCCAGGGTCGATCTTGACGAACTTATCGCCAATGAGACCGGAAGTCTTGATTGTCGCGGAGGCATCATCATAAATCTTTACACCTTTCCGGATTTTCAATGTAACCAATGCCGACTGTTTTTCCTGGTCTAAGGCCAGTAGTGCAACCCGCCCGACCTCGATGCCGTCAATTTCGATAGGGCTGCCCTCCCGTAATCCTGATACTGAATCGAAGCGCGCATACAGAGAATAGTAGTTGTCCCCGAAGAGAGAGACCTTGCCGAGTTTTACCGTCATGTATGCCACGCATATGAGGCCTATGACTACAAAGATGCCGACAACCGTTTCGATAGAGTATTTTTTCATTTCGCAGTAGCCTCCTCACCGCACTGATATCGTGCGATTATCTTCTGATTCGCTTCAGCCTTTTCCATGATCTGATCGATGTCGTCAGATGTGCTGCCCTCAGTGATCCCTGCAGTCACAGATATCTCGAACAATCTTTTGGCTCCCGTCCTGATCATGGCAAGCGACCGGATCCCGGGAAGAGCCTTTTGCTGAAGCCTCCGGGCAAAATCTTGCACTAATCGTCCGGTTTCGTCAATACCGACCCGGGGCAATATAGTAAGTATCCCGCCTCTCCTGTGGCGGGATGAGAATCCCCCCAAGCGACCGAAATAGTCATTCACGTGTTCACCTATCGCCTTGAGGACCTCGATGGCAGCCTGGGGTCCGAGCTCATCGGCAAGGAGGTCAAAGCGGATACTAAAGAGCACTGCCGCGATTGTGGTATCGACATTCCCTCCGCTCAGTGCCATGTAATACTGGGACCTGAACATTTCCTTTGATAGAAGCCCGGTGAGTTCGTCTTGGAGGCCCTCAATGCTCACGCGAAATTCATCGATCATCGGATGCTTAAATCTCGTAAACTCCTCATAGGTCCCCTGAAAAGCTATGTTCCCTTCCCATAGCACAAGTATCCGGTCAGAGATGAAGAAGACATCGGGGATATCATGGCTGATAAGAACTGCGGTAAATCCTAACTGTTTCCTGTAATGGGCAATCATGCTCAGGATGATGTTTTTCCTGATAGGGTCCTGGCCCGTCGTCGGCTCGTCAAACAGCACGATGGTCGGGTCTGTTACAAGGGACCGGGCCAGGGCCACCCGCTTCTGCATCCCACCTGAGAGTTCTGACGGGTACTGCCTGGCAACATCGGAAAGATCCATCTGCTCGAGCCGTGACATAACCTTTCGTTGTATCTCCTTCCTTCCGAGGTTCGTTGTCTGTCTGAGCGGAAGGGCTATGTTTTCAAAGACCGACATGGAATCGAACAGGGCATTATTCTGGAACATGTAGCTGACCTGATTCCTGTATTGGTCCCATTCGGTCTTCTTCATCTCATGAACAGGCCTTCCCCTGAAAAGTATGCTCCCCTCATCCGGAGCGAGGAGGCCGATGATGTGTTTCAGAAGGACGCTCTTGCCGCTGCCGCTCTTTCCGATGATCGTCGTAATCTGTTTTTCGTGAATCAAAAAATTTACCTTGTCGAGAATAGTCTTTTCGTCAAATCGCTTGGTGACATCTCTGAATTCTATCAATGGCGTTTCCATCGGAGCCTTTACATAAGAAAAGAGGTAACTACGTAATCTGAGATCAGGATCATGACGCAGGAGAATACGACTGCCGAGGTGGTCGATATACTGACGCTTTTTGCGCCGTAGCTGTCGCTACGGAGGTGGGTAAAATATCCCTCATAACAGCAGATCGTTGAGACGATCACAGCAAAGACCAGTGACTTGATAAACCCTCCCCTGATGTCAACCAGATCCACATAGGAATGGATGCGATAAAAGTAGGCGCCTTTATCTACCCCGAGAAGGACCACACTGGTAAGATATCCTCCGAGGATTCCGACAAGATCGAAGAAGGCTGTCAGCAAAGGAAAGCTAATGATTGCAGCGGCTATACGCGGACTGATAAGATACCGCAGAGGGTCGATCCGCATGGTATAGAGGGCATCGATCTGCTCGGAGATACGGAGGATACCGATTTCGGCTGTCATCGCAGAGCCCGCCCGTGCTGTTATCATGATTGCTGTCAGCACAGGCCCCAACTCTCTGATAAGCGAGAGGGCGACGACCGAACCGATGAAACCCTCCGAGCCTACTTTTCTAAGAGCATAATATAGCTGCAGACCGAGGACCATGCCGGTGAAAAGGCCGATTAGCATCACGATATTAGAAGACTTTGCGCCGATGTAAAAAACCTGCTTAACAATCTCCCGGAACTGTTTGGGACGGAATATCTTCACTACGGCAACCGAAAGGAAAATGGCTGCCGCGCCGAGATCGTCGATGATCTTCATGATCCCCTTGCCGAGGGGATGAAAGAAAGGCAAAATAGAACTCTCCTTCATTTTCTGTTCTGTCCCTTCTTTACTTCATAGTTACTCTCATCACCCTTATAGTGCAATGCGAATGCCAAGCGTAAGTCATTGAAAATGTTTGATGGCACAAACTACAAAATCTCGAGTCTTCGAGAATTAGCGATAGTTCATGAAAAATGGTCCGGAACCCGCCACCTCTGACTCGAAGAACCGGAGCAAAGTGTTCCTCAGGTTTCGCTCTATTGCTGGTTTTACGAAGACCCCGGGGTGATTCTACTCAGGCCTCAGTCCCTTGTCCGAAGTTTTGTCCCGGTCTTCGCTTATTAATATCTTTCAAATTACTGCATTTTTGCTTTTTCAATATAACTAAAACATAGCACGAGCAGAGGTGGGTGTCAATTTCTATATGAGAAGGGTGATTTTGCCGCAAACTGATTGCGCGGGAACTTTTCTAAGTCCGGTGCCGGCGGCAGTAACTTGCCGCCACCCGCACTCGTTCCGAAGGTCTTCTTCAGCAACGTCTTACCCGTTCTTGCGGAATCCTTAGGGAAGGTTTCTCGTGCTTCTTTTTAAACGTCCACGCTTTATGCCCAGCTTATTCAGGCGCCACTTCAAAGTACTCGGATTGATGTCAAGCAATTCCGCTGCGCCACCGGGGCGCGAATCCTTCCGTTGGTAATTTTCAGGACTTTGCTCAGGTGCAAAGCAGACAATGAAACATCAGTTGTTCTCCCCTGTGCAGCATCAACTCCCGCTCCACCATATTCTCCAGCTCACGTATATTCCCCGGCCACGCATAGTCCATCAGTAGCTGTAAGGCTCCCGGCACAATATTGGGAGCTATCGCAATACCCGGTTTCCTGCTTTTTTGTGTAACAAAATAGCGGGCTAAGGCCTGGATATCATCCTTCCTCTGCCGTAGGGGCGGTATGATAAATAGGGAAGACATTCGACCGTAAGAGAGAGGTACGAGAGGCATCGTCCTACTGCTTTTGAAAGGTCGAGGCTGCTCAGTATCTGGAGCGTTGCCTGTCTGTAAAATTCATTTTCGTCCATTCAATATCTTCTAAGGAACTCTCAAAATGCATTTTGTCATATATCACTATGTCAGCCCATTATTTCCAAATATGACAATAAAAATTGTGACATATGACGCTTGTGGGATTCTATCTGATATATGCCATTGAAAATAAAATATTTTTTGCCAGGCACGTAAATAGCTATATAAAGAATATGAGCACAAGGTTCAACATGGCAAGGCAATTTTTTATATAACCTGTAACTTGAAATTGGAGAAGGAGGTGGTGGCAAAACAGAATAACCGTTGCAAAGACACAAATGGGGAATTTAAGTAGAGTTCCATATATTCTATGAGAATCTACCAAATTCAAAAAAGGTAAAAAACAATATCTCACTTAAGGAGGAAATGAACATGAAGACAATTTTATCGACAGTTTTGACAGTGCTGGTGTCAGTTTTTATTGCAAGTGTAGCTATCGCCGGGGATTATTCGTGTGTAGCAGGCGGGGAAGTGATTACTGGGAGCTCTCTATTTCCTCTCAGTAATCCTTTAGAAAGTCAGCGTTAATTGGAATCTTTAAGCAGAGGAGACAGGCGCCGAAGCTTTCGGCGCCTTTTTTTTGGGTCCGCCATCGCCTCTTTGTAACCATCCTGGCTACAATGCACTTTTACCGAGCGGAAGTGCATTAGAAAAAAAAGTTGGAGTCGGCTTCGTTCTATCCGAATCTCACCCCTCCGTTAGTTTTATAGGCCGTATGGGCTATTTCATCGTGCAGCAACATTCAGTTCGGCAACCTACCCACGTCTGTTTTAACAATAGGGAGCTTTCTTTGCAATCAATATTGCCCGTCCCCTATTATCCTTTATTATAAAGATCATCAAAACGCATGGGAGATTTGTAAAAGGACTGGGGACCACCTTCGTTAATAAAAAAATATAATTGTGTTTGTTACGGAAGATAATATTCAAATTGTGAGACTCTGATATCTATTAGCATTGAAATCCGACGTATTATCGATTTGGCTGAAGGGCGTGAAGCAGGGTGAAACGATTATATCGGTAAAACACTAATCATACGGCGCATACGGTCAGCCATCACCTGCATAACTTCAAGAGCAAAGTAAGGGGTCTCCTGAACGAGAAACAGAAAACGTTTAGAGTTGATTTTTGCAAGACGGCAATCGGTCCTGGCAACGGCGTCTACGGCTCGTGGATAACCAATGACCAGACACAGTTCGCCAAAAATGCCTCCCTGCTCAACGGTCTCAAGTACCACGCCATTTCTGACAATATCTACTTTGCCTTCGACTACCCCGAACATGAACTCCGACGTCTCTCCTTCAGCAAAAATCTTTTCTCCAGCCTTGAAAACAGCAACGTCCTTTTCGTTGTGGAAACTCACTACTAGAGGTGCCAGACCCAAAGGCGTCTCTCCTTTCTTGATGAAGGCTTATTTTCATAAAGAGTATAGCATCCGAAATAATTGACCGTCAAGTAACTGCCTGTTGCCAAAGTAAACAGGGCTGAGCCTCATCCCTTTAATTTATCGATTCCATATATCATCAGTCCTGAGACATGCTGTTTTACACTCCTTAACTTTGATTGTAAATCGGCTTTCAATTTTGATCCGGTATCGGCACAGAAGCTTGACCCACTTAATCTATAACATTTTGATTAATAGTGATGCTTCAAGTTTAAGTGGGTAGAATTGGACGCCGATACTGGGTCAAAATTCGACGCCGGTCAACATGCAGTTTCGTGGGTGGCGATTCTCCCAGTATGTGGCGAACTTCACCAAACTTATTGAACTCCAGTTAGAAATCAGAAGGATGGTCGTTGACGATCCCACGTTGGGACCGGATGGGGTTCCCAAAGAGGAAATGGGGCGCTACTACTACAGCCTTATACAGCTGAGCGTGTTTGAAATCGCCTGGTATAGCCACAAATATGGCCAGTTGACAGATGATTACTTTGTATCATGGGAAGTCAATATGTCTTCTATCGCGAAGCGCCCGGAATTTCGTGCCATGTGGCAAAGCGAACGGACAAAGATCCTGCATGATGGTTTCCTCAAGTATATGGAGACGTTGATGCAGGAAAGTCCGTGAATGCGAGCGCGGTGGAGCAGGTGCCGGAGGGCACAACCATTAAAGTCGATCTCAAAAATGGTGCTTTTGTGGTCAGCCAGGGTAACGCATCTTCATCAATGTCTTCACGAACCGACCTTCCAGAAATCGATGTGTCCACGGTCCATATTTACGAATGAGACCGCAACTGCAAGAGCGCTTTTCCCATGAGTCAATTTGATTCAATATCTTTAAATTGTTTGCGAATTTCCAGAAGTTTTGTCCGATATGTTTCGCCATCCCCGTAATCGTTAAAAAAACGCTCCATGGAATGGCGTTGGGCCTTTCCGGAAGCATGCTTGATCGGACACCAGTACTGCTCCGTCCGCCCCGCAATTTCCATTGCATACGAAGAAAGGCCGTTAAAATAACTGCAATAATCACAGTTCAGCCTTTCGAGTAAGTTCAGGTATTTCAAATAATGGCGGTCAAAAATAATATGATCGCTCCGCTTTACTTTCGGGATTCCGTAAATAGGCAAACACACTTTCTGATATATCCATAGGCAGAGATCCATTAGCACTGTCGGTACAACTAATTTATTCCGTTTGGACTGAACACTTTCGCAAGATGAGAGCTGACGTTTAATTCTCCCTTATCAGTGATAGATACGCGATAAAGCCTGGAACGATGCGCCGGAATTTAAAGTGTTATTTTTTTTCGCTTAAGAGGCATGTCACAATACTATCAATACTGTTGGTTTTCAAATACTCGACATGCTTAAAAAATAAATCACACGTTGCTTCTATCAATTTCATGGACTCCCCTGACGACTTGTTACTGCTTTCGTATTTGTGTAATGAGTTAATAAGGGCTTCAAAAGCCGCTTGCATTTCGGGCGATTCATAATGCTTGGAGATCTCTTCCTGTATTTTCTTTTTCATTTCTTCTTTTTGCTCTTTCGTAAGCATCGCCGTTTCTCTGTGGGGGTTGCATTATCGTTATAGTCCTAAGTGGAAACCTTATGTTCTATGTCCAGCGCCCTTACCCCTTTATCTTTTCTCCTTCGATTTCCCTTATTGTTTATTAAACTATACATCTTTTTCGCAAAAAGTAACAGGTAGCTAAGGCAAAGGCCTAAACAGACTGTTTTTAATCTTAGTTGTAATACGTAAAGTCAAAAAATAATCTTTTGACCAATTGTATAGCCACCGTATCGTATGTCAACATTCTTTACTACTCATTTTAAGGAAGCAGTGAGGATATAACTGAGGAACTCCGTGAAATCACAGCCATTGCACAGAAAGCAGGCGTTAAGAAGTATTACAAAGGTGGCACTCATAAGAGCCATCCAGAGGGCGAAGGGCTGCAGTAGCTGCTTCCTAACCGAACATTTAGCGGTGTGTGGCCGAAGGGACTGCCTCTGGAGAGAAGACTGTCTGAACGGGGTAACTGATTTATGCTTATCTCGCTTTGATTTGGATTCCCCTGG
Organism: Nitrospirota bacterium; assembly: GCA_963780885.1. GTDB lineage: Bacteria > Nitrospirota > Thermodesulfovibrionia > Thermodesulfovibrionales > Dissulfurispiraceae > JADFXI01. The sequence continues at coordinate 1,009,580 of CAWAEO010000003.1, forward strand.
AAATAAGAATGTCTGAAAGTTTATGGTAGATTGTTGAGCGTTAGTGCCTGATCTCCAGGGAGTACACGAAATGGTTTTCGCCCTTAGAATTTTTTTTATTCCTTCCTGGACACCGCACCCGAGCCACGCACCGCCTGCCTAAAGACTGCAAACGGAAATCGACAGATTAAGCAGCTTCTGAACGCCTTCTACCCGTTGAAAAGCCAATACACTTTTTGCTGGTCAACATCTTTAATCCCTGATATAATGGCAGGTGTGAGGAGTAGCAATGGCTTTACATTGGATTCCTGAACATTTCTGCCCTGCAGGAAGAAGAGCATTTTGCGTGTTTGGAGCACATGAGAGAGATCAGTTCGAAACTGTTTGTAACCTGGATTATAAGAAATGAAAAGGAGGAGAAAAAAATGAACACACGTTCCGGCAAGAGAAAGTTGGTTGCAATTCTTGTGAGTATAGTTGCCCAGGTGTTCGCCTGTTCTCTATGTCTTGCGCAAGACAAACCGGCAGACAACATGGCTATCCTGCGTGCAAAGATCCTAGCGGACAAGAAGCTGTTGATCGCAGACAATATGCAGCTTACCGAGACCGAGGCCAAGTCCTTCTGGCCGGTCTATGAGGATTACCAGAACGAACTCTTACTGCTCCAGTCACGCAACGTTAAACTCATCAATGACTTTGCCGAAGCCTACGAGAATATGACCGACGATGTCGCAAAAAAACTTCTCGACGAGTACATGACTATTGAGGGGCTTCGGGTGGAACTTTGCCAGGCCTACCTGCCGAAGTTCCGCAAGGTTTTGCCTGAGAAAAAGGTAGCTCGCTACTACCAGATCGAGAACAAGATTCAGACAATGCAGAATTATGAACTTGAGAAAAAAATACCGCTCGTCGAAGTGAGCAAGTTGGAAAAGGAAAGGAAAACATCATTCTGAAATGTTTTCGAATGAACCATCTTTTCTGGTCATTGCATTCATTGTTGGAGGACTTATGGCTCCTGTCCCTGCCGGGCCAAGAGAACAGCACGGGGGACGGAAATGTCTATCTTGGCGCTAGCGCAGGGAGTCCTGAGACTGGCTCACAAAAGCTTTACATAGATAATTGTTATTTAAAGGATGGCTCCGGCCTTTGCACCGTTCCCCTCATATACGGGGAGTTCGACACTCGTGTCGTGAAGATCAACGGGACGCTTTTCATGACTTCCGACCAGAGACTGAAAACAAACATAAAGCCCCTGAAATCCTCCCTCTATAAGCTGATGCATTTGCAGGGGGTGTTGGAAGATTGAGGTGAATCCCGGAAGGGGATTTGCCAAAGAAAGAGAAATCTGTCTCATTGCCCAGGATGTCGAAAGAGTTCTTCCCGAACTTGTCCGTAAGGACAGCCATGGGGATAAGGCCTTTGCCTATGACAAGATGGTGCCGATGCTCATAGAGGCGGTGAAGGACCAACAGACTGTAATAAAGGAAAAAGCCGCACGAATTGAGAAACTGGAGAAGGCGCTGGAGATGATGGAGCTGAGGGTGGTCGCTCTGCAGGGGCCAGCACGGACGATAGTCCTGAAATAGGTGCAACGACAGAGAAGGGCGGGGTGAGTCTATTATCCTGCCCCTTCTGCCCTTATCTCTATTGAAAATCTTTATTGATGCAATGAATTGAAATGACTTCTCGAATTTGCTGCTATCAAGCAGATAATCTGAATCATGTTAGGCTTGTCCCCCTCAGTCGTGCCAACAGTTCTTCTGCACCCCTGCCTGTTCGAGAATCTTGCCCGCTAGCGAGACCGCCGCACTAATCCTGCCATCGACCGGATGACCGTAATGCTCTTGGTCGAAGACCGGTATGTGCACGGTCACATCAGGCCGTTTCTTCCGCTCGTCCGAAAAGGAAACGGAGGAATCAGCGATCACCGGCTCGCCCATGGGCAGGGATTCGCCGGACTTCTTGAGGGCCTCGGCAACCTTTCGGACATCACGGAGTACCTCGCCGAACTCCCGTAAAATCTTTTCCTCCTTCTCGACCGTGTCAGGAAACTTCCCGAAGAGATTGATCTCTTCGTACGTGTCGGGAAACGTCCCATAGAGATTGATCTGAAACCCGATGTGGGTAAGCGAACCCTCGTGTGAACAGTAATAGGGATCGGTGTCGTAGCAAATCTTCCGTTTCTTCACGGTCGCGCGGAGCTCTTCCTCGTCCTTGAAGAGGCCTGTGATATTCAGGTGATATTCCATGGAAATGTTTGTACCCCTCCAGCAGGGCAGAAAATCACCCCGCGACTTTTTTGATCTTGCTGATAGGAGTTTGCTTTTTCAATATAACTAAACATAGCACGAGCAGAGGCGGGTGTCAATTTCTATATGAGAAGGGTGACTTTGCCGCAAACTGATTGCGCGGGAACTTTTCTAAGGCCGGGGCTAGCGGCAGTAACTTGCCGCCACCCGCACTCGTTCCGAAGGTCTTCTTCAGCAACGTCTTACCCGTTCTTGCGGAATCCTTAGGGAAGGTTTCTCGTGCTTCTTTATTATACGTCCATATTTTATGCCGAGCTTATCCAAGCGCCACCTAAAAGTACTCGGATTGACGCCAAGCAATTCAGCTGCGCCACCGGGGTCGCGAATCCTTCCGTTGGTAATTTTCAGAACTTTGCTCAGGTGCAAAGCTATGGCTTCATTGAGTTTCAAGGTAGCTTCCTGTTGAGCAGCGGGTTCCCCTCCTCTCTCTGTGGAAAGCAGACAATCAAACATCAGTTGTTCTCCCCTGTGCAGTATCAACTCCCGCTCCACCATATCTTCTAAGGAACTCTCAAAATGCATTTTGTCATATATCACTATGTCAGCCCATTATTTCCAAATATGACAATAAAAATTGTGACATATGACGCTTGTGGGATTCTATCTGATATATGCCATTGAAAATAAAATATTTTTTGCCAGGCACGTAAATAGCTATATAAAGAATATGAGCACAAGGTTCAACATGGTAAGGCAATTTTTTATATAACCTGTAACTTGAAATTGGAGAAGGAGGTGATGGCAAAACAGAATAACCGTTGCAAAGACACAAATGGGGAATTTAAGTAGAGTTCCATATATTCTATGAGAATCTACCAAATTCAAAAAAGGTAAAAAACAATATCTCACTTAAGGAGGAAATGAACATGAAGACAATTTTATCGACAGTTTTGACAGTGCTGGTGTCAGTTTTTATTGCAAGTGTAGCTATCGCCGGGGATTATTCGTCTGTAGCAGGCGGGGAAGTGATTACTGGACAGTCACTATTTCCGTTAAGTAATCCTACAGCAAGTGTTGTGACAGAAGGGTATGCTTGGACTCACAAGGCTGTTAAGGACCAGGTGGTTTATCCGTTTGTAGCTGGAGGGGAAGTGATTACTGGGAGCTCTCTATTTCCGTTAAGTAATCCTACAGCAAGTGTTGTGACAGAAGAGGCGGCTGCAACTCCCATGGCTGTTGAATGCCCTGAAGACTATGCGTGTGTAGCAGGCGGGGAAGTGATTACTGGGAGCTCTCTATTTCCTCTCAGTAATCCTTTAGAAAGTCAGCGTTAATTGGAATCTTTAAGCAGAGGAGACAGGCGCCGAAGCTTTCGGCGCCTTTTTTTTGGGTCCGCCATCGCCTTTTTGTAACCATCCTGGCTACAATGCACTTTTACCGAGCGGAAGTGCATTAAAAAAAAGTTGGAGTCGGCTTCGTTCTATCCGAATCTCACCCCTCCGTTAGTTTTATGCTTCTTCACTTTTCGGGGTCCGACAGATAAATGTTTCTTTTGATAATTAACGCAGACAAAATGTGAGCGCTGTCGTCCCCATAGTCTCCGGTTGCACTGTCGATGCGGCTGGAGCGAGCATGATACGGGGGAAAGTCCTCGGTTATGGCAAATCGAAACTGTTACGTATAGCTGTGAGACATCGCGGATGGTGAGGTGGACTGGTTTTGGGACTTTACAAGGTGCAACTTAAAGTTATTCCAGCGTGAAACTATCCCATGTTTCGTGAAGAAGCTGAAAGTCTGTCGGACAGTGTCCGGAAGGACAAATTCCAACCTTTGCAATTTATTACGGCTTGCCCATCAACTGTTCAGAATCTTTGCCGCTTCTTTTGCAAAATAGGTGATTATCAGGTCGGCGCCTGCACGCTTTATCGACAGCAGCATTTCCATCATTGCCCTTTTTTCATCAATCCAGCCAAGCTGTCCGGCAGCCTTGATCATTGAGTACTCGCCACTTACATTGTAGGCTGCTACAGGCAGGTCGAACGAGGATCTCACCGAAGCAATTATGTCAAGATAAGGCAGCGCAGGTTTTACCATTATAATGTCGGCGCCTTCTTCTATGTCGAGAGCAATCTCTTTCAGCGCTTCACGCTTGTTTGCAGGGTCCATCTGGTAAGTACGCCTGTCTCCGAACTGCGGGGTGGATTCTGCAGCTTCCCTGAAAGGTCCGTAAAATGCGGAAGAGTACTTTGCGGCATAGGACATTATCGGGGTGTCAGAAAAACCCTCCTTGTCGAGGGCGGTCCTTATAGCAGCAACCCTGCCGTCCATCATGTCGGAAGGCGCAATCATATCGGCCCCCGCCCTTGCATGGGACACTGCTTCCTTGGCAAGCAGCCTGAGCGTTTTATCGTTGTCCACATCGCCTTTCTCGATAATCCCGCAGTGTCCGTGGCTCGTATATTCGCACATGCACACATCCGTTATAACATATAGTTCCGGCACGGCATTTTTTATGGCCTTGACAGCATCCTGTACTACGCCGTTCTCATCATAAGCTGAAGTGCCGGCTTCGTCTTTATTCTCAGGTATGCCGAAGAGCAGTATTGCCGGGATGCCGAGGGAATGAGCCTCTCTTGCGCTTACAATTAAGGAATCAACAGACTCCTGGTAGCAGCCAGGCATCGAGGAAATCTCTTTTTTGACACCTCTGCCGTAGGTAACAAACAGCGGATAAATAAAGCAATCAGGAGAAATGGCGGTTTCCCTAACCATCCTCCTGATTGCCTCGTTTTTTCTTAATCTCCTGAAACGATGCACAGGAAACATATCAAATACAGGCAATAGGCAATAGGCTAAAGGCCATAGGAAAAGAAGCAAAATCCTTTTCCGGACCTATAACCCACGACCCGTAGTCCCTTATCCGCAACTTTTGCAGCCGGACCCGCCGGAACCGCATGAGGGAGCAGCGCCTCCTGAAAGCGTAAACCCTTCCCGGTCTCCATCGTCGAGGTAATCAAGCTGCATACCTGCAAGAGTGCCGGCCATGCTTCTATCCACAAAAACTTTCAAACCGTCTTTCTCGATAATCTCATCATCAGACAGCGGTTTCTCATCTATATCAAGGCCATAGGACGGACCACAGCATCCTCCACCGGCAGTATAAATCCTCAGCCCCCAACTGTCTTTACCCTCCGCAGCCAATATGGCCTTTGCTTTTTCTACAGCTTTTTCTGTAATGGTAACCATACTCTTACCTCCGCATATTTGATACTATTAGCATAATTCAAATGATATTAAAAAGCAATGGGACCAATTTCCTCTCACATGTGTTTTTTTGACCTTTTTACTGAATATAGGATATTTTATACATGGCATGCTGATAATTCACCGGTCTATTTTAAAAGAATTGCTTTCATCTTTTTTCCTGTCCATCCTTTTCCTGAATTTCACGCTCATGATGGAAAAATTGCTGCGCCTTAGCAGGCTTCTCGCAGGCGTGGGAGCATCGGTCTCCGATATCGCAAAAATAGTCTTGTACCTTCAGCCTCAGATACTTATACTCAGCATACCCATGGCTATGCTGCTGTCCGTTCTGCTCGCGTACGGGAGGATGGGCATTGACAGCGAGATCATTATACTGAAGACGAGCGGTATGCCGTTCAGGGACATAGCGCTTCCAGTCTTTTATTTGGGATTGGTATGCTTTATTGCAGGCATTGGGATTAGCTTCTATTTAAGTCCCAAAGGAAGCACTTTCCTGAGAAAGGGGCTGACCGAAATACTTACTGAGAGAGCGCCGATGACTATTGAAGAAGGCATATTCAATACTGCATTTAAGGACATCATGATACTGGTGAGAGAAAAACCCGCCCCAACACGCCTGTCTGGTATTTTTATTGTTGATGAACGGAAAAAGGATGAACAGAAGATAATTGTCGCAAAGGACGGAGCTATAGTGCCTGAGAATGATACACTAAGCTTTTCCCTCTCTAACGGCCACATTTATATTACAAACAAGACAATGATCACCGAGATACAATTCGGGAAGTATCATTTCAAGTTAACGCCGACAATTGATCCGGGGGACCGTAAAAACAGCGAACTGACGCCGGGCGAACTGTTGAATGGTGCAAGAACAGTCCCTGATAAGAAGGTCCCCTATCTCCTTGAATTTTATCGAAGGGTTTCGATGCCTGCCATATGCCTTATAATAATTTTTCTCGGCCCGTCCCTGTCTCTTATGGCAGGAAAATCGGGGAAGCTTGGAGGGTTGACTGTTGGCTTATCTGTGTTCGCTGTCTATTATACCTTGCTCATATATGGCGAGAATCTAGCTCGGTCGGGCAAATTGCCCATCATCGCCGGAGCGTGGCTCTCCTTTACTATACTTTCGGTATTCGCGATAGTAGTATTTGACAGGGTGAACAGGAAATGAATAAAGGCGGTATCAAAAGGCAGTGTCAAAGTGTCAGAGTGTCAAAGTTAAAAAAACTCAAAAGACAAAGGGTTGTTAGACTTTGCTTTGAGACTTTGATACTCTGACACTTTGACACTCTTTGCTGAGGTTTTAATATGTTAATTGTACAAAAGCTTTATATAAAGGAATTTTTGAAAGCTCTTTTTGTGCTGGGGCTCGGCATATCGCTTATTTTCAGTATAATCGGCCTTATAGACAAAATTGACGAATTCATGCCGCATAAGCCTCCCTTAAGATTGCTCTTTGAGTATATTCTGCTGACGATTCCAAAGTATTTTCATTATCTTATGGCAATGTCAACACTGCTTGCCGGCCTCTTTATCTTCTCCCAGGCGATCAGGAGAAAGGAAATCGTAATCATTAAGGCCGCGTCCGGGAGAATGAAACGTATTCTCCTGCCTTTTCTGGTCATAGGACTTTTGCTGACGCTGCTCGGTTTTGCGCTTGAAGAAATAGTGATTCCGGCCACGGCTAAAGGAATAAAATCGATAAAGAACCAGATAACGGAAAAAAAGAAAGAAGTGACCTTCAAGGAAGGCACACTTTATATGAGGGGAAAGGACGGTTCCATTGTGCGCATCGGACTTTATTTGCCGGACAAGAATATCTCAAAGGATGTAAGCATTTTCTTGTTTGATGCAGGGCAATTGAAGGAGCGGATTAATGCCGACACTGCCGAATGGGAGGGTTCCGCATGGGAGCTAAAAAACGTTACATTATACGATATGTCGAACGGCAGGAAATCGAGCCTCCCGGAAATGGCCTATCCGAATATCGAATCCCCAAAGATATTCAGGGAGGACCTCTGGACAGTGGAAGAGATGAGCATGATGGAGTTAATAAAATACCAGGGCAGGCTTGCCGAGGCCGGATTTAAGAACATCAAGCTCGGTGTTGATATAAGTTCACGTCTGTCGTACCCGCTTATCAACTTTTTCATGCTGCTGCTGGGAATATCGCTATCGGTAGGAGGTGACCACAAAATGCTGCAGAAAATCCTCCATGAAAAATCTCAGTCGCATAGCGGCGTTATCGCGGCAGGCATGGGCCTTCTGATAAGCCTTGTTTACTGGCTGGGATATTCGATCTTTCTGTCCCTGGGCTACACCGGGACGATTAACCCTCTTGTTGCTCCGTGGATTATGCCTCTTGTCTTCGCCTTAATTTCAGTTTACCTCTACTATCAAATACCTGAATAGCAGGATTTATGCCAGGATAAGCTGTAGCTCTGCAGCGAATGAGTCTTAGACTTGTCCAAAGCGGAGAGCTTGAGCGGAAGGGCTGCGCCTTATCCTGGATTTCGGCATGCTTAGGCGTAGGCAAGAATTCTATCGGACTCAGTTGTGCTTCATTGTCAATCCACTTTTCTCCACGACCATGGTTTATAATATATTTGATGAGGCGCAAATGAATATGTTCATCATCGATCACGAGATCTTTATCCGGCTCGGCTCTTTCTTCGGGGTTTTTTTCCTAATGGTCTTCTGGGAGTCCAGAGCCCCTCGGCGGGTCTTGACACAATCTAAGAGCATCCGCTGGTTAGGCAACCTCTCGATAACGTTTTTCAATAGCCTGCTAGTTCGTGTAGTTTTCCCAATAACGGCCACCGGAGTGGCCCTCTTCAGCGCGAAATCAAGATTGGGAGTTTTTAACAATGTGACGCTGGCCCCTTGGATGGCAGGGCTCGTGGCGCTCGTGGCGCTCGATTTGACCATCTATGCCCAGCATCGCCTATTCCATAAAATGCCACTTTTCTGGCGTCTCCACAGGATGCATCATACCGACCTTGATATCGATGTAACGACGGGAGCCAGATTTCATCCTATCGAGATAATGCTTTCGATCGGTATTAAAATGTCAGTGGTAGTTATTCTCGGGGCTCCAGCGTGGTCTATCCTTGCCTTTGAGGTGCTGTTGAATGCAACATCAATGTTTAATCACAGCAATATCTTGCTGAACCGTAATATTGATAGAGTATTGAGAACCTTTCTGGTTACGCCGGATATGCATCGAGTGCACCACTCTGTGATCACGCGTGAAACGGACAGCAATTTCGGTTTTAACCTACCCTGGTGGGACCACCTCTTCGGCACCTACCATGCTCAACCCTCAGCAGGGCATGAGGCAATGACGATCGGGCTGGCGAATTACAGGGATCCAAAGTGGCTGACATTGCCATGGATGTTGGCCGTGCCATTCTATAGCAAATATCGTTAGGATAACTCGTTCCATTCCATTCGGAAGGAACTCGACCCCCGCTATGTATAACGCCTCACAGATTAGAGAATTTGCGAGGGCGATTATAACTCCCTAAAGGCAACATCTACGAAGCCTTGCTCGCCCTAAACAAGCCCCCAACTGTAAATAGTGAGGTTGATACCGGCGTGATGCCGACATACTCAACGCCAATAAACCCTGCGCCTCTTATCAGACCGCTCAGATCTCCCACGGAGATCGCACCTCCAATTCAATTTGACCAATCCTCAAGGGGATTACTTCCACTCAAAGATTTGCCTTCTTTGAGGACAATGTCCGCAAACTGAAGACGGCCGGCTGGTTTAAGAACACGATATATTTCTTTGAAGCTCTCCTCTTTAAGGGGGGAAAGATTAAGAACACCATTTGAAATTACAACATCAAAGGTCCCATCATCGTATGGAATTTCTTCCGCTCCGGCAATCCTGACATCATAAACGGATGCCGCGCCCCGCGCAAGATTCCTTTTGGCTTTCTCTAACATCTCCGGGGTAATGTCTATGCCGCATACTTTACCCTTTCGGCCAACCAGGTGGCTTGCAACGATCATATCAAAGCCTGCCCCACACCCTACATCAAGAACGGTTTCTCCCGGCTTGATCTGCCCCAGCTTGAACGGATTGCCGACCCCACAGAAGGATTCGATAAGTTCGTCCGGCATATTTTCAAGAATCGTCAAGTCATAGCCCTGTAAAGCAGCACCATCCCTACCCGTGGGATAATTGAACTTATTTGCCGCTGTGGCTGAGACTTCGGCATATTTCTTCCGTACGGCATTTTGGATGCCGACAGTGTCCAATGCGCCCCCCACAGCAGCCGATGCAGCCCCGACGCCTTCATTCTGATGCCCACCGGCACCACCAGATGTTGGTCAAGTAGTTGCATTGCATATTTCTTTGTCCGCCATTGTGACCTCCTTTTATCGAAAGTCAGTCAGCTTGTCAGTGCCTCACGCATTATTTCCACGCCCGCGCTTGTTCCAATGCGCGTCGCCCCTGCCTGTATAAAACGCAGGACCTGCGGCAATGTCCTGATCCCGCCGGCTGCCTTGACTTCAGCCCTGTCCTTAACAAAGTTTTTGATCAGTTTAACGTCTTTCACAGTCGCGCCCTTTGTCCCGAATCCCGTTGATGTCTTGATGAAAGGCACCCCGCAGTTCACCGCTATCTCCGTAACGGCACGCTTCTCTTTCTCGGTCAGGTAACATGTTTCGATAATGGCTTTATGGATAACAGACTTGGTAGCAGTCAGTATCTCCGAAAGCTCTTCGCCCACAAAATCGAGATTCCCGGACTTGACGGCCCCTATATTTATTACAACATCAAGTTCCTGGGCGCCGTAGAGCACCGCTTGCACCGCCTCATAGACCTTGGCGTTTTTCATCGTCATACCGAATGGAAACCCTATCACGGTTGTTACTTTTATGTCATATCCGCTCAGGATAGCTTTGCAAAGAGGGACGTAGTAGGGGTGAATGCAAACGGAATTAAAATTATATCGTATCACTTCTTTACAGAGTTTTATTATGTCGGCCTCTGCCGCGTACGGATTTAAGAGTGTCTGATCAATATATCGAGCTAATTCTCCAGGAGAAATCCGGTTAGTCCCATAATGAGGGGCCTTCCCCTTTTTTTTCTTTAACATACCCGTTCACCTCTTGTTTGTATTTTACGAGGAGCAGCCTGGCGGTTTCCCCAACGTTGAAATGCACGTCATCAACCCTGCTCACCGGCATAACTTCCATAGTAGAGTTTGTTATGAACACCTCGGCGGCCCCGTACAGGTCTTCAGGTCTGAAATCTCCTTCTTTTACAGGGATTGCATTCTTTACAGCCAGATCGATCACCAGCGCCCGCGTAATGCCGTCAAGGATGCCGCATTCGACTGAAGGTGTCTGTAGGATGCCGTTTTTAAAAAAGAAAATGTTGCTTACAGTGCCTTCTGCAAGATGCCCGGATGCGTTGAGCATTATGGCTTCCTGTGCATCGGCCTGCTTTGCCTCAATTTTTGCAAGGATGTTATTCAAAAAGTTAAGCGATTTGATCTGCGGATTAAGTGCCTCTTTCAGGTTCCTCCTGACCGAGGCTATCTTCAGCCTTATTCCATTTTGATAATAGGGCCGCGGATAGTTCTTAAACTTTTCGGCAATGATTATAAAAGTGGGCTCCTTGCAGAGGTCCGGGTCAAGACCTATCTCCCCGTATCCACGTGAGATGGTCAAACGGACATAAGCATCTCTCAAATCATTCGCAAGAAGCGTTTCATAAACAGCCGACCTTATGCCTGCTTCATTTTTGGGAGGATCAAGCCCTATGAGAGAAGCGGAACGCCTCAACCTGTTAAGGTGCTCACCGATCAAAAAGACCACGCCATCATAGACGCGCAGCGTCTCGTAGATGCCGTCACCGTACAAAAAACCATGGTCAAAGACAGAAACCTTGGCCTCAGCCGCAGGGACAATAGCATTGTTCAGATAAACAAACATAAAATCCCGGTTATGGGTAATAGGCTATAGGTAATAGGTCATAGTAAAAGGCAACTCTTTTTTGATTTTTCCCCCTATTCCTATAACCCATGACCCATCACCTATGACCTGTTTTTAGAACGCTTCTATTATATGATTTATCTCTGCTTTTCCATTTTTAGTGACAATGCTCACCACGTCGAACCTGACCTGCTTTTCAAATTTATGCCATTTAAGATAATAGAGCGCTATTTTCCTGATTCTTTCCTGTTTCCGGAAGTCCACTGCCTCAAAAGGCTCTCCAAACGCGTTACCGCTTCTTGCCTTGACTTCTACAAACGCAAGGATATCATTGTCGCTGATGATCATATCAGCCTCGCCAAGCGGAGTCCTGTAATTGCGGTGCAGGATTTTATAACCTTTCCCCGTAAGGTAGTCTGCAGCAATATCCTCGCCTTTCTTCCCGAAGCGTTTTGTCATCAAATATCACCGCAGAAGCCCTCAGGTTCCCCGGTCTCTCCAACTTTAACTTCTGCCCCGGCCAGCCGTTCAAGGAGCAGAGGTACTCCCTCTATGTCCTTTATATCCTTCTGGCAAAGGACTTTTACGATTTCTCTAAAAGGGGAAAATTCCTCCCATGAGCCTTTTAAATGAGCTGCTATGGTTTTATGCAGATGCTCTCCCTTGTTGTCCCAATCCGTAAGAAGGACAACACGATGGAACCGTTCAGATATATCCTCGCAGAATTCGTATATCCCCCTGCCTCTGTGGAGCGTGATGATCTCACCCACCAGACCTATTTTCCTAAGGGCGGAAACATCCCTTTTACCCTCAACTATAATAGGGATCCTTTTGTTGACTTCGTAGAGGGCCTGAAAAACAATCCTGAGTCTTTCAGCCCTCTCCAGATCGTCCGCCTGGTTGTTCATAGGCTCACAGACCGACAAGATAGCCGAATTTGCCGACAAACCCGCCGGGACTCAGATGCACTGTGCCCGCAAGGCGTTGCAGCTGCTCGCCTTCGAAATCATCGCATGTTAACCGTCTCATATACTTCAGTCCGACCTCATATGTTTCTGAGGTGATATCCACTGTCCTGACCTTTATCTTGCCTGTAGGATAGTCCACCAGCTCGGCAAAAGGGATAGCCCTTAAGTGCCCATCATAAAGGACGATCATTGCATCGGTGCCGCCTTTTAGAAGGTACCGGATGGCGCCGTAGCCAAGGTCTCTTGTATATTCAAGGTCAAAAGGGATGGGGGCAGCAGCGCGCAGTTCATACCCGATGTTCTTGTCTACAATAGTGGTTTGTATGCCCAGAGAATCAAGTGTGTTCATAACAAAATTCTTTAACACCCTCCCGAGCTGGATTTCGGAGAGCCTGGTCCTCCCGGTTTCATCTTTTTCGACCCGCTCATAATCATTGAGTTCCTCATAATCGAATTTCTCGGAAATGCCTTCTGCAAGGATCGCAACACCGTGGTCTATGCCATAGGCGAGCCTCTTTATTATAGAGCCTGCAAGCACATCGGCAACCTTTTTGAAGGAGAGCTTTTCCTCGGTGAATTCCTCTGCAATGAGCGTTATTGTTGCCCCGGCAGCCTTTCCGATGCCTAAAGCAAGATGACCGGCATGCCTGCCCATCGTGGTGATGAAGTACCAGCGGCCTGTGGTCTTCGCGTCTTCCATGATATTTTGGACAATCTGTACTCCCAGATGCCGCGCCGTCTGATAGCCAAACGTCGAAGCTCCCCCGGGCAACGGTATATCGTTATCAATAGTTTTTGGGACATGCACGATATTCATGTCACCTCTGGCTTCCCGCCCGATCCAGTTAGCCATATAAAGCGTGCCCTCGCCGCCAACAGTAACGAGATAGTTTATGTCTAGCTGCCTGAGCGTCGACATCAATACCGCGAATCTCTCCTTTACTTTATCAGGGAAGTCGCGGGAGGTCCTTAAAATAGAGCCGCCTTGAGAATGTATCCTGGAAACGTCACTTATAGTGAGCGGAAGGGCGCAGTCAGTCCTTCCTTCAAAAAGGGGTTTGAATCCCCCTTTTATGCCGATGACTTTTTTGCCCTGATTAACAGCTTCAATAGTGGCCGAGCTTATAACGCCGTTGATCCCCGGGGCAGGCCCACCCCCAACAATGATGCCGACTGTGCCGCCATTTTGTTTGGCCATATTAAAAATGTCTCGCTATCGCAGCTTTTTTTTCTATAAGTTCGTAGTTAAACTTTTCCGGCTTGCGCCCGAAGCAGGTGCCCAGGCTCTCAAAAAGGGCAATTTCAGCGGTGTCAACCTCTCTCCGTTTAATGGCCTCAGGTGTCGCAATATAAAAGATTTTGCTGCCGTCGACATCAACAATAGTGTTGCCTGTCTTCCCCTCCAGGAGCAGAAGCACTGCGCAAGCTCCGGCCTTATAGCCGAAGTTCACGTCATAGGCTGAAGATCCTCCTGATCGAACAAGATGGCCGGGTGTGACCTCCCGCACCTCAGGAACTTCGTAAACGCCTGGCGCGTACATCCCGGTATCTATCATAAACTTCTTCATTTCAGGATCGTTCTTGAGGCGTTTCTCAAGCTCCTGCCTCACATATTTCCCAGCTCCTGCAAGCTTTTTATGACCGAAGGCGTCCACTCCTGCCGCTTCGTCATAAAGCATTTCACCGGTTGCATTCTTCATGCCCTCGGCAACAACGATTATATAAGTGCCTGCCTTCACATCGCTGCGCATCACCCTGTTGCAATAAGTTGTTTTCATATCGTGGTAGACAACATCAAAGTCCACCGGGATCTCAGGTATCAATATGCAGTCGGCTTCAGCGCCGATCCCTCCATGCAGGGCGGTATGTCCCACGTATCTGCCGAATACTTCTATGGCCAGAATACGGTTGTGGCTTAGGCCGGTGGTTTTCAGTTCCCGGGTAAAAATAGCGATCCTGTTGATAGATGAGTCGCCTCCCACGCTGTAAGGCTGGAGATCGAGGTCCATGGTCTTGGGGACATGCACGCAGGGAATGCCCTGATTGCCGAGGTCAACCACAACGCTTCCGGTGTCATCCCCGCCGCTTATAATCAGGGCGTCTATACCGAATTTCCTGAGTCCTTCTTTAATGCGCTCATACTTTTTCGGGTCTGCTATTTTACTGATCTTGACCCGTGAATGCCCGGCCTCGCTTCCGGCAAGTGAGGCCTCGATGCGACTGATCCTCTCTGCATTAAGCAGCACCACTGATTCGAGTTCCACGAGGTTGTAAAGACCGGCGTAACCGTTGGGAATTACCACCGACTCTATTCCATGGGCATACGCCTCACGTGACACTCCCTTAATAACCGCGTTAAGACCGCCGCAATCACCGCCGCTTGTGATGACACCTATCTTTTTAATATTCGCCATTGTGCCCCTCCCTTTAATAAAATGCTGAATGTTGAATTTTGAGTTTTGAATTGTGGAGTTCAGGTATAAACTGAATTATCTTTTCCTTAATTCAACATTCAGCATTCAACATTCAAAATTGATTTTTCACGCCGCTCTTGTTTTCCATCAAGGCCTGGACCGGCTTGAGTCCGTATGGACTCCCCTGCTCTATGGCAGAGAGAACCGTGCCGCCGCCGGTAAAGAAGTAGTATTGAGTATTATCAAGCACCGAAAGATATAAGCCGGGGCATAGGTTCTTAAATTCCTGGAGGGTGTCGCCGCCGCCATACATTTTAATAGCTGTCCTGTTATGGTCGATAGTGCTGTCCAATGCAGCTGAGCCCGCTGAAAAATGAGGGGTGAATCCCATTACCGCATTGACAAAAATAGTCCTTGCGTCAAGAATACTCCCGGCCACGGCCGCATCCTCAAAAGAACGGGCATCGATATCGAGGATATAGTTATACTGTTTCCCGGGGCTGAAATCTTTGATCGAGAGGGACCTGTATTTCCCCTCAACTTTCCCTTCGAGGATATCTGATTCAACAAGGTAAGGCAGCTCGACAATTTTACGATTGCCCTTGTCCTTTTCAACAAGGTCTCTTGCCGCAGTAATGTCTTTATCCGAGACCCCGGCGATCCTTACTCCATATTTGGCGCAAAGGTATGCGTTATAAATCACCCCGCCCAGAATCAGTTTATCAACTTTATCATAAATGGCGTAGAGCGGACCGATCTTTGTGTCGTATTTTGCCCCCGCAACAACGGCAATAAAAGGGCGCACGGGATTGATAACAGAATTTAGATTGGCTATCTCCTGCTGCATCAAAAATCCAGCATAGGACGGCAGGTGCTTTGTCACGTCATATGTTGAGGCATGGGGCTGCCATGAGCCGAAGGCGTCATTGATAAAAATATCTGCCAGGCCCGCAAGCTGGAGTGCGAAGTTTTCCTTTACCTCTCCCACTGCTTCCTCTCCCTGAAACCACCGGGTATTGGGAAGATATATACCGCCGATCTTATGTTCGCGCAGGCTGCGGATGGCAAGATTAATGGAAGTATCGATACCGACTATGCCGAGTTTGGGGTCAATATTGAACCTGGGTATATGGAAGGTGGTATGCAGCTTGTGCTCAAGATATTGGGCTATAGGCTCAACAGAGTCACCGGTCCTGCAGGCTATGTCGCCTGTCTTTTTATCTTTCGGCCTTCCAACATGGGTCATTAGAATCGGCCTTCCACCACGCTCAACAATGTTGTAAAGCGTACCAAAGGTCTGGTCAATCCTGAAAGGATCTTTAATTTCCCCGTCCTTCACAACATTATGGTCAAATCTCACAAGGACAGTTTTACCCGCAAGGTCTGCCTGTTGAATTGTGGGAAGCCTCGGGTCCAATGCCTGCTTATCCACAGTGGTCACTCATTCACCCCAAAAGATCAGAATTGATTTCTTTTTTTACTACTACGGACTTGATGGTCCTCTTAAGGATATCCTGCGTGCCGGCAACCTTGAGCTGCTCAAAATACAATCCGAATTTTCTCTCGAGCTCCTTCATGATAGGGTCTTTTACACTGGCCGGTAAATCCCACCATTTTTTCTTAACGGGACCAAACCCCTTCTTCCGCGTACTATAGAGAAACTGCTCCTCGGTCTGCCCTTCCTTCCTCTCTTTTGCGTATTCCCTGGATATGAAGGCATAGACCTCTTGCCTGAACTCTGCCGGAAGACTGCTGCTGTCATAGATCATGTTCTGGAAACCGGTGGCGAGATGCACCTCTGAAGTAGTGGTCTCGGGGAACATGTGGAATGCTTCTTCTGGAAGAGTTGAGGCGCCGTGCTGCACACACCCTGAAAGGCCGTACTCTTTCCGCGCATGTTCCGACAGCACTCTCAATGTCTCAAAATCTATCTTCACCTTTGCCAGAGTGCCGTCCGGCAGCACGACCCCCCCATGACTAGTGCCTGTCTGCACACTGAGCTTGCTCAGTCCCTTGGCCCCTTTAAAGGCCTCCCTGAACCCGTCAAGATAGGCCTTTGATTCCTCAGGGGTGCTGTTTTTTGTGCCTATTTCCCCGATCTCACCGCCTATAGATACATTGATACCTGCAGGCTGCAACTGCCTCACATGCTCCGCCAATTCGGCAGTCCGCTCAAAGTTGGGCCTCTGCTGTTCTTTTACCGTGGGCTTTGAGAGATCAACGAGTGTTGAAGAATCGATATCTATATTGTAGAACTCGGCATCGATCGCTTCAGCGATCAGCCCCTTTACGTAGTTCACTTCGAGTCCTGGCTCCCCCAGGTAGTTCTTTCTTACCAGCTGGAAATGGTCGCCCTGAATAAAAACAGGACCCTCGTGCCCTTCCCGGACCGCCGCTGCCAGGACCACAGCCGCGTATTCGAGAGGTCGCTGCATTGTATAGCCGATTTCAGACCGCGCGATCTCAAAGATCATGGGGCCGACTTTTAATTCATGTGCCTTTCTGAAGGCGGCCCTTACAGTATCGTAAGTGAGCCCCCTGATATTCATGGCGGGAACGGTGAACCCTGGATAGTTTTTCCCCATGTCTTCATAAAGGCCCTGGATAGAGGCCGGGACCGCGCCGTATGCCTTTGCAATTTCTTTAACCAGGAGGAAGAGCTCTTTTTTCTTTTTATCATCCTGCTCAAAGACTGCGGCATAAATCAGACTGTCCATCATTGAGCGCACCGCGCTCTTATCTCTTACAGTAACAGAGCCATTTTTAATGTCAACGGCATCCATGAGTCCTTGTATAGCCATGAGAGACCTCCTGCTCGAAAAGTTTAGGCATATTATAGCAGATAATGATTTATGTTAAAATACGACAGCGGAATTTGATATGAACTGTTTTTCAGAGCATATATAATGCGTTTAGATCTCCCTTCGGGAAAGGGCGCCGGTCTTTTGCTTTTATGTTTTATGCTTTATGCCGGAGGCGCTTTTGGATCGTTTGCCCATGTCGACAGAGTGCTGGTTATCAAAAGCAAACGAGTCTTGCTGCTCCTCCAGAATGGTCACATTTTGAGAAAATATCAAATCTGCCTGGGAAGGAACCCGAAAGGCCGCAAAACGCAGCAGGGGGATTACAAAACTCCTGAAGGGACGTACATCCTCGACTCCAGGAATCCTAAAAGCAACTTTCACCTGTCACTTCATATATCCTATCCCAGCAAAACAGACAGTTCAAAAGCCAGGCGTCTTGGCGTTTCTCCAGGCAGCAGTATAATGATACATGGGTTTCCAGAGGGGATTACAGTCGATGACCTCGGCGGATACAAGGACTGGACAAAGGGATGCATCGCCGTATCGAATAATGATATTGAAGAAATCTGGCAGCTCGTGCCTGACGGAACAACCATCGAGATTATGCCTTAACCCGAGGAACATGAGGGTGGCTGATAACCTTATTGAGGAAGAAGAGAAAAACCTGCGACGGCTGAGATGGATCGTCGACCTGACTCAGGCGACTCTTATGCAGTCCAATCTGACGCTGCGGGAGTCGCTGGTTCTGATGAACAATACGAGGAAAGCGGCGCTTTCTATTTTCCCGGGCAAGGGGTTTGTCTATGACCTGATATATACGCCCCGATTCCGGAGAATACTTGATGAGCGGTTTGGGGTTGGGAGTAATTAAATACGTTTTATTTTAGCAGCAAAACTGCCTGTTCGACCTTCTTTACCTCTTCACTAAATGCCTGCACATAGTACCATTCACTTGAGTCGGGACCGACTGCGGGGACAAGATTATCGATAAACTCCCGTATGATCGACAGAGGTTTTTTTATTTCAACAGCGACTATCTGGAGTTTTTCTGTCAGCGGGTATCTGATCAATGGAGAAGTTGATTTCGATTTGTCAGGGCTTTGTCCTTCGAATACGTAATGGGTCCAATCCGCCATTGTGTTCGTCAGTTTTTGAAGTGTGTATTGCGCTTTCTCTAAAAGTTGCATAAGTTCATGTTCTCTGTTAATCGCCACTTTCAGGCTTGCTGAAATCTCCTGCACCTCCTCAAATACTGAAACAAGGAGCGGTGTAAGGGCGGAGCTTTTAAAACCGTATGTCGTCTCGGTTTCAGTAAACATAACGTGCCACGAAGCCTTTTTTTCGCAGAGCAGATAAGAGAACCTGCGCGCCGTGTCACACAGCAGTGCCAGGGGGGGAAGATCGGCCTCGTGTTCTTCACTGAACTGAATCTTTTGGCATTCGAGGATCTTTTCTGGGAACTTCCAGTGGCCGAGCGCCAGTTCTCCTACTTCACGGTGGTCGACTCCGAATTGTTCCTTTTCCCATAGAAGGAGCGGTTCAAGCGGGTATGGTTCCGGCATGTACTCAATCTTGCCTTTGATGAACATGTCAAATAAAATTAACAGTCCTATCTCAAGCGTAAGTCCTGCAACAAATGCCTCTTCAGGGTTACAGCACCCTGATGTCCTGGCGAGCCCTTTTGCAATGATCGCCCTGTATAAGGAGGCCCTCCAGAATTCTTCATAGTTCATTGGACCCACTTTCCCCATTGGGAAAGTGTCTCTGAGGGAAATCGTAAGCGCCATAATCCTGATCTGGTTGAACCCGATCTTCATGGCAGCATTCCTGATGGTGGTTATCGGCTCTGCATTCCCGAATAATGCCGCATTTGCGAGACCAAGTGTACGCACAGCAAGAGAAGGGTCTTTTTCGATGAGCTCAGCCAGGTCATCAACAGACGATGTCTCGCTTGAAGCAAGCTCAATGAGGCGTATGGCAACAGGGGAAAACAAAGGAAGGACGTAGCCCCCTTTAATTTTTTGCAGGACTGTATTATTTTCTTGGTCCTTCATCGTTGTCAACGAGGTTAGTATACCATTTTTGTTTGCCTATTGGTAAAAACGCGGGAACAACGAGAATCCGCCACCAAACCACAGAGATCACAGAGGAACTCATTAGTTTGATAAATAAAAACATCTAAATGCTTCTTGAACTCTGTGCACTCTCTGATAAAAAAATATTTTATTGGTCCTTGCTTTAATGCTTTGAGTACACAGAGATAAAACTCCGTGTACTCTGTGGTTGCGATCTTTTGATGGTGAATTGGAGAATAACTTGCGTCGCGGGTTTTTTTAATATACTATTTACAAACGGAAAGGAGGTCCAGCGATGAAAATAGTCAGGTACCTGTTCGAAGGGCAGGTGAGCTGCGGAATAATCGAAAATGAGCTGGTTTATCACTGTGGCGACCCTTTCGTCAATCCGTCAAAACAAGGGAAAGGCATTGACCTGCCTTCTGTGAAACTCCTGGTGCCCGTGTCTCCTCCAAATATAATATGCATAGGTCTCAACTACAGGAAGCATGCAGATGAAACCGGAATGCCCTATCCTGCCCGGCCTTTG
The DNA here is from genome assembly GCA_963780885.1 of Nitrospirota bacterium. GTDB lineage: Bacteria > Nitrospirota > Thermodesulfovibrionia > Thermodesulfovibrionales > Dissulfurispiraceae > JADFXI01. Next base: position 1,029,816 of record CAWAEO010000003.1, read on the forward strand.
ATTTTCATAAAAGCGACCACAACCGTTTGCGGTCCGGGAGATCCCATAATGCTGCCTTCACACAGTCCCGACAATATCGACTATGAGGCTGAACTGGCGGTTGTTATCGGAAAGACGGCGAAAAACATATCCGAAGAAGAAGTCGCCGGCGTTGTTCTTGGCTATACAATTGCGAACGACATATCCAACAGGACAGCCCAGTTTTCCGATGCCCAGTGGGCGCGGGCAAAGAGTTACGACACCTTCTGCCCTCTGGGTCCCTTTATAGTCACCGACCTTGACTGTGACAGCGTCAATATCATTTGCCGCCTGGACGGTCGGGTCATGCAGTCATCCAATACTTCGGACATGATTTTCTCTTGCCGGCAGATTGTGTCATATCTGTCGCGATGCATGACCCTCCTACCCGGGACAGTTATACTGACGGGCACTCCGGAAGGAGTCGGCTTCAAACGGAACCCGCCGGTATTTCTTCGGGAAGGGCAAGTGTTGGAGACTGAAATCGAGGGGATAGGTGTGCTGGTTAATCCGGTTGCGGGTACTAACAATCGTTAAAATATAAGAGGAGGTTACACATGAATCAGACAGTAACGAGCATTCTTAACAGAAGAAGCACCAGGGTATTTTCACAAGAACAAATTAAGGAAGAAGAATTGAAAACCATTGTCGAAGCGGGTCTTTACGCACCCAGTGCCCATAATCATCAATCATGGCATTTCACCGTTGTTCAGGACAAACAGTTGATGGACCAATTAAGCGATGATGCGAAGGCGGCTGCGAAACACTTTGATGATAAGCTCATTCAGCAGATGGCCGGCAATGAAAAGTTCCAGGTCTTCTATAATGCGCCTACAGCGATCATAGTTTCCGGGGAAGAAAAGGCCATGATGCCACTGGTTGACTGTGCTGTCGCGAGCGAAAACATGTTGATAGCAGCGGAATCCATTGGTGTAGGCTCCTGTTGGGTAGCTTTTGTCGCTTTTGCTTTTGGGGGAGAAAAGGGAAAAGATTATTTGAAAAGGTTAGGCATACCGGAAGGATATAAACCTTATCATGCAGTAGCTTTGGGCTATAAGAAAACAGAAAATGCGAAGGCGCCTGCCAGAAGGGAAAACACGGTCAACTATATCAAGTAATAAGGGATGTGACCCCATGGGTTCTAGTGTAGAGTCCCTAACAGTTCTTTACATATTTTACCGTCATTCCGGGCTTGACCCGGAATCCATTCCTTTGATTTTTCTGGATTCCCGCCGGAGCCTGCCTCCGAACGTTGTTATCGGGGGCGGGAGGAATGACGGGACATGTAAACTTATATCCAAGACACCACACTAGCGCATTAAGGACACGGCAACAGGGAGGGTAAAGAACGAAAGGACCGTGGTAACTACGATCATAAAACCTGCGAGTGATGTGTCGAGTCCGAACCGGGATGCTATCAGGAGGATGAAAACCATTGTCGGCATGGCCCCTTCGATAAAGCAGGATGCGAGGGCTGTACCCTTAAGGCCGAGGAGGTTCGCTACGGTAAAAGCGATAAACGGGGCTACGGCAAGTTTAATGATCACAGCAGGAATGATAAGAGAGGCCTGTTTCACTTTCGGCAAAGAGAGCGCCAGGCCTATACTGAAAACCATCAGCGGAATGACGAGGCCACCGAGCATATCGAGTGCTTTTAGAATAAATTCAGGAAGCCCTATCCCTGCTGTCTTTAGTGCCATCCCCCCAATAAGGCCCCACACCGGCGGCAGGGACATTACAGTCTTAAGAGAGTCGGATATCGACATTCTCCCGCCCCCGCCGTATTTCGAAGCCACAGACGCTCCGAGAATCCATAGCAGAGGGGTCCCGGCAAAGAGGTCGAAGAACAGCGCATATTTTGCTGCCTCCTGTCCGTACAGCCCGGTGATAACCGGCAGACCCAGGTAAACCACGTTGCCGAATGTAGCCGAGAGCACAAGGCAGCCTTTTTCCGGCTTTGTCATGTTTGTTACTTTCCCAAGGACGAAATACGCTGCAAGGGAAATAATCATTGTAAATATGATTGTCAGGCCGGCGGTCACAGGTACCAGAATTGTATTGATATCGATCCCTGATATATAGACGGTCTTTATGCACAAAGCAGGCAGAAACAGGTTGAATACCAGGGCATTGATTGCAAGCCGCGTGGAGCCGGCATCAAGACCGCCCACCCTCAAGCGCCGGAAAAGAATTCCGGCGCAGACAATGAGGGCAAACGAAATAAATATCTCGTGCATGAAGGTTTATGCGCCGTATAAAATATCTTTATTAACGCACTTTACGTCAGCGGTCCCTGTCAGCAGCATGGCCTGGACAAGTTGGTCCTTCATTTTATTTATAAGTAATGCTACTCCCTCGGCTCCTCCGCCAAAGGCGCCGACTATCAACGGCCTGCCGACCAGAACAGCATCGGCTCCCAACGCGAGGAGTTTGAGTACGTCCGCGCCACTGCGCACGCCGCCGTCCACGAAAATAATCAGGTTCCCTTTTACCCGGTCCGCGATTTCGGGCAGGACATCCGCCGTTCCCGGGGTGTGATCCAGTACCCGCCCTCCATGGTTTGACACGACGATAGCGGCGGCTCCGGCCTCCACAGCCAATTCCGCCTCAATCGGGGTCATGATGCCTTTAAGGATAAAAGGCAACTTCGTGGCAGAAACAACTTCCTTTATTTCTCGAACGGTTTTTGGGCTTACCGGCTGGCCTTTTAATGCCATTGTCACTAATCCGGCCCCGTCGATATCCATGCCGACTGCTGCTGCCCCGGCCTTCTCCGCATCCCTGATACGGCTGACAATTTCTTTCTGCTCTCTCGGTTTAATTATAGCGATGGCCCGGTCCCTGTTGGATGATATAGCCTTCATCCCACTGTCCCAAAGCGCAGGGTCAGCAGCGTCGCCGGTCATGCCGAGAGTTCCCGCCAGCAGGGAGCCCGAGATTATAGCGTCAATAAACTCCCGTTCGGTAATTTTGCCGCCCATGTTATAAGTTGTCCCTGTCAGGGGCGCTGCCAAGACAGGGACGGACAGTTTCCTTCCCCAGAGGTCGAATGAGGTATCGACGGTCTTGACTTCATGTATGGTCCGCATATTGAACTGCCAGTCAGCCAACGCCTCGACGTTGGCGACAAATGAGCTGCCCGACCCCGCGCCTCCCATCCCTGGCACTTCTCCCGCGCATAGCCTGCCGTTGCAGACAGGGCAGACCCGGCAATAGCCCTTCAGCTTTTCTCTTGCATGCTCCCTTAGTTCAGTTAAATTCATATTTCCTGACTTAGTCTTCCACGAGTTCAAGGACACCGTCGCCGTATTTATCCACAACCGGCTTTGTCACCTGCAAAAGTTCGTACCATTTAGCGAATGCGCTGATGAACACGACCACCATCAGCGCCATGATTATGACAGACAATGCGGTCAGAAAATACAGGCCCTTCGGCAGGTAGTTCTCGGCGATGTTCAGATAACCGGCATACATACAGACAAATGACATGAAGATTCCAGGCACGGCGGTCATCCATGCGTATTTCGCCTTCTCCATCCTGATCAGCATTGTGGTCCCTATTATCAGGGCGCTTGCGGCAAGAAGCTGGTTGCTCATGCCGAACAGGGGCCATATCGTCGAGATATTGCCAGTATAGACCAGATAGCCCCATGAAAGCGTGAAGAGGAAACTGGTTGTTACTATTCCAGGCACCCATTTCTTTTCGAGAAATTTCGGGAATGCCTTGCCTATCATCTCCTGAAGAAGGAATCTGCCCACCCTCGTGCCTGTATCCACTGCCGTCAGTATAAAGACCGCTTCGAACATGATAGCAAAGTGATACCAGTAACCCATCAATCCTTTCATAAACGGCACAGATGAAAAGATGTACGCCATGCCCACGGCCAGTGAAACAGCGCCTCCCGGTCTTCCCTGGAGTTGTTCTCCCACCGCAAGAGAGAGTTGAGGCAGATGGACAGTTGTCATCCCGAGTTTACTGAATACCGCGGGGGCAGCATTGATCGCAAAGTAGTCTCCAGGCATCAGGACACATGCCGCAACCAGGGCCATTATGGCTACAAAACCCTCGACAAGCATTGCGCCATACCCTATAAACAGGATGTCCCTTTCGTTGCCGATCATCTTTGGTGTGGTCCCCGAGCCTATGATGGCGTGGAACCCTGACAGGGCGCCGCAGGCTATAGTGATGAAAACAAAAGGAAAGACTTTACCGGGGATAATGGGTCCGCCGCCGCTCACGTACTTGGTGACAGCAGCCATCTGGAATTCGGGATGAACGATAAATATGCCTGCTGCAAGTATTATAATAGTACCTATCTTCAGGTAAGTAGATAGATAGTCCCTGGGGCAGAGGAGCATCCAGACCGGGAGCACCGAAGCCACAAAGCCATAAAGAGGAATGATGACGGCTATCTGCTTTTTCGTGAAGGTAAACAGAGAGGACAACTGCGGGTCCGCGGCAACATAAGGCCCGGCCAGCAATGTCAGGAAGAGAAGGACGACACCAATGATACTTGCGCCTGCCACATCTCCCGGCCTTATTTTATGCATCCAGAGTCCCATGAGCAATGCGATGGGCATTGTGGAAAAAACCATCAATGTTCCCCAGGCACTCGAGAACATGGCATTCACCACAGCAATCGAAAGCCCGGCAAGCGTGAGGATAAGGATAAACAGGAAGGCGAAAGAGGCCACGCCGCCTGCAAGTTTACCTATCTCGCTTTCCGCAATTCTCGACAGGCTGCGTCCTTTATGCCTTACCGACGCAAAAAGCACAATCGTGTCATGAACGCCTCCCGCCACCACTGCGCCGATCAATATCCAGAGCGCTCCAGGCAGGTATCCGAACTGCGCAGCCAGCACAGGCCCGATCAGCGGCCCTGCCGCAGCTATGGCCGCAAAGTGATGACCGAACAATACATATTTATTTGTCTTGACATAGTCGATGCCGTCAGCCATAGTGACGGCGGGTGTTTCCCTCTCAGCCTTCAGGCCCAGCACTTTGTCGGCAAAAAAAAGGCCATAATACCTATAGGCAAGCGCGAACACCAGCAGTGCAACAAAAACGAGCGTTAAAGCGTTCATAACGATTCCTCCTTAGGTCTGTTGTTTATGCACCCCAAACGATCCCTTTCGCAGATTGATTATATATCACAAAAAACCCATTTCACAACAAATATCTATTCCCAAGGCTCCCATATTTTTTCAAAACAGATCTGGCGGCTTTGTGAAATTTTTTCTAGATTACTAAGGGCTCCAGAGATACATGAACTGTGCGCCTGAAAGCATCGAAAAATCTTCTGCGTTTATCGATAAGAGATTGATGACCAACGGGCCGGGCTGCGGCATTTCTGAATAGATATTTGATGTGAATGTCTCCGGGCGGGCGTAAGTAACTACCCTGGCCTCTTTAATGGCCAGCGTTTTTTTCATTGTGCCGATTGTTTCATCGAGATAGGCCACCTGGTCGATAAGCTTTGCTGCGAGGGCTTCATCTGCTGTCAGTATACGGCCATCTGCAAGCCCCCTGACCTGCTGTTCGGTCAGAAGCATCTGTCTGTTTGTCCAGACCACACCGACAAACCGCGCGAAAAGCCTGTCGATAATATTTTGAAGCATTTTCTGCTCCTCAGGAGTACTCGGACGGAAAGGCGACCAGAAGTCTTTCTTAGTACCAGATTTATAAGTCTCATTGGAAATCCCCACCTTTGAAAGAAGCTCCTCGACATTGAACTTCATAGCGATAACGCCGATACTGCCCGTGATAGAAGTGGGGCTTGCAATAATGCGGTCGGAGGCGGATGCAACGTAATAGCCCCCTGAGGCGGCAAGCTCCATTATATAAGCGTAAACGGGGATGTTTCTTTTCTGTTTGAAACTCATGATCTCATGGTATATCGCATCGCTTGCTGCAACGGTTCCGCCAGGCGAGTTGATCCGGATGATCACGCCCACGATATCAGAGTCAGATTCGGCCTTCAGGAACACCTCTTTGAAGAGGGCCGCCTTCGAGGGCTTTGCCTTGAGATTCAGGCTGCTCTCCTCCCTGAAGGAAATTATGCCGTCAAGGTCCACAAGAAGTATCTTGGGCGTTCCCTTGCCTTCCAGCACCTTCTCCTCAAGCGGCTTTGTGGGGGGTATAAGCGAAACCTTTATAAACGAACACCCTGACAGGCAAAACAGGAAGATAATTAAGGTGGCAGCGGTTCCCTTCATCTGGCCGGCTCCTTTGATCGGCGACACCGAGTGCAGACAGACCGATCCATAGCTCTATTGCCCGGATATTTACTTTTAGCACAAAACAGGCTTCTTGTCCACCTGCTGCTTTTTCTCCGCCCTGCCTGAACTAAAGGCTTTTTTCGGGTGTAATTGACAATCCGGCCTGTAAAGCTGAATAATTAATCATGTCCGCCAGATATAACGCATTTGGTCCATATCTCAAGAAGCGATTCGGCGCCATTGTATATAAAGTGAATGTTGATGCCGGATTTACCTGCCCAAACAGAGACGGCACACTCGGCGTAACAGGGTGCATCTACTGTAATAACAGCAGCTTCAGGCCTGCTGAGTGCAAGTCCGAGATCCCAATTGCAAAACAGATTAAGGACGGCGTAGCATATCTTTCGCGCCGGTATAGTGCAGCAAAGTTTCTCGTTTATTTCCAGCCCTATACCAATACCTATGCCTCCTTGCCTGAACTCGAAAAGGTATACCGGGAGGCCCTTACCGGGCCTTCGGTGGTCGGCCTCGCGATCGGCACCCGGCCCGACTGTGTTGACAAGGACAAGATCGAACTGCTGCAGTCACTGGCCAGGGAGTACTTCATCCTTGTCGAGTACGGGCTGCAATCAATCTATGATAAATCGCTCGATTATATACTGCGGGGGCATGATTATCAGGCCTTTCTGGATGCCCTTGCTTTGACCAGCGGCAAGGGCATCCACATTGGCGCCCATATTATTGCCGGGCTGCCTACGGAGACCAGGGAAGAGACGCTTGCGATGGCCGATGAACTGTCAACTCTTCCTATCGGTTTTTTGAAAATTCATCAGCTCCAGATAGTAAATGATACGCCCCTCGCTGCGGCTTATCTGCGGGACCCTTTCCATACCTTCGAGTATAAAGAATACCTCGATTTTCTCGTTGACTTCATCGAACGACTCGCTCCCGGTATCGTTTTGCAGCGCTTTTTCGCAACATCACCAGACTCCATACTAATCGCCCCGAATTGGGGCAAAACCAGGCAGGAAATCATACTCGATATAGAAAAGAGGTTTGCTGAAAGAAATGCTTTCCAAGGTTCTAAGTGCGCATGTTATAGGCATTATAGAGCTAATTATTAAACAACTATTAAAGATACGTTTTACCATAAGACTGTGCTAACGACCAGTTTATGATACCAAGGATTTGAGGAAATAGGGTGACACTCCAAGTTTAGGAAAACGAAAGGAGTGTCATTGATGGAACAAGTTAAGAGTTTACAAAGAGGCAGTGCAAAGAAGAAGGTCCCGGCGAGAAGCAGGCGTTACGGAGCCGACTTTAGGCTTCAAGTAGTCAGGAAGTTCCTTGAGGAGAGCGTTCCTATTGAGGTGATCCGGCAGGAATGCGGGATAAGCATTAATTCGGTAAGACGCTGGGTGCGCGCATATAGAAGTGAAGGTGAGGCCGGCCTTGCAATAAGACGCAATGGGAATGGGCGCGGACTTCCCTCTCCTGTGAAGCAGAAGATTGTCGAACTCAAAGAAGCCAACCCACTGTTCGGTATTAAGCGCATTTCGCAACTTTTAAAGAGAGCGTTTTTTCTTACCGCCAGCCCTGAGACGGTTCGTAAGACTCTGCATTCCGAATCCCTAATGACTGCCCCACCAAAGAAGCGGCAGCGCAATATCACCCGTCCCCGGTTTTTCGAGCGCTCAACACCGAACCAGCTTTGGCAGACGGACATATTTACGTTTCGCCTTGGGGGCCGATATGCGTTTCTGATAGGTTTTATCGACGATTATTCCCGTTATATAACTGGGCTGGAGCTTTTTAGAAGTCAGACGGCCCAGAACGTCATCGAAGTGTATCGCCGGGCGGCCTCAGAGTACAACCCTCCTAAAGAGATGCTCACGGACAATGGGAGGCAGTACACGAGCTGGCGCGGCAACAGCCGCTTTGAGCTGGAGTTGAAGAAAGACAAAATCCATCACATCAAATCTCGGCCTCACCATCCGATGACATTAGGCAAGATCGAGCGGTTCTGGAAGACGATCTTCCTGGAGTTCCTAAGCCGGGCTCAGTTCGGGAGCTTTGAGGATGCAGTAGAGCGGATACGGCAGTGGGTGAAATATTATAACCACAAACGGCCGCATCAGGGGATCGGCGGGCTGTGTCCAGCAGACCGGTACTTTGAGATACAAAGCGAGCTTAGAAAGACCATCGAGCAGGGCATCCAGGACAACCTCCTTGAGATGGCGCTTAGGGGCAAGCCGCGTCTGCCGTTTTACATGGTGGGCCGCATGGAGGGGCAGTCGGTGGTGCTGCTGGCGGAAAAGGGCAAGCTAAGGTTGTCGGTTGAGGCCGAAAACGACGATATTACGCAGGAAGTAGTTTACAATCTAAACGAGAGAGGACATGACAATGGAGAAGACGGAGAAGATAAAGAGCGAGAAGAAACGGCCGACAATGAATTACGGGGCGATGGAGAAGTGCCGGGCGGTACTGTCGGTGTGGACGGAGCGGCGCAGGCCTGCGGATATATGCCGGGAGCTGACGATACCTTCGATGGTGTTTGCGCAGTGGCAGAAGCGGGCGATAGAGGGGATGCTCCAGGCGCTGGAGCCGAGGGTGAGCCTGGACAAGGGGCCTGCTCTGAGCCCGCGCTTGCAGGCGTTGCTGGAGAAGAAGCGCCTTACACTGTTGACTACTGCAGCGCAGGGCAGACTGGAAAAGACTCTTTCGAAGGCGCAGGAAGCAAGGAAAACAGAGATGCCTTCGTCAAAGGACGAGAAGTCTTCTGCCAAGGCATAGCAAGGACTGATAACCCATAGCACAAACGGAGCGTGCATATGAGCGAATCAAAAGACAAGGAGCGTGCCCGTCATAGAGCGGCGGTGGTGTTTGCAGTGCGGAGTGGTCAGATAACGGCTGAGGAGGGTGCACACCGCTTGGGCGTTTCCCGAAAGACTTATTACGAGTGGGAAAGCCGGGCACTACAGGCGATGACGGAGGCCATGGAAGACAGAGCATCAGGAAGGCCGAACACACCACAGGATGAAGAAAAGCTGCTATTACAGGAACAGGTTATAGAACTTCAGAAAAAGCTCTTTGTCGCTGAGAAGACGGTAGAAGTGCGGGACATGCTGCACGCTTATGAGTTGCAGAACGCCGGCGTCAAAAAAAGCATCGGCGCTTCTGGTCAAAAAAAACGGAAGCAAAGGAAGAAACGATAACTCGTATGCTTACCATTATTGACAAGATCAGGGAGAGGACCGGCATGCCTTACCGGGCGATCTGCAGTGCCGTCAGGCTGCCCTACCCGAGTTTCATCCGGTGGCGCATGCGGCATAAAAAAGACACGCCTCTCGTTCGGCAGCCTGGTCCTCCCAAGGTCAAGCCACCGGATATGGGCAAGCTGAAGCAGGATATTGCTCAGTTGTCTCATGGTTATAATCGCTCACAGGGCACGGGGGCATTATATGCTCGTTACGCATCAGGCGTCTCAAGAAGGGAGTTGCAAAGAATGGTAGCGATGGCGCGGCATGATCTCAATACGTTGCACCGCCAGAATCTGAAGCGTATCCACTGGAACGTGCCGAACGTTGCGTGGTCCATGGATCCATGCGAATACGGGCAGCGTGACGAAACCGGAGCAAAGATATACCTGAACCAGATGCAGGACCTGGCTTCCCGCTATAAGTTCAATCCCATGACAGGAGACTTCCCCTGCGGCGAAGAAATATCCGGCTATCTTACTGCAACCTTCAACCGTTTCGGCACGCCACTGATACTTAAACGGGACAATGGCGGCAACCTGAATCATTCAGCAGTTAATGATGTGCTTACCGATTACTTTGTACTGCCGGTCAATAGCCCGGTTCATTATCCGCCTTACAATGGCGCGATCGAAGAGGCTCAAACCGAACTGAAAACCGGGCTGGCTTCGAAGCTCTCATATAAAACCTCTTGTCCGCGTGAACACCTGGAGGCGTATGCTTCGACAGTTGAGCATGATCTTAATCACCGGCCTCGTCCATGCTTGAGCGGTAAGAATGCCTGCCAGGTGTACTTCACCGGCAAAAGAACGTTTTCCAAATGGGAAAGGAGGGATGCCTATGCCTGGATAACGAACTTGCAAAATGATATATTATGCAGTGAGGGGGTTCAGCCGCAAGCGGCCTGGCGAATAGCCGTCGAGTCCTGGCTGAACATGAAAGGCTTTATAACCATTACAATGAACGGAAAAGTGTTACCCAGTTTTTTCTGATTTCGGTATCATAAACTGATTGCGTGCACAAGGTTTGCTATGGATAAGCACTATGCCCAGGGAGGCGCAAGTATGCTCAAGATGATGGCTCCTGAAGGCTGAACCGTTATCGACATATAGTTTCCTTGGAACCCCTCTTTTCAGGAGCGCCTTTCTGAAACTGTCCAGAAAACACTCCAACTTCTCATGCAGGTAGAACTCCGCATGCAAGACCAGCCTGCTCATGTCATCCACGAAACACAGCAGGTACGCTTTGCGCTGTTTGTCCTCCGCTGTTACATATGGGCCATGCATTATATCGGACTGCCATAGATCATTTGGATTATCCGCCTCGAATCTCCGGCGATCCTGTGGGTCACCTTCAGCAGGGACTTTTTGCAGAACTCCTTCGGCCAACAACAGCCGATAAAGCGCCGAATAGGTTACCGTCACTCCCGGCAATATGATCTTCCGTACATATGCCTCTTGCAGAAGTGTCGGCAGTAAGACCGACGACATCTCTTTCCGTAACGCAATAAGCCCTTGCGCCGTCTCCGGGTCTATCGCCCGTGGTTTGCCGCGATCACAGCGCTCCTGCGGATATAGTGCTTCAAGCTTGTTGCCTGCAAATTTGTACCTGGCTATCCATTCCTTGATCGTAGATTCCCCGATCCGTGTCCTCATACTGCCCGGTATTACCCACCTCCGGGCGCACTTCTCCTGTATAAGGCGCTCAGTCTCTCCCCGTTCCAACTGCCTGCCGCCCACAAAGTCGGCAATTACCCCAAATCTGAACACTGCCACCCGCTGCTTCATCTCTTCAGTCATCGAAATCCTCCTTCGTTATTGATGATGAAGATTTATCACAACAAGTGTCCCTATATCGCCGCAAATATTGGGTGGGGTCGTAATAACCTGAAATCTTTTCCGTTTTATCCTGCCCGCGCTACCGGTATCCGGCCCCGATGCAGCAATTCATAGAATCCTTCCAGATAATCACCTTCAAAATCCATCCCTACGTAGGCTTTAATGTTTCTTGCCAGAGCACGGAACCAATGCTGCCGACGCTGACGGCTTAACAGAGTGTCCATCTTCCATGCCCCCTCTCGTATTCGCCGGCAAATGCTGCCCAGTATCACAGTTGCAGCAACATGGTGACGGGGCCAGTATCCAAAGGGGCGAAGGGTATAAACACATTGACAGTCTGCACAGATGTATCGCTTTTGGGACAATGCCGAGTCGTACCCATCATAATATGAGTCCTTGAAACCATGGCCCCATATCCTTGGGCTTCCACATCGCAAACAAGTCGGAGGCCGGGGGAACGGATACTTCTTACCAAGCGCAAATAACCTATTGATACAAACCATCAGAAAAAGTGACAATAAAGCGTATCTTCCCGAAGCGGTGGAGATTCTCCGTCGCCAAACGTAAGTAGCTCCCCGCTTTGGGTCCTTTCTTAGTTGTGAATCCGGTTATTTTAATATGAAAAGCTGAAAAGATGGGTTGGACTATTTCGATTAAAACGTGGCTAATTGAACTGCTTTAATTCGGAAGACAACAACGTCTCGACCGAGCGGCTTAACCTAAATTTAATGCAACGTTAGGGTTTACTATCATAAAAAGCATTTAACAAAATTGGAGGGCCGAATGGAGGCT
>CAWAEO010000004.1:0-548551 GCA_963780885.1 Nitrospirota bacterium
TCTGGGCTGAATAATAACGCGGGGCGGAATTGTGACGAGAAAGAAATTTCTTTTACCTTTAATGATGCTTCTGCTATCTGCGCTTGTCGGCTGCGGAGGAATCCGCTATTCTCAGGTTACCCCGGAAGCAAAGGATTTCCATCCCAAAAGAATTGGTGTGTTTCCTGCTGATGTGGGGACATATGAAGAGGCAAGAGGGGTAATTGATCAGATCATCGCGGGTGTTCTCGTTGATAAAGGGTGGTTTACCGACGTTGTCGCTGCCGATACAATAAGTAACCAGATTTAAGCCAATGAGGAACTTCGGAAGGTTTACCTTGATTATATTTCCAAGCTTAGAGCGGTCAATTTTTCTGATCCTGAACTGAGTAGAAAGATTGGTGAAATAATTAAAGTCGATGCCTTTTTAGTGGTCAATGTCGACTACTGGAATTACACGAAGGAAAACGATGATAAGGTGGCCAAGGTAGACATGGGAATTAAGATGATTGATGCTGCTTCGGGCAAAATACTCTGGAAAGCGGGTCATCATGAAGTGGAAGCTATATGCTTATCAAACCTGACCTTCCTGATGTGGCAAAGGGCCTCGTCAAAAGATGATAAAAGAGATGCCCCATTAACCGGGGGCTATAATAAAGACTAAGGGCAAACTTTTTCTGATCGTCTACAGTTTGCCCTTGATACTGTTAAAAATGGAGGTTATATATGAAAGAGAAAGTACGCAGTGCCATAGAGCGTATCCGGCCGAATCTGCAGGCTGACGGAGGAGATGTTGAGCTGGTTGATGTAGATGATGAAGGTATTGTCAAGGTAAAACTGCTGGGGGCCTGTCACGGTTGTCCCATGTCGCAAATGACCCTGAAAATGGGTATACAGAAATATCTGCAAAAGGAAGTTCCGGGAGTGAAAGAGGTTGTTTCCGTAACGTAAATTTAAAGATAGATCTTTTTCTAAAAGGCCCATAAATAAAAAAATAAGGAGAAGATAAAATGGCGTACGTAATAACAGATGAATGCATTGCATGTGGTGCTTGCGAAAGTGAATGTCCCGCTGAGGCAATCAGCGAGGGAGAGGAGAAATATGTGATTGACCCCAAGCTTTGTACTGACTGCGGGACCTGTGCTGATCAATGTCCTGTGGAAGCTATCGTACCGGGAGAAGAGAAATAGAGTCAAACCCAGCAAATAAGATCAAAAGGGGAAGCCATCCACCTTGGTCAAGGGAGGGTGTTTTCCCCTCTTCTGTTTTTACTGAGGCCCTGCCATTGAACGACTTCCTGTGATTCGTCGGAAAGGAGAAATTCTGCAACTATACACAGCATTCAATATTTCTCGTGTTTTATAATCGGATTAATAAAATACATATCTCAGCATTGAAATTCTCGTTAGAGTGGCAATGGGACGATTTATTACCTTTGAAGGTATCGAAGGTTGTGGGAAAACCACCCAGATTAAGCTTGCCGGAGAATATTTAAAACAGCATATCCCTTTTATAATTACTGAAGAGCCGGGGGAACTCCTATCGGGAGAAGGATCAGAGAGATGCTCTTAAATAAAGCCCCATGTGATAAGAAGATTCCTACAGAAACGGAGCTTCTTCTCTTCTCCGCGGCCAGAGCCCAGCATATTAAAGATGTGATTGGTCCCGCAATGAAGGAAGGAAAGAGTGGTTTTATGTGACCGGTTTTCTGATGCAACGATTGCCTACCAGGGTTTCGGCAGGGGATTAGATATCGACTTTATCAGACTCATCAATGATTTTTCCTCGGCTGGTCTGAAACCGGGCTTAACCATTCTTTTTGATCTGCCGGTTGAGACGGGTCTAAGAAGGGCCATGGAAAGAATATCCAGCAATAAGGGGATACCGGCGGAAGATCGATTTGAAAGAGAGGCATTGGAGTTTCACAGCAGAGTGAGGGAGGGTTATTTGTCCCTTGCGGGAAACGAACCTGACCGGTTCCGAATCATCGATGCGTCAAAAGATATCGAATCTGTCCATCGCGAAGTCTGCGTCCATCTGTCGCAATTCATAAGCGAGAAACTCTAAGTACAAGATCCCAATTCTTAAGACAGCGTCAAAATTCTCATAGCCAAACCTATGGGATTTTTGATATGAGAATTCCTGTATTGTTCAGGTTTAAGAAAAGGTTGACTTGCATGTCTTTCAAAGATATTTATGGTCATGAAAAACAGATAAAGGTCCTTCAAACGGCGATGGCAAGGGATCGTATTCCCCATGCGTATCTTTTTTACGGCGCGGAAGGCATCGGGAAAAGGACCGTGGCGGAGGTATTTGCCAAGGCACTGAATTGCGCAACCGGGAGGGACAGCCTCGATGCGTGCGATGTATGTCCTTCCTGCCTGAAGATAGATCACGGAAATCACCCCGATGTTATTACGATAAGAGCTCAAGGGCAATTCATAAAAATTCAGGAAATCAGAGAACTCCAGGAGCAGATGAAATTCAGCCCCTTTGAAGGAGGAAAGCGAATTTTTATCATCGTAGATGCTGACAGGATGAATATCGCTTCTGCTAATGCCATCCTGAAAACACTTGAAGAGCCCTCGGCATCAAATATATTGATATTGATCACTTCACGCCCTCATCAGCTTCCTGCCACTGTTCTATCCAGGTGCCAGCACTTGAGGTTTAATCCACTTAGGCGGGAAACTGTTGCTTCGTTCTTAGAGGAAAAATTATCACTGGACCATAAATCGGCCCAACTGATCGCCTTATCGTCGGGCGGCAGCATCGGGAAGGCCCGGGCAATGAATGATGAGTCATATCTGACAACAAGGGCGACAGTCCTTGATATAATTGCAAGGATCAAAACGAAAGATCCCCTCAAATTGTTATCCGCTCTCAACGATTTTGGACAGGAAAGAAAAGATATTATGGAAAGGCTCGGCATCTTAATGACCGGTTACAGGGATGCATTGGTGTATAAGGAAACCGGCGATCGAGAGAGTCTTATCAATCAGGATTATATCGACATCATAAAGTCTGTTGCCGAGAGTGAATCGGGCCGCGATATTGTGAGCTGCATAAGGGCTGTGGATCGGGCATTCCACACACTAAATCAGAATGCCAATAAACAATTGACTTTAGAGGTCATGATGTTTACACTTGGCAGGTATCGTGAATAATTGGTTTTCTGTCGTTACACAGGCAGCAGCATCTCACCGGCAGACAAATGGGTAATGGCTGATTAAGACCAGTTCGAGTAACGGGAAAAGGAGCAGGTAAATCTGAAAAATATTGTCGGCATAAAGTTTCGAAAAGATGGAAAGATATATAACTTTGAAGCTGCTGATCTCCAGCTTGCGAAAAACGATCAGGTTATTGTCAATACGGAAAACGGCATGTCTTGGGGTACAGTTATTACTCCAGTGACGCCTGTGCCGATTAATAAACTGCCGAATGGTCTCAAGAGCGTCGTCCGCAAGGTCACAGAGGAAGATTTCAGAATCAAGAAAGAGAATGAAACCCTGGAACAGGAGTCCCGCCAATTCTGCCTGGAGAAAATCAAGGCACGGGATCTTCCCATGAAGCTGATTGACGTGGAATGTCTCTTCGATAAGAGCCAGATAGTATTTTATTTCACAGCGGAAAGCCGGGTGGATTTTCGGGAACTCGTAAAGGATCTGGTTCAGCAGTTCAAGATGAGGATTGAGTTAAGGCAGATTGGCGCCCGTCATGAAGCCCGGATGATAAAGGGTCTGGGGATTTGCGGCAGAGAAGTATGTTGTGCGAATTCGATCCCCAATCTGGACCGGGTATCCGTCAAGATGGCCAAAGAACAGAGTGTGTCTCTGAATCCGGAAAAAATTTCAGGACTCTGCGGGAGATTGATGTGTTGTCTGGCCTTTGAATTTGAAGGGTATCAGGATATGAAAAAACACGTACCAAAGTGCGGCAAGGTCATAAATGCTCCTGAAGGGCGCGGCAAGATCATAAGGCAAAATATCCTCAAGGGTGAAATAGTTGTCGAGCTGGAAAGCGGTAAAGAGATTACAGTTAATATAAAAGACTTGTAGCTCTGGGATTTTACAGATCTCTGTTGATGCCGGCGGCTTTTTAAAAGAGAGACGGATTGTTTGTGGAGAAAGCTTATTACATTACAACGCCGATATATTACGTCAATGCCTCGCCGCATATAGGCCATGCCTATACGACTATTGTTGCCGATGTTCTGGCCAGGTATCATCGCCTTTCCGGATACAGGGTATTTTTTCTGACCGGTACGGATGAGCATGGTGACAAGATCGTCGAAGCCGCCCGGGGAGCCAACACAACCCCTAAGGAATATGCAGACCGCATCAGCGCCCAGTTCAGGAGCCTGTGGCCGCAGCTTGCCGTCACCAATGACTATTTCATCAGGACCACCGATACAAACCACGTCGACACGGTCAGACTGATTCTCAAGAAGGTCTATGACGCCGGAGACATCTACTTCGGAAAATACGAGGGATACTACTGCGTAGGCTGTGAACGATTTTACACGGAGAAAGAGCTGGTGAACGGGCTCTGTCCCGATCATAAAACAGCCCCGGAGTATCGGGAAGAGAGTAATTACTTTTTCAGGATGAGCAAGTATAAGGACTGGCTGATAGAGTATATCAAAGATCACCCCGATTTCATCAGGCCGGAGCGTTACAAGAATGAGGTCCTCGCCTTCTTGAGGGAGCCGCTGGAAGATTTATGCATATCGAGACCGAAGAGCAGGTTGGACTGGGGAATAACTCTGCCCTTTGATGAAGACTACGTGACGTATGTCTGGTTTGATGCCCTCATCAATTATATTACGGGACCGGGTTATCCGGACGGCGAAAAGTTCAGGGTATTCTGGCCTAATGCCCAGCATCTTATCGCGAAGGATATCCTCAAGCCGCACGGCATTTACTGGCCCACCATGCTGAAAGCCGCAGGGATTGAGCCTTACCGGCATCTCAACGTCCATGGCTACTGGATCGTCGACCAGAGCAAGATGTCGAAAAGCCTCGGCAATGTGATCAAGCCCCTGGATTTGAAAGATACATATGGCCTCGACCCCTTCCGTTATTTTCTTCTTCGGGAGATGGTTTTTGGTCTTGATTCCAGTTTCAGCGAAGAGAGCTTCGTCCAGAGGATCAACTCGGATCTGGCCAATGATCTTGGCAATCTGGTGAGCAGGACCATGACGATGGCTATGAAATACTGCGCCGGAAAAGTGCCTGAAGCGCATACTCAAACCGAAGAAGACAGGCTGCTTGTGGCGGCTGCAGGCAAGGCCGTTGCTGAGGTGGAGAACTGTTTCCAGGAACTTACGCTCCACAGGGCCTTGATTGCCATCTGGGATTTTATCAACGTGACGAATAAATATATCGTCGAGCAGGAGCCGTGGAGACTCGGTCAGGATGCGGCAAATAAGAGCCGGCTGGAGACTGTTATCTACAATCTCCTCGAATCGCTTCGGATCATTGCAGTCCTGGTCTCTCCTTTCATGCCCGGCTCGGCCGAGAAGATTACGGATCAGTTGGGTATCACGAACGCAGCTTCGCAGGATTTTGACAGTATCCGAAGCTGGGGAGGGATCACGCACGGAAACAGCCTCAAGAGATCCGATGCGCTCTTCCCGCGGGTCAAATATGAAAAAGAAAGGGAGAAACCGGAAGTGACAGAGAAAGAGATTCAACCTGTAAAGCCGCTAATAGATTATGCGGATTTCGAGAAGGTGGACCTTCGTGTTGCCAAGGTCATCGGGGCGGAGGCCATTCCCAAGTCCAACAAGCTCCTGAAGCTCACGATCGATATGGGCGAAAAAAGGACTCTTGTGGCGGGTATAGCAAAGGATTACAAGCCGGAAGACCTCATCGGGAAAAAAATCGTCGTTGTGGCAAACCTGAAACCGACAAAGATGATGGGTATAGAATCCCAGGCTATGCTCCTTGCTGCCGATACGGAAGATGGCCTGACGCTCCTGTGTTTCGATAGAGAACCCGTCACGGGGGCAAGAATCCGGTAAACGGGTGATTCCTCATAGCCAGAATGAATCAGAGACATCCTTATCTCAACAGCAATGAATGAAAAACCTCATCCGGAAGATATTGCCGGCGGCCAGGCTATTATAGAAGGCGTGATGATGCGGCATGGGAACAAGATCGCAGCCGCCGTAAGAAAGCCTGACAAAGAAATAGCCATCCAGGAACAGTATTATGTTCCGCTCACCAAGAGATATAAATGTCTGGGGCTGGCGTTTATACGCGGGTCCGTTACCCTTTTGGAAATGATGGTGATCGGCATGAAATGCCTTATGTATTCTGCCGAGCTGGCCTTGACGGAAAATGATGTGAAGCCGAAAAAATGGGAAATGACGATTTCAGTCATAATTGGTTTGGGCACGGCCATATTTTTTTTCGTTGTCGTCCCCGCTTACTGCTTTTCAGTATTGAAAGGTTTCATATCAAGCACAATTCTCTTGAACATAGTAGAGGGTTTTATTCGTCTCGGGATTTTCCTGTGTTTCCTGGGCACCACGCTTTTGATGGAAGACATGAGACGGGTATTCATGTATCATGGGGCGGAGCATAAGACGGTATTCGCCTGGGAAAATGGTCAGGAATTGACCGTGGAAAATATCAAGAAATTCTCTACACGCCATCCGCGCTGCGGGACGAGTTTTGTCCTCGTCGTTATGATCACGGCAATCCTGGTATTTTCACTCCTCGGGAGGCCTGACTTTGTGCACAGAGTTTTCTATAAACTCATGCTGCTTCCTGTTATTGCCGGGATTTCATATGAGATCATTCGCTTTACCGGAAGAAAGAGAGACTTGAAATGGGTGCAAATCTTGAGCTGGCCGGGATTACTATTGCAAAAGATTACCACTAAGGAGCCAACGGACGATCAAATCGAAACAGCCATTGCCGCAATGAAGAAGGTAATTTAGGTGCCGAACTTCGGCGTCCTGCCTTCAGCAGATATGGAGCGGTGCATATTTAAGATACAGGATAGATAGGTTAGTATGTCTGAATCTGAAGGTCCAAAAATAAAAAAAGCAAATATCCGCCTGACGGACGGATCCCACGTAAAAGGTCAGATTAATATCAAGGATCATGACAGGCTTTCCGACCTGCATCAATTTCGGCGAAGACCCTTTTATCGTCTTATTCAATGCTACAATCCCTGGCGGTCTTGGTGGAAAGGTAATTTTCGTAAGCAAGAGTCAGATTCTGTGGATCTGCCCCGAAGACTGAATATAACTATCGTCCGTTATTCCTTCGCCTCCAAGTCCAAGGATCAACGAAATCAATTATACCTCGGCAAAATTCGTGCGGGAGTCTTTGTCTTTTGAAAAATATACGAAGAGCCTTTAAATGGTGAAAGTGTATGTGTTTGAGAAGGCAGCCTCTCGTGGCTTCCGATAATGAAGAATCCACCGTCATCAAGGCTGTCTAAAACATTCAGAAAGACGGAAGACATACATTCCCGGCGATAATATGTGAAGAGACTATTTCTTAAGAAAATGATCTGAAACCTTCTTGCAGGGGGCCGCTCTTTCATCAGATTATGCACTTCCCATGCGATATACTTTTTCAAATAATCCGCCACACAGTAGGTCTTTCCGGTCCTCACATGCATGGAAATAAACCGATTTAATTTCGTCCGACAATCCTTTTAGACTGCTTCTGCCATAGACCCCTGCCATGGCTTTACCTATGTAATCGGGATTAATGTCGGTAGCCAAGATCCGAAGTTCAGGCAGAGGGGAGCGCTTTTTCTTCAGCATGTCCCACTTTATTGCAAGGCTGTAGGCTTCCTGTCCCAGCGCGCAACCTGCCGACCAGGCATGAATTTTTTCACTGTGTCCGGCTGTGATATCCGGGATAATTTCCTCTTCGAGAGTGCGCCACAGATTTTGATCACGGAAAAAATGGCTTATGGAAACACTCATCAGCCTTTCGACCTTTTTCAAAATCTCGGGGTCCGACAGGGCCCGAAGATAGTCATCCATAGTCAGGAAGCCAAGCTCCCGCATATGACGGCCAATGCGTTTCTTAACGCCTTTTCTTACCTTGGCGTAACCCTGCCAGGAGAGACCGAGCCGGTCCAGAAGCTGCCTGAAGGAATTATCGTCCATAGACAATGCCAGTAAATAAAATAGTGATTGATATACTCTTACCACGACGAATGGTGGAGCGCAATGCAGCAGGACAATCCCTGTGCAGGCGGAGCGCCTTTGCACGAAGCCGTAAGAATATACAGGCTTGACAAGAAACACCCATTTCTCCATAATGCCCAAAAATCGGAGCATCCAATCAAAGCAGGAGGTATGACATGGACAGTCCTGTCGATAGGTTCTGGCAGATCAGGCTTGCGGATATTAAACTATCCCTGGAGGCAAATAACTTCGATGCGTTTCGTGGCTCAAAATGCTGCCGAAGCAAAAAATATTGTGCTTAATGAAATTATTCCCAATATCGCCCCCAAGAGCATTTCCTGGGGCGGCTCCATGACATTCGTCGCCACCGGGCTTTACGATGAACTCACGAACAATAAGAAAATAAAGGTGATTGACACATTCGATAAGACCATATCGCGCGAGGACGGCTGGGAGCGACGCCGGCAGGCTCTCCTTGTTGACCTCTTCATTACGGGAACGAATGCCGTTACTGAATCGGGAATGTTAGTGAACCTTGATATGCTGGGTAATCGTGTCGCGGCTATTACCTTCGGGCCGAAAAATGTGATCATTCTGGTCGGGAGAAATAAAATTGTCGCGGACCTGGAAGATGCAATGATGCGAATCAAGAATTATGTGGCGCCGGCAAATGTCCTGCGGCTGGGCATGAAAAATCCCTGCGCCAAAACATCGTACTGCGAAGAATGCAAGAGCAGCGGGCGCATCTGCAACAGTTGGTCGATCACAGAAAAATCCTTCCCGAAAGGCAGGGTGAAAGTCATCCTGATAAACGAAGATTTGGGATTATAATCATATAAGGATTGGTTGATGCAAATACAGGATGTTTTCCGCACTTATGGGGATGACTTAAAACGCGTTGAAGAACAGATGGAAACGCATCTCCGTTCCGGAGTGCACCTTATACCCGAAATCATCCATCATCTCATAGGCAGCGGGGGAAAAAGATTCAGGCCACTCTTGCTTCTGTCCACCGCTTCACTTTGCGGTTACAAAGGCGAGAAAAAGTACGCCCTGTCCGCTGTGATCGAATTCATCCATACAGCCACACTGCTACATGATGACGTAATTGATGAAGCAACGACCCGGAGAGGCAAAATTTCCGCAAACAATATATGGGGGAATGCGGCCAGCGTGCTCGTGGGCGATTTTCTTTATTCCAAATCCTTCAAACTTATGACGGAGCACGGCAATTTAGCCATCATCAAACTCCTCTCCACGACGACAAACACCATGTCGGAAGGGGAAGTTCTTCAACTTGTCAAATGCGGCGACATCAATATAACTGAAAAAGAATACCTGACAATCATCGAGAAAAAGACGGCAACCCTTATATCCGCCGCATGCGCTGTAGGAGGCATTCTGGGAAAAGCGTCAGACGATCAGGTCGAGGCCCTAACCCGGTTCGGCATGCGTCTCGGCTCCGCGTTTCAGATTACCGACGATACCCTCGACTATGTGGCGGAGGAAGACATATTTGGAAAGGCTATCGGAAAAGATCTGGAAGAGGGGAAAATAACCCTCCCTCTTATCCATGCCCTGAAGAAATGTTCATCGGAAGAAAAGAAATTGATCAAGAGGGCGGTTGAGGAAAAAGAACAGGATGGGAAGGTTATCTCGGATATCGTCTCTATGATGCACCGTCACGACGGCATTAATTATTCCCTCAACAAGGCAAAGACATACATTGGCGAGGCAAAGGGGTATCTTGAATCATTTGAAAACTCCAGGCCAAAGGCATCGCTGCTTGCCATATCAGACTATATCATTGAAAGAAATGTATAGACCTCCTCGATCTCACACCACATAAGGCCCTTCGTAAATGTCTCTGAAATCGTCGAGGGGGCCTTCTCTATCGTATTCATGGCAAGAGGAAGATAATCAAGAATATCCTGGGCCGTGATGCCGTCCTCGCCTTTGTCCGCCGCCGCAAGGTCTCCGGAGAATCCATGGATAAAGACACCCTTTTTCACCGCATCCTCCAACGACAGGCCGAGGCCGAACATGGCTGCAATGGTCCCTGTCAGGACATCGCCTGATCCCGCCGTGGCCATTCCCGGATTGCCGCTGAGATTGACAAAAACCCTTTCATCCGGGTAACCGATCAATGTGTGCGCTCCTTTAAGGACGATGATCGCACGCAACGACATGGCCGTGAGCTGCAATATGTCTATCTTCTGCTTGTTGATTTCGCCTGCACTCTTCTTCGCAATGCGGGCCATCTCCCCAAGATGGGGGGTGAGGATGGTCTCTCCCTTTCTTTGTCTGATCATCTCCAGTTGATCTGCTATGGCCGTGATTCCGTCCCCGTCGATGAGAATGGGTTTCTTGATGATCCGCACGAGCTCCCTGACGAGTTGTTGTGTCTCATCGTCCAGAGAAAGGCCGGGTCCGATCACCACCATGTCCATCTTTTCCGAGAGTTCGATCAGGCTGTCTCGATTTTCCAGCGCGATGCTTCCCGCCCGTGTCTCCTTCTGGGGAACAAAGACAATCTCACTTCCTTTAGTTGCGATAAACGGCGTCATCGATACGGGCGCAGCGAGACGGGCATAACCTCAATCTTGAGAAGGCACGCGCGGTATGCAAAATAGCAAAAGGAAAAGGGTTGGTTGTCTCTGCCGGTTTTATTCTCGGGTTCCCCGGGGAAACAAAAGAAATGACGCAACAAACAATTGATTTTGCAAAAAGCCTTGATATTCATTTTGCGCAATTCAGTATAATGGTCCCGTATCCTGGGACACCTTTGTATAAGGCACTCAAAGAACAGGGGGAAATACTGCCTGTACATGAAAACGATTTCATGCGGTATAACCAGAGTGTAGGATTAACAGATTTAGAACCTGCGTATATACCTAAAGGCAGGGATGCTTTTGAGCTTAAAAAAATGCAAAGGCATGCTTATAAACAATTCTATCTTCGTCCGAGAATGTTGTTGCTGTATTTACCTCATATAAAACTCTTTAAGATTATTAGCATGATTAAATCTTTGATGGTAGTTTTAAAATTAACCAATAAGTAACTTCATTAGTGTCCGGTTAAGAACTGTATAAATCCAGTTGGTTTTGGATTTTGTTTAAATTTTGCATATAGTCGTCGCCCTGAAGCGCTTGCTGTAAGGGCATTTTCTCGAAAATAGTCACCGAGAGAATCTGTAGCAAAGTGTAGAGTGTGTTGTTTTTCGGATTAATCCGGCCTAAGTTTTCTGATTATGCTGACCCTTTCGAATTAGACTGGCCTGTTGAGAAGGGGGCATCTCTGCCCCCGGCAGTGAATCAGATGATTTCAGTTGAAGCAACCCTGACATGATCCGCCGACACCGTCATGCATTTCTCTGCGGCTGCTGCAATCAGGGCACCGCGGGCAAGATTGTTGGCTCTTCTGAGTAGTCCTCCTGACCCCTGATGTATTGCTGTGACAGCCTGTTCTGAGAACAGATTCTTCTTGCATCCGGCGATATTTTGATGGTGCTGCAGATAAGCGGCCATATCATCAGCATTAAGAGACTCCATATGCCCTCGTGCGACGACCCGTGACGCCAGCGGCCTGGATTGACGAAACATCAAACTGTCCATAAGATTGTTCTGTCCGGCAAGAACTATTGGCAGGATAGATTTGGAATCTCCTTCAAACTGAACCAGTGTATGGAGCTCCGAAAAGACATCGAGCCGTATCAGTGATGCCTCATCAACAATAAGTACGGGTTTCTCTTTCTTGCTTACCATTTCCGCTATACAGCTTTTTATTGTCCTCATAAGAACGGCTTTGGAACTGCCCTTTATTTCTATGCTAAGTGCATGACATATCTGCTTATAGAGTTCTGCAATCGTTCCGGAGGTTGCTGTAATGTACAGCACTCGATATTCCGAAGGATGCAGCGTTGAGGATGCAAACCGCAATGCCGAGGATTTGCCGCTGCCTACATCGCCTGTGGGCGGCGGAAAAAAAGGACAGATAGCGGAGGAACCGAAAGCGCCGTCGATGGCACCAGCCTGAAATTTGTGGGTTAGCATTTTTGAGTAGAAAGAAAGACCAACCTTAGAGACCCCTCTTTAAATACAATGATTACCAGAACAAAGTAGGTGGAGGTAATCATTGTCAAAGCGATGCATGCACTGTGGGCGGTATTTCACGCCTGATAAACGGGTAGGCCAAAGGCAGAAAGTCTGTCAGCGAGAGCAATGCAAGCGGGCAAGAAAGAAACAGGCCCAGCAGCAGTGGCAGCAAAACAATCCCACCTATTTTGATAACCTCTATCTCGACTATGTAAAACCCTGGCGGCAGCGTCGCAAAGAGATACATGTGACTTCCTTGCCAAGACAAGTGATAAAAGACGAGATATCCCCTTCAAAGCCTTTACAGGAGCTGATTTTACTGATACCGGGTGATCTTAAAGGGATGATAAAAGACGAGATACGGCTGCGAAGGCTTGATGGTCATACGTTTGCCGCGTATGGGCCATGATAAAAGACGAAATGGAAACGGAATCAGTGTTGAGGTAAACTGGGTCATCACATCAGAAAAGGAGATGACACGGCAATGCAAGAATCGCTTCAAAACCGGGCGCGGCATCTGTATCAGGTTGAAGGATTGAGTCTGAATCAGGTGGCGACGAAACTGGGCATATCGAGAAAAAAGGTAACCCGCCTCATTCGGCAAGACGATCTCGGTAGGAGATCCTCAGGAAACATAATAGAGCCCTATGAGCGGTTAATTCAGCAGTGGTACACGGAATATCCCTTTCTGCAGGCCATACAGGTACTGCAACGGTTGAAGAGCTACGGGTATGAGGGAGGCTATACGGCGGTGAAGGATTACACGCTCTCATTAAGAAAAAAGCGGAAGGGCAACTCCTTCCACGCGCTGAATTTTCTTCCAGGGGAGGAAGCCCAGGTTGATTGGATGCAACGGCGTATGCCTTTCGGAGTAGTCTACGGGTTCGTCTACATCATGTCCTATTCGCGATACCTTTACTCACACTTCTATCTGAGGAGTTCCATGGAGTTTTTCCTGGATGGCCATATCGAGGCCTTCAAAGAAATAAAAGGCGTCGCCAACAGGCATACCTATGACAATCTCAAGTCCGTAGTTATAACTAGTGTTGTGTCCCTAACAGTTCTTTACATTTGTCTTTGCGAGCGAAGCGAAGCAATCTCGCAGTTAAATAAGATTGCCACGCCCGATACGGCCGGGCTCGCAATGACAAGCTATTTATGTGACACCACACTAGAAAACCGGAGATTACTTACAATGCAAGGTTTCTGGACTTTGCCAGGCACTATGGCTTTTCGATTCGTGCCTGCAATCCCGGCAAGCCCAATGAGAAAGGCCGTGTTGAACGGGTTATCAGAGACATTGAGAGTTTCCTTGTCGTCAATACCTTCGCCGACATCGACGAACTTAACAAAAGATTAGGCCTCTGGCGCATAGAGAGAAACAACAGGGTTCACCGTTCCACAGGGACCCCTCCTGTGGAGGCATTAAAACAGGAGAGACTCATAGCGCTTCCCCAAATCCATTATCTGCCTTACAGGCAGGAGCCGGCAGCCATTAACAAGACATGCTTTGTGGAGTTCGACACCAACCGCTACTCGGTGCCGTCCCAGTACGGGGATATGCCCTGCGACATCTTTGCTTATCCCCAGTACATAGAAATAGTGGTGCAGGGCAGAAAGGTAGCGATGCATAAACGAGTATTCGACAGGAAACAAAAGATAGAACATCCTTCTCACCGCGAGAAACTGCTCAATATCACTCCCCACTTCAAATACCAAAGGATGTATCAGCTTCTGAAGTCCATGGACCAAAACGTCGAACACTTCCTCAAGTGCGTTGAGCAGGAGGGACAGGATCCTCTTGAAGTTTCTTACGAACTGTTCAAGCTCCTCAAAGGCATAGCCAAAGAGACGCTGATTTCGGCGGTCAAGTCGGCAAACAGCATCGACACCTACAGAGTGACATATATCCAGGGCCTGCTTAGTCCCGCCGGACATCAGGACAATCCGGTGCATCCTCAGAACTCGGGACTGCTGCATATCACCTATGAAGGGAGGCAATTGAGCGATTATGATCAACTTATATGAATTATGGAGGCGGTTCAGGCTTCTGACCGATCCCGACAAACTTTCAGAGGAAGAAAAAAAGTTCATGCTTAAATTCCTCATTGAAGAATCTCACCGGAAAGAACAGAAGAAAATCCAGTATCTCATGAAAATGTCCGGCATCAAAAGAATAAAACTCCTGGATGACTTCGACTGGAAGTATAATCCTAAAGTGCCAAGGGACAAGATCCTGGAGTTTATGAACACGCAGTGGCTCAAGAAACCCAGCAACCTCGTACTCATAGGCCCTGCTGGTGTAGGTAAATCCCACATCGCAACAGCACTGTGCCACGACGCTCTCACAAAGGGCCATCAGACTGTCTTTCTCACGCTCTTCGATCTCACCGCCAAAATGGCGAAGGCAAAGAGTGTCTATAGCTTTATAGAGTACTATTCGCGAGCAAATGTTCTATGTCTGGATGAGATCGGTTACGTAATCCCGACCAAGGAGCAGGCTGACTGCATCTTCCAGATAATATCAAAAAGGGCGGAAGTGGGAACGACAATCGTCACTACCAATCTCGTACCGTCAAACTGGGGGAAAGTATTCGATACCGTCACTGCTTCAGCGATCCTTGACCGTCTCAGCATGAACGGAAAGTTCATCACCTTCGAAGGGAGGTCCTATCGAAATAAGCAGTGAGCTGTTGAGAATAATAAAGGAAAGTTCCCAATCAGGGTTGCAACTGATGGAAACAACTCGCCTCGATACGGGCGTTCGACGCCGAATTGCGCCCTGATCACCTACAGCAGGCCCACGCCGCCGGCACATTTGGTTCCTTTCGAGCGGCACCCACAAGGGCGCCATCTATATCCTTAATGACAGCACATATTCCAGCTTCCAGCTTAAGGGCAGGACGGATAATCTTGCCTACATCCAGTTCCAGACAAATCGTTAGATCGTTATCGTTTCTAAAGACATCAAAAGGAAGTTCAGAAAAAACAACCTCCTCCTTCATGCCTTTCCTGTATGCTTCATAGCGATAGACGTTCCAGCATCCGGAAGGCGAAAGATTAAATTCCCAATAAGAAGGTGCAATCTTGTCAGCGAGAAAGAGCTCGAAACAGGATTCCTCCCATAGCTTGTTCTTCCTGACTTTTATTTCCGATGGAGGAGGGATTAACATTCCTGCCAGGTTAGAGATGTTATAGTTGAGGGAGATTCTATTTGAGTATCGCAAAATATCCCCATTAATTATGAGAGAGGATAAAGGGCCAGTGATTGAAAAGGGATAAAGTGCAAAGCCTTGTTTTTTCATTTAAGATGTTTGACTATAAAGTCCATAATGAGCTGATTGACTACGCCAGGTTGTTCCTGATGAACGAAATGACCCGCAGAAGGAATAATATGTTTTTCAAAACCACGGAGAAAAGCAGACTCCATTCCTTCAGTTGTCTCGACACCTATGCATCCATCATTGGAGCCATGCAGATACATTGTTGGAACGGGAATGGGATCACTCAAGCGTTTCCGTATATCGGCCAAGCCCGGATGCTGAAGGGCCGGATTGAACTGGGAACGATAATATCCCAATGCTGCTTTCAATACCGAAGGTCGGCGGAAAGCCTCCTTGATTTCGTTCAAGTTGCGTTACATCACTTATGCTCTCCCCGATGATGTTCAACTTAATTAACGCTTTTTTTGCCGGTGACTCTAAGACATGCATGTATAGTTCTAAAAAATTCAAGATTTCTTTTTGAATGGAAACCTCGGCCAATATTTGAGGTTTATCTATTTTGCGTAGCGCGAAGTCGTGCAGCAGATCCTTTAATTCACAAAGACCCGTTTCAAGCCCTTGCCCAATCTCATCGTTTTCAATCGCCATGTTTCACCCCTTGATTTTTTAAATAAGTCTCTTTATGCATTGCTCTAATCCGCCCTTTTACTGTCCTTCCCTGTCAACCTCGACGTTGTGTTTTTTCTTGTTCAACATATTGCTATTATAGCCAAACACCGAGCGTCCTTGCTTTACTTGAACGAGCTTTCAGATGGGGCAGCCTGTTTTAGAAGGCTATCAGTTCCTAAAGACAACTATTTCCCATAGCAATATGCATACAGTTTCGACTATTTGAAGATAAAGACTTCAGGAATAATTAAAAAATTTATCAGGCACCTCTGCCGGATCTTTTTTGACCATAGTGCGGGATGAAATGCGCGTTTATGTGAAACTATTCTTGCTTTCGCTTCTTAATGGGTGATGGACATGGCAGGCAGAGACTTATTTTTTAACTAAAAACCTCACAATAGTTTTTATAATGTTTATTTTTTTCGTAGGAACTGGTGAATGCAGCGATGGATAAGTAGTTAATCTCGCGTCACAAGGTGGTAGGTCGCGTTTGTTTCAACCCATAATAGAGTGTGTGAGGGTGAATCCGGAGAAAGAATCTCTGCTTAATGGATATCTACTATATCTACGAGCCAGTACTTTTTGCACACCGAGCCAAGTTGCAAGTGACCTGTCCAGTATATTGGGAGGTGGGATTTTGTTAACCTGAAACAAAGTGTGCTCTCTAATTCTATGTCACGGGTAGTTAGTACTAAACTCCATCATCATCAGTCTGCTATAATGATGGAAATTACAATATACCGGAGAGGCAAAAAAAGGATAATGAAGTATTTTTTTGCTGTTCTAATGCTCTTCATAGTGCCTATTACCTCGCATGCAGATGGCGAAAAGATATTCATATCGCCGGATGATACACTTTACGCGCTTGTTATCCCGGTTGGCAATAAGATTTCGGAAGTCTCGGAGAGCCGTATTGAAATGCGCACTGGCGATGGGAAATTTGTTCTCGGGAAGGATTATAGTTCCACCGATGGCAGTCACGGATGGGTATTGGATAACGTCTCCTGGACCCCTGATTCTAATTTTTTTGTGTATAACATGCATAGCTCCGGTGGTCATCAGCCCTGGCATGCTCCTATTGATTTTTTTTCCAGAAGAGACAATAAAGTTTTATCTCTCGATGAATATGTCGGCACTGTAACAGACCCAAATTTTCAGGTAGTTGCTCCGGATGTCGTAAAAGTAATTATACAAAAGTCTGCAGGAGCCGCGAATACGGAGATTGCGGTAAGTTTAAGCATGCTTATGCAGATGATGAAGAACAATCCAGAGTACAATGAAGCAAATGCCGGGTCATCGGATAAGAATGTGGCCTGTGTGGCACCTGATGCAGGGCAACTTACTGATTGGCGCAAGCGCTTGCTTTATGAGTCTGCAAAGTTAAAAGCTGCAATTCAAAAAGGAATCGACTTCTCACCTGACCCGTTTATTGCATTTCCTGAAGAGGGCGCAACCGAAACCCAACTCGGAGAAAATCTGAGCAACCTGCTCATTGCAGCATTCAATCTAAATATAGTAAGGCCGATTGCGGGAACAAAAACTCCCAGGCGTGTGTCGGAAGGGGTTTCTGATCTGGAAGCTAAAGGCTCAATTGAAGATATTAAAGCATCTAAGAAGTATATTGAAGAGCTGTTGACTAATATCCATGGTGAATTATGCAAAGGCTGGAATGCAGAACTGGCTATCGAGGAGATTAAACTCAAAGCCAGCCGGGAATTCTGGGATAGTGAACTCCGCAGGCTTATAAAATCCTTTAAGAGAGATTGAGCCAAGTTGACCGATTATCAATAAATTTCCTCTGGAAATCAGTTGCACGGAGCATTGAGGTCTTTCTGCGCGTTCGTTATGAATGTTTGCAGCCCAAAGATTGCGATGTTCGGGGCGGTCATCATCCAGTTGCCGTTGCAGTCTATCCAGGCCTTGTACTTGCTCACTCCATCGTTTATGCATTTGATCGATTTCTGCCACCCCGCAATTTGGTTATTAAGGTCTTGCTTGTGTTGCATACACTTGGCGATATCCGGCGCCTGCGTAGGCGGATTGACGTCGTTCGCCACCGGCGGCGGCTGGTTGTTAAGCTGACGAAGCCCATTATTATAGTCATTGTTAATCCGGTTCACGTCCTGGCGGTATTGCGTTTCAGCGTTGATTATCTGGGTAACGGCCCCGGAAATGTTCAATCCGTCCCATGACGGTCCGTTGTCGTCTCCATTGTTATCAGCAACGCAATCCAGCCCGGCGTCATTCTTCCAGTGGGATCCCTGAAGACAATACGAACATCTGACATCATTGGCCTTTTCGTCCCAATATGGGCGGCTGTTAGGCGTGCCTGAACAATCGGCCATGGCAACCTGCGCCTCTTTATCGACAACGCAATCAATACTGACGCTGTCCTTCCATTTATACCCCGGGTTGCACCATGAGCACCACGGCTGGTTTTTCGTTTCGTCCCAGTGGGCCCTGCTGTTCGGATATTTTGAACAGTCTGTTGTCGCAACTGCGGCAGTCCGAGCCTCATTGTCGATTACACATTCAGTACTGAAACCGTCCTTCCATTTATATCCCGGGTTGCAAGTCCAGCACATTGCCTTGTTTTGCTTCTCATCCCAATAGGGATGACTGTTCGGAATGCCCGAGCAGTCGACCATAGCAATTTGCGCAGGCTTGTCCACAATACATGAGGTAACGTCCTGGTTCCACTTGAAGCCATTGGGGCAATGGCAACGCACAGCACTTGTAGTGTCATCCCAATAGGGTTGGCTTCCAACCGGGCATTGCGCTGCGGCGACCTGTGCCGCCTTATCCGCAAGACATGCAGTTTGGGCATCGTCCCATGTATAGCCTTTGCTGCATTGGCACTGTGCCTTCATTGTCTGCTCATTCCAAACCGGCGTGCTATTTGCCGGACAGTTTGCCGCCGCCATCAGTGATTCCTTTGGCGCATTAAGGTTAACCAGGCATGAATCGGCCTTCTCAAGGAGATCTTCGTTCATCCCCAGCGCTGTCAGCACCCAGTTTGCTGAGCCGTCGATGGACTCCATCGCCTGGTCTTGCGGCGTAAGATTTTGACATGAGGATACAGCGCTCTTTGCTTCGTCGAGGGACTTAAGGATGTCCTGCGCGTGCGCAATCACATCGTTAAGCCTTACCGTCCAGTCCGTTGTCTCCGCATCACATCTAAGAGCTTTATATTTTTCGACAAGTCCGCGCAACTCGGTGAATTTCGCTTCGTTGACGGGAAGCAGCGTATCAGGGAAGCCCTTACGGAGCTGCTCGATTTCACCGAGTATGGAGGAAGACAAGGCAACATGAGTATTTTTCCTTTCCACAGCGCTTTTAATTTGGGGTAAAATACTTTCTGCCTGGGCAGACTTTGCGATGATTTTTACGGTCATTGCCTGGGCAGTGGTAAGTGCTTTTGTCGCCTCACTTCCCTTGTCGATAATCAAGGTGATCATGGAATTCTTATCTTTTGCGATTAAGAAGTAGCCTTGAATCTCCGCGGCAAGATTTGTACAGTTTTCATACATATCGCGAATCTTGTTTGCTTCATCCGCACTGCCGCACTTCTCCGCAGTTGCACGCGCCCAGTCGAGCCCCTTGATGATCGTATCTTCATAGGTAGTACTCTTAGACTGCAAATCCGCTATTTCGGCCGCAAGAGATGCCACTCCTGAGCACGCGTCAGAGGCTGCCTTGATCACCGGCAGCAACTTGCCAAGGTTATAATCATTGATATCATCAGCTTCATTTGGCGCGCTGTCTGTTATCGACTGAACCTGCGCGTCAACTGCCCTGCAAGCGTCCGAAGTAGCTGCCGAGGAAGACTGGAGTTCGCCGTATATTTTCTTCTCCCTGAAATCATTTATGTATTGGTCGATGTTTTCGAGATTATACTGTGTCTGCTTTTCCCTGTTATCGTAAGCAGCTTTGCGCTGTTGCGCATCTGCCCACTGCTTTGTTGTCTCCACACCTGCATCATAAATCTGATAGGCGCCGATCGCTCCGCCAAGGATTGCCGCGCCAGTCGGACCGAGAACTATGACCACCCCCTCGCCAATGCCAAGCCCCTCCACGAGTTCTATTGCACACTGTGAAACGGTCTTGCCCTGGGAAAGACAATTCAATGTCTGAGCTGCGGTCAGAACAAGGGCGATCTTGCCTCCATTGTTCTTCATAAATTCCGTAACGCTACCGGAAGCGGCTTCCTGAATCCCCGATCCATTGACCTTGACCGTATCCGTGCCTCCCGCTGCGGGCTCATCACCAATTTTTACCGTTTTGGCAGGCTCACTTGTCGGTTCATTGATGGGCCTGTCATTTGTCACTGCACTTTCGAATTCTTTGACGGGTTTGTCACCTGTCTCCGCAGTTCCGGGCGCCTTCCCGGTAACTTCAGAGAAGGCTTTTCCACCGTCTTCTTCGAAGATGGCTTTCTTAGTGCCTTCTTGCCGATTCAAGATATCATCCTTCTCCGCCATTAATTGATGGGCCTCTTCAGGAGTTTTGGCGTTGGCGATTGCCTGATCGAGGTCGGCAAGATTTTGTTTATTATTTTTTTCGATTGCCGGCCAGGCACTCCGGGCTTGATCAAGGGCGGCCTGCTTTACAGGGTCTTTCAGTTCCGGCATAAGGTCGGGGTCATCGCCTTTTTTAACTTTCGCAAGAAGAGGGTCTTCCCCCATGCCCGCGGCGTCACGTATCCGATTGGTTTCCTTGGCGATTACCTGGTCGCGCTGATATCTTTCCCACGGCGTCTGGGGGTCTGCGTTCACGGCTTCCTGGATTTTTTTTACGCTGTCTAGTGCAGCGCCCATATCGTCGTTTGCCGCATATTGTCCGCCCTGTCCCTTCAACTGGTATTTATTCTGTCCATAGGCCGATCCTGCAGTCTCGGGTCCTTGAGTTTGTGCTGCAACGCGCGCTTCGTTGGCGCTGCTGCCGACGGCATCTGCCGTCCCGGCGGGACGATGCACAACGGTGTCAAGCTCCTCGATTTTGATGTAGTCGGGCTGGCGGTCGACTGTATATCCTTTCTCTTTGAACCCTTTTGCTATCTTTTCGTAGCCTCCTACGGAATCGGCAGTGCCCTCGGAGTCGCCGAAACCGCCCCGCCCTCCAGCTTCCTGAGGATTTGTCCCTGAGGGCTTGAGCTTGGAGCCAGCACCGTCATAAACTTCCTGATTTATTCCTTCGCGTTGCGCGCCAAGTTCGCGGGCCCTGGCCATCATCTCGGCATGTTTAGGCTCGATTTCAGTGACGGCAGCCTTGTAATCCGGGGCGTTTTTATTTACCGTCCCGTCCGGATTCAATGCGCCATATTTTTGGAAGATTTCCATTTTAATGCTGTTATAGTTGCTATATAGACTGTTTCGCAGATTATTGATGTTCAATATAGAATCTTGGGCATGTGCAGGAAGGGATGAAAAAAACAGAAGCAAGAAACTCACAATTAATAAGAGGGAGTTCAAATAACAAAGCCTATTCAATTTGAGATTCACAGAGACTGCGCCTTCAGTAAATGTTTGTATCTAATCCTGCAATTATTACTATATTATCGGCATTCCGCACAATAACTTAAATATTTACTCGGTCAGTAAATACAAATTGGCACAACCATACTGTTTCTTACAGAGGCAAACTTGTCATTTTCAATATAATCCTGTGAGGATCTATCACATAACGGCACAACGAGAGGTAGCGGGTGACAATTATTGTCAGAAATTTGAGACAGCGACCGTTTTTATTGACATCGAAGTTCTTTCCATTGGCTGCTATCTTGCACACTCAAATCAATATGCTCAGGGGGGTGCCCTCTATATGATTATCAGGAAGTACACTTCTCTCTCATCTCCACCGACAATATCTCACTGTGGGCATTCCGCCACAGTAATAATTACCGTTTCTAATCCGCGCACCGGGGTCACTATTGAATCTGCGACGTTCATGTCGTACAACTCATGACGAATTAGGTGAGAAGCTTCGGCTATAACTGTGCCTCTGACTGCACTTTACCCGAGCCTGATACTCAACTTTTTGCCAAGCACAAGTGCGGCCTTCTCCAGCGTATTTAAAGTGACCGAGACATTTGCCGGATCCAACAAACGGTCTACTGCCGTACGACTCGTCCGCATGCGGGTCGCCATCTCAACCTTGGTCAATCCCATTCTCCTCATCTCTTTTTCGATCTGGAAAGAGAGCACACGCTTTGCGGCGACGGCCTCCGCCCCAGAAAGCATGTCCTGTTCTTTAAGAAAATCATCGAAATCGGCGCCGAGATGTTTGTTTTTCATATTAACCTCCGAGGATATTCCTCAACCTCCGCCTAGTTATATTGAGTTCATTCGGCGGGATTTCCTGTGATTTTTTGACAAACCCATGAAGAAGCACCATGGTATCTTTCTCTACCGTAAAGAACGTTCTGGCAATGCCGTCTGTGATGTTTGATCTCACCTCCCAAAGGTCCTTTTCAATTTTCCTGATAAGAGGCATGCCGAGGGGCCAGCCGAACTGAGCGGTCTTGATATCCTCCCCGACAGCTTTTCGATCTTCTTTCTTCAACTCTTTTAGCCATTCCCTCACAGGTTCGACGCCGGCTTCACTTCGATAGAAAATTACTCGCAGAACAGGTTCTCTATGCTCCATAAAGTAATGTACCTTAATTGGTACATATTGTCAACTCTCTTTTATAGTGTGTTCCTACACGTATCCTTTATCCGTTCGATCCCAACTGCCCGTCTAATTCCAATAGGAACATTGTGATGTGGCAAGAAAGCTACACTCTCGGCTTGCAGGAAGAAATTGACGCCACACTACTGTTGCCCTTTTTTGTATTTTTTACCCGTTCTTTATCTATGGAAAATGCTAAAATTTAGATTATCAGTTTTACAGTACGAGTTTTGTAAATCGTTGAAATATCAAGATCACACACTGTTACAGTTTTTTGTCGTAATCAGTTGTTGTTGTTGGATAGTAACTGCTACCTTGAATTAATGCCTTTTCTGACATATTATTGAAGGGAGATAGGAATGCAGGGTCGTCATGACGCCGGCTGACCTTGAACGCGCAGGGCTGGAAAAGCTCGGGGAAAAGTGGAGGGCAGAGAAGAATTCAAATGGAAGAAAACAGGATAGACATTGATAGAGAACTTTGCAACGGCTGCGGGTTATGCGTCACGGTTTGCCCGACAGACACTATATCACTGACAGAAGGAAAGGCGGCTGTCTCAGGAGAGGAGTCGATCTCTTGCGGACATTGCGAGGCAATATGTCCCCAGGAGGCGATCCGTGTCACAGCCGTTGATGAAGAGATGTCCCGCTATAAAACGTTTACCGGCGAGAAACAGTGGCTTCCTCCCGGAAAATACAGTACGCCTGCTTTGGTACAGCTTATGGCCTCTCGCCGGTCTTGCCGTTACTTCACTAACCGGCCCGTAGACAGGGCAATGCTTGAGGACCTTGTAAAGATCGGTATTACAGCACCGTCCGGGACCAATAGCCAGTCCTGGACTTTCACCATTCTGCCGACGAGGAAGGCGGTGACATCCTTTGCGGAATTCATAATGTCCTACTTCGGGCGCTTAAATACAACTGCAGAAAAGACCTTGCTTCGTCTGTTCCTCAAGCTGATAGGAAAAGGAGAACTCGACGCCTATTACCGCGGTTATTACCGTAAGGTGAAGGAGGCACTTAAAGAATGGCGAGGATCAGGCCGGGACCGTCTCTTTTATGGCAGCACGGCTGCCATTATTATAGGGTCCAAACCGGGAGCAAGCTGTCCGGCTGAGGATGCCTTGCTCGCAACACAGAATATCCTGCTTGCTGCCCACAGCATGGGACTCGGCTCTTGTCTCAGCGGGTTTGCCGTTACCGCGATGAAGAGAGATCCTTTGATCCGGCAGTCTATAGGAATTCCTTCGGAAGAGGGAGTTCATGCAGTTATTGTCTTCGGCTATACCGGCGATGTCTATCAGCGTGCAGCCGGTCGCAAGAAAGTAACACCACGATATTTCGAGGGATAACTATTATAAAGAGTTCGGACTTCAAATCTAGTGAGGGTAGCCTTTTAATTGCTGCTGAGAAAAATCAGGGAGGCGCTGGACAGGTAATGGACACAAAGATTCTCATAGTTGATGATGAACCCGCAGTAAGAAATGTTTTTTCGCAATTTCTTAAAGACGAGGGATTTTCAGTTACCGAGGCATCGGGCGGTAAGGAGGCCCTTTCAATCCTCGAAAAGGCGCGCCACGATGAAAAGGCACGCCAGGATATTGTCCTTCTGGACCTTGAAATGCCTGACATGAACGGCATCTCTGTCCTGAAGGAAATAATGAGAACAGACCCTGAGCTGCCGGTCATTATGAGTATCGCTCATGGTGATATACCGGTTACTGCGGAGGCGATGCAGCTCGGGGCGTACGATTTCATGTGTAAACCGCCTGATCTCGACGATTTTGTAAGGATAATCAAAAGGGCCGTTGAGAAGAGAAGGCTCAAGAAAGAGATAATGCAGCTCAACAAAAGTCTTGGTTCTTCACTCGAAATGTTAATGGGCAGGAGCAGCGCTATTAAGAAGGTCATTGAAGACATCAGACGAGTGGCATCTTCAGATTTTTCGCTGATAATCGAGGGAGAAACCGGGACAGGCAAGACCTTTATTGCGAGTATTATCCACAACCTGAGCGGGAGAGCAAAAGGGCCGTTCGTGACCCTCGATATAGGGTCGATACCGGAAACGCTTGTCGAGAGCGAATTGTTCGGTTACGAAAAAGGGGCCTTTACCGGTGCTGAGAAAAAGAAGAAAGGATACTTTGAACTCGCTGACAAGGGTACGATTTTTATAGACGAGCTGCAGAACATAACACCTTATGTCCAGAGCAAGCTATTAAAAGTGGTGGAAGAGAAAAGATTTTATCCTGTTGGAGGCAACAGTCCGGTAGAAGTAAATGTCCGCATAATAGGCGCCACTAACAAAAGCATGGCCCAGTCCGTGAAGGACAAGAGATTCAGGGAAGACCTTTATTACCGCCTGAATGAATTTACCATACATCTCCCTCCATTAAGGGAAAGGGCCTCTGATATTGGCTTTCTGGCACAGGGGTTCCTTACTTCTGTCTCTTCGGATTTAAACAAATATATATCTCTCTTAAGCGATGATGTGATAGATTTACTTATGAAACAACCTTGGAATGGTAATGTGAGGGAGCTGAAGAATGTGATGAGAAAGGCTGCCATTTTATGCGAGGGTGATACGATCAGCAAGGACCTCATTTATCAGATTATTACGGGGGTAAGTAAATATCCCTTAACGTATGACCACGAAGCACCTATAAGCATGCGTGAAGCAGAGAAGCATGCTATCAGGATAGCCCTTGAACACACAAACGGCAACAGGACAAAGGCAGCTGGAATATTACAAATTTCACATCCTACCCTGCTGAGAAAAATAAAGATGTATGATTTATAATAAACCCTAAAGTTTTGCTATAGCAAAACTTTAGGGTTTATTATAAATGGCGTCCTTTTTCAGGCATTATTTCTATTTATCTCCTTACAATTCAAACAGGTATCAAATCAGGCATCATTATTGCTTTATTATTATGTGTTGAGGTATTATATTAAACATGTTGGGGTACCATTCCTCGCCTCTCACGCGTAAAAACATGAGGTCAAATCCATGGATACCCCGTTAGCTTGCGTCACAGGAGGTTTAATAGAAACTATGGTTTCTGAGAAAACAATTCAGGAGTGGGCAGCAACTGCTCTCTCCGCACATTAATGGAGGTTTTATGAGAAGAAGAGTTTTGATGTGCATCGCTATGGGGCTTGCCCTGGTTTTTGGCTTCGGCAGACATGCAGGGGCGATGTATATGGACGACGGTACTGCACCGAACGGATCACTAACAAATTCCACAAACGCAGGGTGGAACCTGCCTCAGGACGGCATATGCGTGTTGGGACTGTCGACAAGCGGCGTGATGCCGGTTGCCACGACCACCACAGCAGGCATACCATCACTGACAACCAAGAGAGATTGTGATTATTACAATTACGGTCTGACCGGTATGAACGCTATTCGGACAACCACATATAATAGCGCAGGCACGCCGGCTAATGTAACTGCTACGTATGGGACTTACGGGACCTGTACAGCCGCCGGTAATAAGTGGGACAACGTGAACGGTCAATGCTGGCAGGCTAATGGCTGCAGCGGCACAAGCACTGCCACCAACGGCACCCTGGAGTTCAACACAGCCGACCACCTTTGCTACGACACAGCACCGTGTACGGTAGCCGGCACCACCGGGAACGACGGGTATCAGCACGCGATTTCCACCAGCATCTGCGTGGACAGTAATGGCAACGGCATAACCTTGAAGGACCTGGACAGGACCTTTGCGATGTGCCAGGCCAAAGGCGGCACCTGGAAAACCATATCCGATACAGTTGTAGCAACCGGATCAGGTTCTACCGCAACCCCTGGAGTGCAGGCTTACGCAACCCCTGGTTTTGGAGGGGCCTGCGTGGCCTACAGCTGGCAGTTCAGAGGCGTCGACGCCCAGGACAATTCTCTGCCCTTCGGCTCAAACGGTACGACTTTTTCGAGTACTGCGCCTGCAACGGGCTTCTGTTATACGAACATGAATACCACACTTGGCAAGTCGGGCTGCCCCACCGTTGCCGGCAGCACCTCAGGAACTGCCAACAGTACCTCTGAAGCTGCCTTCGGCTATGCGGTAAGCGGAAGCACCTGCACCTATGCGTATGGCATCTCCGGCCCTGTGAATGCGGCCCTTAAAAGCCCTACCGGAGCAATACTGACCGCAACAGGTGCAAGTATAGATCTGAGCCAGTACTCCACTTTGGGCACATGCCTTGCCGCCGGTGGTACCTGGTCAAACTGGCTGCCATATCAAAATGCGGCAGTATCTACTGGCGGCCTTGCAAAGGCCGAACTATTTACTCTCAACACGCTGGCTCCGTCCACTACGAATGGCTGTCTCCATTGCCACAGCACGACAGTCCAGTACAACGGTCCGGTCAACAGATATAAAGACAGCTACGTCACGACCGGCCACAAGAACATGCTGAGGAAGGTAATACCTGGCCAGGCCTGGTATGGTCCTAACGCAGAGGGCGGCCTGTCGATGTACACAGCAGACTCGAGTGGTAATGCGCTCAGCTTCAACGCAACAAATCCAACAGACGGCAGTAATACAGTGTATTACCTTATTGACGGCTGGTTCACCGAATCGGTGAATGCTGCTTCAGGGACTATAGAAGTGAATCCATCGGCTGAAGTTGCGGGCAGCGCATACTCCTGCTCCAATTGCCATTCCACCGGCTTTAGCGGTTCACCCACCTCATCAACAACAGCACAACCCGGCGTACAGTCGATCGGCACCCCTGGATACCTCGGGGCCCAGCCTGCTGCCTCAGGCGCGGGTTATGTTTCTGCAGTTAAAGCAGGCTATACATGGGATTACGAAGGCATTAGATGCGGAAGATGCCATAACGCGACAATCCCACAAGTAACTCAGAATCAGATCTACGGCGGCGCATGCGGCATTGGCGCAACAGCATGTTCGTATGAAGGCGGGACATGGACCGGCACCTCGTGCACAGCCCCTTCTACGGGATTCACGCAGTCAGGGTGCAACAATCTTGCGCTCCTCCCTGGTGTATCTGCAGTATGGGTCGCACCGACCGCATCATGCAGCGTTTCATTTGCCAACATACAGACAAGCAGTGCGTGTACAGCGGCCGGCGGGGTATGGACAGCCAATACCAGCGGGAGTCCATCCGCATTTCTGGCAACAGCGCCCACGGGCACTGGAATGGGTGCGCTTGCAGCAGGCACCGGCAGGACCAACCTTTGCGTCGGCTGCCACCAGGCTGTCGCATCTGCATGGCCTGCACAGAGCAGCGTGGTGCCTGCAGCGGCTACCACCACGACCGGCGTAGCCCAGTGGGACCCCACATGGTTTGCCGCGACCGCTACTGGCACGATACCGGCAGCAGTACCGACAAGGGACTTCAGCGGCCACTTCGTGGGCATGGCGTTTCTTAACAGCCCTCATGCACGGTATACCGGCGCACAGAGCGGCAAAGGATCGCTCACGCCAAATTCCCTCGGGGAAAAAGACCTGACCGACCCTAACGGGACTGTCGAGTATAACAGTCTCTTTAAGGGCTACAAATGCTTTCAGTCACCCACCTCCACCAGCGAGGGGACTACCCTTGGTGTGAGCGGGGGAACCGTTACTGAAATCACGACCAAGGCGGAGTGCGACGCACTCTACACTCCTGCCGCCGACCTTGCCGCCGGATTCAGCTCATGGAGGGCTGACGATGGAGCAATTGCGGACGGTACACAGGGCACATGCGTCACCTGCCACGATGTTCACAACAGCCTGTTTGTTGCGAATGAGCACACCAAGTCTATCAGAAGGACGTGCCAGGATTGCCACCAGAACAATGCTACTACCAGCGCCACAGACGCCAATGCTCCCCGGATAACATCTATTAACCATCCGACGACCGCTGGGACACCGTTTGATACGAACCTCTATCCCGATGGTCCGTGCGTAGTCTGCCATATGGCTGCACAGGCGCAGCTGAACGGGGACCAGAATTCATTCCTGCCCCACATATGGAGAATCAATACGAGTTCCACTTACAGCACGTTCCCGTCGATCAATCAATGGAACGGCATAAACGGCGCAAGAATGGACCACAATGTGCAAACAGCTCCGGAAAAATATTGGGGCGGCACGTATCAAAATGCTGCATGGGTAGACCTTGATCTTGCTTGCGGCCAGTGTCATGGAGGCGGCAGCTCGGCGGTCACCACTATGGGGTCGATAACTGCGGGAAGCAAAACGCTCACAGTGTCAAGCTCCTCGGGTATCACACCCGGGTGTCGAATTTCGGTTACCGGGGCAGGGCCTAATGCAAGCCTCCCGAACCTCATGACGATCGTAGTAAGCGTGAGCGGAAACACGGTCACGGTGAACAAGGCGGCAGTCACGACGGTAAGCAATGCCGAAGTGCGCTTGAACGCTACAGTAAACAATGCCCCATACAAGAATAAGGCTGCACTGAGCCAGTCTGCTATGGGCATGCATCCTATGAACTGATGAAGACGGAGGGGTCCAGGCTCTACGGAGGGCCTGACCCTCCAAAAGCAAAAGGGAGAGAGCATTCGCTCTCTCCCTTTTTTTATTTATTCAAAAGACTTTTATTTAAAGAGGGTTGTTCTTATCGTCAACTTTGACAATGATGGGCGAGAACGTTCCTATTTCCTGTTCTCCAAGGTAGCAGTAAGAGAAAATGATAATCTTGTCGCCTACTATTCCCTTGCGCGCTGTGGGACCGTTAAGGCAGAATTCACGGGAGCCGGGCCTGCCCGGTATCATATATGTTTCAAACCGCTCACCGTTGTTCATATTGCTTATCATGACCTGCTCGTATGGAAGAATTCCGGCAAGGTCCATAATCTCCCTGTCTACGGTAATGCTCCCCTGATAAGCAAGGTTTGATTCAGTCACCGTTGCCATATGAATTTTTGATTGCAGAAAACATCTAAGCATAACAAAACCGTAGGTAATGGGTCATGGGTAATAGGTTATAGGCTATTGAATAACTTTTTATAAGATTTTCCATCACCTATTACCTATCACCCATTACCTGTCTTTATTCTATTATCTTCGGGACCCTGTAAAATTTATCAGATGGGTCAGGGGCGTTCTTTAATGCCTCGTCGCTTGAAAGCGAAGGCATAAGCACATCGTCCCTCATAACATTAGTGATAGGCAGAACATGCGAGGTAGGTTCAATGCCGGTAGTGTCGAGTGTATTTAATTGTTCGACATGCTCTATAATCGCGTTCAACTGGCCGCGGTACATCAACAACTCATCTTCAGGCAGAGAGAGCCTCGCGAGCCTTACAATATGCTTTACTTCATCTTCGGTTATCTTCATATTCTACATTTTCTCCAGTTGCACATGCCGGACAGCAAGCCGCTTCAGTCCGACACTGGAGAAATTTACCGTCACTTTCAGGTCATCGCCGTCTCCGCAGCAATCGCGCACAATGCCGATCCCCCATGCAGGATGTTTTACCTTGCTTCCAACCAGATACGCCAGCGCAGCCCTATGGGGAGAGAGTCTGACTGTCTTTGGCGTCGTAGAGGCCCTCTGAGGAACGACTGTTTTTTCCACACAGTGACAGCATTCCTGCGGGATATCTTTAAGGAACCTCGAAGGTTCCTGGTCCTGTGTCTTTGAATACAACTTTCTTTTCTTCACCCCGTTAAGGTAGAGGATGTCTTTGGCCCTTGTCATGCCTACATAAAAAAGCCTTCGCTCCTCATGCATTTCGGCTTCTTCGCCTACGGCTTTGAAATAAGGGAGAATGCCCTCTTCGAGGCCGATAATGAATACCACCGGAAATTCCAGCCCCTTTGCGCTGTGCAGCGTCATAAGCGAAACAGCAGACTTTGCCGCTGCCGTGCCGTTGCTGCTGACCGTATTTGCCAGTGATGTTTTCTCGACGAAATCCTTTACCGATATTCCATCGGCAGAGGATATCAACTCCATTATATTCTGGAGGCGCTCTTCCTCAATATCTTCAATGTATCCCGTCAACTCGACAATACCTTTAAGCATATCAGCGGCAGTCTTGTAATTTGCAGTTGACAAATGACCGATGATTTTAATAAATTCAACCATTTTTTCCTTGACAGACGCAGTCAGCACATTTGCTTTGAGCATCGCCTGTGCCGCAGACAGGAGGCCGACGCCGTTCTTCTTCGCTTCCTGCTCCATTTTTGACAGAGTTGCGGCCCCTATATTTCTCGCAGGGCTGTTGACAACGCGTCGCAGGCTTACATTGTCATCGTGGTTCAGGACAAGCTTCATATAGGAAATGAGGTCTTTTATTTCCCGCCTGTGATAAAAACTTATGCCGCTGAGCACGTTATAAGGGATGCTTTCCTCCCTGAGGGCGTCTTCGATTGCCCTCGCCTGGAGATTCACCCTGTAGAGGACCACGAAACTACCATAGTCGTAGCTGTTTTTCAGGTAGAGGTCTTTAATAGTCCGAGCAACATATTTTGCCTCTTCATCCTCGGTATTAAGCCTGCAATAGTTTACTTTTTCTCCGCACCCTTTATCTGTCCACAGCGTTTTCAGCTTCCTGTTTTTGTTTTTTGCTATCACTGAACCTGAAACATCGAGTATGTTCTGGGTTGACCGGTAATTCTGTTCGAGCTTTATGACCTGCGCACCGGGAAAATCTTTTTCAAAGTTCAGGATATTGCTCACATCGGCGCCCCTGAACCTGTAAATGCTCTGGTCGTCGTCTCCGACAGCACAGATATTCCGGTGTGACGATCCCAACAGCTGAAGCAGCCTGTATTGCGCGTGGTTGGTATCCTGGAATTCGTCCACGAGGATATAAGAAAACATATCAGTATACTTTTCGAGGATCTTCGGGTGCTGCTCAAACAATTTGGAGGTAAGCATGATCAGGTCGTCGAAATCGAGGGCATTGCACCGTTTCAACTCATCCTGATATTTAAGGTAAACCCTCCCAAGCTTCTCGTCGAAGCTGAACCCGTCTCCCTGGGACAAAAACTGTTCAGGAGATATAAGCGACGATTTAAGAATACTTATCCTTGAAGAAACCCCCTTGTAAAGCGCCTCATAGATATTGAACTCCTTAAGGATATGGCGAATAAGATTGCACTGGTCATCTTCATCATAAATCGTAAAATCCGGCCTGTAGCCGAGAGCCTTTATCTCTTTCCTCAATATTTTATTGCACTGGGAATGAAACGTGCCTATCCAGGCATTTTTGACATCGTATTCTATGCACCGCAAGATCCT
This sequence comes from Nitrospirota bacterium, assembly GCA_963780885.1. Lineage (GTDB taxonomy): Bacteria > Nitrospirota > Thermodesulfovibrionia > Thermodesulfovibrionales > Dissulfurispiraceae > JADFXI01. Next base: position 32,018 of record CAWAEO010000004.1, read on the forward strand.
CTCTTTCATCTCGTCAGCTGCCTTGTTTGTAAAAGTGACGGTGAAAATTGAGGCAGGAGAAAGCTTTTTCTTTTTGATAAGATGGGCAAACTTATGCGTTATTACCCTGGTCTTTCCGCTGCCTGCGCCTGCAAGGACAAGGAGCGGACCGTTTGAATGCAGGATAGCCTCTTTTTGTTGGGGATTAAGCTCTTCTAATAGTAAGACGTCTTTAGCCATAAGAATTATTGTTTTATTATACCATACTCGCAGGCCATAATTATCAATTGCCCGCGTAGTACTGCGATTCTATTCAACTGTAACGCTCTTCGCAAGGTTCCTTGGCTGGTCCACATCGCATCCTCTTAATACCGCAATATGGTACGCAAGGAGCTGGAGAGGGAGCGTTAAAAAAATCGTGTTCAAATATGAGTTGCTTTCTTCTATGAAGATTGAGTATTTTGCGAGTCTCCTTATAGTCTCGTTATCAGCTGAGGCGACCGCGATAATAGTGCCCCCCCTGCTTTTTACCTCTTCCATGTTCGATGTGACCTTTTCGTAGAGCTTTCCGGAGGGTGCGAGCACGACCACGGGTAGTTCTTCATCAATAAGGGCGATGGGGCCGTGCTTCATCTCGCCGGCAGCATAACCTTCAGCATGGATATATGAGATCTCTTTCAGCTTCAACGCGCCTTCAAGCGCGATCGGATAATTTATTCCCCTGCCGAGATACAGGAAATCCTTTTTCTTGAAAAGCTCCCTGGCGACAGCGCTTATGGAGGCGTCAAGTTCCAGCGCGTGCTCGACTTGCACAGGCAGGTGAAGGACGTCATCAAGGAGTTTTGAGGCGGCGCTCTTATCGAGTGTGCCCCTGACTGTGCCAAGGGCTATCGCCAGCAGATAGAGCGCTACTATCTGAGTGGTGAATGCCTTGGTCGAAGCCACGCCTATCTCCGGTCCTGAATGTGTATAGAACACAAAATCAGATTCGCGGGAGGCTGTGCTGCCGATCACATTGCAGATGCTCAATACCTTCGCTCCAAGCCTCCTTGCTTCCCTTGAAGCCGCAAGGGTGTCCGCGGTTTCACCGGACTGCGTAATTGCGATAAATAATGTATTCCCTGTGACAATGGGATTCCTGTACCGGAATTCGGAGGCAATATCGACTTCAACCGGAATCCTGGACAGTTCTTCGATCATGTACTTGCCCACCATCCCCGAATGGTAAGATGTCCCGCATGCGACAATGAAGATCCTGTCGATCCCCTCGATGTGCCCACGCGGAAGCCCGAACTCCTCAAGCGCCACCTCGCCTCTGTCCTGGAAGATCCGCCCCTGCAAGGTATCAGCGATGGCCCTGGGCTGCTCGTAAATTTCCTTGAGCATGAAGTGGCGGTACCCTCCTTTTTCGGCCATCGAGGGACTCCACGATATGAAGGAAACATTCTTGTGCAGGGGCCTTCCTTCAAAGTCGGTCACTATGACCCCGTCTTTATGGAGTATAGCCATTTCATTGTTGTCGAGGAATATCACCTCTTTGGAATGGCTCAGGAAAGCCGGGACATCAGAGGCAAGAAAGTATTCTCCATCACCCAATCCGATCACAAGAGGACTTTCTTTCCTTACAGCAATAATTTTATCAGGCTCCTTTTCATTGATGACCGCAAAGGCATAGGCGCCGGTTACTTCCCTGATCGCTCTCCGGACAGCCTCTTCAAAAGGCGCCAGGGCCGCATGCTTATTAATGAGATGGCATAGCACCTCGCTGTCGGTCTCGGAAGTAAAAGTAAAGCCTTCGGCCTGAAGCGCATGTTTAAGTTCCACATAGTTCTCGATTATGCCGTTATGAACAACGACTATGCCGCCTGACCGGTGGGGGTGAGCATTTTCATCCGAAGGCTTGCCGTGCGTGGCCCATCTCGTGTGGCCTATGGCAAGATTGCTCTGTTTCGTGAGAGCGTCTGTAATTGCCTCAAGCGCGCAGATCTTCCCCTTGCATCTCCTGACGCTTACCTCGCCCTCAGAAAGAAAGGCGATTCCGGCGGAATCGTATCCCCTGTATTCGAGGCGCTTCAAGCCATCCATCACCATCGAAATGGCATTCCTCCCGCCGATGTACCCGATTATCCCACACATAGCAACTCCTCACTTCTCACTTTTTACTTCTTACTTCTCACCTGTCTTTTTCTCAGCGCCCATTTTTCGACATTCTTCTGTTCCGTCCTGCTGACGGCAAGCGCAAGGGGAGGGACATCTTTGGTAATGGTTGAGCCGGCCCCCACATAAGCGCCTTTCCCAATCCTGACAGGGGCAACAAACTGCGTATCGCTTCCGATGAATGCGTTGTCTTCTATCAGGGTCTTATGCTTTACCCTGCCGTCATAGTTGCACGTTATAGTACCGGCCCCGATATTCACATGCTCTCCGATCTCGGCATCACCAAGGTAACTCAAGTGCGACGCCTTTGTGCCGCTGCCTATGATGGATTTTTTCACTTCGACAAAGTTTCCTATTTTGGCATTCTTACCAATGACCGACCCCGGCCTGATATGGGCAAACGGTCCTATTGAAGCGCCTTCATTAATTGCCGATGATTCAATAACAGTAGAGTCCTTGATGATTACGTTATTGCCGATCGTGCTGTCTATAATTCTGGAGTTCGGATACACTGTGCATCCGTTGCCGATAAAGGTCCTTCCCTCTATATGAACATTTGGATAAATTACTGTTTCAGTGCCGATAACGGATTCGGGATGCACAAATACAGATGCCTTATCTATAAACGTGACACCCTTGTCCATGAACCCGGCCGCGATTTCATCCCTGAGATAATGCACAGCCCTGTATAGGTCCCCGCGGGTGTTTATTCCGGTTAATTCGTTCTCATCCCCGAGAAGAAAAGCACCGGCGCGGCAGCCTGCGCCGACCGCCAGGCCGACAATATCTGTCAGGTAGTATTCACCTTTGGCCCCGTTTATGGTAATTTTATTCAGAAGCTTCAGCAGCGGAGCTTCAATCGCGTAAATGCCGCTGTTCACTTCCCTTATCTTTTTCTGTTCCTCATCTGCATCTTTGTCCTCTATAATTGCCCGCAGTTTATTGCCCTCCCTGACGATCCTGCCGTAGGAATGGCCGCCGTCTGCAATAAAGGAGATCAGAGAGAGGGCTTCCCTGTTTTTCCGGTGGAGTTTTAAAAATGCCTCCAGTGTCGCCGGTTTAATAAGGGGCGTATCGCCGCTGACCACCAGCAAAGTACCCGTGAAGCCCCGCAGTTTTTTTACCGCCGCCTTGAGGGCATCCCCCGTTCCTTTAGGTTCCGTCTGGACAGCAAAGGAAACAGGATAGTTCCGCAATGCATCACGTATCCCGTCACCTTGTATGCCGGTCACAACAACGGTCTTTACCGGTTTCAGTGCTGTAAGCGCTTCAACCACATACTGTACCATCGGTTTTCCCAGCAGCGGATGAAGGACCTTGGGTATGGCCGATTTCATGCGCGTACCGAGGCCCGCAGAAAGGACAACCGCAGCGAGGTTCACCTTAATGCCCCCCCTCTGAATGAGCCAGGACATCAACAGGCGTCTTTTTCAAAGCATCCGGTGATTCGGTTATGAATGACGGCGCTGCGATTCCCCCTGAGAGAATGATTCTGATCCCGTCTTCTATTGGTATGTCAGTGTAAATGATGCTCCGGTCATCGAGCAGAACTATATCACCGAGGTAAAGGTTATTCGTAGGGATGTATACAGCCTTCATGCAAAGATCCCGGCCAGCGGACTGTATGGTACATTCCTTGGTCATAAAGCCGAAGGCGTAAACACCGGACCTCGGGTACTCGACCATGACAAATCGTTTGAAAGCGCTGTTGCTTTCGGGTGAAAAAGCATCGACCAGCTGCTTTATGGCAGTATAGATGCTTTTAAATACCGGAATGTTTAAAAAAATCTTTTCCACGAGATCCAGGAGCTTCTTGCCGAAAACATTCGTGGAAATGATGCCTATAAGAAACACTATTCCTATAGCGGTTATAAAACCGAGTCCGGCAATATGCACGCCAAGAAGCAAATCGAAGAAGGGGCTCAGGATGCCGTCGACAAACTTAAAAAGTCCTGCAAGGACGAGAACAGTAAAAACCACCGGCACAGTGACGATAAGACCTGCCAGGAATTTCCTTTTGAATGTAACGCGGATGGATTCGACCATAAATTCCTTATTAAAAATGTTGGATTTTGAATGCTGAATTGTGGAGTTTAAATATAAAATAAATTATTTCATCCTTAATTCAACATTAATAGCGCTTGCTCTACTTTACGCTGCCTACTGCTTCATCAGATATGTCAAAATTGCTGTAGACATTTTGCACATCTTCATTATCTTCCAGTGCATCAAGCAAGCGGACCATCTGATCGGATGTGCTGCCTTCAAGCGGGACATAACTCTTGGGGAGCATGGTTATTTCCGCAACATGGACCGGCAAGCCCCCTCTGACAATAGCCTCTTTTACAGCATTGAGATTCTCAGGCGACGCCTTGATCTCATAATTGTCTTCCTTTGGGTCGTTTATCATGTCTTCGGCTCCGGCATCGAGAACGAGCGACAACAATGTATCTTCATCCGCTTTGGATTTTTCCACAAGTAAGTATCCCTTCTTCTCAAACATCCATGCAACGCACCCCGCCTCTCCAAGGCTCCCCCCATTTTTTGAAAGGATGTGCCTTATTTCAGATACGGTCCTGTTCTTGTTGTCCGAGAGGGTCTCTATAAGAAGCGCCGCACCGCCAGGTCCATACCCTTCATAGACGTTTTCCTCATAAGTCGCACCCGGCAATTCCCCTGTGCCTTTCATTATGGCCTTTTTTATATTATCCGAAGGCATATTAACTTCTTTTGCCTTTTCAATGGCAGTCCTTAAACGGGGGTTGCCGTCCGGGTCGCCGCCTCCTGTCCTGGCAGCCACAGATATCTCTTTAACAATCTTGGTGAAAGACTTGCCTTTCTTTGCATCTGTGTTGGCTTTTTTATGTTTTATCTGTGACCACTTGGAATGCCCTGACATGAGTCCTCCATCAGCGTTGGTGTGCAGCGTTACAGGATTGATATTCCTGAGCTATAACGCACGTCCTTAATGATAATAAGATTATATATACACTGTCAAGGAGTCGAAGGCCGTGAATCGTGAAACGTGAATCGTAAAAACAAGAAAAAAACTTCTTAAAAGACTTTTCCTTTTCGATTCACTATTCACTATTCACTATTCACGGTCTTTGCCGTTACTTTTTACTTCTTACGTCTCACTTCTCACTTTTAGGATCGTCTATATTCCCGCATCCTTCAATGCATCTTTGCAGGCACAGGTGCGGTGCGCCGGTATCCGCGGGACAGCCGCCCTCAGCAGAGCCTTTATCGCGTCAAGAGAATTCCTCATCGCCTCCACTACCTCGGTGGTCGTCAGCCTGGCGCCTGCAATGCCTGCGGCATAATTGGTCACAACAGAAATGCCGGCAAAACACATCTCGAGCTCACGCGCCAGTACAGCTTCCGGCATTGCCGTCATCCCGACCACGTCTGCGCCTATCAATGAAAAAAACTGTATTTCCCTTGCTGTCTCGAGCCGCGGCCCATTGACGCAGATATACGTTCCGCTTTTTTTGACCGGCAGGCTGATATGGCCGGCTGCCTTTATAAAGATATCCCTCACTTCGGCGCAATAGGGATGAGTAAAATCGACATGCACAACCTTCTCCTCGTCATAGAACGTGGCTGCACGCGCACCCATCGTCATATCAATAATCTGGTCAAGAATCACTAAGGAGCCGGGCTGCATATCACTTTTTATACCCCCGACGGCGCCGATCGATATTATTTTTTCCACTCCCAGGGATTTGAACCCCCACATGTTTGCCCGGTAGTTTACCTTGTGAGGAGGGATGCGATGAGGGACACCGTGGCGGGCCAGGAATGCCAATTCCGAACCATCGAGGTCGCCGAGTTTATAGGTTCATGAAGGGGGCCCGTAAGGGGTGGAGAGCGATATTTCCTCTCTTATTTCGAGTCCGTCGATATCATAAAGTCCGCTTCCGCTTATAAGACCGATCGGCATGAATATATTGTAGGGCAACAAAGAATAATAGAGCAAGCGCAACTGGTGTTGTTATGGCCGCAGGCAATCGCCCGCCACGGTCATTCCCGCGACTAAGTGCGCCTGCCTAAGGCGCCTAATTCTGGTAATGTTGGCTTGTCAGGAATCATTTTCCCTTGCAGATAACGGGTATCACCGTGCCGCGCTTTTTTTGATATGATGTTGACCGTAAGTGTGAATCCGTCATAATTCAAGGACGGACACAATTCGAACTCATGTGATATAATTGTTGAAGGCAATTTACCCATGGACCGTATCGAAAAGCTTAAGATACTCTCGGAAGATTCGCAATACGACCTGGCCTGCGCTTGCGGCTCCAACAAGGAAGACCGGCGCAAAAGGGGCCTGGACGGTAAGTGGCTTTATCCTGTTACGCTTCCTCAGGGCGGATATTCCGTGCTCCTGAAAACCCTTCTTTCCAACGTATGCACAAACGATTGCAAATACTGCCCGCTCAGGTCTGAAACGACTGTCCGGCGCTGCACGCTCGAACCTGAAGAGATAGTCCAGACATTTCTGGACTATCTGCAGAAAGGGAAATGCTTCGGCCTATTCATCAGTTCCGCGGTCGTCAGGGACCCGGACTATACTATGGAAAAGATCAATACAGTGGCGCGCATCCTGAGATACAAACATCATTTTAAGGGATACATACACCTGAAAGTTATACCCGGCGCATCTGACGCGGCAATTGAGGATTCTCTTTCTCTGGCTACCGCGTTGTCGCTCAATATCGAGACCCCGGGCAAAAAACACTTTGATATGCTTTCGAACAAAAAAGATTACGTGACCGATATTGTCCGTCCGATGGAGTTGATGGGCAAGCTTACGGCTCCCGGCAGCAGGTTCTCGAGAATCAAGTGCACCACCCAGTTTATCGTGGGCGCCTCTGACGAGACAGATTCAGAAATCATAGAACATATGTTCGGTTTGTATAATCGTCTGCACTTCAAGCGCGTGTACTTCTCCGCCTATCAGAAGGGGCTGGGAGAACCGGACATCCCGGGCGAAAGACAGTTTCTAACAACTCCGGGAAAGCCTTTTATCCGGGAACACCGTTTGTATCAGGCTGACTTTCTTGTTCGCAAGTATGGATTCTCCAGACAGGACATTCTTCTCGATAATCACGGTAATTTGAGCCTGGATAAGGACCCAAAAGAAGTCTGGGCTGAAAACCATCCCGAATTTTATCCTGTCAGAATGAATACATCACACAGAGAGGCGTTGCTGAGGGTGCCGGGCCTGGGACCAGACACTGTCTGCAGGATATTGAAGATGCGGCGGGAGAGAAGGATCGCCCGGATCGAGGATTTGGGCATAAAGGGGAAAAGACTGGCAAAAGTGAAGAGTTATGTGGTTTTAGAGTGATGGACATAAAGATTTACCTTGATTACAACGCCAGCACCCCCATAGCACCGGAAGCTGTTGAAGCGATGCAGCCGTTTCTGACAGAGCACTATGGCAACCCCTCAAGCCTTCATTGGGCCGGTGCACCGGCCAGGGAGGCAGTGGAGACGGCGCGAAGACAGGTCTCTGACCTTCTCGGTTGCGACCCTATGGAGGTAGTTTTCACCAGCGGCGGGAGCGAAGCGAACAATCATGCCCTCAAGGGAGCCTTTTTTGCAAACCGGGAAAAAGGCAGCCATATTATTACCACGGCTGTTGAGCATCCGGCAATACTTAATCCCTGTTGTTTCCTGGAGAGGCTCGGGGCGAAAGTCACTGTGCTCTCCGTAGACCGCTTCGGCAGAGTTGACCCTGATGACGTGCGGCGCGCGATTTCGCCGGGGACCATTCTCATTACGGTCATGCACGCCAACAATGAGGTTGGGACAATCCAGCCGATTCCGGAGATCGCTGCTATAGCGCGACATGCGGGGGTTTTATTCCATACCGACGCGGCCCAGAGCGTTGGAAAGGTTCCAACCAAAGTGGATGAACTGGGTGTGGATCTCCTTTCTGTCGCCGGGCACAAACTGTATGCGCCGAAAGGCATCGGAGCGCTTTACATCAGAAAGGAGGCAACAATCGAACCCTTCATCCATGGAGCGGGGCACGAGAGGGGGAGAAGGGCCGGCACAGAAAACGTCCTCCTGGCAGTGGCGCTCGGTGCCGCTTGCGGCGTTGCTCACCGCTGGATCGGCATGCCCCAGGCGCAGAAACTGCGCAACCTTTTCTGGGAGAAACTGCGGGAGAACTTTGGGAAAGGGGTATCTCTGAACGGCCATCCGACTGAGCGACTCCCCAATACGCTCAATGTCAACTTCGTCGGCAGAATCGGCGCAGAGATCCTGGCGAAGCTGCCGGAGGTAGCTGCGTCCACCGGCTCTGCTTGCCACGCCGGCTCGGTAACTCTCTCTGGTGTACTCGCTGCGATGAGGGTCTCTCCGGAGGAGGGCATGGGGGCGATCAGGTTCAGTCTCGGCAGATACACCTCATGGGAAGAACTTGAAGAAGTTCTGAACGGCCTTCAATCCGCACTTTCCGGAACTTGATTCAATGGACAGGTGTCCTGAAGATTCAGCATTAACCATACAAATCTTAGTTGGCCGCCGGGTAAGTGCTCGGCAGCGGGTTAAAGCCGGAAGGGATTTTGTTGATGAGACCCTGTCGAGCATCCTCCGGCTCGATCCCTATGGCCTGACAACCGTGCCCGTCATAATGCGGCAGTTCGTACACAATATTGTCCGGAATCCTTGCGAACGAAGCCGGCAGCGGCGGTAAAACGCCCTGCAGGCGCATCGGATCGAAGCCGGACAGCAGACTGTCGGTGACACGTGAGTTTATATCGCGGGGCCCGAGATATTTCTGCTCGAATCCGGACGGGCCGAACTTGTTGAACGACGGGGAGTTGCCGGCTTTCAGCGCTTCCGCCTCATCGGGCAGACTCGCGAGCGGTGGCAGACCGAAGATGTCGTTTATCGTCTCGATTATTGCGTTATGATCGCCTTCAGCATGCGACACGGCATGAGTCCTCGCATATGGTGAGATCAGGATCAGGGGCACCCGGACACCCCTGGAAAGCGGCAGTCCATCAGGCCCGTAGGAGAGTATGCGGGGCGGCACGTGGTCAAAAAATCCATCTGACTCATCATACGTGATAATGATAGCGCTCTTATTCCAGAGTTTCGGATCTGCCGCTATTACGTTGATCACACGGGCTGCCATAGCCTCGCTGAGCTGCCGGTCGGTATAGGCCGGGTGATCGTCGTCGCCCGCCTTCGCCTTGTAAATAGCGATAATCTCATCTGCAGGAGTATCGGGGTTGGTAATCGGCGGCTTCAGCCCCATCTGGTTCGTGTAGCCGCCCCGGATATAAAAAACACCGCCTTTGGGCAGAGCATTGTTTGTCACCTCGTTGAAGAAGTCAGTCATGCCGCGGAGGTTCTGGCGAACCGGCGGCGTGTCGGCGAGATAGCCGAAATACTGCGGACCCTGATGATGGCTTACATAGGAATTGTGAGAAACTACTCCGTTGGAATCGGTTGCTTCGAGGTCGTATCCTTCCTGGTACCAGCGCCAGTTGACGGCCTCGGACCCCAGACGAGCAATGAACGGGATGTCTTTCCGAAGATCCGGCAGGTCGAAAGACTGGTTCAGGTTCTTCGCCATAACTGTGTTTATATTGCGACCAAGAAAGGTAAGCGGCAGACTTGCGAAGGTCAGGTTCGAGGCTATGTTTTTGTCTGCGTAGTCCTCTTTAGGTCCGGCGGGCTGCTTGTCGACCGTGGTCGTGTCGAACTGCGAGCCGTAGAAGGGTTGCGGGTCGTTCACAAGCGGCGGCCCCTGCGTGGAGCCTGAGTGTCCGTTCACGTCGGCGTAGGTCTGACCGATAGGGCCGTGCTTGACCCACTGCGTTTCACCTGACTGCCCGGCGATCATGGCCACCGCGTTTGGGGTGGAGGGCGTGTCCTCGGTCGCAAAGATGTTGTCGAAGATCGTGAAATGGCTGGCCCATTTCCAGAAGAACGGAATAGTATCGCAATCGATGTGCGACATCACAAGGCGAGCGAACTGTTTGCCCTTGGAGTTGTTGGCCGTCCCTCCGTTTTTCGCAAAGCGGTGATACTCATCATAGGCAAACTTGTCCATCTGAGGAGCGCCGTTCACCACGTTAAGCTTGGCTGCGAGTCCAACGTGAGAGTGGTCTACGCTGTCAACTACGGTGGAGTTCTGCTCAGGCCCGATCCTGAACGGCTGGACCTTGATGTTCTCGCCGCTGATGAGGTCAGTATAGGACTGGATAAAGCCCGGCGTGTTCGCGGCAGAACGGGGTTTATGGCCGTCGGAGTATAAGCCATTGACACCAGGGAAAGTGCCGAACTCGTTGTCGAATGAGTGGTTCTCGTTGAAGATAACGAAGACGTACTTGATGCGCTTCCGCAGCAATTTCACGAGATGCTTCCGTGACAGCGCATGTTTCGTTGCCGGATGCCTTAAGTATTTAAGGATGTCCCGTCCGGCGTCGCTCCGGGGCTGGTCTGAGATAATCGGGTCCCCGGCCCGCGACCCGCCAAACGCCGTTGGTATGACACATAACAGCAGCAGCGAGGTTGTTACGGCCATGGCTATCCAAAATTTTGTAAATCGTTTCATCTTTATTCACCTCATCACGATATTTTGTTTTCTCTCAGTATCGCCCACAGATTGTTACAAAATGATGACATTCATGTTAAAACGTGAAATTGGAGGGTCGGAAGGTTAGAGGGCCGGAGGGCTGGATAATCAGAGGGTGCTACTAACCCTCTGACCCTCTATTCTTCGCCTTTCACTATTCACATTACTTTATGTTCCCAGCCTCTCAGCGAGTTGCTGATAAATTCTATGATTTCCCTGTGCTCCGCTGCGCCATTCCCTGTGATGGCGAGCGGCTCGCCGAAAGCAAAGTAGACTTTTTGGGAAGGGTCGATCCTCCCGAAATCCTTGAGATGCTTTCCGTTGCCCCATGCACAGGTTTTCAGAGCAACCGGAATTACCGGGACCCCGGCCTTCTTTGCAAGCTTGATCCCTATCGTGTTGAGCTGTGCCGGATCAAAAGCAGGAGTCCTTGTCGTCTGAGGGAAAATAATGACCGACCTTCCGGCATTAAGTCTCTCTGTGCCGCCTTCCAGTACGGCCTTCAGATCTTCCCGCGGGTTTGCGCGGCTGACAACAATAGGGCGCCTTGAACGCATTACATATCTGAATACCGGGTAGTCGATGAGGCTTTGCTTTACCACGAAGGTGACATCCTTGAAGGGCTCAATGATACAGGGCAGAACGAATGTTTCGAGCGCACTCATATGGTTCCCTATAAAGACGCAGGGGACTTCAAGATTCATAAAATGATCGGCCCCGGTCATTTCGAACAGGACGCCGACATTTTCCAGCGCTTTCATGATAGCCAGGCTGCTGTCTGACCATTCCCCGTCTCCGTATCGTCCACGTTTTGCCAGAGAGCTCGCCCTGAACACTATAGCCGCCATCCTCCGGTAAAATCTGAATGAAGGCATTCTCTTCGCAAATAAAGAGACCTTTGACGGGCCGGTGATATAGGCGCCGTTATGAAATGGCAGCTTCTCCAGATGTTCCTCCTGTGGATCCTGTCTAAAAAACCACTTTAATCATTCCCCCCCGCTCTTGTCAACACAGGCGCGCTTTTAAGCAGCGTTATGCTTTATTGATTTAAGTCAAAGACTGTCTCAGCTTCAACTGTTATAATTAAGAGAGGGTAAGCAGTGCACCGGAGACTGCCAAGGCAGATAGCAATGTTACTGTGCGAGGAGGAAAAACAAAATGGGAACAATGAGAAAGATTGTGGAGATCAACGAGGACCTCTGTAACGGCTGCGGGGAGTGTGTCCACTCATGTGCAGAGGGTGCGCTTCAGGTCATTGACGGAAAGGCCCGTCTGGTTTCTGAAATATATTGCGACGGGCTTGGCGCCTGTCTCAAGGAGTGCCCCCAGGGGGCGATAAAAATAACCGAGCGTGAAGCACCAGCGTTCGATGAGCACGCGACAGAACAGTATCTGGCCGGCCGCACGCTCGATTGCGGCTGCCCTTCGAGCCGGCTCCAGATTTTCGGCAGTTCTCCCTGCAGCGAAGCAAACAGGCCCGCCGCCCACGTGAACCGGATAAGTTCGGCTTCGGCGCTTACACACTGGCCGGTGCAGATACGGTTGGTGCCTCCTACTGCCCCTTTCCTGAAAGGCGCAGATCTGCTGATCGCAGCGGACTGCACTCCTGTTGCCTATCCGGACTTCCACGGAGATTTCCTGAAGAACAAAACAATCATGATGGGGTGTCCCAAGTTCGACAATGCAGAGGAGTACATTCAGAAGTTCGCGGATATCTTCAGAACAGCAGACATCAGGAGCGTAACTGTCGTTATTATGGAGGTGCCCTGCTGCTCAAAACTGCCGGTGATAGTAGAGCGAGGCATGGAAATAGCGGGAAAACATATCCGTGTTGAAGAAATCGTTATAAGCACGCGCGGATACGTGCTGGACCGCAAGCAGGTCATGGTATAGAGTTGGAGGGTCGGAAGGTTAGAGGGCTGGAGGGCTGGAGGATTAGAGGACTGGTAGACTGGATAGTCAGAAGTGCTGCTAACCCTCCGACCCTCTAGTCTTCCGACCCTCTGTCTTCCAACCCTCGGCTTTTCCCCTCCGTGCCTGGAAAAACTGTTTCAGCAGGATAGCACATTCGTCGTGCAGCACGCCTGAAACAATATCAACCTGATGATTCAGGCGCTTATCGGACAGCAGACTATAGAGACTGTCTACGCCGCCACCCTTGCTGTCCCGGCAGCCGTATACAAGCCTGCCCAAACGCGCGTTGACCATCGCTCCTGCGCACATTATACACGGTTCTTTTGTCACATAAACGGTTGCATCTGAAAGCCGCCAATTCTTTATCTTGCGGGCGCCGGACTTCAACACTGAAATCTCCGCGTGGGCGGTGGGATCGAAAGCGGCCTCTCTCTTATTATGAGACCTGGCAATTATCCTATTATTGATGACGAGCACCGCACCGACCGGGACCTCGCCTTTCTTAAATGCCTTTTCCGCCTCCCTGATGGCAAGGGTCATGTAGTCAGCGTCTGAAGCCATGAGGTCCATTGGTCAACGCCTTTCCCCGACTTGCAGGAGAGTTCAAATATTTTTATTGATGGATTCAGGGAGAGGGAATCATTTTTTATCTTATCAATATCGACATCGAGAAACGGACTCAGGTCTATTTTGTTGATAACAAGTGCTGATGACTCCTGGAACATAAGAGGATATTTCAAGGGTTTATCATGACCCTCGGCGATACTGAGGACCATCACTTTCATGTCCTCACCTACCTGGAATTCGGCGGGACAGACAAGGTTACCCACATTCTCGATAACAAGGAGATCCAATTCCCCGATCGGCAGGTCAGGAATGACCTCATTGATCATGTTGGCATCCAGATGGCACGCGCCGCCGGTATTTATCTGCACAACGGGCACCCCGAGACGGTTTATCCTGACTGCGTCATCAGTGCCTGTAATATCACCTTCTATCACCCCGATCTTCAGCTTGTGTTTCAGTCCCGCAATGGTGGTTTCAAGCAGCGATGTCTTTCCAGCGCCCGGAGAGCTCATAAGGTTGATTACGTAAACCCCGGCGTCTGAAAAAATGCGCCTGTTTTCCCGGGCGATTCTCTCATTCGCTTCAAGTATTTTTGAGGCAACTTTAAATTTCATTATCAATCGACCTCCAGGTCTTTTATGTCGAGCTCACGACCTGAATGCAAGGTGTAAGCGTTGCTGCCGCATTGAGGACAGCAGAGCACAAACTTTTCAGATGTCGTAAAATCGACACTGCACGCAGAACAGTGGCCGGCAATCGGAACTTCTTCAATCATAAGAGAGGCGCCCGATGCGATCGTTTCGCTCTTTAGCGCATTAAAGGCAAAAAGCAATGCCTCTGGCATTACACCAGAGGCACTGCCGATACACACCCTTACATTGTTTATTCTGGTATATCCACTCCTCTTGCATTCATCAACAGCAATTTTCAGAAGGCTCTCAGCAATAGATACTTCATGCATGCTTACTTTTGTACTTCTTTCTCGTAAGCCTCTTTGCCGGCCTCAAAAGCTGCCGTAATCAACGACTTCTTCTCATCGACGAAGCTCTTTCCCCTCTCAACAGTCGAGGTGACTTTTTCCTTCGCCTGGGACACGTACTCGCCGGCCTTTTCCTTCACATCATCAGCGATATCCAATATTTTTTTCCGTGTCTCGGGTCCTGACTGGGGGGCAAGGAGCAGTGCCAGACCGGCCCCTACCATGCCGCCCAGGAGGAATGACAGCAAAACAGAACCTGAACTGAACCCTTCCTCATCTTTCATAGTATTACCTCCTTTCTTTAAGTTGACTTATTAAGACATCGATTGCTGTTTTTACCCCGGCTTTCACACCGAAAGCCCTTAATGACAGCCCTTCGCCGATGCCGTTGAGAAGGCAGCTGAGCGTCTTCAGGTTAATTGCCAGGTCCCTGCCGACTTCGGCAATGTCACGCCCCGCATCGGTCACAACCCCGACGTCATCGGTAATTCTCCGTACGCTCCTGAGAAATCGCTCTGTTTCAAGGATGACAGGGTTCAGCCGCTCCTCTGCGCTTTTTAAGGAGCTGTTGAAAGAAGCAACCGCCTTTCTCAACTCAAATATTGCGTAGATATGTAAGCCTATTACAGTAAACATGCCGAGTATAAGTATGAAAAAAACAGCGCTTGTCATTATGATCAACCATGTGTGATCCACCATCCACTTTCCTCCTTTTCACAAGTATATCACAAAAAACGTTATAGCGTTATAGCGTTCAGCGTTCGGTGTTAACCGCAATGAACTTCAATAAAATAATTCTTTTGCGCAGCACCATAAACGCAATAACTCTTCACGCGTTTTATTGCTTCGCATGACGATAAACGTACACAACTCTTTGAACAACCGTAATATGGCTCAGCGCAAACAGTACGAGCATAACAGGGAAAAGCCTTCCGGACAGGCACCCTGCAGCCAAAAGCAGTATGCGCTCGGGCCTCTCTAACAAACCCACGTTGCAAGGGACTCCGAGGCCTTCGGCACGAGCCCTGACATAACTGACCAGGAAAGCTCCGACCATGCCGCAAATAGTAAAAAATATCCCGATCAGATTGTCCTCTTTGAAGAAAAACCATATAATGGCAAGAAAAAGAGCGGCATCCGCATACCTGTCCAGGGTCGAATCGAGCAGCGCCCCGAATTTGGTGTCTTTTCCATTCGTACGCGCGACAACACCGTCAAGGAGGTCAAACGACCCGCCTATCAGGATCACGAGACCGCCTGCTGTTGTATTAAAAGGGATAAGCATGGCCGCCGCAAGAGTGACGGCAAAACCGGCGACACTTAAAACGTTTGGGCTTGCAGGTATAAGTTTGGCTATCGGAGTAAGCGGCTTATCCAGTATGTGTCCAAGCTTCGCGCTGATCAACTACCGCTCCCTGGCCCCTGTGATAAACTCCTCTACCATACTCTTTGCCTCCTCATCAGAGAACTGTTTATAAGGATGTTTCATAAAAAATGCGGCCGGCGAAAGCAGTACGCCCCCGATGCCCCTGTCTCTTGCGATCTTGCAGCACCGTATTGCATCTATGACAACGCCGGCACTATTTGGAGAATCTTCAACCGACAAGCGCAATTCCAGGTTCACTGGAATATTTCCGAACCCCTGCCCCTCAATCCTGAGAAAGCAGACTTTGTTATCATTCATCCACGGCACATAATCAGAGGGGCCTATATGAATATCATCACCCTGCAGCTGGTGAGTGATTTGAGAGCAAACAGCCTCTGTCTTCGATATTTTTTTTGATTTAAGCCTGGTCTGGCTGCGCATATTAAGGAAGTCGGTGTTGCCGCCGACGTTTAGCTGATAGGTATGCGTTATTTTTACGCCTCTGTCCATGAAGAGTTTCGCGAGGGCACGGTGTATAATAGTAGCCCCAACCTGTGACTTGACATCATCGCCGATCAGGGGGAGCCCTTTTTTCTCAAACCGGCTGATCCATTCGTCTTCTGAGGCAATAAATACAGGGATGCAGTTTATAAAGGCCACGCCGGCCTCAAGGCAGGCGTTTGCGTAATAACGCGTTGCGTCTTCCGAGCCGACAGGCAGGTAATTAAGGAACAGTTCAGCACCGCTCTCCCTGAGCACCCTGACCACATCGCATGGCCTTTCCTCTGCAACAATGAAACTCCGGTCCTCAGGATAATCAGCCATATGCGCCGCAACCCCGTCAAGCACTTCGCCCATCTGCACTATTACTGTCTGCAAGGGTGAAGGACCGCTTATTTGGGGGCGAAATACTTTTGTGCAATTCGGTTTTGCAAATATCGCCTCTTCAAGCGGCTTATAGACCTTTCTGGCATCTATATCAAAAGCCGCGGCTATGATAATATCTCCGGGTAGGTATCCTCCGAGATTATAATGCATGAGTCCGGGAGAACTGTCGGGATCTCCCTGTTTTATTGCCTTATAGTATTCAATGCCCTGTATGAGAGAGCTCGCACAGTTGCCGATTCCGGCAATTGCAATTCGTATCCCGCCCATAGCGTCCTGTTTCTCCTTTTTAGGGTCTGCGAATAAATAACTTGCACATTGATTCATCTCAGCTTTGAGTCATCTTCGACCGATCCTCAGTCGCAAAATCCTCAATGTAGCGCTGCTACACCTGCGGTTTTGCTCAATCAGATCAGCCAAATCTGACCCAAATCTGAGCGCCTGAATGTACAAGATATTTATTCACAGACCCTGGATCTCGATGTGTCTGGTCAAGGCTCCTGCATTTTTGGGAATAATTACATCGAGTATCCCATCTCTGAGTATCGCTTTTATCTCGCTCTTCTGAACTATGGAAGGCAAAACAAAGGACCGTGAAAAGGAGCCGTAATACCGTTCTATCTGACAGTAGCTTTTCCCTTCCCGCCTGGACTTGCGCTCGCCGCTGATCTTGAGGGTATTGTCCTCCACTATAATATTAATATCTGTCTCCAGCACTTCGGGAAGTTCCGCCTTTACAACGAAGGCTTCATCTGTTTCATAAATATCGACTGCAGGCAGCCATACCCCCGTTCCTGCATCTCCGAATCTTAAGGATTTGGGAGCTCCATGCTCAAAAAGCCTGTTTGCCCGCTCCCTTAATACAAAAGTATCTTTAAAAGGATCCCATTTTTTCATGTCCGATATTCCCTCCTGTCCCCGCTACGATTATAGATGATTTTTATAAATTAAAGTATACAGCATACAATGCCGGTCGGGCAAAGGCAAAAAATGGTAGTGGGTACGATTGGTTTTTTGCCGGTGTAGTGTCCATATAAAACGATGGTATTATCAGTAAGATGATAGATCGAGCAAAGTAGCACTGTTATCATGTCATTGGATCCCCAAAGTCTACGACTTATCGAGGACTCCGTCATTCCGGCTTGTCCGGAATCATCCTTACACCATTCCCTTGTTTGGCACACCAAGAAAATCTCATACCTCGCGTCTGCCCGTCAAGCGCAGGGTACGGCCAGCAATAAACGTCATTTTGATTAGCGCTGCGATTGCCTTCCTCACACTGTAACACGCGAAAATTTCGATTTGTCATAGCTAAGGTATGCTATTATTATGGAATGTTAACAATGGTTAGACTACGACCTCATCTGCCATGACCGAAACTGATGTCATACGGATCATGCGTAAACATTTGGAGAGGCTTTTTCCCAAAGTCTGCCCCAATTGTGACCGTTGTTTTGCCACGCTCCGGGACTATATACTGGTCACCAAACGTATAGGGCCGATGATGTCCTATGATGCAGAACTTGGCAGATGGGACACCTCACAGCTAATGGGAACCCTGGCTCTTGCTAACTGTCCTTGCGGCACCACGGTATCACTTAGCACTAAAGGCATGGAGCT
Organism: Nitrospirota bacterium; assembly: GCA_963780885.1. GTDB lineage: Bacteria > Nitrospirota > Thermodesulfovibrionia > Thermodesulfovibrionales > Dissulfurispiraceae > JADFXI01. The sequence continues at coordinate 50,084 of CAWAEO010000004.1, forward strand.
TTCCACACGCAAGTTGTTGTTGGATTGGATCAGGTGCGAGACTCAACAGCGCCGCTTGAGTTCGCAGGAGTTGCTAGAGTATCTGCGCGACGAGACTCGCAAACAAGTCTTGGCCGAATCGTGCCAAGAAGACGCTTGAAATCTTATATCCCAGTAGTTGATTATCGATAATAACGTAACTATTTTGGTCATTTTTAGAAACGCTGATTCCAGGAAGCATTCAGGTTTCTTCTTTTCCTTTATCTGTGTCAGTCTTGAGTAGACCGCCAAATGTAAGTGATTGATTGAAATCTTTTAAAATCTCCATCGCTCTCTGTACCTGATCTCTTCGAATCATCAGTCTCATAGGAAGAGCATGATAGACATAAGGAGCGACATGCTCGCCTTGAAAAAAATAAGTTATGTTATCCTCATCCAAAATAGATTTCAAAAAAGCAACATCGCTTGGACTATTTGTGGAGAGGACTTCATCAAATTCGAGAAATTCGGGTGGAGTTAAAGGGGGCAACTCTGGGACAAGATCGATGTCACAATCGCTGCATTTAGTATAGCCGGGCTGAAATTCTGCTCTGCATTTTGGACAAAACATCTTGTCTCCATTAAGCTGGCTTTACTTATTATCGATGAGCTTGTGTGCGTTCCTTCATAATTTGGCTTCATCAAGAAGCCGTCCCTAAGTGTAAAGTTCTATTTTGCGAGCTTGCACTCCGAAACGCCTTTTTCCCCATCCTCTTCTTGCATCGGTTCAAGGTTAGCTCCTCCAGCAAAAACGCCCATCTTAATGTATTGTCGCACATAATAGTTCAGCCCTGGATCGGTCATAATAATGAGATCGTTGTTGCCAAATTCGGACTGCGTAGATAGCGTATGCTTACCGGGATTGACTTCTCTGTAAAAGTATGTCATTGGGGCCGATGCTCCCACTAACTGTCCATCAATGTATATTACCTTTGTAAGCGCAGCGCCAAAATTTGAATTCCTGTAAACGTACAAGCCCGCTTTCCCTTCTGTCGGTGCAGAAAATTGCTTTCGTAGTTGGTCGTCTGCGGTAGGGGCCATCGGAACAGTAGCGCATCCGGTCAGGTAAAACCGTAAGAACAAGTGTCAAAAGCATTAGGGCTTTCTTCAGCATAGAATCTTCCTTGTCAACCAATCTTTCAGACATAACGCCTCCTTTTCAGACATGTTTTTGTAATTTAAAGGTGTGCAGATGACTTCCAGGTGGTTCAGTCCTCCACGGCGGCATCATAGCATAGCAACAGGCAAAATGAGAAGAGGCTGCCTGTAGAATGCCATTATTAACTGAGCGCGATCGTTAGCAAGTCTGCCGTCGACTTCAGGAAGTTAAAGAAAAATTTATCCTGCGGCTCTGTCGAGTCTTTTTTACGGGATAAAATAAGCGTTTCAATGGAAAGGCTGTCCGTCGAAACCTTGAGTCGTCGCAGTTTTCGCTAGAAGGGCAAGTCAAACATTTTAGACCTGACCCCTTACACACTACACACGAAGCTTAACCGAACTCTGCAACCGCGAATCACAGCTATACTGCAGCTTCTCCGGTCTCGCCTGTCCTTATCCTCATGGCATCGTCTATGGACGAGACGAATATCTTACCGTCTCCAATCTTGCCAGTGCACACAGCCTCTCGAATAGCTTTCAGAATGCTGTCAACTTCTTTGTCTTTTACAACTAATACTACTCTCTTTTTCTCCACGAAAGGCATTCTATGAATTACGCCGCGAATCGAACGTTCAGTAGTACCCTTTTGGTTTCCGTGACCCTCAACGTCGGAAATCGTGACGCCAGAATAGCCAACTTTTTCCAAACTGGCGCATACCTGGGTTACCTTGCTGGGGCGTATAATTGCCTCTATCCTTTTCATAGTAAGCTCCTTTCAGATCAGCTTTATTTGATGTAAGTTTAATAAGCAATAAACTTGCCAGCTTATAATTAGTTGAATTTAAAAAATACCCGCTTTTTTGTTCCCATAATTTTAGAACAAAGTTGTTCTTCTGCTACAATACTGTCCGGAGCATTTCTATGTGAGAAGGGAATGCCCGTGAAAATTCTCCATATGTTCTACGGGCAATAATTAAAACCGACCGGACTAAATTACCAAAAGCACTCAACACAATTGTGACGATACCACTTACTGAGAGTTTTCAGGAAGGACACTTCTCTCTCATCTCAGCACCGACCAGTCGATAGTTTCAGCAAGACGCAACTTGCTCGACAATACAACTGGAAATTAACGCTGTTCGAAAAGCTTGCCCACTACCATTCACCAAGTAACGCGCAATTTCAGGAACCTGAAATTGCAGCAAGAATACGGCTGGAATAAGACACCTTGGGAAAAACTCAATGGCGAGAAGCACAGCCACAAAGGTTCCAGCACCATAGACTGATCACTAATTTTATCCGAATTGGATAGAACAAAAAAGTGGAGCGGCAACTGCCGCATAGCATTAATTTGATCAATAAACGGCGGAAACAGACTGTGTAGTTTTCCGTGACAAATTTATCATAATTTGAGGAGCATGATTCTTTCGCAGATATCCTCATCGCTGAACTGAAAGCCGAAATTGCGATAGAGTTTTATTGCTATTAAGTTGGAGTTCTCCACCGTTAGCCAGATCGAATCAAAGGCGAGTTCCCTGGCCTTTTCGATGGTGAATCTCGTCAACTCTGTCCCGGCGCCGAGATTTCTGTTGTTTTGGTCAACAAAGATAATAAACTCTCCTGACTTACCGTTCGGGTTGGGAACGAGCGCTGCATGGCCGATCACCCTGTCATTTCTCCGGGCAAGGAAATTAATCCCTATGTCGCGGAGTTGTTTGACCCATTTGTAACAGGCTTCAGGATTTTGGGGGGGGAGGCCCTGTGAGGCCTGTTTGGGCGAAAAAATTCCGTACATTTCCACAAGAGCAGAAAAATCTTCGGTGCTGCAGGCGCATAGTTCAAAATAGGCTCCGGATTTGTTGATGCTGATGACGCGCTTGGCCGGCGCACTTTGTGCTTTCTTCTTAACACTTGGCTTAATAGTTCCAACAGTTTTGAAATTTGTTATCATAGCACTTCTCCTTTTAAATAATTCAAATTCTTATCAGTTTTTCCGTTACCATTTTCAAAAAAGTGCGGCAACTGTCCGAGCTTTATTAATGTCTTCTCTGCTGACTTCCTCCGCTTCCGGGATTGCATCCGGTCCATGGACAATTACATTCGTGAAAGCCTCAATGCCCATAAAAGCCATGACGGAACTGAATTGGAGCAGGCAGTGGTCTTCTTCCTTCTCATAAGTAAGGCCGTCCGTAGAGCGGATCAGCAGACATTTCTTTCCCATGTTTTTCAAGAGCGCCTTGGTCCCGACAGGGGTGTATTTATAGGTCTTGCCGGGAACATACACCGTATCTATGAACATTTTTAATTCGGAGTATAATTCTGCGTACAGTTTAAATTTCGATGGTAATTCCAGGTTCCATGTCGATATTACAGGCACATATTTATCAAATGATATGAACCGGTCGACAAACCTCGAGATACTTACAAGCTTGCGCTGCTCATCAAATGTCAGTGCAGCAGGCGGCTGACCGGACAGCATTTTCTTATACCCGGCTATCACATCTGTATCTATGAGCTGAATGTTGTCCCTGTAGAGGTCAAGAAAATGAATTTCGTCCCCGGGGTTGCACCGCTGGTATTCCTTAATGAACTCTGACCCCACAGTCAGACTGCGGGAAAGCTTGACTGGTTCCAAGTTACACGTTATGTAGAGCAGCCTTGCCGTTGTGGTCCTTTCCCCATCAGTCTTTTTTAGACTGAAGCCGCCAGATGGCGGACGGAGGGATGCCCCTTTTCTAACAGTCCATTGCCTTTCCGGGCAGGCCGGTTTAGTGGCTGAGTTCTTCATCGAGTTCTCCATATCCGGTAAACATCGCCTTTATATGATCTATTTGATTCTTGTCCACATTGTCTTTTATAGCTATATATGTGCCAGGGGAAAAATGTAATAATATCAATGCCTGAAAAAGGCCGTCTCTTTTCAACAACAATATGCCGCGATTACGATTGCAATATATTGTCGGCAAGGATATAATTGCAGTATGTTGAGATTATTCCATGCATGCGAATAATCAGGTTTGGTGAATATGCTCAACAAAGATGAATTTTTCAGGGAAGTGACAGTCCGGATCTGCGGTAGTCTTCATATAGAAACCGCGCTGATGAGCGCTTTTGAGTATTTGAGGCAGATTTTCCCACTTGACATCCTTTTCCTTTTCATTTGTGATGAGGGCCTGTGCGCAATCAGGAGAGTGGCCCACGCGGAGCATGGGAAGATCGAAATTCCTGATATTATCCCGGTTTCCGAGAAAGTCTGGTCGCTGCTACAGGCGCCGGACCAACACGTTCACGAACCTTTTATTCGCGGCTCCGCTGATTCCACCGAATTAATCAGATCTGTTACCAATCTCATCAAATCGGAGTTGAAAGGGAACTCAGAGCTTGTGTTACCGCTCTGGATAGAACAGGAATGGATTGGCTCCCTCGCACTCAGAGCCAAGGGTGAGGGCAAGTATACTCAAAGTCACGTCGAGCTGATCGATGTCGTCGCCGAACCCTTTGCCATCGCCCTTTCAAATGCCCTGACTCATGAAAGATTATTGAAATACAGGGACATCCTGCTCGACGACAACCGTTTTTTGAACAGGGAACTCATATTACAGGCGGGAGACGAGATTATAGGGGAGAATTCAGGATTGAGAGATGTTATGGAGATGGTCCGGCAGGTTGCGCCGCTGAATAATACAGTGCTGCTCCTGGGGGAAACTGGGACGGGCAAGGAACTGGTCGCCAATGCTATTCATTTTTCGTCACCGCGAAAGGACAAACCCTTTATAAAGGTAAACTGCGGCGCAATTCCAGAAAGCCTCATAGACAGCGAATTGTTCGGTCACGAAAAAGGAGCGTTCACAGGCGCAGTAGCTGAGAAGCGCGGCCGCTTCGAGCGCGCTGACGGCGGGACCATATTCCTGGATGAAATCGGTGAACTGCCGCTCCAGGCACAGGTGCGTCTCCTTCGGGTGCTTGAAAGCGGTGTCCTCGAGCGGGTCGGCGGCAGTAAGACTATACCTGTGGATCTCAGGGTGATAGCAGCGACCCACCGCAACCTGGAAAGCATGGTTTCGGAAAATCGGTTTCGCGAGGATCTCTGGTTCCGGTTGAACGTCTTCCCAATTATCATGCCGCCGCTCCGGCAGAGGAAGGAAGATATCCCGGCCTTGACCCGCTATTATGTTGCGCAAAAAAGCAGGAAATTGGGTTTTGCGATCGCTCCCAACATTGTGCCGGGCGCCTTGCAGAGGCTGATGGACTATGCCTGGCCGGGGAATGTCCGTGAGTTGGTGAACCTGGTGGAGCGGGAGTTGATACTGCACAGGGGAGCACAACTGATGTTTGATTCGCTGCTTCCCGCAGAAAGAGCAAGAGAAACCATTCCTCAACAGGAAGCTCCTTTGAACCTCGATGAAGCGATAGCTTTGCACCTGAGCAAAGTTCTGGAAATTGCCAACGGAAGGATTCATGGTCCTGGTGGTGCAGCGGAATTGCTTGGCGTCAATCCGAGCACTTTGAGGTGGCGCCTGGATAAGCTGGGCATAAAGCACGGACGTTTAAAGAAGCGTCCTGAGCCTTTAAGGCAGCGGACCTGCCCCTCGAAAACTGTGCCAATTGCAATGAGAGTGTTGCGTAATATAAACATTCAAAACAAGGAGAGAGTGTTTCCTAAATGGAGATTGCAGGGCCTGATCGACACGAAATAATCTTTTTGAGCCTTCGCGCAACCCTGTCGCCTGGTTTCAGAGAAGGATTTCATAAAAAAAACCGGCTTATCAAGCCGGATTAAGATGGTATCAATCAATCGCGGATTTTCGGTATGTCCACCTATGTAAGTCACCTCCTGCAACCATCTCATCAACAGTGCGACAAATCTTCCCCGCAGTGTTAAGTGGACAGTTATCATTTCTTGGTTAAAGTTAGCATGCTATCAATGAGGCCGTAGGCGTTTAGTATAGGGAGAAATGACCTTGGGATCTCATCTTCCGAAAGTGCTGTGTACCACCCGCATTCAACATCCTATCAAAATGTTTCTCGTGTAGTATAAGTACCATCGACGAATGCCGATTTTGACGGTTTTTTCCGGCAACAAACATATTCAGAAGATTGCAACTCGCGTCGACTAAGAGGAAGAAAGTCGCAACGATCCTATGAGGTCATACGTGATAGTGGAATTCAGGAGACACCTTCCCCGATTCATAACATCTTCCCTGACTAAGCAAGGGGTCCCCTGAATCTTCTACACGGCTTTATTGCGGCAGCTTGGCAGCGAGGACTTCGACCTTCTCGATAACAGGCGGTTGCGCCAGTATTTCGGACGCCTTTGCCATAAGCGCAGCAGCCACACGACCGGAGAGGTGGGCTTGACGACCTGCCTCGTCAGGAAAGGCATCGAAGATTCCAAAGGTCGACGGCCCAAGACGAATCGCGAACCAAGCGATCGTTGCTGGCTCCTCCATAACTACCGCAAGTCCCCCGCGAAGAAAGTCCTCCACTTCAGCCTCCTTTCCGGGTTTTGCCTCCAAGCGAACAAACAGCGCTGTCTTAACCATTACATCCTCCTTTCTTGTTTATCACTGACCGTTGCGAGCGCTAAGCTAAGATGAATAGGTGCGTTAACGCCGCCTTGTTCACACCGCGCACACCTCTTAAGGAGATATTAGCAGGAAAACATGTCTTTGCCTATCCGGTGAAATAGTTTGTATCAGGAACAAATAGGATTAGTTTGTTTATTACATTGATTAAAGCTATCTATTCCAGCCACATTCCCCGGTCAACCCGACAACTCGACAGGGTCAGGTCTGCACACTTGACAGAGGATAGTGATTTTGTTTTAAAGTCGTTGCCTGTTCGGGTCGTGTAATCGGCGGTATCTCTGGCGAGCAGACGTTTTGAATCACTCCTTTTAGATGATGCGAATCTGCGGATGAGGCTTGAGAAAATGAGAGGAGCGCTTAATCTGTGAAATGTGTAGACCTGACCCTTTTTGCCTTCTCCGATAAATATTGACCTTTTGAGGTTTTGAATGATAACCTTACTTTGAAGTTGCAAGCCACGAAGGCTGACCCGAGATAGGAAATCCCTGAAGAGACCTTTGTGGCTCTTTTATTTTGTGCTTGAACAGGAGATCACCATGCACATCCCCGATGGTTATTTAAGCCCTCAGACTTATATCCCTTTGTATGGCGTATCTTTTGCTTTTTGGACCGTTTCAATGAAAAAGCTGAAAAAAGAACTCTCGGCCAAATACATCCCCTATCTGGCCATGGCAGCTGCGTTCTCCTTCCTTATTATGATGTTCAATATCCCAATTCCCGGCGGGACAACGGGCCACGCTGTGGGCGCAGGTATTATTGCAACTCTGCTTGGGCCTTGGACAGCTGTCATTGCCGTATCCATGGTGCTGATAATTCAGGCTCTCGTTTTCGGTGATGGAGGAATTACAGCAATTGGAGCAAACTGCTTCAACATGGCCGTTGTAATACCGTTCGTATCATATTGGACCTTTAAACTGGTGAAGGGAAATGCTGTAACAGGGCGGAGGATTTCGGCAGCCGCTTTCTTTTCCGGCTATTGCGGCCTGTCCGTTGCTTCAATAGTTACCGCAGTTGAACTCGGCATCCAACCCCTCATTGCTCACGCCGCCGACGGCAGGCCACTCTATGCCCCATATCCGCTGTCAGTAGCAGTCCCCGCCATGGCGCTGGAGCACCTTTTGCTGTTCGGCGTTATTGAGGGCACAATAACCATGCTGCTATTTAAATACTTCGTCAAACATGAGCCCGATCTGGTATATGTTTTAAAGTCAGGTCATAGGTAATAGGTTATGGGTAATAGGTTTATTCTTTTCCTATGACCCATGACCTATAACCCATTACCTTTTTTTAAAATACGCTGAATTTAAAATATTTCTTTGGGTGGGCCTTGATGTCCTTGGTCAGTTCCTTTAATTCAAGCACTGCGTCACTCAGTCCTGCAACGGTTTCTTTCAGTTGAGCGGCAAGCTCCTTGTCCTTTACAAGCAACCCGGCTGTCCCCTCGCCTGAATTAATCCCTGAGAGCAGGGAATCGAGCTTTCGGGATGCATTGTTCAGGTTATCGTAGATCTCGGGGCTCGCTGCAAGTCTCTTTAGAGTGCCGTTTCCCTCATCCATCGTCCTGCTGAATTTCTCCAGTGAGGACGAGGCTGCAAGCATATTGTTGTAAAGGGCCGGGTCCTTTATAAACATTTTCGCGGAGCCTTCAGATTCCTTAAGCTCCTTTAATATCGCCAGGAGAGTTGTCGTGGATTGTTTCAAAGTGTCATAGAGGGCGGGATCTTTCAGCAGTTTTGCAACGGTCCCCTCACTCTTCTCGAAGTGCTCCAGAATCATGTCGACCTTATTCACAAATTCGGTCACTTTTGCCATGGACGTGGCACTGGCCTCAACCAGGTCTTTCACTTCCAGCTGCGCAGCGCCCTTTATGACGCTGCCCGGCTTGATCTGACCTGCTTCAAGTGATCCGCCCGTCAACTCTATATATTTGTCGCCCAGGAGACCCTGGGTAATTACGTTTGCATAGGAATCGGTTCTTATATAAGGCAAGGCACTCTCTATAATTGACATTGTGACCTCAGTGCCATATTGGGAATTAAGGCTTATGTTCTTCACAAAACCTATTTCTATGCCCGAGACCCAAACCGGGGCGCCCCGCCTAAGCCCCTTGACATCCTTGATTTCCGCCCGGATAATAACTTTTGATATAAATAAATCCCCTATCCCTCCTGCAAAAAAAACCGTTACAAGCAATAAGACCACAGCGACAGTTATAACCACACCAACCTTCAGCTTCGACCACATCAGTTGTTTTTTTATATCAAACATGGTGCTTCCCCCTAACAGACTCCGTGGACTTCACGAATACATACCTTTATCTCCGGAACATCGGCCTGTTCAAGCTTTTCCCTGTTCCCATCGAACACGACCGTACCCTCTTTAAGAAACATGAACCGCGCCGCCACGCGCATTGCATCATATATTTTATGTGTAACAATGATAAAACCCCTTCCATTTTTCGATAGATCGGTGATCAGCCTGCATATAGCGTCAGCATTGACAGGATCAAGACCGGAAGTGGGCTCATCGTAAAGGAACATTGCCGGGTCACATGCAGCGAGAGAGCGCGCGATGGCAACTCTCCTGTGCATGCCTCCGCTTAATTCGTCCGGCATAAGGTCAATTGCGTGATCAACTCCCACAACCCTCAATAGTTCCCGCACACGACTGTCCAATTCCTCCTCTGAAAGTCTCGTATACTCACGCAGGCAAAACGCCACATTCTCCTTTACGCTCAATGAATCAAAAAGAGCTCCTTCCTGAAAGACAATGCTGAACTTCATGCGCACATCCCTGAGTTCACTCTCACTTTTAATTGTTATGTCTTCTCCATCAACCGTTATGCGACCCGAATCAGGCCTTAACAGCCCCAGTATCAGTTTCAATATTGTGGTCTTGCCCTCCCCGCTCGCGCCCATAATGGCCACCCGCTCACTGGAGTCAATAGAGAAACTTGCACCTTTTAAAACGGCGCGCTCACCATATGAGAAGCTTACATTGTCGAATATTATCATACCGAAAACCCCAGTATATAAAGCAAGATCCTGGTAAGCGCAAAATCGGCGATAATTATCGATATGATCGACAGGACCACAGCATTCGTCGTGGCCTGTCTGAGTCCGGCTGACCCTCCACGGGTTACCAGGCCGCTATAACAACTGATGCTCGCTATCAGGAACCCGAAAATAAAAGGTTTGACAGAGCCCGCAATAATATTCTCGGCAATCAGGACATCCCGGATAGCCCTCCAGTAAACATAGCCGCTCTGGTTGCTTACATATACAACGATGTAATAGGCGCCCAAAACCGATAGTGCGTCACCTATGATTGTGAGCATCGGCAGCATTATTATTGAACTGATTAAACGAGGCGTAACCAGCTTCTTTACCGGGTCCACACCGAAGACCCTGAGGGAATCCACCTGGTGTCCGAGCACCATCGACCCCAATTCAGATGCCATTCCAGCCCCAACCCGCCCGGTGAATACCAGGGCAGCCATTACCGGGCCAATTTCCCTGATAACCGTTATCCCAACCGCCTTGCCGGTGTACATCTTGAGTCCCAGCCGGCCAAACTCGGCAGAGAGCTGAAGAGAAAGGGCCATTCCTATAAAGAGCGCCACAAGCACAATAATAAAAAAAGATCCGGCGCCGGCATAATCCATTTGTTCAATGGTATCACGTAAATAAAAAGGCTTGCTGACCACTCCCGCAAGTCCGCGCATGGCGAGCAGATAGTAATCCTGCAAGCCATTTATTATTTCTTTTGCTCTCATCATCTATAACCTATGCCCTGTTATGTTCATTCCACCCTTTTCCACCTTCTGTGTATCCAGAGCCATTCCGTCGGGTGCTCTTTAATATACCCATCGACATAACCGCTCAAGATCTCCGTATCCTCTTTCAGCGCACTCTCAGACCCTTCCTCGCGTTTCAAAGGCACCTCAGGGTAAATAGTCATAACATGCCCCGCCCCTTCCCTGCTAATAAATACCGGGATTACCGGAGCTCCGGTCCTCATGGCAATAAGGGCAGGCATCTTGGTAGTCCATGCACCCCTGCCAAGAAAATCTATAATAAAACCCTCATGGCGCAGAACTGCCTGGTCCATAAGAATACTTACCACGCCTTCTCTTTTCAGGCATGAAAGTATCGCTTTCAAGGCCCCCTTTTTATAGATAAGGCTGTTGCCGTACCGCAACCTTGCCTTACCAAGCATCCCGTTGATATAAGGGTTATCCAGCGGCCGCGCCACACCCGACCCTGGAGATACTTTAACACCAAAGGCCAGCGCCGCCAGTTCCCAGTTGCCGCAGTGGCCGGTAACAGCGATGATTCCCTTCCCCTTCGCTTTTGCATTAATGAAATGCTCTTCTCCTTTAACTGCAACATTGTGAACTATACTATCACCTAAGCCATAATAGATCCTGACCACTTCTGCAAAGGACTTCCCCAGATTGACAAAACTTTCCCTTGCAATTTTTTCGGCCGGTTCCGAAACTGCAAGCGCTCCCGACCTGACCGATTTCTCAATATTTTCTATCGCGATATTGCGCCTGTCCGCCCAGGCATAAAAAAGCACAAGCCCGAGGAGCCTGCCCGCCTTTAACGCACATTTGTACGGAAGCAGGGCGAGAGGGAAAGACAGGACAATAACAATCACCGCTTCCAAAAACCAGAGGAGCCGTTTCATTGAGATTTTTATCAGTCAGTGCCCTTATCACCTTGAGACTTGGGAGCGGCTGTTGAGCCGGCCGTCTCAGGTTCCTGCTCTTTATCTTTCTTTTTCTCCATCGCCTCTGAAATTTCCCCGAGACGTTTCATTATCAGGTAATTGACAGTTCCTTCCGGATATGTACCGTCATCGCTAATCTCCCCTGCTTTCATCCCCGTCAGGATCTCAAGGCCCTCTTCGACCTTGCTGATCGGATATATGACGAACCTGCCCTCTTTCACCGCATCAACCACTTCCTGCCTGAGCATGAGGTTTTTAACATTTCTCCTCGGGACGATCACGCCGTGGCCCCCGTTCAGTCCCCTGTGTTTGCAGAGGTCAAAAAAGCCTTCGATCTTCTCGTTAACGCCGCCGATAGGCTGCACATCACCGTTTTGGTCCATGGAACCGGTCACAGCGAAACTCTGCTTCAAAGGGACACTTGCTAAACTGCTGAGCAAAGCATAGAGTTCTGCGCAGGTGGCGCTGTCCCCCTCTATCATCTCATAGAGTTGCTCGAAGGTGATGGAAGCAGAGAGGCTGATAGGCTTTCTGGCCGCATATTTGCTTCCAAGATAGCCGGATATTATCATGATGGCTTTTTCGTGAATCTTACCGCTCATCTTCGTCTCACGCTCTATATTTACCACCCCCGCCTTCCCCATATAAGTAAGGGCGGTTATCCTCGAGGGTTTGCCGAAGTCATAATCACCGAGGGAAAGCACTGCAAGCCCGTTCACCTGACCGACCTTTTCTCCAGAGGTGTCGACGATGAGCGTATCCTCCAGCGTGGCCTCCCTGATCCGCTCCTCAATCCTGTTCGCCCTCAGTGTCTTCTCATCGATGGCCTTAACCACGTGTTCACCCAGGACCAAAGCGCCGCCCATTTTCTTTGCCCAATAATGCGATTCGCGAATCAGGTCTGCGATGTAGCTGAACTGCGTAGAAAGCTTCTCCTGATGTCCGGCAAGCCTTGATCCGTATTCAATGATCTTGGCCATGCCGCCCGGATCGAAAGGAGTAAGCTTCTCCTCTCTCTGGCAACCTGCGATAAAAAGAGCATATTTAGCCATGTTCTCTTTTGTCCTTGGCATCCTGTTGTCGAAATCAGCCTTGACTTTGAAGAGTTCCCTGTATTCGTTGTCAAGGTTGAAAAGCATATAGTAGACATAGGGGTCGCCGATCAATACTACCTTTACGTTCAGCGGCAACGGTTCCGGCTTCATGCCTGCAGTGCTCACCAACCGGTACTGCTCCCATACATCCTCCATTTTGATCTCCCTCGTCCTTAAAGCCCGTTTCAGCGCGTCATAGGAAAAGATGTTCTTCAAAAGGTCGATAACATTAATCACTATATATCCATTGTTCGCCTTATGCAGGGACCCCGCCTTGATCAATGAAAAATCTGTTGACGCCATGCCGTACTGCACCTTGTACTCCATTCTGCCGAAAAGGTTCAGGAAGGTGGGATTGCTCTCAAACACGACAGGCGCACCTTTGGTCTCTCCGTTATTGACGAACAAGTTCACCGCATACCTTACAAAAGATATCTCCTGCCTGGGCATATTCATAAAGGGCAAACGTGGGGACTGCTCTTCGGCAGGCTTGAAATCGTCAAGATTGGCAAGGATATCTTCCTGTACCAGGATAAGGTATTCCGTGATCTTTTCGTGATTGCTGTATTTTTTCTTGAGGTCCTCGATAAAGTGTCCTACCGACCCCAGCGCAATCTCCCTTTCAAGCCTCGAAAGCATGTCCTTGACCAGCTTTTCCGCCTCCCGGACCGCTCTCACGACATCGTCCAGTTTCTCCTGCAATGCCTTGCCTGTCTCTTCGACCTTGCCCTTTGTTTTTTCATCCAGGGCGGCAAATTCTTCTTCAGTCAGCGGCTCACCGCCCTTTTTTATGGGGACGATCATAAGTCCCGACACCGTTTTCCTTATGGCAAACCCCTTGGACTGCGCCTCTTCTTCAAGACCGGAAAACAGGTCCTTCTGTTTCTGCTGGAACTCTTCTAAAATCCTGCCCCTCTGCTTTCCGTATTCCTTGGAATCAAATGATTTCGGTATCTCATCCCTCAGGGTCTTTATCAGCTCGCTCATGTCATTCTGAAAAAGCGTGCCCCTGCCGGGCTCAAGTGATATGGCAAGAGGATAATCAGCATTTTTAAAGTTGTACACATAGCACCAGTCAGGAGGAATGTTTTCATTTGCCGCCCGCTCGATCAGGAGTGTTTTGACCGTCCTCATCTTGCCGGTGCCGTCTGCGCCCATGGCAAAAATATTAAACCCCTCGCTGTTGAGACTGAGGCCGAAATCCAGGGCCTGCAGGGCTTTTTCCTGGCCGATCGTTCCGACAAGTTCCTCTAACTTGTCCGACAGACCAAAATTGAAGGGCACAACATCACAGCACTTATAAAGTTCATCCGGTTTCAACGGTTCACTCATAAAAGTCCTCCCTATTAAAAAGAATAATGGCGTAAAAAATAACTATTTAAATCTGTCTCGCGCAAAGACGCAAAGCACGCCAAGAAAAACAGAGCAAAAAAAGCATGAAACCTGCAACAACAACTTATTTTTTTGAATAATGACTTATCCTTTCTTAGCGCACTTTGCGTCTTTGCGCGAAAATGTTATGTATTATAAAGCTGTAACGCTTACTTTGCCCTGGGATGATGCTCCTGGTATACTTTTTTAATCCTGTCAGATGACACCTTTGTATAAATCTGAGTAGTCGTTATGTCAGAATGCCCGAGCATCTTCTGCACAGAACGCAGGTCGGCTCCGCCATCCAAAAGGTGTGTCGCAAAAGAATGCCTGAGCATATGCGGCGTCAGTTTTAAATCGGCGCTGCCTCCAAAGTTTTTCAGTGCCTGCCAGAACCGCTGCCTGGTCATCGGCTTCCCCCTGCCGGTGATAAAAAGATAGGGAGACGGCCTGCCATTGAGCAGCCCCGGCCTAAGTTCCCTCATGTATTTTTTTATCCGTTCCGAAGCCCTGTGATTCATCGGCACGACCCGTTCCTTGGACCCCTTGCCCATCACCCGTAAAAACCCCCCTTCAAAATTTACGTCATTGATCTTTATGGTAAGCACCTCGCTTACCCTCAACCCCGAAGCATAAAGCAGCTCCAGTATCGCGGCATCCCTGACAAACAAGCTGCTTTTTATTTCCGTCTCCAGCAGTCTCTTCGTATCTTCCACGCTCAATGCCTTCGGCAGCCTCTCCCATTGCCGCGGAGTTCTCAAAGTTTCAGAAGGGTTGTCGTCGATCATTTTTTCAATAACCATGTACCTGCAAAGCCCCTTTATCGAGGAAATAAACCTGCAGATACTCGCTGAAGAATGGCCGCTGTCTTTCAGCCTGCCGATGTAATTGACGATATCATCCCTGGTGAAAGATTTGAATTCCAGTCCAACCTCCGACAAAAAGGCGCCAAAGGACCGCAAGTCCAGCGAATATGACGCCACTGTATTAGCGGACAACCCCTTTTCTGTAGAAAGGTACGCAACGAACTGTTCCAGTAGAGTGCGGCGGGCAGGCACCGTCAGCTTTTCCACAGACCCTTTGCCGTTGTCAGGCACATCCACAGGCTATAAATTCCTCTATCCCCGTCGCGTTTTTTAACCGCTGATATAAAATATCGGCAAGTTTCAACAGGTTCATCGTATCTTCCTTGTTGTATGTCAACAGCAGTTCTCTTGCCCCCATATCCCCTTTTTTTACCTGCTCCCATAATTTAACAGCGTCATATCCGTTCAGGCCCTTGACAACATCATCCCTTTCGATGCCGAATAACGTCTCGAGCTTTTTCAACCCTCCGTTGATCTCTAGCTTTCTTGCTGCAAAGCAGAGGTCGAAATGCGGGATGTCGAACCTGACTCCAGGAAATGACCTCTGAAGAAACGGGACATCAAAGGCGGCGCCGTAAAATGTAACCAGACACTTGTACCCTTTCAAAGCGCTGTTAAGACTCTCCGCAGTTAAATTCTCCCCCCGTATCAGGGAGCGCCATTCATAGCCGTCATATAAGCCAACAACCGTGACATACCCACCGTGGTCAGGCTGAAAACCATTGGTTTCGATATCAAGACAGACTGCCCCGTCCTTAAAAGCATCGAAGAGCCTCCAGTGCTCCCTACGTTTCATTATCCTGGCAAAATATTCGCTATTCCCCACGCTGAGCTCCATCGATGCCTGGGTAAGCTGATCATCGTAAATCCTTTTCCTTTCAGGGCTGATTCCCTCTATTTCCGGACTTGCGCAAAAGTCATCCCATGTCAGGATCTTCTTTTTCCATATCGTGCGCTCAAGCTTCTCTCCTATCCCGTTAAGCAGCGAAAATGTGTTTCGTATCAATGCGGACCCCTTTCACGGCCCCGAATATTGCCTTGCAGACAAAGCTTCCAGTGGCCTTTTATAACTGATATTATTATACTCTTTATGAATACTCACTACAACCTGACTAAGCGGAATATGTCAATGACTTTGAGACACCCCTCGTCCACATTTAGTGTATTTCCTCTTCAGGAACTGGTGCTGCCTTTGGCTTGTTAATCCATACGGCCTCAGGAAGTATCGGCGGCACAGGGATTTTTTTAACAAATCTCTCAGGATGTGCTTCATATGCAACGCGCAGAACTTCACCCCTGGCTATCTGTATTTCTTGTGCAAGGCCGTAATGTACAGCTTCCGGCGTATGCAGGCCGATGCCGGTATGTCGATGCTCTTTGTTGTACCAAGGAAAGAAATCCTGGCAGAAGCTCCGAGAGTCTTCGATGCTACCAAACCGCTCAGGAAAGTCCGGCCGATATTTAAGTGTCTTAAACTGGGACTCTGAATAGGGGTTGTCATCGCTCGTATGCGGTCTGCTGTGGGTCTTCGTGATCCCAAGGTCGGCCAGGAGTAATGCTACAGGTTTGGATTTCATTGATGAACCCCTGTCGGCATGAATCGTGAGCTGATCTCTCCCGATATTCTGCTTTGAACAGGTTTCTCCAATGAGCCTCTCTGCCAATACCGCCGATTCTGCAGGGGCTATCATCCAGCCGACAATATAGCGGCTGAAGATGTCCATGATCACATACAGGTAAAAGTATGTCCACTTTACCGGACCGAGAAGTTTCGTGATATCCCAGGACCAAACTTGGTTCGGGGCTGTAGCCAAAAGCTCTGGCTTGCTATACACCGGGTGACGCAACTGGTTTCTGCGCTCCTTGACCTCCTTGTTCTTATCGAGGATGCGATACATTGTCCGTATCGAGCAATGGTATTGGCCCTCGTCCAAAAGAGTTGCATAAACCTCATAGGGTGCCTTGTCCACAAATCTGTCGGTGTGGAGGATATCAAGTACTCCCTGCCGTTCCTCGGAAGACAGTGAACGAGGCGAGTTCCGATCCTGCACAGGCTCAACAAAGTGGGCATCTTTGCGTGCCTGTGTGCGGTAAAACCCGGCACGCGCAACATCAAGCGCTTCACATGCATGCTTGATCCCAACTTCAGAGGAAAGGGTCACTGCAGCTTCCATCAGTCGGTCTCTCCTCCTTCGGGGATCGCAAGCGGGATTCCCAGTATCTCGGATACTTTTTTTTGGATATCTATTATGATCTCTGCCTGTCTAAGACGTTTGATAATCAGTTCATTGTCCCTGCGGAGCTTCTCATTTTCCGCAATAAGTGGATTGCGAACTGCTTCCTTGCGGCCTCGCTTCTTGGGCTTCAGGGCTGACAGGACTCCACGCTCTCTTTGGGTGCGCCACGCATTGAGGTTCGAGGCATACAGTCCCTCACGGCGTAGCAGCGTTCCCATACTTCCGCGTCCCGTGCATGCATCGGCAAGGGTGAGGATACGCAGTTTGTATTCGGCAGTGAACCTCCGCCTGACTGCCTTATCCGGCACCTCTGGGTTCGGATGGGCTACCGTCAACTTGGCTCCCTCCATTGTCTGTGTTTTATTGACCTTTGCAGCTATCATTATGATTTTTCCTCCCCGGCCTTCTACTCTAATTTAGCATAAGGGAGGTGTCTCACTTATATTGACACAGAGGGAAGAGCGAGAACGATAAGTGTCAAAGTGTCAGAGTATCAAAGTGTCAGAGCAAAGACCAAAAGAACTATGAGGTTTGGAAGTTTTTAACTTTGACACTTTGATACTTTGACACTCTGACACTATTTTTAACGCTTTTAAGTTTCAGCTGGCAAGTTCCTCTGTAAGCACCTCAAGCAGTTCGGTTATGATAGAGGGGTCAAAATCGGGGTCGAGATGGGGCAGGATATCGGGTTCAGGAAGTTCGCCGTTAATTTCCTTTTCCAGCACCCTGCATAAAGCGGCAACGACTTTGCCGTCGAATTGCGTATCGCGGCATTTTCTCAGCTCTTCAAGCGCGCCCCTGAGATCCATGCCGCTCCTATAAGGCCGGTCCGATGTCATTGCATCAAAAGAATCAGCGAGCGTCAGTATCCTTGCGCCTTCACTCAAGTCGTCGCCCGTTACCGCATCAGGGTATCCCCCGCCGTCAAAACGCTCATGGTGGTGCCTTATCATGCCTACCACATCCTTCCAGGGGAATTTAATTTTCGAGATGATTTTATATGACAATGCCGGATGGTTCCGCATTTCCGACATCTCTTTTTCGGTCAGCGGGTCCTTTTTGTTCAGCAGTTCGTCGTTTATCACTATCTTCCCTACATCGTGCAGGAAACCTGCGACATAAATGCCTTCGGTATCCGATTCGTTCCATCCGAGTTCCCGCGCTATGGCAACGGCATATTTGGCGACCCTTTGGGAGTGATGTTTCGTGTAGCCGTCCTTGGCGTCAATGGCAGCGGCAAATGCCTGGAGTGTGTCATGGTATATAAGTCTCATTTCCTCATACAGTCTGCGGTTCTCTTCGAGCTGTTCGGAAAGGCGCGTAAAAAGCGCATGGTTATTGAGCGTGATGGCGATCTGATTTGCGATAATCCTTAAAAGTTCAAACTCATCCTTACTGTACGGCTCCGAGTTAAACTTACGGCCCAGGATGACGGCCCCTATAAACTCATCCCTGACCCACAGCGGCACAAATACAGCAGCGCCTGCCAGGCACAGCATATTCCTGTATGGCAGAAGCGGCGCAGCGGTATCCCCGTCCAGCTCACAGGGCTCATTCTTCTTCATCAGCAAAAGAGCTTCGGGACTGACAGCCAGTTCCAGGGGGACTGTCTCATCAATGCCCTTATGTGCCACGGGTACAATCAGACCCCTTCTCCTCTCATGCAGGAATATAGCTCCCTTGCCGGAAAGAAAGGTGCCCATTATTACATAAAGCATCGACTGGAGCTTTATCGTAAAATTATCGGACGAGGTAACTTCATGCCCCAAGTCCCCCAGCGATGTGATATTATACATCGCCCTTTTCAGCTCTGTATTCATGCCGGCTTTATGTCATTCAAATACCGCACGGCCTCGTTTTCTTCCGGAAAGATACGCATGTACCTGGCGAGGCCCAGCATCTCAAAAGTATCGATGTACGACTTGCTGAGATTTGTAAAACACAGTGTTCCGCCGGCATCCTTCAGTTTTTCGATAATGCCCAGCAGCAGCGAAATTCCGATACTGTTGATAAAATCGGTTTCACTGAAGTTCAGGACAACTTTCCTGACCTTGGATTCAAGGCAGGTGTCACATTCCTGAACAAGGTTCTCCCCGGCAATGTTGTTCAAATATCCCTGCGGGTAAAGGATAGCCACATCCCCCAAACGCTTTGAAGTCACTTTAAAGTTCGTAACATTCATCCAACCACCTCATTAGGTTTGATATTTTTTATAAGAACTACCCTTGTGCTGTCACCTATTCTCTCTACCCTGACTTCGTCCATAATTGTGCGCATCAGCTTCAGGCCCCAGCCCCTTTTATGCTCTGAATGGAACTTCTCCTCAACGGTAAGCCCTTCAACGGCTTCAATGTCGAAAAACTTGCCCGGGCTTTCAATAATTATCTCGATTCTTTCCGCAGACACAGTGAACTTAAGAAAAACCTTTTTATCGTAACTCCCGCTGTGTTCCATTGCATTGATACAAGATTCGATCAGCGCAAGCTGGAGATGGTTGATCACATCGGGGGCGAGGTTTATATTCCTGCCTATCTGCTCAATAGCTTTTGCAGCGACGAGTTCCGCATCGGAGGCCATCGGAATCACCATCTCAAAAGACGATGAAACGCTGCCGGACATAGAGGAATACTTGGCCTCTATCAGTTCCTGCATCCGCTGTGTCTTTATACCTTCCACCTCTCTCATATAAAGACTCTGTATGAAATCCTGCAACACATTGTCCTTCAAATGCCTTATTTTGTCCCCTCCCTGGACGATGCCTGCAAGCTGAAGGGCCCCGAGCACGGATATGACTGAAGCTTCCGCTATGCCCAGTATTTTTGAGAGCCGTTCAGTGCCGTGAAACTCGCTGTTTGATTTAATAGAGTGCATAAGCAGTTCAATGCCTTGTCTCCTCTGCCCTGCATCCCTGATAAACTCCCCCATTATCGACGACCAGTAGAACGCGGTCTCTCCTTCGGAAACTTCGAAGCTGTAACTCTCCCACAGATCGCGTTCCGTGATGTCTTTTCTCTGCATCTTCCATAAAGTACGGACCATATTCCTGATATAGAGGGGGTTGCCGCCGAGGACCCTCAGGAATTTAAGTATGACCTTTTTATCGCCCTTTATTTCGAGCTTTTCGCAGTATGAATGAAACAGGGAATAGGCGACGTCCTCAGGAAGTTGTCCCAGGAACATCCGCTCCGCCTTGCCCCTGAATGAGTTGTCGGCAAAAATGGTCTCCAGAACTCCCTCGGGCGAGCCTGTCAGAACATGCGGACAAAGATAGGTCTTCATCGAGCTCTCAAAGAGACTTATCAGCCCGGGGACATCACCAGGACTTGTTTCGTAGAGATGGGTCGCCATATGGAAATCGTCAAGCATAATGAATACCGGCCTTCCGCTCTTGCGCGCCGCCGTGACGGGGGCCGAAATAGCTGCAAGGATCTGACCGTAGAGATCGCCGCTTTTCGCCTGTTCCTGAAAATCTTCGATAAGATCGATCATCCATTCAACCCTGAGGGAAGCAATCACGGGAATAAGCCGCGTCAGAGAAACTCCCATTGCATCAATAAGGGCGGGGTCTTTCTTCAGAAAAGCAAGGTATTGCCTGACAAAGCGCGTAAAATAGTCTTTTGCGAAATGGGCGACCTTCAGTGTCCCCCTCTGGAACAGGTAATAAAAGGGGACGATATTTTTTTCCTCCAGAAAAATAATCCGGTATGCCTGCTTTATAAGTTCAGTCTTGCCTATGCCGCGCGCGCCTTCGAGCAGTATATTGCCTGAATTGGCATTCTCGCTGAAGCCGGCAAAACGTCTTAAATAACCCAGTTCGTTTTCCCTGCCGACAAAATCTTTTATTGGAATAGTATTAAATGGCACTGCCGCACCGCCTGCTTATGCTGCATGGCGCAGAGGATAGCATCATAATGTCAAATTAGGGGCATTCATTTTTTTAGCATTTCATCGCCTGGATCTCTCCCCTACATTATACCAGATTCAAAAACCGTTTACCGATAAAAATTGAAGCTATCCAACTCAAGTTGGTGCTATACTAAGCAACAGCATACTTGCATTGCGGAGGATAGCAGTGACGGACTTGATCAAAACGATGCAAATGCCTTGCTCAGACAGTGCCGTCCCGTTATATATTCTGATCTTATGCCATTCGACCTGACAAACTCAATTTACGTCTTATTGGGCGGAATGACAGGGGCCGCCGTAGCCGGCCTGCTCATATTAATGCTTTATTTTTTTTCTGACTTCCGCAAACAAAAAGCCTACAGGCGCAAGATCCTGAAACGCCTTGAGACCGCAGATTTGATGCTGCGGGAAAATATGACCATGGATGCGCTGGCGATATATAATGAACTGTTGCTCAATATGCCGAAGAAGCTTCAGCCGGAACTGTATGCCCATATAAAGCAGAGCGAAGGGAATTGCTATTATGCACTATCAGTTTTGCAAAGCAAACCGGAAAACCTGACCAAGGCAATCCAGTCCTACGAAGAGGCGTTGAAATACGAAAATTACCAGAAAAAACCCGGCGTGTATCTTTCTATTCATACACAGCTCGGCGATGCATACCTGAAAATATCTGAATTCCATAATAAAGAAGAATATCTCGCCAAGGCGATACACTCATTCAACGAAGTGCTCAGGCTCTATACTCCCGATACCGCTCCGCTCGATTACGCTTTAATACAGTACAAACTCGGGTCGGCATACAAGGCCCTTGCTGAATCCCAAAATAAAGAAGCCATCATGCTCAATGCGATCAACGCATTCAATGAGTCGTTGAGAATTTACACCATCGAGACCTATCCTATGAATTATGCAGAGGCGCAAAATAACCTGGGCGTTCTTTTTCTTATGGCTGCAGAAGTCGTCGACCGGGAAGACAATCTCGCAATGGCCCTCGATGCATTCTCCAATGCCCTCAGGATCTACACTTTCGGAAGATACAATGCGGAATTTGCTGCCGCCCAAAAAAACATTGGCAAGGCCTATGCATTACTCTCCCTTACACGCCGCGAAGAAGAGGTCTTTATCAACTCTATCAAAGCCTTTCTCCAGGCTCTGAAAGTGTACAGCATTGAGGCATTCCCCGCGGAATATGTCGACATACAAAACAGCATTGGAATTGTCTACCGGGAGCTTTCTGCTCTGTCAGCCAGGGGTGACAACCTGCAGAAAGCGATTGCGGCTTTCGATGAAGCCCTTAAGTTATGCACTTTTGAGAAGGACCCCGACGAATATGCCGCCGTGCAGAACAATATCGGAGATGCATGCCTGATGTTTTTCGAAAGCGACGGCAACGAGGCTATTTTGGAAAAAGGCATAAACTCATACCAGGAAACCCTCAGGGTGAGGACAATCTTCAGAGCCCCTTCCAGCTTCGCCTCGATACAGAACCACATCGGAAATGCCTACAGGAATATGGCTAAATTCAAGGAAAAAGAGGACAACCTGGACAAGGCAGCCGAGGCATATAGAGAAGCGCTGAAGGTATACACTGCCGAGAACTATCCTGTGGAGCACAGGGAGGTGTATTTTTCGCTGGAGAAAATCAGAAGGACGGTTTAATCACTTCTTCCGCCAGCGCCTTGTCGGCCTGGGGCACCAGAACCCTGATCTCGCCTATCTTCCCGATGTTGACCGGAAACGGGCTTACCTTCGAAGACCGCAATGCTACCGGTATCCCGCCGCTTTCCAGAAGGTCCTTGACCATCTCAGCCTCAACAGGATCGCACGTAACCAGCACCTCCACCCACTCTTCAGTCATAGTTGTTTCACCTTCCCCATAGCAAACCCTATACTGCCGCAGTACACGGCTTAATTGTATTGAGTTTTTTACCGATCCTCTCTTGTGCGCACTGCATGTCAAAGTTGGATTGAAGGTTCATCCACCACTTGTCCGCTGCACACGCGCGTTGGACGGCACAAACCTCATCTCTGTTCGAGTACCGTTGTAAGATAGAAGGCCCGGCGGTGCTCCGATACGACAGCAAGATAACTTGAGGCACGAAACACGTTATGAATACGGCGCGTCATGCGCGACGGACGATCGACAGCGAAGAAAAAATGATTGACGAGCAACAACAAACCTCCTGGTTCGAGAAGCGCTGTGAGCTTTGCCGCTAGCGCCTGCACAAAAACGTCTGTGAGGGTTGGCAGGTAGTAGATAACGTCCGCTAAAACGACGAGGCTGAACCGACGTGGGCTGTCGAAGCATTGAATATCGCCCTGCTCAAAGTGCAGATTATCTAATCCGGCTGAGAGCGACCGGGCCTGCGACACCGCATGTTGAGAAACATCGATTCCGAGAACCCGCTCCGCATGCGGTGCAAGTATGCGACTGAATACTCCGAGGCCGCAACCGATGTCGAGAACGTCCCCGTAGGGTCGCCTTGGCAGAATTGAAAGTAGTGAGTGGTACTTGCGACGCTGATAGCGGAATTGTGGCAACGCCGAGCCGTACGGATCGTTGGTTGAGCGGTAGAGCACGTCAAATGCCTCTCCCGCCGTAGCTGTGGAGCGAAGCCGTGCCAGTGCCGCATCGGAGCGCGCGCTACGAATCCAGAAAGCGACGTCGCGCAAGGTCATAAAGAAGTCGCGCGGCTCCTCTGAAAGCTTGGTCGTCCAGTCATCGTTTCGTATAGTATTTTTGCTCATACGTGGAGTGCTTTGCTATCCTGTTATATCCAACACGTTCTCACTAATTATTTTAACAGAGCGCATTGACTGTTGTCGCGGGACATCTTTGATAATATTTTATAAGTCGCTCCGGTTTATATGTGCTACCTATAGGTGCCACAACTTTTCTTCCTGGAGTCAAGGGGAGTTTCGGATTGCAAGAACTGGTTCACGCCGGTCAGAACAAATCAAGGCGCAAGTTATTCATTCGCGGGCTCCAAAGGCAGCAAAACATAGTCATCGCCTTCCCTGGCTACCTTGAAACCGAATTCATTGACCGTATCCGTCAAAGGCCTGCCGAGTATCAGGTCCAGCGCATCGCCCGGAAGATTGAGCTTATCCTGAAGAAAGGGGCGTATATATGTATCGTACTGAAGCATATCCATGATCTCTTCAACGGCATCTTCATCCCTGTCTGCAAGCCGGTCCAATGCGGCGGAAAGTCTCTTGTACGAACACTTTTCTTCGTGCTTCCTGATAATTTCCAGGAGCAAATCAACACTGTTAAAAAGTTCTCGTCTTCCAAGTGCGTTCCGCTCAAGCCCCCCGTAAAGGTCCAATGGCCGCCAGCATTCATATTGTCTGCATTGAGACGGCCTGTTTTCGTATATGCCGCATCCATCCTCGCTATAAAATACACACTCAGGACCCTGCTCCTTGCACCGTATCTTGATCAACTCCATGAATGATTCATATACCTGGCCGTCACCATTTGAGCGCACCCTCTCACCTTCTCTGATGGTAATGGTATTGCCGTATGAAAGCACTCCTGAAACAAAAAGAGCCAGGTCTTCCTTCAGCAATGAAGGGCTTGAACCGGTACAGCACTTGCCGCACCGTATACAGCCCGTTCTCTTCTGCATATGCATTTTTTGCGGCTTGCAATTATTCTCCATACCCTAATCTCCTCCATAATAAATGCGTATTGTGAAAAAAAACCACAGAGAACACAGAGAAATACTTTAGCAAAACAAAATTAAGCATACCCACTGGTGACTCCTCTCTGTGATCTCTGACTTTTCACTCAGATACTTCTTCCTGTGCCGTAAACAACTTAGAGTTCACAGAGAAAGCATCCTGGAATATATGTATTTCGTGGTTAATCATTTTTTGCTTATCACAATTCATGCTTTTCTCTGTGTCCTCTGTGGTCTCATTCTTCTCATTAATTATTACCCATCTTTTGTTGCCTCGGCTATCAGTTCAACAATGTGTTTTACATTCCGGCCCTTAATGCTGCTCCTTAACTGGAGGATACAGTTCGGACAGGAAGTTACGATCATATCGGCCTCCCTATACCCCTCCATCCTCTTACTGAGAAGACCTTTGGAAAGATCCGGATACAAGAACCTGAATGTGCCTCCAAATCCACAGCATCCCTTTTCAGAATCAACGGGGTTGACCCCTAACGACCTGAGGAGCGCTCTCGGCTCAGTATGCAAGCCCAGACTGTAGATGGCATGACATGGGTCGTGATAGGCCACACGCAATGAATTCCTGCCCAGATCTTTTTTTATTTCAGGCAACACAACGGTGAAAAAGCTGGTGACCTCCATAGCCTTCTCCACGCCCTCGCCGAGCAGTCTCTTGTATTCATCCCTTATAAAATAAACGCAGGTCGGACAAACTCCTATGACAGCTTCCACGCTCATTTTATTGAATACTTTCATGTTTCTCTCTGCCAGTTCGGCAGCATCCTCCTCGAGACCGAGCCCGAGCAGCGGCGCGCCGCAACAGACTTCTCCCTTAGGGAGAACGACATCATAGTTCATGCTGTTTAAAATAGTTACAAGAGAGTTCCCGATATGCGGGTAGAGAAAATTCACGGTGCAGCCTGCGAACACTGCAACCCTCCCCCTCGGTTTAGCCACCTTGAACAGAGACATGCCGTCCCTGAGAGCAGGGCCTGAAATATTTACGCCCATTTCATGCAACATTCTATACTGCCGGGTCCTATGGACAGGCAGTATTTCCCCTATACCCTCAAGGAATTTCAGCACTTTAAAGCCGGTGGAGGCCCGTTTGAAAGCAAGCTTTGCGGCAAAACCGAGAAATCTTCTTTTGTTGCCCGAGATCCTGAGGTTCTTTCTCCCTTCGTATACGGCGTCGGTAATCCTTATCCCGAGTGGACAAAGCGTATTGCAGGCCCCGCAAAGCATACAACTGAAGATTCTTTCGTCAAGTATTTCAGATGGTCCAAGTTCACCCTCAATAAATTTCTTGAGCAGGACAACACGCCCCCGCGCGCTCATCCCCTCAGTGACATCCTCACCATAAGTTGGGCACAATGCCTTACAACTGCCGCACCTGACACACTGCTCCAACGAGTTTTCCTTTATGCCCGGCGCATTATTCATTAAGCTTCCCGCTCCTGAAACCCTCAAGATCGATGCTAACATACTTAAAGCCCAGCGCCTTAATCCGCTGAACAACAAACTCCCTCATCTCCTTATCAATAAACCTGGGCAATTCTGCCGCAGCAACCTCAATCTTTGCCATATCATCATAGCTCCTCACTCTTAAGTCACCAAAACCAAGCCCTTTGATAAATGATTCTGCGGCCCCTACCCTCTTGAGTGCGTCTTTGGTAATCCTGGTCCCGTAAGGGAAGCGAGATGATAGGCAGGGCGAAGCCGGTTTAGACCATGTCGGCAGCCCCATCTCTTTTGAAAGCGCCCGTATTTCATCCTTTGATAATCCTGATTCCAGAAGTGGACTCCTGACCCCATGCCTTTCGGCAGCCTGCCTGCCGGGTCGCCAGTCTGAAAGGTCATCATAATTGCTGCCGTCAACAACAAACCTGTATTTTTCGGCGCGGGCAATAGCCGTTAGCCTTGAAAACAGTTCGTCCTTGCAGTAAAAACACCGGTCCCTGGGGTTGCGCGTGAAATCGGGATTGGACAGTTCATCGGTCGTGATCACTCTATGCATAACATCGATTGTTTTTGCCAAAGCAGCAGCGTTTTCCAGTTCAGCCGCAGGCATGGTTTCAGAATATGCGGTCACGGCAAGCGCGCAAATGCCGGACTCCTTCATGGCCTTAAGGAGAAAAGTGCTGTCGACGCCCCCTGAAAAAGCGAGGACAGCCGATTCGATCTCATGCAAAATAGATAAAAGCTTTTGGTATTTCATAAAAAAAGGTAATGGGTCATAGGTTATAGGTCATAGGTAAAAAATAAATCCTTAACCTATCGCCTGCCTAATTAAGTTTTCCCATGACCTATCACCTATGACCTGCCTTTTAGAGAATCGTGATTTCGTAATTCTCCTGGTGAAAACGTACGTCCTCTTTGATGATGAGCTGAATGCCATAGACATTTTCAATTTCCTCGATGCCCTGGCGCTCTTCGTAGGAAAGGATTTCAGCAACAGCAGGATTCCCTTTGATCATCGCCACCGTACCGCTAGGTAGATTCATCTTCCTCACTTTTCTGAAGATCTCATACGTGACCGTCCGCGCAGATTTTACGAACCCTCTGCCTTCACAATACGGGCACTGTTCGCACAGTACGCGTCCAAGACTCTCACGCACCCGCTTTCTTGTCATTTGGATAATGCCGAGTTCGGAAATATTGTAAATCGTATTTTTTGCCCTGTCTTTTTTCATCGCTTCCAGAAAAGCCTTGAAAACCTTTTCCCTGTTCTCTAACTTTTCCATATCGATGAAATCAGTGATTATAATGCCGCCAAGGTTCCTAAGCCTGACCTGGTACGCGATTTCCTTGACCGCCTCCAGATTGGTTTTCAAAATTGTATCTTCAAGATTTTCTTTACCTACGAACTTGCCTGTATTGACATCTATAACAGTCATTGCCTCGGTCTGGTCAATAACGATATAGCCGCCTGATTTAAGCCATACCTTCCTGCCGAGCGCCCTCGAAATATCAAGCTCCAGGCCGAAGGCATCGAACATCGGCTCCCGTCCTTCATACAGTTCAATCTTATCCATAAGCCGCGGGAAATAAGTCCTGGCGAATTCTCTCAAACGCTCGTATTCCTCGGCAGAATCTATCACAAGCCTTTCAACGTTATGGCTCATAAAATCACGAACGCTCCTGAATACCAGGTCCAGGTCACTATAAATAAGGTTCGGCGCCGAAACTTTCTCCTTCTTTTTTTGAATGCTGTCCCAAAGCAGTATCAAAAACTCGAGATCACGCCTGATCTCATCTGCGGTGGCATCCTCACATGCAGTCCTCATGATCAGACCAAACCCCTTGGGTTTGATCTCAGCGGCAATGTCTTTCAGCGAGGCCCGGACCTCTTCATCCTCAATACGCCTTGATATACCGACATGTTCGACGTTCGGCATAAGCACCACATATCTTCCCGGCAGCGTAACGTATGAAGTGACCCGCGCACCTTTGGTGCCGATCGGGTCTTTCGATACCTGGACCAGGAGCTCCTGTCCCTCCTGTATCAATTCCTCAATAGGCAGCGATTCGGCTTTGAATTCGTTTGCAGCATACATCTCATGATATTCCGTCTCTCCATAGAGAAACGCAGCATAATAATCTTCCGTATCCCTCCTTATGTCAGCCACATAGAGAAAAGCGGCCTTTTCAAGCCCTATGTCAATGAACGACGATTGCATCCCGGGCAAAATTTTCAGGACCTTGCCTTTGTATATATTGCCCACGAGACTCGTGTCCCTCTTTCTTTCAATGTACTGCTCAACAACCTGCCCTCCCTCAAGAAGAGCAACCCTGCTTTCCTCTCTGGAAACGTTAATTACCAGTTCTGATGTCATAAACTCCATTCCGCTCCTCTGCCCGCACCTGCTTTTATAGCGGCTCTACCCAACCGTTTTTCCAGCCATAAAGCGCAGTTCTTGTAATATCCATTTCCCTGAAACTTCCACCGAAAAGAGCTTCGGCAACTTCTCCGACCCTTGCCTTTACCGGACCATGGTCTGTAAGTATAAGGCTGATATCTCTGTTGCCGCAGTCAGCCACGGCTTCCCTTTCTATTTTACACCCAAAAACCTCTGATTTTTCGGGGACCACGATTGCCACTCGTTCAATGCACGGGCCTATATCGACTTCCTTCTCATCTCTCCGGACAATTAGCGGGGAGAGTTCTCCCATCGCCCTTCCGTTCCTCAGGGCCTCCGCGCTCACACCTTTAATAGTATATGCATACCGGGTGACGAAAGTGCTGAGTGAAGGCTCATTGTCAGTTATGACCCCCATTCTGCCTATCCTGATCCCTTCAGGCATGGACCTGTTTATCTCCCTCTCATAAAATTCTATATCAAAAGGACAGAAAACCTCCATATCAAAATACTCCCGTTCTCCGGCGACGCCGACACTTAGGGATGGGCCGAAAGCTACACGCGGTACCGGATGGAATCCCTTTGAAAAGTCGAACATCACGCCAGCCCTCCTCAGCCCTCGAAGCACTGCGGTTGCCAGTTCCAGATGGGACAGGTAACGCAGCCTTCCCATTTTTGTGAATTGCACCCTGACCCGTATCTTTGGAAGCAGGGAACTGGAGAAAGAGGGACACGGGGAAACGACATCAACATCTCTTCGTGTCTCCAGTTCTCCGGTACCCCGTGTCTCCGAGTCCCCGTGTCCACGCGTCTCTTGCCCGGCGCTGCATTTCAATCCGCATCCTGAGCATGCCTCCCTGCAGCCGGGGGTCCTTACTTCCGATAGGGCGTGCTCGTATTCTCTGCAAAGAAAAGCTTTCGTTATCCCTGTGTCTATGGCGTCCCACGGAAACCGTTCATCTCTTCCAAAACTCTTTTCGGCGTATGCTGCGCCGTCTATGCCTGTTTTGTCCATTGCATCAGACCATGCGGAAAAATTGAAATGCTCAGACCAGCCGTCAAGCCGGCATCCGGCCTCCCAAGCCTTCTCAAGCAGCTGAGACAACTTTTCATCACCCCGGGCAAATACCGCCTCAAGAAAACTCATTCGTTCGTCATGCCCCTTAAACTTGAGCTTCCGGCTGGTCAACGATTCTTTAAGGTAGCGCAACTTCCTCCGCATTTCATCAAGACTTATCTGTCCATACCACTGGAAAGGAGTGTGCGGCTTGGGCACAAAGGGTGAGACGGTAACACTGACGTTCACGAATTTGCCTGTATTTTTTTTAGCGATCTTCAGCGCAGCGCCCGCCATCGCCCCTATTGCTTCTATATCTTCATCCCTCTCGGTAGGAAGCCCCGCCATAAAGTAAAGCTTGAGAGTGTTCCATCCTTCTTCGAACAGCGCTTTGAGCGCGCGCTCATAATCATCTCCGGTAAAATCTTTGTTGATCACTCCCCGCAGACGCTCGGTAGCAGCCTCGGGGGCGATCGTAAAGCCGGTCTTTCTTACCAGGCGTATTTCTTTGAGAACAGACCGGTCAATGGCCTTGACCCGTAAAGACGGCAGCGAGATGGCTATCCTTTCGCCGCCGAACTTCCGGTTTAATTCTTTTATTACCGGCAACAGACAGGTATAGTCACCGGCGCTCAACGACGTGAGCGATACCTCTTCATAGCCTGTATTGCCCAACGATTCACCTGCAATCCTTAATACCGTCTCAGGGCTTCGTTCCCTCAGTGGGCGGTAAATCATTCCGGCCAGACAAAATCTGCATCCCATAGGGCATCCACGTGAAACCTCAATAGAAATCCTGTCGTGAACAATTGATGTATAAGGGACCACCGGTTTTACCGGATAAGCTGCCGCGTCCAGATTGTCGATAAATTGTCTGCGTATCCTGTGTTCAGGACCGTGTATAAGCGGCACATAGAACCCGTCAAGCGCCGCTATTTCCCGTAATACGGTCTCGCGCCTTTCGTCCCCTTCCTTCTTCCACCTATGCAGCAGATGTGCCAGCTCGACTATGGCGACCTCTCCATCACCAATCAGAAATGCATCAATAAACGGGCTCATCGGCGCCGGGTTAACAGTGCACGGCCCACCGGCAATAACAAGCGGCAGCCGCCCTTTTACCTCCATTCTCTCTGCCGTACGCAGCGGGATGCCGCCGAGGGCAAGCATATTCAAAACAGTTGTATATGACAACTCATACTGCAAACTGAATCCCACTATGTCGAACTTCCTGATCGGTAAGTGTGATTCAAGCGCGGTAAGCAGCATTGACGAGTTCCTAATATGAGCCTCAAGATCAGGCCAGGGCGCAAAACACCGCTCTGCAGATGCGAAGGTCAGTTTATTGATAATGTCATACAATATTTTTAACCCGAGATGCGACATGCCGACTTCGTAAGTATCAGGAAATGCCAATACAAATCGCGCCGCTGCTTTGCCGGCCGCTTCTCCGGCTTTTGCATCAACAGACCAGGCAGATTCGATTGCATTATGCTCGCTGTTTATATAACGGCTCGGCTTTTGGAAAAGAGAAAGGGTCACTATTTAAAATACCATCTGGGAGAGAGTAAGGGCAAGAAACCCCGAAATGAGTAAGAAGTCTTTACTATTTATGGGACGACACCAAGTTTTCTTGTGTTATGTGCGCTGTGTTAAAATAGAGGTTATGAACAGATATGTGCTCTACTCTGTCCTATTCCATATCATGCTGCTTATACTGGCTTTCTTCTTAATTCACCCTAAAGTGGTCAAGAAACCTGAGACATTTGTTGCAACGATTATCACCCCCGAAGAGCTGCAGGCTAAAGCCCCCTCTAAGGCTCCGGCGGCGAAAGAGCCTACTATAATGCCGCGCCTGCCGAAAAATTTGCCGCCTCCGGAAAAGTTGTCGGCAGTTCCCTCCTCCCATGCGCCGGCAGCGAAATCCCGCCCAAACGGTCAGGTAAAAAGTCCTGCGCCTTCTGCAGAGGACCGCAGTGCGGCCCGCACCCCGGAAGCAAGCACCTCTCAAAAACAGGGAATGGCACAGGAGGAGCAGAGGACGCTAATAACAGGGAAAGTTAGCGGCAACGCTTCTCAGGAGGGCCGGATCGGCCCTCCTGCCGGGACAACACGGCAAAGACTTTTCGACAAGGATATCATTGCCAAACTAACTCCGCAAAAGAGCGCCGATAATGGCATTACCTTTGATACAAAGGAATACAAATATTTCGGCTACATGCAGCGCCTGCGCGAGAAGATCGAAGGGATCTGGAAATATCCGGCTGAGGCTGAGCAAAGAAAGATTAACGGCGAACTATATATACGGTTTACAATTAAAAAAGACGGAGGACTCGGAGCGGTGGAACTTGTTCATACTTCCGGTTACAAAATCCTCGACGATGCCGCGATCAGGGCCTTAAGAGATGCCGATCCTTACTGGCCGCTTCCTGATAGCTGGGACCAGGATTCACTGACCGTTACCGGCCATTTCATCTACTACTTCCAAAGCACATTTATAAGGTAAGGCGGTGAGAACGTGAATAGTGAATAGTGAAAGCAAACAAAAAGTGTTAAAGAATCTTTTTTTCTATTCACTATTCACTTTTTAGCCCTTGCCGTTGTTATAATTATCATATGAAATGCAGGTTATATTTGAGAGTGGGCGATAAGGTAATCCATACCAGATACTCTCTGTGGGGGACAGGCGAGGTTGTTGAAGAAAAACACTCCGGATTGCCCGGAGGATTTTGCCTTGTGCGCATCCTCTTTGAAGACGGACAGAAACGTTCCTTTATAAACGACCTCAACAGTGAACTCTGCTGTTACTTTGCCGGCATCAGGTTCATTGATAAATTCTCACCGTGGTAAATAAAAAAAACGAGCCATAGGCAATGGGCTATAGGTCATAGTCCTAAAATAATAATAAAGATTCTTTTCTCTTTTTTCCTATAGCCTATAGCCCATTGCCTATGGCCCGTTTTATTATTGTTCTATCACTGTCGGTGTGATAAATATAAGCAGTTCGTCTGAGGTCACCGTCTTGAGATTATGTTTGAACAACGCTCCCAGAAGAGGCACCTTGGAAATGCCGGGTACATTGTCCTCATTTTGCTGCTCGGTGCTTGTCAAAATTCCGCCCATAACAACAGTCGCTCCATTAGTTATCAGCACCTGCGTGGTTGCCTCATTTGTCGATATAGACGGCGTTCCATTTACCGCCTGGGCAAAATCAGCTGCGTCTTTTGTAATATGTATGTCCAGCAGAATGGACTTATCAGGTCCCACATGAGGTGTCACAGTAAGGCTGAGGTCTGCATCAATAAACTGGATGCTTGGGCCTGAGTTGGCGGAATTAGCTTGGTACGGAATCTTTTCCCCCTGCTTGATCACCGCCTGTTGATTATCAACAGTCATAACTTTGGGATTGGAAATAATCCTGCCTCTGCCGCTGGATTCGAGAGCCGATATTCTCAAGTCCAGTCCGAGGGTCCTCGCGGGATTAAGATAGCCCAGGGTAAAAGCTCCCGTCGGCGAACCAGAAGTAGCGAGGTTGACAAGTGTGGGGAAATAAGGGGTTGTGCCCGAGCCTGTAGGGACAGTAGTGACTGCCTGGGACCCATTAATTCCGGTAGCTCCCGCAGAAGTGGAACCGACCAGATTAAAGGCCGACTTAGTTGCGGTCGGAGTCCAGTAGCCGCCCCATTCTACGCCGAGTTCGTAGTCATAATTCTTCGAAACCTCAACCATCCTGGCCTCGATAAGTACCTGCGGAGTCGGTTTATCGAGCGTCGTGATTAGTTTCTGTACTTCAGCAAGACTCGAAGGGACGTCCCTGACAATTATGGAGCGCGTCCTCGGATCAGTACTGATATTTTCCTTCGCAACTATCTTTGCATTGACAATCGCGTCCTTTATTTTATCGACATTGGCATTGTTGACCAGGAAGACTTTCGCTTCGATATTCGCCCGTTCCCTGGCAGCGGTGGCCTCCTGCTCCTTACTGAACGTATCTTTCGATACGACCCTGATAACATTGCCCTCAACAATCTTTTCGAGACTGAAGGTCTTCAGGATTATATCCAGTGCCTGGTCCCAGGGCACGTTCAAAAGCTTCATGGTGATCTTTTTGCCCCTGACATCATCGGGATTGATAACAATATTGCAGCCGGTCATATCATAATTTAAAATCCCGATAATCGCCGCAAGATCGGCATCCTGAACATCAAAAGAAACAGGCTGCTTTTTTACTTCGCCCTGGCAGGCAGGCTTCGCAGCTGTCTGAGCCTTACTCACCTCATCGTGGTGAGAGACCACAGCGGCATCCGGTCCATCATCTTCATCGTCTCCCCCTGCGGCAAGCTCTGCTTCAGAAATTCCGGTCTCATCGTCCGCAGCGCCCGCCACACCATCAGCCGTTATCTTACTTTCTTGAGCATCTCCCGGACCCGGCTTTCCATCGCTGTTTATTGCGAGGACCAGCACAGTGTCCCTGACTTCAGGAGTTATAGTCGCAGGCGACTGCAACAATATATTCAGGCGCGCTACCGTGGCCGGTTTCAGGATCTGAACAGGC
Source organism: Nitrospirota bacterium (assembly GCA_963780885.1). Lineage (GTDB taxonomy): Bacteria > Nitrospirota > Thermodesulfovibrionia > Thermodesulfovibrionales > Dissulfurispiraceae > JADFXI01. Next base: position 84,151 of record CAWAEO010000004.1, read on the forward strand.
TCAATTTCGGACACTCCGGCGCGGTCGGGAAAAATCTTGTCCGCAAATTTGCCGAGACGGGCCCCTTCTATATCTACAGTGACCCTGAAAGGGTCTTCGGGCCGGTAAAGCTTATAAGTAATCGGCGCATCGGCTTTAATCTGGATCGCATTGTCAAGCACCTCTATGCCTGTAATTTCCGTCTCTTTTATTGCAGCATCTGATGTCACGGATGATACAAGCACGATTGAAAGCGATAAAATAAAACCTGCAGCAGCTATTAAATTCCTGTTCTTTGCCTTCATCCCTATTCCTCCCGACGGAGTTTTAAAACAGTATAATTCGGTTTAACGTTTCCCCTGTAATCCTTTAAAAACTCCTTAATGATAACAGAATCCTTCATGATTTTATCTACTTTCCCGCCATGTAATCCAATAGCCGTTCCTTCTTTGAGCACAAAATTCTTGCCCTCCGCGGAAACCAATGCATAAAATCCCGACTTGTTCCACAGTACTGCCGTCAACCTGAATTCGTTAACACCATAATTCTGGAGCGAGACGACGCCCCCCCTTTTTTTCTCGGGCTCCGCTTTCACAATCAACGGCTTAAACGGGTCCCGCCTGCCTTTTGGATTATATTCGTAAGGGACCAGTGAGACGATCCTTTCAGGCGTCTTCTGAAGCGCTCCTGCAGCTGAAAGGTCAGGTCTCTTTGTTTCCGCTCCGGTCCGGGCAGTTTTAGCCGGCTCAAGGGTTTTGGGAAGCTGTGGCAAAGGTCTGAGGGCCGGAGGCGCCGGTTGCGTTAAGGCCTCCTTGACAGCCTTCCCTTCAAAATATATTTTATACACGACAGCCGAAGCCGCAATAATGACCGCCAGGCCCAGGATGGATAGTATCAAAGGAGACGGTTTTTTCATTTCTTTTGGTCCTTCTTCTTCAATGCTTCTCTTTCTTTTTCCGGGATCAGGGAATAGGTTGTCAACGTAAAGCTGACATTGAGCCCGGTCTTGCCCCGCGGAAACATTTTCGGGTCCCCAACCTTCATCGTAATATTCGATATATTGACGATACGGTCAATGGCCGTTATGTTCGAGAAAAACTTGCCGAACTCATGGTATGCGCCCCGCATTTCCACATTAACCGGAATCTCATAGACTTCTTTACTCGGATGAACGCTCTTAATCCCCGGCCTCCAGGAGATTATCTGCAATCCGGATTTCACCCCGAGGTCCGATACCTGCTTAAGAAGGTCCGAAACCTCCCACTCTTCGGGCAGCTGCATCTGCAGTACCATAAGTTTGTCGATAAGCCTTTTATTCTCGGCCTGCAGCTCAGGAAGTTTTGACGAGTTCTTCTTGAGGACGCCGATTTGCTCGGTCTGCTTGCCCACCTCTTCCGTCAGTATGCCTCTCTCCTCATATGCAGGCATGACAAAGAAATAAATGATGAGAGCAACAATCAATATCGGCGGAATAACGAGCAGCATATTTTTCTTAAGCGGCGGCAATGCTTCGACCTTTGAACTTATCCTGTCCCAGGTTGCTTTCATATCCATAGGCGGAGCTATACCTTCACCCTGAAATGGGCCTTGAAATTGTATATCTTGACTTTATCGATGTCACCTTCCCTCGATTCTTCCAGAAAAACCTCCTCGAGATCTGCCGACCTCTTCAAATTATCCATAAAGGAGACAATATCGGGATTGGAAAACGCGGTCCCCTCAAGACTGACAATGTTATCTTTAAAAAAAAGAGCACTCAGCCAGACACCTTCAGGAATAAGTTGACTGATTTCATCGAGGACCCGGACAGGGACCGATTGATTTTTCCGCAGTTCTTCTATCAGCGTGCTCCGGTGCTCCAATTCCGCATTAAGCTTGTTAATTTTATTTATCTCATTGATCTTTTTTGTAAGTGTCCCGATAGCCGACTTGTTCGACTCGCTTTGGTCCCTCAGTTGAGCTACATCCCCTTTTACCCAGACCATCACAGAACCGGAAACTGCAAATGCCGCGAGGTTGACCACTATAAGTGCAAGGGTCACGTTTCGCGGCCCTGCGATGCCTCTTTTTTTCCTCTTTTCGGTCAACAGATTTATTCTTATCATGGCTTGTCCCCGGCACGCCGCAGCGCAAGTCCCGCCGCGACCGCGACCATCGGGGCCATCTTCCTGATATTAGCGGGACCGAGGCTTGCAGGTATTTTTATTTTCTTAAAGGGATCGGCCAATTCCACCTTCACGCCGAGTTTCTCGGCCATCATTTCAGGAAACTTCTTTATCAGGGCCGCCCCGCCGCTCAGAATGACCTCGTCCACTTCTTCATCGGCGACGCTGCTCTTGAAATACTCAAAAGAGCGGTTTATCTCCGCATAAATTTCATTTGAAGCACCGGCCAGGGCAGCCTCCGCATTTTCAGGTGATACGCCGGCGATAGGTTGCCCCAGTTTCAACCTCTCGGCATCCTGCCGTGAAATATCCAGGTCCCTTTCCAACATCTCTGTATGATAGTTGCTGCCCATGGCGCTGTCTCTTGTAAACACCATGCGGCCGTCGCGCAGCACGTTTATATTTGTTTTGCTGGCCCCGACATTGACCAGGGCAACAGTTTTCTTCTCGGCGCTATCGTAGTTCAGTTCATATATATTGCTCAACGCAAAGGCATCTACATCCAGGATAAGAGGGTAGAGGCCGGCCATATCAACAGCCTCTGCATAGTCGGCAATCACCTTCTTCTTGGCCGCAACAAGAAGGACGTCCATCTGACCGGCTTCATCCGGTCTGTCGCCCAGGATCTCAAAATCAATATTCACATCATTAATATCGAAAGGTATATACTGCTCAGCCTCGCTTTTAATGGAAACTCCGAGTTCTTCCGCAGTCATCACAGGCATCACTATTTTCTTTATGATGACCGATGAATGTCCCGATACTCCGATGACTGCATCTCCACCCTTTACGCCGCTGAGTTTCAAAACCTCCCGTATGGAAGCTGCCAGCCGGTCCTTGTCTGTAATAATTCCATCTACAATAAGTTCCTGGTCCAGTCTCAGCATGTTAATAAAAGAGAGTTCATACCCTTCTTTCGTATCATTGATCTGGGCGGACTTGATATAACTTGAACCTATATCAAGTCCTATAGGGTTTCTTTTTTTCAAAAACATCAATCACCTTCTATTTTTGTCATATTGTACTAAATACAGTTAAAATCTTAAATTTTTATACTTTGCCTCATAATTTGAAGCAAGTACCGTGCCCAACCTAAAAAAACCTCTTTGCCCTACTATTTGATCTTTTCCGCTCCGCTGTCCTGACAGATAAAACATTTCTCGCGTCATAAATTTGACGTTTTCCCCAAGCAATAGTCAATATGGCCTATGTAAGTTATCTATTAAAATACTCTATTCGTGGGAATGACAATTTATTAAGAGACGGTCAAAATTACCAGATTGCATTTCGCAGGAAAGCTAAGTCCTAAAAAGAGGAACGGGCATAGACATATCATTTAGTCACGGCATATTTTATCGTTATTGAGTATGCAGCATTAGAACATTCAGGCGCCGAGCAATCATCACAATTTATTGCTCCTTTTGACGTAGTTTTGCGGGCTTTGACCATGGAACTTATTATTCCGGTGAAATCAAAGCCGCCTTCAATACATTCGGAACACAGACAGTTTACCTTGAAAATAGCATAACTATTGGGGGAAAAATTAATTGTCCGGGTCAAAGGTTCCAGTACCCCTGTTTGAGCATATGTCATAGTGATACCAATTTTTACGACTTTGGGGAAGAGTTCAGAAACAAAACCCGCTTCTTCTCTTTGCTGCTTTTTTTCCGCCTTTGCTGCCGTAATCTTCTCCCTGCGGCTCATTTGGCCTCCGTTTCAATATTGAAAGAAGCATAACACGATAAAAGGAACAATTCAACAGGAGGCAGGAGGATAATGTCAAAAGTTTTATGAAAAAAAGGGGAAAACATGAAACCACAAATAAACCACAGCCAACAGTAGGGGCCTTAAGCCAGGTCACATAGGAGTCCTTATAAATAAAAAGCTCCATAAAGTATTTCAGAGCACACAGAGTATTTCTCTGTGTGCTGGCTTAAAGCCCCTACTGTTGGCTGTGGTTAAGTTTTTGACAATACGGGCAGGAGAGTTAGGACCCTTTGCATGGTTTATAAAAATCTTGATAATAATGCGGGGATTGCCGTTTCTACAGCAAGAATGCGATCTCCGATGCGGACCGGCTTAAAACCACACGCTATGAACTTTTCAATTTCGTATGAAATGAAGCCCGCCTCCGGGCCGACCGCAATAGTGACAGGCTGTTTCGCATCAAAGGGGCAGGCTTCTATTGATGCTGGATGGGCAACAAGAGGCAATGATCCCTTAATAATGCCCGGCAATTCGTCTTCTGCAAAAGGTTTGAAAAGCGGACGCAGCATAATTTCCGGAAGGATTGTGTCCCGGGCCTGTTCGAGGCCGAAAATGATCTGTCTCTCCATCTCAACCTTTTCTAAAAAGGGGCTTCCCCAGTAGCTCTTCTCCACACGGAAAGCGTTGATAAGAACAATCCGCTTTACCCCCATACTAGTAATGGATGCGATCACTCTTCTCAGTACCTTGGGCCTCGGAAGCGCCAAAATAACGGTTACGGGCAATGGCCGGGGCGGATAGCGGTCCACCTTTACTTCCATCTCGAGGGCTTCGTCATTGAGCAGCGTTATAGTTCCTTCGCCGATATTCCCTCCCGCAATGCCGACGCACAGGCGGTCTCCTGCCGATGCGCGGAGCACGTCCCGAACATGGGCAAGACGGCGCCCCTTCAGGCGCACAAAGTTAGTGTCCCCTACGAAGTCTTCCTTAAAAAAAAGGACAAGATTCATGGTCGGTGATCAAACGGTATGTGCAGGCAAGATTGATCGAGGTTCGCTTAATAAAAGGCGGGTCCGTGGACCCGCCATATTTTCCGCCTTCTTCGATTCTTCTATTCTTTTGATACGTTGATGGCCTTTGGTCCTTTGGGGCCCTTTTCGACGTCGAAAGTCACCTGCTGACCCTCGGCAAGCGACTTGAAGCCATTTCCCACTATAGAGGTATGATGGACAAAAACATCGGTCCCATCTTCAGCTGTAATAAATCCGAATCCCTTTGAGTCATTGAACCACTTTACCGTTCCCTTCATAGTGCTATTGTTCTCCTTACGATCTGAAATAAATGAGCCCAGGGACAAAATGTCCTGCGGTCACCGGCGATGCCAATTCAGGCTTAAAAAGCCATACTTATTTAATAGCACTATTCAGCGAGAAAAGCAACATGATTATTTCCGGAGTCCGGGACCCTATTCACCGATTATCTTTACGAGCACCCTTTTACGTCTCTTTCCGTCAAATTCCCCGTAAAATATCTGCTCCCATGGTCCAAAATCGAGCTTCCCATCTGTTATCGCAGCAACAACGTCCCTTCCCATGATCTGTCTTTTTAAATGGGCATCCGCATTGTCCTCTCCGACATTATGCCTGTACTCTGAAACGGGCGCGTGCGGAGCAAGTTTTTCGAGCCATACATCGAAATCATGATGAAGACCGCTTTCGTCGTCGTTGATGAAAACCGAAGCCGTAATGTGCATTGCATTCACAAGCGCCAATCCCTCTTTTATGCCGCTTTCTCTCAAGCACTCCTCTATTTGAGAAGTGATATTGATAAAGGCCCTGCGGCTTGGGACATTAAACCACAGCTCTTTGCGATAGTGTTTCATTAAAGTTAGTGACCAATTAGGCGTTTGATAAAGTTCTGACTCTTTGATGCTAGTGTTTGGATTTTCTGTGATAGATCCATATCTTTTATTTCAGATTGAATAATATCCAACATCTCTAACCGCGAACTGATTATTCCGTTCCCTTTTCGACCTAGTGTTATATAAAACTCAGACCTTTCTGTGGGGAAAAAAGCCACCTCTTGAAAAGGGATAAATCCAAGACAAAAAAGATCATGAATGATCAACCTGAAAGAATGAGGAACAAAACACCAAGCATGAACATCTATATATGCCTTGTCATTAATTACAGACTTAATTCCTTGCAGTGCATTCTCAATCGAATGAATAAGCTTATATTCTCCAGCAGTTATTGAGTCCCATGTAATTTTCCCTGATTTTGATACCACATTCAGAAAATACTCTGCTACGGTACCTGGGCCAATGTTCAACGAACAGCAACTCCTATTCCAAAATACAGCGTAGCACGTTTCTGGAGGAAGTCTTCAAGAGTTGCGCCGTTGTGAAACTGTTGACTCTCAGCTGAACATGATTTTGCGGTAGAAGGACCGCAACAAAGAAATATTAACTGCTGTCCAGGGCGGTGCAAGTCATCAACTTTAGTTTTCAGTTACCATCTTTATTTTCCGGAAAACAGCTAAATTACTGTAAATGTTTGTTGTCACCTTTTTTCCAGATGTCGCGTTCTACTGTTATACTTTTTTGTCTACTGTTAAACTTTTTTTGTCCAATTCAACAACAACAACCTTACTCTCTCCCCAACTTTCTCTCTATCTGCGAGCAGAGGCCGTGGAGCATCTTAAACTCCCAGTAAGTGAGTCCAGCCCTGCCTATTAAGTGCTTTAAGTTATCGATAATCTGCTTCTCAAGGTTTCTGTCACCGCGGGGGGCATAGTCGAGCAGCTTTATGATATTTGACATTCGCTCATAAAGCGCGGCAAGTTCTCCATGGCTCACCTCGCTGCCCCGCCCAGGCGGGCGCTTCGACTTTACCGGAACAGCATCTTCTCCGTATTGCGCCTTCGAAAGCTCATAGGCCACTACCATCACAGCGTGTGAGAGGTTTAAGGAAGGATGCTCCCTGTTAGCAGGAATAGTCAAAAGCAGGCCGCATTCGTTGACCTCTTCGTTATACAGCCCCCTGTCCTCCCTTCCGAAGAGGAGCGCCACTTTATTATTTAAGGCAATATCATACACTTTCTGAGCGCCCTGATCGAGCGGAAGGACCATGCCGCGTCTCTTACCTGTCCTCCGCGCAACAGCAACGACAAACGACTTGTCGTCAATAGCATCAGCAAGGCCGGCGCATCTCTTTGCTGCTTCCAGGACATCAAGGGCATTATGGGCAAGCCACCGGGCCTCGTCGTTAAGCGCAGGCGCCTTTACAAGGCAAAGGGAACTGAAGCCCATGTTTTTTATCGCCCGCGCACAAGCCCCTATATTGGCAGACTCACGCGGACCGACAAGCACAAAAGATACATTATCTTTCCATGGAGGCATATAAATAAAATTAGGTAATGGGTAATAGGCTGGTCAGAAAGCCGAACAAGCCTCTCTTCTTCTTTTCCTATAACCTATAGCCCATTGCCTATTACCTGTTTTTTAAAAAAAAGGGTGAAAGCTTTTAACTTCCACCCATATAATGCACACTGATAACACTTGTTTAATATCAATAGCCGCCGCTTGAGCTTTTCTTCTTTGCAGGAGCAGCAGGTGCTGCTGCTACTGTGGCCTTGCCGTCCTTAACAGTAACCATGTCGCCGACCTTTACGTCTTTGGCGTTGCTGACCTTGACGGTTGACTCTTTACCGGCTGCATCCTTGATGGTGAGATTCATGCCCGCCACCTTGGTAACAGTGCCTTTTGTTTCTTTTGCGTCTGCTGCAAAGGTCAAGCTGACCATTCCCAGCGTAAATACCATAGCTACGAGTAAAGTGATAATTGATTTCATCCTCATGTCCAGTTCACCTCCCTTATTTTATTATTTAAACCAGGGACAACGGATGTCCCCGAAAAATAATCACCATTATACAATATTGTCGATTCTTTGGACAATAGCACCCTAATTGGTGAAAGGTGAATGGTGAAAGGTGAATAGTAAGAAGAAGAAAATTGTGAAAGGTGAATGGTGAAAGGTGAATAGTTATAGGCCAAAAGATTTTTTGTTTTGTGAATTGTTTGAGCCGCTCACTTTTCACCATTCACCATTCACCTTTCACCTTATTTGGAGTGCTCCTTGCGTTTTATCACATTTTTACCTATAGTAGTCGATAAAAACGCAAGGGGAACAAACTCATGAAGGCTTATAATGTCGCGGCGGTAAAATGTGCCGTGTTTTTTGTCCTTCTTTTTGCTAATTCATCTTATGCGTTCGCCTTCAGCGGGTCGCTTCCACTGCGTTCCATCAGCATTGATGCCGCGCAGGTATTTCTTAATAATTCCATTACCGGCATTACCATAAAAGATGTCCTCGGTCTTTTAAAAAAGGGGTTCCCCAACGCATCCGTATCTCTGAACAACCCACATGCCCTGGTGCATATAACTGTTTCGCAAAGCAGTGGAGAGAACAAAACTCTCACGGCCCCTTCTTCAGAGAAGGGAGACTACCCATTCCGGCGATACTCGCAAGGGTATGAGTGGGCCTCGTCGGACCGGAAAGGCCGTGTTGTACTGTCCCTGAAGGCGCACTCCTTTCAGGGAGTGAGTTTTGGACTTTACGGACTTCTGCAGGAGAAGCTCGGATTTAAATTTTACCATCCCAAAGGGACCATTATACCCTTTCATAAGCGGTGGCCGCTGCCGGTGAATTTTCAATGGGAAGCGTTCCCGCGCTTTGCCAGAAAAGGCTTCCATATCCATACACTTCACCCTGTCGAACTCACCGAGCAGTTCCACAATCCCGATTATCCTCATTCGGCTGAAGACCTGAGAGAGTATATAGACTGGCTTGCCAGAAATCAGCAGGATACGGTCCAGTTTTACCTTTTGAGGGACATAGATCTCGCACGCTGGACCAGGCATGCCTGCGGTCTTGTAGCATATGCGCACAAGCGAGGCATAGAGGCAGGTGTGGAATTCTCACTCTTTATGATACAGCAACATGCCTTTCAGGCAATAGAGCTGCTCAGGGTTTTCCCTTCCTATAAACACCAGATTGATAATACTCTTTCATGGATCTTCCGGGTGAACTGGGATTTCGTCACTGTCGATTTCAGCATGGGAGAATACCTGCCGGATATTGGAGAATTAATGCCGGGGCTGAAAAGGTATCTCATAACACAGATCACTGAGAAATACAAAACGAAAGTTATGGTCCCGACGCATGTTATCGGCAGTCAGCATGGGTGTCAGTCAGGTCCCGGCGGAAATGCCCCCGATGATGGGCATCCGCAGACAGGCATTTTGATTCATACGGTAATGTTTTATGCGATCGACGAGCCATCCGCCCCGGCGTATGGCAACATCAATTTTCAGGGCATGCTCTGCAGGGCGATACAGGAAGACAGACGGCGGGAGACCTGGTATTGGCCTGAATCGGCGTACTGGGTCTCCTTTGACAATTCTGTGCCGCTGCTTCTCCTTCCGTATCTTGATGCGCGGTGGTCGGATATGAAAACCATGAAAAAAATCGGGGTCGAAAATCACCTGACTTTCAGCTCGGGGTGGGAATGGGGCTACTGGCTTGTGGACTGGAGCATCGCACGATGGTCCTGGACCCATATCGAAAACGGCTCTGTGCAAAAGTCGTCTTCCCTGAGCGTGCTGGATGATATTTTTCCGGATACCCGCATGCGCCTGTTGTTTCAGAGAGCGCTGGCGCTTCAAAACTATTATCTCAAAGACAGGGAACTGATCGGTTTCATGTCTGCCCTTGACCCGTCAGCGGAGCTTCCCTGGCCTTTTAACAGCCCTTTTCAGCCGAGACCTTCTTTTTCGAGTTCTTGGCTACTCTATAAAGCATCCGATTCGGAAGCGGAAAACAGCGCGGCAATCACGGTATCAGAACTGGAAATGTATGCACGTGAGATGAATGCTGCAGTGGAAGATATTGAACTTGAAACTGAACGTATTCAAGCCGGACAGAAGCGGGTTTCTCCGGATGTCCCATTGATCGCACACGAATTGACAAGGGCGCTGGAAGTCACAGCGCTAAGGGCTCAACACAGGTCTTTGACAATAAGGGCGCTGTTGGCGCAAAGAAAAGGGCACTGGTGGCTTCCGGCGACTAATGAGGCCGAGGGTCTGCTGCGTCAAGCGGCCGGGGTACGACTGAAAGCACTGGAACTGGTGCGCATGCAGGAGAAGATTTACCGGTATCCGGTCAGCCTCATTGCCCGGCAGCGGAAGAATTTCACGGCGTATCATTTCGGCTATCTCTATCCTGCAAGCGATCTTTTCTTTTGGCGGAGAGAAGAGGAACAGGTGAGGCACAGGCGGTTTGATGCATTTTACATGAACATATGGGACTTCCCGAGAATTTGCGGGGTCGAAAGCTTCTGGCCGTAAAAGAGTAGGCAGTAAGCAGTAGGCAGTAAGCACCAAAGTCAAAAGATTTTTGTTTACTGCCTACTGCTTACTGCCTACTTTTTTACGGCATCAGTTCCCTGTAATCTTTTAAAATTGGAAATTCATGCGCGGCGGTATCTTTTTTCCTGGAGTTGGCCCCTGTTTTAAGGAAGAGATATTTTATTCCGAAGGCCTTTGCCGTTTTCAGGACCTCGGCGGTATCATCAATAAAGAGCGTGCGTTCCTTATCGAACTTCAGTAATTTTTCGACCTTCTCCCAGAATTCGATCATCTCCTTGGGGTAGCCCATCTCAAAAGAGGTGATGCAGCTGTCGAAGTATCTTCCGATGTCGGTCTTTTTCAATTTGATGTCGAGGACCTTATAATGGGCATTCGTGAGCATGTGGATTTTTTTCTTATGCTGCTTCATTGCTTTCAGGAAATCCTCCACGTGGGGATGGACTTCTATCAGGTGTTTTATCTGCTCTTTGAGCGCCGGTATATCAAGGTGAAGCTCTTTTGACCAGAAATCGATATCGGTCCAGTTGAGCGTGCCCTCATGGGACTTGTACAGGGAAAGCAATATTTCCTTTGCCTTTCCGAATGTGACTCCATGCTTCTCAGCGTACTTTTCCGGCACAAGGTGCTCCCAGAAATAATCGTCGAAATACTTGTCCAGAAGCGTCCCATCCATATCCAGCAGGATACAGTCGATATTTTTCAGAGGGATCATTCTGAAAAACTACGGAAGGCTGGAGGGTTTGAAGGTTGGAGGGTTAGTTACCATCTTCCAACCCTCTATCCCTCCAACCTTCCAATCTTCCAATCTTCCAACCCTCCAACCTTCCAACCTTCTAATCATTCTTCAGGACTATACCACGAATGATCGATATAATCCTTCGTTCTCTTGAGGACGAGTTCAAGGATACCCCTGAGTTCCTCAAAAAGCTGATCGAACAATTCATCATCGCCGAGGTCATTGGCCTCGATATCATAGATGTATGAGATCTCGTATTCCCTGGAGGACTGCTCGCTGGGAATTATTTCCTTTGCAAAGAGCACAGGTTGAGTATCGGGATATTCTTCCTCCACCTCTGCTAGCAGTGCCTCGATGTTCGGGTAGTCTTCCATAATCGGCAATTTTATCAGGAATTCCAACTCCAGCGGGTTATCAGCATCCATCGAGCTTTCTTCCGTATCCTCCTCATAAAGAGTCATCCCGGTCTGAAACGCGTCATATGTAAAAGATACCGTTGCTGTCAGCACATAAGGGGTCTCCATATTAGGCAAAGCCAGCGAGAACCTGCTTTCCCTGTCAAGTGTGAACTGCTCAATGAAAACCTGCATGTTGAATATTTCGAGGTAATTTTTTGCGGATTCAGCGATCTTCATTTGCACTTCTTCAAAACGTGTCATAAAGCCTCCCAAAAAAAACTTTGTGCGTCTAAAGTCCGTGAAAGGTGAATCGTGAATCGTGAAACGAAAAAAAAAGAAAAAATTCGTAAGACTTAAAAACAGAAATGCACTTTTTAAAAAGCCTTTTTCTTTACGGTTCACGATTCACGATTCACGTTTCACGGACTTTGACGCTTGACGCATGTAATAAAAAATTATAACATGAATAGCATGATTAAGACGAATAAGCGCTCAATTCATAAACAATTATGACAAAAGGTATTTTTATAACAGGAACGGATACCGGGGTCGGCAAGACAGTAGTTGCTGCCGGAATTATACGGGCGTTGGCCAGGAAAGGCGTTAAAGCCGGCGCCATGAAGCCTGTGGAAACAGGCTGCGAGAGAAGGCAAAGGGCAAAGGGCAAAGGGCTCAAGGCTGAAGACCAGCAGCAAGATGACGAACTCATACCGCTTGACGGAATATTTTTAAAAGAGACAGCAGGAATGGATGACCCTGTTGAGCTTATAACTCCCCTTCGTTTTTTACATCCCCTTTCACCTATGGCTGCGGCTGAACTGGAAGGGAAGGGCGTTGATCTCGATGCCGTTATGCATGCGTATTCAGTGCTCATAACAAAATATGACTTCCTTGTAGTGGAGGGCGCCGGCGGCCTCATGGTCCCGATCAGGGAATCAGGCGGCAGCATGAGTGCGGACCTCAGCCCGTCAGTGTTCTTTATGTCTGATCTGATTAAATCGTTAGGTCTTCCTGTAGTTGTAGTCTCAAGGGCCGGGTTGGGCGCCATCAATCATACTATGTTGACTGTTCTGCATGCTATCAGAGAGGGGATAGAAGTACGGGGTGTTATCATCAATAACAGCGAACCTGCCGGCAATACAATAGCTGAGAGGACGAACCCGGAGGTGCTTCGTAGGATATGTCCCGTGCCCCTGCTTGCAATCGTGCCTTTTATTTCACAACTGCATAAGGACGCGGTTGACCATATTGCTAATGCCCTTCACGACCAGATGATCGGTTCCCTGCTCAGTTAATATACCATCTGCCTTTTTTATGATTATGATTAGTAGACATCCTGATTATCAAAATTTTAATTGTTTCAATAATTAAAACGCTGTGTAACAAGAAAATCCTTGCCAATTATTAAGATAGTTTGCTACTATTACTCGTTTATACTGTTGGGTCAATTCGTGCGGGGAGAAATGATTGTAGAAAATACTATATTCATTACAACAAGGGGGGTGAAACAGGGGGCGACGAGAAGTGCACAGAATTATAGATGCACACGGAAGCGCGCAGCGTATTTTTTTAAAGTTTTCGGTACATGGTTTTTCAATAGGAAATAATTTGCTATGGAGGTAATAAGGTATGCAGAAGAAACATTTAGTTTCTCTTTTTATTCCCCTTCTCTTTCTGTTAGCCTCTGTTTCCCTGTCGTGGGGCAGTGATGAGACAGCAGGTAATAAAGAGGGATATGTCGGTTCGGCCACTTGTCAGGGCTGTCATGAAACCCAGTATGCAACATATGCAGCGTCTATTCATTCCAAGAAGTATGTGAAGGGGCCGGATAACGCGGAAGCTTGCGAGACCTGCCATGGTCCCGGTGCAAAGCATGTGGAACAGGGCGGCGGCAGAGGCGTTTCAATATTTGCTTTTAACAAGAACGTCGACCCTAAAGCCAAGGCCGCCAGATGCCTTGCCTGTCATGAAGAGACCAAACACCTTGCTTTTTGGAATACCGGCGTTCACCAGGCGGAGGGCGTTTCCTGCGACAATTGTCATTCGCCCCACTTGCCAACAAAGAATTTCCTGAAAGGGGACAAATCCGAAATTTGCTTTAAATGCCACCGGGACATCTTTACAATGGTCAACAAGCAGTCTCACCATCCTATCAAGGAAGGCAAAGTAGCATGCGTTGACTGCCACAACCCTCACGGCAACACTAACAACAAGATGATTAATGCCGATTCAGTGAATGACCTCTGCTACAAGTGCCATCCTGAAAAAAGAGGGCCTTTTATGCAGGAACACCCGCCAGTGGAAGAGAACTGCCTCAATTGCCACAACCCGCACGGGAGCAACCACAACAGATTGCTGACCCAAAGGGTGCCCGAGCTGTGCCAGGATTGCCACAACGGCACCGGGTTCCATGCAGGGGGTGTGCCTGTGACCTCATTCTCCAATCCGGCTTTAGGTCCCAGTGCATTCAAACCTCAGTTTTTAATGGGGCGTTCATGTCTGAATTGTCATAACAACATACACGGACAGATCGGCGTGTCCGGCGCTAATTCAGCAGTGTTTATACACTAAGAAAGGAGGGATATACAGAAAATGACAAATAACAAATTTTTCATATTGTTTCTTGTCGCTGCATTGGCACTTTTGCCATTTGTCAATACCTATGCTGCTGAAAGCCTCGACATGTCCGGGACGCCTGCAAATTCCTCAGGTGCGGCAAGCAGCTCTTTGACCGGAGAGATAAGTTTAACTCCTCACGTTGACAACGTTAACGGCAACCCAACCAAGTTCTACGAATACACCGATGCGCTCCACAATGGCGGCATATTCAGTAACGCAAAGCTCGGCTATGAGAGCGAAAACTACTGGATGAAATTCAGGGCGTCGGATATTGGCTACGAGACCCAGGAATATGAGCTCGAAGGCGGGATGTACGGTAAATTCAGATATGATCTTTATTACATCGGAATAGTGCACAACATTTCCCTCGGCGCAAAGACATTTTACACCAACCCCGGCTCGAACAACCTCACATTCGTCCCGGGCAGCACGACCTTTCTGGACCCTACCGCTTCGACATGGACTTCTTTTGATTATTCGATCAAGAGAGAGAAAGTGGGCGGCAACATCGATGTGCAGGTGCTGAAGCCTTTCTATGTAAACTTTTCGACATCCCGGGAACGGGTGAGCGGCATCAACACCGGAGCTGACGACGGATATGAACTGCCTGTGCCCATTGACTATACTTCCGACATGTTCAAAGGCGAAGTAGGATACCAGGCCAAGCCCATATTCGCTTCCCTCGGTTTGCTTTACAATACTTTTGAGGACCAGAACCATACGTTGACCAACGGAGGGATAGACGGCTCGACCCTCATGACGGCCTTGCCTCCGGACAACAACTATTACAAACTCGCTTTTAAGGGATCTATGCAGTTGCCGATGGACTCAAGGTTCAACGTGACGGCGTCAACTGCGAAGGCCACATCCTCCTACGATCTCAACTCTCTCCTTAATAATAACTACGGGACCACTTCGGTCGCAAACGCAGGTACCTTCCACGGCAGGCTTGACACCAACGCTCTCAATCTTTCCCTCACTTCCACGCCTGTAAGATGGGTTTCCGCAAATATTTTCTACCGCTATTACGGCACTACAAACAAGTCCGACCAGGTGACAGTACAAAATCCGGCCGGGGACAACCTGCCTTATCAGAACTACCTGTTCGACTACAAAAAGAACAGCGTCGGCGCCGAGCTCCGCTGGAGGCTTCCTCTGCAACTGCAGCTGAAGACGGCGTATACGTATGTCGATACCGACAGGAAGGGAAGACTTGACAACCCAAGTACAAAAGACAACATTTATTCGACGGAACTCAAATGGACCGGGCTGGACTTCATAACCCCCAAAGTCGGTTTTGAAGTGCTGAACAGGGACGCTACCTACGGCATGCTGAACAGCTCGGTCACGGGTGACGTGTCTCCAATTGCGCTTATCAATTCCGGTTTTGATTCAACTGCCGGGGTCGACACATCCCTGATCTCCAGGTTCGATACATGCAGGCAGCAAACGGACACTTCCAAGATCGGGGTTGACCTCGCTATAATGCAGAACCTGAATATGGGACTTGCATACAAATACATCACGACCGACTATTCGAACACCGTGCTTGGACTCCAGAGCGTCAAGACGAACGAGTTTGACGTCAATGGCGATTATACGCTGGGTTCCATCGCCCACCTGGCAGCATACTTTGACCTAGAATACAAGAAGTATATGATGTATGACGTAGACGACTCCCAGGGCGGTAGCGATCCCCTGAGCGCCACCGCCAACTTCTCGACAAGCTACCCGTGGAACCTGACCACAAAGGACAACACATACGAATGGGGCGCGGGCGCCGATATATACATAGTTCCTAAGAAGCTGACGCTCAAGCTTCAGTATGATTATGTCAATTCCGACGGCAACCTCGACTTCGGCATCTTTAATACAGCAGCCCTCGGCGACATTAATCCCGGCGCCAACAACAACAATGTCGACATCGGCGCCTGGGACACTTACAAGAAAAGCGCTTTTACGGCCAAGCTTGTTTACGATATTACAAATAAGTTCACGCTGGCACTCGGAGCGAGTTTCGAAAGCTACAAGTATAACGACATCGTATACAGTAATTACCTGTACAACAGCAACAACGGGTCTGCCGCACCGTTGCCGATACTGGCAGGGGCCTACGCCAACCCGTCTTACAATGCGAGCGTGGCCTTCCTGACAACGACGTACAAATTCTAAAACAGAATTACGGAGAGGGAGAGTAATTTCCCTCTCCGCGCAGCAAGGAGGGGAAATGAAAAAAAGCGTTTCTAAATCAAGAAGGCCGGAGTGGGGCGCCAATTGCCCTCTCCGCTCATTAACGGAGGTTATATGAAAAAAAGAGTAATGCTTTGCATCGTTATGGGGCTCGCCATGATTTTCGCTTTCGGCAGCAACGGAGCGGCGATGTATATGGCCGACGGCAGCGCACCGAACGGCTCACTCACAAATCCGACAAACGCAGGATGGAACCTGCCTCATGATGGCATATGCGTGTTGGGACTGCATGCAGACGGCACAATGGACGTCGACACGACCATTACAAACAAAAGAGATTGCGACGCCAGACTTGTTACGACTACCGCGGTTACTTCGAACGACACTTTGGCGAATGTATGCGGCAATTCAAGTAAAAACACGGCGGGCGTCAAATATGCGGCTCCCGGCAGCAGCACTTGTGTGACAGTTGATGGAAGCGGAAACATTACCGGCTCCATCTCCATGGTCAACTTGGACAGGAACGCCCAAATGTGTACTGCAATAGGCGGCTTCGGCTTGGCTAACGCCACCGGAGTCAAGACTACTGCTAACGGTACTGCAGCTGAGTGTTTAGCCTATGGCTGGCAGTATAGAGGACAGGATTCCATCGGAACGCCTCTGGCCTTCGGCGCTAAAGGTACCGATAGCACCGTTACGTCCAATACGGGCTTCTGTTATACATCAATGAGGACCAGTACTCCTGTAGCGAACTGCCCTACCGTCCTTGGGACCACCGCCGGCGGAACTGAAAACAGTTCCTCGACGGCTGCCTTCGGCTATTCTGTAAGCGGAAGCTACTGCCTCTATGCATATGGTATCTCCGGCCCGTTGAATGCGGCGCTTACCAATACTGCCGGCGCGACAGCTGCTATTAATGGGGTATCTGCTGCGGCTGGCGCATCTGTTAATCTGAGTTCGTTGACTAATCTTGGCTCATGTCTTGCAAATGGCGGTTCATGGTCAAACTGGATGCCGATTGGTCCAACTGCTACTGTTGGAGCCCTTAGCGGCATTAATACTGCCGTAACCTTTGACCTCACCAGGCAATCTCCCAGTGCAGACGATGGCTGCCTTCACTGTCACAGCTCGTTAGTCCAGCAAAACGGCCCTGCCAACAGACAAAAAGACAGCTACATCCTGACCGGCCACAAGAACATGCTGAGGAAGGTAACACCGGGTCAGGCGTGGGCAGGTCCTAACGATGAGGGCGTCGAGACGATTTACACAACCTATGGCGCGAATACGCTCAATTGGGCAACCGCAATGGACGGCACTACTCCAATGTATTACATCTGGGGTTACGATGAGATGGAGAGTCCGGTCGTTGCAGAGGTTGCTACTGTCGGCAACTACACTTGTGCAACTTGCCATACAGCCGGTATGAGTAGCAGCACTTACCCTGGAGTACAGTCGATTGGCACCCCCGGATATGCAGGGAGACAGCCGGCTGACTCCGGCGCTGGGTATGTTGCTGCACTTGGAGCAGGCGGTTACAAGTGGGACCGCGAGGGAATTATCTGCTCAAGATGCCATAACGCAACCGTGCCGTCAGTAACAGCAGCGCAGATTGCGGCTTCATCATTCCCGACAACAGCGCCGACCAGCGGCGGAATGGGTGCTCTTGCATCAGGCACCGGCAGGACCAACCTTTGCTTCGGCTGCCACTTTAGCCCGGCAGGAACGCCATTCGCAACACCCTCTTTAACAAGTCCTTACACAAATCCTACAGTTCTGGTGGTCTCCGGCACCTCCCCATTTTTTAGCGGCAGCGGTCCGTATGGCAGCCAGTTCCTGAACAGCCCGCACGCCAGATATGCCGGCGCAACAAGCGGCAACGGTTCAGCCCGGCTAAATTCCCTCGGGGAATATGATCTGACCGACCCTAACGGGACTACAGAGTATAGCAGCATCTTTAAAGGCTATACCTGCTTTCAGGGACCAACCTCCAACAGCGTCGCAACGACCTTGAGTGAGAGCAAGGGTGTCGTCACTCAAATCACGAATGCGGCACAGTGTAATAACCTTTACGGCACTGGCTCATGGAGGGCTGATGATGGCACAGTTGCGGACGGCACGCAGGGTACCTGCACCACCTGCCATGACGTTCACAACAGCGTGGTTGTTGCGAGTGAGAACTCGAAATCTATCAGGAAAACGTGCGTGGATTGCCACGTGAACAATAATGCGACTGTTACTGCTACGGAAACCGATGCCACAGACAGCAAGGCTCCGCAGATAAAAAGTTTTAATCATCCTATGACAGGAGGCACACCGTTTGATCCTACTCTCGTTGCTGCCTATGGCACTTCGTGCCAAATCTGCCATATGGCTAATATTAATACACCCATCGATCCCGCTAAGACGATGGACCATTTATGGAGAATCAATACGAATGCGACTTACAGCACATACCCGACACTGGCGGCGTACGAAGGCGGAATCTGCTCTGTAAACCCCTACACCACCACCAGCAGTTCTGCTTGCACAACTGCAGGCGGTACGTGGACGGCTGTTACACAGAATAAAAACGCCTTAACATCGCCGGAAACTTATACTACATATAGTAACGGTGTCGCTACCGGCACTGCTACGTATGCCAATGCTGTATGGGTCGACCTCGATCAGGCGTGCGGCCAGTGCCACGGAGGCGGCAGCCGGCCTTACACCACGACAGGGTCGGTGACTGCAGGAAGCACGTTCTCACCGTGGCCAGCACGTCAGCCCTCGGGATCGGAACCCCAATCGTCATTAACGGTGTGTCAATGGGGGGGATCGGGATCGGGACTCCAATCGTCGTTGCCGGGGCTGGGCCGAACGGAACATACCTCGAGAGGACGGTGATATCAGCCGTTAGCGGAAACACGATCACTCTGAGCCTGGCTGCATCCACGACGGTAAGCAATGCAACAGTGACCGTCTTTGGAACAACAAACGGCGCCCCTTATAAGTGTAGGGCCGCACTGAGCCAGGCCGCCAAAAACTTCCATAGCATGATGCATTAGCCGGATGGACCAACAGTAGGTAAGCATTTTACCAAGCACTTAGCAAAGCTAAGATGCAGGAAAATGACTTACGGCGGGGCACAGGCGCTGAATTAGGGCCTGACCCTCACAATAAAAAAGGGAGAGAGCAGATTTGCTCTCTCCCTTTTTTTTATTATATGAATTAAGCCGTGGACTTCCTTTTTTTCACCCGTTCGCTCAGGCGTTCCAGGGCAACATAGAATACCGGGACAAAGGGGATCGCCAGGAAGGTCGATGATATCATGCCCCCAAAAACAACTGTCCCTATGGCCCGCTGGCCTGCCGACCCGGCCCCGAAAGCAACCACAAGCGGCACCACTCCGAGGATGAACGCAAAAGAAGTCATCACAATGGGACGGAACCTGCGACGGGTCGCCTCAATTGCGGCTTCCTCTATGCTCATGCCTTCGTGGTGCATATCCCTGGCAAATTCCACGATGAGGATCGCGTTCTTGCTCGCAAGGGCGATCATCAGCACCAGTCCCACCTGGGTATACAGGTTGTTGTCATAGCCCCTGGCTAAAGTGGCCAGCAGGACCCCGACCAGAGCCAGAGGTACAACTAAAATAACTGCCGCAGGCGAGGTTCCAGCTCTCATACAAAGCCGCCAATACCATAAAGACCAGAAAAATGGAGAGGGCGTATATGAAGTAAGCCTGATTGCCCACCTTTCTTTCCTGGTAACTTGTGGATGTCCAGTCATAAGCTATCCCCTCCGGTAACACCTGCGCGGCCATCTGTTCCATCGTACTGATGGCCTGACCGGAGCTGAAGCCGGGAGCGGCAGACCCAAAAATAGCCGCTGCCGGATAAAGGTTATAGCGGGTGATCAACTCAGTGCCCTGGACCTGCGTGATCTCCATGAGGCTTCCAAGGGGGACCATCTCCCCATTCTGATTGCGGACATTCAGCTTGCTTATGTCCCGCTGCTGCAGGCGATAGCGGCTGTCGGCCTGTACGTATACCTGAAACACCTGGTTATATTTGTTAAACAAGTTTACAAACGAAGACCCCATGTAAGATTGGAGCGTGTTCAGAACGTTGGACAAAGGGACCTGAAGCGACTCCGCTTTTGTACGGTCAATATTCAGATATAGCTGCGGGCTGCTCAGAACAAAAGTGGTGATAAGTCCCTTCAGAGCCGGGTTGGAATTTCCGTTCCGTACGAGTTCACTTTCGGCTTGCTGGAGTTCGTTCATACCAACGTTGCCGCGGTCTTCGACCATCATTTGCAGGCCGCCGGTCTGTCCGAGCCCGCGGATAGGCGGAGGGATCACGATGAAAGCCTGGGCTTCCTGAATTCCTGCAAGCGCGCGGTTGACGTTAGAGACTATTATATCCTGGCTTAATGAAGTGCCGCGGTCCTTCCAGTCCTTATAAACTACAAATGTCGTGGAAAAATTGGATACATTGGCGCCGTCCAGGATGGACAAGCCTCCTATATGCACCCAGAAATCAACGCCGGCAGTCCTTTTCAGGATAGCATTAATTTTTTCTGCAACCTCCCTCGACCGCGGCTGAGAGGCCCCTTCCGGCAAGTGGGTGACTATAATGCCGTAGCCCTGGTCTTCGGTTGGAAGAAAACCTGCGGGGCGGCTGATAAAAACAAGGAATGTCGCAGTCATTACAACTGCAAAGATAACAATAAACAGCCCCGGTCTTTTCACCATACGGGTAACGGCCCCTATGTAGATGTTGGTCAGCGACTGAAATCCCTTATTGAATCCCCGATAAAACCAGTTGACAGGTTTATCACCCCGTGGTTTCAACCAGAAAGCACACTGCACAGGCTTTAACGTCAGAGCATTCAGGGCGCTTATAACAGAGGTAGAGGCGATCACCAGTGCGAATTGCCGGAATAGCTGTCCCGTAATACCGGGAAGGAAGGCAGCCGGCAGGAAGACCGCAACCAGCGCCAGAGTAATACCCATTACAGGTCCGGTCAATTCATTCATGGCTTTGATCGTTGCTTCTTTAGGCGGCATTCCTTTTTCGATATGGTATGAACTGTTCTCAACAATGACGATGGCATCATCCACCACTATGCCGATAGCAAGGACCAGGGCAAACAGGGTCAGCAGGTTTATGGTGAAACCGAGAGCGGCTATCGCTATGAAGGCGCCGATAATAGTGACGGGAACAGTAGTGGCCGGGACCAATGTGGCCCTGAAATTTTGCAGGAACACGAGGATCACGATCAGCACAAGGACCCCGGCTATGAAAAGAGTCTCATATACCTTTGAAATGGACTCCCGGACAAACCTGGTGGTATCGTACCGGATGGCATATTTGAGTCCTTCCGGAAATGTCTTGCTCAAATCGGCCATGGCCTTATAGACAACGTCGGCCACAGAGATTGCGTTGGCGTCCGGCAGCGCAAAGACCACTACCTGTGCCGACTTGTGCCCGGTGAACCGGGAATAGATGCTGAAATTCTGCTGGCTCAAATCCACGCGGCCTATGTCGCGAATCCTAACTATCTGCGGCGCCGGTCCGGGAGTGGTTTTTACAATTATATTTTCAAATTGGCCTTCACCCGAGAGGCGGCCCAGGGCCGTTACTGTTAACTGCAAAGCCTGATTATTCGGAACAGGCGGGGCGCCAAGCTGTCCGGCGACAACCTGGACATTCTGGCCTTGAATAGCTGTAAGCACGTCGGCCGGGGTAAGGCCGAAAACCTTGAGCCTTTCAGGGTCCAGCCAGACCCTCATGCCATAGGGGCCGGCGCCGAAGACCCTCACCTGAGCTATCCCGGGAATACGCGCGAGAGGGTTTTGAAGATTGATAATTCCATAGTTTGAGAGAAAAACTGAGTTAAACCGTTCGTCGTCGGCATAAAGACTCACAACGAGCAATATATTAGGAGAGATTTTCTTGACAGTGACCCCTTGCTGCTGAGAGGCCCCGGGCAACTGGGCAAGGGAACTGTTCACCAGGTTTTGAACCAGGGATATTGACTTGTTAAGGTCGGTCCCTACATCGAATGTGATCGTCAGTGTGTAACTGCCGTCGCTGCCGCTTGTAGACGACATATAAATGGAGCCTTCGACGCCGTTGACTGCCTGTTCGATAGGCACTCCAATTGTTTGAGCGACAACTTCTGCGCTCGCTCCCGGATAACTCGTGCTGACCTGAATCGTCGGCGGAGCGATAGGCGGATATTGGGCAACAGGAAGGATGCTGAGGACTACAAGCCCGATAACTATAGTGATCAATGCTATAACATTTGCAAAAACGGGCCGCTCGATAAAGTACTGTGAGATCATGGTATTTCTGATCCGTTCTCCTGCAGAGGGGTAACCTGACGTCCTGGCGCGGCTTTCAGTATGCCGTTGGTAATGACCCATTCTCTTCCGTTAAGGCCCTGTTCTATGACCCGCATATTATTTATCGTAGGGCCGGTTTTAACAGCACGGCGTTCTACAGTATGTTTTTCGTTTACGGTCATCACATAATCGCCCTGCTGATCATTACCGAGAGCTGTCTCAGACAACAGGAAAGCGGTTTTTTTCTCCAGCGGCACTTGTACCCTTGCAAACAGGCCCGGCAGTATCCTCCCTGACGGGTTCGAAAAAACTCCTCTCATCAGGAGAGTGCCGCTGGTGGGAGCAAGGCTGATCGAAGCAAAATCGAGGCGGCCCTGATGAGCATACTCTTTTTCATCCGTCAATCCTATAAATACCGGCCATTCTTTGGCACTGCCGCCTCCGGGGATCCCGTGCGCACTCCTGGTAAGCCGGGCCAAATCCATATCGCTGATCGTGAAGTAAACGTAAATCGGATCGATCTGGTTGAATTGTGCCAGGACAGAGTTGCCGGCATCTGAGCCCACAAGGTTCCCCGGGTCTTGCAGCCTTCGGTCAATGCGTCCGTCAAAAGGTGCGGAAACCTCTGTATAACCCAGGTTAAGCCTTGCAAGGTCCAGTTGTGCTTCCGCTGTTTTCAGGTTGGCCCTGGCAGCGTCCCGCTGGTACTTCCAGTTGTCCACATCGGATTGGGCAGCAGCCTTTTCCGGCAACAGAGCGGAATAGCGGGTAAACTGGCTGCCTGCATATTCCAGCTGGGCTTTTTGTGTTAAGACTTGTCCCTCTGCCTGCTGAATAGCGGCTTCATATGTATTTTGCTGGATGAGAAAAAGCTTTTGGCCCTTTTTGACCGTTTGCCCATCATTAAAAAAGACCTTTTCAAGATAACCCGGCACCCTTGCGACCAGTTGCACAGTGTTAATAGCCTGGGTATTTCCGGTGAGTTCGAGATAGTCGGTCACAGTCCGCTGCTCCGGCTGTTTTACCGTAACTTTGGGCGGAGGAAAATGAGGCGCGGCCTGCTTTGCCTTGCATCCTGAAACAAGGATAAAAACAATCAAAGCGCTCCAGTATGCAACTTTCATGAAAATCTTCACGTTCGATCTCCTCTCATGTCCTCTACCAGTCAGGGGTCCGGAGTGAGGGCTTGGGCTCCGTCGATACAGGTGGATTATAGGATGCGGGTGCGAGCAATTCGCCCCAGTCAGTACGTTTCGTCATCTCCTCCTTAATAGCGGGAGGCTCCAGATCCTTGCCTTCACGGACTTCCCACCCCCCGCCCAATGACCTGTAGACTCCGACCAGCCCGCTCGAAATATTGCCCAGGGCAACGGCCAGGTTGTCCTGCTCAGTCAAAAGACTCTGTTGGTCAATCAGCACGGTTGTGAAGTTGATGATCCCTTGCCGATATTGTTTTTCCGCGAGATCAAGGGCCTTCCTTGCAGCCACAGTGCTGAGGGCCAAATACCCGGCACGTTCCCGGGCCCTCAAAAAGGCAGACAGATTATCTTCCACATCCTGTTGCGCTTTCAGGACTGTGTTCTGATACGTGATAAGCAGTTCCTGGAACCTGGCATCCTGTGCCCGGACATTATTCGTGAGCTGGCCGTAATTAAGGATATTCCACTGGAATGAAGGGCCTATCTGGAACAAGCGGTTTTTCCACTCCAGGATATTGACCAGTCGGTCCCGGCCGATATCGGTTGACATAAAGCCAAACACACCTTCCAGGGAGAATGCCGGATAAAGGTCAGCTTTGGCCACCCCTATCTGGGCTGACTGGGCAGCTGCCTGGTACTCCGCACTACGAATATCCGGTCTGCGTCGGAGAAGGTCTGCCGGAATGCCCGCAATTACCCGGGGCGGAGAGACAGGGATTTCCGAAGACCCTTTAAGCAAATCCGACAGGTCCCTTGGCACAATGCCCAGCAATATGCACAGGGCATCCTCCTGCTGCCGCAGTTGAGTTTCCAGAGAGGGAATGGAAGCGAATGTGTTATTGAGTATTGTTCGGGCCTGTTCGACGTCCAACTGAGTCACTATGCCATAACGAAACCTTGCCTCCGTGATCTTCAGATTCTCCTTTTGAGTCCCCACATTTTCGCAGGCAATGGCAATCCGTTTTTTTAGAGTTCTGATCGCAATATATGAGTTGGCAACATCCGCCGTCAGGGTGACCAGGGCATTATCGTAATCAGCGACTGTGGCGAGCCACGCGGCATTGGCCGACTCGATGGACCGCCTGAACTTTCCCCAAAAATCGAGTTCCCAACTTGCGTTAACCCCTATCTGGTCAAGGGAATATGGAGGAATGGCCTGGGGAGAAGATTCACTTGTCCTGATACGCTCCACAGAACCCGAAGCCTGCTGGGTTTGAGGAAAGATATTCCCTATGGCAATTCCGAGTTGGGCCCTGGCTTCCAGCACGCGCATCCCTGCAATCCTTAGAGTGAGGTTTTCCCGATAGGCACGATCAATAAGCCCGTCCAGGACAGGGTCGCTGAATACCTTCCACCATTCGCGGTAATCCGCAGGCCCACTTAGCATCCGCTCGTCACCGGCCTCTATCCAGTCCGGCGAAACCACACTATCCGGCCTGTGGAAATCCGGCCCCACCTTGATGCAACCGGACAGAATACAAACAATGATGAACGCAAGCGTCAGCAGCTTACCCGATGGGAACATTAATTAAGTCCTTTATTCCGATTTTTACACTTTGGGAAAATTCTTCTCTTTTGAAATTATAGCGCGAATTGAATTGATGTCAACGCAACTACTGCTTGCAACTGGGGCCGTGTAATGATACATTTTAAAGAAGAAGATGATTTTTACGTTAAAGAGAAAAATCAAAGGACTGGATTCCGGGTCACGCCCGGAAATGACGGCAAAATATGTAAAGAACTGTTTGGGACAGGACACTAGGATTAATCTTCCTGTAATCTTTGATTTCGTATAATCAGCAGGATGAGAGGGGACCAACATATAAGGGGGGTAACGTCGAAAATGAAAGAAAGCGATATTTTTGAAGAAATAGTAAACCTTGGCAAGCTGCGCGGCGTGCTTACCTATGATGAGATAAACGAAGCTCTCCCTCCGGAATTTTTCACCCCTGAAGAACTCGAAGACCTCATGGATGTCCTAAGCGACAAGGGAATCAAGGTCGTTGATTACGATGAGGGCGTTAGCGGCGGCGAGGAGGTCGAAGAGGAAGCCGGGGAGTATGAGAGAGCTGAAGACCTCGTTCAGGCCTATTTCAACTCGATGGGGGACATCACGATCCTCACAAGGGAAGGGGAAGTCGACCTTGCAAAAAAACTTGAACAAGGCAGAGATATCATAAACAAGATCATAAGAGCACTCCCCATTTTTGACAAAATAAAAAATACAATTGAGATAGAAGATGAAGAAGGCGTCTCGACAGAAGAAGAAAGGGCCGATGAAGCGCTTATCAAAACGCTTTCCAGGCTTGAGGAATTGACGGATGCAGCAAGGAAAGCGGATGCAAAGGTTAGAAGATACGGCACGCTGAAAGATTTCAGGTCCTTTATTATCGAAAAAAAGAAAAAGAACCGGAATACAAAACGGTATGATGTCCTGCTTAAAGAAGTACTGTCCGATTACCAAAAAATTGAATCAGAGGTCGGCTTAAAAGTCGAAACACTCAACGACCTCTGGCTTAAAATATCCAGGGCAAGACATCTTGTCATGGAGGCAAAAAACGAACTTGTCACAAGAAATTTGAGGCTGGTTGTCAATAGCGCTAAAAGCTATGTGGGCCGGGGTTTGCCCCTGCTGGATCTTATTCAGGAAGGTAATATCGGGCTCATGAAAGCCGTTGATAAATTCAAATATGAAAAAGGATTCAAATTCAGCACCTATGCTACATGGTGGATACGGCAGGCTATTACAAGGGCGCTTATCGACCAGACAAAAACAATCCGCGTCCCTGTGCATATGATGGAATTCTATAACCGCGTCACCAAGGCCTCAAGAGAGCTTACCCAGCAGCTCGGGCGTGAACCGGCAAATGAAGAGATCGCAAAGAAACTCGTCGTCCCGGTGAGAAAGGTTGAAGATGTATTCAGGGCGATACAGGACCCGATTGCGCTGCAGACTCCTGTCGGCGATGAGGACACGGAACTTGAAGATTTTATCGGCGACGAAACAAGACCGTCGCCTTATTCAGATGCCGAGCAATTAGAGACTTCGGAACAAATACAGAGAGTATTGCTGACGCTGACTCCCAATGAGGGGACCGTTATCAGGATGCGGTTCGGCATCGGCGTTGACAGAGACCATACACTTGAAGAGGTAGGCAGGTATCTTTCGTTAACGAGAGAACGCGTGCGTCAGATAGAGTCCAAGGCCCTCAGAAAATTGAAACACCCTGGCAGACTAAAGGCACTGAGAATACTCGCAGGATAGCTTTGTCCGAAGCCCGCTGAGGGGCCGGTTAACAGCGAAAGTCTTGTAGGACAAAACCTTAAGTGCTTTTAATCTGTCTCCTACAAAAAGATTGGTTCCGTACTGACTCCATTAGCCCTTCCGATGTTTTAAACTAATCAAAAGGACAGGCAAAAGGCAGCTGGTGAAATTGTTTCCCAGTTCGGTTAAGAATCAATTTATTCAATGAGGAGGAGTGCCATGACTGACAGCTCTACTAAAACCCGCCTTAAGAAGAAATCTCCACGCTCACAGATCAGGGGACTTGCAGAAGCAATATTATTACAGTCAATGGAAGATTTGTGGATCGATGAAGAAAGATCGGACTGCATCGATTTTTTTAGCGGAGAAGGGTTTCGTATCTGTTCCGGAATTGCCGGGATGAGTTCTGATGACGAGGTAAAAGTACTGAATATGGTCGGCAATATTATTGATCAAAATTCAGGTAAAGACAAAAAAACGAGAAGGACAAGAGCTGCTCGAACTGAAGTTTATGAGCTTGTGCAATAAAATAAAAAACAACGGAGGCGTAAAAAATGGCCTGTCCTTTTTTCAAAGAAACTTATATAGGTTATTGCAGCGCAAGTGGTTTTCCCTATACTCCCAGCATTATCGAAATGGAACAATTATGTTTTAAAGACAATTTCAAATGTTGTGTCCATTTTAATAATCTTCATGCATCAGATAAAATTGTAAAGAAGACGTTTCCGCAAAGCCGTGTTGAACCTCCGGCACCCGTTATTTTTTGACAAAAAGTGAGGTTTCATCTTTTAGATACCCCGTGGCCTTGCCACGGGGGGATTCATTGGATGCCTCCCGGAATTTTGCTATAATCTATCATCATGTCCTTCGTAATATCCTTAAATCCTGCAACCGGTAACACCGGAGAAGGTTTGTGGTTCATTTTTCGCGGTGATGGATTGTTAGTCAGGCTGACTGAAGAGGGTGCTGAACTGCCGGGTCTTCAAAATATAACCGGGCTTGATCAGGATATCATAAGTTCGCACTACATCGGAACACTTAACGGACTCAATTGTTATGCTGCTGAAGTGGACGGGAATGCGGTTGGTCCGAATGGCATGTCGTTTCAGGAATTGCGTCCGCTGCTCGGCCGTCTGGATGAGGAATTTTTTTCGGCTGCAGGCAGGGCCTTTCAGATCATCCATTGGGAACGGACGCATGAATTTTGCGGGAGATGCGGAGGCCGCACCGGACTGAAAGCCGGTGAAAGGGCCAGGGAATGCCCGCAATGCGGTCTCATAATTTATCCTGAGATATCCCCGGCAATAATCGCGGCTGTAGTCAGGGGGTCTGAGATACTCCTGGCGCGATCCCATCGCTCCCGGAAAGCGTTTTATAGCGTATTGGCCGGTTTTGTGGAACCCGGTGAAACCTTTGAGGAGACCGTGAGGAGAGAGGTCAGGGAAGAGGTCGGAATCGAGCTCAAAAATATACGCTATTTCGGAAGCCAACCCTGGCCGTTTCCCAATTCGTTAATGGTCGGGTTTATGGCTGATTATGAAAGCGGGGAAATCAGGATCGATGAATCCGAGATTCTGGATGCCGGGTGGTTTGCCTCAAATAATCTCCCGGTCCTGCCGCGCACCGGGACAATTGCACGCAGGCTGGTGGATTTTTTTATAAATTCCATATCAGCCGGGGATTGCCGGGATAAAATGTAAGGTTTTTATTTTATGACCGGCAGCTTGGCCAGGGCCTCCTTTATTGACTGAGCGGGGTACTCGAAATCAACGAGTTTCCCATTCAGGTAATCATCATAAGCGGCAAGGTCAAGATATCCATGTCCGCTCAGGTTAAAAAGAATACATTTCCCCTTGCCTTCTTCTTTGCAAAGGAGTGCTTCGTCGATAGCGGCCCTGATGGCATGTGCGCTCTCCGGCGCCGGGATTATGGCCTCTGTCTTCGCGAAGGTCAGTGCTGCCTCAAAGACCGGCAGCTGGGGATATGCCCTTGCCTCGATGATGCCGTCCTTGTAAAGCTGGGAAACGAGCGGCGAATCGCCGTGATAACGGAGACCTCCAGCATGGATGCCCGGGGGCATGAAATCGTGGCCAAGAGTGTACATCATCAGAAACGGAGTCAGCCCGGCTGTATCGCCGAAGTCATACCTGAAGTCTCCCTTGGTCAGGGTCGGGCAGGAGCTTGGCTCAACGGCGATGGCCCGCAGTTGTTTGCCGTGGATCTTATCAGCCAGGAAGGGGAAGGCGATTCCGCTGAAGTTGGACCCTCCTCCGCAGCAGCCTATGATGATATCGGGATATTCTCCGACCATTGCAAGCTGTTTCTTGGCTTCAAGTCCGATTACTGTCTGGTGATGGCAGACGTGGTTCAGCACAGAACCAAGCGCGTAATTGGTATCGGGATGTGTGGCTGCATCTTCAACCGCTTCGGAGATCGCAAGGCCCAGGCTGCCGGGATTATTGGGGTCGGCTTCGAGGGCCTTCCTGCCTGAATTGGTTGTTGTCGAAGGGCTGGCATGAACAGTGGCGCCCCAAGTCTCCATCGCGATCCTGCGATATGGTTTCTGATTAAAGCTCACTTTAACCATATACACGGTCACATCCAGCCCGAACATCGACCCTGCAAGGGCCATCGCTGACCCCCACTGTCCTGCTCCTGTCTCTGTGGCAATTCTTTTGATCCCGGCCTTTTTGTTATAGTATGCCTGCGGTATCGCTGTATTGGGTTTGTGGCTGCCGGCAGGGCTCACGCCTTCGTACTTGTAGTATATCTTTGCCGGGGTTTTCAGGAAGGCCTCGAGCCTCTTTGCCCGGAAAAGGGGAGCCGGCCTCCATAGAGAATATATTTCAACCACCTCTTCAGGTATATCAATCCATCTCTGACCCGATACCTCCTGCTCTATAAGTGCCATCGGGAATATGGCTTTCAAATCATCCGGACCAACCGGCTGTTGCGTGGCTGGATGGAGAGGAGGTTTGGGTGGATTCGGCATATCCGCAGTTATGTTGTACCACTGCCTCGGAATATCTTTTTCGGTAAGAAGTATCTTGGTCTCCGGCATAAAATTCCTCCTGGATATAGATTCGTAAGAAAATTATTATATCACAAAGGGGAAAGCAAATATCCGCAGTTATGACAGATTATTATCTGTCGATAACCAAAACAATTACCTGACCGGTCCCTGGATGACCTGTGCGAAGCCTTTGGGGCGTATCCAGCGCGCAAAGGCTTCGCGCACCTCTTTCGCAGTGATCTTCAGATACTGCCGGGCGGCAAGCAGAGGCTCATCCAGAGGCAGCCCCTCCACCGAGCGCTCAATGAGCCCAGAGGCAATGTTTGCCACGTTCGATTCGGAAAGAGGGATTTGCCGGATGAGAAGTGTTTTTGCTCTCTGTAATTCCGCAGGTGTAACGGGCTTTGTCTGCATAAGGCGGAGATTGTGCTGTACCATAGCGCGCGCTTTGGCCACGTTTGGTGGGTCGCAGGCATAAAAGACGCCAAAGAGTGCGCGGGTTTTCCTGGCTTCGATGAAGGATTCGACTGAGTACACCAGCCCTGCCTGCTGGCGCAGGTCGTGGTACAGCCGGGTGGCATAAAAGGCCCCTGACAGGACATGGTTGCCCACCTCCAGCTTATAGTAGTCGGGATGAGAACGGGTAATGCCGAGGGTCTCGGCTAATATAACATTGTCCTGCACACGGCTTGTATCCGGCACAACGGCAGAGGACGGTTTGTTGCGGGGGACCGCAGGATCTTCCGTATCCGGTATGGGTCCTTCGCTCTTCCATCCACCGAAATATTTTTCAATCACCGTCCTGGCCTCATCCGGTGTAACCTTGCCTATGACAACTATAGTGGTCAGGTCCGGCCTGTAATTATTGTTGTAGTAGTGGTTCACATCTTCGAGCGTCAGACTGCCCACTGTTTCGGGAGTTGCCTGGCGTAAAAAAGGGTCTCCTGCCGGATAGAGTTCCGTTCGGAGGGTGTGCCTTCTAATGTAGTCCGGACTCTGGAGTTTTCCGGCGAGCATGCCCTTAGTCTCTTCCTGCACCACAGAAAAGGCTGTTTCAGGGAGCGCGGGATGCAGGAGGTTGTCTGCTATCAACTGCGCGCCCCTGTCGAAATGATCACCGGTTACCCGCAGGGAAAAATTTGATCCCACCGAGGCGTCCGCCCCGATGTCGTCCAAAGCTGTTCTCAGTGCCAGCCGGTCCAGAGTGGAAGTTCCGTATGAAAAGAGACCGTCCAGAACTATAGAGACGCCATCTTTTCCAGAGGGCTCCTGCATGCCGGGATTGTTTTTGATCCTGCCGTAAATACTTACTGTGGTGCTTCCCTCAACCGGCTGGACAATGAGACGCAAGTTGTTCGGCAACCGCATGTCAGCCGGCTTAACATTGGATACAGGGATCACGGGGGGCTCCTCTGCCTTCCTGGCCCATCCCGGCAGGCGCACAGGCTTTGTGTGTTTGGGGATGAAGGATTCCTCGCCGCCGAACCCCTTCGAGGACACAGGCTTCCCCGAGGGTCGCGGCGTCAGCAAAGCCTCAATAGCGGTGTCGTTTACCAGATAGGTCCGCGCCACACGGTTTACGTCCTCAACCGTTACCTTTTTTATTGCCGCCACATCGTCTTCCGGTGAGGTCCGTCCTTCCGCTGCAAGGGCCTGGGACCATTCCATAGCCAGACCGGCTACTGAATTTTTCTGGAATTCGGCCTCTGCCGCCTCCCGGTACTTTGCCGCCTCCACCAGTTCTGCCGGAACGCCATTTTTAACATATCCGGCGATAATTTCTTTTGCTTTCCTGATCAGCTCAGCTCCATCGCCTCCCTGGGGAAAGACAATCGCGGCATATGCCGACGCTGCCTTTGGCAAGGGGTTAATGCTGAAGTCTGTTTCGAGGGCCTTGCCTTCAGGAACGAGAGCATAAAGGTCTCCCCTCTGGCTCGCCAATAAGTCCGCCAGGATCTGGCTTGCGGCATAGTCGGGGCTGTCGAAACCAGGCAGGCGATAGGCCACCATCGCGACTCCGTAAGGGAGATCTGTATCCATAGTGATGGTATCGGGTTTCATGGGCTGAAGCCTGATTTCGGGACGCTGCGGCAAAGGGCGGGATGGTATATCCTCAAAAAAGATCCTGACTTCGCGGAGGGCCTTTTCGGGCTCCACGTCGCCGCTTATGACAAGTATGGCGTTATTCGGCACGTACCATGAGGCGTGAAAATCCTGGAGCATCGCGCCGGTAGTCTTGTCAAAGGAAGGACGTGTGCCGAGAGGGTCATGGGAATAGGGCGTGCCTGCAAACATCCGCTCCAGAAGCTTTGTGTAGAAGACATATGTGGGATTAGACAGGTCTTGAGCCACTTCCTGCTCAATGGCCCCTCGCTCCTGGTCCCAGAGTTTCTCTTCCGCCAGCAGGCTTTTCATACGGATCGCCTCCATATGGAGGGCGAAAGAAAGGTCATCGGAAGGCACAGTGAAGGAATACTGCGTAATAGTCTGCTGGGTGTCGGCGCTGAAGTCGCCGCCCATGGCCGCGATAATGCCGGCGAGTTGGTCCGCCGAAAGCCCGGAGCTGCCGCGGAACATCATATGCTCGGTCGCATGGGCCATACCCGGAAAGCCCTCAGGGGTCTCGTTGGCTCCCACAAGGTAGTTAATTTCCGTAGTAACCACGGGAGCGAGAGTGTTTCGCACGATCACCACCCGAAGGCCGTTCTTCAGGGTGGCGCGGAGCACACCCGAATCCTGATCGGAACGGGCAGGGGCGGTGAGAGTAAAAAGGAAAAATAATATCAGTGCAGCACGTATTGTAATGGTCTTCATAGGTGAATTATAAATGCTTCCTCCGCGTAAAGCAATAAATATAGAAATCAGGACATTTCTGCTGCCTCTACCAAATCCTCCCGTCTTTCATAACAAGCAGGCGGTCGGCAAGGCGCTCCGCCTGGTCCTTATCATGCGTCGCTATTACGACGATGGATTTATTCTCCGACTTAAGGGAACAGAGGATGGTTTCAATAATTTTTGTGTTCTTATTATCTACCGAAGCCGTGGGCTCATCAAGAAACAGAATGTCGGGCTCTATGACGAGCGCTCTTGCAATGCCGAGCCTTTTCGTTTCACCGCTCGACAGAGTAAGGGCGTTCTGATGACACTTGTGCGCAAGACCCACGAATTCGAGAGCACGGTGGGTCTTTTCCAATATAGAGGTTTTGTCGGTGTCCCTTATCCTCAAACCGTAAGCCGCATTCTTCATGACCGTCGTGTTAAAGACGCCTACTTTAGGCAGCACCAGGGTCATCCTGCGTTTCATGTCCATATTCTCTTTTAGCTTCGAGCCTTCTGCGCAAAAAGTGACCGAACCGCTGTCCGGCCGCTCTATAAGTGCGCAGATCCTGAGGAAGGTTGATTTGCCGCAGCCGTTCGGTCCTGTCAGCACATATGTTCCCACAGCATCGAAAGAGAAAGAACAATGGTCCAGCACCGCATTGCCGTCATAACTTTTTGTCAGGTCGGATACCTGCAATGTAAGGTTCATCTTTGTAATAACACTGCTCCTTTTTTCTGCACCACGTGCAGCAGGCTGTTTATGAGTAAAGAGAGCGCCAGGAGTATGATGCCCAGTGCGAGCGCAAGTTCAAAGTTCCCCTTGTCTGTTTCGAGCGCTATGGTGGTGGTCATGACCCTCGTATACCCGGCAATATTCCCCCCGACAATCAGTATCGCTCCGACCTCTGCCATTACTCTTCCGAAGGCCGCAATGACGCCGGACATGATCCCATACCTGGCTTCTTTGATGACAGTAACAGTGACCTGCAAAGGGGTTGCGCCGAGCGTGGAGGAGGCTTGCCTGATAAGGGGATCAACACTGACGATGGCTGAATGACAGAGTGCTGTCACAATGGGAAAGGCAAGGATGGCCTGTGCGGCTATCATGGCAGAGGGAGAGTAGAGCAGTCCCATAAAACCCAGGGGACCGCTCCTCGAGAGCAGCAGATACAAAAAAAGCCCCACGACGACGGGCGGCAGCCCCATGAAGGTGTTCATAAGGCTGATGATCAGCCCGCGTGCAGGGAGTTTTTTTAAACTCATTAAAGCGCCGAAGGGAACGCCGAGAGCGGTTGCTATGAACAGGGCGGTACCGGAAACAACGAAAGACAAGAGTATAATGCCGAGCAGTTCAGGGTTGAAGCTGACGATAAGTGTAAGGGCCTTCCCGAGTCCATCCAATAGAGGAGCCATATAATCCATTATAAAAGAAAACGGCGGTGAGAGTCATGCCCTAATTCACCGTCACACCACAGAGGACACAGAGAAATTTATTGATTTAAGAAGACATAACATCAGACAGGGTCTTCATCTCTGTGCACACTTAGGGCAAGTGCAGCTTTGTCTTTTTTTCTCCGAGGCCTTGAGAGCACAGAGAAAAACTCTGTGTTCTCTGTGGTTCGCTGTTTCAGGTGGTGGATTCTGATCATGGTTAATTGTTTGCGTTATAGTAATATAGTAGTATACTTTTGAAGGAATAAAGGAGGACGATATGGTTAAACTGAAAGTCTTTTTCTTGTTACTTTTGTCGGCGTTCCTGTTTACCGGCGGAATCGTTCACGCCGGGACAAAGATTCTATGCGCCTCTACAACGAGTACCCAGAACTCCGGCCTGTACGATTATCTTCTGCCCATATTTGAGAAGAAAACCGGCATTAAAGTTGATGTTGTTGCTGTCGGCACCGGCGCTGCCATTGAAATCGGAAAAAGAGGCGATGCTGACGTAGTCTTTGTGCATGCAAAAGAGCAGGAACTGAAAGCTGTCGAAGAGGGATATTTTGTAAACCGCCACGACGTCATGTACAATGATTTTGTCATAATCGGGCCGCCCGGAGACCCCGGAAAGGTGCGAGGTCTGAAATCAGCGGCGGAGGCTTTCAGAAGGATTGCCGGCTCATCAGTCCCCTTTGTGTCGAGAGGCGACAACTCGGGCACACATATAAAGGAATTGTCCATATGGAAGCAGGCAGGCATCGATCCAAAGGGTCGGAAATGGTACCTGGACGCCGGACAGGGGATGGAAAAAACCCAGAGGATAGCAAATGAAAAACGGGCCTACACTCTTACCGACAGGGGCACGTGGCTTGCCGTCAAAGATAAGGACAGGCTCGACATGGTTATTGTGCTCGAGGGAGACCCGGCCTTGTTCAATCAATATGGCGTTATGGCTGTGAATCCTGCGAGGCATAAGCATGTCAAATACAATGAGGCAATGACATTTATAAATTGGCTTATATCAAAGGATGGTCAGCAGGTCATCGCAGCGTACAAGGACAAAAACGGCAATGCCCTTTTTATTCCCGACGCAAAATGACTGAGCAAGGCCGATAAACGCTGAAAAACTTATGAGAGACCTGCTTGGAAGAGACGAAGCCGTAACAGTAGAAGTTGCCTTGAGACTTCTCAATAACCAGGAACTCAAGCCGCCCGTCGTTGAATCTGTTTCAATTGAAGATGCATATGGAAGGGTGTTGGCCCAGGATATTCTCTCGCCGGAAAACCTTCCCGGCTTCAACCGTTCTACAATGGATGGCTATGCAGTGAATTCAGCTGACACCTTTGGAGCGTCGGAAACAATGCCGGTTTACCTGCAAGTCAAGGGACAGGTGCTGATGGGCCGGAGGGCTGAAATTAACTTGCAACGCGGTGAAGCATGTCAGATACCGACAGGAGGGATGCTTCCCGAAGGCGCGGATGCAATCATTATGTTTGAATATACCAATCGCATTGACAATCAGATGGTCGAAATAATGAAGACCCTCTCGCCGGGTGAAAACGTTATAATGTTTGATGAGGACGTCAGAAAAGGCGATGTCATTTTAAAATCAGGTCACAGAAATCGGCCGCAGGACATAGCAGCGCTTGCGGGGCTTGGGATTTTACGGGTTGATGTTTACAAAAAACCTGTGGTCGCGATTATTTTAACCGGTGATGAGGTTGTCCCTGCCGGCAAACCTGTTTCTATAGGTGAAGTAAGGGACATCAATTCATACAACCTTGCCGGCATGATCGCAACCTGCTGCGCCCTTCCTCTCAGAAAAGAAATCGTCAAAGATGATCCCGATAAATTGAGGGAAGCAGTTAAGGAGGCATTGAACGAATCTGACATGCTTCTTATTACAGGCGGAAGCTCTGTCGGCGTTGCGGATTATACCGCGAAGGTCATAAATGAACTCGGCCCTCCGGGCGTGCTTTTTCATGGAGTGGCGATGAAACCCGGCAAGCCTGTTATCGGTGGAATGGTTAATGGCAAAGCGGTGTTCGGTCTCCCCGGACACCCGGCGGCTATAACTGTCGTTTTTGAAGCCCTTGTCGAGGAGTTTCTGATAAGGCTCTCGGGAGAAACACCAAATCCCGTTATCCCTTTGCATCGCGTGTTAAAGGCCTTGTTCGGCAGGAACCTTTCATCTGCTGTCGGCAGGGAAGAACATGTCAGGGTATATCTTGAAAAGCGCAGCGATGCGCTGTGGGCGGTCCCTGTTTTGGGAAAGTCAGGTCTGGTACGCACGCTTGTTCAGGCCGACGGCATTGTCATAATACCGATGAACAAATCCGGATTATATGAGGGCGAAGAGGTGGAAGTGAGGCTGTTCAGGTAAGGTCATGCCTTTTACGAGAAGAATATATCAGACGAGCATATCGCTTCAGGAAGCGTTAAGTATCTGGTTTGAGTTCATCAATGCTTTCAAACCTGTGGGACCGGAGGAAATCCCGGTTGTCGATTCTCTCGGCAGGGTGACTGCGGAAGCGGTGCAGGCGAAAATTTCTTCGCCGTCTTTCCATGCTTCTGCTATGGACGGATACGCGGTGCGCTTTATTGAGACCTTTGGCGCGTCCGAAGCAAATCCCGTCCGCCTGAAACTCCATGAACAGGCAGTTCCTGTCAATACCGGCGATCCTGTTCCCGGCGGATTCAATGCGGTCATCATGGTTGAGGACGTGAGCCTGAGGGGGGAATTCATCGAAATCATAGAGCCTGCACCCCCGTACAAACACATTCGGACTGTGGGTGAAGATATAGTTCAGACCGAATTGATTCTCCCCGAAAACCACGTCATACGTCCTGTTGACATCGGCGCAATGCTTTCGGGCGGTAATGTCAGGATCAGGGTCAGGAAAAAGCCGCTTGTTGCCATCATCCCGACGGGCAATGAAATAGTAGCCCCGGGGCGCCTCTTAATCCCGGAAATATCATCAACTCAAACAGCTTTATGATAGGCAATCTCGTAAGGCAGTGGGGCGGGGAATTTGTCCGTCAGGAGATTGTTCAGGACAATAAGGATTTACTAAAGCGGAAAATTATGGAATCCGTTGAGCAAAGCGATTTGACCGTTGTTCTTGCAGGAACTTCCGCAGGGACAATAGACTTCACACCGAATGCGGTAAGTGAGCTTGGCAAAATTCTCGTTCACGGTGTCAATATCAAACCCGGTAAGCCCGTGCTCCTTGGCTCGATCGATCAAAAACCGGTCATCGGCCTTCCGGGTTATCCTGTGGCAGCGCACATGACGTTTGAATTTTTCGGCAAGCACCTGATCTATCGCCTGCTCGGAATGGAACCTGAGCCGCGGGAGACATTGAAGGCAAAACTGTCAAGGCCCGTAGCGTCTTCATTGGGGCATGAGGAGTTCCTCCGCGTCAAGGTCGGCAAGGTTGGGGATAATCTGATTACCACTCCGGTCGGAAGAGGCGCAGGCGCATTGATGACGCTTCAGCGTGCGGACGGCATCATGCGAGTCCCGGCGATGAGCGAAGGCATCGCGCCTGATTCAGAGGTCGAGGTGGCGCTCATCCGCTCAAGAAGAGAAATCGAAAACACTATTGTCTGCATAGGAAGTCATGACAATGCCCTCGACGTGCTCTCAAATTATTTGAAAAAGAAATTCATCTTATACAGCATGTCTTCGGCGCATGTCGGTTCGATGGGCGGGATAATGGCGATAAAAAAATCAGAGGCGCATATCGCGGGGACACACCTGCTCGACGAAGAAAGCGAAGAGTACAACATCGCCTTTGCCAGGAAGTTTTTAAAAGACATACCGCTCAAACTCATCAACCTCGTTTACAGGGAACAGGGATTGATCGTCCGAAAGGGCAATCCGAAAAACATAAAAGGAATTGAAGACCTGCTGAGAGACGACGTCATTTTTATCAACAGACAGCCCGGCTCAGGCACCCGGCTTTTGACCGACAAATGCCTCCGGGATAAAGGCATGGCCCATGAGAATATCAGAGGCTATGATAAAGAAGAATTCACCCACATGGGCATCGCATCTGCTGTTTTATCAGGAGTGGCTGACGCCGGCATGGGGATACTTACGGCTGCCATGGTCCTGGGCCTTGACTTCATCCCCATTGCCAAAGAGCGATATGACCTCTTGATAAAGAAAGAGCATCTCGACATGCCGATGATCCAGGCGCTCCTTCAGACAGTTATGTCCAATGGGGAATTCAGAGATACAGTTTCTTCATTGGGCGGATATGACGTGAGCGACATGGGGAGGGTTGTTTACGAGCAGTAAGGGATAACCAGTATGCCAGAAAGAATTCCTAAATAAGGAATAACAACATATACAAACACGGCAACCGTTGCGAAAAAATGGAACTGCTTATAGCAGGAAGCAGTCGAAAAGCTTTTTTGAGAGTCAATTTCAGGTATTCTTATATTCATGAATGATATTCTTGCCCTGCTCACGATAATGCTCTGGCCTGTTATTCCTCTTTATTGGATTCCCATCCATTGGGCACCGGAATTTTTCCGACAACTCGGCAAGCTTACGTACCTCATTGTCTTTATCATTTGGGCCTTTGTCGCCTATGTAATTTTCCAGAATCATGAAATTATAATAACTCCCAGGATCGAATTCCCTGTTTTGATTTCAGCTGCCGGATTGGTTCTCCTTTTGGCAGGCACGCTTCTTCATGCCTGGACAGCTGCTTTGCTCACTTTACCCGGCATTATAGGTATCCCTGAAATCTTTGAGTCGCGAAGGTCGAAGTTGATTGACAAAGGCCCCTTTGCTTCTGTTCGCCACCCCACCTACCTCGCCCATACCATGATGTTCCTCGGTATTTATTTCATTACCGGAGTGAGTGCTGTCGGGATCCTGACCCTCGCAGATTTTATTATTGTTAGTGAGGTGTTAATTCCTCTCGAAGAAAAGGAGCTTTTGCAACGTTTGGGAGA
The DNA here is from genome assembly GCA_963780885.1 of Nitrospirota bacterium. Taxonomy (GTDB): domain Bacteria; phylum Nitrospirota; class Thermodesulfovibrionia; order Thermodesulfovibrionales; family Dissulfurispiraceae; genus JADFXI01. The sequence continues at coordinate 123,406 of CAWAEO010000004.1, forward strand.
ACCATACCGAAATTACATGACAAGGGTGCCACGCCTTGTCCCTCGTACACTTGGAAAAAGGACTTTATAATCTCTTATGCGCGGAAATTCAATGCTGTCTCAAGGCTACATCTGGTATTAGTCAAATGTTGCAAAATTTGATATATTTGAAATTATGGAGGAAGATCGCTCCGCACCTGTCCGGAAAATCCACTTTAATGTTGTTTCACTGTATTTGATAGGAACTATCACCTGCCTATGTGTCTTTTTGGCGCCTTCCAATGCCGGGGCTTTTATGACCCACGAATACCCAGCGACTTTTATAAATGAGGCCTCACGTATATATTTCCTTCTTGCCTGCGTTGTTGTGTTGCGGGCCATGTTCCGGAACAGGCTGCAAAAAGAAAAAGGCTGGCGTTACATATTCTTCTCAATCATTTGTTTCATGATATGGGACATTATCGTGTTTTTTGGTCAGATATCAGCTTTGGAAATGGAACCCTCTCACTTTATCGGAGGCAGTGAAGGACTTAAATATTTTAAGAGAAATATATTGCTTCACGGCAATGATTATTTCTATTATTTCGCCAGCTTTGACTATGTGCTGATCGATATTGCAATGCTGCTGTTCTATAAAAAACTGAGAGAGCATCTGGCCGAAGAAGACAGGCCATCGCTGGTAAGGGCCTCATCCGTTGTACTGCCTCTGTTGCCGATATTCGCGGTCTCCTTCGCCGGGGCCGTCGTACTCATAGTGCTGTCGGTATTCAGTCTGACTGCAAGCCTGAAACTTTACACAAGGAACAGAGAAAATATTTTATGGCATTACATGATATGGCTTTCAGCATCGTTTGTTCTCTTTTCCGTTTCGCGTTCGATAGGTAATGTTCTGCAGCATATACTGATAGCTTCGGGATCACGCGATATCTGGAACATCATTGAACCTGTCAGCGGCAGTATAGATATCATAATTTTTTTTATTGTGGGTTCGATCAGCATCTTTTTCATTATGATTTACGATATTCATCTGAGTATGCTCGATGACAAGAAGGAGATAGAAAACATCAATCTGGAATTATCGGAATTGACCCAGGAACTTGAAGACATTGTTACTGAACGGACAATGAGTCTTATGGCACTGTCCGTTGCCGACAAGGTGAGGAACCCTGCGGCCGCAATAGGGATTACATGCAGGCGCGCGCTCAGAAAGAATGAACAAGGTGAAAAGCTTATGGGAGACCTTCAGGATGTGATCTCTGAATGCGAAAAATTGCAAAACGTCGTGGGTGATTTTGAAAACCTGCTTAAGACTAAGCGGTCTCAGTTTTCTTATGAGAACCTCAACAACATCGTAAGGGATGTAACTGCGGCAGTGTACAAAGAAGCCGCAGGTAAGGGAGTGCTCATGTCGGTCCATCTTTTTGATAAGCCGATAAACATCAATATGCAAAAAGGCTTGATGAGGGTTGCCGTCTTTCATGTTCTTAGAAACGCCATTGACGCGAGTTGCGAAGGCGGCCTGATTCAACTGAGCACTTCGCTTGAAAACGACAATGTGGTGCTTACCATTTCTGATAACGGCACAGGGATCAACGCTGAAGATCTTGAGAGGATTTTTGATACTTTTTACAGCACAAAAAGCAAACGATTCGGAATGGGACTGCCGCTTGTGAAGCAAATCGTTACGGAGCATCTTGGGGAGATAAAGGTCCATACCGAAGTGGGAAAGGGCACCACCTTTCAAATGATCTTTCCATCCCGATGGAAAGATAAGAGTCAAAATGCAAAAGTATAATCAGGATTTCGGGGCCGCAGCGAGGATTAGTCGGGTGTTATCAGTATCCATCGCATAAACTGTCGAATCACTTCTTTTCAGGCAGTACCAACGTTATGGAGTCTACTGCATAAAGCGACAGAATACTATATAATTTGAATAGTTAATAGACGCATCAACGATGAAGGCCGGCAACGCTGCCATATATGAAGCTTTATCGGAAATAATAGAAACTGGACTGCGGGCACTCGGTGAACACTACCTTTATGGGAGGTGTGATGTGTGCGGGATTGTGGGGGCAACAGGCCATGCAATTTCCGAACAGGCATTGCGTCGGGCCATTGATTCGATGCGCCATCGCGGGCCTGATGGCAGCGGCGTCTTCATGGATCCCGAAATCCCCGTTGCCCTGGGGCACGCACGGCTTTCCATTATCGATCTGACGACGGGGGCACAGCCGCTCTATTCGGAAAACGGGAACGTTGTCCTCGTCTGTAACGGCGAGATCTATGACCACGAACGCCTGCGCGAAGAACTGATACTTCTGGGACACACGTTCTGCTCGCGCAGCGACTCCGAAGTCATCATTCATCTTTATGAGCAATTCGGCCTCGGTTTTGTTGACCACCTCCGTGGCGAGTTTGCCTTTCTTCTCTACGATCGGCGCGACCGGAAATTACTGGCTGTCCGTGATCGATTCGGTATTAAGCCGCTTTTCTACAACGTTCAGGGCGGACGTCTCCTTTTTGCGTCAGAGGCCAAGGCGATGATGGCAACTGGAATACTCACTCCCCGCCTAAACATCGAAGCCGTCCGCGATTTTTTTAGCCTGGTGATCCCTGATTCTGTGTTCGAGGGTGTCGAAGCCGTCCCGCCTGGATCTCTGCTTGTTGCAAGCCTGACAGAAGGCACATATGAAATGAGGCATTACTGGGACTGGACCTGCCGCCTGAAGACGACGAAGGGAACGAAATGGATTTTGACCGTTGCCTTGCAATGGTGAGGGAGAAATTCGACGAGGCCGTGCAATTGCGCCTCAGAGCTGATGTTCCTGTAGGCGTCTATCTCAGCGGGGGGATCGACTCGGCGATCGTCGCAGCCACGGTCGCCAAATATCACACTGAGAAGGTAATGGCATTCAACATCTCCTTCCCGCAGGACGAGTCATTCGACGAAGACCAGTTGTCGCGGGAGATGGCGGCGAAAATCGGGGCAGAGTTCCACTCCGTTGAGTGTACCCCTGAAGCGCTCCTGAAAAGTACAGAGGATTGCGTCTGGGTAACAGAGTTGCCCTTCCATAACTTCCATGGCGTCGGAAAATTCATGTTGTCACTCCTCGCGCGCGAGCATGTAAAAGTTGTCCTGACTGGGGAAGGGGCGGATGAGGTGTTCCTGGGGTATATCATTTTCCAACCGGGGAAAGGCACACAGAGCGATCACCTATTAAACAAGCTGAGAGGACAAGAGAAACAGGGGCTATCCGGAACGGACCGGATCGTGAAAACACTCGGCTTCGTTCCCATGCCGGACTACGTCGAGATGCTGTCGCCGAAATACCAAAAACTCATTCTCAGTTTTTTCCACAGGAAACATAAAACCAGGCTCACGGCACACCATGCTCTGGAGCGGCTCAGTGGGCGGTTAGACCGAAAGCAGATGGAAGGTCGGCCGTTGGTGCGTAAGATGCAGTACGCCTGGATCAAGAACATGCTTGCCCCATACCTGCTCACGATCCTCGGAGACCGCCCTGAGATGGGGCATTCTATCGAGGGCAGAACCCCTTTTTTGGACCACCATCTCTTTGAAACGGCGCGTCATATCTCGGACCGTTTCAAGATTCACGACGGCGTGGAAAAATATGTGCTGCGGGAAGCCTTCAGGGAGCGGGTCACCGAGGAGATTTACTTCCGAAAAAAATGGCCGTATTCCGCCCCTCCGCTTTGGATCGAAAAAGGACGATATCCCGGGCTGGATGTGCTTCTTGCGAAGTATCTCAGCCGGGAAGCTGTCGCAAAAAGCGGCATTTTCAGCTATTGGCGAATCCGTTTATGGCAGTACTTGTTCAAAGTGGTTTCCCCCAATTCACTGTTCAAGAGAAGGCTTAACGGAGCGTTGACATTTATCCTGACTGTTCAGATCCTTGATCACCTCTTTGTGCAGAGCTTTGGAGAAAAACTGAACCAGCACGGTGTCCCCAACGGTTGACCTCTGATTCATATATTTCAACCAGTAATCCGCGGATTTAATCGAGAGATAAAAGCGTTGACTGTTGATAAACTCTTTGGGGTAGAACTGTACGCCTCAGTCGTGAGCCGCGCCGGCACGGCTCATCGACGCTTTCGATACGACACCGTATTTATGAAAAGGAGTACTAAACTTTGCTCGTAGAACTTCCGTTCTTGACCCTGTCGAACAATACCCTTTTAAAGGGTTTATCACGGCAACACCGGAACTTTTATTTTGATCTCTTCACCTGTCAATGCCTCGGTGAGGAATGTTTTCAAAGATCTCTTTTCATCAACGCTCAGGCCGAGCGGCTTGATGGCCGTATTGCCTTCTCCGCCGCCTCTATCGAAAAAATCTATGACCTCATCAAGTGTATCGAATACCCCGTTGTGCATATAGGGTGAGGTCTTAGAGATTTCACGGAGCGTTGGTGTTCTGAATGCCTTCCAGTCCTTCCTGTCTTTTGAAATAAGATATCTGCCCGGGTCCTCCTGAAGGTCCCTATAGTCCTCATAATGATATACCTTGGCAACGAACCTCATGGTCGCAATAACCATCGGATCGTTCAGCAGCTTGGGATTTTCAGGCACATGCAGCGCATGAAAGCTGTCGTCATCGAGATTAACGCCGTAGTGACAATCGATACATTTCCCTTTTCCTGTGAAGATCTCCAGTCCTTTAAGGGCCTCTTTGGAAAGCGCATCTTTTTTTCCGTTGAGGTAGTTGTCGAGCGGAGCGTTTTTTGAGATGAGGGTCCTTTCAAATGATGCGAGCGCCATCGCAATCCTCTCTCTCGTGACCTCCCCATTGAAAACTTTGCTGAAGGCAGCGACATACCCCGGGACCTGGCGTATGTGCTCCTCGAGGTAGTCAAGGTTCTTGTTCATTTCAAAGGCGGACATCATGGGAAAGAGCGCCTGGTCTTCGAGAGTCGCCGCCCTGCCGTCGGAAAAGAGCTGTTTTTGGAATGCCACATTCATGAGTGTCGGCGAATTCCGCCAGTTTCTCGTTGTGGGATAGCTCATCGATATATCCTGGCCATCCGAGAAGGCCAGTTCGGGAATGTGGCAAGTGGCGCAGCTCATCGTGCCGTCACCGGAAAGCCTCCTGTCAAAAAAAAGCGTCTGTCCGAGTGCGATCTTCTCAGGGGTCTGAGGATTCTTATCAGGCACGGGAACTGATTTGATGGGTTCCAATTGGCCGGCTTCCGAAGAGAACGAGAGGGGGCCAAAAGAGAGCACTATCATAAGAAGCATAAATAGCATGGGAAAGTACCACCTACTGCTTTGCATTGAGTTCCTCCTCTAAGATCCTCTTGAGATACTCATAGGGCCGCTCGCCGATGACTTTTCGTCCGTTGATAAAAAACGTGGGGGTATTGTATAAGTCGAGGTCAACGGCGAGCTGCTTATCTCTTTCAATTCTTGCAGCATGTTTCCCGGCGTCGAGGGACGCTGTGAAGACCCTGACGTCAAGTCCGATCTCTTTGGCGTATGATATGAGGTGTGCCCTGTCAAGCGCCGGAGATCTTTTTAACAGTAAATCGTGCATCTCCCAGTATTTACCCTGATCGCCTGCATCCAGGGATGCCTCGGCGGCCATATGAGAGAAATCCCGGTATTTATAGGGATAGTTCTTAATAACGAGCCTGACCCTTCCCCTGAAAGTCCCCATGATTTTTTTCACGACCGGACCGGCCGCAACACAATGCGGTCATTGGAAATCAATGAACTCTATGATCGTGACCGGGGCGTCCTTCGGGCCATACGATGGTGAATCTTCCAGCGGTACAACGAATCTTTGTTCAGCAAAGGACACAGAGAAAGATAACAGAACAATAATAAACACGACGAGTTTTTTCATGAATAGTTCCCTCTGCTATTTCTGGAAGATTGGAGGATCAGAAGGTTAGCTGATTACCTTTTTGGCCGTTTGGCCTCCAACCCTCCAACCCTCCGGTCTTCTAATTTATCAGTGATCAGTGCGTTTCTGCCTGTGGGAAAACCCGCAGGTATTTCGCAGCAACCTTAAAGCCGAAAATAGCGAAAGATATAAAAGCAAGGGTCACGACAATCTCCATCCAGGAAGGAAAGTAGCCGGCCCCTCTTGCACTGGCCGCTCTGTAGACACCAAAAATCGAGACATTCAGCCTGTTCAGCAGCACGCCGGAAATTACCAGAATGTTGACATAGAAGATACTTGTGATATTCTCTCGTATGCTTTTAATCAGAAGCAGACAGAGCGGAATGATGACCCCGATGCTCATCTCCAAAAGGTACATGTCGGCTTCCATGGTGCCGTTAAAGGGCGCGCTTAACCCGGGCCCTTTCGCTAAAAGCCAAAGCTTCATCACAAAGTAGATGATTGTTGCAATCAGAGTGCCCCTTGCCAGACCGGAAAGGATGCCCATATCCGGAGTGTGTTTAAATACCCGGCTGCTCAGGATGGTTTCAAAGCTTACCATCGAAAGTCCCATCATAACAGCAGAAACAAAAAAGAGAACCGGCAATTGCGAGCTGTACCAGAAGGATGACAGCTTTTTGGGCACGATGAGAAACAGGGCTCCCAGCGAGGACTGATGCAGCGTTGAGATCAGAACACCAAAAAGCACAACAGGGATCATGATTCTCTCAATTAACTTTGCGGTCTTTTCCATCTTCAGCTTTTCAAAAAACATAGGACTGGCCTCTGTTACAAGGGTTGAGGTATAGTGTACCACACTGATTGCCACAACCCACATGATGGAATGTATCTGCCACATGACGATCGGATGCCAGACATTCCAGGGCAGGCCGATGTCAAAGGTGATAGAGGCAAAGGCCAGGAGATACCCGATAAAGGCGTTGACTATCGCAGCCCTCACAATGGGCCTGTATTTTTTCATGTTTAATAGATAAACAGCGCCTGCGATAAGAAATCCTCCGGCTTCTATGGACACTCCGCCAATTACGTCAAGGCCTATCCAGATTCCCCAGGGAAACCTGTCATTGAGATTTGTGACAGCACCCAGTCCTGCTATTAGCCTATAGATCAGAATTGCGGCGCCCGCTGCCATGATAAGGAGCAGGATCACGGTTGTAGGCGTCCACATTTTTATTTCATGCTCTGATTCCATGTCTACTCCTCCTTATCCATGTTTTGGTTGCGCCGGGTAACGGCCCAACTGATTGCGCCGGCAGCGACAACAACCCCGATTACCGCCGGGATTTTGGTGATGAAAGCCCAGGTCAGACCTGGAAACTCAGAAGCAGGGATGTCCATGTTGAATCCGAGGGTTTCAAACGGTATCCCGGAAATATAGAGCCATGCAGTACCCCCTGCCTCATCCTTGCCGTAAATGTGGTTGACATATTTGCCCGGGTTGCCGGTGATCCGTTTGTTCGCCTCTTTCAATACATCATCGGTCTGTCCGTACAGCATCGTATCAGCAGGACAGACCTTTATACATGCGGGGACCAGGTTTGCCTTGATCCTGTCGGCACAGAACGTGCATTTCCGGACCCAGGGTACGGCTTTTTCCCATTCATACTTCGGAATATAGAAAGGACAGGCCACCATGCAATAACGGCAGCCGATGCAGCGACTGAAGTTATAGGTGACGGGTCCCTCAGGCGTTTTTATCAGTGCTCCGACCGGACAGGCCGAGGCACAGGCGGGACTCTTGCAGTGAAGACACTGGTCCTTTACAAAACTCCAGACCGGCACGCCATTCTTTTCCTGCTCAACATATCGTATATTGGTAAAGCACTCTGAATTGAGTTCCGGGGGATTTGTAAAATTCCCGTACATCCTGGTTTTCTTAACTGAACGTTCATTCCATTCTTTGCAGGCGACCTGGCAGCCCCGGCAGCCGATGCATCTTGTCAAATCCACAAGCACGCTTTTTTGAGGTGTTGTCATATCCGCCCCCCTATATCTTCTGGACATTGACCATAAAGGCCTTTGTCTCAGGTATCATAGTATTCGAATCGCCAATCGTCGGGGTAAGGAGATTCGAACTGTCTCCTCCGCTGCCATCCTCCGGAAACTGCCATCCAAAACACCACGGGAGACCCACCTGATGGACCGTGGTGTTCGCAACTTTGAAGGGTTTGAGCCGGCTGGTCACAACCGCCTTGGCCCAGATCTCTCCGCGTGCGGAGCTTACCTTTACCTTGTCCCCGTTCGCGATGCCCTTTTCTTTGGCCAATTCATTACTCATCTCGACGAAGATCTGCGGCACCATCTCAAGCAGCCAGGGTTCATGTCTTGTCATAACGCCTGTCTGCCAGTGCTCCGAGACCCTGTAAGTAGTTGCGACAAAGGGATAGCGGATATCGCAGGAAAGGAAGATATCCTCGGGCAGGGCCGTCTTGGAGCCGCTATAGAACAACTTTATAGTCGGGCTGTTATACTGATGCGACAGAGGGTTCTTCTCTATCGGGCATTCGAGGGGCTCGTAATGTTCAGGGAAGGGACCGTCAGCAAGGCCCGGACCGAATATACTGCCGACCCCGTCGGGCTTCATTATAAAGGGAAGTTTGCCGTCCTTTGCCGCAAGCGGCGGAGCCGGCCCATCAGGGACATCACCCTCCCAGACACCGGGCTTATTATTCGCCGGATTGATCTTCGTCGGGTTCCACTTTATCACTGCCCGCTTAGGGTCCCACGGCCTGCCTTCAGGGTCGACCGATGCGCGGTTGTAGATTATCTTCCTGTTGACCGGCCAGGCCCAGGCCCATCCGGGATAGAGGCCGATACCGGTTGGGTCTGACCTGTCCCTTCGAGCCATCATGTTTATGATCTTGCCATCCTTCTGGGTATAGCTCTGGCTGTAGATCCAGTTGCCGCACGACGTTGACCCGTCATCCTGCAAAGTTACAAAGGATGCGCAGAGCTCGCCCTTCTTGCCAAGGAGTTTCGGCGGCGTTGCCTTCTTGTCATAGACATCCTCGAGATAGTAACCGTTGATCTCTTTTGCGACCCTGTGGATGTCTATCTCGCGTACCTTCCCGTTGGTCTCCTTGTCCCCGTACTCCCAGGAAAGGTTCAAGATAGGAGCCGGATACTGGCCCTTCTCCTTTTTATAAAGCTGTCTGACTCTGAAATACAGTTCGTTCATGATCTCCGAATCGGGTTTTGACTGTCCGATCGGATTGATGGCCCGGTATCTCCACTGGGCAAGCCGGCCGGAGTTGGTTATGCTGCCCTCTTTCTCCACTGACGAGCAGGCAGGGAGGAAAAAGACCTCGGTCTTGATATCAGCCGGCTTCATCCCCGGTCCACGCCAGAAAGAGCCTGTTTCATTGTCAAAGAGGTTCACATTGACCATCCATTTCAGATTTGACAGGGCCTTGCGGACCTTGCCGGCGTTCGATCCTGAACAGGCGGGGTTCTGCCCCCAGGCAAAAAATCCCTCGAAGCCCCCTTTGAACATCTGGTCGAAGAGCAGGAGCCAGGAATAGTTTTTTCCATCATCAACCTTTGGCAGCCACTCATACCCGAAGTTATTGTCTTTCGTCGCTGCATCGCCGTAGATGGCCTTGAGGTAGCTTGTCATGTATTTGCCCCTGTTGCTCCACCAGTTGACACTTTTCGGTTCCTTTGTCTTTGGCGTATACTTTTCGATATAAGCGGTGAGATCGGCAAGGGAGGCATTGGGCGTCGGCAGATAGCCGGGGAGGACATTGTAGAGCAGCCCGTGGTCGGTAGACCCCTGGACATTCGATTCACCCCTGAGGGCATTGACTCCTCCTCCTGCGAGACCGATATTGCCCAGGAGAAATTGTATGATCGTCATCGCCCTTATATTCTGGGTGCCGACCGTATGCTGGGTCCAGCCCATGGCATAGCACTCGGTCCCGACCCTGTCGCGCTTACCGGTTGAGGCATACAGGGAGTAGACTTCGAGGAGCTTTTCTTTTGGCGTACCCGTAATTTCAGAGACCTTGTCAGGCGTATACCGGGAGTATTGATTCCTGAGAAGATGGAATACGCAGTGGGGGTCTTTCAATGTGGGGTCTTTTTTTGGTATTCCACTTTCATCCATCTGAAAAGCCCAGGTCTTCTTGTCGTACTTCCTTGTCTTGGGATCATAGCCTGAAAAAATACCGTCGAGCTGCGTGGCATCCTTGAATTCGGGGTTGACGAGAAACGCCGCGTTTGTATAGTTGACTAAATATTCCTTCAAGTACATATGGTTGTCGAGGATATACTTGATCATCCCTCCGAGAACGGCAATATCCGTCCCCGAACGCATCGGCGCATAGAGATCCGCCTTTGCAGCGGTCCGGGTGAACCTTGGGTCTACAACGATGAGTTTTGCACCTTTTTCTTGTGCCCTGGCTATCCACTTCATTGATATGGGATGGTTTTCAGCGGGGTTCGCCCCCATCACCAGGATTACGTCAGCATTCCTGAGGTCGACCCAGTGGTTTGTCATTGCACCGCGCCCGAACGACTCTGCCAGAGCCGCTACAGTTGCGGAGTGTCATATTCGGGCCTGATGTTCTATGTATGCAAGTCCCCATGAGCGTATGAGCTTCTGGAGCATATAACATTCTTCGTTGTCCAGGGCTGCGCTGCCCACATGGGCAATTCCCTCGGTCCTGTTGACTACGAATTCCTTTTCGACCTCGGTCTCCTGACCGTCGGCCGATTTCTCTTTGACCTTGATCCTGGACATTGCCTTGAACGTCTTGTCGCGAGTCGCCTTCACCCGCTTCGCTATTTCATCGAGGGCCCAGTCCCATTCAACTTCTTTCCATTCACTCGCCCCTGCTGCGCGGTACCGGGGTTTTGTTATCCTCGCAGTATTATTGATTACCTGGTAGAGTGATGCGCCCTTTGAGCACAGTGTGCCTTCGCTGACCGGATGCTCAGGGTCACCTTCCGTATGGATGACCTTGCCGTCCTTTGTGTAGGCAAGGATCCCGCATCCTACGGAACAATACGGGCAGATGGTTGTGGTGGTTTTGGCATCTTTGGTGCGGAGTCCTTTGTCGTTCGCTTCGGACTGTTCGGCAGACAGTGCGATCCCGCCGATTGTCCCGGCTGCAACAGCAGTTCCACCAGTCAGCTTCAGAAAATCTCTTCTCGATAAACTCATGTCTAACCTCCTGATAAGATTATCCAGCTAAACAGCCTAGTATGGTGTCCCTAACAGTTCTTTACGTTTGTCTTTGCGAGCGAAGCGAAGCAATCTCGCAGTTAAATAAGATTGCCACGCCCGATATGGCCGGGCTCGCAATGACAAGCTATTTATGTGACACCACACTAGCAACGTGTAAGACTATAATTGACAGCATTATGAAACAAAACGGCAACAAAAGCAAGAGCAGAATCAATAAGGCGGAAGCAGAGATGGAAACATAGAAATCGGGGATATTATATGTCCATGGAATCTGCTATAATTTAGGGATATCGCTGTCCCGGAGGTGAAATGTTCTTTGTCTTGAATCTGCTGATTAACGCCTTTGCGCTCTGGGCAGCCGCCAAAGTCATTGCAGGCATTACCTATAGCGGGCCCTGGTACGGGCTGCTGCTCGTTGCGCTCGTTTTCGGTTTGTTAAATGCTTTTGTGCGGCCGGTACTGAAATTACTTTCGTTGCCGCTTGTTATTTTGACGCTGGGACTGTTTATTTTTATTCTGAACGCTTGTATGCTCTTGCTTACGAGCGCGGCATCAAAGGCCCTCGAACTTGGATTCTCGGTTGCCGGTTTCTGGCCTGCTTTATGGGGCGCTCTGGTTATCAGCCTTATAAATATGATGCTGTCCCTTGTGTTAAGACCGGAGTAGATTCTTTGCTGAAGAATGTGCCGGACCTCTTCTCCCTCAGTCTTCTTGAATTCGACAAACTGCTCGGAATAATCGCCGACTTCGCCCACAGTGAGGCGTCACGTAAGGCGATGCTCGCCATGTATCCTCTGTCAGACAGGGGAAGTATTGAAAAAAGACTCGGTCAAACCAGCGAGATTATGAGGATCTATGATGGAGGAGGCACGCTCTCGATACTCCCGTTTGCCGATATCGAACCGCTGCTTGCAAGGGTCTCCCATGAAGGCGCAGTGCTCGAAGCGCTTGAACTCTCCGAATTCATACCTGTTTTGGACAATATAAGCGCTCTTGCATCGCAGATAAGGCAGCATGAGGGCCTGTTCCAGCTGAACGAACTGGCAGACACGCTGAACGGTTTCCCTGATATTCTCCGCGTTCTGGAGAGGTCGATTGACGGTGAGGGCAATATCCTTGACAGCGCCTCCCCCGAACTGGCCGAATTGCGGGCGCAGATACGCAGGCTTGAGAGCAGGATACGAAAAAAACTTGAGGAAGTGGTAAGGGATGGGGATGTAAGCGTCTTTCTGCAGGATGATTTTATTACCAACAGGTCAGGCAGGTGGGTAATTCCGGTAAGGATGGATTCCAAGGGACAGGTGCAGGGCGTCGTGCATGATGTCTCCAAGTCAGGGGAGACGGCCTTTATCGAGCCGTTGTCAATAATCAATCTGTCCAATGAGCTTGAAAACCTTGTTGCCGGGCAAAAATCCGAAGAGATTCGCATTTTGAGGAGTATAAGCGTCATAATCCGGACGGCTGCCGGCGACATAAGCGTTGAGTATCGCGTTGTTGTTTACCTTGATGCAGTGAACTGCATCGCAAGGTTTGCTGATATGTTCCGCATGCAGATCCCTCAGATCAACGAGTCCGGCGAACTATGCCTGGTGAACGCGCGTCATCCGCTTCTGATGATGGCCCTTCAACGCTCCGGTGTCCGGCAAGAGGTTGTTCCTCTCAATGTCGCCCTTGGTGGCGACTGCACGGTAATGGTAATCACCGGTTCCAATGCCGGGGGTAAGACCATTGCCATTAAAACGATAGGTTTGCTTCAGATCATGGCGCTGACCGGCATGCCTGTGCCCGCTGATTCGGCCTCCAGTTTCCCGCTGCTTGATAAGCTGCTGATCGATATCGGGGACGAACAATCTATCGAAAACAATCTCTCCACTTTTTCAGCGCACATGTCTAATATTTCCAGAATACTGAAGGCGGCCGATGCAAAGGCGCTGGTCCTGATTGATGAACTCGGCACCGGGACCGACCCTGTCGAGGGAGGCGCCCTCGCATGCGCTGTATTAAAAGCACTGAAGGAGAGCAGTGCCCTCGTTTTTGCAACGACCCACCTTACGGAAATAAAAGGGTTTGTATACAGGACCGAAGGCATGGTGAACGCCTCTATGGAATTTGATCAGGAAGCCCTGACTCCATTGTACCGGTTAAGGATGGGGGAACCTGGCCAGTCGCATGCGCTGGACATAGCACGGCGATACGGTTTGCCTGACAGTATTGTTGATTCAGCAAGGGCCATGCTCGGCGGCATGAAAGCGGAATTTGACGATCTGATAACGGACCTGAGTGAAAAGAGGGACCGTTATGAAAAGGCCCTGGACGAAATCACAAAGGAGCGGCTTGTGATAGAGGAAAAGAACAGGGCCCTCGGCATCGCACTGTCTGAGGCTGAATCCAGACAAAAGCAGTTGCTGGCAAATGCATATCACGAGGGGGCTGACATTGTTGCGAAGGCAAAAAGAGAGATGAATGCCCTGCTCCAGGAGGCCAGGAAGATGGACAGGGAGAAAAGCCGCGAGGCAATAAAACGGGCTGAACTGGCGCAGGAGAGCCTTGCCTCGAAAATAAAAGAATACGAAAGCCCTGCGGGCGGCAGCGCTCCTTCAATAGACGAAATTATTGAAGGTGACGTGGTATATGTGAAATCACTCACTGCTGACGCCCCTGTTGTTGAAATAAATTTAAAGCATAACCGTGTCAAGGTAATAGCCGCAGGCAAAGAGGTCGAGGTGCCCGCATCCGACATAGAATACCGCCGGGGCAAACGGGCAACGGCGCGGCAGGAACCCGCAACCATTCTCAAGCCGGACGATGAGGCCGTTTCACGAATCAACCTTGTGGGGCTGAGGGTTGACGAAGCGCTCTCACAGCTGGAACCATTCCTTAACCATGCTGCCCTTGCCGGATTCAGCGAGGTCACTGTTGTCCACGGTATCGGAGCAGGAATCCTGCTTAAGGCAGTGAGGGAGCATGTTGAGCGCCACCCGCTTGTGAAGAGTTTCAGACGCGGAGAGCAGAGAGAAGGCGGCAACGGGGTGACCATAGTGACGATGGCGTAATTGCAATCCAGAAAGTAGATAAATCCCTTTCGCTCACTCCGTTTTGACAGTTCTATGACTCGTCTCGCTACAGTCGCAAAATTCCCTTCGGTCAGTTTCGCTCCTGCTTTACGCTCACTCGCCAAGAACTGTTTCAAAACTCCGTTAATGCTTCAGAGATTCATCTACTTTCTGGATTGCATAGACTATCTAAATTAGTTGTTTTTTTTCTGTTCGGATTATAGTAACATACGTTAGTTTTTCGAGGAAGGGATAGGGGTAAAGCTCATGACAAAGTGTACCTACATTCTGGAGCGAATCGAGAGTAAGAAGAACGATTTCCTCCACTATGATTTCTCCCAGACGGAAAGCAATGCGTTGGCGGCATTTTTTGATCTGGCCCAGGAGTTTGACGGGATCGAGGATTTTTATTGCCTCTGCACTGCCATCCCAAAGGGCTTCTTCGGCCTGGAAGCCAGATTTTATGTCATAGAACCTGGAATGAATGGTTTGGCGCTTGTAGCCAAAAGCGAAGAGGAGGGACCTCCGCTGCGTACAGCACCCCCCTCTTTTTTACAGCCGGGCGAACGTCCGTATCATACCGGCAGTTCCAGCCTGGTACTTACGATACGGGGGAAAGAATACCTTATTGACCAACTGCCTTTTAAAACCAAGGACAATGTGCTCGGACTTCTCGAAATTTATCCCGATGAGGGCGTTGATCCCCACCGCGAATTTTTTTTCGAAAAATTTGCCAACAGGATCGGTTTTAACATGCATAACCGTTTTCTTGTCGAGAAAAACATTGAACACCTGAAATTCATTAAATCTCTTGTTGCAGATATCGAGCACAATATTATTGTTCCCAACATGGTATATAAACTTTTCCTGAGACGGTTGAAGGGCAAGATTACGAAGAATGTGGAAATCGAGCAGCTCCTTTACAGACTGTCGGTTGATGAGACCTGTGACAAGTCCCATATGGAGCACGCCCTTGCAGAGCTTATGGCGATTAACCATGGGTTGACGGAGGAGTTTGAAAATATTGAAAAGCACTACCGGAATATGAGCCTGTTTCTCGAAACACTGCTTCGCAGGAGCCATTTTGATCAGGGAAGGCTTACCTTGCGAACTACACCCTGCAATATCAAGAGGGATGTAGTCCAGCCGCAGCTTGAAAGGTTTGTCGACCAGTTCAGGGAAATGGGCATCGCTATCGACGATAAATTCGGCGGTCTGCCCAGTGAGGAGGTCATAAGCGTTGTGGACGTGGGGCTCGTTACGCAAGTATACGCAAACTTATTCTCAAATGCCCTCAAGTATACTCAGGAAATTGTTACCGGCAGCGGAGAAAGAAAAAAATATATCGCTTATGGCCGGGAAATTATCAAAGACTATTTCGGACCGGGCAGAGACGGAGTAAAATACAATGTTTTCAGCACGGGGCCGCATATCGATCCGAATGAGCGGGAAAAAATTTTTGAGGAGGGATATCGCGGTTCCAATTCAGCCGGCAAGCCCGGCACCGGACACGGCCTGACCTTTGTAAAGAATGCGGTCGAAATTCACGGAGGCGTTGTCGGATATGAGGCGACCCAATATGGCAACAACTTCTATTTTGTTTTCCCCAAGGACAACGGCGACATGACCAGAGCCTAATCTGTCATTTAGAAGTGGCCGACATGCTGGAAGCGTTAATCTTGACGCCGGGGACACTTTAAAGGCGGATCGAATTAGCACAGGAAAAACTGTCAAAACGATAAAAAAATTCAGTCGGCTTAGAATGTGTGCTTCGGGTCACCTGATGAAACTGGGAAAAACAATAAGTTTTTGATAGACATTATTACAGCTTGCCCTGACTTGGAGAGAATAAAATGGCGGGAATTAGACAGGTGAAAGGAAACAGTATTTATAAGTTTGCTACAAAAGCGGTACACGCCGGAGAGGATTCGGACACTACGGCAGACTCTGTTGCTATTCCCATTTATGAAACCTCTTCATTTAGTTTTGACAGTGCAGAACAGGGCGCCGCAAGATTTGCCGGAAAAGAAGAAGGATATATTTATACTCGCCTGGGCAATCCGACAACAAGGGCACTGGAAAAAAGCGTTGCAGAACTGGAAAATGGAGAGGACGCAAGGGCCTGTGCTTCCGGAATGGCGGCAATAACCACTACGCTTATGTCCATTGTTAAAAAAGGCGACCATGTAGTTGCAACCGACTGTCTGTACGGAGGAACCCTTAAATTATTTTTGGATATTTTGCCGAAATTTGGAATCGACTTCACCCTTATTGATTCTTCTGATGCCGCAAACATCAAAGCTGCCGTCAGAAAAAACACCAGGCTGATTTATGTTGAGACTCCGTCAAATCCTACCTTGAAGCTCACGGATATTAGGGAGACGGTTAAAATTGCCGCCGAGTTTGATTTGCTAACAGTAGTTGACAACACCTTCATGTCGCCCTGTTTTCAGCGCCCAATCGAACTTGGCGCAGACATAGTAATTCATAGTCTGACCAAATTCTTGAGCGGACATAGCGACGTGATCGGCGGCATCGTAGTGGGCTCCAGGTCATTTCTCAAAACGTTTGATCCGATATTTAAAAATACCGGTCCGACACTCGGACCTTTCGAGGCGTGGCTTACTTTGCGCGGTATTAAAACCTTACCGATCAGAATGGAAAAACATAACGAAAACGCCATACGGATTGCCGGGTTTTTAGAGAAGCATCTCAAAATTGAAAGAGTCTATTATCCCGGACTTAAATCACACGCTCAGCATGAGTTGGCAAAAAGGCAGATGAGTGGCTTTGGAGGAGTTTTATGTTTCCAGGTAAGAGGAGGGCTGGAGGCCGGGATAAAACTTATGAATTTCATGAAGCTGTGCACCCTAGCTGTCAGTCTTGGATCAGTTGAAACTCTGATTTCTCACCCTGCGTCTATGACTCATTCGCTAATTACCAGAGAAGAGAGGCTTAAAGCAGGCATAACGGACAATTTGGTGCGGCTCTCAGTAGGGATTGAGAGTGTTGAAGATATAATACAAGACCTGGAACAAGCATTAGAGAAGATTTAGCAGTCATACTCCGATTTAATTGTTTCACGCGATCCCATGAGCGACTGGTTATGCTTTTTTTTTGATGTTGTACAGCGTACCAATCTATAAGTCGCCTGATCATTTTCTGATATGACGTATGATCTTCCTTTTTTCTGATAAGTTATAATACTGTTATATGAAAACTCATGACCGGCCTTTTGTGGAAATTTATGCGGACGGCGCGTGCAGCGGCAATCCCGGCGTAGGGGGATACGGCGCTATTCTGCGGTCGGGGCAAAAGGAAAAGGAACTGTCCGGATGCGAACAGATGACAACCAACAACAGGATGGAACTGCTCGGCGTCATTACCGCTCTTGAATTGCTTAAGAAGCCGTGCAAGGTCAGGGTGACAACCGATTCGACTTATGTGGCTAAAGGAATGACCGAATGGATAAGCGGATGGATAACTCATAACTGGAAGAACTCTCAGAAAAAGGATGTGCTCAACAGAGATCTCTGGGAGAGGCTCCTTAAGGCGGCCGGTCCGCATGAGATTGAATGGAAGTGGGTCAGGGGACACGACGGGCATTATGAGAATGAGAAGTGCGACCGGCTGGCAAGGAGCGCCATAGAAGCTTGCAGGGAGCGGATGGTCAGTGAAAAAACCTGAGCTGCTCGCCCCTGCCGGTGATTTCGAGAAGCTGAAGACCGCGGTCCACTACGGTGCTGATGCGGTATATCTCGGAGATTCGAGATTCAGTCTGCGGGGCAAAGCCGGAAACTTTGGATACGAGGAGTTGCGTGCCGCGGTCCTCTATGCGAGGGAGCATTGCATACGCGCGTATGTAACGGTCAATATTTTTCCGCATAACAGGGACCTGCCTGCCATAGAAGAACATATAGAGCAGCTTGACGATATAGCACCAGATGCCGTCATCGTGTCCGATCCTGGACTTTTTGTCCTGGTCAGAAAAAAAGCGCCCAACATACCGCTTCATATCAGCACCCAGGCTAACATCACTAATGCTGCTGCCGCGCGGTTCTGGGAGGACAGCGGTGCAAAGCGACTGGTGCTTTCCAGGGAACTATCGCTGGATGAGATAGGAGAAATCAGGCAGAAGACTTCCGTAGAGCTCGAAGTTTTTGTCCACGGCTCAATCTGCATATCCTATTCAGGACGGTGTTACATCAGCAGCTTTCTCGCTTCCCGTGGGGCCAATACCGGGGAATGCACTAATTCCTGCAGGTGGAACTATGCACTGGTGGAGGAAAAGCGCGAGGGGGAGTATTTCCCTGTTTTCGAGGACAGCCGCGGCACCTACCTGATGAGCTCCAGGGACCTGTGTATGCTGCCGCACCTGCCTCTTCTCAGGAGCGCCGGCGTTGACAGTTTTAAGATAGAAGGCAGGATGAAGGGGATCAATTATGTTGCCGGTGTTGTGAAAGTCTACAGGGAGGCGATAGATTCGATTGAAACCGGCAGACCCTATAGCGTTAAAAAAAGGTGGGCTGAAGAGCTTGCCATGTCCAGCAACAGGGGGTATACCACCGGAATGTTTTTTGGAAAGCAGCCGGACGCCGATTATAATTTTGACGGTGAAAGCTACCGCATGAGCCATGAACTCGTCGGTGTCGTGATGGAGGTGAACGGCGGGTCTGCTAAAATCGCGCTCAGGAACAGGCTCGATAAAGGTGATGTAATTGAATACCTCACTCCAGGCCTTGAGGGGACCCCGTTTTCTGTTGATTTGATCCTCGATGAAGAGGGCGCTGCAATAACCTCTGCACGGAATGAAGATATAATCTCAATCAGTGTCCCCAACGGGGTCAGGGGAAATGACCTTATCCGCAGAAAGAGGGAAAGCAGATAACATCACAGCGTCTGCAGCCCTGACTGTCTTCCCGCTATTCTTGTTGCAAAGCCACCATATATCTGTTATCAATTAACTATGGAGGAGCAACCGCTCATAACAGTCTCTGAAGCCTTCCTGAACGGGATGGAAAGAAAGGTGGAAAGTCTCAAGGCACTTATGGAGATGTCTGCCATCTTATCATCAACGCTCGACCATGACGACCTCATATCTCTTGTCATGGAAAAAGCAAAGAGCGACCTCGATGCCGAGGCATGTTCGATCCTGTTTTATGATAAAGAAACCAACAGGCTTGAGTTCGAGGGGGCGATTTGCGAAGACGGGAAGAGCCCGGAGAGTCTGCTGAGAAAAGGCGCTCTTGAAATGGGACAGGGCATCGCGGGTGCTGTAGCCGAGACCCTTCAGCCGCTGTTCCTGGAAGACGTGGGCGCCGACAGCCGGTTTCATCAGGAAGCGGACAGGTTTGAGGGGTTTCCGATAAAGAGCCTCATCGCACTGCCGCTTGTCGGCAGAAGCGGTCTCATCGGTGTTATGGAGATACTCAATCCGAGCAAGAAGGATTATGACCCGGAGCTGGCCCAGCTCTTTGCCAGGCAATTTGCGATTGCGATAGAGAATGCGGTTTTTTACAAGGAGTCCATGGAGAGGGAGCGGCTCAGGCAGGAACTTGATATAGCGTCCACGCTTCAGAAGAGCTTTCTCCCCGAATTATCTTCCTTTAGAAAAGGCGACCTGTCGGTCAGCGCGGTGAATATATCAGCAGAAATGGTCGGCGGCGACCTCTATGATTTCATTGAACAAGGTGAGGACGGAGTTGGGGTCCTTATAGGAGATGTTTCCGGGAAGGGCATATCGGCAGCTCTTTATATGGCAAGATTCAGCAGCGATTTCAGGCACGCCGCCCATCTCGCCCATTCCCCCTCCCTGGCACTTAAGCGCCTGAACCAGTCCCTGCTAAAATCACCGCGTGGCATGTTCCTGACCTGTATTTACCTTCGGGTGGACATCCCCACCGGCGGAGTCCAGCTCTCGGTAGCCGGACATCCGCCTTTTTTATGGATAACGAAGGGGCAGGTGAAGGTAATGTCTCCTCAGGCCGGCCCGCCCCTCGGAATTATACCTGCGGAATATCCTGTGACGACTATGTCACTCGAAAAGGGAGACAGGCTGCTGCTGCTTACCGACGGTGTCTTCGATGCAAAGGACAGGGTCGGGTCCAGCCGATATAGTGAAAGGAGCTATCAAGTATGCGCTTTCTTCTTCAGGCTTTTTTTCGGAGGTCAGGACATCACCGTTTACACCTTCAGGGTTCTACCGGTGCGAGGTAAATCTCCGGAGGTTCGAGAGATTCGATAAAGGGAATGACTCATTCGGTGAACTTGACCTTGAGATCATTTTTCTTTCTCCGGAGGGCAGGACACTTTATAGCAGCTCAATGTCAAAGGAAGCTAAGCTTGATGACAGAAGCTTTTCAAGCCTTGCAAAGTTCTTAAGTGAAGCGCTTTCTCAAAGACTGGATGAAGCAAGAGCCGCTATCATAAAGTCACTTCCCTGACATTTCCGACTTTCCAGGCTGACCCGACCGGTCAGCAGGAAGGGCTTCAGCCGCCGCCGCTGCCGCCGGAAGGACCAAAAGAAGGAGCATCATCTCCGCCTGCCGAACAGCAACTGAATGATGATATTTTTTTCTGCACCTCAGCAGAGCCGCATTTCGGACACTCTGTATCTTCCCCGCCGGCATTTATCCTTTTAAGGACTGAAAACACGTTATTGCACTTCCTGCAGAAATATTCGTAAATAGGCACGATAAAAACACCTCCTCATAGAAAACAATTACTAAGGAATTCATAAGTAATACCACATTGTGCGTCATTCCCGTGCTTAAGGCACCTACTGTTGGCGAAGGCGGGAATCCAGAAAGCCAAGGCACTGGATGCCCGATTAAGAACTTCGGGCATGACAGATTACGATATACGTCCCTTAACTTATAATCTTATCATCGCATGACAGATTTACCAAAGTCAATTCATTGTGTGTCTTTGTGTGTCTTTTTGCAGTCTTGGTTTTGCGCCCAGCTTATACAGGATATTTGCCATAAGACAGAATCCGGTCAGTGCAAATACGATGAGGTTGATGCCAACCAGCGCGGTCAGTATCAACCAATACGGGCTGTAGACCCATGCCAGAACAGCGCTCGACAGGGAGAATATTCCTGCTATGAGCCAGATTATCCGTTCGAGATACCAGTTATCGGTTTTTGCAATGTACATTTTTTCCTCCTTTTTAAGACAGGTAAAGGTAGAGGTAGAGAAAATAGGGTAGGTGACGCCTCATTCTTTTGTTGTTGACTCTCCCTTTACCTTTACCTCTACCTTTGCCTGTCTTTTGTAAATGTAATATAGTACCGGCACCATTGTCCTCGACAGGAATGTCGAGGCAACCTCACCGGCCATCAGCGATATTGCCATGCCCTGAAATATGGGATCAAAGAGAATCACCGAGGACCCCACCACCACCGCGGCCGCGGTAAGAAGCATTGGCCTGAACCGTATAACACCTGCCTGAACCACGGCCTCCTTGAGGGGCACCCCCTCTGAAAGCTTAAGCTCTATAAAGTCGACCAGTATGATGGAATTCCTGACGACTATCCCGGCCCCTGCAATGAACCCTATCATTGAGGTTGCGGTAAAGAACGCCCCCATCAGCGCATGGCCGGGCAAGATTCCGACAAGAGAAAGCGGGATCGGCGCCATGATGACAAGGGGCACTATGAAAGACTTGAACCAGCCCACGACCATTATATAGATTAAAATCAAAACCGCGGCAAAGGCGATGCCTAAATCCCTGAAGACTTCATAAGTAATGTGCCATTCGCCGTCCCATTTCATGGAATAGGTATTTTCAAGCCAGGGCTGGACAGTGGAATACTGCTTCAGCTCAGATCCACCGGGCACTTTAATTTTGCTTACAGCCTCCTTCATTTTTAATATTGCGTAGACAGGGCTTTCTTCACTTCCGGCAACATCGCCGGTCACATATACCACCCGTTTCAGGTTCTTGTGGTAAATAGTCTTGTCCTCTATCCCGTTCTTTATTTTCACCAGTTCGGAAAGCGGTACCATGGCGCCCGAAGACGAAGGCACTCCGATCGCACCAAGCTTGTCGACTCCCGCCCTTTCGGCAAGCGGCGACCTCAAGAAAAGCTCAACAGGTTCCTTATCTTTTTCAATGTGGACCAGCCCTGCAGTCATACCCCCCAGTACCGCCCTGAGCGTCTTTGATACAGCCTCGGTACTGATGCCGTTGTACGAAGCCTTTTCCTTGTCGACAACAAAGGATATCTTTTGCCGGTCATCCTCAACGGACCAATCGGTATCAACCACCCCGGATGTTTTGTTGAAGATCCCCTTTATCTTCTTTGCAACTTCGGTCTGCCCATCGAAATCCGGCCCGTACACTTCAGCGACGAGAGTGCTCAGCACCGGGGGGCCGGGCGGTATTTCGACCACCTTGATCCTCGCGTTATAACTGTCCGCGATTTTCTTGATTTCGGGTCTTATCCTTTTTGCGATATCGTGGCTCTGTGCCTTTCTTTCATCCCGCGGTACAAAATTGACCTGTATATCGGCTTCGTTGCTTCCGGAACGAAGGTAGTAGTGGCGCACAAGACCGTTGAAGTTAAACGGGGCCGCAGTACCGATATAAGACTGATAATTGGTGACCTCCGGTACTGTTTTCAGGTATTCGCCGATCTGCCGTGCCATCCCGGCAGTTTCCTCGAGAGCGGCACTCTCGGGCATGTCGATAATTACCTGAAGTTCGCTCTTGTTGTCAAAGGGCAGCATTTTAACGGTCACAAGCTTCATCGGGACAAGTACGATGGCGCCGCAGAGCAGCAGCAGAACAAGGATTATTGCTGCAGTTAGCTTCCTTTTACTGTCGAGCAGCCCCCGCAGATTTTTTTCATAAAGGCGGTTCAACACGGCAAAGAAGCGGCTTTCCTCTTTTTCTTTTGGCTCCTCAATGTCCTTTTTCGCACCTTTAAGCACGATATAGCTCAGCCAGGGACTGATAATGAAAGCAATAAGCAGGGAAAGGAGCATGGCGGCTGATGCGCCGACAGGAATAGGACGCATGTAGGGACCCATCAGACCTGAGACGAATGCCATTGGCAGGAGCGCAGCTATGACCGTAAAGGTGGCCAATATGGTGGGATTTCCCACTTCGTCGACTGCGCGCACTGCCGTTTCCCGGTCAACAGATTTCGCCCTGAAATGGCGGTGTATGTTCTCCACAACCACAATAGCATCGTCGACCAGAATGCCTATTGAAAAAATGAGCGCAAAGAGTGTGACCCTGTTGAGTGTGTAACCATGCATATAATTGACCAGGATAGTAAGGGCCAGTGTAACCGGCACTGTAACACCCACGACTATCGATTCTCTCCATCCCAGGGCGAGCGCTATAAGGATTGTTACGGAGATGGCTGCGATGAGCATGTGTTCAAGAAGCTCGTCGGATTTTTCTTTGGCGGTGACTCCATAGTTCCGCGTAGTAGTGATTTCGACTTCCGAGGGGATGACCGTTCCCTTTATTGCATCTATTTTCCTGAGGGCCCTTTCCGCGATGTGTGTTGCATTGGTCCCTTTCTTCTTTGCTATCGTGATGGTAACCGCCTCGTATTGGCCTGCGGGGCTGACCTGAGCGCCATTCAACGTTTCTTTACTTTCGCGCTCAACAGCAGGGCCGAAGCCCATAAAAACATACTGTGCAGGCTCTTCCGGGCCATCGCTTATGTTCGACACTTCTTTTAAATACACCGGCCTGCCGTTGGAAACACCGACTACCACGTTTCCGACATCCTGGGCGTTCTTAAGAAAGGAGCCGGTTTCAATCAGGAAAGCATTATTGTCTGCGGGGAAGACGCCTGACCGACGCACAAAGTTGGCTTTTTGCAGTGTGTCCGCAATCTGGAGCGGGGAAAGAAAGTACGCCCTAAGGCGTAATGGGTCCATGTCGATCCTGAGCTGCCGTTTCTGACCGCCGATTATATTAATTTCTGCTACGTCGGCATCTTTTTTCAGTTCGTCAGCAACTTCTTGCGCAACCCTCCTCAGCTCATATCCGTCATACCGCCGGCTCCAGAGCGTGAACGTAAGCATGGGCACGTCGTTAATTGATTTAGGCTTGACCAGAGGCTGCGAAACGCCGGGAGGGATTTTGTCGTAATTGGACATCAATTTGTTATAGAGCCTTACAATGCTGCTCTCCATGTCATGCCCGACATAAAACCTGACTATCGCCATGCTCATGCCGGGTTTTGAGATGCTATAGATGTATTCGACGCCCTTTATTTCCCATAAGAGCTTCTCCATAGGCCTGGTTACAAGCTCTTCGACTTCTTTTGCAGAGGCCCCGGGGTAGGAGACCATTACATCAATCATCGGGACAACGATCTGCGGCTCTTCCTCACGTGGGGTGACGATGACTGCAAATACGCCCAGGACGAGCGAGGCAATGACAATCAGGGGGGTCAGCCTGGAGCTGATGAAGGCCCTGGCGATCCGGCCCGCCAATCCCAAGTCCCTCACTGTATCTTCATACCGGCAACTATGCCGCCATCGACAGCCCTCGATACATTATCGATGATGACCCGGTCATTAGCATTTATTCCGGAAAGAATTTCAACATTGTTGCCGTAATGACTGCCGGGCCGAACGAGACGAAATGAAATGATGCCGGCCTGATCAACGGCGTATACACCGGTAAGCTGTCCTTTTTCGACTATTGCCTTGTCCGGTAAGACAATTGCAATCTTCTTGCCGGCAGGTATCTTTACGCGCGCGTAGAGTCCTGTCCGTAATGAAGGATCTGTGAGAGCAATTTTAGCGATGAACGTTCTTGACAGGGGATCGATTGAGGGGATAATTTCGGTAATTCTTCCTTTCAACTGCCGGTTCACGGCGTCAACAGATACATCCACGAGTGTCCCGGCTGTGACTTTTCCGGTGAGATGCTCATCAAGGTTGGCTTCAAGAATAAACGAAGACAGATCTTCCACTGTAAGAAGGGGTTCTCCCGGCACTGCCATGCTGCCGCGCTCTGTTTTCTTTTCGGTTACAATGCCTGATACGGGAGATAATATAGTCGTGAAATCACGATTGACCCGTGCCTCGTTGAGCAATGCCCGTGACCTCTCGTAATCGAGTTCAGTGATTTTTTTCTGGGTCTCTATCTGGTCTATCTCCTGCTGCGACAACGCCTTTTCGTCATAGAGCTTCCTGTAGCGTCTGTATGTTATATCAGCCAGGGACCTGTTTTGCTCTGCAGACTCAAGGGCTTTTTCAGAAGCGATAACTCTTTGCACAGCATCTCTGTCATCAACTGTCAGGAGCACCTGTCCCGCGTGGACCCGGTCGCCTTCTTTCACTCTTAGCGAGGTGATAGTGCCCAGCGTTCTTGCGGCAATACGGCTTATGGTTTTCGCCCTGACGGCGCCGGATGTTTCAAAGTATTCTTCTACCTCGGATGGGTGTACTTCTGTGACAGTTACCCCCTGTACTGTTTGCCTGCTCACTGCCGCCGGCCCGACCTTATCCTTGCAGCCAACCAACAGCAGGCAAAAGGCAAAAGGCAAAAGGCTAATGGCTAATAGCAAAAGACGGAATCGGCGAATCGGTGAATCGGTGAGTCGGTGAATAATAATACTAACTATCTTTTTTCCGCATTCTCCGATTCTCGCATTCTCCGATTCCCCGTTTCTGTCTTTATGCATGGTCTCCTCCGTTTATTCGACGTTCAGGTCTTTGAGAATGGTTCCGCTTTCATAGCAGAGTCCGGCCACGGCAACCCGGTATTCGTTCTCCTGGACCGCGACATTAGTGCGCGCGTGATCCAGGCTTACCTGCGCGTCCATAAGGTCGACAAGAGGTGAAAGGGAGTTTTCGTAGCGGATCTTCACCAGCCGCCTTCCTTCTTCAGCGGTCTTTAACTCTGACTGAGACAGCTCCAGGTTCTTCTTTGCCTCTTCAATGCCAAGGTATGATTCATACACCTTAAACGACACGGTATCTATGAGCCCTTTCAGACGCTCCCCTGCTTCAGCGGTCCTGTAACGGGCCTGGGCCAGTTCGTGCTCACGTTTAGTGCCGTCGAAAAGCTCCCACTTGAGGAACGCTGTAACTGTCCAGCCGCTGCCTTCCGAGCCGAGAGGGTAGCGTTGGTCATTCAATTGATATGCGCCGCCCACGCCTACGGTAGGCCAGTAGGCCGCCTCTGAAAGCGCAATGCTGTTTTTTGCGTTCTCGCGCATCGCTTCCATGGATTTGATATCTTTCCTTGAGAGCGCTGCATTTTTATAATATTCCATATCCCTGACAGGGATTTCCGGATACACTCCTGCAACATCGACGGTCTCCTGCATGCCCAGCAAGAGAGAGATATATCTCCCGGCAATGGCAAGGTTTTTCCGTGTGCTGACAAGCTGCTGCTCCGCTGCCGTGACCGCAGTGGACACCCGGAGCGTATCGGAGAAAAGGCCAAGCCCGTTCTTAAAACGCAATTCTGCTATGCGGAGGTGTTCTCTGGTATCTTCAAGCGTTTTTTCAGCTATTGCGACCTGCTGCCCGGCCATCACCACGCTGAGATATGCCTTCGTAACCCGAAAGGCTATGTCCTCTCTTTTTCTCATATATTCCCCGTTTTTTACAGTATGCTCTAACGTCGCCATTTTGATCCCTACAGCTGCCTTTTTTGAAAAGAGCGGCTGCTCGAAAGAGAGCGACGTCTGGAAATCGTTGATCGCACCTGGGTTGTTTAATGAGTTAATGGCGAAATCAGTCTGCGAAAATCGTTCCTGATTGAGTTTTGACATAAAAGCATAGGTCGGATTGGTAGTGCTCATAAAACGCTCTTCAAAATTAAGCCTGGGTAAAAGAAAACTCCTTGCCACGCCGATGTCCTCGTTAGAGACGGCAAGTTCGTTTTTAAATGCCCGTATCTCATAGTTGTTTTCAAGCGCGCTTCTGACAGCATCGGTAAGAGAAAGCCCGGCTTCTGCATCGCCGGCTGTCGCAGGAGGAGCAGTAGCAGGCAGCCAGTAGCCAGTGGCCAGGAGACAGGATACAGCAGCCGGCAGAAAACTGACCCATAGCCGGCGGCAAGCAGGCAGGAAAGCGCTCAAGGTAAAGCACCTTGTATTTTTATTTTTATCTTTTTCGCTTTTTTTCATTGCGACTTTCTTTACTGGCTACCGGTTACCGGTTCCCGGCTACTTTTCTTTTTTTATATCGCATGAACGCCTTCAGCGTCTCCATATCGCACCTGCCGGTCTGCTTCTGGAATTCGGTGCAGTCCCGGAGCGAGCGGGAATCTTTTTTTAGAGTTCCATCATCTTTAAGCAGTTCGCGCAATACGGAAAGAAGTTGCCGGTGTTTTCCCTGCAGCACTTTTCTCATGCTGTAGAACATGAGCTTCCCCTCCCGCCTGTCTTTGAGAAATCCGGCTTTCAGCAGCATGGAAAGGTTCCTTGATACAAGGGGCTGAGACATATTAAGGACGCCCATTATCTGGCAGACACAGAGCTCCTTTTTAGTAAGCAGCATCAGTATCCTGAGCCGCGATTCATCTGAAAGCAGTTTGACAAGTTCCAGCACTTTACGCATAAACATATTTATATATGATTATATGAAAACTTGTCAAGAAAAAAATAAAAAGCGGCAATAGGCAATAGGCGAGAGGCGATAGGTAAAAGATTAAGAAGAGATACTTAGGGTTTGCGAGCCCTTAATACCCTTCGAGCTTGAACGGAGAAAAAACGACCTTGTAGGTCACCATTATTGTGAAGATCAAAAAGCACGCAAGCGCAAATATGATAAGCCTTTTCTGTATGAGCGGGATTATTTTCATCAGGCTGGACACCTTCCTGAACGGCATCAGCACGCCCGTACCCATTCCTGCAACGGCCCCGCCGAAAAGGCTGAGATACAGCGGATAGCCGACGTAGTAGTATTCCTTGTGCAGTATATTGAACGGGCAGTGAAGGGACGGAAGCTCGTAGTAATAGAGCGCGAAGAAGGATATTATGGAGATTATGGCCATAACAAACGATATGCCGCAAAGGGACGAAAATATGTAGCCTCCCCTGTTCTTTAGGTAAAAATACACCCCGGATGCAAGGGTCAGCGCCATAATAGTATAAAAGGCGATCTTGCCGGGAATGCTGGGCACCGAGGCCAAATCAGATGCAACGCCGGTTGCATTGCTGGTGAAAAGGGTGCTGCAGCACGACGTGATGACGTCAGGCTTCAGCCCCAGGAAATATTTGGTCTGTAAAAAGGTCTCGGCAACTACCAGCGGAGCTATGAAAATAAGCAACTTGTACTTGCTTTTGATAAGCGGATAGTCGTAGGCCCTGTTGTCCGTATGGTTCAGTACGAGCCAGAGGCCGGCCGCTATGAAATTAAATACCTTGAGAATCAGCGTGGGATAGCCGTAGGAGTTGACAGTAAGCGTACCTGATGCGCACATGGCTCCGACAAAGAGTGGGTGGAGGAGGTCCGCAGTATAAACGTAAAGGAAGAGTGAGATGACCTGGAACCCGAAAACATAGGTTAAGATGGTGGAGATGAGGTAGGTCCTCCTTTCGAGTTGCAGCTGCAGTTCGCTGCCGCTCTTTATGTCCCACTTCCTTAAAATCAGTATGCCGTAATAAGACGAGTAGAGCAGGAGCATGCTGATAAGGAGTGAAGACAGAAAGAGGGCGATGACGGAGGGATGCAGGATCATTGCTGCTGAGACCCCCTGCTCAGCCTCCCGTCCCTCATCTCTACTATATGGTCTATGATAGAGGAATCGAAGACTATGGGGTCATGACTGGCAATGATAACAGTTTTGCCCTCCTCCTTAAGCCTTTCCACGATTCCCATGAACTCAGCCGATAGTTTGGTGTCCAGATGGGCGGTAGGCTCGTCGGCGATTATTACTGCCGGGTCGTTTATAAGCGCCCTGGATATGCCCACCCTCTGCGCCTCCCCGCCGGAGAGCCATTCCACCTTTGAAGACAGTTTCCCCGAGAGATTGAAATCGCTTAAAATCCTTGAGGCACGCTCCCTGAGCAGCTTAAAGTCCTCTCCAATCGGATAGGCCGGGAGCATGACATTTTCCAGGACTGTTATCCCTTTGATGAGGTTGAACTGCTGGAAGATGAAGCCGAAGGCCCTCCTCCTTACCTCGGTGAGGAACCTCTCGGGCAGGCCGGTTACTTCCGCAGCCGCGCCTTCGGCGGAAAAAGTCATACCCCGCGTCAGCGGGCCGCTCAGTTGTATTCTCCCTGAAGTGGGTCTCGCCATACAGCCTATAAGGCTCAGCAAAGTGGTCTTGCCCGACCCGCTCGGCCCCTTGAGCACCGTAACTTTGCGGTAATCAATTGACAGCGTCACTCCATCGACCGCGGTAAACTCGTTAGGCCTGCCGCTGTTAAAGACTTTCCTTATATCATATAGCTCTATCATCACCTCATTACCGAATCCGGGTCAACGGATGCGGCCCTCCATGACGGAACGATGGTTGCAACAGTGTAAGGCAGGACCGACAGGAAAAAAAGAGTAACCACCTGGGTCTCGTCTATAAACGGGGTAAGCCTGAAGTTGGGGTAAAGAACGGACCACCCTTTAAGCACCGGCTCGAAAAGTGTTGAAGACGTGAAGAACACATGGAGGTAAGCCAGGATTGTCCCTGCAAGGAAAGATGAAAAGGAAATGACCGCCCCCTCCCAGAACTTCATCAGTATCACATCGGACGTCTCCCAGCCGATGGCCTTCAGTATGCCTATCTCCCTCTTCTCTTCAGCGCTTAAGCCGGACGCCTTGTCCCACGCAAATATGATAAACGCCAGGCCCGCGCCTGCCATTATCACAAGCAGTATGCCACTTCGCCAGTTGAAAATCGAATCGTAGGTCCTCAGTATGTCGTCCCTGAGTATAGGTCTTGTATCCGGGTAAAGGTCCTTTATCTTTTGGGCTATGGTGGCAAGCTCCCTGGAGTTACGCACCTGGAGAGTAAGGTCGGTGAAGTACCCCCGTGATATTCCAAACACGCTCCTGAAGTCCTCTTCGGAAAGCAGTATCAGGTCGGAGGACACCAACTCGGATTCGGACGACAGCGCCCCCATTATCTTCAGGGCAACCCAGTCCCCCTTGTAGCTTTTCAGCGAAAGGATGTCGCCTTCGGATGCCCGCATGCTCCTGAGGATGCCTTTGCCGACCTCGATTTTGCCCTTTTCTGCGACTCCTTCCGGTACCATGAGGGTAAAATTGGCCCCGGCCACGGGTTCGAAGTAATACCCCCAAAGCCTTCCACTTACAGATTGCACTCCCCTTATTTTTTTTATACCTTCGATATATCCCGCAGGCACAAGTTCCTGCCTGCCGGCAACCAGCCGTTGAACAATTATCTCCGGAGATTCCGTCAGTATTATGGATGCCTCCCGCTTTATTGATTCGGCAAAAAACATGACGGACGCGAGCACGAAGACAACCACCGTATAGACAATCACCAGCGCGATGTTCTTCGTTTTTCTCCTCAGCAGTGAGGAGAGTGTGAAGTCTATGATGTTCCGCTGCTTTTCGAGCCACCTCATCTTTTAAAAGTTATCTCCCTTTCTGCGCAACTGGGCCGGCGGTTCCACCATGGAGCCCGACGGAAAGTGTTCAAAAGACATGGGGTGGTCCTGAAACGGGGTGTTAAAATCGGTTTGTGACAGGTGCCTCGTATACCTTGCCTCAGTAAAGAGACAAAGGTCTGTCAGCCTCAGCTTTTTCACCATTTCGGCTTTTAAACTAAGCCACGTAGCGGCATCCCTTACGGCGACCAGTGCATGGATTGACAGTAGGAACACCAGTGCAAGGTTAACAGCGATATAGATGAAATATAGACTCGATTTTCTCATCCGGTCCACACAATGGTTGCTTTATTCAAGTGTCTTCACGACCGCTTCTGTTACATCCCCGAACCTCAAGATCTTACCCTTGTGGTCCTTCGTAAACGCAGAAGCGTCTGTCTCTTTAAGGAACGGTATCAGTTCCCTTCCCATCGGACCGTAGACGTCGCTGCCCACGACATAATAAGCCTTACGGCCATCAATAAAGGTAACGTTATAGTATTCATGAACATATATGGAATCAATATCATTTATTTTTTTTGCAGGATTGTACTTCTTCATATTCAGGTAGTACCTGAACATGTCTTTGGGGCCATCGAAGATCGCGTGTGTGCCGTCCTTGAAAATTATCTCCGACAGCATTTCAGGGTAGCCTGCTACGAACATGCCGCAGACCGGGCATTTGTCATTTTCTGTTGGCGTAACCGGCTTTCTTTCAGCAGTTGCCGGAGCCGCAGCTAAAACGACAAGACATATGACTGGAACCAGGCGTTTGAAAAACATTTTATACCTCCATATTCCAAATTAACCACAGCCAACAGTAGGGACCTTAAGCCAGAACACAGAGAACTTCTTTTTAATAAAAAAATAACGTAATGTCTTTTGGAGTGCTCAGAGTATTTCTCTGTGTACTCCGTGGTTAATTTTTATGTTTTTATTTTTTCAATTGTTCCAGCACCATTTGCTCAAATACCGTGTTCCCGGCTTCACCCAGTATCTTCTGTCTTATTGTCCCGTCGCGGTCAATTATAAAAGTTATCGGCAAACCGGTAACTCCATATCTCTTTGTGACCATGGCGCCCGGGTCGACGAGCACGGGATATGAGATTCTAATACCGCTTACAAACTTCAACACGGTGTCCCGCTCCTGTCCTATATTAACGGCAAGAATTACAAACCCCTTGCCCTTGTATTTATCGTACACCTTTTCTATTACGGGCATCTCCTCGGCGCAGGACTTGCACCAATCGGCCCAGAAACGTATGACGACTACTTTGCCCTTCAGGTCTTCGGGGAATTTTAACGTCTTTCCGTTAATATCCGACAGTGAAAAGGCCGGGGCAGGCTGCCCGGTTCTCAGAACAACTTTTTGGTCGGAACACCCGCAAAACAAACCTGAGAGCAGGACAAAAAAACCCGCAAGCAACAACGTGTGCAAAAATCCCCTGAGACTTCCCCGAACAAGCCCGCCTGTTTCTTTCGACATGCCATCTCCTGCAGTTTTCGCTCACGGTTTCAGTGCAAAAAGAATATCCTTTTATCATTATGACATAAACCAAGCACTCAATACGCTACTCGCAGGCGCGTTGAGTGCCCGGTTATGTTATGCTTTGTGAATGCCGGTATTTGTTGTCCACGAACACCATGCGAGTCATCTGCATTTTGATTTCAGGCTTGAGATGCATGGCGTGCTCAAATCATGGGCAGTGCCCAAGGGGCCGTCGTTGAATCCCGCCGACAAGCGGCTCGCTATCATGGTCGAGGACCACCCGCTCGATTACGGCTCTTTCGAAGGAACAATACCTGAAGGACTTTACGGCGCCGGTACTGTTGCCATCTGGGACCACGGGACATATACTTTGGTTGGCGGAGCCATAGCCGAGGGCAAAATAGAACTGCAGCTGGAAGGGAAAAAACTCAGGGGCGTTTTTGTCTTGACCAGAATGAAGGGTAAAGACAAGGAGTGGCTCCTGATAAAGAAAAAGGACGCTTATGCAGACCCCTTATTCAGACTCAGGACAGTAGTTTGAGCAATCCGCAATTCAGACACTGCGAAAAAGGTAAAATTTAAAACTCCCCCCTATTGTCCTGTCCCTAACATTTCTTTACATATTTTACCGTCATTCCGGGCTTGACCCGGAATCCAGTCCTCTGATTCCGGATTCCCGCCGGAGCCTGCCCTCGAAAGCCGTTATTGGGGGCGGGAATGACAGGACATGTAAACTTATATCGGAGACGCCACACTAGAAATCAGGAAATAGGCTCAACCGTGGTACAATACGCGGAGCTTATTAATTCAAAGGAGCGATAAAAAATGGAAGATATAATGAATTTCCTGTTCGGGATACCTCTCTCCAATGAAGACGATAAAGAAGAAAAAATAGGACCGACGACAGGCATCCCCATCTTTGGTCTTGATGCATTAGGCTCAGCAGCATACGGCCCTGAGGCTGCACTGTCATTGCTTATACCGCTTGGCTTGATCGGCATACATTATATTCTACCAATAAGCTTATGCATAATTTCACTTCTTGCCATCGTATATTTGTCCTATCGTCAAACCATTGATGCTTACCCGTCAGGAGGAGGTTCTTACACTGTGGCAAGCCAGAATATCGGCGCATATTCAGGTTTGTTGGCTGCGGCAGCTCTGGCGATAGACTATGTGTTGGTGGTGGCAGTCGGAATCTCTGCCGGAGTTGGCGCAATAGTGTCGGCTGTTCCGAGTCTGCAGCCTCATACCCTTACTATTTGTCTTGCAATCTTGGCAATAATATCCATAGTAAATCTTCGTGGAACCAGGGAAACAGGGGCATTCTTTCTAGTTCCAACATATTTATTTGTGTTATGTCTTGCAATTGCAATAGTAACAGGAATATACAAAACAATAATGTTCGGCGGTCATCCTGTGCCGGCTGAGGCTATCCCGAGGCCGTTAACCAATGCAACAGAGCCCCTAAGGTTATGGCTGCTGGTGAAAGTGTTTTCGAGCGGCTGCACCGCCATGACGGGCGTTGAATCTGTCAGTAACGGAGTAACAGCGTTTAGGGAGCCAAGGGCAAAGTCCGCCAAAAAGACACTGACAACCATTATTGTTATATTGATACTGCTTCTTGCAGGTATAGCCTATCTGTGCAATGCGTATCAAATAGGCGCCGTTGATCCTGATATAAAAGGCTACGAGAGCGTACTCTCACAACTTGTACGGGCCACTATGGGGAGAGGAGTATTTTATTGTGTAACAATTATCTCCATTCTCCTGGTGCTTGCGCTACAGGCAAATACATCTTTTGCCGGGTTCCCAAGACTTTGCCAGGTTGTGGCGCAGGATGGCTATATGCCAAGGCTATTTGCAAACAGGGGCAGGAGGCTTGTTTATTCTCATGGGATTTTTATACTGATATTCTTATCCTCAATAATCTTGGTCCTGTTTGGCGGAATAACGGACAGGCTTATCCCGCTTTTTGCAGTCGGGGCTTTTCTTGCTTTCACACTGTCTCAGGCAGGCATGGTTTTTCACTGGATAAAAACCGGCGGAGATCATTCATTACGAAATATTATAATCAATGGCATCGGAGCAGTTGCCACAGCTATTACAACCGTTGTTGTCATGGTATCAAAATTCTCTGATGGGGCATGGATAGTCATGCTTCTGATTCCTTTTATGCTTGCAGTAATGATAGCTGTAAAAAGGCATTATGCCAGGGTGGAAAGAGAAACGTGCGGGGCCGGCATATTGCCGACGGAGAACCTGAACTCGCCACTTGTGATAATACCTATGGAAAAATGGACAAAAATTTCACAAAAAGCTGTGCGTTTTGGTCTCACAATATCAAAGGATGTTGTGGCTGTTCATGTGGACTATGATGAAGACGATTGTGGTCTGGCCGCAAAGTGGAAAGAATATTGCGAGGAGCCATGCTTAAAAACAGGGCTCCCGATACCGAAGCTTGAAGTTATCAAATCACCATACAGACTGGTCATTACCCCGATTTACAGATATATCCTTGACACTGAGAAAAAATATAATGATCGGAAAATTGCCCTGATTATCCCTACACTGGTAGAAGCACACTGGCATCAACGGATGTTGCACAATAACAGAGCAAAACTGCTCACTGCACTGCTGCTTTTAAGAGGGAATCGCAGGATAGTTGTTATAAATGTTCCCTGGTATCTCGACGAGGAATATTGAGCAGTCAAAAAGCCTCTCTGTTCGATGATGATAATATTACTTTTAGCGACAATTCCAGGACACATATTTGAGGCAAAGAAAGTATGGAGTCCCCGGAACTCTACCTCCCTTAAAATGATAGGTTTCAACAAGTAAGAAACAGCGGGCCTCTGACACAATCCTCCAATTTTTTTCCTTATCGGGAAAAAACTCACCACTATGTTCTTTGGCCGCGTGCATAAAGCATCCGACACCCATTTAGAGGACACCTGTCAAGCAACAAAAGTCTTCATGCGAAGTTTTTTTGACTTCTCCTTTTTTATGAGTTGCCGATGATCATTACCAATGCCGTTTTTTCTTTGAGTCTCGGCTCCAGTCTTCACTGTGCCAGACACCCATCAGGATCGAGGCTGCACCCAGAGATTGCTCTCAAAAGAGGAACCCCTTCCGCTACTATAGCGGACCAGAAAACCTTCGGTTACGTTCCGGGTCCAATTCGTTTTGCAATTCCCATGGTTCTTACACCAGTCCCGTATGGCTCCCGGCCCGGGCAGTAAAGATACCGGTAACTTTTATGTTGCTGGGTGAGACAGTGTTCCAATCAAACACTAGTGTATTGTCCCATAATTAGCTTTACATAATAGGTCAGGGTATGGTATCCTTTCTGCATGAGGACAACAAAGCCGATACCACACACAGAAGAAGAACTGAAAAAAGTTGAACGACTTGCCCGTAGTCGAAATACCGCACAAAAAGTAGTCTTACGGGCAAAGATAGTGATGAACAAGATGGAAGGGCTTAAACAGGAAGATATAGCTGAACAATTGGGCACGTCACGGGTATCAGTCGGCCTATGGGTAAAAAGGTATCAGGAAGGAGGTTTAGGGGGGCTGCTGAAAGATGCTCCTCGCTCGGGCCGGATCCCGAAGTTGTCGGAAGAGAAAGAGAAGGCTGTTGTGGAAGCAACGCTTCATACCGTACCCTCTGCTGCTACACATTGGAGCGTGAGAACAATGGCGGAGAAACAACAGGTATCACGAATGGCAGTGCAGAGGATATGGAAGAAATACAACCTAAAGCCGCA
Source organism: Nitrospirota bacterium (assembly GCA_963780885.1). Classification (GTDB taxonomy): domain Bacteria; phylum Nitrospirota; class Thermodesulfovibrionia; order Thermodesulfovibrionales; family Dissulfurispiraceae; genus JADFXI01. The sequence goes on from CAWAEO010000004.1 coordinate 159,354, forward strand.
TCTGGTGAAGACATTTAAAATAAGCAACGATCCGCATTTTGTTGAGAAGGTAAAGGACATTGTGGGTTTATATCTCAATCCTCCTGAAAAAGCTTTAGTGCTCAGTGTAGACGAAAAGAGCCAGATACAGGCACTGGATAGAACGCAACCTGGCCTGCCGATAAAAAAAGGCCATGCTGGGACGATGACGCATGACTATAAGCGCCATGGAACGACGACGCTGTTTGCCGCCTTAAATGTTATGGATGGAAAGGTCATCAGTTCTTGTATGCAGAAGCATCGGCAGGAAGAGTTTTTAAAATTTCTCAATAAGATAGATCAGGAAACACCATCGCATCTCGATCTGCACTTGATCGCAGATAATTATGGAGCGCATAAGACTGCAAGAATACAGAGGTGGCTGAAAAAGCACCCTCGGTTTACGATGCATTTTACTCCAACGTCATCGTCATGGCTGAATATGGTGGAGAGATTTTTTAGTGAATTGACGACAAAGAGAGTGAGGCGCGGGATTTTTACGAGTGTCAAAGAATTGGAAAAAGCTATCAGAGATTTTATAGAGACACATAATGAGAACCCTAAAATATTTACTTGGACCAAGGACGCAGACACTATTCTTGCCAAGGTTGCTAAATGTAAAGAACTGTTAGGGACAGGACACTAGTACCAGTCGGTGCTCAGGTTAGCTGCCTCACCCAATACTTCATGTAAATATTTTCTCAGGCATAAACGGAACTCCATCCCTCATGATGAAAAACGCCGCCCTCGCCAACTTATGTGACAGTGCACTGTACGCAATCGGTGCATTTGTCTTTCTCCGCTTACGGTCATAATATGCTCTCGCCTCAGAGTCAAAGCGTCGCGCAAGCTCTCCAGCCTCGGCAAATGCCCAGGACAAATACTTGTTGCCGTTTTTCCTGTTATTTGTCCCTTTCTTTTTGTCATTGCTGAATCTCGCAGCCGGCACCTTCCTGCAGTACGACACATAGTTGCCCACATTTTTAAAGCGATCAATAGGACCAGTCTCCATCATAATCGTCAACGCAAGAACCCTCCCGACTCCAGGCAGACTCAACAGAAAATCATACGGCTGCTTGAGGTCCATCTTTTTTTCTACGACCACTTCTATTGCTGTGATCTGTCTTGTCAGGGAGTCAATAGCATCTTTACTCACCTTGCCGGAAAGGGAAAGATCATCATTGCCTGCCAACAGTGGTGTCACATTATCCTTCTTCAATGCCTTTATAGCATTCGTCTTCATTTTTGCACCTATGTTCCTGGCCAGAATATTTTGAAGGCTCACAATAAGTGATGTCCTTAATCTAACCAGATGCCCGCGCTTCCTTAGAAGATCCCTTAGAGGTCTCTGCTCCTTTGGATAAATGAACCCCTCAGGCAGTATCTTCAGTCTCAGCATCTCAGCAAGCCAGAATGCATCATGCTCGTCATCGCCATGTTTCAGTCCAGAATACTGCTGGATCTTAGAGGGATTGGCAAGATGAACCTGATAACCCTCTTCCATTAGACGATCTACCAACCAGTACCAGTTATAGGTAGACTCCACTACAATCCCTTTAATATCCTTCTTGAACGGTCTAAGCGTTTCTAAAATCAGACCTGGATCGTTCCGGAGTTTCTTCTTCCATAGCCTGCCACCATTCTCATCGATGATCCCCACATACGAATTGCTTGAATGCAGATCAAAACCTGTGTACAATCCCATACAGCACCTCCTCACGGATAAGATTGGTTGTCTTACCTCAAGCATATCGCAAACCGATATGCTTGGGGAGGTGCCCTCTATATGATTATCAAATAAACAACTGTTGACAGCAGTACTACTATTGATACTATGATTATATATACCTAACATTGCTGGAGGTGACTCATGGAACTGAAAAATGATCATTATACGTATAGGGTAACCTGGTCAGCAGAAGACAACGAACATGTCGGACTTTGTGCTGAATTCCCGGGCTTAAGCTGGTTGGCAAAAACACCCGAGGCAGCGTTGAAAGGTATCCGCAAGGTTGTGGCCGAGGTGATAGAGGATATGAAGAAAACAGGGGAGTCTATCCCTGAACCAATTGCTAATCGCAATTACAGCGGGAAGTTTGTGGTTCGCGTTACTTCTGAAACGCACAGAGACCTTGTTACCCAATCAGCTGAAACTGGAGTAAGCCTGAATCGTCTTGTTGCCGCCAAATTAAGCAGGTGACAGCTGATTTGAAAAGAATGCGAACGCGATCGTTCATGGGATGCCAGACAGAGATCGGGCATTTTCCATTCACATCTAAATCATTTTCGAAATCATTTGCTATTCCCTCTAAGAGCTGACATGACGTCTCAATCTTATGAGTCAGGAAAAACTAGACCCTGCGTTTGCCTTTCTTCGGCCTTTCAACTTCTCCTGCCCCTCTCAAAGGCGCCTCAGGTATGCTCTAAAACAGTGGCGGGAATTTTATTCAGAGGAGTGACTTTATCAACAGCTCCGAGTTCTATCGCCTTCTTGGGCATTCCAAATACGATGCACGATTCTTCATCCTGGGCTATGTTGTAGGCACCTGCCTCTTTCATCTCCAGCATGCCTTTTGCGCCATCGTCACCCATTCCTGTCATGATCACTCCCACGACATTTTTCCCGGCATACCTCGCTGCTGAGCGGAAGAGCACGTCAACCGAAGGGCGGTGACGGCATACAAGGGGGCCGTCTTTTATCTCCACATAGTAGCGCGCACCGCTTCTTTGTAGAAGCATATGCCGGTTGCCCGGCGCAATCAATGCCCGGCCCCTTATCACACTGTCGTTGTCTTCCGCTTCTTTTACCGAGATTCGACAGAGACCATCAATTCTCGTGGCAAATGCGGCGGTGAATTTTTCAGGCATGTGTTGCACAATCACAATTCCCGGAGCATCGTGCGGCATGGCTTCGAGAAAAATGCGGAGCGCTTCCGTCCCGCCCGTCGATGCTCCCACAACAATAACCTTATCGGTGGTTTGTATCATGGCTTTTGAGGTCGCCTTCCCTATTACGGCATCAGCGGTGAGTTTCGGTGCAACCTGGCTGCAGGAACTCCGTTTTTTTGCTATGCGTGCAGAGGCTGCTGCTTTGACCGCATCGCAGATGTTTACTTTGGATTCCTCAATGAATGCCTTTGTCCCCATTCTCGGCTTTTGTATTATGTCTACTGCGCCATATTCAAGGGCCTTCAGCGCTGTTTCGGAGCCTGCTTCTGTGAGGCTTGAACACATGACCACTGGGATCGGATGCTGTGCCATAAGCTTCTTCAGGAATGTGAGGCCGTCCATACGCGGCATTTCGACATCAAGGGTAATAACGTCCGGCACCTCTTCCTTAAGTCTTTCTGCCGCTATCAGAGGGTCGGCAGCAGTAGCAATGACCCTGATGTCGGGGTCCGAGGAAAGTATCTCTGTAAGGGTCTGGCGCACTACGGCAGAATCATCTATTACAAGCACTCTGACAAGAGCTGTCATACAGGTATCTCCATATCGTTGCTCCCGATCTTTTTTAAAAAAACCTCGCCGGAATTGGGAATAAAGATAATCTGCCGCCCTCTTGAACCCCCTGTATCAGAAGCTGCGAGTCTCAAATTTGACTCGTACATTATTTTATATGCAGCTATTATGTTCTGTTCTCCAACGTTTATAGGGTTGGGCTTGCCCAGAATAGTTTTGAACATATCGGAGCCGCCGAACATCTTGCATTCGATCTCATCATTCAGTATTCCCGACGAATGCAGTTCTTCCAGCATCTTCCTGACCGAGCAGTCAACATGCCTGAATCCTGTGAGGCAAGCGCAATTGGAACCGCTCATTTCGCCGCACTCGGGAAGCATGCCGTGGCATATAGCCCCAAGCCGCAATCTGGAATTGAACATTGTGACCGATATACAGGAACCGAGGACAGTCTTTACAATGGTGGGCCTGTCAGAGATGAAAATCTCACCGGGTCTTAAGTAAACATTCGCCAATGCGGCCCCTGAAGCATTCATCTGTGTTTCCTATAGACAGTAGTGGCAACCGGAACAAGCGGAAGATCCATTCCCTGGAGAGTTTCCGAGTGCCCCATAAAAACATATCCGCCAGGAACCAAATGGCTGCAGAACCGTTTCAACAATTTCTCTTGTGTCGGCCTGTCAAAGTAAATTATGACGTTCCTGCAAAAGATAATGTCCATAGGTTCGCGCATACCGAAATCGCCCTCGCTGAAATTGAGTCTCCGGAATTTGACCCTTTCCCTTAATTCAGGCACTATCCGGATCATTCCCTGGCGGGAGCCCTTACCTCTCATTAGATACCTTCGTTTCAGAGGGTCCGGAACGGGCGCCGCTTTGTCTTCGCTGTAAATGCCGACTTTAGCAATATCAAGCACCTTTGTTGAAATATCGGTTGCAAGGACCTGATACCGGAATGCGTGATATTTTTCGACCAGTTCATTAAGCACCATTGCAACTGTATAAGGTTCTTCCCCTGTCGAACATCCTGCGCTCCAGATGTTAAGCGTTCTTATCCCCGCGTCATATAAATTTATTATTTCGGGCACCGCTTTCTCGGCTAAATAACTGAAGTGCGCTGGTTCCCTGAAAAAATCGGTCTTGTTTGTGGTGACCACGTCGATCATGTGGACCAGTTCATCCTGCATGCCCTGGGGACTGAATAGATATTCGCAATAATCCCCGAAAGTGTGAATGCAGAGGTCCTTCAGCCTCTTTGCGAGGCGGGATTCGAGCATGACCTTTTTGGCAGGGGTTATCTTTATACCGCAAGAGTCATGTATCAATTCACCCAAACGGCTGAAATCCCTGTCGCTCATGGTAGCCACTTTTATAGGGCTGTCAACTTTCCTGTCCATGACCGTTCCAATATGCTGAAATTGACCCTGTTAATCCCTGCAAAACCCGACGATTTTGCGGGGATACTCCACCTCATCCAACTTCCTGGACCAATGTTATTTCATCACCCGAAAAAACCTTGTCTATATCGAGTATCATGATGAATCTTCCATCATGCTTGCCCATGCCCATGATAAAATCGGTCCTCAGTTTTGTCCCTATTCTGGGGGTCGGCTCTATCTGAGAGGGCTCAAGTTCTATGACCTCCTGGACAGAATCCGCCAGCGCTCCCAGCACCGTCGTTTCTCCTTCGGTGGACACTTCCACCACGACTATGCACGTATTGACCGTCTTCTGGGTCTTCGACATCCCGAACTTCAATCTCATGTCAACAACCGGAACAACACTCCCCCTGAGGTTTATCACTCCACGCATAAAGTCGGGGGTCTGCGGCACCTTTGTTATATCTGTAAAATCCAGTATCTCCCTTACTTTTGCCACGTCAAGCGCAAACACCTCTTCGTCAAGCTTGAATGTAAGATACTGTGTAGTTGTTGCAATTTCAGTCACACTCATGGTCGCCTCCCATTAAAATCTTTCAAACTCGCCATCGAGTTTATCCGATCCGTTTCCGTGGCCCAGGTCAAGCGTAACGCCTTTTGGTTTGTCCGGCTGCCTGCCTGCCAATGCAAGGGCTCGCTCATGCGTCTTTTCGTGACTTATATGCGCAACAGCAGTTTTCACCGCAGCCTTCGCTTTCTTCCTCACGACGGCTATTCCTGCTGAAGTACCGTTGCCATCCACCATTAAAAATGATACTGCATGCTGTAGTTGCTCGGCCTGCGAGGAAAGCTCCTCGGATGTAGAGGCCATCTCCTCGGAAGACCCCGCGTTTTGCTGTATTACCTGGTCCAGCTGCTGTACGGCCTTATTTATCTGCTCCGCTCCCGAGTTCTGCTCGTTACTTGCCGCGCTTATCTCCTTCACCAATTCCGCGGTCTTCTGAATGTCCGGCACAAGCCTATTGAGCATGTCACCGGCCTTTTCGGCTATCTGCACGCTGCTGGATGACAACTGGCTTATCTCTGCGGCAGCAGTCTGACTCCTTTCTGCGAGTTTCCTGACTTCAGATGCTACCACTGCAAAACCTTTCCCGTGCTCCCCGGCTCTCGCAGCCTCGATAGCAGCATTAAGGGCGAGCAGGTTCGTCTGCCTTGCAATCTCTTCAATAATCGATATCTTGTCCGCGATCTGTTTCATTGCATTGACCGTATCTGCAACAGCTTTCCCGCCATCCCTGGCATCGCCGGCGGATTTGATAGCTATCTTATCCGTTTGTTGTGAATTGTCGGCGGTCTGCCTGATATTGGAGACCATTTGCTCCATCGATGAAGAGACTTCTTCGATTGCTGAAGCCTGCTCTGTAGAACCCTGCGAAAGCTGCTCGGTGCTGGCACTCAATTGCTGGCTACCTGCCGCTACGTTATCGGCAGCTTCCCGTATGCTGGTTGCAACTTCGGTCAGCTTACGGACAATAATGAACGCCGTGGCAACGCCAAACGCAATCGATATTAAAGAGAGCGTCACTATAACCTTCAGCGTGCGACTTGCATAATCTTTAATGATCCCCTCCTGGGCATCCATTCGCTTCTCGCCTTCTGCAGCGAAGTCTTCTGCCAACTTTTCCATTTTATGTATAGAATCCTTATACTCTGAAATAGCCTTATTAGCTTCCTGAGGTGTTTTGAGCTTTCCGGCCTGAAGCATGTTGTATACCTTGCTGAAACCATCTGTATAAGAGGAGAGTTCATTTTTTAGATTTTTTATAACATCTTTATCCTGCTGCAGCATTGTGACCTTCTCAAGGTCGGACAGCCTTGCAGTCAGATGTTCTAGTGCTACATTCCATGCTTTGTAATACTCCGCTTGTTTTTCTGGTGAACCGATGTTCAGAAAAAAGTCTTTCTCGCCTCGTCTCAGCAACAGAATGTCGGCGCGAGCGCGAGCGCTATGCTCTGCTATTTTCGCATCAGTGCCGAGTATTTTAACAGTCGTTGATGACAGTGCGTTCACACCCCAAGAACCGGCTAATCCGATACCCAATAATAAAAATAATACTAATACAAAACCCAATTTCAGCCTTGTCCCTATTTTCATATTTTTGAACATACTTTCCTCCTTCATACCTTCTTTTAGCACACTGCGCACTCGCAACGAGTTTTTTCTTCTGCTTCAGTCATCATCGTAATTTTTGATACGTCCAGTATCAGTGCCACTGTCCCATCCCCCAATATGGTTGCACCTGATATGCCTTCTACGTTTTTATAATATGTGCCCAGCGATTTGATCACTGTCTGATGTTCTCCGATGACCGAATCGACAACAAAGCCGATGTTACCGTCTCCTATTTCAGCAATCACTATCTGCTCGATATCAGGCACAGATCCATTTATCCCGAAGCGCTCTCTCAGTTTAATGTAAGGAACTATCCGGCCGCGGACGTTTGCTATATGTCTGCCGTGCGCTCCGGCTGCATCCTGTTTCGTCAACTCCACGCATTCTTTTACAGCAGAAAGCGGTAAAACAAAATGGTCCTTTCCAAGCCTGACCAGCAGGCCGTCGATGATCGCAAGGGTCAGAGGCAGTTTCAAGGTAATGGTTGTCCCCTTGTCTTTTTCACTCTGTATATCTATCTCACCCCTCAAAGACTCTATAGCCTTCTTGACCACATCCAGGCCCACCCCTCTGCCCGATACGTTGCTGACTATCTTTGCGGTCGAAAATCCGGGTGCGAATATCAACGAATAAACGTCCTTGTCGGCAAGAGCGACATTTTCCTGTATCAGTCCGCGCTCTACGGCCTTTGCCCTTATTGCTTCACTGTCAAGCCCTTTGCCGTCGTCCGTTATCCTGATCAGCACACTTGCCCCTGAATGCTCGGCAGCCAAATGTACCGTCCCCTTACGGGCTTTGCCGGAAGCGACCCTGGCCTGCGGCATTTCAATGCCGTGATCTATGCTGTTTCTGATCAAATGCACGAGGGGGTTGTGGGCGGCGGAAAAAAAGGACAGATAGCGGAGGAACCGAAAGCGCCGTCGATGGCACCAGCCTGAAATTTGTGGGTTAGCATTTTTGAGTAGAAAGAAAGACCAACCTTAGAGACCCCTCTTTAAATACAATGATTACCAGAACAAAGTAGGTGGAGGTAATCATTGTCAAAGCGATGCATGCACTGTGGGCGGTATTTCACGCCTGATAAACGGGTAGGCCAAAGGCAGAAAGTCTGTCAGCGAGAGCAATGCAAGCGGGCAAGAAAGAAACAGGCCCAGCAGCAGTGGCAGCAAAACAATCCCACCTATTTTGATAACCTCTATCTCGACTATGTAAAACCGTGGCGGCAGCGTCGCAAAGAGATACATGTGACTTCCTTGCCAAGACAAGTGATAAAAGACGAGATATCCCCTTCAAAGCCTTTACAGGAGCTGATTTTACTGATACCGGGTGATCTTAAAGGGATGATAAAAGACGAGATACGGCTGCGAAGGCTTGATGGTCATACGTTTGCCGCGTATGGGCCATGATAAAAGACGAAATGGAAACGGAATCAGTGTTGAGGTAAACTGGGTCATCACATCAGAAAAGGAGATGACACGGCAATGCAAGAATCGCTTCAAAACCGGGCGCGGCATCTGTATCAGGTTGAAGGATTGAGTCTGAATCAGGTGGCGACGAAACTGGGCATATCGAGAAAAAAGGTAACCCGCCTCATTCGGCAAGACGATCTAGGTAGGAGATCCTCAGGAAACATAATAGAGCCCTATGAGCGGTTAATTCAGCAGTGGTACACGGAATATCCCTTTCTGCAGGCCATACAGGTACTGCAACGGTTGAAGAGCTACGGGTATGAGGGAGGCTATACGGCGGTGAAGGATTACACGCTCTCATTAAGAAAAAAGCGGAAGGGCAACTCCTTCCACGCGCTGAATTTTCTTCCAGGGGAGGAAGCCCAGGTTGATTGGATGCAACGGCGTATGCCTTTCGGAGTAGTCTACGGGTTCGTCTACATCATGTCCTATTCGCGATACCTTTACTCACACTTCTATCTGAGGAGTTCCATGGAGTTTTTCCTGGATGGCCATATCGAGGCCTTCAAAGAAATAAAAGGCGTCGCCAACAGGCATACCTATGACAATCTCAAGTCCGTAGTTATAACTAGAAAACCGGAGATTACTTACAATGCAAGGTTTCTGGACTTTGCCAGGCACTATGGCTTTTCGATTCGTGCCTGCAATCCCGGCAAGCCCAATGAGAAAGGCCGTGTTGAACGGGTTATCAGAGACATTGAGAGTTTCCTTGTCGTCAATACCTTCGCCGACATCGACGAACTTAACAAAAGATTAGGCCTCTGGCGCATAGAGAGAAACAACAGGGTTCACCGTTCCACAGGGACCCCTCCTGTGGAGGCATTAAAACAGGAGAGACTCATAGCGCTTCCCCAAATCCATTATCTGCCTTACAGGCAGGAGCCGGCAGCCATTAACAAGACATGCTTTGTGGAGTTCGACACCAACCGCTACTCGGTGCCGTCCCAGTACGGGGATATGCCCTGCGACATCTTTGCTTATCCCCAGTACATAGAAATAGTGGTGCAGGGCAGAAAGGTAGCGATGCATAAACGAGTATTCGACAGGAAACAAAAGATAGAACATCCTTCTCACCGCGAGAAACTGCTCAATATCACTCCCCACTTCAAATACCAAAGGATGTATCAGCTTCTGAAGTCCATGGACCAAAACGTCGAACACTTCCTCAAGTGCGTTGAGCAGGAGGGACAGGATCCTCTTGAAGTTTCTTACGAACTGTTCAAGCTCCTCAAAGGCATAGCCAAAGAGACGCTGATTTCGGCGGTCAAGTCGGCAAACAGCATCAACACCTACAGAGTGACATATATCCAGGGCCTGCTTAGTCCCGCCGGACATCAGGACAATCCGGTGCATCCTCAGAACTCGGGACTGCTGCATATCACCTATGAAGGGAGGCAATTGAGCGATTATGATCAACTTATATGAATTATGGAGGCGGTTCAGGCTTCTGACCGATCCCGACAAACTTTCAGAGGAAGAAAAAAAGTTCATGCTTAAATTCCTCATTGAAGAATCTCACCGGAAAGAACAGAAGAAAATCCAGTATCTCATGAAAATGTCCGGCATCAAAAGAATAAAACTCCTGGATGACTTCGACTGGAAGTATAATCCTAAAGTGCCAAGGGACAAGATCCTGGAGTTTATGAACACGCAGTGGCTCAAGAAACCCAGCAACCTCGTACTCATAGGCCCTGCTGGTGTAGGTAAATCCCACATCGCAACAGCACTGTGCCACGACGCTCTCACAAAGGGCCATCAGACTGTCTTTCTCACGCTCTTCGATCTCACCGCCAAAATGGCGAAGGCAAAGAGTGTCTATAGCTTTATAGAGTACTATTCGCGAGCAAATGTTCTATGTCTGGATGAGATCGGTTACGTAATCCCGACCAAGGAGCAGGCTGACTGCATCTTCCAGATAATATCAAAAAGGGCGGAAGTGGGAACGACAATCGTCACTACCAATCTCGTACCGTCAAACTGGGGGAAAGTATTCGATACCGTCACTGCTTCAGCGATCCTTGACCGTCTCAGCATGAACGGAAAGTTCATCACCTTCGAAAGGGAGGTCCTATCGAAATAAGCAGTGAGCTGTTGAGAATAATAAAGGAAAGTTCCCAATCAGGGTTGCAACTGATGGAAACAACTCGCCTCGATACGGGCGTTCGACGCCGAATTGCGCCCTGATCACCTACAGCAGGCCCACGCCGCCGGCACATTTGGTTCCTTTCGAGCGGCACCCACAGGGGTCGCCGAGCTTCTCAATCACTGTCTTGTCAAGCTCTGTTTCCGCACCCTCTGTGGTCAGTTCTATCTCTTTGCCGAGTTCCGAGGAGAGGTCCCTTACAAGCCGTTTGAACTTGCTGAATGTGGTCCCTATGGGAAGCATCCTGATATTCATGGTGTTATCGCGAAGGTTTTCTGTGAGACGCTCGGCTTCTTCTGATACCATAAGCAGTGACGGGTCATTCAGGCTTGAGGCAATCTGACTCAGGCGGGACTGGAGCGTAACGAGTTCACCAACCAGGTTGACGAGGCTATCCAGTTTTTCAGAAGCTACCCTTATGCTTGCTGAGCCTTTGCTCTTCTGGCGCAGTTCCTTCTGCTCTCGCATGTGCTCCTGCTCCAGCAGGGCAGACTCGATCTTATACGGAGCTATGAGCCCTTTCTCGATAAGCAGTTCCCCTAATTTTTTCTGCTCCGACAGTATTCCCCTCAGAGCGTCAGAGGCAAGGTCCCCTCGTTCTATGAGAATCTCTCCAAGTTTTTTGTAGCTCTCCTCACCGTCGAGTTCGCCCTCCTCGCCAATTACCAATATATCAACAGCGCCATCCTCCACAAATATAAAAATATCCTTGATGGCATCAATCCCCCGGTCTGTTGTGAGAATGGCATCCCAGTATGTGTAGCAGGCCTCGGGGTCGAGTTCATCAAGGAACGGTACTGAGCAGGTCTGTGCGACAATTCTGCACTTGCCCAGGTCCCTGAGTTCATCGAGCAGGCCTATCGGATCGATACCCCTGTGAAAAATATCTGCTGGAGGGCGAAACCTGATACGATAGGTGACAGGGGAAGGTGGATTGCCCGCCGTATCGGTGCAATTGCCTTGCTTTACTGCCTTAGCGCAGGCCTGCGGCGCTCCTTCCTCGCTGCCGACAAGCCTCCTGAGAGCAGCCACTATTTTGTCAGCACGCTTGATATCAGTGGCGTCGTCTTCGTCAGAGGCATCGAGCAGGGAGCGTATTATATCCCGCGCGGCCAGTGTTAAATTTACCAGTTCCCTGGTAACAGACATCTTTTCGTTGCGCACCAGATCGTAGACGGTCTCCACCTCATGGGTAAAGCGTGAGATCCTGTCAAAGCCGAACATGGCTCCGGAGCCTTTTATGGTATGCATGGCCCGAAAGACCCGGCCGATCAGTTCCCTGTCATCAGGCTTTTCTTCCAGCTCAAGAAGCGACGCTTCGAGTTCTGAAAGAAGTTCGTACGCCTCTTCTTTAAATGCATTCCTGTTGCTCTCAATCAATTCGTCCATATGATTGCTCCTCGATGAGTCAGATATACAAAGGGATTAAACAGAAACTAAGTTGTTTCCTTTCTCTTTTACCCAAAGACACGACTTGGTGGTATCCAGCACACAACCCGTGTGGCGCTCAAAGCCGCCACCTTCCGCAGCCATGCGCAAAACCTCTGGCTGGACATTGCCCAACGTAATACGCTTGTTTAGTCTTGTCGAAGTCCTGTGTGCCGAGCAGAGTATCTGGAGGCACGAGACATCCACCGCTGTCACTCTTTCGAGATCCAACACCACATGTTCCGCTTCATTGACAGCCCTCAGAAGGATCTCTTTCAGTTCGCAGGCCCTCTCCACCGTTACCGGGCCGTTTACCGCCAACACCGCAAAGTTCCCCGACTGTTCAAGACTAAAATCTTTCATGTTTCCTCCGCTTCTTTTCGTATACCGCACGACATGGACTAATGCACGAATTTCTTTACTATTTCCACAAGCTCATCAGGCTTAAAAGGCTTAACAAGCCAACCGCTCGCCCCTGCCTGCTTCCCTTCCTGTTTTTTAGTTTCCTGGGATTCGGTGGTAAGCATCACTATAGGCGTGAACTTGGTTGTAGGTTTTGCCCTCAGTTGTTTGATAAGTTCAATACCATCCATTTCGGGCATGTTAAGGTCGGTTACCACCATCTCGACTTTCGTACCGTCTACTTTATCAAGGGCGTCTCTGCCATGCACAGCCGCAACTACGTCGTACCCCGCGCTCTTCAGGGCAAAACTGACTAATTGTCGCATTGACGCTGAATCGTCTACTATCAAAACAGTCTTCGCCATTTTTCTCCCCTCCTCTGTTATCCCTGTTTATTCATTAAGGCCTGCTGCATGACCTTTCTTTCCGATTCCATTGTATACATCTTTTCGAGCAACTCTATATCTCCGTTGTCTTTGGACAGCGTGCCCTTATGGATATGGTCTGTTTTTTGTGTTATTACCTCAAAATCTGTTTTAAATGCCAGGAGAGGTTCTATTACATGCTCGATGCGCTGTCTTGTTATGTCCTGAAATTGCATTGATATCACTACACTGCTTATGTCCTGAGCAAGTGTCCCGGTTTCTCTGGTAAGCTCATCGAGCCTGTTTTTTGCCCCGTTCATGACCGTATCGAGTTTTTCGAGCGTATCATTTACAACGATTTCTGCTTCCCGGGACCTGACCTCGTTCTCGGAAGTGCCCTTTTCGGTCCGCAAATAGATCTCTTTGATGTGTGTCTCTACTTTTGCAATAAGTTTTCGGACGTTTTCTGCTGCAGTATTTGACCTGTCCGAGAGCCTTCTTACTTCATCTGCGACTACGGCAAATCCTCTGCCGTGATCGCCTGCCCTCGCTGCCTCAATAGCGGCATTCAGTGCGAGCAGGTTGGTCTGGTCAGCTATGTATTCGATCTCGCCTACCGCTTTTTTTATGCTCGACGTATCGTCAATGACAATTTCTATATCTTTGAGCGTCTGCTGCTCAATCGCCGTGCTTTTCTTTAATCTTTCGATTACCTCTGTAAGAGCGTTCTTGCTCAATTCGATAAGTGCAATGCTGTTGCTGTTTCCATTGCCATTGCCTGCAAAACTGCCGACTGCCTCGGATGCTCTAGCCGATTGATTCTTGGCCCTTTCCACTATGTTCATGAAACGCTCGCCGATTTCAAGTGCCGCGTTTTCCGTCTCCTCTGTCACTTCCATGAGCTGTTTTGCCAGCACCGGAACGATTCTCGCCTTTTCTGATAATACTTTCGCTATCGAGGCGATCAGCGAATCAGTTTCTGAAACATGCCTTTGATATTTGTTTTGAAAATTGTTCTTTAAAGAAAAAATCATCTTTCTCATCGGCAAATAAATGAGAAGCATGGAAATAATACAGGCTGAGGCTGTCAGGACAACCCTGAAAGGCATGTACCCTATGAAAGAAGGGGTCATGACAAACAATAATATGATGGATGCTTTGCTTAACAGCTTCCAGTCAGTTTTCACTATTTAATCACCGTTCTTTTGCGCGCAAATTTATGGACGCTTTTATCATCTCCGTTGAGCAGTTCCATGAACCACATCTTGTCGTGAAAACCCTTTACAACAAAAACAGGAATATCAGGATGAGATTTTATCAATACATCAGCCAGGGCAGGCCCCGAGATCTCCGGCATCGCCAACTCAACGATCACAAGGTCATACTCATACCTGCCCTCATCGATCATCGAATGCGCCTGTTCTCCAGTGTTTGCCTGGCTGATAACAAACCCGCTTTCTTCACTCAAGAAAGCTGTTACTGTCCGGCGAAGCCTGTTGTCATCAACTAGTGTGGTGTCACATAAATAGCTTGTCATTGCGAGCCCGGCCGTATCGGGCGTGGCACTCTTATTTAACTGCGAGATTGCTTCGCTTCGCTCGCAAAGACAAATGTAAAGAACTGTTAGGGACACCACACTAGCAATATGTTATATTTGCGCTTTTCTTTCTTAATCATTGCGTCGTCGTGCACTTTCAGAACTTCTTCGTATTTTTTAATGCCAACTTGTCTCACCGCAAAAGTACTCCGTGTCGTGCTGCACGTACCTCTTTTCAATAGGATTGTCTCAAGCTTCGGTAAATCTTAAGAGCAATGTCCATGCCCGACGAGGAAATAATGATAATTCAAGGGGATATTCGGTTTTTTAGATTAGCGGAGAACTGCGTAAAAAATACGCGGTACGTATTTTTTACTCGGTAATAAATACGGAGTTAAAGTGAATATTCCTTCATTTTCTTCAGAAGGGTTTTAGGAGTGATCTGTAATATTTCTGCTGCTCTGGTCTTATTGCCGCCGGTATGCTCAAGGGCTTTTTTTATTACGATTTTCTCAGCCTCGTTTATGCTCAATAGCGCAGGTCGAATCATAGGCATCACAGGAGCATCATTAGATATCACCGAGCGCAAGAGGACAAAGGACGAACTGAAGCAGCATCGTACCCATCTGGAAGAGATGGTGGAGACGCGCACAGGAGAGCTGTCGGCAGCAAATAAAAAGCTCAAGGAGCTTGACAGACTGAAATCGATGTTCATAGCGTCGATGTCGCATGAACTGCGCACGCCGCTCAATTCCATCATCGGCTTCACCGGTATGACTCTCCACGGCATGTCCGGGGAACTGAATGACGATTATGCCTCATGACGTGATTTTGAACGCCGTGTCGGTTTTGCGTTCCAAGGGTCGTCAGGCCACGGATGTTTTGGATACCGACCTTTCAGTTCCCTTTTGACCTGCTGATAACCGGTCTGCCAGAAACCCTTCAGGTCCTGTGTGATCTGCACTGGTCTCCGGGCCGGTGAAAGAAGATGTAGCAGCACTTTCACACGGCTATTGGCTATCACCGGCGTATCATCCAGGCCGAACATTTCCTGCAGCTTTACTGCCAGTATTGGCGTTTCTCCCGAGGTGTAGTCGAGTTTAATATGATTGCCGCTCGGCACTATAATAGATACCGGAGCAAGCTCGTCGAGCCGACTTTTCTGCTGCCATGTAAGCCGCGTCTTCAAAGCGGGCAGCACTTCAAGGGCGGCAATGTCCTGACTGCTGCGTATGCCGTCCAGCGAGGGCAAGAGCCATTCTTCAAGAGTTGATATGAGGTAATCGTCAGAGAGATCCGGCCACATTTCCTGCGGAAACACTTTTCTCATGAGCGCCACGCGCCCCTGGAATTGCCGGGCATCTTTACTGAAGCAAAGCAGCCGGCTATCAGAACGGATAGCCTCGCATAACAAGGGGGCGGCTTCTTCATTGGAGGGACTAAAGGACTTCGTTGACAGCAGTACTGAACCCAGCCGTTCTTCAACGGCAGCAGTGATTCTGTTTTCTCTTTTGTCCCATCCTATGTGCCTAAGAGTCTGAATACGCGCCGCGCACTCCTGCCGGATGAGGATTTCAGTGAGAGGGGAGGCAAGATGCACCACGCCTTCGCCCTTCTTCCCAGCATCCACGTTAACGGCAATAATAAAAGGACTCCGGCAAAGACCGCTCGTTGATGCCAGCCGTGCTCCTCTTCCCTGAGCGAGGATATAACGGCCATCGCCATCTCCACGGTTTTGAGCAACCCTTTCCGGGAAAGCGCATATTAGGAGACGGGATATGATGTCAGGACCCCACGTTTTACAGGATGTACTCTTTTGTTCTTTAGGCATTAAACGAATCAGTTGTTTTGCTGTACGGTCTACTGCAGCCAGCGCCCATGAATCGGCCTCACCTGGGACTTCTTTTGCATTTCTCCAGGCTCGAAGCATGTCGAATCTTTCAGCGATATCAGGTTCCTGCGCGCCGGACTTATTAGAACGCCGAAGTATATCTCTTTCAGAAAGGATGGCAGCAAGATCAGCTGCATAATGAACACAGTCGAGTTCCTCTGCCCTTACCATAATGCTCGCAAGCCGGGGGGGCAGGGGCAAGCGGCTCATGACCCTGCCAAATTCAGTGATCGAACCTGATTGATCAAGTGCGCCCAGGTCTGTCAGCAAACAACGCGCAGCGTCCCAGGCAGCCGCAGGAGGCATATCAAGCCATGCCAATTCTGAAGGGTCCTTTACGCCCCATGCGGAAAGTTCGAGCACAAGTGCCGACAGGTCGGATATTAGCATCTCAGGTGGAGTAAAAGGGATCATGGACTGAAACGCGTAATGGCTGTAAAGGCGGTAGCAGATACCGGGACCGAGCCGCCCCGCCCTCCCTTTGCGTTGCTCGGCAGACGCCTGTGAAACCGAAACCGTGATTAATCTGTTCATGCCGGATGCCGGGTCGAACTGGAGTCTGCGGGTCAGGCCGCTGTCTATGACCACCTGGATACCCTCGATCGTGAGGCTGGTCTCGGCTATATTGGTAGCAAGCACAATCTTGCGTTTCAACGAAGGCAGGATAGCACGTTCCTGCTCTTCAAACGGCAGGTCTCCGAATAGGGCATGAATTGTGACGTCGTCTCGCCTGTGCCCGATGCCGGAAAGCAGCGTCCCGGCACAAGCACTTATTTCTCCTGATCCAGGCAAAAAAACTAGTATATCTCCGGAAGTTTCTGCCAAAGCGGTCTTCACGGCGCCGGCGATACGCTCAGCTATAGGCTTATGGAGTCCATCGGCAATATATTTCTCTTTCACGGCAAATGCCTTTCCGGCTGACGTAATCACCGGCGCGTTGCCAAGAAGCGAAGCAACCGGGCCGCATTGCAGTGTTGCCGACATTATGAGTATTTTCAGGTCAGTCCTAAGAGCCCGCTGTATATCCAGGCAAAGGGCCAGTGCAAGATCGACATGAAGACTGCGCTCATGAAATTCATCAAAGATAACCATTGCAATGCCGCTCAGCCCGGGATCGGCCTGAATGCGGCGAGTAAGAATACCTTCGGTTACAACTTCAATGCGCGTCAATGATGAGACGCGGCTGTCAAATCTTATCGAGTAGCCAACAGTTTCGCCAGGCTTCTCTCCGAGCGTTTGGGCCATCCACCGTGCAGCGGAAACCGCGGCTATTCTGCGTGGCTCAAGCATTATAATCCGGCCCCTTTCCGGAGGAAGAACATCAATAAGGGCAAGAGGTATGCGAGTCGTTTTCCCTGCCCCCGGAGGCGCCTGCAAAACAACTGAAGGATTCCGGAGCACGCTTTCTTTCAGCTCCGGAAGTAAGTCGTCGATCGGATAGAGGACCACAGATGAAGTCATGTCCTATTATTTTATCATTTATCAAAATAAAGACTTTCCATTATACCTATCGCTTTTCTTTTACTTCCCGGCACTCTTTGGAGGTATTGTTTGGCTCGTTTTCACTTTGGCAAAGAAGAAAAAGTAAGGCCTTGGGCATAGAGAAGTACTGTCGGGCGCTAATTTTATAAGTATACCACTTCCAAAAAAATCTTAATAGCTATACAAGATACGAACAGTGAGGTATGATTAAACCAACAAAGGGAATAGAAATCCCTGAGATGGCAAACCCTAAGAACCGAAAACAGTCAGGGAGCGGGTGAAGGATGTGGTGTGCAAGCCCCCATAAGCGAGGGGGAAGCCTGAAGCATCCGCTGAAGCTCCAAAGTATAAGTAGAGCTTGGGTAAGCATCTCAGGGCAATATACTTAAAGCCATACAGGCAAAGGGCAACGAGCAGGCGTTTTGGTTGAGGTTAAGGATTGTCAAAACGTTAAGGCATCGGGCCTATCCGATACAAATTGGATAATGTATGGCTTTATTTATTTTATCCTAATACCTACCCTGTTTTATGATAATAAATGAGACGTATCCTACATATGGACATGGATGCTTTTTTTGCATCAGTGGAACAACAAAGGCGCCCTGAACTAAAGGATAAAACCTGTTGTAAGTCTTATCTGGTGATATTTTCCAAGCCGCCTGCCCGGAACTCTTAGCGGTAATTTATAGTGGGGATTGCCTTTTCAGGTAGGTTGGTATCTGTCGTCATCCCGAAACTGGCTGGGCAGAAACCGAACAGTCTTGCAGTGGTATCTTTAGCATTCTGGATAGGGATCGCTGTGACAATAAGTACGACGCAGAAGGGTAAATCTGGATGGTTGTGGTTCCTTATAGGCTTTTTGGTGATAGGCTTTGGCGCTGTTCTTGTCTTATCAATTATTATGCTCTTCATAAAAGCTTTTGTGTGACGGTGCATTGTTATTCAATTAATGGTGCTACGCATTCGTAAATATGTTTTAATACTCCCCGAACCAGTCAAACAATTTAGCTGTCCTTATTGACTTTCCAGTGGACCCGCGATTTAATAAAACAAGTTTGAATATGAGTGTTATGAGAAGATTCAGGCAATATGTGCCGCTGGACGCCTTTTTATAGATAATCTATGCTAAGTGGGTAAGAATAAAAATACTCAAATTCCTCGATGGTCTTTGTTTTGCCAAAAGTGCTAACTCCGCACAGGCCCACCAAATATTGTGCCAACAATATTGTTGCAAAATCATATTTAATCCTGTAAATTTAATGGAGGTAAGTAATGGTTATTTTTGTCTACTAAGCATTAAGCTCTGGCAATTAGTGTTTTATATGAAGAGCAGTAGCGGATATTATTTTTATATATAGCCTCCAAAAACGCGAAGAAGGAAAAATATGAAAGATTTTGTAGGGTACGCTGTCAATGGAGAATTCAATGAAAACTAAAACTTGTTCTCCCATACGCTCGACCATGGGATTAGAGATGCATGTGCAGGATGTGATGACCAGTGATGTCCTCTCCATTCATAAGTTTGAAAGCATTATGCATGTGGCACAGATTTTATCGGAAAGAAACATAAGCGGACTTCCGGTGGTGGATAAGGAAAATCATGTTATCGGCATTATCACTCAGGCCGATATTCTATCGATACTGGGCATAAGAAAGGAGAACACCTTCAAAGACCTGCTCAAACATATGCTGGGCGAACCTCTTCCCGAGTGTAAGATGGGGGATTTTGTGGGAGATATCATGACTTCCCCGGCACACACCATAAACCCCCAGGCTAATATCGCTGAAGTTGCGCGCCTCATGGATGAAAGGAGCATCAGAAGGTTGCCAGTGGTGGATGATAACAATGTGCTCTTAGGGATCATTTCACGGGCTGATATTCTGAAAGCGGTAATTAAAAAACTGACATAGACTTTTCATTAGCTAACAAACAGGTAAAAAACAATGAGACTTTTTCCAAAAACAGTAGATTTCTTTGAATTGTTCGACAAGGCTGCACTGAATGTCACCAAGGGCGCTACTATGCTAGTCGATCTTATGGAGCATTTCGATAAGGCCGAAGATCTCGCAAGGCAGATATACGAGGTCGAGCAAGAAGGGGACATGCTCACACATGACATTATGAAGAAACTCAACAAGACCTTCATCACTCCCATCGACCATGAGGATCTCCATGCCCTCGCTTCCCGTCTGGACGATGTCATTGACCTCATATGGGCCGCAGTGGACAGGATGACTGTATTCAAGATAAGGGACTCCACAAAAGAAGCGATTTCAATGTCGAAGGATCTCCTCACAACCACCGAGGTGATCCACAAAACTATCCAGAAGCTCAAGGAAAAGGACTACGCCCATGTCCAGGAATACTGCATAGAGATAAACAGACTCGAAAACAGGATCGACCGGGACTTCAGAGATGCCCTCGGAAGGCTTTTCGAAGAAGTCACGGATCCCATCTTCATAATCAAATGGAAAGAGGTCTACGAACTCCTCGAAGATGCCTCGGACCGCTGCGAAGATGTGGCAAATATCCTGGAAGCCATCGTTCTCAAGCATGCATGAAACCTTTTTCTTGCTCGTCTTTGTAATCGTCCTCTCGGTTATTTTCGATTTCATCAACGGGTTCCACGACACCGCAAACGCCATCGCCACCTCCGTATCCACAAGAGTTCTCTCTCCCCGGGCAGCGGTAATCATGGCGGCAATACTCAATATGGCGGGTGCCTTATCAGGGACCGCAGTGGCCCATACTGTGGGAGCGGGCATTGTAGAAGCCATCAGTGTAAATCAGGTTACCATCATTTCGGCCCTTCTGTCAGCCATAATATGGGACCTTATTACATGGTATTTCGGACTCCCCACTTCGTCAAGTCACGCTCTTATTTCCAGTATTGTGGGCGCGGCCATTGCAACCTCTGGGACTGAGGTGGTTATCAGGGCAGGTGTTTGCACGGTATTTCTCGGACTCATCCTTTCCCCTGTCATTGCTATCGTGCTGGGATACCTTTTGATGATGCTGCTTATGCGGCTCTTCGGGGATACCTCGCCCGCCATGGTCAACTCCATATTCAGCAGACTTCAGATAGGCTCCGCCGCGTATATGGCCTTCAGTCATGGCGGCAATGATGCTCAGAAGACCATGGGCATTATAACAATGGCGCTGGTGAGCTATTACAAACTCCGTAACTTCCATGTCCCCTTTTGGGTCATTACTCTTTGCGCTGTTGCAATGGCTATGGGCACCGCATTGGGCGGCTGGAGGATTATTAAGACTCTCGGCGTACGCCTTGTGCACATGCGACCTATCCATGGGTTTGCCGCTGAAGCCTCGGCAGCAACGCTCATAGAGATAGCCTCTCACATCGGCCTTCCCCTTTCCACCACACACGTTATTTCCTCTACGATCATGGGAGTGGGCGCGTCGAAGAGACTTTCGGCAGTGCGGTGGGGAATCGGGGGCAACATCATCATGGCATGGATTCTGACGCTCCCCTCATGCGGACTGCTCGCATGGGGACTGTGTAAGGTCGCCATGCGATTGCTGTAATCCCTCCCTCGCGTTGTATAGAAATTTAAGTCCCTACTCTAAACAGCGAAATAATGTGACCACAGCGAGGCTAATTTTTTTAACAGTCCTTTAACACCATTTTTTAGAACACATACACTGAGTGTGCTACAATAATTGGGCGCTGGCAAGGTTGACTCAGTGATATAATTTTCAAAAGTTGACAGCTAAGGACAGGCATCTATAGCAAGGAGGAACAATGAAGCAGGGCTTTGTTCTTTTGGTACTGGCTGCAGTATTTCTGTGGTTTTCCGCAGCATTAGCGGACGAAGTTATCAATGGTGCTGGAGCGTCATTTGCCACTCCAATCTATCAGGCTTGGGCGTATGATTACGACAAGTTGGGTATGGGAAAGCTCAATTATCAGTCAATCGGTTCTGGCGGCGGGATAAGGCAGATTATCGAGAGAACGGTGGATTTTGGCGCTTCCGACGACCCTATAACTCCTGAAAAACTCAAAGAGATGAACCTGCTCCAGTTCCCCACTATGATAGGCGGCGTTGTCCTGGCTGTAAACATTGATGGGGTCAAAGAGGGTCAGATGAAGCTGGATTCCGAAGCTGTCTGTAGGATTTATCTTGGTGATATAACGTTTTGGGATGATGCAAAGATCAAGGGGCTCAATCCATTCCTCAAGCTGCCGCATGCTGCAATATCCGTTGTTTACCGGGCTGATGCATCAGGCTCGACTGCCATCTTTACCAATTTTATTGCGGGGACATGCCCAGACTTCAAATCCAGGGTTGGAGAAGGGACTTCAGTGAAGTGGCCGGTTGGTATTGGTGGCAAGGGCAACGAAGCAGTTGCCAATTATGTTAAAAGATCCGTCAACTCTATAGGATACGTACAATTCTCTTACGCTAAATTGAACAAGCTCACGTATGTCCTCTTAAAGAACAGGGCAGGAAAATTTGTCGAGCCAGGTTTCGCGAGTTTTGAAGCGGCTGCCAGATCTAGGAAATTCGATGCGAAGAATGATTTTTATGTATGGCTCAATAACACGTCTGATAAAGAAGCTTGGCCTATTACGGGAGCAACATTTATTCTCCTTGGAAAAGACCGTAAGAGTGTTGGCATGAAAGTGGTAAAATTCTTTGACTGGGCGTTTAAAAACAGGGATTCCACGGTTAGAGGACTTGCTTATGTGCCACTTCCCAATTCCCTAAAGGATGAAATAAGAGCGTACTGGAAAGCTAACGGGATGTATTAAATTCCGGTATGACTTATTTTCTTAATGCTCGACCCATTTCTTTCCATGAGCGTCTCCCTGAGGAATGTGCGGGCTTAATCCCCAGCGTAACGAGGTCAAGTTCTTTTTGAGGCTATGCCCGTGTTAATTCCCATCTCCATGCATGAAAAGTGCGCGCCAGCGATCTGCCGGTGTAGGATATTTCCTGCATAGCTCTTCCACTTCAATGGCAAAGTCGATAGCTTTCCACGGCTGTAGTTTTTTTATTTGCTCCGTAGCAGTCAGGAAAAAATCACTCAGGCTGTTGTTAATTTGAACTAATTTCTCGACCCTAAAACTATCACCATATAAATGAAAAGTAATATTTTCTTGCATCGACATTAAATTAAATATCCGTTCTCCTTGTTTACCTGTTTGGTGGTAATCAAGCCAGGATTCGAAAATATGCTTCAGATCAGGACCAAGCATGAACATCATGGTTAGCAATCCTACCCCATTTTGAACAAATAGACCCGAAAGAATAGTGATAACTGGCTCTCTAAGTTTATTCCGGATTACGTCTGACTTCTCGCGCACGAGCAAACTAACAGACTCCTCTGTATGATATAAGTGAGCGCAAATGGCGCTACCGGGTTGCATCTGGAGAATAATTTGTTCAGGATCAGATAGCATTATCTTTTTCTACCTCACTGCTCGTGAAGCAATACTCTAAGTGCTGCACTCAGCTGGTCAGAATCCAACAACCATTACTTACCTACTTTCAGTTTATAACACGGAATGTGATTTTGCAATTATTGGAAGTTCCGATCGGATCAGGTGGCAGGAATAAATTGGAAAAGGTATCAAGGTTATTCCGGAATTGCCGGCTTGTAAGTTATGCCCAAGCATAAGAACCATTTGAGCAGGAATTGCACACTCATCAGCCCCTGTATAAATAATACCAAGAGTATTTTAGCCTCCTTCCTGCTTTCTTCTGACGGTACCCATGTTTTCTGGACATATTGCTTTTTGTAGGGATGTTTTGGTAAATTTCAATTAGATGAACGAAAAAGAGGCGCTTATAGATATGATCAGGGAGCGTTCCTTCCAGTACAGCAGCGAACCTTCATTCAAACTTTCGTCCGGCGGCGTAAGCCGCTTTTATTTTAATCTGAAGAAAACAACGCAGTCCCCTGACGGCATGTACCTTGTCGGCAAGCTGGTGTTTGAAAAAATCAAAGAACTGGGACTGGCCCCTGATGCTGTCGGCGGACTGACAATGGGAGCCGACCCCATAGCCTATGCAGTTTCCATGCACTCATACTATATGAAAGAACCGATGCAGGCATTCGTTATCCGCAAAGAGCCGAAGGAGCACGGGTTAAAGCTGCCCATTGAAGGCAATGTTAAGCCCGGCGACCATGTTGTCATAATCGATGATGTAGTGACCACAGGGGGCGCCACAATAAAGGCAATAAACGTCGCCAAAGAATACGGCCTGATTATTGATGCTGTGATTATACTTGTGGACCGGGGTGAACAGAACGGCAGACAAAATATTGAGGCTTTAGGGTACACTGCACACCCTATTTTAACCGTAAACGACATTATCCCGGTAAAGAAAGAAGTCGAGAATTGATGCATTGCAATGGCGACCGGGGGCATTGACTCTTACAAAAAATCATGGTAATTATAAATAACATGTCTTCTAAAGTTCTAATTTTAAGTTGACATAAAAGTCGCCGTACCATACTATGAAGGTACAAGATACTATGAAAAAGGGGAGGTGAGATACTTAAAAGGCATTCAAGGCGTTGCTCTGTTCTTGGCGGGCAGCCTGGCAGTTGGGGAAAACCAGCGCATCAGAAAAAACGATAATAATGCTAAAAAATGGGGGAGATATGAGGCAAAAATTTTCGGTTGTAATATTAGGGCTATTGATCATAGCAGGTCTTGTAGTTTTCGGCAATGCTCCAAAGAACAGTATTGCTGCTTCTGATATGTCAGGCGAATCGTGTTATACAATGCCTGGTGATTTCATAGATGCCAAAGTCGTTAAGCCGGAGCATCTCACATTCAATGGCATTGCTTACATCGCAGGGCATGGCGGGCATATTGCGATTATCGATATGCGTACGATGAAGTCCCCGACTGATATCGAAAAAGACAGAATCGTACTCACCGAGGCCGGTTCCGAGATGGAAGGAAAGATTGCCGGTATGAGTTTTGAAGAGATTAAGAAGGCCGGCGGGACACACGGTCAGGCGCTTATTAATGAAAAAGGACAGAAGATAATGATTGCCGGCACATTGGACGGCAATGTTTACAAGATTAACATGGCCACAGGGAAAAAGGAAGGCCCCTTCAAGGTTGGAGAGAAATTCTGCGGCACTATCCTCGGTCCTGACGGCAATATATATTTTGAGGACATGGCGGACGGCGATGTGTATGTGTGGAACGCCAAGACGCTGAAGACAGTGGATAAAATGCCTGTAGGCAAAGCTGTGTGCGGCATCCAGTGGACCAAAAACCATAATAAGGCTTACATAACCGACATGCCGACCGGCATTGTATATGTGTATAACTGGAAGACAAAAAAGGAAATTAAGCAGATCTCCAGTCCTGAGATGACCTTTATTCACCAGGCACGCATGACGCCTGACGGTAAATATCTGTGGGTCAGCGCCCCCAACGAGTTTGATCCGGGCCTGAAGCCGGGGACGCACAAGAGCCAGATCATCGTTATCGATACAAAGAAAGACGAGATTATCAAGAGGATCGTACTGCCTGATACTGTTAGGCCCCATGACTTTGCTTTCTCCAAGGACGGCAAATATGCATTCATTACGTCCAGGACATATGGTGATGACAGTCAACTCGATGTAATGGATTTAAGGAATGCCAATATCGTTGAGCAGGTTTCGGCTTGTGTCAGCTGCCATAAACCCAATGGCATAGAGGTCAAGATTGACAAGGGCTCACCGCTTCTTTGCGGACTGGAGATCGATTGGCATCCAGGCAAAAAATAGACTGATTGACATTTATTGAAAAAAAGGGGCAGACTTAATATGCCCCTTTTTTTTATTATTGACAGGTGAAGATCTTTAATGAACACAAGGCTTAACATAGTTTCAATTGCGGTCAAAAACCTGAGCAGAAAAATAGTCAGGACAGTAATGCTGCTCATGGCGGTTACGGTAGTCACCGGGACCATTTTTTTTGCGACTCTCTTCATATCCAGTATGCAAAACGCGCTGAAGATCGGCACCTACCGGCTCGGCGCGGACATCCTTGTCGTCCCCGAAAAAAATGCCGCCGAAGCCCGTTCGGCCTTGCTCTCAGGGGAACCGGCCAGCTTTTACATGGACAATTCCGTGCTCGCCAAAGTTAGGAGCGTTGAAGGCGTGAAAGAGGCAACCCCGCAGCTTTTTCTTAAGCCGAGCTCCTTTTCCTGCTGTTACAATGTCAATGTCTTTCTCATGGCATTCGATCCGGTCTCGGATTTTACCGTCACTCCGTGGCTTGAAAAAAATTTAAAAAAACCTTTGAGCGACAACGAGGTGATAACGGGCAGGAACGTGCCTGTAATCGCAGGTGATACGCTCCCCTTTTACGGAACGCCATTTGCGGTTGTAGGGACACTTGAACCCACCGGCATGAAATTTTTTGACCAGGCGGTTTTCATGACCCTCGATGCAGCTTATGAGATGGCCGCAAATTCAAAGGCCAAAGCCATGCAGCCGATCACAATAGGCAGGAACGAGATCTCGGCGGTGCTGGCCAGGGTGAAGAGCGATTATACTCCGGACAGGGTAGCGCTCAGGATAGAGAACGACATCGACGGCGTCAAGGCGATTGTTTCGGATGAAGTTTTGAATACGGTCAGAAAACAGCTGAACGGCCTTTTGAGCGGCATACTTCTTATAAGCGCCGTGGTATGGATACTGGCCCTTTTGATGATGGGGTTTGCGTTTTATATGATAGTTAATGAGCGGCAGCGTGAAGTAGGTTTATTGAGGGCGATGGGAGCAAGGAAGATGCACATTTTCAGGCTTATAATAACGGAAGCCGTTATTATCTCTACCTCCGGCGGCATATGCGGGTTGACTGGCGCCTCGGTTATCCTGCTGATGTTCAAGGGTCTTATATTGCGGAGTCTTAAATTGCCGTATCTTCTGCCTCACACGGGATTGCTCGTTGAATTGGTTGCAGGTACGTTGCTGTTTTCCATGCTGACGGGTCTCCTCTCCTCCCTATTGCCGGCTATTATAGCGAGCCGGATGGAACCCTACGAAGCGATTCGCAAAGGAGAATGACAATGGCGACAAAACTGCTTGAACCACAGAAATCACAGAGTAAAAACTTAACCACAGAGAACACAGATGAATACTCAGGGTTTTCTCAAAGGACTTTCCGTGGTTTTTTTATGTCAACTAATTACTCTGTGCGCTCTGTGGTTAAGTTTTTTTTATTTTCAGTTTTTTTTATTTTTTTTGCTATTCTGTCTTTTTCATGCAAAGGAAAGGAAACAACCCACGAAGCAAAGCAGGGTGCGGTATATAACCCTTATTCGACAGAATCCATATATCTTGAAACAAGACAAAGGGTTGAAGCTCATCCGGAAGACGCTGACGCCTGGTTTCATCTCGCAAGTTTATATGAAAGCAATGGGCAATATGCCGAAGCGATTGACGCTTATAAAAAGGTTGCGAAGCTGAAGCCTTCACAGGGGTATGTGTATGTCAAAATGGGGACGGCTTATGACCAGATCGGAAAGCCCCGTGAAGCGGTGGAGGCCTTTAAAAAGGCGGTGCACTATATGCCGGGCTTTGCGGTGGCATACAACAACCTTGGCATAGCTTACGGTAAACTTGGCAGGCACAACGAGGAAATAGCTGCGCTGAAGAAGGCTTTGCAGTTGCGCCCTAGCTATGTCACGGGACGCTACAATCTGGGAATTGCGTATCTGAGAGCTAATGACAGGAAGGCGGCGCTGCAGCAATATGAGATATTAAGGGATGTCGAAACCGGAACAGCCGACGCGCTGAAGAAAGAGATCGACAGTAGTCCCTAAGCAAGAAGGAATGGTGGAAGCAGAATAATGATAGAAATCAGGGACCTTACCAAGTCTTATACAATTGACGGGAAAAAAAGCAAGGCGGTCGATAAGGCGAGCTTTACGGTGCGCGCTGGTGAAATCTTATCGATCATCGGGCATTCGGGGAGCGGGAAAACGACCCTCCTTAGTCTGATCGGCGGGCTGACAAAACCGGATTCAGGCTCTGTCGTTATCAATGGAAGCGATATATGGTCCATGAACGACGACGATCTTTCGGGTTTCAGAAACAAAACTATCAGTTTTATTTTCCAGTTTTCGAGTCTTGTCCCGACACTTACGGTATTCGAAAATATCATGCTCCCGGTCACATTCGGTATTCACGGCGGAGACACCGGCAGCTACGCAGAGCAGCTCTGTGAAGCTGTAGGCCTGCACGATAAAATGCGTTCTTATCCCTCACAGCTTTCCGGAGGCCAGCAGAGGAGAGTTGCTATTGCCAGGGCCTTTATAACCAAGCCCGCTATTGTCCTTGCCGATGAGCCTACCGGAGACCTTGATGAAGAGACCGAAGCTGAAATGATCAGTTTATTTAAAAAGTTCAACGGTGAAAACGGCACGGTTTTTATTATCGTCACTCATAGCACTGACCTCGCAAGACAAACTGGACGGCAGTTGAGAATGAGCAACGGTGTAGTGTCGCCTGTTTAGGAGGAGCCTGCCATGGAAAAGCGCGCCTCGCTGAAAAGGTCATACTCTCACGACGGCAGGAGCTGCCATGAAATAATTAGCGACGCCCAGAGGATGTTTGACATCCGTGAAAAGAAGGAAGAGGGCGAGCGGATAATCAGAGAAGCTGAAGAGCTGAGGAAAAAAGGGCTGGCCCTGATTAAGGAAGCCGAGGCCGAAGAGAAAAAAGAGAAAACGGTCCAGAGTGCCGTTCAGGAGTTTGTTTCTTCTGACGGAGACTTCATAGAAGAAAACGGAGAGGGTGTAGTGGTGGTCAGATTAAGCGAGGGAGAGAGGGGCGGCAGGACTTTTGTTGTGATCAGGGGAGCGGATTCAAAGAAGCAGTTTATTGTTTTTTACGGATTGTGAAAGGATGTCCGAGAGTGCCGCGAACTCCTCTAGCGTCAGGGTTTCAGCCCTCCTGCGCGGGTCTATACCTGAGTCAATCAGTTTCTCCCTGATATCCGGAGTGAGCTGCTTCAGGGAGTTTGAAAGGGTTTTTCTGCGCTGGGAGAATGCTGTCCTCACAACGGTGAAAAATAATTGTTCGTCCTTTACCGCGACTTTCGGTTTATTGCGGATTGTAAAGTGGACCACGGCAGAGTCGACTTTAGGGACAGGTTTGAATGCTTCGCGCGGAATGATGAACGCCATTTCCGGGTCCGCAGCATATTGGACCGATATTGACAGTACGCCATAGGCCTTTGTATTCGGCCCTGCGATTATCCTCTGCGCGACTTCTTTCTGGATTGTCAACGTCATCGACTTGAGCCGTCTGCCTGCTTCCATAAGCCTGAAGATGATCGGAGTGGTGATATAATAAGGAATGTTGGCAACCACCTTGAATGTCTCCAGCGTTTCATACGGAAAGGTGAGGGCATCGCCGTGTTCCAGGACCACATTAGCAGAGCCTCCGAACCTTTCCTGCAGTTTGATGAACAGATTGTCATCAAGCTCTATCGCGATCACCTTTCCGGCAATTCCCGCCAGGATTGCTGTAAGGCTGCCATGGCCCGGTCCTATCTCAACGACTGTGTCGCGTGCAGTGACATGGGAGGCTTCAACGAGCCTGGCGAGGATCGAAGGGTTGAAGAGAAAATTTTGTCCGAGATGTTTTTTCGCCATTGCCTGTGTAACAAATGTGAGCTTAAATCCCGGTCCATTTCGGAATGTCGGGAACCCGAAGCAAAAAAGGGATTCAGTATATGCGCTTTAAAGCCGGCCTATTTTTCAGTTTTTATTTTGCGACCCAACCGGCATAGAGTAAGAGGAAACATCAGCTTTCGTGATAATGAAGCATTGTAAAATTTGTTCCACAACATCCTCGGGTTTTTGCTTCTTTTTGTTCCCTCCACCAGATAGTCATATAGACGATTCCCGAACAACTCATAATAGGTCCTGTTTGATAAAGAGGTCTGAAGTTGCCGGCTGAAACTGACTTTCCATAAATGGTTGTAATCTTTATTTTCAATGATGCTTTTGCCTGCGAGGTAACCGGAGGTCATTGCGTATCTTATGCCAAAACCAAACAGAAAGTCCTGGAAACCGGCTGCCTCGCCTATGTATTTTTTCCCATTTTGAATTGCCGAATCCATTAATGAGAAATTGCCGTATCCGGCGAACTTTTGAGGGTCCCTAATTTCAAAAGCTATTGACTCTTTAAATTTTAGGATGGCCTTATCGAGATAATGGCCGGCTTCACTGAAATGTTCAAAAAGTACGGTCGCGAGAGAAGCCCGCTTATCGGAAGCCAACAGGTATGCATAACCTTTTGGAGCTATTGCGTTATCTAATACCATGAAAGCTGTGTCCTGAATGTTAGTGTTGAAGACGATGCCGGCGGCTATCATGCGGGGGCTCTTAGGGCCGGTTGCTATAATGTCGGCGCTATCAGTCGGCTCAGACGCATTAAAAACAATCCGGACTCCCTTGTCGAGCGCCTGTTTTTTGAGAGTCTGGTCCAAAGAGTCAGGATCTGTTCCCCTTTTTACAAGATAGAAAAGCGGCTTTTCCGACGTGACCTTTCCACTGGTCGTCGGGCCTTTAAACATACCGGCAAAAAACGGTTTGCATAAAAAATCGATGGTGACAGACATAGATCGCAGATCATCTATAACGTCCTTTTCAGTGCTCCAGTTCTCTATGCCCTGAAAATCATTGTGAAACCTCATCCCAACGTCACTATTTTTTTCAAAAACAGTGACCTTGTGGTTATTCGCCGCGAGGTTGATCGCAGCAGTGAGCCCGGCAGGTCCGGCGCCGATTATCCTTATCTCGTTAGAAAGTTTCATTATGATTGATCAATAAATAATTATTTCTTTTATCCCCTTACAGTCAGGACCGGGCAGGGGGCATAGCGAACTACTTTCTCCGCAGTGCTCCCGAATAAAAACCGGTCAAGCCCTTTTCTGCCGTGGGTGCCTATGACGATTATGTCGATATTTTTTTCCTGGGCAAATTTCAGTATCTCATCGTAGGGGATTCCGCGCAAGACTGTGTATTCGACATCTTTTAAATCTTTCCGCTCTTCATAACCGAATTTTTCAAGCTCTTTTTGGGCGCTTTTCCCGAGGTCTTTGTAGATGTCATCAAAGGAAACGTGAGGCACATAGAGCCCTGACGCTGTTGCTACATCATAGATTACGTGGAGCAAGTAGAGCCTGGCACTGGAAGTCTTTGCCAGATCCACCGCATACGGCAGAGCATGCAGCGCTCCCTCGGAAAAATCAGTTGGGAAAAGAATCCGTTTTGTCACCATGGTGAGAAGCCTCCTTTAAATATAGGTTATAGGTGATGGGTTATAGGTCATAGGTTATTGGTATAAATATTACCCATTACCTATAGCCTATTACCTATTACCTTTGTTCATTAAATATATCAACCGCAGGCCTTCAAATTTCATTTCGGGCCGATGAATAAAAGTTCTGTCTATAAAAGGGGACACTAAGGGCGCGTTCCCTCCCGTGAGCACTAATTTTAACTTAAATTTAAGCTCTTTCTCCATCATTACTATGAGTTTTTCCGCAGCACCGGCTGTTCCGTATATAATGCCCGATGTAATGGATGATGCTGTATCTTTCCCAAGGGCCTTTTCCAGTGCATCGGCGGAGACGAGAGGCAATTTTGCCGTTCCAGATGTCAGCGCTTTCATCATTAGGGAGATCCCCGGCAAAATAGCGCCTCCGAGAAGCTCGGACTTTTTCCCTACGATGGTAATAGTGGTTGCTGTGCCGAAGTCCAAAACTGCTGTTGGCCACCCCTTATTATAGCTGATCCCCGCTACTGCGTTGGCGATCCTGTCGGCTCCGAGCTTGAACGGTTCTTTTACGCCAAAGGTCAGACCGCTGTTTATTCCGGAGCTTACATATAGCGGGTATTTTTTGCAGAAAGAGGCGAGGGTCTTGTTTATTATTCTGTTTCTGGCAGGGACCACTGAAGCAACAATAGCTGAAAGCGGCGGGGGGGTATTACCGTCATGTGTCTCATTTATCATTTGGGCTATAATCTTGTTATAGAAACCGGATGTTCGGGCAGGGTGAGTGCGAACTTTTCTGACTATGAGCGATGCGCTTCTCAACGGGTCAGGGAATAAACCTAACCCGATGTTTGAATTTCCGATATCAACAGCAAGCAACATAAAGCTCCTAACGGCAGGTTATAGGTCATAGATTATGGGTTATAGTTATAAAATTAAATTTCTTCCATTGCCCATCGCCTATAACCTATGACCCATTACCTATTTGTTATCGTAATATCTCCCGCATTTATTTTTACAGAGGAACTGTCCGGGAGTCTGAGTATAAGCAGTCCTTCATTGTCAATGCCCTCTGCCAGGCCGGTGAGTTTTACTTCTCCTGTTTCGGCAGTCACAGTACGGCCTATTGTGGAGGACAGGTTTTTCCAGGCGTCGAGGACCGCCCCCTTTCCTGATTGCAGAAGGACAGTGTACCAATGGTCCATCGATTTTATTATTTCCAGGGCATACGCTGTTCTTGATTGTGGAAGTCCGGTTTGAATCATTACAGACGTTGCAGTCTCCAGGATGTTGTCCGGCATATCGGAACGATCGAGGTTTAGATTGATCCCAATGCCGATTACAGCATAATCAATGCTATCGGCGTCTGCTTTTATTTCCGTAAGGATGCCTCCCATTTTCTTGTCCTCCGCCATTAAATCGTTAGGCCACTTAATAGATACAGGGACAGAAGAGAGCCTCCGAATTGCTATCGCGCATGCCACGGCGGACATAAACGTCAGTATTGATGAATCCCTTGGCGGTATGCCTGGCCGCACTATGATGCTGAGATACAGATTCTTCCCGGCAGGAGATACCCAGGTCCTGCCGCGCCTTCCTCTTCCTTCAGTCTGGCTGTCGGCGATGACCACAGTTCCCTCGCGCTGTCCTTTTGCGGCGAGTTCCGCTGCTGCCGTATTGGTCGAACCAATTATGGGGGAAAAAAATATTTCACAGCCGATTGTTGCATTCAGTCCTGAAAGGCCGTCTCTGATTTCTTTAATAGATACTTCAGCGCGCGGCATAGTTATTCTTCTCGGGCCAGGCGCATTCAGAGTATAAAACGCAAATAGAGCAGCGGGGATTTCTTGCTATACAGGTTTCCCTCCCGTGCAGTATAAGGGCGAGGCTGAAGCGTGTCCACTTATCCTGAGGTATTTGCCGCATAAGCTCCAGTTCCATCTTGTCGGCATTTTTTGAGTCTGAAAGCCCCAGGCGGCCTGCCACCCTGAGTACGTGAGTATCCACGGCAATGGCCTGCTGTCCGAAAGCGCACCCGAGTATCACATTAGCGGTCTTTCTGCCGACGCCAGGAAGGGTAACAAGCTGGTCCATGGTCTGAGGGACAACCCCATGAAAGTCGCTCACCAATTTCTTGCAGCAATCGATGATCATCTTTGACTTGCTTCGGTAATAGGTTATGCCGGAGATTTCATGCTCAAGTTTTTCTGTTTCTGATTGTGCGAAGCTTTCAGCGGTCCGGTATCTGCTGAAGAGCGTTTCTGTGACCTTATTTACTCTCGTATCAGGGCACTGCGCGGAGAGGATGGTTGCGATAAGGAGCTCGAAGGGATTGCTGAAATGAAGTGCGATTGCGGGGTCAGGATATTTCTTGAACAGCTTGGTTATCAAGTTCTTTGCCGGGGCTTTAACGTCAGGCATAATGAAAATTATATCATAAAAACCCGGCAGAAGCTCACTACCGCTTACAATAAATTGTTTCTTGCTTTTCATGGTGGCGCCAAGAGCAGGCAGAACATAGTGCCTCGGCTAAATCGAGCAAGGCATCCAGCCTTGCTCGAACGCGACGTCAGCCCGTTCAGCCATCCATGGCATCTCAGGCTGCCGACGCCCGCTACGGCGCCATGTCCCGCCTGCTCCTGGCGCAAATTATCCGTTAGGATACAAATCACTTTTTTGCTTGTGCTGTTACTTTTGTGTTGGCTTTCATCTCTGTGCACTCTTCTGTGAAGTTCAGTTTTGTCTCTTTTCTCCTTGGCATTGAGAGCAAAGAGAAAAACTCTGTGTTCTCGCTTAGAAGCGCCTGCCTAAGGCACCTACTGTTGGTACTTTTGGCTGTCGTTAGCTGTTTAGGTGGTGGATTCCGGGCAAATTCGATTTCTTGACAATTCTCTGCTAAGTGGTATGATTTTTTCCAAGAGAACATCGAACGTGAAAGCCCCAATGAGGTTTGATTTTTGGGTAAAGAGGGGAGCACGGACATTCAATATCACGATTCAAACTACTCAACAGGAGGGTCACAATGAAATATTTTGATTCAAGAAAAGGTGCTTTAAACACGCCTATAGTTATTATTTTATGTTTGTTTGTGTTCACGGCGCTTCTCTTTCAGGGAACTGCCTTAGCCAGGGAGGTATCGCCTGAGGCACGCGAGTTCCTCAACAGGTTGAGCAATTATTTGTCCGAGGTTGCTGACGTGACAAAACCATCGGTAGTTAACATATCCACTACTACCACCGTCACTATGAAGGACCATCCCAATAGTGATTTATTTAACGACCCTCTCTTTAAAAAATTCTTTGGCGATGAGTTCGGACACCCGGGAATTCCGAAGAAGTTCAAGTCTTCAGCCCTCGGCTCCGGTGTCATAGTTACAGCGGACGGTTATATACTTACCAATTATCATGTGATCAAGGACGCGGACGAGATAAAGGTAATACTTAATGATAAAAGGGAGTTTAAGGGAAAGGTAATCGGCGATGATCCTCAAACGGACATTGCTGTAATAAAGGTTGACGCAAAGGATTTGCCTGCCGTCAGGATGGGAGACTCCGGCAAGTTGAAGGCAGGCGACGTGGTGCTTGCCATCGGCAACCCATTTGGTCTGAATCAGACTGTAACCATGGGGATAGTTAGCGCGGTAGGAAGGGTTGATATAGGCATATCAGCCTACGAGGATTACATCCAGACGGATGCGGCCATCAATCCCGGCAATTCAGGAGGAGCGCTTGTCAATGCAAACGGCGAATTGGTAGGCATAAATTCGGCTATATTTTCGACAAGCGGAGGATACATGGGGGTCGGTTTTGCCATACCCTCCAATATGGCAAACTCCGTAGCGCAAAGTATTCTCAAATACGGCAAGGTCATTCGCGGCTGGCTCGGAGTGACAATACAGAATCTCACCCCTGAGCTGGCACAATCTTTTGGTGTAAAAGAGGACAAAGGGGCACTCGTCACAGACGTGATGGAAAATAGTCCTGCAGGCAAAGCGGGATTTAAGCGTGGAGATCTGATTGTGGAATTTGACGGCAAACCAGTGGAGGATACAACGAGTCTCAGGAATATGGTGGCCGACACGGCTCCACGAAAAACTGTGCCGGTAAAAGTGATCAGGCAGGGCAAAGAAGAGACACTTACCGTGACTATTGGAGAGTTACCGGCAAAGATGATGGCCGCTAAAATGGTTGAGCACAACAATGTACTGAACGGCGTGGAGGTCCAGGAACTTACGCCGGATCTCAGGGCCGGTCTTAACATACCCGCAGATGTGGGAGGTGTTCTTGTTACCGGCGTCAGTGAGGACAATCCTGCGTATGGCCTGGTTTCAAAAAATGATGTCATCGAGGAAGTGGACCGCAAGCCGGTAAAAGACTTAAAGGTTTATGAAGAAATTGTCTCGAAAATCGGGCCCTCTGATACCGTTCTCCTCTTGCTATACCGCGAAAGAGGACATATATACGTTACGATAAAACAATCCGAAGTCCACGAGAAATGAGAGGCAGTCGGACGATAGTAGATCTGAAGGACAAGACAACAAACACGAAGAGACTAATGATATTATATGGGTGCGGGAATAAAAAATCTTTTGTAAAGGAGTGAAATCACATGAGAGTATTTGTCATTGCAGTATTAAGCCTTGCCCTTTTTACAGTACCGGCTTTCGCGGAAGACAAAAAGGTAATGAGTGAAAAGGAAAAGTTGAGTTACAGTCTCGGATATTCGCAAGGCAGCAGCACGGCCGGTTTTTTAAAAGCGCAGGGAGTAGATGTTGATACAAAGACTGTAACCGAGGCCTTCAAGGCAGGTCTCACCGGTCAACAGCCTGCTTTGACTCAACAGGAAATGCATGACATCATTACAAACTTCCAGAAGAGCGTTAATGCTAAGCATGCGGAAATCATGAAGGGATTATCCGATAAGAACAAAAAAGAAGGTGAAGCCTTCCTTGCGGAAAACAAGAAGAAACCGGGAGTAGTGACAACAGCAAGCGGCCTTCAATATAAGGTGTTAAAAGAAGGCAAAGGCCAAACTCCAAAAGCAACAGACACTGTCAAGGTTAATTACACGGGCACGCTTATTAACGGGACGGAGTTTGACAGCTCCGATAAGCGGGGAATGCCGGCGGTATTCCAGGTTAATAAAGTCATTGCCGGCTGGACCGAGGCACTGCAGCTGATGAAAGTTGGATCGAAGTGGAAGGTCTTTATCCCCGCCAAACTCGCTTACGGAGACAAGGGGGCAGGTCCAATGATAGGTCCTAACGCAACTCTTATTTTTGAGGTTGAGCTTGTTTCGATAGAAAAATAAGAGAGTGGGTCCGATCGCTCCTCATAGTTTCGGTGAGCGGCCGTCCGGTCTTTGATCTGATGTGTTTGAAAGTGATCACTGGTAAAAGAAAGACGCCGCATATTCTACGGCGTCTTTCTTTCCAACTCATGGAATCGTCATTCTGTAAAAATCCCGGCTTACCACTGGCATTTAAGCGGGGCCACGGCGTAAATCTCATCCTGCAGGTCTATTATCTCCTTATCGAGTTTCATGGCTGTCGCCCCTGTTGCTTTGGGATTTCGCAGTGTTTCAAAATATTCAAATTCTTTGTCGTGAAGTTCCTTTCTGAGTTTGGCCGTATCGTCATAAAATTTTTGACATTCAGGACTGTACGTATAATCGCCCGGACCCATCATGCCGTTACCCATGCCGTAACCTCCACCGCCCATCATCCCGGCTCCGGTCTGGGTCACACAATAACCTGACGTCGCGCCAACAAGCACAAAAATCAGCATAAAAAATAGAGTCTTTCCCATATTAAGCCTCCTTTTCTTTCTTAACATCACTTGCCTTGCATTTGGATAAAAATATAAATCAGCTGCAGATTCTAAAGCTCTGTCCTCAACACCTATTATCCAGTCCCTAACAGTTCTTTACATATTTTGCCGTCATTCCGGTCTTGACCCGGAATCCATTCCTTTGATTTTCTGGATTCCCGCCTTCGCCAACAGCAGATGCCTTAGGCACCAACAGTAGGCGCTTCTAAGAGCGGGAATGACAGGACATGTAAACTTATATCCGAGACACCCACACTATGTCACGCCTTCGATTAAAATTATAGTGGCGAATTGAATTGATGTCAACGCGAGTTTCTTCGTGCGATGAGAGAAGGACTACTCCGGAAGGACGTGTCCGAACCAAACCTGAATGCCCGGCGAAAAAAGGTCCGGGGTTTCCACTGTAGACACCGGATTCCCACCTGCTGTGGAATGGCCGGTATGAGGCGTGAAAAATTTGGGCACCCCTGTTAAAAATAAGCTTTATTTTTTTTTGATACATATGTTATGATTTTCATTCCTGGTGCATCGGTGACGTTGTATAAGGAAGACTGCCTGATGACTTGACAAGAGAGTATATCTCTGGTAGACTTAACGGGTTTTCCGGTAAATCGGAGCTTTTTCATTAATCATTAAACTTATGGTGTGGAGGAAATGTGCCTACGATTGCACAGTTAGTCAGGAACGGACGAAAGAAAGTTGAGAGGAAGACCAAGAGCCCGGCGCTCAAGAGCTGTCCGCAAAAGCGCGGAGTGTGCGTGAGGGTTTATACCACAACTCCTAAAAAGCCGAACTCGGCTTTGAGGAAGGTGGCGAGGGTCAGGCTTACAAACGGGATGGAGGTGACCGCCTACATACCGGGTGTCGGACATAATCTTCAGGAGCATTCGATCGTGCTGATCAGGGGCGGCAGGGTCAAGGACCTTCCTGGTGTGAGATACCACATTTTGAGAGGGGCGCTTGATTGTGCAGGCGTAGCTGACAGACGTCAGGGCAGGTCCAAGTACGGCGCAAAGAGACCCAAGTAAAAAACAAAGCAAAATTCAAGCATAACCGGAGCACGATATATGGCAAGAAGAAGAGTAGCTGAAAAAAGAGAGATTTTACCCGACCCGAAATACAGCAGCAAGCTGGTCAGCAGGTTCATGACCGTCCTGCTTAAGGATGGAAAAATGTCTACTGCCGAGTCTATATGTTACGGTGCTTTCGATATTCTCAAAGACAAGACAGGCTCGGACCCGCTCAAGGTTTTTAAGGCTGCGGTCGAAAATGTGAAGCCTCTTCTCGAAGTAAAGCCGAGGAGGGTAGGCGGCGCTACTTACCAGGTCCCGATGGAAGTCAGGCCTCAGAGGAAAATTGCGCTCGCTCTTCGGTGGATAGTAAGCTATGCCAGACTGCGCAAGGAAAAGACAATGAGGGAGAGGATTGCCGCCGAATTGCTGGATGCCTACAACAACACGGGCACTTCCATAAAGAAAAAAGAAGACACACATAAAATGGCTGAGGCGAACAGGGCCTTTGCCCATTACCGTTGGTAAGGAGGAAAGTATTCCACTCCGGGCTGACACTCAGGTCGCATATAAGCAGCGCGTTGAGTGCCCGGCGCCGGGTGGTGGAAAAAAAGATTTTATGGCAAGAGTTTCTTTAGAAAATACACGCAACATAGGAATAATGGCTCACATCGATGCCGGAAAGACGACAACGACAGAGCGCATACTTTACTATACTGGCGTTACATATAAGATCGGCGAAGTGCATGAAGGCACTGCGGTGATGGACTGGATGGTCCAGGAGCAGGAGCGGGGTATTACCATAACCTCGGCTGCCACCACGTGCTTATGGAGAGATCACGTTATAAACATAATAGATACGCCAGGTCATGTTGATTTTACTATAGAGGTCGAGCGTTCCCTGAGAGTGCTTGATGGCGCTGTTGCAGTATTTGATGCTGTGGCGGGTGTTGAGCCTCAATCCGAGACGGTATGGAGGCAGGCTAATAAGTACGATGTGCCGAGGATCGCCTTTATGAACAAAATGGACAGGGTTGGAGCTGATTTTTTTCAGTCTGTTGAAAGCATGGTCCAGAGGTTGGGCGCCAATCCGGTCCCTGTTCAAATACCTATAGGCAGCGAAGATAAATTAAGAGGATCTGTAGACCTTATAACAATGAAGGCCTTTCTTTTCGATGATGAAACTCTTGGAGCAAAATATGTTGAGGATGAGATTCCTGCCGAACTTGCGGCGAAGGCCAAGGAGTTCAGGGAAAAGATGATAGAGGCGCTTGCCGATGTTGATGAGAAAATAATGGACAGGTATCTTGCCGGAGAGGAAATGCCGGAGGAAGAGATCAGGCATGCCCTTCGCCGGGGCACTATAGAGATGAAGATTACTCCGGTGCTGTGCGGCTCCGCGTTTAAGAATAAGGGCGTGCAGCTGCTGCTCGATGCAATTGTCGACTACCTGCCTTCTCCTATGGATGTGCCGCCTATAATAGGGAAACTGCCTTCCGACAGCACCGAAGTTATCAGGAAGGCGTCTGACAGCGAGCCGTTTGCCGCTCTGGCGTTCAAAATAATGGCCGATACTTTTGTCGGGCAGCTTACATTCGTGAGAGTATACTCGGGTGTGCTTAGCGCCGGCTCATATGTCTATAATTCGACCAAGGATGTTAAGGAAAGAATAGGCAGGATGGTCAAGATGCATGCAAATAAGAGAGAGGAAATAAAGGAGGTCAGGGCTGGTGATATAGCGGCGGTGGTAGGATTGAAGAGCACTCTGACCGGAGACACCCTCTGCGATGAGGACAACCCTGTCATCCTCGAAAAAATGGAGTTTCCTGATCCGGTCATATCGGTTGCGATTGAGCCGAAGACAAAGGCTGATCAGGAAAAGCTTTCGCACTCTATGGTAAAGCTTGCTCAGGAAGATCCCTCATTCAGGGTGTCCTATAATGAAGAAACCGGCCAGACCATCATTTCCGGCATGGGTGAGCTCCATCTTGAAATAATAGTTGACAGGTTATTGAGAGAGTTCAAAGTCGGCGCAAACGTAGGCAAACCACAGGTGGCATACAAGGAAACGATAAAAAGCAGCGCCAGGGTGGAAGGCAAATTTGTGCGCCAGTCGGGCGGCCGCGGCCAGTATGGTCATATATGGATTGACATAGAGCCGCTTAAGCGCGGCGAGGGATTTGAATTTGCAAACAAGATCGTGGGCGGCTCAATTCCGAGAGAGTATGTTCCCGCCGTTGAAAAAGGAGTAAAAGAGGCCATGGTGGGCGGCGTGCTGGCAGGCTATCCGCTTGTCGATGCAAAGGTGTCTCTGATTGATGGATCGTATCATGAAGTCGATTCCTCTGAAATGGCCTTTAAAATAGCAGGATCGATGGCCTTGAAAGATGGAGCAAAGAAGGCGCAGTTAATTTTAATCGAGCCTATCATGAGCGTGGAAGTCGTTACTCCCGAGGAATATATGGGTGACGTTATCGGGGACCTGAATTCACGGCGGGGCAAAATCCAGTCTATGGAGCAAAGATCCGGCGCTCAGGTGATAAAGGCAATGGTCCCCCTGGCGGAAATGTTCGGTTATTCTACCGACCTAAGGTCCAAGACCCAGGGAAGGGCGACCTATACCATGCAATTTTCGAGTTATGAAGAAGTGCCGAAGAATATTATGGAAGGGATTGTGGCCAAAGTAAAGGGCGAATAGGAGGGAGATATGGCTAAGGCGAAATTTGAGAGGGTAAAGCCGCACGCGAATGTGGGGACGATAGGGCATGTAGACCATGGCAAGACGACGTTGACTGCGGCGATAACCAAGGTATTAGCGATGAAGGGCCTGGCAAACTACAAGGCATATGATCAGATAGACAACGCGCCTGAAGAGAAGGCGCGCGGCATAACGATAGCGACAGCGCATGTGGAGTATGAGACAGAGAAGCGGCATTATGCGCATGTGGATTGTCCGGGGCATGCGGACTATGTAAAGAACATGATCACCGGGGCGGCGCAGATGGACGGGGCGATATTGGTGGTGAGCGCAGCGGACGGGCCGATGCCGCAGACGAGGGAGCACATACTGCTTGCGCGTCAGGTAGGGGTGCCGTACATGGTGGTATTTATGAATAAAGTGGACATGGTGGATGACCCTGAATTATTGGACCTGGTGGAGCTTGAAGTCAGGGAGTTGTTGGTGAAGTATGGATTTCCGGGCAATGAGATCCCGATAATAAAGGGCAGCGCACTGAAGGCAATAGAGAGCACGAGCACTGATCCCAATGCGCCTGAATACAAGTGCATACTTGAGCTTGGCGATGCAGTGGACAGTTACATACCGACGCCTGAGCGGCCGGTGGACAAGCCGTTCATCATGCCGATAGAGGATGTATTTTCGATATCGGGGAGGGGTACGGTCGTGACAGGCAGGGTAGAGCGGGGTATAGTTAAGGTAGGAGAGGAAGTAGAGATAGTGGGGTTGAGGGAGACGAGGAAGACAGTGGCGACCGGGGTGGAGATGTTCAGGAAGCTGCTGGATGAAGGGCGTGCCGGAGACAACATAGGGGTACTGCTGAGGGGAACAGGGAAGGACGAAGTGGAGAGGGGGATGGTGCTGGCGAAGCCGGGCAGTATAACCCCGCACACGAAGTTCAAGGCAGAAGCGTACATCCTGACGAAGGAAGAGGGGGGAAGGCACACCCCGTTTTTCAACGGATATCGTCCGCAGTTCTATTTCAGGACGACGGACGTGACAGGGGTGGCGACGTTGCCTGAGGGAATAGAAATGGTAATGCCTGGCGACAATGTAACGATATCGGTAGAGATGATAGCGCCCATAGCGATGGAGAAGGAACTGCGGTTCGCCATACGAGAGGGCGGCAGGACAGTCGGCGCCGGTGTTGTTACGGAAATACTGGAGTAATTGTGGTGAATCAAAAAATAAGAATAAAACTGAAAGCGTATGACCACAGGCTGCTGGATCAGTCTGTAAAGGAAATTGTCGTTACTGCGCAGAGGACAGGCGCCAGGGTCTCGGGACCGGTGCCTTTACCGACCCAGATCAGCAAATATACTGTCCTGAGGTCGCCTCACGTTGACAAGAAGTCGAGAGAGCAATTCGAGATACGGACGCATAAACGACTTATCGATATTTACGATCCAACCCCGGATACTGTGGATGCGCTGATGAAACTTGAGCTTGCCTCAGGGGTGGATGTGGAGATAAAACTATGACCGGAATCCTGGGCAAGAAACTCGGAATGACGCAGGTTTTTACCGAAGATGGAAAGTTGATACCTGTGACTGTAATTGAGGCGGGGCCGTGCTGCGTTGTGCAGGTCAAGACACCTGAAAAAGACGGCTATGAGGCGGTCAAAATCGGGTTTGTCGAAGAGCGGAAGGCGAAGAACGTAGTCAAGCCTATGGCAGGCGTTTTTAAAAAGGCCGGAACTGCTGCCTTTAAAGTGCTGAAAGAGTTTCCGATGACCGGGCTTAAGGTCGGCGATATGATAAAGTCGGAGAGCTTTGCCAAGGGTGATATTGTATCGGTATCGGGCGTATCGAAAGGCAAAGGGTTTCAGGGTGTCATGAAGCGGCACAACTTTAAAGGCGGGCCGGGTTCACATGGCTCGATGTTCAACAGGGCGCCCGGCTCGATTGGCGGAAGCTCTTACCCTTCGAGAGTGTGGAGGGGAATGAGAATGGCTGGGCATATGGGGTGTGACCGGGTGACTGTTCAGAACATGACTGTCGTTGATGTTCGTCCTGAGCAAAACCTTTTGCTTATAAAAGGCGCCATACCAGGGTCTGCGAATACGATAATAGAGATTCGAAAGGGAAAATAAGATGCAACCAGATAACATGAGTATTGAAATTAAGGACATTAATAATAAGGTAAAGGGTACCATGAACCTTCCCGGCTCGGTTTTTGCCAGCGAGGCTTCCGATTCAGTGGTGCATACATCTGTAGTAACGTTTCTTGCCAATCAGAGGCAGGGGACCCATGCCACTAAGACAAGGGGGCTGGTGAGCGGTGGCGGAAAGAAGCCCTGGAAGCAGAAACATACAGGAAGGGCCAGGCAGGGCAGCACAAGGGCGCCTCAGTGGAGGGGTGGAGGCATTGCTTTCGGCCCTCATCCCCGGGACTATTCGGTCAGGCTTCCGAAACAATTTAAAAGGGTAGCCCTCTTTAAGGCGTTGACAATGAAACTGGCAGACGGCCAGGTCGTGCTGCTTGATGCCTTATCACTCGATAAGCCAAAGACAAAGGAAATGATACAAGTGCTCGGCAATCTCGGCTTGTCCGATAAAACGGTGCTTATCGTATTGTCTGAGAACGATAAAAATATAATGTGCTCTGCAAGGAACATTCCCGGCGTCGATGTTGTCAGGGTCTCCGATCTTAATGCTTACGCGGTGACAGTATATGATAGCGTTGTTTTTACTGCTGATGCGCTGGCGAAACTGTCCGCCCGGGCGGATGAATAAGGAGTTGCTATGAAGAGAATTTACGACATTATAAAAAAACCCCTCTTTAATGAGAAGGGCATGGACATGAAGGAGAGGGAGAATAAGATTCTTCTCGAAATCGATCCGAGGGCCAATAAGCATGAAGTAAAGAAGGCCATGGAAGAAATATTCAAGGTAAAGGTCGAAAAGGTTGCTACGATAAATGTCGGAGGAAAACTGAAGCGTTACGGAAAGTCTCTCGGCAGGAGATCCGACAGGAAGAAAGCGATAATAACATTGAAAAAGGGTGAAAAACTCGACTTTATTGAGGGTGCGTAAATGGGAATAAGAAAGTTTAAGCCGACATCTCCCGGCAGAAGGTTCCAGAGTTCATCAGATTACAGCGATATAACAACCAATAAACCTCATAAGCCTCTTACCGCGCCGCTCAGGAAGAGCGGGGGCAGGAATAATACCGGGGAGGTCACAAGCTGGCAGAGGGGCGGGGGCAACAAGCGGCAATACAGGATTATCGATTTTAACCGTAATAAGATCGGCATTCCGGCAACGGTTGCAACTATCGAGTATGACCCCAACAGGTCTGCCCGCATCGCGCTTCTCAAATATAGAGATGGCGAGTACCGCTACATCCTGGCGCCTGTCGGGCTGAAGGTCGGAGACAGTGTTATGTCCGGGCCGAATGCCGAAATTAAAACGGGCAATGCTTTAACGATAAAGGGAATACCGCTCGGTACCATGATACATAATATTGAACTGAATCCAGGCCAGGGCGCCAAGCTCGTCAGAGGCGCAGGGACCGCTGCTCAACTTGTTGCCAAAGAGGGGGAAT
Organism: Nitrospirota bacterium; assembly: GCA_963780885.1. Lineage (GTDB taxonomy): Bacteria > Nitrospirota > Thermodesulfovibrionia > Thermodesulfovibrionales > Dissulfurispiraceae > JADFXI01. Next base: position 203,493 of record CAWAEO010000004.1, read on the forward strand.
TAGCCCAGATAAAGTTGCCGTCAGGCGAGGCCAGGTATGTGAGGGCCTCTTGCATGGCAACGATCGGACAGGTAGGCAACGTCGAGTATGAAAATATTTCTTACGGAAAGGCGGGCAGGAAGCGTTATCTGGGGAAAAGGCCTCATGTAAGAGGAGTTGTTATGAACCCTCATGATCATCCGCTCGGCGGCGGAGAGGGAAGGACCTCCGGCGGCAGGCCTCCATGTTCGCCCTGGGGCAAGCCTGAAGGCGTAAAGACCAGACACAATAAGAGGACTGATAGATTAATAGTAAAAAGAAGAAAATAAACAAGAAAGGCAATTGGCAATGGGCTATAGGCAATGGGCAATGGATTAAAAGGGGAAATGACAGTGTTGTATTTCTTTTGCCTATCACCTATAGCCTATAGCCTATAGCCTGGATTTTAGGAGGGATGAAGTGCCAAGATCCTTAAAAAAGGGGCCATTCGTTGAGGCCAAATTGCTGAAAAAAGTCGAGATGATGACCGGCGCCGGTGACAAGAGGTTGATTAAGACATGGTCAAGGCGTTCTACTATTGTGCCTGAATTTATAGGGCTGACCTTTGCTGTTCATAACGGTAAAAAATTTATCCCGGTTTACGTCACTGAGAACATGGTGGGGCACAAACTAGGCGAATTTTCACCGACGAGGACCTTTAGAGGGCATTCAGGCTCCTCTGCAAAGGCTGCTCCGGCGAGAGGTTAATTGGTTATGTTATCGAAAGCGATATTGCGACATGCAAAAATGACCGCGAGGAAAGCCAGGAGGGTAGTGGACCTTATCAGGGGCAAGAGGGCAGCTGATGCGCTGGTTTCACTTAGATTTATGCCATACAGAGGGGCACGCTCTGTTGAAAAACTTCTGAAATCCGCAATGGCAAACGCAGAACAAAAAAATACCCAGGTAGACATCGATAAATTGAAAATAAAGACTGCTTTTGTAGACAGTGGTCCCTTTATGAAACGGATGGAGCCGAGATCTATGGGAAGGGCCAACGTTATTAAGAAGAGATCGTGTCATATAACCATTATTCTTTCGGAGGAATAAAAATGAAGTATTGTAATGTGGACTGGGGGTGCTGATTTGGGGCAGAAGACGAATCCTATTGGTAATAGACTGGGCATTATACGGACTTGGGAATCAAGGTGGTTTCTTAAAAAGGGATACCAGCATCAACTCCTGGAAGATTTAGAGGTCCGCAAGTCGATAAAGAAGAAGCTGTTCCATGCAGGTGTCTCAAGGATAGAGATAGAGCGGCCTGGACAGAAACTGAAGGTCATCATACATACCGCCCGGCCGGGCATTATTATCGGAAAGAAGGGTGCTGAAGTTGAAAAGCTGAAGAAAGAACTGGAAGAAGCAACGAAAAAGCAGGTTGCAATTGATATAAAAGAGATCAGGAAGCCTGAAGTGGATGCGCAGCTTGTATCTGAGAATATAGCGCTGCAGTTGGAAAAAAGGGTCGCATTCAGAAGGGCGCTCAAGCGGGCAGTCGCCTCAGCTGTCAGGTTCGGTGCGTTGGGGATCAAGGTCCAGTGCTCGGGGAGGCTGGCCGGGGCTGAAATTGCGAGAACAGAGTGGTATAGGGAAGGCAGGGTGCCTCTCAGCACTTTTAGGGCAAATATAGATTACGGATTTGCGGAGGCACGGACGACATTCGGCGCAATTGGTATAAAGGTATGGCTTTATCATGGCGATATACTTGCTGAACCGCCTGTTGCCGCCTTATTAAGCGAGTAATCAGGAGAGTAATATATGCTGGCACCAAAGAAAGTTAAATTTAGAAAAACGATGAAAGGCAATATGAACGGCAAGGCATACCGGGGCTCTGACGTGAGCTTCGGTGAGTTCGGGATGAAAGCGATGGAGCCTGGTTGGATATCGAGCCGCCAGATAGAGGCCGCCAGGGTTGCCATAACGCGCCATGCCAAGAAAGGCTGCAAGGTCTGGATAAGGATTTTCCCGGATAAACCGATAACCAAGAAGCCTGCCGAAACAAGAATGGGTAAAGGCAAGGGCAATCCTGAGTATTGGGTAGCGGTTGTTGGTCCCGGAAGAATACTTTATGAGGTTTCAGGGGTTACCGAAGATATCGCGAAACAGGCGTTCAAGCTTGCATCAAGGAAACTGTCTATTGCTACGAAGTTTGTTACGAGAGAGGTGACAGTGTAATGAAACCTTCTGAAATAAGGGCGCTATCAATAGAGGAATTGAGACAGAAAGAGCTGGATTTGCGGAAGGAGCTGTTCAACCTCAAGTTTCAGCTTTCGAAGGGTGAATTGCCGAGCAACAGCAGAGTACTCGCAGTGCGTAAGGATATAGCGAAAGTACTGACGGTCATTACGGAAAAGGAGCCTCACGCAGAGACCGGCAAAGGAGGAGGCGCCAGAAATGCCTAAGAAGACATACACAGGTAAGGTAGTCAGCGACAAGATGGACAAGACGGTTGTAGTGGCGGTGACCAGGACCTTTCAACACCCTGTTTATATGAAGACCGTCAAGAAGGTCACTAAGCTCAAAGCTCACGACGAGGAGAACAAATGCAAAGCGGGCGATGTGGTAGAGATTGTTGAAAGCAGGCCGCTTAGTGCGGACAAACGGTGGCAGGTGATCAAAATCGTTAAAGGCGAGGGCAAGTAAATGATACAAAATTTAAGCGTCCTTGAGGTGGCGGACAACTCGGGAGCCAAGAGAGTCATGTGCATAAGAGTCCTCGGGGGATCCAACAGAAGGTATGCCAGGCTTGGTGATATCATAGTGGTGAGCGTTAAAGAAGCTATTCCCGAAGGCAATGTGAAAAAAGGATCCGTGTCCAAAGCTGTTGTTGTGAGGACTAAAAAAGAAACGAGACGTCCTGACGGTTCATACATCAGGTTTGACCAGAATGCGGTAGTGCTTTTAAACCCGCAGATGGAACCTGTTGGAACAAGAATTTTCGGACCGGTTGCGCGGGAGCTGAGATGGAAGGAATTTATGAAGATCATTTCACTTGCTCCCGAGGTACTATAAAGGCATGGCAATAGGCAATAGGTTATAGGCTATGGGTAAAGGAAAGGTTGCCAATCGCCCATCGCCTATAGCCCATTGCCTGATTTTAAGGAGGATACAGTGGGGTTAGGAATAAAAAAAGGCGACACTGCAATGGTGACGACTGGAAAAAATAGAGGCAAGAAGGGAAGAGTTCTCTCGGTGTCCCCAACTGCTGAAAAAGTTACGATTGAGGGTATAAATGTTGTTAAAAGGCATACCAAGCCTAACAAGAAATATTCTCAGGGCGGCATCATCGAGAAGGAAGGGCCTATTCATATATCGAATGTGATGTTCTTATGCCCGAAATGCAGCAAGCCGACCAGGATAGGCAATACGGTCCTTGATGACGGCAGAAAGCGCAGGACGTGCAAAAAGTGCAAGGAGGTTTTAGATTAGTCATGGCGCCGCGTATGAAGGAAAAATATGTAACAGAAGTAATTCCTGTGATCATGAAGGAGTTTTCATATAAAAATGTTATGCAGGTCCCGAAACTGCAGAAGATTATTGTTCATGTTACTCTCGGCGAAGCCACTCAGAATATCAAGCTTCTTGATGCAGCCGAAAAGGAACTTGCTGCAATTACGGGGCAGAAGCCGCTGGTCACGAAATCAAAGAAGGCCATCGCCGGCTTCAAGCTCAAGGAGGGCGTTCCTCTCGGATGCAAGGTTACGCTGCGTGGCGAGCGGATGTATGAATTTTTTGACAGGTTAATCAATGTTGCTCTGCCGAGGATCAGAGATTTCAGGGGGCTGTCTACAAAATCCTTCGACGGAAGGGGAAATTATTCTTTCGGCCTGAAGGAGCAGTATATATTCCCCGAGATCGATTACGATAAAGTTGAGATGGTGCATGGTCTCGACATAACCATGTGCAGTTCAGCGAAAAGCGATACCGAATGCAGATCATTGCTCAGGCATTTGGGCATCCCGTTCAGAAAGTAAAGGAGGAGTTTGGTGGCAAAGACATGTTTAATTGAGAAAAGCAACAGGGCGCCCAAGTTTAAGGTACGTGCTTATAACAGGTGCAAGTCATGCGGCAGACCGAGAGGCTATTTAAGAAAGTTCGGACTTTGCAGAATATGTTTCAGGCATTTTGCCCTCAGGGGATTCATCCCCGGGGTCACAAAATCGAGCTGGTAGGGGTGCAGACATGATGACCGATCCGATTGCTGATATGCTGACCAGGATGAGAAACACCCTTCTTATCAGGACCGAGAAGGTAGATATTCCGGCCTCAAGGATGAAGGTGGAATTGGCGAAGATTTTAAAGGAAGAGGGTTTTATAAAATCATATAAAATTATAAAGGATAAAAAACAGGGCCTGCTGCGGGTGACCCTGAAATATACAACCGACAATAGTCCGGTTATCAGCGGCCTCAAGAGGATCAGTAAACCCGGCAGGAGGGTATACGCAGGCAAAGAAGAAGTCCCTAATGTCATGAACGGTGTCGGGATCGCTATACTTACGACCTCGATGGGTGTTCTCAGCGATAAGTCATGCCGCCGGGAAGGTGTCGGCGGAGAGGTGCTCTGTTATGTGTGGTAATAAAAATACAGGCTATAGGCAATAGGTGATAGGCAATGGGAAAAGAAAAAAAAATAAATTTTATGGTTCAGATGTTTTACCTATTGCCCATAGCCAATGGCCCATGGCCTGTTTTTTTGGAGGGGAGATAGATGTCACGAATTGGTAAAAAGCCCATAACTATACCACAGGGAATAAATGTGGAAGTAAAGCAGGACGTCATTAAAGTCAAAGGTGCGAAGGGCGAACTGAAGTATGCCTTTCCCGAAGGCATAAAGGTATCCGTTGCTGACGGCAAGATCATTGTTGAGAGGGGCAGTGATTCAAAATCGCACAGGTCGCTCCACGGACTTGCCAGAAGTCTTGTGTCCAACATGGTAAACGGTGTTTCGCAGGGGTATACGAGGAGACTGGAAATAACCGGCATTGGTTACAGGTCCCAGTTGAAGGGGAGCAAACTTTCCTTTACTTTGGGGTATTCTCATCCAATCGAATACCAGCTTCCCGAGGGGATAAAAGCTGCTGTTGATGAAAAGCAGACGGCAATTACATTAAGCGGCATGGATAAGCAGCTGCTTGGCCAGGTTGCGGCGAATATAAGGGAGTTAAGGCTGCCCGACGCCTATAAAGGCAAGGGAGTCAGGTATGCAGGTGAGCGGATTAAATTGAAGGCTGGCAAGACGGGTAAGAAATAAAAAGACCGTGAAACGTGAAAAGTGAAACGTGAATGGTAAAGGCTAAAAAGAAAACAGAATTTCTTGATGTTGACGTTTCACGTTTCACGGTTCACATATCACGGGTTTTAAGGGGGAGGATGTCGTGATTATTAAGGAAGAGGCGAGGCAAAGGCGTCATAAAAGATTGAGAAAAAAGGTATCCGGCAGCGTTGAGCGGCCAAGACTCTGTATTTACAAGAGCCTCAACCATATATATGCGCAGATTATAGACGATACGAAAGGTCATACTCTTATTACGGCCTCCACACTTGATAAGGACTTGAGAAATGAAGAGGGACACAAGGGCAATGCAGCGATGGCCAGAAGGGTGGGTTTGCTGATAGCGTCGCGGGCGGTCCCTCTGGGAGTTAAGAAGATCGTATTTGACCGCGGAGGTAATAAATATCATGGCCGTATGAAAGCCCTCGCTGATGGTGCACGCGAAGGCGGCTTGGAATTTTAAGGAGGTATGGTGAAAACCGAAAGGATCGACGCTGAAGGGCTTAATTTAAAAGACAAGGTAGTCTATATAAACAGAGTTGCCAAGGTTGTTAAGGGAGGAAGGAGATTTTCCTTCAGCGCCCTTGTTGTTGTCGGCAGCGGAGACGGGATCGTAGGTGTCGGCAAGGGAAAGGCGTCTGAGGTGCCTGAAGCAATACGAAAGGCAGTGGAACAAGCCAAAAAACGCCTTATGCGGTTTGCCTTAAAAGAGGGCACTATCACCCACAGGATTATTGGAAAGTACGGTTCCAATGCGGTTGTCATGAATCCGGCGCCGAAGGGTACCGGCCTGATTGCAGGCGGCGCAGTCCGCGCAGTCTTTGAGGTTTCAGGAATTCACGATATTGTTGCAAAAGCGCTTGGCGGCCACAACCCTTTCAACACGGTCAGAGCGACACTGGATGGTCTCAGCCATCTGATGGACCCCGATGTTGTTAATAGACTAAGAGGCAAGGCCGAAGGGGAAGCCGTTGCAGAGGAAGAGAGTGAACAGGAGGTTAAAAGTTAAGCAATGAAAATAGAGAATTTGTCACCGGCCCCGGGGAGCAAGAAAAAAGCCAAGAGAATAGGCAGAGGAATGGGTTCCGGACACGGAAAGACTTCTACCAAGGGACATAAAGGACAGAAAGCGCGCTCCGGCGGCAACAAGGGACCGGCTTTTGAAGGTGGACAAACTCCGCTCCAGAGGAGGCTTCCAAAGAGAGGATTCTCGAATATGCCTTTCAAGAAAGAATATGCGATTGTCAATCTGGACGATATCGCGAGGCTTGCCGATATCGGCACGGTAACGCCGGAAATCCTGCTTGAACGCAAAATTCTAAGAGAATTGAAAGACGGACTTAAAGTTCTCGGCGACGGGAACATAACCAGGCCTGTCATTATTAAGGCACATGCCTTCAGCGCTTCTGCGGTATCTAAAATCACTGCAGCCGGCGGAAAGTCCGAGGTATTATAGCTTTGGGTTTACTTGCCAGCATTCAAAATATCTTTAAAATCGCCGAATTAAAAAACAGGGTGTTGTTTACACTCAGCATGCTTGCAGTTTACAGAATGGGCGCGCATATCCCCACGCCGGGCATTAATAGTGAGGCGTTGAGCAAGTTCCTTACTGAAAAGGGCGGGGCGATGATGGGCTTTTTTGATATGTTCTCAGGCGGAGCCCTTTCGAGGGTCACGATTTTTGCGCTGGGCATCATGCCGTATATCAGCGCTTCGATTATCTTTCAGCTCCTGACAGTGGTTATACCCAGCCTCGGCAAACTTGCAAAAGAAGGCGAGTCCGGCAGGAAAAGAATTGTCAAATACACCAGATACGCCACAGTTGCTATCGGAGCTATACAGTCTTTCGGCATAGCTGTCGGCTTGGAAGGAATGGCTGGAGGACAATTCATTCAGAACCCCGGCTGGAGTTTCAGAATTATGACTATGATCACGCTCACCTCAGGTACTTCATTTCTTATGTGGCTTGGAGAGCAGATAACCGAGCGAGGCATTGGAAATGGCATCTCCCTTATCATTTTTGCGGGCATAGTTGCCCGGTTTCCTAATGCGGTATTCAGTACTTTTAGCCTGGTCAGGGCGGGCGAGCTATCGATATTTTTCGTTTTGTTACTTGCGGCAATAATGGTGGCGGTTATCGGCGGCATCATCTTTATAGAGCGGGGGCAGAGGAAGATTCCGGTCCAGTATGCAAAAAGGGTGATCGGCAGGAAAGTATTCGGCGGCCAGAGCACGCATCTTCCTCTAAAGGTAAACACTGCCGGAGTTATTCCCCCCATCTTTGCTTCTTCGATTATTATGTTCCCGGCAACGGTTGCCGGATTCATTGCAGTGCCATGGGTGCAGGCAATTGCCAAACAGTTGGCTCCAGGTACGCCGACTTACACCCTTCTATATGTAGGCATGATTTTCTTTTTCAGTTATTTTTATACAGCGGTGATATTCAATCCCGTAGATATTGCTGAAAACCTCCAAAAACATGGAGGCTTCATTCCCGGTATCAGGCCGGGACAGAAGACAACCGAATACATCTACCGGGTACTTACGCGTCTGACTTTTGTGGGGGCCCTTTATCTTGCCTTAGTGTGTGTGCTGCCGGAACTGCTCATCAAGCGGTTCAATGTCCCTTTTTACTTTGGCGGGACATCACTCCTGATAGCCGTGGGCGTTGGCCTCGACACAGTCTCACAGATAGAATCTCATTTGTTGACCAGGTCTTACGAGGGTTTTCTCCAGAGAGGTAAATTGAAAGGCAGAAGAGATTAAAATTACGGCATTGTGATAATCGTCAAGTCCAAAAGAGAGATAGAAAAAATTGCAGCTGCGTGCCGTATCGTGGCAGAAATTCTGAAGAACCTGAAGTCCTTTATTGGGGTGGATATAACGACCGCCGACATAGAGGCGTATGTGAATGACCAGATAAAGAAGCGGAACGCAATTCCGGCCTTTAAGGGATATAGGGGGTATCCGGCAAGCACGTGCACTTCGGTCAATGACCAGGTGGTGCATGGGATCCCTTCCCGGATGTCCAGATTGAAAAACGGTGATATAATCAGTGTGGATTTAGGCATTGTCCTGGAAGGGTTCTACGGCGACGGAGCTGTGACTTTTCCAGTTGGCGCAGTGGATGCCGAGGCGCGCAGGCTGATGTCGGTAACCGAAGAGGCTCTCTATGCGGGCATAAAGAACGCCGTAGTGGGAAACAGGGTCTCGGACATTTCGGCTTCCATTCAGCAGCATGTGGAGGCCAATGGGTTTTCCGTTGTGAGGTCCTTTGTCGGGCATGGAATTGGACGCTCTTTGCATGAGGACCCTCAAGTGCCGAACTTTGGTGAGTCCGGTCGGGGGCCGCGACTTAAGGACGGTATGACTTTGGCGATTGAGCCTATGGTCAATGCCGGTTGTGCAGACGTGAACATACTTGACGACGGCTGGACCGCCGTTACTGCTGATGGCCGGCTGTCGGCACACTTTGAGCATACTATTGCCATAACTAAAAGTGTTCCGGTAATCTTGACTAAAATTTGACATACAGGTATAATTAAAGGCTTACGCATGGCGAAAGAAGAAAATATTGAAGTGTCGGGAACAATCGTTGAAACTTTGCCAAACGCGATGTTCCGGGTCGCTCTCGAAAATGGCCAAGTTATACTTGCATACGTGTCCGGCAAGATGCGGATGCATTTTATAAAGATATTGCCTGGGGACAAAGTTACCATCGAGCTGTCTCCATATGATCTTACTAAAGGCCGTATAACGTATAGATTCAAGTAATTAAGAAGGAAGGTTGGAGGTTTGGAAGGTTGGAGGTTTGGCTAATCCTCTAATCTTCCAACCCTCTGATCTTTTGATTCTGGAGGAATTATGAAGGTAAAGCCTTCTGTAAAACCGATATGTTCCAAATGTAAGATAGTGAAGAGAAAGGGCGTTGTCAGGATCCTCTGTGAAAACCCTAGGCATAAGCAGAGGCAGGGATAACGACAAGGCTTGTTTTAGATGGTATTATTTAATAATATGGATGACAAAGGAGTAGAGCATGGCAAGAATTGCTGGCGTTGATCTGCCGAAGAACGAGCGTGTCGAGATTGGGCTTACACGCATATTTGGTATCGGAAGGGCGTTATCTAATAAGATTTTGAAAGAGGTCAATGTCAATCCCAATATACGTGTGAAGGACCTTACTGACGCGGATGTCGTTAAAATCAGGAGCAGCATAGAAAAAGAGTATAAGGTCGAGGGCGATCTCAGGCGCGAAGTTGGGATGAATGTAAAGAGGCTCACCGATATCGGATGTTACAGGGGAATGAGGCATACTGCACATTTGCCGGTGAGAGGTCAAAGGACGAAGACTAATGCGAGGACCCGCCGCGGGCCGCGGAAGCTTGTCCTGAGGAAAAAGTCATAAGGAGGACTGGTATATAATGGCCCAGAAGAAAAGAGTCGGCAAGAAAGTAAAGAAGCATATTGCAAACGGCACTGCTCATATACAGACTACTTTTAACAATACGATTATCACTATAACCGATACCACTGGAAATGTTATTGCATGGTCCAGTGCGGGAAGTCTCGGGTTCAAAGGGTCGCGGAAGGGCACGCCTTTTGCCGCCCAGATAGCGTCCGAGACAGCGGCCAAAAAGGCCATGGAAGTCGGTCTCAGGCAGGTTGACGTGTTCGTCAAAGGTCCGGGGGCGGGAAGAGAGACTGCAATCAGGGCCTTGCAAGCGGCGGGACTGGAAATTACTCTTATTAAGGATGTTACCCCGGTACCCCATAACGGTTGCAGGCCGCCTAAAAGGAGGAGAGTGTAAATGGCTAGATACACGGGCCCGTTGTGCAGACTTTGCAGAAGAGAGGGAGAGAAACTCTTTTTAAAGGGCACAAGGTGCTTTACCGAAAAATGTGGCGTGGAACGGAGGAAATACCCTCCGGGACAGCATGGCCAGGGCAGGGGGAAGCTCTCCGATTACGGAATGCAGTTGAGGGAGAAGCAGAAAGTAAGGAGAGTATACTGGATAATGGAGGACCAGTTCAGGAATTATTTTGAGAAGGCTTCCAGGCTGAAGGGCATCACCGGCGTAGTATTACTTCAATTATTGGAAAGAAGACTCGATAATGTCGTTTATAGGATGGGCTTTGCTCTTAATAGAAGAGAGTCAAGACAACTTGTCAGGCATGGTCATTTTATTGTGAACGGAAAGAAAGTTGATATACCATCATATATTTTAAAGGACGGCGAAATAGTTGCCGTTGCTGAAAAGAGCAGGGAACTCCAGGCCATCACGGAGAGCTTATCTATTGCTGAACAGAGAGGATTCCCCGAATGGGTTGAGGTTGACACTAAAAGCCTTACCGGAAAGTTTACAAGGGTGCCTTCCCGTGATGAAATACAATTACCGGTACAGGAGCAGCTCATAGTCGAACTTTACTCCAAGTAACGGAGTCCCCGGGCTGAGTTGCCGGTGGGGTGTAAAGTCGCGTGGTGTGTCCGAAGAAAATCTGAAAAGATTTCCTCGGAAAAAATTACGAAATATAGAAAATAAAGGCATAGGAGACCGCATTATGTATCTTGCAAAAAAAGGCTTTCAACTGCCTCAGAAGATTAGTTTTGAAGAAGAGACCCTTACAGATTTTTATGGAAAGCTCGTTGCCGAGCCGCTTGAGCGTGGATATGGAACGACCATCGGCAATTCGCTTCGCAGGGTTTTACTTTCTTCGATAGAAGGCGCTGCGGTTACCGGAATCAGGATGCCCGGTGTCCTGCATGAGTTCTCTGCCATAAAATCAGTAAAAGAAGATGTTGTTGATATTGTGCTTAACATAAAAAAACTGAGGTTCAAGGTATACTCAGAAGGAACAATGACTGTTTCGATAAAAGTAAAAGGACCCAAGGTGGTGACCGCCGCTGATATAGAGACTGACGCCAATGTTGAGGTCTTGAATGATGACTGTTATATTGCTACGGTAGACCACAACGCCACATTCGAGATGGAACTGTATGTCAGGAAAGGCAAGGGCTATGTACCCGCGGAGTTAAATAAAGAGGAAGATCTGCCTGTTGATGTGATTGCGGTGGACTCCATTTACAGTCCTGTAAAGAAGGTTAATTTCTGGGTTGAAAAAGCGAGGGTTGGACGTTCGACCGATTACGACAGGCTGGTTATGGAGTTGTGGACGGATAGCGGTATAACTCCTGAAAAGGCGGTCAGCGATGCTGCTTCAATATTGATGGACCACCTCGACCTGTTTATTTTTCTTGAGGAAGAAGATATTACTGAAGAGTCGCCTCGGACGACGAGTGTTATCGACTTGACGACAATATCAAATGAGAACCTGCTGAAGAGCATTGATGAGCTTGAACTATCTGTGAGGTCGTATAATTGCCTGAAAAATGCGAATATCAAGACTATTTCCGATCTTGTCCAAAGGACCGAACATGAAATGCTCAAGACCAAGAATTTCGGCCGTAAGTCCCTCAATGAAATAAAGAATATCCTCAACTCCATGGGGTTGAGTTTCGGCATGCGGATTGATATGAATGAATTTGAAGGCAGTGCTTCAAAATCTTAGGGGAGGATCGGCGAACAATGAACCATAAAATAGCAACCAGGCATTTTGGAAGAACTACGAACCAGAGAAAGGCATTGCTTCGCGGCCTCATATCATCTCTTTTTGAGCACCAAAGAATCGAAACCACACTCGCGAAGGCTAAGGCCATTAGAAGCATAGCTGAAGAATTGGTCACTTTCGGCAAGCGTGGCGACCTTCATGCAAAAAGAATGGTGTTGTCCTATATACCTAACAGAACGGTGGTGTCAAAACTTTTTTCCGATATAGCACCCAGATTCACCGATAAGAATGGCGGTTATTTAAGGATTGTGCAGACCCGGCAAAGGGTCAATGACCGTGCCCCAATGGCCATTATAGAGTTTGTTGATTATGAAAGTGTCGTTCCCAAGAGTGCTGGGAAGGCTGAAGAAAAGAAAGAAAAGAAATGAATATCATCATTAGTGGCGCTCTCATTCTTGTTGTCTGGGTAATATTGCAGTTGTTCGTGTTCCCCAGGTTGGGAGTTAACACCTGACTCCCTTCCGGCAAGGGTTCGGGGAAATCCAAAAAATGTCAATAAGAAGATTAGAGGGTTGGAAGATTAGAGGGTTAGCATTCTCCTTCCAACTTTCTGCCTTGCCAATCTTCCAACCTTCTATCCCTCCAACCCTCCGGTAATACGTTATAATATCTGTAATGCAATGTGACGGTATTACGCTTATCGGATTAACGGCAGCCGTACTGACTACGACATCATTGGTTCCCCAGGTGATAAAGTCATGGAAGCTGAAAGAGACGAGGGACATCTCTCTTTTGATGTTTCTTTTCATGGGCGCTGGTTTGTTTCTATGGATGATATATGGTTTTTTTCTGCACAACCTGCCGATTATTGCCGCAAACAGCGTATCTTTTGTCTTTGTTTTGATAATCCTCTTCTTTAAAGTCAAATACGGGTAACCTGCTCGATGATTCGGAATACTGCCGTTCAGAGATTTATCTACTGTCTGAATTGCAGGACTTATTGAGCTTAAATTGACAAAGCTCCGGGGTTAAGTTAAACTAAAACGTTGCATATCAAGCACTAATTTCATGAGGAGAATTAGACATTGTTAAAGGCACTTGAAGACATATCATCAACCAAAAAACGGCTCAAAATAGAAATTCCGGCTGATTCTATAGAGTCGGAAATCAGGAAAGGTCTTATGGATGCCCAGAAGAAGGCAAAATTTCCTGGTTTCAGGCCGGGTAAGGCGCCGATGACTCTGGTCGAGAAGAAATTCAGCAAGGATATCGAGGCGGAAGTTTTGGAAAAAATAGTATCTCAATATTATCTGCAGGCGGTCAAGGAGGCTGACATAAAACCGGTTTCGCGGCCTTTTTTGGAAGAATCTTTTGACTTCAAGAGAAATTCGGATCTTTCCATGACCATGACGGTAGAGGTTGTGCCTCAAATTGAAAATCTGATTTATGAGAACATATCTGTGAAGCATGTTCCGGTAGAAATAACGGACGAGGAAGTGGACACTGTTATGAGCAATCTTGCTGACGAGCGGGCAACCTATGAAGCATCAGACGCTCCGGTACAGACAGGCGACCTGGTGACCATTGATTACACGGTCAGGGAGGACAACTCCCTGGTCAAAGACGTGGTCCTCAAAGTGGGCAGCGGCCCCTACCCAAAGGAGTTTTTTGACGGTCTCCTGGACGGCAAGAAGGACGAAGAGATCGAAATAGAAGCCTTTTTCCCTGAGGGCATGCAATCACCATATGCCGGTAAAAAACATACTTTTATCGTCAGGGTTAAAGAGATCAAAAAAAAGATGCTCCCCGCTCTTGATGACGAATTTGCAAAGGATATAGGACTTGAGAACCTGGAGCAGGTAAAAGAAAGGGTCAGGGGAAATCTTTTGAATGCCAAAAAAGTACAGGCTGAAAAGGCCATGCAGCGTGAAATCCTCGACAAGCTGCTTGACACCCATCAGTTTGAAATCCCGGAAAGCATGCTTAATCACGAGCTTGCCGGCATTATAAGCGAAATGCGGGCCTCTGGAAAAGATGACAGGTCCGATGAGGCGTTGAATGAAGAACTGAGGCCCGGGGCGGAAAAGAGTGTCAAAGCGTCCCTTCTCATGGATATGATCGGAGAAAAAGAAGGGACAGCTGTTTCAGAAGATGAAGTCAGGGAGGAAATTGCGGGAATGGCGCAGAGATTTCATATTGCTCCTGAAAATATTATAAAATATTACGTGACGAGAGACGGCTCGCTGGAGGGGCTGCGGCATTCACTTTTTGAAAGAAAGGTCCTTGCACTGCTGCTTGCCAAAGCTAAAATTGAAAAGGGAGAATAATAGAATGAGCATAGTTCCAATTGTAATTGAACAGACCGGGCGGACCGAGAGGGTGTATGACATTTATTCAAGACTGCTTAAGGACAGGATCATTTTTATCGGCATGCCTATAGATGACAACGTAGCAAATGTGGTTATTGCTCAGCTCCTTTTTCTGCAGACCGAAGACCCTGAGAAAGATATCCATATTTATATCAATTCACCGGGCGGTGTTGTTTCTGCGGGCCTCGCCATGTACGATACCATGCAGTTCGTAAAGCCGGATATCGCAACTTACTGCATAGGCCAGGCCGCTAGCATGGGCGCGCTGCTTTTGTGCGCCGGCACAAAGGGCAAGCGTTTTGCACTGCCCCATTCGAGGATTATGATACATCAGCCCACTGCGGGATTTTATGGGCAGGCAACGGACATAGAAATCCAGGCCAAAGAGATTTTGAAAATGAAGGAGACGCTGAACAATATTATGGCTAACCATACCGGACAGTCGTTTGAGAAGGTCCACGACGATACCGAGAGAGATTATTTTATGTCCGGTGATGATGCCAAGGCATACGGCATTGTTGATGAGGTAATAGATTCGGCGAAACTTAAAAAGGAGAACAAATAAATTTTGAATTTTAAATGCTACATGCGGAATTAATGAATTTTTTTCCATAATTCATAATTCAACATTCAAAATTCAAAATTTTAAGTGGAGGTTTTATGGCACGGAAGATTAATGATGCGCTGCTTAAATGCTCTTTTTGCGGTAAGGGTCAGGATGAGGTCAAGAAGCTTATTGCCGGTCCTACGGTCTATATTTGCGATGAGTGTGTCGGGCTCTGCAATGAGATAATAGATGAGGAGTTGCATGTCCTCGATAAGGATTTTTCCAGGAAACTTCCCACCCCGGGCGAAATACACAAATTTTTGAACGATTATGTGATAGGACAGGAAAAGGCAAAAAAGGTGCTGTCCGTTGCTGTCCACAACCACTATAAAAGGATATTCAGGGGCGCCAAATCTGATGTTGAGCTTCAGAAAAGCAACATTCTTTTAATAGGGCCGACAGGAACGGGGAAGACGCTCCTTGCGCAGATACTTGCCAGGTTCCTGGATGTGCCCTTTACCATAGCTGATGCTACAACGCTGACTGAGGCGGGCTATGTGGGCGAGGATGTTGAAAATGTGCTCCTGAAATTACTGCAGGCCGCCGACTATGATGTGGAACGGGCACAGAGAGGTATCATCTATATCGACGAGATAGACAAGATAAGCAGGAAATCCGACAGTCCTTCAATAACGAGGGATGTCTCCGGAGAGGGTGTCCAGCAGGCTCTCCTCAAGATAATCGAAGGCACTGTTGCGAATATCCCACCGCAAGGCGGCAGAAAGCATCCTCAGCAGGAATACATACAGCTCGATACCTCTAATATTCTCTTTATGTGCGGCGGCGCATTTGTAGGACTTGACACAATTATAGAGCGCAGGACGGGCAAAGGGAGGATAGGCTTCGGGTCCGGGTCCGGGGCGGTCGTCAAAAAAGACAAGGGAGCGCATGTGCTCGGCCTTGTTGAGCCTGAGGACCTGATGCGCTACGGACTTATACCTGAATTCGTCGGCCGCCTCCCTGTCGTGGCAACTATGGTAGAGCTGGATGAGGCCGCGCTGATAACTATATTGACTCAGCCCAAAAACGCATTGGTAAAGCAGTACCAGAAGCTTTTTATGATGGACAATGTCAGGCTGAAGTTTACCGAAGGGGCGCTTTCCGCGATAGCGAAGAAAGCTGTTGAGAGAAAGACCGGCGCGCGCGGCCTGAGGGCGATCCTTGAAGACGTAATGCTCGATGTGATGTATGAGATACCCTCAAAGAGGGGAGTTGCAGAGTGTATTATCAACGAGGAGTCCATCTCACAGAAAGACCGGGCTATTCTCGTGTACGAAGATCAGGCTGAATCGGCTTAGTATTCCTTTTCATAAATACGGTGTTGTATCGAGAGCCTCGATCGGATCAGTCGAACCTGCTCCGAACTGAGCGCCTGAATATACAAGTTATTCTTCCGCAAGCCCCAAGCTTATGCCAAGTACTACCCGAAATTTGAGCAGATAAACTATTTGGGATATATAATATAATTATGGCGACTAAAATATTAGAGATCGAAGGGCCGTACGAGACTATTCCGGTAAGGCAGCTGATTGTCGATACCAGACTTCCCTGTGATATTTTCATAAAAGTAGAGAGATCGTTCAAGCTATTTCTCAGGAAGGATGTGTTCTATACGAACATTTCACAGGATATATTGAAAGAAAAAAATATATCGGAAGTGTATATTTACGCGAGAGATATCCCGAACATCAACTTTTATCTCTCCAGGAACCGCTCACTGAGACAAGCCAACGATGAGGGCAGCGTAAAGGCGTTCAAAAATTATTCTTTTAATAAGGAACAATTTCATCAGGTAGACACTAGTCTGATTATGCCGGGCACAAAGATAAATTTTGGTCTGTACGCGCCGAATAAAGTTAATTTTTCTCCCCTTATAGAAGCGTCCGATGAATCGCCTGCGGTGGTAGACGGCGGCGTATTAACTGTCGATAGTGATGTTGTCATAAAAAAATCCGACCTGCTCCGCTATCACGAATATATCGGTACCCTGCGGCACTTTGGTGAACTGCCTGAAAGCGATAAACTGAGAATAAGAACTCTTGCCCTCAGAGAGACGACAAAAATCGTTTTACAGGACTTCTTTGCCGACCCCGGGAGAGGTGAGAAAATGAAAGAGATTAACACGATGGTCAATGATATCATCGAATGTTTCATGGAGGACAGTGACGTAATATATACTTTGTTGTCCCTTAAAGGCTATGACTATTATACCTATACCCACTCGGTCAATGTCGCTGCCTTATCTGTCGGTCTGGGCATCGCGATAGGTTTGAAGCGGGACGACATTGAAAAACTCGGTGTCGGGGCCATACTCCATGACATAGGGAAGAGCGCGATCTCGCACGAAATACTGAACAGGCAGGGCAGGCTTAATGATGTCCAGTTCAATATTTATAAAAATCATGTCCTCGAAGGCGAGAAGATAATGCGCGTACATAAAAGCTTCCCTGAGGAGTCGTTCAGCGTCATCATGCAGCATCACGAAAAGCTGTCCGGCAAAGGATATCCTTATGGTTTGTCAGGGGCGAAAATACTGCTTTATGGAAGGATATCCGCCATAGCCGATTATTATGACGTGTTGACAACCAGGCGGTATTACAAGGTGGCTTATCAACCGTTCCAGGCCCTTTTAAAGATGTCCGGAGAAACGGGAAATTACGACTCCGATCTCCTGAAAACCTTTGTAAAAATGTTAGGCAAAGTCAGGTAGGGTGCAGGAAATTAACAGGCGATGATTATCAGAGTTTTCGTGTCAGCGCTTTTTCGAGAACGTTTCTGATACTGTCCTGAAGTCCGGGATCATCCACCACGGCAAGGGTTTGATCTATCCAGGTGACGTCTGCTTCGGTGAGCGCTTTATCCGTGTGACCGGTCTGTTCCCCTGCATTCATCCCGGAATTATTCCCTGTGCGATTGAAGCGTGAAGGAGTGGTCCTGCCATGCCTGAAGTCGAGAGTATTTATCCTGTATGCCTCAAGTTTCTTCAGAATCGCCCGTTTAAAAAACTTCAGTTGCTGCAGCCACAGAGGAGAATCGACATTGACCACAAGTATGCCGTTATTGAGGCTTGCAGGATAGATATGCAGTGAGAGCGGCTCATCAAACAGCGAGGCCCATTCCCTTTGCAAACGCACGAGAGTGAGACTGTCTTCCATGCCGATATTTTTGAAAATGGAGGTTAAGATCGACCCGGCGTTTTCCACGGTCCTAAGTCGCCTTGACTACTTTCCTGGAGCGAATGCATCTGGTGCAAACATATGACCTTTTACTGCCGCCGTCCGTTATAATCTTGATTTTCTGAATATTAGGCATAATTACACGCTTCGTTCTATTATTTGCGTGGCTCACATTATTTCCGACGGCTCTTTTCTTGCCGCATATTGAACAGGCTGCCATGATCTTCCTCCTTTGTTCATTGCATTAAAAAAGTCTTTTATGATAACATTTCATGATCAATGTTACAAGTAATAATAAAGCAGTAAGAATCGGAGGACACTACACAGATGCCGGGCAGTGATATAAAAAGCCTTGAACTTGCAAAGGAACTGGACCTGAAACCTTCTGAAGTTGTGAAGCGTGTTGAACGGATCAGGGGCGTAGAATTTAAAAAAGGCACTTCGAATGTAAAGGTCACTGCTGAAGAAGCTGCCAAGATCAGGGCTGAAGCAGCGGGTAAAGCCGGTGAGCCGGCCGGCAAGAAGCCAAAAGCGCCGGAGATACGCGAAAGGCCTCACGTAGAGGCCCCCCCTCAGAAAAAGGCCGGGGACGGTGCGCCAAAGTCGGAACTTGTTAAAAAGAAAGTTCACAAGGCCCAGGAGCCTCAAAAGGCGGACCTTGAGAAGCGTACTGAGGGCAAGAAAGAGATTGCTGCGGAAGTGGAGGTTGAGGATGCGGGCTTGGCCGCAGTTGCGCCGCCGGTTGTTTCTGAGGAGGATGAAGAGGTTAAAGTTCCCGACCGGTTTAAAAAAGATATAGAAGTTGACAAGGTCGAGAAGATCAAGGTAAAGCCGACCATGCAAAAGGCCTTTCAGGCGATCAAGAAGATTGAACCGAAGAAATGGGTCGATCAGAAGTCGATGAAAAGGCCGAAGGACCGGATGAGGAGGGCTGATGCGGAGCAGCAGTCACAGATCACTGCGCCGAGAAAGAAGTCGATCAAGTTTGAGGAAGGGACAACGGTCAAGGCATTTGCTGAACTGATAGGACTTAAAATACCCGATGTTATAAAGAAGCTTATGGAACTTGGCTATATGGCAACCGTTAACCAGCCGATTGATTCCGACGCGGCACTCCTCGTTGCTGAGAGCTTCGGTATAAAGGCCGAATCGGTGTCTGCCGAACAGTTCGATGTTGTGGAAGAGACTGCTGAAAGTGCCGTGGACCGCATTTTCCGTCCGCCGGTTGTTACGATAATGGGCCACGTCGACCACGGAAAGACCTCGTTGCTGGATGCGATAAGAGAAACCAAGGTCACAGAAACGGAAGCAGGCGGCATTACGCAGCATATTGGCGCATACAAGGTTTCGCTCCAGGGTAAAGATATTACTTTCCTTGACACACCGGGTCATGAGGCTTTTACAGCCTTGAGGGCAAGGGGAGCTAAAGTGACGGATGTTGTTGTTCTGGTTGTTGCTGCGGATGACGGCGTTATGCCCCAGACTATCGAGGCCATTGACCATTCAAAGGCTGCGAATGTGCCGATTGTGGTCGCCATAAATAAAATCGACAAACCGGAAGCTAACCAGACAAGGGTCAGGAACGAGCTTGCCGAACACGGGGTGGTGTCTGAGGAGTGGGGCGGTCAGAATATTTTTGTAGAGGTCTCAGCCAAGAAACGCATCGGCATTGAGCACTTGCTTGAAATGATCCTGCTGCAGTCCGAAGTGATGGAACTGAAGGCGAACCCGAATAAACCTGCCCGCGGCACGATCATAGAAGCGAAGCTCGACAGGGGCCGGGGACCCGTGGCAACGGTGCTTATTCAGTCCGGCACGTTAAGAATAGGCGATGCCTTTGTTGCAGGCGCCGCATCAGGCAGAGTCAGGGCGCTTATTAACGATACGGGGAAAAAGATCCAGGAAGCCCCTCCCTCGACGCCTGTCGAGGTTATCGGCTTTTCCGAGGTCCCGGCAGCAGGCGATGTCTTTACCTGCGTAGAGGATGAAAAGAGGGCCCGCCAGGTGGCCCTTGCACGTTCACAGAAGCAGCGTCTTGTAGAAATATCGCGCCACAGGAAACTAACTCTTGATGAGTTGTATGCCAGGATAAAAGATGGGCAGATAAGAGAACTGAACATTATTATTAAAGGCGATGTCCAGGGCTCTGTTGAAGCTATAAAGCAATCGCTTGAGGGCATTACGCATGCAGAAGTGAAAGTTCGGGTCATCCATTCGTCTGTCGGCGGCATCAATGAATCTGACGTTATGCTCGCTGCGGCCTCAAATGCCATCATTATAGGGTTCAATGTTCGTCCGGAACTCAAGGCATCCCAGACAGCCGAAAAAGAGGGAGTCGACATAAGGCTTTATAATATAATCTATGAAGCCATTGAGGATGTAAAAAAGGCGTTGGAAGGGCTCCTCGAGCCTATGCTCAGGGAAAAGGTCCTGGGCAGGGCTGAAGTCAGGCAGCTTTTCCATGTGTCCAGGATAGGGACGATCGCCGGCTGTCATGTGATCGATGGGGCCATACACCGCGCCAGCGACGGGATCAGGGTGATCAGAGATAATATTGTCGTCTACGAGGGAAAGATCGAATCATTGAAAAGATTTAAAGAGGATACGAAGGAAGTGCAGACCGGGTATGACTGCGGTATCACTATAGAGAATTTCAATGATCTTAAAATCGGCGACATCCTTGAAAATTACATCATAGAAAGAATAGCGGCTAAACTATAAAAGTGAGAAGTAAAAAGTGAGAAGTGAGAAGTAAAAAGTTAAAGGCATAAAAGAAAACGTCCTCAGTTTGTTTTTTCTTCTTTTTGCGTCTCACTTCTTACTTCTCACTTTTTACTTTTTACTTCTTTAGGTTGCCATGCATCCATACAAAAGATCACAAAGATTAGCCATTCTGCTCAGGGAAGAAATCGCCGATATTCTTATGAAGAAGGTGAAAGATCCCCGGCTTGGATTTATTACCGTTACCGATGTGGAATTGTCCCCGGACTTGAAGATCGCGCGTGTATTCATCAGTGTCTTGAAGGATGAGGACAAAGAACTCACTCTTGAGATTCTGAATGCGGCAAAAGGGCTTATACGCAGCGAGGTGTCGAAGAGAGTGAGGGTCAAGTTTATCCCGGTTATCGAATTCAGGATTGACAAGTCTATCGCTCACGGCGACCGCATTGACCGGCTGCTTGGCGAGATAAGGGAAAAAGGATATTCTGATGATGAATGAGGGGCCTTTGGCTGTCGGGGTCAGCGGGCTGCCGCCCAAGGACATTGTTGATTTTTTTAAAAGGGCCGATGGCTTTTTTATAGCAGCACATTTCAGTCCTGATGGGGACACGCTGGGATCTGCCTGCGCCCTTGGAATGGCGCTTGAAAAGCTGGGCAAGCGGTCCATCCTTGTATGCAGGGATGCTGTGCCACAGCAGTATTCCTTTCTCCCGGGCCTGGAGCGGTTCCTGACCTTCGAAGCTGTCAGTTCCGGTAATATTGATTACTCACTCTATAAAAACCTTGTACTTGTAGATTGCAATCATGTCAAGAGGACAGGTCTCGAAAAATCAACACTCTCTTCTACCGGATTTGCTGCATCGATAGTTATCGACCACCATGAAACCGACAGGGATTTCGGCGATATCAGGTGGATAGTTCCCGGGATAGCTGCAACAGGAATAATGATGTATTATCTGATCAAGGCACTCGGAGTCGCGATAACAGGACCGATGGCATCCAATCTTTACTCAGCGCTCGTTGTTGATACAGGCAATTTCCGTTTCCCCAATACTTCTCCTGATGTGCTGCGTGTGGCTGCCGACCTGGCTGAAGCAGGGGCCAACCCCTGTCTGATCTACAGGTCCATTAACGAATCCTGGAGTGAAGGCCGGTTCAGGCTGTTTGTCAAAGTGCTGTGTACGCTTTCCATAAATAACGGCGTCGCAATCACACATGTCACAAAAAAGATGTTTGAGGAAACCGCAACGACTTCCGACGACACTGAAAATTTTGCCTCCTATGCCCTGGTCATGAAAGATGTTAAGGTCGCTGTATTTATCAGGGAAATGGACGACTACACTTGTAAACTCAGCCTCAGGTCCGTAGAAGAAATAAATGTGGAGCAAGTCGCTGCTTCTTATGGCGGCGGGGGGCACAAAAACGCTGCTGGCTGTGTTGCTCAAGGTAATTTGGAAACTGTGAAAGCTGAATTGCTGAAGAGAATGCTAATTGCTACAGCGCCAACAATTTTTCATACAACTCTTCAGGAGTGATAATAGCCCCGCCCGGTTTTCCGTAAAAGAGCACCTCGGACTTCCCGTTGACGGCGAGTCTGACATCCTCGACCATCTGTCCGGCATTCAGCTCGACAGTGATAAATCTTCGGTTACCCCCTGCCAGCGACCGGATCGAAGCCTCCGGGAAAGGGAATAAGGTTATCGGCCTAAAAAGGCCGGTTTTGTGCCCCTCTTGCCGCAGCTTTCGCACAGCAGCCAATGCAATACGTGCTGCTATTCCAAAGGCAACGACGATTAATTCGGCATCATCGGCAAAGAAGGTTTGGAACAGCGTTTCCTCAATCTTCATTTTACCGTATTTGGCCTGGAGCATATTATTCCGCTGTTCCAGTTCACCTTCGCCCATAAAAAGGGACTTTATAACATTAGGCTGGCGGCCGCTGCAGCCGGTCAGCGCCCATTTTTTTTCCGGCAGGTCGGGTCTTGAGTAGGGGGTCGGCACAAAAGGCTCCATCATCTGACCCAGTATGGCGTCGCCAAGAATCATCACGGGGGTCCTGTATTCATCGGCCTTGTCAAAGGACCGCATGGTGATGTCCCAAAGCTCCTGAAGATTATATGGGGCGTACACCAAAACCTTATAGTCCCCATGCCCTCCGCCTTTTACCGCCTGGAAATAGTCGGCCTGGCTTGCAGAAATATTTCCGAGGCCGGGACCGCCCCTTTGCATATTGACGATTACGGCCGGCAGTTCGGCCCCGGCAAGAAATGAAATTCCCTCCTGCTTAAGACTTATGCCGGGGCTGCTTGAAGATGTCATGGCACGGGCGCCGCAAGCAGCCGCTCCGAAAACCATATTTATTGCCGCAATCTCGCTTTCAGCCTGGATAAAAGTTCCTCTGACTTCAGGCAGTCGCCATGACATGTATTCGGGGATTTCATTCTGGGGCGTTATTGGATATCCCGCATAAAACCTGCATTCAGCCTGCACAGCGGCTTCAGCAATTGCCTCATTGCCTTTCATCAGGATGCGTTTCATTCACGAAATTATAGCAGGAGATAAGCGAAAGTCACAACCGGAGAGGGGACGAAAAAACAGGCAATAGGCTATGGGCTATAGGTCAAGGAAAGAATCCGAAAAGCATTTTTGTCTCTTTGCCTATTGCCTATTGCCCATAGCCAATTCTTTACCCTGTCAGTTCTTTTAGACCTTTTATGAGTTCGCTCACTACCGTCTGGGCGTTGCCGTAGAGCATGCGAGTATTATCGGCGTAGAAGAGGGGGTTCTCGATCCCGGAATAGCCTGCACCTTTGCCGCGCTTGATCACTATTACATTTCTCGCATGGTCGGCGTTCAGGACCGGCATGCCGTAAATCGGGCTCGAATTGTCCGTACGCGCCGCGGGATTAACGACGTCATTGGCCCCGATTACAACTGCAACATCGGTTTGTGAAAACTCCTCATTGATCTCCTCCAGGTCAAAGATCTTTTCGTAAGGGACATTTGCTTCGGCCAGAAGCACATTCATGTGCCCGGGCATACGCCCCGCGACCGGATGGATAGCGAATTTTACCTCGACCCCCGCCTCCTCCAGCAGGTCGGTCATTTCCCTGACCTTGTGCTGGGCCTGTCCCACAGCCATGCCGTAACCGGGGACGATTATTACCTTCTGCGCATAGCGCAGCATTGCCGCCGCATCAAATGCAGAGATCTCTTTCATCGTACCTGTTATCCCTGCGCCCCCCGGTCGGACCTCGCCTGTAATCGGTTTAAAGAGTACATTGAAGAGCGGCCGGTTCATAGCCCTGGCCATAAGATGTGTAAGGAGCGAGCCTGCGGCTCCGACCACGATGCCGGCAATCATCATAGCCGGATTATTCAGCACATGACCTTCAAAGCCTACGGCGAGACCGGTCAAGGCGTTTAAAAGAGAGATCACGACAGGCATGTCCGCCCCTCCGATGGGAATGGTGATTATAACGCCGAGCAAGAGCGCGAGACTGAAGAAAACTGCCAAGCTTGCGGCAGTACCGGAAACAATAACATGGACCGCTGAAATAATCGTAATAACTCCAAGGATGACATTTACTGCATTTTGTCCGGGCAGACGGACCGTTCTCTTTAAGAGACCCTGCAGTTTGGCAAAAGCGATGCAGCTGCCGGAGAAGGCTGCCGAGCCGATCAGGGCGCCCAGAACAGCAAGGACTGTCACTCCAGGGCTGTGTGTTTGACCGCGGGCCAGTTCTATTGCAGCGATCGACGCTGCCGAGCCTCCTCCCATGCCGTTAAAGAGCGCGACCATCTGAGGCATGTCTGTCATTCTGACCACCCTGCCGGACCACCATGAAATGCTGCCGCCGAGGACCAGGGCAATTATTATCAGGGGATAATTGCCGAGGCCGGGCCATGCAAAGGTAACCAGAGTCGCGAGCACCATTCCTGCTCCGGCCCAAATGATCCCCTTCCGGGCGGTCACGGGGGACGACATGCCCTTGAGACCCAGTATAAACAAGACAGCTACGACAAAGTAGCTCGAACTGATAACTATTTCCCTGGTCATATGGTAACTTTCCCAGGAACTCACAACATGCATATCGGCAATAGAGTAGCTCATTTTCATTTTTTTGAAGAAGTCCTGTGTATTCTTTTTTTTTTTTTTTTTTTCTTTTCGCTTTTAAACATCGCGAGCATACGTTCCGTCACCACGTATCCACCGACCGCGTTCGCCGCACCGAGCAGCACCGCCAAAAAACCTATTGCCTGCTCAAAGGGCGTTTGTGCCTGTCCCAGAGCGACCATTGCGCCCACCAGCACCACGCCATGCACGAAATTCGAGCCTGACATAAGAGGCGTGTGCAAGATCACGGGTACCCTGGATATCACTTCATAGCCGGTAAACGCAGCCAGCATAATTATATATAGCGCAAAAAAGCCTTCCATTTTTTATAGCCCCAGCGTCCTTCTGACGCTTTCATTGCGAATCTCTCCCTCATTGGTGAAGACGCTTCCTGAGATTATCTCGTCGCTCCAGTCGAGGCTGAGCGCGCCGTCTTTAATATGAGGGGACAAGAAATTAAACAGGTTCCTGGAATACATTTCCGAGGCATGGAGCGGCATACGTGAGGGCAAGTTTGCAGGGCCTAAGAGGGTGACACCGCCGATGACCACAGTCTCGCCCGCCCGCGTACCGGCTACATTGCCGCCGCCTTCCGCAGCCATATCCACAACGACAGCGCCATATTTCATCCCGGCCACCATCTCACCGGTTACGATCAAGGGGCTTTTTTTGCCGGGTAAAGCCGCTGTGGTGATCAGTACGTCCACCTGGGAAACAGCCTTGGCGAGCCTTTCGTCCTGCAGCTTTTTTTCTTCTGCCGTTAGTTCCCTCGCATACCCGCCTGCGCCGCTCGCGGACACGCCGGTATCTATAAATCTCGCTCCGACCGATACTGCCTGTTCTCTTGTTTCAGGGCGCACGTCATAGGCTTCGACAATTGCACCGAGGCGATGGGCTGTCGCTATCGCCTGCAACCCCGCAACACCCGCGCCGATTACGAGTACGCGGGCGGGACGAAGGGTCCCTGCCGCGTAGGTTATCATGGGAAAAAATTTCGGGCATTGCCCGGCAGCTATAATCGCGCAGAGATAACCGGCTACTGTGGCCTGTGAAGAGAGAGCGTCCATGCCCTGGGCGCGGGAAATACGTGGAATCAATTCGACGGCAAAGCTGGTGATATTCCTCTCGCATAATAGTTTCGCACGTTCCGGGTCCTCATAGGGATGCAGGAAAGCGATCAATGTACTGCCCCGGCGCATCGCACGAATTTCGTCATAGGCAGGCGGCTGCACCTTGAATATGACCTGGGATTTGGCATACACCTCGGAAGCATTTGCCGCAATATTTACTTCACCGAATTCTTCATCCCGGAAATAGCTCCCCGCTCCGGCACCGGGTTCTATGCATAAATCCGCCCCCAACGCCTTGAACTTCTTAGCCACTTCAGGAACAACAGAAACGCGCTTCTCACCCTTAACTGTCTCTTTTGGTACGCCTACTACGAGAGCCATGAGAAAATTATATCATTTTTATGCTCTGTCCCCTAAATCCGGACGCCTTCTTACTTTTTTTGCAACAGCAGCGCATGTGCTGACAGGCCAGCCCCGAAGGCGACCATCATACACAGGTCACCAGCCATAAGGCCCCTGCCCATGATTTCATCAAGGACGTACAGCACTGTCGGAGAGGAGATGTTGCCGTATTGTTCAAGGATCTTTCTGCTCGCTTTTAACTGCGGTTCTTCCAGCCCCAACTTATCCCCCACAGCATTCAAGATCTTCTCTCCCCCTGTGTGAATCGCCCAGTGCGCGATGTCTTTGGCGCGAAGCTTGCGCGGTGTTAACAGGGCATCCACTGCTTCCCCAGCGGCCTCCTTCACAAGATTCGGCAGCTGCATCGAAAGCTTGTTGTGAAGCTGACCGTTCTTATGGACATACCTTATCGATTCCCTGTGTTCAGGCGCATAATAGCTGGAGGAGGCCACAAGCTCAAGTCCGGAGGGGCGTTTCCAAAGGACCGCTGCTGCCGCCCCGTCTCCGAAAAGCGCATTGGAAACGAGCAGGCTCAGGTCATTGTCTATCTGAAACGTAGCGCTGCAAATTTCTACTGAGATGCTTACCACCACTCCCTCCTCAAGCCCGCTCAATAGCGCCCCGGCAACCTGCAAATTCGGGATTGAACCACCGCAGCCGCTTCCGACGAGATCGTATACCTGTGTTGTGCGGGGCAGGCCCATTCGTTCGATCAGATAAGTCGAAATGCCCGGACATATATACCCTGTGCATGTATTTACCACGAGCCCTGAAACCGATGAGCTGTCGAGGCCGGCCAGGGAGAGTGCTTTCGTCGCAGCCTCGGCAGACAGATCAACCACCCCGGCGGGTAAAACGCGCTATACGATCGTCAGGAGTTTCATCAGGTATTCGCTCAGGGTCCTCATGGGCATAATGGCGCTGTTTTATGCTGGGGTGATCGAATAGCTTCCGCAATATTGCCAGACTCCTGTGAGTGAGCGTGTCGGCATAGCGCCTTGAAAGCACCTCCCTTGCATGGCTCTGGGAGACAGAGGAAGGCGGCGTTGCTGTTGCCAGTGACGCTATATACAGCGCCTCCCGCAAAGGCTGCTTTTTAGTTTCGCTCAACGATATATTCCTGTGTATCGGAGAATACGCCTGATAGGGCGTGTGTGCCTCCATAAAGGAGGCTGAACTCCAAACCGTCCGGCGAGCCGGTGGATTCTTGTGAGGAGCGGAAGGCTGATGGCGTCCGAATTGACGACGTTTAAATGAGTACCAGTGAATTCTCTTAACCTGCTGTCAACCCATTCCAGTTCTATCTCCGGAGAAAGATAAAAGACAGGTTCGAGCATATCATCCCCCGGGATGGAGAGTGCCCCCTCTGTCCTTGCAATCGCTTCGAGTTCTGTGCCGGGATAAATACGTATTCCCGCATTGAAAAAAATGGTATCACCGCGGCGAATCTGTGTGGCCGCAAAATGTAATGTTTCTTCGAGCGTCCGTTTCGTTTCACCCGGTCCCCCTACCAGAAATATCCATAGGCAGGGTAGCTTGCAGCTTTTTATCACACTGGCCGCCTGGTAGACCGCTTCCTCTGAATATCCTTTTCCCAATCCCTTGAGCACCTGCCCTGAGGCGCTCTCCGCTGTTATTCCTATACCGGCAAAACCCGCTTGTTCCAGCGCATTCATTAGTTCCTGATCAAAATAGAGTGGATTGAATTCGAGGCTCTGCAACCGGGTCCTATGGCGCAAGCGGGCCAGGATGTCACATATTTCCAGGGCATGATCACGCGGCGAATTGAAGACATTATCTACGAATTCTATGTTCCGAAAGCCATCCGCTTCGAGCCGCCGTATAGCGTCGGAAACGCTCTCGGGAGACGCGAGCCGATATCCCGAACCTTCGATTTTTTGATAGGTGCAATAGACGCACCTGAAATGACAACCAAGCTTTGTTTGTACGGGAACTGTTGCCATCCCGGA
Organism: Nitrospirota bacterium; assembly: GCA_963780885.1. GTDB lineage: Bacteria > Nitrospirota > Thermodesulfovibrionia > Thermodesulfovibrionales > Dissulfurispiraceae > JADFXI01. The sequence goes on from CAWAEO010000004.1 coordinate 231,783, forward strand.
GGAATATGCCTTTACATCAATCCAGCGGTGGTAATCGGGCACAGTGCATGTGACGGTGCAACTTTCCGGCACAAGAGGGATCTGCCGGTACAGTCCGTCCTCTATCCATGCAATGCCGGGAATGCGGTATGGCGGGTTGGACGATGACATGGCCTTGAGCAAGCTGATAAACGTCCGGTCTCCTTCGCCGACAACGGCGTATGATGAACCGGCATACCTTAAAATTTCCTCGGGCATTACCCCAAGAGCTGCGCCGCCGAGGACTATAGGGGCATCAGAAAACGTTCTCACGATACGTAAAACAGGCTGCAGTTCTTTTAAGAAAAAAGCCGTGCGCTGAATGTCATTGTTGTCGATATTTCGTATGGAAAGCCCGATGACGTCGTAAGTTTGGCGCAGCAGCGCCGATTTCACTGCCAGTGTTGAATCGTGCTCGAACATCAAATCCAATAGTTTTACTCTATGTCCGGCTTTTTCAGCGGCTTCCGCAACAAGACAGGCGCCGTATGGCATGACAGGCATGGGAAGATGGTTAGTGTTGGTACTTATAATTAAGACTTCCATTGGAGTGTGCTCCCAACCCATTATAATCCCTTATTGAATGCAAGACAAGGTTCCCGGGATCTCAGTTCAATCCGGCAAAGGGTCTGAGCCGCCTGTCAATGGAACACTCTCGTCCAGGTGGTAGTGCGTCCGAAGAACGAAAAAAGGACATAGCCCCGTAGGCGCAGCACATCCGGGGCGGCAAGAGAAATCTTCCCTTTGTAAGTCTTGCCATTCTTTGGATCGTATACTGTGCCCCGCTGCCATTGGTCCTTTCCGTCAAAGATGAAGCCCTCCATAATCCTGAGACCCGCGATAGGCCGGTTTCTGAGTCCCGGATCAGGATTGTTATCGTCCATCCTGGGCTGTCCGGCCCGGCCACGTGGATCTTCCAACGGATAAACCGGCGTCTTCATCCAGGCTATTCTGCCGCAGTATTCCCCCCCGCACTGGTATACCTCTATTATGGCGTCACGCTCTTCGTTCTGCCACATGCCGAGGATGTCGTCGCCATGCGCGGCATTAGCGGGTTGGGCCGCTGATGCCGCGGCAGAGAAGAAGCAGAAGACTGCAAGGACCAGTGCTTTTTTTACTCCCTCACCCATCATTCACCCTCATCATGTTATAGAGGTTTCTTTACCACTTCAACCCGTCCCTTCATGCCGAATGAGGAATGAAGGGGTTTGTCACAGTAGAACTCGTAGACTCCGGACTCTTCAAAGGAGACGTTGAGGTCTACCTCTTTCTTGGCCGGAAGAGCAACGCTCTGCAGTACCTGCTGCTGCGGGTCTGTGATCGTAAAGTTGTGCGCCGAATCAGAACTGTTTTCGATGCGGAAAAGGACCGTATCTCCCTCAAAGACCCTTATGTTGTTGGGCTCGAACTTGAAGCTCTCTGCTTTCAATCCCACGACTTTTTTGCTCTCTTTCCCGCTCAAAACAATCTGCGGCTGGAGACTAAAGCACCCTGCAAGCAGCACGCCCATCGCCGCACACAGGACAAGCGCTTTAAACGTTATTTTCAAAACTCCCTCCTCTTACGAAATGCTTGAGCTTTCTTATATCAAAATCCATCAATTACCGCGCCGTCCCCCGGGATACTATCTAAAGGTTAGCAAAAAAAGCAGGGCGGGGCAACTTAATGAAACACAAGTGTCCATCTTGGAGTTCGATGCAGCAGGATAGTCTAATAGTTGCCTCCTTCTTTGTCTTACACAAATTTCGGTATCCTCTAAGAGGAACGCACCTTAGGGCCGGCAAAAAAAACACCTGCGAAAACGGGCGACCCAAGTATTGAAAATCTTAATTATATGCAGCTGTGTGTTGCCACGACTTCATTGAAATAAATACCGATATGGTGTACCATAAGTGAAACACCAAAGGAAGGAGGTAGGTCTTTATGCCGACAAGAAATCCCAGAATCAATGTGGTACTTGAAAAGCCCCTATATAGCAATGTCCAACGCCTGGCCGAAAGAGATGGCGTTTCCCTGTCTTTGAAGGTACGGGACCTTGTGAAAGAAGCACTCGAAATTGAAGAGGATATCGGCCTTGTTCAACTGGGCGAAACCAGAGAAAAAACTTTCAGCAGAAAGAAATCACTTAAACATGATGAGGTCTGGTAGAGGTGGCCTTTGAGCTGAGATATCATCCAGATATTCGAGATATCGACATCCCCAAACTTAATGAAACGCTAAAAAAACGTATCAGGAAAGCCATAGAGGAGCGCCTTTCGATATACCCTCATCAATATGGCGAGCCGCTCAGAAAAACCCTTGAGGGATACTGGAAACTAAGAGTTGGCGATTATAGGGTAGTCTACAAAGTTGAGGGCAATGAAGTATGGATATTTGCTATTATTAACCGAAAAAACGTTTACAGAAAGATTATTAAAAGGATTTGATGCTTTATCAATGGCTAATCTCTTTTCATTAATGGCGATAAGTGTCGATAGCGACATATTTAGGGACGAAATAAGCACAGTGGAAAATGTGCCGCTTGTAGAAATGGCAAAAAACTAGTAATATCAACCATGGGAGTGCATAGGGTTCTGGTGTCCCTCCTGGACTTCAAATCCAGTGTTGCCGGCCACAAACCGGCAGGGTGGGTTCGATTCCCACACGCTCCCGCCAAATTTTATTTTTAAATCAACTAACCTACTACTTTAAATATTATGTACATTCTATTTACATATGAACAACAAGCGGAGGGAATGATATTAGACCTCACCCGCACCGGTATTGGGTTTGCCGGCACGCACTGAACGAGTAAGACTTTTTAGTTGTTAAAGCTACAAGCAGACATTTCATATCGGTTGTTAGATAAAGTATTAGTTCCGCTTGTACCAATCACTTTTCTTTGCGTATGAGAATATTTTCTATTCTTCCTCCGCGTTTTTCAAGGCATTAAAAATAGTGCGGGTTATTATCGAAAATCCAACCGGGGTTGTAAACACAATTTCACCATCTTTTTTTCATGCCGATAGTCGATAGTCTATTGCCGAAATTCAGTGATAAGGATGTATCTCTTCCGCTCAGGCGCTGCGCTTTGTAACGATTCTTGGCGAAAGGAGCGTTAAACAGCCGCAAGTGTTTGAGCCCGCCGGGCGAGTTTTGCGGCTGTAGCGAATGAGCCTTTAGAATCGCCAAAGCGCAGCACCTGAGCGGAAGAGACATATCCTTCATTACACGGCCCACTACAAAGGAACTTGGGAAAATAAACAATAGTTGCAAACGAGGGGAGCAAATCGTGCAGTAACGTTCTTACGGCTGAGTGAATCCGAAAACGCGGACTTCAAACAGAATCTATCGTAAGCTTCAACTTCCTGATGGTCTCAAGTAGTCGGTGACATCCACAAAAATTCCTCAGTAAAAAACTCTGCAATTTTTTGGCGCTTGCAAAGCAAGGTTTCAACCCGCATTCCACACTGGGGAACTGGAACTGTCTTAGAACTGATCCAGCTCGGCAGCAAGTTCAGATTTGTCAGACTTCAAAAAGTTCGGGACAAAATCCGCAGTTGTGGGAAAACAACGCCGCTGTTTACTTCTGTGAGAAGTAGCTCCGCAAAAATAGGCGAACTATATTGGCGACCTAAAACTCGAAGATCTATAGAATTATTCTGCTCCTTCCCGGGATTGGGGGGGTGGACCGAGTTGCTGTCTGTTTGTTGGATATATCAGTCAACCAGGTGAAAATGCAAATAAGTGACGTCCTGAGAAGAAGGTCCGTTTGTGTAGATACGATACCGGGTCAACTTTTCCTTCTCGATAATATGCCTTGCAACGAGGAATGCATCAGTTAGATAAGCGGCATCCTCCTCGCGAAGCTCTCCGATGTTTTTGATATCTTTCTTGGGAACAATGACATAATGGAAGTGTGTTTTTTGAAATGGGAGCTTGACTGCTATTGTTTTGTCTGTTTCAAAAGCGATGAAAGGGATAATACCCGACATTCTCTGGATTGAAACCGAAGCAAGCAGCCCAGCCAGGTCTTTGTAGCTCATACAGTCTTCGCATCGGTTTATGGCCAATAACGACCTGGGTTGCGACCGGGAAAAAAGATAGCCTCCAATCACAATTCCGGCGGCAATGCACAATAAGCATATAAATATTGTTTTCAATGTGATCATGGTCAATGCTGTTTAAAGTGAATTGTTATTCAATTATGCCATATATTGATTCAGAGTGGTAGTTTGCGTCGCGCACTGGTTCCGAAATAACTGTAATAAAACATGGCTATCAGGTCCTAACCAGCAACAACAGCAATGTGGTCTGAACCCGTCGAGTCTTGCCGCTAATCAAGGCAATTCGACCCGTTCGGCTATTGTTGAATGATTCCCTGAGCAGGAGGACTCTGCGGCCGGAATGTTAGTGGAATGCCTGAATGCAGAGCTGTCTACGGACGTTTCCGACTTTGAAAAGGACGTAGTTTTAATGCTGACTATTTTTACAGACTCGTTAGTCGCCATCTGATGAACACCTGAAATCTGACACCTCAGCTATACCTTCGAGCGTGTTTATTTTCAATTGACAATTTTACTTAAAAATCAGTTCCGGATTTTTCATGAATACCTTTGTATCAGGCGGGACCGATGTTGTAATCCATACGTTGCCTCCTATTACCGACCGTGCACCAATCACTGTATCGCCACCCAATATGGTAACGCCGGAATAAACGATTACGTCATCGTCAAGCGTGGGATGACGCTTTTTATTTCGCAGTCGTTCCACTTCATCTTTTGAAAGAGACAGTGCCCCTAGCGTAACACCCTGATAGATGCGGACGCGGTCTCCTATTCTTGTTGTTTCTCCGATAACCACACCGGTCCCGTGATCGATGAAAAAACTCTCCCCAATCCGAGCGCCAGGGTGAATGTCGATGCCTGTTATGCCGTGAGCATATTCAGACATTATGCGCTGAATCAGCGGCACATTTTGTTTATATAGCTGGTGTGCCGCCCGATGCACGGTAACTGCAAAAAGACCGGGATAACTGAATATTACTTCATCATGGCTCTTCACTGCCGGATCACCGTCATGGGCAGCACGAACGTCCTTTGCAAGCAAAATTCTTATATTAGGAAGCTCTTTCATAAAATTTGCAGCAATCGCCTCGCCTTGCTCCTCACATTCAACACACGCAAGGTTACGACGACGGCATTCATGCCGTATTGCGAAACCAACCTGTTTGGACAACATTTCAAAGAGCGATGTCACTTCCTGGCCATAATAGTAAATAAGATTAACTTTATCTATTCGTGTATGAGAGAAGTAACCGGGATACAGTATCCGACACGCCAGATGCGTTATCTCTATAACAGATTCTTTTGAAGGCAGTGGTTCCAGGTCCACATGATCAAAACAATTCTGTGTATTGCAGGACAATACGAGATTATCCACGATTGCAGGAATTTGATCACGATACTCCTTATGCTTCTTTATATTGATATCACACTGTTCGGAAGCAGGCCTGTCCATTATAGGTTCCTCCTAAAATACCCATTAGGGGGTATTTCAAACGGAATGTTTATGTCTAATTTATTCTATCGCATTTAATTTAGCTTCACAAGGATGGTGTATTTAGAAAATAATAAAAAAGGTACAGCTATGAATGGCGCTGACTTGATATGCACCTTCTACTCGATAGTTTCGTGAGGCCGCAACTGACGAGGACTTTGTCCCGTAGCACGCCCTGCAAGTCTGACGCAAGACAATTCGTGTTTTGTTGGTCTCAGCGTTGATCGAAATAGACAACGGTGTCAGTTTCTTCCGGCATTAAACGTTCGGAAGATCGTGTGATTCCGGTAAAACCACGAGGTAATCGAAAGGATTGACCTTGGCCAGATTGCAGGTATAGGGTATGGATCAGCCTCATAAAGATGCCGCCACCTGTGCACCGCGGAGTGTTTTGCAGAAGAGAGAGTTTTTTCTGTGCAGTATTGCTCTTTTCGATGCCCGCTTGCAGATATAATGCCGACTGTCTGATTATGCCGCGTTGATGCTAAAGTGCGTGGGATTCCTGGTTCTTATTATTTGTTTAGTCGGCATAATCAAAGGCTGTCAAGAAAGGTAAGCAACGGGTCTGGGGGCAGATAACGGTCAGGCACGACCAGGACTGGTGGCCTCTACAGATTATCTATCCAGATGGTGCCCTCTATCAAAAAGGCTTCTTTCGAAGATATTCAAAAACTACAGAACCGATCAGTGAAGCAATGATAGCAATGACAAAGTTAGTGGGCGTAAAAATGTCTTTAACGGCAAAAAACAAGCTCTTTCCCTGTCCGTTGGCATGAGTAAATTCTCTCATCAAAAGATTGGCATAAAATAGAAAGATTATAGCCCCCATTTCAACCACCATTCTCCAAAACGGGGTTAATTTCCGAGGGTATTTTCCCTTACATAGCATGGTATATTATAACAGAAAATATCTTCAGGTCAGGGAGTAAAGGGAGATTTGATACATGAGGGAAGGGTTCTTGAAAGTTTGTTTTTGTTTATCAGTATCAGTAAATGGATTTTTCTTTGCTTCTGTCTTGGCTTTATAGATTTCCGGCGGTGCGGCGATCTCAAGTCCATAACATCGCATTGGCACTGTTTTGACAGGGTAGCACCTACAAAAAAACCTTAAGTATTCGGCCGGTCTGAGAATGCACAGTAAATGTCGAACTGTGCAGCGGGCGTTGGACAGGAAAAAGCATCTGAAAGGCTGAGAGTATCCTCTTAAGCCGAAGATGGGGAGAAACATCAACTAAGACGCCCTCCGCGCAAGGGAGGTATTTTGTTATAATCAAGAAAACTTCCGGGAGAAGGTGCGTGGAACCTGCGATTAGCTTTGAGATAGCTAAACAACTGCTGCTTTCTTTTGCCGTTATTCTCGCCGCTGGGGCTATTTCTGGATTCCTGTCGCAGAAGTTCAACTTTCCCGACGTGGCGATATACCTGGTAGCCGGCATAATTCTCGGACCCGAAGTGACAGGGTTATTGCTTATTCCAGCCGGAACTGCACTGAACCAAATCATACTTATCTTCGGTGCCTGCTATATCCTCTTTGACGGCGGGGCTTCGGTGAATTTAAAGGTTCTAAAAAAAATCTGGATTACACTGGCGGCCCTTTCCACATTAGGGGTACTCGTAACGATGGTGCTCACGGGAGTGGCTTCATATTATGTCATAGGACTCCCTTTGACAACGTCCATGCTACTTGGGTCGGTCCTTGCTCCGACCGACCCTGCGACGATAATACCTATTTTCCGCCAAGTCAGAATAAAAGAGAGGGTTTCACAAGCGCTGATCAGCGAATCGGCTTTTAATGACACAACTGGCTCCGTCATTACATTTGCGGTCCTGTCTGTTGCCATGGGCTCTGCGGGTTTTTCCCTGATTACATCCCTGACGGACCTTTTGAAACAGTCTGTAGTAGGCATTATTATAGGGTTGGGAATAGGGTATCTCAGCTTGCTGCTTATTGCCCATGAAAAGTACGACTTCCTGGCTAAATATGCTCCTGTCGTAACCCTAATGGCTGTTGTCGGGACCTATCTGGGTGCAGAAAACTTGCAGGCTAGCGGCTTCACGGCGGTCTTTGTGTTTGGCATTATGCTTGGCAACAAGAGAGCCTTCGGCTTTCAGATGAAGCAGGAAGAGAAGAAAAAGCTGGAAGAATATGTTGCCAGAACAGCTATGATCATGAGGATGTTCATATTCATCATCTTGGGGTCGCAGGTCGATTTCGGTCTTATAAGTAAATTCCTGCTCGCCGGAATCATCGTCATTACACTGTTTATGCTCGTTGCGAGGCCGACTGCCGTTTTTTTATGCTCTATCCCCGACAGACGCGCCCGATGGAGCTTTAACGAAATGCTTTTTATGTGCTGGACAAGAGAGACTGGCGTCATCCCTGCAGCACTTGCTGGGTTGCTGCTCGGAAGGAAAGTGTCGGAGGCCCAGACGATTGCCGCCATTACCTTCATTGCTATCCTTATGACCATCCTTATTCAGGCCACGACAACGAAATGGCTAGCGGGGAAGCTGGGACTGCTGGAAGAAGGATGAAAGCGAACATTTAAGTTCGAGCCAGGGAAATGGGACGGAGAAGAGGACGTTGCCAACTTAATCAATATTTCAGACGCACTACCGCATGAAACCCTCTGTTGGGTCAGAGGTAGTCCTGAATAAAGTGCGTGGCGGGAAATGGGCATCTGGCCTGTAAAGGTCTATTCGGAGCCGCGAGATGATGCCCTCGATTCTGGGATGAAACATATTAAATTGAAAATATTTGTTACCCACCAGACCTGTTAAAGCGCGTATCTCTGGAAATAAGTGAAAATGACAATGTCGTGTTTTATGACCCTCACTGAAAGTTGAAAATTATAATAATACGGAATTATATACTTGACAAACCCAACGTAACCTGATAGAATTAATATCATCAGGAGGGAATAACAATGAAAAATACAGGGTTAATGGCAGATCAGTTTAAGAGTGAGGAAGCGGCAAGAGAATATCTTGAGGCTATCCGTTGGCCTAATGGCCCTGTTTGCCCTCATTGCGGCAATGCTGACAAGATATATCGCTTACAGGGCAAATCTACCAGGAAGGGCGTATTGAAGTGCAGTAAGTGCCGGAAGCAATTTACTGTTACTGTAGGCACTCTCTTTGCAGATAGTCATATCTCTCTTGATAAATGGCTTTATGCGACATATCTTATTTGCTCTTCTAAGAAAGGCATGAGCAGTCATCAATTACACAGGATGCTCGGTGTTACTTATAAAAGCGCATGGTTTATGACTCATAGAATCCGCGAAGCTATGAAGGCCCCGGAATTTTTAACGAAGCTCGGCGGTAATGGTAAGTTTGTTGAGGCCGATGAAACATACTGGGGCAATAACAATACTCAAGCAAAAGGTGCGCGTGGTGCAGGTCATAAGATGAAGATTGTAACCTTGGTGGAGCGTGGCGGTGATGCTCGATCTTTTCATGTGCCAAATGTAACCGCAAAAACTTTAAAAACTGTCCTGACTGAACAAGCAAGCAAAGAATCTCATCTAATGACGGATGAGCATAAAAGTTATAACAAAGTCGGGAAGGAATTTTCTGACCATAGCATTGTCAAGCATTGCATGAAACAATATACTAAGGGCATAGCTCACGTTAATACCTGTGAGAATTTTTACAGTTTATTGAAGCGTGGGTTAGTCGGCACATTTCATCATGTCGGTGAGCAGCACTTACAAAAATATGCAAATGAATTTGACTTTCGTTATAATAGTAGAAAGGTCAGTGATAGCATAAGAACAGATGCGGCATTGAAGGGCATTGAAGGTAAGAGGCTTTACTACCGGGACTAACTTGACTAAAGAAAAAAAACAAAACGAGCAACCAGAAGAAATAAAGGAAGCTGACTTCAAGGGCATTATAAGTGCTCTTTTGTCAGTGCCTCCAGCAGAGAAAAAGTCCCCAGTTAAAAAGAAGGCGGGACCGAAGAAAAAGGCCCCGCCTTCTAACTCGTAGCGGAAGTAAATTATAATCTTCTCACCATTGACGTATTCGACTTCTTTATTCTATCCCCTCGCATCGGTGTTCTTACCTCTCTGGGATAATTAGGTTTTTGCCTTGGTTTTTTCATGACAAACCACCCCTATTTGCACTTTAGTGCATTTTTACTGTTGACTTTTAAAGTGAGGGATGGTTAAATAGAATTGTTCGGAGACTATTTAACGCATCTTAGATTTAAAAGTCTTTGTCGCTGCCAAAGGTAGACGACTATGAAAATGGGGCAGATAGTTTACAGGCTATCTGCCTTTTCTTTTTTTTCTACATTGCATTTACCTCCTCTTTAAAACAAAAAAAGACGTCAACTCAGAAAAATGTTTCTTCCTGGTCGGCGTCTTCTGCCTTGGGTTTTGGCCCCAATCCCTTTTGACCTCTGCACCTTGAGGTTTAAGGACGTTATGTCATAGTGCCTATATAGTATATGCACTAATATATAACTGTCAATACGTGTGAATGTGCCAGACCAGAATGTAATTTTGTTTTTTAAATTGTCATTACCTCCAACATTGTTTCAGTGCAAAAAACTAAAAAACCCGGATCGAGGAAGTCTTGCGCAATGCAAGCTCCTCTGATCCGGGCTGTTCGTCAGTACCGGTTTATGTATACATATAGTACAATCTCAGGATGTTAATGTCAAATCAAATGTGGGTTTGTCAAAGATACAATTCCGTTATTTTTGCCCGCACTATTTTGGCTGTCATAGATGATAGTATTGCAAAATAGTCCTGGCTGCCGTTGCTACGAGAGAAGAGCTTGACGTATTATGAGCATATGCTTATAATTATCTTATGGCGAGACCTAAAAAATGCAGATGTATCAAATCCAGACCAAATGCCATATATTTTAAGCCCAGGGGTATCCCCCTTACCGAACTTGAAGAAATATCTGTCAGACTGGACGAATTTGAGGCTATAAGGCTGGCAGACCACGAGGGGCTTTATCATGAGGACGCGGCCGGTAAAATGGAGATTTCACGCGCGACATTCGGCAGGATATTGAATGAGGCTCATAAAAAGATCGCTGAGTGTCTTGTAAAAGGCATGGCACTCAGGATCGAGATTGATAAAAAGAATGAGGAGGTAGAGTGATGAAAGTATGTTTTCCCGTAGAAAAGAATGAAGGAGTCGAAAGCATGGTGTATAACCATTTCGGCACGGCGCCTATGTTCGTTGTTGTAGATGCCGAAACAAACGATGTTTCGGTAATAGCCAACAGGGATCAGCATCATGCTCACGGGCAGTGTAATCCCATCAGGGCGCTGGGTGATAAGCAGGTTGATGTAGTTGTGGTCGGCGGGATCGGCAGTGGCGCTCTCAGAGGGCTGAATCTATCAGGCATAAGAGTTTATCAGACACGGGCACAGAACGTTAAAGAAAATGTCGTGATGTTCAAGAATGGGTCTCTTCCGGAGTTTACGCCCATGCAATGCTGTGGCGGACATACGCAAGGAGAAGGCTGCGCTCATTGAAGTAGAGTGGAAGGTCAGGGCGTGGGTCCGGAAAGGACATCACTCAGCGGCTGTTCTTGATAATATGGTTTAGCTCAGACGTTGAGCCACGCTTGAGGCTTTATCGAGGGCAGCAAGAGAGAGGTTAAGGGAAGGTCCCGGCCAAGACTCATTTGTCGTTATAAGAGCGGTAAAATAATCTTTCCTGCCGCTAATATATAAGGAAGCACGGAGAATACAGCAATGAGCTATGCAACTGCTTATGAAGGCAAGAAGCAGGCGCTTATGTCTTCAGTGCTGAATATTTTGCTCACGACAATAAAATTTCTCCTCTACATCTTCACCGGCAGCGCCGCTATTTTAGCAGAGACGGTACATTCCCTTACGGACGTGCTCGGCAGTCTCCTTGTAACAGGCGGCATTTACCTTTCTGAGAAGAAATCAGAAAAGTTCCCATGGGGCCTGTACAAAGTCGAGAGCATCGCGGCAGCGCTTTCTTCAGGATTGATCTTCCTTGCCGCCTATTGGATAGCAAAGATTATAGTCAAACCGGTCGTCAGTCTTGAGAACCTCGATGTCGGAATGTTTGCTGTCTTTTTGATGGCCCTTCCCAATCTGTTATTCTATAAATATGAATCAAAGATCGCAAAAGCCGTGAATTCTCCAGCTCTGATTGCTGATGCGGAAAACTGGAAGATGGACACGGCATCCCTGATTGTTGTCGGAGTTGGGATAATAGGCGCAAAGTTTTCATATCCGGCTATGGACAGGATCTCGGCCATGGTTGTTTTGATCGCCGTCGTAAAATCGGGATACGGAATTCTCAGGAATTCTATGAAAAGCCTTCTGGATGCATCAGTGGATAAGGGAACGCTTAAGAAGATAGAAGAAGTTATCAGAGGATTCCAGGTAGTTAAGGAGATAGCTGATGTGAACGCAAGGAATTCCGGCAGGTATATATTCGTACGTGCAATCCTCCGGCTCTCTGTCAAAAGATTAAAGGATGCCCACGAGATAGCTGACGACATAGAAAGAAAGATAAAAGAAAACGTTCCCTTTGTGGAAAGGGTGATTATCCATTATGAGCCTGAGAGGAAAGACTACACACGGCATGCCGTGCTCCTTGCGGATCGGGACGGCTCCGTCTCGGAGCATTTCAGTAGCGCACCGTTTATCGCCGTATGGGATCAGGGGCTGGATGGAGAAGTGCTATCACAAAAGATAATTGAAAATCCCTTTCGAAGTTTGGAAAAGAGAAAGGGGATAAGTCTCGCGGTTTTCCTCGCGGAAAAGGGCATTGATATTCTTTATACAGAGGCTCCCTTTGAAGGCAAGGGGCCGGAATATGTCCTTGCCGATGCCGGTATTGAGGTAAGGAAAGTCGATAGAGATAACCTGACTAACCTGATGAAAAAAACATGATCGTAAAAATAACGCTTCTCTTCGTGACTATCAAGTTTGCTGTTGATATCCCGTGGGATATGTCGAAACTTGTGGGGGGGGATCTGACGAAGCCGGCCGAGTTGTTCAAAAAGTCGATATTCTTTATATGGTGCTGACAGGAGGTTTCATTTCGGCCATTGTCCTGTGAAGTCAGATCGAACTTTAATATAATCACACGAAGAACGGAGGTTTAGAGAATGAATAAAAATCCGGCTGATATGTCAACATATAAACTTAAGGTTGAGCACGCTCGACTTAAGGAAGGACTTTGTGATCTTGAAGAGATGCATTCATTCACTTTCGACAAGACCTCGATTCATATCGGTGGTGAAAAGGCGCGGAATATGCAGACAGAATTCGAAGAAGAGTGCGGGAAGTATGAGGAACGAATTGCTGAGATTGAAAAAGTGCTGAAAAACAGAGGCGAACTTTAGTTCCTAAGTAGCAAGGTTTTCCGTAGATTATCTGAGCACATCTATTTCAGAAGTTAACGATATTGAGGTTTGGGTTTCTTTGCGGAAAGAGTTAAGAGAACTTTTGCTATTACGTGTTTCTTCACGAATCAAACCAAGGACCTCATCTTTTCACCCCAAGGCATTAGTTACTGGATGAGAATGTTACCGTTCCGCGCCTTATCGACGACATCCCTGAACTCCTCCTTCACGGTTGCCAATTCCCCCATGCCGTCACAGCCCTTCCGCCTCTGCCTCGCAAGCACGTATACATGTGCGTAATCATTGGCTTCATCGAGCAAATGGGCGAGTTCTGCGTCACTTCTCGAAATTTGCAGTAATTTATTTATCATACGAACACTCCGCTGCAGTTGTGTGCAAAGGCAAACTGTTATATCTATCTTCTAAATACACCGCCCCGGCTCAAAGCAGATCCTTTTATGTTATCCTTCTCTTCGTTTTTCATCTGACAACGCCGACAGCACCCATAGCGACTCCTATGGCAAGGACCCAGGCAGGATGCCACTGAAAACGCACCATCAGCAAGAGAGCGGTTGCCATAAGACCCAAGCTGGCTAAGCCATGGAGTATACCTGGTGCCAGGAGCACCGCAGCACTCACCACCATGCCCACCACTGCCGGTGTGACTCCTCCAAGAAAATCTTGAACACGCGGTCCTTCTTTGAGTTTGGTGTGCTTTCCCAAAAGAAACCCACCTGGCGAGAAAAGTACTTTACCGTACAGTGTCCGTTAGGTCTATCAGTGGCAACTACAGCTATATTTGATGTCAGAGATTATTGAATTGTTCTACGGTAATCCCGGATTGCGAGATCAATTTCCGTAACAGTCCTGGTCCGAGTTCACTGTGTTGAGGAATAGACAATGTCCACTGGTAGCCTGGCTTTGTCATCATCACATGAGAACCTTTTTGACGGATAGCGATCCAGCCAGCCTTTTGAAATTTACGAACCGCCTCGGAACCGGAACAGAGCCTTACGCCTTCGCCCATTTAAACGGCGACTTCGATAAGAGTGGAGGGGTCATGCGGCTGTTTGGATTCCATTACTTCGAACCACCCTTGAACAGCTTCCTTGATATTGGCGATAGACTCTTCGTATGTCTTACCTTGCGAAAGACACCCAGGAAGTGCTGGAACTTCGGCTACATAATAGCCTGCCTCGTCTTTTTCAACTACCACATGCAGTTTCATAATTTATTTTATCATATATGGATGCTATAGTGTAAAAAGAGGCGTCTCTAAAACACCTGATTATGAGACGCGTAAATCAGAGCAGAGAAACGGCTTAAAATAAGGCTTCCAGAAAGGCATCTTTGAGGGGGATTTAGAAACGCACGTTTTGTCCCGAATCACGCACAGGGTTATTTATATGTGCCAGGGGGAAAATGTAATAATATCAATGCCTGAAAAAGGCCGTCTCTTTTCAACAACGATATGCCGCTATTACGATTGCAATATATTGTAGGCAAGGATATAATTGCAGTATGTTGAGATTGTTCCATGCATGCGAATAATCAGGTTTGGTGAATATGCTCAACAAAGATGAATTTTTCAGGGAAGTGACAGTCCGGATCTGCGGTAGTCTTCATATAGAAACCGCGCTGATGAGCGCTTTTGAGTATTTGAGGCAGATTTTCCCACTTGACATCCTTTTCCTTTTCATTTGTGATGAGGGCCTGAGCGCAATCAGGAGAGTGGCCCACGCGGAGCATGGGAAGATCGAAATTCCTGATATTATCCCGGTTTCCGAGAAAGTCTGGTCGCTGCTAAAGGCGCCGGAGCAACACGTTCACGAACCTTTTATTCGCGGCTCCGCTGATTCCACCGAATTAATCAGATCTGTTACCAATCTCATCAAATCGGAGTTGAAAGGGAACTCAGAGCTTGTGTTACCGCTCTGGATAGAACAGGAATGGATTGGCTCCCTCGCACTCAGAGCCAAGGGTGAGGGCAAGTATACTCAAAGTCACGTCGAGCTGATCGATGTCGTCGCCGAACCCTTTGCCATCGCCCTTTCAAATGCCATAACTCATGAAAGATTATTGAAATACAGGGACATCCTGCTCGACGACAACCGTTTTTTGAACAGGGAACTCATATTACAGGCGGGAGACGAGATTATAGGGGAGAATTCAGGATTGAGAGATGTTATGGAGATGGTCCGGCAGGTTGCGCCACTGAATAATACAGTGCTGCTCCTGGGGGAAACTGGGACGGGCAAGGAACTGGTCGCCAATGCTATTCATTTTTCGTCACCGCGAAAGGACAAATCCTTTATAAAGGTAAACTGCGGCGCAATTCCAGAAAGCCTCATAGACAGCGAATTGTTTGGTCACGAAAAAGGAGCGTTCACAGGCGCAGTAGCTGAGAAGCGCGGCCGCTTCGAGCGCGCTGACGGCGGGACCATATTCCTGGATGAAATCGGTGAACTGCCGCTCCAGGCACAGGTGCGTCTCCTTCGGGTGCTTGAAAGCGGTGTCCTCGAGCGGGTCGGCGGCAGTAAGACTATACCTGTGGATCTCAGGGTGATAGCAGCGACCCACCGCAACCTGGAAAGCATGGTTTCGGAAAATCGGTTTCGCGAGGATCTCTGGTTCCGGTTGAACGTCTTCCCAATTATCATGCCGCCGCTCCGGCAGAGGAAGGAAGATATCCCGGCCTTGACCCGCTATTATGTTGCGCAAAAAAGCAGGAAATTGGGTTTTGCGATCGCTCCCAACATTGTGCCGGGCGCCTTGCAGAGGCTGATGGACTATGCCTGGCCGGGGAATGTCCGTGAGTTGGTGAACCTGGTGGAGCGGGAGTTGATACTGCACAGGGGAGCACAACTGATGTTTGATTCGCTGCTTCCCGCAGAAAGAGCAAGAGAAACCATTCCTCAACAGGAAGCTCCTTTGAACCTCGATGAAGCGATAGCTTTGCACCTGAGCAAAGTTCTGGAAATTGCCAACGGAAGGATTCATGGTCCTGGTGGTGCAGCGGAATTGCTTGGCGTCAATCCGAGCACTTTGAGGTGGCGCCTGGATAAGCTGGGCATAAAGCACGGACGTTTAAAGAAGCGTCCTGAGCCTTTAAGGCAGCGGACCTGCCCCTCGAAAACTGTGCCAATTGCAATGAGAGTGTTGCGTAATATAAACATTCAAAACAAGGAGAGAGTGTTTCCTAAATGGAGATTGCAGGGCCTGATTGACACGAAATAATCTTTTTGAGCCTTCGCGCAACCCTGTCGCCTGGTTTCAGAGAAGGATTTCATAAAAAAAACCGGCTTATCAAGCCGGATTAAGATGGTATACATAAATCAATCACGGATTTTCGGTATGTCCACCTATTTGACTATCTACAACATGTCGCACAACTACCGTCGCACTCGTGAAAACAATCATGCTCTATCAGGGACTCTTCGCGCTGCTGCCGCTCAATTCGGTCGATGATAAAGTTAAGCGCATGGTCCTCTCTCAAAAACGACCCGCCGAGACATTTTTTGCCGTTCTCAAATACGTCCGCAACCCCGTCTTTTGTCCTAATCATTTCAAACGCGCTGATTCCTATCTCTTCAGTTACGGCTTTAACGCCAGAGATTCGTTTGGCAGCACGCTTGGCCCATTTCTTATCAGCCCAGCTATCCACATATCCGGGGAGCATCACCACGTTGACAGGCGTCCACTTGCGTTTGCCTTGCGCATCACTTCGCAATTCTGTGTGGGTCTTCATGACAGTTCCTCCTTTTTTACCAACGTCTGAATCTTGTCCCTGTCTATTCAGCCTGTGCCCTCGCCTCCTTTTTGATTTTAAAAAGCTGATCACGTTTTTAAATACTACCGATACTGTTTTCAGCTACAAGCTCAGGAAAGGCGGCTCTCAGCTGGAAACTCTGTAACGGCATTATTGAATTTTGTTTTGACTACCTACAACATCTCGCACAACTACCGTCGCAATTGAAGCCGCACCGCCCGACCTTTTTGAGCAGATAATGCTCGTGAAAACAATCATGCTCGATCAGGGACTCGACGCGCTGCTGGCGCTCAATTCGGTCGCTGATAAAGTTAAGCGCATGGCTCTCTAACAAAAACGACCCGCCGGGCAATTTTTTGCCGTTCTCAAATACGTCCACGACCCCGTCTTTTTGCTTAATCATTTCAAACGCGCTGATTCCTATCTCTTCAGTTACGGCTTTAACGCCAGGGACTCGTTCGACAGCGCGCTCGGCCCATTTCATATCAGCCCAGCTATACACATACCCGGGGAGCATCACCACGTCGACAGGCGTCCACTTGCGTTTGCCTTGCACATCATTTCGCGATTCTGTGTGGGTCTTCATGACAGTTCCTCCTTTTTTGATATGTGAGCCCATTTGCTTTTTGAGCAATCCTTAGCTTCCTCGGGTTTGGGACAGGAGATTAGACTATCCCCTCCTCGATAAGGATGGCCACAGCTATTTGCCTTGTTTTTAACTTTTCAGCTATTCAGCCTGTGCCCTCGCCTCCTTTTGATTTTAAAAAGCTGATCACGTTTTTTAAATACTACCGATACTGTTTCAGCTACAAGCTCAGGAAAAGCGGCTCTCAGCTGGAAACTCTGTAACGGCATTATTGAATTTTGTTCAGCCAACTCTTATATAGCCATTTATGTGCCAGGAAAAAATAAAACGATATCAATGCCTGAAAAAGGCCGCATCTTTTCAACAACAATATGCCGTGATTATGATTGCAATATATTGTGGAAAGACATATAATCGCAATATATTGCGATTATATTTTGAGGGTATCCTAATAATCGGGTTGGCTGACATGATCAACAAAAAGGAATATACTCGTTAATTGAGAATAAACAAAAGCCGGTGACACTCGGGACAGTACGTCGACCTCTCAGGTACGAATAACCAAAAATAATCATCATGACTTTCGTTCTTTTAAGAGAAGAACTTCAGTGATACAATAAAGTTATGATAAAATTACAGAATGACGCACGCATAGGAGGAGCTATGACTAGTTTTGTGACTCTGACACATCGGGGTTACGTCTATGTGTAAAAACATAAAACCGTTGTTCAACTTCGAACCTCCGGTTGCGGACGAAGAAATTCGTGCAGCCTCATTGCAATTCGTGAGAAAGATTAGCGGCTTCCACAAGCCCTCGAAAATGAACGAAGCTGCATTCCTTGCAGCTGTTGATAAGATAGCGGCAGTTTCTAGAAACCTCATGAGTTCGCTTGAGACGAGCGCAGAGCCGAGGAACCGTGCAGAAGAGGTTGAGAAGGCACGAGCACGCGCTGCTCAGAGGTTTCCAACATGACCGTGCCGATCCAACCGGGTTAACAATGCAAAGTCGCGCCCGTAATTCAGTGGATTAGAAATTCACGCTTCGAACGTGAAAGCCGGGGGTTCGAATCCCTCCGGGCGCACTAATTTATCTTTGTGAACGATGATGTTGTGGACAAAGAGCTAAGTAAATACCTATTACCTTAATTGTCTTTATACTCCGCAAGCTCTCCCTTTCAGATTAAAAAAGAATTTCAGCGCTTTTTTTACCTTTTCAGAGAAAATCTTACTGGAAAAGAAATCTCCGACGACTTTCTTATTAATCTCACCGAGGGTCGGATAAGGATGAACGGCTGACGCAATAGTCGAAAGCTTGACCTTCCCATTCATAACAGACACCCATTCACTGACCAATTCTCCTGCATGAGGCCCCAAGATCTGGATGCCGACCGGTCTTTCGTGCTCATCCAGGAGGAGCTTTATCTTTCCGGCTTCATATCCCTCTGCGAGACTTCTGTCATTAGCCTTGAACTCTTCGGTCCAGACAGAGTAATGTATACCCGCTGCCGTGGCTCTTTTTTCGTTCATTCCTATGCTCGCAAGTTCCGGGTCTGTATATGTACACCAGGGAAAGTTGGTATAGTCCACGGACCTCGGCAGACGCAGAATAGCATTGCTGAGAACAATGCCGCCTTCATACCCGGCTGCGTGAGTAAATTGATATGCCCCTGTGGCATCACCTGCGGCAAAGATATGTCTATGACTTGTTCTGAGCCAGTCGTCTACCTTCAGACCTTTTTTGTCGAATTCCAACGATATGTCCTCAATGCCGAGGCCTTTCAGGTTCGCTTGTCTCCCAACTGCAACAAGTATGGTCTCAGCCCTCAGACTCAAGGTGCTGCCGCTGCTGTCTTTAATAATAACTTCTCTTTCATTGCCCAGATCTTTTACTCCGAGAATGGACGAGCTCAAATGGAATATTACGCCCTCGGAAATCAGGATATTCATGAGACGGTCTGCCATATCCTTGTCCTCAACTCCGAGAATCTGATTGCCCAGTTCTATTACAGTGACCCTCGTTCCCAGTCTGTTGAATGCCTGTGCCAACTCGCTTGATATGGGGCCTCCACCTATCGCTATTATTGATTTTGGAAGACTGGACAGAGAAAAGATCTCTTTGTTGGTTATATAGGGAGTTTTGTCTATGCCTTCAATGGGAGGGATGGCAGGTGAAGATCCAGTGGCGATGACCCAGCTTTTAGCGGAAAATGTTTCTCCATTTAATCGGACGCTGTGCTCGTTTGTGAAGTTCGCATTTCCGAATTCAACCCTTGCGCCCAGTGTGCAGAATCTCTCTCCGGAATCATGCTCCTGTATAACACTTATGACCGACTGGATTCTTTTGGCCACTTCGCGAAAATCCACGGGCTTAAGATCAACGGGCGGCAGACCGTATTTTTCGGCATTCTTCATCAGATGATAAACATTTGCAGTCCTGATGAGAGTTTTACTCGGAACACATCCGAAATGAAGACAGTCGCCGCCCAATGATCGTTCCTTTTCTATGAGAAGTGTCTTTGCGCCGAACTGTGCCGCCCCTGACGCAATAGTAAGCCCCGCAGCGCCCCCGCCCAGAATGCCTATGTCATAATCAAACTTTGCCACACCCGCCTCCTCTACTTAGCAGAAAAAATTACCCTGTGCCGCCTGAACTTCAGATTTCACATATGACCCGCCTCATCGCCCCACAATTCCTTAAGCCTTTCGTCACGACCGCATCTCCAACGGTAGTATTTGTAACGTACCGGATTCTTCTTGTAATAATGCTGGTGGTATTCCTCTGCAGGGTAAAACTCGGTGGCCTGCACAATCTCGGTTACTATAGGTCCTTTGAAGGGTTTGTTTTTTTCCAACAGATCCTTCGACTGCACCGCCAACCTGTGCTGTTCTTCATTATGATAAAAAATGGCGCTTCTATACTGATGCCCGGAATCGCAGAACTGCCGGTCCTTGGAGGTCGGGTCGATGTTGTGCCAAAAGGCGTTCAGGAGCTTTTCGTAGGTCACTTTTGTCGGGTCATAGACTACCTGAACTGACTCGGCGTGCCCGGTTCCTCCGGCAGAGACCTCTTCGTAAGTGGGATTTTTTTTCCATCCGCCGGTGTAGCCGGATGTGACCGAGACCACGCCCGGGATATCGTCGAAGGCGTGTTCCATGCACCAGAAACATCCGCCTGCGAAGGTCGCTTTTTCAAGGTTAGTTGCGGCCGTGACGGTAGTGATCGCGATGAACATAACTGATAGTCCCATCATAGCGATAATAAAAGTTCTCATAGGTTTCTCCTTCCTTTTTCCAGAGTTTAGCGGTCTATTTCTTAAGAATCCCGGCCAGTCCTTGTCTGCTTTTTGAATATTTCTTATTTAACTGTTTCTATGAAAGTACCGGCTTTCCTTAGAGCTGTCACCATGTCTTCAATCTTAATTACCGCCGGATCATAATAAACAGTGTCTATCTCCTTAGAGTGGCGATAGCCTGTTTCAACTCTCTTTACTCCCTTCAGCCCCTCCAGGGCCTCCTTGCCGACGTCAAATCATTTGACATAAAAAATCACCCTGGCTGTTCCTGTGTCTTGCGCGAGAGAAACCCCATAACCTGAAAAGAGAAACAGCGCCAGGACAAAAAGCGTCAAAGACTGAGTGATTGGGTTCTTCATAATCATTCCTCCTCAATCTGCAGGTCGTCTTTAATATTAATGCAACCGATAACGCTCTGGGCCGCGGGGCATCCGTCGATGTACGAAGAAAACGCTGCTCTTGCTTCTCCGACTTTTTCGCTGGGAACTTTCAGGTGGTATTTGACGAGGATTTGGGTGATTTTCAGTATATTATTCACATTTTCAATGATGCCTTCCACTTCCGCCCAATAGCGATCTTTTGATGTGAAAATCTTTTTTCCAGCCAGCACCGCGGCCAGTGTGCCCATCATTCAGGCCGCAGTTGCAGCCACAATATGATCAAGTGTGGCAGCGTGTTCTTTTTCAGTTTCAACTTTATAAAAGTGTTTTATCCCCCCATGCACACCATAATAAACCGGCTCGTCGAAACCTTCGATCAACGCCTTCCTGGTAGGGCCTTTTTCCCTCTCAATCCTTATGCGTGATGTGTGGACTATCTCTCCCATTAGCTCTCCTTTGCCTGACGGAATGCGAACTCCTTATTATCTATGATTAAAAGATATCACGGCGCGCACGAATAGTAAAGCATTGTTCTCCGCGACGTAAAATGTTCGGATCAATGCAGATTAGAACTGACTGTTTCTCGAAAAATAGCCGGGGTTAGGCCGCGACTTCGGGACCGGGGGAAGGGCGAGACATCGCATTCATGAACTCAGGCACTGCTATCCTTTACTGGCGCCAAAGATGGTTGCTATGCCAAGGCTCATCGGATAAACAGTAACACTGCTGAAACCACATTTTTCAAGGGTCTCTCTGAACTCGCCGGTTAAAGGAAAGGCCTGGATCGACCTGGGAAGATAACTATAGGGCGTATCTGTTTTGAGAATCATTTTCGCTACGGCGGGCATAATATGAAAACAGTAATAGTTGTAGAAAGGCATTAACCACTTTGTTTGCGGACGCGTAAGTTCGAGGCAAAAAAATCTACCGCCCGGTTTAAGCACCCTGCAAACCTCTCGCAGGGCGACCGACGTTTCAAAAATGTTCCGCAAACCGAAAGCCACGGTAACGACATCGAATGTATTATCATCAAAAGTGAGGTCCTTGGCATCGGCAAGGACGAAAGAGATGTCTGATGCCGCGGAACCAATGTTCTTCTTTGCCAGCTCCAGCATCTCTTCACAATAATCGGCCCCTACGACCGATCCCTGCGGTCCGACCTTCCTGGAAAGCAGGAATGCCAGTTTCCCTGTTCCTGTGCAGATATCAAGAACTTTTTCCCCATTCTTTACTCCGGAGGACGATACAAGCTTTTTCCGCCATTTATAGTCCAAACAGAAACAGAAAAGTGAACTCAAAAAATCGATCCGGGGGGCTATTGATGAAAATATATTCTTAACAAAGGCATCTCCGGGGTGCCACCGCGTTTTCACCATAATGGCAACCCGGGCCGGTCAGTCTGATGCTTGTCGATCGGTTCTATAAGTGCTTTTGCAGTTTTAATGTGCTTTCTGATCATGCCTGACTCTTTACTTTTCTTTTGCGGGGACTCAATCTTCGTTTATAAAATTATGAAACAGACGGAAGGAAAAAAGCAACTGCCCGAATTACAGGGTAGTGTCTCAGTTTGTTTTTGCTCTGGATCATTGCCTTTGGATTCCATTTGCCGGTATATACTGAAAATTGTCTATTCGGCCATTTCTCGAAGTGTGGGCGGCTTCCGCCTTCCCACTACCAGAACTCAGGTGATCCAGAGCAAAAACAAACTGAGACACTACCAATTACAGAATTTGATTGACGAACTTCAGAGGATATGTTATTCTGTTAACAGAACTTTAAAGGTTTTTGCGATCGTAAGAGGCCACAAAGACTTTGAACTTTGCGGCTTCTTTTTTATTTGAGTCCCTTTTGAGTTTGAGTTTAAGAGAAGGAGGAACGAAAATGGCACAAGGAACAGTGAAGTGGTTCAACGACAGTAAAGGGTTTGGCTTTATAACAGCTGAAGACGGCGTCGATACTTTTGTACACCATACGTCCATTCAGGGCAATGGCTTTAAGAGCCTTTCCGAAGGTGACAAAGTCAGCTTTGATACTGAAAAGGGACCAAAGGGCCCCAAAGCAATCAATGTTGTTAAACTGTAGTTAAACCGAGAAGGCTCCCTCCATTAGGGAGGGAGCCTTCTTATTTTAAGGGGGGCATAATGAACAACAAAAAAAACGCGGCCAGAGCAGAAAGAAGGCAACAGAAAATTGATTCAGGTCTGGTGGCTGCCCTCTTCCCCGAAGTTTCAAGCATCGTTATCAACATGACATACAATCAAAGGGGGTTAAGACAATCGTTGCCGCGGATCGTTAATTTCTTTCCCAGCAGTTATGCTTTTTTCACTGTTGATTGTTTGAATAAGGAGTGTGTTGAAGGCGGGTTTGATTTCAGCAGAATAATAACAGGGATGGTTGGAGGTCATAAAGCAACGTCAAAAGGCGAACTCGGCTGTGAAGGCGGCCCTACGGCCGATCACTCTGATATTGTCTACGAAGTTGCCATACAGTATGCATAAGTCACAAGGTACGAGGGTCTGAGAATAAATAACTTGCACATTGATTCATCTCAGCTTCGGGTCATGTTTGACCGATCCTCAGTCACAAAATCCTCAATGTAGCTATGCTACACCTGCGGTTTTGCTCAATCAGATCAGCCAAACCTGACTCAAATCTGAGCGTCTGAATGCACAAGTTATTTATTCTCAGACCCTTAATCCAAATACTTATTCAACATATATTTTGCCCAATACCAGCCGGCTATGCTGAAAACAAAGCTTGAGAGGAGTTGGGTACCCAAGCCTGCATAACCGCCTAACCATCCACCGATAATGCCGAAGACTGTGGAACTTAGAGACTTCACAATAAATTGCATGTTACCGTCTCACTGAAATCACGCCGTCCATTTGCAAAATCTTGTTTGTCAGCGAAACAATCTGGTTCCTGTTTTTGACTTCAAGCGTGAACTCAAGCATTGCCCGCTGATCGTGTGTTGATGCAGCCTGCAGGTGGCTGATATTAACATTGGCTCCGGCTATAAGCGCCGTAACGTTTGCCAAAATACCGGATTTATCCATGCTCTCTATATACAGTTTAACCGTCGACGTAATATCCGCTTCCTGGCTCCATTCAACCTCAATAAGCCGTGCACTGTCCAATGTTAGCCGCTCAAGATTGGAACATTCCTTACGGTGAATGGTCACTCCTTTCCCTTTTGTGATAAAACCTGCGATGCTGTCGCCAGGCACAGGTAAGCAGCACCTGCCGAGGTGATACATAACGTTGTCGATGCCTGTGATCGTGATGATGCTTCTGCTTTCCTTGTGAGGCTTAACAACCTTCGGGACGACTCCGACCTCCTCCTTTTCGGGTACGAACCTGTTGACGACCTGGTGGGCAGAAACCTTTCCATAGCCGACAGAGACGTAAAGGTCCTCGATTGACATAAGGCTGAAGGATTTTATGATCTCTTCCATCTTTTCAGATTTAAGCACTGAAAGCGGCAGCCCATGCCTCTTGATCTCATCATCGAGGAGCTTGGCCCCCAACTCCATGCTCTTTTTCTGTTCCTCGGTTTTTAAAAACTGTTTGATCCTGGCCTTTGCGCGTTGGGTCACCACAAACTTCAACCAGTCCTTGCTGGGACTGTGTGTAGGGGAGGTAATTATCTCTACGACGTCGCCGCTGTTTAATTGATACCGCAGGGGCACAATTCTGCCGTTGGCCTTTGCGCCGACGCATTTGTGTCCGACCTGGGTATGAATGCTGTAGGCGAAGTCAACCGGCGTCGAGCCCACCGAAAGCTCCTTGATGTCGCCTTTGGGAGTAAAGACATAAACCGTCTCGGGGACCACCTCTCCTTTGACCGCCTCAAGAAACTCCTTCGGGTCGGAAATATCCTTCACCAGATCACGCAGCCATGCGATAAAACGGGTGTTTTTTTTATCGATGCTGTCTTTTTCCTTATACCGCCAGTGCGCGGCGATGCCCTCCTCGGCAAGTTCATTCATGTCATCGGAACGGATCTGAAATTCCACGTGGTCTCCTCCCGGACCGACTATCGTGGTATGCAGCGACTGGTACATGTTCGACTTGGGAAGACTTATAAAATCCTTGAACCGGCCCGGCACAAGCGGCCAGAGAGAATGCAGGATGCCGAGTATATCGTAGCAGTGGCCCACCGTGTCAGTAACGATCCTTAGCCCGATCACATCCTGAACCTGTTCAAAAGGTATCTTCTGTTTAATCATCTTCTGATAAATGCCGTAATAATGCTTGATCCTGCCTTTTATCTTGACGGGAATGCCGGCCAGATTAAGTTTTTCGGAGATGATGTCCTTTACCTCGCTGATATAGCGGTCCTGCTCCTCCTTGCGTTTCGCGACCTTTTTTTCAAGCTCACCGTAAAGATCGGGCATAAGGGTCTTGAAACTCAGGTCCTCGAACTCGGTCCTCATCCAGCCAATACCGAGTCTGTTGGCGAGAGGGGCATAAATGTCGAGGGTCTCCCGCGCAATGCTTCTTTGTTTTTCCTCGGGCAGGTGTTCAATGGTCCTCATATTGTGCAGCCTGTCGGCGAATTTAATGAGTATGACCCGCACATCCTTCGACATGGCAAGGAGCATTTTCCTGAAGTTCTCGGCCTGGGCGTCCTCTTTGGTCTGGAACTCGACCTTCGACAACTTTGTCAGAGCATCGACTAAAAAAGCGATCTCGGGGCCGAAGACCTCTTTGATATCGTCGGTCAAGGTACCCGTGTCCTCAACTGTATCATGCAGCAGGCCTGCGGCAATAGTTGCCGTATCGAGCTTCATGTCCGCAAGTGTGTCGGCAACCGCGAGCGGATGGTATATATACGGCGAGCCCTCCACCCGCCGCTGGCTGCAGTGGGCCTCTCCTGAAAAAGCGTAAGCTTTCTTTATGCGCGCAACGTCCGCCTTCGGATTATAAGCCAATATTTTCTCTATAACACCCTCTATCGTAATCATATTTCAATTATAACTCCGACCTATTATGTTATGATAGTTTTTTATGGATACATTAATAATCCGCGGTAACAAAGCGCTTAAGGGAGAGGTCACAATCAGCGGGGCAAAAAATGCCGCACTGCCCATTCTTGCTGCGTCTGTTTTGGCCTCCGGCGAAAACAGTTTTGCCGGGATCCCCGATCTGAGGGATATAACTACAATGGGCAGGCTCCTCTCCACTATGGGTTGCGGGTTCGACTGTAAGGACGGCACAGCGGTCATAGACAGTTCTGCAATAAACCATTTTGAGGCGCCTTATGAACTGGTCAAGACCATGCGGGCTTCTGTCCTGGTCCTTGGCCCGCTGGTTGCCCGATATGGAAGGGCGAGGGTTTCACTTCCCGGGGGGTGCGCTATCGGCGCCAGGCCGATAAATCTCCATTTGATGGGCCTTGAAAAAATGGGGGCCAAAATTAAGCTTGAGGGAGGATATGTCATTGCAAAAGCAAACCGCCTCTCAGGAGCATCCATTTATTTCGATACGGTTACCGTAACAGGAACTGAAAATTTGATGATGGCTGCTGCCCTTGCCAGGGGCGTAACTGTTCTTGAGAATGCGGCTCGGGAGCCGGAAGTAATAGACCTTGCCGCTTGTCTCATCACCATGGGAGCGAAGATAAAGGGGGCCGGCGACAGCGTTATTGAGATAGAGGGGGTCGATACATTAAGACCGGCTAAGCGCTACGAAGTAATTCCGGACAGGATTGAGGCAGGAACTTTTATGACCATTGCCGGTATCTGCGGCAGCGATCTCCTGCTGAGAAATTGCAGGTCTGACCACATGGATGCGGTAATTATAAAGCTGAAAGACGCGGGGTTATCTTTTAAAGACACGAAGAAAGGCCTCAGGGTCACAGGACCGGAGCACCCGGTGGCTGCCGACCTGAAGACAATGCCCTATCCCGGTTTTCCCACCGATATGCAGGCACAGTTCATGGCAATGATGACAGTTGCAAGGGGAACAAGTGTTATCAAAGAGACTATCTTCGAAAACAGATACATGCATGTTGCAGAACTTAAGAGGATGGGAGCTGATATCCGTATTGAGGGCGGCACCGCCGCAGTCAAGGGGGTGGAGCAGCTCAAAGGAGCGCCGGTAATGGCAACCGATTTAAGGGCGTCGGCATCTCTGGTAGTTGCCGCGCTCCGGGCCGGGGGTGAGACAACGATCAGCAGGATTTATCATCTGGACAGAGGGTACGAAAAAATTGTTGATAAGCTGCGAAAGATCGGCGCGGACATATTTAGGGCTCGCGAATAAACAACTTGCACATTGATGCATCTCAGATTCAGGTCATCTTTGACCGATCCTCAATCACAAAATCCTCAACGTAGCTGTGCTACGCCTGCGGTTTTGCTCAGTCGGATCAGCCAAACCTGACCCAAATCTGAGCGCCTGAATGCACAAGTTGTTTATTCGCGAGCCCTGGGCTCCCGAAAAGTCGTAACGGGTCACTTCTTAAACATCTTCCTTAATTCGTCAGGAGAAATGACAATTCTTGTGGGTCTGCCATGGGGGCAGCTGTGGGGGTTGTCGGTTGCGTCAAGGGACTTCAACAGCTCGGCCACCCTGATGCCGTCAGGTATCTCCTTCCCCCTTATCGAACTGTGGCATGCCAGGCGGGCTGCAATCGACCTTCTTATTAACTCAACAGGCCCTGACTCACCAACAGGCGCGGGAGATCCCGAAATGTTTTTTGAGGAGCTTTTCCCTGGAATTTCCAGAAGAGCTGCAGCGACATCAGTAACAAGAGAAGCAAGATCGGCGTCCCTGAGCACCTCGGGAATGCTCCGTATGAGGATTGTATCGTGGCCGAAATCCTCCGCCTCAAGTCCCACCTCGTTAAGCAGGGACAAATGCTCAAGAATGACGGCATATTCACCGCGACGTAATTTTACCTGCAGGGGGAAAAGCAGGCGGTGAGCCTGGAGGTCCCTTCTTTTCAGAAACCTTTCGTAGTTGACCCTTTCGTGAGCAGCGTGATAGTCAAGCAAAACCAGCCCTCCCCCGGCAGCAACTGCGACAAAAGTTTCGCCGAGGTAGAGAAGCGGGGCAGGACCAGTAAAGAAGGTGTCTGTCTGTTCGGAAATAAGGCTCTCAGAAAAAAAAGGAGAAAAAACAGGGACACATCCCAGTTTTGTTTCAAAACTGGGATGTGTCCCTGTTTTTTCTGAGACCACATCACTAAAACAGAATCCGGCATCTTTTTTTAACCCTTCCGTAACTGCATGGCACACAAAATCAAATATGCCGGTCTTTTGCGCAAAGCGTACTTCTCTTTTGGCCGGATGCACATTGAAATCTACCTGGCCCGCATCGATATCGAGGAATATAAAAAATGCCGGATGCTTTTCCTTTGGGGCCATGCCTTCATAAGCTTTGCAAACCGCATAGGCAACCGCCGGGTCTTTAACAGGGCGCCTGTTTACAAAGATAAACTGGGTATTCCTGTTATTCTTCATATGCGCCAGCCCGCTCGTAAACACGCTGACAGTCATCCCGGTATCCAGTGCATGCGATAGGCCGCATTCAATAAGCCCGTCTATAAAATCCCTGCCGTAGAGCTGGATAAGTCTTTCTCGGAGAGAAGATGCGGCAGGCAGGCTGAATACTTCGCTGCCGTCCATTCTCAAAGCAAACATTAAATGTGGATGGGACAAGGCCTCCCTCGTGACCGTATCAATGATGTGATAGTTTTCAGTAGCATCCGATTTGAGAAATTTGCGGCGCGCAGGCGTGTTGAAGAAAAGTTCCTTTACCTCGATACTGGTCCCTGCAGCGGCGCAGTCTTTGACCGATACTATTTCTCCACCGGCAATCTCAACACAAGTCCCGGCGACGGGGCCAAATTCCACGTTTCTCACCGCTGTCATCAGCGTCATCTTTGAAACAGCTGCTATGGAGGAAAGGGCCTCTCCGCGGAATCCCATTGTCTTAAGACTAAAAAGGTCCTGTTCGTTTTTTATCTTGCTCGTAGCATAGCGCTCAAACGCCCTGACAGCATCCTCTCTGTCCATGCCGGTGCCGTTATCGGAAACATGAATAAGCTTCTTGCCTGCGCGGACTGTCTCGACCGAGATACGAGTGCTTTCGGCATCGATGGCATTTTCGATAAGTTCCTTGACTACTGAGGCAGGGCGTTCAACCACTTCCCCGGCCGCAATTTTATTGCGAAGGGATACGGGCAGGACTGTAATCACGGACATATGTTATTTTAACACAGAAGGCGAAGCGAGTGGCTAAGGGCAAAAGGCTAAAGGTCTGGATAAAGACAGGGGCAAACGGCTAAAGGGAAAGGGCGAAAGGGACATCGCTTTATTTTTTGTTTTTTGACCTTTAGCCTTAAGCCATTTGCCCTTCGCCTTTTGCCTTTAGCCACTTTTCGCTTAGGAGGTTGCCGTGAGCCTGTTCCTTACTGTTTTCTTCATGCTCTATGGAGGTATGCATTGGTATGCCTTTATGAAAGCCGGGGCCGCATTTCCTTTTGGGGCCGCAGCAAGTATCGGGCTGGCGCTTTTTATGCTGTTGATGCTTTTCATTCCGCTTTTAGTCCATGACCTGGAAAAACATGGATTCGATGCGGCTGCGCGGCCCGCCGCATTAGCAGGATACACCTGGATGGGAGTGCTGTTCTTATTTTGTTCAGCCGCAGCGCCTATCGATTGTTACCGCTTTGCGATTGATGTCTCGGGGTTCTTTTCCAAAAGAAACTATGCGCACATGTCTGTTTCGGACTACCATCTATTCATGGCCGCACTGACAATATCGCTCGTAATAGCCGCATATGGTTACTTTGAGGCAAAGGACGTTCGAACTGAAAGGATCGTTGTCAGGACTCCTAAGATTTCCAGAGAGTTGGGGCTGATCAGGATAGTTCAGATTTCCGATGTGCATCTCGGGCTTATCGTGAGAGAGGACCGTCTGAGCAGAATCCTGACGGTTGTTAAAAAGGCGGGCCCCGACATGCTCGTTTCAACCGGTGATCTTGTTGACGGGCAGATCGGCAGCAGGAACGGGCTGGCAGCGATGCTTCAGGAAATTAATCCCCGGTACGGAAAGTTTGCCGTAACAGGCAACCACGAATTCTACGCAGGGATTGAGCAGTCGTTGAATTTTACTAAAGAGGCCGGCTTCACCATTCTCAGGGGAAGCGCGGCTTCAGGGCCGATTACGGTCGCAGGGGTAGATGACCCGACTGCAAAGGCTTTTGGATGGTCCGCGGCCATTTCTGAAAAGACGCTGCTTCAGACATTGAGCGGCGATGCATTTATCTTACTGCTCAAACACCGTCCGCTGGTTGATATAAACTCCATTGGACTCTTCGATCTGCAGATATCAGGGCATGTGCATAAGGGGCAGATCTTCCCCTTCAGTATCCTGACGAAAATTTATTACCCGGTATATGCCGGATATAAAAAACTGCAGGGCCAAGCGCACCTGTATGTCAGCAGAGGCAGCGGCACATGGGGGCCGCCGATACGCTTTCTGGCCCCGCCTGAAGTGACTATCATCGATCTGGTTCATGGAACTGACGGGTTGTAACCGGTTGCCTCAGTAGTGTATATTTTAGATGGCCTGCCGGAATGCCGGGAGAGGAGAATTTTCATGCTGCATGCAAACCTGACATTAGAGTCTCTTCAACAACAGACTCCTGTTTTGGATCTCTCTGCTGATTCCATTATCATTCACGATCTCGACGGCAATATAATCTTCGCCAACAAGTCGGCCTATGAATCCCGTGGATATACGAAGGAAGAGATGTCCCGGATGAAGTTATCTGATATATTAGCTTCGGAGGAGACGGGGCTTTCCGCTCAGAGGATAGCCGACATTTTCGAAAAAGGGGAACTGCGTGTTGAATCCGCCCACTTGCGTAAAGACGGTTCTCTTTTCCCTGTGGAGACACATGTTAAATTGATCGAAATTGAAGGCTATAAATACTGCTGCAGCGTTATACGTGATATTACGGGGGGCAAGCGGGCGGAAGAGGCGCTGCTGCAGAGTGAAGCGCGCTACAGGCGCATCACCGAGGACCTCACGGATTACCTGTATACGGTGCGTATTGAAAACGGTCGGGCTGCCGGGACACAACATAGCCCGGCGTGCCTGGCCGTAACGGGTTACACTGCAGAAGAATTCGCTGCCGACCCGTATCTATGGATTCGCATGGTAGCCCCGGAAGACCGGGAACTGATAATAAAGCGCGTGGAACAGATTCTGGGGGGGAATGATATCATGCCTATCGAGCATCGAATCATTCGGAAAGACGGAATGCTGCGTTGGGTGAGCGACAACATTATCCTCTACAAGGACCTCTCCGGGATTCTGCTTTCATACGACGGCGTTGTCAAGGACATCACCGGGCGCAAGCGGGCCGAGGGGGAGCGGGACAAACTGATCGTTGAGCTTCAGGATGCACTCGCCAAAGTCAAGCATCTATCAGGATTATTGCCGATATGCGCGTCCTGCAAAAAAATCCGTGATGATAAAGGGTATTGGAACCAGATAGAAACTTATATAAGCGAACATTCGGAGGCCCTGTTCAGCCATGCGATCTGCCCCGAATGCGGGAAAAAATTGTATCCTGAATACTATGATAAGGTTTGGGGGGAAAAGACCGATAACGGGTAAAAGGCATATTCCAGATTTTATTTCGCGGCTGTTTCACTCAGCACGTGTTGTCCGCAATTTCGGAGGCCGTTAAATTACTAAGAAGGAATATCATCGGATGTTTTAATTTTTTTATTGCCTTGACCTGTATTTGCCTGATACGCTCACGTGTCACATTAAACTCCAGACTGACCTCTTCAAGGGTTTTTGGGGCATCCCCGCCTATCCCGAACCGCTTTCTTATTACAAGCTCTTCTTTGGGAGTGAGTTTGCAAAGTATAGTGTCAAGGAGCGTTTTAAGGTCTTCCCTGATGGCAATTTCCAATGGTGAGAGATTTGACTTGTCTTCAATAAATTCTTTGAGCATGGTATCATCATCTCCGATAGGTATGTCAATGGAGACCGGTTCTTTTGATGTTTTTAGAATGTTCTTCACCTTGTCAGCGGGCATCTTTAAACGCTTTGCTATCTCCTCCAGAGTGGGTTCAACTCCCAGTTCCTGTACTAACTCCCTGGTGATTCTATTTATCTTGTTGATATTCTCAAGCCTGTGCATAGGGATTCTGATGATTCTCGACTGGTCTGCTATGGCACGACTGATAGCCTGACGTATCCACCACGAAGCATATGTGCTGAATTTATACCCTCTCCGGTACTCGAATTTGTCTACCGCCTTCATGAGACCTATGTTGCCCTCCTGTATCAGGTCGCCAAGGTTCAATCCTTTTATCATATAGCGCTTTGCAATACTGATCACCAGCCTGAGGTTGGCTTCGATAAGCTGCTCCTTTGCCTGCGCCAGCTCGGTTTCCGCCGTTTCCAGTTCTTCGATCGCCTCTTTTATATCAGTGATGCGCAGTCCAAGGCCGGATTGCAGTTTTTTGATCTCACCACTATATTGCCCGCTGCCGGAGGTCCTGGAATGCTCAATATGCTCCCATACTTTTTTTAATTCCACGGAAAAGGCTTCTACTGCACTGTATTTGAGATTAAGCTTGCAGATTTTTTCAGGGATGTGGTGTTTGCTGTACTGAAACAGGTTTGTGGCAAGTCCGTTATTTTGGTCCTCCCTTTTTCTGATGATCTCATGTATCGCTTCTGTGGTCCTCCAAAACAGTTCTTTTTTCGCCTCAATTTCTTCTTCGATCCTTCAAGGTCCTGGACGTATTCTGAAAGCCGGACTTCTCCTTTTTTCACTAGCCGGCCCAACTCTGCGAATTTGTTAAGTACAAAAGGTATGGTGAAAATTATGCTGAATATTTTTAATTTACATATTTCGATCTGTCTGGCTACCGCAACTTCTTCTTCCCTGGTCAAAAGGGGGATTGGACTTATGCTTTTCAGGTATGTCTTAAACGGGTCATAATCGTGTGCGAGGGACTCTTTTATTATTTCGTGATCCGCCGGCTCCGAACTTTGGGCCGTTTCTGTTTCCACATCTCCGGCTGCGTCATAGTCCTCCGCAAGGTCTGCTGAGCATCCTTCAGAAATATTGACAAGTGTCTCCAATGTTACCTCCGTTGAAATATTGACAAGCTTTTACACCCCGGATTGGGAGTTGATCACTTTGAAAGTATACTGTTCAGGACGTTATTGGGGAATCGGTATTATGCTGATATTGCAGTAAGCATTTTCGGAAAAGATATGTCAGTGATTATCTGATGCAGGTGAACGCCGAAAAATGATGATTTATTGGTAGTGACTTCCAAAATTTTGAATAAAGTGAAGAATTCGATCTATAATAACCGGATTAATAAAAAGGAAGCGATAAGGAGAGGCTATGCTAATTAAAAGTATTTCTGTCGGGCCGCTTCAGGCCAATTGCATTATTGTTGCAGACGATGTGTCCAAAAAGGCCCTGGTCATAGACCCCGGAGACGAGTCCGACAGATTAATCGGGATTATCAATACGATGGGACTCAGTGTGGAAGTTATTGTCTGCACGCACGGCCATTTTGATCATATTGCGGCAGTCGGCGATATTAAAAAACAAACAGGGGCGCGGGTGGCCCTGCATCGCGACGAGCTTGCATTGTATGAAGGCGCAAAGGACATGGCCGCTTTCTGGGGCCATTCAATTGATGCCCCGCCTGACCCGGATATTTTATTGTCTGAAGGCGATACGCTTACCATAGGAGACTTGAACTTTTCCGTACTCCATACCCCCGGACACAGTCCAGGAGGGATCTGTCTTTACGGAGGCAATACGGTCATTACCGGCGATACGCTCTTTAAGGGTTCTATCGGGAGGACAGACTTTTACGGAGGCGATATGGAGAAGATGAGGCTATCTTTCCAAAAGTTGATGGCTCTGCCGGAAGACACAAATGTCTTGCCTGGACACGGACCCGATACAACTATAGGCCATGAGAAAAAGTTTAACATGTTTTCAGAAGAATTCCTGAAGTGAAGATAAAATGATATGCTTGCCGGTATATACGGAGCCGTTTTCTTCACCAGTTAAGCAGGCTTGACACGGAGGTTTCCTTTTTGCACCGTAATATTAACGTTATCTGTTAACGCCTGTTGGGTTGTTGAAAGCCCGGAACGCCGGGTGCAGGAACATGGGAAACAGGGGAATTCTTTGTCCTGTCTTTAGTCTTGTCGATAGATACTGTCATGACTTCATCTCCCCTTGCCAAAACTATCCTGTTAGGTTCTATACTCTTAACTGTAAAACCGCTCAACATATCTCCTATTCTAAGTACCCTCAGCCGCTTCCCCCGTCCAGGGGTAGTCAGGGGGGCTTTCAAGTCTTCAACATAGGCGAGGCTCGTATTGCCGGTTATCAGTGTCCCATAAAGCACGAGTTCCGGTTTCGGCAGAATCTTTTCAGGCGGCTTTTCAACAGGAATTTTTCTCTCCGGATTAAAGAGGTTCTGGTCGGCGATCACGGTATAACTATTCGGCTCCGCTGCAGGGACAGCTGCAGCAGTCCGGTCTTTTGCCGCCTCAGGCAAAGACTGTATAGCCGGAATTGAAAAAACAGGCTTCTGATTGACAAGCGGAAAAACTATATAGTGCGCTGAGGCAACTACCGCCGCTGCCAGCAGTATGTTGAGCAGATTTAAGTTCTTTAAAAGGTAGCCCATATTCATTTCCCCCCGGTCAGGGCCGATATGTCCAGCTTTACCATCAGCTCCTTCGGTTCCTTGAAATTCTTGACCCTCGCATCGAGTTCCTTCACAACAAGATAGGGACTTTGAGTCTCGATGGCATAGAGTATATCTGCCAGCGCCCGCACGTCCGGGATTGTTGTATCTATACTGACATTGAGCACTATGAATTTACCGAGAGGCTCAGACTTCCCTATCCTCCCGCTTGATATAGTGCCGCCCCTGCCGGCAATCATTCCGTTCACTGTCTCCTGCAAAGCGGCTGCTGCTATTGAAGGGGTCTGTCCCTCTAACAGGTGTGAGTTTTCAGACTTTCTCGTCTCTTTTAATGCCGCCAGCTCCTTCTCCAGTTCCGGTTTTTCTGCGAGAAGGGCCATATATTTAGCCAGTGTTTTGAGCCTTGCCGCCTCATTTTCTTTTACAGAGGCCACTTCTGCTTTTACTGCCAGGTAGCCGTATCGGTAGGCAACAAGCACAAAAAGGATGACTATGAGAGGCATGGAAAAAACGAGCAGCTTACTTTTTTTCATTTTTACCCGGAGCCCCCTTTGCCTCCTTGACTCCCCTGATTTCTGTTTTAATGGTAAAGCGGTCTGCATTGAGACGCAAGTCCCTGAATGTGGGAGAGGAAAACTCTGCCCTGGTCAAATACTTTGACGTCTCAAGCCGGGACAGGATTTCAGAGGCAGAACTTGAATAGCCCTCAAGCTCAACCGTTGACTGTGTAATCCTGAGTCTTGTCAGCCACACGGATTTTGGGAGAATTCTGGTAAGGTCCCTTAGAATAGTCAATGCGGACGGTCTGCCTTCCTTAAACACTTTGATTGTTTGGATCTCACTGTTCAGAGCCTCCACTTCCTTTTTTAGATCCTCAATACCCTTAACGCCGCTTTTGTGGAGTTTTATCTGGCGCTCAATCTCCGCCAGCCGTTTCTCTTCAACCTGCATCGGGGCAACAAGGTATATAATCCATAAGGCTATCATGAGCAGCACCAGTAGTGCGGACAATCCCATAGGTGGCTTTTCCCGCTGATACCGGCCTTTTGAGAGCAGATTCAACTTTTGCATTCCTGACGAGGCGCCGTGAAAAAACGCGTGATTTCCCGGGGGTCCCGGAAGCAGTGATTCAATCACCCCGCCGACTGCGGTAAAAGGAATATTGTCCTGACCGGCGGGCAGGTTGAGTCCGGTATCAGTTTCATCGAGCAGCGAGACTGGAATTGCCAGAGAAGTCCGGAGTCTTTCTCTTTAACGCAGACCTGCCGCCGCGGAGCAGGGCGAACAAACGCGGAGAGGCTTCACTCGTTTTAGCAATATCAATCAGCGGTCTGATCTCAGCGGTAATAGTGTCGGCCCTCGATGTGTCGTCATTAGCGGCAAACGTCCCATTGACAACCCCGGCAAGGCAGCCCTCAAGGAACAGAGCGCTTTCATAATCATCGCCGTCGATCCCGATAAAAAGGAAATCTTTCTTTTTGCTTATGGAACGGCACAGCGCACCCATGGACAAGAGGTTCAGCGTGACCCTTCCCGCAGTGAGTCCCACTTCTCTGAGGGCCTGAAGATAACCGTTGATAACATCGGCCTTTACCGCCGCAAATAACTATGGTGATTTTTTCATGCGTCTCGCTGCGTGACGCTGAAGTCGTATAAAGCCTCCTCAGGGGTGAACGGGACGAATTGGTCGAACTCATAGGCAATGACATCAGGCAAGTTCTTCCTCACTGTTGCCGGAAATTCCGCGGTCCTTATGACCGCCCACGCTTTGGGAATGCTTAGAGTAATTCCTGCCCCAACAGCGCCGAATTCGTTAACAGCCAATACCGCCGAAGAGGCCACGTCTTTCGGCTGTGGATAAGCACGCTCTGCCGAAGGGTAATGCTTCATCCCCCTGACCGATGCGCATGATAAAAAACGCGTCCCGTACGCCACGGCTATGCCGGACTTTTCAACAGCAACGCAAAGCTCTTTTTTATAAGTAATGCGCTCGTCTGCGGCGCTTAATGCAAGCGCATTCCTTAAAGGCAGAGCAACTTTGCGCAACGCCGATGCCGTGTCAGAGGCAAGAGAGGTTATTTTCCTTATCGCATCCATCTCTTCTATTGTACTTTGTATGCAGGGTTTTTGTAATACAGGTATCTGTATTTGTTATTACTGTCCATGACCACCGTTGCCAGGACAGGATAACCCGTTTTTTCTTCTCCTATGCGGCCTGTTGCTTCTATCGTGTAAACCTGCCTTCGTTCAAAGTTATATAAGGCTGCATAGCCTGGTAATTGCCACCCAATACCTCCTGGGCATTCATTATTTTTTGGGCCTGCCGGTATTGAATTATAGCATCAGCCATATCCGGGGACATGCCGGGTATAGACATCAGTGACCTCTCTAGGCGCATAGTTAAGATTGACTAATCCACTCTCGGAATTCACGGTAAGAAAATTAATGATCCCTTTTCGGCCGCCTTCTCCATAAAGTATGGCAGGGGTCACTCCCTTTACAAGCAGGAGTTCCTCAACAGTATAAAAAGGAGCGCCCTTAACCGCATATGGGATGGCCAATGACATATAATAGTCGTTTCCGGCGCCATGGAGCCGGGTCAGACCGCTGGGGTCTTTCCAGTCCATCAGGGAGTCCACAATTATATCGGCTTCATCATCCTTGATGCCCGAGTTTACGAGCAGGTCCTTTAATAATACCTGGGAGGACTTATTAATATCTAATTTACCGGCCTCTCCCATGAGGCTCACCGTATAAGACCCTTTCCCGACCCGGTCGCTATACGCCGTCCCGTCCGCCTTCCATGGCTCCGACCCCTCAAGCGTTACTGCATTATTCACATTTTGCCTGCGATAATAGATTTCGAAGATGGACCTTTCAATGCCTGCCTCGGCCAGGAACTTTCTTGCCGCAGTTTCTTTGAAAGCCAGGGTCGCGTGTGTTTCCGTCCTTGTCAGAAAAGAAAAAGAGAGTACCGTGACCATCAGAATCGTCAGGACCCACAATACGATGATTAACGCCATGCCTTTTTGCGAGCAGCGATATCTATCCACTACCTTATAAACTCCTCTCCACGGGTCCACGTTCACTGAGGGTTGGCGGCGCCTGTATTCCCCGAGGCAGTTGCCTGACTGCCCTGCGCACTTGTCACCTTTACCGGAATGATAAAAGACATTTCTTTCTCTCCATTAACAAGATGCAGACGAATTCTTCCTGGTGCCGAGTCGGTCGGCTGCCACTGCTCAACCCAGCTGCCTTTTTCTTCAGCCGGATCTTTGTAAAAATAGTCGAAGTAAATACGGTCAAATAACTCAAATAACTTGACTTCGCCCCTTGTGGGAAGGCCTGTGCCGCTTTCCTGAAGATAAAGGTCCTGTTTGCCGAATTCATCCGTTACAACCTTATAAGATACGGTTACGTATCCCCGCTGATTACCCCACAGGGAAAAATTGCTCGGAAATTGCATAGAGTCGCTGTCCCCGTAAAAGACGGAAGCAGTAATGTCTGTGCCCTGTGCCTTGACAGGCAGCTGCGATTCAATCTGGGCCTCAACGATATTCAGCGAGGCCCTGAACCTTTCGATAGACGCTATCCTTCTTTCCCCGTGGTCGACCGAGCGCAGGCTCAGCCGCATGGCTGCACCGACGATCAGAAGAATAATGGCCATCATAGTGATGGATATCACCAGTTCAAGGAGCGTAAAGCCGGAATCGGAGAATCGGCGAAACGGAGAACCGGCGCAAAAGACTTTTCTCCGATTCTCCGATTCTCCGATTCTCCGATTCTGCTTTGCATTCATCTATAGGGCCTTGTTTATTATTTTCAGGGTCCTCAGGCTCACGGACCTTTCCCGGAGCCCTTTGGTCCAGTGAACGGTAACCGCTATATCAAGGAGTTGGACCTGCAAATTTTCACTCCTCTCTTTAAGTGACTCTTTCACCGATGCATCTATCCGGTATCCATCATCGGTAGATTCACTCCAGTCTTTCGCGGAAAGATTGTCACTGTCCAAAATTTCTCTTATCCTTGACTCTGCCCTCGCTACAGCAACGACGTAGTCTTCCGAGACCGATATGCCGCGAAGGTCAGCGGAGAAGAGTTGCACGATGACCAGCAAGGCTATGCTCAGCAGGGCAAGGGCCACAAGGATTTCAAGGAGAGTTAATCCAGAATCGGAGAAAGGGTGAATCCGGGAATCGGCGCAAAAGATTTTTCTCCGGTTCTCCGGTTCTCCGATTCTCCGATTCTGCCTTTCGCCCTTTCTCAGATTCTGGTGTTCCCCGTGTTTCATTTCACTACTACCGATCCCACAACGGGATCAGGTTCAATTTTCACTATCTTTTTCCCGGCGCCCATAATTATAGTGTCCCCCTGAATTCCCCCTGACGGCTGAAATATCATATAATATATTCCTCTGCTGCTCTCACCTTCATATGGATCCAGCACTCTTACAGTAATATCAGGATCGAAGCTCTTGTATGCGCGCCCTTCAATCCCGTATCTCCTTGCATCCAGGTCCAGGGACAGGGTCTGGCGGCTCCCGCTGATCTGTGCGAGCGTATGGGCGTGTCTTATCATTGCGGACATTTCCCTCACCGAGGCATTAAGCTTATGTGACGGCAGGGCATTGGCAAGAAAAACCGCGGAAAGCCCCATGATGAGAGTAATGAGAAAAAGGACGATCATTATTTCGAGGAGAGTGAATCCGGCCCCCCTTCGGGGAAAAGCGGAATCGGTGAATCGGTGAATCGGTGAATCGGCGCAAAAGATTTTTCTCCGGTTCTCCGGTTCTCCGATTCCCCGATTCTCCGATTCTGCCTTTCTCCGATTCACCCTTTCTCCGATTCGCTGCTTCCTCAGAACGGGAGGTCTGTTATGCTGAATATCGCCGTCAGCATCGAAATCACTATAAACCCTATTACTAATCCCATCACTAGGATCAACGCAGGTTCCATAAAACTGATAAGCCTCTTGAGCGCAGTCTTCAGGCTTTTCTCATAAGTTGCGGCCACCTTCAGAAGCATCGTATCCAGTTGACCGGTCTCTTCCCCTACCTTGACCATTGAGATTGCCAGTTCCGGGAACACGCCGGCAGCGGCAAGCGGCCCTGCTATGCCCTTGCCTTCCCTGGCGCCCTTGGAGACCGAGTCGATGGAAGAGGCTATGACCTGGTTGCCTATGATATCCTTTGAATTGGACATGGCCTGAAGCAACGGGACACCGCTCTGCAGAAGTGTGCCGAGTGTCCTGCAAAACCGGGCGGTCTCAATTTTTGTGACAATGTCCCTCATGAGCCGAAGCTTCAGAGAATCGACTTTATACCTGCCTTCAGCGGATTTAATGTAGCTCCTGAATACAATCCATACTGCTGCCGCTGAAGCAGCAGCAATCCACCAATATGATCTTAAGGCATCACTGACGCCAAGCAGTATCTGTGTCGTGAGGGGCAGGGAGGTCCCCATTTCACTGAATATGACTGTGAACTTGGGCAGTACATATGTGAGGAGAACAATGACCGAAGCGCCGCCGGTGAACACAAGTATGACAGGATAGATTATCGCAGATACAATACTGTCTTTTAATTCCTTGGAAGATTCGAGAAATTCATTTAACTTGTCGAGGACTACATTGACTACGCCCCCGGCCTCGCCGGCCCGCACCATATTTATGTAAAGTCTCGGAAAGACTTCGGGGTGCTCCTGCAGGGCCTCGGAGAAAGAGCTGCCCCCACGGAGCGCATTAACGACAGATTGCACGACCTGCTTTATCTCCCGACCCTCGGAGATCTCAACCAATATGCCCAGGCTCCTGTCAAGAGGAAGCCCTGCACCAAGCAATGCAGAAAGTTCAGAGGTAAAGCTCACCAGGTCGGCCCTGGTTGAGCGGAGCGAAAAGTGTTTTTTTTTGTCCGCTGCCGGGGCTTTGATCTCTAAAGGAATAACGCCCGACGACTTGAGCCGCTCAAGGGCTGCGGCTTCATCCATCGCCTCGATAAACCCCCCGCTCATTACGCCGTCACGGGAGGTCGCCCTGTATGAGAAAATCGCCATCAGTCTTCCTGTGTTACCCTGAGCAGTTCGTTGAGAGTAGTAATGCCGGCCTTTATTTTTTCGGTCCCATCTTCAAGCAACGTCTTCATTCCGTTGCGCCTCGCCAGTTCCCGAATCTTGTTTGAATCAACATCCTGCATAATCAGATTACGCAAGTCATCGTCCACCACGATCAGTTCAAATATTCCAACCCTGCCACGGTAGCCGGTAAAAGAGCATTCCTCGCATCCCTTTCCTATATATGCGCCCTGGATATGGAGAGTATCGCGCTCCACCCGTGGTGCTGCGGTATCAGGCTCTTTGCATGAGGGACAGATGGCCCGCACAAGTCTCTGGGCGAGAATGCCGCGAATGGTGGAGGAAAGTAAAAAACGCTCCACCCCCATGTCGTGGAGCCTTGTTATTGCGCTGGGGGCGTCATTAGTATGAAGTGTTGAGAAGACGAGGTGACCGGTTAGGGCAGCCTGTATGGCTATCTGGGCTGTTTCAAGGTCTCTGGTTTCCCCTATCATAATAACATCAGGGTCCTGCCGGACAATGTGCCGCAGTGTATTTGAAAAATTCAGGCCTATTTGCGGCTTGACCTGTATCTGGTTAATCCCTTTAAGCTGGTATTCAACCGGGTCCTCAACCGTAATGATCTTTTTGTCAGGGGAGTTTATTTTGTCCAGAGCTCCGTAAAGTGTTGTGGTCTTGCCGCTCCCGGTCGGTCCGGTCACCAGTACGATGCCGTTAGGCTTGTTGATCAGCTGCTCAAAAGCGGCAAGCGTTTCAGGGAAGAAGCCGAGACGCTCAAGGTCGACGACAACGCTCTCTTTATCAAGGATCCTCATCACCACGCTTTCACCGTAGAGGACCGGTACGGTTGATATGCGGAGATCTATCTCTTTTTCGGAGACCTTAAGCCTTATGCGGCCGTCCTGCGGCAATCTCCGCTCGGCAATATTAAGTTTAGCTGTGAGTTTTATCCTCGATATTATTGCCGCCTGCAGTTTTTTGGGTATTGACTCGATGTCATGGAGTATGCCGTCGATGCGGTACCTTACTTTAAGTTCATCCTCGAAAGGTTCTATGTGGATATCGCTGGCCCTGTTTTCAACGGCCCTTACAATAACCATGTTGACCAATTTGATTATAGGGGCCTCGGAAGCGAGGTCTTTCAGATGACTGATGTCCTCCTCATCTTCCTTGAGGAACTCAAGTGAGCTCCTGTCTCCGATCTCCTCGATAAGCTTGTTTATGTTTTGAGATTCCTGCCCGTAAAATTTGGAGGAATATTCTTCGAGCACCGCGGCATCAACACCGTATACTTTTATATCTGCGGATGTTGCCACCCTTAGGGCATCGATAGTTGATCTGTCTGAGGGATTTGCCATTGCGACACTGAGAACATTATTACTGAATTCGAGCAGAACGATTTTGTTTTCGCGGATAAAACGGGAGGGAATGCCGTTATAGACAAACGGCACCTTAGGCATGTCTTCCAGTTTCAAATATTGTATTTCTTTTGTCACGGCAGAGCCCTAAAAAGCGCGTCGAGCGTTCAGCGTCGTATGTTGTGCGTTAAAAGCAAAAACAGAAAAGCAAAAACTTACCAATTAAAAGTCACACATATCGACGCGTCTCTATTACTCCCAGCTTGTAACATCCTTGTCTTCGCCCTCTCCGCCAGGCTGGCCGTCCCTGCCATAAGAAACAATATCGTATTCGCCATGAGAGCCAGGGCACGTGTAAATGTAAGGCCTTCCCCAAGGGTCGTTCGGCAATCCCTTCTTAAGATAGGGCCCCTCCCATTTATCAATACCGGGATTGGTTACGATGGCAGCCAGGCCCTCTTGCGTGGTCGGATATCTCCCGACATCCAGCCGGAACTGGTCGAGCGCCTGTCCAAACAGCTCGATCTGGGCTTTTGCAGCAGACTGTTTCCCCTTGCCCAGTTTTGGGAATAGCTGAGGCCCTACCAGCGCTGCCAAAAGCCCCAGGATGACGAGGACGACGAGCAGTTCAATAAGAGTAAATCCAGTCTTATTGGCCAAGCGCGAGCTGCCTGGAAATTTGTTTACAGCTATTAACTCTTTCTTAATAGTACCCATCAAATGCCCTCTTGTGTAAATCTTTGCAATCTGTTAAAAAACAAAGGCAACAATAGACCCAGGCACACCACTGTTCAGTTTAAATTCCTGTGATAGCTGCGAAAACAACCCTCACTGATAATACTAACAAATCATCGGCAAGTTTGCAAATGTGGAAGAGAACTATTCGCAGAACATGTAAGACAGTCGCCTACTTTAAAATCAGAGTGAACCGTCTATATTTCCTTCGGGCTGTCGGGCATAGTTATAGTAAACAATCTTTGTTGACAAGAACTGACCCCTTCCGCCAAGGGAGGATGGAATCCCGCGGGGTCCTGGAACAAGGCGCAACAAGATCGAAGATTGCAGGCTCACTGCAGTTCAAATTGCTGTGCCTGCCAGGGAAATTATGAGGAGAGCATAATGGAAATT
Organism: Nitrospirota bacterium; assembly: GCA_963780885.1. GTDB lineage: Bacteria > Nitrospirota > Thermodesulfovibrionia > Thermodesulfovibrionales > Dissulfurispiraceae > JADFXI01. The sequence continues at coordinate 275,010 of CAWAEO010000004.1, forward strand.
TCCGGCCTGAATGTCCTGCTTATTGAGGACTGTAATGAAGATGCTGAATTAATCCGGGGGATGCTGTGCAGTTTCGGATACAAATGCGGCCTGAAGAGAGCGGAAAGGCTGTCGGAGGGATTAAAGCTTCTGGAAGAAGAGACATTCGATGTCGTCCTTTTGGACCTCGGATTGCCGGACAACATGGGGGTCAATGCTTTGGCCGAGATCAATCAGAAAAATCGGAAGCTGCCCGTTATCGTTTTCACAGGGATGGAGAACGATGAACTGGCGGCAAGAGCGCTGTCAATGGGTGCGCAGGATTACCTGTTAAAGGGAAGAATCGACAGCGATATGCTTTATCGCTCAATCACGTATTCGATTAATCGAAAGCACGCGGAAGAAACGATCAGGAGGGCCAAAGAATTGAGCGACGCTCTTAATGAGATAAACACTCTCATAAATTCCTCCCTTGACGCGGATGAAATAATGCTGAGTGTTGTTGCCGAGGCGGCCCGCTTAACAGGAGCTGATGGTTCTTCAATAGGGTTGTTTCAGGGTGACCATGTCGTCATAAAGTATGCTTACAATATGCCCACCGGGTTTATCGGCCTGCGCTTAACGCCTGGTGAGGCAAAACATATCCATTATGTTGCGTCAAGGCGGGAAGCCGTGGCCTTCAACGACCTTTCGACTGACGACCGCGTAGATGAGCCTTTTTTTAGTCGCTTCGGTATTTTTTGTGTGGTGGCCGCTCCCCTGATCATCAGGGACAAGGTCATCGGTTCAATATGCTTTTACCGCCTCTCCCCCCGGTTTGCTTTTACCGACGCATATGTGGACTTCGCCCAAAAGCTCGCGACAGCGGTCTCGGCAGCTCTCGAGAACGCCTTTCTCTATGATAACCTCAAGAAGATGGACGACGAAATAAGGCATCTGGCTTACCACGATGCACTCACCGGCCTTCCTAACAGACGCCTCTTTACGAGCCTTCTCACCCACGAACTGGCCCAATCACGGAGGCACGATAAGAAGATGGCCATTTTTTTTCTGGATCTCGACCGGTTCAAGGATATAAATGATACCCTGGGGCATGAGGCCGGCGATGAGCTTCTCAAAGAGGTGGCCTACCGTCTCAAGTCCACTGTCAGGGCATGCGATACGATAGCGCGTATCGGCGGCGATGAGTTCAATATTATACTCGCCGATATCGACCATGTGGAAGTTATTGCGGATGTTGCGCAAAAGGTTGTGGAATGTTTTCGGAACAGCTTTATGATCGCCGAACACGAGTTCCACATGACGACCAGCATAGGCATCAGCATCTATCCCGATGACAGCGAAGAAATCAATACACTGCTGAGCTATGCTGATATCGCCATGTACCATGCCAAAAAAGAAGGAAGGAATGCCTATCAGTTCTACGACCCTGCGATCAACGTCCGGACCATTGAGCGCATGCGGATGAATAACTTGCTGCTTCACTCAGTCGAACGCGGCGAACTGATGGTGCACTATCAGCCCCAGATTGATATTAAAACCAAAGATATCGTAGGCGCCGAGGCCCTGGTGCGATGGAAGCACCCGGAGATGGGACTGCTTGATGCAGCGGAATTCATTCCGCTGGCTGAGGAAACTGGATTTGTTGTATCTATTGATCAGTGGGTGCTCCGGACTGTCTGTAAACAAGTCAGATTGTGGCAGGATGTCGGTTTGTCTGTGTGTATAACTGTAAACCTGTCCGCACGGCAGCTTCAGAGCCCCCAACTGGTCGATGAGGTAAAGGCGCTTATCGAAGAGACCGGTGTTCAGCCGGACTGTCTGCATCTTGAGATCACCGAGACCGTTGCGATGCACAACATCGAGCGCACGGCTGAGAGGCTGAAGGCATTATCGGAAATGGGTGTAACTTTCTACATAGATGATTTCGGCACCGGGTATTCGTCCCTGAATTATCTGAAGCGGCTGCCTATCGAATGTCTTAAGATAGACAAATCCTTTATCCGGGATATCACGGGCGATTCCGATGACAGGACCATCATCAGTGCGGTAACGGCAATGGCGCACAAAATGAGGTTGAGGGTCATCGCGGAGGGAGTGGAGACTCAGGAGCAGTTCTCATTCCTCCGCTTTGCCGGGTGTGATGAAGTGCAGGGATTTCTCTTCAGCGTGCCGATGCCGGCGGAGAATTTCGCAGAACTGATAAGTGTCTAATACCTTAGTACTCCTCTTCATAAATACGGTTGCATTCGAGCGCCGCTTCATCCGCTCCAGCTTCGTTGCACTCCCTCGCCGTACACAACGGTACGCCTCAGTCGTGCGCCTCGCCGGCACGGCGCATCGACGCTCTCGATGCGACACCGTATTTATGAAAAGGAGTACTTAGGCACTCTTTAAAACGGCCGCCTTATTATCGACCATTTGGTAGAAAGGGCACATTCCGTATTTCCTGCTCCGGCAGTACTCCAGATGTTGAAAATAACTTGGGAAGTAAACATCAGCAGCCGCGAAACAGGACCGCCGTTTCCCTAAAAAAGGACACTTTGCAAATGGCTCTTTTCTTCTCATATTAATCACCGCCTTCTGTGCTCGACTCTCTCTAACATACCTCAGGGGTTTCACCCTAACAAGACGTCATGAACTGATTTTTTTATAGGAATTAGTCTGACAATGCGGGAACCTCCGAAGGTGAGAAGGTCCGGACTTGTGCCTACCCTAATGCACCATCAAACCACAGCCAACAGTAGGGGCCTTAAGCCAGAACCCAGAGTAACTGTAAAAGATAAAACAGCAAATCAGGTCTTCATGTCTGTGGCCTCATCGGTGAAAATTTAGATTCTTAGTCGTCTTCTTCAAGGCTTTGAGAACACAGAGAGAAAACTCTGTGGACTCTGTGGTTAACAGTTTAGGTGTTGGATTCTGGCTCTCCGGACAGGAATGAGCGTGTCTGAATATCAGACAAACTGCTGGATATTTTGAGGTTATTTCTTACATAAATATCGTCTTTAGACCGATTTTTTAATCATTCATAAATAGTATATAAATTTTATATAAACAGGCGTAAGTCTTCTATTACCGGGAGGTGCGAAATGATCTGTCACTATTTTAAAGAGGATTACGCGATTTTTTGCAGCGCAAGAGTATTTACACATGTTCCGGATGTAGGAGAAATGGAACGGTTCTGCTTTAAAGATTTCAGTGTCTGTCCTGTTTTCAATAAACTGCAGGATTCCCGCGCTCCAATTACCGGAGAAATTGTCCAGGGGTCGGCTGTGATCGGATAAAGAGCTTGGCTGGGCCTGCCCGCAGGGTCCCGGGCTGAGCGGCAGAAAGAGTATGTGACGCCGCGTCATCAATAACGCGGCTTATTCCGGTGGTCAAAAAGAGGCAACATTGGACAATCATTTTGATTTAATTGAAGAAGGCATAACCGACCTTGTTGAGAACTATGACATTGCCGGAATCGGGGAATTGGAAGCGACCGAAAGTTCGGCTCCGGTAATGCCCGAAATAATAAAAGAATCTGTAGACCAGGAGAATGATCCCTTAAAGGCATACCTGAAAAGCATAAGGCTGATCTCTCTTTTGACCAAGGAAGAAGAAGTTGCAATTGCCAGGCAGATCGAAACGAGCAAATTCAAAATATTCAGCGTAATTTTCACCATACCCTTTGTGCTTAACAAGCTGGCACAGTTGGGCCAGCTCGTGAAAAAAGGCGAAGCCCGGCTTTCGGAATTTGTCCAGGACACTGAAGATATGTCAGAAGAAGAGATTGAGACCAAAAAAGGACTGTTTTCGAGGATCACAAAATCGATTCACGGCATTATCAGAAAAAGGGAGAGACAAAAAAAAGCATGCGCCGCAAAGTGGTTTCGAGACAGCAGACTCCGCACTATCAGGAAGATTAAGGAGCTTAACTTAAAAGATAGCGCAGTAAGAGACTTCGCAGAGGAATTCAGGGAGAAATGGGAACATCTTGAGCGCTGCAGGACATCCGGCAACGGGCTGGACAGGAGTGAGATCAAAAAACTGCAAGCCGGCTTTGGACTGCGCAGCGCTGAAACAAAAAAAGCGGTGGAAGAATTGCAAGAGGCGGAAATGGAGCTGGCCCATGCGAAGGGGCGGCTTGTCGAAGCCAACCTCAGGCTGGTGATCAGTATAGCAAGAAGGTATATGGGAAAAGGATTAAGCCTTGGCGACCTTATCCAGGAGGGCAACATCGGACTCATGAAGGCAGTAGATAAATTCGAGTACAGGAGAGGTTATAAATTCAGCACTTATGCAACGTGGTGGATACGTCAGGCGATCAGCCGTGCCATAGCAGACCAATCGAGAGTAATCAGAATACCCGTGCACATGATCGAGAATATCAACAAGGTCAATAGGACCACCAAAGAGTTTGTGCAGGAAGTCGGCGTCGAGCCCTCACCGGAGGAGATAGCGAAGCGTTTAAAGATGCCCATTGATAAGGTGAAGAACATTATGAAAATATCAAAGGAGCCTATATCTATCGAAACTCCGATAGGAGACGAAGACGATGCCGTGCTCAAAGACTTTATTGAGGACATGTCAAATCTCTCCCCCCTGGAACTGGTCATCCGGGAAGAACTGAAATCGCGCATTGACAACATAATTCGAAAACTCTCGCCTAAAGAGCAGCTTGTAATACGAAAACGTTTCGGGATAGGTGAGGGGGGGGACCCGAAACCCTTGAAGAGGTCGGCGAGACATTTGCAGTGACACGCGAGCGTATCAGGCAAATACAGGTCAAGGCGATAAAGAAATTAAAAGCATCCCTGAGCATGCAAATGTAAATATAGAGGCCCCATTATTCATAAATTTATACAAGGACCAGTCAGGCCACAGTGCTTCACTCATTCTCGCAAGGCATCCAGCCTTGCTCCGAGGCTATGACAGCCTGTGTCACCATCCTTGGTGTCACTTAGGCTGTCATAGTCCGCTCAGCACCATGTCCCGCCCGCTCCTTGTATAAATTTATGAATAATGGGGGATAGAGGAAAGAACGGCGCTGTCAGATAAATACTGATACTTTTTTAGTCCGTTTCCTACAGAAATATTGGCCCTGGACTGATTTCATCATAAGTCCCTATTTTCTTATACTTAGACAAACCCCAAAAAGCTCGTCGAGCGTTCATGAGTTTTTCTATTCAAGGCATTTTTCACCGGGCAATAACGCCCAAGGGAGGTATCAATGAAAACGGTCCAGGTCAAAGTATATAAAGCGGTAATATTCCTTTTGCTGGCTATAGGACTGCCGGCATTCATAGTGGGATGGGTGGTGGCGGTAAATTTCAGCGGTGTTTTTGAAACAGGGTATAAAATGGCTTTTTTTGACATTAAAGCCGCTGTAAAGGAATCGATCAAGGACGGACAACCATTTTTTTATATGAACGGCATCAAGATTTTCGCCGAAAACTTCACGAAAAACTCTGATTCCGAAAATAGCAGAGCGGTCAGGAAGAATAGTCCTGTAAAGAAAGAAAATAAGAAAAAGGTATTGAGTGTCAGCCTGCTGCGCAGGGATTGACGCGGCTCTACACTAATTCACCGTCACCCCACAGCCAACAGTACCAACAGTAGGCGCCTTAGGCAGGGGCCTTAAGCCAGGACACAGAGACAACCTAACCACAGACGACACAGAGAAAGACTATGGATACTCTGAAAGACTTCGGGGAGCTTTTTTATACATAAGAATTCCTCTGTGTACTCTGTGGGTTCCCCTTTTGTCCTTCTCTGTGGTCTCTGTGGTTCGCTGTTTCAGGTGGCGCCCGCGAACAGTGAGATCAGATAAACACCGGTATCGATTCAGGCAATTTCCTACAGCAAAATAAGTTTCAAACTGATTTTCTTGGCTCTCCCGAATGCTATAGAGTTGACATATGGATGATTTAGAATTCACGGTTCAACGGAGGTGTAAGATGTCTTGCCAATATTTCAATGAGGATTATTTGGGTTTTTGCGGTGCGACAGCTTTTATACATGTTCCAGGCATAAGCGAAATGGAACAGCTCTGTTTTAAAAACTTTCACGCCTGTCTGATTTATAGTAAATTCCAGGAGGGCAACACTCCTGTCTCCGAAAATATTGTTCAAAAGGAGCACTCTTGCTCATTGTAATAGAAGCAAGTGAGAAGTAAGAAGTAAGAAGTGAGAAGTAAAGGCAAGGAAGACAAAATGCTCATCAGCGTGGTTCTTTGTTTTTACTTTTTACTTCTCACTTCTCACTTGTTTTAATTGCTCCGAGATTCACCTACTGTCTGAATTGCAGTTAATTCTTTCTTTTCAGTCTGACGATTTGGCATAAGACTTTCTTGTAGGAATAATCCCGACAATAAATTCAGTCTTTTGGGAATAGGCAGAACGCTGATAGCCTGCTAACCTTATAAGATATGCTTGACAGAGCAGGGTTATCTATCGCTTAGAGCGCCTGCCTAAGGCGCCTACTGTTGGTACTTTTGGCTGCAGTCGAGCGCAAGGGTTTAAGCAGCAAGATAAATTAGATGATTGATATATTGATTGTGGATGATCATGCAGTTGTGCGTGCCGGGCTGAGACAAATCATTTCCGGAGTATCTGATATGGTTGTTGCGGACGAAGCCGGTGACGGCATCGAGGCGCTCGCCAAAATAAGGGGGAAAAAAAGATATTCGGTGATAGTCCTTGATATCTCCATGCCCGGAAAAAGCGGTCTCGATGTTTTAAAGGAAATAAGAGTTCAACATCCCAAACTCCCTGTCCTGATGCTGAGCATGTACCCCGAAGACCAGTATGCTATGCGGGCCCTGCGATCCGGCGCGTCGGGGTACATGACAAAGGACAGCGCGCCTGACGAACTGGTGACGGCCATACGCACTGTTGCTGCGGGCAGGAAATATATAAACTCTGATCTTGCGGAAAGACTCGCTTTCAATCTCGATGCCCATATGAAAAAGGAGCCGCATGAAATACTCTCAGACAGAGAGTATCAGGTATTGTGCACGATCGCTTCCGGGAAGACTATAAGCGAAATTGCGGACCAGCTTTCTCTAAGCGTCAAGACAATCAGCACTTACAGGAGACGCATCCTCGAAAAAATGCAGCTCAAGAACAATGCTGAACTGACAAATTACGCCATAAGAAATAACCTGACAACTTAAGCTCATCAGACCCTGAGTCAACCTCATTGGGAACCCCCGTCACCAGATGTACCTCTCTGATAGTGTCCTGTCTCTAACAGTTCTTTACATATGTTTTGAGTCTTTTTGCCGTCATTCCCGCGCTTAGAAGCGCCTACTGTTGGTGCTTAAGAGCACCTGCCTAAGGCACCTACTTCTGGTACTGTTGGCGAAGGCGGGAATCCTCATGAGCCAAGCTCACAAAGGGACATGAAAGCACCCTAACGCCTGTCATTCCCGCAGATCCTTTTAGCGGGAATCCATTTTATGTTGTTTCCTGGATCCCCGATAAAAGATCTCGGGGATGACGACTTTCGAGACAATGACAGAGGAAAACTTGAAACTGACAAAGCCCCCCGCCACCCGGTTTGTTCACTTATAGGAGAATCATGTACGCGGAAATCAGCGCGTTCCTACAACAACTTCGGGAATCCTCCTATTTTCATAATAACTTTCCAGCGGTACATTACACCATATTCGATTCGGCAAAAATTTTTTGGAAACTCATTTTTAGGTTCGGGTTTCTTGCTTCAAAATTTGCGGTACCCGTCAGGGGAAATCACTTGTAAGTGAAAGGGCGGAGCAGTGTTTCAAGATTCTGGACGGGGTGAATTTAGATGATTGATATATTGATTGCAGATGATCATGCAGTTGTACGCGCCGGGCTGAGACAAATTATTGACGGCGTCTCTGACATGGTTGTTGCTGAGGAAGCGGCCGGCGCTATCGAAGCGCTCGACAAGATAAGGAAAAAAAGATATTCGGTGGTAGTCCTCGATATCTCCATGCCCGATAAAAGCGGTCTCGATGTTTTAAAGGAAATAAGGATTGGACACCCCAAACTGCCTGTTCTGATGCTGAGCATGTACCCGGAAGACCAGTATGCCATGCGGGCCTTGCGGTCAGGGGCATCGGGGTACCTGACAAAGGACAGCACATCTGAAGAACTGGTAACGGCCATACGCACTGTGGCCGCTGGCAGGAAATATATAAGCCCTAATCTTGCGGAAAGACTCGCCTTAAATCTCGATGCCGACATGAAAAAGGAGCCTCATGAAATCCTCTCGGACAGAGAGTATCAGGTATTGTGCACGATCGCTTCCGGCAATTCCGTGAGCCAGGTTGCGGACCGGCTTTCGTTAAGCGTCAAGACAATCAGCACATACAGGAGCCGCATTCTTGAAAAAATGCAGCTCAGGAACAACGCTGAACTGACAAATTACGCCATAAGGAACAACCTGACAGCCTAACGAAAAAAGCAGGCCAAAGGGCAGAGGGTTGGAAGCTTAGAGGGCTGGATGTTTGGTTTTTTGTGCTAACCTTCTAACCCTCTAACCTTCCAAACTTCTGCCCTTTGCCCGCTTTATAGGAAAATCAGCTACGCGGAAATCAGCACGTTCCTACAATAACTTCAGGAATCCTCCGATTTCCAGGCCGCTTTTACAGCGGTAAACTAGAACATACTCGATTCGATGCTTTTTTGCTTCAAAGTGTGAAGGACCAGTTAAATGATTCCGTCTTATTCTTTTATTTAAGGAAAAGCACTTGTAAGTGAAAGGGCGGAGCCATGTATCAAGGTTGCGGGAGGAGATGAAATGTCATTCGGTGATGCCGATTCAGTAATGATGGAGGTTTTCAATGATAGATAAATTTGTTTCCGGCGAAAGCAAAATAGCAGTCGTGGGTCTCGGATATGTAGGACTCCCACTCTGCGTAAGCTTCGGGAAGGTGTTTAAACATGTAATCGGCTTTGACAGGGATGTCGCAAGGATCGACGAGTTAAGATCGGGGTATGACAGAACGCTTGAAGTTTCACCGATAGAGCTGCGAAATACATTTGCCGAATTCACTGCGGACCCGGAAAGGCTGAGAGAGGCGGATGTGATAGTCGTGGCGGTCCCCACCCCGGTGAATTCTCATAAGGTCCCCGATCTTGGATGTCTAAAGTCGGCCTCGGAGATGATAGGCGCCCATATGTCCCCGGGGACTACGATTGTGTATGAATCGACTGTATATCCGGGAGTAACGGAAGAGTTTTGCGGCCCTATACTGGAAGAGCTTTCAGGAATGAAGTCCGGCACCGGGTTTAAGCTCGGTTACTCTCCTGAAAGGATAAACCCTGGTGACAAGGCCCACTCCATCGAAAATGTTGTTAAGGTGGTGTCAGGGATGGACGATGAAACAGCGTCCCTGCTGTCCGGACTGTATGGGAAAGTGACAAAGGCCGGTATTCACAGGGCGCCCACCATAAAGACGGCTGAGGCCGCCAAGGTCATCGAGAATATCCAGAGAGACGTGAACATTGCGCTTGTCAATGAACTGTCGATAATCTTCCACCTGCTCGGCATTGATACAAATGATGTGCTGGATGCAGCAAAGACGAAGTGGAATTTCATGCCCTTTGTTCCGGGTCTTGTAGGGGGGCATTGCATCGGAGTCGACCCTTATTACCTTACCTATAAGGCGCAGGAGGCCGGATATAACCCGGAGGTCATCCTTGCCGGAAGAAGAATTAATGATTATATGGGCAAGTATGTTGCTGAACAGACTATAAAGGAAATGATCAAAACGGGATGTACCATTAAAGGAAGCAAGATTTTGATTATGGGATTCAGCTTTAAAGAGAATGTAAAGGACATAAGGAATACGAGAGTGATAGATATTTATAACGAGCTGATGGAATATGGTGTAAGCCCATATGTTTATGATCCGGTTTCGGACAGGGACGCCGCGATGCATGAGTATGGCATTGAACTTATCAGCAGCCCTGAGCAGTTCGCTCCATATGCGGGATTTATCGGTGCGGTGAGGCATGATGCATTTAAGGACATTTCCACCGAGTATCTGCAATCTCTTTCAGATGGGTGTCCTGTTTTTATTGACATAAAAGGACTTGGCGGAAACAACGGGAGTCCTGTTTTTACGGCTAAGAAAGGGCTTGCCGGAAACAACGGAAATAATGGAGGGAGCTCGCCGGACTATCGCTATTGGAGGCTTTGAGCCGCCAGTTCGGGATTCGGGGCGAATGTATTCTAACCTTCAAACTTTCTTTGAATGAGGGATGACAATGAGAGATTTGACAATGAACAATTTTGGCAAAATAAGAAAAATGCTCAGAAATGACTTGATAGAAGGCTTTATTATGGTAGTCATATTTATAGCATTAATCTGTGTATCCATGATGCTGACATCATGTGCGAGCAATGACGCTCGTCCGGAAAGGGCCATTTTGCAGCAGCCTGCTCTGGCCAAGAGCGATAAGTTAAATGACCAACTTTTCCAAAAAAGAACAGAAACGGCAAAGAATTATTCTTCTGCCGATTACAAAGTCGGACCTGATGACCTGCTCGAAATTGAAGTTTTCCAGGCCCAGGAGTTGAAAACAGCCGTGCGTGTCAGCTCCCAGGGCTTTATAAAGCTGCCCATTGGCGACATGATAAAGGCAGGCGGGTGCACAGTTGCCGAACTGGAATCCAGGATATCTCAAAGCTTAAAGAAATTTATGGTTGAACCGATGGTCAGCGTTTTCGTCAAGGAATATAAAAGCCAGCCGATTTCGGTTCTGGGTTACGTGAAAACCCCGGGAATCTATTTCGTCAATGGGCCGAAGACTGTGCTTGATTTGCTGTCATTGGCGGGGGGGCTGACTCCGGAAGGAGCGGATACGTGTATTATTCAAAGAACATCTGTCGATCAAAACGGCAAAGATCAGTCGGAAAATATTGTTGTTGACCTTAATGCACTTTTAATAAAAGGAAGGACTGAATTGAATATCCCAATATTCTCCGGAGATGTTATACATGTGCCGAGGGCCGGCGTGTTTTTCGTCGACGGCTCTGTCGGTGCTCCAGGTTTGTACCCGTTGAAGGGCGATATAACGCTCGTGCAGGCCTTAAGCGTAGCAAAAGGAATAAATTGGGAGGCGTCCCGCTCAGGCATAAAAATTTACAGGGACAACGGACAGCCCGATAGAGAGGTTATTAGTGCTGACTATGACGCGATATTGGCCGGGAAGAGTAAGGATATAGCTCTTCAGGACAAAGACATTATAATAGTCGGTCAGAATACTGTTAAGAGCTTTATAAAAGGGTTTGCCGGCACTATGAATTTCGGGGCGTTCAGTATGGGCAAGGGATACTAAGGAGGGCCTAAAGATGTTAAATGATAAAGGTAACGGCCACGGCAACGGCAAAAGCAAAGAGGCGAGGAATCAATACGATGTCCAGAGGTATGAGCCCCAGAATAACCTTCCTTCCTCTTATATAAGATCTTCCGCTCATAAAGCGGAAGAAGATGTGCATCTGCGGGATTATATTAAAGTAATCATGAAGAGGAAGCGGATCGTACTGACCTTTTTTATTTCCGTTATTATTACTGTTTTTGTTCTGACACTCATGATGACGCCTATCTATAAATCCACTGTTCTAATAAAAATTGACAAGGATAGCCCGGACCCTCTGGCAGCGGCCGGATTAAGAGACGAAAGAGATATAGGCTATTATGCCACTCAATATGAGATACTGAAAAGTGAAACGCTTTCGGAAAGAGTTATAAAAAAACTCAATCTCGACAAAAACAAGGACTTTTTGCCTGTCGAAAGCAGCCTGTCCAAAATGATTTCGGCGATTGAGTCCCCTGTGACCGGCTCACTAACTTATTTATCCTCAATATTGTCGCCTGCAGAGTCTGTGAAGTCAAAGCCCTATGTGAAGAGCAAATATGAAATCCCGTTTTATTTGATAAGGTCTCTTATAGGCAGGCTGGAGGTGATCCCGGTCAAAAATTCAGAGCTGGTCGCAGTGAGCTTTATGTCGCAAAAACCGGAGCTTTCCGTGACGGTTGCCAATGCTGTGGCGCAATCATATATAGACTATGATCTCGATAGCAGGATCGCGGCGACTGAGCAGGCGAAAGATTTTCTGACCAAGCAAATTGAAATAGCGAAGACAAAACTGGAAGACTCTGAACAAAGACTCAATGACTATGCCTCAAGGAACCAAATCATATTTTTTGACTCTGATAAGCAGGGCGTAAACATAAAAAGGTTTTCTGATATTACCGCTGCGTTAAGCGCTGCGACAACAGAACGCATGCAAAAAGAGGCATTGCTGAGGGAATTGCACGAATCCTCAGGCACGGAAAACCCGGTCATTATCAACAACCCACTCATACAGGAACTTAAAAAACAAAAGGCCACGTTGGAATCGGAATATTCGAACCTCTCGAAAACATTCACATCCGACTATCCCAAAATGCAGAGCCTCGAAAAACAGATCGATTGGCTGAGCAGGAAAATCGAGCGCGAGAAAGCTTTTACCCTGAAGTCGCTGGAATCCGACTACAAGGCATCATTGAAAAAAGAGGGCTCTTTCGCTAAAGCATTCCGGGACCAGCAAAGAAGTGTCCTTGATTTTCAGGGAAAGGTAGCTCAATACTCGACCCTGAAGAGAGAGGCAGATGTCAATAAGGAATTGCATAACGGCTTGCTGCAGAAACTCAATGAAGTCAGTGTGGCAGCCATGAGCAAATCGACAAGTATTCAGGTGGTGGACCCGGCCAGGTTTCCCTTGTTCCCATACAAACCGAACAAAGCTCAAAATATGCTGCTGGCAGTTGTCTTCGGCCTTATGGGCGGCATCGGTCTGGCGTTCTCGGTAGAGTATTTTGACAATACAATAAGGGGCGTCGATGATATAGATAAAAGGGTGAACATTCCTACATTGGGAATGATACCATTTCAGGAACAGACTGATAGTTCACGCGGTCTGATGATTGCGGAATCCAAAGGCATCAGTCCTTTTACGGAGGCCTTCCGGTCAATAGGCGTTCATTTGCTGTCATCTTCTGTGGAACTGCCCAGGGCAATTCTTGTCACGAGCGCATCAGAAAAAGAAGGCAAAACCACTGTTTGCGTCAGTACAGCCGTGGCCCTGTCGGAATTCGTCGGAAACGGGATAATAATCGACGCGGATTTGAGAAAGCCGAGACTCCACAGCATCTTTGATCTCGATAATTCGGCGGGCCTTTCCACTGTCCTTTCAGGCAAGGTCAGTTTTGACAAAATGGATGGCAGCATAATAAGGCCGACTTCCATAAATGGACTCAGCATCATGACCTCAGGCCCTATCCCCTCGAACCCTTCCGAGCTTTTGCTGTCTTCCAGGATAAAGGATTTAATCGAGGACCTGGGCACCAAATTTAAATTCGTCATTTTTGATACAGTTCCACTTATGGGGATGCCTGAGAGTGTTTATTTAAGCAAGATTGTTGATGGAACTATCCTGGTGGTCAAGGGGGGCGGGACATCAAGGGATGCGCTTACAGAGTCTGCAAGAATATTCGATTCTGTTAATGCCAAAATCCTTGGCGTAGTGCTTAACGGGGCCAAAGGCAGCGACCTGAAATATGGACCATATTCATATTATTCATCTTATTTCAAAGGAGCGTGAACATGGATGCTGAAGCAAACGGGCTGAAGATGTTATCCACTGCAGGACTCATCGCCCGTTTTTACGAAGGATGCCCCTTAAGGGAAATTTACGAGATGATCCTGTCGCATTATGAGAGGCTTCTAACTATACTTGAAGATCCGGGAACGGCGGCAGATGTCTCGGGAATCATGGGTTTACCGGCGAATAAAGTAAGAGACCTTGTGGAATCAATAATAAACCGGTTGGTTTTTAATAAAAGCGAAGATGCGTTCATATCTCTCGGCTTAAGGCATAACGCTTCCATTTCAGAGGCGCACCAGCGGTGGCAGCGTCTTATGATGCTCTATCATCCCGACAGACAGAATGGCTCGGGTATGCATGATGACAAGGCCAAGCGGATTAATGAGGCTTTTTCGGAGATCAATAAAAAAGGGGAAAAAGTCATTTCGACAGGGTCAAAGAAAATATATGCCGGCGTTATAAGGGAGAGGAAAAAAAGTGACCGCAGGGCAAAAGTCAATGGTGCCCACTTTCTACATTTCCGATATATACCGGTTTTCATCCTTGGCCTGACGGTTTTGACTGCGCTTTTCATGCTGTCTTTCTGTATTTCAAGGGTTGTAAGTACGGTCCCATAAGCAGTGCGGCGGCATCCCACTCAAAATAAAGTCCTGCTGTGCCAGTAATACTTAACAATAGCAAAATAAAGGAGGCATAATGTCAAGAATAGGCGTTATAGGAGCTGGTTATTGGGGGAAAAACCTCCTCAGAAATTTTGAGCAACTTGGGGCTTTATATGCTATCTGTGATCAGGATTGTGCAAACCCCAACCTTGTGCCTTACGGGAAACAGAAGCACTTCACCAGCTACTCTGATCTGCTCGGAGATGAAAATATTGATGCCGTTGCCGTCTCCACACCAGCCGAAAGCCACTATGAGATTGTCAGGGAAGCGCTTATGGCCGGCAAGCACGTTTATGTGGAAAAACCGCTTTGTCTTTCTGAAAAGGAGGGAACGGAGCTTAATAGTCTGTCAAAAAAGAAAGGGCTGGTACTTATGGTGGGGCATCTCCTTCAGTATCACCCTGCCTTTCTTAAACTTAAGGAACTGGTGGACCAGGGAGAACTGGGCAAGATCCAGTATATTTACTCGAACAGGCTCAACCTCGGCAAGATAAGGCGCGAAGAGAATATCCTCTGGAGCTTCGCCCCTCATGATATATCCATGATCCTCTCTCTTGCAGGAGATATGCCTGAATCAGCCCGGACAAACGGCGGTAATTATCTTCACGCAAGAATAGCTGACGTCACCCTGAGCAGTCTCACCTTTGCAAACGGGATAAAGGCCCACATTTTTGTTTCATGGCTTCATCCATATAAGGAGCAAAAACTGATCGTGGTTGGAGACAAGGGTATGGCTGTATTTGACGATATGGCCAGGCGCGAAGACAAGCTCCTTGTTTACCACCATAAAATCAACTGGAAAAACGGGAACATACCGGTGCCGGTCAAGGAAAATGCGGTGGTCATTCAATTCGAGGACAAGGAGCCGCTCAACGAGGAATGCAGGCATTTCATCGAGTGTGTCGAAAAAGGGACCACTCCCAGGACCGATGGAGAAGAGGGGCTGAGAGTGCTGAAGGTGCTTAATGCATTGCAAAATTCGCTTGAAAAAAGCACCGCGCCTGTTAAGATCAGGCAAAACGGTAACGGGCATTTCGCCCACGAGAGTTCATGCATTGACGACGGAGTCGAGATCGGGAAAGGCTCAAAGGTTTGGCATTTTTCACATATCATGAAGGGATCGAAAATAGGGGAAAACTGCATCGTTGGACAGAATGTTGTTATCGGTCCTGATGCAACGGTCGGGAACAGGTGCAAAATACAGAACAACGTATCCATATATAAAGGAGTGACGCTCGAAGATGAGGTGTTTTGCGGTCCCTCCTGTGTATTCACAAATGTGTACACGCCCAGAGCTTTTATCGAGAGAAAGTCCGAATTCAGGCCTACTATAGTAAAGAAGGGAGCCTCAATCGGCGCAAACGCCACTATTGTCTGCGGGGTCACCATCGGCCAATACGGATTCATAGGCGCAGGCGCTGTTGTGAAGTCTGATGTTATTGACCACGCCATAGTTGCTGGTGTTCCTGCACGTCAGATCGGTTGGGCGTGCAAATGCGGCACCACACTGAAATTCGACAATGAAAAGGCCGGCTGCAGCTACTGCGGCAACGAATATAAATTGGAAATGGAACGGGTAGTCGAAATAAAGGAGGGGGACTGATCAATGGAAACGACGATGAAGCCAATAATGAAAACAGTGCCGATGCTGGATCTCAGACTCGAATACGAATATATGAAGGAAGATATTGATTCCGCCCTTGCAAAATGTCTCACTCATCAAAAATGGATCTTCGGCCCCGAGGTGGCCGAGCTTGAGGAAAGGATTGCCGAATATTTGGGAGTGGAACATTGTGTAGGGGTGTCCTCGGGCACTGAAGCATTGGTATTATCTCTCAGGGCCCTCGCCTTCAAGACAAAAGGGGAAGAATTCTTCACCCGGGACGACGAAATTATAACTTCGCCTTTCACGTTCACTGCGACGGGGGACGCTATTTTAAGGGCCGGCGCAACACCCGTATTTGTCGATATTGACCCATTGACATACAACATTGATGTGAACAAGTTGAAGAGCTATCTTACCGCAAATTCTGCAAAGGTCGTCGGCATACTGCCAGTCCATCTTTATGGACAGGCCTGCGATATGAAGGAAGTAATGCGTATGGCGGATGAATATGGTTTATTCGTCCTTGAGGATGTTGCGCAGGCCTTTGGCGGGAAGTGGAGCGGCATGAAACTCGGCTCCTTCGGAAACGCCGGTGCATTCAGTTTTTTCCCTTCCAAGAACCTCGGCGGTTTCGGTGATGGGGGAATGGTGTCGACTAACGACAGCGAGATTGCCGGATTTGTGAGGATGCTCCTTAAGCACGGAGGCAAGGACAAATATAATGTCGACCACCTTGGATATAATGCCAGGCTCGATACGCTTCAGGCGGCCGTCATCCTGGCAAAGTTCAAGTACATAGACGCGTTCAACCTGCGCAGGGTCGCAATTGCCGCGCGTTACAGCGAAGACTTGAGAGATATCCCGGGAATGTTTTTGCCTTTGCCCTTACCCTCCGCTGATGTCGATCATGTGTACCACCAGTACACGGTACGGGTGATAAATGGAAGGAGAGATGACCTTCAGAGATATCTGAGTGAAAAAAAGGTCAGCACCATGATCTATTATCCTCTCCCGCTCCATCAGATGAAGGTCTTTCACGGAAGAAGCATAGTTTCAGAATATCTGCCGGAATCAGAGAAGGCTGCCAGAGAGGTTTTGAGTCTGCCTGTTGAACCCCTTATGAATGCCGGCAGCATTACGGCGGTCACTGAGACCATAAAAAGGTTTTTCGAGGGGGGGTAAAATGCCGGTAAAAGTAATTTATGAAAATGATGTAGACCCGTTTATTCTTGACGAGCTTATAGCATCAAATAAAATCAGGCAACTGTTGCGTTCGGACGGGTGGGCCACTGTCGGCATTGACCCCATGCGCGGATATGGAGGCAATTACAAGGGATCTGAAAGACGTGAAGCAGCTATGACCCCGACCAAAGACCTCGATCAGAAAGTGCCGTTCCACAAACCGCATATAACCGATGATGAAGTGAGCGAAGTGATAGACGCGATCCGGTCAAACTGGCTGACAATGGGTCCAAAGACAATTAAATTCGAGAAACAATTCAGGGATTATGTCGGTTCCGGTAACGCAGTTTCCATGAACTCATGCACGGCATGCCTTCACCTGGCCCTCAAAGCAATAGGTTTAAAGGAAGGTGACGAGGTGATTGTTCCTGCAATGACCTTTACTGCCACGGCAGAAGTGGTGACTTATCTGAAGGCCCGGCCTGTTCTTGCGGATATCGATGATGAAACGTTCAACATTGACGAAGCTGAAATTGAAAGGAAAATCACCCCGAAGACGAAGGCTGTCATCCCTGTGCACTTTGCAGGCCAGCCCTGCGATATGGATGAGATTAATGATATAGCCCGTTCTCATAATTTATATGTTATAGAAGATGCTGCGCATGCCTTCCCCGCCCTGTATAAGTACAGGACGATAGGGAGTTACGGAGATATAACCTGTTTCAGCTTTTATGCCACGAAGACGTTATCTACCGGTGAGGGCGGGATGGCGACAACAGATAATGACGAATTCGCCGAGAAGATGAGAATACTCAGATTGCACGGCATATCTAAAGACGCCTGGAAAAGGTACTCTGCCGAAGGCTCGTGGTATTACGAAGTTACCGATGCCGGATTTAAATACAATATGACGGACATCCAGGCTTCTCTTGGTCTGGCCCAACTCAGAAAGAGCGACTGGATGTGGAAAAGAAGAGAAGAAATTGCGATGAAATATAACGAAGCGTTCAAGTCGTGTGAAGAGCTGGTGACGCCGCATGTTAAGTGCGATAGAGATAGCGCATGGCATCTGTACGTTTTAAAGCTGAACCTTGAGATGCTGAGTATCGGCAGGAACAGGTTCATTGAAGAACTGAAGGACAGGGGCGTCGGTACGTCAGTCCATTTTATCCCGTTATACAGGCACCCTTATTACAGCACAACTTTTGGATATGAGCCGAAAGATTTTCCGAAATGCGAACTCATCTATGAAAGGGTATTGTCGCTGCCTATATACCCGGCGATGACCCACGACAACACTAATACTGTAATAGAATCAGTTCATGACGTCGTAAAAAAGTTCAGGTGCTAAGTGCTCATCTTCATAAATACGGTTGCATTCGAGCGGCGCTCTGCCCCAAAAGTCATCGACTTTCGGGGACCCCGCATCCACTCCGGCTTCGTTGCAGTTCTTCGCCGTACACAACGGTACGCCTCAGTCGTGCGCCGTATTTATGAAAAGGAGTACTAAATGAAACGCCTGTTCGACATATTTTTTTCTCTGGCAGGGCTGATAGCTTTATCCCCGTTGTTTTTAGCTGTGTCGCTGCTCATAAAACTTGACGACCATGGCCCGGTCTTTTTCAGGCAGGAAAGGATCGGGAAGAATTTCAGGCCATTTTTGATCTATAAGTTCAGGACAATGACAGTTGATGCCGGACAAAGAGGTCCGCTTATAACGGTCAGCGGTGATACGCGTATTACCAGGACAGGGAAAATCATGAGAAAATACAAGATAGATGAACTGCCGCAGTTAATAAATGTCCTTAAAGGTGACATGAGTCTTGTCGGTCCCAGACCGGAAGTAAAAAAGTATGTTGAAATGTTCAGATCCGACTATGGGAAACTCCTTGCAGTGCCTCCGGGTATTACAGACCCGGCATCAATAAACTACTCAGCGGAGGAAGGTATACTTTCTCAGGCGCAAGAGAACTGGGAAGATGAATACGTCAAAAAAGTCCTTCCTGAAAAGATCCGCCTTTCACTCCAGTATGCAGGAAACCATAATTTATTGGTTGATGCCGGCGTAATACTGGAGACAATCTTCAAATTGCTCCATATCCGGAAAAGCATATGATACGCAAAATTACCAACCGAATCTACAAGAGAGTGCAAAGCATAGTCATAGCGAGGCGGGGAGGCATTCTCGCCCTGGTTTTGCTGATGCAAGCGGCCTTATCGAATTATATGGCATTCCTCATAAGATTCGACTTTGTGCTACCGCGAGTTGATTTCAGGGTATTCCTGCATTGCCTGCCGCTCCTTTTATCAGTTCGCCTTCTTCTGTATTTTGCAAACGGCCTGGACAAAGGCTTGTTGCGGTATGCCAGCATTGAAGACATGCTTAAGATAGTCAAATCGGCGACGATTGGGAGCTGCATTTTTTTAGTTTCAGTCAGATATATATTGTCACTAGTATCCTATCCTCTTTCCGTATTTGTGCTCGACTTGCTGCTTTTCGTCATCATCGCAGGCGGAACAAGGCTTTCCCTCAGGATATTCCGGGAATATTTGTATTTTCCGCAAAGCAAGAAAAGGATTCTTCTTATAGGCGCAGGTGATGCGGGTGAAATGATCCTGAGAACTATGAGAGATAATGCAGGCCGTGACAGTGAGCCGATAGGGTTCCTTGATGACAATGCAGCCAATAAAGGTCTCACGATACATGGAATCCCTATCCTGGGTACTGTTGATACTCTGCCGAACGCGATCGCAAAGCACAAACCGGATGAGATTTTTATCACCGTATCCACTGAAACACATAAAACCATACGTAAGGTGTATGAGCTAAGCAAAGAATTTAACGTGCCTATCAAAAAACTCCCGGGGATCAATGATTTGCTCGACGGCAACGTGTCCGTGGCCTCGAAACTGGGACAGCACATGGTCGAGTCCGGCCTAGTTACTGAAGACCAGATTAAGGAAGCTCTGGATTTACAAAAAAAGGAAGGGGGCAGGTTGGGGTCGAACCTTGTAAAATGCGGCTATCTCACCGAAACTCAATTAATGTCATGTTTAAACAAATACTGCGGGGCTTCTTATATGAAGCCGATTTCTCTTGAAGACCTGTTACAAAGAGAACCCGTGCGAACGGATATCGAATTAGTGAGGAATCTGGTCAAAGGTAAGACCGTAATGATAACGGGCGCGGGCGGATCTATAGGCTCGGAACTGAGCAGGCAGATAAATAAGTACGGCGCGGCCAACCTTATACTTCTGGACAGATATGAGAACAGTCTTTATGAGACAGACCTGGAGTTAAGAGAGGAGGAGAATCGGTTCATCGAATATAGCGACCGTTATAGCAGACATACAGGATGCCGGAGATCTGGACCATGTTTTTTCGATGTATAGACCCCAGATTGTGTTCCATGCCGCCGCGTATAAGCATGTGCCTATGATGGAGCATAACCCGATAGTCGCGGTAAAAAATAATGTTTTCGGCACAAAAAATCTGCTTGATGTGGCCGCAAAGTACGATGCGGAAAGGTTTGTAATGATATCGACTGACAAGGCCGTGAATCCCACAAGCGTTATGGGGGCCACCAAACGAATAGCGGAGTTCCTTACCATAGGCATGAATTGCAATTGCGCTACGCGATTTACAGTTGTCAGGTTCGGTAATGTTCTTGGGACAAACGGCAGTGTTGTTCCGGTCTTCAAAGAACAGCTCAAGAAGGGGGGACCGCTGAAGGTCACTCATCCGGAAATCAAACGATTTTTCATGCTTATACCCGAAGCTGTGCAACTCGTCCTGATAGCTTCGGCAGCAGGGGAGGGAGGCGAGATTTTTGTCCTTGATATGGGGGAACAGATAAAGATCTGTGACCTTGCGGAGAACTATATCAGACTTTCGGGGTTCATTCCGCATAAGGAGATCAAGATCAAGTTCATCGGTCTCAGACCCGGTGAAAAATTATATGAAGAGCTTTTTGACAAGTCTGAAAAAATGGCGCCCACTTTCCATGAGAAATTAAATATAGCCATGCCTGAAGTGCCTTCCGTGGAAGTCCTGAACGGGCATCTTGCAGCATTTGAACGACTTGTAGACACATATGCGTCAGAAAAAGTGATTTCAGAAATTCGGAAAATAGTTCCGAGTTTCAGCGGAATATACTGTAAGCCGCGATGGACTGGTTTATTGCAGTGACGATAAACCGGCAACAATAGGGGTGGACTTAAAAAATTTACAACCAAATGAATGCTGGATGTTACTTTAGTGTTTTTTAAAGTCGACGGACTATTCATTTACTGATTATCGGAGGGGGAATGTTATCTTTATTGAAAGTTGGGGTGGATCAAAGGACTGCGTCATTAAGCGCATCTGCCGAGGCGCCGGTCATTCGAGTAGAACCGTCAAGAGGGTGGGTTTCTCTTAAGCTTGACGAATTGTGGGAGTATCGGGAACTTCTGTATTTCCTTGTCTGGCGCGATGTGAAGGTGAGGTATAAACAAACAGCGTTAGGCGCGGCATGGGCAATTATTCAACCTTTTTTCACCATGATAGTCTTCAGCCTGTTTTTCGGCAAATTAGCCAAGATGCCATCCGACGGAATACCTTATCCGATTTTTGCATTTGCCGCCCTTGTACCCTGGACTTTTTTTACCAATGGGTTAAGCCAGGCGTCAAACAGTCTTGTTGGCAGCGCCAATCTTATTACAAAAGTATATTTTCCACGTCTGGCGATCCCGATCGCTTCAGTGCTGGCAGGTGTGATAGACTTTATTCTGGCCTTTATAATATTGCTGGGCATGATGCTTTATTATGGCATTGTTCCAACCATCAATATATTCTGGCTGCCCCTTTTGCTTGCGCTTGTTTTCATCATATCGTTGGGAGTATCGCTCTGGCTTTCCGCCCTCAATGTGCAGTATCGTGATGTACGCTACGTCATACCTTTCCTGACACAATTTTGGCTTTTTGCAACACCTATCGCCTACCCGAGCAGCCTGCTGCACGAGCCGTGGAAAACTCTTTATGGCCTTAATCCAATGGTAGGCGTAGTGGAAGGCTTCAGGTGGGCTTTGCTGGGAACGAAAGAAGCTCCCGGACCGATGGTCATTGTTTCTTCGACGATGGCCCTCTTAGTTCTGATTGGCGGCGCACTTTATTTCCGCCGCATGGAAAAAAGCTTTGCAGATATTGTATAGGAGACCCTGAGAATCATGTTGGTACTGTCAACGCTGCTATGCCTGGCCGGAGGAATGTTCCTGTGGAGGTACTCTTCAATGAAGGAGATAGATAGGTGGTCTATCGGGATATATGCAGGCCCGACTCCTCTCGATCTTTCTCCTGCCGAAGCGATAAAAAATCCGGTGCTTACTTACAAAGACGTAAGCGATGTGCCTGCCAAATTCGTTGCCGACCCCTTTATGGTAAAAGAAGGCGATCAATGGTATATGTTTTTCGAAGTGCTGAACGGCGATAAAGATTATGCACATATTGGGCTCGCCATAAGCAACGACGGCCTGCATTGGACTTATGAACAGATAGTCCTTGAGGAGCAATTTCACTTGTCTTATCCATACGTATTCAAATTCAATAACGAATATTATATGGTCCCCGAGACATATAAAAAAAATGCGGTGCGGTTATACAAAGCAGTCCAGTTCCCGACCAAGTGGCAATATATCGGGGACCTCGTGGACGGGAAGCCCTTTGTGGATAGTTCCATCTTTTTTTCCAACAACATGTGGTGGATGTTCACTTCTTCCACAGAGTGCGATGTTTTATATCTTTACCATGCCGAGGAACTTAAAGGGCCGTGGAACGAACATCCGATGAGCCCCGTAATTAAAGGAGATTTGCACATTGCGAGACCGGGCGGCAGGGCAGTAGTACTTGGAGACCGGGTCATTCGATTTGCACAGGATGATTGCGGGATTTATGGAAATCAGGTCCGTGCGTTTGAAATCGTCGAGCTCACAAAAGAGAATTATATGGAAAAAGCCGTTTCGGGGAATCCTGTCCTGAAGGCCAGCGGGAACTCGCGGGACTGGAATAGCGTGGCTATGCATAATGTAGATCCGCATCAAATCGCGGAAAACACGTGGATAGCCTGCGTCGATGGGATGCAGAAATCCCGCGCGCTTACAATAAGAAACCGTTTTATCAATTTGCGTTTCGGAGGTTTATAGGTATGGGCCACGTTGCAATAAGAGTGGAAGGTATAGGGAAAAAGTATCGCATAGGACACGCTGAGGGAAGTTACAAAACCTTGCGGGACACAAT
Organism: Nitrospirota bacterium; assembly: GCA_963780885.1. Taxonomy (GTDB): domain Bacteria; phylum Nitrospirota; class Thermodesulfovibrionia; order Thermodesulfovibrionales; family Dissulfurispiraceae; genus JADFXI01. The sequence continues at coordinate 298,336 of CAWAEO010000004.1, forward strand.
AAGCGGCATCTTTTCCGTACCTTTCTATAATGCAAAGAAGGTATTGAGAGGTCAGGCTGCCGGAACAGTTGAACGCGGCAATGAAATATGGGCGTTAAAAAATGTGAGCTTTGAGGCTAAGCCGGGCGAGATCATCGGAATTATCGGACGAAACGGAGCCGGCAAGAGCACATTGCTTAAAATACTTTCCCGGATTACTGAACCGACGCAGGGGCTCGCTGAAATTCATGGAAGGATGGGATCGCTCCTTGAGGTCGGCACCGGATTTCACGCCGAACTCACCGGACGGGAAAATATGTACCTTAGCGGCGCGATTCTCGGTATGAGCAGGAATGATATCAAAAGCAAGTTTGACGAGATCGTAGCTTTTGCTGAAGTGGAAAAGTTCATAGATACGCCCGTAAAATACTTCTCCAGCGGCATGTATTTGAGGCTCGCATTTGCAGTGGCAGCCCATTTGGACCCTGAAATACTAATTGTTGATGAAGTTTTGGCAGTAGGTGACGCACGGTTTCAGAAAAAATGTCTGAATAAAATGAATGATGTAAGCCAAAAGGGGAGAACTGTTCTTTTCGTATCTCATAACATGCCGTCGATTACTCGTCTCTGCAGCAGAGCAATACTTCTGGAAGAAGGGATTTTAAAAGCCGATGGACCATCTAATCGAGTAGTAAGCAGCTATCTGAACAACGGACATGGCACTTCGGCGACCCGCGAATGGCCCGACGCTGCAAAATCACCCGGCAATCACATCGGGCGCTTACGAGCGATAAGAGTTCGTACAGATAAAGGTGAAATTACGGACACAGTGGGCATTAGCGATGCGTTTGTAATTGAGATGGAGTATGAGGTGCTTCAGCCGGGATATGTGCTCATGCCTCACCATCATGTTTTTAATGAGGAAGGCATACCAGTTTGCGAAGCACATGACACAGACAAGGCCTGGCTGGGCCGGGAACGTCCGGCAGGACATTATACAAGTACCGTCCGGATTTATGGAAATCTTTTGTCGGAGGGGATGCTGTATATCTCGTCAGGAGTAACGAGAGTAAATCCGGCGGAGAGGCTATTTTACGAACGGGATGCGGTGACTGTTCAGGTGGTTGACCCTGACGGCAAGTCCCCGGCTCGTGGTGAGTGGACCGGCAGAATGAGCGGTGTGGTCAGACCCTTTTTCAATTGGAGCACGCAATTCAACCGGGGATGATTGGTAATCCCCAAAGCATTCAGGGAACAAAGACATGAAAGTAGCTTTTATAGTAAGTGTATTTCCAATTCTGACTTCTGAGACCTTCATCCTCAATCAGATAACGGGGCTATTGGACCGGGGGTGCGAAGTCGATATTTATGCGCAAGCTGCCGAGAGCCTGTCCAAAGTGCATCCGGACGTAATAAAATATCGCTTGCTCGATCGGACAACTTATTATGGGACCGCAATCCCGGAAAATAAATTGAAGCGCATTGGAAAAGCAATAGGCCTGATAAGGTGCAATTTTCATAAAAACCCTTTGGCCATGATCAGATCATTAAACTTTTTCAGGTTTGGGAAAGAGGCTATTTCATTAACACTGCTGTATTCAATTATCCCGTTTCTGGATAGGGGGCCGTATGATATCATTTATTGCCATTTTGGGCCGAATGGAGACCTGGCCGTACGGCTGAGGATACTTGGCGTCCTGAAAGGGAAGGTAATAACGACATTTCATGGATATGATATCAGGATGGCCATGGAAGAGGGAAGCGGAATCTACGACAGACTTTTCAGAAACGGGGACCTTTTTTTATCAATTTGCGATTATAATTACAGGCGTTTAATAAGTTTTGGCCTGGATGCAGGTAAAATTGTTTACCATCCGGTGGCGAATTGACCTTAACAAGTTTCCGTTCAAGTGGAAGGCAAGATTCTATCGGAAAGGGACCCGTCAAAGTACTGACAGTGGCACGCCTCGTCGTGGTGAAAGCCCTTGATAACGCAATAAGAGCGATTCACAAAGTCCTTCAGGAACACCCCAACCTGCATCTGGAGTACAACATTGTCGGCGACGGATATTTGGCCGAAGATCTGAATGAACTCATCAAAGACCTGAAACTTGATAAAGTCGTGCATCTGCTTGGCCCCAAGAGTCAGGATGAAGTTAATGGAAGCCATGAAAAAAAATCATATTTTTCTCTTGCCGAGCTCGGCCGAGGCATTGCCTGTAGTATTAATGGAAGCTCAGGCTGTCGGCCTTCCGGTCATAGCCAGCGATGTCGGCGGCGTTAAAGAAGTAATGGCCCGTGAAGGGTCAGGGTTTCGCGTTCCGGCCGGAGACGTGGACGCGCTGGCTGATAAATTGACCTATGTCATCGACCATCCTGAAGCAGTGGCCGGCTATGGCTAAAATCGGCAGAAAACATGTAGAAGACAATTTCAACGTAAAAAAGTGGAATGACAGGTTGGTCAGCTTATTTAATCAATTGGCCGGTGCGGCATAATCATCGGCAACCTTTAAAAGAGCTGTCCCTGTTGAATTGACTCGTGAATACAATCACCAATAAATATTGTCCCGATACGGCACGGTATCATTTCTCTCAGGCTGAATCCCAATATAACACAAAAAAATACAGGGGTGCTCTCAAGAGTCTTTTCCGGTCGCTCTCTACAGACCCTTTTCAAACAGATGCATATTCGCTGTTGCTGAGGTCTTGTTTCGGTCCAGCCTTTCCCGAACCGATTGCAGACAAGGTGAGGGCAATAAAGCGGTTACTAAACCACATGATAGACTTGGCCGCTTATGCGAAGCACAAACAAAAATTGGATAAAATCGATGCGGAGTCATTCAATAAAAGCAGAAACATCTTATTCATAGTTCGTGATCTCGGCTGGGCGGCGTATCGAAAGTCAACCTGGATGTTATCAGGGGGATAGCAGGCGACGGGGTTGAATTCCATGTTGCAACAACTTCGCCGGCACATAATTTATGGCAGGACAATTTCAAGCCCTATTGCCGGAATATAATAATTCCGGAAAGGGAAATGAGCAGCATTCGACTGTGGGGAGAATATTTTTGCAATATCATCAAAAACTGAATATTCAGATAGTGGTAGTATCAAATGCATACATGGGATACCAGGTTTTGGCATATTTAAAATCAAGGTTCCCATCACTTAAAATTATTGATATACTGCACATGGTGGGAATGTGGGGCACAACTAAAATAGCCAACTGGACCATACCATATTTCGATAAAAGAATTTAGATCAGCAACACTCTGAAGAACTACATGATAAAACATTATTCGGATTCGGGGATTGCATATGATCACACGGAAAGACTGGATGTAATTTATAATGGTTTCGACGCTTCAAAATATAGACCGGACGACAGGAGAAGCGGCAGTTTCAAGGCTAAGTTCGGAATACCGGAGGACACGAAAATCATCTCGTTTATAGGAAGGTTCTCATTTCAAAAGCTGCCATTTCTCTTTGTGGATATAGCTCGTAATATTATACGGCGCCATCCCTACGCCAAATTGAAATTCGTGATGGCAGGAGACGGAGAAGATTTTGCCGGGGTCAAAGAGCATCATTTCGAAAGTACGGCATAGAGGACCGTTTCCTATTGCCGGGTATGATCGATGTCGACAAGGTCGACGAACTGCTTGCCGATACGTATCTGCTGCTGCTTGCCTCTAAAGACGAAGGCATCCCCCTTGTCATGTGTGAAGCGATGCTTATGAAAGTCCCGGTCATCTGCACTGACGTAGGAGCGATAAATGAAGTGATAACGGACAAGTTCAATGGATGTCTTGTTGGTCCGGGTCAGTATGACGATGTCGTTCAATTGTTTACGAATACGGTATTTGATTTTATGACCGGGAAGCTGAATTACTCTGAAATAGCCGAAAGGGCAAGGGATACGATAACTTCGGGATACTCAATGAGTGTAATGATGGAAGGATACAGAGCTCTTTTTCAAGAGTTGCTGATTTCCAGCAACAATAAAGAATTGGACACTATTCGACAGCCCATGTCGATTAAGGAATAACCATGTTTTTCACATATCTATGGCAATCTACCGGCTTTACCCATCAGGATGCATATGACAGGTTCTCTTCTGTTTATTAAACCAATGCCAATTATATAAAAAAGCATTTGGACAAGGGCCGATCCTGAAAATAAAACAGATCGAAAACGTGTTGATCGGCCAGGTTCGTTACGAAACCGGAGTTAGGGAATGGGAATCCTGGATCAACATGGGCAAAGGGGGATAGCCTGGGGCGGAGCCCGAAGCTCTCGGTAAGAAGTTAGATAGTGAGGAGATTGGTGATATTATCAAAACCCTGAGAGACAACCCCAAAGAACTCCTTTCCTGGAGCGGCCGTTCTCTGTGACCACATGGCATGGGAATAAAGTGTCCCTGACAACGGCAGCAACGGAGTACCCGGACACTATGGTACACGGAGGGACCGCACGGCTGGGCGTCGAGGCCGCGGGCAGTGCCTCTTTTAGAATTGGTCGGACGCCGGCCGGAGCCTGACATGGGGGCATTGCGTCTGTCCCTTTCATTCGGATAGTTTACTGGAGGGTGCTCGCCGTTCGGGCACATATCCCGCGTTGTGACAGGATGCAGATTATTATGAAGCGGAACATGAGACTCCGATTTGTCACTTATGCAAGTTTGAGTGAATACCTGGAGCCCGGCAAACAGAGCACCGACTGGAAAGAGAACGTCGCTATAACGGCTGATCGGCTTATTCAGAGAGTAAGCAACCAGATGGCGCATAGCAGCAGACCCGTTATTATCCTTACAGGAGGACATGACAGCCGGTCTATCGCGGCGGCGGCAATAAAAAGTGGACATCCCTTCATAACAGCTACCAGCGGGTCGCCCGATTCCGAAGATGTTATTATTGCTGCGAAAGTAGCGGAAGTGTTGAACGTGGGACACAGGTTTGAAGGTGAAGGTATGGATCCTGTTCTACTGGCAGCTTCAGTGGAACGGCTAAAAGCCTGGGCGCAGATCAGTGAAGGACTTTTCCCTCTTAATTTTTGTTTGCACTTGAAAGACTTCCTGACATCGGACCTGATTTCCATTTTCGCGAGAGCAGTTCGGCATCGTCTGGAACCCGGAATCGGCCGAGGAACTTATTATCCTGATGTTGAGGTGGCCAAACTCAAGGCGATGAGCCTGGAAGAGGCCACAGGTTACTGGCCGATTAATAACTCTTTCTTGAATTCAAATACGCATGCGGATTACCGCTAACAAGAGCATTTTTCCTTCACCTGGACAACGACATTCACGAGCTTAATGGCAATGTCTACCACTGGTTTGAACTCCTTTTTTAGAGAGAGAGAGGACTTACATGGGGGATCGGTCTTTACAATCTATATACAGCACTGTCCGCTGGGCCTAAACACCCCTTTTTTTGACAGGGAACTGGTCAGAAATCGCTTGCGGACTTGACCGTGGAACAAAAAAAGTCCGGTCATTTTTTAAATGACGTGTACACCGAGATAATACCCAGGTTGGGAGATGGGGGTGTACGCGGTACACGGCATTAAGGAGACAAAAACTTATTAACGTCATCTAAAAAGAACGGGCAAGTGATATTCGAGATGAGCCAACTGTGAAGCCCCATGCAACGCGATCGGCGCGCCTACCGGGGACGATCAGGCCGCGATCCTGATGGAATTTTGGGAGACGGCTCTGCTGAATGGGAATACACGCTTGAAAAAATATAGAGGAAAAAAAACTTAGGCGGCTCATTCTGCGGTCCCCTCAAAGTGACTGGCTGTGGAGATTATTAACGATTGATTTTGTTGGCTGAGGAACACTTTGGCGGAAGCAGTAAAAAACAATGGGGGAACGCATATATGGGTAATCCGTTAGTTTCCATTGTCATTTGTACTCTCAATGAGGAGGAGTTGCCTTTTTCAAAGAAGCCTTGTCAGAGTGGCACTATTTGTAACGCAAAGCTACGAGCCGGTAGATATATTGGTGGTCGATGACGGCTCTACTGATAATACGAAAGAGGTGGTGGCCAGTTACACGGTGGCCGTATGCGTCTAGTCTCCAGGACGATAATAAAGGATTATACCAACCATGCATGCGGCCAACTGGCTAAAGGAGAGTATATAGCATTTCAGGATGACGACGACATTATGCCGCCTTCATGGATAACACCGCCTTTACGATGCCATGCGCCTGCATCCTCAAGCCGTTCTCGCTATAGGGGACTGGGAAATAGTAAACGCTCAAGGCGAGTCGACGGTAAGGTAGTCACTTTTGATATAGAGGGGAATGAACGGCAGGCCGATAATGCTCGAAGACGGCTATCGGGCGGTATTGTGGCCTTTGCTGACTCCTCTTCCGAATGCGACTCTTTCAGGAAGATTGACGGTGAACGCATTCGTTAGCTGAACAAGCGGTTTCAAAGAGGCTCGGATACTGACTTTTTTGCCAGATTAGGACGATTGGGGCCCGTTGTTTACCTCCCCGAGGTTGTAGCTTATTACCGTACAGGTCACCCCCGGATATGGAGCCGAAAATATCATAACAATATTGTCTGCGAGTATAGCAATCTGATGTTGTTTGAGAAGCATTTAAAAACAATGAACGGCAATCATGATGGACTGCGGAGAAGGTTGCAGGCCAGAATGCTGAATACCTTGAAAAGACTCGCCCATCTTTATAGTAGCGGTAACGAATCACCCGACTCTGAACAGCAAGATCATTTAAAAACTGTATTGTCGTTGCTGGATAGAAGAGAGCGCCTTTCCTACAAGCTGTATGTCGATATCAAACTTCCGTTGAGGAAATTGGTCAAAGGATAACAACTGTATGGATGCGATTGCTGTTCAAAAAGGTCACGGCATAATCAGACAGATCTTGAAGCGTTTTTCAGTCCGTCCGGTCCCGGATAGCGGATCCGGAGGAGTAGCAATTACCTTCGATGACGCCTTTGTGGGGGAATGGCACTCAATAAAAGGTCTCTTGAAGGCCTATGCAGCCAAGGCCACTTTTTTTGTCAGTCATTTCGATCAATTGACAGACGATTCAATCGAAAAACTGAGAGTATTGCAAAATGAAGGCCATGAAATCGGTTATCACGGTTTAAGGCACCTTAACGCAGTCAATTTTGTAAAAGAGACATCCCTGGATAACTACCTGGTCACAGAGATCATTCCGGGTATGAATATTATGGCTGAGCACGGTTTTGTCCCGACAAGTTTTTCATATCCGTATGGAGCACATACTCGGGAAATCGATGAGGCTCTTTTAAAATGTTTTAAACATATCAGGGGGACGGCCTTTACCGATAAGCATAAAAGGATGGTCAATCTGGACCATATTTATTATAAAAAGCGGCATGCAGGGATGCTCTATGGCGCGGGCGTAGACAACATTTATAGAATAGTATCGAAGATATACAAAAAGGCCTTAGAAGGGCGATGGAAAAGAAAGAGACAATTATAATTTACGCGCATAAGCCGGGAAGCGTTACCGACGATTACGGCACTCCGGTGGAAAAATTAGAGGCGATGCTGAAATATTCCTCAGAAAACGGATTGGCATTTTACAGAATATCTGACCTGCAAACGAAGACATCATGAACATGAAACTGGAACATAGTGACAAAATGGAAAATCCTCTCGTTTCGATAGTTATATGTACATACAATAGGGCTGAGATGTTAAAGCAAACTATGGCATCAATTTTTGCTCAAACATACAGGCCGGTTGAGATCGTTGTTATCGATGATGGCTCTACTGACAATACTGAAGAGGTCATTAATGATTACAGGGACAGAGCGTTTTGTTACAGCCAGGAAAATAAAGGCGTTGCGGCCGCCAGGAAGGCCGGTTGCAAGGTGGCAAAAGGGGAGTATATTGTCTTTCAGGATGATGATGATCTGATGCCGCCTGCCGAGTTATCCTGTTCTTACGAGGCGCTGCAGCAGCATCCGCGAGCAGTATTCGCCGTAGGCGATTTGGCATTCATGAATGCTGAAGGTAAATTAGTTGCAGGCAGCGAAATGCAATTTAAGGTCAAGATCAAAGCTAACCCCGGAGAGATGGTTCTTATTGACGACGGATACAAAGCCGTATTATGGGAGTTTTTGACTGTTGTTTGTCATAATACTCTTATAGTAGAAGTGACGGGGAACGCATCGGCTGGTTTGACGAGAAGTTGTTGAGGTATGAGGATTCCGACTTTTTTGCGAGATTAGGACGGCTGGGACCTATTGTTTATGTGCCCCAGACAGTCTCTTTTTTTCGTACCGGGCATGATCATATGCAAAGTGAAAATGACATTAACATGTTTCTGTGGGCGCACTATAGATTCCTGTTGCTCGAAAAGCATTTGAAACTTTTGAAAGACCAGCCCGATGCTCACAGGGAAATGATCAGAGGTTGCAAACTAAAATGCTGGCAACATTAAACAGATTTACCTATATCGCAAGCTGCTGCGAAACATTGTCCGCAACGATCAACACGGACTACGTAGGGAAGGGGCTGCCTCTTTTGGGGATGAAAGAACACCTCGCCTATCGATGGTATGCTGATATCCGACTCCCTGTAAGGAATCTATTAAAGAGAAAAATACCAAAAATGATTATCCCGGAAACGATTTTTAAGAAAGTGAATGGAGGAACTAATTCTGAAAATGGGCTGTAAAGAATATACTGGCAAGGTCTTGCTATTAGGCAGCGGCAACAAGTCTTTTCTGGCATTAATCAGGTCCTTCGGGCGCAAGGGCATTTGTCTGCATGTGGGATGGTGTCAGCAGGAGATATACGCCTTGAAATCAAAATATATATCCTGCAATCATTATATTCCGCCCTTTTCACACACAGACCATGAGTGGAAAGATACCCTGAAAAGAATTCTGACAAAAGAGAATTATGATCTGGTCGTTGCATGCAGCGACCCGCAAATTATACCGCTCCAGCTTTACAAGGATGAACTGGATAAAACACCAGATACTATTTGCTCGATGATGCCTGTTACCAACTTGCAAATGATAAATTTAAAATGCAAAAGCTGGCAAGGGAAAGTGGACTCAAGGTGCCGAAGGAAATTGGAATAACGCAATCAACTGAAATTGATAGTGTCCTGACGGAAATCCCTTTTCCAATGGTATTAAAACCGAGGTCTTCATTTCTCCCGACAACCTGTTCAATAAAAAAGAGGTTGAAAAAGTATATACAGTCAAGGAACTGCGTCGTAAGCTTGAAAAACTGAAAGAAAATGAAGTCTTGGTTGCCCAGGAAAATTTTATAGGCAAGGGCGCGGGTGTTCAGCTTTTGGCAAGTGAGGGAGAGATTCTGTATGCTTTTCAGCATATCCGTATTCATGAGCCGCTGAGAGGAGGCCCCAGCTCATATAGAAAATCAGTGCCTCTCAATCCCGAATTGCTGAACGCAAGCAAAACAATAATTAAGGCACTGAATTACACCGGGGTGGCAATGGTAGAATTTAAATGGCATCCCGATTCCGGTGATTGGGTGTTTATTGAATTGAATGCCCGTTTCTGGGGCTCCCTTCCTCTGAGCATTGCTGCCGGCGCCGATTTCCCGTATTTTTTATACGAAATGCTGACAACGGGAAAAAGAAATTTCCTGCTGACTACAAAGAAGGAATTTATTGCCGCAATTTGTCCCACGATATCGGCTGGCTTGCATCAAACATCAAGGCCGACAGGTCGGACCCTACGCTTGCTACTCTGCCTCTCTGGAAAGTTGCGCTGGAAACTTTTTAACATTCTTTTGCTCAGGGAAAGAAATGATACCATTGTCATCGATGATATCAAGCCCGGGATTGCAGAGATTGCGGATTTGGTAAAAAGGATGGCTTATAAAATATACGGAAAGTTCAAGACGCTCCTTGTGACATCCTATCCGTTTCGTGCATTCGACAGCCGCAGACTTCATGGTGCAATCCGGAACGCAAATTCAATATTGTTTGTATGCAAGGGCAACATATGCAGAAGTCCCTTCGCATATTCTTATCTGAAAGGTAAATACCCATCAAATACAGGTATTATGTCAGCCGGCTATTATCCGAAAAAAGACAGAATTCCCCCTGAGGCGGCCATAAAGGCCGCGAAAAATTCAATGTTGATCTTGCAAGGCATCGTTCAAATGTGATTAATGACGAGATATTAAAAAAAACCGACGTTATTCTTACTTTCGATGAAGAAAACTTCAGGACCGTCAGGAGCAAATTCCCATCAGCGAAGTCGAAAACCTTTCGCATAAGTTCTTTAAACATAAATGCTCCCTTCGAAATGCGGGACCCGTACAATCAGGATGACACATTTTATGATGAATCCTATAAACAAATCAAAAAGGTACTGGATTCTCTGGTACTGCAGTAGTTGCCATGGGGGATGTCAAAAACCACAGCCAATTTTCGCGCAAAGGCGCGAAGGTCGCAAAGCACTACAAAGACTTATAAAGAAAGACACCTCCCAATCAGTTGATTTGCTTTCCGTTCTTTGCGGCTTCGCGTGAGATTGTTTTTTACTTTTGATTTGATAAAGGAGATCCGAAACATGATAAATGAAGCAACGGCAAGCAGTTCCCGGCCAGACGACATCCCACACGTCAATTCGTTGTTTGAGCAGCCATGGTGGCTCGACGCGGTCGCGCCTGGCCAGTGGCATGAAATTCTCGTCAGAAGAGGAGAAGAGCTTCTCCTCAGGTTCCCTTATGTGCTGGAGAAAAAAAACGGCTTTGTCTCTCTCCTCATGCCCGGGGTTACGCAGGCTTGGGCCCCTGGCTTAAACCTTTGCAGGGAAAACATTCGAGCCAATTGGCACTGCAAAAGGAATTGATTACTGAACTCATTGAGAAGCTGCCACCTCATGACAGTTTCCATCACAGGCTTCATCATTCGATAACCAACTGGCTGCCGTTTTACTGGAAAGGCTTCAATCAGACGACACGCTACACATATGTTATTGAGGACCTGTCAAATCCCGACACTGTTTGGGACGGAATGGCGCGTGATATTCGTAACAGAATACGGAAAGCCGAGAAGTCAGGCATAAGAGTTGTCGAGACCGACGACATTGAGACTTTTATCGATTTAAATGAAATGACTTTTACCAGACAGGGAATGCCTTTACCCTATTCGAGAGATTTTGTCCGGCGCCTCAATTCCGCGTGCGCACAGAGAAATGCCCGAAAAATATATATAACTTACGGCCCTGACGGGCAGCCGCATACAGGCTGGTATTGCGTCTATGACAACCATACCATGTATAGCGTACTGGGCGGGGGCGACCCCGAATTAAGGAACAGCGGGGCACAGACGCTCGCGATATGGGAATCGATAAAATCCGCTTCAAAAGTGTGCAAGTCATATGATTTCCTGGGTTCAATGATTGAACCGATTGAAAAATTCGTCCATGATTTCGGCGCCGTGCAGAAACCATATTTTGAGATTTCAAAAAACAATAGCCGCCGCCTGAAAATAAGGAAGCATGGCCGCGAGTTATTGCAGGCACTGTTACGCGGCTAAAATCAATGAGTCAGCTGCGCCTTCCAAGTTTTGCCCGGGCATTATAAATCTCATGATTACCATACATATTCCTGACGAATTCGCAGCCGAACGAACTTATATTACGGATCGGCTTTTTGGAGAGTTCCTCGGTCTGCAATACAATATCAGGACAAAACCGGGGGCCCGGCACTACGAGGTAGTCCTGGAAAACTCTAATACAATTTTGATAAAGGACAGTTTCTTTTCGGGGTTTCGGGACGGTCTGGACTACCTTGAAAAAAAAGCGATCCCCTCAAAAATTAAATTCGCCGGCAACTGCTTTTGTCCGGAACCGGATATTCCGGTTATTTTCGGCGATGATGAACTGACTATTAGCAAGGAAGGAATTATCTGCGGTATCGATATCTTTGCCTCCTCTTTTTTTATGCTTACCCGATGGGAAGAATATGTAAACAAAAGCAGGGATTCGCATAATCGATTCCCTGCCGCGGCATCGCTCTCCTATAAAGAAGGCTTCCTCCATCGCGCGGTCGTTAATGAATATGCAGAGATGCTTTGGGGCATGCTCAGCCATCTCAAGATCGGGCAGAGAGAGAAAGAAAAGGGCGTTCAGGATGTTCCTGACTCATGATGTGGATGAGCCCTTTCTTTACGCAACTAATAGTCCGTTTGCCGCTCTTAAACAAATGGGCGGCGATCTCCTGAAGAGGCGGGATCCCAAAACGGCATTTGATAATTTTAATTCGTGGACGAAGGTAATGGCCGGTTGGAAGCAAGACCCCTTTAATACATTCGACTACATTATGGATGTCAGCGAACAATTTGGGCTGACAAGCAATTTTCTCTTTATGACAGACTGCAGCGAGCCGCACATGACGGCGCTTATGACCTCGGCCATAAGTTGCTGAGAAAGCTTATGGCAAATATACACGGGAGAGATCACGACATCGGACTTCATTCGAGTTATGGATCTTTTAATAATCCTGATCAGACAAAAAAAGAGTTCCAAATATTAAAGACGGTTTGCAGCGAAGAAGGTATCAATCAGGAATCCTGGACCAGCCGGCAACATTTTCTGAGATGGGAAACCCCTACGACTTTCGACAATCTCGATTCAGCACATATAGATTATGATTCAACCCTGTCTTATGCGGATGCGGCGGGTTTCCGGTGCGGGGTCTGCTATGAGTACCTAGTATTCAATATTCTGACACGAAGATGTCTCAATTTACGCGAAAGGCCTTTGCTTATCATGGAATGCACAGTTATAGATGAGCGGTATATGAACCTGGGGACTGGAGAGAAGGCCTTTTCTCTCATGAAATCAATCAAAGATATATGTCGAAAGTTTAACGGAGATTTCACAATCCTCTGGCACAATACCAGGTTTGTCGACCAACAGGAGCAGCAGCTTTACCGTAAGGTTCTGGCAGCATAGCAAACGGTATCGGTAAGCATAAATGCAGGTGAGTAATGACAGTGACAGGTAATCCATTAGTCAGCGTAATAATGCCTCTTTATAATAAACGTCCCTATGTGAGACGCGCCATAGAGAGTGTTCAAAAACAGACTTATTCTTATTGGGAGCTGATTATAGTTGATGACGGATCCACGGACGGTTCTTCCGAACTTGTTCCAAGGGATGATGAAAGGATCAAATTATTCCGACAGGAAAATAGAGGAGCGGGTGCTGCACGAAACAGGGCAGTCGAAATGTCTTCAGGTGATTATATCGCCTTTATAGATGCCGACGATTACTATTATCCTTTTAAACTAAAAAAGGGAATGGAGTTTTTATACAGGGAGCAGAAGGCTGAATGGATGGTGTCGGCCTATGACCATGATATCACCGGTATGGTCAAGACCTATTACATAAAGGACATTAATAATAAGGAGATCAGGGATGAAACTCTTGTTTTTGACAACGCCCTCAATCAACTTCAGGTATCCGGATGGCCAAGTGATGGTTTATTTGTAAAGAGGGCCCTGTTCGATCGGCTGCGCGGATTCAACGAAGAGATGCGCTTTTGTGAAATATCGGAATTTATCATTCGTTGCGCTGCGATGCAACCCAGGATCGTGATATGCCATATACCCTTATACTTTATTATGCTGGATGTGAACGGAAGCACCTCAAAGGCGTTTTCCCCGCGGCGTGATTATTTTGAGATACTGGGCAAAACATTTTATTCTTTGTCTAAAGAGTACCCTGAATATGCGGGGGTATTTACGAAGCGAGGCCGGGATTATATGACCGCTTATGGGGCCTGGTTGCTTTTGGAAGGAAGGATGAAAGCAGGCAGGCAGTTTCTCCTCAAGGATTTTCTCTACACAAGGAACAGGCGATGGTGGAAATTGTTGGCCGGGAGTTGCCTTCCGGTGTGGCTTCTCAACCGTCTTGTGTCCAGGAACCTTATTCAGGGAGTTTAATCGATGCTATTAATTATTAAAAAAATTGCGGATAAAATTACGACTCGGACTTTAAAACATTATTATTTTTTTAAATATGAGACCATATGGAACATTAAGGAACGACTGCAGGAACAGAATTCCTTGGATAAACGGCTCCTTCAAATTTATGAGGAATATTTTTTCGGTTGCGGAAGCTGGATCGGTCATGAAACCAAATTTGCGGGGGTCCCATGTTTCCCGCACGGGATTATGGGCATTTTTATTTCCGGTAGGGCGGAAATAGGGAAAAATGCCGTCATATTTCAGCATGTCACTATTGGGTCAGATACTTTAAACGGCAGCGACAACGGTGGGAGCCCCGTTATAGGCGACAATGTGTATATAGGTTGCGGGGCCAAGATAATAGGGAAAATACGTATTGGAAACAATTGCCGAATTGGCGCAAATGCAGTTGTGTACAAAGATATGCCGCCGGATTCGGTTGCCGTCCAGTCACCCACACGGATCATTCAAAAACATTCTCTTGACAACAGGTATTATTCATACGGCTATGGCAAATGGGTGTATTACGACGACGGGAAATGGGTAGAAGATGCTAACAAACGTATCTGAGCGGAAACACCTACATTTGTCCAGCGGAAAAATATTGATTACGGGGGGGGCCGGTTTTATCGGCAGCCATATTGCGGAAGCCCTGGAGCAGAGAGGTTACCATCCGGTAATTCTTGATAACCTGAAGACGGGCCGGAAGATAAACTTGAGCGGCATCCCCCACACATTTATTGAGGGAGATGTCAGAGACGCCGGCGTAGTTTCGGCGGCAATGCATAGCTGTGGGGCAGTCTTTCATCTTGCGGCGTTGACAAGCGTGGTGGAATCAATGGAAAAAGAGGCGGCTATGTCGAAGTCAATCTGCAGGGCACGCTGAATGTTCTTAAGGCAGCAAAGGAGAACCGGGTCGGGAAGGTCGTTTTTTGCTCCTCGGCGGCGGTATACGGTGATTCCGATGCGCTTCCGAAGACTGAAGAGATGAAGCCGGAGCCAAAGTCGCCGTATGCGATCACAAAACTTAACGGAGAATACTACTGCGCTCTTTATCGGGAGTCGTTCGGTCTCCCAACCGTCTGCTCTCGGTTCTTTAACGTATTCGGCGAAAGACAGGATACCGCTTCGCCATATGCGGCTGCTGTTCCCATATTTGTTTCCAGGGTACTTAACAATGAGCCTATCAGGATCTATGGAGATGGAACCCAAACGAGGGATTTTATTTACGTGAAAGATGTTGTGAACGCACTGATCTTTCTTATGCAAAAGGCTGAAGGCGTATTCAACATCGGCTACGGTAAGGCCATAGAGATAAACAGCCTCGCAAAGTTTGTCAATGAGTCGTTACAGTCAAAATTGGAGATCGTACATGTACCTGAGCGTCCGGGAGAGATCAGACATTCTTGTGCTTCAGTAGAGAAACTTTCGCGGCTTAACTTTCAAGCTGAATATTCCGTGGAAGATGGGCTGCAAAAAACGATTCAGTGGTATTGTGCAAGCAGAGAATACCAACGAAGTGCAAGTGAGCCTCATCATACAATATGAGATTTATAAAGGAGTCATTTATGACCGGGAATAAAAAGTGCGCGATTACCGCTGTCCGCCGGCCGATTTTTTGCAAATGCGTAGTAATGGCGATTTTGTTGTTAATAATAAGCGGCGGTTGCGGTCTTTTTAATGCCAAAGAAGCATGTGCGGATATATATTATGCGGCGCCGGATGGTAATGACAGCAGTGCCGGCACTAGTTCATCTCCGTGGAGAACGTTTGCCCGCGCAATGTACGCTCTCAAGCCGGGTGATACTTTGTTTATCAAGGATGGAACCTACCATCAGTCACTTGATGTGCCCATATCCGGAATGCAAGGACATCCCGTCAAAATAAAAGCTCTGAATGATGGAAAGGCGATAATAGAAGGACAGTCACTAATGAAACCTTGCGTGGTCAGGAATCAACACCACATAGACATCGAAGGTTTGGCATTTAAGGACAGTTCAATGTCTGTTGTGGAAGTATACGGCTCAAGCAACATAAGTTTCAGACGGGTGTCAGCCTACAATGCGGGTACTGGCGGAAAAAATAATAACCATGTTTTTGATATTGCGGGAGGCAGTTACATTCTTTTAGAAGACTGTGCCGCATCGGGATACGGCAGGGTCATGTTTGATATCTATGAAGTAAAATACGCTACTCTAAGACGCTGTTGGGGGCGTTGGACAAATTATACCGGTGACTTTGGGACCGGCTGGATTATCCAGCTTTATGGCTCGGACGACTGTATTGTAGAGAATTGTGTCGGGACCATTGTTCCTCATCGCGGCGGTAATGGCGGCATTGTCATATGGGCACATACCTATAACAAGTCTGCCGATAATAACAGGATTTATGGAAGCGTAGCTTACGGATTTGATTTCCCTGCGTTATCAACGTCATCTGCTATCCATAATATAACCGGTAACAGGTGGGTCAATGATGCCTCAATTAACAACACTTATGGATTTCTTCAAAGGGGCGGTTCCGATTTGCGAATAGAATCGATGACGATAGCCGGCAATGTCAAGACCGCTATAGCGTCATCGCCGGATATTTCTTATATGCCAAAAGATAGCGACTATACTATCAGCTGCAATGTAAAGAATTCTTCCATACTGTCGGCTTCGCAGGGTTTCAGCATAGATTCTTCGCCCTATATAAGTTCATTTTCCCACAGCTACAATAACTTGAATGGTGTGTCACACTGTTATTACGGGACATCTGCGGGGACCGGCGAGCGGTGCAACGGCATTTATCCGAAATATGATATATCAACCTACGGCAAAGGCGCTTATCTGAAAGGCCTTCAAATCTTAAAGGTAAAGGGGAAAATGGGGCCGATATAGCCGAAATTCTCTATCGTTATCAAAACGGAGTACTCACCAATATTCCCCTATGGCCATGGCCCATGGAAGACCGAATTTTTGGAGAAACCGGAGTCAGTGTTACATGGGAGAAGCAGGATGGTCTTTGGAAAACATTGGCGAGGATTTATACCCGGAGTTCAAAATGAAGGCTGAAGCAATAAATATAACAAAAACCGACTATTCCAAACATGCCTGTTGGACGATGATCGGGGTAGTTGCTGTTTTAATCACCGGGTTTGTGATAGCTGAAGGTAAATTGCTTTATATCGGACTCCTAATGTCTTCTGCATTAATATTTCTTGCAGTTAAGAAACCTTTTATCTTTCCTTTCGGTCTGTATGTTCTTCTTCTTCCGTTTGATTCGCTCTTGTTGATGACGGGAAGCGAAGGCTCGACCCTTACGAAAGTCTTCGGAATTCTTACTATCGTTACTTTATTTATAAAAGGCTCTTTTGATAACAAGTTGTCCCGGCCAGATAATGCCTCGATATGGTGGGTACTATTTTTTCTGTATAGTTCTTTATCGGTAATTTGGGCTATCGAACCCGGACTTATGGTCCCCGCGTTACTAACGACGGCAGGCTTGCTTATTCTTTACATTGTTTCTGCTTCGTATCGAATTACCAGGAGTGAATTCGATACGATTAAATGGTTCATACTCTGCAGTGGTTTTTTGGCCGCAATAGCAATAATCTATGAGTATTCAAGCGGAATGATGTATTATGCTTTTCGCGCGACGTTATTCATTGATGACCGGATTGTAGATCCGAACAAGCTGGCTTTCGACATGCTCTTTCCATTATCAGTAGGGATTTCGATGATCCTGCAAAAGAAACATATTTTGATGAAAACGGTTTTGCTGTTAATGCTCGGTGTGATCGTATTCAGCATAATCATTACCGGCTCCAGGGGAGGAATGGCAGGTGCCCTCATCATTTTAGCGGTTTATATGGTTTTCAGCAGGAAAAGAATAACTCTGGCAATTATTTGTGTTATAGCAGCAATTGTATTGATTCCAACGATTCCGGATTATGTTTTCGAAAGAATCGGAAATTCTGTAACAGACCGGGCTGCCGGGAGAGAGGATATCTGGGTTGTGGGACTGAAAACATTAGAAAAATATTGGCTTATGGGGGTGGGGGAAGCCAATTTTGGGAAAGCATATACTGAATTTGCCGACTACGCGCCTTTGTTCAGGGGGCTTAACAGGGCCTCGCATAATCTGTTTTTGGGGACCTTTGTAGAACTTGGGATAGTTGGTCTATCTTTAATGGTTATGTCAATCATAAAACATTATCAAATACTGCGACTGCGGCTGAATAATTACGATTTTGATGGTGACCAGATAATGCTTAAAGCAGTTTTATTCGGAATGCTGGTATCCAGTCTATCACTTGATACCTTCTTGTACAAATCCTTCTGGTTGCTGTGGACAATGATATTGATGCATAAAAGTTTACTTGCGAGGGAAACATGAATCTGTTGGTGCTTTCAAGAAATTATCCGAACTGTTCATCCCATAATGGGATTTTTGTTGAAGAACAGGTTAAGGCCTTAAGACCTTTGATAGGCGACCGGCTTACCGTTATTTCTCCTGTCCCATGGTCGCCGCGGATCTTATGGTTTAACAAAAAATGGAGGGAGTACGGCAAAATCGAAAAAGAAAGATTTCAGGACGGCATTAAAGTCTTTTATCCAAGATTTCTGGTTGTGCCCGGACGATGGTTTTTTATGACCTTCGAGGGTTTTTTTATTTATCTTTCGATCAGGGGGCTGGTAAGGAAATTGATCAAATCGGGTGATGATGAAACAGTCCTGCATTCTCACGTGCTTATTCCCGATGGATTAACAGGATATTTGATCAAAAAAGAAAATCGAATAGCTCATATCTGTACGGTTCACGGATCGGATATAAATGTTTATCCTTCAATTAATAGATTATATTATTGGTTGACAAAATATGTCCTTAAATCGGCGGACAAGGTTGTTGCGGTCAGCCATAGGCTAAAGGAAAAGGCATTGTCGCTTTGCCCTCCGGATAAAGATATTGCTGTCATACATAATGGCGCGGACTGCAAACAATTTTGCCGGATACAGGATGCAAAAGAACGTCTCGGAATAGACGAAACCAGGAATATTGTAATGTACATCGGGAATCTCCTGCCTATAAAGGGTGTCGAATTTCTTATAAGGGCATTTGCAGCGTTGCTAAAGGACCGTGAACGGGATGACGTTGTGCTGTTCTTGATTGGAGACGGCAGCGAAAGACGAGCTTTGGTCCAACTAACAAAAAACCTCCAGATTGAAAATAAAGTATTTTTTTTAGGTCAAAAAGCCCATAACGAAATACCGCGATGGTTAAATATCGCCGACGTATTCGTTCTGCCTAGTCTTAACGAAGGATTTCCTACGGTATTGGTTGAAGCCACTATGTGCGGAGTTCCTGTGATAGCTTCCGATGTTGGTGGTATTCCTGAAATAATAACAGGCGGAGAAACAGGCCTGTTGACCAAACCCGGCAATGAAGATCAGATCAGGGAGGCTTTAACGACATTGCTGGACGATGAGCAGTTAAAAAAGAAAATAGCGGCACGTGCGCAAGAGCGGATAGCAAATTATACCTGGCAATATAACGCGTCAATGCAAATGATGGTTTATAATGACCTCCTGAAAGTTCGGCAATAAAGGTCAATAAAGGTAATAATGAAGAAAGTTTGCTTACTTACATCCCTCCATCCGGCTTTGGATACCCGTATTTTTTACAAGGAAGCAAGAAGCCTTGCAAAAGCCGGATACGATGTGACATTAATCGCCCCGCACGATAAGGATGAAATCGTTGATGGAGTGAAAATAATTGCATTATCAAAACCTAAGAGTCGAATATATCGGATCTTTTTCCTGACTTTTAAAGTATTGTACCTGGCCCAAAAACAGAAGTCGGACATCTATCACTTTCATGATATCGAGCTTTTACTTGTGGGAATGGGTTGCTCCGGAAACTCTTTGCGAAGAGGGTTATATTTGATATCCATGAAGATTATCCGAAAAAGTATGCTGTCAAAAAGCTATATGCCCAAACTGCTTAGAAAATGCATGGCTTATACAATTGATTTCTGCCAGAAGTTGTTCTCAAAGGAGTTCGATTACATGATTGCAGCGGGAGAAGATATTGCCGACAATTTCCGTGAGACCTCTGGTTATAACAAAATTATTGTCCTGAAGAACGTGCCTCCGAAAGAATTTGTCGAAGCATGCGCAAAAAAGACCGAAATGAGGGGCAACAGAATTGTCTACGCGGGAGGCTTGTCCCGGATTCGCGGGATAAGGGAACTGGTAGGGGCAATGAAATATGTTAAGAATGAGGCAGAGCTTTTTTTGCTGGGATCGTTCGAGGACGAAGAATTTGAGCGGGAAATACGCGGAATCAGTCCTGATAATGTGAAAATAGTCGGTCAGATCCCCTTCACGAGACTGCCTGACTTCTTACGAACAATGAGAATCGGTCTCATCTGTTTTCATCCCGAACCGAATCATGTCGGTGCTTTATCGGGCAGGAACAATAAACTCTACGAATATATGTCCGCAGGCCTGGCAATTATTGCTTCAGATTTCCCGCTGTGGAAAAAAATTATCGAAGCGGAAAATGTCGGGGTGACCGTCAATCCAAAGGACGCGAAGGAAATCGGGGCCGCCATAGACAGCCTGCTGGATCGTCCGGACCTTCGTAACATTATGGGCGAAAATGGCATTATGGCAGTCCGCGATAAATATAACTGGGAAATTGAAAAAGAGAAACTGCTGGGAATTTACAGCACTTTTTAAAAAATAAGCCTGATAACATGACAAAAGCATTGAAAACTTTTCTTGTAGTCGGCGCCAGACCAAATTACATGAAGATCGCTCCTTTATGGAGAGAAATGATTAAACATCCCGGCTCCTTTAGTCCGCTCATAATACACACAGGCCAGCACTATGACATCAACATGTCCGATTCTTTTTTTGCCGATTTTGAGTTACCGAAGCCTGATTACTCTCTGGGAGTCGGTTCAGGCACGCATTCACTGCAAACGGCCAGGATCATGACTGAATTCGAAGCAATTCTTCAAAAAAGAGCAGCCCGAGATTCTTATAGTCGTCGGCGATGTTAATTCGACGCTTGGGTGTGCTCTCGTGGCAAGCAAAGCCAGATATGCTGCAGGGTCATCTGAATTTAAGCATCCTTTCGTTATCCTTAACGGGAGACCTTTGATAGTGCATGTTGAGGCCGGCCTTCGCTCATTTGACCGAACGATGCCGGAGGAAGTCAACAGGATAGTTACCGATGCCCTATCCGATGTGCTTTTTACTCCTTCACCGGATGCGGATCAAAACCTGAGAAGGGAAGGCATCGGGAAAACTAGAATATCTTATGTAGGAAATATAATGATCGATGCCCTGGAATTTATGAGACCAAAGATAACTGCTTTCTCTTCGAGTGACATTTTAGAGTTTATGGCTGAAGATTACGGGTTGATCACAATTCACAGACCGTCTAATACAGATAACACGGAGAGGCTGAAAAATATTGTAAAAATATTGCTGGACGTTTCCGAAAACATAAATCTCGTCTTCCCTGTCCATCCGCGAACAAAAAAACAACTTGAAGGCAGTGGTTTATATCAATTATTATCGTCCCGCCGTTCCATCAAACTTCTGGAGCCCCAGTCGTATCTCAGCTTTATGAAGTTGTTGTTTAACTGTAAATTTGCCTTAACGGATTCCGGCGGCCTACAGGAAGAAACCACTTACCTTAGAAAACCATGTCTGACATTAAGACCCAATACGGAAAGACCGATTACAATTTACGAAGGAACAAATGAGCTTGTTGATGTGACGGACGTTTATGATGCTGTTGATAAAATCATTTCAGGACGATGGAAAAAAGGGTCAATCCCCGGCTACTGGGATGGACGAAGTGCCGGGAGAATAATCGAGAAGCTGCTGAATTGGGAATCGCTTTCGCTTCTTGATCAAAATAATCCTTTAGCGCACAGCTCGAAAGCAAACAGATGATAAAAATGGTACTGACATTGTCCTTTGATTACGAGCTGACTTTGGGAAGATTGACCTCCTCGTACGCCGACAATCTGTTTCAGCCCACTTCCAAATTATTGGACATTGCCGACCGCTACGGTATTCCTATTACTCTTTTTTCTGACGCTCTCAGTGGAATAAGAATGAGAGAATGGAAAGTGGAGGATTTTTACAAGCCCTTTGAAGCTCAAATAGGGGATGCCATCAGTCGCGGGCACGATGTTCAGTTGCACTTGCATCCTCACTGGCTGACCTCTACTTATGATAATGGGGTGATCAATCCATCGCAAAAATATTCGCTTCACGGCTACAGGAATGACCCCTTTCCGAATAATATCGCGGGCATTGTCGAGCGGGGAGTCGATTATCTGAATACTATATGTAAGCCCTTGAATAAGGGATACCGCTGCATCGCATTCAGGGCCGGAGGCTACGATATATGTCGTTCCACTGCTGAAATCCTGACAGCGCTATGGCAAAACGGCATCAGGATCGACAGCTCCATAGCCAGAGGGTTCCGCTTCGAGTCAAATATTGCATCCATAGATTTTTCGAATATGCCTAGCAATGCCAACTGGCATATTCCGCTTGAAGGCCCGTTGAACAACTTTTCCGCACACGGGATGTTCGAGGTGCCGATAGTTTCGGCAAAAAGAACTCCACTCAATAATCTGCCTTACCTGTTTAAAAGAGCTATGTTCAAAAAAAAGGCGCAAAAAACAGGGACCGGGATGCATGATCTCCATACTAATGCGCTCAGGAAACTAAAACGTTTAATGCCTTTCTCCGCTTGGATGCTCTCGTTCGACGACAGTTGCTTCGACGCCCGGTACCTGGAAAAAATGCTTGCGAAGTACATTCATCAGTTTGCCGATGACCAAATTGTGTTTGCGAGCGCAATAAGTCATCCAAAGTCCATGTCTGATGCCAACTTCCGGATAATGTGCGATTTCATCGAGTTGGCAAGAAAAAAATACGGAGAAAAGATCGAGTTCGGCACGTTTCAGAATGTTTATGATTTAATCACCCAATGATGCAGAAAAAAGGGGAAAAGCCGGTTGCGGCATTTTCAGCATATTAGGGCGTGAAACTGCCTGTCAATAATTGATCGGGAATTGGCTGGCGATTTAACTGAAAAACACTAAGGAGGTTATGTTATGGGCGGGATAGTCGGGTATATAGGCGGCAAGAATGGAATTCCCATCGTTATTGACGGACTGAAGCGTCTTGAATACATGGGATACGATTCCGCAGGGATCGCCTTTCCGGAGGATGATAAGATAATCATCAGGAGGCGCAAGGGAGAAATAAGCGATCTTGAGGCAATTACCGCCACGCTCACCGAGCGACGTTGCTGCAGGCCGCACGAGATGGGCCATGCATGGCAAACCTTCAGAAAAAAAGGAGGTTATTGATATGTGCGGGATAATCGGATACATTGGCGGTAAGAATGCAATTCCGATCGTTATAGACGGGCTGAAGCGCCTTGAATACAGGGGATACGATTCCGCGGGAATCGCCTTTCTGGAGGATGATAAAATATGCGTAAAACGGTGTAAAGGGAAAATCAGCGCCCTTGAGGCAATCACCGATACGCTCACTAAACCGAGCAACGTTGCCATAGGCCACACGCGATGGGCCACGCACGGCAAACCTTCAGAAAAAAATGCACACCCCCACCGGTCTGACGGCATAGTTGTCGTTCATAACGGCATCATCGAAAACTACGCTGAACTCAAACGTGAGCTGCAGTCAGAAGGCTTTGTCTTTATGTCTGAAACCGACACTGAGGTGCTCTGCCATCTGATCAAGAAGCATGCGGCCAAGTTCCCTTTTGAGGTGGCAGTCAGGAAAGCGATCAGGGAGGTAAGGGGCTCCTTTGCGTTTGCGGTCATCAATGAAAGGGAACCTGATAAAATTATTGCGGTCAGGAAAGAAAGTCCTCTCGTGATCGGACTGGGTGATGGAGAATTCTTTCTAGCCTCTGATGTCCCGGCCTTCCTGAACCATTCCAAAGAGGTGATATTCCTTGACAATAATGAGATAGCCGTATTCTACAAAGACGGGCTTACAGTGACTGA
Source organism: Nitrospirota bacterium (assembly GCA_963780885.1). Classification (GTDB taxonomy): domain Bacteria; phylum Nitrospirota; class Thermodesulfovibrionia; order Thermodesulfovibrionales; family Dissulfurispiraceae; genus JADFXI01. The sequence goes on from CAWAEO010000004.1 coordinate 322,340, forward strand.
TTTCGATGGGATGCCGGTGCACAAGAATATTTCGACGATATCGTGGAGTCCATCGATGGCTGAGAAGGGAGGATACAGCCACTTCATGCTCAAGGAAATTAACGAGCAGCCCAGGGCGATAGCCGACACCTTCCGTGGAAGGATCTTCCCCGATAAAGGGGACGTGGCCCTCAAGGCATTCAACCTCACCCCCGGGGACATTGAGGGGATAGACAGGATATTCATTGTCGCATGCGGGACATCTTACCATTCCGGGATGGTGGGCAAGTATATGTTGGAAGAACTGGCCAGGGTCCCGGTAGAGGTCGACATCGCCTCGGAATTCCGGTACAGGAATCCCATGATAAATGAAAAGACATTATTCATAGCCATCACGCAGTCCGGCGAGACTGCGGACACACTTGCAGCCTCAAGAGAGGCGAAACGGCTTGGCGCTAAAGTGTTGAGCATTTGCAATGTGATCGGCAGCACTGCCTCCCGCGAATCGGATTTTGTGTTCTATACACATTCCGGGCCGGAGATCGGCGTTGCCTCGACCAAGGCATTCACCACCCAGATAGTTGGGCTCTATCTGCTGGCGATCGGTCTGGGTCGTGTGAGGGGCACACTTGACGAAGGCGCTGCATCAAAACTCCTGGAAGAGCTGCTTCACCTTCCGGAGAAGGTCCAACATGCGCTGGAGCTTGATGCTTCAATAAGCGCTATTGCCAAAGAAGTTTTCAGGGCAAAGGGATTTCTTTACCTCGGCAGGGGAATAAATTATCCGATTGCACTGGAAGGCGCGTTGAAGCTGAAAGAGATATCATATATCCATGCGGAAGGTTATGCTGCCGGCGAGATGAAGCACGGCCCCATAGCCCTGATCGACGAAGACCTTCCGGTTGTTGTGCTTGCGCCGGCAGGGAAGCTTTATGAGAAGGTCGCTTCCAACATGGAAGAAGTCAAAAGCAGGGGAGGCACTATCATCGCTGTAACCTCCGTTGATAACCCAACTTCAGACAGACTTGCAAAATATTCGATACCCATAGATGAAAGCAACCCATATCTGAATACGATTTTATTAACGCTCCCGCTACAGCTCCTTGCATATCATGTTGCGGTATTAAGGGGATGCGATGTGGACCAGCCAAGAAATCTCGCAAAGAGTGTAACAGTTGAATGACGTCCCGCTCTTATTACAGGAGGAAATGATGCTTGAAGATGGCTATAACAAAGTGCTCGACCGGGTCTTCCTGGTTTCGGAAAAACTTATCGTGCTCGACGGCATTGACGAAGTATTTGAACACATAATAAAAACCACCATAATCCTTACCAGCGCTGAAGCGGCCACCATGAGGATTTTTAATATGGAAAAGGGGACCCTCGACATGGTCAAGGGATACGGACTGGCGGGCGGCTTTTTTAAACAGCCCGCTATCCGAATAGGTGAAGGCGTTATAGGCCGGGCAATGCTTGATGGAAAGACTTTTTCGACTGCTGATGTGAGGCAGGAACCACAGTGCGTAAAAAAAGAACTTGCCGGTCTCGAAAACATCAGGGCCATTATTTGCGTTCCGCTGAAGGTCAAAGACAGCAACATCGGATGCCTGACCGTATATAAAAGAAAAGCGAGCGCTTTTACGGAAAACGATCTGCTTTCGTTGAACATAATTGCCGGGCAAGCAGCGGGGGCCCTTGAAAAATCACAACTCATACGCGAGCTGCAAAAACAGGCCTGCTTCGATCAGTTAACGGGAGTATATAACAAAAATACCATACTTGAGCATTTCGAAGCGCAACTCGATCTTTCGCTGAGGCACGAGCATCCAACAAGCCTCATTTTCCTTGATATCGATCGTTTCAAGGTTTTTAACGATACTCATGGGCATCTTCTCGGAGACAAGCTCTTGAGCGATTTCGCAAAGGTCCTGAAGAAATGCTGCAGGAAATCAGACATGCTTGGCAGGTTTGGCGGGGAAGAGTTTTTGATAATAGCATCCGGAACCCAGAAAAAGGATGCCTATGCACTTTGTAATAAATTAAAAGAAGCTGTAAATGCGTGTAAATTCGTTGGATCAGGAAAGATCCGTGCAGGGGTGACATTCAGCGCAGGCATTGCATCTTTTCCCGAGGATGGCTCCGATATGAATGAGCTTCTGAAAAAAGCGGACCAGGCGATGTACAAAAGCAAGACGGCGGGAAGGGACATGATCACTTTATATCAGAACAATATGGCGGTAGCTTCATGAATATTAAAATGCTTACGGTCCTCGGCGCGCGCCCGCAGTTTGTGAAAGCGGCTGTCATATCGAGGGAAATCGGCCTTGGCACAAATCACGGCAATAAAAAGATCAAAGAAGTAATAGTCCATACAGGACAGCATTATGATGACAATATGTCGAATATATTTTTCAGGGAAATGCGCATACCCGAAGCCGATTATAATCTTGGAATTCATGACGGTTCTCATGGCGCCATGACCGGGCGCATGCTTGAGGAGCTGGAAACTGTAATGGTCAAAGAAAAACCGGACATTGTGCTCGTATACGGAGACACCAATTCAACTCTTGCTGGTGCACTGGCTGCCGTTAAGCTGCATATTCCGGTCACACATGTTGAGGCCGGGTTACGCTCTTTCAATATGAGGATGCCGGAAGAGATCAACCGTATTCTGACCGACCGCATCTCGAGCCTGCTATTTTGTCCGACTGAAATTGCGGTCAACAATTTACTCGGGGAAGGGAACCGCGGAATTATCGAGAACGTCGGTGACGTAATGCACGACGCGGTCAGGTTCTACAAAGGAATTGCCAAGCCAGGCGAGGCGGTAAAAAATGCGATGGCCGGGACAAATGACAATTTCTATCTTGCAACGGTGCACAGGGAGGAAAACACAGATAATTATGATCGACTGAGCAACATAGTCGGGGCCTTTAAAGCGATCTCAAAAACTACTCCCATAATTTTCCCTATTCACCCGCGTACAAGAAAGGCCATCACCACGAATGGATTAAATTTGAACGGCGTGCTGGTTATCGATCCGGTCGGATATTTTGATATGCTGACATTGCTCGATAAATGCAAAGCTGTTTTTACTGACAGCGGGGGATTGCAGAAGGAAGCCTATTTTTTTAAAAAACCGTGCGTTACGCTACGTGATCAAACGGAGTGGGTGGAGTTAATACAGAACGGATTTAATACTCTTACCGGCGCAGAACAAAACGCAATTATAGATGCGGAAAGAGCTATGCCGGATAAAGTGTCCGGGGGCCGGACGGACCTATACGGCCACGGCGATGCCGGGGCGAGAATAATCAAGACTTTGGTGAATTATTTCTCCGCGCCATGAACATCCTGATCATCAATCATTATGCAGGCTCTCTCAGACACGGAATGCAGTACCGCCAGTTTTACTTGGCGAGAGAGTGGCAAAGACTTGGTCATAAGGTAAGCATTGCAGCGGCATCATTTTCTCATGTCAGAAACCTCAACCCGAATGTTAACGGCAATGTGACAATGGAAGAAGTCGACGGCATCGGCTATGTCTGGTTCAGAACTCCCAAATATAAGGGCAACGGTTTTGGCCGCGTGCTGAACATGCTGGTCTTCGGCCTGTCGCTTGCCCTCTCAGGACCCAGGATTTTCAGTTCCTGCAAGCCTGATCTGGTGATCGCGTCGTCCCCTCATCCGTTCAGCATTTTTGGGGCACGACGGATCTCGCGCGCCTTCAACGCCAGGCTCGTGTTTGAGGTCAGAGATCTTTGGCCTTTGACCCTGATTGAGCTGGGAGGAATATCGCCACGCCACCCCTTTATCATTATGATGCAGAAGATAGAAAATATGGCATATCGCGTTTCAGATCATGTCATATCCCTGCTGCCAAAAGCGGACAGTTACATGAAAGCGCATGGGCTAAGGGACGGCAAATTTACCTATATACCCAATGGAATATGTCTCGAAGATTGGCATGGCGCGGCTGAGGCCAAAAGCGACTCGCGCCACATCCGGGCGTTATCTCAGATTAAGCAAGATGGAAAATTAATTGTAGGGTATGCCGGAGCGCACGGCCTTGCCAACGGACTGCACACTCTTATCGATGCCGCGGCGTTGTTGAGGTCATACCCTGTTTCTTTTGTACTGGTCGGGCACGGTCCGGTAAAGGAAACACTGGAGAGGGCAGTGCTGCAGAACGGACTTCAAAACGTCTTGTTCCTGGATTCTGTTGACCGATCGGCCATCCCCGAACTGTTGGCTTCTATGGACATTCTCTATATCGGACTGAAGAACGAACCGCTCTTCCGTTTCGGTATCAGTCCGAACAAGCTTATGGACTACATGATGGCGGGCAAACCGATAATTCATGCCATCGATGCCGGGAATGATCTGGTCGCCGAGGCCGATTGCGGCATTTCAGTTGCACCCGAAGACCCAAATGCAGTGGCCGGGGCAGTGATTAAATTGATGGACATGACAATACCTGAAAGAGAGCAAATGGGACTGAAAGGGAAAGAGTATGTTAAGGCCAACCATGATTACAGTGTGCTTGCCGGGCGTTACCTGGAAGTCCTTTAATCAATTCGGAGACGGAGGAGAATCGACCAACACTTGAAAAAGTTTCTTGATTCAAACCAGTGAAAAATTGCAGCAAAAGATGGAGGGAGAAATGCTTAATATCGGCGTTGTAGGATATGGCTATTGGGGGCCTAATATACTAAGAAACTTTAACTCTCTGGATGGCGCCACGGTTGTCGCAGTATGTGACAAGGACGCCCAAAACCTGAAGCGGGCGGCTAAAATCTCTTCAGACATCAGACTTGTCGAAGACTGCAATGAAGTTATTGCGGCTCCCGACATCGATGCTATTGCCGTAATAACACCCGTTTCGACACATTATGAATTGGCCAAAAAGGCGCTTCAAAACGGCAAACACGTTTTTGTCGAGAAGCCGTTCACTGCGACTGTCCGGGAGGCAGAGGATCTTATAGATATCGCGGAGCGGAAAGGGTTGAAGATCATGGTGGACCACACCTTTCTCTTTACCGGAGCCGTCAAAAAGATAAAACAGATTGTCGATAATGACATGCTCGGCGATTTATATTATTATGATTCGACACGCGTGAATCTCGGGCTTTTCCAGCACGACGTAAATGTCATCTGGGATCTTGCGCCTCACGACTTTGCGATTATGGATTATCTTATTGCCGAGAAACCTTTATCTGTTACGGCAAACGGAAAGGCGCACGTTAACGGTCTTGCAGATACCGCCTATGTTACAGTCCACTTCACAAACCGCATGATTGCCCATTTTAATTTGAACTGGCTTTCACCGGTCAAGGTCAGATCAACTCTTATAGGCGGTGAAAAGAAGATGCTTGTCTGGAACGATGTCGATCCCGACGAAAAGATAAAGGTATATGACAAGGGTGTCGAAATAAAAAACAGGGAAGGTGTATATGATCTGCTTGTGAGCTATCGTTCGGGCGATATGTGGGCGCCGAAGGTCGAACAGGCGGAAGCACTCAAGTTGGAGGCGGAATATTTTGTAGATTGCATTGTCAATAATGAAACTCCTTTTAATGATGGCCTTGCCGGGTTGCGCGTGGTGAAAATACTCGAAGCCTGCGACCAATCATTAAACAATGACGGACGTATGGTGGCATTATGAATTACAAGTGTATATCCGACGACGTTGTAATGGGAAAAGATGTAAAGCTGGCAAACTTCGTCAATCTCTACGGCTGCACGATCGGCAACGGCACGAAGATAGGCGCCTTCGTCGAGGTCCAGAAAAATGCTGTAATCGGCAGTAATTGCAAGATTCAGAGCCACACGTTCATATGCGAAGGAGTGACGATAGAGGATAATGCATTTATAGGGCATGGCGTAACGTTTATCAACGACAAATACCCCCGTGCCGTGAACCCTGAAGGGGGGCTGCAAACGGAGAAGGATTGGAAAGTGGAGCCTACTGTTGTCAAGCGGGGGGCTTCCATAGGATCGGGGGCAACAATCCTATGTAATCTGACAATAGGCGAAAACGCAATTGTCGGAGCCGGCAGCGTAGTTATCAAAGACGTGCCGGCGGACTCAATTGTAGCCGGGAATCCTGCCGGGGCTATAAGAAAAATTAGTAACGATTAATGCTGACTGTTAACCGCCGGAGGTAAAAAGTGTGCGTATTATTATTCCACGTAGGACTTATTTGTATAGCAAAATCAGTCTTTTCCTACTTGAATGGCCTCTGCCATCATATAATAATTAATTAAGGCTGCTGATCACGTGTCAGTAGCTAAGAATCCAACCGATTATTTGTTGCAATATCCAGGGGAGGTTACAAGAATCTTATGAGTGTTGATAGAATCTTATGGCGGCTGCCGCGTATTTTTTCACTTATTGCGTTGTTCCTATCAGTGTGCATGCCGGCGAAAGCTGATGCGGCTACCCAACTTTATAATTTCACCTATCCTGACAGGCAGAGTCTGATGGCTGCGGGATGGGATTTCTTCGCAGTCAGCAACGTGGGAGGATTAAGGAATACCGAGGAGACGAGTGGGGCTGTAGTGTCGTATGACCAGACGGCACATCCCGGAGTTTTGCGAATCCCGGTTGATAGTGGAGACCTGTGGGGAACACAAACGAACAGCTCAGATAACACCGTCTTCAGGACGTTGCCGTCGAACTGGACAAGCATACAATTGAAGATCGCGGCATTCAATCCCACTCGAAACAATCAACAGGCCGGGTTGGTTGCATATCAGGACGATGACAACTATGTGGAGATAGTCAGGATTTATAGCAACGACAATTTTATGACTTTTGATAATGAGAAAAACGGCAATCCGGTCACCCTGAATTCAGTTCCACAAACGGCAACAAGCAATCTCTACCTTCGTCTTGACCGAAACACATCAACGAACAGTATTACAGCCTATTATTCACTGGATGGGACAACCTGGACTTCACTGGGCAGTGTAACGCAGACCCTCAACAATCCGCGATTGGCTATATTTACAGGCGCTTCCCCCGGTGGTTTACCCAATTGCGATATCGATTGGGTGGAGGTAACTCCCGACGCATCGCCTTCGACTACACTTAATGTTTTTCCCGGCACGCTGGTCTTTAGCGGCGTCAGCGGCGTGACACAATCCATTACACAGACTGTGAACGTCTTTCAAACGCCTCTTCAACCTTGGCAACAGTTTGCCTTTGCACAAATTGCAGGCGGTAATGAATACACGGATTCATCCGGAGTGTTGTGGATGGGGGATTTTGCTTTTTTTTCTGGAGGAAACACTAATTCAACCACGGCAACGATAACAGGAACAACAGACCCCACGCTGTATCAATCTGAAAGATACGGCAGCTTTTCTTACAATATTCAGCTTGTCAATGGCAACCATAACGTGTTTGGCGATGGAAACTATAACGTAACGCTCAAGTTTGCTGAAATAGACTTGAATTCGGCAGGACAACGCGTCTTCAATGTGAGCATGCAGGGCACACAGGTCATAAGCAACCTTGATATATTTGCCAAAGTCGGTAAAGATGCTGCTTACGACGTCACGATTCCTGTCAGCATTACCAATGGGAGTCTAAATATTACATTCACTCCAGTCATAGGGAATGCGAAGGTTAGCGCCATAGAAGTAACACCAAACCCTGGCCCGGTGCAACCGATCAAATGGCAGCCGCAGAGTGATTCGGCATGGCTTTCGGCCGTTCCTTCAGGCGGCACTGCGCCCGGCACTCTCGCGGTATCGGCTGATACGACTGGACTTGCTGGCGGAGTTTATAATGGGACAGTCACAGTTACGGCCCCATTGGCAGCCAACAGCCCCCAGGCAGTAAGCGTGGCACTTATTGTGAATCCCAATGTCCCCGTATATGCCAGTACATGGAAAGACGGCCATGCAGGAGCGATGAGTGTGTGGGTGGATGACGGCGATTCATCGTGCTTCAGCAACCTGACCGGCATCGGAGTTGGAGGCACTTACGTCTGCAACGGCGATAAGACCGGTAATACGACTAACGGCGGGATTCCGTCATTCTATACGCAGTACTACAATGCGGGAATGGAACTGGGGTCGCATCTTACGGACCACTTTTGCACAGCAATGCCTGACGGCCTGTTGGCCACTGACGAAATAATCCCGAATTTGACGGGTATCTGCAGCATGACTCCTGAACCATGTGCGAATCTTGTTTCCATGGGGTGGCCTTGCGGCTATACCAGCATCGATTTGGAAGCAGTCGCCTCAAATTATTACTTGAGTGCACGCGGCTACAATATCAATCAACTCGAGGATACAACGCCGGCAGATTTCTATAATCTTAAGTGTTTCAACTCACACGAACACGTTCCCTACCCGCCGGCCAACTTGCAGACTGTTGTTGATATGGCAGTGCAGCAAGGGAAATGGGCGAATCTGGTCTTTCACACCACGTGCGACGATGATGGTGCCATTGCCTATTCTGCAACCAAGGACATATGGCTGGTGCCTGCCGCTACAGTGGTGAAGTATATAATGCAGCGCGACAGGTTCGTTTTGCAAAGCTATCAGAATGTCTGTCAGACAGGCAGCTTTTCTTACAATCGCCTGGGCATACCGTCTTCTTCATACCGGAGTTTTGAAACAGCCTTTGGACCGCAGGACCAGGTTACTCTTGCTTACCAGCTTAACGGAATACAGACCGTCTCGTCGGTCGTTTTGAATGGAACCAGCTATCCATACACGCTAAAGACTGTTAACGGCAATACGGTCGTTCTGATAGACGCTCCTATTGACACGACAACAAGGACGGTTTCAGTCTCTACTCCCTCTGAACCTTTTATATCGCTCTCTCCCACGGGTCTGACGTTCAGCGCCATGATCGGGACAAATCCTGCAAGCCAGACAATCACGCTATCCAATAGCTGCGGGGGAACTATGAGTTGGACCGCAACCGCCGACAGCACTTCACCAGCATGGCTATCTGTCAGTCCCGGCAGCGGTGCAGGCAACGTCAATCAGACGCTAACAGCTTCAGTGAACACCGCCGGCCTCGCGGCAGGGACATACACTAAGTCCATCACTATATCAGCAAAAGGAGCCTCAAACACGCCCCAGACAGTGAATGTGACGCTGACAGTCAACGCGGCTGCACCTGCTATATCGCTTTCCCCAACGAGCCTGGGCTTCACTACAACAGTTGGAACAAATCCTGCGAGCCAGACGATAGGGCTGTCCAACAGCGGAGGTGGAACAATGAGCTGGACAGCGACAGCGGATAGCACCTCACCGGCGTGGCTTTCAGTAAGCCCGGGTAGCGGGACAGGGAATGGGACTCTGACGGCAGCGGTAAATGCAGCAGGCCTGGCGGCAGGCACTTACAATAAAACTATAACAATAACGGCGGCGGGAGCGACAAACACGCCCCAGACAGTGAATGTGACGCTGACAGTCAACGCGGCTGCACCTGCTATATCGCTTTCCCCAACGAGCCTGAGCTTCACTACAACAGTTGGAACAAATCCTGCGAGCCAGACGATAGGGCTGTCCAACAGCGGAGGTGGAACAATGAGCTGGACAGCGACAGCGGATAGCACCTCACCGGCGTGGCTTTCAGTAAGCCCGGGTAGCGGGACAGGGAATGGGACTCTGACGGCAGCGGTAAATGCAGCAGGCCTGGCGGCAGGCACTTACAATAAAGCGATAACAATAAAAGCAACGGGAGCGACAAACACGCCCCAGACGGTCAATGTGACCCTAACAGTGAATTCCGTGTCAGGCAATTCCGTCTTTGCAGTCAACTCCGGCGGGCCACAGTACACGAGCACCTCATCAGGAATAGCGTACCAGGCAGACACGGACTATTCGGGAGGAACGACAGCTTCTACCACGGCGAGTATCAGCAACACTTCGGAGGGCACACTTTACCAGACCGAGCGGTACGGCAATTTCTCCTACAGTATACCTCTTGCCAATGGAGATTATAATGTGACCCTCAAGTTCGCCGAAATCTATTGGGGTTCAGCAGGCGAGCGCGTATTCAATGTAAGCATGCAGGGGACCCAGGTAATAACTAACCTGGACATATATGCCCAGGTGGGTAAAGATGTCGCCTATGATGTCACGATTCCCGTTAGTGTTACCAATGGCACGCTGAATATTACCTTCACTACTGTTGTGGATAATGCCAAGGTGAGCGCCATTGCAATAACACAGGGCACGACTGCCTGCACTGCGAACGCTCCGACAGTTAGTATCACGCCGACCTCTCAGGCGATCGCGAGCGGGGGGAGTGATACATACTCCATAAGTATCAAGAACAATGACATCGGGACATCTTGCAGCAGCACCACATTTAATCTGGCGGCCTCTGACACGAACAGCACAAACTTTAACGCCTCTACTGTAAGTCCGGGATCAGTGACCTTGTCGCCTGGCAACAGCGGCGCTTCGACTCTTACAGTAACTGCAAAAGCCGGGCAGACAAGCGGGACCGACAGCACCACAGTTACAGCCGGCGCATCAGGCCATACAAGCGGCGTATCCAATGCCGCAACTACGACAGTTGGCACCGCTGCTGTCTTCGCAGTCAACTCTGGCGGGCCACAGTACACGAGTCTGTCATCAGGGATAGCGTACCAGGCAGACGCGGACTATTCGGGAGGAACAACAGCTTCTACCACGGCGACTATAAGCAACACTTCGGACGGCACGCTTTACCAGACCGAGCGGTACGGCAATTTCTCTTACAGTATACCTCTTGCTAATGGTAACTACAATGTGACCCTCAAGTTCGCCGAAATCTATTGGGGTTCAGCAGGCAAGCGCGTATTCAATGTAAGCATGCAGGGGACCCAGGTAATAACTAACCTGGACATATACGCCCAGGTGGGTAAAGATGTCGCCTATGATGTCACGATTCCCGTTAGTGTTACCAATGGCACCTTGAATATTACCTTCACTACTGTGGTGGATAATGCCAAGGTGAGCGCTATTGAAATAACACAGGGCACGACTGCCTGCACTGCGAACGCTCCGACAGTCAGTATCACGCCGCCCTCTCAGACGATCGCGAGCGGGGGGAGTGATACATACTCCATAAGTATCAAGAACAATGACATCGGGACATCTTGCAGCAGCACCACATTCAATCTGGCGGCCTCTGACACGAACAGCACAAATTTTAACGCCTCTACTGTAAGTCCGGGATCAGTGACCTTGTCGCCTGGCAACAGCGGCGCTTCGACTCTTACAGTAACTGCACAGACCGGGCAGACAAGCGGGACCGACAGCACCACAGTTACAGCCGGCGCATCAGGCCATACAAGCGGCGTATCCAATGCCGCAACTACGACAGTTGGCACCGCTGCCGTCTTCGCAGTCAACTCTGGCGGGCCACAGTACACGAGTCTGTCATCAGGGATAACGTACCAGGCAGACGCGGACTATTCGGGAGGAACAACAGCTTCTACCACGGCAACTATAAGCAACACTTCGGACGGCGCGCTTTACCAGACCGAGCGGTACGGCAATTTCTCTTACAATATACCTCTTGCCAATGGTAACTACAATGTGACCCTGAAGTTCGCCGAAATCTATTGGGGTTCAGCAGGCGAGCGCGTATTCAATGTAAGCATGCAGGGGACCCGGGTAATAACTAACCTGGACATATACGCCCAGGTGGGTAAAGATGTTGCCTATGATGTCACGATTCCCGTTAGTGTTACCAGTGGCACGCTGAATATTACCTTCACTACTGTTGTGGATAATGCCAAGGTGAGCGCCATTGAAATAACTCAAAATTGATACTTAGGATGAGCATTTTAAATCCGCTCGTCTTGCACCATAGGTTTATTGAAATAAACACAACCAAATCATCCGGAGGATAGGTAATGAATAAAGACCGAAGAATACCCTTTTTAGACCTTTTATCTCTTCATAGTGAACTGGAAGATGAATTGGTGGCTGTATTCAGGGGAGCCCTGAAGTCAAGCCGATTCATCGGCGGAGCCATGGTGGAAGATTTTGAGAAAGATTTCGCTCAATTCTGTGACGCCAGATATTGTATTGGCGTCAACAGTGGAACAGATGCTCTAAGGTTTGCGCTAATAGCATCCGGAGTCAGGCAAGGTGATACAGTTATAACGGTCCCCAATACCTTTATTGCCACGTCAGAGGCCATATCGCAGGCAGGAGCCGTCGTAGACTTTGTAGACATCGATGAACGGACTTACAACATGGATCCGGCAAAGCTCAGCACATACTTTGAAACATTATGCTATATCGATAAGTCCACGGGCAACCCTATAAGCAAGAGGTCGGGCAGCAGGGTCACTGCCATAGTCCCTGTCCATCTGTACGGTCAGATGGCAGATATGGATAGTCTTGCGGATCTGGCTGAAAAATACAACCTCATTATCATCGAAGATGCCTGCCAGGCCCACGGCGCGGAATACTTTTCAGGTAAAGCAAAAAAGTGGAGGAAAGCCGGCTCTGTCGGGATTTCTTCCGCCTTCAGTTTCTATCCCGGAAAGAACCTCGGCGCGTGCGGTGAAGGGGGGGCAGTGACAACGAATGATGAAGAGATCGCCCGAAAGGTCCGTATACTCCGCGACCACGGACAGACAAAGAAATATTATCACGAAATGGAAGGTTTTAACGGAAGGCTTGATGCCATTCAGGCGGGCATCTTAAACGTTAAACTGAAACATCTGCCGGAATGGACTGAAGAAAGACAAAAAAATGCGGGTTACTACAATGAACTGTTCGGCTGCGCAGACTGTATAAGTCCTCCGTATGAACCGTCCTGGTCAAAGTCGGTTTACCATCTCTACATCATAAGGACATCGCTGCGGGATGAGCTGCAGAAATATTTATCCGACCACAATATCGAGACCGGCCTGCACTATCCAATCCCCCTGCATCTCCAGAATGCCTACGCAGGCATGGGTTATAAATTGGGTGATTTCCCTGCCGCGGAAAAGGCGTCCGCTGAAATCCTTTCGCTGCCTATGTATCCGGCTCTAAGGGATGAGCAGCAGAATTACGTGGTTGAAACGATAAAGGAATTCTTCAGACCTAGGTGAATAGCCTATTTGCCGCACTTGCAGGAGCATTAGAAAAAAGATTAGTTTAGGGAGGGTCAATCGTTTTGGGGAAGATTCTAAAGGGATTCTTCGCTTATAAATTAGCGGGGTTCTGATTATGAGCTTGTTTCTGCTTCCGGCCTGTTCCATAGGTAATACGGTTAAAAAACGAGGTACGTTATGAAGGTAGATGATTTCAGGATCGACTCTTTATCTAATATAGAACTCTTTTCCTCCTTAAGCCCCGCTGAATTGGAGCAGGTCGCCGGGAAGATGTTTGTAAGAAGCTTCAAAAGGAATGAAGTCATACTCCATGAATGGGACTCAAATGAGTTCATGTATATCATTGTGGATGGTGAAGTCAAGGTAATCCAGTCAACGGAAGATGGAAAGGAAATTATTCTCGCACTGCACAGGACCGGCGATTTTTTTGGCGAACTGTCTTTGATTGACGGTAAAACCGTTCCTGCCTCAGTGGTTGCGACCAAACATTCCACAACGGCCATTATATCAAAAAATGCTTTTTTCTCTCTGATTTTCAATCAACCCAATGTCCTGAGGAAACTCCTCTTCATACTTTGCTCACGGTTCCGCGAATCGTTAGGAACGATCCAGATGCTGAACTTCAACAATGCATTACAGAGGATAAAGATGTTGTTCATCATGTTGTCTGAAAAATACGGTAAAGAAGATAGAGGACTAAAAGTTTTGGATATAAAACTGACTCACCAGGGCATAGCGGAGATGGCGGGCATGACCCGCGAGACAGTAACGAGAGTAATCGACAAAATGCAAAAAGATGGTGATATCACCGTCCTTAAGGACAAATTGATCGGTCTGACTACAGGTTTTTTTGAAAGTATAAAGAGTTATCAAAATTGATGAGATACCCCCTAAAGAATCTTTTAAGGAGGCATGGCCGTGAGTTATCACAAGAATCCTTCTGTAGTGTGTGCCGAACTGGAAGACAGTGCAATCCTGCTTGACCTTGACACAAAATATTATTACAACTTGAATGAGACAGGGTTGAGAATATGGCAGCTTTTAGACGGAGCGAGAGATGCGGCGGAGATAGCTCAAGAACTGTCAAATGAGTTCGATGTCAATGTCGTGAAGGCCCTGGCAAGTGCGGAGCGGTTAATAGCAGAGCTTAGCAACGCGGGGTTGGTTGTCCTTGCCTGATGTATTGTATCGCCGGCCTGTTTTATTAAGGGCGTGAGCAAGTATTAATGGAGGTAACAGTAAATGACCGAAAGAAAAAGATTTGTTGAGCCTGAACTGACAAAGTTCGAAGAGTCATTGGACGAAGTGACGCTTGATCATCACAACTACGACAACAACGGTCACCACAGCGGGTGGAATTAATAAGCCCGTCCGGAGCAATGTTGCAAAGCTGATATCAGATACAGTGGAAAAGATTTCGCTCGCGTAAGGTACTTCCGGCGATATAAACATCAGGTAAACAGTTGTCTTTTTGCCGAAAGAAACATAAGAATAGTGAACAGCCCTTCTATACAGAACCGATATGTAGTTCAGGGATTGGAAATACATGTTTCTTCTCATCAGCTCGCAGAGCCTCTGCTCTCAAATTACTTTTTCTCTCTATATAAAGGAGAGGCTCCTCTTGGTACCCGACCGTTGCATTTCAGCGTGTATCTCACGGAGCAGACGCCTCCTGTACCTGCCGGTTCAAAAAGAGCTATCAAAGGGCCTTCTGTCACTTCCTATAAGAACGGGGAGGAGATATATTTTGTTTCAGGGGACGGCTCTATTATCCTTTTTGATCCTCCTGGTAAAAGGGCAAAATGTATTCTCAATAAGAAAATCCTGCAGGACGGTTTTGGACTTGCTCCCCTCATGTCAGCAGCTATCTCCGAAGCCCTTCGATATAATGGATTTCATTACCTGCATTCCGCCGGTCTTTACGGTTGCGGCAAGGGGTATCTCGTAGCGGGAAACGGCGGCTCAGGAAAGACTACCGCAGCAGCGAGCATGGTCAGGGAGGGGTTCAAATATGTGTCTGATGATTCTCTTCTTTTCAGGGAGTGTGGAGCTGAGATACTTCTGTTCCCTTTTTACAGCAACAGGAATTTTCATTTCGACGGGGATTTGGCCAATCGTTTTCCCGAATTGTCTGATGGGAAAAGCGCGGAGATAGAGGCTGGAACGAAGGTACCCGTCGACATATCAAGAAAATTCCCTGACCTGTTTACGCCTCGGTTAAAACCCCACGTAATTATTTTCCCCTCCATAACATCTTGCGCACGAAGCGTGCTGTTGTCGCTGCATCGCGGGGAGGCATTCATAAGGTTGTTAAAACAGACAATATTGGCCGTCGATCATGCAGTCGCCCGTGACCAGTTGAGAGTTATGAGGCGTCTTGTTCATCAAGTCATAAGTTTTGAACTTTTAGGCGGAAGGGATGTATATGAAAATCCGAAAAAGTTGGTCGATATTATTGAGGCGGTCAGGGTTTGATGTGGAAAAAGTGAAAAAAATCAGGGTTGATTTCCATTCAGGTAAGGGAATCCTCTTGTTCACATATATCTTTCTGCTGGCGACCGTTATGCCGATCATGATAAAGCTGCTGACTCTCCGGGGATTAATGAAAAATCTCACACCGGGGCGGACCACATCCAGGGGGCGATATAACATCAATGAGATGCGCGAGGCAATGGTTACTTATACCGACTACATATTAAATTTAGACTTCTGGATATATAAGAATACCTGCATGAAGCGTTCATTGATCCTCTACCATCTCCTCCGTAAATCGGGGATGGATGTCCTGATATGCTTCGGGGTGAAGCTTGAAAGAGATCTGAGTGTGAGCGAGACAAAAAAAAGATTGAAGGGGCATGCCTGGCTTTTATTGAACGGGGAAGTTTATCTCGAAAGGGACCCTGGTCAGACAAAAAACTACCGGGTAACGTATTCCTTTCCCGGTACAGGGATGGGTGCATCGTGAATCTCTCACCTGAAAAAGAGTTGCTTTTATCATGCGCGGCGACTCAGATAGCTGATGAAAGACTATGCCGCATAAACGAGCTGTTTCTCTTTCCGATAAAGTGGGAAAAGATCGTGGCTTTTGCCCTTTGGTATGATGTCGCGCCGCTTGTATACCATTCTTTAAAGCGCATTTCGCGGAGCAATCCCGTCCCTGAAGGGGTTTTGGAAACGCTCGGCAAAAGTTATCACATGATTGTAGCGAGAAATATGTATCTCTATGCGGAATTGTATAAAATTCTTCAGGAGTTTAAAGAAAGGGGAATAGGGGCGATTGTGCTGAAGGGCGCTGCACTAGCCAAAACCGTTTATGGCGATATCGGGTTGCGCCAGATGCGTGACATCGATCTTCTTGTCAGGCGAGAAGACTTGCAATGCGCCCATGATGTCATGTCCGGGCTGGGCTATCATAGCGAAGTTCGTGACATAGCGGCAGAATGTTACAGTGGAAACGTCGATTACCACCTCCCGGAATACACGCACCCTCAAAAAAAAACTGTTACGATAGAGATTCATTGGAATATCACCGACAATAGCATCCGCCTCAGCACCGATGAGTGGTGGGAGAGGGCCGTGACAATAAATATCCATGACAGAGGGGTCCTCATACCGTCGCCTGAAGACATGATTGTCCATCTCTGCCTTCACTCTTATAATCACGGGTATAATTACAGCATGTTTTTGAAGGGGCTTTGTGATGTTGCCGAAACGCTACGATACCAAGAAGAGCACTTGGCCCCGGGACTGCTTATGAATTTAATAAATACTTGCGGGATTCAACGACCTGTCTTTATTATTCTATTTCTTGTAAAAGACCTTTTTAATTTGCAATATAGTCCATTCCAACAGATTAGACCGGATAAGGCGGAAGCTAAATTATTGACTGTCATGGAAAAACGTCTATTTGCCGATGACAGGCTTATATCTGATGCGCCTGCGGATATTGTTCGTTTTTTGGCGGCAGATACGTTCCGAAAAAAAATGAAAATATTCCTGCCTAAAAGTTTTCCTTCACGCAAGTTTATGTCCGCAAGGTATTCGGTTCCGCCTTCCTCACCAAAAATCCTTTATTATTATTTATTACGTCCTTTCGATTTGCTGAAAAAATACTGGAAATATGCAGTCGCTCTCTACACACGCCAGTGACTATCCCGCGATGAAGCGTGAAGTTGACTTTGAGCGTGAGCGATAAGGGGCCTTGTGCAGGCGGTATAAAAATATATGCCGGCTTCTCAGGAAGCCGGCATATTAAGCATTAAGTGATCTCTTTGCTTTTAGCTCATAACACTAATTTGGCGTTACAAGGATAGCGCTCACTTTAGCATTATCGACAACAGTGCTGAAGTTTATATTCAGCGTGCCATTGGTGACACTGACGGGAATAGTGACGTCATAGGCGGCGTTCTTGCCCACCTTTGAATAGATATCCAGGTTGCTTATGACCTGCGTGCCCTGCATGCTCACATTGAAAACACGCGCGCCCGCTGCATTCCAGTAGATTTCGGCAAACTTGAGAGTTACATTATAGTTTCCATCGGCAAGCGGAATGTTGTATGAGAAATTGCCGTACCGCTCGGTCTGATACACTGTGGGGTCAGATGTTCCAGTTATGGCTGCTGTGGTTGAAGCTGTTGTTCCTCCCGAAAAGTCTGCATCTGCCTGGTACACAATTCCTGATGTTTGACTCGTGTACTGCCCCCCGCCGCTGTCGGTTGCAAAACTTGTACTTGTGGATGACTGCGACCCTGTTACAACAATAGCGCTCACTTTAGCATAATCCACGACTGACGAGAAGTTAATAGTCAGCTGGCCATTGGTGACACTGACGGGAATAGTGACATCATAGGCCGCGTCCTTGCCCACCTTTGAATAGATATCCAGGTTGCTTATGACCTGCGTGCCCTGCATGCTCACATTGAAAACACGCGCGCCCGCAGCATTCCAGTAGATTTCGGCAAACTTGAGTGTTACATTATAGTTTCCGTCGGCAAGCGGAATGTTGTATGAGAAATTGCCGTACCGCTCGGTCTGATACACTGTGGGGTCAGATGTTCCAGTTATGGCTGCTGTGGTTGAAGCTGTTGTTCCTCCCGAAAAGTCCGCATCGGCCTTGAACACAATTCCTGATGTTTGACTCGTGTACTGCCCCCCGCCTGCATTTGCGGCAAAAACAGATGTCTGGGGCGTAACTGTGGCCGTAAACGTCGCGGCTATCGTATGGTTTGCCGTCACATTGCTGAAGGTGTAGCTGCCCACCGCCCCTACTGATGCGCCGTCTACCTGGACACCGGATATGGAGTATCCTGATGATGGTGTAATAGTATAGGTCTGGCTGCCCCCGCTATTTACTGTAGTAGCACCGGAAGGACTTATGCTGCCGCCGGTACCGGCTGTGGCTGTGATCGAATATGTGCTTCCCGCAGATGCAGATGTCACAAGAATAGCGCTCACTTTAGCATTATCGACAACAGTGCTGAAGTTTATATTCAGCGTGCCATTGGTGACACTGACGGGAATAGTGACGTCATAGGCCGCATTCTTGCCCACCTTGGAATAAATATCCAGGTTGCTTATGACTTGGGTGCCCTGCATGGTAACATTAAAAACACGCTCGCCCGCCGCATTCCAGTAGATTTCGGCAAACTTGAGTGTTACATTATAGTTTCCGTCGGCAAGCGGAATGTTGTATGAGAAATTGCCGTACCGCTCGGTCTGATACAATGCAGGGTCAGATGTTCCGGTTATTGCTGATGAGGTTGAAGCTGAAGTTCCTCCCGAATAGTCCGTATCTGCCTTATAAACAACCCCTGACTGGCTCGTGTACTGCCCCCCGCCTGCATTGGCCGCGAAAGCAACATTAGATGAAGTATTTACCGCAAAGACGGCAGATATCGTATGGTTTGCCTTCACACTGCTGAAGGTGTAGCTGCTCACCGCCCCTGCCGATGTGCCGTCAACCAGAACACTGGATATTGAGTATCCCGATGAAGGAGAAATAGTGTAAGTCTGGCTGCCGCCGCTATTAACCGTAGTCGCACCGGAAGGACTTATGCTGCCGCCGGCACCGGCTGTGGCTGTGATGGTATAGGTGCTATTAGCCGTGAAGGTCGCGGCTATCGTATGGTTGGTGGTTACGTTGCTGAATGTGTAAGTGGCCACCGCACCTACCGATGCTCCGTCAACTGTTACGCTTGCTATCTTATAATTCGCAGCCGGAGTGATCGTGAATGACTGGCTGGCGCCATAGTTGACGCTGACGGAACCCGACGGTGATATGCTGCCGCCTGTACCGGCTGTAGCCGTGATTGTATAGGGGTCGATCACGAAGGTCGCGGCTATCGTATGATTTGCCGTGACATTGCTGAAGGTATAACTGCTTACTGTCCCTGCCGACGTCCCGTCCACTGTAACACTAGCTATTAAATAACCGGTGGCCGGAGTGATGGTGTAAGTCTGGCTACCGCCGCCGTTGACCGTAGTCGTACCGGAAGGACTTATGCTGCCGTTTGTTCCGGCACTTGCCGTGATTGTATACGTATTGGCCGAGAAAGTTGCGGCTATAGTATGGTTTGCGGATACATTGCTGAAGGTGTATGTGGCAACCGCACCGACCGCTGCCCCGTCAACGGTTACGCTTGCTATCTTATAACCACTATTCGGAGTGATGGTATATGACTGGCTCACACCCTGATTCATGATTGTGGAACCCGACGGGGAGATGCTGCCGCCAGCACCAGCCGTAGCTGTGATTGTATAGGTGGTGTTGGCAGTGAAGGTCGCGGCTATCGTATGGTTCGCCGATACGCTGCTAAAAGTGTAGGTGGCCACGGCGCCGAGCGATGCTCCGTCAACTGTTACGTTTGCTATGTGATAACCCGCATTAGGCGTGATCGTGAATGACTGGTTGCCTCCCTGACTGACCTGCACCGAACCAGACGGAGAAATGCCGCCTCCTGAACCGGCAGAAGCGGTTATGGCGTATTGAGTTGCTGAGGTGCCTGCATAGGCATAGGCTCCTATGCCCGGATTTGTCCTTGCAGAGCCTGTAATATCGTAAGACGGCAAATATGTGCTCGTTCCCGCATTAATTGCTGGAGAATTTGGTGCAAGAGTATAGATATTACCCGTTGCATTTGTAAAATTAGGATTAGTAACGAGCTGATTGTGAAGCGTTGGGCAGCTTCCATTGGCACAGATAGTTGACCCGGTATCAAGTATGTTGTAGTCGAAATTGTACGTAGAACTCGCCTCAGCTGCCCAAAACGCCGAAGCGTTAAAACATATATTATTATATACATATAACGTTCCTTCAGGCGGGGTATTTCCAAGATTGTCTGGAGTGATGCAAGTTGTTCCATTTGAATTTGCTGCGTTGATTGTATTATTGGCTATAATTCCTGTTCCGAAAGGCCAAATAGAATCAAGGTCATTCGCACGGAATTGAATTGGATAACCTCCACTTGTGCTACCACTTAGGTTTCCATAGATGAGATTGTTTTGAACTAAACTATTCGTTCCTTTCGCGTATACCCCATGATACTGATTATTGCCTGAAAGCCCAAAATTATAAATAATGTTGGAATCCATCGTGATATGGTCTGTACAGCCAGTGCAACTTGAACCGTTCCACGTAGCACTACTATTACGTTCTGATGCTAAGCCCGTATAGCTATCGTGAACCTTATTGCCGAAGAACGTGATATACGATGCTCCGCCGCCGGTATCAGCACCGAACTGGCAATTTTGAATTTGGAAGTTTTTGATGGTCACATTGCTTACGCCGGATTCCACTTCGAAACCGTTTGGTGCCGACGTACCTGCTCCTCCACAATCAATGATCGCTTGCCATTGATTAAGCGCTTCAAGATTAATATCGCTTTTTGTGATATCGATAACATTTGAAGATGAATTGCTCCAAGTGCCGTTCATAAAATACAAAGTATCACCTGAATTCATCTTTGACTGAGCATGTGACCACGTAGCCCAAGGTTGTGATATCGATGTCCCGGTATTGGAGTCGCTTCCGCCGGTTGCAGCTATGTAATATGTTGCCGCATATGCCGCTCCCGCAATCAGCGACAGCGACAGTACGATTAGGGTTAATAACAGGGTAAACTTAAATCCCGAACCTCGACAAAGAGAACCTCTCAATTTTGAGCATACGTACCGCATGGGAACCTCCAACTAAATCACTGAATTTTGTTAACCCGGCATCACTTGTCAGAACAAGGATGTCGGTCTAAGGATTACATTACCAGATAAGTTTTGGGCAAGATGTGACCGGAGTCACAGTTTGGAATAATTCAAGGGCATACTGTGATTTGAATCACACTTCTTGCGAAAAAAATGGTCTATATGTAAGCTTGGAGGCTTGCAGGCGGCAGGGCACAAGACAACGAAAAGGCCCGGAGGGATTCTCCGGGCCTTTTGTTCCAGACTTATTTCATTTGTATTAGTACAAAAAGTTTACATCGAAGGGCAAAGTTTCAATTCAAAGACCGCTGCATGTCGAAGTCGTCTTCGGACTGGCGCCTAAAGAGGTGGATGTCCCGCTGAAATAGGCGTATATTGTGTGGGCATTCCCGTCGTTGAAGCTCGGCGTGTAGCTGAATCCGTGGTTCCCGTTGCCTATTCCCGCTGCCACAAGATCGGCCCTGAAATTGCCTGCGCTGACTGTCGTAAGAAAAGTGCTTCCGTCATAGATATCCACGCTCACTGTCGCGCTGGGACTGTTTGCATCCCAGGCCCACCCTGCTATCGTACTGCACGTCGCTACGTCAATGAATCCCCCGAACGATGGGGTGGACGCGACTCCGCATATCGAAGTCGTCTTCGGACTGGCGCCTAAAGAGGTGCGTGTGCCACTGAAATAGGCGTATATTGTGTGGGTCTTGCCGTCATTGAAGCTTTGTGTGTAGCTGAATCCATGGTTCCCGTTGCCTATTCCTGCTGCCGCAAGGTCCGCCCTGAAATTGCCTGCGCTGACTGTCGTAAGAAAAGTGCTTCCGTCATAGATATCCACGCTCACTGTCGCGCTGGGACTGTCTGCATCCCATGCCCACCCTGCTATCGTGGAACATGTCCCCGCATCGAGTAACCCCTGGAGTAAAGACGCGCTGGATGGCGGAGTGGAGCTTAAAGATATTTCAATAGCGCTCACTTTGGCATTATCAACGACAGAAGTGAAGGCGATATTCAGCATGCCATTAGTAACACTGACCGGAATCGTGACATCGTAAGCGGCGTCTTTTCCGACCTGGGCATATATATCCAGGTTGCTTATTACTGGCGTGCCCTGCATTGATACATTGAAAATGCGTTGCCCGGCTCCATTCCAGTAGATTTCAGCGAACTTGAGCGTAACAGTATAGTTTCCATTATTGAGCGGAATGTTGTAGGAGAAGTTACCGTAACGTTCAAACTGATAAAGTATGGGATCGGTTGCTCCGGCTATTGCCGCCGTGGTTGAACCCGTTTTTCCTCCCGAATAGTCGGTATCGGCCAGATAAACATCCCCGGAGGGATCCATATGCTGCCGTCCACCGGTCCAGACTGCAAAGGCAAAACGGTTTGCAATTTGCGGCGGTTGAGGCGGAGTTGTATAAACATTCTCCGTATATACTCCATTCAGAGTTGTCCATAGCCCTCCGTTCACTTCCCATGTGGGGCTTATACTAAATTCATTTACGATCCTCATTTCCATAGGCCAAGGCCAAAGGGGGATGTTCGTCAATATCCCATATTCATAGCTATATAATGCCTCTGCTCCAATATCTGAGCCGTCCTGTCCCCTACCTTTTAATGACGAAGGCACTATAAGATAAGCTCCAAGACCATAATCCGCTGTGTCGTAGGAAGGGTTAAGGGTATTCAGATTCTCATGACTGCTCAGTACCTGTGGCGTCATAAACTTAGCGTTGTAGAATAAGCTGGCGATATTATAGAAATTATTATAGTCGTGCGCCTGCACATAGTTGCTTCCAAGGGAATTGGCAGCAATGGCACTCGAAAAATTTACAAAGGAGTTGTTATACACATTTTTTATACTCCCTGACTGTGCAGGACAGTTGTTGATATTGCCGAGGTAAATTCCGTTTCCCGTGTTATCGCTTTTACCGGCAAACGTGTTGTTATTAAAGACTGTTCCATTGCCAGGACTGGCATTTACTGAGTCTGCCGCATTACCGCCATTAGTGCCGGTGATAGAAACGTTATTTGAGAAAACGGTCCCGGATGTGGCATATCCGCATTCGGCGTCGTCCCGAAAGCCTCCCACATCTGTTGCAATCGGTATATAGGAGATGTTGCCTATGAAAGTATTGCCGCTGATAGAACCATAATGACCCCATGTCGAAAAAAAGTCGGTAGCTGATGTGGTATAGTTGAGGCCGATATTGTTCTCGAGGAGTACGTCATTGGAATCGTATATCTGAGAGAGGGATGACACGTCGCCGCCGCCCGTAGGAGGTCCTGACCAGTTTAGCCAGCACCTCCTAACAGTAATATTATTGCAGCCGAGTAAATTGAGGATGACTCTTCCCTGACCTGACGCTGCACAATCTTCAAGCAGACTGTTAGTAACCCCGGAAAGGCTGATTACTGAGGAGTTGTATCCTGAACTACCGTTGGAGGTAATCCTTCTGAGTATTATGTGATCATCATTGTATATATGCAGTCCGTCTGTGTCATTCAAGCCGCAGGCATCGGAATAATCATCACTGGGACACGCAGGGCCACTATTCCTGAAATTTATGCCATCCACTTCGATATAAGCATGATTCACTATGAGTATCGGGGAAACAGGGTATGTTGTGCTCACGATGGCGTTACCCTCATTCAGAGCTTTTATCGTTATAAATGCATTGCTCGTCCCCGATACCTTTACGTTCAGGGATTGATTATACACGCCATCCTCAAGGTATAAGATATCTCCCGGTTTGAGCACAGTCATGGCTTTGCCAAATGTAGCCCAGGGTGCATTTGCCGCGCCAATGGAGCTGTCATTGCCGGAAGGCGACAGATAATATGTAGCTGCAGATGCCTCACCGGCAACCAAAAGCAGCAGCATCAATACTATTACGCCCAATAACGCAGAAAAATTAAATTCTGAAGCGGTGCAGCGAGAACTTTTTAATTCTGAATTTCCCGACAATGGCAGCATTTGTCACTTCCTTATTTTGTTATAGTCACTCATATCCACAGTATCGCAGACGGAAGAAAAGGGAATGGGAGATTCCTTAAATAATCATCGGAATATTCCAATCCGAAACAGAATGAGCCTGTATAACAATATATCGGGCAGGAAGTTATTTAGGAATAGGATAATATCTCAAATTTTGATAGGAACCGGTCGATTATTGCTGTAGGACCATCAATTACAGAGCAAAGGAATAAGGTGAACTTCAAACTGTTTCCACGTCGTCTGCGAGCACTTTTGCTCCGACACTCTTGCCCAGAAGAACGATCTCGACGGAGAAAACGTAGTTGGCTTCTTTTCTTGTCAAAATGCCTGTGGCCCCCTTAAGAAGTCCTCTTTTGACCATGACTTTAGTCCCCTCTTCGATATGGGGGTAAATATCAAGTTCTTCGCCGCTCCCTACCAGAATCCTGAGTGAATGTATCTCGTCAGGAGCCACCGGCGCGGGTCGGCCGCCTTCCAGGGAAAGGATATTGACAGCACCCTTCGTTTTCAATGTATTGAAATATTCCTGAGAGTCGATGTTGATGTTGGCGAACAGATATCCTGAAAAAAGCGGGAACTCAACAAGTTTTTTTCTGTCCTTCCACTGGGACCACTTTTTTACGGTCGGCAAGTAGGCCTCTATTCCTTTCCTGCACAGTTCATTATAAGTTACAAATTCATGCCTGGACCGTACACGGAGAGCATACCATTGCCGCGAGTTTGCATTCTCTTCCAATACCTGACACCCCTTCTTAGTAATTATTTGCTGGAATTCGCAGGTTGACGTGTTCCATGCCGCCTTTCCCCACGCATCGATTATATCATCCCATGTATGATTGTTCAACAGCGAGGAAAGGCTAAGGGCAAAAGGCAAAAGGCAGAAGGCAGAAGGCTAAGAGCTAAAGGCGAAAGGGGAAGGAAACAGATAGACTTCGATTTTTTTGTTTGTTTA
The DNA here is from genome assembly GCA_963780885.1 of Nitrospirota bacterium. GTDB lineage: Bacteria > Nitrospirota > Thermodesulfovibrionia > Thermodesulfovibrionales > Dissulfurispiraceae > JADFXI01. The sequence continues at coordinate 347,534 of CAWAEO010000004.1, forward strand.
TTCGCCGTTAGCCTTTAGCCCTTAGCCTGCGGTTTTAGCCTTCGGTTGTCCTCATTGCCGTAAAGTATTACAATAGTTTCAGACTAAATCTGACAGCTTTATATTTATGTACGGTATATACTATTTTTAACGTTGCGGTTGCGTAAGAATTGGTTGTAATTATCTGTGCATATTCAGTACTCTATTATCTAATTGCAGTTAAAGTTCTCTCAGAGTCAACGTAAGTATTATGCATAGTCAGAGTTTAGTTGCGATAACTTGAAAGCAGGTAAGATAACTTGGAAGAGAAAGAATATGCCCGGCTCGAAAAAAGAATGAGTCCGAGAGTATCTACGACCGGAAAGCTTATATTCAAGGCATGCCGGGAGCCCGAATATGAGGGACAAATGTTCCATGAGGACCCTTACGTGCCTGCCGACTTGTTGGAGATGAGCATGGACGGGATGCGAATAAGAACATCCGTCCCTCTGGAAGAAAAAAACCTGTTGGAAATTAACAGAGATTATCAGGTGACACAGGTAGCACTGGTGAGATGGGTGAAAAAAATGGAAAGCTGCTACCATGCGGGCCTCCTGTATATCAATCAGTAAAGCAATCACTAAAGTTTGTCCAGAATCCACCACCTGAAAAAGAGAACCACAGAGAACACAGAGTTTTTTCTCTGTGCTCTCAATGTCTTGGAGAAAAAGAGACAAAACCGAACTGACACCAGTGCACAGAGATGAAGTGCTGATCTGATGTTTTATCTTTTTAAATCACTAATTTTCTCTGTGTCCTCTGTGGTTCTATGTTTCCCTTAATTCGCTATAATTTACGAGTGCGGGCGATTTTCAAATACTGGCTTCCGGTCCTTTTGTGGATGGCTCTTATTTTTTTGATGTCAACAGATTTATTCTCATCTGCGAATACATTATCTGTGATAAAGCCTGTCATTCAGTTTTTCCGGCCTGGAATCAGCTCTGCCAGGTTAGTCACTATCCATTCTATTATCCGAAAATGCGCGCATGTCGTTGAATATTTCATTTTTGGGATGCTCTTATTTTGGGCCTTTTGCAGGGGATCGAAAGAGAAAGGGTCCTGGCAGTGGGCCGGCCTCTCTCTTATCGTAATCATTATTTATGCTGCCGGTGATGAGTTTCATCAATCATTCATCAGTTCAAGGACCGCATCTCCAGTTGATGTCGGTATTGATACTATGGCGGGTATGCTTGCTCTGATTCTAAGCATTACATGGCACTCCTTTAGGACCAATACGCCTTCAAGCCCATAAATCTGACGCAGGACCGACGTGATATGTTTTTTTTTTGTTTTTTTGATATACTTTTAATTGTGTTGAGCAGGGGTATGCCGAGGGCATACCGGGGAGGCTTCCTTTTTGCATAAACGTATCAGCAAAATGATTCAGCTTATTGTTGTCGTCTTGTCCGCATGCGTTATTATTACTTCTGCTGAAGCGCCTTATGCACAGGAGATGAAAAACCAGCAGCCGGCAGTAACAGCACCTGTTGTCCAGCCGGCTAAACCTGATCAGGCTCCGCCGCTTGTGCCGCCGGTCCAGCCGCCGCCTGCGAATGTTGCTCCTGTCGCCTCCTTTCCCCCGCAGCCTGCAACAGAAAGAGCCGGTGTCAGATTCAATTTTGATGATGCCGATTTGTTCGAAGTGATACAGACCGTGTTTGGCGACATCCTCAAGGTGAATTATATGGTCGACCCTAGAGTCAGGGGGAGGGTCAATTTCAGGACAGTCACTCCTGTCAGCAAGGAAGATGTGCTTCCGATCATGGGGGTACTGCTGAAAATGAACGGCGCCGGTTTTGTCGAAGAGCATGGACTTTACAGGATACTTCCTATCAGCGAAATACCCGGCACGGCGCCCAAGGTTTTTGTTTATCCACTTCAAAACACAAATGCCAAACATGTCGCGACACTCCTGCAGTCAATATTCACAGGCGTTGCCGCGCCGGCAGCGCCGGGCAGGTTTATACCACAAGCGCCTGTTCCGGGTGGTGGGCCGGCACCTGCAGCAACCGCAGCGCCTAGGCCAGAGGGCGCTGGTTTTGCCGAGGGGGCCGGAGGTTTATTATCCGCGCAGACCAAAGTGTACGCCGATGAGATCACCAACTCGCTGGTGGTCCTTGCTGCGCCCGATGATTATAAATTTATTGAAGAGACTATAAAGAAACTCGATACGCCTCCCCGCCAGGTCATGATAGACGTGCTTATAGCTGAAGTGACCCTCACCAAGGAGTTTCAGTTCGGCCTGGAATATGTCCTGCAAAACGCTTTGAGAATCAAAACCGGGCCTTTTTCGAGACCTATTAACCTTAACGGTACTATTGGACAAAACTCAAATTTGTTACCTCCTGCTGGGCCGGTGCCGGGAAATTCAGGTTTCTCTTATGCGGCCGAAGATATCTACGGGAATGTGAAGGCACTGCTTAATACGATGGCTTCGAGTGATCTCGTCAACATGCTTGCCTCTCCCCATATACTTGCTGCCGATAATCTTGAGGCCAAAATAGAGATCGGCCAGCAGGTGCCTATCGCCACCTCGACGCTGTCGTCGGTTGCCTCAAGCTCGACAACCGGCAACGTCATTTCGACGATCCAGTATCAGGACGTCGGCGTGATACTGAAGGTAAAACCCCAGATCAATGAGAGCGGCGTTGTTGCCCTGGACGTATCGCAGGAGGTTTCTTCGGCCAATACGCAGACAGTCCTGGGAACTCAACAATTTGTCTTTTCCAAGCGGTCGGCCCAAACAAACCTTGTGGCAAATGACGGCCAGACCATTGTAATCGGCGGCCTCATACAGGACAACAAAGAAACAAACGTGACAGGCATTCCGCTTCTCATGGATATCCCTATACTGGGATACCTGTTCAGATCAACGACCATCAGCCAAAATCCAAAAACAGAAATAATTGTTCTGCTCACGCCGCACGTTATCAGAAACCAGCAGGAGGCCGGCAAAGTAACAAAGGAATACCTGAACAGGCTCAAAGACGACACTAAAGACATGAACCTCAATCAGTTTATCAAAACCGATGGGTCCAACACAACGAGCGGGGCTGGTGATGCCGCCGGCAAAGGGCCTGCAAAAAGCGCACCGTAAAATATAATCAGGAGCGTCCATCTCCCTGCTACCGTCATATACTTAATAATTTTTAATTAGTACTGTGTATAAACTGGCGCTGGGAAAAAAAAATCGTCATTCCCGCGCAGGCGGGAATCCAGGTTTTTCAAGAGGCAAGTAATGGATTCCCGCCTGCGCGAATGACGGACATATTGAATTGAGTTGATGGACATACACTAATTAGTTTCCGGTGAGATTGCTGATGAAAAAAAAGCAGCTTCATGTTGAGGCAGTCGTTAAATGCATCCCTTTTTTGGCAGGGCTTTCCAAAGATGAAATCGAAGAACTGAGGGAAGTACTTGTTGACAAGCATTTTGCCAGGAATAAAATTATTTTTCTTGAAGAGGACACACAGAATTACATGTATGTGATTCTTTCGGGAAGAGTTAAGGCAGTTCACATCAGCGAAGATGGAAAGGAACATATTCTCGCAGTGCATAAATCCGGCGATTGTTTCGGCGAGATGGCCTTATTGGATGGAAAAACTGCGCCTGCTACGGTTGTCGCCATGGAAGACACGCACATTCTGATCTTGTCCAAAAAGGTTTTCGATGAGTACCTGATAAAAAATAACCAGGTCCTCAAGCAGATTATATCAGTCCTATGTTTGAGGTTAAGAGATTCATGGATAATGCTCAAGGTGATGAGCCTTTCGCGGGCGGAGGACAGGATACGGACTGTGCTTAAGCTGTTGGCGGTCCAGTATGGGGTCAAGAACGGGAGGGGAACGATCATTAACATAAAACTTACGCACAAGGACATTGCCGATTATGCATCTGTTTCGAGAGAAACGGTCACGCGCTATCTGAATAAGCTGGCAAAGGATGGAGAAATCGAGATGCTGGACAGCAAAATTATCCGCTTAATCGCTCCTTTTGACTAAAAACAGCTTTTTGTGATGTTCGTCACAATACCAGCATTCTTTTCGATGTAGAATAAAGCCAGGGTGATGAGAAAAGGAGGAACGAACATGGCTAAATTCTTCAAAAGGCTGCTATTGATGTGGATCCTTTTCATTTCAATTGCCATTGCAGGGGGTGGCGGAGAGCCCATCAGATTCCTTGGGGAGAAAGCGGGAGGGATCTCGCAGACTGTGGCCGGGATACTTGCGGCAAAGGCAGATGACCTGAAGGCGGACGCTGACTCAATAGTCGAGAAAATAAAGGAACTGATCGACGGAAGAAAGGACCTTGCAAAGAATTCGATCTGAGGCTTAACATTCGATAATATTATATCTAAAGCCTGCTGCTCAAAAAGCCTTTCATCAAGGCATCGGTAAATGTTTTTTCTATGTCAGGAAGTCCTATATGTGCCTGATTTTGAACTAATAACGAGGTAACGCCTTTAATATCGAGCAGGTTTTTGGACAATTCTGCCAATGGATTGCCGGTCATGACAAAAAAACCTTCTCCATTCGCCCATACGCGCCAGTAATAACCCTTGTTGTCTTCCGCCATGAACACAAGGGCGGCTGAGCTTAACTCTTTTAGTATAAATGAATAGAGCTTTATGAACTCAAGCGGCACTATGAGAGGCGCTTCAAAAAAGCGCTTCCATTGAGGGTTGGTAAATGAATGTGTCGGGCCCTTGTCCGGACCTGAACCGGTCTGCTGAATTTCATGGGCGAATTGCACAAGATCGATATGAGCCGGATGGTCCCTGCTTCCAGGGCAATGCTCAAGCCAAACTATTCTTTCCGGCGGGGTGAATGAAAGGTATTTAAGATAAACCTGTGTTGCAATACGGTCACACATGTTCGTAACCGAAGGACCGGAGTTGTTCCTGTCCTCTGTCATCATGACGGCGCAAACGTCATTGTCGAATTTAACGATATGAACTATACAGCTTCCCGCATATAAAGAAGGTGTTGAAGGGGTACTTATAAGCGAGTAAGGGAATTTGCCGCTGTACAGCACTTCCATAATATAGAAAGAGTCTCCTTTCAATAAATGTCTACTCTTGTTTTATTATAACCGAAAACAGCGGTGTTACCACCTACGATTGTGGCTGCCGTCGGGCTATTGACAATCCCGGTCCGCCTGCTATAAAGTAACCTGTGTAAGTAAGCGCTTACATCAGATTGTGGGAGCCACCGCGGCGGCGGACCTCCCAAATCCATAAACTTTTGGGGCGTGAAAGAAGACCGATTATGCACCAGACAGAAGAACTGCACCCGACAAGGGACAAAATACTTGGGACCGCATTAAGACTTTTTTCCAAAGAAGGGTATCTCGGCGCTACTACCCGCAGGATCGCTATGGAAGCCGGCATTGCAGAGGTCACACTCTTCAGGTATTTCCCTTCGAAAGAAAAACTTTTTGAGGAAACTTTAAAGGCCTATTCCTTTCTGCCCGAACTGCGGGGGCTTTTGTCTGAAATCATGGGAATGCCGTATGAGGGCGCCCTGGCTGTGATTGCAAAAAGGTTCTTTGAGGCCCTCTTGCGCCGCAAGGATATCATCAGGATTGTACATTCGGAGATGCACCGTTATCCTGAAAAAATACACAAGATCCAGCATGCATTCAGCGATGAAGTACATAAAGTACTCGCATTGTACTTTTCAGAGATGCAGAAGAAGGGTGTGCTGAGGGAATTCGATGCCGAGTATGCCGCCAGACTTTTTTTCGGCATGTTCTATTCCTACTTTCATGCAGAGGAGTTCCTGATGCGCAAGAGATACAGTTCGACCGGACTCGACGCGACGATCTCGGCGTATGTGGATATTTTTGCGAAGGGGACGGTGAAATGAGCAAAGCGTCCGGTAAATTCTTGCTGTTTTTTTACCTCTGCGGAATTCTGCTCCCGCCCCTCTGCCGTGCGGAAACCCCTAACGGAGCAGAAGAACATCCGGCACTAATGACATTGAGTCAGGGGCTCGAACTCGCTACGGAAAACAGCCGGCTTATAAAGATAGCCTCACGGGGCAGGGATGTTTCATCGGCAGATGTTTCGATAGCGTTTTCACGGTATTTGCCGAGCATCAATGCCTCAATGGGCCAGACATTTCTTGCGCACCAGGTAGTAGGCATCCTGGGCAGCCTGACGGCTCCGGAGTCGGACAGGAATTTCCTGTCGTATGGTTTTGATGTACAGCAGGTGCTGTATGATTTTGGCGGCCGGTCATCGCGATACGAAGCAGCCTCTACCGCTCTCGACAATGCGACACTTAATATTGATAGAGTGAAGAACCTTGTAGCGCTCGATTTCATTATTGTCTACTTAGATATCCTTGAGACGGAAAAGATGGAACTGGTCGGGGAGAGAGAGGTTGAACGGCTGGTATCGCACCTGTCAATGGCCCGGAGTCTTTACAAGGAGGGGGTCATTACGAGGAACGATCTCCTGCAGTCAGAGGTGCGGCTCTCAGATGCGCAGCAGCGCCTTTTGACAACTACAAACATGCGTGCTGTCAATGCATCCAGGATCAACAATATTCTGTCTTTGCCCTTGAAAAATGCTGTGAGGGTAGCGGACGTGGCCGCTGGACCCCGCTGCGAGGCTGATATTGATCAGGCATGGGGACTTGCTGAAAAACAACGCATCGAGCTCAAAACCATTGATCGCGAATTAAAGATCAAAGAACTGGAAAAGGCTGCCAGGAGGTCCGATTATTTTCCTAAATTGTTTGCGGAAGGCGGATACAATTACACTGAAAACCACTATTTGGTGCATGACGACAATTGGACGTTCATGCTGGGGCTGAATCTGAATATTTTTGACGGAGGCAGCACAAAAGCCGAAGTTGCGAAGATAGATTACCAAAGGGAGCAGCTTTTAGAGCAGCGGCGGAAGCTTCTAGACGATATAAAACTCGACGTTGAAAAAAGCCGGCTTGATATGGAAAACGCACGTGAGCGTATCAACGTGACCAGAGGCGCTGTAAAGCAGGGCGAGGAGAACCTTAAAATCAACAAGGAACGCTACCGTGAAGGGGTCGGCACATCCACAGACGTGCTTGATGCCATAACGCTTCTGACAATTGCTGAAACCAATGATTACCGGGCGCAATATGAACTCAGGCGGGCGCAGGCGGCCTTCATGTATGCAATAGGCATGGACCTGGTTTCCGAATACAGGGAGAACCAATAATGAAAAAAGTTGTCATGGGCATTGTTATCTCGGCAGTTCTGTCAACAGTTCTGTTCCCGGGTAAGGCCGGCAGCGCACAGGGTGTAGAGATCATAAAAGCAGGCGAGGTGCTCACCCTTGACCGCTGTATTGAGATCGCGCTTCTCAAACAGCCTTCTATTGTTGCCGCTTACTATACAGTTGAGGCGAACCGGAGCAGGGTAGGTGAAGCTCTGGCAAATTATTACCCGCAGTTGGGGGCATCGAGCGCCGTCAGCAGGTACTCGTCTCCTGGCGTCGTAACAGAGGTCAATAACACATTGTTCGGCACGGGGAACTTCAACCAGATTACGAGTGGTTTTACTCTCTCTCAGAATATATATGATTTTGGAAAGACCTCTTCACAGGTAAAAATTCAAAAGATTAATCTTGATTCGGCATGGGCTGATCTGGAGACGAGTAAAAATCAGATAGTTTTAAATGTTAAACAGGCTTACTACGCAGTGATCCAGGCTGCCAGAAACAGGGCGGTTGCCGATGAAGCAGTCGGACAGTATAAACAGCATCTTGATCAGGCCAAAGGTTTTTTTGATGTCGGCACAAAGCCGAGATATGACGTAATAACAGCCGAAGTGAATTTGAGCAATGCGAAACTGAACCTCATTACTGCGGATAATGCTCTCAAGATAGCCCGGGTGAACCTGAATAATGCGATGGGGGTTCCCGATGCTCCGGCATATACCGTTGAGGATTCTCTTGCCTTCATTAAATACAAGATAACTCTCGATGACGCGCTTTCCAGGGCTGTTGCTAACAGACCCGACTTCAAATCACTTGTTTTGAAAAAGAAGGCGGCTGAAGAAAGCATCCAGCTTGCAAAAACAGGATATTATCCGGCATTGACCGGCAGCGCATCCTATAACTGGCAGGGAGGAACAGGGATTCCCCTGGAGAACGTGTGGAATGTGGGTGTCACCCTCTCGTTTCCCATTTTCAGCGGTTTTCTTACAAAACACCAGGTGGAGGAGGCGGAGTCGAACTTTAATGTTGCCCGTGCCAACGAGGAGGCGCTCAGGCAGAGCGTTGTTCTCGACGTGCAGCAGTCATATCTGAACCTGAAGCAGGCGGAGGACAGTATTGCTACCGCCGATCTGGCTGTCAATCAGGCCACTGAGAACCTAGACATTGCCAACGGCCGTTATGCAGCCGGAGTAGGAAATCCTATCGAAGTGACGGATGCCCAGGTAATATACAGCAATGCAAAATTGGCATATATCCAGGCGTTGACCAATTATAATGACGCACATGCAAGCCTGTTGAAAGCGATGGGGGAGAGATGAATATGGAAGAGAATGAGGCTGTAAATAACAAGCAGGTCAGTAAGAAGAAGATCGCATTGGCTGTCTTTGCTGTTCTCGGTGTGCTTGGCGCTATTGTGGTTTATTTCTATCTTGGTTATAAAGCGACCCATATCACCACCGACGATGCATTTATAGATGGCCATATACATACGATCGCATCAAAGATACCCGGAACAGTAAAGGACGTACTTGTCGATGATAACCGACTGGTCAAAAAAGGAGACCTGCTGGTTGAAATAGATCCCGTGGATTATGAAGTCAGGGTAAATGAAACATCGTCAAGCCTTGGCGCGGAAAAGGCGAAGATTACCGAGATAACGGCGAGAGTTGAGGCGGCGAAACAGCGGCTTGCCGAACTCAGGGCGGGTGTCGGGGCTGCGCGGGCAAACCTGGAACTGCAGGAAGCAAGCCTCGGGCAGGCCGGGCGGGACGAAAGACGGGCGGCAGCCCTCTTCGCCAGTGATACGTTTTCAAAGGAACAGTATGAAAAGGCGAAGACCGCATATGACGTATCTACGGCACGGGTCAAGGCTTCGCGGGAGCAGCTTCGTCAGGCCCAACTTGCCGTTGAGACACAAAAGGCTGTGGTGCGGCAGATCGAATCAAGCGGCGCGTCGCAGCAATCCACTGTCAGGCAAAAAGCGGCCCAGCTTGACACGGCTGAGCTGAATTACGGGTACACGAAAATTTATGCTCCGGCAGACGGCTACGTTACCAAAAAGTCAGTGGAGCGAGGCAACCAGGTCCAGGCAGGCCAGCCGCTGATGGCGGTCACCGAGCTTGGCGATATATGGGTGGTTGCAAACTATAAGGAAACAGAACTTAAGAAGATAAAGCCCTCTCAGAAGGTGACCATAAAGGTCGATACCTATCCCGGCAGAGAGTTCAGGGGAACGGTGGATAGCATCATGGCAGGGACCGGAGTTGTATTCTCACTTTTCCCTCCTGAGAATGCCACCGGCCAGTATGTTAAAGTGGTGCAGAGAGTGCCGGTCAAGATAGTGCTCGATAAGGACACTGATGCGGGGCATGCCCTGCGTATTGGGATGTCCGTGGAGCCGACGGTAATAGTCAGGTAAATGCGATGACTGGAAGGTTGGAGGGTTAGAGGGATGAACGATTAGGATGATTAGGGGTTTTAGACTGTCCCTCTAAGCATCAATCTTCTAATCTTCTGACAATATATGAACAAGTGGTCCAAATGGATCATAGCCTTGACCGTCATGCTCCCGACTCTCATCGAGATCGTGGATACCTCGGTCGTCAATGTATCTCTCGGCCATATAAGGGGCAGTCTTTCAGCCGGTCTCGATGAGTCGACCTGGACAATTACGTCCTACCTCGTATCCAACGCTATCATCATCCCTATTACAGGGTGGTTGAGCAGGGTCTTCGGCAGGAAGCAGTACCTTATCTTTTCCATTGTTCTCTTCACTATAAGTTCATTCCTCTGCGGGTCGGCGTGGAGTCTCGCGAGTCTTATTGTCTTCAGAGTTTTTCAGGGCATCGGCGGCGGGGCGTTGCAGCCCATTTCACAATCCATACTCCTTGAGTCTTTTCCGCCAAAGCAGCATGGCATGGCCATGGCCGTATTCGGCATCGGCATCATGTTCGGCCCTATTGTCGGGCCGCTGCTTGGTGGATGGATTACCGACAACTGGTCCTGGCATTGGATCTTTTACATCAATATCCCGATCGGCATCGTATCGGTGCTTATGGTCATATTATTTATTACAGATCCGCCCTATATGAAGCGGACGGCAATGAGGATAGATTACTGGGGGCTTATGCTCCTTGCAACAGGACTCGGCAGCCTCCAGATCGTCCTCGACAAAGGGCAGCGGGAGAACTGGTTCTCATCAGGCTTTATCTTCTGGCTGAGTATTATCGCAGGAACTGCGCTTTTATTGTTTGTCATTGTGGAGTTTTTTGCGGAGCACCCGGTTGTCGATCTCAGGGCCTTCAGGAATGTCTCTTTCAGCACCGGATGCGTAGTGGGGTTTTTTGCTTTCTTCAGTCTCTTTGCAACTATTGTCCTCCTGCCTATTTATTTGCAGACACTCATGGGATACACATCAACCCTTGCCGGCATGGTCCTCGGACCCGGCGGGATTGCGGCTTTGATGGCAATGCCTTTGGCCGGAAGACTGGTGACGAGAGTAAACCCAAAAGGACTTTTAGTTCTGGGTCTGGCCATCTGCGCCTACTCGGCATTTCTTATGTCGGAATTTAACCTCTATGCCGATTTCAATGTACTTGTGTGGCCGAGGATTGTCATGGGTTTCGGCATAGGGTTGCTCTTCGTTCCTCTTACCACGCTCACACTCTCGACAGTCAAAAAGGAGGCTATGGGAAATGCGACCGGGATATACAATCTTTTGAGAAACCTCGGTGGAAGTTTTGGGGTCGCCTTTGTCACCACTCTGCTTGCGCGGCGTGAACAATTTCATCAGTCCAGGCTTGTTGAACACCTTACGCCGTTTGACAGGAACTACCAGTTTGCGCTTGACCATTCCTCCCGTATATTGCAGTATCAGGGGGTAGAGCCCTTATCGCAGCAGGCCGGGCAGAGTTTGATTTACAGGGAGTTGCTAAGACAGGCATCCATGCTGTCTTTCAACGATGTTTTCCGCGCAGTAAGTACGATTATTATTTGTGTCATTCCGCTGGCGCTGCTCATGAGGAGAGGTAAAACTGACGCACCTGCAGCTATGCATTAGCAAAACAAGGTGATATGCTAATAGCAAAAAACAAAAAATAAATCGAAGTCCCTTTCGCCCTTTGCCTTTTTTAGCCCTTCGCCTTTTGCCCTTCTTGCGTCTCACGGCTTGTATCTTTAATGTTTTGCAGAAGCTCCATTGCTGACTTGCAGTAGCACACCCCTGAGGGGAGCTTGCAATTCCCTTCCTTTTTTTGCCTGACCGGCTCAGTTGGATGTTCGATAAGCGCCAGCTTGTCGCATACATCTTCAAAAAGGAATAAAAACTCTTCAGGGAATTTTCTTTTTTCCGATGCGTGAGCACTTTCAAATTCTACGAAGCCATCGATGATGGCTTGAGCGGTCCTTGAAAAAGCTACGCAGTTGCCGCATAGAGGATCGTTTTCCTGGTTCACAATTGTCCCGACAGCAAAATGAAACCCCCTCAGTCGATTGATGGTGCGTTCATGGTTCATTGCCGGCTCCTTTTCTGTATTTTTGCCCAATGTTTCGACAGACATCATCAGCAGCACGCAGTCAGCAGGGAACAGATTAAAACATGACCCGGTTATCGGTCTTTGCTCTTTGATTCCTGCTGCCGCTTCCCGTTTTTATTATACAAATAATCTCCGATAAAAGCATATGGCGAATTTCCTCTAACTTGAGTGCTTGTCATTGTCTCGAAAATGTCACCCATATCCGGACGTCTTTAACTGTTTTGCCTTTATATGTTCAGCAAGCTCTATAAAACCGGTAAGAAAGTAAATATTGTCTCTCGTGCTCTATGGCAACAATCCTTTGTTCTTATACACCGGTTCAGTCAGATTCCACGCACGGGGTTAATAACCGCCAATGACAGACGACCTCAAAAAGCTTGCTTTGCTCTCTGCCTTGTTTACGCTGCCTTCTCTGTCAGTGATACGGTAAAGCCAAGTGCCTCTATCCTATGTTTATATTGTTTTACAATCCGTGCCTTGTTCCGAGTATCCAAATACATATCCCCTAATTCTTTGTATGTCTCCTGATTCTTTAATATGTAATAAGCGCTCACCAGTATCTTATGTCCTATTGCAACCGCTGCCCTCTTAACTCCTCGTCTTGTTTTGAGCTTATGGTACTTGTCCTTCAAATAAGTCCCTTTCGTCCTCCCTGCATTGTGCCCGCATTGTACCAAAATAGCCTTCAGCCATTTGTCCCCATTGGTGGTGTGTCCGCTTTTTTTTTACCAGCACTCTCGTTATTGCCGGGACTTATCCCCGCCCATGAGGCCAAATGATGTTCAGTAGGAAACACGTTCATATCAGTGCCTATCTCTGCAATGATAACTTCAGCTGCTGTCTCGTTTACCCCCGGTATTGTATCCAGCAACTCGATATTCTTCTGAAGATTGTTTTCTCTGACTACCCTATCAATCTGCTGTTGTACCTCCGCAATCAAACTCTCCATATACTCGATATGCTTTAAACCCAATTGGACCATCATCCGATGATGATCGGTGAGATTTCCTGTACATGACTTCATCAGCGCATCTTTCTTTTTCTTCAGCTGACCATAGGCCAAATCCGCTATCTCTTCAACATTCTCATTGCCCTTTAGCATCTCTTTCAGCATCTTCCTGCCCGAAACACCAAATATATCTGAGGCTACGGAGGCGAGTTTTATATTGGCATCCTCCAGGTATTTCTGAAGCCGATTCTTCTCGCTTGTCATCAAATGATTGAGCTTGGCCCTATGCCTGGTCAAGTCTCTCAATTGCCTGATGTGCCGGGGAGGAATAAAGCTGCCCCGTATCAGCCCGTTCCTTAAGAGCTTGCAAATCCATTCGCTGTCCTTCACGTCCGTCTTTCGGCCAGGAACGTGTTTTACATGTTTTGCATTGGCGATCATTACGGAAAAGTCTTCCTCAAGGATGTTGTACACCGGCTTCCAATATACTCCGGTACTCTCCATTGCTACATGCGTGATCTCTTCGGATTTCAACCAGTCCCGTAGCCTCTCGATATCTTCCGTCATAGTCGAGAAGGTCCTGATTTCCTTCCGTACGCGATTCCCTGCACCTACCATGATACATGCCGTTAATGTCTCCTTGTGTACATCTATACCGCAACACTTATCATAGATCACATCCATGGCCTACCCTCCCGGCTTTTTTGATAATAATATCTCAACCGGGCTCAGTGTGCAAAGCCCCCATTTTCATCCACCCTTGTGAGCCCAGCTCATGGGGATTCCCGCAGTCTTTCCCGCAGTCTTTTAGCGGGAATCCATTCTTTTCAAGGGCCTGGATACCCGCCTTCCCGCACCCCAAAAGTATGCAACTTTTGGGGACCCCGGTCGCGGGTATGACAAATATGCGTAATCGTATTTAAAATTTACACAGAAGATTTCACGCTACCAATTTCCTCATAAAAAATCTGAAGGAAAATTAATGAATGACAGGAAGGTGACCGCAGCTCTTAGACGCCCGGTGGTCTTGCAGCGGTGAGATTCAATGCAAAGTCGAATATATCGTAATTACGCAATTGACGCGAGCAGGCAATTTTTTTTTGTTTCGCATTCACTGGTCGGGAGAGTATAAAAGAGACCTCGCTGTCTGCCGGCCCCCCATGGGAGCGAAGGCGCATTCCTGCCAGTTTGGACAGGTCGTGGTCCTCCTTCTTGGTCCCAAGCACGGTCCTCTTATCGCCTATAACTATTAAGTCCCCGATCCGATCGGCGGGAAGTTCGAATCTCCTGACAGCAGATTCACGGTCCATAACCGCTTCCAATCCCGGGAGTGTACTGATTGCAGTTATAGCATCAGCAGAGGAAATCCGCCCGTGGGAAAAAACCGTTGCAAAAGATCCGAGAGCACCGTGATGCGCAACGTATGGATCGGTAATCGGCAAGATGACCCTAGTTTTGCCTTCTCCGAGTTTCTTGTCGAGCACGTCCTGCAGGTATATAACATTCGGCGATCCGTCACCATTCGATTTGTCGTTCATCCCATGGTCTCCGGTTAATGCAATGACGGCGCCTAAAGCGTCCAGGCGGCTAAAAGCATCATCAAGGGAGTGATAGAATTCATTAGCCTCCTCCGTCCCGGGGGCACACTTATGCTGTATGTAGTCCGTCAGGGAGAGATACATAATATCCGGCTTTTCTCTTTCGAGTATTTTTATGCCTGCCTCAAGCACAAAAATTGATAGGTCGCCTGAATAAACATCCGGCAGAGGTTTCCCGACATATTCAAGACAATTGTCGAGACCGTTTTCCTTTTTTGTGCATTTATCGGCCTTCTCCGAGGAGAAGGTAATCCCGTCTTTTATCCCGTTCCTGAGCAGTCTGCTTAATTTGTCCTTTGCGGTAATCGCCGCTACTTTAGCGCCATGCCCGGAAAACCTCGCTAATATGCTATCAGCTCTCATGAATTTCGGATCATTCATCATGACTTCTTTGCCGGTCTCGGGATCCAGAAAATAATTCCCTGAAATTCCGTGGACCGAAGGGGGCACGCCGGTTATAATTGATATGTTGTTCGGGTTTGTAAAGCTGGGCATAGCCCCATAGGCGACCGCGTGGAAGCCCTTGTCCATAAATTTTTTGATGGTCGGCATCAACCCTTTTTCGAGTGCGGCAGTCACGTATTCCGGGTCTCCTCCATCTATGCAAACGACAACCACCGGAGAAGTCGGCCAGCCATAGCTTTTCCCGTTGACTATAATATTTTGAGGATGTCCGCTTTCAGCGACTGCTCCGTTAATTGTCAAAAAAACCACCGAAAAGTACAATTGAAACCGGCATACTTCCCATGAATTTTCTCACGCATCCATCCTTTAAGTTTCATTATGTGCCTGATGCAAAGAATAATAACATTTATATTCCTGCCATATAAAGAAAACCTAAAGATGTAATCAGAACTTAACATTTCCTTAACTTTGTTGTAATGCCATCTGTGCAATCATATGTATAGACAACCGGACAGCATCTTGGAGAGATAATGATTGAAAGGGACAACGGCGTTTCTTATTATCACCAGCTATCGAATATCCTGATGGAGCAGATAGGCGACGGGACCTTCCGCCAGGGCAACCGGATCCCCACCGAAAAAGAACTCAGCTTAAGATACGTTTTGAACAGGCATACTGTAAGGCGGGCGATTGAACGCCTCGAAGACGAAGGTCTCGTATATAAAATAAAGGGCAAGGGCACATTCGTTGCAAACCCCAAAATTCCTTATAAGGTATCGAAAAAGACTCAGTTTACCAGTTTGATGCACTCTGCAGGTCTAACCCCTGATTCGAAATTGCTGCATTCATACGAAATTGCAGCCGGGAATGAATTGGCGAAAAAACTCTGCATCGATCCGTCAAGCATGGTAGTTGCGCTCCACATACTGAGGTTTGCGGACGATGCGCCTTTTTGCCATTCCATAACTTATCTGAGATCGGATATCTTTCCGGGTCTCCTCGGCTTGCTGAACGGCCTTTACTCCATTTATGACGTGCTGAAAAAACACTATGACATCAACATGCAAAGGGTGTCTTCCACGTTCGAGGTCTCGATGCCGGGAGATTCAGAGATGGATCTGCTGCAGATATCCGCGAAAATACCTGTCCTTGTCGTCAGCAGTATATCGAAAAGCCAGCACGGAGACCTGGTCGAGTACTGCAAGACATGTTTCAGGGGAGACCTCAGCAGGATTACAGTAGACTTCAACGGGGAAGGGAGGTGATAGCTCCGGGAAATGGTTGGCAGGGATGACCGCATCGTAAGGATCCGATACCGCTTCGCTAAAAATATATCTTGCTTCACTACTAATTGTAATTGGAGGAAAAAAATGAAAAAGTATTTTCTGTCTCTCGGGCTGGCAGCGGCCCTGATGATAATTCTGACCGGGGCGCTCCGGGCTGAGCAAAAAGGCCTGGTGATGGGTCTCATTCCAGCTGAAGATCCCAAGGCTATGATCGAGCAAATCAAACCCATGAAGGAATGGATGGAGAAAAAAATGGGGCAGCACATCGAAATCTTCACCGCCTCTGATTACTCCGGAGTAATAGAGGCCATGCGGGCAAAGAAGGTGGATTTTGCCTGGTTCGGTCCCTTTTCTTACGTGATGGCGCACGACCGGGCAGGGGCCGAGGCCTTTGCGGTGGGCATCGATCCCAAGGGCAAAAGCACTTACTGCTCATATCTGGTGGCGACCCCGGAAACGGCCCGGGAGTTAGGCATCGCCACCCCTTTGGTAGGAGAGGAGGGTATGAAAGCCATAGCTGAAAAGCTTAACCAACATAAAAAGGAATTGACTTTCTCTTTCACCGATCCTGCTTCCACTTCCGGCTATGCAGTACCCAGGTATTTTATGTGGAAAGTCGGCATGGACCCGGAAAAGGTGTTCAAAAAGGTGGGCTTCAGCGGCACTCATGACGCAGCCGAGCTGATGGTGAAAAACAAGACGGTCGATATGGCATCCGACAACGATATGACCAATCCTCAAATGGTCGCAAAGGGGCAAATATCTCCTCTGACAAATGTCATTATCTGGAAATCTATCCCCCTCCCCGGCTCTCCAGTAGCTTATCGGAATGACCTGCCGGAAAACATCAAGGTTGCATTGAAAAAGGCGATTGTCACAATCCCAAAAGAAGACAACAAGGTCAGAGCTTTTGGGAACATTACCGGCTGGGAGATAGTAAGTGACCGCGACTATACACTTATCAAAAATGTTAAGAAAGTGATTGACGGCCTGAATTAAGAGTCCCGGCGGCGCTTAGGGGCGGGCTTCCACCTATGAATCTGGGAGCCCGCTTCCAGCAGTCGCCCGGGGGTCGGAGAGGATATTTATGATAAGGATTACAAATCTCAGGAAACAATTCAAAGGCCATGAGGTCTTGTGCGGCATCAATTTGAGGGTGAAAAAAGGAGAGCCGGTGGCCCTCATCGGCCCCAGCGGGTCAGGGAAAACCACCTTGATCAGGACGATCAACGGGTTTGTGGTGCCGGATGCGGGATCGATTTCAGTCGGCGGCCGGGAAATCAAGTTTAGAGACGCTGAGTCTCTGCGCCAAAGCCGGAGGAAGATCGGCATGATCTATCAGCTTTTCAATCTCGTTGAACGGACGTCGGTCCAGGTAAATGTGATGGCCGGCGCCCTGGGGAGACTGGACCGGGGGATGTCCTTGCTTTCTTCCACTGTAGGTTTCTTCAGCAGGAGGGAGATCGAGAAAGCCAGGGAGCTTCTCAGTTTTGTGGGGCTGGAGGATAAGGTCGGGGAAAGGGTAGACCGGCTCAGCGGAGGCCAGAAACAGCGGGTAGCCATTGCCCGGGCCTTGATGCAGGAACCGGAGGTTCTCCTGGCGGACGAGCCTATCGCCAACCTCGACCCCAAGGCCAGCAGGAAAATTATGGACCTTTTGCTTCGGATCAACCATGAGAAGAAGATAACCCTGATCACGGTCCTCCATCACCCTGACTCTGTGCGGGAACATTTTGATCGGGTGATTGCGCTTAAAGAGGGGGCGATCTGCTTTGACGTTCACACACGCGACCTCAATGATAAGCGACTTCAGGAGATATATACATTCGATGAGGAGATTGGATGCATTACAGCGAAAGCCGGCAATATGTGAACCGGGCAGGGAAGCTGTTGGGGTGGTCCATTTTACTGGTCATCCTTGGTTTTTCATTCAGGATCTCGAAGGTGGATGTCGGGTCCCTCATCAGCGGATTGTCACAATCGGTTGCTTTGATCAGGGACATGCTGCCGCCGAATTTTTCGAGATGGAGACTGTTCTTAAGACTGACCGCGGAAACTGTGGCCATGGGTTTTTGGGGTACGATGCTCGGGATACTTTTTTCCCTGCCACTGGGATTTTTAGCTGCACGGAATACCAACGGGAACCGGTACTTATACCTGTTCTCCCGGGGTTTGATCACGCTGCTGAGATCGATCCCCGACGTTGTTTACGGCTTTTTTTTCGTGACAGCATTTGGCCTCGGACCGCAGGCGGGGGTGGCGGCGCTGACTTTGGCAACGGTAGGGCTTCTTGGCAAATTTTACTCTGAAGCGGTGGAAAGCATCGATGAAAAGCCGGTGGAAGCGCTTGCGGCCACTGGCGGCCACGGCCTCGGCGTAATCCGCCATGCCATTGTTCCCCAGGTGCTGCCGCTGTTCATGGGCTACAACCTTTACATGCTGGACCACAATATCAGGGTCGCCCTGGTGCTGGGCATGGTAGGCGCCGGCGGGCTGGGGGTGGAACTTTTTACCCAAATGCGCGCCTTCCATTATCAGAAGGCTGCCGCCATCCTTGTGATCATGCTGGTTGTTATAACCATAATCGACAGGGCTTCCGCAAACCTGCGCAACAAAATCATTAAAGGCAGTTTTTTAAATTCAGAGACCCGTGTTCAGGATTCGGTATTGCTGGCTGTCATCGGCATGTTTATTCTCGTCTGCCTTTATTCCGTTCCTGTGGATCTTAAGGAACTGGCTGCCGGAATGCCCCGCATCTGGAAATTCCTGAAAGGAATGTTCCCGCCCGATTTTTCGAGACTCACTATTTACCTGAAACTGATGCTCGAAACGGTGGCCATGGGCATTAGCGGCACCTTCCTGGCGATCGTCCTGGGGGTCCCGCTGGGAGTGATGGCTGCCCGGAATGTCACTCATAATTCTATGATATATAACGTTGCGAAAGAAATCACAAACTTTTTCCGCGCAACGCCGGACCTCGTGTTCGCATTGATTTTCGTGGTGGCAGTCGGTATGGGACCCTTTGCAGGGGTCCTGGCCCTTGGCCTGAACACTGCCGGGTTTTTGGGTAAGTTTTATGCTGAGGCCATCGAAAATGTAGACCCTAAGCCGGTGGAGGCGGTGGAAGCTTCCGGGGCGGTCCTGCTCCAACGGATCACTCACTCCGTCTTCCCGCAAGTCCTGCCGCTTTTTAACAGTTATAACCTGTATATACTGGACCGGAATATCCGGTATTCCACTATTATGGGCTTGGTAGGCGCAGGCGGCATAGGCTTTGAGCTGGTCATGACTTCGAGAATGTTTGAATATCGACAGATGGCGGCCATGCTTATGGTCATTGTGGCCACCATCATGCTGGTGGACTGGCTCTCTTCTTATTTGAGAAAAATAGTGGTATGAAGGCAAAGGACAGTGGAGAGATGATGGAATTTCAGTTATTGGTCACAAAAATGGATGACAGATCGATAGGTAAACTGATTGCCCTGATGCCGGCAAATGAAATCGATATCGTAAAGACGCCTGAGACAGGTCTTCTGATGATGGCGGTGAACGATTCTTTTGACGTGGAATTCTATCTCGGTGAGATACTCGTGACAGAAGCGGAGGTCCGGTATAACGGCAAGAAGGGATATTCTATGGTCATGGGAGATGAGCCGGACCGGGCGATTGCGGCAGCTGTTGTGGACGTTGTTCTTGGAAGCGATAATGAGAAATTAAAAGTATTAGTAAACAAGGTGCTCGCATCATGTATGAAGAGGGTGAACAAAAATGAAAAACAACAGGGAAAACTCACGGCCACGACAAAGGTGAGTTTCGAAACAATGAGGAAAGGGTAGACAACAACTTATGGACAACACGCATTTACTGACGCAGAATACATACAGGACCATTCTTCAGTCCATGTGCCATCCGGGAAAACTTTATCAGTTGCCATGCGCATCGGTTAATTGGCAGGCAGACCTTGATACCCGGCCCGCCTGCGGGAAAGCGGATGGATTAATGTCTGTTCTTTTGACACTTCTTGATAATGAGGTCACATTTTTTCTCCTGGGCAGCGGTCCGGACTATATGGAAGCCGAGATCTTCGAACTGACGAGAAGTACGGTCTCGGATATTGTATCTGCTGATTTCATAATAATTCCCGACGGCAGGAGCGGCGGGGAACTGCTTAAAGCCAAAAGAGGCAGCCTGGATTATCCTGATGCAGGCGCAACCGTGATATATATAATTGACAGCCTCGGTGACAGAAGCAATGGAAAGAGTCGTATTTTATTGAAAGGTCCGGGCATTAAAGACGGACTCGAAATATTAGTGGGGGGGCCTGTGAAAGATGAATTGCTCTGTATCAAGGAAGCCAATGCTGAATTCCCGCTGGGGATAGACTGCATCTTCATAGACAGGTCCGACAAGATAATGTGCATTCCGAGATCTACGATGATAGAGGTGAATTAGCTATGGGTTATGTTGCTGTAAAAGGCGGTAAGGAAGCCATAGACAATGCGGCAAAGCTGCTTTCTTATGAGCGGATAAAAGGCAGGACGCGCCTGCTCGGGACAGACCAGATCAGGGAGCAATTATACCTTGCGGTCGACAGGGTCATGGGCGAAGGTTCGCTGTATGCGCCTGATCTTGCGGCGCTTGCCATAAAGCAGTCTGCCGGGGACACTTTTGAGGCTTCTTTTATGCTCAGGGCTTACAGGGCCACGAGACCGAGAGTCGGATATTCTATTCCGCAGGCGACAACGGAAATAAGGATCATCAGAAGGATTTCTGCGGCTTTCAAAGACATCCCGGGCGGACAGATCCTCGGGCCCACAACGGATTATACGCTCAGGCTCCTTGATTTCGAGCTGTTGAACGACAATCAGACAGCGAGAAAGTCTTATATAAGGAGTCTGCTTAAAGGACTCACAAACGTCGATCAACTTCCTGATTCGTTTCCCAGGGTGATAGAAATAATGAGAAAAGAGGGGCTTTTGGTGGACCGGGCAGTAAGTTCCGGCCCTGACGGTCCCGGCATATATGATGTAACAAGACAATCCCTGACGTTTCCTGCCGGACGAAGCGCCACGCTGCAGACGATGGCGAGGGGCGAGACAGGAGGTCTGCTCCTGCTTGCGTATTCCAATATGCGCGGCTACGGAGATATCCATCCCACTATCGGCGAGCTGAGGGTCGGGTACATTCCTGTAAAAATAAAACACCCCTATAGCGGCGGGTTATATACCGTTGGTGAAGTAAAGATAACGGAAGCGGAGGTCATCGCCAAATTCACGGGAAATGACGGATCGCCCAAATTCACTCTTGGTTACGGACTTTGTTTCGGGCACAATGAAACCAAAGCGATCTCCATGGCGATCCTTGACAGGGCGATGCAGGCAGAAGGAAAAAGGATGCCGTCTGAGGATCAGGAATTCGTCCTGACACATATCGACGGAATCGATGCGTTGGGTTTTTGCGCGCATTGGAAGCTGCCGCACTATGTGACATTCCAGTCCGATCTCGACAGGCTGAGAAAGGCGCGCGAAGAATTTTTCGGAAGACCGAAAGAGGGCGTCGGAAAATGAAGCTTGATAAATACATGCAAAGGAAGGAAAGCAGGCGCAAGGCCGTTGAATACAATTTTGCCTTTTTGGACGAGAGCGCAAAAAAAGAGATAAGGCGCAAGATACTTAAGGCATTGGCCATCCCCGGATACCAGGTCCCTTTTGCGTCACGGGAGCTGCCGATTGCAAAGGGCTGGGGAACGGGAGGGCTGCAGATAACCCTTTCCATAATCGGCATTGATGATGTGCTGAAGGTCATAGACCAGGGCTGTGACGGAAGCGTCAACGCGGTGAACATAAAGAAATTTATCGGCAGGGTAACGGGCGTAAAAACGACAACCATTACCGGGGAGGCCACTATTATCCAGACGAGGCACAGGATTCCCGAAGAAAATATGACCGAAGACCAAATCCTTGTTCTCCAGGTGCCTTTTCCGGAGGCGCTGCGAACAGTCGAGCCGTCTGAACTGGAGACCCGGCGTATGCATGGAGAGGCGGACTACAGCAGAATGTGGCTCTATCTGTATGAAGACATAGTCCGGTACAACGAGATAAGTATAGGGGCGAGGTATCCGGTGACGGTCAATGGAAGATATATCATGGATCCGAGTCCTATCCCGAGGTGGGACATACCGAAACTCAATATGGCCGATACTATCTTTATTTTTGGGGCCGGGCGGGAAAACAGGATCTATGCTGTGCCGCCCCATACGAAAGTTGAGCCCCTGGAGTTCGAGGACTTCAATTTCAGGGTCGAGGATTTCAGGGGTGCGGCATGCCGGAGGTGCGGCAGCACGGACACTTTTCTCGATGAGATCATTGATGAAGCGTCGGGGGGAAGGAGTTACCAATGCTCGGACACGGGGCACTGCGATGACAAGGCAGGGTAGCGGGGATTAATGGAAAAATATAACAAGACGGATATGATTATACGGGAGGCGACGGAACAGGATTTGCATTCTGTTCTGTCTCTCTACGGACAGCTGGGGATGGATGATGGAAGCGTGTTGACTCCCGATGAAGCAAAAGGCATCTTCAGAAGGATGAGATCCTATCCTGATTACGCGCTATATGTGGCCTCAAGTGATAACGATATCATAGGAACATTTTCACTTCTCATAATGGACAACCTGGCCCACAAAGGCGCGCCCTCCGGCATTATTGAAGATATTGTTGTCCGGGAGGACCTGAGAGGGCTGGGGATCGGGCGGAGGATGATGAATTTTGCGATGTATCTGTGTCAGAAAAAAGGATGCTACAAGCTTGCGTTGTCAAGCAACCTCGGGCGTGAATCTGCGCACTTTTTTTATGAAAAGCTCGCTTTCAAAAAGCACGGGCATAGTTACGTCGTGGACATTGCAGAAAAGGAAGGAGACCATATTCGCTTATGATGCGCTTGCCGGTCATGAAGGCCGAAGGAATCACAAAGATCTACGGCGCCGGATGCCCTCTTTGCAGGGAAGCAACCGGTCCGGGATATGAGACGAACATGTGCAGGCACTGCGGTTCCATAGTTGCATGCGGCGATATTTCATTCGAGCTCTATCCTGATGAGGTGCTGGGCATAGTGGGCGAGAGCGGTTCAGGCAAGAGCACACTTGTAAAACTGCTCTATTTTGACTCTGAAGCGACACATGGGGCCGTTTACATAAATGATTCGTCTGACAATGTCCTCTCGCTCAGTCCGTTTCAAAAGAGGCGAATCAGGAATTCCCGCATGGGCATGGTGTACCAGAATCCGCATTACGGGCTCAGGATGGAGGTAAGTTCCGGAGGCAATATATCGGAACGGCTGATTATGGCCGGATGGAGAAACATCGCCGCGATGCGCGAACGGGCCTCCTATCTGCTTCAGAAAACAGAAATCCCGGTGACGAGAATGGATGAGGCGCCGGCAAATTTCAGCGGTGGGGAGCAGCAAAGGGTCCAGATTTCGAAGGCACTGTCGAACAATCCATTGATTCTTTTCCTGGACGAAGTGACCACGGGCCTCGACCTTTCTGTGCAGGCGAAGGTGCTGGACCTGATAAGGGCGCTGCAGAGTGATTTGCACCTGTCAGTTATCGTCGTTTCTCATGACTTGGGCGTGATAAGGCTGCTGACAACAAGGACCATGGTGATGAAATACGGCAGGGTTGTTGAATCGGGACTCACGGACCAGATACTGGAAGACCCTCAGCACCACTACACACAACTTTTGGTAAGTTCACAGCTATAGGAGAGAATATGAGAACAGGCTTGATTATGCCGGGACAGGGGAGGTATCAGCACATTGCTTAGAGTGGAGAATCTTTCGAAGACCTTTAATATTCATATTCTCGGCAACAAGATCATCAACGCCTTTTGCGGTGTATCATTTCATGTAAAAAGCGGTGAGTTCCTCGGCCTTTCCGGGCCGAGCGGCTCGGGTAAAAGCACGATTCTGAAATGCATTTACCGGACATATTTATCGAGCGGTGGGAACATCTGGTTTGATTCAGCAGAGTATGGGAAGCTCAATATAGCGACTGCCCCGAACCAGACAATCCTCAATATCAGAAGGAGAGAGGTCGGCTATGTGTCCCAGTTTCTTAAAGTGATCCCGAGAGTGCCGGCAATCGATATTGTTGCAGAACGTCTCGTGACAAGAGGCAGGCTGTCACCGGACAAAGCCAGGACCAGGGCGGGAGAGCTTTTGGAGAGACTGGATATTCCGACTTATCTGTTCGACGCATATCCCTGCAGCTTTAGCGGCGGAGAACAGCAAAGGGTAAATGTAGCAAGAGCGGTGATCTGGGCGCCGCGCCTGTTGCTTCTCGATGAACCCACTGCATCCCTGGATAAGCATTCCATAGCTATAGTCACCGATTTGCTCAGGGAACTCAAATATGAGGGTACTACCATGATAGGCATATTCCATGACCGCATTATCATTGATTCCGTAGCGGACAAGAAATACGAGATGAAGCCGGGGGTCACTGAGTATGCCGCATAGTTCCGGAGTCATAATCGAAAATGCCAGCATTGTGACCCCTTCCGGGACACTCGATGGAAGTTCTCTGAAAGTGGAAGGCGGCCTCATATCAAAAATAAAGGAGGGCGCTATAAAGGCGTCCGGCAGGAGAATTGACGCAGGGGGGAGATACGTTATACCGGGATTCATAGATCTTCACAGCGACGCCATAGAAAAGGAGATAGAACCAAGACCGAATACCTTCTTCCCCAAGGATGTCGCGATCTTTGAACTGGACAAAAAACTTTCTGCCTGCGGGGTCACAACGATCTTTCATGCGCTTTCTTTCGCCGAAGGGGAGATAGGGGTCCGTTCAAACGGAATGGCCACGGAGATAATAAAAGAAATCGTCAGGCTCGCCCCGAAATTGGGCGTGAAGACCAGAATACACTCGAGATTCGAGATTACCGATACCGGCGCTGTTCCTTATCTGGAAGCACTTCTGAACGACGGCAAGATACATCTCCTCTCCTTTATGGACCACACCCCGGGCCAGGGTCAATATAAGGATGCCGCATCCTTTAAAAAATATTTCGGGAGCGTCTATAAGAGGAGCGATGAGGAACTTGACAGAATAATCGACCGGAAGCATACTGCAAAAAAGCATACCCGGCTCGACGTGCGGCATCTCATAGATTTATGCTCATCGCTCGGCATCCCCATGGCGTCGCATGATGACGATACGCCCGAAAGAATACATTGGCTCAGGGAAAAGCATATAGGTATATCTGAATTTCCCGTGAATCGGGAAGCCCTGAAGACCGCCAAAGAGATGAACATTTTGACATGTCTCGGTGCCCCGAACATTTTAAGGGGGAATTCCCAGGTAGGCAACTTGAGCGCAAGGGATGCGTTGTCGGAGGGATATGGAGACATCATCTGTTCCGATTACTCTCCGATGACAATCCTTCATGCCCTATTTGCGATTGTGAACTGCGGAATCCGTCCTCTCCATGAGGCGGTTAATCTGGTGAGCCTTAATCCCGCCAGGGCTGTCGGCATTGCCGGCGAGACGGGCTCGATTCAGGAAGGAAAAGAGGCGGATTTTACCGTTGTAGAGACGGGTGATGGAATTCCGAGGATCTTGAGAACTTTTGTATCCGGGGAGGAGGTGTTTTCCGCATGCGGATGTTAGGCTCCAAAACAGATGAAATCGGGTTTGAAGGCAATTTAAATCCCGAAAGGCTTTTGGTGGACTATGAATAGCTCCACTGATACGGCCTTCCACGCCTGGGAAAGGAAATGGAGGACGGAGGAAGGCCGCGCCGGCTGGATAAGGCCGGAGCAGGATGTAATTGATATTCTGCCGTTCCTGAGATTACGGAATGTGAATACCGTTCTCGATCTGGGATGCGGGATAGGCAGACATTCTTTATTGCTCGCCTCTGAAGGATTTGAAGTATATTCCCTTGACGCAAGCGAGGCAGGTTTGGAAATTGCCCGTAGTAACGCCGGGGATGCAAAATTGCCTATTGATTTTTCATGTTCAAAAATGACGGACCTTCCATACGGGGCGGACAGCTTTGATTATGTCCTCGCATGGAATGTAATTTATCATGGCGACCCGGTTATTGTGGACCGGTCCCTTAAAGAAATCCGGCGTGTCCTGCGCCGGGACGGTATTTTCCAGGGCACAATGCTTTCCAAGCTGAATATCCTCTATGGAAAGGGGCGTTTGACGGCGAAAGATACATTTATGATCGACGATGATGACGGTGATGATGAAAAGGGCCATCCGCATTATTATTGTGACTATGGCGAATTAGAGGAACTCCTGGCCGGATACAGGGTATTGTCCGTGAATCACAGAGAACACGATAAACCTGGATCTTATCACTGGCATTTCAGGTCGGAAAAACTGTGACTTCCATTCGGCCGGAAGTGTAAGCGACATGAAACCGAAAGTTGTGATTACTAATTGGGTCCATGACGACGTCATTGATTTTTTGAGCGGCGCATGCGAAGTTGTGCCCAATAAAACGCGTGACGTTCTTTCAAGGGAAGAAGTCGTAACACGGTCTAAAGACGCACAGGCAATAATGGTTTTTATGCCCGATTATATCGATGAAGCCTTCCTGCACAAATGTCCGTTTTTAAAGGTTGTCGGAGCTGCCTTAAAAGGCTATGATAATTTTGACGTTCATTCCTGCACAAACCGGGGGATCTGGTTTTCTATTGTGCCCGACCTCCTGACAGTACCTACCGCTGAACTTGCCATAGGTTTGCTTATCGGGTTGACCCGCAAGATGCTCCCGGGCGATTATTCAGTTCGGAACGGGAATTTCCGGGGCTGGAGACCTGTTTTTTACGGTGGCGGTCTTGCCGGGAGCACACTCGGCATACCGGGCATGGGCAGTGTCGGACAGGCTATTGCGAAGAGACTCTTATGTTTCGATATGACTATTATCTATAATGACCTGATACGACTTCCTGAGGAAAAAGAAAAGGCCCTTGATTTGCGATACGTCTCACTTGAAGAACTCTTAACAAAAAGCGATTATGTCGTTCCGATGGTGCCGCTCAATAATGCTACTAAGCATCTGATCAATTCCAACACTATAGCCATGATGAAACAGGGGAGCTATCTTGTCAATGCCTGCCGGGGTTCAGTTGTGGATGAGACGGCGGTTGCGGCTGCCCTGGAGTCCGGACATCTTGCGGGATATGCCGCTGATGTCTTTGAAATGGAGGACTGGGCGCTTCAGGAACGACCCCGAAGTATTCCCGAGCAACTCCTGGCTAACATAAATCAGACCCTTTTTGCCCCGCACCTTGGTTCCGCTGTTGACATCATAAGACGGGATATCTCCATGGAGGCTGCCCGCAACATCCTTCAGGCCCTGAATGGAGAACGACCCAAAGGGGCCATCAATAATCCTCTTTATTAAGTGCAATTCAGACAGTAGATGAATCTCTTTCGCTCACTCCGTTTTGACAGTTCTACGACTCGTCTCGCTACAGTCGCAAAATTCCCTTCGGTCAGTTTCGCTCCTGTTTTACGCTCACTCGCCAAGAACTGTTTCAAAACTCCGCTAATGCTCCAGAGATTCATCTACTGTCTGAATTGCAGTCTTTATTAATTTTCAAATAGATTTTTAGTGCCGCAATTGGGTATCCTGTTTTATATGCGCTTTATACGTTACCTGTTAATCGCCTCCGTCTGTCTGACCTGCCTGCTCGCCGGCTCAGTCAGCAGTATTGCCGAGGTCCAGGCAGGCCCGTCTGACTTTATTATTGTAGGCGGCAATAGCGCTTATCCTCCCTATGAATTTCTTGACAAGGAAGGCAAGCCCTCTGGTTTTGTGGTAGAACTTACCAAAGCCATCGCTGATACGATGGGGTTTAGCGTCAAGATCGAGCTCGGCAAGTCATGGGCCGTTATGCGCAAGGCTTTGGAGGATGGCAAGGTGGACGTGCTTGAGGGCATTTCCTATTCCGGTCAGCGGGCAAAGATACTCGATTTTTCAACCCCCCACTCGTATGTATCACACTCCATATTCGCGCGCAGTGGCGCAAAGCCGGTCAATTCCGTCGACGAACTCAGGGGCAAAGAAGTGGTGCTCATGGGGAGGGGAGTGATGTACGATTATTTTGTGGAGGCGGGGTTGCCTATCCAGCCGGTGTCGGCGCCTTCAGTCGCGGGCGCTGTTAAACTTCTTGCATCGGGACAATATGATTATGCAGTACTGGCCACACTTCCAGGGTCTTTTATTATCAATGAAATGGGAATAAAGAATGTTGGAGTGGTTGCCAGGAGTATAGATATAAAGCAATATTGTTATGCCGTTAAAAAAGGGAACATGAACATCCTCGCCAAATTCGAGGAGGGTATGGCCCTTTTAAAAAAGACAGGCCGGTACAAGAAGCTCCAGGACAAATGGTTGGTAAATGTCGAAATGCCGCCGGCGCGCTTGACCTGGATGGCGAAAAACAGCTTGTTGGTTGCGGCCTCGCTCCTCCTGGTTCTCGGCGGCACTTTTGCATGGTCCAGGATACTCAAGCAGCAGGTTGCCACGAGGACCGCTGCCCTGGAGTGTGAGGTGGAAGAGCGCAAGCAGGCCACTGAGAAGCTCCGCCTTCAGCAGCAGCAATTAATTCAGGCCGATAAAATGGCTGCGCTGGGTGTCCTCGTATCAGGCATGGCCCACGAGATCAATAATCCGAACGCACTGATGCTTTTGAATCTCCCGGTAATTACGGAGGCCATGAAAGACATAGATCTGATTTTGCAGTCCTATTTTGTTGAACACGGCGATTTCAAAATGGGCGGTCTCAACTATTCACGTATGCGATACGAGATACCTTATTTGCTCGACGAGATGCTTGACGCTGCGAAGCGCATCAGGCGCATAGTCGATGATCTCAAGCACTTCTCGAGAAAGAGCGACGCTGATTACAGCGAGCTTGTCGATTTGAATGATGTTGTGCAGACGTCGCTGCGGCTTGCCGATAAATCACTGAGGACCGCGACAAACCATTTTACGGTCTATTATGCCGAATCGCTTCCCAAAATCAAGGGCAATTTTCATCGTTTGGAACAGGTCATCGTAAATATGCTGTTAAATGCCTGTCAATCTCTTGAGACCTCTAATAAGGGTATCTCCTTATCAACGTTAAACGATCCTGGCGCCGGCTCAGTTATCGTCCGGATCTGCGACGAGGGAATAGGTATTCCTCCGGAGCACCTGCCACGACTGACCGATCCCTTTTTCACTACAAAGCGCGACAGCGGCGGTACAGGGTTGGGGCTCGCCATCTCGGCAGGCATAATCAGGGACCATGGCGGTACGATCAACTTCGAGTCGTTTCCGGGCAGGGGGACCACTGTTATGATAGCTTTGCCGCCTGCCCATGAGATCGGGCCGGACCCGGGGCCTGGAGTAATATCATGAATGAATCGCTTTACCCATCTTTTGGAATACTGATCGCAGATGACGAGCCTTCATGGCTCAGATCCATGCGCATAACCCTTGAGCGGCTGGCCGGGGTCACCAACTTCATCACTTGCCAGGACAGCCGTGAAGTCATGAATCTATTATCTCTGAACGAGGTCGGGATAGTACTGTTGGACCTCACGATGCCTCACCTTTCCGGCGAGGATCTGCTCAGACTGATAGGAGAACAACACCCGGAAATAATAGTCATAATCATCAGTGGTATGAATCAAATCGAGACAGCGGTTACTTGTGTGAAACAAGGCGCCTTTGATTACCTGGTCAAGACTTCAGAGGAAGACCGGATTATCGCCTCCGTCATGCATGCCATCCGTTACGTTGAAATGCAGCGTGAAAATCGCGAGATAAGCCGCCGTATTCTATATGACACTCTTCAGAATCCCGAAGCATTTGAAAGTATTATTTCGATTAATAAGGCCATGCGGTCCATCTTTCATTATGTTGAGGCTGTGGCAAAAAGCAATCAGCCTCTGTTAATTACCGGCGAGAGCGGAGTCGGCAAAGGACTTATTGCTGATGTGGTGCACAGGTTGAGCGGTTGCCATGGACCTATGGTCTCCGTGAATGTCGGCGGGCTGGAAGATACCATGTTTACCGATACGCTTTTCGGACACATAAAAGGGGCCTTTACCGGCGCAGACCAGCCAAGGAGCGGCATGATCGAAAATGCTGCAAACGGCACCTTTTTTCTTGATGAGATAGGAGACCTGAACAACGCTTCACAGGTGAAGCTCCTGCGGCTTCTCCAGGAGGGTGACTACTTTCCTCTCGGCAGCGACCAGCCGAAGAGACTGAAGGCGCGGGTCATCGCCTCAACTCATCAGAATCTCGCTGAAAAGCGGACGCGCGGAGAGTTCAGGAAAGATCTTTACTATCGTCTGCGGACTCACCATATACATTTGCCTGCGCTCCGGGACAGGAAAGAGGATATTCCGCTGCTGCTTGACTATTTTTTGGATGAGGCGGCTCGTACTCTCGGCAAGGCCAAACCGGAGGCTCCCCTTGAACTGGTCCCATTGCTTGAGGGCTATGACTTCCCGGGTAATATCCGTGAATTCAGATCCATGATATTCGACGCCGTTACCCGGTGCACTTCAAACATTCTGTCAGTCAGCCTTATTAAAGGAATAGAGGGCCGACAGCAGGAGTCCGGACCATTGCAGCGAAATTATGCGGCGAATATTTTTGAATCAGTGGATTCCCTTCCTACGATTCATCAGGCAGTAGGTATTCTGGTGACGGAGGCCATGAAACGCGCGGGAGGTAACCAGTCTATTGCCTCCCGTCTCCTCGGTATCTCCCAGCCGGCCCTGAGCAAACGCCTCAAACAACTTCAATCCGGAGCATCCGAAGATCCTCTATAACTGTCCGAATTGCATCTATGTCCTGTCCCTAACAGTTCTTTGCATTGTCATTGCGAACAAAGTGAAGCAATCTTGTTGTTAAAGGCTGAGATTGCTTCGGGACTCTGTCCCTCGCAATGACAAGCTATTTGTGGGACACCACACTATAATAAAAGTTATAATGATAATTTTTATTATAAAGGTCTTTATCTTATTGTAAATTAATCTTATTTTCCCAAACGACTTTTTTGTCTATAATTTTTGTTATATTGAGATTTATCCTGACATTCCCTCCAAATTCCCGTAAAAACAAAGGGATATGTATTCTTTGCAAACCTGGCACATACCTTGCTTTGTTTAAGTTAAGACAGTGAGTACCAATTTACTAATTTAAAGGGAGGAAGAAAGAATATGGCACAAGCTGGTAGTTTGCAAATAATTACGAAGGAAGCGAAACGCGCGATGGTTTCGCAATTTCTCGGGTTCGGACTGGACGCTTATGACATGGCTCTGGTCATAGTCATGGCGCCTATTTTAAAAGGGGTATTTGCCTCGCCGGGACAGTCAGGGGCCTGGCAATATTTAACGGTCGTCCTTTTTTACTCTATCACTATGGCTGCCAGGCCTGTTGGTTCAGCGATCTTCGGTCATTATGCAGACAAGCTCGGCAGGCGTAACCTTCTTATGTGGACTATAGCCGGAGTCGGGTTAATGTCCGTGCTTGGCGCACTGACTCCGACGAAAGATCAGGTCGGTGTAGGGACGGCTTTTCTGATATTCGGTCTCATCAGGTTGTGTATGGGTATCTTTTTCGGCGGGGAATATGCCTGCGGCCATGCCTTTGCTATTGAACATGCTCCCAAGGCAAAACGGGGCTGGATCGGAGGGTTCATTCAGTCGGGGTTTGCTTTTGGGTTCGCCATCGCATCCTTTGTGGTTATGTTATTTACCCTGGGGCTGGGCGAAGCTGCGATGCAGAATTACGGGTGGCGTATCGTATTCGCTACCGGCGTGGTTCCAGTGTTTATTGCGCTCTATATCAGGAAATCTCTGGTAGAGTCGCCTGAATTTGTGAGAGAACAGAAAGAGGGAACAATAGAAAAAGCCCCCTTTGCAAGTCTCTTTAAACCTCCAACCGTCTGGGTATTTCTCCAGGTCTTTTTCTTCATGACAGGCCTCTTCCTGACCGATTACGCAATTTACCAGTTTATTCCCGGCATTCTCAAAGGTAAAAATAAGTTCGGGATGGTGGACTATACTCAAATTTACGGCACTGCTCTCTTATGCGCTGCTATCGGTTATAACGTTTTTGGCTGGATCTCCGACAAGCTGGGCAGAAAGAAGCTTACGCAATATTATTGCATTGTTATCGCTGTCATGGGTATCCCGCTTTATCAGCTGATCATCGGCGCTGCAGTCAGCAGAAATTTCAGACTCGCTATTTTTGGAGCGATAATGGCAGGCATGTTCAAGATCCATTGGGGTATACTTCCTGCTTATCTTTGCGAGCGGTTCCCAACCAGGAACAGATCAGTAGGTGTCGGTTTCGGGTATTCGGCGGGCGCTCTTGTGGGCGGCGCCGGTATCACTCCACTGGTTGCTCTTTTCCATTCGTTTTCACCGATTGCTTCAGTAGAGGGTCCGGGCGAGCTTTGGTTGTCTGCATCGGTTGCATTAACGATAGGCGCAATTATGACCTTTGTCAGCCTGATATTCAGTCCGGAGACAAAAGACCTTGAGTTGTGCGACGTTGGGGTTAAGGTAGATAAGAAATTAAGTGAAGCGGCAGCCGAGGCTTAGGGGCTGGAAAGGAGCTATAAATGTTGCGAATACCCAGTCCCAGTTACAGCGTCACTTTGAGGCTTTCAATTATTAACAGGATCGGCATGTTTGCCAATATAGCCACGGCTATCAGTAAAGCTGGAGGCGACCTGGGAGCTGTCAGCATAATTGAATCCGAAAAGGACAAACTCATAAGGGATGTCACGGTAAATGCGCGGGATGAGGAGCATGAAAATGAGATAATCCATGCCATCGAGGCGATAGCCCAGGGAGTCAAGGTCATCAATGTGATCGACCGGACCTTCGGCATGCATGTTGGTGGAAAAATTGAGGTCAGGAGCAAGATACAGATCCGCACTCCGGAGGATTTTGCGAGGGTTTATACGCCGGGCGTGGGGAGGGTCTGCAAAGATATCTATAATGACCCCGAACATGCATACAACTACACCATCAAGGGGAATTCGGTAGCCATTGTCACCGACGGCACAGCGGTATTGGGATTCGGGAATATCGGTCCCAAAGCCGCGCTGCCGGTGATGGAGGGCAAGGCGATGATCTTCAGGGAGTTTGCCGGTATAGACGCTTTTCCACTATGTCTTGATACCACTGACACAGAGGATATTATAAAAACCGTCAAATTTCTCGCCCCGGCGTTCGGCGCCGTCAATCTCGAGGACATTGCTGCGCCGCGCTGTTTTGAAATAGAACGAAGACTATCGGAGCTGCTGGATATACCTGTTATTCATGACGACCAGCACGGAACTGCAACTGTAGTTCTTGCAGGAATGATCAATGTTGGCAGACTGCTTCGCAAGGATATAAGGACATTCCGGTATGTGGTTGCAGGAGCGGGGGCCTCGGCAACAGCTACAACCAATCTTCTTATAGCGTACGGTGTGAGCGATATAGTAGTATGCGACCGCAACGGCGCAATTTATGAGGGGCGCGATTCGGGCATGAATGAATACAAGACGACTTTGGCCCGCAAAACAAACCCCCGCAAGCTTAAAGGCAAGCTTTCAGAGGTCATGACCGGCGCGAATGTGTTTCTCGGACTTTCCGGTCCCGACGTGATAACCGCTGATGACATCATCCGCATGTCGCCTGATCCCATAGTGTTTGCGCTTGCCAATCCTGACCCTGAGATTGCGCCGGAAGAAGTACAACCGTTCGTGAAGATCATGGCGACGGGACGCTCGGACTATCCTAATCAGGTCAACAACGCACTGAGCTACCCGGGTATTTTCCGGGGACTGCTCGATGTCAGGGCGAAAGGCGTCAATGACGAAATCAGGTTTGCAGCATCGAAGGCCATCGCCTATCTCCTTTATGAGGATGAACTGAGCGAAGAGAATATCATACCTTCGGCTTTTGATCGCCGGGTTGTGAGCGCAGTTGCAGATGCGGTAGCCGCAGCGGCAAAAAAAACCGGGGTCGCACGGAAATAGAAGTCTTATAATGTTGATTTTTACCATACGCAGAAGGAAAAGGAGGATATTATGCGAAGGTCATTAAAGTTTTCTGTAATAATGGCGGTATTGGCTTTTTTACTGGTGGCGTTTGCAAGCGCCAGCTTTGCCGACGACAAGGAAAAGGCTGTTGCTCTGGTTAAAAAGGCCGTGGCTTACTATAAGGCCAACGGCATGGAAAAGTCTCTCGAAGCGTTCATAAAACCCGGCGGACAGTTCATCGAAGGAGATTTGTATGTTTTTGTTTATGATTTAAAAGGGACCATGCTGGCCCATCCGAACAGGGCGCTGATAGGGCAAAATCTGATAGATAAGCCTGATGCAAAAGGCAAACTGTTCCGCAAAGACATTATAGATATAGCGAAGACACAGGGAAGCGGTTGGGTTGACTACGTATACACGAACCCGAAGACACTGGAAGACGAATCCAAAACCACATATTTCGAGAAGGTTGATGAAGTGGTGATTTGCTGCGGCATATATAAACAATAATCTGATTAGAGGGTTAGAGGGTTGGAAGGTTAGAGGCTTGCGTGACCCTCTGACCCTCTGACCCTCGTCTTCCCTTTCTCCCTTTCTCCCTTTCTGATCTTCTCCCCCGGCAACCTTACACTTAACAGGTGTGATATAATTACCTATGCAAATGCTGAATACCGGCGAACTTAATCCTGTTGTTACTGAGCGGAGTGTTCCTTTTTTCAACGATGTGCAGCTTGGATACCCTGACGCAATCCATTCTCTTCATTTAGTGGGGAGCGCGGTCACTGCTGATTTCAGGGAGAAAGGCTCTGTTATCCATTCCGTTATTATTGTTCATAAGATCGATTTTGGTTTTATCCAGTTCATTGCTTCTCTCGGTAAAAAATACAGGAAAAAAGGGATTGCTGCCCCCCTGATTATGACCCCTGAGTATATCCGGGATTCTATAAATGTTTTTCCTATAGAGTTTCATGATTTCCAGCTTATCCACAAGACTGTTTCCGGAGAGGACATATTCAAGGATATAATGATAGGCAAGTCCTTTATGAAACTTCAGTGCGAGCGTGAAGTAAAAGTCAGGCTTATCGGATTACGGCAGAGCTATTTGACCTCTCTCGGCGACAAGCGGAGCCTTGCAGAGATCCTTTCACATTCTGTTGTAGGCTGCATGCCGCTCATCAGGGGAGTGCTTTTTATATTTGATAAAGAGCCGCCGGTCAAAAGACACGATGCAGTCAGAGCATTTCAGGCGGTTACTTCGATAGATGCCGGCGTCTTTGAGCGGCTTCTTCATTTGCGGGCGGGACTTATCAAACCGTCAAAGGAAGAACTCCACCAGATTTTCGAGCATTATCATACTGTACTCGAGAAGGTGGAGGCTTTTATTGATGCGATCACGGTTTCGTAAAAAGTCCATATACTGCGTTCCACCCCAGCAAGTCTGCGCCTTGCCAGGGACCCCGGGCGTTGCGCTACACCCTTCGTCACTCGCACCCCAAAAGACTTTGGCTTTTGGGGACCCCGTGCGGCGTACGAAAAGGTACGCCTCATTCCTCATGGTTTGCGCGCCTTGCCTATGAACTTTTTACGAAACCGTCTATCTCTTGCTTTATTTTTCCTTGTCTTGACGGCGCTTGCTATTGTTGCGACGGCGCTGCCTTCCTTTGCGTCGGTCCCGGAAATCCCTGCTGTTCCTTCTCAGTATGTAGTGGACCTTGCCGGGATTGTTGACGACGCAACAAAGGCCCGGCTGAATAGCTCACTTCAGGAACTCGAAGAAAAGACGACCGCACAGATGGTTATTCTGACCGTCCCGGGCCTTAACGGAGAGAGTATCGAAGATCTTTCCTTAAGGACTGCCGAAAAATGGAAACTTGGACAGAAGGGTAAAGACAACGGAGTCCTGCTTATAATTTCCCTGCAGGACAGAAAATACCGTTTTGAGATAGGATACGGTCTTGAACGCATTCTGCCCGACAGCCTGGTGGGATCGATCGGCAGGTCATATCTTGTCCCCAATTTCAGAAGCGGCAATTACAGTAAAGGTATTTCTGACACTGCTTTTGCCGTAATCAATACTATCGCGGCAGCTGAAGGGATCACTCTGACCGGCGCCCGGTCCCTGAAAGAGGCTACGAGGGGAAGCCGCATAAGGTCGGCTTGCTTCATAAGCTGGTACTTCTCTTTTTTCTCATTGCGGCAGTGATACTTTTCATCAGACATCCGGCACTATTCCTGCTGTTATTTTTCTCTTCGGGCAGAGGGGGATGGTCAGGCGGCGGTGGTTTCGGCGGAGGGGGAGGTTTTGGCGGCGGGGGCGGCGGAGGCTTTGGCGGCGGCGGCGCTTCGGGTGACTGGTAATAAAAAAACTAAGAAGTAAATAGGCGATAGGCAATAGGCTATGGGCGATGGGGAAAAAAGAGAAAACCTATAGCCCATGGCCTATTGCCTATCGCCCGGTTTATTTCTAACTTTTTACTTTTAACTTTTTTTTCGAGGAGGTTGGAATGAATAATTCATTAAAGGTTGCACTCATTATTGTAGGAGTAATAGTAGTTATCGGCATTGCAAGCATAGGCTGGGGAATAGGCCAGTATAACAGGGTCATCTCCATGGACGAACAGGTCAAGGCCCAGTGGGCGCAGGTTGACAACCAGCTGAAACGACGGTATGACCTTATCCCGAACCTGGTCGAAACAGTTAAGGGCTACGCGACCCATGAACGGGAGGTATTCGAAAATATCGCCCAGGCGAGAACGCAGTATTTTCAGGCCAAGACGCCGGCAGATAAAATTCAGGCCTCGCAGCAGCTCGAGGGGGTGCTTTCAAGACTTCTCATGCTCAAGGAGACCTATCCTGTACTGAAGGCCAATGAATCTTTTTTAAAGTTGCAGGACAGCCTTGAAGGCACGGAAAACCGCATCTCCGTGGAGAGGAAGCGGTATAATGATGCCGTTCAAATGCTGAACAGCTACCGAAGGAGTTTTGCGGGAAGGTTTATTGCCGCAATAGCCGGGGTCGGAGAGGCAAAATATTTTGAGACCCCGACTGCTGAGCGTGAGACGCCGAAGGTAAAGTTCTAAGCACTTCAATACGGAGGAGCAAACTGCGTAACGGTGGAGGTTGTTATATAATATAGACAGGGGTTGAGGTTACAAACATGAAAATAGAGAAGACTTCTTTGCTCCCGTCAAAATATGAAGTCTTAAAAGAAGTAGTGAACGAATACCCCGGCATTCTCAATAGCGCTACCGAGCTTGTTTTCAAATTGGATCAGCATCAGAAGGAATGGGGCATAACCCTGAAAGAACTTCGCGCCTATGCTCTGCAGAACTTCTATCTTCACGATCACCACGCAAAGGGAGCTGAGGCGATCAGGGTTATCATGGATGTCTTCATAGAGGCCATCCACTCCCCCGACACGAATATTCAGGAGGCGGCTGTTGACGGCCTCCTTTTTTATCTGGACAAGATTCTATCCGATGGCGATCAGGGTCTGCAGAAATACTCAGGGGTCCTGCCGGATTGTTTCCATCGCCTTGCAGATTTGCCGGAAGGTCAATTCTTTCTCGTCACTGTTAATCACCTGCAGATAAAGAGGCTGGTCCAAAAGGCGCTTCAAAAGATGCCGCAGGATTTTGAGGCTGCAGCGTTGAATGAATTGCTCTTCAGGTTTCTCTTAACGACGTATGAATATTGGTTGCAGGAAGAAGACCCGTTTGTCTCTTTTAAACGCAGGATGGGTCATGCCTTGAGTGAACGCGAGCACGAAGCGATAGAAGAATTATTTTATCCCGTGTCGCATGCGAACTTGAGGGGATTGATCACTTATCTGAATACTCTGAAGGAATCCGGAAATGACGGTTCCTTTGGCCGCCTGAAAGAGCTTTTAGCATTGCAGGGTTACCTGCAGGTGGTCGGATTTTATCAGGACATCATCGCCCCTTTAACCGGGATCGGTGAAAAAAATAAAAACCCCGCCATAACGATAGGGTATTTTTCCCAGATCATGGAGACGAAAGGCCTTTCGGGCATACATGAAGACGTCTTGCGGGATCTGGGCCGCACAGTTTCGAATATCCTCTCGGCGGAACCGGGGCAGGCGAAGTTTATCCTGCCGGAATTGTTTACTGTTCTGGAAAGAAGTTTTGCCCTCTATCCTGATGCTGTTCTTTACTGCATCCAGAGCACCGGGAAAAAAATATATTCCTTTGGGGACAGTGATCTCGCGGAATGGTTTATCCGGAAAGTAATCGCTGTCGGTTTTCAGTATCCTGGAGTGGAGGGACTAACCGACGAGTGGCAGGTGGTGTCCAACAAGGCCCATCTCAAAAATATCCGTGCATGGCTGGACTTGATCGGAAATGATCCGAAATGGTCCAAGTCTCTTATTTCCGCCCTGATCATCAACCTCAGGCTCGGTGGAGTGCAGATA
This sequence comes from Nitrospirota bacterium, assembly GCA_963780885.1. Lineage (GTDB taxonomy): Bacteria > Nitrospirota > Thermodesulfovibrionia > Thermodesulfovibrionales > Dissulfurispiraceae > JADFXI01. Next base: position 386,033 of record CAWAEO010000004.1, read on the forward strand.
AACGATACCGACCTCTTCCAGAAGGATGTCACGCAACTCCTGAATGGCGATATCGGACCCGTCTATCATTTCATCAAGCAGTTGGCCAGGGTGTTTCCCGTTTATTTTAATGAGATCAATGCAGAAGGGGAGTTGAGGGTTGTCTCTACTGCAATAGATGACGCCACGAAAACTGCGGACCCCTTGATCCACTTTTTACGCAAACTCTGCCACGTCGAAAGCAGTTCCCTTATCGTCGACCTTATGCAGGACGCAATAACCTTTTACCTCACCAAGGACAAGAGACCCCTCGAAAGGTTTCTGCCCGGGTACGTGTATGACCTGATCGGGACGGCAGGACCGTTTGTCGATGAGCTGCACAAAATTTTTACGCATCTTTTCGCCGCCGATAAAATACAAAAGGTAACGGACCTTCTGAATCTGACAAAAGAGGATTTCCAGGAAATGACCGTAGTCATGCCCGATGTCTCAGAGGGGGAAAAAAATCGGGCGTATCTCGCTATCAGGTTTTTTCAGCTGCTCGACAGGAAATACCGGTTGAGCCACCTGAATATATTGGGAGAGTTGAGGTTCGCCGGACAAATCTGCCTGCCTGACACAGGCAGGATCATTGACGCCATGGAAAACGGCGACGCGTTTCAGCGTCTTGAGGAGATCCTGAATTATCTGCAGATGTTAAAAGACATTGTCCTTTCTCCGGAACGCTATGAAGCAGTGGAGGACGTCTACCGTAAACGGCATATCGCCGTGGGGATTCCCTCTGTATACGGAAGGTATATTGAGAAAAAGTTAAGTGCATTGTCGCTCACCTATCGCCTCGAAAATATGGCAAACATTCTTTTTGAAGAATTGACAAATTCCGTTGATTATAAATTCATTACTACCGCCACCCTGGTCAAAGTCGAAAAATGCTTCAGGTTATTTCTTAAGGCATTACAGTTGGACGGGATATCATCGAACCGCCTCGAAAATATGATGGAGCTGCTGACAGGTTCTTTGCAGGCAACGGGGTTTTCTTTTTCGCAGTATATAGATATATTCAGAGGTTTTTCTGAAGGCGTGCAGGACATCATGAACACCCATTACGGGGGTATTCACAAGAACAATCTCAAAACAATAATTCTCCGGATGGGAAGAGAAAACATAGTGCCGAAATACTTGAGTCTCGGCGGAGAACAGGGCGATTTTGAGCTTGTCAATACCGTGTCGGAGCGTTTTCTCAGGGAAGTGATTTCAGAGTCCTGCGGTCTCCAGCAACTGGACAATTTTATCACTAATATCCTGAAAACGTTATTTGAACAGGCAGAAGGTCTGGACGACCATAATCTTAATCTGCTGCTGAGTTATGATCCTGATAAGGCCTTGTCAGGCATTCATTCCTTCAATGTCCGTACAAATGACAGGATACATCTGGGGAATAAGGCATACAATCTCGTAAAGCTCGCGTCTCTCGGCATAAGGGTGCCCCCGGGCTTCATTATAACCACGGAGGTATTCCACTGCATGCCGGTAATCAACAGATTCGACCATGCACGGGACCATCTCAATAAGGGAATTCAGGGGCAGATGCATTTATTGGAAGAGGTAACAGGAAAGAAATACGGTGACTCTGACAATCCCCTTCTTGTGTCTGTCAGGAGCGGAGCGGCAGTGTCCATGCCCGGCATGATGAATTCTTTCTTAAACGTTGGGATCAACGAGCACATCATCAAAGGCTTGATAAAACGGACGGGGAAACCATGGTTTGCATGGGACTGTTACAGGCGTTTTTTACAGTGCTGGGGCATGTTTTCCGGCATCGAAAGAGACATATTTGACTCGATCATAAACTCCTTCAAGAAGAAATTCGATGTCGGGATAAAGATCCAGTTTACCCATGAACAGATGAAGGCGGTGGCATTGGCTTATCGCGAAGCCCTCGCTTCAGCCGGAATCACGGTGAGTGATGACCCAAAGGTCCAGTTAGAGACCGCAATTTCGTTCGTATTTCAGTCGTGGAATTCCCCAAGGGCGCAGTCTTACCGGACAATAATGGGGATATCGGAAAATTGGGGCACGGCGGTAATTGTGCAGGCGATGGCATACGGGAATCTGGATTTCGATTCAGGGACAGGCGTGCTTTTCACCTGCAACCCCCGGGGTCCGCTGGATAAGGCTATGCTGTGGGGTGATTTTGCTGTAGGGGCCCAGGGGGAAGATATAGTGGCCGGGCTGGTTAAGACCCTTTGCATCTCTAATGAACAGAGAGGGATGGAAAAGAGAACATCCGATATCTCGCTGGAAGACCGTTTCCCCGATATCTATGGTTCACTCCTCAAAATAGTAAAAAATCTGATTTACATGCAAAGATGGGGGGCGCAGGAAATAGAATTTACTTTTGAAGGGGAAGAAAAAGAAAATCTTTATATCCTCCAGGCCAGAGACATGGCCGTGACGGAAAGTGAAGCCCGCACTGCCTTTGTACCTTCCGCTGAGTTGTCATCAAGTTATCTTTCGAGCGGGATCGGAGTCAGCGGCGGCGCGATCTGCGGGCGAGTCGTCTTTGATGCAGATGATGTCAACGAGTTAAGGGGGAGGGACAGTTCCATACCTCTTATTCTGATCCGTTCAGATACCGTGCCGGACGATATCAGTTTTATCTCACTTGCGGACGGACTTCTTACCGCCCGGGGGGGTGCAACCTCCCACGCTTCCATTATTGCCAAGAAACTGGGGAAAACCTGTGTAGTGGGATGCCACAATCTAATAGTGACAGAGCATGAAAAGCAATTCAAACTTGCCGGCAAAACAGTGACGGTCGGTGAATTCCTCGGCATCGACGGGCGAAGCGGCGCAATCTATATAGGGAAGCATGACATTGAGGAGATTAAGGTCTTGACTGAATAGCGGCGGAAGAATATTTTCCTGAAAGAGGGGGACAACAAGATGACCGACAAAGGAATAAAACTTATCTCAGAAAAAAAGCCCATACTCGGCATCAATGGTCTGGGAAGGATTGGAAAATTATCTCTCTGGCATCATATAGGGAGAAAACATTTTTCGGAGATCGTCGTGAATGTCGGCAGAAAGGCGGGAACCGGCCTTAAGGATATCGCCCTCTATATCGAAAAGGATTCTTCCTATGGGGAATTACACAAATACCTCTACGGATACAGGGCAAAGAGAATAATTGATGAGCTCGACGAAAGCAGGGGCACAATGCGCATAGACGGCATTCCCGTAACTATTTTGAGGGAGAGCCGCGACCCGAAGGATCTTTTGTGGAGAGACCACGGGGTGAAGATCGTTGTCGAGGCGACCGGCAATTTTGTTGACCCCGTTGTCCCGCCTGACGCGAAAGAAGGCTCTCTGCGCGGTCATTTTGAGGCCGGCGCCGAAAAGGTCATTGTTAGCGCCCCTTTCAAGATCAAGGAGAAAGGGCGCGCCATACCTGATGACGCGAAGACTATCATAATGGGCATTAATGACGAGGCTTATGACCGGACGAAGCACCACATTGTTTCAGCCGCGTCCTGCACTACGACCTGCCTCGCACACATGATCAAGCCGCTCCTCGATTACTTCGGTTCCAAAAAAATATTAAGTGTTTTTGTGGCGACGGCCCATGCCGCTACTAGCTCGCAAGAGGTGCTTGACAGGCTGCCGAAGGCCGGGGCCAAGGATTTGCGAAAAACAAGAAGCATCATGAACAACATAATTCTCACGAGTACCGGCGCCGCAACGACTCTTGCGCTGGTCATTCCGGAAATGAACACTATAGGGCTTATCGCAGAATCAATAAGGGTCCCGCTTTCAACGGGATCCCTCATCATTCTGGTGATCGCTTTCCATGATGCACAGGACAACCCTCTTATCAACCGTGACCGCCTTAATACCATTTACTCCGATGCTGCCGGATTGGAGAAACGGGGCTACCTCAAATACACGGAAGAGCAGAACGTATCAACGGACATAATCGGATCTTTCGGGCCTGCTGCCATTATTGAGGGCAACGAGACGCATACGCGGACAGCCTTTGTGGACCTGGACATCAGCAAGGTGTGCAACACAGGGCAGGCGGCGCTTCTAAGCGATCTGAAAATCGGTATCACCCAGGCGGTGGTTTATGGGTGGTATGACAACGAACTCGGCAGCTTCTCCAATATGCTGGGGGATTTGACTGTCAAGGTAGCTTCCATGTTCTATGAGTGATAAAGAACCACGGATAATTATTTATTCAAACTTCAGCCCTGTTCGTAATTATTATCCGCCCGCGCGCTTCGGCGCGTAGCCCAGACTCTGCAGCTCTGACATCACGGTATCACGATGGTCGCCCTGAATTTCGACGAACTTGTCCTTAACCGTGCCGCCTGTGCCGAGTTTTGATTTCATTTGCCTGAGCAGTCCGTCAAGCTGCTTCTGAGGCAGTTGCAGGCCATCGATAATCGTGACAGTCTTGCCGCCCCGGCCTTTCCTGTCAAGCCGCACAGTCACCCTTTGCTGTCCGGAAGATACGCCGGCATGGTGGGATATCCTTTCGTCAGGTTTATCTTTCCTGGAGATCGGCTTGTCTGTAGAGTAGACTAATTTTGATTTGTCCCTAATCACCGTCACACCACAGAGGACACAGAGAAACTCATGGATTTAAGAATACAGAACATCAGACAGGGCCTTCATCTCTGTGCACTCTTTGGGGAAATGCAGTTTTTACTCTTTTTCTCCAAGGCCTTGAGAGCACAGAGAAAAACTCTGAGTTCTCTGTGGTTCGCTGTTTCAGGTGGTGGATTCTGGTTGTCATCCCGCATTGACTATTTTAGCATGGCAGGGGTGAGGTTTTTTGCTTTTTCGATCAGGTATTCCTTAAAATAATAAGATGTCATATAAGATCGACCTGCCGGTCACCGGAATGACCTGCGCCGCATGTGCTTCCGCCATTGAAAGGTCGCTGCTGAAGATTCAAGGCATAAAGCATGTTTCTGTAAACTTTCCTGCCGAAAGGACAACTATTGAATTTGCCGATCCTCAATACCCTGTCCCTTTGCCGGTTATTGTCAAAGCTGTAACGGACGAGGGGTATGGAGCTGCATCGCTGAAGATGGATTTTTCAGTCACTGGAATGACCTGTGCCGCGTGTGTTGGCGCTGCTGAACGGGCACTTAAGGGGCTGTACGGTGTTTTGAATGTATCAGTAAACCTTGCTACTGAAAAGGCTTCTGTCGAATACATACCTACTATTGTCGGGTTCGTGGATTTCAGACGCGCCATTAAAGAGGCGGGATACGACGCGGCGCAACCGGGAGATGAGTTTGTCGACAGTGAGCGGCTGCGCAGGGAAAGGGAATACAGGGAACTGCGCGCACAGTTTGTTATCAGCGCCGCTCTTGCAATACCTATTTTCATAGGCAATATGATGCCGGTCCCGGTGCTTTCAAACTGGTATCTCCTGTTTGCTCTTGCAACGCCGGTCCAGTTCTGGAGCGGTATGCGTTTCCACCGTGCAGCCATCTCGTCTCTCAGACATGGGGCCACAAATATGAATACGCTCATCAGCTTAGGGACTAACGCCGCTTATATCTTCAGCACGGCTGCCACCTTTGCGCCCCGTTTATTTTTTTCACGTAGCCTTGCTCCGCATGTTTATTTCGATACCTCTGCCGCTATTATCACTTTAATTCTCCTCGGCCGGCTGCTGGAGGCGCGTGCAAAAGGGAAGACGTCGGAAGCCATAAGGAGATTGATGGGGCTTCAGGCGAAGACCGCCAATGTTGTGCGCGATGGGAATGAGATTGAGGTCCTGATCGAGGAGGTTTTAATAGGAGATATAGTGGCAGTAAAACCGGGTGAAAGGATTCCTGTGGACGGAATAGTGGTAAGCGGGTATTCGGCGGTCGATGAGTCCATGCTCACAGGGGAAAGCCTGCCTGTTGAGAAAAGCGAGGGAGACAGCTTATTCAGCGGCACAGTGAACAAGACGGGCAGTTTCAGGCTCCGGGCGCTTAAGATCGGCAGGGACACTGCTCTTGCCCGGATTGTAAGCCTCGTGGAGGCTGCGCAGGGAAGCAAGGCGCCAATCCAGCGGCTTGCTGATAAAATCGCTTCGGTCTTTGTCCCTGTAGTTCTCGGTATAGCTGTGCTCACTTTTTTCATATGGTTTATTGCCGGGCCGAAGCCGTCTTTTGCCCTCGCCCTGATGAATTTCATAGCGGTGCTGATCATCGCCTGCCCCTGCTCTTTGGGGCTCGCAACGCCCACGGCGATCATGGTCGGCACAGGTAAAGGCGCTGAGAATGGAATTCTGATAAGGGATGCCGCGTCATTGGAATTATTGCATAAGGTCGAGGTGCTGGTGCTGGATAAAACCGGAACCATAACGAAAGGGGAGCCTGAGGTGCAGCATATAGCTCCGGCCCCCGGCATTGCGCCGGACACTGTCCTCAAGATTGCCGCAGCCGCTGAAAAACTATCGGAACACCCTCTCGGCAAGGCAATAACAAAGAAGGCTGCTGAAAAGGGCATGGATCTTGACGAACCCTTGTATTTAACGGCATTGCCGGGCTTCGGTATTAAAGCAAGAGTTATAGTTGACGGCGACGAGACGGAGGTATTTGTCGGCAATGAGAGGATGTTGCAGAATGAGGGCTTCGACTTGAGTCCTGTTGTTGAAAGCGCCCGTCTTGCGGCGGCCGGGGGCCGGACGCCCGTCTTTGTTGCTGCTGATAAAAAAATAACCGGCGTGCTCTCAATTGCCGATACAGTAAAGAATGGGTCGCGCGAAACGATAAAAGAGTTGTACTCTATGGGCATAGAGGTTATAATGATTACTGGTGATCATGGGAGTACTGCTGAAGCCATAGCAAAAGAGGTTGGGATTGATGCATTCTTTGCCGACGTGCTGCCCGGGCAGAAAGTCGAAATCGTTAAAGAGATAAAAGCCCGGGGCAAGGTGACAGCTATGGTGGGAGATGGCATAAATGATGCCCCCGCCCTCGCAGAAGCCGATGTAGGTATTGCGATGGGCACAGGCACTGATATTGCGATTGAGGCCTCCGGCGTGACGCTCATTAAGGGACACCTGAGAAGCGTAGTGGATGCTATAAGATTGAGCAGGCTTACCATGAGGACCATAAAGCAGAATCTGTTCTGGGCTTTTTTTTACAATGCCATAGGGATTCCTGTTGCTGCAGGGGTTCTGTACCCGTTTGGAGGCCCGCTGCTTAATCCCATGTTCGCATCTGCCGCAATGGCGTTCAGTTCCGTTTCCGTAGTCAGCAACTCTTTGCGGTTGCGTGGAAAGAAGCTATAAAATTCTATGGAGGAGTGATGCAAAGGTCAGTGTATGTTGCGGATGATGTATCTATAAATCTGGAGCTTGTGGAGTCTGTTTTCAGGAATGACACCGGTCTCCTGATCAGGAAAGCAGAGAACGGAAGGGAACTTATGAAATGCATCGAAGCCAACGGCGCCCCCGATCTCCTCATCCTCGATCTAATGATGCCTGTAATGGACGGCTTTGATGTGCTCGAAAACCTGAAGCCCGGCAGGGAGTCAAACTACTTTCCAATAATAGTTCTGTCCGCGTTGACTGATAAACAGAGTATTGTCAAAGCCTTGTCCATGGGCGCTGACGACTATGTGACCAAACCGTTCTTTGTCGAGGAACTGAAAGCCCGCGTCGGCAATATGCTGAAACTGAAGGAGCGGGATGAATATCTGAATACGTCACTGGATGTAATGGAATCGAACCTGATCGAGAAGCTGCAGATTATCGAGCAGACCCAGGTGGAAGTGATTATCCGCCTTGGTAAAGCGGCTGAGTTCAGGGATGATGAAACAGGGAAGCACATTGAGCGCATTGCCGATTATGTTAACCTGATAACCGAAAAACTGGGTATGAACCGCGAACAGCGTATAATGATGCAGTATGCCGCCCCCATGCACGACGTAGGCAAAATAGGCATTCCGGACGGGGTGCTTATGAAGACGGGCAAGCTCACCGTTCATGAATTTAAAATAATAAAACTTCATACGGTCATAGGCAACAAGATCTTAAGCGGCACAACCCTTCCCTTGCTGGAACTTGCAAAGGAGATAGCCATTTCTCATCACGAGCGTTGGGACGGCGACGGCTATCCTATGGGTCTCAAGGGGAGTGACATACCGATATCGGGCAGGATAGTCGCCATTACAGACGTTTTTGATGCGCTTACATCAAAAAGAGTGTACAAAGAGGCGTGGCCTATTGAACAGGCCCTGGAATATTTAAGGGACATGAGGGGTAAGCAGTTCGACCCCGATATAGTTGATGCCTTTTTTGCAGTAGTGGACCAAATAACGAACGTCAGGCAGTCAAGAAGCGAGGAGCCTGAATCTAAACCGATAATCCTTCAAATTATGGACGGCGATCTCAGCTTTGAACAGTTGATTGAGCAGTGGAGATAGAGATAAACACAGAGAATTCCCTCCTTGTGGTCCCGCTGGGCGGTGTCGAAGAGATAGGCCTCAATATGACGGTTTTTCAATATGCCGGCGATCTTATTATTGTGGATGCCGGACTCATGTTTCCCGAAGAGGACATGCTGGGCGTGGACTTCGTGATTCCCGACTTTTCTTATCTTATTGAGAACAGGGAAAAAGTAAAGGGGATAATCCTTACCCACGGGCATGAAGATCACACCGGTGCGCTGCCTTTTCTGCTGAAAGAATTTGATGTCCCTGTATACGGAACGGCGCTTACCCTTGCGCTGGTCCGGGAAAAACTAAAGGAGCATGAACTGGATGATTTTCGGCTCATGCCTGTAAGGCCGCGGGATATTATAACAATCGGTTGTTTCTGCATCGAATTTATTCGGGTCACTCACAGCATCGTGGATGGAGTCGGCCTGGCGATAAAAACCCCTCTCGGTACCGTTATACATACAGGTGATTTCAAGCTCGACCCCACACCCGTAGACGGGGAATTGATGGATTTCCTCCGGTTCGCAGAATACGGCGAGAAAGGAACGTTGCTCCTGCTTTCCGACAGCACCAATGCTGAAAAGGGGGGGTTCACTTTTTCTGAAAGAGAAGTAAGCAGGGCCTTTGAAGACATCTTTTCGAAAGTCGATGGAAGGATTATTATAGCCACGTTTGCATCCAACATCCACAGGATCCAGCAGGCTATAAACGTTGCTGTGCAGCACGGCAGGAAGGTGATCATGTGCGGCAAAAGCATTGTTTCGAACTCACAGATAGCCCTCGATCTTGGCTATTTGAAGATGCCGGGCGATACGTGGGTCAAGCTTGAAGACCTGAAGGACCTTGCCGACTCGGAGGTGGTGATCATTACTACCGGCAGCCAGGGCGAGCCCATGAGCGTACTGTCGCGCATCGCGATGGATGAGCACAAGCACATCAAGGTGAAGGAAGGCGATACCGTTATTCTCTCGGCCAAGATAATTCCCGGCAACGAACGCTCGATAGGCAAGATCATAAACCACCTTATGCGGAGGGGTGCTGATGTCAAGTATGAGAAAGTGTCTGAGATACACGTTTCCGGACACGCGTCAAAGGAAGAGCTCAAACTGATGATGAACCTTGTGCGGCCGAAGTATTTAATCCCCATTCATGGTGAATACCGTCACCTTAAATATCATGCCCGGCTGGCTGAAAAGTCGGGGATACCGAAGGACAACGTATTTATTTTAAGCGACGGCGAGGTATTGGAAATAAATGAGTCCGGGGCCGCTAAAGCTGGGAAAGTGAACTCGGGGAGGGTTTTTATCGACGGCAAAGGGACATACGGAGTTGAAGACATAGTTCTCAGAGACCGGAGGACGCTGGCGCACGACGGCATAGTCATCGTTCTCGTGGGCATCGAAAAGCTCACAAAGAAAATCGTGTCGGGTCCGGATATTATATCAAGAGGGTTTGTTTTTGAGGACGCTTCTCAGGATATTATCAATGAAGTCAGAGACCTTATGGCTGCAACCCTTTCAGGACTTCAGGATGACATTATTTCTGATGTATCTCTGATACAGTCGAAACTTCGTTCGACTCTTAAGAAATATCTCAGAAATACCATGGACAGGCGTCCTATGATTATGCCCGTTATCATGGAAGTGTAGAGCCTGCCTTTTAGTAACATGGTGAAATTTGATATAGTACCGTATGGTTAATGATTATATGGCTGATTCGCAAAAAATCCACTATCCCAGGACGCCCGCGGCAGTTCCTCACAGCATCGGCAGAAGACTGCAGGAGATCAAAGGAATTATTGCAGTTACGGGCGGTGTTTACCTCATTCTGGCACTGTTCAGTTACAACAAGTGGGACCGGTCACTGTTTACTTTCTCTCACACTCCGACCGGGAACTACGGCGGAATTGCAGGCGCCTATGTTTCCGATGCCGTTATTTCATTCCTGGGACTCGCCGGCTACATGTCTCCCCTTTTGCTGATAGTCTACGGCGTAAGGAACATCCTGGGAAAAGAAAAGAACATGCTGCATGCGTTGGGCGCAGTTGTTTTATTAGCTTCGTTGTCGATGCTGGCGCAGCTCTTATCAGGGACAATCCACCTGATCGTTGAGCCGGCCGGTGGGCTTGCCGGGCTTCTTCTGGCAAATTTTTTCAAAGGGTTGCTTTCGCCCGCCGGGGCCTATTTAATGGGTATTGCCCTGGTGATCATTGCCCTTGTTCTTCTTAGCCCCGTATCCATTTTTTCATACATGAGGGGACGGGAGAAGGAGGCTCAGTCGCAGGACAAGGAGTATGAATCGGACTCGCCGTTGTTGCCTGTGGAGAACGAAGAAATAATTATAGAGAGCAGGCCTGTTGCAAAAGCTCCTTTTAAGCCGGTGGCGGCTTTGCGAGTAAAGAGTGATAACGGCTACTCGCTGCCGCCGCTGGATTTCCTGAAGGAGGGCGAAGACGCATCGGGGCCGGCCAAGGATGAATTGAATATTGCGGCATCCGGCATTGAACGAAAACTAACTGACTTTGGTGTAAGCGGTAAGATAAAAGGGGCCCATCCCGGACCTGTGGTCACTATGTACGAGTTCGAGCACGCTGCCGGTGTGAAGATCAACAGGATCGTGTCTCTGTCTGAGGACCTCGCCCTTGCGCTCCGGGCGCCGAGTGTCCGCGTATATCCTATTGCAGGCAAGGCTACCATCGGCATTGAGGTGCCTAACAGGCAGAGGGCCACTGTTGTCATCAGGGATATCATCTCCGCTGAAAACTTTCAGCAGAGCACTTCCCTTCTTACGCTCGCTCTCGGGAAGGACATTTTTGGTAATCCCGTTGCCACCGATCTTTCAAAAATGCCGCATCTCCTGGTTGCAGGCGCCACAGGGTCCGGCAAGAGCAGCTCGATTAATGCAATGATTATAAGTATCCTTTATAAGGCAACCCCGGATGAGGTCAGGATGCTGATGATAGACCCGAAGCTCCTGGAGCTTTCGGCCTATGCCGGGATCCCCCATCTGATAGCGCCTGTGATAAACAGCCCTAAGGAGGCTTCCGAAGCGCTGAAGAAAATGGTATTCGAGATGGAAAGACGGTACAAGCTCCTTGCTGAAAAGGGCGCCAGGAACATAGACGCCTTTAACCGGCAGGCGTCGGGGGCTGAAAAACTTCCCTATATAGTCGTAATTATTGATGAACTGGCTGACCTGATGTTTACCGCACCGAGCGATGTTGAGAGTGCCATAACTCGTCTTGCCCAGATGGCGAGGGCCTCCGGCATCCATCTTATCCTTGCGACACAGCGGCCCTCTGTAGATGTCATTACAGGTTTGATCAAGGCAAACTTCCCTGCAAGGATCTCATTTCAGGTCACCTCACGGATTGATTCGAGGACGATACTCGACGGGCAGGGCGCCGAACAACTTCTTGGCATGGGTGACATGCTGCTCATGGTCCCCGGCGTCAAGCTTGTTAGAATACACGGCGCCTATATCAGCGAAGCAGAGATCAAAGCTGTAACGGAATTCACCAGGTCTCAGGGGTCGCCCGATTACACCTCTTTTGAAAATATTGTGGTCACAGACGGCCAGGAGAAAGGGGCCGATGGTCAGGGGGAAAGGGACGAAATGTATCAAAAGGCGCTCGATTTTGCAGAAGCTGCGGGCGAGGTCTCCATTTCGTCGATACAGCGGAGATTCAAGATAGGATATAACAGGGCTGCAAGCATTATGGAGCTTCTGGAGGACGACGGTCTTGTCGGGCCGCCGAAAGGCGCGGGAAAACCGAGGGACTTCATGGGGAGAAGAGGATGATTCAAGGCTATAGGCAATGGGCGATAGGCAATAGGCAAAACAATAAACACGTACTTCTTGTTGTTCTTATTTTCATTCTATTGCCTATCGCCTATAGCCTATTGCCCCTTGCCTTGACGTTTGCCGGCGTTGCCGGGGATGAAGTTGCGAGAATTCAAAAGGCTTACGAGAATATAAAGGACATTAAGGGTAATTTCGTGCAGAAAAGCTACATCAAGGATTTAAAGAGGACCGATACTTACAGCGGTCAATTTTTTATAAAGCCGCCGGACATGAAATGGGAATTCAAAGGAGACAAACCCCAGACGGTATATATCACCGGGGAAGATATACTTATTTATCAAAAGAAAGAAAAGCAGGTCTTCAAGTCCAGGTTCGACAGGGCGACTTATGGCCAATCGCCTATTGCATTACTGGGCGGGTTTGGAGATATTAATAAAGAATTTGACGTTTCCATGAAAAAAGGCAGGCTGATACTGAAACCTAAAATGCCGATGGGCATCATTGCCCAGATAGAACTTACCCTGTCTGACGGGGTATTTCCTATCGAAGCCCTTTCTATTCTGGATACGGCCTCTAATAAAATTGATGTTACCCTGAAAGATGTCAGAATCAACACAGGTCTCGGTGAAAGGATCTTTGCGTTTACGCCCCCTGAAGACGCCGCCGTTATCCAGCGTTAAAAGATTCAAAAAGCCGGGCAAAAGACGGGAATAGATATGATACCATGCAGGAAAATAGCCATAACCATCGGAGACCCTGGTGGCATAGGTCCTGAGATTGCGCTGAAATCCATCATCTCAAACGATATTGCCGGATTATGCAAGCCGGTTATTATAGGAGACAGGGTTGTTATTGAGGATGCTGTCGAACGGTTTAAACTCCCTGTCAGTCCCGAATATATTGAACTGGTTAATGTTGGTGAGATCACAGACAGGCACTTTGAAAAAGGCAGGCCGACGATTGCCGGAGGAAGGGCATGCGCAGCTTATATAAAAAAGGCTGTGGAGCTTGCCCTGAACAAAAGTGTCGATGCTATTGTTACTGCCCCGATATCGAAAGAGTCCCTGAAGATGGCGGGATTTAAATGGCCCGGACATACAGAGATGCTGGCAGAGCTGACCGGCGCAAAGGATTTTGCAATGGTGTTTTACAGTGACAAGCTAAGACTGATCCTTGTGACTACCCACACAGCCCTCCTTAATGTGCCCGCAATGATTACAAAGGAGAAGGTTTTGAGAACCATAGTGCTCGCTCAGCAGGCTTGCGCTATTTTGGATATTGAAGACCCCAGGATCGCTGTTGCAGGATTGAACCCGCACTGCGGTGAAGCAGGAATATTCGGCAGAGAAGAAATAGACGCAATCGCGCCTGCTGTTAAAGAGGCTGTGCAGCAGGGTATCCCTGTTTCAGGCCCTTATCCTGCAGATGTCCTTTTTCACAAGACGTACAAGGGTGAGTTTGATATAATTGTCTGCATGTATCATGACCAGGGGCTCATACCGCTTAAGATGATCGCATTCGATAAAGGCGTAAACTTTACGGTGGGGTTGCCGATAATCCGGACATCCCCGGACCATGGCACAGCATATGATATTTCATGGAGGGGAATAGCTAACCCGTCCAGCATGATAGAAGCGATAAAACTTTCAGTGAGAATGAGGAGGTAGGGGTGCTCTTTGAACCATCCTCCATCGCAAGTCTTGTCCTGAAAAACCGTATCGTGCGTTCTGCCACATATGAAAAGAGAGCAGATGAAGACGGCTTTGCCACAGCTGCATTAGTAGGGTTCTACGAGGATATTGCCAGAGGCGGCGCCGGGCTTATCATAAGCGGGAATGTCCTGGTCCATACCTCGGGAAGGTCGCTGCCGCAGCAGTTGTGCATTCACAATGATTTTTATATCGAGAAGCTTAAGGGCCTTGCCAATGCAGTGCACAATCTTGGCGGCTTAATCATCATTCAGCTTGTGCACGGGGGAAGGCAGTCCTTCCCGGCACTGCTTGGCGGAGGGCAGCCGGTAGCCCCATCAGCTGTCTATGACCCATCTACGCAGATAATGCCGCGAGCGATGGATGACCGCGAAATATGGGAGATAATCGACTCCTTTGGAGATGCTGCCCGGCGGTCCATGTACAGCGGTTTTGATGGCGTCCAATTGCATGCCGCCCATGGATATCTGATCAATGAATTTTTGTCTCCTCACACCAACAGAAGGGATGATTACTGGGGAGGCGATGGAGAGAGAAGATTCCATTTTGTGGAGGAAGCATACAGGTCCATTCGCAGGGAAGTCGGGGAGAATTATCCTGTTTTGATCAAGATGAATGCCGATGATTATATTGAGGGAGGGCTTGCGCCGGAGGAGAGCGTGAAGATCGCAAAACGGCTCGAAGATATGGGCGTATGCGCTTTCGAGGTGAGCGGCGGTATGTATGAAGCCGGGAATAAAACGGTGCGGACCGAAATACTCGGGCCCGAACAGGAAGCCTATTTCCGGTCCGCTGCCGGTCTCTTTAAAAGGCATCTGTGCAGACCTGTAATGCTGGTTGGAGGAATGCGCTCAGGGACGGTAATGGAAGATGTGCTCCTTAAGGGCGATGCCGATCTGATTTCCTTATCCAGGCCCCTTATAAGAGAGCCGGATCTCCCCCATAAAATGGCTGAAGGCAAGGAAAAGGCTGATTGCATTTCCTGCAACGGCTGCATGAAATTCAATAAGCTTGACGTAGTACGATGCACACAACTGAAAATAGCCGGGGACCAGTAGCCGGTAGCCAGAGAAAAGCACAAAAAAGTTTTATCTTTTTCTTTTTCCCCTGGTCCCTGGCTACTGGCTACCGGCTACTGTATTTATCAGTTCCAGCATCATGACGAGGGCATCTTCCGTGGGACGCAGGTAATAGTCTTTCCTTGTCCCGATAACTTTGAAATTCAGTTTCTCGTACAATTGTTTTGCTGCAATATTCGATATGCGCACCTCAAGAAAGAGAAAGCGGCAGCTATTAGTCAGCAGGTCTTCCCTTGCATTAATGAAGATCATATTTGCGATGCCCTGTCTTCGGTGATCAGGGTGAACTGTCAGATTCATCAAAACCCCCTCATCGGCCACTTGTTTGATACAAACATAGGCAACAATTTTTCCATTAAGTTCCGCGACCCTTGTTATTGAATGCCGGCTATAGATCTCGCTGAGGAAGGATGTCTCCGACCACGGCATGGTATACGATGCCATTTCTATCTCTGCAATTACATGCATGTCCCCGGGGGACATCTCTCTGATTGTAACTTTGTTCATACTGCACGATGACTGGATGCCTGGAGGGTCAGAGGGTCAGCTTTCACTAATTCTCCAATCCTCGAATCATCCAACCCTCCGATCCTCCAGTTTTACCTCTGCCTCGGATTTTCTCATATAGCGCGGCACAAGCTGCTCAGGATTGTCGAACATGTTGTTTCCGGCTTTCCTCATGCATAGATAGGCAACGTTGGCCGGCGAGGGGACCATATGTTGAGGGGCCCCGAAAAGAGCTTTCTCTCCGAGAGATGCCTGAATCCGGTCCTTGTAAAGGAGAGCGCCCTCTCCGAGAAAAACAGTGGATTTCTCTATTGCGGCGAGAAGCGTGTCAAGTTTTACCGCTTGCTCGTCGACAATCTTTGTGAAACCGTCATCAGACCATTCAAATACTCCCGCATACACTTCCTTTCTCCGCGCATCAAGCAAGGGACATATAAGGTGAGGTGAAAAAGTGATATTCCAGGCGAACGCCTCGAGAGTCGAGACGGAAACTACCCTTTTCCCCGTGGCGTAGCTGAGGCCTTTAAGGGTGCTGAGCCCGACTCTTAGCCCTGTGAACGAGCCCGGTCCGGAAGCGATACCAAACACATCTATATCATCTATTGTAAAGCCCGAGCGCTTGAGGGCATTGTCGATATCCGCCATTATCCTCTCAGAATGGGTGGCCTTCACGTTCATCCTGGATTCCGCAATAAGGGTATTGTCTTCCATGATCGCAATGCCGCCGAGCATGGTCGATGTTTCAATCGCCAGCAGCTTCATAACCAGGCGCCTCCTTCAGGATCTGCATAGTCCATATATAATAACCTATAAGTAATGACTAAGAAACTACAAAATATAGTCCTCGCCACACACTCTTTGATACAAGGGGAGACGGTAAATTTTTCTTTTGCAAATGCTTGCAATTCTCTTTTTTTAGTGATATGTTTCTTAAAAGTAGTCAAAATTTTTCAAATAAGGAGGAAAAGATGAGAAGGACACTATTTTTGGCTTTTGTAACAGTTCTTATTGCTTTTGGGTGTGCCTCGCAGGATTATGTACAGCAGCAGATGAACCCTCTGGTCGACAGGATCAGCAAGCTTGAGGCCAGGGTCTCGGCTCTGGAAACTAAAGTAGCCGCTCTTGAAAGCTCAGGGGCCGATGTTAGTGGGGCAAAAAAGGAGGCTGCCGAGGCCAAGGCATTGGCAGAGGAAGCACTGAAATGCTGCAAAGACACCGGCGTCAAGGCAGAGGATGCAGCCAGGAGGGCAGAGGATGCAGCCAGGAGGGCTGAGGCAGCTGCAGAGAAGTCACAAAAGGCTTTTGAGTTAAAGCAGAAGAAATAGGTAGTTATACTCCGGCTTCTCCCGCAGGGGGTAGATATGGTTGATTCCCTGCGGGAGGGCCGGTTTTCATCAGCGGCGTCCTCCCCACAAATAATCTGCCCTACTACCACCCGAACCGATTGATTGACAAGAAAAGGCATTATGTAGTTTAATATCATTTCGCGGGCGGATAGCTCAGCTGGGAGAGCGCAGCCCTTACAAGGCTGATGTCACAGGTTCGATCCCTGTTCCGCCTACCATAAGACAGCAATCAGTGAGCAGTGACGGGTGATTAGTTGATAAAGAGAAAAGCATGATTTTCCAAAGAGACTGATTGCCGATAACACGTTGCTCATCACGTTTTTAGTTTGGGGTGGTAGTTCAGTTGGTTAGAACGCCTGCCTGTCACGCAGGAGGTCGCGGGTTCGAGCCCCGTCCGCCCCGCCATTGAAATTTAAGAATATCTAATTGAATTATAAGGGTTTGCAGAAATGCATGCCCTTATTTTTTGTCAAAAACCACCCCTTTTTTGGTCAGTGGTGGTGCAGTATTGGTGCAGTGGACTGAAGAATATCGGTTACGCGCCGCTCTCCAAAATCTCAAGAATTAATGAAAACAGTTTTTTTATATCTTGCATGGGTCTGCCGGACAGTGCTGATGCTATCACCTTGTCTTTACGGTGATAGTGGTGAGGAAAATTTGTCAGGTCTGGGTAGTGAGGCTCGTTATCCCATCTTGCGATTGCCTTGTTTGCATATAGCTGATACGAGTATATGAGGTCTTTTTCGGTCTTGATGAATTTTATGTCCAGCTTATAACGCGACGGGATAAGCACGCACCGGAGCTTATAAAAGCCCCTCTTCTCAACTTCATCACTCAGTAGCAGTTCAACCTTTCCGATGAAGGGTGCGTCTTCAAGTACAGCAATGATTTTGTTGAGATCGAACTTAGGCTGCATTGCGAAGCAATTTTTTGAAGGCTTGCTGCCAAGCCTCTTTCATGGTTATCGCAGCCTTCCATTCCATCCAGTCATCCTCTTTGGCAACGTATGCCCGGCGCTGCATATCGTTGGAAAACTCAGTGAAATCTTTGCGGTGTTTTCGCTCCATCTGAATGATAACAGCGTCATATGCCTCGATTTTTCTCCGGATATAGTCGGCAACAATGTCTTTCAGTGCACGCTTTTCGTCTTTGTAAATTCCAGACGCCATTAGCGGCTTAAGGATATCTGAAATAGCTTTCTGTGTTATCATCGACACCTCCCAATATAAGTTCATTTTAATCTATTTTGTACCAAAGCTGCCAGCGCAGGATTTTTAAATGAAGAAAGCCGACCTTGCAAGCCTGAAAACTTACGCAGGATATGGCATAGGGCCTGTAAAAGGGCAGGGGTCCCGATTAACACCGAGAATCAAAATGTATAATGGCACCCGCCACAGCACTGCGACAGATGTCCTGATAAAAACCAATGGTAACTTCAACACTGTGTCAAGAATTCTTGGTCAGAGTTCACCTGAAATGGCTAAAAAATACGCCAAAGCAAATGTTGAAATGCTGCGAGGGATAACCGATGGAACCGCTGACAATGGCGCAATCGTAAAGCAAATCCCTAAAATAGCCAACGATAAGTAATTGTTAAAACCTTGAGTGATATAAACCCCAACACCCGGCAGCTTTCCATTTTATCCTGTATATAAGCGTTCTTTTGTTATTATGGTTATCACAACTTCAGAGCGAGCATCTTCCATCAACTCTGCGTTTAAGACAGTCCCCCTGTAGGTTTCGGGAACGGACCAACGAGCGAGGGAACGCCGATTGCGGGCGTCATTGCTTTAAGAAAATTGACTAGATCGTCGGGCCAAAATGGGTGAGCAGGGTCTTGTTGCACCGAAATGGATAGGCGTTGTTTTGGCGCATTTAAGCCAATAAAGTGCGAGAGCTGGTCGCTCTGTTAAATGCTCTCGATAAGCGAACACACGCCCGCTGCATCCATTTAAGTTAAACTCTTTCACTATGTTCTGTTTATCTGGCTCAAAAAATTGAGTTCCACCACTTTCTATGATGTCAAAATCATATGCAACGTTATCTATGATTATTTCAAAAGAAATTGAATATTCGCGTTTTGTATAGTGATGCGATTTTTCATTATAGCCATTGGGCAGGATTGTTTGCGGAAATACAAGAAAGCCTTCATAGGGCGCTTCACGTGCGCCAAAATTCTCAATGATTGGGTCTGAGCCAACATAACTTCTTGGACATGCTTCGTTCGGAAGCTCGGTCCCGATTTTTGCATCGGACGGGTTTGCACAGTGCGACGTCGCTTCGGCAGGGGCGTAAGAAGTTGTAACAACAATAAGAGTCAGAACAACAGCTATGCGTTGGAGCCAAAAAGCGGTGACTTTCAAATTATTGATCATAGAGCAACCTTAGTTGGTTTTGAAAATGTGCCGTTCCGCCTGTCCACGCCGACTCTCAAGTTTGTGTTCATATAGCTTCTCCTTAAGAAGATAAAAGGGTTAATATAATATAGCACCATGAATGTTTTGGAGATGTTAGAGTGCATGACCAATAATGACATATTAAAAAAGCTTAGAATTGCGTTAGAACTCAAAGATACTGATATTATTGAGATCCTGAAGCTTGCGGGTTTTGAAACTACGAAATCTGAACTCTCCGCTCTTTTCAGGAACCCGGACCACAGAAACTATAAAGAATGCGGCGATCAGATATAGAGAAACTTCCTGAACGGCCTCATTATCCGAAACAGAGGAAAGAGATCATAAGTTCAAAGAGCGGCCTCGAAGAGAATTTGCTGATAAGGTCAAATCTTCAATCTTTATTGCATAATCTCCGACGGTAGGCGAACGCAATTTGCCCTGAGCGCTTTACGCAAGCGCTCGGCCGTTTGGTTAAACTAAAATCGTTTTATTAATCAAAAATAGGAGGATTTGATGAGATCAATCGCTCGCATGTCATTAATCGTTGTGCTTCTGGCCCTGTCCGGAACGAATGCTTTCGGACTTGATCAGCAGGATACTACGAAAGCACCTCTCCACGGCAGTACTGCTGTTATGGTTGAGCCGGGATTTATCATCAATCCCGGAAAAACAGCCGTGCTCATAATGGACTATGAAAATGATATCGTAGGTATGCTTCCCGAAGACGCCAGGGGCCCGCTAATCGAAAGAGCAAATGCGATACTCAAGGAAGCGCGGCAAGCAAAGATCCAGATCATCTATGTCGTCGTACGGTTCCGAGAGGGCTACCCAGAGGTCAATCTGCAGAATAAACTATTCAGCGGCCTTAAACAATCAGGCTGTCTTATAGAAGGCACACCGGGTGCAGAAATAGATTCGAGGGTCGCGCCACAGCCGGGCGATATCGTGGTCACGAAGCGCCGGGTCGGTGCTTTTTCCACAACAGACTTGGAAACCATACTCCGGGCAAAGGATATCAACAAGCTGGTGTTGTTCGGGATCTCGACGAGCGGCGTAGTCTTATCCACCGTGCGCTGGGCTGCCGATATGGACTACTCGCTGGCCGTAGTGTCTGATGCCTGTGCCGACCGCGATTCTGAAGTGAACCGCGTACTCCTGGAGAAGGTGTTCCCGTGGCAGGCAAAGGTTGTAACGAGCGACGATTTTCTGAGAGCGATCGGCGCCAGGATTAAAAAATGATTTGTTATTTTCTTCCTGAAAATCACGCCGAAACAACGCCTCCAGGGCAGGTACACATGTACACTATGAGAAATTAAGTGCGTCTTACAGGGTTATAATCTGTCATTTTGAGGGGTGCACCTCGGCGTTGATTTTAGGCAGCGGGAAGAAATGAACGGTTTCCATGCCCAGCTGAGGACTGGCGACTATGGCCCGAAAGCGTAAAGATGGTAGTCCCAGGCTCCCACATATAGCTTGCCGTTTACAACTGTGGGGGCCGCATATATACCACCGGTTATCGTAGAGCCGCTGTTCCACAACTGGGTGCCGGTCGCGGCATTGAACGCATATTCTGTATTCCCTGTGCCATCCCCATAGTAAACAACGCCATTGGCCACAGTTGGGGGCGAGACCGAAGTCAAATTCGGCCCGATAGTCTGCTGCCAGGCCAGTGCGAGAGTACAGTTGCCTTGCACGTTCAGTGCGACCATACCACGAAAAAAAGTTCCGCTGCTGGAATCAGACGAATTTCCGATATAGAGCATATTGGTCACAGGGCTCCAGGCAGGTATGCCATTGAACATATCATTACTCACATCTGCAATCTGAAGTCTCTGAATCGGACCATTTGATATCTGGCCCCGAGTGTAAACCACAAATACGCCGGTTTTGTTCTTTGCAGCGACCATCGGCTGACAACCCTGCGGCTGGAAAAGGATCGGAGTGGCGCCAAAGTCCACGTCTCCTCCGGTCAGCCCCGGATAGTTCGTGCCGAGGGTATCAAGCGAATTCGAGAGTTCTACAACGCTGTCCGAGAAAATATATGATTCCGGGGAATAGAAAGAGTTGCCCGTAGCTGTAAAAACGTGTTGGTCCGATGGATCGATAGAGACCCCCCCGGGCCCCCATATGCCGCCGCCTATTACCTGTCCACCCGCCGGATACCAGATGTTTGTAACTTGCGGCTGCTGAGTGAAATCGATCTCAACGACCCTGCCGAAATAGGTATTGTAATCGCAATAGCTGGCGACCTCGGCATAAAGTTTACCATTCAAAACAGTTACACCGCCATATGTGTGCTCGTCGGCGGGATCGTTGGTCACGGTGACAGGCCAGCCTGAGGCCTCGGCCCCTGTTGAGAGGTTGAGAGCGTGCGCCTTGCCATCACCACCGACAACATAAAGGAGGTTGGCAGCCCGGTCAAGGGTTGGGGTTCCGCTCACCCCGAAGATTTCGTCAGGCATATCGGTACAGCCGGTTAGTTGTGAACCCAGGTTTTCTTGCCAGATAACAGACCCTGTGTCGGCGTTCAGCGCATAAAAGTCACCGTGTTCGGACCCGATATAGAGCACGTTTGTCGAGACGCCATTAATCATGACGCCGAGCGCGACTGCCGGTTCCATAATTGTCACTGCGCCGAGGTCGAAGGACCATAGCAGATGAAGGTTGCTTGCATTACTGACGCCGAGGATAGATTCATTTGGATTGAATCCTGTGCGGGCAAGATCATAGCCAAAAGTAGACCAGTCCGCACTTGCCTGGCTTGCCGGCTTCACTGCGAGAGTGTCTGTTTGTGTGATGCCTCCATAAGTCGCTGAAATGATCGCCAGGGCCTGGTTGGCTGTCTGATAGGTCGTCACATTGAAGAGGGCATTCGTGTCCCCTGCCGGGACGTTTACTGTTGAAGGCACAGTTGCAACAGCGGGATTGCTGCTGGTTAAATTCACAAGTGCGCCTCCACCCGGCACCGCCCCGTTGAGTGTGACCGATCCCTGTGATGTATTGCCTCCTACTACACTGACAGGATTAAGTGCTACCCAACTTACTCCGGGGCTTGCGGCCTGTGTTATTAGGATTGCGCTAACCTTGGCATTATCGACAACAGTATTAAAGGCTATAGCCAGCGAGCCATTAATAACTGTAACGGGAAAAGTTAGATCGTATGCTACGTCTTTGCCCACCTGAGCATAGATATCAAGATTGGTTATTACCTGTTTGCCCTGCATGCTGACATTGAAGATACGCTCTCCTGCAGCATTCCAGTAAAATTCGGCGAACTTAAGAGTCACAATATAATCTCCATTGGCAAGAGGGATATTGTATGAGAAATTGCCGTAACGTTCGGTCTGGTAAAGAGTGCCGTCCGAAGTGTTGCTGATAGGCGCTGTGGTAGAAGCGGACGTTCCTCCCGAATAGTCCGTGTCTGCCCGGTACGTTATTCCTGATGATGGGCTCGTGTACTGCGGCCCGCCGGCGTTGACTGCGAAGACAGCAGCGGCAGCCGCGCTGATTGTTGTTGTTGCGGCATTGGATACGCCGCTGGTATGGCCTGAAGAAGTTGCCGTAACGGTGGTGCTGTCGGTCCCGCTTGTCTGCCCGGCTTTTGCAGTTACTGTAAGAGTCGAAGCGCCGCTGTTCCCGGGCGACAAGGTCACTGATCCCGGACTTACAGTGGAGACGTTAAAGTTTGTGCTGTTCGTGTCAGAGGCAGCAAGATTGAATGTGGTGCTGGTACAGGATGTCCCCACGTCATTGTTCTTGATACTGATGGAGTATGTATCACTCCCCCCGCTCGTGACCGTCTGAGAGGTCGGCGTGATACTAACCGTAGGAGCGCTCGCAGTGCAGGCAGTCGTGCCCTGAGTTATTAAGATGGCGCTCACCTTGGCATTATCGACAACAGTAGCGAAGGTAATATTCAACGTGCCATTGGTAACACTAACGGGGACCGTGACATCATAGGCTACATCTTTGCCCACCTGAGCATAAATATCAAGGTTGGTTATTACCTGTGTTCCCTGCATGCTGACGTTGAAGATACGATCTCCTGGACCATTCCAGTAGATTTCGGCGAACTTAAGTGTTACATTGTAGTTACCATTGGCAAGAGGGATATTGTATGAGAAATTGCCGTAACGTTCGGTCTGGTAAAGAGTGCCGTCCGAAGTGTTGCTGATAGGCGCTGTGGTAGAAGCGGACGTTCCTCCCGAATAGTCCGTGTCTGCCCGGTACGTTATTCCTGATGATGGGCCCGTGTACTGCGGCCCGCCGGAGTTGACTGCAAAGGCAGCAGCGGCAGAGGCGCTGATCGTTGTTGTTGCGGCATTGGATACGCCGTTTGCGTGGCCTGATGCGCCTGCTGTAATTGTGGTGCTGTCGGTCCCGCTTGTCTGCCCTGCTTTTGCAGTTACTGTAAGAGTCGAAGCGACGCTGTTCCCGGGCAACAAGGTCACTGATCCCGGACTTACAGTGGAGACGTTAAAGTTTGTGCTGTTCGTGTCAGAGGCAGCAAGATTGAATGTGGTGCTGGTACAGGATGTCCCCACGTCATTGTTCTTGATACTGATGGAGTATGTATCACTCCCCCCGCTCGTGACCGTCTGAGAGGTCGGCGTGATACTAACCGTAGGAGCGCTCGCAGTGCAGGCAGTCGTGCCCTGAGTTATTAAGATGGCGCTCACCTTGGCATTATCGACAACAGTAGCGAAGGTAATATTCAACGTGCCATTGGTAACACTAACGGGGACCGTGACATCATAGGCTACATCTTTGCCCACCTGAGCATAAATATCAAGGTTGGTTATTACCTGTGTTCCCTGCATGCTGACGTTGAAGATACGATCTCCTGGACCATTCCAGTAGATTTCGGCGAACTTAAGTGTTACATTGTAGTTACCATTGGCAAGAGGGATATTGTATGAGAAATTGCCGTAACGTTCGGTCTGGTAAAGCTTGCCGTCAGAAGTGTTGCTGATAGTTGCCGTGGTAGAAGCTGTTGTTCCTCCCGAAAAGTCCCTGTCTGCCTGGTAGGTTATTCCTGACGAGGGACTCGTGTACCTTGGCCCGCCGGAGTTGACTGCGAAAGCAGCAGTGGCGGCCCCGGCATAAGAATGCAAACAACCTAAGTAAAAAGCAATCGCCGTTAACACAAAAACTGTAAGACGAAAACAATATCTGAGCATAAATTTTAACTCCACAAAAAAACGGTTTTTCTGCACTGATACTTTCTTTGTTAGGAGAAGACCACCAACTCTCACAACTTTTATATGATGGAGTTGATTACCTACATATATTTCTATCATGAAAAAAACATAAATGCTGTAAGTAATTATCTAATTTTTGTGTAAGACTTATCATACATCTGATAAAGTTGTGTATGGCTAAGTCCTAACTTTTGAAACAGAAGACACAAGGTCCATGTATTTCATTCGCGCATCTAA
Organism: Nitrospirota bacterium; assembly: GCA_963780885.1. GTDB lineage: Bacteria > Nitrospirota > Thermodesulfovibrionia > Thermodesulfovibrionales > Dissulfurispiraceae > JADFXI01. Next base: position 410,745 of record CAWAEO010000004.1, read on the forward strand.
GCTTTTGGTAAAGGATAGACGGTGATATTTTATTATCTTGATGCAAGCGCCTGGATCAAGTTTCAGCTGGAACTGGCGGCAGAATCCGGGAAGTGCAATAACAAAAAGAATATGGTTGAAGTTCCTGTTATTTTCATGCTATGATATATATTATTAAGTTGGTGATACGGGATTTTATAATATAAAATGAGATTTCAGATGACCACGGGACATTTTGTCTTGGTGGTTTTTTTTATTTCGCAGCGAAGGAGAACACAGTACTATGAAGGGAACAGTAAAATGGTTCAATGATTCAAAAGGTTTTGGATTCATCACAGCAGAAGATGGCAGTGACGTATTTGTCCATCACACCTCCATTCAGGCACAGGGATTCAAATCACTTGCCGAGGGTGACAGGGTGTCTTTCGATGTTGAAAAAGGAGACAAAGGGCCAAAGGCAGTCAACGTAGTAAAGGAATAATAAGCGTATCTGAAGAAGACCTGCTTAATGAAAGTTGTCCTTTTCTTGCAGTTTATTCATGACGATATAGAGTAAAGAGACAGTGGTGGGCCCGTGTGGCCCACTATCTGACCGGCGGTATTTAACCTCTGGGTATGTCGTCTCGAATTCCTCGTATAAAAATCTGCAAATTTAAAAAAGGAGTGTTTATGTCTATGTCATTCAGCCGAAGTGCACAGTTACAGAGAAGGGAGCAAAGAGCCCAGATGGACCTGGAGGCAGGGCTGGTTTCGGAGAACTTTCCCATCGTTTCGAAAATAACCCTTGTTTTAACTTATTACCATGTTGGAGCAATGCCTGTTCTCATGGTTCGCACCATCAATTACCGTCCTGACTCTGTGGCGAACTTCAAGATAAGTTGCGCTATTCCGGGCTGCGAAAGCGGAGGGTTTGATCTTACGAAAGTTATTGCTGTCGTGGTAAAGGGGCACAAGAATACTTTAAAAGGGAAACTTGCATGTAAAGGGAAAAACGAGTCTTTTGGCAAGAATCACGCGAGTATTGACTACGACATCAGCGTCGAGTACAAAGACTCATTGAATTAGAAATTTTTGTTACATCGATTCCTGCACAACAATAATCAAGACTAGTGTCCTGTCCCAAACAGTTCTTTACATAGATTCTTACGCCGGCCTGCAAATACCAATCGGAAAAGATGCCTTGCACCGTGACTGCATAGTGGCAAATAAAAATATGTTAATATGTAGTCTATGGAATTCGTTGAAAGGAGATGTTCACTACGCATCCCTGTCAGTATACGTGCCACCATCAAATCGGGACAGGCGCATTACGAGGGATATATCACTAATGTCTCCGAGCACGGGATAGAATATAAGGTAACCGTGCTGACCCTTGAATCAGAAAGTTCATCTAATGCGAAAAACTATGAAGCGGAATATTTGACCTGCACCCTGCGCAACCTATCTGACAAGTTGGCTCCCAAGACCATGACAGAGATTAGTTTTCATATCCCCTCGGGCGAACTGGTAACTTTGCGATGCGACATCGGATGGTTTGCTTGGCATCCCGCCAGAAGTGAAGCAGTTATGGGAATGCGCATTATTGTCCCCTTCGCAGCATACTTGCAGTTCGTAGAGACACTCGCCGGCTAAAGCTAAAGGGCACGTCGTAGGCTTCAAGATTAATCTGCACTAATCCGCCAGAAGCGACCCTACCATTACCGGATTAAGCTGGTGTATTTGTCCCAAGTCCTGGCTGGACAAGGAGGAGATGCCGCGCAATATCCGGCCCATTGTCATGGACAGGAAAGTATTATCCCCTGATGAGATCGTGACCTTATCCTCTACAAGTGATAATTCCGGTTGAGCGACCGGTGCCTGTGATTTTTCTGTGGCTGGATCTATCCTCGCTTGCCGGTGGTTATAGTTTGGCAAGTTTCCTATTGTAGCTGACATATTGTGTGCCTCCTGCCTTTTATATTGTAAGATTACCTGTTACAAAGCAATTTATGTTCCAGTTAGCCTCTATAACAGCCATGCAGGCTAACTGCTTATAATTAAAGTAAATTGAAAATTTCCTAATTCTTTCAATTTTGCTTTACGTGTGTAATTTTTGCTTAATGGAATTTTTTTCCGTTCATGACGATACTGGCTTTATATCATGCGTTATCCGTAAGCAAACACCGCCATCTTCCAAAAAATCATATCAGAGCGCCCCGCAGAAAGATATTAGAGAAACACCCCGGTAGTGTCTCAGTTTGTTTTTGCTCTGGATCACCTGAGTTCTGGTAGTGGGAAGGCGGAAGCCGCCCACACTTCGAGAAATTGCGGCATAGACAATTTTCAGTATATACCAGCAGATGGAATACAAAGGCTAATTGATACAGAGCAAAAACAAACTGAGACACTACCAACAGCTCCTCACTATTGACGCGGGAGAAAAATTTGTGCTTTACTAATTATCATTAGTAGTGGCCTCCTGCAATTGTTAAGTCAACTAATTCTAATATTAAGGTGCGTTTCGGCAATCCCCTTATCAACGTAAACATGCGACCGCTGAGGAGAAAAGATGCCCTACGGTGATGCTGAAATAAGGGAGTGGCTGAAGTGGCTCATAAAAATCAGATGGATCGGCTGCCTGATCGTTTCCCCTGCTACGTTCATAGTCAGGGACGCTGGAAACCTTACCTTTCCTCTTCTTCCTGTTTACCTGACAATAGGCTTCGTTGTCAGCTATAACGGCTGGTGCCATTTCAAACTCCGGACATCGTCGGTTAATCTGCGGGAAAATGTCATCAACCAGATATTGCTCGATTACCTTGCGCTCTCTGTCGTGGTCTATTTTACGGGAGGTTACAACAGCCCGTTCCTCTATTTCTTTGTTTTTCATATAGGGGTCAGCGGCGTCTTACTCCCGGGGAAATGGGCGTTTAAAACTGCGGGGATCGCCATTCTTATGACGGGCGTTGTCATGGGCTCTTTATATCTGGGCATCGTACCGCGTCTTTCCATTTTTAAAAATGATTCTTTTATCCATTCAAACGTATTTGTCATGGCGGCCTACGGCGGCATATTCGCCAGCACGCTCCTGTTCGCCGCCTATTTTATTACCTATCTGTCCGGACATCTGCATGCAAAGCAGACAGAGCTGAAGCGGATATATGTTCTTACTGAGAAGCTCCGCTCCTCCATTTGTCTGGAAGAGGTTATGTCGGTCCTGATGGATTCCATTAGGTCCCTCGAAAGCATTTCCAGGCTGAAATACTTCTCTGTGGACAAGTCTCGATTCTCTCTTGTACACTGCGAAAATAAAGACGACCGTTCTAAAACCCCTGCCGAAGTAGTCATTCCCCTCAGCGGCCCGAACGTTTTTACAGAAACATTCCTGTCGTGTGTGGCATGCATGATATATCCGTCCGCAGAAACTTCCGACTATGAAAAAGAAATCTTCTCTTCACTCTTTCAGCATTCACGAAAAGCAGTGCTGCTGCCGGTCTGGTCGTCCTTTAAAAAGAAGTGCAATGTCTATTTTAATTGCGCCTATTCTGATTGCCCGGCCTTCGACTCCGAAGATACACGGTGCTGGACAATACCCTCTACGGTCTGCAAGGGGGAAAAAATAACCGACATGCAGGAAAAGCTTCGCAAATGCATCAACTGCGAATTATTTTTCCCTGTGGGTCTGCTGGTCTGCGATATTTCTGAGATGTCAAAACCTGAGAATACCATTGACTTCGAGGTTCTGATAGGCATACTCGACGCTGCCAGCCTCGCCATATCGAATGCCCAGGTCTATGAAAGAACCCTTGAACGCTCAGAATTATTGTACAAGACTATTATGAGCAATTCCATGGACGGCTTTTGGGTTGTAGATATGGAAGGACGGTTCCTGGATGTTAACGAAGCTTATTGCAATCTGATAGGTTACAGTCGCGAGGAACTGCTGAGCATGGTCATCCCGGACGTTGAAGCCCTTGAAAGACCCGAAGATACCGCGCGGCATCTCCGGAAGATAGTTGAAATCGGCTCCGACCGTTTCGAGACGTATCACCGATGCAAGGACGGCAGAATCGTTAATATTGAAGTCAGCGCCAATTACATCAACATAGCGGGAGGGATGATTTTTATATTCCTCCATGACGTAACTGAGCGCAAACATGCGGAGGAGGCATTACAACAGAGCCAGGAGAAGTACCGCCTGATAGTCGACACGGCCAACGAGGGGATTTGGGTGCAGGATGAAGATTACAGGACCATTTTTGTTAACGCCCAGATGGCCGAGATGCTGGGATATGAGGCGGAAGAAATGATCGGCCGGAAGATAGAATCTTTTATCTTTGAAGTCGACCTGCCCGATCACGCAATGAAGATGGAGAAGCGGCGACAGGGTCTTGCGGAGCATTATGAGCGCCGGTGGCGCCGCAAAGACGATGAGGCAGTGTGGACACTTGTTTCGGCAACACCGATCCTTGATGCCGGGCATCATTTTCACGGTTCCTTTGCCATGATTCTTGACATCACAGAGCGGAAAAAAATGGAAGAGCAGTTCCGTCAGTCCCACAAGATGGAGGCAGTGGGTGTGCTTGCGGGCGGCGTGGCCCATGACTTTAACAATATTCTCACCGTAATCAAAGGCTTCGGGACTATGGCGCAAAGGAGGCTTAAAGATGATGCAACCGCGCAGGAGTTTATACAAGAGATACTTGGCGGGGCTAATCGCGCGGCTGACCTCACGCACAGGCTGCTTGCCTTTAGCAGGAAACAGGTAATAAGCCCTGTCCTTATTGACCTCAATTACATAACCGGGAACATGGAGAAAATGCTAAGCAGGATCATGGGGGAAGACATAGAACTCAAGACCTTTATGGACCCCGGAGAGCTTGAGGTAATGGTAGACTCCGGGCAGATTGAACAGGTACTGATGAACCTTGCTGCCAATGCCCGTGATGCAATGCCTGACGGGGGGAGTCTGATTATTGAGACTGCAGCGGTCAACATTGACGACAGTTGTGCGGAAAACCACCTTTTTGAAAACAGGGGCGCGTATGCTGTGCTGACGGTATCCGACACGGGTATCGGCATGGACCGCAAGACGAAAGAAAATATATTTGACCCGTTTTTCACAACAAAGGAAGTCGGCAAAGGCACGGGGCTTGGATTGGCTATGGTCTACGGCATCATTAAACAGCACGGCGGCTACATCAATGTTTGGAGCGAAGAGGGAAAGGGGACGACCTTCAGGATATATCTGCCCATGGTCAATACTACGGCAGAAGATGTGCCGAAGTCGGCAAATCGCGAGTCAGTAAATTATCAGTCTGCTGCGGGCAGGGGTGAGAAGATACTGGTTGCTGAGGACGAAAGCCAGGCAATGAAGATGATCAGGATGGTCCTTGAGGAGTTCGGCTACAGGGTGATTGAGGCCGGAAACGGGGCAGAGGCGGTGAAGAGGTTTCATGAGGACGGGGATTCGATAGACCTTCTCCTTCTGGACGTGATAATGCCTGTAAAGAACGGCAGGGAAGTATATGAAGAGATAAGGAAACTCAAGCCTGATATGAAGGCGATATTCACGAGCGGATATGCGGACGAAATGATTTCAAAACAGGGGATACTGGAGGAAGGTTTTGAATTTATTTCGAAACCGATAGCGACCGATTTGCTTCTGGCGAAAATCAGGGAGGTGCTGGACAGGTAATGGAGACAAAGATTCTCATAGTCGATGACGAACGCTCGGTAAGGAATGTTTTTTCGAAATTCCTCAAAGGCGAGGGGTTTTCAGTTACTGAATCATCTGGCGGCAAGCAGGCGCTTTCAATCCTCGCAGAGGGAATTCCGGATGTTGTTCTCCTCGACCTTAAAATGCCTGACATGGACGGTATCCATGTCTTGAAAAAAATAAGGGAAACAGACTCTGAACTGCCTGTCATTATGATTACCGCTTACGGCGATGTTCCGGTTGCGGTGGAGGCTACGAAACTCGGGGCGTATGACTTCCTGTGTAAACCCCCCGAACTCGACAATCTTGTGATGGTAATCAAAAGGGCTGTTGAGAAGAGAAGGCTTAAAAAAGAGATAAGGCAGCTCGACAAGAGTCTTGCGTCTTCACTCGAAATGTTATTGGGCAGGAGCAGCGCTATTAAAAAGGTCATTGAAGATATCCGAAGAGTGGCCTCTTCGGAGTTTTCGTTGATAATCGAGGGGGAAACGGGGACCGGCAAGACTTTTATCGCGAGTATCATACATAACCTTAGCGGGAGAGTAAAGGGTCCGTTTATAACATTGGACGTAGGCGCCATGCCGGAGACACTCGTCGAGAGCGAATTGTTCGGTTACGAAAAAGGGGCCTTTACCGGTGCTGAGAAAAGGAAGAAAGGGTATTTTGAACTCGCTGACAGGGGTACGATTTTTATAGACGAACTGCAAAACATAACACCTTATGTCCAGAGCAAGCTATTAAAAGTGGTGGAAGAGAAGAGATTTTATCCTGTAGGAAGCAACAGTCCGGTGGATACAAATGTCCGCATAATAGGCGCCACTAACAAAAGCATGGCCCAGTCCGTGAAGGACAAGAGATTCAGGGAAGACCTTTATTACCGCCTTAATGAATTTACCATACATCTCCCTCCATTAAGGAAAAGACCCGACGATATTGCATTTCTGGCACAGGGGTTCCTCACTGAAGTCTCGTCGGATTTAAACAAATATATCTCTCTCTTAAGCGATGATGTGATAAATTTTCTTATGAAACAGACTTGGCATGGAAATGTGAGAGATCTTAAGAATGTGATGAGAAGGGCCGCCCTGCTTTGCGATGATAATGCTGTAACAACGGACTTGGTCAACCGTGTTATCAGGGATATGCACAATTTAACCGGAGTGGCTGACAACAAAGCATCGGCATTGCAAAGCCACGGTCCCGCCATGAGCATGAATGAAGCTGAGAAGATTGCCATAAGGCTTGCCCTCGAGCAAACGGGCGGGAATAAGACAAAGGCTGCTGCAATATTGCAGGTCACGCTGAAGACTCTGTTGAAAAAAATCAGGGACTACGGGGTATAGATTGACAATATATAACGGCAAATACGAACATAAAGAATATTCGGCAGGTAAAGGTTGAGGTTAAGGTTAAGATAAAGAAAAAAAGAACCGACAGTCTTTGCTCTTTCTTAACCTTAACCTCTACTTCTGCCTGCTTTACCTTAATAAAGAATTTCCGGATAACAAGGTGGATAAACATGGCCGAAAAACCTAAGCTGAGCATGTACTGGGCAGCGTCGTGCGGAGGGTGCGAAATTGCGCTTGTAAATATAAATGAAAAGATCCTCGACGTCGATGCCAATTTTGAGTTTATGTTCTGCCCCTGTCTCCTTGATACAAAGAAAAAGGACATTGAAGCAATGTCTGACAAGAGCATTGCAATCACGCTGTTCAACGGCGCCATAAGGACGGAAGAAAATGAAGAGATGGCCTGTCTGATGAGAAAAAAGTCGGATTTGCTGATTGCTTTCGGCTCCTGTTCATATGAGGGCTGCATTCCCGGACTCAGCAATCTGCATTCGGGAGACAGCCATCTGAAGGCCATCTATTTGGACAATCCTACTATTGATAATATTGCCGGCGTCATTCCCCGTTCCGAGGTTCAAGTGCCTGAAGGAACTTTGCATATCCCTGTTTTTTTTGATAGGGTGAAGACTCTGGCGCAGGTGGTGGATGTTGATTATTTTATTCCGGGTTGTCCGCCCGAGCCACACCAGATCTGGAACGTGGTCGAGGCGGTTGTGACAGGTGCTCCGCTTCCTCCCAGGGGCAGTGTGATAGGGGCCGGCAACTCGGCAGTCTGTGATGAGTGCCCGCTGAAGAAAGATGACAAGAAGATAAAGAAACTATACAGGACTTATGAAATAATTCCGGAAAAGGACAAGTGTCTTCTTGAGCAGGGGATAGTCTGCATGGGCATTGCAACAAGGAGCGGCTGCGGCGGACTCTGCCCGCAGGTAAGTATGCCCTGTATCGGCTGTTATGGACCGCCGGAGGGGGTGCTTGACCAGGGGGCGAAAATGGTTGCTGCAATAGGCTCTATACTCGATATCGGAGACACAAAGGGCATGTCTGAAGAGGAGATTGCCGGGAGGGTTGACGAGATTATTTCAGCTATACCCGATCTTGCAGGCACATTTTACAAATTCAGCCTGCCGGATTCTATTCTCAGGGGGAGGATCAAGTGAACAGAATAACCATTGACCCCGTTACAAGGCTTGAGGGGCATGGAAAGATAGAGATCTTTCTGAACGAAGACGGCAGTGTTGCGAACACATATTTCCAGATACCCGAACTGAGGGGATTCGAGCAGTTCTGTGTGGGAAGGCTTGCTGAAGATATGCCTGTCATAACCAACAGGATTTGCGGCGTATGTCCTGAAGCCCACCACCTGGCATCTGTGAAAGCGCTCGATGCGCTCTTCGGCGTCGAGCCGCCGCCTGCTGCCAAAAAGATAAGAGAGCTTTTCTATATGGCCTTCTACGTAACGGACCACACAACGCATTTTTATGCGCTTGGCGGTCCTGACTTTATAGTCGGCCCCGAGGCCCCGCCTGCTGAAAGAAATATTCTGGGCGTAATCAAAAAGGTCGGACTCGATATAGGCAAACAGGTGATAGATTGCAGGGCAAGGAACCATCATGTAATTAAAATGCTCGGCGGGCGGGGTATCCATCCGGCAGCGGGAATGCCTGGCGGCTGGAGCCGGTCAATTTCTGAAGAGGAGCGGAAAGAGATAGAGGATATTGCAAAAAAGAATATCGACTTTGCTCTTTTTTCACTCAAGGCATTCGATGATATAGTTTTAAAGAACAAGACCTATCTTGACCTTGTTACCTCAGACATATATATGCATAAGACATATTACATGGGGACTGTCGATGACAGGAACCGGGTCAATTTCTATGACGGCATGATTCGCATAGTCGACCCGGAAGGCGGGGAATATGTGAAGTACCGGGCGAGTGAATACATGGACCATATAGCGGAACGTGTTGAGCCGTGGACCTATTTGAAGTTCCCGTATATCAAGAAAATAGGATGGAAAGGCTTTGTTGACGGCATGGACAGCGGGATTTATTGTGCAACCCCTTTATCAAGACTCAATGTGTCTGATGAAATGGCTACACCAAAGGCGCAGGAGCACTTTGAGATGATGTACGAAACCTTCGGCTCTGTGAAGGCAAACGGCAGGTATCAGCCTATCCATCACAGGCTCGCTACTCACTGGGCAAGGCTTATAGAGCTTCTATATGCAGCGGAGCATATGCTCGAACTCGCTGTTGACCCTGAAATCACCTTCCCTGACGTAAGGACAATACCTCAGAGGATTGCAGGGGTCGGAATAGGTTCTGTTGAAGCGCCGCGGGGCACGCTTACCCACCATTATGTTTCTGATGAAAGGGGTGTTCTCAAAAAGGTGAATCTTATAGTCGGGACAACAAATAATTATGCGCCTATAACGATGTCCGTAAAAAGGGCCGCTGAGAAGCTCATTACCAAAGGCAAGGTTGCAAGCGAGGGATTGCTGAACATGATCGAGATGGCGTTCAGGCTTTACGATCCTTGTTTTTCGTGTGCAACGCATTCAATGCCCGGGAAGATGCCTTTGATAGTTAATATCAGGGACTGCAACGGTGATGCCATCAGGACATTCAGAAGGGACTGATGAATATTGTGCCTGCGCTGTCTGAATTGAAATGATGAATAAAACCGTTGTGATAGGCCTTGGAAATCCCATACTCAGCGATGACAGTGTGGGCATAAAAGTTGTGAGGGCATTAAAGGAGAGGCTCAACGGAGAGTTTCATATAGACGCCAAAGAGGTTTACGCAGGCGGGCTCAGGCTTATGGATGAACTGGTCGGCTATGAAAGTGCGATTATTGTTGACGCGATGGTGACGGGCAGCGCAGCCGCGGGGACAGTCAGTTCCATGCCCCTTTCAGGCATGCGTGGCACAAAAAATTTAGTATGCACTCATGACACCAATCTTTCAACCGCTCTGAACATGGGGAAGCTGCTCGGCCTTTCGCTCCCTGATAAAGTCATTATATGGGGCATAGAGGCGGCAGACGTCGAGACATTCAGTGAATATCTTACCGAAGATGTTGAAAAAGCAGTACCTGTGGCTGTTGAAAAAATAATTTCGTACTTGGGATTCGGTAATTAACATGCGAAGGTGAGAAGTTGAGCAGTTATGAAGTTGTGATGTGCCTTCATAACTTCGCACCTTCTCACCTTCACAACTTCAATTTTTTTTGCAATAGGGGGGCTGAGCATGAAGACCGGGGTTTATTTCTGCAACTGCGGGACTAACATATCGGATAAGGTTGATTGGGAGCGTGTGAAAAAAGACATAATGTCCGAGTTTCCCGGCGGCGAGATTAGATTCAGGACGGTTGACTTTATCTGTTCTGAAGACAGTAAGGAGGCCCTGGAAAAGGAGCTGCAGGAAAACAGGGTCGACCGGGTAGTAATAGCCGCATGTTCGCCGCGCGATCACGAGAGCACTTTTATGAGGGTATTATCGAAGGCCGGCATGAATCCGTATCTTATGCAGATGGTAAATGTGCGGGAGCAGCTCGCATGGGTAACAGAAGACAAGGCAAAAGCCACGGGGAAGGCTGCACGCTATATCAAAGCTGCCATTAAAAGGGTTTCTCTGCATAACCCTCTCGAGCAAAAGGAGATTGATGTCTGTCCCGATGTCCTTGTCATTGGAGCCGGTCCTGCCGGATTAAAGGCTGCCTTAAGCATAGCTGAGTCGGGCAGAAAAGTTGTTGTCGTCGAGAAAACGCCTGTCATAGGCGGTATGCCGGTAAGGTACGAAGAGCTTTTCCCTAACATGGAGTGCGGTCCGTGCATGCTTGAGCCTGTCCTTGGCGATATTCTGCATGGAGACCACGCTGAGAACATAGAGTTGCTGACGCTGGCCGAAGTTGTTGATGTTGTCGGTTCCTACGGCAACTTCACTGTGAAGATCAGACAACAGCCGCGATATGTGGATCTTCAAAAATGTATCGGGTGCGCGGAATGCATTGGACCCTGTCCTGTCTCAGCCGGGAATTCGTTTAACTGCGGCTTAAGCGAAAGGAAGGCCATCTCTTTTCCGTTCGCCGGTGCGCTGCCGAACGCGCCATATATAGACGGCAAAGTCTGCCTCAGGAATAAAGAAGAGGACTGTCACCTGTGCAGGGACGCTTGTCCTGTAGACAACGTAATCATTTATGACGACATGGAAAAGATCATTGAAAGGAATGCCGGCGCTATTGTGGTTGCAGTGGGCTCTGACACATATGACTGCAAAAAAATACCCAACCTCGGGTATGGCAAGTATCCTGATATTTATACATCACCAGAATTTGAGCGGGTCCTTGCATCAAACGGTCCGACTGAGGGTGAGATCCGGACATCGCTGGGGGATTCTCCCGGAAGCGTGGCAATAGTGCATTGCGTCGGCAGCCTTGATGCGGACCACAAGGAATATTGTTCCGGCATATGCTGCGAGTCCGCATTTAAATTCAACCATCTGATTGAGAAGAAGATACCCGGCACAAAGATATATCACTTCTATAAAGAGCTTTCCATGCCCGGGAAAGAAGAGGCCGCATTGTATCGTCATGCCAAAAGCAATCCGGACGCGACGTTCATCAGGTACAACGACATATCGGATTTGAATGTGGATGCGCAAAACGGCAGGAAATCCTTCAGGTTCAAAGACTCGGCAGGCCGGGAGGGGAATGTCTCCGCGGACATGATCATACTATGCCCTGCGGTAGTTCCTGCTGACGATTCCGGGAAACTCGGGGCAATACTGGACACGACACGGGACAAATTCGGATTTTTTGAAGAACTGCACGGCAGGATGGATTCCGCGCGGAGCAGGATAAAAGGTGTGTACCTGGCGGGGACATGCCAGTCCCCTATGGACATTCAGAAGTCTATAAACCAGGGGATGGCTGTTGCAGGGTACATACTGTCCGGTCTGGTCGTGGGCAGGAAACTCGAAATAAATCCGGTTACTGCGGTTATAGACGCCGGGAGATGTTCAGGATGCAGAGTGTGCGCCGCGATATGCCCTTACAAGGCTATATCGTTCGATGCTGAAAAAGGAGTATATGAAGTCAATGATGTATTATGCCAGGGGTGCGGCACATGCGTGGCGGCTTGTCCTGCTGCTGCTGCTACATGCAGGCACTTTACTACGGAAGAAATAATTGCGGAGATAGAAGGGGTGCTTCGATGACTGACGCCGGAACTCAGGAGCCTTTTGAGCCGAAGATTGTGGGATTCCTGTGCAACTGGTGTTCATATGCAGGGGCTGACAAGGCAGGGACAGCCCAGAACACATACCCGCCGGGTATCAATGTGGTCAAGGTCATGTGCAGCGGCAGGGTAGACCCGCAGTTTGTGATGAAGGCATTTCAAAAAGGCGCTGACGGAGTTATAATACTCGCGTGTCATCCGGGAGACTGCCATTACAAGGAAGGAAATTACAAGGCGGTACAGCGCCACCGCATCCTTTTGAGGCTTCTGGATCAGCTTGGCATAGATGGGGACAGATGCCGTTTTGACTATGTGTCTGCGGGTGAAAGCGATAAATTTGTTGCAATCATAAAAGATATGGAGGATACGGTCAGAAGACTGGGACCAATTAATAGAGGTCAAGGCTTAGGTTAAGGTTAAGAAAATATAAAACCTAACTCTCAGCCTTAACCTCAACCGCAACCTGATTTTAAAGGAGGAACAGATATGGCGCTTCAAACGATTGATGCAAGAGGACTCAAATGCCCGCAACCTACACTGAAAATAACCGCGACGGCTATCAAGATGAATCGGGGGGATGTCCTTGAGGTCATTGCGGACTGCGCTACATTCGAAGCTGATGTAAGAGACTGGTGTACCCGTTCCAGAAAGATACTGCTGTGGATTAAGGATGAGGGGGGCGTCAAGAAATGTCAGATACAGTTTTAATAATTTTTAGTTGAGAGTATCCAGTGATTTTACTATCCGGATACCGCTCCCGGCACTGTAATTATTACACTGTAAAAAATACAGTGTATGTATTTTTTACAGTGTCCATATTCTTTCAGCTTGTGTTATTTCCTTTTAATCCACCGCATCCATGCGATTTCTGAACAGGTATCAATATTGCTATATGTAAAAGGATGGATACCTTTGCCCTTAAGTAAGTGATGCTCACGAGTGCAGAGGTCGCGTCGATTTTCAAGGTTTTGACATGGATTAAGAATACAAAAAAGGGAGGATGGATAATGGCAGAAAACGATGATGGAACCACCAGGGAGTTTCTTGATGCAGTTGAGTTTCGCGGTGTCAACAGAAGGGATTTCCTTAAGTATTGCGGTGCCACAGCAGCTCTCCTGGGGTTATCGGAGCTATATGCTCCGAAGATAGCGGCTGCGATAGAGAAAGCCTCAAAGAGGCCTCCCGTTGTATGGTTGAATTTTGCTTCCGATTCCGGCTGTACCGAAGCGCTGATCAAAGCGACATATCCGAATGCGGCGGACCTGGTCCTTGATGTGCTTAGTCTTGATTATAACGAAACAATAATGGCTGCTGCAGGAAAGCAGGCTGAAGAAATACTCGACAAATCAAGAAAAGACGGCGGGTATATTCTTGTTATAGAAGGCGGGATGCCCACCAGAAAAGGGTTTGGCATGATAGGCGGCAAGGAGATGATAGACATTTTCAAAGAATTTGCAGGCCCCGCAGTGGCGATATTGGCAGTCGGGAGCTGCGCGACCTATGGCGGCGTGCCGGCGGCGGCTCCGAACCCAGCCCGGATAATCGGCGTATCAGAGGCGCTTAAGAAAGTGGGAGTCAATAAACCTGTTGTAAACCTCGACCTCTGCCCCGTGAACGTCGAATTCCTTACCGCTGTAATAGTAAATTATCTGCTTCTCGGCAAACTGCCTGAACTCGACAGTGTCGGGAGGCCAAAAATGTTTTACGGCAAGCTGATTCATGACAATTGCGAGCGCAGGGCCCATTTCGACTCAGGCAGATTTGTAGAGAAGTTCGGCTCGAAGGAAGAGGCCCTGGGATATTGTCTCTACAAGATGGGGTGCAAGGGGCCAATGACCTATTCGGACTGCCCGAAGGTAGGATATAACGGCAGGATCAGCTGGTGCATAGGCGCAGGAGGGCCATGTATAGGCTGTGCAGAACCTGGATGGCCTGACAAATTTGCGGGTTTTTACAACAGGCTGCCGGATGTCAAAATGGTTGGTATAGAGTCTACAGCAGACAAAATAGGCGCGGCCGCGGCAGTTGTGACCGCGGCAGGCATAGGAGTCCATGCATTGGGGTCTGCTCTGTCAGGAAGAATAAAGAAGGGTGAAGACAAAGGGGAAGATAAAGGGGAAGATAAAGGGGAAGATAAAGGGGAAGATAAAGGGGGTGACAAATAATGGCAAGACTAACAATTGATCCTATGACAAGGATAGAAGGGCATCTTAAGCTGGATGTCGAAATTGAAGGCGGCAAGGTCAAGGATGCGTGGACCTCAGGAACGCTTTTCAGGGGCTTTGAAATAATATTGCAGGGAAGGGACCCGAGGGATGCCTGGCACATTACACAGAGGATTTGCGGTGTATGCCCCACATCTCACGGACACACTTCTTCTATGAGCATGGATGACGCTTTTAAGGTCAAACCACCCGCCAACGGAAGACTGCTCAGAAATATTATTGAGGGGGCCCAGTTCGTACATTCCCATATACTTTGGTTTTATCACCTTACGGCCCTTGATTATGTCAATGTCGTATCTGCACTGAAGGCCCAGCCGAAAGAGGCGTCTCTCAAAAGGGTACAGGAGAAATTAAAGTCCTTTGTAGAATCTAAGCAGCTTGGACCGTTTGCAAACGCCTATTGGGGGCATCCTGCTTACAAACTTCCGCCGGATATCAATCTGCTTGCTGTCGCACACTATCTTGAGGCCCTTGAGATGCAGGCAAAGGCCGCTCAGATCAGCGCTCTTTTTGGCGGAAGGATGCCTATGACAATGACCAGCCCTCCGGGAGGAGTGACCCACGTTCCGACTGTTGAGAATCTGAAAGATTACCTTTTCAGGATAAAAGAGCTGCAGAACTGGATAGATAATGTCTATATTCCCAATGTGCTTGCTGTCGCCCCTTATTACCTGGATTATGCAGGGGTCGCGAAAGGGCATGCGAATTTCCTTTCATGGGGCGTATTTGAGGACGCGTCTTTTGATCCAAAGAAAAGAATGCTTCCCAGAGGCGCAATTTTTGCTGAAGACTTTCCAAAGGTCCATGACCCAAAGCCGGAGGATGTGACAGAACACACCTCTCACAGCTGGTATAAGGACTCCAAACCGCTGAATCCCGCAGTTGGAGAAACAGACCCTGAATATACGGGATATGACGAGAACAAGAAATATACCTGGGCCAAAGCCCCAAGACTGAAAAACAAGCCGATGGAAGTCGGTGCGCTCGCAAGGATGCTTGTGGCATATGCGTCGGGCCAGCCGACAGCTCAAAAGCTTGTCAACGGTGCGTTGGCTGCTATCGGGCATGCCGGACAGCCCCAGGTGCTTTTGGGAGTGATCGGAAGGATCGCGGCAAGGGCGCTTGAGTGTAAGATGGTTGCAGATGCCATGACCCAGTGGGGCCTCGAAATTGTCGAGAACATTAAAAAAGGAAATACAGACGTTTATACTGATTACGAGATACCTGACACTGCAAAAGGGATCGGACTTTGGGAGGCGCCCAGGGGCGCATTGGGCCACTGGATAGAGGTCGCAGGGAAGAAGATCAAGAACTACCAGTGCGTTGTGCCTACAACGTGGAATGTGTGTCCCAGGGATGACAATGGTGTAAGGGGCCCGATCGAGGAAGCCCTTATTGGAACGCCGGTGGCTGTTGCCGATAAACCTCTGGAGATCTTGAGGGTTGTGCATTCTTTCGATCCATGCCTCGCATGCACAGTACATGTGATCCATCCTGACTCGAACCGTATAATGGAATTCAAAGTATCATAAAGGGGGATGCCATGGTAAATGAAATGAAATATGAATGGGACCTGGCATTCAGGATCGAGCACTGGGTCAGGTTCATAGCAGTTGTGATACTGGTAGCCACAGGCTTTTATATTCACTGGCCTTTCACGTCCGGAGGTCCTGGTAGTTATATAATGGAATGGATGAGGTTCTTCCATTTTGTTTCGGCATATGTGCTTATTCTGGGCCTTGTGATAAGAATATATATGGCTTTCAACGAAAGGTACCCCAGCGACCAAATGGATTTCGGAATAGGGGAAAAATTTTTCGGTATCGGCGCTATGCTAGGTTATTACCTTTTCATAAAAGATTCCCACAAGGATTACGGGAGATACAACCCGCTTCAGGAACTGGAGTATATCTTAGTGGCCCTGATGATATGTATTACGGGGTTGACCGGGGCCGCCCTTTATAAGGGCCATATATTCGGGTTCATTAACGCTGCAGTATTCTTCGGGTGGGTCAATCACTTGCTCGGAGGCGAGTCGTATGTAAGGATATGGCATTTCCTTTCGATGTGGGTCATCATAATACTCGTTCTTGTGCATGTTTATATGGCCGTGCTCAAAAGTCTGGTTGACAGGGACAAGACCTTAACATCAATTTTTACAGGCTATAAACTAAAGAAAAAATCTGAATGACGGTTAAAAAATGAAATGGGGGGAGGCATGCCTCCCCCCCAAAAGTTTATTACACTATTGGGGTTTTTATAACCTGATTATTCTTCAATAAAACTTCTAAACGGCCTATCGTTGCTTGGTTTATTGATGACGCCGTCTCGTAAATCCTCTTGACCTTAAGAATGTATCGCCTCCATACCGTCTGCATATCAAATATACTACCGACTGTCAAGGCTTTGTAACGGAACGTACCGGAACAGGCTTTGTCCCGGACCGGTGCATATCCTGATTCCTGACACTGTTGATTCTCGTATATACATTTGACAACTGCACCAGACGGATGTATAAACAAATTAAGCGGAAATATATTTTGATTTGAACCGGGGAGGGGACTGCACGGATTCGATTGTCCGGGCCTTGGAATCCGCACCGATATTCCGCCTACCAAAGTGATCAAGTTGCGATTCGTGGCGCAGCAGGCGGGCACGTTCCCTTTTCACTGCGATAATTTTTGTGGAAGCGGCCATGAAGGAATGACAGGCGCAATTACGGTCACAGAATAGAACGGGCGTGGAATTTTGAACCAGGCTACACAATCATGAGCCGTTGTAACAAATTGGCGTGCTTATCCATGGGTCAAAATTCAGCGCTGATAGTGGGTGACGCCGGGAAGCCGATTCACACCTTAATTAACCAGACTAAAGTCGCTTTTGCCTGGCAAGATAGATTATGCATTCTTTGCAGAGTTTGCCGGATTCGTTATTGCATATAGCGTTGTTAATTTCCCAGCATGGTTTGGATTTATTAACGTAGGCAGTGCACATGGCCTTTCTTCCCTCAGGGCACCCGTTGATTTCCCAGCAGGGCGCATAGAGGAGCAGTTTTTTTATGCCCTCTATGCTTATTTTTTTGACGTGTATCAAATCTCTGACACAGATGAGCCATTTGATATCATTATCAGAATAATGCCGTCTTTTATTTCGCCTGGCAGGCTTAACAAGGCCGTGTTTTTCATAGAGCCTCAACGTCTGCTCCGTAATGCCGATCAACTCTGCTACAACGCCTATTGGATAAAACGGCCTGTCCGCCTTCTCTTCATTAGTGTCTTTTTTCACTATTCACCCCAAAAGCAATTATTCATTTAATATCGATCTTCGGTGCGCCTTGCTAATGCAGCTCAGGCCATGGTGTATTATAAGCAGGTAAGAGCCAAAAGGCAAAAAGACTGTCGACATAGACCGGAAAGGCTAAGGAGCGGAGCTGGTGCGTTTCTTTATCAAATAAATCCCGTCACGGATCGTAAGGAACAGTTTTTCAGTCCGGCTGTCTGCGTTCACAAGTTCATTGAAGTCTGCCATTGCCCTGGCGTCGTCGTCTTTCGGATCGAAGATCCTGCCGTACCACAGGGCATTGTCGGCAAGTATTAATCCACCTATTCGTAAAATCCGCATCGATTCTCTGTAATAGGCGCTATAGTTTTGTTTGTCCGCATCGATGAAGACAAGGTCGGTCTTTTCATCCGGCAGGGTCTTAAGTATTTCCAAGGCCTCGCCAATCCGCAGATTGATCTTAATTATGCAGGGGCTCCGGTTGAAGAAATTCTGCGCGATCCCGGCATGGTCCGGGTCATGCTCGATGGTCAGAATTTCGCCGTCATCGGGCAGGACCTCGGCCATGGCAAGGGCAGAGTAACCCGTAAAGGTGCCTATGTCGACAATGAAGCGCGCTCTGGACAATTGAGCAGCCAGCTGGAGAAACCGGCCTTCGACCCTTCCGGTGAGCATGTTGGGGTGGAGCGTCCTTGTAAGGGTGAAGTGTTCGACCTCCTCGAGTAATTCGGACATGGGCGTTGTATGGTCCCTGGCATACCCTTCAGCCTCCCTGGAAACGATATCCATGAAGCCAAAGATGCCGTCTGAGTTATTATCAGGCTGCCTGTTTGAATCTCGATCAGGAGCTTGATCCATAGGGTCCCCTTACTTTATTGCGTCGATTACCTGGCCGGTCATGAAGTCTTCCAATGCCAGCACATAAGCGCGAGCGACCACCTCAACGGGAGTGCCGATCGCCGTATCCATATTGAAGGCTTTGAGGGTATCTATGACCCAATTGGGACTTACTGTGTTTATGCGAATGCCTCGAGGCATTTCCAACGCAGCCGCGCGGCTGAAGCCCTCGATAGCGGAGTTCACTAAACTGATCGCAGTCGAACCCTTTATGGGCAAGCGGCTTAATATGCCGCTTGTCAGCGTGAATGATCCATTGTCATTTATGTGATCGATGCCTAAACGCACCACGTTCACCTGCCCCATAAGTTTATTGTTGATGCCGAGTGAAAAGTCCGCATCTGTAAGGGAATCCATGGGACCGAACTTCGCTAGTCCTGCAGCAACGATCACGGCATCAACTCGTCCTGTCTTCCCGAACATCTTTGTTATGGATGCCTTGTCCGCAATGTCAACCTTTATCGTTGATTTGCTGAAACCGACCGGAATCACGTCGTGCTGCTCCCCGATAGCCTGCACGATCGCTCTGCCTATTGTTCCTGTTGCTCCGATGACAACGACCTTCATGGCTGAATCCTCCCATGTAACAATGATAAGGCTGCAAAAAAGGTTTGTTGAGTAAAATCAGTATAGCATCGCGCCGCAGGTTTTAAAAAGGCCGTCTTTGCAATGCAGGTTAAGCCAGCCATTTCAGGGGCGTGTGCCATGCCCGCGCTTCTCCGAACTCTGGGACAGCCCCGGAGCGCCATCACGACTATGACGGCCAGGACCACCACTGCGACGATCAGTCTTCTCATATCCCCCTGCCTCCTTTACCGAAATAGAAGATATGATTATGATAACTTATCGAAATGCCCAACGTGTTACGGTCGTGCTTGACTGGGGCTTTTGACCTATGTAAACTAAAAAGGTGGAAAAGAAGATACTTCGGGCCTTTGAAGATAGCATTGCGGTGAAGGAAAAATTTGTTAAAGAGAACATACCGCTGATTGCGGAGGTGTCAAGGCTTATGGCCGACGCCTTCAACGACGGCAAAAAGGTATTGATATTCGGAAATGGAGGGAGCGCCTGCGATGCCTCGCACATTGCCGCCGAATTTGTGAACCGGTTTAAAAGAGACCGCCCCGGACTGCCTGCTATTGCCTTGAATACCGATATGGCTGTGATGACGTCTATTGCCAATGATTATGATTATTCCGAGATTTTTGCAAGGCAGGTCAAGACATTGGGCGAGGAGGGGGACATCACTGTTGCCATAAGCACCAGCGGGAGCTCGAAGAATATTCTTAAAGCTGTTGATGCGGCAAAAAAGAAGGGGCTGATAACGATCGCTTTTACTGGTTCGAAAGGTGAAAAATTCGCCGCTAAAAATGATTACGCCTTTGTGGTTCCTTCCGACGATACCCCCCGTGTCCAGGAGGTGCATATAACGCTTGCTCATGTTATGTGCCAGATAGTGGAAGAGATACTTTTTGAACTCCCGAGAAAAAAGTAACTGCTGAGAGGTAATGGGTGATGGGTTGCACGTCTTGAGAGAATATCAAAAGTTTTTTATATTACCTATGACCCATGACCTATAACCTGTTTTCATGAAAATCCTCGGCATTGACCCGGGAAGCATCTATTGCGGTTATGGTTTCATACAGGCCCCTGACAGAAACTCGCATATCGCAGGCAGCCGGCTGAGCGGGCGGCCCCTGTATCTCTCTTCCGGGCGAATTGTTCTCCCCGCTCGCCAGCCGCTCCATATTCGGTTGAAAGAGCTATACACCACACTTACTGAAGTTATCGCGGAATACGGTCCTGACGAAATAGTCATAGAAAAAATGTTTTTTGCGAAAGGTATAAAAGCGGCCATCAGCCTCGGGCATACAAGAGGTGTTGTCCTCATCGCCGCTGCTCTCACGGGCCTTGACATCTACGAGTATTCCGCCCTTGAAGTCAAAAAGTCAGTGGTCGGGTACGGAAAGGCTGACAAAAATCAGGTCCAGAAAATGGTCAAAGAAATCCTGACAATCGGACGTCCCCTGTCTCCTGACAGCGCCGATGCGCTGGCATTGGCACTGTGCCATGCCCATACCAGAAAGTTCGATGGCCCTTAACAATATGCGGGATGCGGGGCCGGTGAGATTATGAAGAAACAGGTGGATGAACTGCTTAGTGAAAAGACGGGCTACCTGAACAGCATCGTGCAGTCCTCTCCTCTTGCCATAGCTGCAACAGACCTCGATTTTGTAATCAAGTATTACAACCCGGCTGCCGAGAAGTTTTTTGGCTACACAGCCGATGAGGTACTGGGCAGGACAGTCCCGAGTATTCACAAGGAACTAAAGGTGGACCCGTCGCGCCTTGCGAGGGCCGTAGAGATAGTAAAACGGGAAAATCTATATGTATATAACGTCAGGTTAAAGACAAAAAACGGAGTTCGTTTTCTTGAGTCGCGTGTATCCGGGATATGGGACGAGGGCGGCAACCTGACAGGCTTCGTGCTGATGTCGGGCGATGTTACCGATAAGATAATGGCCGAGGAAGCAAGGAATAATCTGGAAGAAAAACTCAGGAACTACTCACTTGAGTTGGAGAGGAGCAATAAGGAATTGGAACTCTTCGCCTCCGTAGCCTCACATGATTTACAGGAACCGCTCCGCAGCGTTTCGGGATTTGCCCGGCTCCTGCAGAGACGATACAAAGACAAAATGGACCAGGATGCCGATGAATTTATTTCTTACATAGTCCAGGGGGCAGACAGGATGCAGCAGTTGATCAGGGACCTGCTCGACTATTCGAGGGTAACCACCAGGGGGAAACCCTTCGAGGCGGTCGATTGCAATGATGCCGTTATAGCCGCGTGTGCCAATTTAAAGTTGGCCATTGAAGAGAGCGGGGCTGATGTCACATTCGACCCGCTCCCGGTTGTGAGCGCCGACTCGGGCCAGATAATCCGTTTATTCCAGAACCTTATCGGAAACGCCATTAAATATCGTGGAGACAGTCGGCCTGCCATTAATGTCTCTGCAAAACGGGAGGGCGATGAATGGGTATTTTCCGTAGCTGATAACGGCATGGGCATAGAAGAGCAATATTATGAACGCATATTCCAGTTATTCCAGCGTCTCCACAAGAGGGATGAATACCCCGGCACCGGCATAGGTCTCGCAGTCTGTAAAAGGATAATCGACAGACACGGAGGACGCATATGGGTGGAATCCGGGCCTGGCAAGGGGTCAGTTTTTCGTTTTACGCTACCGGCGGAGGGGAGATAGTTATGCCGGGCGAAAATAGTGAGGCTACGGAAAAGATGACCGGTATTGATGTCATGCGGGTACTTATGGTTGAAGACAATCCGGCTGATGCCAGATTCATAAAAGAAATCCTCCTTGAAAGCGCTAATGTGAAAAGCAGCGTTACACATGTAGAGACGCTTTCCGAAGCCGTTCAGCAGCTCAAAAAAGTGAGCTACGATGTTGTGCTCCTGGACGTTACTCTGCCTGACAGCGTATGGCCTCATACCGTGCTCAGGGTCGTTAAATGCGCTCCTGATGTGGCGGTTGTTATATTAACGGGCCTGGATGATGAAGTGCACGCTATGCAGTCGCTTAAGAGGGGCGCTCAGGATTATCTGGTCAAGGGAGATATCAACAGCAGGCTGTTGAGCCGCACAATGCAACATGCTATTGAGCGGCAGTCGCTTAAGCTCAAAATGATGCTTTTTGAAGAAGATATCAAGCTCAAACAGCGAAAGATCGAGGAACTGAACCGTACTTTGGAGCGGAGAGTTTTAGAAGAAGTGGCAAAAAATCGGGATAAAGAGTATAAGTTGCTCCAGCAGGGCAGGCTGGCGGCCATGGGAGAGATGATCGGCAACATTGCCCACCAGTGGAGACAGCCCCTGAATACTCTGGGTCTCGTGATTCAGGACCTCAGCCACGCTGAACGCTATGGGGAACTGAACAAGGAATACCTGGACAGGAGCGTTGAGGAGGCAATGAAGACGATCAACTTCATGTCACGGACCATAGACGACTTCAGGAATTTTTTCATGCCGGACAAGGAAAAAACATTGTTCAGCCCGAAAGAGGTGCTGAACATGACGCTCTCTTATGTCGGGGACAGTTTCAGGAACAGCAATATCAAGATAGAATTGGACCTGCAGGGTGATGCGGAGATCGAGGGTTATCCTAATGAATATTCCCATGTACTGCTGAACATTCTGACCAACGCGAAAGATGCCTTTTTGGAGCGGGGCATTGAGGCGCCAAATGTTATAATAAAGCTGCTTTGTGAACATGACAGGTCTGTTGTTACTGTAGCGGACAACGCCGGAGGGGTAAGACAGGATGTCCTGGATAAAATCTTTGACCCATATTTTACGACAAAGGACATGGGGACCGGGGTCGGTCTGTATATGTCGAAAGTGATAATAGAGAAGAGCATGGGAGGAAGATTGACAGTCAGGAATACCGGTAGCGGAGCAGAATTCAGGATAGAGGTCTGAAGTGTTATGATTGCATCATTGCGCGGCAAGCTCATTTCAAAGAGACCGGACAGGCTGATCGTTGATGTTCACGGCGTAGGTTACAGCGTCCAGGTGCCCCTGACTCTTATCTCATCTCTTCCTGACGAGCACTCTGATATTTTTCTTTATATCCATACGCATGTCAGGGAAGATGCATTACAGCTCTTCGGCTTCCAGGCGGAAGATGAAAAAAGGATCTTTACGACGCTGATCGGTATTTCAGGCATCGGACCGAGGACTGCGCTCAACCTCCTTTCAACGATCCCCCCGGAAAAATTTTATGCTGCTATCGATGCCGAGGACGTCGATGTTTTGTGCAAGGTCCCGGGCCTCGGCAAGAAAACTGCGAACCGGCTGATCCTTGAACTGAAAGATAAGCTTCCGGCATTCAAAGAGAAAAAGGATGCCGTGCATGACGACACGCTGTCAGCGCTGGTAAACCTCGGGTATAAAAAGAACATTGCCCTTGATGCCATTGAAAAGGCGTACGCTAAAGGGAAGAGCGACATTGAAAGTTTGCTCAGAGAGGCTTTAAAATATCTTACAAAAGAGAGGTGATGTGGTAATGGGTAATAGGTAATGGGCAATAGGGAAAAAGATAAACCCTATAACCTATAACCTATGACCTAGGACCTGTTATTATGAGAATAGATGATAAAGAGATAGCGCCTTTGTCTCCCGAAGCAGCTCCGGAGGAGATGACTTATGAGACTAATCTGCGGCCCCGCTCACTTGACGAGTTTATAGGACAGCAGCGGACCAAGGATAATTTGAAGGTTTTTATTGCTGCGGCTTCGCTGAGGAAGGAGCCGCTCGACCACGCGCTTTTTTTCGGTCCTCCCGGCCTTGGAAAAACAACGCTTGCGACTATTATAGCCAACGAGTTGGCGGTTAATATAAAGACGACATCGGGCCCGGTACTCGAAAGGCCCGGTGATCTGGCAGCGATATTGACCAATCTTTGCGATCGCGACATACTGTTTATTGATGAAATTCACCGGCTGCCCAGGATTGTGGAAGAGGTGCTCTATCCGGCAATGGAGGACTTTAACCTCGACATTATTATAGGCCAGGGTCCCAACGCAAGGACTTTAAAATTGACACTCCCGCGTTTTACTCTGATAGGCGCCACCACGCGCACAGGCCTTTTGACCTCTCCGCTGCGCGACCGTTTCGGTGTCATATGCAGGCTGGAGTTTTACACGCCGGACGAGCTGAAGGAAATAGTTGGACGGTCTGCCCACCTGCTTGAAATGCGGATAAAACAGGATGCCGCCGTTGAGATTGCAAAGAGGTCGCGAGGCACTCCCAGGATCGCAAACCGGCTGCTCAAGAGAATCAGGGATTTTGCCCAGGTCAAGGGGGATGGAAGTATCGACATGGCGATCACCAAAGAAGCCCTGACAGCGCTTGACATAGACCACCTTGGACTTGATGAAATCGACAGAAAGCTGCTCTGGGCCATAATCGACAAGTTCGGCGGGGGGCCGGCCGGCGTTGATGCTATCGCAGCCTCAATGAGGGAAGACCGTGAAACGATTGAAGATGTGTACGAGCCGTATTTATTACAGGAAGGCCTTATTGAAAGGACAGCGAGAGGAAGGCTTGCTACAAGGCTGGCCTACGAGCATTTAGGGAAAAAGCTGCCTAACGGCCTGTTTTAACCTGATGGAGCTGCTCATGCATATCTGTTGCGCCAACTGCGCCACCTTTCCCGTATCCGTGGTCAAAGAGCGCGGCATCAAGGTAAAGGGCCTCTGGTTCAATCCTAACATCCACCCCTTTACGGAATATAAGAACAGACTTGGGGCCCTTCAAAAGCTCCAGCAACTATGGGGTTTGGATATTGAGTACATCGATTATTACGGTTTAAAGGAATATCTCAGGAATGTGGTCGGAAATGAAGACAACAGATGCGAATACTGCTATACCGCCAGACTGGAACAGGCTGCCCTCAAGGCTGTGGAGATAAAGGCGGATGCATTTTCGACCACCCTCCTGGTGAGTCCGTATCAGAAATTTGATCTCATTATCGACATCGGGCGCATGATGCAGAAGCGGTACTCTGTAGAATTTTATGGCGAGGATTTCAGGAGCGGTTTTCGTGAGGGCAGGCAAATGGCCAGGACAATGGACCTCTACCGTCAGCAATACTGCGGATGCATATATTCGGAAATGGAGAGATACCAAAAACCAGTAGCCGGTAGCCAGTAGCCAGGAGGAAAAGAAGAGTTAAGGCTCTTTGTAGTAGTTTTTTCTGTCTACTGGCTACTGGGAACTGGCTACTTAATATATGGACGGATTGCATCAAATAGGAAGGTTTTTGATAATTATGGGCATTGTTTGTGCTGCAGTGGGAGGGCTGTTTCTTCTTTCCGGAAAGGTCCCATGGCTCGGCAGACTTCCCGGTGATATCATTATCCAAAAGAAGAATTTCACGTTCTATTTCCCTCTCGCGACCAGCGTTCTTGTCAGCGTCATATTGACCCTGCTGCTCTGGTTTTTCGGTAGGCGCTGAATGGGCCCTCGGTTCCTGATGCTTTTTTTGGCGGTCTTTGTTTTATGCACTGCGGCCCGCCCTTCTCCGTCAATTGCACAGCCGAATATGCGGGTATTGCTTGTTGACGGTAAAAATGCAAAGATACCTCAGAAAGATGAGCAGGTCGAGAAGATCGGCACTGCCAGGGGAGAGGTTATTTTAAGCGGAATGAAATATTTCGGCAATATCGAGGTCTGGAAGGGTGAAGGAGGACTCTATATAATTAATGAAATCTCCATGGAGGATTACATAAAAGGAGTGGTGGCCTCCGAAGTAGGGAGTAAATGGGAAAACGAGGCAATAAAGGCCCAGGCAGTTGCAGCGCGTACTTATGCCTTGTACCAGCGTTTGCACAACGTAACGTCTAAAATGCGCTACCATCTTACTTCCACAGTTCTGCACCAGGCCTACAAGGGAAGCGACGTTCCTGCGAGCATAGTAAAAGCGGTAGACGAGACAAAGGGAGAGGTGCTTATGTATGATGGAAGCCCCATTATCGCTTACTATCATTCTACAAGCGGGGGAATTACTGAGGACCCGGCTGAGGTTTTCGGCAAAAGCTATCCCTATTTAAAATCCATAGAGACAAACTGTGACCTGTCTCCTTATTACATGTGGGAGAAAAGACTGCCCGCAGCAGATATTGAGAGGGCAATGAATGTGTCAGGTCTAAAGGATATTGTTATTGACTCGTATACGGTTTCAAACCGGGTAAAGATATTCAGGCTTGTAACTGACAGCGGTGAGGTTGAAGTCTCCGGTAATGATTTCAGAAAGAATATCGGCTGGGATGAACTGCCAAGCACTTTGATTACAGATATTACCAGGGACGGAACTGTTTATATCTTTGAGGGAAGAGGCTATGGCCACGGCGTCGGTATGTGCCAATGGTCTGCTCTTGAAATGGCGAAAGAGGGAAAAAGCTACAGGGAAATACTCTCCACGTTTTACCCGGGTACCACTATTGAGCGCTATGAAGACCGCTGATTTCGATTTTGATCTGCCCCAGGAACTGATTGCGTTACGACCTTCCGAAAAGAGAGACTATTCACAGTTGCTTATACTCCACAGGGATGGATCTGTTGAGCATAAGCGTTTTTTTGATATTTTAGACTATCTTGAAGAAGGCGATATGATATTGATGAACAATACAAAGGTATTTCCTGCGCGCCTTATCGGCAAAAGGACGGGGGACCGGACAGTTGATATTCTGTTGGTCAGGGAAACGGCTGACAAAGCGATATGGGAAATATTATGTAAGGGACCTTGTGATGGTCCCGTGACGGTTTTGGGCGATATTAACGCAGAGATCGAAACGCGTTGTTCGGGTAAACAAAATGGGGTAAAAAGATACCTGAGGATTCCGGAAAACAATGTTATTAAACTGAACGATCTGGTTTGGCAATATGGCTATATGCCGCTGCCGCCCTATATTAAGCGTATGCCCGAAGATGCAGACAGAGAACGCTACCAGACTGTTTACGCGGAGAAGCAGGGATCTATAGCTGCTCCTACCGCAGGACTTCATTTTACAGACGATCTTATACTGAAAATGCAAAATAAGGGAGTATTTGTGAGGTTTCTGACTCTCCATGTCGGGACCGGCACATTTAAGCCGGTAAGGGCCGAATCCTTGGAAGACCACAATATGGATCCGGAATATTTTGAAATGGACCAATCGATAATACAGGAGTTGCGGCAGGTAAAGAAGAGCGGCAGGAAGGTTGTTGCTGTGGGAACGACTACGACCAGGACATTGGAGGGTCTTGCAAGCGGGGAATGTATGATTTTCAATGAGTTGAATGTTTCAAGCCGTCCTTTGGTGAACAATGGTCTGCCCGAGACAGTCAGCCGGAGCAGTGTAGTAAAAGGGTCCACTGACATCTTTATTTGTCCTGGTTACAGCTTCAAGACGGTGGACTGCCTCATCACCAATTTTCACCTGCCCCGCTCAACGCCGCTTATGCTTGTATCTGCACTGTCTGATTTTGGTAAAATAGCAAAGGCTTACAAGGAGGCCATAGCAAAGGATTATAGATTTTTCTCCTATGGGGATGCTATGCTAATTTTATGAGAGGTGGGTCGACCGAAAGATCATCAATCCTGCTGTTGAGCCGGACTACGGTGCTGATAGGCGCGCTTCTCCTCACTGTTGCCAGCTTCGGCATAGGATATTTTTTCGGCTTCAAGGGCAACGGTCCATCCGAACAAGAAAAGCAACCTGTGGAGAGCGCCAAGACGGGCGAAGTTTTTCCACCTGAAGAGAAACGGGTCATCGAGCCTCCGGTAAAAGAAGCTGCAGGCAAACCTGACACCGCTCAGCCTGCGGCGCCGGCAAACCAGCCTCAGCAGGCCGCTGAAGTCTCCGGTCAAAAGCCCGCGGAAGCACCAGCAGCAAAGGCGAAAGGCGAAATCCCAAAGAGCCAGCCCGCCCAGGCGGGTGCAGAAAAAACCAAAAATCCCTCGCTGCAAAAGAATGAGACCAGGACTGCCGCAGTCACTGCAAATCAGGCCCAGGACAATACCGGCCAGGCAGTCCAGCCTGCCCAGGCAGTCCAACCCGCCCCGACGGGTGCTTCTAAAAACGGCAGGTATGCAGGTGGCAAGGCAAAAAAGAAGGCAAAGAACTCCGGCCCTTCGGGCAAGCTGTACACCGTGCAGATGGGAGCATTCCCCAGTAAAGAGGGAGCTGATCAGCTTTATCAGAACCTGAAAGCAAAAAGCTATAAACCGTATATTGTTAACGCAAAAGGAAGCAGCGATTATTTCAAGGTCAGGGTAGGGTCTTTTAAGGACAAGAAAGCTGCAGAAAAAAGTGCGGCGGAACTTTCGGAAAAAAACGGGGTTGCAGAATTTTGTGACGGCGGCGCAATAGGCTTCCACAATGAATATGCAATGCTGCAATCTGAATTTTCTTATAGAAGCAACCTCACCACAGAGGCCACAGAGAAAAAAATCAGATATAAAAGGGATTTTTCTTGAGAACTCAGAGGTATTTCTCAGGGTTCTCGCGTAGAAGCGCCTGCCTAAGGCACCTACTGTTGGTACTTTTGGCTGTGGTTAATTTTTGATGATATGTAATGGAGACTGTCACGAAGACGATAGAACTTGAACTTGATGAAGCTGAAGAGTATCCTTTCCTGCATGGGGGGATCGATAAAACCCTTAAGGTCATTGAGGGGTCCCTGGGAGTTGCCATCAGCGTAAGGGGAAACAAACTGATTATCAGAGGTGAGGACACAGAAACAGAGAAGGCGGAACAACTGATCGATGAACTCCGCGTTGTGAACAAGAACGGCTATGCCCTTAAACCTGAGGATATAAGCTATGCAGTAAGATCAATGTGCCAGGGCGAGGATATTTCCGTCAAAGAGCTTTTTTCCAATAATATACCTGTATCATCGAAGAGAAGGTTTATCATACCTAAAACAGAGACTCAGCGGCTGTATATCAACGCGATGCGCACGTATGATATTACATTCGGCATAGGTCCTGCAGGCACCGGCAAGACATACCTCGCCATGGCCATGGCCATCAACTCGTTTCTGACAAAACAGGTTTCGAGGATCGTGCTTGTCAGGCCCGCAGTAGAGGCGGGCGAAAAGTTGGGATTTCTGCCCGGCGACATAGCAGAAAAGGTCAGCCCGTATTTGAGGCCTCTTTACGATGCGTTGTTTGATATGATGGAAATTGACAAGGCTTCAAAGCTCATAGAGCGGGGCGTTATAGAAATAGCGCCGCTCGCCTTTATGAGGGGGAGGACGCTGAACGACTCTTTTGTTATACTCGACGAGGCCCAGAATACCACCCCCGAGCAGATGAAGATGTATCTGACCAGGCTTGGCTTCGGATCAAAAACAGTGGTTACAGGAGATATTACGCAGATTGATCTGCCCCAGGACAGGGCATCCGGACTTGTAGAGGCCATCAGAATACTCCAGGAAATCGAGGACATAAAGATCATTCATTTTTCTGAAAAGGATGTTGTGCGGCACCGGCTTGTCCAGGAAATCGTCAGGGCATACGAAAAACATGAAAAACGGCGCGTCGAAAAGTAGTTCGTCTAAAAAGACCAGGACCATAGCGGAATTGCTCAGGGAATACCGGCATAACCATAGGGATGATCTCTCGAAAATTTATGTGCTGCTCGGATTGAGTATGGTGTGCGCTCTGGTGATCCAGGAGCGCATTGGCGTCGACCATTTCATCGGGAGCTTCCTCATAACAGCCATAATCCTTTCTATATTTTATAAGGACATAAAGCGCTACAAGCCGGCTTACCTCAATGACCAGAAAATGCTGCTTCTGCTGGGGCTGCTCGTTACCGGAACACTTATTACCGGCCGCATTTCCGAATATTTGCTTTCCGGTCTCCACAGGGGACTTGTCCTGCCGACGGGCGGCGCTTATTTATACGGCATACCCGTTCCCATGGGGGCAATGCTGGTGACGCTGATCTTTGACTTTCATACGGCGATCATTTTCTCCTTTATCACCAGCATCATGAGCGGGATCTGGCTCAACAATCCGCTATATACAGTGTACGCGTTTATCGGAAGCCTGACGGCTGCGTTCAGCGTCATCAGGTGCAAGAAACGCTCGGCTCTTCTTAAAGGGGGCATATATGTAAGCGCTGCTAATGTTTTGACCGTGGGTGTTCTGCTGCTCTTCGAGGGCAACCTGTTGGCCCCCATGGCGCCACATGCTTTTATATTTGCAGCAATGTCCGGCATCATGGTTGCTGCTATAGTCTCCCTGCTGCTTCCGGTAATAGAGTATGTATTTGCTGTTACTACCGATATCAGCCTCATTGAACTGATGGACCTTGATCAGCCGTTGATGCATAATCTTATGATCGCCGCGCCGGGCACCTACCATCACAGTATTATTGTGGGAAATCTTGCAGAGGCGGCTGCAGAGGCGGTGGGGGCCAATCCGCTGCTGTCGCGGGTGACTGCGTGTTACCATGATATCGGAAAGATCCGCATGCCTGAATATTTCGTCGAGAACCAGACCAACAGTGCGAACAAGCACGAAAAACTTATGCCGCACATGAGCAGTATGATCCTTATTTCGCATGTTAAAGAAGGGGTGGAACTGGCGCGGCAATACAAGATGCCCAAACAAATTGTAGATATTATTCAACAGCATCACGGCACGAGCCTGATCACCTTTTTTTATCAAAAAGCCCTTGAACAGACAAAAGATGAACTGCCGCTGCAGGAGGATTACCGTTATCCAGGGCCGAAGCCCCAGACGAGGGTGGCCGCCATTGTCATGATGGCGGATGCAGTTGAGGCGGCCTCACGCTCGCTTGCCGAGCCCACTCCGGCAAGGATTTCGGCGCTGGTGGACAAAATAATCAATCATGTATTCCTCGACGGACAGATCGATGAGTGCGAACTCACTCTGAAGGACATCTCCGAAATAAAGAAACGGTTTACTTTCATTCTGACCAGCATATTCCACAGGAGAATAGAATATCCGGAGGTTGTAATGAAAGGCGGGCAGCAAAAGATCCAGTCTGACGCGGCAGCGGCCCGGATTGCCGGTGATAAGGACATGTCTGGAATATCTCTGCAGGGAAATGGAAATAGCAATAAAGAACAACCAAAGGCTGATCAAGGCAAACTATCGGTCGACAAAGAGGGTGCTCAATAAAGCCCTTGCTTATCTGGCATATGAAGGGCGCGATGCTCTTATTTCCGGCAGGCATATTTTAGAACGCCTTGAAGTAAGTGTGCTTTTTGTGAATGATGCCGGAATGAGGAGGCTTAATCACCTGTATCGGGGCATCGACAGGACTACCGATGTGCTTGCTTTCCCGCAGATAACAAGTAAAAAGTTAAAAGTTGATAAATCGGAAAACGATGCGCAACTTTTTACTTCTGTTTTTTTTCTTGGCGATATTGTGATAAGCCTTCCGCGGGCCAAACGGCAGGCTGGGGAATATGGTGTCACCCTTAACCGGGAACTCGCACGCTTGCTCATTCACGGTCTTCTTCATCTGCTGGGTCATGATCACGAAGCAAGCAGCTATAAGGCGGCAAAAATGAGACGGCTGGAAGCCGAACTGGCAGAAGCAGTATGCCTTTAAGGAAATGGGCCGAGAGTGCAGGCCATGCCATCGATGGTATCCTCTATGCTGCAAAAACCCAGCGCCACCTTCGCTATCATCTCTATACTGCGGCGTTTGTCCTTATTTTAATTTATATCTTCGGCGTGGACAGGACTGACTTCCTGATAGTCGCCATTGCAGTGATCCTGGTCCTGCTCGCAGAAATGTTCAATACCGCAATTGAGTATGTAGTTGATCTGTTGTCGCCCGAACACAATGTGAATGCGCGGACCGCGAAAGACGTTGCCGCCGGCGCAGTGCTGATTACCGCTTTCGGCGCAGTAGTTATCGGGTATATCATAATGTTCCCTTATTTCAGCACGGCATTTCAGAAAGGCATGTATATAGCAAAACATTCAAAGGAAGAGATTTCCCTTATAGCGATTATTCTTATACTGATTACGGTCATTGTGCTGAAATCATATTTCGGCAAGGGCCATCCGCTTCGCGGCGGTATGCCCAGCGGTCACGCTGCCATGGCTTTTTCAGTCTGGATAGCCATCACCTACAGCACCGAAAGTTTCGCGGCCTCGCTGCTTTCCGGAGTGTTGGCTGTCCTGATTGCCCAGAGCAGGGTTGCTGTGAGGGCGCACAGCCCGCTTGAAGTCATTGTCGGTGCTTTGCTGGGCGCCTCCATTACGCTCCTCCTCTTTTTCATCTTTCGTTGAGTGGAAAATCTTTACCCGAAGATATAATAATATAGGGGTTATGAGAGTCCTTCTGATATCCGAAAACAGGAATGTTAGCCTTGTTGCTCCGTTTCCCCTCGGACTCGCCTTTGTCGCCGGATCGCTGAGGCGCTGCGGCTATGAGACCGAAGTGCTCGATTTTATGTTTCTCGAAGACTGGAAAGAAAGACTGCGAGCGACTCTCAATGACTTTCATCCCGACGCTGTTGGGCTGTCCATACGCAACATCAACAATCAGGACATGGGGAACCCGGTCTCTTTTCTCTCCACTCATCTGGACGTTGTCTCCGAAATTCGCAGGTGCAGCAACGCACCTGTCATATTGGGCGGATCAGGGTTCAACATAAATCCGGCGGGCTGCCTTCGCTTCCTGGACGCGGATCTCGGCATATACGGAGAGGGAGAACAGGCATTCCCCCTGCTTCTGGATGCTATGCAGTATGGCATGTATGAGAACGTCCCGGGCGCGGTCTGGAAGAAAGATGACGAAATCATAATTAACAGTCTCCGATATGTTTCCAACGCGGACCAGTGGGCATCGCCGGCATACGGCGACTTTAATGTTACAGCCTATCACGAATTTTCGGGTGAACTGCCGGGCTGTATCACCGTGCAAAGCAAACGGGGCTGCCATATGAAATGCATTTACTGTTCAACCCCGCTGCTCGAAGGAAAACATTGCCGCTCAAGGGATCTGCGCCAGTGCGTAAACGAAATGGCATCGCTGAACAGGGAAAAGAAGATCCGGCGCTTTTATGTAGTGGACAATGTCTTCAACTTCCCCCTCTCCCAGGCAAAGGACTTCTGCAGGGAGATTATTGCACAGGAACTTGAAATCAGATGGCAGTCGATACTGAACCCCGCGTTTTGTGATGAGGAACTTTTTGAACTCATGTGGAAGGCCGGCTGCAGGTTCATCAGTCTCGGCAATGAATCAGGCCACGAATTGATTCTCAGAAATCTCCGTAAAGGTTTCACGCTGGACAATGTCAGGAAGGCTGCGGGACTTGCGAGGGCAAGTGGCATCAAATACGGATGCTTTCTTCTGTTCGGAGGGCCCGGAGAGACACGGGAGACCGTTATTCAGAGCATGGAATTTGTGGATGAACTTTCGCCTGATCTCGTGACGCTCAAGGCGGGGATACGAATATATCCGGGAACTCAGTTGGAATCCATTGCCGTGGATGAAGGGATAATTGAAAAAAACGAGGATCTGCTTAACCCGGTTTTTTACCTGTCACCCGCAATCCGGGATTGGATCCGTGATTACATGAGGAGCGCGGTCATTAATCGGGAGAACTGGAAGATTTAGAAGCAGGTAGAAAAAACGGTTAGATAAGTTTTAAAGTACTAAATATTTTTTTAAACAGGAGATAAACTGTGATAGTCGTAATGAAAATCGGGGCAACGGAAGCGGAGCTGAAATACGTCTGCAAAAAAGCTGAGGAACTGGATTTCATCACCCATGTAATCTACGGCAAGGAGAGGAACGTTGTGGGCCTCATCGGAGTCTCCGGCAACAGGGAAGGGGTGAGCGTCATAGAAGAACTGCCGGGCGTCGATAAGGTAGTGCCGATTTCAAAACCTTACAAGCTCGCCAGTCGCGAGGTGAAGGAAGAGTCCTCGATCGTAGATGTGGCCGGCGTCAAGTTCGGCGGCAAGGATTTCGTCGTTATTGCCGGCCCTTGTTCGGTCGAGAGGGAGGACCAGATCGTGAGCGCTGCGGTAAAAGTGAAGGAAGCGGGAGCCCGGATGCTGAGGGGCGGCGCTTTTAAGCCCAGGACCAGTCCGTATGCATTCAGGGGTCTGGGAGAGGACGGGTTGAGACTACTTGCCAAGGCCCGCGAGGCTACCGGCTTGCCTATCGTCACCGAGGTTGTTGATCCCAAAGACATCGAAATGGTCGATAAATATGCCGACATGTTCCAGGTGGGCGCCCGCAATATCCAGAACTTCGCCTTGCTGACCCTTCTGGGGCAGGGAAGGAAGCCTATTTTGCTTAAGAGGGGAGCCGCGACCACTATCGATGAGTTCCTCATGGCTGCTGAGTACATCCTATCCGAAAACAACCGTGACCTTGTGCTCTGTGAAAGGGGCATCAGGACTTTCGAGACCTCCACAAGAAATACTCTCGATATAAGCTGCGTGCCGGTAGTCAAGGCCAAATCTCACCTGCCCATAATTATCGATCCCAGCCATGCCGCCGGCCAGTCCCGCTATGTTCCGGCCCTGTCCAAAGCTGCTGTTGCTGTAGGGGCTGACGGGCTTATCATCGAGGTGCATCCTGATCCTGAAAAAGCCCTGTGCGATGGCACTCAGTCTCTGGACCCGTCTCAATTCGCTGTGTTGATGAATGAGATGAAAGCTATAGCATCCGCAGTGGGAAGGCGGATCTGAGAATTCTTTCACGGTCTCAACACTACAATCGTAGCACCCCATCCTCCCGCATCCCCTCCGGCAAGAGAGAAAGAAGCGACTTCAGGCAGCCTCCTGAGAATGGCATGAACAGTCTCCCTCATGGAGCCGATACCCTTTCCATGAATAATGCGGACATGGAGAATGCCTTTCCCTCTGCAAAGGGACAGATAGTGAGGAATGAGGTCTTTTACGTCACACGGCTGAAAGCTGTGCAGGTCCAGTAAGCCGTCAACTGGGAGTTCAACAGGGTCTTGCTCCATTACTCGAAATGCTGTTCCAGCAGTTCGGCGGTATGTATAACATTAATAGCCGTGCCCTCTTTATCAAAACCTCCCCTGATCTGCATTACGCAGCCGGGGCAGTCCGTTGCGACTATGGGTACCGAGGCGTCCTTGATGTTTTGGAGCTTGCGTTGCAGTATGGGAGTTGAAATTTCGGGTAGTTTGAATGAATAAGATCCACCCATGCCGCAGCACATGTCGGATTCGAACATCTCGGTAAGCTCGAACCCGGCCTTTTTCAAGAGCTCCCGCGGCTGACCGTGGACGTTCAGGGTCCTCTTCAGATGGCATGAGTCGTGATAAGTAAACTTCCCCGGTTGCTGCCCCTTTTTCAAGGTAAGACGGCCTTCGTCAACCAGTTTTTTTAAGAGAGTGGAAAGGTCCATTGCGCGACCCGAAACCTCGCGCGCCCTGGACAGCCAGTCGCCCTTTCCAAGGCTTTCGAAGGTGTTGATGAACTCATGTTTCAGCGCCACGGTGCAGGTCGGGCAGGCTGATATGATATACCCGGCGTCTTCGTTCAGCAGTGTTTCTATGTTGTCAACCGCATTTTGCGCGGCAACCTCATAAGCGCCGCTATAACGCGCCGGGGCGCCGCAGCAGGTCTGTTTATCTGGGAACAGGACCTCTATGCCTGCCTTGTTCAAGATCCTCACGACCGCCTCTCCCGTCCCGGTATAGGCAAAATCAATGAGGCATCCGGCAAAGAAAACGGCCTTTTCCTTGAGTTTCGGCTGCCTGATCTGCATAAATTTGTCCCTGAACGGCACATCGGCTATGGCAGGCAGACTTCTGAATTCTGTCAGATCGGACAGGAACAGCGGCAGATGGCGTATAAGGCCGCCTTTTGCAAATGGTTTCTGGGCAAGCGCCGCGGTGCGAAGCATAGAATGAAAGAGCCTGCGGTTGTTGACGACCGAGAATATGGCTTTCTGCGCAAGCGATGTTCCCTCCTCTTTCGCCAACCTTCTCCTGAGCTCCAGGATCATATCAGGGATGTCTATCTTTGCAGGACATATCTCTTTGCAATTACCGCATTGAATGCAGAGGCTTTGAATATCTTCAGACTTTTTCAACTCATCGAACCACGCAGTGAGTATAGTGCCTATGCCGCCGGTATATACCTTTCCAAAAACATGGCCTCCCACGAGTCTGAAGACAGGGCAGACATTCAGACATGAGGCGCAGCGAATGCATTGGAGCGCCTGTTTGAACTTGGGGTCCCCCGCCATCTCGCTCCTGCGGTTATCCATGAGTATTATATGAAGATCCTTAACAGACCCGTCGGTATTAGGGACCCCGCCAGTGATAATCGATACGTAGCTGGTCAGCAACTGGGCCGTGGCGCTCCTGGGCAGGGCGGTCATAACAGGAACTATATCTTCAAATCCCGCAACGAGTTTTTCGACGCCGATGATGGCGACATGGATTTTAGGAAGTGTCGTGACAAGACGCGCGTTGCCTTCATTGGTGAAAATAACGATGCTCCCGGTCCCTGCCACCGCCATGTTGGCCCCGGTAATGCCCATTTCAGCATTGAGGAACTTTGACCGCAGTTGGCTCCTTGCGACCTTGACGAGGCGCGGTATGTCGGTGCCCAGCCGCTCATGGACCTCTTTACTGAAGAGCTCAGCCACCTCTTCTTTTGTCATATGGATAGCGGGCAACACCATATGAGAGGGTCTTTGTCCCGCAAGCTGGATGATCCACTCGCCAAGATCTGTTTCACTTACCGAAATGCCGTGTTCCTCAAGAAAAGGGTTCAGATGTATCTCTTCCGACGCCATCGACTTCGACTTCACGACGTTCTCAACGCCGTTTTCGCGTGCAATCCTTAAAATATACTCTCTGACCTTTTCGGGACTGTTCGTCCTGAAGACCTTTGCCCCCTTTGCCTCCGCATTCGTGGTGAAAAGCTCTGTCAGCACATCCAGGTGAGACGCCGCATAGGATTTCAGTTCTGCAATCCTGGTGCGAAGCGCCTCGAAGTCAATCCCTTCGTATGCCTTGGCGCGGCTGGTCCTGTATGTCTCAGAAAACCTGCCGAGAGCGCCTGTCAGGTTCGCATTATGGAGGGCCTTATTTATCGACTTCCTGAATTCCTTTTTCATCTGTTCTCCATCCCGGGTCCATCGACAAAGATGATTAGAAGCCTCTCCGGGCCGTGGACGCCGATGGTGAGGACACGTTCGATGTCCGCAGTCCTGCTCGGTCCGGTGATCATTGCTATATAGCCTGCTTCCGGGGGATTGATCTTCGTCAATAAAGAGGGCATATCGGCAACCAACCTGTCCGCGGCAACCAGGGCTATGTGAATAAGGGGCAGGGAAGATGCCAGTCGCTGCTCAACAGGCGTAGCATCCTGTGCCAGTGAGCCGGTATTTGCTATGGCCCAGTCCATCTGGGTTATCCCTATCCTGGATTCAGCAGCAGCCTCGCGGCTTACATTGAACTTGAGACCCTGTACCCGCTCCGATAGCTCCTTCCTGTCAAACCCGTCGAGAAAACGGCAGTCAGCCCAAACAGCATAAGACCCGGGATTGTCGGTGATGCCCTCCTTTTGGAGGAAATGAAGAATGAAATCGAGCGCCGCTGCTGCTGAATGAAAACGGTGGACTTCCGCACTTACCGCTTCGGCCCGCATTTTGAATAAATCAAACACGCTATTAATCCCGGAGCAGAAGCGCGGGGTCAAAACCTGAGATGAAAGCGCCCCAGTGCTTTCCCTTTATGAAAATCGGCAATGAAAGGTCGTTAAGCATTTCTCCGGTGTCCCTCATATAGGTCTGAAGCAGGAATGGTTTAGTGTTTTTCGCTCTTCGCTTCTCCATCTCAGAGCCGTCGTAAATCCTCCTGTCCCTGCTATGCACCAGGTCAACTTCATAGTTGCCCGTAGGCTGTTTTGAAACCTTGCTGAGATGACAGGGAACGTAACCGTTAATATCAATGGCTACTGCATATACGAGATGCATATCCGCAACCACCTTATCCAGGAATGACTGCACTTCACGTTCAAAGGCGGTATCGTATGCAGTTTTGAACTTCTTGGGGTTTGTGTTTGGTATCAGCTTATAGTTCCTGTCAAAGACATCGATGCCTTTTTCTGCTATTTCTTCCAGCTTTGCCTGAACTGTATCCCGGTAATTCTTCATCCCCGATATAAGAGACTCAAAGGCGTCATTCCCGATGGCGATGCCCGAAACCTCTTCGAGCATCGTTTCAGTAATACCATTCATGGCGGAGGAAAGAGCGGTCGCCTCTCCGAGGCTGTCCACCACACTTAAACTCAATGAGTGAATATCGGTGACCTGCCTGTGTATATCGTCGTTGGTCACGGATAACTGCTCAACCGCGGCTGCAGTGGCAGAGAGCTGTGAACAGCTGTGTTCAAAATCGCCCACCAGGCTTTCGAAACTCCCGGAGGTCGTCACAACGGCTTCCTGTATTTGACTCATATTTTCGGAGATCCATCCGATTTCGCCCGACGTGCTCTGCACCCGCTGCAACATGCTGGTGATATTCCTGGATATTTCTTCAGTCGCGCTTTTCACCCGCTCCGCAAGCTTCCTCACTTCATCAGCCACGACCGAAAAACCCCTTCCCGCCTCGCCGGCGCGCGCGGCCTCTATAGCCGCATTCAATGCGAGCAGGTTGGTTTGGTCGGAAATATCTTTAATCAGCATAACAATGTCCTTTATTCTTTCTGAATCCGTGTTGAGCCCCTTTACGGTCTGGGAAAAATCCAGGAGATTTTTCGTTATCATGCCGGTCTTCCCGGCGACGTCCCGGAGCTTCTGAAAGGATTCCTTTGCTGTTTCAAGATGACCTAACGTGAGAGAGGAAATATCCTGCGTGTTCCGCGACACCTCACTGATAGCCGCGTTGACCTCGTTGCTCGAGCTGAAAATTATATCGGCCAACTCGCCCTGTTTCTTCGCACTGTTATGAGAATCCGCAATCCTTTTTGTTATTTTAGTGGACTCTACGGCTATCGTAAGCCCGGTTTTTTTTGAATATCCGAGAATCCCCCTCATTTTTTTCATGAAACGGTTGTAATTCTCCGAAACTTCCCTGATCTCATCATTTGTTATCAATGGTATGTCTTTGGATATGTCTTCCTCGGCAAACATTTTTGAAATAAGCTTTAACGGCTTGACCACCAAATAGCGCATAAATATGACCGCTAAAACTGTCGCAAGAAAGGAGACAACGTATATTACGAGGAAGACGCTCTCCACAGATCCACGGATGAAATAAGTGGCCACAATAAAAAAAGTCATAAAGAGAAAAAGGAGAGCGAGGTTGCCGCCTATTTTTTTGGAAAGAGAGTTGAAGAAATGTTTTTCAAGAAATATATACGCTGTCTTCAAGTGCGACGCTCCCTGGTTATCATAATCAACGTTACCTCTTCGACTGAATGAAAAAAGGGACCGATCCCGCGGGCCAATGAGCACAGACCCGCGAGAACGATCTATATAATACACAAATCGCCGATGCTTAAGCTATCTATGCCCTCGCTGGATTGCCCATGACTCTGGACAGCACCGCAACAAGCAATGCGAGACCTGCAGTAACGGCAAGATAGAGCAACCCGTCAGATGGCAACGCCGTTTTTGCAGCAGCTGCCGCAGCGGCTGCCACAGGAGGAGCAGCGGCTGCCACCTTTACGGCGACAGGCACAATCCATTTGATGACATATGCCTGCAGACAAGCCATAAGGCCGATAACGGCGGTGAGAATAACCGAATGTTTAAGGGTAAAGCGGAATATGTCCGATTCGTGCCCCACAAGTCCTACAGCCGCAGTTGCCACGGAGAGCGACTGAGGAGAGATCATCTTTCCGCAAACGCCTCCGGAAGAGTTTGCCGCCACCGTGACTATAGGGTCTACGCCTATCTGCGTAGCGGTCACGTACTGCAGCTTTCCAAAGAGTGCGTTGGAAGAAGTGTCGGACCCGGTCATAAACACGCCCAGCCAGCCTAAGAATGCGGCAAAGAACGGGAATAATACTCCCGTCATTGCAAAGGCATTCCCGAGGGTGATCACCATACCTGAGTAATTAAAGATGAACGCGAAACCGAGGATCGACGAGATTGTCAATACAGGCAACCGAAGCTTTTTCAGGGTGTCTCCGGCAACACTTAACGCCGTCGAGATCGAGGCGCCCATTACAGGGATCGAGAATAGTCCGACAAACAGGATAGCGGTGCCGGTTGCGCTGAGAGTATTGAACATATATACAGCGGCCATCGGCTTACCACCCCTGATGACCATATTATGAAGTCCCGGTATCGGGAATTTGGCCAGGCCGTAAAAATCGAGGGCTGCCTTGATGGGCTTGATGCCCCATGCAGCCACAAAGATAGAAAGGATCAGAAAAGGCGCCCAGGCCCTGAAGACCTGCCCGCCCGTGCATCCGAGTTTCCCCCTGCCGCAGGCTGCGGCTTCGTGGTCGAAAGTCCAACTCTCCTTAGGGTGCCAGAACCTGAGGAAGAATGTCAGGCAAATGATCGAGGTGATAGAAGCGAGGATATCCGGGAGCATAGGTCCCAGAAAGTTGGAAGATAAAAACTGTACAAGCGCGAATGACCCTCCGCTGACCAGACAGGCAGGCCAGACCTCAACGCCCTTCTTCCAGCCGGACATAAGCACCACAAGGTAGAGAGGTATGATAACGCTTAGGAAAGGCAGCGTGCGTCCGACCATCTGGCTGAGGGCCATCTGATCAACTCCGGCAACCTGAGCGCCGACTATGATCGGTATTCCGATAGCGCCAAACGCAACGGGGGCGGTGTTGGCTATAAGACAGATGCCGGCTGCATAAAGCGGGTTGAAGCCGAGACCCATCAGCATTGCCGCGGTTATGGCCACTGGCGCGCCGAAACCGGCAGCGCCCTCAAGGAACGCGCCGAAAGAGAAAGCTATCAGAAGGGCTTGCATGCGACGGTCATCGGAGATGGCGGCAAGCGATTGCTTAATGATCTCAAACTGTCCCGTCTTTACCGAAAGGTTATAAATGAAAAGGGCCGTGATAATGATCCACGCCACCGGCCACAGACCGAACAGACAGCCATTCAGCGTCGAAAGGACCGCATACTGAACAGGCATTCCATAGCCGACAATGGCAATGAGCAGGGCTATCCCAACAGCGCTCATTGCCGCCCAATGTCCTGCCATCCTCTTGAACGCCAGCGCCCAGAAAAGATATATTACGGGAACTGCCGCCATAAGAGCGGAAAGGCCGAGATTTCCTAAAGGATCAATTACTGTTTGCCAAGGCATATTTTTCCTCCTCGTTCAATATCGAGATTTTAAAGATGCTTTAGTATCAGGCATTGTGCCAAATAAGGGAATCGGCGTTAGTCTGATTTTTTTCATAGGATTTTGTCCTATGAAGAAAGACAGGTAATAGGTAATAGGTAATGGGTGGAGGATATTGTTTATTTTTTTGACCTATCACCTATCACCTATTGCCTATGACCTGTTTTTATCAGTGCACTTGTCCACCAGGTAGACAATCGACTGATAGCTTATCCCGCTGTGACGAGCCAACCCAATTTCGCAGGTGCGGCTATTGGAATATCCTGCAGAGCAATCAGCCGGGATCGAATCTCTCAGTTCAGCAAGGGCGGACTCGTTAAGTTCGGGATGAGAAAAACCCCTGTCGCCGGCAAACCCACAGCATCCGACAGCCGGAGGAGTAATGACCTTTTCCGAGCAGGCCTCTGCCACAGCCCTGAATTTGCCGGCAAGGCCCATCTTTGCCGAACTGCACGTAACGTGCACCGCTACGCTGTCGGGAGCTTTTCTGAACCTTAGCCGGTCCATCAGAAAGGTGTGGATGAATTCCACGGGCTCGTATAACTTCAGCCCTGAACTAAAGGCGCTCCTCATCCGGTAAAGGCAAGGACTGGTATCGCAGAGCACGGGATATGCGCCGCCACCGCAGGCCAGGAGCGCTTTTTCGAGTTCAGCCGACATC
The DNA here is from genome assembly GCA_963780885.1 of Nitrospirota bacterium. Lineage (GTDB taxonomy): Bacteria > Nitrospirota > Thermodesulfovibrionia > Thermodesulfovibrionales > Dissulfurispiraceae > JADFXI01. The sequence continues at coordinate 452,954 of CAWAEO010000004.1, forward strand.
CGGTCCGCCTGCCCGAAGAAGCCTTTGCTTTCGAAGGGCAGACCGCAGCATAACCTTTCCATCCCTGCAGGGAACAACACGTTGTAACCGGCCTTTCCCAGTATGGAAAGCATCGCCTCGAATACCTTTCTTTGGTCCTTATCATATTTGGAAGGACCCATGGTCCTAACTATGCAACTCGGGAAATAGACCACGGTACGGTCGGAGCCGGTCCTGATATCCCGGAATGGAGGAACGGAAATTCCCTTCGGCATATGGGGATTCCAACGGGAGCTGCTGATTCTCTCCATAAGGGAAGAACCCAGGACCCTGTGCAAGAGGCCCGCGGCCTTTAATCCCAATCTGACGCCTGACAGCGCCAGCGGATAGTGGTCCGCGACCCACCCGGCCATGCGGATGTCGCGAAGCCCGTGCTTCAGCGAACGAAGATATTTTGTCAGCCGTCCCGTATCGATTGATACAGGGCAGGCCGTCGCGCACAGGCCGTCGGTAGCGCAGGTCTGCTCCCCCATGTAAGTGTAACTGTCTTCGAGGACTTGAAGCAGTCTGCCATTGTTGCCGGAGGCCCTGAGCCGTGAAATCTCCCTTTGCGCCGCTATGCGCTGTCTCGGAGTTGTTGTAATGTTCTTCGAAGGACACTTGACCTCACAGAATCCGCATTCTATGCACCTGTCTACTATCTCATGGGTTTTCGGAAGAGGTTTAAGATTTTCTATGTGAACAACCGGATTATCATTTATCATTACACCAGGATTAATTATGTTGCCGGGATCAAAGGCTTTTTTTGTCCTTTTCATTAAATCATATGCCTTCCTGCCCCACTCCAGTTCGACAAAAGGGGCCATGTTTCTTCCGGTGCCGTGCTCTCCCTTCAGGGAACCGTCATATTTTGTCACCACTATATTACAAACATCATCCATGAAACTTCGGTAGCGCCTCACTTCTTCGGGATAGTTGAAATCCTGAGTGAACACAAAATGCAGATTTCCATCAAGGGCGTGGCCGAAGATGATCCCCTCGCTGTAGCCGTGTTTTTTCATCAGGGCCTCCAGCTCAAGCGTGGCACTTGCAAGCTTTTCGATAGGGAAGGCAACATCCTCGATTATGACGGTAGTGCCGATTTTCCTTGCCGCTCCCACTGCGGGAAAAAGTCCTCTCCTTACGTCCCAGAGCCTTTCATATTCTTCCTTCAAATCGGTGAATGAAACGGGCAGGACTGTCGGGATGGACAGCAGGGAACCCCTGATCTCGTCCATCCGTTTTTTGAGGGAAGCCGGGTCATCGGCCCGCGTCTCTATGAGCAGGGCAGCGGCCTCCGGGTCGAGCGACCTGAGATATGAAGGCATTCCCTCCCTGTCTTCCACGGAACGGAGAGACGCCCTGTCCATCAATTCCACCGCAGAGGAGGGTCCACCTTTAAGTATTATCGTAGCCCTGCAGGCATTCTCAATATCAGGGAAGATTACGAGCGCGCTTGCTTTATGCGCGTGTTCGACTACTGTCGCATAAGTGATCTCGGAAATGAAGCCCAGTGTGCCTTCCGAGCCGATCATTAAATGCAGGATTATGTCAGTTGGATCGGTGTAGTCTACAAAAGAATTAAGGCTATAACCGGTAGTATTCTTGATGCGGTACTTATCGATTATCCTTTGCCTGAGAGCCGTATCACCGTTTATTTCGTCTCTGATACGCCCGATTTCATCCAGAAGCTCTTTATGGGTCTCCTGGAACCGGAGCCGCGATGCGGGGTCGCCGGTGTCCAGCATGGAGCCGTCGCCGAATATGATCTTCATTCCCGCGACGGTCTTGTAGCTGTTCTGGGCCGTTCCGCAGCACATGCCGCTGGCGTTGTTGGCGGCGATGCCGCCTATCATGCAACTGTTGATCGAGGCGGGATCCGGTCCTATCTTCCTGCTGTGCGGCATCAGATAAGCGTTGGCCTGAGCGCCGATCACTCCAGGTTCGAGTGTAATCCGGTCCCCATTGTCGTGTATCGCAAACTTCTTCCACCCGCCGGATATGACAAGCAGCACCGAATCGGTGACTGCCTGCCCCGAAAGGCTTGTGCCCGCAGCCCTGAACGTGACCGGGACCTTTAAGCGACCGGCTGTGTCCAGTATGCGCGACATTTCCTCCGGTGTTTTTACCAGGATGACTATTTTAGGGACCAACCTGTAAAAACTGGCGTCAGTACCATAAGCAAGGGAACGGAAGGGATCGCTGAAAAGCCTCTCCACTGGGATGAATCCGGAGACCTCCTGATAAAACAATCCGTAATTCCCTCTAAGAACGTCCACCATAAATAATAGGATACAATGTCGGACAAAAAAATGAATATCGGATTTTGTCCTATGAAGCAGCAGCCAGGAACCAGTAGCCAGGAACCAGGAACCAGGAACCAGTAGACAGGAACCAGTAGACAGGAACCAGGAACTAGGAACTAGTAGACACACAAAAGGCGCTAAGATTCCTTAGCATTTTTTCCCGGTACCTGGCTACTGGTCACTGGCTCCTGGTTCCTGTCTTTTCTCAGTCGGTAAGACAGATGAGGTTATGCTTTATTGCATAATTGGTCAACTCGGCGTTGTTCTTCATCTTCATCTTTTCGAGGATGTGGATCCTGTGCGTACTGACTGTTTTCACGCTCAGGAAGAGTTGAGCAGCTATTTCGCTCACCGTTTTCCCGCTCGCTATCATGCACAATACCTGGTATTCACGGTCGGAAAGTCTTTCATGGACAGGGCGCTCGGGTTCCGGTTCGAGGTCGAAGAGAAGCGTTTCCGCGATCGAGGCGCTGATATACCTGCCCCCCCGAGACACTTTTTTTATCGCCTCTATGAGCTCTTCAGAAGCGCTCTTTTTTGTGATATAGCCTGCTGCACCGGCCTTTATCGCGCGAACAGCATACTGCTCCTCAGGGTACATGCTTAGCACCAGCACCCGCAGTTTCGGCTTACTGCTCCTGAGAAGTTTCAGGGTATCGAGGCCGTTAAGTCCGGGCATTGCGATGTCGAGCAGGAGGAGATCGTAATCATTTTTTGAAACCTTATCGAGGACCTCCTGGCCGCCGCTCGCCTCGTCCGCAACGACCATATCAGCATCGTCCTCCAGGATCTGCCTGAGTCCTTCGCGGAAGATCGCGTGGTCGTCTGCAATAAGTATCCGTATCAATGGTCCTCCGTATGGTTCAATGGAATGCTCACCCTGACAGTCGTGCCTTTTCCCCGAAGCCCCCGGATATCGATGTCGCCGCCAAGGAACCGGGCGCGCTCTCTCATTCCCATGAGCCCGAAAGAAGAGCGGTCTAAAACCTTTTCAGCATCGATTCCTGTTCCATTGTCTTTTGCTTCGAGGAGCAGGATATTATCTGTCTTTCCCAGTTTTAAATCTACACGGGTGGCCTTTGAGTGGCGGATCACATTCGTCAGCGTTTCCTGGACGATACGGAAAACAGCGGTAGAGATGCTCTGGTCCTCGACTGAAATGTCATTGGATATGGCAGCAGAGCATTCGATCCCCGTATGTTCCCTGAATTCCTTTACCTGCCATTCTATCGCTGCCGAGAGTCCCAGGTAGTCCAGCACGCCGGGCCTCAATTCAGAGGAGATCCTCTGGACAGCCGTGATGGTCGTATCAATAAGGCCCGACATCTTTTCGGTTTTTTCGATGAGCTGTTCCTGCCCGTTCGTCAGCCGTTTTTTCAGCCATGAGAGGTCGAGCTTCAGTCTTGAAAGGGTCTGTCCCAGTTCATCATGTATCTCCCGGGCGATATATCCTCTCTCCTCTTCCCTGGCCGACTGGATATGAGCGGAAAGGTTCCGCAACTCCTCGCGGGAACGCCTCACTTCGTCTTCCACCCTTTTGCGTTCGGTGATGTCCCTTCCGATGGTCTTTGTCCTGAGCAGTTCCCCGTTTTCATCAAGCTCGATGAACGCATTTAAAATAACCGGAAAAGTTGTGCCGTCCTTTCTCACAAATTCCCTCTCAAGACCGTACAGCTCAGCATGGCTTTTCAGTTCCGCGAATTCCTTTTCGTATGTCTTCCGGGATTCCCCGGTAAGGAAATTGGCGATAGGGCTGCCGATTATTTCGTCTTTCCTGTAGCCTAACATTTTCGCTTCGGTATCGTTGCAGTCGATGATAATCCCGTCCCTGTTGATGGAGTGGTACATGTCAGGCGCGTTGTCATAGAGGTCGCGGTACTTTTCCTCAGACTCTCTGAGGGCCTGTTCATATTTCTTTCTAAGAGAGTTATTGACGAGCAGCCCGACGATGATCAAAGTAAGCATGGAGATAATTGTGGAACTCGTCAGAATGAACTGTTTATACCTGGAATAAAATGTGTCGGGTCTGCCTATGACAACGGCCTCTGCCGGAAGATTCGACTGCCTGGCGTTGAAGCGCTTCAGTTCGCGGTAATCGAACATATACAGGTTCGGGCTCTTTTTCATGATCGGAATGGCCGAGACCTTTTCACCGTTGAGGATGCGAAGGGCCATTTGAGCTGCGGATTTGCCCTGCTGAGTGCTGCTCGTGAGCATGCCCCCTACAATGCCGCCCCCAAGGTAAAAGTCCCAGAAACTGTAAATAGGGACATTCGATGCCTTGTATATCAGATCGAGGCTCTCTTCGTATGGGAAAAAATTCCCCTTGCTGTCCCTGTTCACCACAGTCAGGAGAATGATGCTGCGGGCAGGCAATTCCCGTACTTTCGACAGAAGTTCCCGAATGTCAAAGTCCTCGACAAACACGAACCTGACCCGGTCTCTGAAGAAGGGAGCGACTTCGAGAACCTGGTTCTTCATCGCAATGCCGGTTGTTGTATTGTCGCCCACTACAACAAACTGCGAGGTATCAGGATGCAGCTTCAATGCTATCTCTATGGTACTTTTCACGTCGGTATCTTCCGCCACTCCCGTCATGCGATCGAACCCCCTGATCATCGAGTCATTGTAATCGTTGACTCCGCAGAAGACGATAGGCACCGAGGCAAACAGCCCCCGGTAATGCTTGCGGGCAAAATCAAAGGCGTCGTTGTCAGTCACGATCACCGCATCGAAGTGCGTCTTGCGGTACTTTTCAGCGTAGGCATCATATAGTTTTTGAAAGTACCGTTCACCAAAGTACCGCTTCGTGTCCATGTACTCATAGTAAAGTTCCACATCCCTGCCACCGGCCTCGCTTTTGAAAACGGACTCGATTCCCTTTACGATGCCGTCGGTCCAGCTAAGTCCCTCGTGATAGGAATTGAGAACGAGAACATGCTTTTTCGCAGGGATGGCGGCATACGCAATTTGATCAAATAAAAAGGAGGAGAAAACAAAAAAGGAAAGCAGCGACATTATAATCGCCGCGGGTATTTTTTTTGGAGTTATTCTTTTATCACGATCCATAAGACTGCGTCTTTTTTGTCAACCGTTGCCCTATCTTAAGTGGAATCGAATATGTTGCGCGAAGAGTGAGAGACAAGTGATTATAAGGTTTCTGTCCATCTCCGTAATTTTTATCATACCATATCATACCCAATCCATCATATCTCTCGGCCGGTGCAACAGTGCCGACTTGCCCAGAATCCACCACCTAAAACGACGAACCACAGAGAGCACAGAGTTTTCCTCTGTGCTCTCAAGGCCTTGGAGAAAAAGAGACAAAACTAAAACTTACACCAAAGAGTGCACAGAGATGAAACGCCGATATGACGTTATGTCTTTTTAAATCCATGAGTTTCTCCGTGTACTCTGTGGTTTGATGGTGAATTGGGGTTGCTTCCAAAGTCAGTTGCCTGATGCCTGCTGGGGGCTTACTGACGGCGGGGCTGATTCATCCGAAGGGGCCGGGGCTGCGGGTGTTTCATCAGGGGTTTCTTTCTCGGCAGGGGATGTCATTATCTCCTCATACTGGGGGATGACGATGCCCCTTTTCACCATGATATTGTAGATGATCCTCGACCGGTTTGCGACATAGCGTTGCGTTCCGAGCGGATTATATTTTATCGGGTTCGGCAGCACGGAGGCAAGCCGTGCGGCCTCTTCCGGATCAAGCTCGGATGCCGGTTTGCCGTAATAGGACCGTGAAGCAGCTTCAATGCCGAAGATCCCTTCTCCCCACTCCGCAACATTAAGGTAGAGTTCCAATATGCGCCGCTTTGTGAGCTTTTTCTCCATCCTCCATGTAAGGATTGCCTCTTTCACCTTTCGCAGTGGGTTTTTTGAGGGGGAGAGGTAGAGATTTTTTGCGAGCTGCTGGCTTATAGTGCTTGCTCCAAACTTAAATTTTTTCTCCCTGATGTCCTTTTCAGCAGCTTTTTCCATCGCTTCAAAGTCAAAGCCTTCATGATGCCAGAATTTGTCATCTTCGCCAATGATTACCGCTTTTATCAGGAAAGGAGAAATTTGCGAGAGGGGGGTCCAGACCTGCCGTATTTTTATTTTCTTTCCCTCCCGCTGCCATTCTCTTTCCCTGTACTCCATGAACGAGGTCTTTTTGATATGCCCTCTACCGAGTGCAGCCACATTGGGGAAGAAGATATAATACGCAATGCTCGCCAGCATCGCAGCAATTAAAAGTAAAAGAAGTTTACCGAACCAGGTTTTGATATGCTTTTTGCGCCGCATCATATTAAGTGTCAGAGTATCAGAGTATCAAAGCTAAAAACTACAAAAATAGTGTCAAAGTAACAAAGTGTCAAAGTGTCAGAGCAAAGACCAAACGCACTTTCAGGTTTTGAAGTTTTTAACTTTGACACTTTGATACTCTGACACTCTTTTTGTACGCAGAATGCTTATCCCCTGTCGGGTTTAGGCCTCTTTTGGGCCTCCAGGACTTTTTTTCTGAGCCTGACCGATTGTGGAGTGACCTCCACCAACTCGTCTTCCTTTATAAATTCGAGGGCCTGTTCCAGGTTAAGGACGCGTGGGGGGATCAACTGGATCGTGTCATCAGCACTTGCAGCGCGCATGTTCGTGAGCTTTTTCTCTTTTGTGACATTTACATCCAGATCGCTTTCCCGGGCATTTTCTCCGATAATCATCCCCTCGTATACCGAGGTGTTTTCGGTGATTAAGAGCGTTCCCCTGGGCTGAAGATGGAAGAGGGCGTAAGTAGTGGATTTACCGGTCCTGTCCGCTACAAGGGCGCCTGTCTGTCTTTTTGAAAGATGGCCGTGCCATGGCTCATATCCATCGAAGAGATGATTCAGGAGTCCTGTCCCTTTCGTGTCGGTGAGGAATTGAGAGCGGAACCCGATGAGTCCCCTGGAGGGTATCCTGAATTCGAGCCGCACTCTGCCGTGGCCGTTATTCTGCATTTTCTGCATTCTTCCTTTTCTCATGCCCACCTGCTGAGTCACGACGCCGACAAATTCTTCGGGCACGTCGATGACCAGCAGTTCCACGGGTTCGTGGAGGACGCCATCGATCATTTTAGTTATTGTCTCAGGCATGGATACGGAAAGCTCGTAGCCCTCACGCCGCATCATTTCAATGAGGATGGCAAGCTGCAATTCACCGCGTCCCATGACCTTGAAGGAATCGGCTGCATCGAAATTAACTTTTATCGCCACATTGTAGAGTAATTCTTTTTCAAGGCGCTCCCTGAGATTTCTTGATGTGACGTACCTTCCCTCCCTGCCGCCGAATGGAGAGGTGTTCACTGAAAAGACCATGGATATGGTAGGCTCATCAACTGTTATCCTCGGCAGCGGCTTCGGGGTCTCTAAGCTGGTGATGGTGTCTCCGATATTAATTCCTTCGATGCCTGCGAGAGCTACGATCTCGCCCACCGCAGCCTCTTTTGCATCCATGCGCTCAAGGCCCTGGAAGGTGTAGAGTGAGGTGACCTTGGTCCGGATTATCGCCTCGCCGCTATTGACCATCGCTACATAATCTCCAACCCTGACGGTGCCTGAAAATACGCGTCCGATCGCAAGTCTTCCGACATAATCATTGTAGTCTATATTCGTAACAAGCAGTTGCAAAACGGCAAGCGGATCGCCCACGGGCGCGGGTATCGTACTGAGGATGAGATCAAAAAGCGGTTTAAGGCTTTCACCCTCGCCGGGCATCTCGAGTTGGGCCGTACCCGTTTTTGCGTTAGTGTAGACTATGGGGAATTCGAGTTGTTTTTCGTTTGCATCAAGATCTATGAACAGGTCGTATACCTCGTTGAGCACGTCCTGTATCCTGGCGTCAGGACGGTCGATCTTGTTAATAACCAGTATCGGAGGCAGATTGAGTTCGAGGGCCTTCTTAAGGACAAATCGTGTTTGTGGCAGCGGGCCTTCAGACGCATCGACAAGCAGCAGCACCCCGTCTACCATTTTGAGCGTCCTTTCCACTTCGCCTCCGAAATCGGCATGGCCGGGAGTATCGACAATATTTATTTTTGTGCCGTTATATGCCACAGCGGTATTTTTTGCCATTATCGTGATGCCGCGCTCGCGTTCGAGGTCAATATTGTCCATAACTCTTTCCTGTACCCTCTCGTTCGCGCGGAAGATACCGGCCTGCCTGAGCATGCCGTCTACAAGGGTGGTCTTGCCATGGTCAACGTGTGCGATTATTGCAATATTCCTCAGATTACTACATTCCATTTGGTCCTCACAAAAGCTCGTATTCGTCTGATGTCATGAATCGCCAACCAACGCTGTTCCATAGAAGTATTACCTTGCTGAAGAAAGAAATCTGGTGGGCTGCAGACTGGATGTATTATACTCTATTCAGCGCCGAAAATACCATTCCAATATGACATTGCCGAAGAACAATGTTGCCAGTGCGCCGAGCGCAAGGAACGGTCCGAAAGGTATCTTGGACTTCCGGCCCTTTCCTTTTGCGACCATAAGAAAGATGCCCACCAGAGAGCCGCTCAGGCTGCCGATAAACGTGGTAAGTAAAATTGCTTTCCACCCCAGGAAGGCGCCTACCATGGCCATCATCTTGATATCACCGCCTCCCATACCACCCCTGCTTAATAGGGCAATCAGATAGAACAGACCGCCGCCGAGCAGGAGGCCGGCAAGTGAATTCATAAAACCGACAATTGAAAGGCCGGGGGCCGGGGGCTGAAGGGTAAAGGCCAAACGATGAACGGCGAAAGGGTCCGGCAGCAGGAAAGATGCCGACAGGAGTCCGATGACGATGCCAGGCAAGGTTATCGAATCCGGTATGATTTGAAAATCAAGGTCGATAAACGTTATTACTACCAGCGCAGATACAAGCATACAAACGAGCGGCACATGCCAGCCCGGGCCGAATGAGGTCACGACAGACCAATACAACACGCCGTTGAGCAGTTCTACAAAAGGATAGCGGAATGAGATCGGCTCTCTGCATTTTCTGCATTTGCCTCCCAGCAGGATATAGCTCACCAGGGGGATATTGTCCCATGGCCTGACCGGCGCATTGCAGCTGGGGCAAGCGGAGGGTGGGCTTACAATCGAGAGTGTCCTGGGAAGCCGGTAAATGCAAACATTGAGAAACGAGCCGACGAGGAGACCGAGGATGAAGAATATGATTTGTGTATGGCTCACGCGTCGAGTTTGCTCAAATCAGAAGCTTTTTCGAGTGTGTCCCTTATTTCGGGCCCGATTGATTCCAGGGATTTGATTGAGGCGAGGACCTCTTTGCTGCTGTAGATGTTCTTTCCCTTGTCCCTCATTTCGAATACTTCCTCGCCGATTTGCCTCAGCAGTTCATCCCGCTTTTTCTTCAACTCTTCGGACTTGTAAAGGAGTTTAAAAATTGTGATCTCGATCCGTACCCTCTCTGAGAGCAGGGTGGCAAACCACTTCACCTTTTTTATACCGCTTTCAAAATCTTTTTTTACTCTGCGTATCATGAGACCTCCGCGGTCATTTTACCATATCCTAAGAAGTCAACTTATTCCGCTTTAATCTTGCTTATTTCTTTCTTCAGGTTATCAATCAGGTGAGGAATGGAAAGTGTGTCCACCTTCATTTTAGACATGCTTCTCTCTGCCTCTTCCATTTTTTCCAATCCGTCTTTTAACTCTTTCATGGACTTTTCTATTTGTTCACCACGGCATGTCACGCAAATCCATGTACTGCCCACCTCCTGCCAATCTGTCTCATTACCGCATTCGCACTTTTCCATTATAACTGCCTCCTAACACAATATTGTTGGACCTATCTATTTATCATCAACAAGTTTAACAGATGAGCGCCAAATAGTGAAATACCAATACCAAAAGCAATATGGAAGGGCTCGGCAGGGGCATTCAGGCCATAGTGCTTAAGCATGCCGAAATCCACGATAAGGTGCAGCCCTTCCGCTCAAGCTCTCCGCTTTGGACAAGTCTAAGACTCATTCGCTACAGACGGTAAACTCGCCCATCGGCCCGCCTGACGGGGTGGGGCGGGCTCAGACATACCGTCTGTTTAACGCTCACTTCGTCTAAGACTTGTTGCCAAAGCTCCGCGATTCGCTGCAGAGCTACACCTTATCCTGGCTTTCTCACCTAGCAAGAGCTAAAAGGCAGATAAGCACGATTAGAATTAGCCTATTTAACTACTATCATCGGCAAAAAGCAAACATAGTGATTTATAGAGCAACCTGCAATTTGAGGCAAGAGCAGACGGGATATGGTGCCGTAGCGGGCGTCGACAACCCGTGACGCCAGGGATGGCTTAACGGGTTGTCGTCGCCTTTGAGCAAGGCTGGACGCCTTGCGAAATTTAGCCGAGGCACTTCCTGTGCGAAGCCAATGCGGGAGCCCTTCCTTAAGCTGTTTTGAACAGTTCCAGCTTTCTTCCCCAGAAGTCCTCGATAGAACGTCTGAGTTGCGGATAGTGTTGAAGTTCAGGGTCTTTCTCAATAAGCACGAAAGCGTCCTTTCGTGCCGCTTCAAGCAGTTTCGCATCCCTTACAATATCCGCAACCTTGAGATCAGGCAATCCTGACTGCTTTGTCCCGAAGAACTCTCCCGGCCCCCTTATGGCAAGGTCTTCCTCGGCTATTTTAAACCCGTCATTCGTCCCTACCATCACCGCAAGCCTCTTCCTGGCGTCTTCAGCCGCCCCGTAGTGCAGGAGAATGCAGTGCGACTGGCTGTCGCCCCTTCCCACGCGTCCCCGAAGCTGGTGGAGCTGCGCAAGGCCGAACCTCTCGGCATGTATTATGACCATGAGCGCTGCATTCGGCACATCAACGCCGACCTCGATAACAGTTGTCGAAACGAGTATCTGCAGCGCGCCGTTTTTAAACTCCCGCATAATTTCCTCTCTCTCCGCAGGCTTCATTCTGCCGTGGATGAGTCCGATTTTGAACAGGGGAAACTTCACCTTCAACGCCTCCATGCCTGTTATAGCGGCCTTCAGGTTGGTTTTATCCGATTCCTCGATAACTGGATAGACAATATAAACCTGCTTCCCTTTCCTGACCTGTTCCTCCATGAGTTGATAAATATACTCTTTCTGTTTCTCGGAAAGCTGCCTCGTAATGACAGGGCTGCGGTTTGGCGGGAGTTCATCTATTATCGAATAGTCAAGGTCTCCGTAGAGGGTGAGGGCGAGCGTTCTTGGGATAGGTGTTGCAGTCATTATCAGGGTATCGGGGTTTGTTCCCTTCTTTCTGAGTGTCGCCCGTTGCATCACTCCGAACCGGTGCTGTTCATCTATGACGATGAGCCCCAGTTTTTTGAATGAGACCCCTTCCTGTATCAGCGCATGCGTGCCGACCACAATATCGGCGTCGCCCGACGAGATGGCGTCAATGTTCTTATTCTTTTTGCTTCCTGTCAGCAGCTGGATTTTCAAGCCCAGGTTTTCGACAAGCGCATGAATATTCAGGTAGTGTTGTTCGGCGAGTAGTTCGGTAGGGGCCATCAGTGCTGCCTGGTAGCCGGACTCAACAGCGGCAAGCATCGCAAGGAGCGCTACGATTGTCTTGCCCGAGCCCACGTCACCCTGAATGAGACGGTTCATCGGGACGTGCGATTTCATACCATCCAGTATATCGCCCAATACACGCTCCTGCGCCCCGGTGAGAGTAAAAGGCAGAACACCGCGCAAACGGTCAGCCAGTCTTCCGTCCGGAAAGAACGCGATGCCCTTTTCGTGCAAATCGCCCCTTTTTATTATTGCAAGGCCCGCCTGAAAAGTGAATAGTTCGTCATAGGAAAGACGCTGATGGTAAGGGCTCGTTCCTCTGTTAAGCATATCAATGGAAACGCCGGCTTCCGGAAAATGAACATTTGCGAAACTTTCGCGCAGGCCGGGCAGACGGAGCCGTGCGATGATTTCCTGCGGAATGGCGTCCTCTACGGACTGTACAACGCTGTTAACTATCGCATACATGATATTTCGCATTTGCTTTTGGGAGAGACCTTCAGTCAAGCGGTAAACAGGCACTATGCGGCCTGTATGTATCTGGTCGGCCGGCTGAGCACTCAAATCGCTTTCGGGTTGCGTATCGAGTGCCGGGTCATCGATGATTTCATATTCGGGGTTGGTCATCTCGAAACCCGAACCCCGGTAATTCAGTTTAACAATACCGTGCAAAACGACTTCCTGACCGGGTTTGAAAAGTTTTTTCAGATATGCCTGGTTAAACCATTTTGCCTTCAAAATACCGCTGCTGTCGGCAAGCGCCAGTTCGAACAACCGCAGGCGCGGCCTTCTTGGGTTCGGCGTTATGATCTCTGAGCTGACTACCTTTCCTGATATGGTATTAGGCCCGGGATCCAACAGCCGGCGGGCAAGCTCGGCGATCTTTATTAAATTACTCCTGTCCTCGTAACGGTAAGGCAGGTGAAAGAGCGCATCTCTGAGGGTGTTGATTCCGAGGCGAGTAAGAAACCGGGCCCTGTGGGGCCCGACCCCTTTTACGTATTGTACCGGAGAGGCAAGATCACAACCCATTACTCTTTGCTTGCTTTGTCTCTAACAACGCCTTATCGAGGGATTTGTCCGTCTCTTCCAGTTTTATTTTGGCATAGTCTGATTCACTCAATATTTCTATCTCCCATCCCGTCAGCTTTGTCGCAAGCTTTATGTTTTGCCCGCGCTTGCCTATGGCCAGCGATAGTTGATGGTCGTCAGCTATGACCATGGCAGTTTTCTCATCGTCATTGATGCCCACCCTGTCTACTGTAGCCGGAGTAAGCGCCCTTGCAATGAATATGCGAGGGTCCTCGCTCCATGGGATTATGTCGATCCTCTCACCCCTCAGTTCTCTCACAATCGATTGCACCCTGGTCCCTTTCATTCCAACGCAGGCGCCGACGGCGTCTATCGAGCTGTCTTTCGAAAACACCGCTATTTTTGTCCTGTCTCCCGGTTCCCTGGCTATGCCCTTTATGACAACAACACCGTCGTTTATTTCAGGCACTTCCATTTTAAAGAGGCCCATGATAAAGTTGGGATCGGTCCTCGAAAGCATAATTGCGGGGCCTTTCGCTGTTTGGCGCACTTCCGAGAGGTATGCTTTTACCATGTCCCCTCTCTTTAAGGTCTCGCTTGGAAGGGACTCACGCTGGAGCATTACCGCCTCTGTCTTGCCGAGACTGATATAGTAAACGTTTCTTTCTTTTCGCAACACCGTGCCGCTGATGATCTGACCGGACTTATCCTTGAATTCGTCAAAGATAATGTCCCGCTCGGCTTCTCTCACTCTTTGAAACAGCACCTGTTTTGCGGTCTGTGCTGCTATCCTCCCGAAATCCTGGAGCTGGATGGGCAGTTCAATTTCATCTCCGATTTTGGCATCCGGGAATGTTTTTGAAGCCTCCTCCTCGCTTATTTCTTCATCCCTGTTAATGATTTTTTCGGCCACTTTTTTTGTTTCATATACCTGAATATCGCAGGTTTTGACATCTATTCTCAGGTTGATATTGGTCCTTCCTCCGTATTTTTTTCTGGCCGCCGACAGCAGCGCCGCTTCAAGGACTTTGACGAGCGCTTCACGGGAGATACCCTTCTCCCTGCTGATCTGATCTATTACAGAACATAGTTCTTTTGTCATGGCCTGTCCCTCTGATAATATTTATTTAAAAATCCTTTGGATCGCTTTTTTTCATCTCTATTTCCAGCCGCGCCTTCGAGATATTACCGGATGGAATGAAAATGTCATTTTCTCCGGTTTTAGCCTCAACTTTTATCCTTACCCAGCCTTCTCCGACATCGACGATTCTTCCTATGAAGAAGGTCTGTCCATCTATTTTTTCGGACGTGACGATCCTCGCCAGCCTTCCGATATTATTCTCAAAATCCCTTTGTGTTGTCAGAGGTCTGTCAATACCCGGAGACGAGACTTCAAGCACATAGGGACCTTTTATCGGGTCCTCAACGTCAAGAAGCGCTTCAAGTCTCCTGCTCATGCTTTCACAATCACTGATAGTAACGCCCCCGGTCTTGTCTATGACCACTCTCAGCAAAAGCCGTCTGCCGCTGCCCAGTATATGGGTGCTTACGACCTCAAACCCCTCGCCCTCAGCTGCATTACAGGCGAGTTGGTGCACCTTTTGTTTTATCGTATTCGTTTCCATAATCCACCGAGAGACCGCGAATAAATAACCTGCACAGAGCGTCTGACTGCGCAAGTTATTTGTTCGCAGTTCTCCAAAACAAAAGAGTGGGGCTACCCACTCTTTTTAGGTAATTCTTACAAATGTATAGAAATATAACAGTTTTTTGATCAAAAAAGCAACACCATGAGGGCGATTTAGCCCTCATGGTGTTTTTGATATAGATAGACTACTTAGGAGCCTGTGATGGAGCTGGAGCTGGCGCCGGTGCTGGTGATTGCTCAGGAGCCGGTGCTGGTGCTGGAGCCGGTGCTGGAGCCGGTGCTGGTGCTGGTGCTGGCTCTTCAGCCTTCTTGCAGCTGACTGCAAAGGTAAATGCTACAACAAGCAATAAGGAAAGAATTAAAGCTAAAACCTTTTTCAAATTTGTCACCTCCTTCCAAAATTCTTAACCAAAAAAATTGGGGGCAAAATCATGCCATCTGAATTAATAACATATATGTGATTTCTTGTCAAGAATAAAAAAGAATTTCCACATTTGCAACCGCTCCTTTTATGACGCATAAAAGTGAATTATTTCCGCCTTTCAAACACGTTTCCGGCTATTATAACAAAAACTATTGAGGAAGAGGCAATAACCGCAATATCGAGACCCAGCGGAAAATCGTGCGCTACAAGTGTGCTCATTGGGAAAACCATGTATTTCAGCGCGTCGATACCGTAGGTCAGGGGATTAATTCTCGTAAATATGCCGAGCACGTGCGGAAGCAATTTGACCGGATACATTGCCCCTGACAAAAAGAACATTGGCATGACAATGAAATTCATTATGACGCTGAAACTTTCAAAGCTTTCGTAAAAGCTGGCAATGAGAATGCCCAGGGACGAAAGGCAGAACGCCAGCAGCATTGAAATACACATTGCCAGTATAATTTGTGAGAGGCCGAGCTTGAGGCCGAGCAGGGGGAAAAGCAGCACGATGAGAAGGGCCTGGATGGAAGAAACCGCGGTGCCGCTGAGTGCCTTTCCCACCACTATTGAGAACCTCGATACGGGAGCAGCGAGCATCTCTTTCATGAAGCCGAATTCCTTGTCCCAAATTATGGATATGGAAGAGAAAATCGAGCTGAAGAGGATGGTCATGCCGATGATACCGGGAAAGATGAACTGCATATAAGGGACGCCCATGGTCGGGGAAACGACCCTTGACATACCGCCGCCGACAAGGAAAAGCCATATCAGCGGGCGGGCGAGCGTTGAAACAAGCCTCACGCGCTCCCTGACAAATTTTATGAGTTCCCTCGCCACAACGACATAAATGGCGTTGAGGTCAGACTGTATCATTTGTCAAACTTTCTCCTGTACGACCGTATGGCGTCCTTGATTTCAGTAGTGCCGGAAACCGATTCGGGCCGGATATCTTTACCCGTGAGTTTTAAGAAAACGTCATTCAGTGCTGGCCTCTGAAGGCGCACAGAAAGTACGCTGTCATCGAGCGCGCTGATCAGTTTTGGAATGCACGCATCGCCGTTCCCAGAAACCGGAATGTAGACTTCCCCGTTGCGCTCTCCGGCATAGAGATGGAGCAGCGTCCGTATATCCTGAAGCGCGCGTGCATTGTCACGTGTTTTAAGGTAAATGACATCCCCCCCTGCCATTTTTTTCAGCTCACCCGGCGAGCCCTTGGCGATAATTTTACCTTTATCGATAATAGCAATCCTGTCGCATACTTCAGCCTCTTCCATGTAGTGGGTAGTCATGAATATGGTGACTCCCTGCTCTTCCGGCAGCTTTGATATGAATTCCCACAGATTTGTCCTGCTCTGGGGGTCCAGGCCGAGCGTCGGCTCGTCGAGGAACAATATTTTAGGCTGGTGAACGATGCTCCGGGCAACTTCCAGCCGCCGCTTCATTCCCCCCGAGAACTTTTTAACCTGGTCGTCCTTCCTCCCGGCCAAGTCCACAAAATGCAGCGCATCTTCTATCCTCTTTTTCCGCCCGGTTTTCGGAACACTGTAGAGATAGGAGTGAAAGAGCAGGTTTTCGTAGGCAGTGAGTTCCTTGTCCAGGGTATTTTCCTGGAATACGATACCTATCTTTTTTCTCACTTCCGCGGAGTCTTTCACGCAGTCCTGCCCATCGATCAGGGCGCTGCCCGAGCTTGGGGAAAGGAGCGTGCATAGTATGCTAATAGTAGTGGTTTTTCCAGCGCCGTTGGGACCCAGGAAACCGAAAATGGAGCCTTTTTCAACCTCAAAAGATACCCCGTCAACAGCAGTTATGGCGCCGAATTTTTTGGTAAGGTTTTTGACTTCGATCATGGCTGTCTGCATAATTAGTGCTGGTCCAACTCCTTTTTCTCTGCGTAGATATTAAGTATACCCAATCCACTGGTATATTTCTATGGAAACAGGTTTAGGTTAAGGTTAAGAAAAAAACTGACGTCTGTATCCTTTTTTGCTTAACCTTTGCTTTAGCCTTAACCTGGTTTTAACCCTGGTATGTTATATTGTCAGTCGGGAACAATGATAAAAAAAATAATAATAGTAATTGGGCATGCTCTTATGGGTTGGGGTCTGTGCGGGGCAACGATTGGAATAGGGCGCAATTTAACGTTGATGGAAAATGCATTGATCATTCATGCAGTGGCGGCTCCGGTTATTTTCACGATGATTTCTATTTTTTATTTTAAGAAAGTCAATCATTTTTCTCCTCTGTTTATTGCAACATTCTTCCTGGGTTTTGTAGTATTTATGGACATCGTTGTTGTGGCGACATTCATTGAGAGAGATTTTTCGATGTTTAAGAGCATTATCGGCACATGGGTCCCCTTTTGCACAATTTTCTTATCAACGTTTATAACAGGGAAAATAATTAATAAAGACGTCTAAGAGAGCGATCCGCTGGACCCTGAAGGATGCGGCATGTATAGGCGTTGAAATCGATCCGGAATAAAAATTGTGATTGCCGCAGATTGTAAGCGGCAATCCAGTCTACTCATAAACCCTAGTGTCCTGTCCCTAACAGTTCTTTACATTTAGCAACCTTGGCAAGAATAGTGTCTGCGTCCTTGGTCCAAGTAAATATTTTAGGGTTCTCATTATGTGTCTCTATAAAATCTCTGATAGCTTTTTCCAATTCTTTGACACTCGTAAAAATCCCGCGCCTCACTCTCTTTGTCGTCAATTCACTAAAAAATCTCTCCACCATATTCAGCCATGACGATGACGTTGGAGTAAAATGCATCGTAAACCGAGGGTGCTTTTTCAGCCACCTCTGTATTCTTGCAGTCTTATGCGCTCCATAATTATCTGCGATCAAGTGCAGATCGAGATGCGATGGTGTTTCCTGATCTATCTTATTGAGAAATTTTAAAAACTCTTCCTGCCGATGCTTCTGCATACAAGAACTGATGACCTTTCCATCCATAACATTTAAGGCGGCAAACAGCGTCGTCGTTCCATGGCGCTTATAGTCATGCGTCATCGTCCCAGCATGGCCTTTTTTTATCGGCAGGCCAGGTTGCGTTCTATCCAGTGCCTGTATCTGGCTCTTTTCGTCTACACTGAGCACTAAAGCTTTTTCAGGAGGATTGAGATATAAACCCACAATGTCCTTTACCTTCTCAACAAAATGCGGATCGTTGCTTATTTTAAATGTCTTCACCAGATGCGGCTTTAGGTTGTATTTCTTCCATATCCTCTGCACTGCCATTCGTGATACCTGTTGTTTCTCCGCCATTGTTCTCACGCTCCAATGTGTAGCAGCAGAGGGTACGGTATGAAGCGTTGCTTCCACAACAGCCTTCTCTTTCTCTTCCGACAACTTCGGGATCCGGCCCGAGCGAGGAGCATCTTTCAGCAGCCCCCCTAAACCTCCTTCCTGATACCTTTTTACCCATAGGCCGACTGATACCCGTGACGTGCCCAATTGTTCAGCTATATCTTCCTGTTTAAGCCCTTCCATCTTGTTCATCACTATCTTTGCCCGTAAGACTACTTTTTGTGCGGTATTTCGACTACGGGCAAGTCGTTCAACTTTTTTCAGTTCTTCTTCTGTGTGTGGTATCGGCTTTGTTGTCCTCATGCAGAAAGGATACCATACCCTGACCTATTATGTAAAGCTAATTATGGGACACTACACTAGTATCCTGTCCCTAACGGTTCTTTATATATTTTACCGTCATTCCGGGCTTGACCCGGAATCCAGTCCTCTGATTTTTTCTGGATTCCCGCCACACTAGATGACCGATTTCAGTGCCTTCCTATTTTAGGTACGTTTTACAGAATAGCTGTGTATAGATTAGTCGCTTGACACAGCTATAACTGTTAGCGTAATATACAGACCGGTTGGTATATTATTTATTGATGTTTGGGGAACCGTGAAGAACAAGGGTTGTAAAACACGGCAGGATATAATTGCAAAGGCTCTGGAGCTTTTTTCGGTCAAGGGATATTTCAATACATCCATAAACGATATTCTTGAGGCGACTGGGTTGACCAAGGGTGGGCTTTATGGCCATTTCCAAAGCAAAGAAGCCCTTTGGGAAGCTGCTTACGATGAGGCTGTAATAATCTGGAGGGAAATCGTATTTAAGGATATTAAGGAAACCTTGAATCCCCTCGAAAGGATAAGGCGTTTGATAACAAATGATATGTGCGACTATCTTGGAAAGCAAGTTTTCCCTGGAGGATGTTTTTTCCTGAATATGCTGGTTGAACTCTCCGGGCAGTCGGAGGAGATGAAAAAACTTATATTGCGGGGTTTTAAGGGAGTTGAACGACTCATAGCATCATGGCTCAAAGAGGCGGAACAGATGGGCATGGTTATTCCGGGATTGGATCATGAGGAAATAAGCAACTTTATATTCATTACTTTAAACGGTGCGGCAGCGCTTTACGCTGCGACCAGGGACCCTAAGGTCTGGAGGCGGACCATCAACCAACTTAATGTTTATCTCAAGAATTTTGAAACGCCGGAGGTATGATCTAATGGAAAAGGTTAAATATGAAAAGAAGAACCGGATTGGCTACGTCACTCTAAACCGTCCGGATGTTCGCAACGCGCTGGACGACGATCTAAATGATGCTCTCTGGCAAGTATGGTCTGAATTCAGCGCCGACGATTCCATAGACGTAGCGATACTAACAGGGTCCGGCAGATCGTTTTGCGCAGGGGCAGATCTTAAGACGTGGCTGCCAAAGTGGGAGCACGCGAATATGCTCGATATTCGAAAAAATGCGAAGAAAGGCATAGCCGGCGGCATCACAAGAGGTCAGCACTGGATTAACAAACCGATCATAGCAGCAATAAATGGTCACGCAATTGGCGGCGGTTTTGAACTGGCACTGGCTTGCGATATTCGCATAGCCTCTGAGACTGCTCAATTCGGCTCGTTCGAAGTACGTTATGGGCTCCATTCGGGAGACGGAGGTCTAGTACGTCTTGTCGTTATCGCAGGACTTGCCGTAGCTTTGGACCTGGCGCTGACGGGGCGAGCAATAACAGCAACTGAGGCGCACCAGTTAGGGCTGGTAAATAGAGTTGTTCCCCATGATGAGCTCATTCCCACGGCTGAAGCGTACGCCAATATGATACTGGGGAACAGCCAACAGGCTGTCAGGTCAGCAAAAGAGACCATCCTTGAGATACTGGGCCGTAACCTGGATGACGCTTTAAAACTTGAAACTATCAACGCTTATTCGAGTATGGGCGATTTCAAAGAGGAAGGAGAAAGACTGAAAAAATTTTACAACAAAGAGAAGTGACACTGACAACAAAACGGCAAGGATACAAACACAATGGAATGTCAAATAGAAGTCACTGAGGAAGAGCTCAAGCAAGCTCTGTCAGAATCCGCATTTGCCGGAATTTACAATTTCAATCTTCAGTCGTTTGGGAGCGGTGAATGCACGCTACTGATACCTTTTCAGGAGTACCTTGAGCGACTGGGAGGTATTGTTGCCGGTCCGGTTTTCATGACAGCCGCAGATGTGACAATGTGGCTGGCGATAATGACGCTGCTTGGAAGAGCAAGAGGCTCTACGACAGTGACAACTGAACTGAAGACGGCCTTTCTCCGCCCGGCAAAACAGGAGGATGTAAAATGCAGGGCGAATATTCTCAAGATGGGGAAGATTCTGATTTATGGAGTCGCTGAATGCCGCAATATGGAAGGGAAAATTCTAACGCATCATACGATCACGTACATCAGAAAGTGATGAGGGTATCGGAATGGCTCGACATGTTATGGCTTGCAAATTGCAACTAACAAACTGATATGCTAAGGTATAAGAAAAAAGGGGGTCTCTCATGCATGGAATGAAAGAAATAATACAAGAAGCAGAGTCCCTTCCAGTAGAAGAAAGGGCCATAATTATCGATTCTTTACTTCGAACGCTTAATATTCCAAAAACCGAAATCGACATTGAATGGGCAAGGGTTGCCAAACGTCGCCTCGCCGAGTTACGATCCGGCCAAGTGAAAGCCATTCCCGGAAGTGAGGTGTTTGCGAAAATCCAGAAACGTTTTGACAAATGATTTTCTCATTTCATCCAGTAGCAGAAGCGGAGTTTAACGAAGCTATCGAATATTACGAGGGTTGTGAACTTGGTCTAGGTTACGATTTTTCAATTGAGGTGCTTGATGCTATTCAAAATATTGTCAATTATCCAACTGCTTGGCCAATCGTGGAAGAAGACGTCCGGCGCTGCCTTGTAAATCGTTTTCCGTACGGCGTAGTTTATATCTGCGAGCGGGGAGAGACTTTCATTCTTGCAATAATGCATCTGCGCCGGCATCCTGATTATTGGAAAAACAGACAATGAAACGTCATAACGAATCTCTTCACCGGACTCGCGGGTATAGTGACCTCAGGCGTTAAGCGTCAACAGGACATTACATGATCGAACTGCGCCTGATAAGAACCGATGATATTGCTGATATAAATAACTGGCCGCACTATGTTAATGGTTTTGCTCAGATGGATTATGCCCTGAGAGAACGTGGCTGGCTTGACGAATTCAGCAGCAGGCCCAATACTTGGATATATATCGCCGATTTAAACAAGCAGGTCATAGGATTCAGCATACTCAGTATTACAGGGGATAGAGAAGCAGAGTTTCGTATTGCCATGCATCCGGGCTGGACCGGCAAAGGGTTGGGGAGAGAAGTCACTCTTGCAACATTGAAAACAGGATTCGGGCAGCTTAATCTGGACAGAATATATTTGATTGTGAGAAAAAATAATCATCGTGCCGCTAAGCTTTACGAGAACATCGGATTTGCAATAACCGGCGAAAGCATTCATACGATACAGGGGAAACGTATCAAATTTACCGACATGGTTATGACCAAAGAGAGATTTAGTGATCTCAATATCGGGGAGGACGAGTGAAACCTGCATTGGTGTTAGTGGATATTCAGCAAGATTATTTCCCGGGCGGAAGGATGGAAGTCGTCGGGTCAACCGAGGCAAGCATGGTTGCCCGAAAATTATTGCAACATTTCAGAGAAAATGAATTGCCGGTTATCCACATACAGCATATTTCGACGCGGGCGGGAGCTTCTTTTTTCCTGCCTGGTACGGAAGGGGTAAACATTCATGAAAGTGTGTCGCCCTCGGCTGATGAAGCTGTCATCAAGAAGCATTTCCCAAACAGTTTTCGGGATACTCAGTTGAATGAATATCTCGAATCCGGAGGAATTAAAGATCTCGTGATTTGCGGTATGATGTCGCACATGTGTATCGATGCTACAGTCAGGGCGGCCTTTGATAGAGGATACGCTTGTATTGTTGCTTACGATGCCTGTGCAGCAAGAAATTTGGTTTTCAATGGGATTGAAATTCCCGCAGCGCATGTTCATGGGGCGTATATGGCAGCGCTCGGCGCAGTTTATGCGAAGGTGTCAAGTGCTGAAGAAATAATCGGGACACTGTGACGAGAATCCACCACCTGAACAGCGAACCACAGATAACACGGAGTTTTTCTCTGTGCTCTCAATGCCAAGGAGAAAAAGAGACAAAACTGAACTTCACCGAAGAGTGCACAGAGATGAAGGCCCTGCCTGAAGTTACGTCTTCTTAAATCCATGAGTTTCTCTGTGTCCTGGCTTAAGGCCCCTACCGTTGGCTGTGGTTTGATGGTGAATTAGGGGTGAATCGCGGCTACTGATACCACTCAGCGCGGTTTTTAGGCACATACCAGTGAATGAAATCGTAGTCGATGCCTATAGGGGCCTTTACCACGCCCTTAAAGCGTTTGTTAAGGACAGGAAGGGCATCGGGAACATAAAGGAATGCACAAGGCTGTTCTTCGGCAAGGATGGCGTGAATCCTGTGGTATATTGCCTTCCGTTTCTCCAGAGAGAATGTGCGCCTGCCCTGGAGCAGCAAACGGTCAACTTCAGCGTTCTTATATGAAATGAAATTGAATTCACCCTCTTTGGTTTTCGATGAATCCCATATGTCGTAAATATCAGGATCGCGTGAGAGCGCCCAACCCAGGATAACAGCCTCAAAACGTTTCTTATCAATAAAATCGTGGAGCAGCGCCTGCCACTCAAGAACTTTTATTTTTAGTTCGATGCCGACCCGTCTGAGTTGTTCTTTGAGTATCTCGGCGACCTTGATCCTCTCATCGTTCCCCTGGTTTACCAGAACAGTGAAGGAAAATGTTCTGCCGTCTTTCTCCATCAGCCCTGAGGAATTCATCTTCCATCCCGCTTCAGCAAGCAGCGCAAGCGCCTTTGCCGGGTTGTAGTCGTAATCTTTGACATCCCGATTATAGGCCCATGATTCAGGGGGGAAGGGGCCGGTACAGGGAGTGCCGTATCCCAGAAGGACCCCGGCTATAATCTCTTTCTTGTTAATGGCGTGCGCTATTGCCTGCCTGACCCGCATATCTTTGAAAAGTGGATTAAGCAGATTGTATCCCAGATAGGTGTAACCGAAAGACGGATACCTGAATTTTTGAAAATATTTATTGAAGAAGCCTGAATTCGCCTGAAGCTTGTATTGAGGAGGGGTCAATCCCATGAAATCAATGCCGCCGAATTTCAGCTCCAGGAACATTGTTGCGGTATCGGGGATTATGCGATATATAACCTTGTCTATATTTGGTCTCCCCTCGAAATAGTTGTCGAAGGCGCCGAGGACGATTTTTTGTCCGGTTACCCATTCGATAAGCCTGTAGGGGCCGTTCCCGACGGGGTTCCGGTAGATTTCAGGGGATGAGAGGTCCTTGCCCTCAAGAAGGTGCTTCGGCACTATCCCCATGCTCCATGATTCAAGTGCAGGGGCAAAAGGCTCCTTGTAGGTGACTTGCACAGTATATTTATCGAGCGCTTCAACACTCCTGACAGGCCCGTAGATGCTGCTGTAAGGGGTCGGCACTTTGGGATCTATGACTTTGCTATACGTGAAAATAACGTCGTCAGCTGTAAGTTCCACCCCATCCTGCCACATGACGCCATGGCGGAGATGAAAGGTTATCCGAAGGCCGTCACTGCTTACTTCCCATGATTTGGCAATATCGCCGGTCAGACGAATATCCTTGTCATATTTTACCAGGCCGTGATATACAAGACCGCTTATTTCTGCTGATGCGCTGTCCGAGGCAAGAAAAGGGATAAGCCGTCTGGCATCGGCTCCTAAACCCATTGCAATGGTATCGGGGCTCTTGATAGCAGGTTCACGGGAACAACCAAAGAAAAACGTGAAAAGTAAAAACAAAAAAAGTGAAAAGTGAATAGTGAATAGTGAAGAGAGAAAAGAACGAAAGGCTATTTTCTTTTTTATCCTTTCACTTTTCACTATTCACTATTCACTTTTCACTTAGCCGGCTGTTGCTGTATTGGCTGTTGCGGCAATGGCTGCTGAGGCAGTTGTTGAGGAACAGCAGTTCTCTGTTGAGCGGGTGCTCCTTCTTTGATGACGGATGCGTGTTTATTCGCCACCATGGACAAAATCAGGGATGTCAGCATAAATACAATTGCAGAACCCGTTGTGAGTTTGCTAAGGAACGTAGAGGCTCCCCTACTGCCAAAAATTGTCTGGCTTGAACCGCCGAATGCCGCGCCCATTTCCGCACCTTTGCCGCCCTGCAGCAAGACTATCGAAATCAAAAACAGGCAGCAAGTAACGTGTAAAATGACCAAAAATGTTGTCACAATAAAACCCTCCCCAAAAAGTAGGCAGTAAGCACTAAGCAGTAGGCAGTAAAAAAGATAAGCACAAAAAACCGCGCATAGAGCCTTTTACTGCTAGTTAGCTAATTTACTGCACTCTTATCGTTTCTTTTATTTTTTTCTTTACTGCTTACTGCGTACTGCTTACTTCCTACTGAAGTTTACTATTCTCGCAAAACTGTCGGCCTTGAGGCTCGCCCCGCCGACAAGGGCACCGTCAACATCCGGGCAGTTCATCAGGGCATCGATATTATCTGCTGTCACGCTGCCGCCATAAAGAATTCTGATCTCCCCTGAGGCCGCTCCGTATAGGGCGGTGAGTTTTTCGCGTATGTAATGATGGGCATCCTGCGCCTGTTCCGTTGTCGCGGTCTTGCCGGTGCCGATCGCCCAAATAGGCTCATAGGCAACTATAAGGCCGTCAGCCGGGACCTCTTTAAGTCCATCGAAGATCTCCCGGGTCAAGACATCGAATGTCTTACCCGCTTCCCGCTCATCAAGGGACTCGCCGATACAAAATATGACCTCCAGGCCGTGCTTTCTCGCAATCTTCGTCTTCCGGTTAAGGACCTCATCAGTTTCTTTGAAGTATTGGCGTCTTTCCGAATGGCCTATAATAACATGGCTGCACCCGGCATCAGTAACCATGGCTGGAGCAATCTCACCGGTATATGCCCCTTTCTCCTCATAGAACAGGTTCTGTGCGGCAAGGTGTATCGCACTGTTCGCCATGAGTTCCGCAGCAGCGTAAATAGAGGTGAAAGGCGGTGCTATAACAATATCGACATTATTTGCATGCTCAACGAGCGGAATGAATTCGTTCAGGAACGCCCGGGTTTCCGCGGCGGTCTTATTCATCTTCCAGTTGGCAGCTAGACAAGGTTTACGCATCCTTATACTCTAAACAATCAGGAACTACCTGTCAAGAGCAGTCATAAAAATGCACGCCGAATTGACTTGTATTAATTCTGATAAGTATAATTGAAACCTTATGGAAGAAATTAATGATCTGACAGAACAGCGCCTTAAAAAGCTCAACGAATTGCGCCTGAGCGGCACCGACCCCTATGATGGTAAATTCGATCCTGAATCCCATGCTGAGGATTTGAAAGCGGCACACCGTAATGACACAAAAGAGCATTTCGAAGCAGAGGCCGTCTACACCTCTGTTGCGGGCCGGCTGGTGGCAATGCGGGATTTTGGAAAGGCCTCTTTCGCCCACATCCAGGATTCTACCGGAAAGATCCAGATATACCTTAAGAAAGATGTGCTCAATGAACAGTATGCTCTTGTAAAAAAACTTGATATCGGTGATATAGTCGGAGTTTCCGGAAGGATCTTCAGGACTAAAACAGACGAACTTACTATTCAGGTGGAAAATATTGTTTTGCTGAGCAAGTCGCTCAGGCCGCTTCCCGAGAAATGGCACGGGCTGAAGGACATAGAAATACGATACCGTCAGCGCTATGTTGATCTTATTGTTAATCCTGAGGTAAAGGGCATCTTTGCCGCGAGGAGCGCCATTATAAAGGCGATCAGGGACTTCCTCGAAGGGAAGGGCTTTATCGAGGTCGAAACGCCCATGATGCACCAGATACCGGGAGGCGCGAGTGCGCGTCCTTTCAGTACTCACCATAACGCTCTAGATATGGACCTCTATCTCAGGATCGCCCCCGAACTTTACCTCAAGCGCCTGCTTGTGGGAGGATATGAGAAAATTTTTGAGTTGAACAAAAATTTCAGAAATGAAGGCATATCGACAAGGCATAATCCAGAATTTACGATGCTCGAATTTTATATGGCATTTAAGGATTACGCTTTTCTGATGTCCTTTACAGAGGAGCTTTTCTCTTTTGTGGCAAATAGGGCGGTGGGTGCTTTGAAATTCCTTTACGGAGATGTGCTGATCGATTTGACGCCCCCCTGGCCCAGGATTCCCATGCTCGAGGCGCTAAAACAAAAGGGTGTGCCTGATGACGTCATTACAGACCCCCAAAAAGCCGTCGTGTGGGCGAGATCGAAGAACCTCGATATTCCTAATGCCGCTTCTCACGGTAAGGTGATCGATGAGATTTTCAAGGAGTTTGTAGAACCTGAATTGATACAGCCTGTTTTTATCACCGACTATCCTGTAGAACTCTCTCCGCTCGCAAAGAGGAAGACTGATAATCCCGAACTCGTGGAACGGTTTGAGCTTTTTATTGCTGCCCGGGAGATTGCCAACGCCTTCTCAGAGTTGAACGACCCCATTGACCAGAAAGAGAGGCTTTCAAAACAGGCGCAGGCAAAGCGGGAAGGGGACGAAGAGGCCCAATGGATGGACGAGGACTTTGTACGGGCGCTGGAATACGGCATGCCCCCGGCTGCCGGCGAAGGTATAGGCATAGACAGGCTTGTAATGCTTCTTACCGGTTCCCAGTCCATAAGGGATGTTATTCTTTTCCCGCAGTTGAAACCGGAACAATAAAAAGTCATGAACCTTCCTTACCCGCTCTTTATAGCCTTAAGATACCTGAAATCCAAGAGACAAAACCGGGGCGTTTCTTTTAATACCATTATATCCATAAGCGGGGTTGCCGTGGGTGTCATGGCGCTCCTGGTCGTGTTGTCTGTTATGAGCGGCTTCCGTGAGGACCTCCAAAAAAAAATTCTGGGCGCGAATGCGCATGCCATAGTCGAGAGTTACCGCGGCCCCATTGATAATTACGCCCCGCTGATCGCAAAACTCAGGCGCGTGCCGCATGTAGTATCAGTTTCACCTTTTGTCATTGGTCAGGTGATGGTCACGAGCGGCAACAGGGCCCACGGCGTTTTTTTAAGAGGAATAGAGCCTGTTTCCGAATACGGCACAACAGATATTTTAAAACATATTGTCTCCGGCAGTGCCGCAGATCTTATGGAAAAAGATGGGGTCCCCGGGATCATCATCGGCAGCGAACTATCGTCGATGCTCGGAGTGACGGCGGGTGAGAAGATCAATGTTGTTTCGCCTCAGGGCGAGATGGGGCCGCTCGGAATGCTGCCTAAAGTTAAGCAGTTCAGGGTTGCCGCTATTTTTGAGATGGGCATGTTTGAGTACGATTCGAGCCTTGTACTCACCGATATGAAGGATGCCCGGAATTTCTTCGGCCTTGGAGATTCCATCTCCGGGATCGAACTGCGTCTGGATGATATTTACAAGGCTCCGGAAGTCCGCAAAGCGGTGGCTGTAATGCTTGGGTTCCCTTACGATGTCAGGGACTGGATGCAGATGAACCGGAACCTGTTTTCGGCCTTGAATCTGGAGAAATTTGCGATGTTTATCATATTGATCCTTATCGTCCTGGTCGCATCGTTTAATATTGTCAGCACGCTCATGATGAGCGTTATGGAAAAGCAGAAGGAGATAGCCATACTGAAGACCATGGGGGCCACTCATCAGGGCATCATGGCCATATTCATGCTTCAGGGGCTGCTAATCGGCCTTGTCGGTACCCTGCTGGGCGTATCCGGCGGGTACATTCTCGGCAGGCTGCTTAATGATTACCAGCTGATAAAACTACCGGCAGACGTGTACTATTTGAGCAAGCTGCCGGTAAAGATGAAGCTTGTCGATTTTCTGGTTGTTTCCGCGTCGGCAGTCATCATCAGCTTTCTTTCCACGCTTTATCCATCCTACTATGCGGCGAAATTGGACCCTGCAGAGCCCTTGAGGTATGAGTGATGCATGAACTGATAGCTGTCGAGGGGCTCAAGAAGTCATTTTATACCCCGGCAGGAGAATTAAAGGTATTAAGAGGCATAGACGCTGTTTTCCAGGAGGGAGAAATTGTCAGTATCGTGGGTGTTTCCGGAGTTGGCAAAAGCACGTTTCTTCATATTATGGGAACTCTTGACAGGCCCACGGAAGGTACCGTTGTTTATAATATTAAAGGAGCTGTTCTTAATCCGTTCGTGCTCGGAAACGGGCAGCTTGCCTCATTCCGGAATGGCGCAATCGGGTTTGTGTTCCAGTTCCACTATCTTCTGCCTGAGTTCACCGCACTTGAGAATGTTATGATGCCAGGATTGCTCATGCAGCGGGGGAGCAAACCGGCTTATGATACGGGACAGGTCCGGGAACGGGCTGAGCGGCTCCTGGATGATCTCGGTGTTTATGCCCGGCAGGGCCATAAACCGGGGGAACTGTCAGGCGGCGAGCAGCAGAGGGTGGCAGTTGCAAGGGCACTCCTTCTGGAGCCAAGTGTGGTGCTTGCGGATGAGCCGACCGGCAACCTCGACACAGCTACAGGCGAAGACCTTTTCAGGATTTTAATGGATGTGAACGCGAAGAGCGGTGTCACTTTCATCCTCGTTACGCATAATGAATCCTTGTCGAGAAAGTGCCATAGAACTCTCGAAATGGTTGACGGCGGGATGATTCATCATTAGAGTTTACCGTTTTGAAAAAATTACATAACCTGAACCTTTTTATAATCCACGGTTCAGGTTATGAATATTGCATGTCAGTTAGTTGCGACCTCTACTGTTGTTTGACAATTATTAAAATGGGAACAACACTTGAAATTGTCTTTGAAGCATAGTTGTTCCATTTCGATAATGCTCGGAGTATATGGAAAATCACATGCACTGCAATAACCTATATAAGTCTCTTTGAAAAAAGGACAGGCCATCTTACACCTCCAAGCTTGTTTTTTATTTTTAACGCGCGAGCTCATAAACCTCAGCACGATCAGCCCTTATCGCTCTTGTTTTTTTGTATTTCCCCGAACTTTGATGAATAATGTCTCCGACCATATTCAGTATTTTTACCTTGCCATCAGGACTCATCCCTGCGATTTCGGAACAGAGACGAAACCCTTCGCCGCTAAAAAAGTCTATGCAGCCCGATCTTTCTTCATCAATCCACAAATCTTCCATTGACTGTAACAATATTGCTTCCGCAAGTCCCTTGATCTGTGCACCTGGAGATTTCTTTTTACCGCTGCTTTTAACAGTGCTGTCAGTTTTCAAATTATTCCTCATGGCCTCCTCCTTTAAAAATAATTTAAATTCTTAAATGATCGGAAGACACATAATCAGCCTGCCTTCTGAATATAAACTTATTGACAGTCTAAAACATCAGGATGCCTTATGTTGTCCGTGTGACGCCGATATTTCTGTAGGAAACAGCCTAAATAAGCGTCAGCTTTTGTCTGACACTATTTTCGCTATTGGGCGACTTTCTGATTTGATCCTGCATCGGCAGGGGATAACTGACTCATGGATCAACAGGTAAATCTCATTTGTTACAATAGCATACAATCATTTAATCAGGGCGAAAATTGTGTGCCTCTAAGGTCTCAAAACGGGTCAATTCACCTACGCATTTTTGGCTTCGCGCCACCTCGTTTGGCCATCGAATTGTAATTAGTTTATATCTTTTGATACTATACATTGGTTATAAAGGATAACGGCACTTATTGGGCGGTCGCCGGAGAATACCGCACATCAGGCGGTGTGTTGCATAACAAAGCAGCCTGCGCGCAATAAAGGGAGATATTCATATGAAATCGTCTCTGAGAATTCTATACCTTGAAGATGAACCGCTCGACGCGGACCTTGTCAGGTCGGCTCTTCATGAAGAAGGGATTGCCTGTAGAATATTCCGGGTGGAAACAAGCGAGGAATTTATCGAAGCCATCGACGGCGGCGAATTTGATATAATTTTTGCCGACTATTCCCTGCCGGGCTTTGATGGCCTTTCCGCACTTGCGATCGCAAAAGAAAAATGGCCCGGCATTCCGTTTATTTTTATCTCGGGCACAATGGGCGAAGAACTGGCCATCGAAACTCTCAAGAGCGGCGCCACTGATTATGTTCTTAAGGACAGGATAGCGAGGCTTGCACCCTCGGTGCGCAGGGCTTTGGAAGAGGCAACGGAGAAGTTTGAACGCAGGAAGGCAGTTAAAGAACTTAAGATATCTCATAGCCAATTGCGAAATCTTGCCGCCCATCTTCAATCGGCCAGGGAAGAAGAAAGGACCTGGATTGCCCGTGAAATACACGATGAACTGGGGCAGACACTGACTGCTTTAAAAATGGACTTGTCCGTGATGGAGAAGAAAGTGGTGACCAATCGGGGGATTGAAACACTTGCTGAACTGATAAAAACTGATCTGAAGCTCGTTAATGAGACTATAAAAACGGTGAAAAGACTGTGCACTGAGTTGAGACCGTCAGTATTGGACCATCTGGGACTCGGGGCGGCAATCGAGTGGCAGGCACAGGAATACCAGAAACGGGGAATTGATTGCAAGGTCAAGCTGGTCCCCGAAGACATTAATGTTGAAGAAAAGCACTCTATCGCTCTTTTCAGGATCTTTCAGGAGTCCCTAAGCAATGTGTTGCGGCATGCACAGGCGACAAAGGTTATGGTGACGTTGAGTGACCATAGAGGCAGCGTAATGCTTGAGATTGCCGACAATGGCGTTGGGATCACAGAGGAGCATATGTCAAAGGCCAATTCATTCGGCCTGCTTGGGATGCGGGAGCGTGTACAGATTTGCAATGGCGAATTGCGGATATCGGGCAGTCAAAATGCCGGCACCACGATAACGGTCATAATTCCCAAAGAGGCATAGAAACATTCGCGGCAGCAGCGGGGGTCTTATATTAAATCAGTAAGAGTGTTTCTGTTTGATTGCCATGACTGTCTGGTCACGTAATATTCTCAGGTAGTTTAAATGGCTGCCTGAAATTTTCGCATAGCCTTCCCTGTCCCCCTCCACATAGAACATGCCGATAGGTTTCTTATTTATCAGGATAGGCAGAAGGACGATAAAGATTTTTTCCAACACCCGGCTTTTGAACCATTCCGGCAGCAGCTTTCTGATAGCGTCAGGCTCGTTGTCTTTCAAGACAAGATCATGCTCCTTAGCCATCGCTATATTAAAGATGTCCTTTGAATCGCCGAGTGTAATATTAAACCATTTCTTCAGTTCCTCAATCCTGCTCCCGAACCCGAACCTGATGCTCATAACCGGGGATTTAGTATCTTTTATCAGGAAAAGCGCCTTTGCTTCTCCGGAAAGTTGCATGCCTCTGTACATGGTCTCCAGCACGATCCTCAAAATGTCGTTCAGGGAGAAATCACTCATTATCGCACTATTGATATCCTGGATGCCTTTCGCGAAAATGCCGTCGGGGCTATTCGTCTTTTCCGACTCAAAAATAAAGTCGATGGTTTTGATTAAATCGCCGTTAAAGTTCTCCGCCCATGTTTCTTCAGATGCTGCAACCGGTTTCTCTGTCTTGCCGGTCCAGGTCCGGAACTGCCGGTTGAAAGGGACGGCATCAAAAAGGCCGGCATTGAAAAGGCCTGAAAACTCCTTTAGCATGTCGAAACTTGAATTTATAATTTCCCCCATATCGTGTAATGTGCCAAATTGGGTTTTGAACTTTGTTATCAGATTCTCTATATTCTCTTCCATCGCTGTCTTTTTGCTGCCTGCCGAGAGTATGTCGGCGATATCATTTGCAAAGGAGGCAATGCTATTGAGCTTGGCAAGGTCGCTGTTGTCCGCTGCGATTTCTATGCCACGCAATTTATGCATTGTGCGAACAATTTTTTCAGGGAAGTGCCACTCCCTCGCTATTGCCATCCCCATCTCCTCATAAGAACCGCCGAGGACTACCAGGGCTGCGGCATCTTCTGAAATGCCTTGTTCACTGCTCGCCAGTTTTATTTCCTCTATCTTCTCCGGCAAAGCGAAAATTACAAGCGCTTTGCCGAAATTATGGAAAAGAGAACAGATATACGCTTCTTCTACATCGAAAGCCTTGATATTAATAATACCGGCTATCTTCCTGCCCACTATTCCACTGAACAAGGACCTGAGCATTGTATCGATATGGTCGACCGTCATGCTGCTTTTCAGCAAACGATCAAAAAACATCAACGTAATTGCAATGTTTTTAATATTTTCGATGCCGAGGAGAGTGATGGCCCGCGAAATAGTGCTCACCTCTCCGAACTGTGCGTAGTTGACGCTGTTGACGATCTTCAGGACTTTTGAGGTCAACGCATAATCCTTCAGGACCAGATTGGCAAACTCGGAAACCGACGATTCTTCAGAGGCAGTGAATCGATTGATAATCCTTATAGTATTCGACATCGCCGGAAAATCGCTGAATTCGCGCAACCGGGTCAGAATCAGATCTTTTGTGCCTAAAGTGCTTTCGTCTATGTTTTCGTCTGTTTCCGGCATAGTATTACCCCAGACTATCCATATCAGACAACTTGGAATGCAGCACTTCTGCAGTATTATGTTTGAAGCGGACCACAGCGTCCACATTATTCAGGATGTCTTGCGCATCAAGCACCACCTGCGTAATCACGATCACTTTCCTGCCTTCGGCCCTGTCCCTTATCATTGCGTCCAAATTGCTGCGAGCTTCACTGCCGAGAAGGTTCAGGCCATCAAATACAAGGCACTGCTTCCCTTGAGGGAGGTCGCGCAGGTCCTCAACCTTTTTCACGATGGTTATCCTGTCATTAAATTCGCCGAGACGCCGCAGGTCATTACCGGCAGTCTCCGTAAAATAATAGACGTCTCCCATCCCTTTGATAGCTTTAAGCGTGGTAACAGTCTTTCCGGTGCCTGTCCATCCTTCGATCAGTATAGCGGCATGGGTCTTGACGATGTTACGGAGTATCTCCTCTTTTGCGGCAAACGCCATTTGTGCGTCTACGCTTCCCACTTATTTTATCACCATTGTTTTTGTTTGATCGCCATGACCGTCTGGTCGCGCAAGATCCTCAGGTAATTCAAATGACTGCCGGAAATTTTCTCAAAACCATCCCTGTCCCCTTCCACATAGAACATACCGAAAGGCTTCTTATTTATCAAAATAGGTAAAAGGATAACAAAGGTTTTTTTAAATACCCTGTTCTTGAACCACTCCGGCAGCAGCTTTTTGATAGGGCCAGGTTCGAGGTCCTTGATGACAAGATCATACTGCTTCATTATAGCTATGTTAAATATGTCGTTCGAATCGCCGATTGGAATAGTAAACCACTTTTTCATTTCCTGAATCCCGCTTCCGAACCCGAACTTGATGCTCATGACCGGAAACCTGGTATCCTTTATCAGGAAGAGGGCTTTTGCCCGCTCCGACAAATGCATGCCTCTGAATATGGTCTCCAGCACAATTCTGATAATATCGTTCAGGGAGAAATTACTCAGTATCGCACTATTGATATCCTGAATGCCTTTTGCGAAAATTCCCTCGGCAGCGTCCTCTTTTTCAGATTCAAAGATGGTATCAATAGTTTTGAGCAGTTCAGTATCAAAGGCCGCTGCCACCGCACTATCCTCCATATCGGCCCAGGTCAGCAGCTGGTGGTTAAATGGGAGCTCATCAAGGCGGAGATTGTAAATGCCCGAAAACTCTTTCAGGTCGTCAACGCCCGCATTAATGAGCTCTCTTATTTCGTCATGCGGCATGCCTAATTGGGTCTTGTATGTTGTTGCGAGATTCCCGAGCCTTTGGTCCATCTCCTTTTTTTCCGTGCCCGTCGACAGTATTTCGGTGATTCCGTTTGCAAAACAAGAGATATCGTCGAGCTTCTCGATGTCACCGGAATTTGTCATGCTTCCCACTCCGCGAAGTTTGCGCATGCTGAGGATTATTTTTTTGGGGAAATTCCACTCCTTGGCCATTTCAGTCCCAATCTCCTCATAACGCGCGCCGAGTACCGCGAGGGCTGCGTCATCTTCTGAAAGGCCCTGTTCAAGGCAGATAAGTTTTATCTCCTCTATTTTCTCCGGGAAGGCAAAAGATATGAGCATCTTGCCGAAATTGTGGAACAGCGAACATATATATGCTTCTTCCTTCCCGGCAAAATTAATGCCTTCGGCTATCTTCTGTGCCAGCAGTCCGCTATATAATGATTTAAGCATTATATCCCTATGCTCGACATTCGAGCTTCTTTTCTCCAGATGATCAAAAAGTATGAGGGTGAGCGCAAGGTTTTTAATGTTTTCAATGCCAAGGAGGACGATTCCACGCGAAATGGTCGTCACCTCTCCAAACTGGGCAAAGTTGACGCTGTTGACAAGCCTTAGAACTTTTGTTGTCAAGGCATAGTCCTTCAATACGATATTGGCAAATTCGGAAATCGTGGTATCTTCGGCAACAGTGAACTGATTAATAATTTTGATGGTCTGTGCCATGGCAGGAAAATCGCTGTCTTCCTGCAAGCGTCCCAAAATAAAATCCCTGACACTTCGTTGAGCCCCATGCATGATGCGCCGCTCACCTCCCATCGAACAATTATAGTATAACGCAACAGGAATACTATCAAGAGAATTTTTCGTTCGATGAATTTCAATAAGAACCGAACCGCTCTGATAACCTGCTGTTCTGATAGGGTAAAAAGAAAGCCGGGAATCGGACTCGAACCGACGACCTGCTGATTACGAATCAGCTGCACTACCAACTGTGCTATCCCGGCATTATGAAGTTGAATAAAGAAGTGTCTTAAGTGTTATAGTTTATCAAATTCCTGGTTAAAAAAACCAAGGGTAAGTTCATCACCTAAAATCAGGCCATAGGTTATAGGCTATAGGTGATAGGTAAAAAGGAAAAAAACTCTTTCTGTTTTTTGGTCCCATAACCTACTACCAATTACCTATAACCTGTATTTATTGTACAATACTCTGATGAAGGCAGCATATTTCGACTGTTTTTCCGGCATAAGCGGTGACATGTGCCTCGGCGCCCTTGTGGATGCAGGTGTCGATATTGAAGAACTCCGTTCGTTGCTTAAAAAGCTCCCTGTTACGCAGTATCGTATCAAGGCGACCCGGGTTTCGCGTTCAGGCGTTGCAGCCACTAAGGTTGATGTCGTCCTTGATAAAGGGTATAAGGCTTCGCCGTTGCAGTGGAAGGATATAAGAACTATCATTAATAAATCAAAACTAAAAGAGACTCTGCGGCATCAGGGCCTGCAGGTTTTCAAAGGACTTTTTGAGGCAGAGGCAAAGGTGCACGGCAAAGGTTTTGAAGCGGTCCATCTGCACGAGCTTGGTGGAATAGATTGCATGGTTGACATCTTCGGAACGCTGATCGGCCTTGATCTCCTTGGGGTACAGAAGGTATATACTTCTCCCGTTAATGTGGGCAGCGGTACGGTAAAATGCTGCCATGGGACATTACCTGTGCCTGCCCCGGCAACCGCCGAGCTTTTAAAGGGATACCCGGTCTATGCATCCGGCATTCCTTTTGAGCTGACTACCCCGACCGGTGCAGCTATCTTAAAGGGGCTGGACGCTGAAGCCCTTCCTGTTCCATCGATGCGGACCGGGCTTATAGGATATGGGGCCGGCAATAAGGATTTCGAGGGTCTGCCCAATTTGCTCAGGATATTTGTGGGCGATAAAGCCGATACAGATCATCCGGCCGGTCGGAGACCGTCCGATACGGAGGTAACGGTTATCGAAACTAATATCGATGACATGAACCCTCAGCTTTACGAAGATGTCATCGATAAGCTCTTTGATGCGGGCGCTCTGGATGTGTTTTTGGAGAATATCATAATGAAAAAGGGTAGGCCTGCCATAAAACTGACCGTTCTAACTGATGAATATAAGCGTGAGGAGATTACTGCTCTGATTTTTAATGAAACAACTACTATCGGCCTTAGATTTTACAAAGCCGGACGCCGGGTGCTCAGCAGGAAGATCAGGAAAATCAAGACCGCGTTCGGCGAAGTAAGGATCAAAATAGCCCGCATGGAAGGCGCCGTTATCAACATTTCTCCTGAATTCTCCGACCTGAAGGCGCTTTCTAAAAAGACAGGACAGCCCGCAAAGATACTTTCCGAAGCGATCATGGCGGAACTGAAGGCTGAATACAGGTACATTCCGAAACAGTAATCCGGTGACGTTGAAAAACCTTTCCCCTTCCACCTCAGATAAACAACTACAAGACTATCAGAAGAGGCCTACAAGAGATCGAGCTTAACTCTTATCGCACGATAACAACCTCCAGTTCATAATTATAGTAAAAGTCCAGACTCAGTTCGACGTTTGATAACTTTATGAAACGGAGGCTACGATGACGGAATACGAAAATAAAAAGTTCACCCTTGACAGGCGTTCCTTTCTTGGGGTTTTGGGAACAGGTGCAGTAGCTTTTTTGACCGGCCTGCCGGCTGTGGCAAAGGCAGATCCAATGGGAGTCGGAGGAATAGAAGGCCCCATGGAATCGCCCCAGCAGTCCCAGCGGGTACAACAATCGTTCTCTATTCGCCAAGACGCGGCTTCAGCCGAGGTACAAAACTCATTAATCTCTCAAACGCCCAATGGTGACGAAAACTTATATCCTAATAAGATCGGTAATTATGCCAAAGGACTCCTTCACGATTCTTATGGGGAAGTCAATCCTAACTCATATCAGTCTCTTATTCAGGCAGTAACTACGGGTGATCCCTCTGACTTCGAGGCAATTATTCTCGGAGGCAACGTCAAACTTGTAAATCCCCAGTCTGGACTGACTTTTGACCTCGAAGGCGCGGATTCCCACAAGTTAACTGCGCCGCCCGCTCCTGCGTTAGCAAGCGCCCAAAGGGCTGGAGAGGCTGTCGAAGATTATTGGATGGCACTCCTGCGGGATGTGCCTTTTTCGCAATACGCAACTAACTCCCTTGCCCAGGCTGCTATTGCCGACATCAATAACCTGTCAGATTTCAGAGGGCCTAAAGACCCTGTTACCGGTAAAGTCTCTGCTAATACGCTGTTCCGGGGGTTTACGCCGGGGGACCTTGTCGGGCCCTATCTTTCACAGTTCCTTCTTCAGCCTTTTGCCTTCGGCGCCATGCTGATTAACCAGACAATGCAAATCTATCTGCCCGGCATCGATTATATGACTAACTTTAACTCCTGGCTCTCTGTTCAGAATGGGCAGGGGCCTTTTGCAAAAAACAGCTTCGATCCGACGCATCGATACATACGGAATGGACGGGATCTTGGAGCATATGTACATGTAGATGCGCCCTTTGAAGGAGGTTTTAACGCCAGTCTCATCTTAAATACCCTGAACGCTCCAGTGAACCAGGGCAATCCTTACCTCAAGTCACAAACCCAGGTCGGGTTCGGCACATTCGCCGTCCCGTATTTCCAGGCAATGCTCGGCGAGGTTCACCTTCGCGCTCTCAAGGCAGCCTGGTACCAGAAATGGTTTGTCCACCGGACCGTGCGCCCTGAGGAGTACGGCGGATTAGTTCACAAAACTCTGGCCAATATCAGGAGCTATCCATTGCACAGAGACATACTGAACTCATCTGCTGTCCGGCAGGTCTTTAGCCGGAACGGCAGCTATCTTCTTCCGCATGCCTTTCCCGAGGGATGTCCGCAGCATCCATCTTATACTCAGGGGCACGCAACCTGCGCGGGCGCACTGGCCACTTTGATAAAGGCCTTTTATAACGAGAATTATGTTATACCGAATCCGGTGACGGCAAGCGATGACGGTCTTTCTCTCGTTCCCTACCAGGGGGCCGATGCCGGCCAGATCACCATTCAGACGGAAGCCAACAAACTGGCTGCCAATATGGGCATTGGACGGAATCATGCCGGTGTTCATTGGCGCTCTGACTATCAGGCGTCTTTATTTCTGGGTGAGGCGGTAGCGATCAGCATTCTTAGCGACCAGAGGGCAATCTATAGCGAGGACTTTAACGGCTTTACGTTCACGAAATTTGACGGGACAACAATCACGATTTGAACTATTATTTTACAACCCATTGGGTCCCGCAGATGTAATGGAAATCGCATGAGGGACACACCTTCTTCCTGTCGTTCGGTTGATCGAAGGGGACCAGAGGGTCTATTATTTCTCTGAGCAGCTTGAAGATTACTTTCTTCATAGGCGCGAACATTTGTGTCGGAGATGAACCTCCAAAGAGAGGAAGTTCAACCTCTCTGCTTATCTTTGCGCGGCCCAAAAGTAAG
This sequence comes from Nitrospirota bacterium, assembly GCA_963780885.1. Lineage (GTDB taxonomy): Bacteria > Nitrospirota > Thermodesulfovibrionia > Thermodesulfovibrionales > Dissulfurispiraceae > JADFXI01. Next base: position 491,596 of record CAWAEO010000004.1, read on the forward strand.
AAAATAGCGTCCAGATCATCTATAGGCCTGTTTTTCTTTTCAGTATAAAGCAGGAGATAGAATGGAAGCTGCAGACTCCCGATAGACTTGTCCCAGGTCTCTCTTTTATCGAGGTCAAGTTTTTCGAGGTCTATCTTCAGATAATTCGGGCTGGAGCCTGTCTTGTAATCAACAATAACCGTTTTATCATCTCTCTGCTCAACGCTATCCAGCCTTCCGCTCAAATTAAAGGAGCCTGCCTTCACCCGTATAAGCTCCTCGCTTTCCATAATAGTCACTGCTTTTCCCATCACAAGAGGAAGATAGTAATATTTAAGAACATGAGCCATGTGTCTCTTGACCTGCCTCTTTAGAAAATAGAGAGCTCCTGAGGGGTCTTTGCCATATTTTTCCTCAAAGAGCTCTTCCACGATAGAGTCCATTTGCCTGATGATTATGTCTGTTTCCTTTAGCGGCCTGCCTTTCTTGCCGGAAAAATAGCGCATCAGGACGGCGTGGACAAAATTTCCCAGGTCATCGCGCTCGATGTCCCCTGTCATCTCTTCTTTCCGGCTGAGCCCTAGCACAGAGGCGTAGTAGAACTGAAGCCGGCATTTGAGATAGCGGTTCAGCGCGGTCGCACTATAGTTGAAGTCTTTAAGGAAGGTCACTATCCCATCGGTTTTTGCAATCGGTCCGGGAGCGCCGTTTATTAGTTTCATCTGATACTGGACAGGTCTCACGTAGGGTCTGACATCGGTTGTCTTGTCCCTTTTCTGCCTGTCCCAAAGAAGCTTCTCGACAAACCTCGACCGCTCTGTTTTGGCATCTTCAATGAAGAAAAGATGCACCTCCTTTGCCCCCTTAAGGAGAGCATCGAAATAATATGCTGCGAGCTTATCCCTGTCCATATAAGTAGGAAGCCCTAGTATTTCACGGGCCTTGAAGGGAAGAAGCGTCTCTTCTTTCCTCGTGTCGGGAAGGATATCCTCATTAGCGTCGAGGACGAAGACTGTGTCGAACTTCAGGTTCCTCGTCTCCAGGGACCCCAGGACCTGCAGCCCCCTGACAGGCGTGCCTGAAAAAGGGGTGTGGCCGGTCATTATATATTTTTTTAAGAATATGAAATAGCTGGCCCTTTCCGAAAAGGCGATGTCCTTCATCATAGAGCGAAGAAGGACGTCAAGAGATGTTATGAAGGACTCGGAGAATGGATAAAAAAGCGGGTGCAGCCTTGCCGTGCTGTTATTGAAGATAAAGAGGAGTAGATCGATGCACTTACCGGCAAAGTCTCTGATGTTTTTGAAGGTAAGGAACCTTTCTATTGTATTTTTGTGAATGGCCTTCAAATGCGCCTTGAGGTATTCTTCCCTGATCCCCGTTTCGTCACTCGGGAGCTTTCTCAGGATGTCCCTGAAAAGGGTTTCGCTGCTCTCGATCTCTTCGATAGTGGTAAAGGTCCTGGCCTTGTGTTTGAGAAGTTCTTCCTCAACAGTATGGAACATCACCCGCGTCGTCTCGGACTTTCCCGCGTAATAAATGTTCTTTGTGTAGGGATGAAGAACGAATTTCAGGTAGTCGGGGATATATATCCTGTCCCCGTCCATTGAGTTGACCAGTTCCATAAGGTTGTTGAGAAAGCCGAAGACAGGGGTACGGTGTAACGGATACCCTAATGACACATTGTATTCATCTTCGGGGACAGCCCAGAGCCCTTGACGCAAGAGAGGGAAAAGGGTCTCTGACGAAGGCAGGACAATAACCGTGTTCTCGTCAGGATCATTACCTGCAGCGAGGTTTGTGCCGAGTATTTGCCCTAATGCCAGGACCTGGCCGTGGGTGTCGGGGCTGCTGTAAAAGTGCACCTCGGGTTCAGTGTCCGAGCTTTCCTCTATCTTGCGGGTGATGCCAAGCTCCTTAAGTTTTTCATTTAGCCCTGTCCCATCCTGGAAGGCAAAGACCGCATTGTTGTAAGTGAGCAGCTTTTTAAACAGGGCTTTTTCTGCCCTGGTGAGAGCAAAGAAGCCGGCGAAGATCATACGCTCGAATTTGCTGAGTCCGGCTTTGTCTATCTTCTCAGCAGCAGTCTGATATCTCTTTGACCTGGTCGAAAAGCCCAGTGCATCGATTTCTCTATAGAACCGGTCATAGAAATAAGACAGGGACTGTAATCTTTCTATCGTCTGCTCCGGCATGCCCTCTGCAATGAAGAATTCGACACCCTTTACCATCTGGGGATTGATGCCTTCAATGGTCAGCTCCTCGATGTCACGATATATTTTGAGCCCGAGGGGGAAGAAACTGTCAGGAGTCATGAAACCGTTTCCGCCAAGCGGCGTCGGGGCCTTCCTGTGGATATTGTAGAGCAGGGCGACGGCGTCTATGGTCTCAATCTTCTTGGCGGGACTTAACTCCCCGAACAGCGAATCGATGAACTCATCCATCGAAAAAACCACAGGCGGGATGAAGCTCGAACCGACCTTCGCGGCCAGCGCCTTTCTCAGAAAGTGAGACGGCCTTTTGCCGGGGAAGACCACCAGGGATGAAGAGTAATCCCTTTCTTCTCCTGTCAAATTCGCCAGGACTTCTTCTATCAAGCTCTTAGCGGGCGGAATGATAAGTGTGTTCAACCAATACTCTCCACTTCGGCGAGATCAACGAGAGCAATAACACCCCTGACGGTTTTTCCGGTATAGACATCGCGGAGTATGCTCATGTAGTTCTTCAACTGGGACCTGTATTTGTCCAGCGCCTCCTTGTCCTTTCCTGTCTTATAGTCGATCACTGTGACACCGTCATTGTCTATTACCACCCGGTCCATCCTGAAAAGCCTGCCGGTACTGTCAGAATACTCCTGCTCTTTCCTGATCAGCCGCCCCGGCGCCGCGGTAAAATACCTTGCTGTCTCCTTGTTGGTTACTATCTTAATGACGAGACCCATCATCTCTTTGTCGGAATAATCCAATCCGGTCTCATCCCTGACACGATTTATTATTTCCTGCAGTTCAGTTTCAAAGCCGGCCGTCACGTAGTCGACAAAAAACAATACCCTGTGGATGAACTCGCCCCGCCTTCTTTCCTCTATCGTCAGGAATGTTTCGGGCCCGGCCTGGAATTTCAGCTGTGCGCGGCGGTGCAGGAGCCGGCAAGGAGCAGGAGTCCCTGTTGCTGATAGCGGGATATCAGGAACGTATTCAGGTTTGGCTAAAGGGGGGAATTCATCGGACGGGAGCAGGACGAACGGGTAACCCTTATCATTGCTTTTGACACCGATCACGTAAAGCTCTCTCTCGGGACGGGTGAACCCAACATATAGGCTGTTAAGCCTGTTCACCATCTCACTCAGCCTCTCCTTATCATAGAGACGCCGGAAGGTCTCGTCACAGGCAGCTGTGGTCCTGTTGATCTTGAGGAGGCAGACAGTCTCACCCTTTTCCTCGACTATGTATTCAAAGCCCCTGTTTCTTACTTCATAGAGGAGGGCGATCACGACCGGGAATCCCAACCCTTTCGCCTTGTGTATGGTCATCACCTGCACAGCGTCAATGTTCTTGGGGATTGCCATGTCCCATTCGGCCTCGCCCTTTTCATCATCTGATGCCACCCGTAAAAAATCCTTGAGGCTGTTGAATCCTCCTCCTTCGAAGTCTTTGACCACTTCAAGTATCTTGATAAGGGCCGACTCCTCTTCCGGCATGTTCTCAAAAACATTGAAGACGGAGAAAACCTCTGTGACCAGGTCGTACAGGGGCAGGAACCCGGCTGCCTTGAAAAGACCGTCGAAATACTGTTCCCAAAGGCCGCTGAACTGCCCCTGAAATGCCTTGTATAAGGGAGGGTCCTTTCTATGCATGAAGCAGAATGCCCTCAGCCTCTCGACACCGTCACCGGGATTATTCTTCTCAATCGTATTTGTGAAAACTTCTCCGAGAATAAAGGAGCCGAATGAAAAGTCATCAGTAGGCGAATCAAGGAAGTTCATGAGGGCAATAATCTCTCCGGTTATCTTGCGCCTTCTCACATCGAGGCTGCTGTATGAGATAAATGGCATTTCCTTTTCGTTCAGCCATGTTGTGGCACTGACTGCATCTTCGTTCGTCTGTGTAAGCACCGCTATATCACCGTACCGGTATCCGCGTGTGCGCAACTCTTCTATGAGGTACTGAATCTTTTCCCGCTCGGCAGGTTCTTCGTCGTTCCTTTCATGGAGGGAGACCTCGACGTACCCATCTCCGTCTTTATCTTCTCTTGGCTTTTGGATGTATGCGGTAAGACCGCTTCTGTCACCAGCCTTGCTGTACTCATCGCTCCCGGCAAGTTTTTCTTTGAAAACTCTCTCGTTGAACTCCAGTATCCTCTTTCTGCTCCTGTAGTTGGTGTCAAGCTCTCTAACGGCGTGCTCGGCTGAAGGAAATGGATTCGCTGTTTCAAGCCCTTTCATGATGGTGTAATCCGCGTTCCGGAAGCCGTATATAGCCTGTTTTGTGTCCCCAACCGCGAAGAGGCTCCCTCCTTGTGAAAGCGAGTTCTCAATCAGGGGAAGGAGATTCTGCCACTGTATAGGCGAGGTGTCCTGAAACTCATCAATAAGGAAATGGAAGATGGTCTCTCCCAGCCGGAAATAGACGTCAGGGACTATGGAACTGCTGAGGTACCCGGCCAGCTGCATGTTAATATCTTCTATAAAAACCTTGCCCTGTTGCCTCTTAACTATATCTACAGTCTCACTGAAGGCCTGAAATGCCCTGACGTATGGAATACATCGGGTCCGAACGTAATATATGGTGTAGTTACGGGTTAATTCCTCCACCTCAGACCACAAACTTAAGATCCTTTCATATGCAGCCTGTTCGTTGCCCGCACTTTTTTTTGGCTTGATCACCGGAGGGTTGGCAAAGCCCTTCCCGATGAGATCCGGGAATATCTTGTCCCTTATTAGAGGTAAGATAGTCTTGTAAGATGAATTGCCGTGTCTTTTTAAGCCCGAGTCCTCGATCTCTTTTTCAATGACGTTAATAAGCTCACTCATTTTGTCTCTTACTTTGTTAAGGCCTTCACCATAATCCTCGATCTCAGCCGACTTCCCCCTGGATGAAAGCTTCCTGTATATCTTCTTTATCTCGTCAAGAAGTATCGTTGACGGATCCCATAAATAGGCGTCATTGACCTTCTTCTGCTCCAGCAGCAGGTCCACGATCTCTTCAATACAGGCTGCCTCGGCTGTCCCCTGTTTTACCTTTCGCATGAAAAGATTGAAGGAGTAGCCCATCAGCAAATCGTTGCTCATTAAGATATCGAAGTCCGGGTTATACCCAAAATCTATGGCCGAGGCCTTGAAAACGGTCGTCATGAAACTGTCGATCGTCTTCACCTGGAAATCAGAGTAATTGTCGAGTATCTCGCCGATCAGGAGGCCGGCCTTCTCTCGAATGGTTTTAATATCCGGAGAGGTTATTTTTAAGAGTTCCCCTACCTTCGACTCGTCCCCGAAGCAGACCTCCTTCAGCCGTGAGAGTGTCCTCTCCTTCATTTCTTTTGCGGCATTGTTCGAAAAGGTTATGGCAAGCATGTTTCTCAGGCTGTTCCTTGGGACTTTACCGGAAAGAAGAAATTGGACAAACCTTTCTGTAAGTGTACGAGTTTTTCCTGAACCAGCCGACGCTTTGAGGACCGTGAAGTGGGGGAACTTCAAATCTGTATCTTTTATTAAAACCGGTTCTCCCATATATCCCTAAATCTAACACATATTAACAGCAAATAGTGCAGTTAGTGTATACTATTTACCTTGGCGGGCATCCTGTTTGGATGCCTCACTTCTTCACATAAAAAGGAGGTCTTATGGGAACACCCTTCAATGAGATATCGCTAAGCCTGGTTTTCGTTGTGGTAATTGCGCTCTATATTCTTGGGAGTGCGGTAAAAATACTTAAAGAATATGAGAGAGGCGTAGTATTCAGGCTCGGGAGGATAATACCTGTCAAAGGTCCCGGCCTCGTTCTGATATTTCCTGTTATCGATAAGCTTGTAAGAGTGAGCCTGCGGACTGTGACAATGGACGTTCCGCCCCAGGATATTATTACGAAAGACAACATCACGGTTAAAGTCAATGCGGTAATTTATTTCAGGCCTGTGGACCCTATACGCGCAATTACCGAAGTCGAGGACTTTTATTATGCGACTTCTCAAATATCACAGACGTCGCTGAGAAGTATTCTCGGCCAGAGCCAGCTTGATGACTTGCTCGCAAAACGTGATCAGCTTAATGTGGAACTGCAGCGTGTAATTGATCAGCATACAGAGCCTTGGGGTGTTAAAGTCAGCGCTGTCGAGGTTAAAAATGTCGATTTGCCGCAGGAGATGCTGCGGGCCATTGCGCGTCAGGCAGAAGCGGAAAGGGAACGTAGGGCAAAGATAATACATGCTGAAGGAGAATTTGAGGCCTCGCAGAAGCTTGCTGATGCAGCTAAAATAATTTCATCCGAGCCGGCCACGCTGCAGCTCAGATACCTGCAGACGCTCACGGAAATAGCCACTGAGAAAAATTCGACGATAATCTTCCCGTTGCCCATAGAGATGCTGAGACCTTTCTTTGATAAGCACTAGTCTCCGATTCACCATCAAAGATGGCAACCACAGAGTACACAGAGGTTTTTCTCTGTGTGCTCAAAGAATTAAGGCAAGGAACAAAAAAAATTATTTTGTTTATCCGGGAGTGCACCGAGTTCAAGAAGCGTTTAAAGGTTTTATTTTTTGAATTAACGAGTTACTCTGTGATCTGGCCTCAGGCCCCTACTGTTGGCTGTGGTTAGGTGGTAGATTCTGGTAGTCCTGTTGAAGTACTAACTACCACTTGATCAGGGCGGATCCCCAGGTCAGCCCGCCGCCGAAGGCTTCCAGGAGCAGGTAATCGTCTTTTCTGATCCTTCCGCTCCTCACTGCCTCATCGAGCGCTATAGGGATTGAGGCTGCGGACGTATTACCGTAACGGTCGAGGTTTATGATGACCTTATCCATGGAGAGGCCGAGCCGTTTTGCAGTGGCCTGAATGATCCGCAGATTCGCCTGATGGGGGAGCAGGGCTGAGAGCTGAGAGGGCTTAAGGTTATGTTGTTTCAACGTCTCGGTGACAAGATTTTCGAGGACTTTAACCGCAATTTTGAAGGTCTCATTGCCTTTCATTTTTATAAACTGCATTTTTTTGCCGATCATTTCTTTTGATGCGGGATGTCTTGACCCTCCGCCGGGAATTATTAATAAATCACCCAAACTTCCGTCGGCATGGAGATGCGTGGAAAGGATACCATTGTCTCCGGTAACGGCCTCGAGGATAATTGCTCCTGCTCCATCTCCGAAAATAATGCAGGTGTTCCTGTCCTCCCAATCAGTGACACGGGAAAGCGTTTCTGCACCCACAAGGAGTATTTTTTTGTACTGTTCTGACCTGATGAAGCTGTTTGCAACGGAAAGGCCGTAGATAAAGCCGGAACACGCGGCATTGATATCAAAAGCAGCCGCTTTTTTTGCATCAAGCCGGTGCTGAAGAATGCAGGCAGTCGACGGGAGCAGATAATCGGGGGTACAGGTTGCGACAATGATCAGGTCCAGTTCTTTTGCCTTGATTCCCGCGTATTTGAGGGCATTTTTTGAGGCCTCCAGGGACAGGTCTGAGGTGGCCTGGTTCTCCCTGGCTATCCGCCGCTCTTTTATTCCGGTGCGATCTGTAATCCATTCGTCCGTAGTGGGGACAATTTTTTCCAAATCAAAATTTGTGAGCACCTTTTCAGGAGCATAGGACCCGGTTGCTATTATACGCGCTTTAAGCATGCTCTATATGCTCCTTAGATCTTTCTCTGTGATACTCAGCGACCGTATGCGCAATATTTTCGTGCACTTTTTTCTTTGCCATCTCGGCAGACACCCGTATGGCATTTTTTATGGCTTTTGAAGAGGAACGTCCGTGGCTTATGATGCATGTACCGTTTATTCCGAGGAGCGGAGCTCCGCCATACTCCGAATAGTCGGTCCTCTTTCTGAAGTTCCGGATTGCGGGTTTAATCATAAGATACCCCATCTTTCCGGTAGTGGCATTTATGATCTCTCTTTTGAGCATCTTCAAGATAGTCTCGGCAAGTCCCTCGCTTACTTTCAATACAATATTGCCGATGAAACCATCGCAAACAATTACATCTGCATTTCCCGAAAAAATATCCTTTCCTTCCATGTTGCCTGTAAAATTAATGCCTGAATGCTTGAGCAGTTTAAAAGCCTCTTTTGTGAGTTCATTCCCCTTTGTATCTTCCTCGCCGATGCTCAGGAGAGAGACCTTGGGATCAGGCACATCGAAAAGGGCCTTGAAGTAAGCATTCCCCATTAGCGCGAACTGCATAAGATTCTCCGGTTTGCAGTCCACATTGGCTCCCGCATCGATGAGGACAAAAAAACCGCTGAGAGAAGGCATTATCGTTGCGATTGCAGGCCTGTCTACATTGGGAAGCTTTCCCAGGACAAAAAGTGAGGTTGCCATCGCAACGCCGGAATTGCCCGCACTGACCGCAGCATCGGCGAGATTGCTTTTGACAAGCTCAATTGCCACCCGGATCGAGGAATCCTTCTTTTTCCTGAGCGCTACAGCAGGTGATTCATTCATCGAAACTACTTCAGACGAGTGAACGATGGCTATCCTGTGAGAGGGATAGCGTTTGCCGCTCAGGGAATCAGTCAACTGCTGACGATCACCGACAAGGATAACGTCTATGTCATACTCGTTGACCGCCTCGACTGCTCCCGCTATGGTCATTTCAGGAGCGAAGTCTCCCCCCATAGCATCGAGGGCGACCTTCATGATTCTTTAGAGACAACCTCAAGTATCTTCTTGCCGTTGTATGTTCCGCAGTGGGAACATACGCGGTGCGGCTGCTTCATTTCCTTGCAATCGGGGCAAGCAACGAGCGCAGGAGACTCGCCCTTCCAATTTGCCCTTCTTTTGTCCCTTCTTGTACGTGTATGACGATGCGTTGGATTTGCCATAGATCACTCCTTTTTTTTCAATAATTGTTCCAATACTTTCAACCGCGAATCTATTTCCGGAACATCACAGTTGCAACTCTGCACATTCAAATCGGTCCCACATCTCGGGCATATGCCTTTACACTCCGCGGAGCAGAGCGGCTTCATGGGCAAACTGAGAAGCAACTGTTCCACCAGGACTTCTTCCGTATCAAGCGTATCGTTTTTGTAAAAGCCGGTGTCAAGTTCATCCCTCTTTAAATTATAGTGCTCTTCTTTATTAATCACGATTGAAGGTTCATACACAACATTAATTTGCTGCCCCACTCTCATGGTGTAAGCAGTGAGGCACCTGCTGCATAGCAGTTCGACTTCGCCCTCCAACGTGCCGTTCACCAGCACTTCAGAACCTATTTTGCTTATACTAAGAACAGCGTGCAGCGGTGAAGCTGTTTTTACGGACTCCAACGTAATATTTTCGTTGAATTCCACATCTATTCCCTCTTCAGGGATTTCAGAAATGACAATTTTCATTTTAAACTCTCATATGCCAGAAAGCGTTGAATTAATATTCTAATTTTAACCGGCTGTTTTGTCAACCTTCTAATTCACCATCAAACCACAGCCAACAGTAGGGGCCTTAAGCCAGGACACAGAGAAACCATGGATTTAAGCCGACGGAACATCGGACAGGGCCTTCATCTCTGTGCTCTCTGTGGTTCACTGTTTAGGTGGTGGATTCCGGACTACCCGCAAATTGACAGACAATTACATCATTTCATATACTGTTGGGTAGGTTTATGCAAGGAGGGAATATATATGGATTTTGGAATTAAGAACAGACTTTCAAGGATTTTTAATCCGAAAACGGGCAAAACCGTTATGCTTGCCGTGGACCACGGCTATTTTCAGGGTCCTACAACGGGGTTAAAGGACATGAGGAATATTGTCCCTCTTGTCCCTCATGCCGACTGTCTGTTTGTCACGAGGGGGATATTGAGGAATTGCATTGATCCTAAAATCGATACCTCGATTTGTCTCAGGGTGTCCGGAGGGCCGAGCATTCTTGGCGAATTGTCAAATGAAGACATAACGACCTCAATGGAGGAGGCGCTCAGGCTTAATGCTTCAGGCATAGGCATGTCTATTTTTGTGGGCGCAAAAAATGAAGACCGGTCCATCTCAAATCTCGGCAGACTTGTCAGCGAGGCGGAAAGATATGGGATGCCTGTTCTGGCAATCACGGCAGTCGGCAAAGATATGGGCAAAGATGCACGGTATATAGGTCTCGCATGCAGGATGGCGGCAGAAATCGGCGCACATATTGTGAAGACCTATTATTGCGAGGGTTTCGAGGAAGTTGTTGCAAGCTGTCCGGTGCCTATTGTTATCGCAGGAGGAAAAAAACTTCCCGAGATGGATGCACTGCAGATGACTGAAAATGCTGTCAGGGCAGGAGCGAAGGGTGTTGATATGGGAAGAAACATATTCCAGAGCGACAGTCCTGCCGGAATGATAAAGGCGGTAAGGGCTATTGTGCATAAAGGGATTACATCGCGGGAGGCTTTCGATATTTATCAGGGGAGCAAGAAATCGGCGATACCGGAAAACATAAATGCCAACATGGAAAAAGTCTAAGAAGGGCGGGTGATGGGTAATGGGAAAAGACGGGTTGCAGGTTTTACCTATAACCTATGACCCATAACCCATTACCTGTTTTTATTTATGAAAGTGGCAGTGTACTACAGCAATAGCGATGTGAGGATAGAGGAACGCACCGTGCCCCGTATAGCCGCGGGCGAGATACTGGTCAGGATGATGGCGTCCGGTATTTGCGGCACCGATGTGATGCAATGGTACAGGCAAAAAAAGCCCCCGCGTGTCCTGGGCCACGAGATGGCCGGAGAGATTGTTGAGGCAGGGGAGGGCGTAGAGAAATTTAAGACAGGCGATAGAGTTTTTGTATCTCATCATGTGCCCTGCTACAGCTGCCGTTACTGCAATGAAGGCAACTATACGGCATGTGAGGCCCTGCATGCGGGAAATTACGAGCCGGGCGGATTTTCGGAATATATACGTGTGCCTGGGGCGAATGTGAAATATGGAACATTCCTGCTTCCTGATGAGATGAAGTATGAGGATGCTGCCATGATTGAGCCCCTTGCCTGCGCGGTGCTCGGACAAAAGCAGATCAAGCTTGAGAGAACGCATACTGTTTTGATAATAGGTTCCGGCATTTCCGGACTTCTCCATGTACTGTTGGCAAAACTTGGCGGGGCTACCGTAGTTGCAACGGATATCAATGAATACAGGTTGAACAAGGCCCTCGAATTCGGGGCTGACCATGTATTTCGCGCAGAAAACTATTCCGGGGATGAACTTAAAAAAGTAAACGGAGGACGACTTGCGGACCGTATTATTGTTTGCGCCGGCGCTAAACAGGCGGTTGACGCCGCAGTGTCATCCGTTGACAGGAGGGGGAAGATACTCTTTTTTGCTGTGCCGGAGGGGGATATAAGCATTCCGTCAATGAGGTTCTGGAGAGACGAGATCGCTGTTGCTTTTTCTTACGGTGCCGCACCCGGGGACCTTCAGGAAGCTCTTGAGTTGATTAAAAACGGCAGGGTGAATGTGAGCAGGATGATCACCCATGTGCTGCCTTTTTCCGATATCGGGAAAGGTTTTAAGTTGGTCTCGGAAGCAGAGGGGTCACTTAAGGTGGTAATAGTTCCCGATGCCGTTCTTGCGTGACCACCCTTTAAAAATATTCTTTTCAGGCATCGGCGGCAGCGGCGTTTCAGCGATCGCAAGTTTCATGGCCGACAAAGGTCACATAGTATTCGGCTCCGACAGGTCTTTTGACGGCAATCCCGCACATCCTCTATACCAAATCCTGAAAGAAAAAAATATCACTATAGTTCCCCAGGACGGCAGCGGCCTTGACAGCTCTTTTGATTTCGCTGTTTTCAGCACGGCTGTGGAGGCGGACCAGCCGGAGGTTATTAAAGCAAGACGTATTGGAGTCCCGATACAAACAAGGCCCGAATACCTTGCAAGGATAGTGTCTGAATTCAAGACCATAGCTGTTGCGGGGACGAGCGGCAAATCCACTACGGCGGGAATGCTCGCTTTTCTTATGCAGCGGCTCGGCATGCGGCCGAATTTCATAGGGGGCGGCAGGGTCAAACAGTTCAAAACAGAGCATAATGCAGGCAATGCGATTACAGGGGAATCGGAACGGCTTGTAATGGAAGCCTGCGAATCTGACGGCACTATTGTCAACTATGAACCGGAACATTCAATCGTCTTGAATCTCGACCTGGACCATCACGCAGTAGAAAAGACTGCCGCAATGTTTGAAATTCTTGGCGGCAATACCTCCGGGATGATAGTTGTAAATTCAGATGATGCTAATCTTGGGAAAGTTCGCTTACGGAATACGGTGAGTTTCTCCATCGATGCCGCTTCCGGATACCGTGCAGAAGCCGTCGATTTACAACCGTTCAGCACCGGCTTTTCCGTGAACGGAACACGGTTCAGGCTTGCCATGCCGGGCAAATATAATCTTTACAATGCGCTTTCCTGCATAGCTCTGCTCGGGCAAATGGGTATTTCAAATGAAAATATTGCAGCTGTACTCGGTGAATTCAGCGGCATAGAGAGACGGTTCGACATACATCTTGACGACGGCAAACGGCTTGTCATTGACGATTACGCGCATAACCCGCATAAGATAGCATCGTTTATGAGGACTATGCAGAGGGTCCGCGGAGGTGTCTGCTATATTTTCCAGCCCCACGGATTTGCGCCGACACGAATGATGAAGGCAGAGTATATACGGGCATTTGCTGAAAACCTCCGCTCCGGTGATCATCTTATACTGCTGCCCATTTACTATGCCGGCGGGACTGCCAGCAAAGACATATCGAGCAGTGACCTTGTCTCGGGTATACGTGAACATGGAAAATCGGTAGAGGTGGTTGAGAGCAGGGGGACTGTATTAAGCCGGTCCGGCGAATGGAACAGCTATGCAATCCTCGGCGCAAGGGACGATACCCTCGCAGATTTTGCCAGCGACCTGGCCCAAAATCTGAAGCCGGCCTTAAAGTCATAAGCCAATTCTCACGCAAAGGCGCAAAGGTCGCAAAGAACGGCAAAGACTTATAAAGAAAGAGACCTCCCAATCAGTTGATTTGCTTTGCGTTCTTCGCGGCTTTGTGCTTAAAGCACCTACTGTTGGCGTGAGATTGTTTTTTTATTTTTTGATTTTATAAATGAGTAGGGAGGGCGTCATGGCAAATACTTCATTAAAGCAAGGGTTGTCGCATGAGTTCGCTTTTAAAGTCACGGAGAACAAGACCGTGCCGTATCTTTATCCGGAATCGCCTGAGTTCAGCGTTATGCCAAAGGTCCTCGCTACGGGATTTATGGTAGGCGTCTTCGAATGGGCCTGCATTCAGGCAATCAACCCTCATATAAATTGGCCTGATGAACAAACAGTGGGTACGGCTATCAATTTAACTCATGAGGCAGCGACACCGCCGGGGTTAACTGTAAACGTCAGAGTGAAACTGGAGAGTATAGAAGGACGTAAACTCATTTTCTCTTTCATAGCCGACGATGGCGTCGATAAAATATCCGAAGGCACCCACGAAAGGTTCATAATCATTGCGTCGAAATTCAACGAGAAGTTAAAAGCAAAGGCGCAAAAGGGGTCAGTTTAGCACAGTCTTATTGCAGCCGGTAATTTGGGCTTGACGGACAGCATGAAATCAGGTTATTATTCAAAGAGTTTAGGCGCGTAGCTCAGTGGGAGAGCACTACCTTGACACTGTCAAAAAACGGACATTGACAAGCGCTTGATAATACCGGATAAACCCGCACCAAGCCTTGATTTGAAGCCAATCCCCCACCCATTATCATTTGACATAATATTGTTAGTAACCCCAAGTTTTGCCATGAATTTACTGTACTGGTACTGAAGTGTTATCAGTGACCAAAAGCACTTTGACATTTATAACCATATGCGTTATAGTGTTATACAAGGATAGATGATAAAATCTTTTAGCGATAAAGATACTGAACAACTTTACGTGACAGGGAAAAGCGCGAAATTTCCTATGGCCGTTTGCAAAATAGGCGCCCGCAAATTGGATTATCTCAATGGTGCCGCAAAGCTATCGGATATGAAAGCGCCACCGGGAAACAGGCTTGAGGCGTTAAAAGGCAAATATGTAGGCAAACACAGCATCAGGATTAATACCCAGTACAGGATTGTTTTCAAATGGGCTGAGGGTGATGCATATGATGTCGAAATAACCGACTACCATTGATGGAGGACGACCATGGTTGAATTAAAGAGAGAACCCACACATCCCGGAGATATACTGAAACATGATTTTCTTGAAGAATTGAACATTTCGCAGACTGAGCTTGCCAGAGACCTAGATACCACTTTCAGGACGGTAAACGAGATCATAAACCATAAAAGAGGCGTTAGTCCTGAAATGGCTGTTAAACTTGCCAGGTATTTCGGGACATCCGAGGAATTATGGCTTAACCTGCAAATACAATATGACCTTTACAAGGTTAAGATGAAGAAGAAAAAACTTCTTGATCATATAAAGACATACACAGAAATACATAAAAGGCACTCGGAGCAATATGCTGGATAACAAAAAATGGCATATACTAATGGGCCGGTATCCTGAGGTCGTAAAGCATCATCTTTAACAATAAAGCTGCTGTCAACAAAAAAAGCCTTGACAAAACGTATAAGGCTCAGATATGCTGATTTCAGAAACTATATCGGCTCCTGCCGAAGTACGGAGGCTGGGCTTATCATCCCGCCCCGGGGTTTCAAGGCCCAAGAATACAATAGTTAGCAAAACCAACCACACGGCCCTTTCCGGGTTTTCAATACGTTACAATTGCGCCCATTTAGTGCAGATAGTCATTCGTTAATTCCATTCATTAATTCCATCCATCCGCAAGTGATATCACATCTTTGATGTGATTTTCATTCTGCAATATTCTCACTCTTGATTCAAGAGTGAAGACCCTCCATCCTTTCCCTGCGCAGGATGAGCACTACGAAAAAAAATAAACGCCGCCAGCCGTTTTTTGCCTGGTTTTTTTGTTTTTCCCTGCGCGGGGAAGGAAATTATCGTGTTGCACAACATTCCTACCGAGGAAGACTCAGGGGAGAGGTGCGTCCCAACACTGGATCAGTTTTTTGCCCGCAATTACAACAAGTTTGCAACCCACTGTAATCTAAAATATAACGGATCAGGCGAAGAACTTTGTCATGTCGTAATCGAAACCTTAGTACAAAAGGAACAATCTGGGGAATTCATCCATCTTTCTGATGTTAAAACGTGGAAGTGGCTCACTGTCACATTGAAGAAAAGTGCTCGAAAAGTAATTGGCTTCAAAAAGGAAAAAAAATCAGAAATCGAAAAAAAGCGCAAAGAAGCAGAGAGTAATGCTGGGTGGGGCACTGCTTGGAATTTCACTGAGGGCAGTACTGTCAGCCTTGAGGAAATCAGGGAGCACGGCTGGGAGCCATCGGTGTATCAAGACCCTGCACCGGCTATTGATGCAAGAAAGATGATCATGCGTATGCATGCTATGCTCAGTGATGAGCGCTGTAAACACGTCATTAAAGAAGTAATCACAAACGATGCTGATACTAGCGTGGTATGCCGCAGTCTAGGCCTTAATTACACTACGTTTCGGTTGAGGTGCCGTAAGGCCCTGGAGAAACCACGTACAAAAAAAGCCTGACAACTGTAATTGAAGTCTAAGTTTGAGCATATAGTTAATAACAACCACTATTTCGAAACAAAGGAGAGAAAGATGACGGAAGAAAAATTGGAGACCATTGATTGGTTGTGCGATTACTTAAAAATTCAAAAGGCCACGGTGTACGGTTGGATCCACCGAAAAAAGATTCCGACGATTTGTATATCCCGTAAAATGGTAAGATTTCGTAAGTCAGACATAGACAGATGGATAACGAATCGGTCCCAGGACGAAGGCCAGCAGGCAGCACCCGTGCAAAGGCCGGTACCACAGAGTCCCAAATGTGGGCCGGCGAAAAAATCAGCTGCAGCGGAAAATTACATAGACAGCTTAGTCGCTTCTGTGAGGCGGGAAGCCGGCGTAGGAGTTGATGTCGATGAAAACACGTAATATCCTATGCTCGGTTACTTGGTTTTACCAGAGGTGGTTGCATAGTTACCATACATCCTTTCGATGTATGGTAACAGTTGTAGTAGTAGGCATACAAGCTGGCGAATCGTCAAACAGCAACGAGAAAAAAAGGAGGTCATCTTATGAGTATCACCAACCCTTTAATAAATGTCTTAGAGAGCGCAGAGTTTGAAGTAAGAAAAATCGATCACATGCTAAATTCCTTGGTTGAGGACTACCTGAAGGAGTTTTTCCATTTCAAAGAATATCTCGATCAAAATTATGAAATTGTAACAAGTCTCAAGCTAAAGGATTGCGGGATAATTTTGAAGTGGAATACGTACTCCGGTAATGGGCGCAATGCCGGTAAGAGGGGAGGTCCCTATTGGTACTTATGCATTTTCCAACAAACTGGATTTTACAAGGGCAAATTCATCTATAAATACCTTGGCTCTCAGATCAGTAAAAATCACTTGCGTAGCGTATACCAAAACAGGAATGCTGACGAAGCGAAATGGAAATTTATACAAAATTTAGCTGATTGGGAGAGGATCGAGTACTACAATAACCGTCTGAAAGGACTGAAATCCAGCAAAAAAAAATTGACACGTGAGGTGAAGAGGTTTAAGGCGCTGATACGGGCGGGGAAAACAGAGCTATCGAGAAAATGCAAAAAAAGAAAATAGCACCTGGGTCCCCGACTCAAAAACATCTGATTATGAGACAGTAAAAACAAACCGGAGAAATGGCTTAAAATAAGGCGTTATCGATGTTATTTTTAGGAGGGTTTTTGAGACAGTCCGCACGGGGAATAAAAATAAACTGTGTTAGAAAATCGACCTGTCTTTTCTGTGCTCGGAAGTAATTTTGTTTTTTTGAATATATATTTTTTCGGGTTATACTCCTCACAATCGGGAAATCGGATCAGACTTTAATTTTGTCCCGTACCTGAGACCAAGTCGCACCGTCCGGAAAAATTTGATGCACCTGATAACAAATAGGTATCGAAAGTCGCAACTCTTGAAGACTTCGTCCAGAACCATGCGGCCCCTGAGATGAGAGAATAAAGCGTGCCATTAGCCGGCCTCGTGACCTCGGAGACCATCGACGGTGTCGATTTCTTTTGAAAATAAACGGAAAATTACTCTATAAAGCATCGAAAATTGGCGCTCCCAGTCCCCTATAGGGACCTTATCGGAAAGTAATCAAACTTAAGTTTTTTCTCGATATCGGCAGGTGTTGTAGTTTGTCCATCTATCAGAAAAGTCGTGACAATATCATAAGTCGCTTTATGGAAGACAATGGCTGCAGGAAGGATAATTTTAACTGCGTCGTGAGCGGCAGCTGGAATATGTGGTTGCTCAAAATCCGAACCGTGTACCAATGGGCTTAAATGGCGATATATTATGGTGTAAAGTCTATGCACCTTGCATTCTCTAGCTCTTTGCTCTATATTCGGCATGTTGCTTTTCCTTGTGAGTTGCTCTACCGCAGATTGAGTGTGGTCCTCGCCAGATTCTTTGTGCACCATCTCGGCATAGCCTCCTTTCAGAATCTCGCGAAGTACCTTAAGTGAGGTTGCATGAGAATTATCTTGATGCTTAACTGCATTGTTTGGATCGAGACATAGCCATTGAGCGGTTATTAATTCCTCAAGCATCGTCCGTGAGATTACAACCAATGAAACCGGCGTACAAGCAATAGCCGTTGAAACGGCACCTTTGGCCAAATCAAGTGATCGTCCCAAACAGTGCAACAATACCCTTTTCCGAAGGTCGGGTTGAGTAGCAGCCAGGTTCTCAAGTAGAAAACTGTGCGACTGCATGATCGACTCTCCAAAAAGTTGAGTCTCTTTTATTATTTCTTCGTCAGCAAAGTCCACTTTAAGTTTACCCCCAATCCATTTTGTTGCGGGGATATACTGGAAAAGAGATTGTCCCCCTCCTACTATTCTAAAAATAGCATTTCGTAATTGGCATTCTCTACTATGAGCATCAGTTGGTCAGCCTGTGTGATTGATTCTATGATATTGTCGGACGGTATACGGTAATCAGGAAACACTTTTTTTATCGCGTCAGCAACTCTGTTTGGGAGTTGGAAGCCACGATTTGAACGATGATGGGCTGACCCGCTTCTATTTATTGCTGCAAGCTGCCCTCTTTTGTCATAAAGATGCAGATGATATTCTCCTTCTGGTGTGTGTGGATGATGATCTTTTGCCCAATATGGACCTCCGAGCGGTACTCCACGGTCTTTAGCTTCTGTGATTAATTGCTGAATTTTTTCGTCTGAACCGTATATGTGAACTTTATAATAATCGTCAATCTCAATAATAAAGACCTTCATGCAGGTTATACCTCCTCTAATAAAAAGATAACAAAAGAAGGATTGCCTTGGCTGCTGTGCTGGAACAAACACAGGCAAGTTATGTTATAGCAGCCTTATCTTTAGGCATCTCATCGTAATGCTTGCCATCAAGCATGCGTCCATTTTTTTTCTTATTCACTCCCCCCCATTGCTTAAAAAAGAAGGGGACCTTTGCCTTAAGACACTGCTGATAAATGTCAATCACCCATTCTTTAAGCATCGGCCGAGCTCCTACTCCACTTTCACCACCTACGATTACCCAATCAATGCCGGTCAGATCCATATTTGGTAATGGACCCAGGAGAGGTTCTAACGACAGGAAGCGGATCATAGCAGGGACCCTGCGGAGATAATCGATCCGGTTTATGTATTGCTCATGTTCTACAGTAACTCCCAGCCATATATTTTCTGACCAGGTTAACAATGGGTCAAGTTCCGAAAGGCGTTCGGCTCTCTTAGTCAATACCTGAAAGCGATGCCAGTTGGCGTTATTCATAATTCGAAATATTTTGCGAACAAAGTCTATCGGTATATTTTCATGGAAAAGATCACTCATGGAATTAACAAAAATATTTTTCGATCTTTTCCATGTTAACGGTAATTCAATCAGATGAGGGTGAAGAGTAACTTCAAAGCCATTTTGATAACTTTTCTGTCCCATCGCCCGGAGGCGTACAGCAAGGCGTTCGGCATAACAGTTCATACAACCTAGGCTGATTTTTGTACAGCCAGTAACAGGATTCCAGGTTGATTCAGTCCACTCTATATTTGAGGTAGCGCCCATTTATTTTCTTCTTCTCTGTCTTGGGAATGTGACCGTCACGTGGTCAGCAAATGAACCTTTTTTATGAGGTGTTGTCTTAATGATTCCTTCCTTTTCCATTTTGAGGAGGATTTTCTTATAATTTGGCTTAATATACGGTCTGTCGATATTATGCTGCTCGTAAATCTCTTTCATCGTTAAGCTTTGTCCTTCATACTCTTCAAGCAACATATTCTCAAGATCATCCAGAGGGCGTGATAGCTGGAATAAAAGGCTTTGTTTCGGTAAAATGTCCGCCGGGCTATACTCAAAAGACGGGACTCCCTCGATACATGAAGAACATTCCTTTGCCATAATTTCTTTCATTATCTCATATCCCCGAAAACCCTTACTCACAAAAATAAGGTGATGACTGGTCCTCTTGCCTGAGACATTTTTAAACCTAAAGGGGAGCGTATAGCGTGTATCGTAAGACTTGAGCGCTTGGCACAGCTCCTCAATTATAAGCAACTCACGCTCTTGAGGTCTGGTAATTCCGTCGAGCTTTCTTCTCAATTTATCAGCGCGATTTTGTCCAAATAAAGCGTTAATGTGTTCTTCGATCATCGGATTGTTTATACCCATATTTATACGATTGTAGTTAAAAAAGAAGATGCAGTCGCATCCCCAGTCTTTAAGGACGGAATTTACAAGCCGGAGAGATAAGCCCTTATATCCCCACGGATCAACACCCTCTGTGTCAATATAAGTGAGACACCTCCCTTATGCTAAATTAGAGTAGAAGGCCGGGGAGGAAAAATCATAATGATAGCTGCAAAGGTCAATAAAACACAGACAATGGAGGGAGCCAAGTTGACGGTAGCCCATCCGAACCCAGAGGTGCCGGATAAGGCAGTCAGGCGGAGGTTCACTGCCGAATACAAACTGCGTATCCTCACCCTTGCCGATGCATGCACGGGACGCGGAAGTATGGGAACGCTGCTACGCCGTGAGGGACTGTATGCCTCGAACCTCAATGCGTGGCGCACCCAAAGAGAGCGTGGAGTCCTGTCAGCCCTGAAGCCCAAGAAGCGAGGCCGCAAGGAAGCAGTTCGCAATCCACTTATTGCGGAAAATGAGAAGCTCCGCAGGGACAATGAACTGATTATCAAACGTCTTAGACAGGCAGAGATCATAATAGATATCCAAAAAAAAGTATCCGAGATACTGGGAATCCCGCTTGCGATCCCCGAAGGAGGAGAGACCGACTGATGGAAGCTGCAGTGACCCTTTCCTCTGAAGTTGGGATCAAGCATGCATGTGAAGCGCTTGATGTTGCGCGTGCCGGGTTTTACCGCACACAGGCACGCAAAGATGCCCACTTTGTTGAGCCTGTGCAGGATCGGAACTCGCCTCGTTCACTGTCTTCCGAGGAACGGCAGGGAGTACTTGATATCCTCCACACCGACAGATTTGTGGACAAGGCACCCTATGAGGTTTATGCAACTCTTTTGGACGAGGGCCAATACCATTGCTCGATACGGACAATGTATCGCATCCTCGATAAGAACAAGGAGGTCAAGGAGCGCAGAAACCAGTTGCGTCACCCGGTGTATAGCAAGCCAGAGCTTTTGGCTACAGCCCCGAACCAAGTTTGGTCCTGGGATATCACGAAACTTCTCGGTCCGGTAAAGTGGACATACTTTTACCTGTATGTGATCATGGACATCTTCAGCCGCTATATTGTCGGCTGGATGATAGCCCCTGCAGAATCGGCGGTATTGGCAGAGAGGCTCATTGGAGAAACCTGTTCAAAGCAGAATATCGGGAGAGATCAGCTCACGATTCATGCCGACAGGGGTTCATCAATGAAATCCAAACCTGTAGCATTACTCCTGGCCGACCTTGGGATCACGAAGACCCACAGCAGACCGCATACGAGCGATGACAACCCCTATTCAGAGTCCCAGTTTAAGACACTTAAATATCGGCCGGACTTTCCTGAGCGGTTTGGTAGCATCGAAGACTCTCGGAGCTTCTGCCAGGATTTCTTTCCTTGGTACAACAAAGAGCATCAACATACCGGCATCGGCCTGCATACGCCGGAAGCTGTACATTACGGCCTTGCACAAGAAATACAGATAGCCAGGGGTGAAGTTCTGCGCGTTGCATATGAAGCACATCCTGAGAGATTTGTTAAAAAAATCCCTGTGCCGCCGATACTTCCTGAGGCCGTATGGATTAACAAGCCAAAGGCAGCACCAGTTCCTGAAGAGGAAATACACTAAATGTGGACGAGGGGTGTCTCAAAGTCATTGACATATTCCGACAAAGAATAAAGTCGGGATCAGATTCATTTCTTCAAACATTTTAACGATTTCCTCGCCGACCTCCTGATGCTCAATTAGTGGCTCGAACTTCAGTGTTTCAATTCCGGGCAGTTCATTAATAGCACTCTCCAGTGAGCGGACATTACCCTTGTCGACATCGTTGAATATTGTTACAAGCCTATTACGTATATCGGGTTTTTTAATTGCATTTTTCAAAATTTTTATGGGTGTAGATTGAGTTCCGTCATCATACCGTCCGGGACCGGCAAAAAGATCAATGTATGCAATTTTTTGGGTGTGATGGGGATATCTTTTCTGAGTCGAAATCATAACATTGGCCCATACGTCAAAGTATTTTGCCACTATTGTTGATTTAACAAACGATTGCTCGCTCTGTTCATTGAAAAAGCTATTGTCCGCCATCAATATCCCCTCTGAGAGTTGATATTGAAATATACCTGATACTGGTTTCTTTTTGAA
Source organism: Nitrospirota bacterium (assembly GCA_963780885.1). GTDB lineage: Bacteria > Nitrospirota > Thermodesulfovibrionia > Thermodesulfovibrionales > Dissulfurispiraceae > JADFXI01. The sequence continues at coordinate 513,694 of CAWAEO010000004.1, forward strand.
AGTAATGTCACATTGAAAAATGATGATCTCTTTACCTACACACGAAAGGGTGTAATAAATGGCTAAGAAAAGTTTAGGTGACTTGCAAACTAATAAAAATTCTATCACGCGATGGCAGGATATGCAACATGAAAGTGTCTATTGTCTGCTGAATGGTTTAGTCTGAACTACTTCCTCTTAGTCGCAGTTGCAATCTTCCTATAAAAATATCATAGTAAGTAACAATCAAGGGAGGTCGCAATTTCAGTATGGATTACCAGGACATTGCCAGAAAAATATTTTCTCGAAGTAAATATGTAGCATCGGAGTCTGATGTAAAAAGGCTGGCTACTAACATGGTACTTCTTGAAAAAAGAGGATTGGGCAAACTTAATAAAAGACTTGATGATGCCCGTAAACATACAAAAATATTTGAAACGATTGCGGAACATAATTTTGCTATGTTACTGGTTTCCAGGCACGGCACTACAACTCCGATAAGCTATGAACCCGATATGGAAGGACAGCGCCCTCCGGATTTTAAAGTTGAAATAGAAAACATTACATACTGGATACAGATGAAGGACCTCTCAAAGTTAGAAAGAGAGAACAGGCAAGAAAAGTTAATACAGAAAATTAAAGAGAAAGCAAAGGGAATCAAAGTTAGCAAATTTTTTAGTTGCACGCTGTCAGATGATTTTAAAGAAATCTGCCTATCAGAGCTTATCGAATTTATAACAGATAAAGCGTCAACTGCTACCGAGAATGAAAGGTTCCTTTTTACGGGTTGTGAGAATAATCAAAAAGCCGAAATTGCGTTTTGGTCGGCAGACAATATAGAGGCTCTTACTCTCGGATATGGTGGCGATTTAGAAGTACTGAATATAACTGGCTTATCCAAGGAACAAATAAAGCAAAGCCTGCTTAATGCAGCAGGTGCATTTACTTGGGACTTAGATGAGAGGAATATCAATTGTGCTGTTATCGAAGCTGATAGTGAAGAGGATATTGATATCTGTGATGCACTCTTCGGAACAGAATATGATATTGGTAATAGCAGCCAAGGTCATGTAGGGTGGAGCAGAAAAGAAGATGGCCTATTCTCAGATCCCGATTTTTCAAAGAAGATTGCAGGCGTTATCACCATAAAAAGAAAAGGGGAAAGAGATGAGGAAATCTCTGCGCTTTCACCTGAGGAAGTAGTAAGCCGACTTTCGCCTGATGAAAAAGAGATTTTTTCTAATATGACGCCCGAGGAAATCAAGGTAGCACTCGAATGGAAAGAACCCGGCCCCATTGCTGACTATTACATGATTTTATATATGAACAAAAAATTCAAGCATCTTCTCGAAGGCATGAAAAAACTCCTCAACTTTGACAAGGTGGTTTATTACAACATGAGGCCGCCTATGGGAGACGGCGATTTCAAATTATCTGATTAATACATAAGGCTCTGCTGGATATCCCGATCAGTTCGGGCACCTGTGCCGATTTAGTTCGGGCACTATTACGGCACAGTTCGGACACCTCATTCCTTTGAGCAAAACCGCACCATGGCATCGTACTTCTGGCCGAACTATGCGCGAAGAAGTCCTTCCTGAAATCTTGCTTGTCTGGGACTTGTCATCGAGTATAGCTTACAACCGGAAGTCAACGTTTCTTCGTCTTCCGCCTTCTTGACAACGTTCCGATAGTGGGAGTATAAAAGAGGTAATCCTTTGGGAGAGGACTCATGTTAGTCGGAAAACTCGATAACATTACAAAAGTAATATTAGTCGGCCGTGATAATACTTTAAATCAAGTAGTTACGCCGGATGCGACATTTATGGTGAATTGCGGAGGATGAAAAATGCCGGAGTTATCGAGTTAACTATCTAATGACTGGTTCGGTCATAAACGAGGGCGAGAACGCCAGACATGCCTCTTGATCACTTTGTCTCCCAGGTGCATCTGAGAAACTTTTACTCTCCCAATCTTGATGGATTGATGTATGCAATCAGAAAGGGCGACCTGAAACTGTTTACACCAGATGCAAAATCAGTTTGCAGAATTGAGGACGGTAGCACCAACTCCTACCTTCGAGAAGACCGCATTGTTGAGAAGTTCCTAAAGAGTATTGAGCCAAAGTATAACTCGGCTCTCAAAAAGCTGCGAGCAGACAAGATTGACTCAGAGTGTATCTTCGTAATTGCCGGCTTTGTGGCGTATGTTTATTCCTGCTCCCCCGCTGGCATGCGAGTGAATTCAGAGCCATTGAAGGCCATAGTTGAAGACATGGCAAGGATACTTGAGTCCAAAGGGTCGTTACCACCCCCTCCGCGAGTGCTTGGTGGTAAAAACCTGACCGATCTGCTTCGGAGCGGGGATATACAAATTAGCATCGACCCTAAATACCCTCAGGCAGTAGGCATCGCTTCTATTCTTAGCCTTATAATCACTTTCGGCAATTTCGAATGGGACGTTCTGCTCAATCCTTTTGACGACAGTGCTTTCTTCACCAGTGACTTCCCGATTGCAATCAAAAGAACTCCTGATGCTCGTATACTTAACAAGATTGTTCCGCTCGCACCGGATCTTGCGATCCTCATTCGCCCAAATCTCTCCTACAACCGGAAACATCCCGACTATACCTTCTTGGGGGTTAGGCGCCCTATTCGAAAACTGAGCCGGTCGGAAGTCATGAACATAAACAGGCTTATCGTCCGCTGCGCGGAGACAACCGTCTTCTTTCGCGACAATTACGAGTGGGTGTCAAGCTTTGTAAAGAAGAATGCGAACTATCGGATAGAGGTGAAAATACCTTACAAGAAAGATAACCTGCTTTTGACCACTCAAGAGATTAGAAAAGTGACCGAACCTGTCGTTCCAGTTGATGCCGAAAAGACACGGCACAACTGAACTTATCGTTGAGAGGATTAAAATGAATATTGACCCAGATCAACAATTCCACCCTGATAGAGAGCGCGAGTTGAGACTCAAACGCATCAATGAAGCGGGGCTTGCAAATACTATCGTTGAGGATGTTCTCATCATATTAGGGTATCAACACCCACGCAGGTTTAAGGATTCCTTACAGGCAATAGAATTCGGATGGGTGCCGAAAAGCATCAATGCCCTTGAAATTCTCAAAGCACATGGTGCTATTCATGGTGTGGTTATGGCTTCCGATGCCCTTGGAGATAAGATCAAAAAGGAACCACAATTTGCACGGCATATTGATGAAAGCGAGTTTAATCAGATTCTTATCGAAGGTTTTTCGACGCCATACACGGGAGAATGGTTCTCTGAGGATCAAGTGCCAACAAACTGGGTCAGCCTCGCAAAATATGGGAGAGAGTATACAAAGTGCACGGATGATCTAAGCACCGGGAGTCATGCTAAAGTTTTTGCTGTTCCATCTCCTCTCGAAATTCTCATTACTGTATTGATTAAGACGTATGGGAATCTATCAACAAGTCGCTCCACCTCACTTTTGGCCGCTGTGCGGCCAAAAAAGGCTTCGAAAATTGAAAAGTTCGTAACCTCTATCACTGAACAGACTTTAAGGAAAATTTTTGGACATAAAAGATCATGAGGAATGAAGGAGCAATCGGGCACTGACTATGTCTATTAAAGAAAAAGAAGATCATAACAAAATCAATCCAGCCGCTCGCTACGCTCCGGCTGATTTTTTCGTTCCCTCCCTCGCTTCCCTAGGGAGGGAATGCGGACTTGTACGGAAAGTCTTCATAGTTGCGTCTTCTTGAACCACGTTTGTTAGTCGGGTGTTACCGGTACAAAATCCTGTCTCAAATGCGGCGTTGATTTTTAGGATCTCGCAGATAGCATGTTACGACCAGTATTTCACGCCGGGAAAACGGAACCGAATGCAGGCTGATTTAACGTGATCACAACGTCGGTGTTGCCGGGGTCATCATAATTCGGGGCGTACTGCTCAGTTATGAGAACTCGCAACTTTTGAGGAGTTCTGTGAGGACTCTGCCCTGAGGAACAATTTTACTATACGCTTTAACCGTCGAGAGCGGAATGGAATTGAATTTTAAAATTTACTGACGGTTTATTGAAGGTTCTTACCACCCAGCCTCTACGCAGTTTTCCTTGCCCTCGATTTATGAACAACATCGAGTAACGCATCAGGGTGCCTTGCCGCCACCCTGAGCAGTATCAGCGCCGGGCCCTCCGGTTTCCTGCGCCCTTGCTCCCAGTTGCGGAGCGTAGCCACGCTTATTCCCATAAGGGCGGCGAACTTATCCTGGGACAGCCCGTATTTGTCCCGAATTTTCCGGACCTCAGATTCAGGATATTTGAAGGTGCGGGAAGGTTTTAAAGTCCCTTTTGCAATTGCCGCTCCCTGTTTTACGCTTTCCAAAAGCTCATCGAACAATTCCTTTTTCATATGTATTCTCCTTCAACGATTCTCTTTAATTGTTTAAGCTGCTCATTCGTCAAGTTGTCCTGCACATTCTTAGGATACACAAACAGCATAAGAATAATATCCCTCGATTTGAACCAATAATAGATGATGCGCGCGCCCGCCCGTTTTCCCTTACCCGGGATGGCCCACCGAAGTTTTCTCAACCCGCCACTGCCGGGAATTATTGCGCCAACGTTGGGCCTGGTAATCAAATCAACCTGTAGAGTCCTGTATTCATCATCGGTAAAAATGCCCGCTATCCGTCTTGTAAATATCGGAGTCTCTATAATTTCCACATAATCATTATACGTCATTGGCGTATACTTTAACAAGCCGTCTTGCCGGAAGAAAAATGCCGGATCACTTCTTTTGAGGCAGCTTTTGATAAAGGTTTCTTATGGAATTTCTCACGGGGGAGAATCGTGTGCCGACCCTCGCTCAACATAATAGTTAATCCTGGGGCGCGGCTATTGAGCAAAGTAATGTCCTGTACTTCTCAGTTATGAAAAATTGCAACTCCCGTTTAGTTCTGTGAGAATGTCCACCTCTCACTTGCGGGCCTATGGAGATACGTTGTGAAGTGTGAAGTGAAGAGTATTTTCATGAAAATATTCTCCCTTTTTTTTGACTGGAGGGGATGTTTAGTGCTTTGTCTGTGCTGATGATTCCCCGCCTTTAAACCTTTCGTAGAGCATATCGAGCACGATATCGGCGAATTCCTGCTTGACCCGTTCATTCCCGAGCACCTGTGACGCCATTGACTTATAATTATCCAAGCCAGATATTATCGTATCGGTAAAGACACCCTTAAAGTCCCCCAGCCCAAACTGTTCCTTGGTATTTTGCTCGGCCTGTTTGGCGAGCGTGTCATTCTCCATCATCTTGCCGACAATATGCTCAACATAGGCTATTTTATCAGCATCTGAAAGCTGCCCTTCAAAGAGGTCATTAAGCTTCTGTATGAGTTCCGACAGACGTTCTTTCTTCTTCTCATAAGGAGTTCCTGTACCTGTTTCCGTAATAGGCTTGAGTGTCGGCTGCTCTTCGCCGGCACCAAGCTTAATATCGGACTTGCCCTGATCCTTAATGCGATAGTGGGTCATCTCCAAGCCGGAAAGGTCTATTTGCTCAGTAAGCGTTTCCTCTTGTATCCAAGGCAAAAGGTGTTTGAAGAACCAATAACGTGACTCAAGGTCAGTATCCTGGTAATCAATTATTTGAGAGAGGAAATCATAAATCCTGATAAAACTACCCACGTCTTTCCGAAATATCTCCATGGCATCTACGGCCTTCGAGTCACCTGTTGCTCGTGCGTCAGTCAATCTCCCCCTGAAGCGATCCACAGCCGGCGCGATTGCTGCCTGTAAATCCTTCTGGGTGGCAGTTTTGCTGAAATATGACTTCACGAAGGTGTCTACCTCAGATATAAGGTAAATTCCAGCAGCATCGAGTTTGACCTGAAGATCATGAACAACATTAGGATCGGAAACTCCGGACAATTGTGCTGTCTTATAATAAGGTTCGAATGACTCTCTTATCTCTTCCTGTTCGTTTACGAAATCGATAACAAAGGTTTCCTCTTTCCCGGGGTAGATCCGGTTCAGACGGGAAAGAGTCTGCACAGCATTAACCCCGGCGAGCCGCTTGTCTACATACATGGCAACCAACTTCGGCTGGTCAAACCCCGTCTGAAACTTCTCTGCTACTAGCAGCACGTCGAACTCGCTGGTATCGAACGCATCCGCGATCTTACGTCCTTTAAGGTCCGGGTTCATATTGAACTCGTTAAACTTGTGAGGCCCGCTTACTGGATCGGTAACATCGCCCGAAAAGGCCACCAATGCAGCTATGCCCTTATACCCGTTCTTCTTAATGTAGACGTCGATTTCTATTTTGTAGCGCACAGCCTCCTTACGGGAGCTGGTGACGACCATCGCCTTGGCCTGTCCCTTGAGTCTCCATGCTACGGTCTTTCTGAAATGCTCGACGATTATAGCGACCTTCTGGCTGATGTTGTAAGGATGAAGCCTGACCCACCGCGCGATCTGCTTCATAGCGGTATTGGATTCAACCTCTTTGTCGTCATATTCCTTGCCATTGTGAGCAAGTTTGTAGGCGAGGCGGTATGGTGTGTAGTTCTTGAGCACATCGAGAATAAACTTCTCCTCTATGGCCTGCTGCATTGAGTACGTGCGGAACGGCTCAGGTAGATTGTCGTCTCCACGGGGTTTTGTCGGGTCGGGACAGCGGCCAAAGAGTTCTATTGTCTTGGCTTTAGGGGTTGCGGTAAAGGCAAAGAAGCTGACATTCTTCGGCGGTTTTCGTGACTCCATCTCGGCAACCATAAGGTCTTCAGCCGAAACCTCAACGCCTTCTTTAATCTGCTCCGCTGTGAGAACCGCCCGCAACTTCCTGGCGTCAGAGCCGGTTGTAGAAGAATGGGCCTCGTCTACAACGACTGCAAAGTGTTTCTTTTTAAGTGAGGCGCGTTTGCGCAGTTCTTCGAGCACGAATGGGAAGGTCTGAAGTGTGACTATGATAATTGGCTTGCAATCAACAAGAGCCTCAATAAGCTGGCTCGATTTGGACCCTTCTTTGGATGTGATTCTGCAAACAACGCCGTGCTTGTGCTCAATTTGATAAATGCTATTCTGAAGCTGGTCATCAAGAACTGTACGATCGGTAATGACGATAATGCTATCAAATATCTTGTTATCCTTCCCATCGTGGAGGCTGGCAAGCTGGTGAGACAGCCACGAAATTGAGTTGGTCTTGCCGGAGCCAGCAGAATGAGAAATCAGGTAGGTATGACCGGCCCCCTCAGAACGGACAGTCTCAACAAGAGCGGTGACTGACTCCCACTGATGAAAACGGGGGAATATCATGGTTTCTTTAGTCGTCTTATTGCCATTTTTATCCCTAACCTCTTTCTGCTGAAGGTGCACATAATTACCAAAAATGTTCAGCCATGCATCACGATCTAGAACCTTTTCCCATAGATAGCTTGTGCGATAGCCCCTCGGATTAGCTGGATTGCCGGCACCGCCATTATTACCCAGATTAAACGGCAGAAACTTGGTAGCGAATCCTTGCAGTTCAGTTGTCATATATATTTGATCCGAAGAGACCGCGAAGTGGACAAGGGCTCTCCGCTTGAAGGCCAGCAAAGGCTCTGTCCGCTTGGTTACGTCATCTTTGGGTGGCCGGTCGTTCTTATACTGCTTGATGGCATCGTGAACATTCTGGGTGAAGTCGGTCTTAAGCTCGGCAGTGGCAACAGGGATGCCGTTTATGAAGAAGACCAGGTCGATGCTTTTCTCATTTGAAACTGAGTAGTGAACCTGTCTAATCACCCGAAGTCGCACCTTGGAATACCTGTCGGCAGTCTCCTTATTTAAACCATGAGAAGGCTTGAACTGGCACATCTGGAAGCGGGCTTTTATGTCTTTAAACTCGTGACGCAGCACTGAAAGAGAGCCCTGGGTGTCCATTATTTTGGACAAGCGCTCAAGGAGTACCTTTTCCGTATCTCCATTATGTAAATCTTTAAGTTTCTCGAATTCCTTTGGCTGCGTATCTTTAAGCCAACCTATTATATCGTCAGGGAATATAGCCAGCTCACGGTTGTAACCTTTATCGTCCTCAGAGTATAGCCAGCCGTTTGCGTCAAGGTTATTGCAAACTTCGGTTTCAAAAACCTTCTCCGTATGTTTGTCCATTAATTAATCCCCCTAACGTCTATTTTACCCGTTACAGCGGCTGAAATCAGAGCAGTACGGCGTTCCTGCAAAAGTGTTATGGCGGCTTCGGCTTCGGCAACCAGCGCGTCAATCTTACCGGTTTCGCGGTCGAGGAAGTCAGTTATTTCCACCTGTTCCTCAATACCAGGGAATGGAAACCAAAAATTATTAAACTGTTCAGTCGGAAATCTCCACCTTCCGAGTTGAGAACTCCCCTGGCCAAAGGCAAAGAATATCTTGTTCTTATATCCCATTTGAAATAGATAAAGATAATACTTGCCATGACAAGCGCTGCCGTCTTTTACAGAAAAAACTCTATAATCAGGACTAGTGACGCCATAGAGACATGAAATATCAACATATCCTGTTAACAAGTCCATGTGATTCATTGCAAAGTCACCAATTTCCACAAACTGGTACTTGGAGTAATCCATTGATAATTGGCCATCACCGCTTTCTGTATCTTTAACTTTTATCCCTTGCTGCGTGATCGATAAAACCTCATAACCCACATCACCTGATATACGTTTCTTGATCTCAAAGAGATGCTTAATTTTCTTAATCCCCCAATACTTCGGCACCTTCCCCAGCCACTCAATCCCAGAATCCTTCATGGGCACATCAGAGTTGAGCCCCTTAGTGACGGCATGGGAGATTATTACCTGGCGTTTTTCCTTTAACAGGTTTATCAGAGTGCGCTGCTCTGTAATGAGATCGTCAATCTTGCCAGTTTCGCGATCAAGGAAGGCAGCTATGTCATGCTGTTCTTGGAAATCTGGAACAGCAAAAATCAGGTTTTCAATCGAGTATTTACCAAGTGCATATCGGGTCATCCCGGTGGCTTCAACTTCAAAAAAAGAACGGACAAAATTACTGATAAACAAATACTGGAGAAATCCTCCTATCGACTCTGTTGGCCGAATTATTGCTAAATGATAACCGCATACCAAGGCGGGAATATCTTCTACAATCAGCGCAGGAACACCTATATCAGAAGGATCCTCAGAATCCTTGGTAATAAGTACATCGTCTCGCAAAACAGTCAGTCTTTTGATCTGCTCAACACTAGCTGTTGCCTGCATGAAGTCGATTGCCGACGTGATACGCTGGTTCTTATAAACATCAATGTAATTACAAAGGCTCACAGTCTGCTGCCCCTCAACGGAATGCTTATCTATATTGCTTAAGCGTATATCAGCGAGATGCTTGAGTTTTCTTACCTCCCAATGAGTCGGTATTTCTCCAATCCACTCAATACCGGAATCCTTATATGCCTCATATGGCCGAAAGCTCATGAAGTTAGCCCTTCGATCATTCTTAAAATCCTATCGGTACAGGTTTTTAAGTCAGAGTCAATCTCGGACAGAGAACGCGTCTGCTTAAACACATAGAAATGGCGCGTGAAAGGTATCTGATATCCAACTTTTGTTTTGTGATAATCAATCCAGGCATCAGACACATGCGGCAAAACCTCTCGCTCGAAATAAGCCTGGATGTTATCCTTGAGAGGAACATTTTCAGTGTCACGAAGATCGGTATCTGGCTCAGGATTGCCCTTGCTCTCCGTGCAGATATCTGCCGTCTCATCCCTTTTGGAAAGAGCAGAAAGCAGCGCCTTCATTTGTGGAGGTGTAAAAGAGATGCCGGACTGAGAGAGCTTTTTCTTGAGATACTTCTGAAATGCACTCCTGTTCTTGTAGAGTTTCTCTCCAATTGAAGCCAGCACCTTTTTGAGGCGGTCCAAGTCCTCTTTGAGCTTCACCAAATGGGCCGACTCGTCAAGGCGAGCTATACGATCAGGCGTTGCGACAAAATTAAGCCTTAGAGGACGTTCGACGGTTATTGTTGAATAGCCGAAGTCATCATTGTCTAAGATTTTGCAGTATTCATTTTCTTCAAAATCACCATACAGTTTAACGATACGTTCAATGTCAGCATCCGCTAGCTCTTTGCTTTTAGCGCCGAGATTCTTCCGCATCTTCTGATAAAATTCAACAGCATTAATGAGCTGGATCTTACCCTTCCGGTCTGGGCGCTTATGGTTGGTCAAAATCCAGACATAGGTTGAGATGCCGGTGTTGTAAAACATATCAGTAGGCAAAGCAACAATAAGCTCCAGCCAATCGTTCTCGATGATCCACTTCCGGATATCGGACTCGCCGGACCCCGCACCGCCAGTGAATAGTGGGGAGCCGTTAAGCACAATACCTATACGACCGCCGCCCTGGGTTGGCAGTCTCATTTTGGAAATGAGGTGCATAAGGAAAAGAAGGCTCCCATCAGACACGCGTGGAAGTCCGGCCCCAAAGCGGCCATAGTAACCTTTATCCTTGTATTCATCACGTACCGCATCTTCAACTTTCTTCCATTCCACCCCAAATGGCGGATTTGAAAGCCCATAGTCAAATGTTTTGCCGGAATGACCATCACTGGACAGGGTGTTGCCAAAAACGATGCTCGAAACATCCTGTCCCTTTATAAGCATGTCAGCCTTGCAGATGGCGTAGGACTCAGCGTTGAGCTCTTGCCCAAAGACGATAAGCCTTGCATCAGGGTTTAGATGGCGGAGATGCTCCTCGGCTACCGAAAGCATGCCTCCTGTGCCTGCTGTAGGATCGTAGATAGATCTGACAATACCGGGATGGGTGAGCGCCTCGTTATCAGCAATAAAAAGCAAATCAACCATAAGTCGGATTACTTCACGAGGAGTATAGTGCTCTCCGGCAGTCTCATTGGATAGTTCAGCAAATTTACGGATCAGGTCTTCAAAGGCCGATCCCATCTCAGAATTCGACACAGCGTCAGGATGGAGATCCACTGTAGCAAATTTCTGGACGATCATATAGAGGAGGTTAGCTTCGTCAAGTTTTTCAATCTGCTTCAGAAAGTCATAACGTTCAAAGATATCCCGAATATTTTCAGAAAAAGCACCTATATAAGCCACTATATTGTTCTTAATGTTGGCCGGATCTGCCATAAACTTACTGAAGTCCATCGGCGATGTGTTATAAAAGGTCTGTTTTGCCTTTCTTATAAGGAAATCATGAGGCGGAATTTTTTGGTCTTTGCGCTTATCGTACTCTTTGAGGACACTTTCTTTAGTAGCGTCAAGGACACAATAGAGCCGGCGCAGGAGAGTGAAGGGTAGGATAACCTTCCCATAATCAGATTGTTTATAGTCCCCTCGAAGCAGATCGGCAACTGACCAGATAAAAGACGATAATGCTGTATGAGTCATTAAGACTCCTTTCGATAAATTGAATTAAAGTGTCATCAGTTTATCATTTTTACTACGAAGACCCCAAGTGAATTGACAGTAGAAAGGTTTTTACGCGGTCACGATGTGGTCACAACATGAAAAAAGAGTTATGAAAATCAATCCATAAATCTTTGATTTTAAAAGCTGGAGATCGGATTTGAACCTACGACCTGCTGATTATGGATTAACAAGTCATAGGAACTTGCCAGGTACGGATTACCGATTGAAATCCGCAGAATCGTCTGGAAGCCCAGGAGTGTGGTGTACTGTGAGGATGTGCCATTGCAACTCTCATTAAAAAAAAAGTTTGTTGTCGGCCGTATCCCGCACCTATTGCAAGATACAGATACCCAGCGATTAGTTTTGTTTCTATTGTTTGACCAACGCTCCCAGCTGAAAGGTTTCTATATGCACGGACTCAAGGCCTAACAGCTTCGTGGTTTGTTTGATTTTATGACGCATGCTGCCGTATCCATGTGTCCAACTCTTTGCGTGGAATAATCTCCAAGATCTGCAATCCATTGCCCGATGTCTGACGGACAATGAGCCGGTGGTGAATGCCTATCCTGATGCGGTAATAGTCCGGCATTCTCTCTATCCCGACTGTTTGCCGCAATATGGCATTGTCTCTGGAGGCGAATCCGACAGCGGCCTTCATTGCCTTTATTACCAGGGCTGAGGGCAGGTTTTCGCAGCTATCACGAAAGGCATCGGTGAATTTCGGGACATGGATTTTGTCGGGAATGATCGAAGTGTGCTCGAGCTCTTTCTCATCCATCTCAGCGGCAGGCGCTTTTCTTTGATCGTTCTGTTTAGATATGATCTCATTTGCCTCCTGCAGCTCTTTCCTCAAACGCTGTCTGGAGTCCTGCTGGCTCCTGATCTCACCTTTCAGTGTCTCTATTTTCTGCTTCAGAGCACTGATGTCCTGCCGTCTCGCGTCCTCATCTGTTTCAATCGCCTGGCCCTTCCGCTCTGGAGCGCTCAGGGTAGAGCCTTTGTCAGCAGCGATTATGTTTGCATTATGAATCTTCTTCTCAAGTCCTGCGAGTTCCTTCTCTTTTTCCTGCAGGTCTTTCAGTGCCAATGAACTTTTTTCTCTGGCTTCCGACAATTGCTCCTCAAGCCGCTCTATCTCTTCGTCTTTGTCCCGGCCAGAGGTCCCCTCAGTTTCTTTGCTGATTATCCAATCCCAATAATCTTCGATCGGATCTCCCCAAGGCTCCAGGTCCAATGCGATCCTGCGCTGCCGTATAGCGTCAATCAGTATTTCATTATCAAACTGCCGCTCAGGTTCCGATACTATAGCTGCCCGTCCAAATACTATGCTCATGGCCGGCAGAATATCCTCGAACGCATAACTCAGCTCAAGAAGATAATGATCATTGCTGCCGGTAAAGGCCTTTTTGCACATGGCTTCGAGGTCTTTGAACTTCTCGGCATTTTCCAACAGATCATGCCTAAGTCTGTCCGGTTCGCAAAAATAGCGCTCTTTTTCCGGAATATGCCGGGAAAGCTTCCGGACCATTTCCACATCCTGAGCTTTGAGGGCGGAGTAAAAAAGATCGTTCATGTGCTCCGCTGCCAGACTTTCCTTTCCAGGACGGCTTTTCAGCTCCAACAGCATCTCCAGGGCAAGCTCTCGCAATCCAAAGAGGTCAGCGCCGCGATAGGCTGTCAGCAACTGGACATCATTCATGCTGGCCGGAACCAATTTTTTCAATTCGTACGGCCTCATTCCCTCAATATGAGACGCATCATCTACAAGGGCCGGATTTTTAAGGAGTTGAGACTTTGTGATGCCTTCATATGCGGATGCATCTCTTATGGTTGCCTGATCTTTCTCGTAACAGCATTTCTTGTATTTCTTTCCGCTACCGCACCGGCAGGGTTCATTTCTTCCGAGCTTAGCAACCGGCCTCCTCACCGTGTCCCCGTCGCCGATAATAACCGGGGGCCGCTCTGCAGGCAATTCGGAAAGAACATCTCTTCCGATCAGCCTGAATTTCACATCACCTTTTTGGTCTTCTTTTTCAAGCATGCCAAGGGCCATATCCAGAAGAAATCTCGCTTCGCCTGAGTGAATCAGTTCCAACAGTTCCCATAAAACCTTCTTTACCGGCTGCACGGGATAGTCGAACTTGATTGCTAGTTCGACTGCGAGCCGGGCGGCAAATGCCTGGCGCTCGTGGGAGAGTTCTTCCGACAGGGCGACAGCAAGCAACGGGGCTATCGCATTTGCGTCCTGATCGTTATATGGATATTTGATGTCGATGACAACCTCAACGACCTTGATCGTATCGGCAAGGACAACGGGATTGAATTTGATTTTATTAACAGCGGCGGCAGTGAGGAGAATTCCAAGGGCGTGATCCTCCCCGGCTTCAACCAGGCGGACTGCGAGATTATCATAGTCACTCGGGGCAAGACATGCCATCTCTTCCGCAAGATGTATGATTTCCGGCTTGCAGCGGTGCGCCTTTTGAAGACGCTCAACAAAATGATCGGGTGATATGGACATTCAATAAGATACCATATGAAATGAGCGTTTTAGGTAGTGTATAGGGCTGGCACGATAAAAGAAGCTACGGCACTGCATCCCCACTTTCGGCTCCTTTCTTGGCCGCCGCCGTTTGCCGCTATGACAAAAACATGAACTTTAATAAGGCAAGAGCAACAATCCCCGCCGCAATCAAAAACCAGAGTCCTCTTTGTTTCTTCCGGGAATAACCTTTAAGTCCGAGATTTCCGTGCCACTTCTGCATAATCGTACAGTAACATTGATACGACAGCTTTGTAATGGTTATCTGCGGAAAGAAGAAAAAATGATCCCAAAACTTGTTTTCTGAATTGACTTTAGCAGACCCTCGGCGATCAATAGTTAGCCTGGATTCCTACTTCCCATGAAGAACGTCCATCCACCTGATGGCTTCGGTGTCGCTGATTTTGCCCAGGTAGATTTGCGTGGTCTTCAAATCCTGATGCCTCAGAATGACCTTGGATATAATCTCCAGGGGCACTCCGTTTCTGCTGGCATATGTTGCTGAGTGCCGGCGCAGATCGTGGGGCGATATTTTGACATTCAGCTTCTGGCCCAATCCGGTGACCAGGTTCCTGACAGCTGTATAGCAGAGAGGAAACACCCTGTCGTCAGGGGACAGTTGCTTCGCGGTAATATACTCAGTCAGCCTGGAGGAAATGTGTTCGGGCATAAAGGCAACCTCTGCATCCCTGCCGGACTTTGGCTGCTGAATTATAAGCTTTCTGCCTGAGACGTCAGAGGCCCTTAGACTGAGGACTTCTCCGATTCTAAGGCCGCAACGGGCCTGAAGTTCCAGGATGAGTCTGTCCCTGGCACTGCGGGAGTTGAATATGATCTCATCCACCGTCTCCTTGTCCAGTATTTTCCGTGGGCTATGATAGACGTTCTTGAATGTCTTGAATAGCACGCCGGCGTTGCAGGGGTTCTTGATGTTCAGATCACACGCCTCAATGACATAATTAAAAAAGGCCTTTGTCTGAGCATAACGCAGGTGGCGCGTGGATCTGTTTAGGTTGTCTGTGCATTCATCAAGGAAATTGCCGATGTCGTCAGCCGAAACAGATGCCACATCATATTCCGCGAATCTCTCCTGAAACTTTTCGAGGAACTTCCCGTAGCTCTTAAGGGTGGTTTGTTTGACAGTACTTCTTTGGTGCTTTCTGAATAGTTCTATGGCTTCGTGAACAGTCATGTTGACACCTCCTTAATATGTTGCTCTTACCGGGGTCTGCATATCACAATTGTATGCTGCAATCAGCTCAACAGCCACAACTTCATTATGAAGTTACCGGCAGACAAAGAAAGATAGAACCCTGCTCTTTCGCTCATGCGGCGAATTGCCCCGGCAGTGAAATAATTAATCGCCGGAAAATCCAAAAAAACCTTTTGCTACTATAAATCAGGTTCGGTAAAAGAATCTAAATTTATAAAGGGGGGACAATGAATCAAATGATATTAAAGCCTAAAAAGACACTGAAGCGGGTTGAAGCCTTTAGCCGCAGGAAAGTCGCAAGGGATTCCCTCAATCCTGATACAAGACGCGGCAGCAGGGACGGCAGGAAAGCCCCGGATGCGTGGTCATTCTCACTGCAGGCGATAGAGGCCGAAGAGTCCAGGGCGAAACAGGAAGCCAGGTCAACATTCAGACAGGCGCAGCACGAGGCAAAAACTAATCTGGAGCACATAGATGCCCTTTTACGGCAGAACAGGGAGGAGCAGAAAAAGCTCACTGCCGAAGGGGGCATTCTTCCTGAGTCGGTTGCAGCAGCCCAGGCCAGATCATCGGTCCGCAACAAATTCATCGCTCTCACCCTGACTTTCCTCGATGCCTTCGGCGTAATTACAATCCTGAGATTCATGTTTGGGGGGCACACCGTCTTTGTCGTGCCCTTGGGCATATTATTGGTGGCCGGCGTAGTCTTCGGAATCAAGAACCTCCTGGGGCACCTCAGTCCCGAAAGTAGGGCATTTGCCGCGAAATTACTGATGTTCAGCGGCATTACATTGGTTGTGACAGGACTCGTGGGCTTTGCGCTTCTAAGATCGGAAACCTTTAATGCCGCTCTCATAGGCACTGATATAGCCAACGCAAAACAGATATCTCTTGGCAACCTGCTCTTCACCCTCGGCATCGTGCTCGGCGTACCGCTGGTCATAGGCGTCTGGTATGAGACGGAAAACGCTAAAAGCGAAACAGCGGATATCTCTTTAAGGCTTTACGTTCCCGAGAAAAAGTTACTTAAAACAAAGACAGAGTGGCTGTCATTGTCAAAACGGGTTGAAGAACTCGATGCCGGGCTCGATGGCATCACAGCCGATATCATCAGACTCAGACATGGAAGATATGTAAGGGGCTATATCAATGGCGTCAGGACAGATCAGGATGCCGGTAATTATATAAACGCAATAATGAAGCACTCTGAAAAGGTATTTCCGCCAGGAGTATTGATGCTGCAGACATCAGGAAACTGGGGGAGTCTGAAATGTTCATAAAAACAATCGCAATAACAGCTGCAGTTGCCGCGATCGCCATAGGAGCACATACAACAGGCCTCGTCAATTTGAAGATCGTGCCGGAGAAAATTGAGCAGTTAGTCATAGTGCAACAGAGGCACATTATCGTCGGGGTCGACATTACAGCAGGTCGGGAGAATGAAGTCCACAAAGATTTGAGGGCCGTACAGAGGCTCTTGGACAATGCGGAGATTGGAGATAAGATCGAAATCTATTTAATCGATTCGAGGTCTGAATCCTCCCAGGAGGCGATATTCCAAGCGGAAATGCCGGAAGATGAAGGCCCGATGGGCATGTCTCTCAGAAAAGCTAAGAAGGCAGCGCAGAATTCCCTGTCAGAGTGCTGGGACAAAAGCATAAACAAGGTTTTGGGAGATAATCGCCTCGTACAGCAGACAGACCTGTTTGGATTTTTCAGATTTGTTTCCCAAAAAGAAGAATTTCGCAAAAGCGGCAGGCCCGTCCTCATACTATTTACTGACGGACAGCAAGTGGGTGACGGCTTCAACTTCGAAAAAAATATTCCTGACAAGAATGACCTTATGAGGGCCAAACAAGACGATCTCATTGCCGATTTAAGGAATATAAACATATCGCTGGCAGGAGTCACGCCGACCCATGCGATTACTAACAGTCACTGGCGCAGGCTTCAGGCGTGGTGGAGAGGGTATTTGAAAGAGGCCGGCGCTGATAATATATCCATCACGTCGGAAAGGTGCATTGAGGAAAACTCCCATAAATCTCTATAAATAAGGATAATGCCGTCCCAAATAACCGGTTCCGCAAGAAAGCGCTCCTTGCCGCAAATCAATAGGCGGTAATGCTGTTTCGTTCGATAACCAACTGTTTCAGCTAAGTAAATCTAATCCGCCAAAAATGTAAAAATAGCAATTGCTACACTAAAAGAAAACAAACAAACCACTACCAGGAGGCGCTTAAATGAAGTTATCGGATTCTTTCGGAGAATTTACTAATAAGGACTTTACCAGAGCTGAGATCAAACTTTTAGTATCAGTCACAATCTATGGATATCTCTTTATTGCTCTCATGCTGCTTTCGGCAAGCAAAGGCTTTATGTCATGGCTGTCGGGCAAGGCTACGGCCATTATGGACGGCATTCGGATGCTTGGCTCGGAGCAGTTGTTACAAGGCTTTGCAGCCTGGGGCATGTTCAATATCGTCTTATACGCGATAATCGGCATAGCCGGAGGCTACTGGATAATAAGACATTGCAACAATGCTTGCTTTGACGAGCCGGATACAGATGTTGAAATGACCGGGGCCGCTTGTTTCATTCATGCCCTCAAGCACGGACCTGCACATGCCCCTGCCTGGATGCAAAACAGTATATATGACCGGATGGTTATGTCATATATCAGAAAAGGAGACATGGAGAGCAAAATAGTGGGGGCAAAAAAGTTCGATCTCATCCTGTCGACATATGAGGATATGAAGACCGGGATAGTCAGTAATAGGCTTACCCTCAAGCTCGTTCTCCTTGGGGCGCTGAGCGCGTTTGTCTGGGGATTGTACCCATACAGCAGGGCGCTTAAAAGAGGCGTCTGCAATATTGCCGAGATTGCACTGAGAGAGCCGGGACTCCTACAGAACTTATCAGGGATTTAACATTTACTATAATCGGCTTCAAAAACAATCTACCAACAGGAGGTCATTGTGATCGTAAAGCTTTTGCAGACGCTTCTGGCTGAGGCGACCGCATCTCTGGGGACTTCATCAACGCATGAGCTTGTATTCAAGTATTTTATCAATGCCCTGGTATCCCTCTATGGCAAAGATTGGCATGACTACAGCTTTGCCACACTGAACGTAAATGATAACGTCACCGATAATTTTGAGCACTACCTGATGGACAAGGGCATACCCTACACTGTCAAGGGATTCAACGCACCTGATTGCAGCGAACTGCCGGTAAGGGGATTCCTGGTGGTGGAAGGTTGTCAGGTCAACAATGCCGCTACCTTCGGCATATTCCACCTGAACCCGGATAATGCCGGCGAACTTTTTATCTATATATATGGCCCTTTTGAACGATTCTCAAAACGCCTTATTTTTGTGGCATACAGGAACATAGAATCGGTCAATGAACTTGTCAGGGGCGTAAAGCTCTATTATGCCGGCAGGATAAGAAAAGAGAAAAAGATTCTTTTCGATGGCGACGAAAAGACCATGGACGAGGTCCGCTGGGAAGATATCATACTGCCTGAGAGCATGTACCGGAAGATACGGCTAACCATCGAGACTTTCCTTAAAAGCAGGCACATCTATGAGCGCCTGTCAGTTCCCTACAAAAGGGGTATTTTATTTGCGGGCTCCCCGGGCAACGGCAAGACCCTTCTCTGCAGGGCCATACAAAGTCAGTGCAGTCTTCCCTTTATAGTGTTTCCGCTGACGGATGACGCTGCGGATCATGACCTCGACCGTGCGTTTGAACTGGCAAAGGATCTCGCGCCCGCGATACTATGCTTTGAGGACCTCGATTCAATAAACAAGTCGCATATAACCCTCAGCTATTTCCTTAACAAGATAGACGGATTCGAAGCCCTGGACGGTATCATGGTGCTCGCCACAACAAATAAGCCCGAGGACATAGATATCGCATTGAGCAACCGCCCAAGCAGGTTCGACAGCGTGTTCCGCATAAACAACCCCGATGAGGACTGTCGGCACAGAATGCTCAATAAATATTTCAATGGTGCCATAGAGGATACGGTGTTAATGGATATTGTCGCCAGGACCCAGGGATTCTCTATGGCCTACCTGAAAGAGCTCTACCTGCTGTCGGCAATGATAGCCGTTGACAGAGGCACCGAGCAAATCAAAAACGACGACCTCTATGCAGCACTGGAAGTCCTCAAGCAGCAGATACTGACCGGCAATAAGCCCCTTGATGACGATAACAGGCGCCTGGGTTTCAGGAGGTGATATCAAAGGAGGACTGGGAAATGACACTTGCGACCCCAACAGGGACATCTGGACCGGGAAATGAGTTTGACTTCTTAAGAGTGCAAGACAATCAATATAGGGAGGGTAATTTATGAATGAAGAGTGTCTGATGGATAAGGTGGAGAGGCTCAAACATGCAAGGGTGAAACTTGCCTTTCTTCATGACAGCTTTTCCCAGTCAGACCATTTTGAATTCTCCACCTTTGGCGGGGATTACGGTCTTACTTTAATTTTAGAGCACATAGTAGAGGAGCTTATGGCGATTGAAGGCGAGATATCCTCTTGTCTGGGCGGCAAGTAATGATACCCTCATCTTTTGGAAAGAGCAAGTGAGGGTCAGCACTGCCGCCGCCATTTAGAATTTCGAGAAACTCTTATTCAGGAGCCTTAACGCTTTCCTTATAAGCTTGATGTCCTCTGAGGACAGTTGATAGTCAGCGTCATTTGTACCCGGAAACAATGCATTAATATTTACTCCGAGGGCCTCAGCTATTTTTGCTAATGTATCGAGACTGGGATTAGCCACCCCTCGTTCCACTTCACCAATAAATTTGTAGCTGATCCCGGTTTTTTCTCCTAACTTTTCGATTGTGAGCTTTTGCAACCTTCGAAGAGTTCGTATCCTTTTGCCTAATTGAACAGGTATATCGTTATTCATGCATTCCCCCTGGGTACTGGAATTATATTTTTTTAGGGAAATGCTATAAACCCTCTAAATGTATTATTACTTTATTAATTAGGTCATATATGTTATATTGGACTGAATTTTGATAGCTATATATCAGGTATTAACCAATAATAAACCGGAGGTTATATGAAAACATTGATGTCAATACTAACTCTGTTTTTAATTATTCTGACGCTTTGTGCTTGTGCTCCACAGAATGCTTACATTATGAAAGAACCTGGAACGCTCAACCTGGCATACGATTTCCCGCAAACAAAATCGAAACCAACTAATCTGTCCATCGCAATTGTGAGCCCTCAGATGGCAGGCGACCCAAAGATGAACAACATGTACGTCAACATGAATGCGGCTCAACCCTGGCAGAATCCGTACTTTTTTAACAGCAGATTTTGGGCATATAAGGATCAGGTGACAACCGGCTTTGCCAATGGATTACAGGAACTGATTTCAAGAAAAGGCTTTAATATAAAGGGCCCGTATGCGACTTTTGATGACCTTACTTTTACTGATAAAAAAGAAGCTTATCTTGCATTGATCCCTACGATGACTGTAAATATTGAAAAAAAGGGAGTTCAGGGAGGGCGTAATTTTGACGTTTATAGTGAGACCGGAGTTATACAGGTCAATGGAGAATTGCGCTTGGATTTCATTGAACCCATGACAAAGGAAAAAGTCCTGGTACAGAGAATCAATCTTTCCTCTTTAAACGTTCAAAAGCCATATAAAATCCAAAGAACTTTAGGAGCCCTGGCTGCTCTTGCTGTAAAGTCTGAGGATACTTCGGATCAAGCGATAGCGGACGCATGCAACGAATTCTATCAAAAAGCTATGGCAAAAATATGGGAATTTGTTTCCGAAGAAGAGCTTCTCGGATATAAAAAACAAATTCAGGACCTGAAAGGGTTAAAAAGATTTTAGCTTTGACGGCTGCGTATTGCTGGTAAATATTGTGAATAGTGTAAACCGCGGGGATATTGTAAACAACGCATATAGGCAATTGGTTGGCTGTGCCACCGCCTAATTTCCCTGTCGGGAGGGAGGATTTCATGAAGAATGTTTCAAATCGTATTTTTTTAGTTTTTATGCTTTTACTTTTCGCCTTGCTTATACAGTGTAGTAGAGGAGATTTAAGCAGAAGTGAAGCCAAAGATAAAATTCTTAAAAAGTTTGGCGGTCTGAATTATAAATTTTATCCCGGGATTTTCAAGAATAATACGGAATTTGCTTCTATACAAGACATTCAGTTCGGAACCGGTAAAGTAGTTGTTACAGGCTTGAGGAAAAATAGTGATACTGAAATTCTTGCGGAATTTCATATTGATAACCAATATGACCTATCTGCCCTGCAAAAAATAGTTGATGCGATAGAGAAACTGGAAAACCGTCTTATTACTTTGAAACCAATACAATATACATCTAATTCGTATTGGGGTATGTCAACGCAACGAATGAAAGTCTGGAAATTTACTGACCCGTCAAACAATCAAGTATTTACTGAGACCGTGCCGCTGACTCCAACTAGTCCCGACATCAGAAAGAGTAATGAGTGGCGCACTTTATCGGAGATGAAGAATTCTTTTTTATCTATGCTTGGGGGGAAAAAAAATATAGGCTTAGGTAATAAAACTCAAATACTTCGTTTTGTTAGATATGACGATGGTTGGCGAGCTGAAAATTTTGTGGGTGGTCAGTTTTAAAAAGTAATATCCTTGAACTCTCAATAATAGAAGGCGTAAAGAGATAGCTTTTATTGAGCAATTGGCCGAAGAGGTGTCACTTAATGAAGATGCTATTACTAAGATCTTCGACGGGAGCCGTGTCGGGGATTGTAGTGGGATTTGAAAGTGTTTCAAAGAAGAAGATCTCAGTAATTTGTGTGAACAGTGTTTAAAGGCGCTTGAGGAGGAATCAGATGAAGTTTTTTCGGCTTCGCCTGAAATGCGTCGTCTCGGAGATGTGATGAATAGGCAAGAGTAAAATGCTTAGTGCTGCGCTGTCTTATTTTTTTCTCGTTCGGTTAATACCTCAATGGTATTTTGTAGGTCTTCACTCTTTCCGCCAATAATTCAAGTAGACGCAATCTTTCGGTTATTTTATTTTCCAAGGGTCGAGGTCCGCTTATAAATATATCTATAAAGACGATTGAAAATACAAAGTAATCGTCGAAAAATGGAAAAACATCGAATGGTAGACTTTAACATGGGACAAATTATCAAAACAGAAAAATAACACTTGTTCCTTTACAGTCAGCCACCCGGCTAAACCAAAGACAATCCGGAGGGAACCATATGTACATCAAAAAAGAAGACTTCAGCTATTTCGAGGGTCTTTACAAAAGCCTTGATGAGGAAAAGAAGCACAAGTTTATGGATATCCTTAGAAAGGCCGGAAGCAAGAAGATCGGAGCTGACATCGGGAAAATCAATGTTGTGGATGACAGCATCTTTGACGAAAAGGGCATAGAACCCGGTGAGTTCATCACAAGGACAATGATCAAAAAGGCATACAAGGAAGCCAAGGAGGCCAGATAACATGAGCAGCGCTGACCCTGAACAACGATGCTGCATAGAGTCCAGGGAGAACTAAGAATGAAACAGATGAAATCAGACCTTAAAACATCGGATCCGGTTGATACCTTTTTTGCGCTTAGCTCAGCCGATCTGAGGAGTGCCAAAAACCGGAAAGCTTACCTTGCAGTCAATCTAAGCGACAAAAGCGGACAGATAAACGGCTATGTCTGGAACAGCCCTGAAGATACGGCAGCCTGTCTGAGCGGCATAACCTACGTACATGTAAAGGGAACGGCAAAGACATATAATGGCGCCCTGAACATACATATTGAATCCATCAGGCCGGCTGCCGACGAAGAAATCGATATTGCCGATTTCCTGCAGGTTGTTCCCGGTGGCATCGAATTTTGGGAACAGCGGTTGTATGACCATATCGAACTTGTCAGGGACAGCAGTTGCGACAGGCTCATATGCTCATTCATTTCTGACGTTCAGTTCTTCGAAGCTTTCAAACTGTCGTCAGCCGGCCTGACCGTTCACCACAACTACACAGGCGGCCTACTGGAGCATACCGCTAATACGATGTCCCACGCCGTTCATATGGCGGACCATTACCCCGAAATCCTTGACCGGGACCTGCTGCTGACCGGCTCACTGCTCCACGATATCGGAAAAGTCAGGGCAATAACGGGCGGCGTAACAAAGGCTTATACCACGGAAGGGAAGCTGATGGGCCATATATCAATAGGCCTTATAATGCTTGAGGAGAAGTTGAGTCGGATTAAAGAGATATCTGCTGAAACCGGCCTTTTGCTCAAGCACATGATACTTGCCCACCATGGCAGCCTTGAATTCGGCAGCCCGGTAAAGCCAGCCACTCCTGAGGCGCTTGCGCTCCACCATATTGAGAACACCGATGCAAAGATGAACCACATATACGGCCTTTTCAGGGATTCCGATCCTGAACGGGAATGGAGTTCATACGACAAGTATTTTGCCACCGAGATATATCAGGGGAAATCCTTAAAGGAGACAACTGATCAGGTCAGGGAGATGGCTGCGTTAACAGGGGCCTTGAGCCTCTTTTAAGAACTAATCCCGGAAAAACGTGATTTTTTGATTTGATAAGATTAACTATCCACATAATATCAAGGAGGAAGTAAAATTATGACATACCGACCCGGAAAAGACGAAAGAGAATATTTCAGAGTTAGAACCCTGTGGCCAAATATGATTTGCCTGGGCAGAAGGAAGAGGCGCAGAAAAGGAACGGATCACAAAAAGAGGAAGACATAACCTCCTTTCCTTCTGAGCGATCTTGAGGAACTGTGGAGAGATATCAAAATGAACAGAAGCAGCGTACAAGAAATGATGGATAAGAGCAGGGCTTCGCTACGGGTTGCCATTTATGTCCGTGTAAGCACGCATGATAAAGGCCAAAACCCTGAAATGCAATTGCGCCCTCTTCGGGACTATTGTGTTGCCCGATGCTTTGATATTTCCGGGGAATATGTTGATATAGGGCAATCTGGAGCAAAGGACCGGCGTCCTGAACTGGATAGGCTCATGGGAGAGGCCAGAAGACGACTCATCAACTGCGTTATCGTCTGGAAGCTGGATCGTTTTGGCCGGTCGCTCAAACATCTGGTGACAGCCCTGGACGAACTCAGTACACTGGGCGTGGCATTTGTATCGTATCAGGAAAACATAGACCTCTCCACACCGTCCGGACGCCTCATGTTTCACATGATAGCAGCCATGGCTGAATTCGAGCGTGAGCTGATCCGTGAGCGTGTCTGCGCCGGCGTAGCCCATGCCAGGGCGAAAGGTAAGAAAATCGGCAGAAAAGGGCTGGCTCCCGTTCAGATCAAGCGGGTTATTTCTATATACCATGAAGATACCAGCCGGTCGGTGCGCGCTGTCGCAAAGCTCGCAAAAACATCACCGGCCACCACTGCCAGGATATTAAGTGACTACAGGGCGGGGTTACTCGATGCTGAGGGGTGCAGGAATAATGTATCTCTTGTGGGCATTCATTAAACAACCAGGCAATTTGAAAAAGGAGGGCAAATAAATGAATAGCATATTGGTTCCCTTTATACTGGTGATTGTGATGGGGATCGCAATCATGGCGTTCGATTACCTTTCCAGCAGGAAAAAGAAAAAACGCAAATGAAATATTGCTAAAGAACAGTTTGATCGGGTAAATGCCAGCTTGTCTACTGCAGAGAGAAATATGGTAGCAATCGAGAAAGATATGGCAACCTTTAAAAAGAACATGCTTATGAAAACAGACATGCGCGATGTTTTTATGGAAATGCTGCCCAAAATAGTTGAGGCTGTGAAGCATTCATAAAAAAACAAGAACGAGTTTTCGCAGATATTGGCCGACAAGCTGCCTGAGATGTACAACCAGAAATCTAAAAACACGGCCAGAGATCGCCAGGCTTTAGCCTGGGGATGAATGAGCCGCCCGGAGCGGAGAGTAGCGGAGCGGAGGAAAATTTTGGCATAATCTGGCATGGCCAGATATTGGACAGGCGCCCATACACGACATCGACTGCAATTTCATCTGGTATGGATACCGAAATACAGAAAAAGAGTTCTCCAAGGCAAAATAGCCATACGACTAAAACAGCTACTGTATGAGGCCTGTAAAATAAACAGATGGTTTATATCTGAACTGAGCGTGCAAGTGGATCATGTGCATGCGGTAATACAAATTAAGCCATCCGATAGTATCGCGGAAGTGGTAAAAATATTAAAAGGCGGCACAAGCAGAGCAATCAGAAAGGAGTTCCCAGAACTGGAAGAATTTCTGTGGGGAGATAGTTTCTGGGCTGATGGCTATTTTGCCGAAACCATAGGTCAGGTAAACGAAGAAATTGTGAGAAAGTATATAAGGAATCAAAATCAGTAAAGGTCATGGCAGGTTATGCCAGAGGCCTGAAACTCCGGGCTTCAGCCCGGAGAGTGGGTGTGCGCCCAGCATGGGCGCGGTCTTGGAGGTGAAAGTCCTCCCGCGAGCTGACCACAGCGAGTGAAGGGAAGTACAACTGCGTGAGGGTGACCAAGCGTGGGGAGGAAGTATGGAACGAATCCGTGAGCCGATGAACAAGAACCAGATATGAGGCGTTACCTAACAAGGCGAGCAGGCACTTCACTGTAAAGCTTTTGTGGTCAAGGAAAGGCAGCGTAGATTTGGCGGTTGTGCGGAGAAAGATCGCGTTCTTACCTGGGGAGATCTTGCTTTATGCCCGAAGGGGTGACGGTGATGAGCCGGAGCGAGAAGTCAGCAGAAGCCGTAATAGCCGCTTTTATGGGGCGAAGGGCTGAACGAAAAGGAGAACTGGACGTTATGTCACTTGAACATGCAAGGCATCAGGAGCCCGGGGAATTGGGGCGCTCAGTCAGAGGGAACGGTGAAGCCCGACTCGATACTGTGCGTGATGAAGCCAGTTTGGCGTGCCATACACAAGAAGGTTCAGGGCAAGAGGACCTGTTGCATAAGGCTCTCTCACGAGAGAACATGGTGAAGGCGTGGAAACACGTCAAAGCAAACAAAGGAAGTGCCGGCGTGGATGGGTTATCTATCGAACAGACCACCGAATACATCCGAGTCCATTGGCCCCGAATCCGGGAGGAAATTCTCAAAGGACAATACCGGCCCCAGGCCGTGCGTCGCGTAGATATTCCCAAGCCGGGTGGGGGGACAAGGGGACTGGGGATACCCACGGTGGTAGACCGTCTGATCCAACAAGCCCTTCTACAAATCCTGCAACCGTTGATTGACCCAACGTTCTCCGAATTCAGTTATGGATTTCGACCTGGCCGGAGTGCACATGACGCAGTGCTAAAAGCTCAGCGTTACGTTCAGGAAGGCTATCGAGTCGTAGTAGATATTGATCTGGAGAAGTTCTTCGACATGGTCAATCATGACATTCTCATGGACCGGCTCGCCAAAAGAATCTCCGACAAAGCCGTGCTACGGCTGATTCGGAGGTTCCTGCAAGCCGGAACCATGGCAAATGGAGTGGTAACTGAGCGTATAGAAGGGACGCAACAAGGTGGTCCTCTATCTCCGCTCCTTGCCAATGTGATGTTGGATGAGGTAGATAAGGCCCTTGAACAGAGGGGACATCGGTTCGCCAGATATGCTGATGACTGTAACGTCTATGTGCGTAGCCAGCGGGCAGGAGAACGAGTGCTCCTTTCCCTAAAAGGCCTGTATGCGAAACTGCACCTGAGGGTGAACGAAGCTAAAACCGCTGTTGGTCCCGTCTTTGGTCGGAAATTCCTTGGCTACTGCTTTCGGCGGTGGTCAGGCAATACGGTCAAAATTGCGGTGGCTCCCAAGGCAATCAAGACGTTTAAACAACGCATAAGGGAGATCACGCGGCGTGTTGGTGGCCGCAGCATGACACAGGTTGCTGAACGACTAAGGGCATATATGCCGGGGTGGAAGTCTTACTTCTATCTTGCCCAAACGCCGACGACGTTCAAAGATCTCGACTCATGGTTGCGACACCGGCTTAGGGCAGTTCTACTCAAACAGTGGCGGCGCGGAAAGACAATTTACCATAACTTGCGAGGTCTTGGCGCAACCCATGAGTTGGCTTCTCTAACGGCTGGAAGCGGAGGACGCTGGTGGCACTGCAGTCAAGCAAACCTGAATCAGGTCATTACGGTGGCTTACTTTGATAAACTTGGGATACCACGACTATCGTGACATCAACTTTTCGAACCGCCCGGTGCGGACCCGCATGCCGGGTGGTGTGGGAGGGGCACGCCTAACAGCGTCCCCTATCCCGATTCATTTCATGTGCTCTGATCGTCAGTGCGTGGTACGGCCAGCAATAATTTTATTTTCAATGATCGCTTTAACAATGGGTGCTCACAGGAGTCCGCAGTCACGGCGTTTTCCCAAGACCGCGGGTTTTGTCCCGAACTCTGTGAGGTCCGGCAACTCCAAGCGTACTGTCTCGCAGTATCGGTTATCGGATAGTTCCATTTAGCCGATGTCAGATGCGGGTAGAAACATTGCTCTACATCATCCAAAAATGGCAGAGCTTTTTTACATAGGAATTTTTTACGTATAGCACCGACAAACCGAGAGTGTCGGGGCTTTAAAGCTGCCGAGGATAACTACTTAAAACAAAGAGTTTAGGATTCACGCAGCCATATGAAGGTTACAACTCGCATTGCTCGCCTCTCACTTGCGTAGTAAGGTTAATAATTCTCGTTTTATAACGGTGATGCGATCTCCATTAGGGCCGATTTGACCAGTGGACTGCTGACGACTGCACAATAAGCCCCTATGACTCCTTTATTTTTGGCAGACTAAAGTAAAATGTTGCGCCCTGTCCCATAACACTTTCGGCCCAGACTCTGCCGCCATGGCGTGCAATGATGCGCTGCACATTTGCAAGGCCGATACCAGTGCCTTCAAATTCGTTTTGGCTATGTAGCCGTTGGAATACTCCGAAGAGCTTATCCACATATTTCATATTAAAACCTACTCCATTGTCGTTGACGGAACAAGTGAATTCGTCTACCTCATCTTTGCAGCCGATCTTGATTTCAGCCTGCGGCCGAGTGCTTGTGAACTTGACTGCATTGGAGACGAGATTTACAAGCACAAGTCGTAATAGAGACTTGTCGCCGAGGACGTCGGGCAGTTCACCGAACTCCCATCTGATCTCCCGTCCCTTTAGCTCTTCCTGAATTTCGCGGATAACTTCTTTTAGAAGGGGATCTAAATTTACTTTTCTCTTCTGCATAGCCTTTCGTCCCAAGTGAGAAAAGTTCAGGAGATCATCGATAAGCATACTCATTTTTCCTGAGGTCTCGGATATCGTCTCTATATAATCGCGGGTTTTGGCATCAGGGGAGTCCCCCAGCGTTTGTTGCAACAGTTTTACAAAGCCTGACATGTGCCGTAGAGGAGCACGAAGATCGTGAGAGACTGAATAGCTGAAAGCTTCAAGCTCTTTGTTGAGAGAATCCACTTCAGCGACTTTCTTGTGCATTGCCTCTTCGGTTAGCTTGCGCTCGGTGATATCTCTCGTGATCTTGGCAAAACCGCGAAGCATTCCATTGTCGTCGCGCAATGCTGTTATAAGCACGCTGGCCCAGAATTTAGAATCATCCTTACGCACACGCCAACCTTCTTCCTCTGCCTGACCAGTTTCCAGAGCGGTTTTCAATTCTTCTTCCGGCTTGTTCCCGGCAATGTCTTCAGGGGTATAGAATCTTGAGAAGTGCTCCCCGATGATCTCTTCGGCCTTATATCCTTTCAGGTGTTCCGCCCCTGCATTCCATGTTTCGACCCTGCCTCCCGGGTCGAGCATGAAAATGGCGTAGTCCTTTACATTGGCAACCAACAACCTGAACCGCTCCTCGCTCTTCTGCAGTTCTTCCTCAGCCCGTTTGCGGTCGGTGATGTCAGCCGCATAAATGCGTGCGACAGCAAACTGAGGAACAAGCTGAATGGTTTGGTCGAATACCAGTTCCTTAATAATTATCTCGCGATGGAGAGTCGTTTCGCTTGTCTTGTCCCAGGCACCTAATATCGTTTTAATATCCGGCGGCAGTAAGGCATCGACATCCCCCTTGTCCATCCCCAGGCTTTCCAGCGTTTTCAGCGTAGCCGGATTGCTGTAGGTGACTTTGCCTGATGAATCGGTTTCAATAGTCGGACTCGGATTCAGTTGGGGATAAGAAGCGAGTAGCCGGAAACTTTCCTCCCTCTTTTTGCGCTCAGTAATGTCGCGCTCCGTGGTGACAATAGCTTCCACCAGCTTCCCGGATTCGTCCCACACTGCCGTTGCGGTCAACCAAATATCTATCAAGCTGCCATCCTTCTTTTTGCGTTGAGTCTCGAAAGAGGCAATGTTTTCTCCCGTGACTATCTTCAGTATCAGGTCTGCGACTTCGGATATCTTGTCGGAAGGTGTGATGTCCTTAATGGTCATTCCCAATGCCTCGGCTTCGCTCCACCCGTAGATATGCTGGGCTCCGCGGTTCCAGGCCAGTATCTTTCCGGCCCGGTCCAATAGAATGACCGCATCATTGGAATCCGTCATAGCCGTCGCGAGACGACGAGTTTTTTTCTCCGCCAGCCTCAGCCCGGTTATGTCGCTGAAGGTAACCACTACGCCGTCAATCAGGTTCTCATTCGTGTGGTACGGCATGACGCGCACCAGGTAGGACGAGCCGTCTGCATGCTGCACTTCCCGCTCAATGGCGGCCTCTCCCTTGGCTACGGCAAGGGCGTCGGAAGTCAGCTCGTAGCCGATGAAATTCATCGACAGGTCGCTGATCGTACGGCCTGTGTCCGAAGGGATCAGTTTCAATAGCCGCGTGGTCACCGGAGTGAAGAACCTGATTCGCAACTCGCCATCCAGAAAAAGCGTGGGGATTTCTATGGACTTCAGAAAGTTGTCCATGTTGCTATTGGCTTCAGCCAATCGCTCTACCTTGTCATGAAGTTCGCTGTTTACTGTAGTCAACTCCTCATTGACCGACTGCAATTCTTCCTTGGAGGTCTCCAGTTCCTCTACCGTGGACTGGAGTTCTTCATTTGAGGAGACTACCTCCTCGTTAGCGACCCTAAGTTCTTCGTTGGACGCCTGGAGTTCCTCTGTATTGTACCGGAGTTCATGCTGCGTCGCGCTCAATTCATCTTCGAGTTGCTTAACGACTGTTTCGCTCTCGCTGCTTTGTGATTGTTCAGCCATGGGTGTTGAGGGGCGGGGGATATCCTCGAATATTACGGCCAGCAGCGTTGGAGCTTCGCCCCTTTGTGAAGTGGGGGTGATGGTGACACGGACGAACGGGCCGCCTTCGTCTCCTGTGACAGGTACACTTTCGAGCACAACCGTCTTAGCGCCCTGGGCCGCCTTATGCATAGCCCCCAGCAGTCTTGTGGAAAGCCCTTCCTTGGCCATGTCCCGTATGTTAAAGATAGGCTCGCCAGTCGGCATGTTTAGATACTTGCCGGTCTGCCCATGAAACTGTATGATTTGTCCTTTCAGGTCGACCAATACGACGCTGGCGGAAAAATGTCTCAATAAAGCCTGGCGGATTGCGTCGGCAGAAGCTGCTGCAGGGGGTCTGATAACCTGCGGCCCGGCAGACAGCAGAGCTCTCTTCTTTCCAGGCACCATAGGCGTATCCAGGACGATAGGCCGGGGCGGCATGAGGCGGCGATAAAGCTTGGCCTTCTTCGAGACAACTTCGAACAAGTCGTCCTGGCCGCTGATCCCCTCCGACTTGCCCAGGAACAGGTACCCGCCGGGATTGAGTGCGAAGTTGAACAGCAGGATGAGTTTCGCCTGTGTATCGCTATTCAGATAAATCAGAAGATTGCGGCAAGTGATTATGTCAACCCTGGAAAAGGGAGGATCTGTAATCAAGTCCTGGACAGCGAAGACCACCAGCTTTCGGATTGACTCACTGACTTGGTAGCTTTGGTCCTTCCTGATAAAGAATCGACCCAGACGTTCCTGATCCACATCCTCAGCTATGCTCTCCGGATAGATGCCCTTACGGGCGAATTCCAGCGCCTCCCCGTCGGCATCAGTAGCGTATATCTGCACCGGGCAGTTCTTGCTGCCAGCAGCGACTTCCTCTGTCAGCAGCATGGCCAGGGAGTATGCCTCCTCGCCGGACGAGCAGCCGGTGACCCAGACCCGCAACGGCTCGTCGCTCTGTCTTGCCTTAACCAGCGGAGCAATGGCCTTCTGCCGGAGTTCTTCGAATGCCTCTGCGTCCCGGAAGAACGAGGTGACGTTGATAAGTAAATCCTTGAATAGCTCCTTTACCTCATTGGCGTCCTGCCTAACCATGTCATAATACTGGGCCATGTCCGAGATGTGGTGCAGGCCCATGCGGCGTTCGATCCGTCGTAAGATGGTGTTTTGCTTGTAGAACCGAAAATCGTGGCCTGTTTGAGCCACCACAAACGCCAAAATGTCATGAAGGCTTCCCGGTTTTCCTTCCGTCACAAGGAGGTCAGCCTGTTCCGAGCCTCTGACATAAGGGTGTTTGAGATAGTTCATGAGGACAGCAGGCATGCGGTCTGGAGCAAGGACGAAATCCACCATCCCTGTGGCTACCGCGCTGCGAGGCATGTCGCTGAATTGTGCCGTCTGAGGGTCCTGCACGATAGAAAGCCCGCCGGCACCGCGAACTGCTCTCACGCCCAGCGTCCCGTCCGCGCCGGCTCCGGAGAAAAGAATGCAGATCGCTCGTTCCTGCCGGTCTTCAGCCAGTGAGCGAAAAAAGAAATCGATCGGTATGCGAATACCTTTGTGTTTGATCGGCGTCACAAGGGACAGAACTCCATCGCGGACCGCCAGGTACTGATTAGGGGGAATGACATATACGCAGTTAGGTTCAAGTGAAGTAGCATCCCGGGCCTGGACAACCTTCATGCGTGTTTGCTGGGCCAAGAGTTCAGGCAGCAGGCTTTCGTGAGTTGGGAGCAGGTGCTGTATAACGACAAAGGTAGCCCCACTGTCGGCAGGCATCCCTGAGAAGAAAGTCTTGAAGGGCTCAAAGGAGCCAGCCGACCCGCCGATGCCGACCACAGGGATGCCCGAAAAAATATCGGCAGATTTGTCGTCCTTATCAGGCCTATTAGGCGGGCGAGGCTCAACTTCGCCTTTTGGGTCGCCTGCTTTCCTTCGGCTTCTGACTGCCTTTACCTGCTTGCCTTGCTGTTGATTAGTTTTTTTTGTCATGTCTGCTGGTCCGCACTCTAATACTGTCAGAAATATAATAATATGGATGAGCCACTAAAGCTAAACCGTGCCATCGACGGCCACAAAAAAAAAGACATAGCACCGATGTCCGACGATATGCCTTCATGAAAACAGATTGTTTTTTCTTTTAAGCGGCGGGGATTCTTCTGTCTGTCTGTCTGTCTGTCTGTCTGTCTGTCTGTCTGTCTGTCTGTCTGTCTGTCTGTCTGTGCAACATCCGTTCCATGATTAGCCCCGCTGAGAAAAAATAATGAGAGTAAAAACCCTTTTAACCTGATTACCGATGTTGCAATTCGGCCAGCACTAAATCATTGAATAAAGCATAACATTATGAAGTAACTATAGCAAATTACGATGTCAATTTAACGCACTGGATCAGACATTGTCTTACTATTTAATCAGACCATATCCTATATCATTGTTTACCCGAATTAAGTTATCCTTACAACAAGTATATCGAAATAAGCACAAGGAATAGTGGATTCCCGGATTTTCGAAATTACCCGTTGTGCGGCATAATATGATAGAGAGAATGATTCGTATTGTTGATGACAGTGCGACCGATATAGAGCTTACTGCACTAGCGCTGGAAGCGACAGGGCGGGAAATAAGTGTTCGCTCCGCTTCCGACGGCCAGTCTGCGCTTGCAATGCTCAGGACTAGACATGAGTTGCCGGCCCTAATATTGCTCGATATGAAGATGCCGTGCATGGACGGCATCGAAGTGCTCCGTGAAATACGTGCAGACAATCGTCTTAGAGAACTCCCTGTTGTGGTGGTCACGTCTTCATCACTCGAATCGGACAGG
Source organism: Nitrospirota bacterium (assembly GCA_963780885.1). GTDB lineage: Bacteria > Nitrospirota > Thermodesulfovibrionia > Thermodesulfovibrionales > Dissulfurispiraceae > JADFXI01. Next base: position 546,879 of record CAWAEO010000004.1, read on the forward strand.
GTAGATGCAATTGCTACCGGTGCCAGCGATTATTTTCAGAAGCCTTTGTCTTTGGATCGGTTCAGCAAAGATTTAGAGTCTATCCTGCATCGCTGGCTGCCGAATTAGCGCTTGATACACTGGTGAAAGTTTCCGTACCCATATAGTTAAAACATTCTTAGTTACGGAAAAATTTATCCGACATCGTTGTCGAGTCCTTTTGGGACATGTTTCGGGATAAAACGCGCGTTTTCAGGAAAAGTCCGCCCGGCGCAAGTATAGCTTCCGGTAGTCCTCACTGTCGTTTTTCTTCCACACGTGAGATATTCTTATGAAAATCAATATGTTCTGTCAAGTGACCTTGAGAAGCAAGTTTTCAAAGTACACCTCATTTCCTGTGATCTTCACATAGTCTAGAATATTAAATACTGCATTAAATAAGACTTGCTTTGTCCTGAATTAGGATTTATACTTAAACCAAGAGAGGAGATGATAACCATGGCAGACAGAGAGCGTATTTTGCTCATAGCAAGTGATGAGAACGAGATCGAACTGACTACCTTGGGGCTTATGGAAGCTGGGCTCGCCAATGCCTATGATGTTGTGCATACCGGAGATGAAGCTTTTGACTATCTGCTAAAGCGTGGAAAGTTTGCTAATAGAACGGGTGGCTATCCTTCGGTTATATTCCTTGACATTAAAATCCCCGGGGCGGACGGGCGTGAAGTTCTGAGAAGGTTAAAGACTACTGAAAAAATCAATTGTATTCCGGTGGTTATGTTTACCGGTTCCGACTTTGAACGGGATATTGTTGAAACTTACATCTACGGGGCGAATAGTTACATTGTAAAACCTTTTAATGCCAAAGAGCTTTTTGAAGTTATAAAAAAAGCCGGGCTTTACTGGACGGTGGTATCTGAACCGCCGATGGTTGAGAAATGCTTATTACCCAAAGCTGGGTAGCGACGGGTTTGAGATATAAATATGGGACGGCGCTTATGCCGTCTCTCTCTTTGGAGAGTGCTTAATTCGATACCTGGCGACAACATCAACGGCATTGGCAAGACCAGCTTCGGCAAGACCCAGAGCAATTAGTTCCACCTCGGCAGAACTATCTTCAACCAATAAAATACGGTTTATTTCCGGCATGCTTATGTCTCCTTTGTCTTGGGAAGAGTAAAGTGGAATGTTGCGCCCTGCCCCTTAGAGCCCTCGGCCACAGATCTTCCCGCCATGGCGGGCTATGATGCGCCGTACGTTGGCAAGCCCGATGCCTGTGCCTTCAAATTGGGCCTGTGGATGTAGCCGCTGGAATACTCCAAAGAGCTTGTCCACGTATTTCATGTCGAATCCCACGCCGTTGTCTTTAACTGAACAGATGAATTTGTCGACCTGACCTCTGCACCCGATCTTGATTTCAGCCGGGGGGCGAGTATTTGTGAATTGAACTGCGTTAGATATCAGGTTGACAAACACGAGCCGCAGCAGCGTACGGTCGCCGTCTACCTCAGGCAATTCATAGATTTCCCATTTAATGTCTCGTCCCTTAACTTCATCCTGCATCTCCTGGATAACTTCTTTAACCAGGGCACTAAATCCAACTTTTCTCTTTTTTATCTCTGTGCGTCCCAAACGCGAAAAAGCGAGCAGATCATCAATAAGTATCCCCATCTTTATTGAGGCCGCAGCTATCG
>CAWAEO010000005.1:0-13066 GCA_963780885.1 Nitrospirota bacterium
TGATCTTCCCCCGATATTTCGGACATCCAGTTAAGTTAGGCTACTAAGGCCATCAGCTCAAAGGACACCGGCGAACGGTTTCCCAATGCTGAATGCTTCCTCCTCCGATTATAGACCATTTCTATCCATACAAAAATGCTCTGCCGCGCCTCTGCCCGTGTTTCATACCTGTAATCATAAACATGCTCTGTCTTTAGCGTATGGAAAAAGCTCTCGGCCACGCTATTGTCATAACAATTGCCCTTCCGGCTCATGCTCTGAATAAAACCATTAGCCTTTAATACAGTCCTGAAGTCGTCAGAAGCGTACTGAATACCCCGGTCAGAATGAAGTATACAGCCTGGACCTGGGTTACGACGCCCTATCGCCTGTCTCAACGCCTCTATAACAAAGTCTGACTTCAGACGATCACTCATGGCCCATCCCACCACCTGCCGGGAATAAAGGTCCAGTATTACTGCCAGGTATAGCCAACCTTCCATAGTCCATACATAAGTTATATCCCCGACCCATTTTGTATTGGGTCTCTCTGCCACAAAGTTTTGCTCCAGAAGATTCTCCGCAACCGGCAGATTATGCCTGGAGTTCGTCGTAGCCTTGAACTTTTTCTTTGCTTTGCCGACTATCCCATTAGCCTTCATAATCCGAGCTACGCGGTTTTCTCCGCACATTGTCCCTGCCTCTCGCAGATCATCGGTTATTCGCGGACTTCCATAGGCCTTGCCACTGTTGTTATGTGATTCTCTTATTCCCATGAGTATCTTCTCGTTTTCCTTCTGCCTTTTGCTCTGAGGCTGTTTCTTCCACCTGTAATATCCGCTCCTTGATGCCTTTATTACCCGGCACATCTTCTGCACCCCATGTGCGGAGCTATGCTGGTCCATAAACCAGTATTTCATTTGGGGTGTTTTGAGAAGATGGCCAACGCTTTTTTTAGGATTTCTTTATCCTCTTTCAGACTGGCATTCTCTCTCTGCAGCCTCCGCAGCTCCTCATCCTGGGTTCTCTGATGCCCCTTGCCAGGAAAGCTGCCTGCAGGATCTTCTTCGTGTTGTCGTTTCCATGTGCGTAACAGATTCTCATGTATCCCAAGACTCCGGGCTACATCAACGATTGTCCTACTGCCATCTGTTACAAGCTTGACTGCTTCTTCCTTGAACTGCTTATCGTACTTCCTTCTTCCACCACGTTCCTGCATTTGACACCTCCAAGGTTATATTGTACCTAACCTTTCGGTGTGTCCGCTAAACCGGGGGAACTTCAAACAGGAGATGTGCCTTTTAACGCTGCCATATAGGCTAAGTATAAGTGTCCCCATATTGGTAAAAAGTGTAATGAAGGATATGCCTCAGGGAGCGAATTGCGAAGCTTTGGTAACGATTCCTGGCGAAATGAGCGTTAAACAGCCGAAAGTGTCTGAGTCCGCCTAAGGGCGGACGAGTTTTTCGGCTGTAGCGAATGAGCCTTTGGAATTGTCAAAGCGCAGCACCTGAGCGGAAGAGACATATCCTTCATTACACGTCCTGCTACACAGGAACGGGAAAATTAAAAGATTGTCGCAATCGAAGGCGAGCGATTCGTGTAGAATCGTTCATGCAGTTTCGTAAATCCTAAGCTGCGGGTTCCAGAGAAGTAATGGAAAATATTCACAGAGGCAACAAATATGTTGTGTATCAGTAACAACTGACACTCGATCTGACATTGACCGATAGGCCACGTCTTAACTTTTACAACAAATGATGTTCAGAGCGGTTTAACACTTTTTCACTATTCACTTTTCACTTTAATGCTAAAGCTCGTAAATACCGTCCAGAAAATTTCTTGCGTAATGCTCGACTTTACTATCGTCATGCAATACCGCATCAAGCTGTCTTGTATAAGCGATCAACCTGCCTATACTATCGAGTAACTTTTCCATGTCGCCCTGTACCATATTTCCAATTCGCCCGATAATAAGATCTCCCTTTGATTTTGTATTGAATCCGTATTCTTTTAAAACAAGTGCAATGAGCTCTATCCTCCTCGATCTTTTTACCATATCAGTGGCGCCGCCGGTAAAACGGAAGTAGATGTGGTTGTTCCTTGCGCTTTCGCTGCAATAGCAATCGATCATATTAAAATGATAGCCGAACCTGAGACTCAGGTTGAGGTATTCACGCGATACCACTGCAACATTGTTGGCCGCATAACTGTCGCTGCCGGAAACAATGTCAGGCATTCTCATCATGCTCGTGAGAAAATCATTCACCCTTAATGAAACAGGTTCGGAATTCCAGGCCCCCGGATGCATCATCCCCTGAAGAACAGCCCTCAGAGGAATGGAGACAACATGTTCGAAAGTAACGCTGTCATTCCCTGCCGCGCCGTTCACAATGTTGTCCAGACCGCCTCCGATATCCACCACGATAATTCCGGCAGGTATCGGCAGGTCCAATTTCTTGGCCGCTTGTCCCTTCAGTCCGTTCATGGCATTTTCAACAAGCTCCATTACGGCTTTCTCATGTATAAATCGCAGGATATCGTGCATGGTCTTGCACGCTTCAGGAGTAAATCTTTCCATCAACGGGTCTACAAGGTTGAGAGGAGAAATATATCTCAGCACATACCTCTTTTTGCGATACTCATAGATATCCTCCATCGCAGCCAGGCCGGAATGAGCATGTTCAAGCACCTCGCGCAGTATCCCGTCATATACAGTCAGCGTACCTTCATCGTCCGCAGTTACGGTAATCTCCTGTCCGTGTTTGAGAATCTGTGTTGCAGTGCCTGCGTTGACAAACGCCGGCACACTGAATTCACGGCATAGGGAAGCCATATGACTTGTAAGCGATCCCGTATCGGTAATAATCGCTGAAGCATAGGGCATGACCCGTATGAAATCAGACGAGTCATTCCTGGCCACAAGGACATCCCCTCTCGAAAATTCCTGAAGCCCGTCCGCATGTTTGAAAATAAAAACCCTGCCCGCGCCCGCACCCTTTTGCACAACATTACCTCTGGCTGTCATCAGGATATTTACCCCTGCCGCAGCAAGGTCGCCTGACACCTGACGTGCCTCCGCATAACCTGCTTCCGGCTTGAAGCCCGACTCTATCCTCAAAGGCCTCGCCTGGAGTATAAAGATTTTTCCGTCCCTGTCTATGGCCCATTCAATATCCTGAGGCATCCGGAAGTAGTTTTCGATGCGCATGGCCTGTTTTGCGAGCCCAAGTACCAGTTCCTCCGTCAGGGAACTCTGCCCTGCCATTGCCGTGGAAGTCTGTATCTCGCTTACACCCCCCGCCTCGCGGCCGACTGCCATCGAGCGCTTTTTCCCGATCCTTTTACTTATTATTACAGGCGCCGTACCCTTACTGACCAAATAAAAATCGGCATCTGTCTGACCTTCAACTACCGAAGTGCCCAATCCCCATGTCGAATTTATGATCATAGTGCCTGAATCTCCGTTCGGATTTGTAGAATAGATGACCCCGCTGACGGCTGCATCAACCATAAGCACACAACCGACCGCCATTTTTATGCTTCCGACAGCTATCCCAAGCTGCTTATGGTATGCTTCTGATTTCTCCGAAAACACGCTGGCAATTACCCGCTTGTACGCCTCCTGCACCGCCCTGCTCTCCAAAGGTACATTTAGTACAGTATCAAACTGTCCTGCAAAAGAAAATTCCCTGTCCTCTGCTTCGGCGCTGCTCCGTACAGCGAGAAAGCATTTGTCTCCATATTTGGCCCTGAACATCGATATGGCTTTGTCGAGAGCATGTTCAATCCCGGCAGGGATGTTACCGTTCACAATTGAAGTATATATTTTGTTCAGCGCCCCGGTCCCCGAAAAGTCTGAGACGTCCTTTCCTTCCAGCGCTGAAATCATTTCGTTGATTTTGTTATGCCGCAAAAATTCATCGTATGCGAATGTAGTAATGGCAAATGCGTCAGGTATGTCGGTAACAACGTTATTTTTCAATTCAGCAAGGTTAGCGTTTTTCCCTCCTGCCTCACGCGCCATGCTCCAGGTAAGCGCGCTATAAGGCAGCACAAATTCCTTTTGATAAAAATAGGGTGAATGGTCGCTTTCCCCGTCTTTGTATATAAGCAGCCTGATTTCATTATCGATGCGGCCGAATACGTCCTTGAGGCGAGGATATTTATTCTGCGTGAGCACGTCGAAGCTTGCAAGAGACTCTGTCAGCGTATCGTACAGTCCGGTATAGGCGCGCCTGATATAAGTAATATCAAATATGTAGTCTCCGCCAAGTTTGTCGCCCATGTCGGCTATAAGCTCAATGGCCTTGTTATGCTTTTCAAGCACCTGCCTGAAACGGGTGAACATTTCCTTAAAGGTCACATGGCCCGCGGCGAATGTGTCCCTGATAATTTTTTTCCCTAATGCTATGACCTTATTAAAATCCATAATTGGAGTCCGTCCACAAATTATTGCTATTTTTTTTATATCTCACGCAAAGACGCAAAGAGCGCAAAGAGATATAAATCCTTTTCAAAATAATTCGTTTTCTTATTTACTTATTTTCTTAAGCTTTTCTTTGCGACCTTTGCGCCTCTGCGCAAAGATTTGAGTTTATAAGCAAACATTAATTAACTAAGGGCGCGTTGTATAGATGCTTTAAGCTCCTTTATTTTGACCGGCTTGGGGAAAAAGTCATGGACATCTCCCCTCAAAGCCTCTATTGCAGTATCGAGGTTGGCAAATGCGGTAATCATGATGACTTTAACCTCGGGGTAGAGCTTTTTTACCGTCCTAAGAACCTCCATGCCGTCTACCCCCTTCATCTTAAGGTCCGTAACTACCACGTCAAACTTTTGCTCGACCAGACGCGAAAGTGCGGTCTCGCCGTTTAAAAATGTTTCGACCGCGTAGCCTTCCTGTTCCAGCGACAGCTTTGCCATGTCTCCTACAATTTTTTCATCATCAATAATCATGATCCTGTACTTGTTCAATTTAGTCCTCCCCGAAAAAGGTTTAGGTGAAGGTTGAGGCTGAGGTTAAGGTTAAGAAGGATAAGAACAAAACCGCTGATTTATTTTTGTCTTTATCTTTTTCTTAACCTTAACCTAAACCTTAACCTGTTTTTTTATATACCGGCAATTCTATAGTAAAGGTGGTGCCGACACCTACCTTGCTTTCCACCCTGATATCTCCGTTGTGTTTCTTGATAATCCCATAGCTGACCGACAGCCCGAGCCCTGTCCCCCCCTCCTCTCCTTTGGTGCTGAAGAACGGGTCGAATATGTGAGGCAGGAATTCACGAGGGATGCCCTTTCCGGTATCCATGACCTTGATCTCCACGGAATCCCCGCCGCTTCCGAGCCTCGTCCCCAAGAAAAGTGAACTGCCCTCCTGCATTGATTGTGACGCATTGGTAATAAGGTTCACCATGACCTGCAGTATCTGGTACTCATCGATTAAGACGTGGGGGAGGTCCGGGGCAAAGTCGAATTTGGTTTTGATATTCGAGATGTCGAGCATGTTTTGCATCAGCTTGATAGTCTTTTGCATAACTGTATTTATGTCGGTCTCTTTCAGCTTGGCCTCTTTCGGTTTTGAAAAGTCAAGCAAGTTTATTATAATTTCCCTTATCCTCTCGGTCTCCTTCTCCACCTTATCCATGAATTCAATTTTCTGAGCCCTATCCAAATTATCAAACATTTCAGCATAGGTCTGGGCTATCATTGAAATGTTATTCAGGGGGTTTGTCAGTTCATGTGCCACGCCGGCAGTGAGTATTCCAAGGGATGCAAGCTTTTTGGACTGGATAAGATCCTCTTCACGGTTACTCAGCTCTTCCGACATCGAATTTATCGCAGTCATGACCGAACCGAATTCATCATCGAGAATTTCACCCTCGATCCGTTTGAAATTGCCGTTAGATATCGATTTTGCAAGCTTCTCTATCTCCCTCAATGATAGCAGAATCTTCTGGGATAAAAAATGGCTCACAAAAACAGCGCATAAGAGAATTACCCAGAATGAATAGAAAAGTATGCCCTTCGATTCTGATATGATGTCATTTACCCGTTTCCTCTCAAGGCGGGTAATGGTATTTGAAAATTCACGCAGTTTTTGACCTTCCCCCCTGAACCTTGTGTTCAGATTGATATCGACGTGAGAGCTCTTCTGCACGTCATCCACAACATCAGCATAATGTGACAAATGCAATTTAAGTAATGCCAGGTTGTTCTCTCCAACAGCAAGGATAATGTCCTTGCCAGCGGTATCCAGCAAATGCTCGGTGCCCTCTATCTTCTCTTTAATGTCCAAAAGAAAATCCTGCTTTTGGTAAATAAAATAGTTTTTCTCTGCAAGCCGCATTTCGAGAAAAGAAGCGTTCAGATCATCGGCTATCTCGACAAATCTCAGTTTCGTCAGCATGAGATTGAGATTCTGCATCGCAAAAAAGCTTATCAGCAAAATCAGTCCGATATTGAATACGTTGGAAAATATGATTTTACTTTCTATCTTCATAATTTAAAAATACAGGTTATAGGTGATGGGCTATAGGTAATGGGTTGTTGATTTTTTCTATCACCTATGACCTATCACCTATGACCCATTGCCTTTCTTACTTATTGAGGTACAGGGCACCTGGGGACCTCGGCTTGTTCCTTTCTGACCGGCATATACCACAGCCAGCCGTCTATTGTCATTAATATTCCGGCTACTATCAGGAAACCATCGATAGCGGTCAGAATGCTGAAACCGAAGTAGTGCATCAGACCTAACCCGAATCCCACAAATGAAACTCCTGTCCTGATGAAAGATAGCCCTGTCCTTGCCCTGGCATATATGGTGCGATAGCAAGCAGCAACAGTACGCTGTGCCGCAAGAACATTTCTTTCACGCGCAAGATGGGTACGCTCCCTGCTGGAGGGCGAAGGATACAGGATGGTGCAGTGGTCCGCAAGAAAATCACCGAGACGGGCAAGCATGGTCTGCTTCGCGGGCAGATATGCACCGGTCTGATCAATAAAATGATAGTTCTCGAGAAATTGCATGGTTGCCGCAGTCACTTCTACAAGCGTCTGATCTTCGGGAGGAGTCATCCTCGATCTCCTTATCTTTAAATAAGCGAAGAGCCCGAAGAACGCAAGACAAAAACCCGCTGCCATGACCCCGAACAAGAAATAAACGCGCGGCGGCCCGTAACGGCGGATAAGAATATCGGACACCGCGATAAGCCGCAAACCCCATCTGAGAAAAGAAAAGCCGGTCCTGCCCATTGCGAGGTCGGTCCTGTAACATGCGAGCCGCGTCCTCCATTGTGCCATTGTGTTACGCCAGAAAGCCAGCCCGGTCCTTTCGGTCCCGATGAGATAGCCGGCCTTTTCATGAAGAAAATCCTGGATAAACCATTGTATATCTTCGCCGAGCGCCACCCAGAATTCGCACTTCCCGGCACCGAAAAAAGTCTTTACTTCGTCATGCACAACAGGGTCTGTCGGGTCATTCGCCGCTATTACCACCGTATCTCCGTCCCTAATAATCGGGAACCACTGATATATTGACAGTCTCTCACCATTCAAACCCGTCAGCAGTTCCGGCGGGATGGGCATTCTCTCATCGTATTCCACAAAAGGGCATTGGTAATGATTGGAAAGCGCCTCCAGCAATATATGCTTGGGGATGCGATACTCCGAGATAAGGACACTTTCAATATCGATGCCCCTGGCGGCAGCAGTGCGTTCGGCTTCGGAAAGCCTGTCCGCGGTCAATACGCCCCAACCGACCAGATCACTGAACCTTTTGAAAGCAATACTATCAACGATCATCACTATTGAACACCACCTTGCTCCAGGAACGGGACGGTATGCCGTAATCAGGGATTATAAGTTCTATCTCTCCATAACAGTAGGGGTACTGTTTCCTTATTCTCTCTGCCGGGAAATGCCAGTACATCCCATCGATAAAAAGCGCCAACCCAACCGTTATAAGCAACATATTGAATAAGGTCCAGGCGATATTGCCCGGGCCGAAGTAGACAATGAGTTCCATGCCTACCGCAGCTATGGCGACTCCGGTCCTTATAATAGCCAGGCCGGTCCTCGACCGCGCCATTACCGTCCGCAGTCTGGCCATCACGTTTCTTCTGTCACCGAGCATGGTCCTGTCGAGGGCCAGACCTGTAGTGGCCCAGATACCTGGGGCGTGCGACAACCTGACAGGCGGAACACACTTGTAATCCGAATCGGGATGCTTGAGAGCCGGAGGAAAGACAAAATCCCAAATACTCAGCTTTGCCTGGGTCTTCCTGACTAAATCAAAGCTTATCGAACCGGCACGACGGCCAGGCATATACCAATGAAAGCCTTCCGCCGCCATTGCAATGCCTGTCATAATGAGGGCGGCGTCAAAAAAAGTCCACGGCCCTGGACGGAACTGACGCAACAGAGCAATACCGAACCCGCCAAACGCAACACCCGTTCTGCTGAATGCCAGCCCGGTGCGTGCCCTCGCCATTTTTGTCCGGAAGCTTGCCAGCATTGTCCTTTCTTCGGCAAAGTCCGTCCTGTCACTGGCAAGGAACCTGCGCCTCATCACGGGAGAAAGGTTGCTCCAGTTGGAACGCAGAGCAGCAGCACCCTCTATATGGCCGGTACGGCTGAAGACGGGATTGTCACCGGGATTACCCACTTTCAGCACTGTAGTCCCCCATGTCGCTTCCGTACCGCGGAAATCGTACACTTTCCCCCCTGATTTACGTACAGGCAGATACCACAGCAGGCCATCAACAGTCATTACAACGCCTGAAATAAATAATGCCGCTTCAAACACAGTCAAAAGCCCCACACCGAAAATCCTGAAAAGCACTATTGCGATAGCAATAAAAGATATGCCTGTTCGGAGAAAGGCGAGTCCGGTCCTGGCTTTTGACAGAGAGGTCCTGGTGCAGGCCATCAAAGAGCGCCTGTCCGCCAGAAATGTCCTTACCTTAGCCAAAGGCGTCCTGCCGGCAGAGGCGGGAAAACTGGGATTCACATCGAAGTTGTGTTCGATGATCCTCACAAGGTCCGAAGGCAGCGCAACAATAAAATCAATCTCCTGAACGCCAAGCGTATCTTTGACATCCTTAATTACATCCGGGTCGAAAGGATGATAGGCTATTACCTCGGCGCGCTCTTTACTGGCGGCAAGCGGAAACCAGAGGTTGCGTTTGAGTTTCTCCATACTGAGACGCCGCGTTAGAAAAAAGGAGGCCATGACGCTCTCATCGAATTCGACAAAAGAACAACCGTAGAATTCCGTGAATGAAAACAATATCTCGTGCTTCGGAACACCCTTTTCGATCAACCAATTTTCAGGATACTTACCGGAGGCGAGTGACTCTCTTAGACCGTCACTCAATTCCTTTTCAGTGAGAATTCCCATCTTAATCAGCCGCTCGAATTTTTTATCAAACATAATCTATTTAACAAACCCCGGAAAATTAAAGGGATAGCAAGCATATCCCCCCAGCTTCGAGCATGGAGGTCGGCTTCCCGATATTTTACTGCAATATGAATGCCTAAGTCCATGAATATGAAGAAAAGGGCAGTGAATAGTGAATAGTGAATGGTGAATGGTTAAACCACAAGAAGTGCCAAGGAATCGACGTTTTCACTTTTCATTTGCCTCTTTAATTTTCACGAGTCACGGCTTACTTTTTTATATTTTGTTCTATTCACTATTCACGTTTCACCATTCACGTCTCACGTTTTTTGCTTCGGGTAGAAAAAACCTTTAGATAAGTTTTAAAGTATTGATGTTTTTTAAAGCGAATAATTTCAGGGTGGCCCATGGCGCAATGAGAAGGACAGGTCTTTTGTACGACGAACGGTTTTTGCTCCACGTTACCGGGCCCGAACATCCGGAGTGTCCCGCACGACTGCTCGCGATATACCGGGGGCTTGAAGAGGCGGATCTTATCTCCAAAGTGCGTCCGATAAAGGCGAGCCGGGCCGACCAGGAATGGATTGAGAATGTGCACAGCATTAAGCTCATAATGCGCTTTGAAGAAGCGTGCCATTGGGGGATGAGCGAGCTTGATCATCCTGACAATAAAATATGCAGAGAGACCTTTGAAACCGCGATGCTGGCTGTCGGGGGGATTCTCGATACCGTCGACCTCATGCTCGGGGGTGAGATAGACAATGCGTTCTGCTCTGTCAGGCCTCCCGGACATCATGCGGAAGTGAACAAGGTCATGGGTTTTTGCTATTTCAACAACGTAGCCATTGCCGCCAGGTATCTGAGGCGTAAATGGAAATTGCAGCGGATAGGCATAGTGGATTTTGATGTCCATCACGGCAACGGCACGCAGAATATTTTTTTAGATGACCCTTCGGTATTTTATTATTCCATTCACGAACATCCTTCATTCGCTTATCCAGGTACGGGCAGGGAGTTTGAGCGAGGGTCGGGCGAAGGCTACGGATTCACCCTGAACTCTCCTGCGTTGCCGGGCTGGGGAGACGAGGAGTATAAGACATTGCTTGGAAGAGACCTCTTGCCGGCTTTCGAGGAGTACAAACCCGAAGTGATTCTTGTGTCCGCAGGTTTCGATGCCCATGCTGACGACGATATGTCCGATATAAAGCTTTCGACGGAGTGCTTTTCGTGGATTATGGAGAATATTGTCGGAATGGCCGACGAATATTCGGGGGGACGGGTCATCTCTATACTCGAAGGAGGATACTCGCTGGACCGCCTGCCTGAGCTGGCAAGAAACCATGTCGAAATTCTGCTCGGCTGCAAAGCCGGAAAGGGGAAATCATGTTTATAGACAAATCGATGACGCGAAGGGTCATTACGATTGGACCTGAGGCCGGCGTACTCGAAGCAAGGAGAAAGATGGAAGACAACGGGGTCAGGCATCTGCCGGTGGTTGATGAACATAATAAAGTGATAGGGATCATCAGCGACCGCGATATACGAAGTGCGCTGCCGTCTGTCTTTTCCACCTGCAGGGAGGACCCAAAAGAAATACAACAGGTTTCCGAGCTTAAGGTCAGGGATGTCATGCATAAAAAGGTGATCACCATTTCCCCCATGGATACCCTCGAGGATGCGCTCCTTCTGATGCAGAAGAGCAACAAAGGGGCATTGCCTGTTGTCGACCGGCATGGGAAATTGGAGGGCATTATCTCGACGCGCGATCTGACCCGCGCGTTTATCAATGTGCTGGGGATTGAAGAGCCCGGGACTCTCCTTTGTCTGATCGCAGAAGACAAATTAGGGGAGATGAAGAAAATAGTTGACGCAATTACCGAAGAGGGGGTGACCTTCGGCAGCATCCTTGTAGCCAAGCACTGGGAAAAGGGGAAGAAGGCTGTTTTCCCGTACCTGTTGACCCTCAATGTCGCAAAGGTGAAAAGAAAACTTCAGGACATCGGATACACTCTGCTCGATCCCATGGAATGGTCCCTCGATCAGACCGGGAAGAGCCGGGACGGCGCTGACAAGGAATATTAGGAGAACTGCGGGATGAGGACTGTGATAGATATACGATGAACCCAAAGGATTATTACAAAGCTTTGGGAGTGCTCGAAAACAGTAGACCTGAAGAGATTAAAAAAGCTTATCGAAACCTTGCATTTCGCTTTCATCCTGACAGAAATGCCGGCAACGAAGAGATGATGAAGGAGATAAATGAAGCCTATGCCGTGCTTTCCGATGCTGCAAAGAGAAGAGAATATGATGCGCTGAGGCAAAGGTACGGACCCTCTGCCAGAGACCAGTTCAGGCAGACCCATAACGAGCAGGACATATTTCGCGAATCCGACATCGGTCAAATATTTGAAGAGTTCAGCAGGATCTTCGGCTACAGCAAACCGGAAAATATCTTCAGCCAAAAAAAATTTTATGGCCCTGACTATCAGAAATTTCAATTCAAAGGGCCGGGCTTTTCCCGCGGCGGATTCTTCTTTTACGGGCCGATGGGGAAGGCCTTCCAGCAAGGGCTCAAGTCATCTCGCCACCAGATGCAGCGGGAGGCAACATACAGGCGTTCTTTGTTTGCAACGGCAGTTGTAAAGGCCGTGGCCTTATTACAAAAAATGGCGGCAAAGAGGTTGGGTCTCAATTTGCCGGAACGCGGAAGCAACCTGTATGGTGTAATCAAGATCACACCAGAAGAAGCTTCAGCCGGCGATAAGGTCGGGTATTCTCACTACAGGCAGGGCAAACCCAGGGAACTTCTGATAAAGATCCCTCCCCGAATAAGAGATGGCCAGAAAATCAGACTTAAAGGCCTCGGCAAGGATGGGACGCATGGGGCGGAACCCGGAGACCTTTACCTAAAGGTCAAAATTCATACGACACTCTTGGGGAAGATAACCAGGCTGCTCAAGAAAAAGTAGACCTGGTCCCCCAAAAGAGTTGAGGCTCCCGTATTTTAGGCCCTCAACAGCACGCATTTACCGCTTTTAAAAAAGCTGCATCCCAGCGAACAGTTTATACTGTTCGCTTTGATTTTTTGTCTCATAGTGTAAGTGTTGACAACGAAATTCTTCTTCAATTTTTTTGAGACATTAGCTGCTGTACACAGGATCTGAACATATGCCTTGTCGAGTTTCGTTACCTTTTCCAAGTTGATAATCAACCGTTCCGAATTATCGAGCGCTATCATTAAGGCATACTTAAAATCATTCAGATAATTTGACAGTAATTCACCGTTCAACTTCAAAACGCTGGTTTTATGAAACCGTTTAAAAGTCAGGTCCAACATTGTGCGCCTCGCTTTCCCGGAATATTCATTCCGAGCTCTTTGTATTCAAAAAAGACAGGAGGGTTCTGCAATTTTGACGAAAGAGGGAGCAGCACCCTCCTCCATATAAGTATAAAACATCAGGAACGCCTGCAAAGTAAGTCCTGGGCCGATATTCCTGTAGGAATTAGGCCAAAAAAGCGTCAGTTCTTGTCTGGCACACCTTGAAATTGGAGCGGGCGACGGGATTTCGAACCCGCGACCTCCAGCTTGGGAAGCTGACACTCTACCACTGAGTTACACCCGCTTTTATTCATCACGCATGATTGCGCCGCTGCCGGCGGAACTCACGAGTTTTGCATATCGTG
>CAWAEO010000006.1:0-255653 GCA_963780885.1 Nitrospirota bacterium
CGGTCAAAATAAAGGAGCTTAAAGCATCTATACAACGCGCCCTTAGTTAATTAATGTTTGCTTATAAACTCAAATCTTTGCGCAGAGGCGCAAAGGTCGCAAAGAAAAGCTTAAGAAAATAAGTAAATAAGAAAACGAATTATTTTGAAAAGGATTTATATCTCTTTGCGCTCTTTGCGTCTTTGCGTGAGATATAAAAAAAATAGCAATAATTTGTGGACGGACTCCAATTATCGATTTTAATAAGGTCATAGCATTAGGGAAAAAAATTATCAGGGACACATTCGCCGCGGGCCATGTGACCTTTAAGGAAATGTTCACCCGTTTCAGGCAGGTGCTTGAAAAGCATAACAGGGCCGTGAGCTATAGCCGACATGGGCGACAAACTTGGCGGAGACTACATATTTGATATTACTTATATCAGGCGCGCCTATACCGGACTGTACGATACGCTGACAGAGTCTCTTGCAAGCTTCGACGTGCTCACGCAGAATAAATATCCTCGCCTCAAGGACGTATTCGGCCGCATCGATAATGAAATCGGCTGCTTATATACAAAGACGGGGAAAGCGACCATTCACCCTATTTTTATCAAAAGGAATTTGTGCTGCCTTATAGCGCGCTTACCTGGAGCATGGCGCGTGAGGCAGGAGGGAAAAACGCTAACCTTGCTGAATTGAAAAATAACGTTGTTACCGACATACCTGACGCATTTGCCATTACTACATTCGCATACGATGAATTTTTGCGGCATAACAAAATCAACGAAATGATTTCAGCGCTGGAAGGAAAGGACGCTCAGACTTTTCGGGGACCGGGGCGCTGAACAAAATATATACTTCAATTGTGAACGGTAACATCCCTGCCGGGATTGAACATGCTCTCGACAAAGCCATATCGATGTTCAGGGCCAAATATGGAGACAAATGCTTTCTCGCTGTACGGAGCAGCGCCGAAGCAGAGGACAGGGAATTTTCTTTGCAGGACAGTTTGATACTGTACTAAATGTACCTTTGGAGAGCAGGGCGGTGCAGGAGGCGTACAAGCGGGTAATTGCCAGCGTGTTTTCGGAGAAATCAGAAGCATACCATAAGCAGCTTGGGATAGCTGTCGGAAGCATAAAAATGGCGGTCGGTTGTGTGCTTATGGTCGATGCAGCCGTCAGCGGGGTCATCTATTCTACAAATCCGAACGGAGATTCAGGCACTATGATCATAAATTCGACATGGGGATTGGGCACTTCGGTAGTTGAAGGTCAGACAGATGCCGATTTTTATTTGGTCAGTAAGGGTACGGCGCCTGTAATAATAAGTAAAAGGATCGGGAAAAAGCGCTCGATGGCAGTCGGCCGCGAGGCGGGGGGTGTAAGCGAGATACAGACTTCCACGGCAATGGCAGGGCAGAGTTCCCTGACGGAGGAACTGGTACTTGGGCTCGCAAAACAGGCCATGCGCATCGAAAACTACTTCCGGATGCCTCAGGATATTGAATGGGCCATAGACAGGGACGGAAAAATCTTTATACTCCAGGCGAGGCCTTTGAGGATAGAGTCGGGCTTCAAGCCGGAAGCAGGTTATGCGGAGGCACGTCAGGTGTCAGGCGACCTTGCTGCGGCAGGGGTAAATATCCTGATGACAGCCAGAGGTAATGTTGTGCAAAAGGGTGCGGGCGCGGGCAGGGTTTTTATTTTCAAACATGCGGACGGGCTTCAGGAATTTTCGAGAGGGGATGTCCTTGTGGCCAGGAATGACTCGTCTGATTTCATACGGGTCATGCCCTATGCTTCAGCGATTATTACCGATACGGGATCGCTTACAAGTCATATGGCTTCCCTATGCCGTGAATTCAGTGTGCCGGCGTTTGTCAACGCAGGCACTGCAACACAGATTCTCAAACACGGACAGGAGATTACCGTAACTGCGGACGATGAAGGTACGCTGACTGTATATGACGGGATACTGCGCGAGGTGCTTGAACATGCTCATTCCGGCCTGGCTGCGATGGAGGATATCTATGAGTATCGCAAAAAGAGGTATGTGCTGAGATATATTTCTCCTCTCAACCTTGTAGACCCGTTGATGGAAAGATTTACTCCTGAAGCGTGCAAGACCATGCACGATATCCTGCGATTTATACATGAGAAAGCCGTAATGGAGCTTGTTGAAAATGCCATGAACGGACTGAAGGGACAAGCGGCCAAGAAATTGGACCTGCCGATACCTGCCGGAATTATCGTGGTGGATATCGGAGGCGGTCTGGACAACATTGTGAACGGCGCGGCAGGGAATGACAGCGTTACTTTCGAACATGTTGTCTCCATTCCTCTGAGGGCTGTTCTTCAGGGGATGATGCATCCGGGGGCCTGGAATTCCGAACCTGTTTCATTAAGGGTGAATGATTTTCTCACGAGCATGATGAGAATGCCTGACATTGTTTCCGGCAGCGACAGTTATGCGGCCAACAATGTTGCAGTGGTATCGCGTGAATACCTCAACCTGAGTCTCAGGTTCGGCTATCATTTTAATATGATCGATTGCTATTGCAGCGAAAGCGCAAGGAACAACCACATCTACTTCCGTTTTACCGGCGGCGCCACTGATATGGTAAAAAGATCGAGGAGGATAGAGCTCATTGCACTTGTTTTAAAAGAATACGGATTCAATACAAAATCAAAGGGAGATCTTATTATCGGGCGAATTGGAAATATGGTACAGGGCGACATGGAAAAGTTACTCGATAGTATAGGCAGGTTGATCGCTTATACAAGACAGCTTGATGCGGTATTGCATGACGATAGTAAAGTCGAGCATTACGCAAGAAATTTTCTGGACGGTATTTACGAGCTTTAGCATTAAAGTGAAAAGTGAATAGTGAAAAAGTGTTAAACCGCTCTGAACATCATTTGTTGTAAAAGTTAAGACGTGGCCTATCGGTCAATGTCAGATCGAGTGTCAGTTGTTACTGATACACAACATATTTGTTGCCTCTGTGAATATTTTCCATTACTTCTCTGGAACCCGCAGCTTAGGATTTACGAAACTGCATGAACGATTCTACACGAATCGCTCGCCTTCGATTGCGACAATCTTTTAATTTTCCCGTTCCTGTGTAGCAGGACGTGTAATGAAGGATATGTCTCTTCCGCTCAGGTGCTGCGCTTTGACAATTCCAAAGGCTCATTCGCTACAGCCGAAAAACTCGTCCGCCCTTAGGCGGACTCAGACACTTTCGGCTGTTTAACGCTCATTTCGCCAGGAATCGTTACCAAAGCTTCGCAATTCGCTCCCTGAGGCATATCCTTCATTACACTTTTTACCAATATGGGGACACTTATACTTAGCCTATATGGCAGCGTTAAAAGGCAGATCTCCTGTTTGAAGTTCCCCCGGTTTAGCGGACACCCCGAAAGGTTAGGTACAATATAACCTTGGAGGTGTCAAATGCAGGAACGTGGTGGAAGAAGGAAGTACGATAAGCAGTTCAAGGAAGAAGCAGTCAAGCTTGTAACAGAGGGCAGCAGGACAGTAGTTGATGTAGCCCGGAGTCTTGGGATACATGAGAATCTGTTACGCACATGGAAACGACAACACGAAGAAGATCCTGCTGGCAGTTTTCCTGGCAAGGGGCATCAGAAGACCCAGGACGAGGAGCTGCGGAGACTGCAGAGAGAGAACGCCAGTCTGAAAGAGGATAAAGAAATCCTAAAAAAAGCGTTGGCCATCTTCTCAAAACACCCCAAATGAAATACTGGTTTATGGACCAGCATAGCTCCGCACATGGGGTGCAGAAGATGTGCCGGGTAATAAGGGCATCAAGGAGCGGATATTACAGGTGGAAGAAACAGCCTCAGAGCAAAAGGCAGAAGGAAAACGAGAAGATACTCACGGGAATAAGAGAATCGCACAAGAACAGTGGCAGGGCCTATGGGAGTCCGCGAATAACGGACGATCTGCGAGAGGCAGGGACAATGTGCGGATAAAACCGCATAGCTCGGCTTATGAAGGCTAACAGGATAGTCGGCAAAGCAAAGAAAAAGTTCAAGGCTACGACGAACTCCAGGCATAATCTGCCGGTTGCGGAGAATCTTCTGGAGCAAAACTTTGTGGCGGAGAGACCCGATACAAAATGGGTCGGTGATATAACTTATGTATGGACCATGGAAGGTTGGCTTACCTGGCAGTAATACTGGATCTTTATTCCCGGCAGGTGGTGGGATGGGCCATGAGTGATCGTTTGAAATCAGACTTTGTTGTAGAGGCGTTGAGACAGGCGATAGGGCGTCGTAATCCAGATCCATGCTGTATATTTCATTCTGACAGAGGTATTCAGTACGCTTCTGACGACTTCAGGACTGTATTAAAGGCCAATGGCTTTATCCAGAGTATGAGCCGGAAGGGCAATTGTTATGACAATAGCGTGGCCGAGAGCTTTTTCCATACGCTAAAGACAGAGCATGTTTATGATTATAGGTATGAAACACGGGCAGAGGCGCGGCAGAGTATTTTTGTATGGATCGAAATGGTCTATAATCGGAGGAGGAAGCATTCAGCGTTGGGAAACCGTTCGCCGGTGTCCTTTGAGCTGATGGCCTTAGTAGCCTAACTTAACTGGGATGTCCGAAATATCGGGGGAAGATCAGTTCTTTTGTATAATGTAGGGAGCTACGCCGCCAAAAATGGCGGTACTATAATTGGTTCAAGATTATATTTATTAGGTATTTTATATGCAGGGCCACAGTATACGACAACTGGAGAGATTAGGGTGATAGAAATACCTACGAAAACTGAGACCGTATCGTTGTCGCGTATACCTACAAATTTAGGCTATGTAATAAAGTCTAAAAGGCTATTAGATTTTGAGGAAATTCTTAAGAAATTCTTAAAGTAAATGCGATAGTATTGGAAGCCGTGTGATCTGTTGCTGGTCTTTTTCCTTTCGAAAACCTTCAGCAGTTCTTTTCTATCAGCAACATTAATGAATGCGTAAATAACATTATCTGATGTTCAGTCACAATATCTAATATTTTCTACACCCATAAATAAATTTTATTGACTTTTACCATTTCTTGTGTCATATTTATGACATGGGACAAAGCAACTCCCCGGCAGTCGTCAATACCATCCAGATCATAGGCAGTTCTCCAGCTATTAAACGCATTTATGAATTGATGGCCAAAGTGGCCTGCTGTCAAAGTACCGTCCTTATGTCAGGAGAGAGCGGCACCGGCAAGGAACTTGTCGCCAAATCAATTCACCTTAACAGCGACAGGGCCGGCAGGCCGTTTATCCCTGTAAATTGCGGGGCAATTCCTAATGATCTTCTTGAGTCTGAATTGTTCGGCCATGAGAAGGGCGCATTTACCGGGGCCATTTCGACGAGGATCGGGAGATTCGAGCTGGCTGACGGGGGCACAATACTTCTCGATGAAATCGGGGAGATGCCGCAGATGCTGCAAGTGAAACTTCTACGGGTGCTGCAGGAGCGAACTTTTGAACGGGTGGGAGGCACCAGGACCATAAGCGTTGACGTAAGGATAATCGCGGCGACCAATCAGAACCTCGAGGCTGCTGTTAGAGAAGGCCGTTTCAGGGAAGACCTGTTTTATCGCCTTAATGTTATTCCGATTGAAATTCCTCCTCTACGGGAGAGGTTGGATGATATACCACTCCTTTGTGGTTTCTTTATAGAAAAATATTCAAAAAAATTTGGAAGGAACCCGATAACTGTTACCGGCGATGCTGCGAAAGTTTTGACCGGCTACTCATGGCCGGGCAATGTCAGAGAGCTTGAAAATGCCATAGAGCGGCTTCTGGTGCTGAAAGACAATGATATAGTGACTCCCTCCGATTTGCCTGAAAGAATGACCGGAAAGCGGATACCGGAACTGCCTGATATTGAGGATGACGATAACAACCCCTTTGTCAGCGGGCTGGACCTTAATGCCGCACTCGAGGGCTATGAAAAAAGGCTTATTCTTCATGCTTTGGAGCTTCACAACGGTGTTAAGAGCCAGGCAGCAAAATATCTTAATATCAATCGGACCACATTAATCGAGAAAATGAAGAGATTGGACCTGTAAGTAACGGGCTATGGGCAATAAGACGGGCAATAGGCGATGGGCAATAGGCTATAGGTAAAGATAAGGCAATGTGCAAGAAACAGGACCTTAAGTTTTTGTTCAAAAAAGGATGTTTCCTTATCTATTGCCCATAGCCTATCGCCTATGACCTATCTTTTATTAGATGTCATAAAAATAACACTTTAAAAATGAAGAAAAGTATATACGTCAGATAATTGACCTCTAAGGAGTTCATAAGTTAGACCACATTGCCTAAGGCACCTACTGTTGGTGTGCGTCATTCCCGCGCCTAAGGCGCCTACTGTTGGTGCTTAAGGCACCTACTGTCGGCGAAGGCGGGAATACAGAATGCCAAGGCACTGGGTGCCCGATTAATCCGCCTGGGCGGACGGGCATTACAGATTAATATATATGTGCCTTAACTTATGATCTAATTATTAAGAGCTTATATTGGTTGGCACAGTTTTTTCATTAGTAATATGCGTTATGCGTATACAAGTGAGGAGCAGACGATGGGAAGTTACAGGATAAAGCAACTATTTCACTACTCACTATTCACTATTCACTATTCACTTCTAAGAAAAGCGGCTTGCATTTTGTCTCTCATAATCTTGCTGCTTGCCGCGTGCGTTCCGCCGGTTTGTGCTGAGGAAGACCAGCTTAAATCAGCCGACAATTCATATAAGGCAAGAAATTACAGCGAAGCGGAAGAGACTTACCGCGATGTCTTTATAAATAACAAGAAGGGACCGATTGCGGAACGCGCATTATTCGGCATGGCGAAAAGTGATTACAAACTCAAACGCTATCTTGAAGCGCGCCTTAACTTGGACCGCTTCTTGTTGGCCTACCCTCAGTCGGTTTGTGTGAACGAGTCTTTTTTTCTCCTCGGCTATATTTCAATGAATGATCACAAAATGGACCAGGCGGAGCATTATTTTGAGATGGTGGGCGGCCCTCTAAAACAGTTGGCGGATATAGGAAGGGCGGAGGTTGCTCTCAGAGGCGACAACATCGCGACTGCGGAGGCAATTATTGGAGCTGTGGACAAGAAAGCTTTGGAATATAATCCGCGGGCGCTCTATGTCAGGGCGGCCATATTCAGCAAAAAAGGCATGCACAAAGAGGCGGTAAATTTAATCACCAAAGTTTCCGATGGTACTTTAAAAGAAGAGGACTTGAGGGCAGACAAGGCATTAATTTATTTCAATGCGTCCCGTTTCAAAGAGACGGAGAAACTCTGCAAATCCATAATAGCAGACCCTGTATCGAAACCTGAGCAACAGAAGGCCCAGAAAATTCTTGCCGGATTGTATGAGGGGAAGGGGAGGGTGGATGAGGCCCTGGCATTGTATCTCGAAATTGTCCCTTTCGACGCGGGTGACGGCATTAAAATGTCCATCGCGAAGCTTTATGATATAAAGGGAGATACCGGAAATGCCCTGAGATTCCTGAGTCTGCTTAAGGACAGGAGAATCAGGTCGGCGGAAATGGAAAAGCGTCTCAGGAAGCTTATGGCTGCCAGGGATCCACAGGCCGTGGAGTATCTGGGCAAATTTTCCGCCGCGATCAGCCAGGATAGCCCGTTTATAGTCACGGCTGCGAGATACATGATCGAAAACGGGCAGAAATTACAGGGCACCCTGATGCTCAGAAGGGCACTGAAAGGTGTAGAAAAAGGAGATGCTGCGCTGTCAATGGCTAAAGTGCTTTTTAATGACGGGAAATACAGCGAGGCCAAAAAATTTGCCGAACCTCTTTTGCTTGAAAACAGATACTTCATCCAGGCCACATTTCTCATGTCTGATATATTGAGCAGGGTGGGTGATCCCTCAGGAGCTATCGCCTGTCTGGAAAAGGCGACCAAATATTCAAAAGACAGCAGGATCGATACCAGGATTGCCGATTTATATATAGAGACCGGAGACAGGAACACGGCATTGAAATATTATAAGTCCGCTTCTGACAGGGGCGGCGCAATTGCTGCGCTGAAGGCCGGTGACCTGCTTTACATTTCCGGAAACGTTTCCCAATCCCTTGTGTATTATAAGCGGGCATTGAGTTTGGGCCTTTCAGATAAAAAAAACCTCCAGTGGGCCTACTACCAGTACGGCAAAATGACCGGCAATAAGAAGTATCTTCAAAAAGCCGCACAGAGCGGCGGCCTGGTAGGAGAAGCTGCCGGAATACAATTAGGAGGAAGGTAATAGGTTATGGGTAATAGGTTATGGCAAAAAATTATTTCTAATTTATTTTTTTTAGCCCATGACCTATCGCCTATTACCTATTACCTGGTTTATTATGGCTGATATAGAACTGCTTAACAAAGCGATCGAAAGTTTTAATTCCGCCTCGGCGACGCTTACGCACTATTACAAAACGCTTGAGGACAAGGTAAAATTGCTGACCGAAGAGGTGGAGCACAAAAAGCAACTGCTCAACAGTATCCTGGACAGCATCGATGTGGGCGTTGTGTTTTTTGATAAGCAGGGGACTATACGTCTCGTAAACAGTGCTGTTGAACGGCTGCTTTCGGTCAAGTCCGATAAAATCATAGGAGGCCGCTCGCTCCGCGCCCAGATCGGTGACGAGACGGGTGAAAAACTCCCTGATCGTCGGGCAAGAATGCTGAGGATCCTGCCTGAAAAAGGCAAGCCTTTTTATGCCCTTGTATCAAATTCACCTGTGAATGATTCGGAAGAACAAAATATCGGTAATGTGCTCATATTCAAGGATATTACCAGATTGAAACAGCTCGAGGCTGAAAACGAGAGGAACGCGAGGCTGAGCGCGATGGGCGAGCTTGTTTTAAAAATTGCCCACGAGATCAGGAACCCGCTCGGCAGCATCGAACTATTTGCGAACCTGATCTCCAATGACCTGAAAGGCTCGACACAGGGGGATTATGCAAACAGGATCTCCAATTCAGTAAAGACGCTTGTCAATACTCTCGATAACATGCTCAGATTTTCAAAGGAGATAAAACTGCGCCGCGAAGAGTGCCTGTTAAATGATGTTGTTGATGAAATTTGCGGGGAATTCAGGGAATTGTTTTCAGGAAGCAATGTGCTGCTTGAATTTATAGAACATGGCTATTATTCTGTCAATGCAGACAAAGGGTTATTGAGGCAGGCGTTTATCAACATTCTTTTGAATTCGGTACAGGCAATGCCTGACGGGGGGAACATTACAGTGGAAATAAGATATTCAGAGGTGATACCTTCAGCAATAGAAGTCTCGATTCGTGACAATGGTCCCGGTATGGACAATGAGACAAAGTCCAAGATATTTGAACCATTCTTTTCGACAAAAGACAGGGGCACAGGTCTCGGCTTATCGATAACCTCGGGGATAGTAGCTGCCCATGAAGGAAGCATAGAGGTTATAAGCGGGCAGGGGGCCGGGACAGAGTTTAAGGTTTCCTTGCCGGAGTTAATGAAGACAGGAGCTGAGTGATATGAAACCTGTTTTGATAATTGATGATGAAGTTGATATGGCGCTTGCGCTCAGTGAAGCGTTGAAACGGTGCGATTTTGATCCTGTGATATATCACAACCCGGTGGAAGTCCTTGCATCCTCCAATATCAGGGATTTCTCACTTATCATCACGGACATGAAGATGCCGAAGATGAACGGAATCGAGTTTCTTCAGGAAATCCGGAAAAGGAATATTTTTGTGCCTGTCATTGTAATTACCGGATTTGGCACGGTTGAGAATGCTGTTGACGCCATGAAACTGGGCGCAACGGATTATATAATGAAACCGTTTTCTTTTGATTCGCTCAGGCAGGTCATTGACCGGATACTTCCTTCGGAGGACGCCGACATCGTAGCTGAGTCAGATCAGATGAAAAATATGCTCTCCATAGCAAAGGAGGTTGCTAAAAGCGACATTACTGTGTTGCTGTCAGGAGATAGCGGAACCGGTAAAGAGGTAGTTGCCCGGTTTATCCATAAAAACAGCCTCAGAGCCGATAAAGCATTCGTTGCCATTAATTGTGCCGCTATTTCCCAAAACCTGCTCGAATCGGAATTGTTTGGCCACGAAAAGGGCGCTTTTACCGGTGCGGTGGACCGGCGCATGGGAAAGTTTGAGCTTGCAAACCATGGTACTCTGCTGCTGGACGAGATCAGCGAAATGGATTATTCGCTGCAGGCGAAGCTGTTAAGAGCGATCCAGGAGAGGGAGGTAGACCGTATAGGCGGCCGCTTGCCCATTCCGGTTGACGTGCGGGTCATTGCTACAACTAATTGCGACCTTCTTGCAAAAGTGAAGAGCGGCCATTTCAGGGAGGACCTCTATTACCGGTTAAATGTTTTTCCTTTGAAACTGCCGCCTCTCAGGGAGCGCCGGGATGATATTATACCTTTGGCAGAGTTTTTTCTTAAGAAATTAGCTGCCAAGATGGGCAAACACTTCTCACTGTCGGATGAGCTTAAGTCTTATCTTGGCGATCTTGCGTGGGAGGGCAATGCACGCGAGCTGGAGAATTTTATTTACAGGATTGCCGTTATATCGCCCGCTGAGGTATTAAGGCCCCCGTCAGATGGACCGTCAAAAAATACTGCAGCAGGTGGTGAGGGCCGAACCGGCACTATTAAGGACATGGAACGTGAACTGATAATTGAAACGCTTAGGAAAACCGCCGGCAACAGGACAAAAGCGGCTGAATTATTGGGGAAGACAGTGAGGACCGTAAGAAATAAGATAAAGGAGTATACTATTCGCGATGAGGAGTATCTATAGAAAAGCATCAGGCGTAAAGCGTTGAACGTTAGGAACAAAAGTTGCATGTAATTTTTGCAGCGAGCGACGCATCGAGCGCCAAAGGAGTATTTGGTGCGCTTGAGGCTTGACGCAAAAATAAGGAGGAAGTTATGCCGGACAAGATAAACGGGATTCTTGAACATATGCTTGACGTTGCCGCTTTCAGGAATAGGGTGTTGACATCAAATATCGCTAACGCCGATACCCCGGGGTATAAGGCAAAAGATGTATCGTTCCAAAAAGAGATGGAAAAGGCTGCCGGCACAGAAGGTAATACGAGTTTCGATATATATGAGTCGGCGACAACGATGCCAAACAGGGACGGCAACACCGTAAATGTTAATATCGAGATGGCAAAGGTTGCTGAAAATACATTAATATATGACACGGCAGCCCAACTGATAGCTATGAAAGCCCGGATGAAAAAGGCTATCTTAACGGCACAATAAAGGGAGGTCTCTGATGGAAGAAATGTTTTTGCCTTTGAACGTAAGTGCAACTGCCCTTGAAGCGCAGAAAATAAGAATGAATACTATTGCCTCAAATATTGCCAACGTTAACTCCACTTCGTCGCCTGAGGGCGGCCCATACAGAAGGAAGGACGTGATGTTCGAGTCATATCTTTATGACGAGAGTAATGTTGGTGTAAATATCTCAAGAATTGTTGAGGACGCGAGGCCCCCGAGAAAGGTCTATGAGCCTGGCCACCCGGATGCCGATAAAGATGGTTATGTCAGTTACCCTAATATCAATACTATAGAAGAGATGGTCAATCTCATAGACGCGACTCATGCCTATGAGGCAAACCTGACACTCATTGCGGCATATAAAGACATGTTTGCGAAGACTCTTGCTCTCACGCAGGTATAAAAATAAAATATAGGTAAGAGGTTATGGGAAAGGCTAAAAAAGGAACGTGCAACTAACCTATGACCTATTACCTATGACCCATAACCTGCTTTTTTATAGGAGGTATATATGAGTGGTATTGCCGAGATTAGCGGAGACATACAGCCGGTTGTTTCAGGACCGGCAAAAGCAGGTCAAAAAGGAAGCGTATCGTTCGATACCGCAATCAGGGATGCATTAAAGGATGTAGCCGAGGTGCAGAACAAGGCTGATCAGGCTGTTGAGGATTTTTCAAAAGGCAATGTGCAGGACATTCACACTGTTGTGCTTGCCATGACGAAGGCCGATATGTCGATGCAGACGTTGCTGCAGGTAAGGACAAAGCTCCTGAACGCATATAATTCAATTATGAGCATGCAGGTATAACATGCGTTATAGCGTTATAGAGCCAAGCGTTATGGTGTTATAAAGAATAATGGTATGTCACTGCGAGAACTCGGAGGTTTCGCCGCAATGTTCTTTTCACTAAAACGCGCTGAACGCTACAACACTATAACGAGGTTTTTTGATGGCCTGGAATGATGTCCTAAATCAGATAAAAGCGTGGCCGCTTAAAAAGAAAGTATCACTTATCGTCGTTATTGCGCTTTCCATAGCGCTTATGGCCGGGATAATGCTCTGGAGTGAGCGAGTTGACTATCAGGTCCTTTACAGTAATCTTACCCAGGAAGACGCCGGGCAGGTCATCAACAAATTAACAGAGATGAAGGTCCCTTACAGGGTTGATGCAAATGCCATCTATGTTCCGAGCAGTAAAGTCTACGAACTCAGGCTTCAATTGGCTGCGCAGGGTCTCCCACAGGGAGGAGGCGTCGGTTTTGAGATCTTTGACAAGAACCAGTTAGGTGTCACCGAATTTGTCCAGCGGTTGAATTATATAAGGGCGCTCCAGGGGGAGATTGCAAGGACCATCCGGCAGCTTTCCGAGGTGGATGAGGCGAGGGTGCATATAGCAATACCTGAACGGACGATCTTTACAGAAAGGCAGGAAAAGCCGACTGCCTCCATTGTTTTGAAGCTTAAACCGGGAAGGGTGTTGAGTCAGGGACAGATCGGCGGCATTGTGCATCTGGTTTCGAGCAGCGTTGAGGGACTGTCACCTGAGCAGGTGACGGTAATAGACAATATGGGGAATATGCTGTCAAGACCGTCCGATGGTGATGTTGTAGCGGATGCGAAACAGCGTGATTACCAGAAATCGGTGGACAAGGATTACGAAACCAAGCTGGCAAGCATGCTTGAGGGTATTGTCGGGAAAGGGAAGGCCATTGTCAGGGCGGCGACAAAGATCGATTATTCTCAGGTCGAGAAGACTGAAGAGAGTTTTGATCCGGATACCATAGCCATAAGGAGTGTTCAACGCAACAAGGAAAATACCAGCGGCGCTGCGAGCGGCGGGATTCCGGGTGCGCTCTCAAACCAGCCTGGCCAGCAGGCCGCAGCCGCTTCATCACCTAATTCCTCGCAGAAGCAGACAGAAAATATAAACTACGAGGTGAGCAGGAGCGTCAGCAAGATAAGCTTGCCGCGGGGTGAAGTTAAAAGCATTTCAGTTGCCGTGCTTGTTGACGGCACCTATAAAAAAGAAAAAAACAAACAAGTCTATCAGGCGAGGAGTGAAGCTGAGTTAAAGAAATACGAAGAATTAATAAAGGCCGCCATAGGGTTCAATAAGGAGCGGGGAGACCAGGTGATTGTCGAGAATGTGCCTTTTGAAACAGTGCCCGAAGAAGTCGAAAAAACGGATTACACCAGAGTCGTTATCTCTGTTTTAAAGTATATGGTCCCGCTTATCTTAATTATTATGATTATTCTCTTTGTTATTAAACCTGTTATAGAGACGCTTAAGGCCATGCCGGAGGCAGGCGGCCGGCCCGGAGAGCTTCCGCCGGCAGTAGGAGTTGCGGGCGTCGGCGGGACCGCCGCTGCCAGGGGGTTTGGCGCCCTTGAGGAGCAAGAGGCAGGCCTTGCTTCAAAAGAAGGAATGAAGGTAAAAGTGACGGATGTTGTGAAAAAAGACCCCAGGAGGGCTGCTACGATTTTGAAGGAATGGCTCTCGGAATAAGTGAATGAAAAAATTGTCCGGTGTTGAAAAGGTTGCCGCATTTCTGTCTATAATCGGCGAGGATGCGGCAACGGTAGTTTTCAAACATCTTGATCCTCTTGAGCTGGCAAGGGTCATTCCCATGATGGCTCGCGTAAAGCTGTCCCCTGAACTGGCCCAGGGTCTCATGGAGGAGTTTGCCGAGAGATTGGGTTCCGCTATGTTTGCCGTCGATGAGGATTATATCAAGCAAATATTAATTAAGGCCTTCGGTGAAGACCATGCAAAAAAATTGATGGACAAGATCGAAAGCGGCGCAAGCGCTTTCGACATCCTGAGATGGCTTGACTCAGGCGCTATAGCCAACCTGCTGTCGAGAGAGCATCCCCAGACGATCGCTATAATTATCGCTTATCTTGAACCCAGCCAGGCTGCTGAAGTTTTGTCAAAGCTTCCGGAGCATATAAAAATAGATGTCGCTTTGAGAATTGCAAGTCTTGACCAGATCTCCCCTTCTATACTGGGAGAACTGGAGGACGTGCTGCAGTCCCAGTTGCAGAGTTATACAAGGGGGAGGAAGATCGGCGGAATTAAAACCGTGGCCGAGATACTGAACCAGCTCGACAGGGCGTCAGAGGACCTGATCCTTAAAAACATCGAAGAAAAAGACCAGATACTGGCTGATGAAATAAGAAAACTTATGTTCACGTTTGATGACCTTATTGTCATTGATGACAGGGGCATACAGATGATCCTGAAAGAAATAACCACTGATGACCTTGCTCTGGCTTTGAAGATGGCATCCGATGAACTTAAGGGGAAAATATTCAAGAATATGTCCCAGAGAGCCGTCCAGATACTCAAGGAGGAGATGGAAGCTAAAGGCGCCGTAAGGGTTTCCGATGTTGAAAAGGCGCAGATGAATGTCGTAAGGGTTGCACGCAGGCTCGAAGAAGAGGGAAAGATCGTAGTTGGAGGCAAAGGTGGAGAAGAAATTATTGCGTAGCGCAAAGGACCAGCCTGTGCAAATTTATACGTTTGAGGAGTTTGATTCTCAAAGACATGTGCCGGAAGCTGAGGGGGTCGCTCCTTTGGAAGAGCCGCTGAGTGAGGAGGCGATTCAGGAGCGTATAAAAAATCTTGAGGACAATGCCCGCAAAAGAGGTTATTCAGAAGGGCATACTCAAGGTCTCGCCAAAGGGCTGGCCGAAGGAAAGGATGAAGTAAACGCCTCTCTCAAGAGACTCGGAGAAATTGTAGTATCGCTCGATAAGTTTAAGGAGAATAAGCTCACTGAACTGTTTCCCGATATCATTGGGCTCTCGCTCGAAATTGCAAGGAAGATAGTCCATAAGGAAATAGATCTCGATAGAAACCTGATAGTATCCGTGGCCCGGGACGCGATACAGAAAGTCGGGGAAAAAGAAGAGAACGTTGTTATAAAAGTGAATCAGCTTGATTATGAAGTAATGATATCGTATGTTGACCTGCTCAAGGAACAATCGGGACTGAAAAACATATCTGTTGAGCCCTCATCGGCCATATCACCGGGAGGCTGCTACATTGAGACTCCGACCGGAGAGGTCGATGCCAGGCTCGAAGAGCAGATAAAGGAAGTAGATGATGCCATCAGCACTGCAACTAATAGAACGATGTAAATCTGCTGTCAGGGAAACCGATCCTGTCAAGGTATATGGCAAGGTGAGCAGAGGGATTGGAATCCTGATTGAGGGTCTTGGTCCTCATGCCAATATCGGCGATATATGCCAGATACAATCAAACGTTGATGGAGCGGAACAGGTCATAGAGGCCGAAGTTGTCGGCTTTAAGGAAGATAAAATACTTCTGATGCCTCTTGGTGAATTGAGGGGCATCGGTCCGGGTTCCAGGATAGTGGCCAAGGGCAGACAGCGCTACATCAGGGTGGGCAACGGCCTTTTGGGCAGAATACTTGACGGCATAGGCAACCCGATGGACGCAAAAGAACCCATCACCGGTGAACTGTTCCCTGTCTATAATGAACCGATAAATCCGTTATACCGCCGGCGTATCACCACTCCTCTTGATTTGGGGATACGTTCTTTAAACACTATTCTTACCTGCGGAAAAGGACAGCGGATCGGGATAATGGCCGGCAGCGGTGTGGGCAAGAGCGTGCTCCTTGGCATGATGGCGCGTCATACGGCTGCCGATGTCAATGTCATTGCCCTGATCGGTGAGCGCGGCAGAGAAGTAAGGGAGTTTATCGAGAAGGACCTTGGAGAGGAGGGACTAAAACGGTCGGTCCTTGTGGTCGCCACCTCGGATACCTCCCCGCTTATAAGAATAAGGGGTGCTTTTGTCGCTACGGCCATTGCGGAATACTTCAGGTCCATGGGCAAAAACGTTCTTTTTATGATGGACTCAGTTACACGTTTTGCGATGGCACAGAGGGAGATAGGGTTGGCGGCCGGCGAACCGCCGACGACTAAAGGATATACCCCGTCGGTTTTTAACCTGCTGCCGAGGCTGCTCGAACGGGCCGGCACGTGGGATGGGGAAGGCGCCATAACCGGCCTGTATTCAGTGCTTGTTGAAGGCGATGACATGAACGAGCCTATTGCGGATGCCGCGCGGTCAATACTTGACGGACATATAGTGCTTTCCAGGGAGCTCGCCAACCATAATCATTATCCGGCTATCGATATACTTCAGAGCATAAGCAGGCTTATGAAAGATATCTCCGATGAGAAGCATATTAGTAGTGTGGCGAAAGTGCTCGAAATAATGGCGTTATATAAGAGATACGAAGACGTTATTACTATCGGAGCTTATAAGGAAGGGACAAATCCAAAGTTGGATTATGCAATACTCATGATGGAAAAAATCAGGCTTTTCCTGCGACAGGGAATAAACGAGAAGGTCACGATCGAGCAGGGCCTTCAAGAACTCTATCAGTTAATGGAATAAAGTTGTGATGAGGTATTTATGGGCACTATTGAAAGTCTGTTGAATCTTAAGCGGTGGAGCGAGGATGAGGCAAAGCAGAAGTTCGCGCTTGTCCTTAAGGAGCTTGATGCGGAAGAAAACCGCCTCCTCGGCCTGGAGGACCAATACCTGCGCGCGGGCAGTAAATTTGAATCCGCATCGAACGAATTAATCGACATCGCTGAAATGAAGAGATTGAATTATTATCTTGAACATATACTTGCCAGGATACAGCGCCAGAAGGAAGTGATCGTGTTAAAGGAAACGCAGGTAGAGACGGCCCGTAAAGCGCTTCAGGAGGCCTCGAAAGAGAAAAAGACATTTGAAAAACTTGACGAGAAGCAAAAAAACGCGCTCAGCAAGGAATTTAAAAGGAAGGAACAGATAGGGACGGACGAGCATGCCGGAATACGGCATGCCAGAAAGAACAGGCAATAAGCGATGGGCTATAGGCAATAGGAAAGATGACGATAATAAGACAAGGCATAGCTAATGAGAAAAAATAATAAGACAGGCAATAGGCGATGGGCTATAGGCAATAGGAAAAGCAAAGGCAATAAGACAGGCCATAGAATATTTTTTATTTTTTTGTTTTCTTTAACCTATAGCCTATTGCCTATAGCCTATTGCCCATCTTCTTATGCGCAGGAGCAAACACAGCAGCAGCCGAAGCCACAGGAATCCATCGAGGAGCAGAGGCTTTCGATTATTAAATCGGACATCCAGAAAGAAATTGAACACAACGAAAAACTCAAGAAAGAGATTGAAGAGGCGCAAAAGACTATAAGCGAAAACACTAAGGAGCGCCTGCTTAAGGTGAGTAAGATATACGAGGCAATGGACCCTGAAGAAGCTGCAAAAAGGCTCGAAAAACTTGACGAGAACACTGCCGTAGACATAATAAGCATGCTGAAGCCGAGGGCCGCCGGCGGCATTCTTGCCCAGATGGACAGTGATAAGGCAGCAGCCATTTCCAAAAAAATTATCACCAAAAACGCGAAGTAGCATGCAATGTCAATCGTCGTGCCGTGAGGGTAGTGGGTCAGTTTGTTTTTGCTCTGGATCAATTAATCTTTGGATTCCGACCACTGGCAATGTATTGAAAATTATCTCTGTCGCCATTTCTCGTTATGCGGGCTGGGCGTTACCAGCCCACTGCTGTTGTCCCAGGTGATCCAGAGCAAAAACAAACTGACCCACTACCCATCCTAACCTTTGCGCTACGCTACGCAATTTTTTCCTATCGGGAATTTTTTTCCTGTAATGCTATGGACCAACGGTAGGCGCCTTAGGCACGCTATAACGCTCGACGCTATAACGCTATAACGCGCTTTTTTCCTTGGCATGCATATTGCTTCTTCTCTTTTCATTAAAATCATCAGGGGGTAGGGATGTTCGACAACGTAATGGTCCAGGTCAGTGCTAAAGCGCCCTCTGTAGGCATAACGTCCTCCAGTGTAACTGAAGGGGTTGGCGGGGATGGCTCACCTGCAGCGAATTTTACCGATCTTTTGCAATCAATAGTTTCGGGGCTCGATAAAGGTCCTGGAAATCTTCAGGGCGGATCGATTATCCGCGCCGATGGAAAAACAGTTTCGTCTGATAACTTGATGGCTCTGATGCAAAAACTTTCTAACGCTAAAGGTATTGGGTCTGACAAAAAATCAACTTCCGGAAACAGTGTGGCCGACATGCTTCAGCAGATGATGGCGCAACTGCAGGCATCGTCTGCGCAGCCGGTTACTTTTATCTCTCCTGATCAGTCAGGTAGTACTTCTTCCTCTGACACTGCCTCTGTTGCTGTAACTCGAACCGGTATTGACAGCGGCAATGATGGAGTCGGCGCGCTCATCGCGGCTTTGGCGGGTGCAATTCAAAAAGGTGATGCAAAAAAACAGAATGTTACTGACGCTCATGAATTGCCGGCCGCAGGGCAGGCGGCTGGTAAACAGTTGGACCTTTATTCCGTACCGTTAATACAAAATACAGTTGCTACAGACCAAAACGGGCCTGTTGCGGCTCAAGATAATTCCCAAACGAGCGGCAACCTTGAACTTGCA
Source organism: Nitrospirota bacterium (assembly GCA_963780885.1). GTDB lineage: Bacteria > Nitrospirota > Thermodesulfovibrionia > Thermodesulfovibrionales > Dissulfurispiraceae > JADFXI01. Next base: position 18,828 of record CAWAEO010000006.1, read on the forward strand.
GCACTGAGCGTGACGGAACAGAAAAGTTTAACCAATAACACTGAACGTCCGGCGCAGAACACAGCGCCGCTGAACGCTGCAAATACTTCAACATTGAACACCGCAAACGCTTCAACACTGAACGCTGCAAACGCTTCAACACTGAACACCGCAAACGCTTCAACACTGAACGCTGCAAACGCTTCAACACTGAACACCGCAAACGCTTCAACACTGAACACCGCAAACGCTTCAACATTGAACACCACTACCGCCTCAACATTGAACACACCAACCGCCTCAACAGTGAACACTGCAGGCGATACAGCGCAAAAATCTGAACGGGGCGCTCTCAGCTCTCTGACAGAAGGCACGACCGGAGATTTGGGTATCAAAGAAATACATCTGACCTCAAATAATGATAACAAGTCCATGTCGGGAGACTCGAACAACAATCCTACTTTTTCTGTCCCTTTGCAGCAGACCCAGGTTGCCGATAATTCCCGACCGGCGCAAGAGACCTTGCCGGTCAATAAATTAAATGAGTTGGGCGATCCTATCATGAAAACGCTCGGATCGGGAGACAAGAATCTGCTTATAAAGCTTTCTCCCCCTGATATGGGCACAATCGAGATACGGCTCAAAATGGAAAATGGAGTTTTGACTGCCAACTTCAAGGTTGACTCCAGTGCGGTAAAGGACCTTTTCTCTGTTGCACTGCCGGAGATAAAAAATTCAATAGAGAGTTCCGGCATAAAGACAGGGAATTTTTTTGCGGACCTTAAGGACGACAGACCTAAAGACGGCGGGAGGCAACAGGACACAAACCAGCAACAGCAAAGGCAGCAAAAGGAACAAAAACCGAGTTTCTTCGATTTCTTTGCGTAACCGGCAGTAGGCGCTTTAAGCGTCAACAGTACGGGCTTTTAAGCCAGGGAGGTTATTAGAATGTCAACAACACCTGTAACAAGCTACCTCAATATGGCAGCTGCTACTCAACCCGCCAATTCATCGACTGCGGCGAATTCATCGGCTGTGTCGTCTGCGTCGACTGCATCCTTGGGAGAAAACGATTTTATGACCCTGCTGATCGCACAGTTAAAGAACCAGGACCCGCTTAATCCCCAGGACAGCAGTGCCTTTGTTGCAGAACTTGCCCAATTCAGCAGTCTTCAGCAGCAAACCCAGGTAAATCAAAATTTACAACAGTTTGCCGCGAACAGTATGCTCGGGTACGAGGTAACGGACAACACCGGCGATACAGGCGTGGTGACGAGCGTTAGCAACGGAGGCCCCAATAGTACAACCGGGCTCCAGCTTAATATTATTAATTCGAGCGGTCAATCAGTGACTGTTGATTACTCGAATATTACTCAGGTCACCCTTCCCAGCAGCCAGTCAACCAGCGGCCAGGGGACAGGCAGTTCATAAAAATGGATAGGGAGGATTTGGAATGAGCGGATTATCTGATACAGTTATTGCTGCGAGCGGTCTCAATTCATACACGGCAGCCACTGACGTCATCGGCAACAATCTGGCCAATACCGGTACTATCGGGTTCAAGAGCAGCCGGACACTGTTTGGGAATGTATTGAGCTCGGCTATGGGCTTGTCTGCAGTGGGACAGAATCCCAGCGGAGTAGCGGTCAAGGCGGTCCAGCCGCTGTTCACGGAAGGCTCGTTGGAAAATACCGACAACCCCCTCGATTTTGCCATTAACGGCAGCGGTTTTTTCATAGTTAAAGACCCTAACAAAAACAATGCGACTTTCTATACAAGAGACGGGGAATTCTCGCTCAACAGCAACGGAAGCCTTGTTAACGCCAGCGGCCAGTTTGTTCAGGGATCTGGAGGGAATATAACTATCCCTCCTGATGCAACCGGAGCCCTGCCCACTTCTATCCAGCTGACGCCGACCGGTCAGCTCAACGCAACTTATCCTGGTGGACAGGTGAAGCCTGTGGCCCAACTCCAACTGGCTGTTTTCAATGCGCCGACCCAGCTTGCCAGTGCAGGTAATAATGATTATTCTCAGACTGACGGGTCGGGAGCGCCAAAATTATTGATGCCTTCCTCGGGCGGCGCCGGCAGTGTTGCAAGCAGTACTCTCGAGGGAAGCAATGTAAATGAGTCAACTGAATTTGGAAATTTGATTTCCATACAGAATGCATTTCAGTCGAATGCGACGGTTTTGTCGGCAACAAACGAAATGTTCACAGATATGTTTACTCTACTTGGCACAGGCGGTTAGGGATATAGTTAACGATTTGTTGGATTAGATTTCCCTTAATTGGGACAAAGTATAAACACTAAAAAACTTGGTTGTAAAGAAAAAGGGGGGTTATTATGGGAATTGAATCTGCACTCTATACAGGGGTAAGCGGTCTGGATGCAATGTCGCAGGAGTTGTCCGTTATCGGCAACAATATATCCAACAGCAATACGGTCGGCTTCAAAGGCGGCTCTACAACATTTGCAAATCTCCTGAGCACATCATTGGGGGCCACATCGTCGACCCAGACCGGAAACGGCGTTTCACTTCAGTCAGTACAAACAGATTTTTCACAGGGGACTCTGCAAACGACTTCGAATCCTCTCGACATGGCTATTCAGGGGGCTGGATTTTTTATTGTCAGGGACACCAGCGGCGCGCAATATTACACAAGAGCCGGCCAGTTCAGTGTGGACCAAAATGGTAATCTTGTGAATCCCAGCGGTGATTTTCTACAGGGTAACGCCGCGCTGACGCAGCCGGTTACCACAAGAACAGGCGTAACGGCCGGCACGTTCGGCGCCAGCGGGGACATAAACATCTCAGCGATCGGAGTCGGCTCTCCAACCCCGACGTCACAGGCGACAATCTTTGCTAATCTGCTGCAAACTGCCCCCTTGTATGATCCTATAGGCGGCTCACCCTTTACTATAGGCGCCACAAATGATCAAATTGTGGTGACCGGCTCCGCAGCTCCAGTTACAGTAACTCTTGCAGCGGGTGCGTATTCCGGCTCTGCGCTTGCCGCCCAGGTGGAGACTAAAGTCAATACTGCGCTCGGTTATGCCGCGTCGGCAGTAACGGTCAGTTATACTACTTCCAGCGCCAGCGCCAGCCAGTACGAGTTTACGATCAATAATGTTGCTGCCCCTCAGGCGGTGAGTTTTGACTGGAATGATGCACAGACTACGGCATCGAATATATTGGGCTTTTCCAATATTAACACTAACGGTACTGGTACGGGTGTTTCGACCATTGCTGTAGGCAGCGCGCAGACAGCTGATTACCAGGTTGCAGGGTTTGATCCTAACAACCCTGCGGGCGCTTTCTCAACATCGATGACTGTATACGACTCGGGCGGCAACAGCCATCTGACTAATGTCTATTTCGAGAAGGTGTCTTCGGCGCCAACAGGAAACAGTTGGATGTATTGGGCCGCGGTGCCTACGAGCGACAGTGTCAGCGGCACTACCCAGCCCGCTATACCACAGATATCGGCGGCGGGAAAACTCGATTTCAATACGGCCGGTGCGCTTGTTGACGTTGTACCGGACAATTATAACAGCTTCAATTTCACCGGCGGCGTCACTCAGAATCAGTCGATTGCTTTTGATTTCGGACAGTTAGAAAATGAGACTACTTCCCAGGGCGGAAGCGGAACTACCGGCACAACACAATATGGTTCACCGAGTTCGGTCACGAACCAGTACCAGAACGGATACGCAGCGGGCAGTCTGTCGAGCTTCAGCATTTCCGAGGCCGGTGTCCTAACAGGCACATTTACTAATGGACAAACCAAGAATATTGCTCAAATTCAACTGGCACGGTTTAATGCAGCCACTGAGCTTACAAATGTGGGAAACAACCTGTATACCCAGTCCGCAGGTTCAGGGCAGCCGATTCCCGGTCTTGCAGGGGACGCCGGATTTGGAGCCATATTCTCCGATTCCCTTGAGGAAAGTAATGTCGACTTGTCAGGCGAATTTGTCAATATGATTACTGTTCAGAGCGCATATGAGGCTGATGCAAAAGTTATCTCAACTGCTCAACAACTGTTTACTGCCTTGCAGAATGCAAAACAGTAATAAAAACGGGTAATTGGTTATGGGTGATGGGTTATAGGCCATAGGCACATAACCCATTACCTGGTATCCACTACCAGTTTTATATGATCTAACCCCCATTACCTATAGCCTATAGGCTATTACCCGGTTTTATCTATATTTTGACGGTTGGAGGCTCTAAAAAGCTCTCCAGCCGTCATTTTGTTGACTCCACTCTTTAATTGCCTTGTAAAATCAACAAGTTAGATACTGGCACGCTCTGTGCTCTATAACAACGCGTCGAGCATCCTTTATAAAAGGTCGTCAAGCGTGCCTAAGGTACGCTTGACGTTAATTTAAGGGGGGGGTATGGATGAGGAAAGCGATGGTAAGTTAGACGAAGAAACTAAAAAACCAAAAAAGAAAAAGGGGATAGGGCTTATCGTCATTATCGCAGTTGTCGTTGCGGTTCTGGCGGGCGGCGGCGGCGCCTTTTTCTTTCTTTCGAAATCAGGCGGCGACAAAGCACAAAAGAAGGGAAAGGAAGATCTGAAGAAGGATGAGAGTGTTATGTTTGCACTCGATCCTTTTGTCGTTAATCTGGGCGACCAGGGCGCCACCAAGTTCCTCAAGGTATCGATGCAATTAGAGCTATCGAATCCACTTACTCTGGAAAGCGCCAAGGGAAAAACACCACAGATCAGGGATGCGATCATCAATCTTCTGACAAGCAAGACTTCCGATTCGCTCATGTCGCCTGAAGGAAAACTGCAGCTCAAAGACGAAATAAATATGATGGCAAACCAGATACTGGGGAACAACACGGTGAAAAATGTTTATCTCACTGAGTTCGTAATGCAATGAAAACAGAATTTTCACGCAAAGGCGCGAAGACGCAAAGAAAGGATTATTTTTTCTTTGCGTGCTTTGCGTCTTTGCGCGAGACAAACGGGGTTTTTTAGATGGAAGATATTCTTTCGCAGGATGAAGTTGATGCCCTATTAAAGGGAATCTCTGAAGGAGAAGTAGAAACAGAGAAGCTGGAGGACACTTCCGGCGTAAAGGCATATGATTTTACCGGCCAGGAGAAGATCGTCAGGGGGAGGATGCCTTCGCTTGATATTGCCAATGAGCGGCTGGCCCGGAACTTCCGTCTTTCTCTGTCTGCCGCGATCAGGCACATGGTGGACGTCACTAACGTCAATGTCACTATTACCAAATTTTATGATTTTATGAGAGGCGTTCCATTTCCTTCAAGCATAAATATTTTCAAAATGGAGCCGCTCAGGGGCTTCGGGCTTCTGGTGTTTGACGCCTCGATGATATTCAGTCTTATAGAGTACTTCTTCGGAGGCACGGGGAAAGGCTATTACAAACCCGAGGGAAGGGAGTTTACGCCCATTGAACAAAAAATCATCCATAAGGTAGTCATAATGTTTTTTGACGACATGGAGGATGCATGGAAGCCGGTGCATCCAATAAAACCTGTTTATGTGCGTTCGGAAATGAACCCCCAATTCGTTACTATTGTTACCCCTGTTGATGTTGTCATTAAAGTAGAGTTTGTTCTCGAGATCGAAGGCAGGCTGTGCAAGGCTTTCCTCTGTATACCGTATGGGTCGGTAGAACCGATAAAAGAGAAATTGTACAGCGCATTTTCGGCTGACAGGGATGAACTGGATGTTAAATGGCTTGAACGATTAAAGGAGCGGCTGAAAGAAACATCTGTCACGATGACCGGCGTACTTGGGAGTACCGTACTTAATGTAAGTGAGGTGCTTGCGCTGAAAGAGGATGACGTGCTTGTCCTGAATACAAATGTAGACGATGACCTCGGAGTGACGGTTGAGGGATTCGTCAAGTTTAAAGCCAAATTCGGCCTGCTCAAGGGATACAGGGCCGTAAAAATAACCAAGGCAGTCGCGGACGTCAGCAAAGTCTGAAGGGAGATAATATAATGGCGGAAGAGCTAAAGAATCCGGAAGTACCAGAATTTAAGGGGGAAGTCCAACCAACCCAGGGTGTTCAGCGTGATATAAATTTTATCCTTGATGTCCCGCTTGAACTAATGGTAGTTATCGGGAGCACAAAAATACTCATTCAGGAGCTGTTACAGCTCGGCCAGGGCTCTGTCATTGCTCTTGATAAGCTGGCCGGCGAGCCTATGGAGGTGTACGTCAATCAAAAGCTTATCGGCAGGGGCGAGGTTGTTGTGGTCAATGAAAAATTCGGCATCAGATTAACGGACATCGTAAGCCCTACCGAGCGGGTGAGACAATTAAGATGAAAAAACGCGTCGAGAGTCGAGCGTCAAGCGTCGAGCGTCAAGCGTCGAGCGCCAAAAAAAGAAAAGGCAGTTTTTTTTGTTTTGTTTTTTGCTTTCGACGCTTGACGCTTGACGCTCGACGCTCGACGTGGTTTTTATGGGATTAGAGCTGGTCAAGGTTTTTGCGGCCTTACTCTTCACCCTTGCTGCGGTCTATCTGCTGCTCATGTTTCTAAAGCAAAAGGTGCTTCCGCGTAAAGGGATGATAGAGATGCTTTACTATCAATCATTCGGACCCAAAAAAGGGATAGCTGTTGTTAAGGTCCTTAATGACTATATGGCAGTCGGCGTCGGCGATCAAGGCATCTCACTTCTGAGCAAGCTGGACCGTGAGGGAGTAGAAGAAGCGCTGAAAAATAGTAACCAGGGACCAGTGGCCGGCGGCCGGAAAAAGATTACCTTCTGGCCGGTGGGTGGGAGCAGGAAATGAAAAACAAGAATAGAAAAGCATCTTGTGCCTTTAGCACTTTTTCTTTCTTTGCTGCCGTTCTTCCGGCTACCTGCTACTGGCTACTGGCTACTGATTCATTTGCCGCGCCTGCGCCTACTGCAGCCGGCGGCGGTTTTTTGGGCATGTCAACGCCGTTTGAATTGCTCCTGTTTATTACATTGTTGTCCATATTGCCGGCAATTCTTGTCATGGTGACCTCGTTTACGCGGATTATTGTGGTGCTTTCCTTTCTTCGGCAGGCGCTCGGCACTCCTTCAGTGCCGCCGACACAAGTGCTGATAGGGCTGGCTCTTTTTATCACATTTTTTGTCATGTCACCGGTCCTGGACAGGATTTATGCAGATGCGTATCAACCTTATTCAAAGAAAGAGATCGGGGCCGAAGAAGCGCTTAACAAAGGAGCTGTTCCCCTGAAGGAGTTTATGCTTAAACAGACAAGCGAGAAAGAGCTTGCTTTTTTTCTCAGGATGTCGAAATCGGAGAACCCTGCAAAACCGATGGATTTGCCTTTACGTGTGGTTATCCCAGCCTTTGCTATTGGTGAGCTTAAGAAGGCATTTGAAATAGGGTTCCTTATTTTTCTTCCTTTTCTGGTTATTGATATGGTTGTTGCGAGCATACTGCTTTCCATGGGGATGATGATGCTCCCTCCCGTTATGATTTCACTGCCCTTCAAATTGCTGCTTTTTGTCCTGGTCGATGGATGGGAGCTTCTGATAGGTTCTCTTATAAAGGGGTTCAGATGACAATTGAGCTCTTAAACCAGATTTCCAAGCAGACCTTTACAACGATTCTGTTGGTAGGCGGTCCGGTATTACTGGTGAGCCTTGTAATCGGATTGCTGATAGCCCTTTTTCAGGCGATTACGCAACTGCAGGAGATGACCTTGACCTTCGTCCCGAAGATTATTGCGGTCTTTATCACCTTGCTTGTTGCGCTTCCATGGATGGTAAAGGTGCTGATAGGCTTTACAACGAGTATTTTTACTAATATACCGCTTTATGTGAGGTGAAAACAGGTTATGGGTAATAGGTCAGGGGTCATAGGAAAGGCTAAACTATTACCCATTACCTATAACCTATTACCTGAATTATATGGAACTGTATAACGTAATAAACCTCTATGCCTACAAATTCATTCCCATATTCATCAGGGTGGCGGTTATGCTGAGCTTTATACCTTTTATCGGCGCGCAGCAAACGCCCATAATGATAAGGGCGGGCCTTGCTCTTGCGCTTACGCTCATGCTCCTTCCGATAGTGAATGTTAATATGGATAATCCTGAAAGGGTAATTTTTGAGGCTTTTTTTGTGGGTGTCGCCATGGGGTTAACAGCACGAATAATCCTGGGAGCTATTGATATGGCGGCACAATGGATAAGTGTGGAGATGGGCTTAACGGTGGCAGCGGTTTTCAATCCTCTGTTTCAGGAGCAACTGGGACCGGTGAGTCTCTTCTATACAATGTTGGCCATGACGCTATTTTTTTTATTCGACATGCATCTTTATTTTATTGAGGGTATAGTGCGCAGCTTTGATAATACAGGCATTAATTATAACGGCGTGTTCAGTTCGGTCATAAAACTGAATGCATTTTTTTTCCCGCTTGCATTTAAGATCGCGGCCCCGGTGCTGGCTGTACAGGTGCTGACAAACCTGGCAATGGGATTTCTTACAAAAGCGATTCCCCAGGCGAATATTTTTTTCATAAGCATGCCGTTGCTTATAGTTTTGGGTCTTGTATTCATAGTTCTGTCCATGCCGGTCAGCATAGCGGTCATTGAAAAAGCATTCATGACTATGAAAGACACCATTATCGTGATTACGAGATGAAAGGACAGGCTATGGGTAATAGGTTATGGGTAATAGGTCATGGAAAAAAGCTATTTCTTATTTCTTTATTTTCTATGGCCTATAACCTATTACCTATAACCCATTACCTGAATTAATATGGCAGAAGAGTTTCAGGAGAAAACCGAACAGGCGACGGGCCGAAAACGTCAAAAGGAACGTGAACAGGGTCATATCGCCCAAAGCAAGGACCTCGTCGGCCTAATGCCGCTCTGGGTGGTATTCCTGTACCTTTCCTTTGGCGGTTTCATGTTTACAATGCTGACGGCCTATTTAAGGTCGGCGCTGATAAGAGGTTTTGAGGTTACGCTGACGGAGTCCTCTTTTATAGCAATATTCAGGGCTGACTCCATTAAAACGCTCATGATAATGACCCCCCTGTTTTTGTCAGTGGTCATTGCTGTTGTGGCTGTGCATTTTATGCAAAGCGGTTTTTTAATATCAACCAGGTCGCTGGAGCTGGACCTCAGTAAAATCAACCCGCTGCAGGGGATAAAAAAGTTTTTCACCCTTAGAATTATTGTCGAGGGGGCAAAGGGCGTATTAAAGGTGATTATCCTCGGCGCCATTCTTTATCTGCTTATAAAAAAACAGATAGTGAATCTTCCTCTCCTTCCCGACATGGATGTTTTGAGTATCGCACAGTTTACTTTTGTGCAGGTAAAAAAGCTTATCCTGACGGCTGTTGTGGTCCTATCTATTTTCGCGATTGCTGATTTTGCATACCAGCGATGGCAGTATTCACGAGACCTGAGGATGACCAAACAGGAAGTGAAAGAAGAACATAAGGAGATGGAGGGCGACCCGAGGGTCAAGGCCAGGATAAGGAGTCTTCAGAGAGATATGGCGCGCAAAAGAATGATGCAGGAAGTGCCGAAGGCAGATGTGGTAATTACCAACCCTACCCATTTTGCTGTTGCGCTCAAGTACGATTCGGCCACGATGGGCGCTCCTGCTGTAACGGCAAAAGGGGCCAATCTGATTGCCGAGAAGATAAAAGAGATAGCAAAAGCACATGGGGTCCCGATCTTTGAAGATAAACTGCTCACCAGGTCCTTATATAAACTTGATCTTGATCAGGAAATCCCGGAGGTTTTTTACAAGGCGATTGCTGTAATACTTGCAAATGTTTATAAACTGAAAGGAAAAATAAAAAAAAGGTGAGGGGTAATAGGTCATGGGTTATAGGAACGGCCAGAATGTTTATTAAGCTTTTACCAATCACCTATAACCTATTACCCATGACCTATTACCTGGTGTAAGGATATGCTCGAAAAAATTTTAAAACAGAGCGACATTATACTGGCAGTAGGGATTGTGGTGGTCCTCGGACTGATGATCATCCCAATGCCTCCTCTGTTGCTGGATCTTTTTTTATCGTTCAGCATTACACTGTCCATAATTGTGCTGCTTGTTTCGGCCTATACCGAACGGCCCCTTGATTTTTCCGTATTCCCTTCTATTCTGCTGGTAGCGACACTGTTCAGACTCTCTTTGAATATTGCCTCCACCCGCCTTATTCTCATGAGGGGAGATACCGGTGTCGAGGCTGCCGGACGGGTCATCAGAGCTTTCGGAGAATTCGTAGTCGGCGGTAACTATGTCGTAGGCTTCGTCCTCTTCTTCATTTTAATAATCATAAATTTTGTTGTTATTACAAAGGGTGCGGGCAGAATTGCCGAGGTTTCAGCCAGGTTTACTCTCGATGCAATGCCGGGCAAGCAAATGAGTATCGATGCAGACCTGAATTCCGGACTTATAGATGATAAGCAGGCCCGGAAGAGAAGGCAGGACATAAGCAGGGAGGCTGATTTCTACGGAGCTATGGATGGCGCGAGCAAATTTGTCAGGGGAGATGCTATTGCCGCAATAATTATCATGGTGATAAACATTGTCGGCGGTTTTCTCATCGGGGTCATTCAGAAGGGCATGCCGATTACAGAGGCGGCGCAGACTTACACAATACTCACCATAGGTGAAGGGCTGGTTGCCCAGATCCCGGCACTCGTCACCTCAACTGCTGCCGGTATTATTGTCACAAGGGCCGCGTCTGAGGCCAACCTCGGGGGCGATGTGGTCCAGCAGCTTTTTTAACCCCAAGGTGCTGGGCACGGCTGCCGGGATACTCGGTTTTTTCGGTATCATTCCGGGTCTGCCTCATATACCTTTTTTAATGATCGCAAGCATAACCGGGGCTGGGGCCTACTTTATGAGACAAAAGCTCCCTGAAAAGGCGGCAGCCGCAGCTGCCCCTGCCGGAGCGGCACTCAAACAGCCGGAGACCCTGGAATCATTGCTTCCGTTGGATCCTCTTGCGCTGGACATCGGCTACGGGCTTATACCGATAGTGGAGGAAGGGGGCCCACTTTTGAACAGAATAAAGGCGATCAGAAGGCAGATGGTTACTGACATGGGTTTTATTGTTCCTCCGGTGCATATAAAAGACAATTTGTCGTTGAAGCCGTATGCTTATTCGGTTCTTGTAAAGGGTGTCGAGGTTGCTTCTTCAGAGGTAATGCTTAATAAATACCTTGCTATCTCACCGGGCGCCGAAGCTCCGGCGCTAGCAGGCATTCCGGCAAAAGACCCGGCTTTCGGCTTAAATGCTGTTTGGATTGATGAAAAGACCAAGGAGGAAGCACATCTTGCCGGATATACGGTTGTTGATGTGCCATCAGTCATCACGACACACCTGACAGAAATAATTAAAAATTTTTCGAGTGAATTATTAGGCAAACAGGATGTACAGAAGCTGCTTGATAATCTCGTCAAAACCCAGCCTAAAGTGGTGGAGGACCTCATCCCTTCACTGATGGGCTTAAGTGCTGTCCAGAAAGTCCTGCAGAATCTGTTGAGAGAAAGAATTTCCATCAGAAATCTTCAGACGATACTCGAAACGCTATCGGATTATGCACCTGTGACTAAGGACACCGACGTGCTTACCGAGTATGTCAGACAAGGGCTCGCCAGGAGCATTACAAAACAATTGCAGGGGGCCGACGGCTCGTTATCGGTCATAGTAGTAGACCCTAAGGTAGAGCGGCAGATAATAGAGGCTGTCCAGAGCAGCCCTCAGGGCTCATATCTGGCGCTTGATCCCTTGACATCTGAAAAGATCACCGAGAACCTGAAGCGAAATTATGAAGACGGCGTCCGCAAGGGGTATCAGCCGGTCGTGCTTTGTTCACCGTCGATAAGGAGATTTCTGAAGAAGCTGGCTGAGAAGATTTCAGGCAGTATTATGGTCTTATCTCATGGCGAAGTTGCGCCTAATACGCGGGTATATTCGATCGGCACTTTAAAAATAGAATAAATAATACAGTATCCGGTGGCCTGGAACCAGGGACCAGGAAAGCATGAACGGATTGATAAAATGATAATCGAAATCAGAATAATGGAAAAAGAAAAATGGGAAGTGCCGGGATGCAGGGTCTTTCCTGGCTACCGGCGACTGGCTACTGTTTTTAAAGGGAGGTGGGAATGAGATGAAGATCAAGAAATTTGTCGGCGGGAGCTTTAAGGAAGCATTGGAGACAGTGAAACGAGAGCTCGGTTCGGATGCAATAATATTGTCGAGCAAATCGATAAAGACAGGCCCGTTCGGGATGCTTAGCAAAGAGGCAGTCGAAGTTACCGTGGCCCTTGACGAAAACGATGACTCACCGTCCCGGCCTGCTGAAAAGGCGCTCACTTCTGAAATGGGCGACCTGCTGAAAGAGATAAGAGGGCTCAGAGAAGAGGTCTGTTATCTCAAAGAGACGCTGCGTCCGATTGTCCCCTCTCTCAGAATAGGAAAGGACAAGAAAGGACTTTTTAATCTGCTCGTGAGGCAGGGAGTTGATACCCAGTTTGCCATGCTTTTGCTGGAGAGATCTCAGGAAACGCTCGACAGCTTGAAAAACAGCATAAAGGATGACCTTAAAATACAGGGGCTTCTTCCGGCAGAAGACAGCGGGCTCATATTTCTCGGACCTCCCGGCGTGGGCAAAACAACGACTGTTTCCAAGATTGCCCATCTCTTTACATCGAAAAAAAGGCCTGTTAATCTCATCTCTCTCGATTCCGACAGGATAGGTTCTATTGCAAGCATGAAAGAGCTTTCCAAACAACTACGATGTTCTTTAAGAGTGGTGAGCCGGGTAAGCGATCTGCCGAAAATAATATATAAGGAAATGGGGAGGGGGCCAATGCTCATCGACACACCTGGTACTGAATTCAATAATATCTTGGAGGACATTAAAGATATCTTCCCTTCAGGGTTCCCTGTCAAGAAATGCTTCCTGATGGATTCCTCGATGAACGTATCTTCGGCGCTAAAGGCATGGCATAGCTGCAAGACCGAGATGATCGACTCAATCGGATTTACAAAGCTTGATATGGCGACCCATTACGGGGACCTCTACAACATTTCCATGCTCACAAGCCGGCCGCTTTCATTTATCACTACCGGGCCAGGTGTGCCGGACGACATCAGGGTTCCCACCCCGGAGTTCCTTGCGGGCCTGATTATTGGAGGAATATAATGAATAATTCAGGACCACGTATAGTAGCGGTTTCCAGCGGTAAGGGCGGTGTGGGCAAAACCAACTTTGTTGCAAACCTTGCGCTGTTTTATGCGAGTTTGAACAAGAAAGTGCTTATTCTCGATGCCGACCTTGGGTTAAGCAATATTGATGTGCTGTTCGGCATAGCTCCAAAATTCAACCTTAAGCATGTCCTGCTGGGGGAGAAGACGATAAAGGATATTATTGTTAACGGTCCGTTAGGCATAATGATTATGCCCGCGAGTTCAGGTGTCAGGGCGTTGACTGAGCTCTCCGAAAAAAACCGGATGAAGCTTGTCTCAGAACTGGACTGTTTTGATTTGCCATTCGATATATGCCTGATCGACACCGGCGCCGGCATCTCTGACAACGTGCTGTTTTTCTGCAGCGCAGCACAGGAGATTATTGTTATTGTCACCCCGGAGCCTACGTCGCTGGCAGACGCTTATGCCTTGATAAAGGTGTTATCCAGGGATTTTGGAGAAAAGAATTTCAGGATCCTTGTCAACACGGCCAGGTCTGAAAAAGAGGCGTTCGATACATTCAGAAAGCTGGCAATAGTAGCAGACAAATTCCTGAGCCTCTCTGTGGAATACATAGGCTTTCTGCCTTATGAGCAGCATGTCAAGGATGCCATTATAGCCCAGAAAGGCTACATTGCCATGTACCCGAACAGTATTTTTTCAAAGAAGCTCGCCGTTATAGGGAAAAGACTGATTGAAAATCCCCTTTCCGATGTAAAAGGCAATATACAGTTTTTTTTAAAGAAGGCACTTAGAGTGGAATGATAATATCGGAAGAAGAAAAAGAACAAATAATCGGGCAATTCCTGCCCAGAGTAAAATATTATGCGTCCAGGTATGCTTTTTATCTTCCTGCCGAATTAAGCATCGAAGACCTGGTGTCCGCGGGCATAATAGGACTTCTGGAGGCAATAGAGCGGTATGACCCGTCCTTTAATGCCAGCTTGAGCACCTTTGCCGATTTCAGGATAAGGGGAGCCATTATTGATGAAGTACGTTCCATGCAGTGGGTATCCAAAGACGCCAGAAAAAAGCTTGATGATACGAGGCACGCATATTCAGCATTGGAAAAGGAGCTCAATCGCAGCGCCAGTGATGAGGAAGTTGCCGAAAGATTGCATATATCTCTTGATGAGCTTTACAAGACTTTATCTACTGCCAATACCATGCGTATGATCAATCTTGAGGACCTCGGAATAACGAATACCGAAGGTGAGACCCTGGATATTCTGGAATGCATTTCTGATAAAGAGGGTAAAGACATTCTTGGTGAACTCAACCTTAAAGAATTGAAGACCACTCTTGGCAGCGCCATTGATGGTTTACCGGAAAAAGAGAGGCTTGTTATGACCCTTTATTACTATGAAGAACTCACCATGAAAGAGATAGGGAAAGTCCTGGATATAAGCGAATCCAGAGTTTGCCAACTGCACGGTAAGGCCCTTTTGAAGCTGCGTTCCGTTATGGAGGACTTCAGGTGAGGCAAAGGAAAAAAGGGCAAAAGGCAAAGGGCTAAAGGCTAAAGGTTTAATAAGAGAAGAATACGAAAGCGGTTTGTGTAATTGGCCGTTAACCTTTTGCCATTAGCCTTTTGCCTTTTTTTTAGGTATAATTATAGGCTTGAATACTTTTATACAGTTTATATATTATTCTATAACAGATTTTAAACGAGCAAACCCTGTGGCAAGCTGCAGGATTACCTAATCTCTCCTTGATCGGGGGTCATTCGGAGGCTGATTACGTGGCAAAGAATATCAAAAATTTGATTAAGAAATTATCTGATACGGACCCTTCTGTCAGAAAGCGCACTATAGCGGAGTTGGCTGAAAGCGATGAAAGGGCGTTATTCCCGCTGATAAAAGCGCTGAGCGATGAAAGCGCCGGCGTGCAGGACGCTGCAATGAGGTCCCTGATAGCTATTGGAGGAGAGGTGACCGCTTACATGGTGCTGCCGCTCTTAAGGGAGAATACATATCTGCGTAACACCGCTCTTATTATCCTCACGCAGCTGGGGGGCGTATCAGTACCGCTTCTTTATCCTCTGCTTAAAGACAAAGATGACGATGTGAGAAAATTCGCCGTTGATCTTTTGACCGATATAGGTAACGGTGTTGACCCTGCTTTTATAGTCCCGATGCTCAAGGACAGCAACAGCAATGTTCGGGCTTCTGCGGCAAAGGCCCTCGGCCTGCTTGGATATCGTCGGGCTATCCCGGAACTTGTCAATGCCTTGAATGATGAGGAATGGGTCTGTTTTTCTGTGCTGGAAGCGCTCGGGGAACTCAAGGATGACAGTTCAGTGGAGCAGATAGCTGCGCTGCTGGCGCTGCCTTCCCAGATTGTCCGTCTTGAAGCCATTGATACTCTTGGCAACCTCGGCTCTGATAAGGCTGCAGAAAAGCTTGTGGCCTATCTGCAGCATGCGCCTCAGGATGAAAGAAACGCGGTGATAAAAAGCCTTATCAAAATAGGCATTAACCCGGACATGTCGGATATTGCAGAATACCTGATCACCATGCTCAAAGAGGGTGAATGGGACGACAAGGAGGTGGCGCTGAAGGGTATAGCAGCGCTTAATTGCAGGGAAGCTGTTAGTCTGATGGTTGACGTTACGGGATCTCTGGACCCCTCATTGCCTGATAATGAAGAGAAAATTTCAAAGTTGAAATCTACCATTAAATCGATCGATTCCGAAAAGGAACTCTTGCGTCTGCTTGAGCTTCAGGACAGGAAGTACAGGGGACAATCGTTTGCGATAGAGATTCTGGGTGAAATGAAAAGCAGGAGATCTATTCCCGCGCTTATCAGGTATTTGAGTGATACAAGGAGGGATTTGAGAAGGGCTTCGACCCTTGCGCTTGGTGCCGTAGGCGGTACTGAGTCCATAAATCCGCTGCTTGAGACCTCTCAGCGAGATGTCGATGCCCATGTGAGACGCCTGGCAATTGAGGCGCTCGGTGCTATACAGGGAGAAGAAGCATATCAACCGCTGGCGGAACTGATGGATGTGGAAAAGTATTATGATGTACTTGAGAAAATTGTTGAATCGCTGCTTAAAATAGATGCAGACAGGTTCCTTTCCGACATCAGTCGTTACAGTACCATTATCCGCGAGATCATTGCCAAGACTGTATCGGATGCAGATCTTCTCCTGAGGCTCACAGGGGAGCCCGATAAGAAAGTAAAAATTGCCGCCATTTACAGCCTGGGCAGGATAGGGACCGGGCGGGCCAACTCCCGGCTGATTCAATTTTTAGGAGACAGTGATGCGGACATACGGAAGGCCGCAGTGGTTAGTCTTGGAAAGGCGTGTTGCTGTTCCCCGGAACTTTTGGAGGTCCTTGGGGACGACGACCCCTGGGTCCGTTTTTATACAGTCAAGACCGTTGCCTTCTCCTGCGAGAGAGAAATAGCAATCAGCAAGATAGCTCCTTTGCTTCTTGATGAGTTCATTCCCGTTGTGATGTCCGCCATAGACGCCATTGTTGAACTCGGCGGAAGGGAAGCGTATGAGGCGCTTTCTGCGCAAGTGGAGCATAACAATAAAGATGTCCGGGAGAAAATCCGGGAGGCGCTCAACTCTTTATGATGATCACAATAAGCGATGAAGTATTTAAACAGTTCAGGGACTTTATTTATGAGAAAAGCGGTATTTTCATACCGGACAATAAAAAGTATTTTCTTGAAAACAGACTTGGAAGAAGAATACAGGAGTTGAATCTCAAGGGCTATGAGGACTACCTTTATAGTCTCAGGTATAATTCCGACCACCGTGAACTCCAGCGCCTTTTTGATTTAATAACTACCAATGAGACTTTTTTCTTCCGGGAGCCGCAGCAGTTCGATATATTCAGAGGTGAATTATTGAACCAGATTACTGCTGAAAATGCAAAAGCAGGCCGCAGGGACATTAAAATATGGTCTGCCGCGTCTGCTACCGGGGAGGAAGCGTATACCGTATCCATTGTCCTTCTCGAAAAAGTCGAGCTCGGCGGATTCAGAAAAGATATCTTTGCTTCGGATATCAGCGAATCAGTACTGGCATCAGCACGTGCAGGGGTGTACGGTTCGTATGCCATAAGGAATGTCCCTGTCCCTTATTTGAATAAATACTTTAAAAACACCGACCAGCAATATAGTTTATCGAGCGCGGTCAAATCGATGGTAAAATTCTCCAGGGTAAATCTGGTGGAAGAAAAAGATGTAAGGATGATACGCGGTGTCGATGTGGTTTTCTGCAGGAATGTCCTTATTTATTTTGATGATAAGGCCAAGCAGAAGGTGGTATCGCATTTGTATGATGCTCTCAGGCCGGGAGGATATCTCATTATAGGCACTTCTGAAAGCCTCCATAATCTGACAAGGGCCTTTAGACCTGTGGTCATCAACAAGGTAATTATATATCAGAAAGTATAGGAAAGGCTGGCTATAGGCAATAGGTTATGGGAAAAAATAATAACACAGGCAATGGGCTATGGGCGATAGGCGATAGGAAAAGCAAAGACAATAAGACAGGTCATAGAATATTTTTTATAATTTTGTTTTCCGTGACCTATTGCCTATTGCCTATAACCGATCGCCCGTCTTATAACCTATTGCCTATCGCCTGTTTTTGGAGGAGTTCATTATGAAGATATTGATTGTTGATGATGACAAAACAACGAGGAAACTGCTCAGTCTATATCTTAAAGGAAAGGGATACGAGGTATTGCCGGCGGAAAACGGACTGGATGCGATTGAAAAACTCGGCACCGAAAGTATAAACCTTGTTGTTACCGATATGAATATGCCTTACATGGACGGCATTGAACTCACAAAAACATTGCGGTCTGACAGCACCTTGAAGGATATCCCGATAATTATGGTTACTACAGAGGATGAGGAGGAAGAAAAGAAAAAAGCCTTTGATGCCGGAGTTGATGACTACCTGGTCAAACCGACTAATGCCGACGCGATCAGCGACAGTATAAAACGCATTGTCAAAAAGATATTTAGCGGAGGTGATAGTAATGTTTAATCTGGCCCTCAAAGTGCTTGTTGTCGACGACTTCCCGACTATGAGAAGAATAGTGAGGAATCTTCTGAAACAACTCGGTTTTGAACATATAGATGAGGCTGAAGATGGGGCACAGGCCTTGATTAAGCTGAAAGGCGGCAATTTCGGGCTGGTTATTTCAGACTGGAATATGCCCAATATGGAGGGCATCGAACTCCTCAGGAAAGTCCGGAAGGAGCCGGAACCCTTGAGGGACATTCCTTTTCTCATGGTCACGGCAGAGGCGGAAAAAGAGAAAGTGATAGAGGCCATCAAGGCAGGAGTCGACAACTATGTCGTAAAGCCATTTACAGCAGAGATACTTAGAGAAAAACTCGAAAAAATTGCGGAAAAGAAGAAGTCCTTGAAAGCAGGGGGATAGTCATGGCTGACGAAATGGAAGAAATAATAAGCGAATTCGTTATCGAAGCTGCGGAAACGCTTGAAAGAATCGATCCCATGTTTGTCGAACTGGAAACAAAGGGCTACGATAAAGATATCCTCAATGAAATTTTTCGCGGCATGCATACGCTCAAGGGAGCTGCAGGGTTTCTCGGCTTTCAGCCCATAGTTGATGTTGCCCATAGGGCTGAAAGCATCATGAAACGGCTTCGCGATGCTGAAATTGTCCTTTCGAGGGAGTTGATGGACGTAATACTGAAGAGTGTTGATGCATTAAGGCTCTTTATTTTCCATATAAAAATGAAAGACGGCATCGAGGAAGATATTTCAAACCTCCTTAATGAATTAGACCGTGCTTCGGAATCTGCAAAGCCGTCAACCCGGACGGAAGAAGAAAAGGTAAAGACAGAGGTAGAGGTAAAAGCTGATGCAAAAAAAGAAGCAGAACCGGAGCCGGAGCCGGAGGTAGAGGTAGAGGCAAGGGCAGAGGCAAAAGCTGAACATTTCCCTCCACCGTCACCTGCAGCTGATCAGGCACAGCAGGTTGCAAAAGAGAGAGAAGTTGTTTCTCAGTTGAGAGTCGACGTGTCGAGAATTGATAAGGTTATGGACTTTGCCGGGGAGATAGTTCTCGCCAGGAACAGGCTACTTAACCTTGCAGCCAAACTCGACGTGAATTATTCCGATGACCCGTATGTTGAAAGCCTTCTGGAAACAACCGGTTTTCTGGATAGAGTCACCTCAGATCTCCAACTTGCTGTGATGAAGATGAGGATGCAGCCCATTTCGAAGGTTTTCGGCAAGTTCCCCAGAATGGTAAGAGATATGTCCAGAACTCTTGGCAAGGACATAGATCTGGAGATGTTTGGTGAGGATACGGAGGTTGATAAAACTGTAATCGAGAATATCGGTGATCCACTTGTTCATATCATAAGGAATTCCATAGACCATGCGGTCGAGTTTGCGGATGAAAGAGAACTGAAAGGCAAGCCAAGAAAAGGGAGAATAATTCTCAGCGCTTACCAAAAAGGGACACAGATTGTTATTGAAGTATCAGACGACGGCAAGGGTATCGATATTGATACGGTAAAGAAAAAAGCGCTTGCAAAAGGGCTTATATCAGAAGAAGAGTATCAGAAGATGTCCGATGATGCAGCAATAAACCTGATCTTCCTTCCCGGATTCTCAACAAAGGACGTTTCAACCGAATTGAGCGGCCGGGGGGTTGGAATGGATGTTGTTAAAACTAACGTTGGGAAACTGAACGGTTATGTTGAAGTTATTTCAAAAAAAGATATCGGGACCACCTTCAAGATAAGTCTGCCTCTGACACTGGCGATATTACAGGCAATGATGGTCAGGGTCGGCAGCGAGTTTTACGCTGTCCCGCAATCCATGATAGAAGAGACGCTCAGGATTAAGAAAGACAATATAAAGGACATAACCGGGCAGAAAGTGCTGACTATAAGGGGCAGGGTCGTCCCGCTATTCGACATGTCGGATGTCCTCTCGGTGCAGAATAGGAACAATGAGTCCAGGGACCACACCTATGTGCTTGTCGTGCTCGTTGGAGACAGGCGGTTTTGTATCGCAGTTGATGAATTAATCGGACAGGAGGAGATAGTGATTAAGACCATCAACGGAATAGAATCGGAAGAATGCGGCATATTGGGCGCCACAATCACCGGTGACGGGAGGGTTGTGCTTATTCTTGATCTTGCAGTGTTTTCACGCAATATTTTTGTGCTGACCAATAAATAATAAGGTGTCATGCAGCGTTCTAATGAATAAGCAAGAGCTCCCTGTGCTCTTGGCACAGGGCTGAATTGCTTACCGATGTACGTTAAGAAGCGTTATACTGGAGAATGGTTGATGTTGAAGGAGAAATCTGGCATTGGTATCACAATATATCGGAGTGTTACTATCATATTCAGTTGACCGTGAAATATAGGAAGGCAGTTGTGAATGAGAAGGTAAAAGAGGTTATTGTGGAAACACTGAAAGGATTTAAAGAAAGATATGCAATAGAACCGAGCACAGTAGGCTTCGATCAGAATCACATTCACATACTGTGCAGATTTTTGCCGAAATATTCAGGCGGTCAGGTAGTAAGGACAATAAAGAGTATCACAGGGCAGCAGATATTTGAAAAGGTACCGGAGATAAAGCAGCAGTTGTGGGGCGGGGAGTTTTGGACCGATGGGTATTACATAGCAACGATAAGTGGTAAAGGGAACAAGGCGGTTATAGAGCAGTATATCCGCAATCAAGGAAGAGGAAAAGATGTTAAGCAGTTGATGTTGTTTGACCTTTGACGCCCTGTGCTCTTGGCACAGGGTTCTTCACGGCGCTTATTGTTGAGGCTTAAGCAGGCGAGGAGGAGATATGCAGTATATAGGCTTTACCATGAACGGCAGCGAATACACTATACCAATTCTAAAGGTCCAGGAGATTGTTAATCTTCCTCGCCTGACAAAACTGCCGCAAGTCCCTCATTATATAGAGGGCGTTACCAACCTCAGGGGAAGGATCATTCCTATCGTAAACCTGAAAAAACTGGTCGGCCTCGGAGGCGATTCTTTAGGAGAGAAAGTCATTGTTGTGACGAGCGGCCGAATTATTTTCGGGGTGCTTATTGATTCCATAACGGGCGTTATTACGATAGAGGATTCAGCGATAGAGCCTCCCTCTGACTTTAACACTTCCGATATTGTATCAGGTGTTGCAAAGGTCGGCGAAAAATTGATAGTCCTGCTGGATACAAAGAAACTGATACCTCTTGAAGACATGACCATGTTTGAAGATGAGATTTTTGAAGTAAAGAATGAAGACGAGCAGCTTCAGTTGGTCAAGAAGGCTGATGGGACAGGACAAGAAAGGCTTGTCAATGAGGTGTGCGACGCAATTAATTTTCTTTCCCGGCAGGGAATCGACACTGCTGACCCTCGTTATGCCCTTTATGATGAAATGGTCGCCTTTATGAATGCAATTTCTGTCCAGGACTATGAGAAAGCCGACAGCGCAATCCAGGGCATATTGAAGAAAGGGCAGAATGACCTTTTCCAGGAGGTCGGAAGGGTGACTCGAAAACTTCATGATTCGGTAAGAAGTTTTAAGGAAGCGCTTGACCCGAAACTGAAGGATATGGCAGTTACCGAGATGCCTAATGCCGTTGACCAATTGAATGTCGTTATTGAGAGGACGGAAGCCGCGGCGAACAAGACGATGGGGATAGTCGAGAAATATATATTGATTATGGACGAACTTGCTTCACATATAAGAAATCTGAAAGAACCGGAAGAATCGATAAAGTATCTGAAGACTTTCAAGACGGGGTTAGAGGATGATCTGACTGAAATTCTGACGACACAGTCGTTCCAGGACCTTACCGGGCAGACCATTAAGAAAGTGATAAAACTTGTCGGCGATATCGAAGAAGAGCTGGTAAAACTTATAACGACGTTCGGTGTCAAGCCCGACCTTCGCGCAGTAGAAAATGTTTCGGCTCCGGAGAAGGTTTCACAAGAGGATGTCAATGAACTTCTCAAAGATTTCGGATTCTAGGAATATTTTGAATGTTGAATCAAGGAAGATGAAATTTTTTTTCTTCAATAATTCAGCATTCAAAATTCAAAATTATCTTGAGGTGTTATGGTAAAACTGCTCATTGTTGATGATTCTGCATTCATGAGGAATGCATTGTCCACCATGCTTTCCTCCGATCCGGAGATCAAAATTGTCGGCACGGCCCGGGACGGACTTGAGGCGATCGAAAAAATAGAGAGTCTTAAGCCCGATATTGTCACCATGGATGTTGAAATGCCGAGAATGGACGGGATCGCCGCATTAAGGCACATCATGGAGACAAACCCTCTGCCGGTAATTATGGTTAGTTCCATTGCAACGGAAGGCGCCAAGGTTACGCTGGACGCACTTGATCTGGGGGCCGTTGATTTCATACCTAAAAACCTGTCCGAGCTTTCGATCAATATTGTTAAGATCAGGGAGATATTGATCGAAAAAATAAAGCAGATTGCAAGGAAAGGTCTTGTCAAAAAACATGTCAGGCCGGCAGGCAGGGTAGCAGCACCGAAAGTAATTCAGATCCCACCTCATATACCGCTCAGGACCACCGGCGAGCGCAGAATCGGGATTCTCTCCATAGGCACCTCAACAGGAGGTCCGAAGGCTTTACAGGAGATCATACCGAGGCTTCCGAAGGAATTTCCCGCTCCTATTGTTATTGCACAGCATATGCCGCCTAACTTTACGGGTCCTTTTGCGGAAAGGCTTAATCAGTTGAGCCAGATAGAGGTCAGGGAGGCCAGGGAGGGAGAGACTTTGAAGGCGGGAGTTGCTCTTATAGCGCCGGGTTGGGGCCATATGCGTGTCAAGAGGGTGAGGGGGATAGAGACGGTTGTCAGCATTTCAGACAGTAAAGAGGATTTTATATACAGGCCATCGGTGGATGCACTTATGGGTTCTGTTGCGGAATATTTCCCGGGCAGGGCGCTGGGAGTAATACTGACCGGCATGGGTAATGACGGCCTAAAAGGGTTGATCAGCCTCAAAAAAACGGGGGGAGAATATTTGCGCAGGATGAGGAAACCTGTGTTGTATATGGCATGCCGAAGGCTGTCGTCGATGCGGGAATTGCAGATAAGGTGCTTTCACTGGAAGACATGGCTGGAGAAATAATTAATTCGGTATAATATAAATATGGTTATAGGTCATGGGTGATGGGTTATGGGGAAAATTGATCTAATATTTATAACCTTACCTATGACCTATAACCTATAACCTGGAGTTTATTATGAGAGAAGATACCCTGGAAAAAATTATTATGCAGACAGTTGATGTCCCGAGTATTCCTCCCGTGGCGTCAAAAATCCTGCAGTTGGTCAGCAGTGATTATTCATCCATCAATGAGCTTGAAACTATTATTGCCCAGGACCAGTCATTTTCGACCCGCATTTTGAAAATAGCCAATTCGCCATATTACGGCAGAGGCAAGTGTATTGATTCGATTTCTACAGCCATAATTATTATCGGTTTTAATTCAGTGAAGTCCCTCGTGATGTCTGCTTCCCTTAAAGACCTTCACCGGAAATCAGGACTCTTCGAGCAGCAGCATTGGGAGCATAGCCTCGGTGTATCGATAGCAGCATCGCTGCTGGCGGCAGACACTAAAATGCTGACGCCTGAAGATGTGTTTGTCGGCGGTTTAATACATGACCTGGGAAAGGTCGTCATAAACAATAGTCTGCCTGATCAATACAACCTTGTCCTCGACAAGGTTTATGCGGAAAAGATCCCTGCCATCGTTGCCGAGGATTCGATACTTGGATTCAATCACTGCAATGTCGGGGGGCTTATCGCCAGGAAATGGAAACTCCCGAAGAACCTTGAGGCGATCATCGAATATCACCATGCTGAAGAGTATCCGCGCTTTGAAGACAGCGGCTACGAAACGATGTGCCAGATAGTCCAGGTAGCTGATGCAATGTGTCTGCATATGGGATTAGGGATGCAGGGTGCTGTAGACTTTTCCAAAATCGGTTTTGAACATTTAGGGTTGACAATGGCACGGTTTAACGCAGTAGAGGAAAATCTGAAGCGGGATTTCGAAGCTCAAAAAGATAATCTGCTGGAATAAAGAAAAGTATCAAAGTGTCAAAGCGTCAGAGTGTCAAAGCAAAGTCCGACGGCATATTGATTGTTCGAAGGATCGTATCTTTGATACTTTGACGCTTTGATACTCTGACCCTCTGACGCTTTTTAACAGCGGGAAAATTTTACCTGTAATGGGAAAATTATACCTTGATATCGATACCTTCGCCTGACCCGGGAGACTCTTCCTCTGTTGTTTCCTCCGGAGATGCCTCTTCCTCCCGAGCGGGCCTTTCTTTCTTCTTCTCAACCCGGCTCAATGGAAATACACGGGGCGGACCGATACCTGTCAGATCCCGGACCCTGTAAACGTCTATTATTATGCCTTCATAATCAGCCATCCTGTTTATTTATCGGGTAAAATCATAATTCCTTTACTTTGAAAGCCTTAGCACTGGCACCGATATTGCATTAATTTAAATTAATAATGAAACCACAAAGTGCGCAGAGGAAAGAATGAGAACACCCAGAGGAATAATCATTCTTAAAAACAATAAGAAGCTCAGTGAACTCGTTGTTTCAAACCCTCTGTGTTCTCTGTGGTTACATTTGCCGATAGTAATGATGGTTGAGGGGCCTGATAATGTATAAAGGTATTTATGTAGCAATGACCGGAGCGATGCTGAGAAGCCAGGAACTGGATAATGTGACCCAAAACATGGCAAATGCCAACACCTCTGGCTATAAACGGACATCATTTTCATCACGTCTGTATCCTCTGCTTGAAGGAATGTCGGACAAGCAGAATGCCGCCTATCCCGATGCAAAGGCCATGGCGTACTTCGGGCAATCTTCAATAGACACAACTGACGGCACTGTTCAGCTGACAGGAAACCCACTTGATCTTGCCAGCAGGGGAGATGGTTTTTTTGCGGTCCAGGGCGCTGGAAATAACATATATTACACAAGGAACGGCAGCTTCATACGCAGCAAAGATGGTTTATTGGCAGACGGTTCCGGGGACCGGGTTCTTGATACGGCAAACAAGCCGATACGTATTCAGGGCAGCTCAATACAGGTGACAAGTGACGGCACTGTTTATGCCGATGGAAATAACAGCGGCAAGATTAAACTGGTAAAGCTCGACCCATCAACAGTGCAGCACGTTGGAAATTCGCTGTTCTCAGGGACTGAGGCCGGTGCATCAAGCGGCCAGATCGTGGAAGGGGCTATCGAGATGTCCAATGTAAATCCTGTTCAGGAAATGGTTGGTATAATAAGTGCTTTAAGAGAATTTGAAGTGGCACAGAAAGTTATTACTAATTTTGATACCCTTGCGGAGAAGACCGTCACCGAAATTGCAAAAGTGTAGAAGGTAATTTTAAATGTTGAATGCTGAATGTTGAATTAAGGAGGTTCCTTCATTCAACATTCAAAATCCAAAATTCAACATTAGGAAGGATTGGTTATGATCAGAGCGCTTTTTACTGCAGCATCGGGGATGCAAGCCCAGCAGTTGATGGTTGATGTCATATCCAACAATATTGCTAATGTCAACACGATAGGTTACAAGTCGGGCAGGGCAGAGTTCGAGGACCTGCTCTATCAGCAGCTGAGGTCTCCCGGAGCTCCTTCTGAAACCGGATTGCAGGTAACCTCCGGAATTCAGGTCGGGCTCGGCGTAAAGCCGGTGGCGGTGCAGAAGCTTTTTAGTCAGGGAGATTTCATCAATACGGGGAATCCACTTGATCTTGTGATAGAGGGGGACGGATTTTTCCAGCTTTCACGGCCTGACGGGACTATTGCATATACGAAGGCAGGGACATTCAGCCTCGACAAAAACGGCAGTATCGTGAACCCTGACGGGTACCCTCTCGAACCCCCAATTACTATTCCCACAGACGCAACTGCAATAACTGTGGCTTTTAACGGCGACGTCAACATACTGGTGGCAGGAACAACAGCGCCGTCTCTTGTGGGCTCCATAACCCTGGCGCGCTTTATCAACCCCGCCGGGCTGCAGGCTATAGGCAAGAATTTATTTCTTGCCACCGATGCTTCGGGCGACCCAATTACCGGTGCTCCTGATGCCCTTGGTTTTGGCGACATCAGCCAGGGATTTCTTGAGAACTCCAATGTCAATATTGTTACAGAGCTCGCAAATCTTATTACGGCACAGAGGGCCTTTGACATGAATTCAAAAGCTGTTCAGGCGTCCGATCAGATGCTGCAGACTACAGCAGCGATGAAGGCGTAATATGAAAAACAAAGCAACAGACGGCAAAGGGCAAAGGGCTAAAGGCGAAAGGCGAGAGGTCAGTATTTTTTCTCTTGTTAAACCTTTCGCCCTTAGTTTTTTGCCTTTAGCCCTTTGCCTGTTATTCCTGTTCCCTGGTGTTGTTCAGGCTGACAGGCAGCATATTATGGACACAATAAAGAAAGCGGTGCTCGCCGAACTGGTGCGCACGGTCTCTCAAAACGTTGAACTCGGTGGAATAAGAATTGTCAAAGGCCTTGACACTTTGGATGATAATGCAACCTACACTGTTGACAGTATAGCTGAGGATGGATATACCGGCCGCAATAAAATCGTCTACCGCGCGGCACTTTGTGACGACAGAAAAATAGTCCATACGGTTGTTGTGGAAGCGGCATATGATGTCCTTACCGATGTTTTTATTACGGCAAAACCTCTCGCAAGCGGCTCAATAATCAGCAGAGATGACGTCTATGCCGTTAAGCAGAAGATCTCGCGCATCCCGGTGGGGGCTGTAACAGATATGACCGGTGTCGAAGGCCAGAGCCTCAAGTCAAATATTGCCCAGGGAGTGATAATGCGGGTTGATTATTTCAAAAACGCATTGAGTATTAAGAGAGGCAAGGAGGTTACTGTGCTCGTTGAAGGAGAAAATGTGCAGGTCTCTACAAAAGGAGTGCTCCGTAATGATGCCGAAATAGGCGGTGTTGCGCGTGTCGCATGTACTGCTCAAAAAAAGGATGTTAGCGGAATACTTGTATCTGCTGACACAGTGAAGGTGAAGATATGATAACAACAAGGCTAAAGGCAAATGGCGAAAGGCTGACATCAGAAGGCAAAGGGCAAAGGGCTAAGGGCAAAGGGTTAACAGATATTAGAAATCTAAGCTTAACCTTTAGCCTTTTGCCTTTAGCCTTTTGCCTTGTTTTGTCTGGTTGTTCGGGATTAAAGGAGGCTCGTGAAATTAAGACTGCTCCTATGCCTCCCAAATATGTGGAGGCAAAAGAAAAGGAATCATACGCAGGCGAAGGTTCCATTTGGACCGACAGGGCGTCACTCTATGAGGACTTGCGTGCAAGCAGGCTCAATGATATTGTGACCATTCTTATTTCTGAAACAACAAGCGCGTCCAAAAAGGCGACCACTAACAACAGCAGCACCTCAACCGTTAATAACAGCATACCTAACGTGTTCGGCATTTCTCAACTCACAAAACGATTCGGAAACTTGCAAAGTGGTATTCAGGGAAATGCAAATACTGCTTTTACAGGTGAGGGAGATACGGCAAGTAATACAACTTTTACTGATACAATTTCGGCGAAGGTGGTTGAGGTGCTTCCCAATGGAAACCTTGTGCTTGAATCCCGCAAGGAGAGAATAATAAATAACGATAAAGAGATTATTGTGATAAGGGGTATCATCAGGCGGGAAGATATATCGCCTACCAATACCATCTCTTCCGCGCAGGTAGCCGATGCCAAGATATATCTTGTCGGCGATGGCGTGCTTGCTGATAAGCAGTCGCAGGGCTGGCTCGTGAGAGCGTTGGACCAAATATGGCCGTTCTAATAATAGTAAGCAGTAAGGACTAAGCAGTAGGCACCAAAGACTTAGGAGAAAACACAATGAAGAACAAAACTACTAAAATACCGACATGCATTTCTTTAGCGCATACTACTTACTGCAGGGTGCTTGCCGTTTGCTGTTTACTGCTTACTGCTTACTCCCTACTGCCTACTGTCGTCCATGCTGAGCGCATTAAGGATATTGCAATATTTTCGGGGGCCAGGGAAAATGAGCTTATAGGGTACGGGCTTGTCGCGGGACTTAAAGGCACGGGAGATTCGGACGGAACATATTATTTTCAGCCCGTTGCCAACATGCTCAACCGTATGGGCATTAATATACTACCCGGTGATGTAAAAGGAAAAACTAAAAACATCGCGGCGGTTATTGTTACTGCGAAACTTCCGACCATGCTTAAACCCGGCTCAAAAATTGATGTAGAGGTATCTTCCATCGGCGACTGTAAGAGTTTGCTGGGCGGCATTCTTTTTACGACACCTCTTAAAGGAGTTGACAATAATGTTTATGCAATAGCGCAGGGGCCTGTGTCGATCGGGGGGTTTGCCGCGGGCGGCCTCTCAACGGCGATCAAGAACACTCCGAACACAGGAACAGTGCCGAACGGCGCCATAGTTGAAAGAGAAGTCCCTGTGCAGCTGAACAAGAAGAACCGACTCGAAATTTTGCTTAACATGCCGGACTTCACAACATCCATAAGAGTCGCTGATAAAATTAATGAGCGTCTCGGCGGCCTCTTTGCAAAGGCTGATGGACCGTCGGCGGTGTCGCTGATTGTACCCGACAGCTTTGCTGATAAAGTGGTGGATCTGATCGCAACCGTCGAAATGATTAACGTTTCTGTCGACACGCCTGCCCGGGTGGTCGTCAATGAACGGACCGGCACGGTGGTCATGGGCGAAAACGTTACTATCAGTCCTGTTGCTCTTGCGCACGGGGCGTTGACCATAGTGATTAATCAGCCTCCTCCGCCGGCGCCCGCAGGGGCCGGGGCTGTTGTAGCGCCGACAGCCGCGGGTCAAAGGGTATCTTTGTCGCAGGTACGGGGCGCTTCCATAGGAGAGCTTGTAAGGGCCTTGAATGCCCTGGGTGCTACTCCAAAAGATCTTGTGTCGATACTGCAGGCGATGAAGGCTGAAGGGAGTCTGAACGCGGAACTGGTGATAATGTGAGGGACGGCTTCGTAAAAAATCCATATGCTGCGTTGCACTGCATGCCTCGTCACTGCGGCGTACCTGAAAGTACTCCTCATTCCTCGGCACTTGCGCGCCTTGCCTATGGACTTTTTACAAAGCCGTTTGATTTTAAAGAGTTGAATGCATGAACGCTATAGACCCTAACATCCAAATGCCACAAATGGCGATCGGGAAGACCATGGCACAGAATGTGCATAGCAATGACAAGGATGATGCAAAGACTGCTGCTAAGCAGGTTGAAACGGTCTTTTTGAATGAATTGTTAAGAATAACGATGGAACATACGTCTTTCGGACAGGATAGAACAGTTTCCACTTTCTTACCTGTGATAACTTCGGAAATGTCAAAGTCATTGGCTGTAAGAGGGATCGGGATGGAAGATTTTTTCATGAAAAATGACAGCATTTTAAGGACAAATGGCCGGAAACAAGGAGATTCGGGTCATAAAAAACAAGATGATATTTCGACCGGGCACAGACAGGTTAATATTTTGAACAATTCCCCGATATAATATATGTATACGTATGTATACAAACCAAAGATGGGGGGGAAGAGAAAATGATTATCACGGACAAGGTTGACGTTGCCGGTTCAGGTATTCAACCACCTGACAGGACAAAGGGACAGAACACCGGGGGTCAGGCCGGCGAGGCCGCTCCTCAGGATAAGGTTTTGGTTTCTGACCAGGCAAAGGAAATAGGGAGACTTCAGGCTGAAGTAAGCACACTTCCGGACGTAAGGCCTGACGTCGTTAATAATGTAAAAAATGCTATTAATAACGGCACCTACAACGTCAAAGGTGAAGCGGTAGCCGGCGCGGTGCTGAAGGAGGCTGTAATTGATTCAATTATATGAAGAGCTTATTGATGTTCTGGAAAAGGAGTTTTCATTCTGCACCCAGCTTGTAAACCTTTTACAGAAGGAGAAAGACGTTATCGTCAGTCTTAACCCTAACGCACTGGAGCAATTGCTTGCTGAAAAGGAAACCATCTCAACCAATATCAGAATGTGTGATGAAGCGCGTGAAAGAATACTTGACCGGCTCGGGTTCAGGAGCAGGACAATATCCCAGGTTGCGGCAGCTGCGGATGATGATTACAGAGATAGGCTCACGGCTATAGCATCAAAGTTTACTTCGGTCATACACAGCATCACTGAACTGAATAAGTTTAATGGTAAATTAATTGAAAAATCTCTTTACTATGTAAAAGCGTCATATAAATTTCTGAACAGCTTCGGCATAACTGCGCGGCAAAAAGTATCAGTGGAGGCATAAGTGTCTGTTTTAGCTTTATTTAATATCGGACTATCCGGGCTTGAAACCTCGGACCAGCAGCTGCAAGTCACTGGAAATAATGTTGCCAATTCGCAGACCCCGGATTATACTGTGGAGCAGGCAAATTTGTCGACCGTGCCCAACGGCTCAGTAAGCACGACGGGTACTACGGGTAATGGAGTACAGGTCAGTCAGATAACCAGGTCTTATAATTCTTTTGTCAATGCCCAGGTCAATGCTGAAAATTCAAATGTTTCCTACTGGACTAATTATAATACGGCAATCTCGCAGGTGCAGAATATTTTTAATGAGGCGTCCAGTGCCGGTATCAGCCCTACTATAGCTACCTTTTTTAATGATTGGCAGAATGTTGAGCAAAATCCACAAGACGATGCGCAAAGGACAACTCTTATTTCGGATGCGAACAGTCTGAGTACGAGCCTGAGCACGGCGGCAACTGCTCTTAATAACGTGAGCAGCCAGTTGTTGACAAGCAGTCAGACGCTCGTATCTCAGGTGAATACATATACCGCCCAGATCGCGACTTTAAACGGACAGCTTGCAGGAAACCCCGGCTCACTGGACCTTCAGGACCAGCGGGATGCCCTGGTGAGCAAGTTGAACGGTATTATAAAGGTTTCAACCTATCAGGACCCTGTCTCGGGAATGTTCTCGATAATGGTTGGAGGCGCCCCCCTTGTTGAGGGCGATAATTCATACAACATGAGCGTTGGAACCAATGCTTCCAACAGTATGCGTTTCTATGTAGGAATCGCCCCTCATGCGGGCACTGCGAGCAATCCGGCGGGCAGTCCGGGTGATCCTGACGTTACATCTTTTATCACAGGCGGTGAGATCAAGGCAAGCATTGATTTGAGAGATACACAGATCCCGAGCTATATGAACCAGTTGAATGCGTTTGCAACCGACTTGGCCGATACCACCAATATATATCAAAAGCAGGGGTACGGGCTTGACGGCTCCACTGGAATTAATTTCTTCCATCCGCTTTCCCAGGTCTCAAAATATACCTCTGTTGATTCTTCCGCAGGTGTATTCACTTCTCCGTCTCAAACATTTTCGGCTAATGGAGGTGCATTGTCTATAAAACTCGGGGACAATGATCCAAAACCTGCTGTTGTTACAATGACAGCCGGGGCCGGCAACGGGTTCGGAGGAGCTTATACACTCTCTGATGTAGCAAACGCGATCAATGAACAGGCGGGATCCAAGGTAACAGCATCAGTAGTAAACGTGGGTCCGGCTACGCAGTTTACTGTAAATAACCCTGCAAACGATACCTTTAAAACAGAGGTGGGGGGGGTATGGACTGCTTATACGGTACCGCCAGGTACTTATACAGGGACAACCCTTGCCAGTGCAATTAATGGGCTTGGCGCAGGCATAAATGTTACATATAACGCCGGCTCTGATACGTTCTCGGTCGCCTCTACCGGGGCGACGCAACTTGACTTTACCGCTTTAAACAGTATGGGCAGTTTAATCGGGTTAGGCGGCACTCCAACTATCGGAACAGGTATAACAGGAACAGTTCCTGATGATTACCGTATCGCCATTCAATCAAACCCGGACGGGAACCTGGGGAATGTTAATATAGGGGTTACCGCCCTTAACGGGCCGCCTTACGATACCGCGGGAAGCGGGCTCAATTTGCTTGCGACAGGGCCGGTTACTACGGCCAATTCATCCCTTGCTCCGGG
Organism: Nitrospirota bacterium; assembly: GCA_963780885.1. Taxonomy (GTDB): domain Bacteria; phylum Nitrospirota; class Thermodesulfovibrionia; order Thermodesulfovibrionales; family Dissulfurispiraceae; genus JADFXI01. The sequence goes on from CAWAEO010000006.1 coordinate 51,117, forward strand.
TGTTCTCTCATTGACTTCATCATCCGGCACTGCGATATCATCGGTAAACGTTGCTGATCCGAATAAAACGGTCGCCAATGCCCAATATAAAATTGATTATATAAGCCCTGCATCCTACGGCGCTCTTTCCGCTGCCGACCAGGGAAATTACCAAGAGGAAAGCGCGGGCGGCGCCACCCCGTACTGGCGGGTTATGGAATCGACAGATGGCAGCACGTGGACAGCTGTCACTCCTACGGATGTCACTTTGACTCCTGACGCTGCGGGCTTATCGAGAACGCTTGAGTTCCAGGGTATCAAGGTCCAGGTAGACGGCAATGACATGAATAGCGCAACAAATCCCAAAGGCGAGACATTTGACGTACAGCTCGACCCTAATGCGGCCCTCGAAATGGCGACAACTATTACCGATCCCAATCAGGTCGCAGCCTCCTCCGATACATGGAACGTGAACAGCAGCAATAACAGCGTGGTATTTAGTGTAAACGGCGGGCCAGACATAACGGCTGTTATATCATCCGGCACCTATACAAATGATCCCGGACAATCGGATGACATTTCCGCTGCCTTAACATCAGCAATTCAAACGGCTTATCAGAATAGCACGGGGAGCGCGCTGCCGGATATACTTAGCGCTGTCTTTAACCCGAACACGAAACAGTTCAATATAACTAATTCAGCGGCAAGCACACAGCCCATCAAACTATCGTGGACTAATTCAGCCTCGACAGCGGGCCAGATTTTTGGTTTTAGTAACGTTTCAGACTCCAACCTTCCGGTTGGCGTGTCCGCTTCGAGCAATGACCCTGCATCTGTCGAAACCACCGCTGCGCAGGGTCTGCCCGGAAACAATAAGAATGCGCAGACTATTTTCAACCAGTCTACCGGAACTATGTTTGCCGGAACAACTCCGACTGACATGTATATGAGCATGGTTTCAAATATCGGTGTTGACGCATCGTCGGCGAACACAAATCTGCAATATCACTCGAGCCTTATGAGTGAACTTAGCCAACAGCAGCAACAAGTCTCAGGCGTGAGCATGGATCAACAGGCGAGCAATCTGGTGATATATCAGAAATCGTATGAGGCCGCGGCACAGTTGATAACCACCGCTAACCAAATGCTCGCAACTCTTTTACAGATGGTGAAGTGAACGCGAATGGATAAAATGTCGTCTCGACGCGTTTTTTAGGGGGTGAGAGAATGGAAATAGTTACTAATCAAATGTTTGAGAACCAGTTCCTGACCGGGTTGGAGCAGAATCTTCAGTCAGAACTCAGTGATACAGAAGAAATTTCGACCGGACACAGGGTTAACCAACCCTCGGACGATCCTGCCGCTCTCGTCCAGATTGTCGGATACAAGACTCAATTGTCTGATATTACGGGATATCAAAACGCTATAACTATTGCAAAAGCCCCTCTCCAGTCCCTGGACACTTCCCTCTCCACCCTTAACAATACGCTGGAAAGGGCGAACGAGCTCGCGATAAGCTCAGGGAGCGGCACGACTGACCCCCAATCAATGAAAGCTATTGCAGATGAAGTACAACAACTGTCCGGCACAGCGGTGAATATTGCCAATACAAATGTAAGCGGTCAATACATATTTGCAGGGGACAATTCCAATGTCAACCCCATCAACCCAAACACCGGCGAGCTTTTGACGGACAATAATTCAATCACTCAGAATATAGGTGTCGGTGTTAATGTTACTACCAACGTTCCAGCCGGCTCCCTTTTCAGCTTTGCGCGTGTCAATGGCAATGCGGATTCTATTACCGCAGTTTTACCGACTTACAACTGGGCAAATAGCGGGGCCAATACTATTCCTGATGCAGACCCTGTATCTGCGCTGGAGACTGCTGCTCCGACTACATATGTTATTAATCCCGGTGATTATATAACTGTAGGCGGTGTAAAAGTTGTTCTTAATCCCGGAGCGTCTCCTGTCTCTTATAACGCAAGCGGGTTTGCCAACAAACTTCAGTCGACGATTCAGGCACAAGGAGGAGCATTGGCTGCGGTCACCGTTTCCTATAGCGCGGTCAGCAATAAATTCACGATCGCGAACGCCGCCGCTTTAAATGTAACCTGGGGAGCCGGATCTACAACCCCGAACATTGAGCAGGAACTCGGTTTTGTTTCAGCGGGCAACCAGTCAATCGACCCGGGGCTTACAAGTGACTATACAGTAGGCGCCTTTAATTCATCTGATAATATTCTTACTGCTAACGGAGGCGCTTTTGATATTAAGGTCGGCAACGCCGCTTCTTCATCTAACGGGGCGTTTGTCATTAACAACACAAACAATAAGATCACGACAAGCGCCGGCAGTTTTACCCTTACTAACGGTGTGTATAGCGGATCAGATCTTGCATCTGCGCTTTCAGCCGGAGCTACCGGACTTGGAATAAATGTCAACTATGACAGTGCCAATCATAAGTTTTCGATTACGTCGAATCCTGCAGTAAATGTTGATTGGACTGTCGCTAATAATATTGGAAAAATCCTCGGATTTTCCTCTGCAGCCGTGCAAGCCATTGGAACCGGTATTACAAGCGACAATGTTGTCGGTGATGTTAACCTTGCTGCCGGCTCAACCCTTCAGGACGCGCGTGATGCTATAAATACCGCAGGGGCGGGTGTAAAGGCGCAAGTTGTAAATGTTGGAACAAGTGCAAACCCGGATTTAAGAATCGTTGTTGCTTCTGACCCTGCTGGAAATTCGGCTAAAATCGATATCAGTACTTTGTCGACCGCTTTAACTACCACAGGATATTCAGATCCTTCAGACGCAGGCATTAACATGCTCTCATATGACCAGACCACAGGGACCAATATGACTCTGGGCAACAATATCACGAACTATAATTATATTACACAGAAAAGTGCCAACGATAGCGTAGTCATTGATAACGGCGAAAATGGCAACATTGCAAATAACCAGATACAGATAAGTGTTAACATTGCAGGCATTGCCACTCCCGAAACAGTTACAATACCGCCCGGGACATATACCAATTCAGGAAGTGTTCCTCCGCTTACAAGCGATTTAGCGTCGGCTATGCAGACTGCGTTGAATAGCGCTATTGTTGCCGCGGGTGGGGCGGACACATATACCGTTACGTATGACCCTAATGCCCAAAAGTTCAGCATCACCGGCAAGGCCGGCAATGCCGATGCTCTTACCCTCGACTGGTCGGCTGCCGGATCAACGGCTCGGCAGTTATTGGGTTTTAATGCGACGGACACTACTATAGGGGCCGCAGATATAATTCCGGTCTCAAGCGATAATTCTGTGCTGGCCAATTACTATAGTTTCAACAACAACTATCTCAATGATAAGTATGTTTTGCGGGCCCTGAACTTTGAACAAGTGTCACTTCAGAACAATGACGCCGGGCGTGTCCAGCAGGCCATACAATATACGAGCGATTTGACGTCCGCTGTTTCCCAGACTCAGTCGCAAATCGGCGCTACGGAGGACAAGGTCAATACTGAAAGCTCTCAGCAAATGAGCAGTCAGACTGATATTGAGGTATTTTTGTCAAATACCCAGGATACGGACCTGGCTTCGACTACCAGCGATCTGTCGCTGAAGCAAACTGCGCTGCAGGCACTGAGGACGATTACAACTGATGTTTTGAGTCAGAGTCTCTTTGATTTTATCAAACCTTCATAAAGGCGCGTCGAGCGTCAAGCGTGGAGAGTCGAGCGCAAAAGAAGGGGCAAGGAGAGATTTTATGATTACTTTTTTGACGCATAACGCCGGATGCACAATGCATCTTGCTTTTTTTGGTTTTAACGCACAACGCTCGACGCTGAACGCTCGACGCGCTTTTTTGAGGTAAGAGTGCTTGTTCTCACCCGCAAGACGGGACAGATAATTAACATAGGTGACGACATACGGATCAAGATCGTTGATGTAGGAAACGGTATTGTCAAGCTTGGTATCGAGGCCCCCAGGGAGTTGCCGATATTCCGGGAGGAACTGTACGAGAAGCTCAAGCAGCTGAACAAGGAATCGGCGAAAATGGATATGGACAAGTTGAAACATTTTCTGGGCGAACAATGAGCAGTGATCAAATTTATTGCGAGGTAAAGGTGAAAATTGCAACAACGAGATTCGGTGAAATTGAGATTGACGAGGCAAAAATTATCACATTCCCTATGGGGATTCCCGGGTTTAGGGAATTAAAACGGTTTATCCTGATCGACCACAAGGACCCGGTAAAATGGCTCCATGCGGTGGATGATCCCGATGTGGCTTTTATTGTGGTCAATCCGTTTAATCTTTTCCCTTCTTATTCCGTGGATATAAAGGATGATGAAGAGTTGTTCCTTGGGATTAAGGGACCTGCAGATGTTGTTGTCCTTACCATTCTTTGTGTTGCGAACAACAGCGTTACAGCCAATCTCAGGTGCCCCATTGTTCTAAATAGTGCTAATCACCAGGCGGCGCAGATTCTTCTGGATGACGAAAAATATGATTTCCATACTCCCCTGCCGGCTCTGCCTGCAAAGGCTCGCGAATAAGAAAGCATCGTATTGAAGTTGCTTGCTTTTAACGCTGAACCCTGAACGCCGGACGTTTTTACTGTCATTCCCCCATTTTTGAAAAAAACTGTATAAAAGTGTTATTTTAATAATGCATTATTTAAGAGGAGGAAACAACTATATATGGTCCGCATGCCAATGACACCCGAAGGATATCAGAAGATGAAGGAAGAGCTCGGCAAGCTCTTAAAGGAAGACAGGCCGAGAAATATAAAGGACATTGCGGAAGCGCGGGCCCACGGTGACTTATCTGAGAACGCCGAATACCACGCTGCCAAGGAACGGCAATCCTTTATTCAAGGGCGCATCGAGGAACTCCAGGGCAAGCTTGCTATGGCCGATGTCATCGATACCTCAAAGATAACCCAATCGAGGGTGGCCTTTGGCGCAAAGGTCAAGGTTTTTGATATAGGGGCTGATGAAGAGTATGAGTTTATACTCGTAGGTCCTGACGAGGCAGATGTCAAAAGTGGCAAGATATCTATAAGTTCTCCTGTCGGAAGGGCGTTAATCGGCAAAGAGGTAGGCGATACCGCTGTGGTCAAGGCGCCGGCGCGGAGTATTGAATATGAGATCATAGAGATCAATTTTGTATAAATTGTTTACTGCTGAAATAGTCGGCAACACCTCACAGAACACCCATTTCAAGCTGCTGACGCTGCGCTCTTTATCAGAAATAATTGTCCCCCGGCCAGGCCAGTTCTATATGTTGCAGACAGGCGTCGCCTGCGATCCACTTTTAAAAAGGCCTTTTAGTATTTATAATTTACAGCAGAACCGTTTGAGCTTTCTTTACCGCATCCGGGGAAAAGGCACCTTGTCGCTTTCTCAACTCAGAGAAGGTGATATGCTACAGGTTATCGGACCTCTTGGGAACAGTTACTCCGACCCTGAAGGCGACTTCATCGCTGTTGCCGGCGGCATAGGCATTGCCTCATTGCTGCCATTTATGCGGAAATATAAAAAACATGCATATTTATTTTATGGTGCTATGAAGAGTGATGAACTGGTCATGCTTGAAGAGGCCCGGGAATTATCGAAGAAGATTTTTATCACAACCGATAACGGGTCTGATGGACAAGAGGGATGCGTTACCTGTGCGGTGGAAGACTTTATCAGGGAAGCACGCATCACCCAGCCCGCCTCAGGCGGGGCGGGTGCACTTCCTATCTATTCATGCGGTCCGACTGCCATGCTTAAAGAACTCTCTCGGATTGCGCGTGCAGCGGGACTTATGTGTTGCGCATCCCTGGAAGAGCATATGGCATGCGGCATCGGCGCATGTCTAGGGTGCATGGTGAAGACCGTTACAGGACAAAAGCGGGTATGTAAAGAGGGTCCCATCTTCAACCTTGAGGATATTATATGGTGAACCTGTCGGTAACTATTGCCTCTCTGAAACTGAAAAACCCGGTGATGACGGCCTCGGGGACGTTCGGCTACGGAGAGGAGTATGCGGAATACATTGATTTGAACAGGCTTGGGGCAATTGTGGTCAAGGGACTCTCGATTACTCCGCGTGATGGAAATCCGACGCCCCGGGTTGTCGAGACTCCGGCGGGCATGCTCAATGCAATAGGCCTTCAGAATATAGGTGTCAATGCATTTATTAAAGACAAGCTCCCGTTCCTGCGGCAATTCGATACGCCCGTGATAGCCAACTTTTTCGGAGATACTGTGGAAGAGTATGTCAGAGCCGCAGGCGAGCTGAGCGCAGCGGATGGAGTTCATGCCCTTGAGATGAACATATCCTGTCCGAACAAACAGGAAGGCTGGATCGTGTTCGGTACTGATCCGAAAAGAATGGACCACGTTGTCACCGAAGTAAGGAAAACCACCAATCTGCCGCTGGTCGTTAAGCTATCCCCTAATGTTACAGATATAGGATGCATGGCAAAAGCGGCGGAATGTGCCGGAGCGGATGCTTTGTCGGTCATGAATACGATTACAGGTATGGTTGTGGATATCAGGAAGCGAAAACCTGTGCTTGCAAATAATACGGGAGGTCTTTCAGGGCCCGCCATAAGACCTATTGCCGTCAGAATGGTTTGGGAGGCATGCAAGACTGTCGGCATCCCGGTGATCGGAATGGGAGGCATAATGACTGCCGGGGACGCTCTGGAGTTCCTGATTGCCGGTGCAAGGGCTGTTGCAGTGGGGACCGCAAACTTTGTCAACCCTTCTGCTGCGGTTGAAATAATCGAAGGGATAGAACAATTTCTTATCGAAGAAAATATTTCAGATGTTAATAGCTTAATTGGAAGCATTAAGTTTAATGGGTAAATGAGTGTATGGGTAAGACTATATGTTTTAACTCATATGCCCATATACCCATTTACTCATACACTTCCATATGAGCGATAATCGAATCATAACGCTGACTACTGATTTCGGCTATAAAGACCCATTTGCAGCCGAAATGAAGGGCGTTATTTTATCGATTAATCCGGAGGCTGTAATTGTCGACATAACCCATGCGATACAGCCGCAGGACATTGAAGAGACCGCATACGTCATCGGCCACAGCTTCAGCTATTTCCCGCCTGGAACTATCCATATAGTGGTTGTCGATCCCGGTGTCGGTTCCGGACGGAAAGCTCTTATACTGGATGCTGCCGGCTGCTATTTTGTAGGGCCTGATAACGGAGTGTTTTCCCATATACTCTGTTTTTCACAACAGGCGAAGGGAGTATATATCACCGAAGAAAAATATATGCTCTCAAAGGGGAGCCCTACATTCCAGGGCAGGGATTTGTTTGCCCCTGCCGGAGCGTGGCTTTCAAAGGGGCTGTCACCAGGAGAATTCGGGCCGCCTGCCGAGGTTTTTTTTACGTTCCCTGTTCCGCGTTCGGAAGCTACGCACGTCGGTATTTCCGGAGAAGTCATTTACATCGACCGTTTCGGAAACGCTATAACCAACATAAAGGGTGCTGACCTGACAGCGTTTGCAGGTCGTTATGTTGTCGAGGTTAAAAATACAATTATTCAGCCGGTAAAGTATTATGCTCAGGCTGGAGAAAACAAACTGTGCTGTCTGGTGAACAGTTCAGGGTATCTCGAGCTGTTTGTAAATAAAGGTAATGCAGCGGAGAAATACGGTATCAAAAAAGGCGATAAAATTATTTGCAATTCAGACAGTAGATGAATCTCTTTCGCTACCCAACAGTAGGTGCCTTAAGCAGCTACGTTTTGACAGTTCTAACGACTCGTTTCGCTACAGTCGCAAAATTCCCTTCGGTCAGTTTCGCTCCTGTTTCACGCTCACTCGCCGAGAACTGTTTCCAAAACTCCGCTGATGCTTCAGAGATTCATCTACTGTCTGAATTGCAAACAAAGTTAAAGTTCATTGACAAACGTAGCTTTTTGATACTATAGTGTAAATATACCATGGGGGAGGCTATAGGCCTGAGAGTTTTCCGCTTGCGGGAAAAGACCCCTTGAACCTGATCCAGATAATTCTGGCGTAGGAAATTGGAACATGGCACGCAGCTATCGGGTCCTCTATTCCTTCATCAGGGATGGAGGATTTTTTTGTGAGAGTTAAAGTTAACGGAGAGGAAATTGATACAGCGGCAGCAACACTGTTGCAGCTTTTGCAGGAGAAGGTAATGAAACCTGAGAGGGTCGCTATTGAAGTAAACCTTAAAGTTATCAGGAGGGCGGATTTTGAACTGCACCGGCTTCACGAGGGAGATATTGTGGAAATAGTAAATTTTGTCGGAGGAGGATAACAAAGAAAGTGCCGGTAGCCGGGGACCAGTAGCCAGGGGAAACAAAAAAAAGACTGGCTACCGGCCACTGGCCACTGGCTACTTGATAAAGGGGGTATTATGGGAGATGCACTTGTCATACGGGGTATTGAGTTCAGGTCTCGTCTTTGGATCGGTACGGGTAAATATAAAGACTTTGCAGAAACCGCGAAAGCAGTGGAAGCTTCGGGGGCGGAAGTTGTGACTGTTTCGGTGAGGAGGGTGAATATCACTGACAGGAAATCAGAGAACCTTCTCGATTATATTGATCCTGATAAATACAAGATTTTGCCTAATACTGCCGGATGCTACACTGTTGATGATGCCTTGAGATATTCCAGGCTTGCAAGGGAAGCAGGCGTATCTGACATGATCAAACTCGAAGTTATCGGCGATGAGCGGACGCTGTTCCCTGATACTATAGGGCTCTTGCAAGCGACGGAAATACTCGCCAAGGAGGGTTTCATCGTATTCCCATACACTAACGATGACCCAATAATGGCCAGACGGCTTGAGGATGCCGGCGCAGCAGCGGTAATGCCGCTCGGTGCGCCGATAGGCTCTGGGCTGGGCATTAGAAATCCCTACAACATAAAAATAATCCTCGAAGCATCTAAAGTCCCTGTTCTGGTCGATGCAGGAGTGGGGACCGCTTCCGATGCAACGATAGCGATGGAACTTGGTTGTGATGCGGTGCTCATCAATACTGCCATTGCAGCAGCCAAAGACCCCATAGCAATGGCAGCGGCGATGAAGCATGCAGTCATTGCCGGACGGCTGGCTTATAAAGCGGGGAGAATGGGAAGAAAGCTTTACGCAACCGCGAGCAGTCCCATTGAAGGAATGCTGTAAAAACAGGTTATAGGTTATAGGCAATGGGTAAACGGATGATTGAAAGGGTGAGATTGCTTCACTTCGTTCGCAATGACAAAAGTATTTGTTTTTTTGTCATTGCGAGCCCGGATTTATCGGGCGCGGCAATCTCATGGATAAAGGTAATAGGTAATGAGTGACAGGGCCATAGATTTCAAACTTTATTTGATTACTGACAGGAAATTGTTTTCTGACAGTGGCTCTTTTTTTTCCGCCTTGGAGGGCGCATTGAAGGCCGGAGTCAGGGCGGTACAGTTAAGGGAGAAAGATTTTCCGACAAGGAAACTGCTCACTATGGCATACGGGATGAGAGAACTGACCTCTGAGTACCGCGCTAAGCTTTTTATTAATGACCGGACTGATATAGCCCTTTGTGCCGGAGCAGACGGCATACATCTCGGACAAGAAAGCATGCCTGTCTACGCAGCCAGAAAGATAGCCGGTGACGGCTTTATCATCGGTGTTTCCACCCATAGTTTAAAAGAGGCGCAGCTTGCTGAAAAGGAAGGGGCTGATTTTATAACTTTCGGTCCGCTTTATCCGACTTCTTCAAAGTTGAAATATGGAGAGCCGGTCGGACTGGAGGCCCTGAATAAAGTTAAAGGAGAAATCGGCATACCTGTTTTTGGCATAGGGGGAATCAAGCCCGACAAAATAGGTGCGGTGATGAAGTCAGGTGCTCATGGCATAGCAGTGATAAGCGGCATATTGGGCGATAATGATACACGGAAGGCAGCTCAGGACTATCTAAATATACTGGGTAATAGGTCATAGGTCATAGGTCATAGGTCATAGGTAACAAATCCTATCACCCATCACCTATTACCAATGACCTTTTTAAGGGGAGGGCTATGACACGAATTGAACTTGCAAAAAAAGGCATAATCACAGATGAAATAAAAACAGTGGCTGCGGCCGAGTCGTTATCTCCGGAAAAACTCGCCGGGGATATAGCGGAGGGGTTCTCTGTAATTACCCGGAACTTGTTTCATGAGATTGCGCCTCTGGGTATCGGCAAGGGGATGCTTACGAAAGTCAATGCAAACATCGGCACATCAAAGGACAGGGTTTCTTATGACGATGAGTTGCAAAAACTGGAGGTGCTGATAAGCCACGGGGCAGATGCGGTAATGGACCTTTCAACCGGCGGTGCTATCAGGGATTTAAGAAACATGCTTATCAAACGCTCTTCTGTAGCGGTCGGCACGGTCCCAATCTACGAGGCCATTGTAAAGACCGCTGAAAGGCGCGGCCAAATTGCCAAAATGGACCCTGAAGACCTTTTTGAGGTGATTGAGGACCACGCAAGGGATGGTGTTGATTTTGTCACTGTCCACTGCGGTATTACTCAGAAAGCTATACAACGGTTGCGAGAGGACAAGCGTATACTTGATGTGGTGAGCAGGGGAGGTGCATTTCTCCTTGAGTGGATGATTTATAATGATAAAGAGAACCCGCTTTTCGAACAGTATGACCGTCTTCTGGAGATGGCGAAAAAATATGACTTGACCCTGAGTCTTGGAGACGGGTTCAGGCCGGGCTGCGTTGCCGATGCTACGGACCGCAGCCAGCTCGAGGAACTGGTAACGCTTGGAGAATTGAGGGACAGGGCTCTTGAGGCGGGCGTTCAAACCATTATAGAAGGGCCGGGGCATGTGCCGCTCAACCAGGTGGAACTGAATGTCAAGTTGCAGAAGGAGATCTGCAAAGGGGCGCCATTTTATGTGCTGGGGCCTTTGGTCACGGATATTGCAATGGGGTATGACCATATCGCTGCGGCAATAGGAGGCGCTATTGCCGGTGCTGCAGGCGCCGATTTCCTGTGCTACGTAACTCCTGCGGAACATATAAGGCTGCCTGATATCGAAGATGTTCGGGAAGGGGTTATTGCTTCAAAGATAGCCGCACATGCAGCGGATATCGCCAAAGGTGTACCGGGCGCTATTGAAAAAGACAAGAAAATGGCCCGATTCAGAAAGAACCTCGACTGGGAAGGACAGATATCGTTAAGTTTAAACCCGGAGAAGGTCAGGACCTGGAGAAGCCAGGCGCCGCCGGCAGAGAAAGAAGTTTGCAGCATGTGCGGGGAGTTTTGCGCTATCAAGACAGTTGAGCGGGCGCTGAATAAATAGAGGGATAGAGGGTCGGAAGGTGAGAGGGTCAGAGGGTCAGAGGGTCAGAAGCCAGCCCTCCAACCCTCCAGCCTTCCAGCCCTCTATCTGTTTCCCTCTTCTTTAAAGAAGACCAGCCATTCATCGAATTGTCGCAGCTTGCCTTCGCCGTAGCTCCTCAGTTCCTTTCTGATCTGTGACAGGTTTTTTTCATTACCGGTATCGTCTTTTACTTTTGAGTAGAACTTGTCAGCGAAGCAGATTATTTTTTCTTCCAGTGTCACCGGCGCCATGGCTCTGACGGGAAGTGGAAGATTGCCGGTTTCAATATCCGTTACGGTCAATCCGGTTCCAACATGGCGTTCGCATACCAGTGCGTGTCCCGGCAGTCCCTCCTTTTCCAATAGTTCCCTTCCGAGATAACCATGACATATATATGGTTTGTCGCCATAACATCCGAGGCGAGGAGCGTTTGTCAGAAAGATCCCGATGTCATGGAGCATGGATGCCTCCTCAATGAAACTCAGGTCCGGACCAAGAGAAATGACTCTGCGGGCGACTTGCAGCGCTTTTTCTGTGACGATTCTGCTGTGTTCAAGCAAAAGGGAATACGCCGGCGAGCCGTCAGGATAATATTTTTTAATTAAACTAATGACATCCATTCTATATTATATTATAATTTTCCTATGCAATTATCGGAAAACGCCTTAAAGGTACTGCAGGCCCGGTATCTGCTCAAGGACGAAAAGGCACTTACAATCGAAACCCCTGAGGAAATGTTCAGACGCGTCGCCCGCGGCGTAGCTGATGCGGAGAGGCTATACAATGAAGATGCCGTTTACTGGGAGGACAAGTTTTATGAGCTGATGACTTCGCTCAAGTTTCTTCCCAACTCTCCCACGCTTATGAACGCGGGAAAGCCTATGGGACAACTCGCCGCATGTTTCGTCCTGCCGGTTGAAGACTCAATGAAGAGCATATTTGATACGCTTAAAAATGCTGCGTTGATACTTCAAAGCGGCGGGGGCACCGGCTTCTCCTTTTCGAGGTTAAGGCCCAGAAAGGACATGGTCAGGTCTACGGGAGGTGTTGCAAGCGGTCCTGTTTCTTTTATCAAGGTATACAATACCGCTACAGAGGTGATAAAGCAGGGAGGAGCCCGGCGCGGCGCAAATATGGGTATGCTGCGCGTAGACCATCCCGACATACTTGAATTCATAAAAATTAAGCGGGACAGCAGGGAGTTGACCAACTTTAATATTTCTGTTTCGATAACCGACGCATTTATCGGGGCGCTGAAGAGCGATGCCGAATATGACCTGATCAACCCGCGATCAGGTGCAATAGCAGGCCGCCTAAGAGCAAAGGATGTTTTTGAGGAGATCGTTGAGAGCGCTTGGGAAACAGGAGACCCGGGCCTTATTTTCATAGACAGGATCAACATGGCAAACCCCACGCCGCATATCGGGGAATTTGAAAGCACTAATCCCTGCGGGGAGCAGCCGCTCCTTCCTTTTGAAGCATGCGTACTCGGTTCTCTGAACTTATCAAAATATATTAAAAATGGCGGCAACTATTCATTTCCCCACCCCCCGCCTGCCAATGGGGTGGAGCGTATCGACTGGGACACGCTGGCCGGCGACATAAGGACAGCAGTGCGATTTCTTGATGATTCCATCGATGCAAACCGGTATCCGTTACCGGAAATCGAAAGGATGCATAAGGGAAACAGAAAGATAGGACTTGGCGTTATGGGGTGGGCTGATATGCTCATACTAATGGGATTGCCTTACGATCACAGCAAGGCTTTCGCGTTGGCCCGAAGGGTCATGAAGTTTATACAGGACACCGCGCGGGACGCCTCGGTATATCTTGCAGAGAAGCGTGGCACTTTCCCCAACTTCAGTGGGTCAAGATACGATGCACCCGGTATGCCGAAGGTCCGTAATGCTACGACAACTACTGTCGCTCCCACGGGTACAATCTCCACAATTGCCGACTGTTCGAGCGGTATTGAACCTATCTTTGCCATTGCCTACAAGAGGCTTGTGCTTTCAACCGAGCTCTTTGAGATAAATAAATATTTTGTTGAGATCGCAAAAAAACAGGGTTTTCATTCTGATGCGTTAATGAGCACAGTTTTGGGCAATGGGAATCTGAGGGGAATAAAGGAAATACCATCAGGAGTGAAAAAGCTTTTTAAAACAGCCCTTGAAATTTCATACGAGGACCACGTTGAAATGCAGGTGGCTTTCCAGGAATTTACCGATAATGCGGTTTCCAAGACCATCAACCTCCCCCACAAGGCGAAGAAAGAGGATGTTGCACGGGCCTATCTACTCGCTTACGAAAAGGGCGCCAAGGGTATAACCGTTTTCCGTTACGCTGCCAAAAAAGGGACTCTGGTCAAGATTGCCGATGCTGATTAAGACAGGCAATAGGTCATAGGTCATGGGTAATAAAAAAAATAAAACATATGAGTCTATCCCTATAACCTATGACCTATGACCTATCTTTTTTGATATGTTTGTAATAGAGAAGATAATAGCTTCTTTTCTGCTGCCTCCGGGAATATTTATTCTGCTGTTCTTTCTCTGCGGTATAAGGTTTTTGTCCAGAAAGCGCTGGAAAGAGGGATTGGCAATTTGTGCCGCTGCCCTTGCTGCATGGCTGATCTCTACGGGTTTCTTTGCCGACGTATTGTTTAGGGGACTCGAATACGGCTATACTATTCCTGACTCCCCGCATGGTGATGTAATAGTGCTCCTCGGCGGCGGCGTTTCTGATGGATCTCCGGATTTCTCCGGTATCGGAGCGCCAAATGGGGACATGATGACGAGGATCGTTACCGATGTGAGACTCCAGAAATTGCTCGGCATCCCGGTGATTGTCTCAGGCGGCAGGGTATACGAGAGTCGGAAGAGGACAGAAGCGGCTGTTGTCAGGCGGTTTCTTGAAGATCTCGGAGTGCCTCACGAAAAAATAATTGAGGAATCGAAGAGCAGGAACACCATCGAGAATGCTGAATATACTGCGGTAATCTGCTCTAAATACGGTTACAAAAGACCTGTTCTCGTAACGTCGGCAGTCCACATGAGGCGATCAGTATTAAGCTTTGAAAAGGCCGGCATGAGAGTTCTCCCGTTTCCGGCGAATTTCAGGACCTGGACGAACAAGGTATATGGCTGGCAGGATCTTCTGCCCGCAGGTTTTGAGGGATGCTCGGCTGCGCTGCATGAATATTTGGGTTTGTTGTTTTATAAAATAACATATTAGAAGGAAGATCAGAGGGCTGGAGGGGTAGGCTTCTCCCCTCTGACCCTCCAACCCTCTGACCCTCTAACCCTCAAAAATGGGAGGCGCACAAATGCTGCTCGGAGTTAATGTTGACCATGTTGCTACAGTCAGAGAGGCTAGAAAAACTTTCGAACCGGATCCTGTTATGGCTGCAACACTTGCCCTTTTGGGGGGAGCCGACGGGATAACTGTTCACTTGAGGGAGGACCGGCGGCATATACATGACCGGGACGTCAGACTCTTGAGGGAGACAGTGCACTGCGAACTGAACCTGGAGATGGCTGCAACAGAGGAGATGATACGCACGGCCCTTGAGGTGAAACCTGATTTGGTGACGATTGTGCCCGAGAAACGACAGGAGCTCACGACAGAAGGCGGGCTGGACATGAAAGCACAGAAAGAGCGTCTTAAGGACGCCGTCGGGAAGATTCACAAGGCAAATATCCCGGTCAGCCTGTTTATAAATCCTCATATCATGGATGTGGAAATATCCGGGGAGGTAGGCGCCGACATGGTCGAGATTCATACCGGGCTATATGCCAATGCGAAGGGAAAGAAACAGGATGATGAACTTCATCGCGTGATGCAAGCCGTTAAAATTGCAAACAAGGTCGGCCTTGCCGTTAATGCAGGACATGGCTTGAACTACTTTAATGTTCAGGACATTGCTGCCATAGAAGGCATAAGAGGGCTTTATATCGGCCATAGTATCATTTCAAGGGCTATACTTGTTGGAATCGAGAGGGCTGTAAAAGAAATGAAGAAATTAATAGGTTATAGGTCATAGGTTATAGGTAATGGGTAATGAATCTTATTTAACTCAATTCCTAACCTATGACCTATTACCTATGACCCATAACCTGGTTTTTATACAATTCCTAACCTATTACCTATTACCTATTGCCCATTACCCGGTTTTTATATGATCAAAGGCATTGGCATAGACATCGTTGAAATAGATAGAATCAGGGATGCTGTGCAAAGATGGGGGCACAAATTCTTAGAGAAGATATTCAATGATAGTGAAATATCTTATTGTTATAAAAGAAAAAACGTGTTTCAAAGTCTGGCAAGCCGTTTTGCTGCAAAAGAGGCATTTATAAAGGCGTTCTCAGACTCAGATGGCCGGGGTAAGGCGCCTAACCTGAAAGATATCGTAATACTGAACCATCCTTCAGGAAAACCCCATATAACTTTCACTGGCGATTTGCCGGAGCAATACGTTATTAGTCTTACCCTTTCCCACGAGAGGCATTATGCCGTGGCAATGGTCATACTTGAAAGTGCAAAGAAATAACGGGTATAATGACAAGCTAAATAGCAAAAAAGCCGGAGGTTATAGTGAATATTATTGTTTGCATTAAACAGGTCCCTGATACTTCCGAGGTAAGGATAAATCCTGACACCAATACTCTTGTGCGTGAGGGAGTTCCCAGTATTATCAATCCCTACGACCTGCACGCACTCGAAGCTGCATTCCAGATCAGGGAGCAGGCAGGAGGGAAGGTAACCGTTATCACTATGGGTCCTCCTCAGGCAGAGAGCGCGTTGAGGGAGGCTGTCTCGATGGGCGCAGATGAAGTACGGCTCATTTCGGACAGGGCTTTTGCAGGCGCCGATACGTGGGCGACATCATACGCGCTTTACAAAGCCATAGAAAAGATGGACTATGACATCATTTGTTGCGGTAAACAGGCAATCGATGGCGATACTGCGCAGGTCGGTCCTGAAGTGGCGGAATTCCTGAATATCCCTCATATAGCCTATGTGAGAAAGATCGATGAACTGGCGGCCGGCATGATACGGGTGCAACGTTTAATGGATGACGGCTATGATGTAGTGGAATCATCCCTTCCCGTGCTTCTGACAGTTGTGAAGGAACTGAATATGCCGCGCCTACCTTCCCTAAAGGGCAAGATGGCTGCGAAGAAGGCGATTATTACGAAAATGGATTTAAAGGTGATAGGAGCGGAGGAGGAAAATGTCGGGTTGAAGGGCTCCCCGACTCAGGTCAGGAATATATTTGCACCTCAACTAAAATCCGACAGGAAGATGCTTAAGGGCAGTGTTGAGGAGCAGGTTGAAGCTCTTGTAAAAGAGCTTAGGGGGCTGAAATGCGTATCATAATAAATACAGAGAAATGCACCGGCTGCGCGGAGTGCATAGAATCGTGCCCCTATACAGCAATAGAAATAAAAGGCGGAAAGGCCTTTATCAATGAGTATTGCCAATTCTGCAGAACCTGTATGAGCGCTTGTCCCGAAGGAGTAATTATTGAAATTGCAGACGAGGGAGACAAACCCAAAGCCGGATTATCAGAGTACCTGTCGGCCTACCGGGGCGTATGGGTTTTTGCTGAACAGCGGAACGGAAGAATCGCTTCTGTGGCCTACGAACTCCTGGGAGCAGGCAGAAGACTTGCCGATGAACTGCAGACTGACCTGGCTGCGGTATTGTTCGGCTCTTCCGAAGACGCTGCCCGGGAATTGATCTCATGGGGCGCGGACAAGGTGTACCATTGCAGTGATCCGATATTCGAGAATTTTAATGACGAGCCATATGCGCAAAAGCTCACGGCACTCATAAAGGACCACAAGCCGGGTATTGTCCTGGCCGGCGCTACGCCTCTTGGCCGGTCGTTTATCCCAAGGGTGGCGGCAAGGCTTAAAACCGGACTGACGGCAGACTGCACCGCCCTCGAAATTGACAAAGAAACAGGCAACCTGCTGCAGATAAGGCCTGCGTTCGGAGGCAATATCATGGCGACTATTCTTTGTCCCTATAACCGTCCTCAGATCGCCACCGTCAGGCCCAGGGTAATGAAGAGAATAGAAGCCGATCACGGCAGAAAGGGTGAGATTGTCACTGTGGATGCAGGTAATCTCACCTGCAGAACAAAAGTGGTTGAAACAATTAAAGAGACATCGGAATGCATGGTCAATCTTCAGGAAGCCGAGATAATCGTGTCGGGTGGAAGAGGCATGTGTGACGCCAAAGGATTTGGTATGCTTGAGGAACTTGCGGTGCTGCTTGGCGGTGCTGTTGCGGCGTCAAGGGCGGCAGTAGACGAGGGATGGATCCCGTACATGCACCAGGTAGGGCAGACTGGAAAAACGGTCTGTCCGAAGGTCTATATAGCATGCGGAATATCGGGTGCGGTCCAGCACCTTGCGGGTATGCAGTCATCTGATATAATTATCGCCATTAATAAAAATCCCGAAGCCCCTATATTTAATGCCGCCACATACGGAATTGTGGGCGATGTGAATGAAATCATTCCTCTTCTGATCAAGAAACTTAAAGAAAGAAAGCAATGACAAATGTCCCCGGGTCTCCTTGTCTCAGCCCCTCGGCGTCGGATCGCATTGTTTTTGTATTCCCGGGTCAGGGCTCTCAGCAGGTCGGCATGGGCAAGGACCTTTACGAGAATTTCGATGCAGTGAAAGAGCTTTATGAGACCGCATCCGGTATTCTCGGCTATGACGTAGCCGGCCTTAGTTTCAACGGCCCTGCAGAGGATTTGAATAAAACGTATAAGACTCAACCATGCCTGCTCGTGGCAAGTATTGCCTCATATGCTGTTTTAAAATCCGCAAATATTCATCCTGATGCCGTGGCAGGGCACAGCCTCGGAGAATACTCGGCGCTTGTGGCATCCGGAAGCATTTCGTTTAGGGATGCTGTAAAGCTGACCGCAACCAGGGGTAAATTAATGCACGATGCGGTCCCGGAAGGGAAGGGTCTGATGGCAGCCATCCTCGGCCTGGACAGAAAGGTAGTTGACGATATCTGCGGGTCGGTTGCTTCAGGCTATGTCGCAGCAGCGAACTATAATTCCCCCGGCCAGATTGTCATCTCTGGAGAGCGCCCTGCGGTTGAAGACGCCATGGAGCGGGCGAAAGCCGCCGGTGCAAAACGGGCGCTTCCCCTCGCTGTCAGCATTCCCTGCCATTGCAAACTGATGGATAATGCAGGTGGGCAATTAGAAGAGGCACTTCAAGGAATAGATGTACAAGAGGCACGGATTCCATTTTTCAGTAATTCCGATGCTCAGTGTATTTCTGGTCCCGATGTAATAAAGCAATCTCTTGTCAGGCAACTGAGCCATGCGGTATTATGGGAAGATTGCATTAAGAATATTGTTGCGGCTGGCAAAGTAAGTTTTATCGAGGTTGGGCCGGGCAAGGTGCTCAAAGGACTTATTAAGCGAATTGAGTCGTCGGTTAGACTTTTCAATGTCGAGGATATCGCATCATTGAAAAAGACGGTGTCGGAATTAACGAGGTGATAGGTTATGGGTAATAGGTGATGGGTTGTAGAATTTTTTTGCCTATAACCTATTACCAATAACCCATAACCCATGAATTATGTTTGTCGATGCAAGAGGCCTGTCGCACCCGGAACATCTGAAAGAGTTCAAGAGGCGTCTTAACGGGCTTTGCCTGGTGAACGAAGATGTCGAGGTGCTGATCGACAACCGTGAGAAAGAATTAAAAATGTTCGAACTCTATATCCGCGCTTTTAACTGTGCCTATACGGTAGAGCGTGCAGGTGAACAGGTGAGGATAAATATAAAAGGTCCGTTCAATATTTGCGGATTTTAATAAAGGGGGGGAGAGTGTAATGAACAAGAAGGTTTCGGTCATAGGGGCTGGTTTTGTAGGCGCATCGCTCGGAATGATGATTGCGCAGGGGAGTATTGCTGATGTAGTGCTTATTGATGTCGACGAAGAAATAACCAGAGGCAAGGCGCTGGATCTTGCCGAGGCATGCCCGTTGTGGGGATCTTCCTCATCAATAGTAGGGACAAACGACTTTTCGAGTACGCATGATTCTGATGTTTTAGTGATAACGGCCGGGCTTGCCCGCAAGCCTGGGATGAGCCGCGACGATCTCCTCATGGCTAATGCTAAAATCGTGTCGGATGTTGTTTCGAAAGCCGCAAAACTATCTCCTGAGGCCATAATTATCAACGTCACAAATCCTATGGATGTGATGGCACAGATATGCCTGAAGGTTTCGGGTTTTAAGCCGTCACGGGTCGTCGGCATGGGCGGCGTGCTTGATTCTGCGCGGTTAAGGGCCTTTACAGCCATGGAACTGGGCGTTTCAGCGCAGGATGTAGAGGCGCTCGTATGCGGCGGCCACGGAGACCTGATGGTCCCCATGCCCCGTTTCACAACAGTCCGGGGGGTACCTATCACAGAGCTGATAAGCCCGGACAGGATAAATGCTTTGGTTGAAAGGACGCGGCAGGGTGGCGCAGAGATCGTATCTTTACTGAAGACCGGCAGCGCCTATTATGCACCTGCAGCATCGGCCTGCCAGATGGTCGATTCCATCATATTCGATAGAAAAAGAATGATGCCGTGCTCGGCCTTTCTCAACGGTGAGTACGGTGCAAAGGGTGTATATACAGGCGTGCCTGTCATACTTGGAAGCGGCGGTATTGAAAAAATCATCGAACTGCAATTGAACGGGCAGGAAAAGGCTGATCTTGCGAAGTCGGTGAGTGCGGTAAAAGGGCTTGTTGACCAGTTAAAGTTATGATAAGGAGCACTCTGCAACAGGAAAACAGCTTCTCTCTCATTCTCGGATTGCCTCGTGCAATCCTCCGAGGGCGGCAGCCCGCTTTACCATCCATGGTACGCCATGGTCTGCCGAAGCCGTTCGAAGCAATCTTCCTGCTGTAGAGTGAATAAATTTTGGTATTATGTAAGGAGGATTTGGAAGGAGCACGCTACAACAGGAAGACAGCTTCTCTCTCATTCTCGGATTGCCTCGTGCAATCCTCCGAATAAAAGGAGCCGGAATACAAAGGAGATTTTATTATGAATAAAGAAGTTTCTGAACAGACGCTCGTGCTGATTAAACCGGATGCACTGAAAAATTCGCTGACAGGATATGTGATATCACAACTGTCGGAGTTCCATACCGGTTTGCGTTTTGCCGGGGCAAAGATAGTTAATGTCAGTAAAATGCTTGCCGAAGAACACTATGCCGAACATAGGGGAAAGGTTTTTTTCCCGGCCCTTATCGAGTTCATCATGGGATATAGCCATTATCCTGATGAACCATGGAAGCGCAGGATAATAGCTCTTGTCTACCAGGGTGAGGATGCTGTGCAAAAAATTCGGAATATCGCAGGGCCGACCAATCCTAATGTTGCAAGAGATCAAAGACCCGGCTGCATTCGTGCCCTCGGGGCAATTGTCCCGGTAAAAGATGCTGCGGGGAATGTCGCCGGCGAAAGGATGGATAATCTCATACATGCGTCGGCTACATTGGCCGAAGCCGAGAGGGAAATAAAGATTTGGTTTAAGCCCGACGACATCCCGCCGTTAATGCGAATTTATTCTACCGGGATAAGCAAGGGACATTATTATTTCAAGGACAATAAGCTTTTTACGAGCTTTGAGCAGGGGAGCATTTCTTTGGTCGCTCCCGGAGATGTTGTGTGGAAGTCTGATTTGGAGGCACTGCAGTTGTTATATCAGGGACTGCCTTCCCCCAGCACTCTTGATGCGGTCGCTGCCAAGTACCTAATTAATAGAAGCGAGGAGTCAGTTTAGAGGGCTGGAAGACTGGAAGACCGGAGGGCTGGTTTTTAGCTGACCCTCTAATCATCTGACCCTCCAACCCTCAAGAATAGGGGCTGGAAGGCTGGAAGGTCGGAGGGTTGGTTTTGGCTGACCTTCTAATCATCTGACCCTCTAACCCTCAAGAATGCAGGTGGATTATGGCGTATAGAGACTTAAAAGACTTTATAAGGGTGCTGGAAACAAAAGGACTTCTCCATAGAATAAAGGCAGAGGTCGACCCGATTCTCGAAATTGCCGGAATTACCGACAGAATGTGCAAGAGCCCGAATGGGGGAAAGGCGCTTTACTTCGAAAAAGTAAAAGGCTCGCTGTATCCTGTTGTTACCAATCTTTTCGGTTCCTTTGAGCGGATGTGTCTTGCACTCCAAACAAATAAACTCGATGATGTGGCTGTGCGTATAGAAGATATAATGAACCAGTCCCCTCCGAAGACACTGTTTGAAAAGTTGGCAATGCTGCCGAAACTCCTGGAATTCTCGAAATATCTTCCTAAAACCGTTAGAAGCGCGCCATGCCAGGAGGTCGTTGAAAAGGACAATCCGGATTTGGGCATATTCCCTATAATCAAGTGCTGGCCGGGCGACGGACAGCCCACCGACGAGGGGCGGTTCATTACGCTTCCCATGGTATTCACGAGAGACCCTGTGACGGGCAGCCTGAATTGCGGTATGTACCGGATACATGTTTATGATAAGACAACCACCGGCATGCACTGGCATATTCACAAAGACGGCGCCCGACACTATGACCGATATAAGGATGCGCAGCAGCGGATGCCTGCCGCTATTGCAGTCGGCAGCGACCCGGCAGTTATCTATGCAGCGACCGCACCGCTCCCGGAATCTGTTGATGAGATGCTGTTTGCAGGTTTTCTGCGCAGGGAGCCCGTAGAGATGGTCAAATGCATTACTTCCGATATCGAGGTCCCGGCCAACAGCGAACTGGTGATAGAGGGACATCTCCAGCCCGGTGAAATGCGTCTCGAAGGACCATTCGGAGACCACACCGGTTTCTACTCGGCTGCTGATTACTATCCGGTATTCCATGTGACCTGCATTACTCACAGAAAGGATTTGGTGTACCCTGCCACTATAGTGGGGAAGCCCCCGATGGAAGATTGCTATATGGGCAAGGCGACAGAACGCATCTTCCTGCCGCTTATGAAGCTCGATTTTCCGGAAATAATTGATATTAATCTTCCCATGGAGGGTATTTTCCATAACGCGGCATTGATTTCGATCAGGAAAAGTTATCCCGGACATGCCAAGAAAATAATACACGGCCTCTGGGGCAAAGGTCAGATGATGTTCGCAAAGCTGCTCGTAATTGTGGATGATGATGTAGATGTGCAGAATATCTCCTATACTGCCTGGCGTGTGCTTAACAACGTTGACTGGAAGCGGGACGTGGTCATTGCCGATGGCCCTCTGGACGACCTCGACCATTCAGCCAATTGGCCTCGGTACGGGTCAAAAATGGGCCTTGATGCAACAAGAAAATCAAAGGAAGAGGGCATGATGAGAGAGTGGCCCGAAGAGCTGTTTATGTCGGACGAAATAAACCGCCTTATTGATCGCCGGTGGAAGGAGTACGGATTCTAACAGAACATGAAATTTTCATGCAGCGGGCCTTGCGGCTTGCTGCACGAGCCAGAGGCATGACAAGCCCCAACCCGATGGTGGGGGCGGTAATTGTAAATAACGGTCTTATTGTTGCCGAAGACTACCATAAGAAACCCGGAGAACTCCACGCCGAAGCACTCGCAATTCTCAAGGCTGGCGATAGGGCTGAAGGGTCTGCTCTTTATGTGACACTGGAGCCCTGCTGCCATATCGACAAAAGAACTCCTCCCTGCTCAAAAGCAATAATCAAAGCGAACATAGGCAGGGTCATTATCGCTATGAAAGACCCCAACCCGAAAGTGTCGGGCAAAGGTATGCGTGAATTAAAGCGACACGGCATAGAGGTTGTTGAAGGAGTTCTTGAGAGTGAAGCGCGAAGGCTCAATGAGACCTACATAAAATATATCACCACAAATAAACCCTTTGTCATTTTAAAAGTTGCCATGACCCTTGACGGGAAGATTGCAACCCCCGAAGGCCGGTCCATGTGGATAACCGGCGAGCAATCCAGGCGTCTTGTCCACAAGATGCGGAGCAGCGTTGACGCCGTCCTTACCGCTGTCGGGACCGTCAAGGCCGATAACCCCCGCCTTACTGCCAGGCTGTCGGGGAAAATGCGTCAGCCTAAAAGGATAGTTATCGATCCCGGCCTTGAAACCCCTTTGGACTACCACGTCGTTACCCCTCCACCAGAAACCATACTTATTGCAAAGAGGACGGCTGGTAATGATCGTCAATCAGAGGTAAAGCAGGGAAAGAAGCAGGCCCTGCTTAAAAAGGGTGTGGAAATCATCGAGTATAAAGGCGAGCGGGTAGACCTGGAATGGCTTATGAGAAAGCTCGGCATACGCGGCATTGCATCGGTAATGATAGAAGGCGGCTCTTCGCTGGGCGCCTATGCGCTGCAGGATGGCATAGTCGATAAGGTGGCCTTTTTTATTGCTCCAAAGATAATCGGCGGCAGGAATTCGTTTCCTGCAATAGGCGGAGCAATATTCCGGCGCATCGAAGAAGCCTACCGTATCCGTGATATACGGACCAGAAAGATCGGCGAAGATATACTGGTCGAGGGCTACCTATAAGAAATTTTGAATTTTGAATTAAGGAAGAAAATTAATTTTATAATTGAACTCCACAATTTAAAATTCAACATTCAAAATTCAAAATTCTCAAAAAGGGATTACACCCTCGGCTTTGCCAACACTTCCAGGACCTTCAGGTCGAAGAAACGTTTTGACACTGCCGCTTTTATAACCAGCACTGTATCAGCGCCTCTCCCCGTGCCTGCCACGGCAAGGATTTCCTCACCTTCCGGCACAAGCCCTGAATCAGCCGCCATCATAACCATCTCGCAGCAGACCTTTGCCCCTTCGCCGAACCTCCTGAGTGTCTGGGCTACGATAAGCGTCGGATAAAGTCCGTTGAATTTCGAGGCGAAGGCGGTTTCAAGGCTATGGGTAATCATGGTGCCGGTATGTATCTTTGCGCCCGCCCGCGCTATTCTTTGTCTCACTTCTGCGGATATTTCATCGCTATTTGGTTCTTTAAACCCTGCGCAATGGGTGACCACGACGAGATTGATGCCGCTGTCTTTTAGCGCTTCTGAAAACAAAATCCCGCAGTCTCCCGAGGTTGATGCAAGCACAAGGTGCTTATACCCGAAGTCCCTTATCGCATCTTTTACTATCCGAAGACAAGCATCAGTGTTTTCCCTGCCGGCTTTTTCGAAATAGACAACCTTTTTTTCCATATCAACCCCCGTGTTACAAGATAATTAATTATAGCGTGAATAGCGAATAGTGGCAAAATGAAAAGTTAACATAACCTGGATTCCCGCTAAGAGACTGCGGGAATCCTCATGAGCCAAGCTCACAAAGGGACACGAAAGTACCCTAACGCCTGTCATTCCCGCAAATCCTTTTAGCGGGAATCCATTTTATGTTGTTTCCTGGATCCCCGATAAAAGATCTCGGGGATGACGACTTTCGAGACAATGACGAACTTGGTGTTGCGCGTGGAAGGATAGTTGTATAATATGAAGATGAACAAAGAGGCCCTGCCGAAAACCATATTTCTTTTCATTCTATGTATGTTCTGCATCACCGGGCATGCTCAAAGCAAAGAAAGCGATACGATGTCTTCCGGAGCGGACCTCGATATAACGCGGCTCGAAAAGAAGATACATACCCTGATCAACAGGGAAAGGGAGAAAAGGGATCTTTCAATCCTGATCTGGGATGAAAGCCTGCGTAAGGTAGCCAGGAAACATAGTCAGGCCATGGCGGACCGCAACTTCTTCTCACACAATGGTCCCGATGGCACGGATTTTTATGACAGGTGCAGGGCCGCGGGAATCGAGTGCAAAAGCCGGGTAGGTGGCACTACCTATATGGGCGCGGAAAATATCTCTCAGGACAATCTCTACAGTTCATGTTGTTATAGAGATGGGAAAAAAGTTTTCAACTTGAACTCGGAAGACGAAATTGCCGCCTCGGTAGTAAAGCGGTGGATGAACAGCGGGGCTCACAGGGCAAATATCCTGACCCCCTATTTCAAACGGCAGGGAATCGGGGTCGCTCTCTCCGATGACGGTAAAATCTATGTAACCGAAGACTTCTGCTGAAGGAGAAAAGAGCTATGCCAGAAATAGAAAAGGTCCGGCAGTATAAATACAGGCGTGATGATTTCGGCCCGCTTGCAGTTACCCTGCATCACTTGACCATGTACATCAATTTTGCCGCTAACAGTGTCGAAGCCCGCAATTGTCTTGAAATGACTGCAGAGCGGGAAATTGATGAAATCACCCTCGATGCAAACAGCCTTGAAATTATAACAGTCGAGTTTTGTTTCAGCCCTGAAGACTGGCACGGAATTCCTCTCGTCTACGAATATATCCGGGAAAAGAACAGGCTCATGGTCAAACTGCCGCGCAGGGTAAACGCGGGCGAAAGGTTCTTTGTCCGGACGTTTACCCGCTGTTTCCCTTCAGACCACGTTTTAGAAGGAATTTACAAGGACACTACCCCTCCAGGCGCGCCGCAGCAGTATGTGTCTCAATGCCAGCAATGGGGATTTCAAAGGATCATGCCCATCTTTGATGATTGCCGCGCGAAATGCACTATGACCACGACGATTGAGGCAGACAGCGCCTATACTCATCTTATCAGTAACGGTAATGTGAGCCGCCTTCTGAACCCTGAGGGACGGCCTGTGCCGAAGAAGGACAGCCCCGGGAGGCAGGTAATCACCTTTGAAAATAGTATTCCCATGGCGCCTTATTTGTTTTTGATATGCGCGGGGACGTGGGACACGCTGGCAGATACTGTGACCTATCCCTCGGGGCGAACGTTCCGGCTTGAATATCTTGTCCCTCCGGGGGCAGTTGACAATGTGCGCATTCCCATGGAAATACTTAAAGCGTCTATCCTTTGGATCAGGAAAACGCAGGATTATGAATATACAGGAGATACCTACCGGACGATCTGTATGAACAAATCCAATTTCGGCGGCATGGAGAATGTCGGCAATACCACTATAGTTACAGATGCGGCGCTTATCAATGAGCATACGCTGGATCTCGGACATCTATATGCCCATGCCGTCATCGTCCATGAGTTTGAGCACAACCAGTGCGGCAGCGAGACTACCATGGACACTCCTTTCGATGTGTGGCTTAATGAAGCTTATACTGTTGACGTGGAGCGTCAGTTCATGGCCGATATCTTTGATCCATCTTTTATTCGTCTTTTTCAGGTGGACAGCATTCGTAATCCCCTTCTCGGGCCTCTTGCCATTGAGGATGCCGGACATGCCGGCCGCATAGTCCGTGAAGGTTTTAACGACCCCGACGAGCTGATTGACGGAGTTACATATGTGAAGGCTGCGGAAGTCATCAGGATGCTCAGACTGATTATCGGCGACGACAGCTTCCGTAAGGGGAAAGCACTATATTTCTCGCGCTATCATAATGGCAACGCTACAACCGACCAGTTCTTCGAATGTTTCCAAGAGGCTTCGGGCCTCTCGCTTGAACAATTCAAGAAGGAGTGGCTATATACTGTCGGCTACCCCAAGGTGACCGCCTCAACACGCTATGAGGCCCTGTCGGGGATTTGCCGGATAACCTTCCGTCAGGAACTCAAACAGGGGCAAGCACCTTTTCATCTGCCGATAGTGCTGACGCTTGTGGACAAGAACGGGAGGGACATCGTGGGAACACAGAGGGTGTTTCAACTCAGGGAGCGGGTTGCAGAGCTGGCTTTTGAAGACATAGCGGAAGCTCCGGCCTTTGCCTCCATGAACCGCGATTATTCATTTTACGGGACTTTCCTGCACAGCAATGCAACGCCGGAGTCAATTTCTTTGCAGGCCCGCCTTGATCCCAACTCCTATAACCGTGTGGATGCCATGAGGCAGCTGACTGATCATGAAAGGACCGGGCTTCTGTTGAATCCGGACTATAGGATTAGTCCCCACTGGCTGTCTCTATATGGAGAAATCCTCTCAGACCGGAGTATCCCTTCCGCGCTGAAGCCGTATTTTTTGCGAATAGACGAGCAGCCGTTAGACCGCGCATATGCTGTCTGGTATCAGGAATTGGTTGCAGCACGCGAAAAAATAATGCATGCAGTGAACCGCCGTTACAGAGACGCTTTGCTGGAATTGTTTATCGGCCTGGACACCTACACGGTCTCGAAGCGGCAATCCCCCAGGGACGGCATAGAGGACCGTATGCTGAAGAATATCCTGCTCGATCTTATCGTTATTGACGATTCCGCTGAAAGTCATACATTGATACTTGATCACTTTAAGGCTGCCACTACCGTTACGGACAGGGTATCGGCTTTGCTTGCCCTTAACCGCAGTTCCGCGCCCCAAAGACGGATGGTTCTCGAAGAGGCACATTCAAAGTGGCATACGCATCTGAGCGGGTATGCCAATTACCTGCGAGTTGTGGCGAGCGGAACAAGGGAGGATGTCTTTGAGATGATAGAGGCTGAAAAAAACCGTCCCGGCTTTGATGTCAGACAACCTACATGGAGCAGGGCGCTTTTTATGTCTATGGCTGTCAATAACAAAATGGTCTGGACAGGGCAGGGGATCAGATGGGTCGCTGACACAGTTATAGAACTTGCTCCGATCAATGCGACAACAACAGGCCGTCTGCTTAATACGTTTCAGCATGTAAACTCTCTGAAGCCGCAGTTGAAGGAAAGAGTGCGTGAAGCGTTAAAGCGGATCGTCCGAAGCGTTTCCGGCACGGAATGCCCCGCAGTTCACGGACAGGCAAGCGCTTACCTTGACGGCTTGAAATAACAGACTACCATTGCATATACAGTCGCCTTAAAAGGAGTGATGCGATATTTTCAGTAGAGAGGATGCCTGATTCACCGACTCCCATTAGTTGCAAAATGGATCAACTGCCAAGTTCGGGAAGGTTGTGTGAAAATCAATTTGTGAATATCATATATTAATTGAAACCCTGCGAGGCTTATAATTCTGGATTCATGAGCCCTCAGCCGCTTCCCATTGCTCTCGCGAATTCTGCCAATGGAGATGCCTCAGAAACTTCGGGAAATTGATACGGTGTTCACGTTGTAGCCTTTCGGCCGTTGACCTATGTTCAAGAACGTTGAGGTTCGTCAAGGTATCACCAAAGCCGAAGATTAAGGCGTTCCGGTATGCTTCACCGAGGGGCAGCTTCAAGGTATTGCTGTCAAATATCTCCGATACGGAGGCATATAGGGCTGGAAAGTTGTCACTGGGCCGGTTCCACACATTAATGACGAAAATCCCGCTTCCATTCAGTCTGGCATGGCATGCTGCGATAAAGTCCTTTTTCAGGAGGGGTGAGGCAGGGCCGTCTTTATCAAACGCATCGATAAAGATTAGGTCGTAGCCTCCTGAGTCATTGCGCCGGCGTATGAAGTCCTGGCCAGCGTCATGGAATATGTTCAGATGCGCATGTTCTCCCGGCAGGAGAAAAAACTTACGCGCCAAATCGATGACTGCCCGTCTGATCTCGACGGCATCAATAGCACATTGAGGGAAAGCCTTCAAAAGAAAATTAACCAACGAGCAGCCGCCAAGGCCGATCATGAGGACTGACCTTGGATTATTCATAAAGAGCAGCGCAACCATCATCGCCTGGCTGTAATCCTCGATAAGCATATCGGGTCGATCCAGGCGGATGCAGCTCTGGCAGATTCCTTCGCCAAAATAGAGAGACCGCACATTACCATCGTCCGCGACAATGATTTCTCCGTAGGCGTCCTGGAGATGAGAAACTATCGTACCTTTGATGTTTTTCTTATTCATTAATTTTCGCTCACGGCATTGCGGCCAATTTGCTATCTTAACGCATCCGTGTCCGGGGTGTTTCAGGAAAGGAGGCTGTCACAGTATAGGCGCAATCGCCCCCAAAAAAAAATACCGGTGGGCACCGGTTTATTAGAGGTAAACCAAAGCTGAGATGTTATTTCTTTCGCCCAAGACACACTTTTTTTGCGATATTCACAAGTCAATGTTTTCGTGATGATAGTATTGCTATCACTTTCTAATGTCACAAACGCCGTCATAGTTTTGCTAAAAGGCTTCAGTCTTTGCCCCTATGCCATATAGTTTTCTTACCGGCAATATCCAGATGCGTTGCTCAATATCTTGTTCTGAAATAGTGGTCAGGCCGTCAGGTTTCTGTAAATCTGAGGCTATTTTGGCAAGAAGCTTGTTTGGCACTATCCCGATGGAACAGGATAGGCCGGTGGCTTCCAGTAGTCGCCGTTCCCACTCTAAATACGTTATGCGATTTATTGCGCGCATCAATTTGCTCATCGTGCCATTTTATGCAGTAACCGGCGTAAAGCCTGCTGGGCTAGATCCGTTTTCCCTCCCGTACCTGCTTGAAAAAATAGAGAAACACCGCTTTATGGTAAAGCTGGTATGATATTTGATTAACAATACTCGATTCTTTATTACAAGAGGCGGCATAGAGTACAACCCGTGAGAATTGAGCAATGACCTCGGCTGTTACCTTATTATCTGGACCATCTTCACGTTTGTTCTTTTTATTGCGTTGATGAAGCACCACGCTGCACTGGCGTTGACATTCCTGACACTGATCATCGGTTTCATCGGGCTGGATGTCAAGGAACTCACAGAGAACGCGGCTGCCGGGACCTTTGCTTCTTATGAGCTGATAGTGTGCGCATTATTGGCATTATATCTCATGGCGGTTACGGTGTTTGCAGAGTCTGGCATTAAACTTCCTGTTGGGGGTCCCTGGATAAAGTAAGTGGCACCGAAATAAATAAACCTTACAGTTGCATAAGTATTTATATTTTGATAATCGAAGGAGGGATCGGGTAATGAACAAGAAGGTTTCGGTGATAGGTGCAGGTAACGTAGGAGCATCGCTTGGAATGATGATTGCGCAGGGGAGTATCGCTGATGTGGTGCTTGTCGATGTCGATGACGAAATTACCAGAGGCAAGGCCCTGGATCTTGCCGAGGCATGCCCCGTGTGGGGATCTTCTTCATCAATAGCCGGGACAAATGACTTTTCGCGCACTCATGATTCTGATGTCATAGTGATAACGGCAGGACTTGCCCGCAAGCCGGGGATGAGCCGGGATGATCTCCTCAGCGCTAATGCTAAAATCGTGTCGGATGTTGTTTCTAAAACGGCTAAGCTTTCTCCACGGGCCATAATTATCAACGTCACAAATCCTATGGATGTGATGGCACAGATATGTTTAAAGGTCTCGGGCTTTGAACCGTCACGGGTAGTAGGCATGGGCGGCGTGCTTGATTCAGCACGTTTAAGGGCCTTTACAGCCATGGAACTGGGTGTTTCACCTCAGGATGTAGAAGCGCTGGTATGCGGCGGCCACGGAGACCTGATGGTCCCAATGCCCCGTTTTACAACAGTCCGGGGGGTCTCTATCACAGAACTGATAAGCAAGGACAGGATAGATGTCTTGGTCCAAAGGACGCGGCAGGGAGGTGCGGAGATAGTGTCTTTACTGAAAACCGGCAGCGCCTATTATGCCCCTGCAGCGTCGGCCTGCCAGATGGTCGATTCCATCATATTCGATAGAAAAAGAATGATGCCGTGTTCCGCCTTTCTCAAAGGTGAGTATGGCGTACAGGGAATCTATACGGGCGTGCCTGTCATACTCGGAAGCGACGGTGTTGAAAAAATCATCGAACTGCAATTGAACGGGCAGGAAAAGGCTGATTTCGCGAAGTCGGTGAGTGCGGTAAAAGAGCTTGTTGAACAGTTGAAGTTATAATAAGGTTGTAATTCAGACAGTACAGGGTAATTTTTCGCTTTTTGACAGGCATTCGGAAGAATCTTTTTTTGCGCATTGTGGGGAGGAATCAAGTGAGACAACGTTTGTCCGAAAGCGTTGCGTACCAGCGTAAATAAACAATTTCAGAAAATCATAATTTTTGTGGTGTCCAGTCACCTATTGTGCAAAAACTTTCGGCTACTACGCCAGTTCTCTACTCTCCAGGAACAAATTGGCGGAGAGAGTCTGCCGATACATTTGTTCATCAATGTAACCGGCAAACAACTTTTACTGCTGTAGCCACTGAGGCATCACAGTATATATGCGGTGAACTTTATTTTATCGGTTCGATCGATGGCAGGTTGAGCACAGAAGGTCAAAGTGACTGTTTATTTTGGGAGTGTAAAAATAAAATCATTGCCACCATGTCTTGCCTCATACCGTATGTCGCCACCATGCTGGTTGATTATTTCCTTGGTCATGAACAGGCCCATTCCTACACCATCCTGAACAGTCTCGTCTTCTCTGGTTACTCTGCCAAACTTTGTGAATAATATGCCCCTTTTATCTTCAGGGATAGGAGTTCCTGAGTTGTATACGTTAAACCGGTAATATGAACCATGGTCTTCGTATCCGAAGGCTATTGTGCAGCCACGTCCACCATATTTGATGGCGTTACTGAAAAGGTTCCTGTATACAACTTTCAACCACATCTTGCTGGCATTAACTATGATGGTTCCAGTGGGAATTGCACCGAGTCTGTTGTCAATGAAGATATCCTTCTCCTCTATTTGCGTTGCCAGTTCGGCAAGCACAGCCTCTATTACTTCACGTCTGAGGTCTATTTCATTCTTCTCAATTTTGAGTTCACTTTCCACTATCTGTGCTTTGGCAAGGCAGTCTTCAGCAAGCCCAATAATTTGGTTGATCCTGACTGAGAGGTCTTTAACTGTTTGAAAAACACTTTCGTCCAGTTTCCCATAAGTTCCACGTAGCAGTAACTTTAACGTCGCTGATGCTGCTATGAGAGGACTCCTTATATCATGTGACATAATCCTCAGCATCTTCAATATATTATCGTTGAGGGTGCTAATATGATGCCTGGACTCTGCAATCTCCTTTTCCTTTAGTTTCCTATCGGTTATGTCTGTATTTGAGACTCTTCTGCCAAGAAACTCTCCTTCCGCATTAAACACAGCTTTACAGACATGCCCTATCCACCGCTCGTCACCGGCTCTTGTTTTTATGCGAATTTCCATTTGTTTTCCATCATTGCGACTGTTATGAAAGTATTCCATATGTCTGCGGTAAGCTTCGATATCGTCAGGGTGAGTAATGCTTTCCAGGAGACCTGGAGTCTTTATGAATTCCTCAGGCAAATATCCGCTAATACGGGTACATGACGGAGAACAGTACAGGATTTCATTCGTACGGGCCATCCAGTATTCCCAGCCATAGGTAAAGTCTGCTACGGTTCTGAACTTCTCCTCGCTCATCCTCATCGCATCTTCAGCCTTCTTGCGGTAATTAATGTGAACATTGAAACTGGTGAGCAGTTCACCAACCTCATCACTCTGAGTAACGGGAATGTCCTGTGGCGGCAACCGTTCCGCAGTAATATCCCGTATAAGTCTGCTTGCATTGTACAGTGGACGCAGTGCTTGCCTCACAATGAGCCATACAAGTAACGAACTGACCAGTGATAGGCTAACGGCTATCCAATATGCACGGTCCTTCATTGAACGAATCGAGGAGAATGCCATCTCGGTAGGCAGTCCCACCCGGATAAACCAGCCTGTCGTTGGTATATGCTTGGCAGATAAAAGCATTCTGAAACCTCTCGAATTAACTGTGACTCCGGAGCCTTCAAACCCGGCCATAAACCTATCGAATAAAGGATTAATGCCAATTCCTGGTGTTGGCTGCATTGTGCGAGTTGGATCACTCGCGGAGATAAAAATACGGTCTTTGGGAGATACCAGAAGGAGTCTATCAGGGAAGTCTTCATATGCAGGACTTTTGATTGACCCCAGCATAGACGGGTCTGACGCCAATGTATAACCTGCAAGCACAGCGACAAGCTTGCCTGATGAGGTCAGAACAGGGACCGCAAAACGGATCACGGGTTCTTGAGAAAATCGACCAATCCTTGGCTCTCCCACCACCGGTTTTCCGGTAGCTACCACTTCCTTGAAATATTCACGGTCTGAGTAAGATGCGCTTGCTCGCCCAGGTAATACAGGGTAATCAGCTATTCCTATGCCTTCCCCTGAAATCACCACACACCCTTTTTGAAACAGGGTCGTCAACAAAGGCTTGTCACGCAAAAACTCCCTTAGTCTACTGGGGTCGGCGAGTACGCCAGGGGTGATTCTGTCAGCAATTGTTGTCAGCGCATTGATACGTAGTTTAACCTGGACATCAATACTATCGGCTATGTACGATGCAATCGAGAACTGCTGTGCTTCTATTTGCGTGATCATTTCGTGTTCCAATTGCTCTGCAATAAAGAGCGTCAGCACCCAAATACTGCACAAAAACAGAATTAGCACCAGACCGGTGATTTTGGTTTTCAGAGGCAACGAGCTCAAGGAAAACGCATTTTTCAGCATAACGGCAGATTACCACGAAAAGAAGGGGCATATCAATCACTGCCACCCTGGTCAAATGGATTTATTTAGCGAAGATTCAGTTTCGCTATTTTTAAGTCCCTTGTGTTTGTTTTTACCGACAAACGATAAAATCTGTGGGTGCCGCTCGAAAGGAACCAAATGTGCCGGCGGCGTGGGCCTGCTGTAGGTGATCAGGGCGCAATTCGGCGTCGAACGCCCGTATCGAGGCGAGTTGTTTCCATCAGTTGCAACCCTGATTGGGAACTTTCCTTTATTATTCTCAACAGCTCACTGCTTATTTCGATAGGACCTCCCTTCGAAGGTGATGAACTTTCCGTTCATGCTGAGACGGTCAAGGATCGCTGAAGCAGTGACGGTATCGAATACTTTCCCCCAGTTTGACGGTACGAGATTGGTAGTGACGATTGTCGTTCCCACTTCCGCCCTTTTTGATATTATCTGGAAGATGCAGTCAGCCTGCTCCTTGGTCGGGATTACGTAACCGATCTCATCCAGACATAGAACATTTGCTCGCGAATAGTACTCTATAAAGCTATAGACACTCTTTGCCTTCGCCATTTTGGCGGTGAGATCGAAGAGCGTGAGAAAGACAGTCTGATGGCCCTTTGTGAGAGCGTCGTGGCACAGTGCTGTTGCGATGTGGGATTTACCTACACCAGCAGGGCCTATGAGTACGAGGTTGCTGGGTTTCTTGAGCCACTGCGTGTTCATAAACTCCAGGATCTTGTCCCTTGGCACTTTAGGATTATACTTCCAGTCGAAGTCATCCAGGAGTTTTATTCTTTTGATGCCGGACATTTTCATGAGATACTGGATTTTCTTCTGTTCTTTCCGGTGAGATTCTTCAATGAGGAATTTAAGCATGAACTTTTTTTCTTCCTCTGAAAGTTTGTCGGGATCGGTCAGAAGCCTGAACCGCCTCCATAATTCATATAAGTTGATCATAATCGCTCAATTGCCTCCCTTCATAGGTGATATGCAGCAGTCCCGAGTTCTGAGGATGCACCGGATTGTCCTGATGTCCGGCGGGACTAAGCAGGCCCTGGATATATGTCACTCTGTAGGTGTCGATGCTGTTTGCCGACTTGACCGCCGAAATCAGCGTCTCTTTGGCTATGCCTTTGAGGAGCTTGAACAGTTCGTAAGAAACTTCAAGAGGATCCTGTCCCTCCTGCTCAACGCACTTGAGGAAGTGTTCGACGTTTTGGTCCATGGACTTCAGAAGCTGATACATCCTTTGGTATTTGAAGTGGGGAGTGATATTGAGCAGTTTCTCGCGGTGAGAAGGATGTTCTATCTTTTGTTTCCTGTCGAATACTCGTTTATGCATCGCTACCTTTCTGCCCTGCACCACTATTTCTATGTACTGGGGATAAGCAAAGATGTCGCAGGGCATATCCCCGTACTGGGACGGCACCGAGTAGCGGTTGGTGTCGAACTCCACAAAGCATGTCTTGTTAATGGCTGCCGGCTCCTGCCTGTAAGGCAGATAATGGATTTGGGGAAGCGCTATGAGTCTCTCCTGTTTTAATGCCTCCACAGGAGGGGTCCCTGTGGAACGGTGAACCCTGTTGTTTCTCTCTATGCGCCAGAGGCCTAATCTTTTGTTAAGTTCGTCGATGTCGGCGAAGGTATTGACGACAAGGAAACTCTCAATGTCTCTGATAACCCGTTCAACACGGCCTTTCTCATTGGGCTTGCCGGGATTGCAGGCACGAATCGAAAAGCCATAGTGCCTGGCAAAGTCCAGAAACCTTGCATTGTAAGTAATCTCCGGTTTTCTAGTTATAACTACGGACTTGAGATTGTCATAGGTATGCCTGTTGGCGACGCCTTTTATTTCTTTGAAGGCCTCGATATGGCCATCCAGGAAAAACTCCATGGAACTCCTCAGATAGAAGTGTGAGTAAAGGTATCGCGAATAGGACATGATGTAGACGAACCCGTAGACTACTCCGAAAGGCATACGCCGTTGCATCCAATCAACCTGGGCTTCCTCCCCTGGAAGAAAATTCAGCGCGTGGAAGGAGTTGCCCTTCCGCTTTTTTCTTAATGAGAGCGTGTAATCCTTCACCGCCGTATAGCCTCCCTCATACCCGTAGCTCTTCAACCGTTGCAGTACCTGTATGGCCTGCAGAAAGGGATATTCCGTGTACCACTGCTGAATTAACCGCTCATAGGGCTCTATTATGTTTCCTGAGGATCTCCTACCTAGATCGTCTTGCCGAATGAGGCGGGTTACCTTTTTTCTCGATATGCCCAGTTTCGTCGCCACCTGATTCAGACTCAATCCTTCAACCTGATACAGATGCCGCGCCCGGTTTTGAAGCGATTCTTGCATTGCCGTGTCATCTCCTTTTCTGATGTGATGACCCAGTTTACCTCAACACTGATTCCGTTTCCATTTCGTCTTTTATCATGGCCCATACGCGGCAAACGTATGACCATCAAGCCTTCGCAGCCGTATCTCGTCTTTTATCATCCCTTTAAGATCACCCGGTATCAGTAAAATCAGCTCCTGTAAAGGCTTTGAAGGGGATATCTCGTCTTTTATCACTTGTCTTGGCAAGGAAGTCACATGTATCTCTTTGCGACGCTGCCGCCAGGGTTTTAC
Organism: Nitrospirota bacterium; assembly: GCA_963780885.1. Taxonomy (GTDB): domain Bacteria; phylum Nitrospirota; class Thermodesulfovibrionia; order Thermodesulfovibrionales; family Dissulfurispiraceae; genus JADFXI01. Next base: position 87,471 of record CAWAEO010000006.1, read on the forward strand.
ATAGTCGAGATAGAGGTTATCAAAATAGGTGGGATTGTTTTGCTGCCACTGCTGCTGGGCCTGTTTCTTTCTTGCCCGCTTGCATTGCTCTCGCTGACAGACTTTCTGCCTTTGGCCTACCCGTTTATCAGGCGTGAAATACCGCCCACAGTGCATGCATTGCTTTGACAATGATTACCTCCACCTACTTTGTTCTGGTAATCATTGTATTTAAAGAGGGGTCTCTAAGGTTGGTCTTTCTTTCTACTCAAAAATGCTAACCCACAAATTTCAGGCTGGTGCCATCGACGGCGCTTTCGGTTCCTCCGCTATCTGTCCTTTTTTTCCGCCGCCCACAGCCGATTCTCAGTTCAGGCATAAACAAACTCTATCACGACACTCTAAACACCACAAGCGCAGCACCCCATCCTCCAGTATCGTCTCCGGCGAGAGAGAATGAAACGACTTCCGGTAGTCGTTTGAGGATTGCATGAACTGTGCCCCATTTTTGGAGCTCTTCTGACTACAGAGGGTGCTGCATTAATTCTCTTGTTAAGCGCTCAGGTTATTGCAGAACTTGAGCGCAAGAACGACGAAGTCAGAGGGGAAAAACTATCAGGGTTTGAAACGTGATGTTCATTTCTTAACCCATCATTTTACACCCATTCCTGCGCGCTGCATTTATGAGATACTCACTGGGCACAAAAACAAACAAGGTGATGAGCAGGAGCAGTCCATCACCTATAAATGCAATAACTTGGGGCAGCTGCTCTGAAGCCCCTATTCAACTTCTGTTCTGCAATGCAAACTATATTTATTTCAGTACTGTCAGTTTATCCAGTATCCCTTTTAATACTTCCTCTTCATCCTTCAGTTCCATTTTGAAATCGTGTTTAGCGCCCGAAGCAATCTCGCCCCTGAGTTCTGGTATATAGTCCTTCAGTACGCCTAAAAGCATAGTTTTTTCTTTGTCTGTCAGTTCTAAGTTCATATCGATCCTCCTTTGTTAAAGAGAGTACAACCTTTTTACTATGAGCTAATTAATAATATGCCTCCTTCTTCATTAATATATCCTACGGCCTTATCGTTAGTTACTGTATACCATGAAAAATAAACAAGGTCAAGGTAATGAATTGTCAAGGTAAAGCATCCGTTATGAATGAATCCGTTAGATCGTTGGACTCAGGCCGGAATCAGGGTTTGGGTTGCTCCAGTTTGTTGTGCTGGCGGCACTACATTTCATCCTCAAACACGTACCGTCAACTCTTGTAAAAGAGAGGATTATTTCAGTATACCTTTTACAATCACATCTACCGCCTCCTCAGGCGTCAACCCGTGAGCCATAAGTGTCTCCATCTGGCGTTTGTCAACGCTCCCTATTGCAGCCTCATGGGTCACCTTTGCAAGCTGATTTGTGACAGTCACAATAGGGATTGCCTTTGCTACGGCGCTATCTTTAACGATTTCCATACAGTCCACATGACCCCTTGCACCAGCTGCATTTCCCTCAGTGATGCCTGTCACCTCTGCTTCAGCCTCATCTTCAAGAGCAACCCTTGTCTTTATCAATCCTCTTGAATTGTCTCCTGCAAGGATAACTTTTTCTTTTATCTTTATATCGTCATTCGCATGACCGAATACTCTTGCCGTGAGTTCAGTTACTGCATTTTCTCCCGCTTCAACAGAATAATCTATATCGAGTTTACCGACTCGTCCCGTGGTCAACGTAAAATCTGTGAAATATCTGCCGTTTTTTCCCACTTTCACAACAGCTTTCGGAACAACCTCTATTCCCCCATACAGACCGTGATAGTGTGTCTCAGAATATCTCATTTCAGCGCCTTCACCAATCTCAACCACCGCATCCATGATATGCTTTACCTTCTCGGCTTTTGGGAATATACAGTGGGCGATAAAATTCGCACATGAGTTCTTTTTGAGTTCCACATCCATTTTAATCCTTTGAGTGCCTTTGTTGTGTAAGACGCCGAAACATAAATGCACAGGATTTTTTATCTTTACTCCTTCTTTCACGGTTACCTTAGCGCTGATGCCTGTCAGGGTCTCTTTTGCGTCAACCTCAAGACCGTCCACGCTTTTCATGCTCAGCAGTTTATGACCGCTTGCCACAAGGTGAGCGATGTTGTCATTTGAAAGCACTGTCCTATCGCCACCGGCTTCTCCGAATGCTTCCATCAATGCGTCAAGCTCAGACATAAACGCAGATCTCCCCGTCACAGACAAGACATTTTCTCGATTTATAATATTCTGCCACTTCTTCCGGGTGGCCCGAGCAGACTATTCTTCCATTGCAGATTTGAGAGGCCCTGTCAGCAATTACCACAATCTCCTCCCTGTGTGTAACCAAAAGCACCGACGCGCCATTTTCCCTGAAGGCGTTGATAACGTTGACAATATCCTGAGTTGAAAGCATATCTATGCCTGAATCAGGTTCATCCAGAACGGCAAGCCTCGGGTTCAGTCCAAGAACAGAGGCAAGCTCTATCCTTTTTCTTTCACCGCCGCTAAGGGATTTATCAACCATACGATGCAGGTAAAGATCGGGATGCAGCCCTATCATTTTGAGATAGAAAGAGGGATCGGATCCTTTGGTTTTAAGGGTGAGGTAATCTCTCACCGAGATGCCTTCAAACCTCACAGGCTCCTGCCAAGCCATTGCTATGCCAAGTTGAGCCCTTTCATGGATTTTAAGGTCGTTGATCACCTTGCCGTCAAATACTATCTCACCTGATGTCGGCCTGTATCCCTCGCACCCCATGACCAGATATGCGAGTGTGCTTTTGCCTGTCCCGTTAGTCCCGAGGAGGGCATGGACTTCCGATGGATCGATGGCCATGGAGAACCCGTCAAGAATTCTTTTGTCGCCGGCCTCAAATGTGACATTATTTATCTTTAGCAGTTCCATAGATCAATTTTGGAACACTAATAAAGAAATAGAAACACCTCTACGAATATTCAACAACATTTCCTTATCCGATCAAAACCTTTTCTCAAGCTGCACAGCTTTCCGCGACAATTTTATGATAGCTTGAGGAGCATGACCCTTTCACAGATATCCTCATCTCTGAATTCAAAGCCGAAATTGCGATAAAGTTTTATTGCGATTAAGTTTGAGTTCTCCACCGTCAGCCAGATCGAATCAAAGGCGAGTTCCCGGGCCGCTTCGATTGTTAGTCTCGTCAACTCTGTCCCGACACCGAGATTTCTGACGTTTTCGGCGGCATATTCACCTGAAAACCTCAGCAGTTCCTATCATAGTCTCCTCCTCGAATTCAGCAATATAACTAACGTGGTCTACAACGGAAGAGACCGGGTACCCAGTCTCTTCCGTAAGTCAGCTAAGCATTGAGTCCCAACCCTTTCCTTTTCTCCATAATATGATTTGTAATAAGTTCGGCCGCTTTTACAGGATCGGGTTCCACTGCGAAGCATGCGCCAAACACATCGTTCAACCCCGATGTTGCAAGTGCAGCGACTTTCTTGCTTCCCAGGATAGGGGGCATCACCCCAAGCACTGTAAAGATTCCGCTTGCCATTGCATAAAAAGCGATAGTCGCAGCCTTTTCGGAATACCATTCTGGTGCAGCTCCTGCAAGCGGCAATTTATCAATATCTACACCTATCGCATTTGCGAGTGCACAGGCAATTACAATTATACGGGAATTGTCCACACACGAGCCCAAATGCAGTGATGGAGGAATATTTAGAAGTCCGCACACCTCCTTCAGTCCAGGACCAGCCATTTCTTTCGCCTCCGGCACCTGCAGTCCCGCTTTGCCTGCCGCCACATTAACGCATCCTGTGGTAAGTACCAGAATGTCATTGGCGATGAGGTGTTTGATGAGTTCGACATGCCCGGAATCCTGCTTTATCTTTGGGTTGTTGCAGCCGACCACCCCGACGGCACCCTTTATTTTTCCTGCCTTGATAGCATCGATCAGGGGCGCCAGAGTTCCACCGAGGGCCGCCACTATTGATTCCACTGAGAACCCTGTCATGCTCCTGACAGGCGCAACCGGAATATATACTTTGTCCTTGTTTCTGCGGCTAAAGTTCTCGACAGACTCCTTCACTATTCTGAATGCCTGTTCTTTGGCATTCACAGGCGTAAATTCAACATGCTCCATAAAAGGGAACTTTGCCTTGTCCGATGTCGAGTACATCTTAGTATGATAACACTGCGCCACCTGTCCCAATGACGGCATGATGCACTGGTAGTCAACGATCATGGCTTCCACAGCCCCGGTAACCAGAGTCAGTTCAGTCGTAAGATGGTTCCCGGCCATCGGGATCTTTTTTCGCATCATTATCTCGTTGCCAGTACAACAAAGCCCTGCGAGGTTGATGCCCTTTGCCCCCTTGGACTTTGCCAATTCGATCATCTCTTTGTCATCAACCGCTAGTCCGACCATTTCGGAAACCACAGGACTATGACCATGGACCAGAATATTAACGTAATCCTCTTTCAGTACGCCCAGGTTGACTTCGGAAAAACCGGGTTTGGGCGTCCCAAAGATGATGTCCGACAGTTCCGTTCCGATCATGGACCCACCGTAGCCATCGGAAAGACTGTTTCTTACCGCGTGAAGCAGTATGGAGACATATTCATTGTCCACACCCATGTGCGTCCGATGCATGGTCTCTGAGGTCTCCCTGTCAATGCCCCGCGGTATCACTTTCAACTTTTTCCATAATTCACGCCGTTGTTTGGGGGCCCTGTTTATGAGTGTGATCTGTTCCTTCTTCATCCCGTAATCTTCCATCATGGCCTCTGCCAACCGCTTGGCAATATCCTCATTCCCAAGTGACGCAGTGTCAATGCCATATTCAGCAGCCACCCTCTTGAGCTTGTCCGCATCTCTGATAGTGTATCCCGGAGCCAGGCCCTGGCCTATTTTGTGCAGTACTTCAACCAGATCTCGGCCGTGGTCCGAATGCGACGCAGCCCCAGCTGCAATCATGCGCGCCAGGTTCCTTGCCACCATAATATCTGCATCTGCGCCGCAGACTCCGTATTGGGGTCCTTCACCGAAAGGATCAATACGGCATGGCCCCATAACACATATCCGGCATGACACCCCCAGTTCACAATATCCGCACTGAGGCTCCTGCTTCTTGAATCTGTCCCAGACAGTTGTAACTCCGTCTTCATGAGCCTTTCTGAGTGTCAGTTGGGCATCTTTGCATATGGAAAGCGTCTCGTATTCACTCATGACTGCTGCCTCCTTAATTCTTCCAATCTGTGTTTATATGCAGTTAAGGACTGATATGGGCCTTTCTCCTGTTCCTTTGATCTTATGCCAAGATAGACCAGGGAGGAGATGTCATCTGTATCCCTGTCCATTACTTTATTATAGTCTTCGAAAAGAAGGGCTCCGACCTTGCAAACCTCGACGCAGGCAGGCGCCTGGCCTTTTTTCTGCCGGGCTATGCATTGGTCGCATTTGTGGGCGGCTGTCTTATTGTTGCCATAGGCATGATACCTCACAACGCCGAACGGACAGGCCATCGCACACATGCCGCAATTTATGCACCGGTCAGGGTTGATGAGAACCATACCGGTCGACGGTTCTCTGAATATGGCCTTCGGGAGACACGCCATCTCGCAGGGTGCCGGGTCACAGTGTCTGCATTTGTTCGGGAAGGCGTCTTTGTTTTTAGTCAGCCCGATATGAATCCTCGGCTTCGAAAGGACCGCTTCGTATGGTGCGGCATGGGGTGAACCGCTGATCGAGTGCTCTACAGCGCATGCGAAACGGCATTGAAGGCAGCCCACACAGCGTTCAGGTTTGACAACGACCACTTTCATAACGTCCTCCTTCAGAAAGGTCTGAGTATGTCAGCTATGCCTAATTCGCCATTAACAATCTTCACAGGATCGGCAGTAAGCGGCATACCCTTTTTGATAAGGTTAATATAGAGCCCTGCATCCTCCGGGCAGTTATAAAAAGCCATCCCTACGGGGACGTTGTCTCTTACTACCAGTTTGCGGAATTGTTTACGGTGAGGGAAGTGTTTTTCATATACTACAATCCCATCCTCTTCCGTCAGTACCCCCCCGGAGATGAGGTGAAAGGAATGGGTTTTGAGGCTGTTCATTCCGATGCTTCCGGCATATGGGGTATTGGGGCCCAAAATATTCAGTGCGGCAAAATAACCCTGCTCTACTGCAACAGGCCAAATGGCATTAATCCATGGCACTTTACGCGCCACATCCATCGTCTCGCAACAATCTCCTGCAGCGTAAACATCTTCTGCGGAGGTTTCAAGGAATTCATTGACCATGATTCCCAGATCGATCTTTATCCCTGATTTCCTGGCAACTTCGACCCTTGGTTTTACACCCTTTCCGACAACAACTACATCACTGTACACCTTGATGCCTGATTTAAGGGAAACAGCAACACTTTCTTTTTCCATGTTTATCTCTGCGATGTCATCCTGTGTACGTATGACGATGCCGGCATCCCGCATATCCTTTTCCACAAACCGCGCAGTCTTTTCATCCAAAACCAGAGAAAGAGGGTAAGGAGATGATACAATCATTTCAACCTTGACATTCCGCTCAAGTAATCCATAAGCGGCTTTTATTCCGACAAACCCTCCACCTAAGACCACTGCACTGTCTTTAATATGCTGTTCAAGTTTCCTGGCATCATCCATGTAGCGCACAGTGAAAGTCCTCTTGTTTTCGTCATAATATGCCGGTTTGATAGCGTTTGCACCAGTGGCAATAAGAAGCCTGTCATAGCTTATTTTTTTCCCGCTCGACAACGTCAACGACTTATTATGTACGTCAATTGTTTCGACCTTTTCCCCGAAGATCAAATTAACGTTATCGGGGCAGGCAGATATGTCTTTTATGTTCATCTGTTCCTCCCGGACAATCCTGCCGAGATAGTGGGTAAGCATACACCTGCAGTATGGAGAATGTTTTTCTTCTGATATCGCAGTGATGTTAACTTGAGGAGAGAATTTCAAAAGAGCATCAAGGCATGACAGCCCAGCGGCACTCAGGCCAATTATGACAGCATTCATGCTACAGACCTCCGAAGACAGATGTTAGAAGGCGTCTCCCATTTCTCTTTCCTTTGTTTCAGTCAAAGTCTATCTCCTAAACTGGCAGGTGTCGATTTTTTCAGTTTCAGCTACGCAGGTCTGCCTGAGAAGACAGCCACTTGATGCAATAAAGTAATAATTAATGTTAAACCAATATGAAAGCGAAGAAATTATACGAGAAGCTTTTGCTAAAAGCACCCTATCTAGCGCACAATGCGTCATTATTCAACCTGTTAAGAGAACAGCATTAGGTTCATTTTAAGGTTCTTTGATCTTCCCCCGATATTTCGGACATCCCAGTTAAGTTAGGCTACTAAGGCCATCAGCTCAAAGGACACCGGCGAACGGTTTCCCAACGCTGAATGCTTCCTCCTCCGATTATAGACCATTTCGATCCATACAAAAATACTCTGCCGCGCCTCTGCCCGTGTTTCATACCTATAATCATAAACATGCTCTGTCTTTAGCGTATGGAAAAAGCTCTCGGCCACGCTATTGTCATAACAATTGCCCTTCCGGCTCATGCTCTGGATAAAGCCATTGGCCTTTAATACAGTCCTGAAGTCGTCAGAAGCGTACTGAATACCTCTGTCAGAATGAAATTTACAGCATGGATCTGGATTACGACGCCCTATCGCCTGTCTCAACGCCTCTACAACAAAGTCTGATTTCAAACGATCACTCATGGCCCATCCCACCACCTGCCGGGAATAAAGATCCAGTATTACTGCCAGGTATAGCCAACCTTCCATGGTCCATACATAAGTTATATCCCCGACCCATTTTGTATTGGGTCTCTCCGCCACAAAGTTTTGCTCCAGAAGATTCTCCGCAACCGGCAGATTATGCCTGGAGTTCGTCGTAGCCTTGAACTTTTTCTTTGCTTTGCCGACTATCCTGTTAGCCTTCATAAGCCGAGCTATGCGGTTTTCTCCGCACATTGTCCCTGCCTCTCGCAGATCGTCCGTTATTCGCGGACTCCCATAGGCCCTGCCACTGTTCTTGTGCGATTCTCTTATTCCCGTGAGTATCTTCTCGTTTTCCTTCTGCCTTTTGCTCTGAGGCTGTTTCTTCCACCTGTAATATCCGCTCCTTGATGCCCTTATTACCCGGCACATCTTCTGCACCCCATGTGTGGAGCTATGCTGGTCCATAAACCAGTATTTCATTTGGGGTGTTTTGAGAAGATGGCCAACGCTTTTTTTAGGATTTCTTTATCCTCTTTCAGACTGGCGTTCTCTCTCTGCAGTCTCCGCAGCTCCTCGTCCTGGGTCTTCTGATGCCCCTTGCCAGGAAAACTGCCAGCAGGATCTTCTTCGTGTTGTCGTTTCCATGTGCGTAACAGATTCTCATGTATCCCAAGACTCCGGGCTACATCAACTACTGTCCTGCTGCCCTCTGTTACAAGCTTGACTGCTTCTTCCTTGAACTGCTTATCGTACTTCCTTCTTCCACCACGTTCCTGCATTTGACACCTCCAAGGTTATATTGTACCTAACCTTTCGGGGTGTCCGCTAAACCGGGGGAACTTCATCTTAATTTATTACAGTGCAACCTCCATCCCTGCCACGTCTTGTCAGAGCGACCATGCTTGCACAGAATCTTTTATTTTTTTGTCAGACAATCCTGTCGCCATAAACAGTTCATCTGTCCACATTCATTCGCTCTACCCGATGCATAGCAATCATCATTGCCCTCATGTCTTTGTATGGCTCTAATGATGTCGTTTTTTACCATACTTTTATCAAGGATAACTTTTTTAGCTTCCGCAATTTTCTTAATTTCTTGAAAGGTCATTCTCATACATTTTTCACCTCCTCCAGCAACGGAAATGGAAAGGCTCGTCTACACAACTCCGTATAGTCATCCTTTTACTTTTTCCATCCTGTACAGTTTTCAAACTGAACAGAAAAGCACGGTGAAAAATGATTATTATTACATAGCGAACATTACGTGCCTTTATTTTTCACCTCATCTCAGGGAAACGCTTGAGAACCTTCATATGCGCTTCTTATACTATAATGATATCTCTTTAAACGGAGTTGTCAAGAAATCGATCAACAAGGGTTAAGTTTTTGGGGCTTGCAATAGACTCTTTTTTTGATATCCTTAGATTGAAGACTCCAATCTAGCAGTTTGATGTCACTTATCGCCCTCATGGGCGGAAGGAGGATGGTTATGCTGGCAGAATTTAGCATTGTGCCTATCGGCACGGGCAGCAGTATCGGAGATCAGCTTGCCGAAGTGCTCAAGATCGTCGATGCAAGCGGATTGCCGTACAAGGTCAACCCCATGGGTACTGTCGTCGAAGGAGGGTGGAATGATGTAATGGGTCTCGTCAAGAAATGCCATGCAGCAGTCATGAAGACCGGGGAGCGGACAGTAACGACTATATCGATAGACGACCGAAAGGGGAAGCCCAACAGGATTAACGAAAAGGTTAAGTCCATCGAAAAGCGAATCGGGAAGCAACTGAATAAGTAGCGATTTCCCAATTGAAAGTAAGTTTGCCAGGAGGGAAAAGGAGGACGAGCAAGGTGTTTTCAGCCCAGATCGGAAACCCTGTCAACATTAATTTCGAACAGAAAGTTAGCATACTGCCGATGAGACCGTATGCGTTGACTTTAGGGAGAAATGAAGTGCGGCTCTCATCTTCCAAAAGTGTTGAGTGCGAATTGCATTGAACATTCAAAGCAAGATGCCTCGGGTGAGTAGGAGTAGTAAGTGAATAATTGATTAAAGCTTGCGAAGAATGACATAGATTTGAAGAGTTCAGGGCGTATCACGGCAATTGGCGTGTCGACATCAGTCACCATTAGGGAGCTACACATAACTACTTATAACAGATAGGTTCGGCGTGACGCAATTGCATGAAGGTTAAGACCTGAATTGATCTCCCTCACTTGCGACTAGTTCATGTTAGGCAAGCGATGGATTGACGAATTGCCAATTAGCAATGTTTTCAAGACCTCAAAAAAGTCCCTTATTGCTTCAAGAAGGAAACAGAAAACGGAGGTCCTCCAGAAGGCTGTCCACATTTTTATAAAAATTGGTTGCTCCAACAGAGAAACGCATGAGAATTTCGTTTAATTCTTCCGATATGTATGGATACAGCTTACGCAGGTTGGCAACCCTATGTCGAAGCATCAGTGACATATCGCTGGAAGATAATGTGTTGTTGAAGTTTGGATAATCCGAGGGCCGAAGGCGGATATCATCCAAAGAATGTCTTCCCTTTCCTACCACCTGCTGAAGAACATTGCCCAAGCAGAACACGTCATACAGGTCACACAGATTGCAGACCTCAAAATCGAAGTCGATCCATATATAAGTTTCTGGTTCGCTATTTATGATGATGTGGTCAGCACGGATATCACCGTGATGCAATCCCTGCTTGTGCAAATGAGCGATAGCTTCGATGCACTTTATAAATAATTGCATAACTTTGGATAGCTCTCTGTCGTGGTATTCCTCATGAGACATTTCTTGATCTCGCAGATATGCATAGAGCGAGGGGCCTGGTATGAAGTCAATGATTCGCACTATGTTACCGGCAGCATCATGCACTGATTGACCGTGCATAAAATTCGGGTGTCGGTGCATTTCTCGAAGAACCGCAGCCTCCTTTTCCGCGCTTCGTAAGCATCGAAATACGGTTTCTCCTATTCGACTGTTAAACGTTTCGTGGAAAACCATTTTGATAATCTTCTTTGCGCCAGTGGTAAGATCAACGGAGGTCCTGACCCAGAACTTTGGTTGCGCGTCTATTCCAAACCGTCCTTCCCGTGCATAGCCCGTCACAAAGTAATCGTTGCCTGATAAGCGAAGAATGTCGCCTGCGTCTATTGACATGAAGTTTGACGTGTCCTCAAAGATATTGAGATTGCTCGGTACATCTCTACTGGTCACCTCGCTGATACGTTTTCTGAGCGCTGACGGTTGTTCGAAAATCATGGACGTTTATCTCCGCATATCAAAAAGTTCACCCGGAAACAATATTTGTTTCCCCAAAGTTGCTGAAAATTAACAGGTATAATTTCAAAAAATCGGCCTAACGACCATGCGCCAGAGCGCGGGGCACTGCGCCACAACTGAAAAAGAAAAACGGTTAATCCCGTGTCGCCTGGACTAATGTGTTATGTTTAGGGTTTCATCTTTATTGTTAATATTGCCACAAGTATACCTGTCTTATTTTCCGATAATTTAGGACACTATAGCACAAAACAAAATATTCAGGAAGGCAAGAGAACTTGTACAGTCAGCAGGCAAAATATGCTGATTTTCGGGAGAACCCAACACGCTTCGACCTGACTCCCTCTGTGCGTACTACAGTAACCCGCAAACGTGTTTCAGGAAGTGCAGCAGGATATCGTGCAGGTTTCGCCCCTTACCCTTGCCGGAAAAACGCATGAGGTCATTTTCTTTTGAGGTGTAATAGATTTTTCGACTGCTGATTAAGCGGCATATCAGTAACTTCGCAGTGGAATGCCTCTTAACCGTAAAAGCTGTAAACCGAGGAAACGCAATAATGCGCTATTAATCTACTCCACATAGCGGTGAAAGTGCTGTTGGGTTGATGAATTTCACTTTCAGCATATGTGTTGAGCAGGAGATGCATGGGTCATAGGCCCTCACGAGCATCTCAAGGCTGAGCGTTATTTCGTCATCGCTCCTGGTAATAATTTCCGGTACCAGCTTCTCCATATCTCTCTCAATATTGTTCAGGTTCTGGTTTGTGGGAATAACGCAGTTGGCACTGATAATAATCCCTTTTTCGTCTATTTCGTAATGATGGAACAGCACCCCGCGGGGCACTTCGACTGCTCCCACGCCGTTACCGGCTTTTACCGGAATCTTCGCTTGCTCATTTAACCCCACAAGTATCATTTCATCATAATTAATCCCTTTATTCTTCAAGGATTCCACTATCTTTATAGCTTCCTCGATACAATGGACTGATTCAACAAGCTGGGCTGCCGTATTCAGATAAGGGTTGATGCACTTCGGTTTGAGGCCTATGGCAACTGCGATTTCCCTGGCCCTGGGATGAAGCCTGTCATAATTCATGTTAAATCGTGCAAGGGAGCCTACTGCATATGAACTTCTGCTCAGCTTTGTATGCTTTGCAGAAGAGTGGGCTACGACAAATTCATTGGTAATTTTCTTAAAGTCGCTTTTATGCATTCTGACACCATCAGTGGAGCCTATGTCGCCCATCAAAAGCGGGTATTCACTGTCATCTCTGACCAGGGAAACATACTCGGTATCCCGTTCAAAGTCAGGGAATTTCAGCATTGCCACCAGTTCAACCGTAGCATTCATGTCCGGCCGCATTCCCGTCAGCAAGCTCAACATTGCATCCAGGTCGTGCTCAGAGGGGAGTTTGGTGAAACCGCCCACAATTGCCGATATCGGATGCACATGACGGCCCACCAGCACGCAGCATATATCATTGCAAGTTTTTTTCAATCTCAACGCCCTGTGGACCACCTTTTCATGACTGTCAATCAACGGCACGAAGCTCTTTACCCCGAGCAGGTCAGGCGCGGCAAGCATGTAAATATGAAGAATATGGCTGTCGAGCATCTCCAAATGTAACAGGAGCTTTCTCAACCTGACCGTCTGGTCTGAGGGCGCAATCCCCAGGGCATCCTCGGCAGCCTGGATAGATGCTAGTGTGTGACCGCAGGAGCAGATGCCGCATATCCTGGACGTGATGTGCTGGGCCTCAAACACGGAACGTCCCCTGAGAATGCCTTCAAAAAAACGCGGTGCTTCAACAATATCCAGGCGGCAGGTCTCCACTTTTCCTGCTTTAATGTTGACTACTATATTGCCGTGTCCCTCGACGCGAGTCAGATATTCCACGTTAATGCTCACATTACGTTCATTCATTCTTGTCCGGCTCCCTGCACATGTTGTACGTATCCATCTTCTTTACAAGAAGGTCCTCAGGAATGAGATATTTGCGCAGCACCTCCCGCGCCCCCTTCTCGTTAGGATTGCTCACCATGCCCCTGCAGCCATAACAGATATTCCCGTTGTTAATGCACCATGAATTGCATCCGGCCTTTGTTACAGGTCCCAGGCAAGTTACCCCTCTGTCGTACATACAAACATTTTCATTCAATTTGCATTCGACACAAACGGCATAATCGGGAACATCATACGGCAAACCGCGAATAACCGCTTTCAGCACCTCTTGAAACTCGGGGATATAGACCGGACATCCATTTACAAAATAATCGACAGCCACAACCTGGTGGATCGCCCGGGTTTTTGCAGTTGGGAAGAACAAGTAGTCAGCCCCGTATACCTGACGCCTAATGTCCTCCAGGTCAAAACCGTTTTTTATCCCGTTTACGCCTCCGATAGTAGCGCACGAGCCATAGGCAACCACTACCCCCGACCTGTCCCGTATCTGTTTTATCCGTTCAACCTCATGCTGGTTGGTAATGCTCCCTTCAATTATTGCAACATCAAGCGGGCCGTCCCACCGCTCGGACATAACCTCGCGAAACTCCACCACATCGATGTGGTCCATAACATCCAGCAGCGTCTCGCCCATATTGGCAACCTGGAGCTGACATCCCTCACAGCACGTAAAATCAAAAAAAGCCGCCCTCGGTCTTTTCATGTCAATAAGCCTCTTTCAAATATTTGATTTTTTCGTAATTAAATACCGGCCCATCCTGGCAGGCGTATAAATGCTGAATCTGACAGTGTCCGCATTTACCCATGCCGCATTTCATGTGGCGCTCAAAGGACACCAGTATCTGCCGACCGGGTATGTTCTTGGCCAGAAGTTCCTTTATCACAAACTTATACATGACCGGCGGACCGACCACTACGGCAAAGGTCCTTTCCGGCTCAAGGTGGACGCCCGGTATTAGCGTTGTGATGAGTCCTACGTGTCCCTGCCATTCCGGAACAGCACGGTCTACAGTACATTCATAATAAACGTCCATGCGTTTGTTCCATTGCTCAATCTCGTCAAAGAAAAGTATATCCTTGGGGCTCTTGCACCCCAGCAATATGTGAACTTTCCCGAAATCCCGCCGATTGTCGAATATATATTTAATCAAAGATCTCAAAGGCGCCATACCCAACCCGCCGGCTACAATTAACAGGTCATTCCCTTCAAATATTCTGATAGGAAAGCCTTTGCCGAAGGGCCCCCTGATACCGACCTCATCTCCTGCCTGCAGTTTGTGCAGGGCACCAGTTACCTTTCCGACAGCCCTCACGCATATCTCAAAAGATCCGCTAATATTTGTCGGAGAAGAAGAAATGGATATGGGGCTTTCGCCTACGCCGAACAGGGACAGCATTATGAACTGCCCCGGCTCGTGGTCAAGTCTTTCCGCTTCTTCCAGAGATATTTCAAACAGCTTTTCATACTCCGTCATCTGTCTTATACTGAGAATTTTTCCTTTTTTTATGCTGTACTGGGAGTTCGGCAATGCTATTTTTTCCACAGCCTAATAGTTCCCCTCCATTAAAGCTCCGACCATCTCCTCATGCTCTTCAACTAAGTTATTCAGGGTCTCTTTAAGCCTGATGCCCGCCATGCAGGTACGGCTGCACCTGCCGCACCCTGTACAAAAAAATCTCGAAAACCTGTCAACCGGGTATCTGAATTTGCGGAAATAACGATGTCTCTGTCTTGCAGAACGTTCCTTTCTGAAATTTTCGCCGCTCGCAACCCTGGCAAAAGTTTCAAGCTGACACGAGTCCCATACCCTATACCGTCTGCCTGTCTTGAGATCCAGGTTAATTTCTTCTCTTATATCAAAACAATAGCATGTCGGGCAGACATTCGTGCAGTTCCCGCATGACAGACATCTTTCATTCAGCTCATCCCACACCCTGCTATTATAAGACCTGTCAAAAAGCGCAGGTATATATCTCGGCTCGATAGAGACTTCATTCCTGAAAAGAGACTTTTTCCTTTTCCTCAACTCGGTCAGTTCTTCCAGATGGGATTTGTAGGCGCTCTCAAAAAAATGGGCCGCCTCGATAATATCCTCCCCTATTTGGGTATTTATATGCACAATAAAATAATCTCCCAGATCGGTAAAAAACAGATCATATCCACCGCTGGGAGTACTTGTGTTCGAGAGAGCGCAACTCGCAAATTCATCGCAATATTCATTGCATTCCAACCCTATGATATTTATTTTCCCTTTGCGCATCAGGTAATTGTAATCTCTGGGGCGCTCCGAAAATACCATATTCAGACACTGGATTCCGGCAAGGTCACAGGTATGGACCCCGAAGATCGTCATTTTTTCATATTCCACAATCGCTTCGGCATTCAGTCCTTTGCTCGTATCAAACTCTAACAGAGTCTCGCGTTGCGGCATGAACAGCTTTTTAGGAGGTAAAATGGTAGGAATATATTTAAGAGCGATGTTTTCTCCGGAGGTTACAGCTTCAAAAGAAAAATTATTATAGCCCCTTGATACAGGCGCAACGACCTTTTGCAATTTTGAAAGCCTTGAGATAAACCCGCTAAACTGACTTTTTCTCAGTACAGCATACTGTAGGTCGTTCATATGCCCCTCTAAGAATCACATGGTTATCATCATTGTCTGACTGACAAAGAGTATCAAACAAAAAGATCCTTGTCAACGCATATAGTGACCTGGAATGTCACTACTCAACATACCGGGGAACTCAACATAATTTCGGAAACCAACACTGTAGCTGAGGTGCCGCTGGTGTGCTGAAGACTAATCTGAGCGGGGGGTCGACTTAGCAGACAACAGACTTCGTCAGTTTGAGCTGGTGATTAGACGACTGCTTATGGCTTCTTCTCGCGGACAGAGAACCGCGCATAAATGTCCGCGCTAACTCGTCTTGGTTTGCGTGAGTGTAAGTCAATCGGGCACCACAATGAGCGCACACGAGCTAAAACCTTCAGGTCATGCAATCGAAGAAGTTCAGTATGCCTCTCGAAAATATTCTTGTTGGCAGTGCCCACCCAAGTGCGTGCAATGATCTGATCACCCAAGCGTGCAGAATTCATATAGTCAATTTCATGCCGGATAACGACCCATCCAATAGCGACTTTCTGATCATTTGTTGCCGCCGCATTCCAATGTGCTGTTGACGCATCCTGTACCCAACGCAAATAGACTACGTTATTAACGTGGTCGAACTGATCAATGTCTTGAGGTAAGACTGAAATTTTATGTTCATATCGTTCAGTTGATGGATCAAATGTCATATGGTCCTTCTTTAGTCTGTGACATGGGCATCTAAAGGCCTTACATAACAGACTAGTAAGGTTACACCTGTAATGTCCAAGTTGAGTGCGCTACCGAAATTGTCTTGTGGCGGAAATGTCAGTCTGACCACATTCTTATCAGGTATTGGCATAGAATTCGACATTCAAAGAAAGCAACGGCTGCAATAGGAGATTCGACAATTATCTATCATTGGCCGGTTACTCACTAATCGATAACACGCTTTTTCAGCTCTAATTGCGTCCTTTAGGACATCCTGATTTTCTTGAGGTAACGACTTCCACATTGGTCACATACTTTCCATATTCTAATTTTAGCATACGGTTTCAAGCGATTGCATAGATCCAATCTTTATAACACCAAGTTATTTATTCGCGAGATCTAAGCATTATTTATTATATTCCGTACAATTTCTGTTGTCCCCCGAAAGTCAATCTTTCCGCTTCCCATTTTCGGGAGATCTTCTATTACTACAAACCGGCTTGGAAGGGCAATATTGGAAATATGCGTCGACATTTGCTTTAGCGTCTTCTTTTCATTTAGTTGCTTAGTGACAGCCGCGATTATCTTTGCCCCTTTTATTGCATCCGGGATCTCGACTACACAACAAGAAACATCTTCAGGGAGGACTCGTTCGAGTATGTTTTCCACCTTGACCAATGAAACCATTTCTCCCCCGATTTTTACAAATCTTTTTAATCTTCCTGAGTGCCACAGGTATCTATCTTCATCAAAAAAGCCCATATCGCCGGTATCATACCATCCATGTCGGATACGCATGGATGTCTCTTCAAGATCATCAAAGTAACCTTTCATTACAAGATCGCCCCTGACCAGGATTCGCCCAACTTCACCAATCCTACAATCAACTCCGGTCTCATAATTCTCTATTCGGACCTGCACGCCAGGTAAGCTCTTGCCGACACTTCCCGGCCTGTTATTGTCCGGTGTGTTTGAGGAGATTACCGGAGACGTCTCTGTGGTCCCATAGCCTTCGTAGAGAGTGATGCCATGTTTTTTATGAAATTCTTCCTGCAGTATTTCAGGACATTTGTCTGCGCCGCATACAACAAGGCGCAAGCTCCGGAAATCTCCCGGCTCAGCCCTTCGAAGATAGCCCCATAAAAAACTCGGGGTACCGACCATTATTGTGGGTTTATGATCTCTGACAATGCAGCAGATCATCTTGTAGTCGATTGGGTTTGCATATGAAATGATCGTCATCCCAAAGTAGAATGGGACCCAAAGATTGACTGCAAGGCCGAAGACATGAAAAAAAGGAAGGTTCGCAAGCATACGGTCCTTATCATTAAAATCGATGACTTTAGATATGCTTTCAATGTTCGATGCAATATTACGATGAGTCAGCTGAACCGCTTTGGGATCTTTTTCACTGCCGCTCGTGAATAATATAACAAGATTGTCGTCCTCATTACCTCCATGAATATATCTTCTTATACATAGCGCAGCAGGAAGTGATGCCTTCATCTTCGCTTTCAGTTTATCGGCAATAGAAACCCTTTCCATGATGTCTTCTATGAAGACCATTCCATCAATAGGATCGCATTTTATCTTGTCCAGAAGGGCTTTGGATGTAATAACAGTCTTAACGCTGCATTTCCTCTGGGCATAACAAACATTATCTGAAGCACCGGTTGAATAATTGATCATTACGGGCGTCTTTCCGCTCATCAACGTGCCAAGGATTGACAGGGCAGCTCCAGCCGACGTCGGAAGCATTATGCCGAGAAATCCTTCTTCATACTTCCTGAATTTATCAGCAAGGATCAGAGAGGCTATTAATGCTTTGGAATAGGTAACTCTTTTGTTGGTAGTGCAATCAATAAAGGCAAGTTTTTCCCCATACTTTTTTGCGGTCTGAACAAAATGATGATGTAGAAGCATGGTTAATATTATCTCGTTCTTAGGACTTCATGAGACGCTTATCACCATTAAATAGCTCAAAATTAACACCTCTTTCAGCCTCTTTTCGATCTCATCCCGTACAATGTGTCATCCCGTTTTTCATCAGGCATTATTTTAACATTCAAATTTGTTATTATCAATAAAAAATACCGAAGAACGACATGCAGTTCAGGAAGATTATACGACTTCTCCCGCAGGATTACGATTGCAATAAAATCGAGGCTGAAAACGGAGAGGAATGATAGTTATTAACGGAATTCAACACCCCAGGAAATCTGATTTTGAACATCATCTAATGTAAGAGATCATTACGAGGCATGACAAGTTCGCAAAAGTACGGGTCATAACCCTCACTAATGAGAAACCTGTGTTGTTGAGGTTTTCTGTCAACTAAACGCTGCAGCAAGCCCTCTGTTTACGTTTGTTAGAGTGAGAATGGGCTACAAATTATTTGCTTGATACATCCATAACCCGCAGTCTGAAAATGGATACGTTGAAAAAATACATCTATGAATCCTTATTTTATACTACTGATCACTGATTTTGTGGGCGGCGGAAAAAAAGGACAGATAGCGGAGGAACCGAAAGCGCCGTCGATGGCACCAGCCTGAAATTTGTGGGTTAGCATTTTTGAGTAGAAAGAAAGACCAACCTTAGAGACCCCTCTTTAAATACAATGATTACCAGAACAAAGTAGGTGGAGGTAATCATTGTCAAAGCAATGCATGCACTGTGGGCGGTATTTCACGCCTGATAAACGGGTAGGCCAAAGGCAGAAAGTCTGTCAGCGAGAGCAATGCAAGCGGGCAAGAAAGAAACAGGCCCAGCAGCAGTGGCAGCAAAACAATCCCACCTATTTTGATAACCTCTATCTCGACTATGTAAAACCCTGGCGGCAGCGTCGCAAAGAGATACATGTGACTTCCTTGCCAAGACAAGTGATAAAAGACGAGATATCCCCTTCAAAGCCTTTACAGGAGCTGATTTTACTGATACCGGGTGATCTTAAAGGGATGATAAAAGACGAGATACGGCTGCGAAGGCTTGATGGTCATACGTTTGCCGCGTATGGGCCATGATAAAAGACGAAATGGAAACGGAATCAGTGTTGAGGTAAACTGGGTCATCACATCAGAAAAGGAGATGACACGGCAATGCAAGAATCGCTTCAAAACCGGGCGCGGCATCTGTATCAGGTTGAAGGATTGAGTCTGAATCAGGTGGCGACGAAACTGGGCATATCGAGAAAAAAGGTAACCCGCCTCATTCGGCAAGACGATCTAGGTAGGAGATCCTCAGGAAACATAATAGAGCCCTATGAGCGGTTAATTCAGCAGTGGTACACGGAATATCCCTTTCTGCAGGCCATACAGGTACTGCAACGGTTGAAGAGCTACGGGTATGAGGGAGGCTATACGGCGGTGAAGGATTACACGCTCTCATTAAGAAAAAAGCGGAAGGGCAACTCCTTCCACGCGCTGAATTTTCTTCCAGGGGAGGAAGCCCAGGTTGATTGGATGCAACGGCGTATGCCTTTCGGAGTAGTCTACGGGTTCGTCTACATCATGTCCTATTCGCGATACCTTTACTCACACTTCTATCTGAGGAGTTCCATGGAGTTTTTCCTGGATGGCCATATCGAGGCCTTCAAAGAAATAAAAGGCGTCGCCAACAGGCATACCTATGACAATCTCAAGTCCGTAGTTATAACTAGAAAACCGGAGATTACTTACAATGCAAGGTTTCTGGACTTTGCCAGGCACTATGGCTTTTCGATTCGTGCCTGCAATCCCGGCAAGCCCAATGAGAAAGGCCGTGTTGAACGGGTTATCAGAGACATTGAGAGTTTCCTTGTCGTCAATACCTTCGCCGACATCAACGAACTTAACAAAAGATTAGGCCTCTGGCGCATAGAGAGAAACAACAGGGTTCACCGTTCCACAGGGACCCCTCCTGTGGAGGCATTAAAACAGGAGAGACTCATAGCGCTTCCCCAAATCCATTATCTGCCTTACAGGCAGGAGCCGGCAGCCATTAACAAGACATGCTTTGTGGAGTTCGACACCAACCGCTACTCGGTGCCGTCCCAGTACGGGGATATGCCCTGCGACATCTTTGCTTATCCCCAGTACATAGAAATAGTGGTGCAGGGCAGAAAGGTAGCGATGCATAAACGAGTATTCGACAGGAAACAAAAGATAGAACATCCTTCTCACCGCGAGAAACTGCTCAATATCACTCCCCACTTCAAATACCAAAGGATGTATCAGCTTCTGAAGTCCATGGACCAAAACGTCGAACACTTCCTCAAGTGCGTTGAGCAGGAGGGACAGGATCCTCTTGAAGTTTCTTACGAACTGTTCAAGCTCCTCAAAGGCATAGCCAAAGAGACGCTGATTTCGGCGGTCAAGTCGGCAAACAGCATCAACACCTACAGAGTGACATATATCCAGGGCCTGCTTAGTCCCGCCGGACATCAGGACAATCCGGTGCATCCTCAGAACTCGGGACTGCTGCATATCACCTATGAAGGGAGGCAATTGAGCGATTATGATCAACTTATATGAATTATGGAGGCGGTTCAGGCTTCTGACCGATCCCGACAAACTTTCAGAGGAAGAAAAAAAGTTCATGCTTAAATTCCTCATTGAAGAATCTCACCGGAAAGAACAGAAGAAAATCCAGTATCTCATGAAAATGTCCGGCATCAAAAGAATAAAACTCCTGGATGACTTCGACTGGAAGTATAATCCTAAAGTGCCAAGGGACAAGATCCTGGAGTTTATGAACACGCAGTGGCTCAAGAAACCCAGCAACCTCGTACTCATAGGCCCTGCTGGTGTAGGTAAATCCCACATCGCAACAGCACTGTGCCACGACGCTCTCACAAAGGGCCATCAGACTGTCTTTCTCACGCTCTTCGATCTCACCGCCAAAATGGCGAAGGCAAAGAGTGTCTATAGCTTTATAGAGTACTATTCGCGAGCAAATGTTCTATGTCTGGATGAGATCGGTTACGTAATCCCGACCAAGGAGCAGGCTGACTGCATCTTCCAGATAATATCAAAAAGGGCGGAAGTGGGAACGACAATCGTCACTACCAATCTCGTACCGTCAAACTGGGGGAAAGTATTCGATACCGTCACTGCTTCAGCGATCCTTGACCGTCTCAGCATGAACGGAAAGTTCATCACCTTCGAAAGGGAGGTCCTATCGAAATAAGCAGTGAGCTGTTGAGAATAATAAAGGAAAGTTCCCAATCAGGGTTGCAACTGATGGAAACAACTCGCCTCGATACGGGCGTTCGACGCCGAATTGCGCCCTGATCACCTACAGCAGGCCCACGCCGCCGGCACATTTGGTTCCTTTCGAGCGGCACCCACAATCGGCTGCAGCGGGTTTACTTACCGACATTGGAGAGACGTCTTTTACCCCCACGGCATTGCCCAGAAGAAGTGGTTCGAATATTACTGCACTGTTTTTAACACTGTGGAGCTGAATGTCACTTTTTACAGACTCCCTCTTTCCACTACTTTTGCCAGGTGGCGCAAAGAAACTCCAGCTGATTTTGCATTTTCAATAAAAGGCAGTAGGTTCATTACACACATGAAAAGGCTTTTAGAACCTGAAGAGCCATTAGATCTTTTCTTTAACAGGGCATCCAATCTTCAAGGAAAGCTGAAAGTGGTCCTTTGGCAACTGCCCCCGGACTTCAAAATCGAAATCAGGAGGCTCGAAAATTTCCTGAGATTACTGCAGAAATACCCGGTCAAAAACACCTTTGAATTCAGGCATGAGAGCTGGATGACCCATGAGATCTTTCACCTCTTCAAAGAATGTAGTGCAAGTCTCTGTATGGCTGATTGGCCTGAATTCATTAACGACCTGCCTGTCACTTCTGATATTGTATATATAAGAAGACACGGGGCCGGCGGGAACTATTCCACGCATTATTCAAAGGCTGATCTCAAAAAAGACACAAAAAGGATAGTGAATTATTTGAAACAGGAAAAAGATGTATTTATTTATTTTAATAATGATGCACTTGGCTATGCTCCTAAAAATGCGAAGGAGTTGAAGGAACTATATAAGTCTCAGTAGATCCTGAAATTTGAGATACTCGCGTCTTTGGAGTAGAATTGAACTCATAAACATTCACCCACTCGGAAAACTATTTCGCTCTAAGCCTATTATCAAGCTGGGGCTGATGACCATCCTATCTCTTTCCTGAGTTTTAGCGGCCAGGGCCACTCCGCGCACGTTGTTTGCACGTATGGCAGACTGGACTCTTCACAAAGGGTGGTTCCTGAAGGATACCACTCAGTTCGCTAAGAAGTACAATTCCTCTTCTGCTTGCAATTCCGTGTAATGTTGCTATATTTAGGTTATACCTTCATTAGTTGAGGGAAATGGCTAAAAATAAGGAGAGTGTTATATGACCAAGTTGATCGCTGTAGTTGATTTAGGCCATTTCAAGGCATACAGGATCTCAAAAAATCCGAATGAAAGCGCAATAGTGGATTTGATAGAGAGTTATGATATTCTTGATACTCACGGGAAAGCGATGGAGAAAGTTACCGACGCAGAAGGGAGCTTTTGCAGGGGCGGGGGAAAGGGCGGGACAGCGACCGGCTCAGGAGAACCCCGAAACCTCGAACTTGAGGTCGAAAAGAAGGTTATAAGACGAATCGCTGATGATATCAACTTGCTGGTTGAGAAAGAAGGCTGCGCGAAATGGTACCTGGCTGCAGGGGACAGAATAAACAACCAGATTCTCGAAAATCTTGATCCTTCAAGCAAGGCGAAACTTGATAAAAATATCAGGGCCGATTTGACTAAATGCGATAAGTCTAAAATACTAAGTCATTTTGAAGACTGAGGGCAGTTGAACCTTTTGCGGATAACAGCTGTCCTCTATTGCGCACATTATAGTTATGGCTCTACCTGTAAGGTACTCTAATACAGAGACCTCAGAAGTCGAGTATTCAAACCATGTTTTTTTTGATTCCTTAGCCGGCAATCCTTAGACAACAATTACCCGGTTCAAATTTTTATAGAAGGCTAGTGTCCTGTCCCTAACAGTTCTTTGCATTGTCATTGCGAACAAAGTGAAGCAATCTTGTTGTTAAAGGCTGAGATTGCTTCGGGACTCTGTCCCTCGCAATGACAAGCTATTTGTGGGACACCACACTAGTGCCTTGAGGAAGAGGTCAGCGAAGAAGCGGGCAGTATGGAAAGACCTAACATAACCAAAACCCGGTCAGTCAGCCCACCATTTTCAGAAATTCTGTTCTGCACACCGGTAGGTGAACCCTGCTCTAATCCCTATTTACTGAATAGTGCCTGATTTATCGAGACACGACCCCTGGCTGAAACTTCGAGGTTGCTTTCTCAGATATTCAATCCAGTCTTCTCTTATATCAGACAACGTTTTGCCTAGGGTCTTTTCGAGTGAAGAAGAATCGGCGACTAGTTCTATGATCTTGGAGAACCCATATGTTGCCTTTAAGAACTCAACAATACTATATGAGAATGGATATATGTCATAGGAACAGGGAAACTCATTTAAGTCGTCGAATGTCGGCATATTATTGTGGTCCAGGTGTTTGTAGACGATGTCCCTCCGTTCCTTCTGACGAGCCTCCCATGTTGCTATCCCCTCGCTCAGCCATGATGGTATTTCAAAATTAATAAAGAATGTCAGAACATGGGCCATTTCGTGAATTGCACATTGCAAAATGCTCTCCATTGAATGCTTCGGCCCAGGGTTAAGCGGAGATACTATTCTGATGAGGCCGGGTCTGGCATCTCCGATCATCCAAGGCTGTGGATTATCAATGCCTATTGCCGAATGAAAAGAAACCAGATCTGGAAAAATTTGGACCGTGATTTTGTTATCGGCTTGCGGATTTCCAAGGTCACTCGAAATTCTCGGGAACTCAGACTCCAACATCTGTTCGATCAGATCGAGGGACTGGATATCACGATCACAAGAAAAAAATGTAAAGTTCTTATTGTCCCTAGTATGCATAACCCTCCCTATGTTCTTTTTTTAAGCACTTTATTGAAGGCTCCCTGCGGCAAGACCGCAGGGGAATCTTAATGTAAGGAATATCTCATTCATTATATTCGCTCGCTAAACTGCGTGCTCGACCACGCGCGGAATACGCTCGTTATCCATTTAATATAGCAGTTGACTTCTACACATGGAAACAGCCTTGCATCATAAAAATTGACAATGTCATTATTTTCAATTTAAATTAATCATTCGAACTTATAAATCAGCTGGAGGAATCGTGACTGAAAAGATCAGAGTGAAGAATCCGATTGTTGAAATGGACGGGGATGAGATGACCAGGATAATGTGGCAGCTCATAAAAGAAAAACTTATACATCCTTACCTGGATATCGACCTTCGGTATTATGACCTCGGCATTCGTCAACGGGATGATACGGACGACAGGGTCACTGTTGAAGCGGCCAATGCAATAAAGGAGTTTGGCATCGGGGTCAAGTGTGCGACGATCACTCCCAATGCGGCCCGTGTGAAGGAATATGGTCTTAAGCAGCAGTGGAAAAGCCCGAACGGGACCATCCGCACCATACTTGACGGCACGGTATTCAGAAAGCCGATCATCATGACAAACATACCGCCTGCCGTGCGCAAGTGGAAGAAACCGATTATTATCGGACGCCACGCCTATGGGGATATTTATAAAAACTCCGAATTTGTTGTTGAGAAGCCCGGCACTGCTGAAATCGTATTTACACCAGCGGGAGGCGGAAGAAAAACCGTGCTCAAAATCCACGACTTCAAGGGGCGCGGTGTCGTTATGGGGATGCACAATACGGAACCATCGGTCAGGAGTTTTGCGCAGTCATGCATAAACTATGCGATCGGCGAAAAATGCGACCTGTGGTTCGGGACCAAAGATACAATATCAAAAGAGTATCACGGTTTTTTCAGGGACATTTTTGGCGAAGAAGTTGAAAGGGCCGGTGACAGAATCAGGCAGGCAGGCATTCAGTACCGCTATCTTCTCATCGATGATGCCGTTGCCCAGGTGATAAAGTCCGCCGGCGGAATGTTATGGGCATGCATGAACTATGACGGCGATGTAATGTCGGATATGGTGGCTACAGGCTTCGGAAGCCTGGGCCTAATGACGTCGGTGCTTGTGTCTCCTGACGGGAAATACGAGTTCGAGGCCGCACATGGCACTGTTGTTCGACATTATTATGAGCATCTTAAAGGCAACCCGACCTCGACAAATTCAGTCGCCTCCATCTTTGCGTGGACAGGGGCCCTGGCAAAACGGGGCGAACTTGACCATACGCCTGATGTGACCGGTTTTGCCCTGAAATTGGAGCGAACGGTTATCGAGACTGTGGAGAGCGGCATTATGACCAAGGACCTTATGCTGATTGCCGATCCGCCGGTAACGAAATATGCTCTTACCGAAGAGTTTATAGATGCCGTTGCGGAAAGGTTGTCAAGGTAGGGCTAATTCGGGTAGTGTCCCAGTTTGTTTTTGCTCTGTATCAATTAGCCTTTGGATTCCATCTTCTGGTATATACTGAATATTGTCTATGCCGCAATTTCTCGAAGTGTGGGCGGCTTCCGCCTTCCCACTATCAGAACTCAGGTGATCCAGAGCAAAAACAAACTGGGACACTACCCTAATTCGCCGGAAGTGTTGCAAGAGGGGCCCTCGGCGCGAGTGGAGACATCGCGGTTTTCCGGACAGCGCTGTCTCTGCCGGGTATGAATGCGGTCATGGGAGAATCGGTGACTTGCCATCTGCCTTTCAGGGTGTTCGAGGGTTCGTCACCCTCAAAGCCGAGATAACTGTATTTATGGTAGTGCGGGAGTTTTCTGCTGAGGCCCGGCAGTGCCGCCGGGATAGTCGTAGCAATTATGTCGAGAGCCCCATCCTTATTTTTTGGGTTTCTTGAAGTGAGCACTATCGAATTCCTTTCTATCGGTATTTCGTTCTTTCCGATATGCACCGATTTCCCGCCGAGCTTAACTCCATATGGTGAAAGAGAAGCCAGAGCCTCTTTGAGGAAGCGGTTCTCCCAGCCCAGAAGTATAACAGCGCAGTCCGACGAAAGTTTGGTTACAGCAGTATCGAGCTTTATTTCAACCGTATCCGGTCCGGCATCGGCAAGGGAAACCGCGAATTGCCGGTAAGCCCCCAGAAGAGCGTTGTTTGCAGAAGCAGGAAGAAGGATGAGCACTTTTTTCGCTCCCAGCGCCTCCGAAAGTGCCGGAGGCATTTCTTCCTGGTCGAGTCTCCGGAAAATATCAAATTCAGGATCTATATCGAGACGCAGGGGTTGGGCAGGCAAGTGGAGCGAGAGTTCGGTTATCCCCTTGTCCATTGATACCTCAGACTGGAACGCCTTATCTTTTCCCTCCATAGTGACGGCAACAGGTATGCGCAGGCGATACGTTTTCCCCGGTTGCACCTGTTCAATAATGGCTGTCAACGCGTAGCCGTTTTTTTCAGGACGGGCGTTCACGTTGCGCAGCTTAAGTTTCGGTGCGCCTGTGCGCAGGATCCATTGATCGAACATCCATTTAAGGTCTTTCCCGGAAACCTTTTCAAACACCTTTCTCAGATCGTCAAAAGAGGCAAACCGGAATTTGTATGCACGATATATTTCCTGCAAACCTGCCGTAAAGATTTTGTCTCCAAGTTCCTGTCTGAGCATATGGAAAAACATGAGAGATTTGCCGTACCCGATCGCTTCTGAAGAAGGGCTGTGACGGGCACGGAATTCAAGAATGGGAAAGTCCCTGTTGCCGGACACGAAATCGGAATACTTTTGCAATGCCGCCTGCCGGAATTCGGCGCCGGCGCCCACCTGTTCTTTGATCAGGTAATCTGCAAGATAAGCGGTAAGCCCCTCAGTCCAGTTACCTTTAGACATTTCAGGGAAAACACTGTTGCCCCACCAGTTGTGAAGTATCTCGTGGGGATAAGAGGAAGTGATGATGAAAGGGAAGCGGATGATCTTCGGCCCCAAAAGAGTGAAAGACGGCATGCCGAATCCTGTTTCCCATAAATTTTCCACAAGGGCAAACTTTTTGTAAGGATATGGTCCTATCAGTTTTTCATACATTGTTATATAGCGCACCGTGGCTTCCAGGTATTTGTCCGCCAGTTGGCTGTCGGGTTCACGAAGAAAAACCATTGCGGTATAATGTCCGGCGGGCCGGTCATATTCGCTGAACCGTGCCGCGACTATGAATATGTCTTCCTGGGGTTCAGGTGAGTCCCATTGCACAATTGTTCCGTTTTTGTTGCGGTCATACAAGGTCCTCGACCCCTGACTCACCACATCCCAACCCACCGGCATCGTGACATTAACCGTAAAAGTTATCAATTCATCATCAAACCGTGGATACCAGTATGAATTTCCTGAAAGATAGACACCGTCTTTAGCAATCATCCCGGAGTTTTCGACGAAACTTTGCGCCTGCTCTGACGCTAAAGGAACGTCAGGCTGGTCCAGGGCGCCTCCATAAACAAGAGTGAAGGTATGGAGTCCGGCTGGAAGTGCAACTCTGTAAAATTCAAGTTTAGGGAGCCTTGAGTTCGGTGCTTCTGAAGACTGTTCTGATATATGCGCATCGGGAGTTCTTATTGAAGGGCCAAGGCCCCGATGCAGTCCAAAGCTTATTTCCCGATTGGGGCTGTTATAAAACCGGTCAGGCAGGGTTATCGTATCTTCGGCAGTAAATCGATGGGTGTCAGGGTAAAGCGTGATCTTGAGATCATGATGCCATACGGGCGGGTTGATGTCTGATCCGGCATGCGAAATGGAAGCTGATGACATAATAAAGGCCGTAGCTGCGGCA
The DNA here is from genome assembly GCA_963780885.1 of Nitrospirota bacterium. Lineage (GTDB taxonomy): Bacteria > Nitrospirota > Thermodesulfovibrionia > Thermodesulfovibrionales > Dissulfurispiraceae > JADFXI01. The sequence continues at coordinate 115,575 of CAWAEO010000006.1, forward strand.
ATCAATGCTGAGACCAGAAGAATCCTGGCAGATACTAATACTCTGGAAGCTGCCATAGTTATTGCACTACTCCTCAGTTAACGGATATGTATAGGGAAAACTATGCTGACGCCAGGCGGAGGAGGCGGAGGGGCGTATATGCCCGGAGGCGGCTCATAGTAGTACCCTCGCTCGTAGTAACCTCTGTGCCAATAGTGCCTTCTATGCCAATGGTGGTACCCTCTGTGCCAGTGATGCTCTCTGCGCCAATGGCGTTCTCTCCATTCATCTGCTGCGACCGGCATTATAGACATTCCGATAATGACAGCAGCGATTGCGAGAATGGTCACTGTCTTCGCAAATGCCCTTATATTCCTGGTCCATTTGTTAAAGTATTTCATGGCAGCCTCCACTCTTCGAATAATTTCAATTGTATCAACAATTCATCGCTGATACAATTCATTCATAATTAATCGTTCGAAAATATCTTTGAAAAGCACGCTTCTTGCTGTCTTTTCCCGGACAGTAACACTTCCTCGGAACCGCATCCCTGTGATATATAACAGTCGATCTTCATGATTCCTCCTGTTTCTACAACAGTCTCTCCTTTTTCCGGATGCTCTGCCATGACGACGACCCCGGAGACGAAAAGAAAGATCAGGCATATTGCTATTTGCAGGAACTTGTTTGCCGATGATTTCCTTTCCTAATATGTAGGAAGTATATCACAGGCTCGATTTTAAGGAAGCAGTCAAAAAATCTAATACACCTCAATAGAAAATGACCTCATGTCTGTTTCACGAAAGGGTATGGGGCGAAACCTGCGCCAAATAACTAAAACAGGGTGCTATAATAAAGCTGTTTATCAAAAATAAGCGGTAGAAAAGGGATTGTTTTGGATACTGACGGATTTGAAAAACTATTAGAGAGAAAAACAAAAGGCTCCCTGAAGATCTATCTGGGATATGCTGCCGGAGTCGGTAAGACCTACGCAATGCTCCAGGAGGGACACCGGCTAAGGGAACAGGGATACGATGTTGTTGTGGGCTATGTCGAGCCTCACAACCGGCCTGACACTATAAAGCTGCAGGAAGGGCTTGAGATAGTGGAGCCGCTTCATTTGAACCTTGGCGGCATTACGGTGCGTGAGATGGATGTCGACGGAATCGTCAGGCGCAATCCTCAGATCGTGCTGGTGGATGAGATGGCCCACTCAAATGCAGCAGGTGTAAAAAATGAGAAACGGTTCCAGGATGTGCTCGAAATTCTTGATCATGGGATCAATGTCATCACCACCCTGAATATACAACATTTTGAGACGATTGCCGAAAAAGTGGATACCGCGCTGCGGGTCCCTGTGGGGGAGCGGGTTCCCGATTACATTCTTCAGAGGGCCGACCAGATTGTTAATGTAGACGTGACTATCGAAGAACTGCGGGAAAGACTCCGGGCCGGTAAAATATATGAGCTGTCAAAGGCGGAAAGGGCGCTCCTGAATTTTTTTACTCACGAGAATCTCTCGCTCTTGCGGAAATTGGCGCTCCAGGAAGCTGCTGATGACCAGCTCAGGAAGATCGAGGAGGAACATCTCCTGTCCGAGCAGGCTGCCCAGGAGGCAGATGAGGCGGTAATGGTTGCGATCAGTTCGGGCGCTCCCAATGCAGAGGCGCTGATCAGAAAGGCTGCGCAACTTGCTGCCCGGCTTTCAGCGCGGTGCTATGTTGTCTATGTCCAGAGAAAACAGGAAGCCCCGGAGCGAATTAATTCTTCCTTGCAGAGAAAACTCCTTTCCAATTTAAAGCTTGCCAGGATGCTCGGCGCTGAAATAGTGACACTTCATGGCGAGGATATTGCTGAAACCCTGGTGAATTTTGCGCAGACACATAAGGTGCGCCATGCGATCTTCGGAAAGACAGAAAGGCCGCCTATAAAAGAGCGGATCTTCGGGTCGGTGATCCTGAATTTCATGAATGATTCAGTGGGGATCGATGTTCATATTATAGCCGCTACGCCGTATCGTGAGGACGAACAGTGACAGTGCTTCCGCCCTTGCGTAAAAAGATACTGCGCGGCTATTTGAGCTTTATAGCTGTGTTCGGGGTAATGTGCACTTTTCTGATCCTCTCCTCTGTTTATATGGCGACAAGTATCACCCCCAAAATGATTCACGCCAATTATGACTCCATCGAGGCTGCCAGGAAAATGCAGCAGGCATGGAATGCGCTTCATTTAACCGGGGCTTACCGGGATTTACCGGGGAAAAAATGGATGGACCAGTTTAACGACGCCCTGAGTTTTGAGTTGTCCAACATTAAAGAGCCTGGTGAAGACAAAGCGGTCCATAAAATAGCGGCCCTCTGGTACCAATGGAAACAGGGAGTCCGGTCCGACGATTTGACCCGGGAAATGAACGATCATTTGGATGATCTGGCTCTGCTCAATCAAAAGGGGATGTTTCAGCTTGTTATCAGAGGTGGAAATGTCCGCAGGGCGTTTGTTATTGGGGTCGCTTTCCTTTTTGTCCTGACCTTTGTCATTACCCTGCTGATGGTCGATGCTTTGTCGAGCCGCCTGGCAAAGCCGCTAAAGGACATCGCCGAGGTCCTGCGGTCAAGGGTAAAGCCTGGAGAGAGGCTCAAGCTGCCTGAGCCTACCAGTCTTGAGATCCGCATTCTGAATGAGGAACTCTCATTGTTGTGGGAGAGAGTGAGCCGCTCAGACCAGCTTAACCTTGAAAAGATTCTCAGACAGAAAAACCAGTTGGAAACGCTTCTCTCTTCGGTTGAGGATGCAGTGATTGCATGGGACAATAAAGGGCGGGTCACTCATGTGAACCAGAGAATGGCGGAACTCATCGGCCTTGGCGCGGAGAGCATAATTGAAATGATGTGGTTGGACCTTCCTTCCATGTCGGACAATTATTTTAAGCTTCGTGAAATATTGAGGGAGCGGGGAAAAGAGAGTTCCCAGGTTTTTGAACTGAGGACTGAAAAAGAAGGCTTTAGAAGTTTCGAGGCGCGGATCAGGGAGGTGTATTCTCCTTCCAGAGAACTCGTTTCGACAATTTTTCTTCTCCATGATGTAACAGAGGTCCGACAGAGAGAGCGTCTCAAGGCGGAATTCATCGGCGTTCTCTCTCATGAGCTTAAAACTCCCCTGCAATCCCTGGGCACGGCCATAGAGCTTCTGGCGCAGAAGAAGGAGTTGTTTGATGAGCGGACACAATTTCTGATCGAGACACTGATGAGCGATGTGGCCCGTATCCGTTCTGTTGCCAACCAGTTCATACAAGCCGACCATCTTCCCGGGACTTCAATTCTCATACAGCCGGAATTAACCAAACTGAGCGAATTTCTGCCCGAGTGGCTCAAACCGTTTGGCTTGCTTGCAGCAGAGCGCGGGGTCACTCTAAACTATGAAAAAGAGAGTGAGGGAGATGTATGGGCCGAGATAGACCCTACGAAATTTCCGTGGGTAATCTCAAATCTGCTTACCAATTCAATAAGGGTTTCTCCGAGGGACTCTGCTATCAGGGTAGTTCTTGGGCGCAACAGGGAAAATATTGAAATCAGGGTAACAAATCAGGGGCCCGCGATACCGGAAGAAATCCGCAGGCGTATGTTTGACCCCTATTTTAAAGGAACAGGTGAGAAAGCCGGTACTCCTGCCCGCACTCCCGGTTATCTGGGTCTGGGTTTGACCATTGTAAAAGAGGTTACCGAGGCCCATGGCGGAAGGGTTGAATACTCACCTGTTGAACCGACAGGTTCCTGTTTCAGTGTACTCCTGCCTGTTCCGAAGGAAAATAAATAAAATGCCGGGATCGGACCAGAAGCTTCGCATACTTTTAGTTGATGATGAAAATAATATCCGTATGACACTCCATGTTTCCCTGACGGACATGGGGCATCATGCTGTTGCTGCAGCATCACTGAAAGAGGCCGCAGAAGCTTTAAGGGCCGAAACGTTCGATCTGGTGCTCACTGATTTTCGATTAGGCGGACCTACCGGTATTGACCTTATCCGCGATGCCAGACGTGTTCAGCCCGAAGTGATTATAGTCGTGATGACTGCCTATTCTTCTATAGAAAACGCGGTCCAGGTAACAAAAGAAGGCGCCTTTGATTATCTCCCAAAGCCTTTTACCAACGCCCAGCTTGCTCACCTGATCAAGAAGGTCCAGACGTTTATCTCTCTCAAGAGAGAAAACGAGGCATTAAGAAATGAACGCTTCCGGCCTGAATATTTCCTCGGTTCCGTTTCTTCGGCAATGCAGCGGTTGGAAGCTTTCGTAAATCAGGTCGCGCCTACGGACGAAACGGTCCTTATTACCGGGGAGAGCGGGACCGGCAAAACCGAACTCGCTAAACTTATTCACAGTCGCTCCCGCAGAGCAAACGGCCCCTTTATAACTGTTTCCTGTACGACTCTCGCAGAGTCGGTGCTGGAGTCCGAACTCTTCGGGCATGTCAGGGGGGCTTTCACCGGCGCTATTAGTGAAAAGACAGGGAAGCTTGAATTGGCAAATAACGGCACTCTGTTCCTGGATGAGATTGGTGACCTTTCACTTTCTGCGCAGACAAGGCTTTTGAGGTTTCTTCAGGAAAAAATCATCGAGAAGGTTGGAGGAACTGATGAAATCAAGGTGAATACCCGTATTATCGCGGCAACCAACCATGATCTGCAGGAGGCTGTAGGCGGCAAGGGATTTCGTGAGGACCTCTATTACCGTCTTAATATCCTGGAATGCTATTTGGTCCCTCTGAGATACAGGAAAGAAGACATTCCTGTGCTGGTACAGCGCTTCATAAAAGAGTCTGCAACCCACCAGGGGAGGCCAAGCGTCCCGGCAATTCCCGGCGGGATAATGCAGAAGCTACTTGATTATGACTGGCCCGGGAACATTCGCGAACTGAAAAATGCGCTGGAACGGACAGTGATTCTCACGACTGCAGCAGAGATAGAAGAGGCCTCTCTTCCTCCGGCAATTCTCCTGCCGAACGTTTCTGAAACTGCCAAAGGCGCTGACTTGAAGACCCTGGAAGAAATCGAGAGGGATCATATAGTAGCTGTTTTAAAGCAGGAGCAGAATCTGGAAAAAGCTGCCGAGATCCTTGGCATAACATCGGTCACCCTGTGGAGAAAACGCAAACAATACGGGATTCCCTAATATAATTATTTGAAGCACCTCAGTAAAAGACTTTAACACTGCAAAGAGCATGGAGCGGCAGTATTTATGAGATTGTGTGCTGAACCAGAATCCACCACCTAAAAAAGCAAAACCACAGAGAACACAGAGTTTTTCTCTGTGTTCTCAAGGCCTTGGAGAAAAAGAGACAAAACCTAACTTACACCCTTCTACTAGAGTGCACAGAGATCAAGGGCTGATCTGATGTTTTATCTTTTAAAATCACTAATTTTCTCTGTGACCTCTGTGGTTTGATGGTGAATTGAGGCTGAATTGACAGGCAGTTTTAATCGGCTATAATTGACTTAGGTCTGTTTATATCATGCGGAGGCGCGGTTATGAAAGGCGACAAGGCTTCTAAACAGTTGCGGGTCCTCGTGGCTGTGGGGTCGGATGTTACGCGGAAAGTGATAAAAAACGCCCTGAAAGAAGGCTTTCATGACTCCTTAGTTCATGAAGCCGCTGATGGCGTGGAAAGCCAGACGATGCTTGAAAAGGGCGCCTATGACTTAGTCTTCTGCGGTTGGGAGATCCCTGGAGTGCCCTGCGATGCGGTCCTAAAATGGGTCAGGAGTCATCCCAGTCCTTCCGTCCATAAAATATTTTTTATTATCGTCAGTTCCAGGGCTGACAAAGTAAGTGTCATGGAAGCGGTAAGGTCCGGCGCCAATTCGTATATTATGAAGCCTTTTACCGCGGCAAACCTTGTACAGAAGGTTGCGTCTGTTCTTGGTCGACGGGCGCATAAACGTCATTCGGTTCCCGCGACGGTTAAGTTGTACTTTGGAGAACGGTTTGTCAGGGGCCGCATTGTCAACATCGGCATGGGAGGAATGCTTTGTTCTTTCTCGATCGGGCCTATGCCATTGCTGACGGAAGAAATTATAGCTGATCTGGAGTTGAATGGACGTAAAGTTAGCGATGTTGATGGCGTTATTCTCAGACTCCACGAGCCAAGGTCTTTTATGAGCACTAGGAAGATAGCCATCAAATTCAGCGCAAATATGCAGAAGACTGGCTGGCAAAAGAAACTTATGTTATCCCACTTTTAAGATTTTGAGCCTGAGAGAAAGAGCAAAAAGGCCTCCAGTTCCTTCCGAAAGGCCTGATACAATCAGGCATGAAATTGCAGCGCTCCTCAAAGGCGGTACTTTTGCGGCAAAGGATATCTCTTCTCACGTCAAGATTACTGAAAAAGAAGCTTATGACCACCTTGAACATATCAGGAAGAGCCTGGCCGGCGTTCATGGCGCCCTCATTATTACTCCCGCAGAATGCAAAAAGTGCGGCTTCATTTTTAAAAAAAGGGAGCGCCTCAAAAAGCCGGGCAGGTGTCCGGTATGTCATAATGAGGTCATAGAAGCTCCCCTTTTTTCGATACGATGAACAACAAAAGTAATGTCAAAAGTTTTATGAAAAAAGAAGAGAAGAAATGAAACCACAGAGTACACAGAGAAATACTTTGGGAAAGTCAAAAGAAACCGCAGAGGACACAGAGAGACCTAATCCTGAAAGACTTTTTGGGAGCTTTTTTATACCTAAGTATTCCTCTGTGTACTCTGTGGTATCTTTATCTCTGTGTTCTCTGTGGTTATTTTTTGACAATACCACAAAAGTTAGGAGGTTTTAAATGGGACTTTTTATGATCGAGACGGAAAAGTGCAAGCGTGATGGCATCTGCGTTCAGGAATGTCCGATGCGCATCCTGGAAATGAAGGACGCTTCTTCAGCTCCGACTCCGGTACAGGGCGCTGAAGAACTCTGCATCAGGTGCGGACATTGTGTTGCAGTCTGTCCTCATGGGGCGTTCTCCCTTGCTGAAATGAAGACTGCAGAATGCACTCCGGTAAGGACGGACTCGGCGCTGAGTGTTGAGCATGTTGAGCATTTTTTGCGTTCCAGGAGGTCTATTCGTACATACGAGGACAAAGCAATTGAGCGTGAGAAGCTTGAAAAGCTCCTGGACATCGCCAGGTATGCTCCTACCGGCTCGAACAGTCAGCAGGTCAAATGGCTTGCCGTTGCTTCGCGTCAGAGGGTGCGAAGTATGTCCGGATTGGTCGTCGACTTTATCGGCCATATGAGTGCAGAAAAGCATCCCCTGGCGGAGAGATATCGTAAGTTTGGCATCGTGAAGGCGTGGGAGGCGGGGACCGACATTGTTACTCGTGGAGCTCCCGGGCTCGTTATCGCCCATGCGCCGAAAGATTATATTAATGCCAGGACTGACTGCGCCATAGCCCTTACATTTTTGGATCTGGCCGCGCCCTCTTTCGGCCTGGGGACCTGCTGGGCGGGGATATTTATGGCGGCCGCCTCACAATGGCCGCCGCTTCAGAAGTCGCTTGCACTGCCTGAAGCAAATGCATGTTGCGGGGCCATGATGATCGGATATCCGAAGTACAAATATCATCGTCTGCCGTCGCGTAAAGAGGCTGACATTACATGGCTGGACTGATATCGACGGGAATGCAGCCGGGAAGATTCGTTGCCGCGAATAATTACATACGATCCGGAGCTTTGACGCCCAGTATCTTCAATCCGTGGCGTAAGACTATTTGTATCGCCAGACAGAGCGCAAGGCGCGCCCTGGTGAGGTCAGCATCGCCGGTAACTACTTTATATTTGTGGTAATACGGGTGGAACATCCCGGCAAGTTCCTGAAGGTAGAACGTGATGCGGTGAGGCTCTTGCGCCAGCGCTGCATTTCTGAACATCATGGGATAGAGCAGCAGTTTTTTAAGAAGGCGCATTTCTTCATCGTTAAAGCATTCTCCGTTAAATGAAGCAAGATATTGCTCCATACCTCCTGCAGGGAAGCCCCCCGCCTCTGATTCCTGTTTCGCCCTTTCAAAAATACTGTTGATACGGGCATTGGCATATTGAACATAATATACCGGGTTCTCCGAGGATTGCGCTTTTGCGACCTCGATATCGACTTCAAGATGACTGTCGGAACGCCGCGTCAAAAAAAGGAACTTGGTCGTGTCGGCGCCGATATCATCCATGACCTCGCGCAGGGTAATGAATTCACCGGAGCGCTTTGACATTTGCACCGGCTGGCCGCCCTTTAAAAGAGAAACCATCTGGACCAGCAGCACGCGCAAGCTGTCTTTCGGGCATCCGAGAGCTTGTATTACGGCCTGCATGCGCGGAACATAGCCATGATGGTCGGCGCCCCATATGTCGATCAGCTCATCAAAACCCCTTGCGACTTTTTTCCTGTGATAGGCGATGTCCGGGGCGAAGTAGGTATATTCCCCGTCTTTTTTTATGATGACACGGTCTTTATCATCACCGAATGCGGTGGACCTGAACCACGTGGCGCCGGCCTCCCCGAAAATGTATCCGCGTTCATTGAGGTCCTCGATCGCCTGACTCACTTCTCCTTTTTCATACAGCTCCCGTTCACTCTGCCACGTATCAAAGAAAACGCCAAAGTCCTCAAGGTCTTTTTTTATGTCCCCGAGCATTTTCATATAAGAAAAATCTATAAATAGCTGGGCGGCATCGGTGAACTCCTTTTCCCCGAATGCAATCCCGTACTTTTCTTTTATCTCTTTTGCTATGTCTTCAATGTAGCCGCCTCTGTACCCATTTTCGGGAAAGGGGTATAGCCTGCCGCACAGGTCTTTATATCTTGCAAACACGGACATGCCGAGCAGCCTTACCTGGTGTCCGGCATCATTGATGTAGAATTCTTTTTCTACCGCGTAGCCGGCTTCGCTCAGGAGATTCGACAGCGCAGCCCCGAGGGCGGCCCCTCTGCCATGGCCCAGATGCATGGGGCCGGTAGGGTTGGAGCTCACAAATTCTATCTGAATTTTCCTTCCTCTGCCGATGTCCTCGGTGAGGAATGTTTCGCCTAAGGTAATGAGCCCGATCAGTTCTTTACAGAGGAAAGAACGCGAGAAAGTAAAGTTTATAAAACCGGGGCCCGCTATCTCGATCTTCTCGAATGTGCCGCCAGGGCTGATCGCGTTTACTATATCCTCGGCAATCTGTCTGGGCGGCTTTTTCAAAAGCTTTGTCAGGCTCATCGCAAGGGGAGTGCACAAGTCTCCGAAGCCCTCATCTTTTGAAGGCGTTATTTCTATATTATCAAATGGAGCTTTTAAAACACCTAACGCAGCTTTTTCCAAAAGCCCTCGCAAAACCTTTTCCATAGCCTCTAAGTTTAAGCATCGTGTTTAAGTGTTGTCAACAATAAAGACAAGTAAAAAGTAAAAAGTTAAAAGTAAAACCAAGAGCAAAGCCTATAAGCATTTTTCTTCCTTGCTTTTTTACTTCTCACTTCTCACTTCTTACTTTTTTTTGAAGCTGTTTTGATGTAGAATAAGGCATGTGCATTGCCATACCTTCCAGGATCGTAACAATATGTGATATGACTGCGACCGTTGATGTTTACGGCGCCCGCCGTGAAGTCAGTCTCCTTCTACTGCCTGAGGCTGCTAAGGTGGATGATTACGTTCTGGTACACGCCGGGTTCGCTATCCAGAAGATTGACAGTGATGCTGCTGCCGAGGCGCTGAAGCTCATAAAAGAAGTAATCGATGCCTCTGAAGGAGGTCTTTAGAGGGCTTGAGGATTAGAAGATTAGAGGACTGGTGGACCCTCTGACCCTCTATTCTTCTGAGCTTCTATTCTTCGGCTTCCCTCGGCGAAAACACTATATGGATAAGTCCGCTGTCAAGATAGATCCATTACGGCACGTCAGGTTTATTGGACGGACGCAGGTCACTCCGTTGAGATCCCCTGATCGGACCAAGGCGCTCTCGCCGCTCGCCGGGTGTGCTCCGACGCACTGCTCTGTAGGACCGAATCATTTCATTTCCTGGGTGTTCGGGCGCGTCGGCCTGGCTGCAGACAGCTATCGCGATGAACCACTTCAGAGACGACTCTCCGCCTGCCTGCGGGCATTGCACACCAAAACCGAGGCGCAGGCCCGTCAGTTGCTGGAGCAGCGGCCTGACCTTCTGCCGACTGCGATCGGCGCTCTCCTCATAGGCGTTACCGGGTTCTTTCGTGATCCCCCGGTCTTTGAAGCGCTGCGGACAGATATCCTGCCGGAATTCACCTCTCTTGCCCGGCCATTGCGGGTCTGGAGCGCCGGCTGTTCCACCGGCGCCGAGCTTTATAGTTTAGCGATCCTGCTCGCACAGGCAGGCCTGCTGGAGGGGAGTTTCCTTCTGGGCAGCGACTGCCGCGGTGATGCAGTTGAACAAGCACGGGCTTCATTATATAATTCAAAGGCGCTAAGGAATATTGAAACGTCGGATCGTCGCAGCTGCTTCAAAGGGGCCGGGAGCTTCCTGCAGCCGATCGAGTTGCTTCGCCGGTACGTCCACTGGAAGGTTGCGGATCTGGCCCGAGACATCGAGGAAGGCCCCTGGGACATAATACTTTGGAGAAATATGGCAATTTACCTCAAGACCGGGGCGGCGGCGTCCGTATGGCGGGGCTTGGCTTCAAACTTGGTGCCGGGTGGCATGTTGGTGGTTGGCAGGGCTGAGCGGCCTCCGGCAGGGTTGCCTTTGATCAATGTAAAAAGGTGTATATACCGTTATTGTCCCGGCGACGACCGTACTTTCGCGCTTTGACCTCGTCGGACAAGTCACGATTACCCAAGAAACCTGGAGAGGGTCATATGAAACTTGGAGTGAAGATCACCGTATTTTTTGTCCTGGTCCTGCTGATCGTCGGCATAGTGGGCGTCCAATCCTACCTGGAAATCCGGCGGTTGATCGAAGCTAATGGCTGGGTGATTCATACCCACGAGGTGCAGGAGAAACTGGAAAATGTGCTGTCGCTGCTCAAGGATGCGGAAACAGGCGGGCGGGGCTTTGCTCTTACCGGCGAAGAACGTTATCTGGAACCATACAACACTGCCGCCAGTGAGATCATGATTAACATTGAGTCGGCGGTATCCTTGACCCTGGACAATCCTGAACAGCAGAAAAGCCTCCGGCAACTCCGGAAGCTGTCCCGCGAGAAACTCGACATACTGGCGGAAACCATCAAGCTTCGCAGGGAGGGGGGGATGGCGGCAGCCCTGCCTGTTATTCTCAGCGATCGCGGCAAGAATATCATGGACGAGATCAGGGTACTCCTGAATCAGATGGAATCGCGCGAGAGAGGGTTGCTTGACATTAGGAATCGCGCTGCAAGCGAAACTGCGCGGCGAACCATGCTGATGGGTGGTTTCGGAGTGCTGTTGTCCCTGATGGTTCTTGGGATCGCCGCGGTCTTTGTCACACGCACGATGCAGCTGGCAGACCACAGCCCGACGTCCGGGGACTCAGGCAAAAAGTGGTTAATGCTCACGATTCGCTATGCATTCGCCGTGGCCGTTGTTGTGTTGGCCATGACGGTCCGGTCGTGGTTGGAAAAAGGTTTTGGTCCTATGCCTCCATTTATCACTTTTTTCCCTGGAGTATTGCTGGTTGCAAGTTTCGCCGGTGGCGGACCGGGGGTCCTGTTCACCATACTGGCGGTCCTGGCGGCCGATTACTGGTATTTCCCGCCAATCGGCCAATTCACCATCGACTCGCCAAACCAACCCCTTGCGCTGGGCATCTTCGGTGGTTCGAGCATCTTGCTGAGTATCCTCGCCGAGCGTCTGCAGCGTGCCCGGAGGGCCGAGGCTGTAAGCGTGACGCAGGAGAAGGAACTTGCCCTTCTGAACATGGGCAATCTCACGCTACTTGACCTGGATCACCGCATCGTCCGCTGGAGCGAAGGCAACCGCCGATTATACGGCTTCGACCTTCAGGAGATCTACGGACAACGCACTTACGAATTGCTGCAGACAGATTTTGACCAGCCCCCGGAGCAGATTCAGCGGGAATTGATGGATAAAGGCCACTGGGAAGGGGAAGCGACCCGGCGCAGCAAGGACGGAACGCAACTGTCTGTGGCGATCCTATGGGCCCTGCGCCGCGACGATCATGGCAAGCCTCTGGCTATCCTGGAGGTCAGCACCGACATGACCCGGCAGAAACTTGTCGAGGAATCGCTTCAGCAGCAGACGGAAGAACTCGCCCAACAGAACGAAGAGCTTTCGCGGCAATCCGAGGAATTGACGCAACAGTCCGAGGAGCTGCAGACCCAGTCAGAGGAAGTCCAGGCGTTGAATGTGGAACTGGGACAACGGGAGATGACACTCCAGACGCTGTTGGATTCCGCCCGTTTGCCGCTCGGTGAACTAGAAGTGATGGGGAAGATCTGTCATCTCGCCACAGAAATTGTCGGACTGCCCGACACAGTTGCGGTCATCTGCGAACAGCATGACGACAAGCTGGTTATTCTTGCTCACTCGGGATTAGATGGTAATGACATTCCAGCTTCCTGGCCGTTGAGTGGTTCATTTATAGAAGTGGTTATGCAGGAGGACCGCACTGCGTGCCTGGAAGATACCTCGCTGCGGACGGATTTGAATCTCCTGAGTGTGACCGGCCGGCAGCGTTTTGGCTCCGTGTGCTCTTCTCCACTGCGCGTCAACGGCAGGCCGATCGGGGCCATAAGCATTTACGGCAACAAAACTCAGCCGTGGACATCGGAGCAGTTCAGGCTGATCGAGTGGCTCGCCGCCCAGTGCTCCAACGCGTTGGAGGCAATGCGGCTTGCGGCTGAGGTCATCCGGGGTTTTGAAGAGCTTCGGAAGAGTGAAGAGCGGTTCAGGCTGTTGGTTGCCAATGTCAAGGACTATGCCATTTTTATGCTCGATCCGGAAGGCAGGGTCGAGACATGGAATGCTGGGGCCGAACACCTGAAAGGATATAAGGCTGAGGAGATCATAGGAGAGCACTTCTCCAGATTCTATACGGCTGAAGATATTGCCGGGAACAGGCCGGAAGCAGAATTGAAAAAAGCGATGGAAACCGGTCAGGCAGAGGAAGAAGGCTGGCGTGTGCGTAAGGACGGATCTCTATTCTGGGCCGGCGTGACGATAACGGCATTGCGTGACGACAATGGGATGCTTCGTGGTTTTGCCAAGGTCACGAGAGATATCACCAAGCGCAAGCTGGCCGAAGAGCGCTTTATGCATTTGGCGTCTTTCCCTCAACTGAATCCGAACGAGATCATCGAAATCGATTCCTCGGGCAAAGTTACCTTCTGCAATCCGGCTACCCTGAAAACGCTGGAAAGCCTCGGAATGGGCAAGAGTGATGTCGATGCCTTCCTGCCGCCGGATATGGAATCGATATTAGCTGACTGGGACAAAACGAGCGAAAGCACTTTTCATAAAGAGATAATTATTAAGGGCCGGGTTTTCGACGAGACCGTGCATCTTGTTCCTCAATTGAATGTTGCGCGTATTTATGCTCTTGACGTCACCAACAGCAAGAAGGCCCAGTTGGAGCGTGATTTGACTGTTGATTTCCTGCGTTTAGTGAACGAGTGCCACGATACCCGGGAATTGGTCCGGGCTGCGACGGAGTTCTTCCATGAACATACAGGCTGCGAGGCTGTGGGCATCCGGCTTTCTAAAGAGCATGATTATCCCTATTATGAAACACGGGGGTTTCCGGCTGAGTTTGTGCTGGCCGAAAGCAGGCTTTGCACATGCGATAAAGACGGACAGCCTATACTCGACAGCGCAGGCAACCCGGAACTGGATTGCATGTGCGGCAACGTAATCTGCGGACGCTTTGATCCGTCAAAGCCATTCTTTACGAAGCGGGGGAATTTCTGGTCAAACAACACAACCGGGCTGCTATCCACTACCACCGACAAGGACAGACAGGCCAAGACGCGCAACCGATGCAACGGCGAGGGGTATGAATCGGTGGCGCTCATAGGCCTGAGCCTTGGTGGTGAGCGACTGGGTCTCCTGCAATTGAACGACCGGAGAAAGGGCCGTTTCTCGCCTGAATCATTGGCCTTGTGGGAGCGGTTGGCGGACTATCTCGCCATTGCCATTGCGAAGTTGCGGACTGATGAAGACCTGCAAAAGAGCGAGGAGCAGTTCCGCACCCTGGCTGATTCTATCCCCAACCTGGCGTGGTGGGCAAACGGCGACGGCTACATTACATGGTACAACCAGCGCTGGTATGAGTACACCGGCACTACGCCGGAGCAGATGGAAGGATGGGGCTGGCAGAGCGTGCATGACCCGGATGTGCTACCGAAGGCACTGGAGCGGTGGAAGGCATCGATTGCCACCGGTGAACCTTTTGACATGGAATTACCGCTGCTTGGGGCCGATGGAGTATTCCGTCCCTTCCTGACGCGAGTGACGCCGTTGAAGGATCCCGCGGGTCTGGTCCTCCGGTGGTTCGGCACCAATACCGACATCTCTGCACAGAAGCGGACAGAGGAGTCTTTATTGCAGCGCACCGCCGAGCTTGAATTAGTCAACAGGGAACTCGGATCTTTCATTTATTCCGTTGCCCATGACCTGCGTGGACCTCTGCGGGCTATCTTTGGGTTCTCTGAAATCATGATGAAGGAACTCACAGACAAACTGGACGAGAAGGGGAAGCGATATCTTTCCCGCATTCTTGACGGCACAGAAAAGATGAGCCGTCTTATCGACGATCTTCTGAACCTTTCCAATATCTCCAGACAGGAGGTCCAACGGAGAGAGGTTAATATGAGCGCAATAGCAGCGTCAGTCGTTGCTGAACTGCGCGAGGCCTATCCGGACAGGAACGTTGAGGTAGACACTAACGGAGATATTACCGCCATCGCGGACCCCGGACTGATCGAAGTCGTCCTTTCGAACCTGATCGGGAACGCCTGGAAGTTCACCGCGAAAACCGACCGCGCCCGCATTGAGTTGGGAACCGTCGGGCAGGATGGTAAGATCATTTATTACGTCAGAGACAATGGTGTTGGGTTTGACCAAAAATATACGGGAAAGATGTTTTGGCCTTTCCACAGACTTCATTCGGAGACAGAGTTTGAGGGCACCGGTATCGGCCTTGCCATTGTAGACCGTATTATCAGCCGTCATGGTGGAAAAGTCTGGGCAGAGGGCATAGAGGGAAAAGGGGCAACGATCTATTTCAGCTTGACCTGAACTATATCTGCCGTCAGGACACTTTTTTCCCAAGTTCCTTTGTAGTGGGCCGTGTAATGAAGGATATGTCTCTTCCGCTCAGGTGCTGCGCTTTTAACGATTCTAAAGGCTCATTCGCTACAGCCGCAAAACTCGCCCGGCGGGCTCAAACACTTGCGGCTGTTTAACGCTCATTTCGCCAAGAATCGTTACAAAGCTCCGCAATTCGCTCCCTGAGACATATCCTTCATCACACTTTCGTTGCACTTGCAGCCCTGAAGTATAATTGCGCCAGGAGCAGGAGAGACATTGCGCCGTAGCGGGCGTCGGCAGCCTGAGACGCTATGGATGGCTGAACAGGCTGGCGTCGCCTCCGAGCAAGGCTGCCGAGCACTCAACACGCATCTCGCATAGCGACTTGAGAGCTCGGTTATCGGGTTGTTTTCGTACCGCTATGTTGCAATTTAACAACAAGTCGAGCGTCAAGCGCATCGGCGATCTTTTTTAATGTGGAAAGATTAGGCAACCCATGAGTGAGACCCTCAACCCTTGCTATTGTTGATTGAGGCATGCCGGTTAGTGTGGCAACCTCCTCCTGTGTCATCTTCTTTCTGTGCCTCTGTTCTATTATGCTCTTTGCGAGTTCGTATTCCGGAAGAAGCTTGTCATATGCTTCCCGGACTCCCTTTTTCTTGAGTAATTCTTTTACATGTTCTTCGTAGTTATTTTTCTTCATGATGCACCCCTCTTAAAATATGATCCTTCATTCGTCGTTCTGTAATCTCTATCTCATTTGCAGGAGTCTTGTCTGTTTTCTTGGTAAATCCGTGCAAGAGCACGAATCTTTTACCGGTATGGGCGAAGTACAAAATTCTGCTGATGCCGTCTTTCTCTTTAATCCTGATCTCGTATAGCTTTCTATGGCTTGTAATACGTCGTATATAAGGCTCCTTAACAAGAGTGCCGTATTGCTTTAGCAGTCCAGTAATCAAAATATATTTAGCTTGGCTGTCATCAGTAAGAGTATCGATAAACTCTCTTACAGGACCTTTTGCCCATTGCAGTCTCATAATAGTCAATTATCCAGTCCATAATTTATTATATTTTAGTCTATAGCATAAATGCTATTAAGACAAGCCCATATTAATGCAAATTGGTCACTATATATCCTGGTATCCTTCTTATAGAAACGCACCTGATTCTTCCCAAAATCAATAAAATCAACGAATGGCCCCAGGTGGAAATTCAGTGATAACGGCTGCTCTCCGGAATACCTCTACAGTTTGCAAGTTTGAAGAAGCACCGTATAAAAAGACTTAACAATTTAAATACTTCCCGAGACAGAGATTTTGCAGCATGAAAATAGCCGAGCATTCCTATAAAAAGCATCGGCAATAACACCAACGGCAGGATAAGAATATTATCAAAAAATAGCGGCATCGTCAAATGAGGGTAACGGGATAATTATATTCATGGCTTCGCACCCTTGCATTTTTGTAATCCTTTAAAGTAATGTAATATCAATTCCTTTTATATAAGCATTACCATGATTTATGGATTCATAAACTCATTGTTTAAGGGGGTTGCTTATGAAAAGAGTGGTTACCAGTTGTCTCATTTCTCAAATAGTCGTGTTAATAATGAGTGGTTTGTTTCTCATTGTAACCGGTGTCCCTGTCTTTGCCGATGAGATTGTAAAGATCGGCTTGAGTTACCCTGAGACAGGCCCTTACGCAGCGCAGGGGTTGGATGAGAAGAGGGGAGCGGACATGGCGGTTGAAGAGATCAACGCGGCAGGCGGCATTCTGGGGAAAAAGGTGCAGCTTGTTTACAGGGACACAAAGTCCAATCCAAAGATAGCAAAAGAAAACGCGATCGAACTTTTTGATAAGGAAGGCGTGCCCATGCTTTTCGGCGGCTCCTCCAGCGGGGTAGCGATCGCTGCTGGAAAAGTTGCTTTGGAGAAAAATAAAATCTTCTTTGGTACTCTGACTTACGCAACGGCTACCACGGTTGAAGAAGGCAACAGGAATATATTCAGGGAATGTTATGACTCATATTTTGCAGCAAAAGTATTGGCAAATTATCTGAATCAGCATTTTGCCGGCAAGAAATATTTTTACATTACTGTGGATTACATCTGGGGCACGACAACCGAAGACGCCTTCAGAAAATTCACCAATACGACCGACAAGGCCGTAAATGGTGGGGTTTTAACACGTCTCGGCGCTATGGACTTCAAGGACGCGCTGAATGCTGCCAAAGAGAGCGGCGCCCAGGTCCTGGTGCTGACCGAGTTTGGACGGGATATGGTGATATCGGTAAAGCAGGCTTACGAGATGGGATTGAAAAAGACGATGCAGATTATAGTTCCCAACCTGACCCTCGATATGGCGGAAGGAGCAGGCCCCGAGGCCATGGAGGGTATAATAGGCGCGGAGCCATGGAACTGGACCGTTCCATTTAAATACAACTATCCTAAAGGGATAACCTTTGTAAACAAATTCGAGGGGCTGCACAAGAGATATCCTTCAGAAGCCGCAGCATCTGCATATGTTATCCTTTATCAATATAAGGATGCTGTGGAGCGCGCCAAGACATTCGATACAAAACCTGTTATCGAAGCTCTTGAAGGCCATCATTATGTCGGCCTGAAAGATGAGCAGTATTGGAGACCCTGGGACCATCAGTCTGTCCAGACTGTTTATGCGGAAATAGCCAAACCCGCAGACGAGGTCAAGAAAAGTAAATACGGGGAAGATTATTTCGATATAATAAACGTCATGAAGGGCGACGATGCTGCCATAGATAAAAAAGACTGGACAGAATTAAGGGCGAGGGTCGGATTGCCTGCTACTCTTTCGGAGGGCAAATAGATTGATCGGCAGTCCTGTTAGAAAAGTTTCATGTGATAGGTGCCAATGACAACGATCCCCCCATACCCTCTCGAAGGGGAATGGGGGGATTTTCGTAAGGAAAGAAAGAGGGCGAGATGAGAGTCGGACAGAAGCTTAATATGAATGCGGGCATTATACTTATCCTGATGGTAGCAATCGGCGCTACCGCGGTCCTGGGCATAAGGTTCATCGAGAGTAAAATCTTTGAAGTGACGCAGAAATCCACTCCTTACCAGATAAGGGTGTTTAATCTTCAGCGGGCTCTGCAGTCACATTCGTCGAATTTGTTAAAAGTGGCTGCCTCGGATTCAACTGAGGAATTCAAAAAGAATTCTGCGGTCGCAAATGAATCCCTTGGTGAAGAGACTCAGGCGGCAGATGACGTATCAAAATTGAGCGGCAAGGATAACTCTTCCAGCAGCGAAATCTCCGATGTGACAAAATCCATTATTCAGATAACCGAAAAGCGGCTTGCACTGGAACAATCCACTAATATGTCTATGGAAGCCCTGAGAAGCCGCCTCCTGCAGGCGTCACAGAGATTAAGTTCCCTGGACGACAATATCAGAAAACTACAGCAGGGGTCGACAGCAACAATGGTTTCGAGCATTGATAGAACAGCGGCGGCAAACCAGCAGGCAGGCAACTTCGTAATCATACGTGACGGGTTTAAAGATCTGCTGTTCAGCGCTTCGCAGCTCCCCGGACTGGATGACAGGCGGAGCGTAGCATCGGTAAGAAGCACCGCTGAAACGACTACCGCCAATATTATTCAGGCAATAAAAGCCGCGAAGTGGGCCGGGAAAGCGGGAGAACAACTCGAAAAGAAGTTCATGCAAACAAGCGCCAAGATAATTGAAGCGGCAAATCTCAGGCTGAAATACATTAATGATGAAGATGCGGCATCCAAAGACAAATCCGACAAGATGGGGAAAGATGCCGAATATGAACTGACCTATCTGCTTCCGCTGGTGACAAAGGGTTTTGATACGGCCAACGAGTCGCTGAAGGCGAGCAGTCAGGAGATGACGAAGAGCATAGCTACATTTTCTGATTCCAATGCCATATTGATCACTGCTTCGAACCTTATCTCATTAAGCGGGTTCATAGAGTCGAATATAAATTACAGCCTGACTGTCAGGAACCCTGCTGATTTCGATAAAACAGCGGCAGCGATACAGAACGCCTTTGTACAGGCAGATAAAACACTCAATAAATTGAGAGAGCTCCTGTCAAAGGGGTCTTTCGGCGACGCTATGAAAATGTATAAGGCCTCTGCCGATGCTCTTATTGCGGTGAAACAGGGTTTTCTGGGCGGAGGAGGGGTTGTTGAGAAGATGAAGGCGTCTCTGGCAAACATAGAAGAGGTTTCAAAATTAAACCAGAAGATGAAAGATATAGTGGCGAGGCAGATAGAAGAAACAAATAAAGAAGTGGTCAGCGCTAAGAGCAGTCAGGAAAGCGCAGTCGGCGCGGTAAAGTCAACCGTCTCGACGACAAGCGGGCTTATCATCATTATTGCCGCTATAGCCCTTGTTGTATCTCTGCTCCTCAACAGGTTGATAACCCGTTCGATTATGAACCCTATTCATGATCTCGAAAAATTGGCTGCGGGCTTCGTAGAAGGCGACCTCACTATTCGTATTAACGAATCAACAAAAGATGAGTTCGGTAAACTGGCCTCCCATTTTAATATGGCCATTGCGAATTTAAGCCAGGTCACGTCAAAGTTGCAGGATCTGATTGTCAGATTATCTACAAACTCCCAGGCACTGGCCGTTACAGCCGAAAGCCTTCATAACGGAGCTATAGAGCAGGCCTCACAGACTGAACAGTCGGCCACGGCTGTGACACAGATAAGCCAGACAATAATGGACGTTGCTAAAAATGCGAGTGTTGCGGCTGATTCTTCAAAAGGCGCATCTGATATGGCCGGCAAAGGTAAGAACGTTGTCGCCAAAACCGTGCGTGGAATGCACGAAATAGCTGAATCAGTCAAGGGTGCTACTTCAACGATAGGGATGCTTAAAGAGAGCTCCAACAAGATTGGAGAGATTGTGGTGGTGATAAAAGATATATCGGACCAGACAAACCTTCTGGCACTGAATGCTGCGATCGAGGCTGCGCGGGCAGGCGAGCAGGGACGCGGCTTTGCTGTTGTAGCAGACGAGGTCAGGAAGCTTGCCGAACGCACCGGTACGGCCACGCAGGAAATAGCCGGAATTATAAACCTGATACAAAACGATACTGAAAAATCTTTTACTGCTATGGCAAACGCTCAGACCCGGGTTGAGGAGGAATTAAAACTTACGGGTGAGGCAAGCAATTCTCTTGAAGCAATAGTGAGCGCCTCTGCAAAGGGCGTGGACATGGCCCAGATGATAGCTACAGCGACTGAAGAACAGTCTTCCGCTGCCGAAGATGTCTCGCAGAGGGTCGAGACCATTGCGGAGATAACAAAAAGGTTGCAGGTATCCACTGCTGATATAAAGCAGTCTTCAGACGGGCTCGCAACACTTGCTGATGAATTGGCACGCATGGTGGCATGGTTTAAGTGTGAAGCCGGCAGCAGCTCTGGTTCAGGCGAATAAGTACTTCGGCTCATAATTAACAAATGGGGAGGTCCTGATGGCAGATGAACATTCGTTTGATATAGTATGCGAACTGGACATGCAGGAAGTAACCAATGCCGTGAATCAGGCCGTCAAAGAGATAGGACAGCGCTTTGATTTCAAGGGGAGCAAGAGTTCCATCGAGGTTGATAAAGGTAAGGGTATCATCACGCTTTTATCGGACGATGAACAGAAGATGAAGGGCGTTATCGATATACTCCAATCGAAGATGGTGAAGCGCGGGATCGCGCTCAAGGCGCTGAATTACGGTAAACTGGAACCGGCGGCCGGAAACACAGTCAGGCAGATTATCACGCTGCAACAGGGTATCCCTCAGGAGAAGGCCAAGGAAATGGTTAAGATCATCAAAGACATGAAGCTCAAGGTAAGCCCCGAAATTCAGAAAGATCAGGTGCGGGTAAGGGCCAAGAAAATAGATGATTTACAGATCATTATGACGCATCTCAAGGAGAAGGATTTCGAGATTCATATCCAATTTTCGAACTACAGATAATTGGGTTATATGTTTATGCGTTTGATACCACAATCCCATACGATAAGTGAATTTTGTCTTCCCGTGCTTAAGAGCACCTACTGTTGGTGAAAACGGGAATCCATTTTTTTCAAAGGCTAATGGATACCCGCCTTCCCGCACCCCAAAAGTCTGCAACTTTTGGGGACCCCGGTTGCGGGTATGACGGCTGCTGGTGTCAAATGCATAGCTATTTTAGTTTATTACCCATAACCTCCCCTGTTTTTTTAACTGGAAAATAGAAACCGACCTCTGTTAAAATTATAGCCTGCTTTAAAGTTGAGGTGATAATAAATAATGAACGGACATACAGCAATAATTACAGGAGCAGGACGCGGCATAGGCAGAGCAATAGGCGAAACCCTTGCCCGGCATGGAGTTAATATCGTTGTCGTTGATGTTAACCTTGACATGGCCAAAGAGTCCGCATCAGAACTTGAGAAGCTCGGGATACGGAGTATAGGGTTAAAGGCGGACGTCTCAAGATCATCCGAGGTAACCGGGCTGTTTGAACACGCTGTAAAAGAGTTTGGTAAAGTGGAGATACTTGTCAACAATGCCGGGATTACGAGAGACGGCCTTTTAATGCGCATGAAAGAAGAGGATTGGGATGCCGTAATAGATATTAACCTGAAAGGCACATTCCTTTGCTCCAAAGAAGCGGTAAAGGTAATGGCCAAGCAACGCTATGGGCGTATCATTAATATCGCATCGGTGGTTGCCTTTATGGGCAATCCGGGGCAGGCCAATTACAGTGCGTCGAAAGCCGGCATCGTCGGCTTCACAAAAACTATAGCTAAAGAATATGCGGGCAGAGCGCTGACGGTGAATGCGGTTGCCCCTGGCTTCATTTCGACTGCCATGACCGATGCGCTGCCGGAAAATGTGAAGCAGGAGATGATGAAGGCCATTCCCATGAGCAGGTTCGGCACGATCCAGGATGTTGCCAATGCTGTATTCTTTTTTGCATCGCCTGATTCGGGATACATAACCGGCCAGGTAATCC
Organism: Nitrospirota bacterium; assembly: GCA_963780885.1. Taxonomy (GTDB): domain Bacteria; phylum Nitrospirota; class Thermodesulfovibrionia; order Thermodesulfovibrionales; family Dissulfurispiraceae; genus JADFXI01. Next base: position 137,792 of record CAWAEO010000006.1, read on the forward strand.
ACGTAAACGGCGGCATGTATATGTAAATAGTGTCTGTGTATAAACTTGCTGGGAATGACAGCAAAATTGAGTTTATACCAGGACTCTAATTTAGCAATATGCTAAAGCTGTTGTTGATTTATAACGGACTTAAGACGAAATCTAAAATTGGGGGTAGATAATGGTAGAAGAAAAAGTAAGAGAAATAATATCAAAGCAGCTTGGAGTAGATCAGTCGGAAGTGACGCCTGAGGCGTCTTTTGTTGAGGATCTTGGCGCTGATTCCCTTGATACCGTGGAATTGGTGATGGCATTCGAGGAAGCATTCAATATTGAGATACCCGATGAGGATGCCGAGAAAATAACAAAAGTTAAAGATGCCTTCGACTATATAAAGAAAAAACTGGGATGATCGAGAAGAAAAGAGTTGTTATCACGGGGATGGGCCTAATCACGCCTATCGGCATCGGTGTTGATGAGACCTGGAGTGCGGCAATGAACGGGAAGTCGGGAATAGGTCCCATCACGCAGTTTGATGCGTCTTTGTTCCCGGTGCGTATTGCCGGAGAAGTCAAGGGTTTCGATGCTGCAAATTACATCGAGGCAAAAGAAATCAAAAAGATGGACCGTTTCATCCATCTGGCGATTGCTGCTGCGACGATGGCTATCGATGATTCCGGTTTCAGGATCACCGGCGAAAATGCCGAAAGGGTGGGGGTGGTAGTCGGCTCAGGTATGGGAGGACTTCCTGCCATCGAGCATTATCATAAGGCTTTTCTGGAAAAGGGGTATAAGCGGATTTCTCCTTTTTTTATCCCGATGCTTATCGTTAATATGGCTTCGGGAAACGTATCGATCAAGTTCGGCGCGAAGGGGCCCAGTTCATGCCCTGTTACCGCCTGCGCTACCGGCAGCCATGCCATTGGTGATGCCGTCAGAATAATCCAGCGTGGTGAAGCGGATGCCATGATTGCGGGCGGGACTGAATCGTGCATTACGGCTCTGGGTGTCGGCGGCTTTGCAGTAATGAAGGCGCTTTCGACAAGGAATGAAGAACCTGAAAAGGCCAGCCGGCCTTTTGATATTGATCGGGATGGTTTTGTCATGGGAGAGGGCTCCGGTATTGTGTTTCTCGAGAACCTCGATAGCGCCCTTGAGAGGAAGGCCAAAATTTACGCTGAAGTTATAGGGTACGGAATGTCGAGTGACGCTTATCATATTACAACACCTGCTCCCGGTGGCGAAGGTGCTGTGCGATGCATGAAAGCGGCATTAAAGGATGCAGGCATCGGGCCTGAAAAGATCGATTACATAAACGCTCATGGGACCTCGACGAAATATGGCGATGAACTCGAAACTACGGCTATAAAGACCGTATTTGGGGAACATGCCTACAAATTATGCGTCAGTTCCACGAAGTCGATGGTGGGGCATCTTCTGGGAGCTGCAGGGGGGGTTGAGGCCATACTCTCCGTTCTCAGTATCTATAACGGCAAAGTGCCTCCTACGATTAACCTGGACAACCCCGACCCCGAGTGTGATCTTGATTATGTCCCCAAAACCGCAAAGCAGGTTGATGTAACATATGCGCTTTCTAATTCTTTCGGTTTCGGGGGAACAAATGCCTGTCTTATCTTCGGAAAATATAGCGGGAATTGAGACTTCACTCGGTTACACCTTTAGAGACACTTCGCTGCTCGCAACCGCCCTTACCCATAAATCATATCAACATGAAAATGCAGGAGATGTAAAGACCCACAACGAACGGCTTGAGTTCCTGGGCGATTCTGTGCTCGGCCTGATCATAGCAGAAGCCCTGTTCCTCAACGAAGAGCATCTTTCCGAAGCCGGGATGTCGAAAATAAAATCCTATCTTGTGAAAGAATTGGTGCTGTTCGAGATGGCCTCCAAGCTGTCTCTGGGCAATTATCTGAGCCTGGGCAAAGGGGAGGAATTCAGCGGCGGCCGGCAGAAAAGGTCTGTTCTTTCCGATGCATTTGAAGCGCTGGTCGGGGCCGTTTTTCTCGACAGCGATTATATGGCAGCGAGAGATGTGGTCCTGAGACTGTTTAACGACCGGATCGCACAAACGATTCTTGGAAAAGAGGACTATGACTTTAAAAGCGAGCTTCAGGAGAAGGTCCAGAGCGCCGTGGGGACACTCCCCGAGTACCGGATAGTTAAGCAGGAGGGTGAGGAGCACAAAAAGATATTCACGACTGAAGTATATATACACGGAGAACTGTTCGGAAGCGGCGCCGGCAAGAGCAAAAAGGAGTCGCAGATGAATGCGGCAAAAGAGGCGCTTAAAAAGCTAACAGTTTCATAAAAAATCCATATGCTGCGTTACGCTGCATCCTTCCTCACTGCGACGTACCTCAAGGTACGCCTCATTCCTCAGGCTTTGCGCGCCTTGCCTATGGACTTTTTATGAAACTGTATAAACTGTATGAGCATGAATAAAAAGATACTCTCCTGGTGTATGTTTGATTTTGCCGGCACCAGCTATTATTCTATTATTACCGCGGTCATATTTCCTGTCTACTATACGAACTTTATTGTCGGCAACGCATCCGGCCAGGGTGATATCTGGTGGGGCAGGGCGATATCGTTAAGCATGGCGCTTGTTGCAGTCAGTTCTCCCTTTATGGGAGGCATCGCTGATTATGCGAAAATACGGAAAAAGCTGCTCTTTGCTTACACTTTTTTGTGCATTATCCCTGTTGCGGCCCTTTATTTTTTACGAAAAGGAATGGCTGTGGAGGGCTTCATGCTCATTGTGCTGGCCAATCTCGGCAAGGAGGGCGGACTTGTCTTTTATAATTCCTTTTTGCCGGAAATTGCCGGGCCTGAGCGCCAGGGGAGGGTTTCCTCCTGGGGTTATGCAACAGGATACGCAGGGTCGATCTCGTCGCTTTTGTTGGCGCTGGTGCTGATAGACAATGGGTTCCTGACCGCTTCATGGCCCATGTCCGCCCTTTTTTTTCTGTTCTTCTCTCTTCCGGCTTTCGTCTTCCTTCCCCCTGACGGAACATCCAAACTTAGGGTATCCAGGGCCGCACGGGAAGGCTTGCGGTATTCGCTTTCCGCATTAAAAAAAATATGGGCTAACCGCGAGCAAAGAAAACTTCTTATCGCATATCTTATTTACGCCGATGGAGTAAATACCGTCATAGTTTTTTCGAGCATTTTTGCGGCAACAACGCTTCATTTTGGTCCGCGGGAATTGATTTTGGTTTTCCTTACTGTTCAGGTTACGGCGCTCGCCGGAGGGTTTCTGTTTGCAAAGCCTACGGATGTATGGGGACCAAAGAAAGTGGTAGTGCTCTCTTTGTATTTGTGGATCTTGGTATCGGTTGCCGCCTTTTTTGTGACCACAAAGGCATATTTTTTTATTATTGCCTCGGCAGCCGGATTAGGTCTCGGCACTGTGCAGGCGGCCACAAGGGCCTTTTACGCCAGGTTTATTCCGGCCGGCCAGGAATCCGAGTATTTCGGCGTTTACTCGCTGATGGGCCAAACGTCTGCCGTTGCAGGTCCCATTCTTTTCGGCTATATATCTTCGACCTTCGGCAGCCAGAGGCCTGCGGTGCTATCCGTGAGCTTCTTCTTTATCGCAGGACTCTTAATAATCAGGACTGTAAAAGGCGGCGGGCCTAACACGGAATTCGCGAATAAATAATTCGCGCCTTGATCCGTATACTTTTTTATTTCTCCTTCAACTGTATTGCCTCGACCCTCACGCGGGCTAAGCCCTTGCCGTAAAATTCAAGCTTCCTGGCAGCTCCCATGCTGAGGTCTATGATCCTTTCTCCTGATTTTGCATTTTGCCCGCTCGGAAAAGGTCCGCGATCATTCACCCTCACGATTATAGATTTGCCGTTTTCAAGGTTTGTCACTTTTACAAACATGGGGATAGGCAGATATTTATGCGCTGCAGACAGGCCGTTGGGATTGAAGACTTCGCCGTTTGCCGTCATCCTGCCGCTCTCATAGCCATACCACGATGCAATGCCCTCTTCCCTGTAATGTGCTGCTTTTTCGGGTGACATCGGAACGTACTGCTTTCCTGCGACAATGTAGGGCGCTGTTTTTACTCTGCCCTGCCGTATCGCCTCTTTCACAGGAAGACCATCGATGCTCTCAATTTCATTGTGCGTCAATGCCCAGTCAATGGGCGCCTTTACAACCTCGTAAGTGTATCCACCGATTTTGTAGATTGTTTTTGCGGCGCCTGCGGTAACCTCGCATGTTGTTTCGACTACCCATATCGCACCTTTTGCAACATCATAGGGCGCAGTAATTACAGAACAGCCGCCTGAGGATGCTGCGGCAGCGCCAAGGCAGAGGAAGAGGACTGTTTTCTTAATCAATGGACCAGGTAAATCACTGCGACTATTAACCCGACGGTTACAACAATCCGGCGCAACAGGAACGGACTGATCCGGCCTGCAAGTCGGCCGCCCAAGGCCCCTCCTGCAAGAGCGCCTGCAGCCATAATAACTGCAGCGGACCAGACCACATGACCTGAAAACAGAAAGAAGATTGCGGCCGCAATGTTAATGGAGAACGAGATAGCCTGTTTCAGGGCATTGAGCCGTGTAAGTGAGTCTTCCAGCACAAGTCCAAGCACCGCAAGAACGATCACGCTTACACCTGCGCCGAAATAGCCTCCGTAAACAGCAGCGGGAAAGATTGGAAATATCGACCAGGCCTCGTGTAATGTCACTGCTCCTGAACGCCCGACGCGACGTGTGAGCCACGCACGTAATTTATCCTGGATAGCCAACAAGACTACGGCGATGAGGATCAGGAACGGCACAAGCTTTCGAAATACCAGATCACTTGTATTAAGTAATAGAATGCCGCCCGCAATACCGCCCACCACCCCGGTCGGCAGAAGGAGCCAGAGGCGCACCGACTGGCCGCGCAGGTCCTTCATCTGAGCAAGGGTTGCGCCAAGATAACCGGGGCAAAGGGCCACTGTATTTGTTATGTTGGCGGCAACAACAGGAACACCGACAGCGGTGAGCATGGGGAATGTGATTAGCGTTCCCCCTCCGGCGAGTGCATTTACCGCTCCACCCGCGATGGCCGCCATCCCCACTAATAACAAATCCAGTGCGCTCAATGAGATTTTACGTGGTTATCGATCCATTGTGTGACGGCGCGATAATCTGAAGAGCCGTTGGAGGAAGGAGCAAAGGTTATGATAGGCTTACCGAAAGCTGGTGACTCGGCAAGGGCTGCACTTTCGCGGACTATGGGCGCTATCAAGCCTGGATAATCTTTCTCCAAATGTGCCATGACAGAGGCATGGATGCGTCGGCGAGGGTGAGCACGGCAGGGAACAATCGCGAGGAGCATGGGGTTGCGGTCCCGTTGGTCCCTGGCAATCGCCTCAATAGTTTCGGTCATCTGGTGTAATCCGGCAGCGGCAAGATGAGTTGCTTCAACGGGCATCAGTACGCCGTTGCTTGCATTTAGTGCCGCAAGGGTAAGAACGCCCATGCTGGGCGGGCAATCGACGATGATCCAGTCCCATGTGCCCTCCGTATAACGGAGGCAGTTAAAAAGGACCTCCTTGCCGAGGGCGCCTGAAAAACGCTGCCAGGCCCCAATGAGGCTCGGCCCGGCCGGCACGAGGTCTACCCCGGAAGTCCCGGTAGCCTGGACCGGCAGGGCAATCGACTTTTGCAACGACTGGAAAAGCCGGTCTCCGTCATCGTTAAAGCCAAAAGCCAGACTGGCGCTGCCTTGAGGATCGAGGTCAATTACCAATACACTGTTGCCCAGTTCCCCGAGACATGCAGCCACATTGACAGTAGTAGTCGTCTTGCCGACGCCGCCTTTATGGTTGACGACTGATAGTACGTAACGCTTTTTACGGCCTTGTCCCTTTTGCATAATGTCTTGATTATACACTATGAGTTTTCTGTCGGGCAAGAAGTCGAATTCCATCATCAGGAATATATTAGAAAATGAATCGTTGCATCACTAGACAAACCGAAATCCAGTGGTAAGGACGAGTCTCTTCCGCTCAGGCCCTCCGCTTTGACGATTCCAAAGGCTCATTCGCTACAGCCGCTAAACTCGCCCATTGGCCCGCTTGGCAGGGTGGGCGGGCTCAGACATAGCGTCTGTTTAACGCTCATTTCGCCAGGAATCGTTGCCAAAGCTCCGAGATTCGCTCCCTGAAACTCATCCTTACCACTGGATTTCTCATTGCGCTTTTACAATGCTCCTTTCGTAATTGATGCTATACGAAACAATTAAGCAGTAAGCAGCTTTCGCTTGCATTATGGCAAATTGCAGCCCAGAGCAGTGCATGGTGCTGAAGCGGGCCGTCGGCAGACAGTGCCGCCAGGGATGGCTGAACGGGCTGGCGTCGCCTTCGAGCGAGGCTGGACGCCTCGCGAGATTTAGCAGAGGCACTATGCGCTGACTGCTCGACAACGCATAATCAATGCGGGCTGGTGCGATAAAAAAATAGCCTGCTCGCCTGACATGTTAGTCACAAATAGGTAGTTTCAGCGCGTCGAAAAACAAGTTCTCCCATTCTCTGCCCTCCTTATGAAGAGAATATGCTAAAATATAAATTATTTGTTCCTCCGCTCCATTATCCGGAGGTTACTATATTGAGGTGAAAAAAAAAAGTGGAGAGCGTACTGAAAATGATCCAGGAATTGGCATTGAAACACGATAAGGTACCACCAGAGCTTATCAGGGGAAAAAATATAAAACTGGGACTCCGCAACGAAGACGGCACAGGGGTCTTTGTAGGAATAACCAGCAAGGGCCAGGTAATTAGTTATAAGAAAGAATTGGAGGGTGACGGGACTGAGAGGAAAGTAGACCTCGAAGGCGAGTTATATTACTGCGGCTACAACGTAAAAGACCTGGTCAGACATCAGCAGGAAGAGGGAAGGTTCGGATTTGAGGAAACTGCATACCTCCTCCTTACAGGAGAACTCCCCAACCGGAATAATCTGGATATCTTCACGAGTTCGCTCGCCGGGAGAAGAAATCTTCCAAAAGAAGCCAAGAAGATTGTCCTCAGCAGACCACCTCATGATGACCAGATGGGATCTCTTCATACCATTGTATCAGCTATGCACCTGTTTGATGACAACCCTAACTCTACGGACATAATGAACCTTGCGCGACAATGCATAGATTTGATAGCAAAGTTTCCGACAATCGTTGCGTACAATTACTATGCATCTGCCGGTAGCAGGAAAAAGCAGTCTGAACTGATAGAGCCGAAAGAAGAATACAGCCATGCGGAAAACTTTCTTTATATGCTGAATGGCACAAAGCCGGACAGATTTACTGCAAACTTGTTCGATATGATGCTTGTGCTCCATGCTGAGCACGGGGGTGGTAACAATTCTACGTTCACTGTCAGGACCGTGTCCTCTGCCGGCGCTAACAGTTACATGGCTATATGCTCCGGAATCGCGTCGCTTTCGGGACATCTGCACGGCGGCGCAAATGAAGCGGTTGAGGAGATGATGACAGACATAAAGTCGCACGTGAAAGACTGGGATGATGACGAAGCCGTCTCAAACTACCTGGAACAAATACTTGACAAGAAAGCGAACGACAAAACCGGAAAAATATATGGTATTGGGCACGCCGTATATACACTTTCCGACCCCAGGGCGGTGATACTTGAGGGAAAGGCGGAAGAGATCGCAGCAAAGAACGGCATGGAAAAAGAGTTTGAGTTGTACAAAAAGGTTGCCAGGCTGTCGCCGGTGCTGGTCCTAAAGAAAAAGGGGAAAGTGGCTACGGCAAATGTTGATTTTTATTCGGGGTTTGTATACAGGTCAATGGGTATACATAAAGAATTGTTCACGCCTATTTTTGCAATTTCAAGAGTAGCGGGATGGTCGGCGCACAGAATTGAAGAGATAATACAGGGAAGACTGATCAGGCCGTCTTATGTCTCATCAATACCCGGAGTCCGACAGGACTACGTGCCACTCGCAAACAGGTAAAGGGGCAAAAGATAGTGTCAAAGTGTCAAAGGGTCAGAGCAAAGTCCCACGGCACTTTGATTGTTTGAAGTTTTGTACCTTTGACGCTCTGACGCTCTGACGTTTTGATACTTTGACACTTTGACCCTTTGACACTATCTTTTGCCCCTTTACCTTGCCTCATATGATTTTACCCTTACTTTTACCTGGTGGTCCCTGTAGCGAATCAACAGACGGGATTGGTAACACCCGGTTTCCGGGTCGAGTCCGTTATTTTCGGTCCCGGGTTTGCTGCAGGCGGGATCATCATAGGCTATGGTCATTTCTTCCCCGTTATCAAGTTCGATTGTCTGTTCCAGCGGAAGCAGGGTTTTTTTACTGATTGTCAGCGTCCTGTCAAAATTCCTTAACACATAGCTATCTTCTTTCTCCTCAACAGTGTAGTCTCTTATTGTCCACCACAGGAAGCTGTTTCTCAGTCCGTCTACAAGAATAATGCTTTTGTATTTATCGAGTTTAGGTTTGCTCTTTATGACACCATGATCTTCTGTGACCTGACCGGCAAGAATGCCGAAATAATAAATTCTGAGTTCCAGTGTATCAGGGGAAAGACTTAAGAAGGCATCTCCGCTCATCGAAGCGTTATTTTTTTCATAGGCTATTGATAAAACCGCCTCTACGGATTGCACGGTGTTCATCTTTGAAAGTATCTCAGGGAGAGGAACGCCTTCGCGGGACGGTTTTTCAACGTATTTCGGTGCACAAGAGGAAAAACACAGCAGCCAGGAACTAGTAGCCAGTAGCCAGAAAACAAAAAATAGCAGCCTGCAACCGGTAGCCGGTCGCCAGGACATAAAACACGACGGTCTGCGCCTAATATTTATTTTTTCCGGGCTACTGGCTACCGGTTCCTGGCTGCTATGCTTTGATGTGTTCCATTGCTTCTTCAACATTCTTCACTCCTATTATTTTAAGCCCTAAATCGGTCTTCAGACGCTCCATGTTGCCTTTCGGTATGATCGCTTTTTTAAAGCCTATTTTCGAGGCCTCTTTGAGCCTCGTTTCTCCTTGCGCGACGGCCCGTACCTCACCTGAAAGCCCGACCTCTCCGAAAAGAAAGGTTTTTGAATCTATCGGTATCTCTCTGAACGAGGATGCAATTGCCGCAATAATTCCAAGATCGGAGGCAGGCTCGACCACCTTCAGCCCGCCTACTATATTAATGAATATATCCATTCCACCCAAATGCATGCCCGCTTTTTTTTCCAGGACTGCGACAAGGAGATTTACCCGGTTATAATCAACACCCATACCCGTCCTCCTCGGCATACCGAACGCCGTAGGCGCTACCAGTGCCTGTATTTCAACGAGCAAGGGTCGTGTGCCTTCCATGCTGGCGATTACTGTCGAACCTGAAACATTTAGAGGCCTTTCTGACAGAAAAAGCTCAGAAGGGTTACTGATCTCCGACAGACCGCTGTCGGTCATTTCAAAGACGCCGATTTCATTGGTTGAGCCGAACCTGTTTTTTACTGTACGGAGTATCCTGTATGGATGTCCCCTGTCTCCCTCGAAATACAGCACTGTATCGACCAGATGTTCCAGTACCCGGGGGCCTGCAATTGCGCCTTCTTTTGTCACATGTCCTATCAGGAAAACCGGTATCCCCGATTTCTTCGCAAAGAGCATCAGCTTGGCGGCCGATTCCCTTATTTGGCCCACAGAGCCCGGCGCCGAGGTAAGCTCCTCGGTAAAAATAGTCTGTATGGAATCGATCACCATGACGGCAGGATTGAGTTTAGCGGCAGTAATGATAATGTTTTCGACCAGCGTCTCGGGAAGCAGGATAATTGCTTCGGAGTTTATCGAAAGCCGTTCAGCTCTCAATTTGATTTGCTCGGGAGATTCTTCACCTGATACATAAAGGACTGTTGAGCGTTGTCTGTTGAGCGTTGTACGGGAAGTAGGTTGCGCGGAGGCATGTTCAGGGCTGGATTTTTTATCCGCTATCTTTGCCAGGGCCTGGAGGATAAGTGTGGATTTGCCGATGCCCGGATCACCGCCTATCAGTACAATGGCTCCGTCAACCAGGCCCCCGCCCAGCACACGGTCCAACTCCTGTATGCCTACAGAATTTCTCAATTCCCTGCCGCCGGTTATTGTCGACAAGGGCTGGGCTTCAGCAACATCCCCGAAGGCGCCTGGAGATTTCAATGTCTTGGGGCTTTGCCGTTCCTCGGAGAAACTGTTCCATGCTCCGCAATCAGGGCACTTGCCTAGCCATTTAGGGCTTGCATGGCCGCAGGACTGACACTGGAAAATAGTCTTCATTTTAGTCATGGTAAAACCTTTTTAATTGTTCATGAGTACAGGCAGTGGTGTTTTTCTTTGCGATCAATTAGTCTTTTGTGCCATATATACATCGCACATAGAATATTGGCCGCCGTTCCAATTTCAAGTTTGTGGGGCGGGCGTTACCGCCCCACTGTTGATGACCCAGGTAATCGCAAAGAAAAACACCACTGCCTATACTCATTTTTTATTTTTCTATTTCCTATTTGCCAGTTCCGATTTAATTTACAAGTTTAATAACTTCATTCCTTTACCGAGAGCAAACGAACTTTCTATTGCGTTGGCAACGAAGGTCTTGGCCTCTCTGACAGCATCGATTACCGAAGTCCCTTTAGCCAGCAGTGCGGTAATGGCTGCTGAGAATGCACATCCTGTTCCGTGGAATTCGCCGGCAATTTTTCTACCCCGAAACCTGTGGAATGTATTGCCGTCATAGATGATTTCAAGCGTCTCATCCGCAAGATGCCCGCCCGTGATGACAACAAATTCAGGCCCAAAACGTTTTAATGCAATTGCAGCCTCTTCCATGGACCCTTCATCCGACACCGCAATCCCTGTGAGCGTTGAGGCTTCGACAATGTTCGGCGTAATTGCCTTTGCCAGAGGAAACAACTCTTCTCTCATCACTTCGGCGGCTTTTTTTTCGAGCAGGCTGCGGCCTGTCGATGATAAAATAACAGGATCAACCACCAGATTCGCCAGGTTATATGAGGTCATTATGCCGGCAACGGACCTTACGGCCTCTGCGGATAGAAGCATGCCGGTTTTAAGGGCATCCGGTCGCAGGTCACTCAGCAGGGTCTTTAATTGTTCATATAAAAAGCGGGCTTCTATCCTTTCAATTGCGCTGACCCCGCAGGTATTTTGAGCTGTGGCGGCGGACAGTGCAGAGAGACCGTATACGCCAAAGCGCTGGAAAACCTTGAGATCAGCCTGTATCCCTGCCCCGCCGGATGGATCGGACCCCGCTATGGTAAGGGCTGTATTCATACTCGTGAAGTGACTGGCTTTCTTGCCCGAAAACTTATAAGCAACGTGCTGCTTTGAACATCTTTATTAAACGGTGCTATCTGCGTCATTTTTTTTCCATACATCCGATTATTACTTTATCACTTTTTTCCCGAAATAAGCTCTTATTTTCAACTTTGCGAACTTTTTTGTCAACTTGCTATCCTTCCGTCGGCTTTCTGTATTTTCCTGATCATTCCTGCCACTCATTCCGATTCGCTCCTGCCGGCTGTTCGGTTTTATTCTTGCCGCCTGTTCCGGAGCAAACTTGCCACCCCGGCAGGGGAAACATCGGCTTCGTCCCGAATTATGGAGAGCTGTGTGCTTCTCTGTAACAAACGCTGCCTTGGCATGGTCCAATAGTGCGGATTAGAGATGGAATTAGATAGCTACTGGATCCAATTATTGGACAAAGAGGCAAAACGCGTGGGCGTACCTCGCCAATCTATCATTAAGGTCTGGGTAGCGGAGCGTCTTAAGAAGGCATCTTGATGTGAGGCCTTTTCCTCTACACTAACTTCCTGCAGTCTGCACTTTTCAAAAGGCTTCAAAATAATGTAATTTACTATCGGGAATCAAGTGTGGGGAACGTCAAGTTCACAAATAACTCTTAAAAGAGAGGAGGTCTACGGCTCATTTTTACAATATTAGGTAAGACATTATACTTGAATGTCTTACCAGAGAAAATTTTGTAGTGTCCAGCATCTTCTACTACCATTTTTTTCTTATAACTATCAAATAGATTCGTGCAAAGATAACTCGCGGCATGGCAATGTTCTGGGTGCGTTATATCGTCTTCTTCACCTCCACAACACATTAAATATGTGCTTCGAATAGCCGTAGGATCAATTTTCTCACCATATTGTGTAGCATTTCCGAGGGCAAGATCGTGATCCTGGAACTGACTGCGGACGCTTTCAGTATGCCACCGAGCTCCCATATCAAGAGGCAGATTAAATGCTTCAACAGTTTCTTGGTACCATTTGACGACTTCTTGATGATGTTTGCCGAGATTACTTTCGGCAAGAGCCTTGATGTAATTATTGAAACGGTCTTCATGCATTTTTCTGCTTTTTAAGTAAAACGCCGCAATCTGCAGATGCCCCGGATAAACACTCCGACCAGCACCTCTGTAATAGGACGGGACGCGCCAATGCAGATTTTCCTCCATCCATTTGAGACTACGGGAATTGGCGAACTCCGTAATCTGATTTGAGGGTTCACGAGTATCAATAGGGGTTCCGAGCAAAGTCAAGGAGTGTGGCTGACATGGGTCTCTGTGTTGGGACAATAGGGCAGCAGCACGAAAGGCGTGAACTCCGCCTTGGCAAACAGCGACGATATTGGTGTATTGCCCTATCATTTGGATGTACCTCTTAACAATCTCGGTGTTCATCTCGAATGTGAAATCTCCCTCTGATATAGGTATATCACGGATGTTTTTCCAGTTGATCACAAACGTATTGAATTCCAGCAGTAAACTGCGAACTGTGCCTTCCACCAGAGTCGGATAATGGCCTGAGATAGGTGGAACAATAAGGGCATTGGGTTTGGAGCTATCGTATGGTTTGAAACGAATAAGATCCGCGAAAACTTCAGATTTGATGATCTCATAGGAAATTTTCCACTCAGGTTCTTGCATATAGTATGGACGGGAATGGAGCTCAATCGCACAATTAGTAGCTTGCTGATGGCACAGAAAGGAGTCGACGGCTTCATGCCAAGCTTTTCCCATAAGCATGTGTGCGGAATTCCACCAGAAACGTTTCCAGCTTGCCACCATTGTGCCCATCTGGCTCAAGTAATGTATGGTGCTCAAGCTACGTTCGTAATACTCGTAACCGTGTTCACGAAGCCATGCAGGATCAATCGTGGGAAAAAGATTTTGTTCTGGTTTTAAAAATTGGGAACCTCCTACAATAAATTGTGAGAGTTGAGACGACACGGAACTTCTTTCGTTTGACATTTTTACCACCCCTGAACTACACCCATGTTTTAGTATATATAAACACTTCACGCCGCACTTCTCTGGGTTTCATTATTGTAAATAATCTGCGCTTTGATTTTATGTGATCATAAGCACAATATTTGCTTAAGGCTTTTCGAGTTGATATGACGGTGCCTGATCCCTGAGATAAAGGAATGCCGGTAACCGACACCTGATGTGGAGTTTATGGAAGGCTAGTCGATGAACTCTACGGGACTTACCCGGAGCCTTGGATGCAGACATGGATGGATGCAGCGATTAATCGGTAAAAAGGTCGCTTGCAGCAGGTGCGGACATGACTGTCGGCGGCTGGAAACAAGAACTGATAGAGGAGGAACAGAAAGTGTCGCTGATGGAACCGGCCTGAAATTGTAGTTTGCACTTTTTGAATCATTGATCTAAGAAACCACCTTATAGACCGACCTTCACGTAAGATGATTACCACAACAAAGCAGCTGGAGGTAATCATTGGCAAAACAATGTACGCACTGTGGGCGGTATTTTCACGCACAGGGAATTGGAACTTGTAAAGAGCCGAGGAACAACCATCAGGCGTCCAGCCGCTGAGTCGTATTTCTAGTAAAATTGTCAGATTATGACGATAATCCGGTCATCGATGCATTGTTCCATAATGCAGTGAATGTTTTGTTTAGCATTGGAAGAGAATTCTTAATTATTATTTTTTGTTCTCTTTTTAGGGTAATAGAGGACTTGACGCACAAACCACGGTCGCTGATATTCAGGATAATACCCTTCACTGTTTTATCTGATGCATCACTTAACACAAATTCTACAGGAGACTCAAACTTGTAGCGTGTCTCACGGCGTGTATCAGCACTATTAAATGATCTCTCCGATCTGCTGCTATCAAAGGAAGTACTTCCTTGGCTTAAGAATGCTAAAAAGTTTTTTGGGATTTCATTATGCAGCTCAATCTGTTTGTCAATCATGCTTTCCCATGCTTCCCGCACATTCTCTCCGCCCTCTGCAAACATCTTCAACTGGAGCTGTATGATTGCGTCCCTTAAGAAAGTATCCTGATAGAGTAGCTTCTCATGTTCCTCAAATACTTCCTCATACTTCGCTTTCGATGCGAGACCGAGACTAATATAGAAATCAATCATTTTCTCATAGATATCTATGGCATTGGGCAAAAAAACGCTCTTGTATGGATATGAATCCCAGGATCTCCTTGCGGCCTCAATACCTTCCCGTTGCATTTTTTGGAAGAAGTCTAAGAAACCCTTCCTAAAAAGAGAATCATTGAAGAGGATCATTATAGATTTATGTAGTTCTTCGTTCAACATAACGCCCTTTGATCCAGGCAGATAAAGGGAACTGCTAATTAATATCTATCACAATATGCTACTACTGTCAAGGTAGTCAACACCGTTAAAGTTAAAGCGAGATATTTACCAGCTTGCCAGTCTATTTTCGCATCTCTGTGGTTCGCTTTTCTATCTAGTGGATTCCCGACGTTATGTAACGGTTTAGTAACAGCATTGTAACTGTTTTGTAACTTGACACGTTACAAAAGTAATACTATAATAACTATATTGAACAACCAATACAGTTGTCAGTCTATTGGACTCAAGGATATACCAGGGGTTCACGACGGGAAGGAGGTGTAATGATGAAGCAAATGCAGCAGGGGAAAACCGCTAAAGAATCGACTTCAGCGCTGGAAGAGGTTGTTGCCTCATACAAAGTAAAAACAGATGACATAACAAAAAAAGGAGATAAAACAATGGAATCAAAAAAAGGCTTTGCAGGTTTTGACACTCAGAGCATTAACGAAAATGTCTTGAAGATGATGAAGTTTTCTATGGATAAGTCATTCGAGGGCTTGACGAAGGTACAGGAGTTCAATGACAAGATAATTAAAGACACGATCAAAAGCAGCAAGCAGATACAAGCCGATAGTGAAAAGCTTGTAGGCGAATGGGCCGAAGAAGGGAAAAAGGGCTTGGATGAATACAGAAAGGTCGTAGAAGAAGGGTACAAGAAATTTGAAGCGCTTATCGTACCATAATTAAGGCACGGTCCGGAATTGTGTAATGGGGTTTTTTGCCCCCATTACACAATTTTAGCAGCAATTAAGGATAGCATAAATTATGATAACAGTCTATTTAGCCTCAGAGCTTTATTTCATATTTATCAGGCGACTCCAGGATATTTCTTTATTGACATAACAAATTACTTATGACTTACTTATAGCATCAGGTTGTCAACAAATTAAATGGAGGCGTCATGTCACTAAAACCGGTTACTTTGAGACTGGATGAAGAGGAATACGAGAAATTGAAAGAATATTTAAGTGCATTCGGTGACCCGGACATCAATGTGGGCTACGTGATAAGATCCTATATCAGGGACCTTAACCGGGCCTTGCCTTTCCTGGTTAAATCAGGATGGGACCTGAAAAATTATTTCGGTCTGCTCGGTTCCTGGCTCAAACAGTTCGGTTCATCCAGTTATTACGATATGTTCTCGAAATTGATGGTTAATCCGTGGGCGTCGGGATCGGCGCATGAAAAACGTGCAGAGGAAGATAAAGAAGAAGATAATGAAGAATGACACCTTTAACCCTTTTCAGCTTCAAGGTTTTTTTAATCAGCATTTTGCTGATTCCATTATTTAAAATAGTCAGGAGGACAATATGGATAAGTTGAATGAGTTTGCGGATTCATGGGTAAAGTCCCAGAAGGAATTTATGGACCACTGGGTGAAATCCCAGAAGGAATTTATTGAGCATTGGACAGAGTCGATAAAGAAAATGCAGGAGTCTTTTACGAATATGGGCGGTTCCCAGTATGCTCCGACAATGGAGAGCTGGACAGAGTCGATAAAGAAAATGCAGGAGTCTTTTACGAATATGGGCGGTTCCCAGTATGCTCCGACAATGGAGAACTGGACAGAGTCAATGAAGAAAATGCAGGAGTCTTTTACGAATATGGGCGGTTCCCAGTATGGTCCGTCAAAGGATATTCTCAGCTTTTATAATTCGTTGTTGACCACGATGGTGAATTCCTCAAAAACTTTTATTACGGAGACGGAAAAGATACAGGAGACATGGAAAAATACCATCGAGAACCAGATGGAGATGTGTAAAGGTATGGCAAAGAATTTTTCGGAGTCTTTTAACCGGGCCAATGAGAAAAAATAAGTCCGAGGACGGATATCGAGGAGTGATTTCATGGAAAGCAATATGAATTTTTTAGACGCGTGGCTTAAATCGCAGGAGCTCATCATTGAGAACCTGACCGAGTCGACAAAGAAGTTCCAGCATGCGTTCTGTGGCACCTTGGCAAATAAGGAAGCCAGGTCCGGTGCAGCCGAGTGCGAAAATCTTTATAACTCCTGGACTACTGCGGTCCTGAAGGCCCTTCGTGAGATGGACTGTGCGGACATAAGCCTTATGCAGGAGACCCTGTCCAAAACCCTTGGCGGTACCAATACCTACATGAAACTCCATGAAATATGGCTGCTTCTCCAGAAGTCATTGCAGGAAAAGACCGTGAGCCCTGAGGCCTATAAGGACCTGTTGAATCCGGCGGAATATACAAAATTTCTGGACTATATCTTCGGTTTTGATCCCGAAGCAATTTCGCAGGTATCTGCTCAGGTCTCCGGACTCATCAATACCATTAACTGTTCTGCACAGGATTTCATGAAACCGTGGGCAGCGGCCTCCGAGGAAAGCCTCAAGACCTTTCCCAGGTTTTTGGAAGGTCATCCCGAGGCGTTCATGACGCTATTCCATACTATGTTTAATGCTTTTGACAGGACCGCCGGCAAGATCTTTCATTTGCATGCAGTAGGTAAGGACAGGGAGAAGGTAGAATTGCTTCTGAGGAGCCTTGATGATTTCTCCGTTTATCTTGCCAGGAGCGCGGAATACCAGCACATGATGTACGTCACCGGTCAGGCGGCCTTTGAAAAAATGATTGACATCGTTGCTGAAAAAATCAAAGCGGGTGAAGAGTTCAAGGGGTTCAACTATTTCTTTGATCTCTGGGTTGATGTTAACGAGAAGGCCTATAACGCCCTCTTGCAGACGGAGGATTTTTCAAAGATGCAGGGTGAGCTGCTCGACATCTCCGTCAATACACGGAAGCACTTTTTTCAATTGACGGAACTCTATCTCTACGACTTTCCGATAGCCCTCCGTTCGGAGATGGATGATGTCTATAAAACAATCTACGAATTGAAGAAAAAAGTAAATAGCCTCGAAAAACAGTTGAAGGAGGTTCATGCATGAAGTCACCGTTCGAGACCTTCGGTATAAAAAATACGGTCAAGGAATTGAGCGAATTAAGCACTAAACTCATCAAGGGCGCAGAAACCCTTGCCGCTATAGAAGCGATAGACGTAGGGACAGCTCCGAAAAAACTCGTGTATGAGGAGGATAAGCTTAAGCTCTATCACTACGAGCGGGAAGGCAAGGCAACCTGCCGCGTGCCCGTCCTGATTGTATACGCCATGGTGAACAGGCAGTACATGCTCGACCTTCAGCCGGACAGGAGCCTTGTGAGAAATCTCCTGCAGCTGGGGCTTGACCTTTATATTATCGATTGGGGATATCCTAAAAAGGCCGACATGTATCTCACCATAGATGATTATATCAATGGCTATATCAACAACTGCGTTGATTTTATAAGGCAGGCCTCAAAAAATGAGAAGATTAATTTAATGGGCATCTGCCAGGGAGGGACCTTCTCAGGAATTTATTCGGCTCTTCATGCTGATAAGGTGAAGAATCTCGTTACCCTGGTGGCGCCATTTGATTTCTCTACCAATGACGGCCTGCTCTTCAGATGGTCCAGGCATATGAATGTCGATGCCATGGTGGACGCCTACGGTGTCATACCGGGTGAGTTGCTGAATTCCGGCTTTCTCATGCTCATGCCTTTTACCCTCAATTTCAGGAAATACGTCGATATGCTGGACATACTGGGAGACAAGGATAAACTCCTTAATTTCCTCAGGATGGAGAAATGGATCTTTGACAGTCCGGGCCAGGCAGGAGAATGTTTCAGGCAGTTCATCAACGATTGCTACAAGGGAAACAAGCTCGTAAAAGGTGAGCTGAAGGTCGGTGACAAGGTTGTGGATCTTAAAGACATCACCATGCCTTTGCTCAATATCTACGCCTCTGCAGATCACCTGGTGCCGCCCTCTGCAACCAAACCGCTCAATGACCTTGTCGGCACAGAGGACAAGACACTGTATGAGTTCAAAGGCGGGCATGCCGGTGTTTTTGTCGGGTCGAAGTCCCAGAAAGAACTCTCTCCATCCATAGCCGCATGGCTGCATGAACGGGATAATAAAGGTTCGCTTAAAGCTAAAACCGACGACAAAGACAGTCGGATAAGGCGTGCGACTGCGGCTGGAAAAGACGGGAAAAGAAAACTGCAGAAAAAAAACAAAAATTGAAGGCGGTCGCTTTTTTTACAATGAGCTATATAAATAGGGAGATTGAAAAATGGAACTTCCAGGCAAAAATATTATAATAACGGGCGGGGCAAGAGGAATGGGGAAGAAGTTTGCGGTCGACCTCAAGAGCGTTGGGGCAAAACCTTATGTGGTGGACGTGAACCAGGAAAATCTCGATGCTCTCAGGAATGAGACCGGTATCCCGGGGCAGGTGCTGGATGTGGGCAATGAGAAAAGCGTGGAGAGTTTTTTTGAAAGCTACACCGGCGAATACGGAGCTCCGGACGCGTTAATCAATAATGCGGGTATCACTGCCGACGCCCTCTTTATCAAGCAGAAGGGAGACGAAATCACCAAATTCCCCTTCTCAAACTGGGAAAGGGTGATTAATGTCAATCTCACCGGAGTGTTCCTGTGCGCAAGGGAAGCTTCGTTTCAGATGGTGAAGCATAAGGTCAAGGGTGTGATTATCAACATCTCATCCATCAGCCGCGCAGGTAACGTCGGCCAGACCAATTATTCAGCCTCAAAATCCGCTGTTGATGCAATGACCGTGACTTGGGCCAAGGAGCTTTCGAAATTCGGCATAAGGGTGGACGCCATAGCGCCGGGTTATGTCAACACCGAGATGGTTGCGAAGATCAGACCCGATGTTCTTGAAAAGGTTGTCCAGAACATCCCTCTCGGCAGATTGGGTGAGATGGAGGAAATATCCCTGACCGTTCAGTTTATCTTAAAGAATGATTTTGTTACCGGCAGGGTGATTGAAGTGGACGGCGGCATGAGAATCTGATGATCATTCCGACAAAAGTAATATTTCCTTCGAGTGCGGCAACATGCAACCATTTAGTAACCACGATCATTCTCCATTCAGGGCTCAATTAGGCCAGACTTTTTCCGGGTCCTTCAGAAACCCTGTGGCCCATTCATTGTCCCGGTAACTCATGACCTTTGTAACATCCGGGGCATAGTATCCCCCGATCCCCAGAATCGTGTTTTATCCCACACATCTCTGTCTCAACCAATAAGAACAACGATTAACAATCTCCTGCATAGGTGTCCCGCTTCCTGCACCATGGAGGCAAAGAAACCGTTCAGGAATTTGTCCCGGCGGGAGGTATGTTGCGTTATCTACGCAGTGATTGTCATCACATTATCTCGAAGTCGGCATATTTCATAATAAGGTCGTTAATACAAAATAAGGCTGCGACATTTTTGCTGCGGAGGATGACATGGCAATAGGAGCAAGTTTTGAAGATGGACTCATCGAGCTGGATGAAAATGCATTCTCACAAGCACAGACGACTGATCTATCCGATGAAGACCCTACGTTTGGACGATTTCATATAATTAAAGAAGACTAAGGCAACTGTATTCCGACAAAACTCAGATCCTCATGCCCCCGTCTATTTCCATTATGCGCCCTGAAAAGAAGTCATTTTTTATTACAAACTGAACGGCCTGCGATATCTCCTCCGTCGCGCCGAGCCTTCCCGCGGGTATGTTTTGAACTATCCTGTCCATCACCTCCGGTTTTATCACAGAGCACATTTCTGTATTGATATAACCCGGAGCAATAGCCGCTACCCTTATTCCGAACTTGGAAAGCTCCCTCGCCCAAGTCACTGTCATCGCATCAACTGCAGCCTTCGAGGCTGAATAGTTAGTCTGCCCCACGTTGCCGCAGCGGTTTATGGAAGAGATGTTGATTACGACCCCTTTTATCCCGTGCTTCATCATGCTGTAGACAGCCTCCCGTGACATTACAAATACGCCGGTGAGATTGACCCTTATGACCTTTTCCCAGTTAGCAAAGGGGAATTTTATTATCTCGTCTCCTTTTTTCTTCATAAATAGCCCGTCGGCTGTGACGCCAGCATTATTAATGAGCACGTCAGGAGGGCCATAGGCTTTGGTATAATCTTCCAGAAACGCTTCCACATCCTTTTCGCTGCTCACGTCAACTACTCGGCCCGGTATGCCCTCCTCCAGCATCAATTTATCGAGATGTTCCTGGTGGAGATTCAAGACATAAGGTTGAGCGGCGAGGGCCTTAAGATCAATTGCGAACTTCCTGCCAAGCCCCCTGGCGCCTCCGGTGATAATAACCTTTTTACCTGCAATTTCCATGCATTGCACCTCCTTATCAGTCTATTTTCATATTGTTAAATTAATAGAGAAAACACTGGCGTTAGACGCCAGTTTTATTCAAATACAAGCGTCTGAAAGGATTGGCTTTATTATCTTCAAACTAATCGTTTACTTTCCGAGCAGCAACTCGATCGCCACGTCGCTGAAATAACAACATCTGTCTTCATCCATAAGCGAATCCTTACGGTTAATTATGTCACTGGAGCGCGTACGTCTCGTATCAGCGGCATTACCTGTTGCAATCGCAATTTCTCTTTTCGTGACGAGCCCTTCAAAATCGTTGTTTAACATGATGAGGGCTATCCCTGCATTTCCATCTCTCATCTTTTTCTCAACCTCCTGAACTGAGTCGGAAGGCAGCACTGCAACAAAATCCTTATGCATCATTTCACTCACCAGCATAACCTGACCTCCTTTGCCAATCCCTTCCTTTCCGGAATGATTGCTTACTGTGCTCACCGAAATGAATGGAAGTATTTAGTTTATCGCAGCGACATGTAAATTGAGAATCAGGTTTTGTCTGAAACTATCATAGGAAGGCGTCCGAGGTTTTCGTAGATGTTTTTCCTACACTTTGAGCCTGAACACAAAATAGTCGATTCGTGATGATAGCATCGCACCGTCTGAATTATTTGAGCTGTCTGAATTGCAGTGAGTGGAGTTTTAGCTTGACACGGATATTACTGTTGCCATAACTTTAAATGGTGCGGCAGCGCTTTACGCTGCTGCGCAGGGACTCTAAGGTCTGGAGGCAGACCATCAAACAACGAGTGTGGGCGATTTTAATGAAGTAAGAGAAAGACTGAAAACATTCAACAACAAAGACAAGTCACACTAACAACGAAACGGAGAGGAAACAAACACAATTGCCCTTGACAATGAAACTGTTCAAAGCATTTGGAAAGTATTTTGCATGAACATAAAAATGTCGAAGAGTCTTTTATGATTCACGGTTATGAACAAATCTATGAAGGCCTTATATCACAATTGAGAACATGCGATTTTTCAGAGGTAGCCGAACGGCTTGACCTGCCACTTAAGCCCGAAGGTGCCTTATCTGTGAATTTTCTTGGCCGGGAATACGAAATTAGTTCCCGCGGTGTTAATCCGACGGACGGTAAGCCGGTTAACGTCAATAACCGCAGTGTGCTGGCTTACTATGCACTGTCCAGAGGCGTGGGTGAACCCGCATTTTCATATGTGCCGCTTTCTTATTTTACCGGCGCAGGAATACCATTCGACACAAATATAAAATGGATGACGGAACCGCTCGGAAGAACGTTTAATGGAAATTATGCAGCATTCAGCGAGACTATGCGCAGATTAGGGGGGGCTTTTGACGCTACGCTGAAATCGTGCGGCTATTCATGGCTTCTGAAAGCATTGCCTAAAATCCTGCTCCAAATCATTTATTATGACGCAGATGATGAATTTCCTTGCGAAGTTCAGATTTTGTTTGATAAAAATGCCTCACGCTTTATGGAGTTTGAATGTCTGGCTTTTTTAGAGGGATGCGTTGTAAGAGCGATGATTATGACCGCCCGGACGGGGGACACATCCGGATGGGTGTAACAAGGCACTGGAAAAAGAACATGAGAGGGACGAGCGGTTGATGGATTCGGACCACCTTCTCCACGCAGCTTCTTAGCGAGAAACGAACATAACGTTTCACAATTTACACCTCCCGTAATAAGCAGAGGCACACCGGACATTCTCCCGTGAGCCTCCGCTCACTTCATGTTAATTTTCCCCAAGGTTTCAAGGCCGCTGCCTGCCTTCCAGCAATCCTGCCAAATATCATACACTCAGCTATATTGCCGGCTCCCTGATAGATCATTCCCCACATGGAGCCAAGCTCTCCTGAACTGTATAGTCGTGGGATAGCCTGCCCGAAAGGATCGACAATCTGCGCATTCGTATTTCGCCTCGGTCCACCCTGTGTATTGAGCAAGCAGGGGTAAAGCTGAACTGCGTAGAAAGGTGCCTTGTCAATAGGCGCTGACCAGAGAGGGGTCTGCAAATCATTGTATGCCGGATTAGATTCCTGCAGGGAACGCGTCCGGCGGCCGTATACGGTATCACCCTTGCCTGACTTCATGTCTTCATTCCACTTTGACAAAGTTGCATCGAGGTTAGCAGGATCAATGCCGATCTTTCCTGCGAGTTCAACAGGTGTCCCGGCCTTGACGATCCAGCCCTTGTCGATCTCAGCACTGTTGTCTTTACTCCACTTATAAAATTTCTGTGCTGTATACCCAACACCGGCCCAGGCACTAACAGGGCCTTTAAGGCGATTGGTCTCATCAAAGATCAGATAGCATGGGATCCTCGGATATTCAAGGGAATGATCGTCAAAATAGTCCACTGCAAGGAGCCCTGCATGCAATTCTATTGATCTTTCATTGACAAAGCGTTTGCCGTGTTTGTCGACATATATGAAACCCGGAGTGCGTATTACCAGTGGGAATGCACCTTCATAATCAGGGACCTTTATGCCTAGCGGACATGAAGCCCCGTTCATGTGCCACAATCCGGCGCCGACAGCCGAAGCCATACGGACGCCGTCGCCTGTGTTGCCCGGGTTGCCGAGCGCATAAATCGGGTAGCCCTTAATGAAGTTCTGGAGCGCTTTCTCGTCATATTCGTACCCGCCGGTTGTCAGGATAACAGCTTTTCTGGCGAGGACATTAAATTCTTTTCCATTGGACTCTGCTGTGACACCAATGATCTCCCCGTCGCAGTTCCGGACCAGTCTTTTTGCCGGTGTATTCAGCATGACTGGAATTTTCCTTTTTTGCTCCACTGCATACATGAAGATGTCCCAGAGGTTCTTGGCGCTGCCGGCAGGACCCTTACCGGCGCCCTTCGCACCGTATTTGACCATGGATTTTGCGCCAGGCACGTTCGGGTATCCGGCATGTCCGTATACCATTACTTCAGTGCCTTCCTTAAGGCCCTTAAGCCAGTCGACGTTCTTTACCGATTCTTCTGCATACACCCTGACCAGGTCCTCGTCCATTTCGGACTTGGAAAGCTGAAAGAGCCCTTTAATATATGTGATAGCCTCGTTCACATCTGTGGGGCAGATAAACCCACCTGTGGAAAAGCGCGTGTTCCCGCCGCTCTCCGGCATTTTCTCGATTATAAGCACACTCGCCTTGTTGTCATAGGCGGTTATGGCTGCTGAGGCTCCGGCAGCGCCATATCCAACACAGACAACGTCAACCTCTTTGTGCCATTTATTTGGTATCAATGTCTTACGCGTCAGCTTCATTTTAGCCAACCCTTTTGAACCTTGGCGTGGGACTCGCGACTGAGACTCAGGGAGGACACTACGCCCGCCTATGCAGGCGCGCCGGCTTTAATGTTTAGCCCTGCACTCTTTGATGCCGGGGAATCGCTGTATTCATTTTCAATAGCGTCTATGCCTTCGTGCATCAGCCTGGTAAACTTTTCAAATTCTTTGTATAAAGATTGGGCAGTGTTCTTATCTCCGGCATTGACCTTGTTAACAATATCTTTTGCTAACGTATGGACTCTCTCATGCGGTAATGCCAGGTTCTTGAATGTTGCAAGATGCCCGAAAAGTTCTATCCCCTCAGTATCATACCACGTGCCGAATCTGCAGTTATGACTATCATGAAGTTTGTCTGAAGTCCACTGTTTATTGCCCTTAATAACATCATCAATATTGTCGAGAAAGGCTTTATGATCTGATCTGGCAATTTCAAGCATAACTATTCCACTTCCTCCGGTTTTAAAACCTGAGCTTGCTTTGCGCAGATTATCAACTTCACCGATTATATTGTTTGCGCCTTTGAGGACGCGCCGCGAAATATCATCAGTTTCTTTTGAAATGAGTAACGTTGTCTCAATATTCCTTGCAACTTCCTTTGCCGCCGCCGATTGCTGTTCAACAGCGGTTGCAATCTGCGATATTTGATCCCCGGCCCTGCGGACCGACTCATTGATTTTAGCGAGAGCTTTACCGACCTCTTTTATATATTCATTGGCCCTTGTCACTTCTTCAGTTGTGGTATTCATTGATTTAGTAGTCTGTTCGGATTCATGCTGGACAGCAGTTATTTTTTGATTTATTTCAGAAGTCGCCTTTATCGTCTTCTCAGCCAGCTTCCTCACTTCGTCAGCAACCACCGCAAACCCTCTGCCCTGTTCACCGGCCCTTGCCGCTTCTATCGCCGCATTTAAAGCCAAAAGGTTTGTCTGGTCGGCTATGTCCGTAATTACAATGACAATCCCGCCGATTTCCTCCACACTTTTATCTAACTTTTCGATCATGGCAGACAGGTCGGTTGTTGAACTAAAAACCTTATTGACAGAGGCAACTGCGCCATCAGATATTTGTTTCCCGTTGTCGGCGGTTTTCATAGCATCATTGGATACATCTAAAGCCACCGATGCCGATTTTGATATATCGGTCACAGTTTGACTCATCTCTTCTGCTGCAGTGGCTATTTGATGCGCCTGGTTGTACTGCGTTTTTGCTCCCTCGGACATTACTTTCGCATCGTCTCTCAGTGCGCCTACATTCTTAACGACATTACTTGCAGATGCCAAAGTATTGTTGATCATCATGCCGTAAGAGTCCAGCAGCATATTTATCTCACTGACGAGACCGCCAATCTCATCAGAGCTTTTTTCTTCAAGTCTTTTTGTGAGGTCGCCGCC
Organism: Nitrospirota bacterium; assembly: GCA_963780885.1. GTDB lineage: Bacteria > Nitrospirota > Thermodesulfovibrionia > Thermodesulfovibrionales > Dissulfurispiraceae > JADFXI01. Next base: position 163,376 of record CAWAEO010000006.1, read on the forward strand.
CCCCTCCGCTATCATCCTCAATGCTTTCTTAAATTCATTCATCGGCTTTGTCACAAAACCGCGACCGACAATAAAAGTCATTAATGTGACTAAAACAGAAACAACAACAATCATTCCGCCCAGTATCATAAGCATCTTATAAACTACCGCTGTTATATCTTCAGTATAAGAACCGCCTCCTATGACCCAGCCCCAGGGCTTGTACCCTTTGACATAAGAGACTTTCTGTTGCGGCTCCATTTCTCCCGGCCTTGGCCACAAATATGAAATGACTCCTTCTCCTCTATTCTTCACTATATTTACCATGTCAAGAAACAACGCCTTGCCGTCAGGGTCTTTCACGTCGGAGATATCTTTCCCGTTCAGTTCGGGCTTAACAGGGTCCATGATCATTTTAGGGACCATATCGCTGACCCAAATATAGTCTTTCCCGTCTTTGCCGAACCTGAAATCTTTAATACTGGTTGCAGCTCTCCGCTGCCCCTCTTCGAGCGTAAATTCCCCGCTTGCAACACGCTTGTCATATTCAGCTACCATGTTATATGCAACATTAACAACGCTTGAAAGCATCGCCTCCTTCTCTTCCATTCCATGATCTTTTATAACAGGCAGGATAAGGAAAATAACTCCTATGATAATAAGCCCGACTGCCGTTATGGGCATGAGAGATATCTTCCAGAAAACCGGCCAATTTCTGAACTTCAATAAGTCCGCTTTTTGCATTTGTATGACCCTCCCTGCATAAGGTAAAGCAATACCTCAATTTAACGGAATTATAGCAGAATGCGCTGTGATTATTTCAAGAAGGCGAATTGCCGCATCTAAAATCTATTCGAAACTGATTCGTTGCTTCATTTAAAAATCTATTCCAAATAATTTAATACTGCCTCTCAGAAAAGATGTCAGGGAGGCAGTAATGGGGTTAACGTCAAAAGAGAAGCGCTCAGCGACAAAAATAACAGCACAGTGATACCGGAAAGCCACAAAAAAGCAAAAGGGCAACTTGAGGCAAGAGCAGACGGGACATGGTGCCGTAGCGGGCCGTTGGCAGACAGTGCCGCCAGGGATGGCTGAACGGGCTGGCGTCGCCTTCGCGCAAGGCTGGATGCCTTGCGCGATTTAGCCGAGGTACTGTGTCCTGGCTGCTCTTGCCGCACTACATTGAATGCTAATAAGCAAAAATTATTGGATAGATTTTAGATGAGGCAACGCGGAAGGATGTTAGATTTGGTAGAGGCCCGCATCACGCTGCTTGCAGAAATCGGGTCCAGTTGTTACTATAAAAGGATGGTCGCTTTTTTGAAAAAAATATTTGGCACAAAGAACGAGCGGGTACTCAAAAGGTTTTTTGCCGTCGTAGATGAAATCAACGCACTGGAACCCTCCATTGCCGCATTAAATGACAGTGAACTGGCGGCAAAAACAGACGAATTCAAGCGCAGGCTGCAGAACGGCCAATCCCTTGACGATATCCTGAATGATGCCTTTGCAACTGTCCGGGAGGTGTCCCGCCGCGTTTTGAAAATGAGACACTTCGATGTCCAGCTTATAGGCGGGATGGTGCTGCACGAGGGCATGATTTCCGAGATGAAGACAGGGGAAGGCAAGACCCTTGTGGCCACGTTGCCGGTATATTTAAATGCCCTTGACGGCAGAGGCGTGCACATTATAACGGTAAACGATTATCTTGCGAAAAGAGATGCCCAGTGGATGGGAAATATTTATCATTTCCTCGGCCTTTCCCTGGGTATTATTCAGAACGACGCTTCTTTCCTCTTCGACCCTGAATACCTCTCTCATGACAAGCGCTTTAACAACCTGAGGCCCTGCACGCGGAAAGAAGCCTATCTCGCAGATATCACTTACGGCACCAACAATGAATTCGGTTTTGATTATCTCAGAGATAACATGAAATACGACTTTGCTGAATACAGCCAGCGGGAGCTGAACTACGCAATCGTGGACGAGGTGGACAGCATCCTGATCGATGAGGCGAGGACGCCGCTCATCATATCGGGACCCTCTGAGGAATCAACAGATAAGTACTATAAGGTAAACCGCATTGTGCCATCACTTAAAGCAGAGGATGATTTTAAAATTGACGAGAAGCTGAAGACGGTCATTCTTACCGAAGCCGGCAACTCTAAAGTGGAGAGGCTGCTGGGTGTAAGCAACCTCTACGATCCGTCGAATATCGAACTGGTCCATCATGTGCTTCAGGGCCTCAGGGCCCACCACCTTTACAAGAGAGACGTTGAATATGTGGTGAAAGACGGCGAGGTCATTATAGTTGACGAGTTTACCGGAAGGATTATGCCTGGCAGGCGGTGGAGTGACGGGCTGCACCAGGCCATTGAGGCCAAAGAGGGCGTCAAGATAGCCAGCGAAAACCAGACGCTTGCCACTATCACGTTCCAGAACTTTTTCAGAATGTACAATAAACTTGCAGGCATGACCGGTACGGCTGACACAGAGGCGGCGGAATTTGCCGAGATATATAATCTCGAAGTGGTGGTAATACCAACAAACCAGCCCTTGATAAGACCGGACTTCCCTGACGTCATTTACAAGACGCACAGGGCGAAATTCGATGCCGTTATACTGGAGATCGAAGAGTGTCATAAGAGAGGGCAGCCGGTGCTGGTCGGGACTACCTCGATAGAGAAATCGGAGCTGTTGAGCAGTTTATTGAAGAAGAAAGTCGTTAAGCATTCCGTGCTCAACGCCAAATACCATGAGAATGAAGCGGAGATTGTTGCACAGGCCGGGCGGCTTGGCGGGGTGACTATTGCGACGAACATGGCGGGCAGGGGGACTGATATTGTCCTTGGCGGCAATCCCGACGGCCTTGCGAGGCAACTTCTGAAGGAGAAAGTTGATTACAGCGAAGAAGATTTCTCCGCTGCAATGCAAAAGGCAAAAGGTATATGCGAGCAGGAGAAACAGCAGGTGATCGGCGCGGGCGGGCTCCATATAATCGGAACTGAGCGCCACGAGGCACGGCGTATAGACAACCAGCTTAGAGGCCGGTCGGGCAGGCAGGGAGACCCGGGGTCCTCGCGGTTTTACTTGTCCCTTGAGGACGACCTCATGCGTATTTTCGGGTCCGACAGGATAAGCGGTCTGATGAACCTCCTTAAAATGGAGGAGGACGTTCCCATTGAGAACAAGATGGTATCCAGGGCCATAGAGAATTCTCAGAAAAGAGTGGAAGCTCATAACTTTGATATCAGGAAACACCTGCTCGAATACGATGATGTAATGAACAAGCAGCGTAAGGAAATCTACTCGTTCAGGCTGGAGGTATTGCAGGGGGAGTCTCTGAAGGACAGGATACTGGATCTGATTGATGATGAGGTGGATGGGTTCATTTCTGTTTTTTGCCCCGAGAATGTGGACAGCGGGGAATGGGACATGAACGGTCTTAAGGATGCTCTCTACGGGACCTTTTCCATAAACATACAGCCTTCCCCGCCGCTGACCCGTAATGAACTGTTTGATAACATTTCTTCAGTGGTGAAGGAATTGTATGATCAGAAGGAAAAGGATTCTGGCGCCGAGATCATGCGCTATATGGAGAAGGTGATTCTCCTCCAGGTGATCGACACACAGTGGAAAGACCACCTTCTTGGGATAGACCACCTCAAAGAGGGTATCGGGCTGCGGGGATATGCTCAAAAAGACCCGCTTGTTGAATATAAGAAAGAGGCCTTTGAGTTGTTCGCAGATATGTCTGACCGTATAAGCAACGAGGTCCTGATGAGGCTCTTCAGGATACAGGTAAAGCATCAGGGAGAAACAGAGATTAAAGAGCGGCCCCGGCAGCAGCCGCTTGCGTATAACCGCGGGGATGGGAATGAGCCCCGGCAGCCGGTGCATAAGGACAGGAAGGTGGGAAGGAACGATCCCTGCCCTTGCGGGAGCGGCAAGAAATACAAGAAATGTTGTGGAGCTGAAAAGTAAGGCAGGTTAAGGTTGAGGTTAAGGTTAAGAAAGAGCAAAGACTGTCGGTTCTTTTTATCTTTATCTTAACCTCAACCTTAACCTTAACCTGCCTTTTTCTTTAAGGAGGTCCGTGCTGAATAATCCTGTTCCGTATGAAAAACTTCAGGTATTTCTTGAGCAGCTTTCGTTAGATGAAAATGAGTTAGCAAAGTTGTTGCCGTTCAAAGAAATTTTTATCGGCAGGAAGAATGAGTTTGCAGCGTATATGCATGACTTTTTTTGTGCAACGCCGGAGACGAGAATAATCCTTGACCAGTCCGAGCGTCCAGGTTTTCTCCTGGATGCATGGGCCCACTGGTTCGAAACACTTTTTGAAGGACGGATTGATAAGGATTTTTTATCACGGCTGTGGCGAATCGGATTGAGGCATGTTGACGTGAATCTCGATCAGCGATACACCAATCTCGGATTTTCCATTACCCGCCAGTTCTGCCACCGTATCGTCCTTTCCGCAATACCGGCCCAAATTCCTGCTGCAGCGGCAGGAGAGATTTTCCATGCCATTGACAAGTTGCTTGACTTTTGCCTTCTGGTCGAGACGAGCGCCTATATAGAGGCCACTACAAGATGCGAGCTTGAGGTCGTGAAAGGGATAGCCGACGCGATCAGAAATCCGGTAACTATAATCGGCGGCAATATTAAGAGACTTCAAAGAAGTGTCGTTGCAGGCGACCCCCTTTACAATACTTATGAATCTCTTATGGTCGAGAACACGCGTCTTGAGCATATGGTCCCCGATATAATACGGTACATCGAGATTCTTAATGAGGAAACTCAGTTCGGCTCAGTTGTACTTGAAGAATGTATCGGAAATGCGCTCGCAATCCTGCAGACTGAAAAGCATTATGCTAATGTAAAAATTGATGTAGACCTTGATCCGGCATTCCCGATTGTAAATGGCAGCATAAAGGACATCAATTATCTTTTTTACTACCTGTTGCAGAATAGCCTCGAGGCTGTCGATCCTGACAATGCCCATATAAAAATATCTTCTTATCCCGGATCCCTTGGGCGTAAAGTCTTGCTGATAGAACTTTTCAACACAGGGACTCCTCCTCGCGAGGAGGACATGGAAAAGCTTTTTTCTCCTTTTTTCTCGCTGAAAGAAGGGGGTACCGGTTTCGGGCTGCCGATAGCGCGGCTGGCGGCGCGAAAAAATTATGGCAAACTCGTGCTCATACCGCTGCCGGGCGAAGGGATGAAAGTAATAGTTACTCTCCCGCTGGCGGGATAAAGCAGGTAGAGATAAAGCAGGCAAAGGTTAAGGTTAAGGGTGAGAAAGAGCAAAGACTGTCGGTTCTTTTTTTCTTTTTCTTTATCTTAACCTTAACCTTAACCTTAACCTTAACCTGCCTTTAATCCTTTACCTTTACCTGCCGTTAATTATATAATCAAATCGCAACAGATTGATGCCGTGAGGATAATTTATGTCAAACGGGGGTGCTATGGCTCGGAGTGCAGGTGCTTTACCTGAGGTCTTAAAGGTTGGAACAAATGAGATGGAGCTTGTCGTTTTCAGAATGTTTAATTCGCACCCTGACGGAACTCCTGAAATTCTTGATTATGGGGTCAATGTTGCAAAGGTAAGGGAAATAATTCCGATGCCGACCTTGACAAAAGTCCCGGATATGCCCGCTTATGCTGAGGCGCTGGCAGAAGTGCGCGGTGAAGTGATCCCTATTGTTGACCTTGCCAAATGGATGAAAGTGAATCCTCCTGCAAATATGGAGATACGTCTCAAGGTTATTGTGCTCGAAATGCTTGGTACTACCGTGGGTATGATTGTTCACGAGGTGGAGCGGATCCGCCGGATTAACTGGGACCAGATAAAGCCTCCTCCATCACTCTTACAGGCAAAACACAGCGGCAGGGTGACCGGTGTGACGAAGATAGATGATGAGGGCGATACTCTGCTGCTGATCCTCGATCTGGAGAGCGTTATTTCTGAAATGGGAGGTCTTGTCCAGACTCATGAGGTGGCTCTTGGAGAGATCGAGAGAATGGGGAAGAAAAAGCTGAATGGTACCGTGCTTATCGCTGATGACTCCTCTGTTGCCAGGAAAATACTCAAAGACACGCTTGAAAACGCCGGTCTTCATGTCCTGGAGGCCGTTGACGGAAAGAAGGCGTTTGAGATACTGGAGGACTTTCTGTCCAAAATAAGTGATAAGCCGATTACCGATTTTGTCCAGTTGGTTATCTCCGATGTTGAAATGCCCGAGATGGACGGACTTACTTTCACCCGGAATTTAAAGAGCAACCCGAGATTGGCAAAGTTGCCGGTTATAATCAATACTTCTCTTAGCGGAGAAGAGAACAAAGAGAAGGCAAAAGGGGTGGGGGCGGACGGTTACATGGTGAAGTTTGATGTGGCCATGCTTCTGCACGAAGTCGCAAGATTTGTGAAGTAGTTATATCTTTCCTCCGCATACCTGTCCTGCAATTGACATAACAATAAAAACGGGTATGAAACGGTAATCAGTGTGAGTGGTGATCCTGGCGATAATGATCATGGGGACCGGCGCGTGAACGCACAGGAGCCATTTGCGTGAATACTTTTTGGCGCTCTTTCTGATGTAGCCGAAAGGAAGGTTCAGCGTAAAGGCCGATACTGCTATAATCAGCGCAGTCCACATAGAGCAATAGTATAATGAAAATACAGTCAATAGGCAAATAAACAAAGGCTATAGGCAATAGGCGCTGGGCGAGAGGTAAAGACTTTTTAGTTTTTTTTATCTATAGCCTATGGCCCATTGCCTATAGCCTGTCTTTTATCTATTGCCTATTATCTGTCTCATTTAGTATGCTTTTTATATCATGATAAATTTTTGCGGTCGAATGTCACCGAACAGAAGATGGTTCGTCAATACTGTTTCGCTCATCTTTCTTGCTGTGCAGCTTTTTCTGCTTGCCGGGCCTGCCGGGATTGTCCGGACTTATGCAGCTGATAATGCCGGGAACCGGGCTGTTAAGGCGTCTACGGCGACACTGCGTGTCGGCAAGCACACTCACTATCTCAGGCTTGTTTTTGAGACGACGGAAAGTTTTGTACAAAAAGCATCCGTCAGTCTGAGCGGAGCTAATGCAATTAAAATCGATTTTCAGTCTCCGATATCTTTCAGGGTGCCTGGAAGATATGCTCCGAAAACATTCGTAAAAATTGAAACAGATGTCTCAAAAAGCTTGTCTTACGAGATCGATAAGGGCCTTAAAATTACCGCCAACATCAGCGGTTGTATTATTACCGTTGATAACCTGGACGACATAAATGTTACCAAATTATCTTTGCCGGCACGTCTCGTCATCGACGCATTTATAAGTCAGGGACCGTCCGGCAGCGCCGAAGATGGCTCAACGGAGGTCCCCCTGACCGCACCCGAAGCATCGGAAATAAAAGTTGAATCTTTTGTAATCGATGCCGGCCATGGAGGTTACGAGAGCGGAGTCCACTTTGGAAAGACTGTCGAGAAAGACCTCGCACTCTCCATGGCAAAAGAGCTTGCAGGGGCGCTGGCGGGAAAAGGGAAAAAAGTTACCCTTACGCGGAAGGGAGACCAGATGCTCTCGATCAGGGACAGGATCAAAATCGTGAACAAAAAATCGCCTGAACTGCTGATAAGCATTCATGTCTCATCGCAAAACGAATTCGTGGTATACACTGCCTTGAAGCCATACGTTAAGGAGGCAGGCGTTAATGCAGCGGAGCCTCAACAACCATCTGTCATGGACAGGAGCGACGCTGTGGCGCAGGCAGTTGCGAAAAGCACCAGGAGCTCGTTTAAAACAAATGTGAAAATTGAAAAAATGCCGTTGCTGCTGCTGTCCGCCGTACATGTGCCTGCCGTGTTGATCGAACTGCCCGACCCTGATAAGTTCAGCTATGATGTAAAGTCCAGGGTACGCATTATTACCGCAATTTTACAGGGCCTTGCAAACTCATCGGCAGGCGGGTTACAGGCATAGGCACTAACGTCTATGGGTAATAAGAAATATATTGTAATCGCGTTGCTTTTCCTCCTCGTGGCTGCAGCAGGGGGGTGGTTTGTAACGCAGCGCTTTCAATCAGAGGCCCAGCAGTTTAAACAGCCTTTGATTGAACTGAAGGGAGGCGAGACGAGTGTCAACTCCGGTATGCCTGCGGCTGCAAGCGATGACACCATTCCTATAAAAGTATTCCTGCCGGCTGATGAGGGGATAACGGTTGTGGAGAGGCGAATCCAGAATAACCCTATCCCGGTTAAAATGGCTGAGGCGGTGGTAACCGAGTACCTGAAAGGGTTGAAAGAAGGATTGAATGACACGAAACTGATCGGGGTTTACCGGGACAAGAGGAGTATCATTTATATTGATGTATCCGATGATTTCAGAAAAAACTTTTCAGGCGATATAAGGCAGGAGTTTCAACTGCTGAAGTCCCTTTATGAAACCATTACAGTGAATATCCCGGGTACGGAGGATGTGCGGTTGCTGGTGGATGGCAAAGAGGTAGAAAGCGTGGGAGGTCACTTGAACGCATTATATCCTTTGGGGGACACTGTTCGGGAAGAACTCCAGAAGGAAAGTCAGGCAGAGGTAAAGGATAAACAGTGATTTATTGTTTTTTTTCTTTACCTTTACCTTTACCTGCTTTTCCTTCTGCCTGTCTTTTATATAATGAATAATAATGATCGACCCATAGGCATCTTCGATTCCGGTATCGGCGGGCTTACTGTTTTCAAAGAGGTGAGCAACAGGTTGCCTCGCGAAAATATTATCTATCTCGGTGATACTGCGCGTGTCCCTTACGGCATCAGGTCCCCTGAAACGGTGATACGTTATTCATTTGAATGCACCGGGTTCCTGCTTAGACAGAATATAAAACTACTTGTCGTTGCCTGCAACACTGTTTCCGCAATAAGTCTGCAGGAAATTTGCAATAGGGTTCCTGTTCCGGTAATCGGAGTTATAGATCCTGGCGCGAGGGCCGCGGTCAGTGCTACAAAAAATAAAAAAATAGGTATAATAGGGACCGAGACTACTATTAAAAGCAGCGCTTACTCAAAAGCCATTTGCGCTATGGCACACGATATTGAAGTTTATGGTTTTGCGTGTCCTTTATTCGTGCCGCTGGTAGAAGAAGGATGGACTGACGGTGTTATCGCGCGCATGGTTGCAGAGCGGTACCTGAATGACGTAAGAGACAAGGGTGCTGACACCCTTGTGCTCGGATGTACGCATTACCCGCTTTTGAAAGGCGTGATTCAAGAGGTGATGGGCACAGTCCGCCTGGTCGATTCAGCTATCGAGACGGCTGTGGCAGTGGAGCAGTTGCTGTTTAAGAAGGGTATGCTGGCCCAAAATGAGACAGCTGAAACGAAGAGATTTTTTGTTACCGATTCCCCTGAGAAATTCATATCGGTTGGCGAACGTTTCCTGGAAACAAAGATTAACGATATCGAAAAAATACAAATTTGAAACGTAGTAACAGCAGGTAAAGGTACAGGTAGAGGTAAAGGTAAGATAAAGACAAAAAATTACTTTATCTTTTCACTCTGTCTCTACCTCTATCTTTACCTTTACCTCTGTTACTCTATGGAGGATTAATGCGGCCTGACGGAAGGACAAAAAGTGAGTTGAGAAAAGTAAAAATCACGCGGAATTATATTTCCGCTGCCGAGGGGTCGGTGCTTATAGAAGTCGGCAATACGAAAGTTATCTGCACTGCGTCGATTGAAGAAAAGGTCCCGGGATTTCTCCGCGACCAGAAAAAAGGGTGGGTCACCGCCGAATACGGCATGCTCCCCAGGTCTACAAATTCGCGTATGACCAGAGAGTCGTCTGCCGGACGTGTTGGAGGCAGGACGCAGGAAATACAGCGTCTGATCGGAAGGTCGTTGAGGGCAGTGGTTGCCCTGGAACTTCTCGGCGAGAGGACGATATGGATTGACTGTGATGTCATACAGGCTGACGGCGGAACAAGGACGGCTTCGATTACAGGGGCCTATGTTGCCTTTAAGGACGCGGTTGAATACGCCCTGAAGAATAAGATCATATCAAAAAACCCTCTCAAGGATTATCTCGCTGCAGTCAGCGTCGGCATCGTTGACAACGAGGCGCGCCTTGACCTATGTTATGCGGAGGATGTTGCGGCAGAGGTGGATATGAACGTTGTCATGACGGGAAGCGGTAAGATAGTCGAAATACAGGGGACCGCTGAAGCGGGGGCCTTTTCGAGGGAAATGCTGGATACCATGCTCTCACTGTCGGAACAGGGCATTGCCGAACTGATAAAGATACAGAGAGAAACAGTTTAGGAAAAATATGGTAGAATAATATATGATGCAAGGCAAGGACATGTATAAAAGTTTGTTTGTTTGGCTGCTCATCGGCATGGCGATGATTCTTCTTTTCAACCTGTTCAATGTTCCGCCCAAAACCGAAAAGGAAATGATATTTTCTGATTTTATCAGCAAAGTTGAGGCCGGGGACGTTGATGAAGTTACCATCAAGGAGAGCCACATAACCGGACGCCTTAAGGACGGCAGCAAGTTTAAGACATATGCTGTGGAGTATCCTGACCTGGTGAAAGAATTAAGGCAAAAAGATGTGAAGATAGCGGCAAAGCCGCCTGATCAGAGCCCGTGGTATGTAAATTTCTTCTTCTCCTGGGGACCGATCCTGTTCCTTGTCCTTGTCTGGATAGTTTTTATGAGACAGATGCAAATGGGCGGCAATAAGGCCATGTCTTTCGGAAAGGCCAAGGCGAAGCTGGTTTCCGAAAAGGCAGTGAAAGTTACGTTCGCCGATGTGGCCGGTGTAGAAGAAGCCAAAGCCGAGGTCGAGGAAATAATCGAGTTTCTCAAAGACCCTCAGAAATTCTCCAAACTTGGCGGAAAGATCCCCAAAGGCGTGCTATTGGTCGGTTCTCCGGGCACCGGCAAGACTCTTCTCGCCAAAGCGATAGCAGGCGAAGCTGCAGTGCCTTTTTTTTCCATTTCAGGCTCGGATTTTGTTGAGATGTTTGTTGGTGTAGGCGCCTCCCGCGTGCGTGACCTTTTTGAGCAGGCGAAGAAGAATGCGCCATGTATCATATTCATTGACGAAATCGATGCGGTCGGCAGACACAGGGGAGCGGGTCTCGGAGGCGGTCACGACGAACGGGAGCAGACCCTGAACCAGCTGCTTGTTGAAATGGACGGTTTTGAAGGGAACGAGGGCGTTATCATTATCGCTGCGACCAACAGACCTGATGTGCTTGACCCCGCGCTGTTGAGGCCCGGAAGATTTGACCGGCAAATAGTGGTGCCGACCCCGGATGTGAAAGGGCGGAACGAAATACTCAAAGTCCATACAAAGAATATCCCTGTTGCCGAGGACGTCAATCTTGATAAGATAGCAAGAGGAACGCCCGGTTTTTCCGGGGCGGACCTCGCCAATCTTGTAAACGAGGCAGCGCTTATTGCTGCGCGAAAAGTCAAAGAGAAAGTCGATATGCATGATTTCGAGTTTGCAAAAGACAAGGTGTTAATGGGTGTCGAAAGGCGGAGCATGGTGATAAGCGACGAGGAAAAAAAGAATACAGCCTATCATGAGGCGGGACATGCGATGGTTGCCAAGCTGACGCCCGGCACAGACCCCATACACAAAGTGAGCATCATTCCCAGGGGAAGAGCGCTTGGAGTGACCCAGCAGCTTCCTATTGATGACCGTTACACTTATTCAAAAGAATATCTTGAGAAAGCCCTGAATGTGCTGATGGGCGGCAGGGCTGCCGAGGAGCTCATATTACACCATATGACCACGGGAGCGGGCAACGACATTGAGCGTGCCACAGAACTGTCAAGGAAGATGGTCACCGAGTGGGGCATGAGCAAGAAGCTCGGGCCGCTTACCTTCGGCAAAAAGGAAGAGCAGATCTTCCTCGGGCGTGAGATAGCGAGGCACAAGGATTACAGTGAAAAAACGGCAGAGGATATAGACGAAGAAATACGCGGGATTGTTACAAATGCATATGTGAATGCAAAAAAACTTCTGGGAGACAATCTTAATCTGGTTGAGGCTCTTGCTCAGGCGCTCCTTGAGCGTGAAACAGTCGATGCTCAGGATATCGATGCCATTATCGAAGAGGTCCGATCAGGAAGACCTGATGTGAAGAGTGCTGTAAGTCCTACACTGGAGATTGCTGCCGGCAACGCGTGATACTTTCCTGGAACGGTTTCAACCTGGATTTTACCTGTAGAACCCATATTATGGGCGTGGTCAATGTTACCCCCGATTCTTTTTCCGATGGGGGCTTTTTTTTTGACAAGGAAAGTGCGGTCCGGCATGCGGATTATCTTGTTGCGAACGGCGCCGATATACTCGACATCGGCGGAGAGTCCACAAGGCCCGGCTCTGAAGCTCTTCCGCTGGAAGAAGAGCTGCGCAGGACTATCCCCGTTATACAGGCTGTTGCAAAGTCAGTGCATATTCCTGTTTCCATTGACACATGCAAAGCTGAGGTCGCCCGCCGCGCCCTCGATGCAGGTGCATCTATAGTGAACGATATAAGCGGCCTGAGGTTCGATCCGGAGATGCCCCAGGTCGTGGCTGCATACGGCGTACCGGTCATCGTAATGCATATAAAAGGGACTCCGAAAAATATGCAGACCCATCCCGTCTACGAGGCGCTCATTCCGGAGATTATGGACTATCTGCGCTGCAGCATCAGGCTTGCGGCGGATTCGGGCATTCCTGAAGACCGGGTCATTATAGATCCCGGCATAGGGTTCGGGAAGACTGCCGATCATAATCTGGAGATCATAAAGAATCTTAAAGAGTTTACGCTGCTCGGCAGACCCGTTGCAATAGGCGTATCACGAAAGTCGTTCATCGGCAAACTGCTGGGCGGAGCGCCGCCTTCAGAGCGGATGGAAGGCACTGCGGCTGCTGTGGCCATCTCTATCCTCAACGGCGCTCATATTGTCCGGGTCCACGATGTAAAGGAGATGGCAAAGGTTGCCAGGGTTGCGGATGCAATAAAACTGGCAATGTAATTGATACAGGCACCCCCCTTCTTTCCCGTTCTTATTGCAAAGTCAGGTAAATGTATAGGAAGAGGTAAAGAAAAGACAAAAAAAGCTGTTTATCCTGCTTATCCTTTACCTTTACCTCTACCTTTACCTGTCCCTGTTGCGTCATGTAAAAATCTAAATGAAATGGATTCGTTGCGTCACGTAAAAAATCTATATGAAATAATTGTATCATTTATGCCGCGTTCTGTTGTTTCGGGGCATTTTTCTTTTTATATATTTGAAAGAGCTTTTCCTGAAGCCGGGTGATTTTTCTTTTCAGCTCAGCAGGGTTAAGTGACGCATATATTTTCTTGAGCTTTTCTTTATCCTTGTCTGATACCTGAGAAGAGTGAATTATCCTCTGGCATGGTGTTTTTGGCGTATCATATTTTTTATAGACCTTGCTGCCGATTCTCGTTTTTTCCAGAAGCTTCATAGATGGCAGGAAGAAGTTTGTATGCAATCTTAGAAAACGATATAGTTCATTAAGTACCTTCAATTCCTCTTCTTTGTCATAGCGGCAATACCCTACAGCCCGCCTCACTATCGAGTAGTTTTTCTGCTCTACGTAGCAACCGTCATTCTTACGATAGCTCCTGGATCTGGTAAAGGTTATATGCTCTTCTTTGCAGTAGTTGATCAGATGGTGATTTATAAATTCGCCCCCATTGTCGGAGTCGATTCCAAGCATCGGAAACGGCAGCCGGTGCCGTATATCCGTAAGCGCTTCAAATACCCATTTCTGCGCCTTGTTCTTTACTGCTTGAGTTTCGGTCCATCCCGTGCAGACATCTGTGACATCAAGAGTTTGAGCGAAATCACCCTTGCTGTTTCCTCCATCATGACCGACCAGATCAACCTCCACAAAACCAGGCCGGCCCTCATCCCATTCCGAAAATGTCCGTATTGGGATCTGGCTCTTTAGCAATGTCCCAGGCTTCGTCAAAGACCTACCTTTAATAGTAAGTTTTTTGCGCTCTTCCTTAAGCATGCGATCTATCGTAGAGGCGCTTATGGTTAAAAGTTTCTGGTGTGTTTTCTTATCAACCTCAAGCTCGCCATGGCGCTGCAAATGCTCAATGGTTTCCTCAAGCACCGCTTTAAGCCTCTTGCCGCAGATTCGATCCAGAATGAGCCAGATTGCTTTAAGAGCCTTCTTTACTTTGTTGTCGTAAGTCTTAGTGTAGTTCCGTTTTACCTTTATCTTGATATCAACCTCAAGGACAACTCGTGCAGAAATGCGCCTCATTTTCCCATGGTTCTTCAGCAAGTATGAGGCATAGCATCGATTATATCCGGTCAACTGAACAAACTCATCCAGCATCCTCTTTTTCTCTTTCTTATGTGCCTTCTGGTACCTTGTGGCAATTTCTTTCGTTACTGACTTCTTCTCCTTCATCGTTAGCCCCATTTCCGCCTCCCTCGCGCCTCACAGCGTCAGGAGACATTGTAATTTTTCGTATAGATTTTAAAGTTGAGGCAACGATTCGGTTTCATTTAGATTTAACGTGGCGCAATTCGCTGTCTTTACATATTCATTATCGAGTAGTATACTTTTGCTATATATACTAATGGGGGGGTAATTATGCTTAAAAAGTTTGGAGTGATTCTTCTTGCCGTTCTGTTTATCGGGTCTATGACAGGTGCGCCGGTAATAGGCACTGTCGAGGCCGCTGCAAAATGCGACTGCGGTAAGGATTGCAAATGCGCTAACTGTACGACAGACAAGGGTGATTGCCACTGTAAGGACGGTAAAAACGGAAATGATTGCGGGTGCGGAAAAGATTGCAACTGCGGAAAGTGCAAGAACGGCAAAGGAAACTGCGACTGCAAAGCAGGGGACAAAGGCTGTAAGTGCAAGAGTGACGGCAAGGGCTGTCAGTGCGGCAAGGACTGTAAGTGCGAACATTGCAAAACAGGTAAGGGAAACTGCAACTGCAAGACGGATGGCAAGGGTGGCTGCAATTGTGGTAAAGACTGTAAATGCAAGCACTGCGCCGCAAGCGCTCAGGTAAAGCCGACCGCTGAGGCTGCTTACGCAAAGACCATGGTTTCGAAAGGGAGGGTCATTCAAGGTTACATACGCAAGCGAACCCGAGGCTATACCGGTAGGCAAGCTCCATTCCTGGAAACTCAAGGTGGAAAATGCTGACGGCAAACCGGTCACGGATGCGAAGATCACAGTAAGCGGGATCATGCCCGAACACGGTCATGGTATGCCTACAAAGCCCGAGGTCACAAAGAACTTTGGTGATGGGACCTACCTTGTGGAAGGAATGGAGTTCAGCATGCCGGGATGGTGGCTGATGACCGTTAGTGTCGACGAAGGCGGAAAAACCGACAAAGCTACCTTCAACCTCATGTTGAAGTAATTTCGTGCATAAGCAAGGATGTGAGGTAATCATGCCCCGTTTTATTTTGCGGATGTTCGTTTTCATGTTTTTTATGATTACGTGCATCGGCAGCGTGAGCATGGCCGGGGACAATGACCTCCAACAGACTCAACAGTGGAGCGAGGAAGACAAGCAGATGATACGCTCCCTCTCTCTTTCCTCGCTTCCGCCCCTGCCTGCTGACCCGTCGAACGCTTATGCTGATAACCCCAAAACGATAGAATTTGGGAAGAAGCTCTTCTTCGACAAAAGTTTCAGCGCCAACGGCAAGATCTCATGCGCCACCTGTCATATGCCGGACTATTCATTCACTGACAAACTTGCCCTGGCCAGGGGCATGGGCACAAATACCCGAAGGACCATGCCGCTTATCGGTGCAGCCTATCAGTCCTGGTTCTTCTGGGATGGCAGGAAGGACAGTCTCTGGGCCCAGGCCATCGGCCCGATCGAGAGCGTTCCCGAGCACGGCATTACCCGTTCCTACTGCGCGCACCTTGTAACGGACAAGTACAAGAGCGAATACACTGAGATCTTCGGCAATCTCCCGAAGATCAACCACAGGAACTGCCCTCCTAAGGCAAGCCCTGGAACAGGCAATCCTGTTGCACTCAAACTATGGAAGGCGATGAAGCCGGCTGACCGGGATGCTGTCAACAGGGTCTATGCGAATATCGGCAAGGCGATCGAAGCTTATGTTAGAAGGATAGTGCCCTCTCCCGCGCCTTTCGACCTGTATGCCGATGCGGTGCTCAGAAACGACAAGGCGGCTGCTGACAAGTTAATGGGCCGCGACGCAGTCGAGGGACTGAGACTTTTCATCGGAAAAGCCAAATGTACCAACTGCCACATGGGCCCGCTTTTTACTAACGGTGAGTTTCACGATATAGGCATGGACAATCGCAAGGATAAAGGCAGGGCAGAAGGCATCGGCAAGGTGCTTTCTGACGAGTTCAACTGTCTCGGCAAATACAGCGACGCCAGGCCTGAACAGTGCGTCGCGCTGAGGTTCATGGATAGGGACAAAAGCGAGTATGTAGGCTCATTCAAGACCCCGACCTTGCGAAATGTTGCTGACCGCCCGCCCTACATGCACTCGGGGCAATTCAAGACCCTGGAAGAGGTGCTCTTCTTCTACCGGCAGAGTTCACGCAGGGAAGTGGACCATCAGGGCCTGACTAATGAAGAGCTTTTACAGGTCAAGGCATTTCTGGAGACGCTTTCGGGGCCGTTGGTATCTCCGTAGTCTTAAAAGCTAAAGCCTTACTTCCTGTCATTCCCGCTTGTCCGGAATCGCGTTTTTCAAGCCGAGATTTACCTTTTCTCCCGTTTATAAAACGCCACTATTTTTTTGACTGTTATCGGAAATAATCCGAGGAGCGCAAATGAAAATATCAATCCGGGAGACAAAATGCCGGACAGGGAGTCTACCTTTGCAAGCTCTTTTCCGGCATTCACATAGACCATTGTCCCCGGAAGCATGCCCAATTGCGACACCCAATAAAATGTCGGCAAAGGCAGCTTTGTCAGACCCATGACAAGATTGATGACGAAGAAAGGAAAGACCGGAATTAACCGAAGCGTGAAGAGATAAAATGCTCCTTCTTCTTCTATCCCCTTGTTGACAGCGGACAGTTTGTCGCCAAATTTGGATTGTACCCAGTCTCTTAATACGAACCGAGAGGCAAGGCATGCGAAAGTCGCCCCTATGGTACTCGCAAAAGAAACGATAAGTGTCCCGGCCCATAAACCAAAGAGCGCTCCTCCCACAAGTGTGAGCACTGCGGCGCCGGGCAATGATAACGACGTGACGATAATATAAATTATCATATAACCGGCTATTACAAGTATCTTATGTTCGGCATACAGAAGCGCGAACTTTTCCTGAGAGGACTTCAGGTAGGACAGGCTGAGATATTGTTCGAGGCCCAAGAACTTAAATGAGGCGATCAGGAATATGATCACGGCCACTATCACAATCTTGTTAAGATTTTTTTTGTTGTTCATCATCTGCGAGCCTTAAGGAAAGGGAACGCAGACCGTACACGGTCTGTTTCGCCGGGATCGAACTCGCAGGTCATGAATTCTTCGGTATCATCGCCGGAACAGACGGTATTACCTAGAGGACCGAAAATTGCGGAAGCGCCCGGATACCGGATGCCGTTGCCGTCAACTCCGGTGCGGTTTACTCCGATCACAAAACATTGGTTCTCTATCGCCCGCGCTTTAAGCAGCGTTTCCCAGTGCTCCTGTCTCTCTGAAGGCCAGTTTGCAATGACGAATATCGCCTGTACTCGTCCTGCAACATCCCTGAAAAGGTCAGGGAACCTCAAGTCATAGCAGATAAATATGCTGGAAGGCATCGCATCAATACGGAAGACGACACTCTCTGTCCCTTCAATAAACTGCTCAACCTCTCCGGAGAGGGGGAATGAGTGCATTTTTGTATAAGTTGCATCCGGACGGCCTTTTCTGTCGTAGACAACCGCCATATTTCTGGCGCGCTCGTCTCCGGGCGCTTTTAAAGCAAAACCGGCAATGATATTGATGGCGTTGTCCCGAGCAATTGAAGATAAATACGAGGCGGTCTCCCCGTAGCCGGCTTCGGCGATGACAGGAATGTTCATGGAAAAGCCGGTGGAAAACAATTCGGGAAAAACAACTACGTCGCATTTCTCCTGAGCTGCTTTTCCTGCAAATAAGGCCGCTCGCTCAAGGTTGGCCCTCTTTGATTCCCAGACACTGTCAAGTTGTATCAAAGCTGTTTTCATCGCTTTAATATTATCATACAGCACCTAAGATAGTTGTGCCAGCTCTGGTGGTCAATAATTAACGATTCTAGTATTATAAAAGGCGGTGCAAAGAATGACATCTTTTTTCAGAAAGTTACTAATAAACAATCGTGATTTTATCCTTAATAAGACTCTTGAAGTAAAAGGGCTCATGCAGTTGCTGATGAAGTCTCGAAATACCGGGGAACCCTGGACACTGGAAGAGAAAAGGAGGCTGAAGAAGCATTTCAAAAATCTTTCCTGGACTATCCCGGCATTAATCATCTTTTTCCTGCCGGGTGGATCTTTATTATTGCCATTTCTTGCTGAAATTTTGGACAGGAGAAAGGATGTGAGGTAGATTCGTGGATTTCACTCCCCTCGCCTTTTTAATGTGTGCAAGTATCTTTTCTTAATGCGCCGCTGCCTATTTAATTTTTACTGTATGTGCGTGACCAATGGTCATTGTATTGCTTTCTTTGACAGCATCAATAACATACCCTATAAGCCATCCTGCCAGGGCGCTGCCGACTACGAACACTGCTCCTGATAACAATACTCCCGTCAACATCGATG
Organism: Nitrospirota bacterium; assembly: GCA_963780885.1. Classification (GTDB taxonomy): domain Bacteria; phylum Nitrospirota; class Thermodesulfovibrionia; order Thermodesulfovibrionales; family Dissulfurispiraceae; genus JADFXI01. The sequence continues at coordinate 182,150 of CAWAEO010000006.1, forward strand.
CCGCCACTATAATTCTTGACAGCAGCGATGAGGCTAATGGCAATCCGAAAATAGCGCCTGCTATATTGATTCCGATTACGCCGCCGATAAATGAGCCCGGCAGAGCCCCTACGAGTGCAAATAGTACCAGACCTGCTCCCGCTCCTGTGAAGAATCCCTTTCTTGTTGTATTTCCTGTTTTGGCTTCCATCTCTTTGTACCTCCTTTTTGTTCTCCCGGCTGCATCTATAATTTATAAAAGCATTTCTCATGCCACCGATTAACACAATGATTTTAAAGGAATTGAATCGTTTAAACTTTTGCATAATTGCAAAAAAAAAGTTTCCATTTGCATGATTGCTAAAATCTCTCAAGGCGTCCAGCCTCGCCAGATGCAGGTTAAGATAAAGATAAAGATAAAGATAAAAAGAACCGACAGTCTTTGCTCTTTCTTAACCTTAACCTCTGCCTGCCGTTAATTTGGCTTGACAAGCTATTTGCGGCGCTTTTAACATATTACGATGTGCGATTTCATATGCTCTTGAACAGAAAGGAAAGGGTCGGTTTATAATTATATATGTATCATGAGAGAATGAGCGCTGCTCCCGCACAACTTTCTTTTCCTTTCGCACATGATGCCGGGTTTCTTGTCCGTACCTTTGAAAAGGCTTCAGGAAGGTCTGTTTCACTCGTGTTGACCGATAATTCAAGCAGCATGCTTTCTATTAGAAAAAAAGGGGCCGTGTCTTTTGTAAGACTGCATCGGATGTTTCTCAGCGCCGACGAAGCTACGCTCAAAGAAATCGGTCTGTTTATCAGGCACGGCAGTGGAAGCATGAAAGGGTTCAGGGCCTTTCTGAAAAAGATGAGCAGTGCGGTCCGGCAGAAGCCGCCGAGATATTTTTCTGCAAGGACCCGGGGCAAGTGCTATGACCTGTGCACAATATTTGAACGGCTTAACGAGGAATATTTCAACTCGAGGCTTACTTCCGTCATAACCTGGGGGTCCTGGACCACCTCAAGGCGAGCGGTGCGGAAACGGACCTTGGGCAGCTACTGCAGCAATAGCAATATCATACGGATTAATCCGGTCCTTGATAAAGACTCGGTGCCTGACTATTATATTAATTTTGTGGTCTACCATGAAATGCTTCACGCAGCTATCGGCATCATGGAGAAGGACGGCAGGCGTTCTGTTCACCCGCGGGATTTCAGAGAGCGGGAACGGCTTTTCAGGGATTATGATAAAGCCATACGGTGGGAGCATGCCGGTAATTAAATATGGCCGTTATGCCCACAGATTGTAAGCGGTCATCCAAGTATTTTCTGGATTCCCGCTCAAAAGACCGCGGGAATGACAGTTTTTAGTTGCTGGAATTGCTCATAGGCGCCTCCTGTGTGAATTATCGTTTCTCGCGGAAACTCAGATATTCATCTTGCTTTTAATCTTCGATACCTTTTAAAATTTAATGTTTGAGGATCGATTCTTTTCAGGTAGTTGCTGCCTGCATGGATACCTCCTTTTGCAGTAAGACGACTTTTTGTGAGACCATCAAAGTTATACGGGGTGAGAAAACGTGAAAATCTCAGATGTATCATTGCGGTGGCAGACTGCCCTGCCTATCATTAGTATCGTCGCTATCGGTATTGCAGTAACCGTCGTGGTGACCGGATATAAAACAAAGGACATTGTGTTTGATGAGATCAAACATTCCGTGCTTGAAGGATACAGGGACACTGTTTTGAATGCCCTTACCACTATGATGATCACAGGGACTTACCAGGAGTCCCGGGGGCATTTTCTCGAACAGATGAAAAAAATAGCTGATGTAAAAGTGGTTCGGACAGTCAATGTCGATAAGGACTATACTCCCAGCAGCGATAAAAAGTACGAATACCCTTCAGATGCCGTTGAGAAAGAGGTCGTCGAGAAAGGCGTCCCACAAATTACAATTGAAGACACGTATATCCGCGGTGTGTACCCTTACATCGCCAGGAGCGATTTTATGGGCAAGAACTGTCTCTCGTGCCATATGGTTAAAGAAGGAGATGTCCTTGGTGCCGTGAGCATAAAGGTCCCGATAACCGATTCTTTGAATAGAATACGCTCATTACAGTATATGTATATCCTGTTTGGCTTCATCGGCCTTTGTGCAGTTATGGCGCTTATACGTTTAATCGTTGGCTTTACACTTAAACCGCTGATAAAACTCCTTGGAAACATGAGTGAAGTAGGCCATAAATACTCAGATATGGATATTTCTTATACGTCAGGAAACGAAGTCAAACATTTGTCAGACAGCATAACAAGACTTGTCCGGTATTTTACCGGAATGATCAACAGTATTATGGTGACCACAAGCAAAACGCTTCCTATCATAGATATCCTGCATTCCGTGGCCGATCAGACCGCCCAGGGGGCAAAAAAACAGTCCGAACAATCAACGCAGATTGCTACGGCAGCCGAGGAGATGAGCCAGACCATCGGTGACATTGCAAAGAATGCATCACTTGCCGCAGATATTTCAACGGAGGCACTCGGCATTGCCTCAAAAGGCAAAGAGATAGCAGATATCGCTGTTGTGAATGTAAATGAAGTATACAAGTCGACGGCAGAACTCTCAAATATGGTCGAACATCTCAATGGCCGGGTTGGAGAGATCGGCAATATCGTGACGGTTATAAAAGATATCGCGGACCAGACAAACCTCCTTGCCCTGAATGCGGCTATAGAAGCAGCAAGGGCGGGAGAACAGGGCCGCGGGTTTGCCGTTGTTGCCGATGAAGTAAGAAAACTCGCTGAACGGACGATCAAGGCTACCGATGAAATCTCCGGCAAGATTGAGGCCGTACAGACAGAGTCCAAACAGACAGCTTCTTTTATGGAAGAAGCAAAGGAGAAATCTGCTGGAGCGGCCGGCAATATAGGCAATATGGGGGATGCCCTTAATGCTATATTGGCTTCAATGCAAAAGCTGAAGGACGAAGTCACGAAGATAGCTGCCTCAGTGGAGGAGCAGTCGGCAACTACTGAAGAAGTCACAAGAAACATTGAATCCACTTCCGCAATTGCCAAGGAAATTGAGCGCCTGGCTGGCGGCGTGTCCGCTGAAGTAATAACGCTCACTTCCGTAGCCGATGAATTACGGAATGAGACGTCAAACGTAAAGACGAAGGGTGGCGCCGTCGTCATGCTGGAGTTGGCAAAAAATGATCACCGCGGATTTGTAGGGAAAGTAGCCGCCTGCTTAAGAGGTGAGTCTACTATGGACCAGGGCAAATTACCCGACCACCATACCTGCAGGTTCGGGAAATGGTACTACAAAGAGGGTCTTGCCATTTGCGGCGGCATGGACAGCTTTAAAGCAGTTGAACCGCCTCACGAAAAGATCCACCTTTTGGCAAAGCAGACTGTTGCTGCCCACAATGCGGGGGACCACAGACGAGCTGATCAATTGTTCAAGGAAATGGATGATGTATCAAAGCAGGTATTGTCCCTGCTGGATAACGTCAGGACCGAATGCTCCGAGGAATCAGCCGCTTGACATCGGGCAGGTTAGTGGCGGGATACACCTCTTGCAAGGATAGCTCTCACCGTTTTCAGCGCCTCATCTTTTGTGTGGACCCTGTCTTCTAATATATCACCTTCCAACTCTGACAATATAAGTTTGAACTGAGGGGAAGGGTGCAGGCCGAATTCCCTTATAAGATCGTCACCGGTAAGTATTTTGAGTATGCCCAGCCGCGGCAAGACCTCATCAACGTATAGCGAAAGGATTTTGTCGCAGAAAGAGAGTACACGATCTCCTGATTCACCGGAAGTTCCGCGCTCGAGCTGCCCGGCTGCAACGGCCAGTATTACCATAGGATAGACGTTGTCCTGAGCGTTCTTCAAAAATCCAAGCATTTCGGATCTGTCTGCTGCAAAGCTGCGGAGCGATAGAATGTTTTCGCAGCCCGATGAAATCGAGGCAATAAGCGCAGCTTCTTTTTTTGACATCTTCAGCCTTACTGCAGCTTGCAGCGCAGAGGGCTTTCCTGAAAAAAGGGCGGTCAGCTTAAGGCATATCCGCCTCCCGGCAAGTTCAAAATAGTCAGAGATGCTCTTTGCATGAAAAGGAAAATAATGGGCAGTGTCGCCAAGCAGGGCCTCGCACTGACCGTAGCATGAAAGGCCCCTGTTTATGCTGATGCTGTCGGCTGGCGGAAACTCCGGAAACAGCACGGGTATAATGTCGTCTTCTTCAATGTCCTTCATGCTCTCATATGAATCCCCGAACGACATCATATGACGCAATTCGTCGGCTATTCGCTCTACAGCAATATTATTGAGCAATGCCCCATGCTCCTTGAGGGCGCGACGTGTCCTGGCTTCGATACGGGCGTGCAGTGCAGACGAGAACCGGTAGATGCGCAGTATCCGAAGAGGATCGCTGATAAGATTTTTTTCAGAAACCATCCTGATGACCCCGGACTGAAGATCTTCCCGACCGCCGAAAGGATCAATTACGTGGTCTGTTGACTGCCATTCACACAGTGGCTGGGCCATCGCATTTATGGTTATATCGCGGCCCGAGAGATCGTCGGTAATCGAGGGGCCCCTCATAGCCGATATGTCGAGAAAGACAGAATTTTTCACCACCCGTGCGGTAGCAAACTTGCTGTCAAGGAGGACGAAGGAGCCGCCGGAAGCCTGTGCGAACTCTTTTGCGATTTCAAGTGCATCCCCCGGTACCGCAAGGTCGATGTCTTTTGTCTCAAGGCCGGAGAGCATATCACGGACTGCGCCTCCGACAATATAAGTATTGCCGGCAAGGCCTTTCTTCAGGGCAAATTCTTTAAAAAGATCGAGGAGCATGTGCATGGGTTATTATACAGGTGAAAGGGTGTAAAGGTGAAAGGTGAGAAGTGAGACGTGAAAGGTTATTGTTTTAATACCACATAAGCGTTTCGTAATAGGGTGAAGGGACGGGCACTGTAATATGCCCCCGCCACGGACATCGTTCAACTTCTTCCCCGTTCCGTAATATTTCTACGGAAAACTGTATTTCGTCATTTTCTTTCGCTTTAAGGTCTGAGAACAAAACGCCCAGTTCAAATATGTCCATGGCGGCGACATCCGGAAGTGTTTTTATTTCCTTCCAATCTTCAACCACCTGTTCAAAAAGCACCGCGTTGCTCCGGTCCTTCTGCGCATCAAAAATAATTTTAAATACAAAAGGCTTGACTATATTTATACGGATGATGATTCTTTCGGGCATTTCGGCAAACGGGACTTTTGGATCGATACGGAGATAAAAATTGTCTTTATTAAAGCCATAATGGATTGACGAAATAACACTCTCCGATTTATGCATGCTGCCTCCTGAACGCTTGACATCCATGAAAGCGGCCTGGTTCCATTCGTAGTAACTGGTTACGTACCCATCTATCCTTGGCTGTATAAAGCCGCGTGCCTGCGTGACCGGCTCGATGCTCCTGTCTTCCATGAGTATGGGCACATACAACTGAGGCGGGATGTCCTTTCCCATCACTTTATACACCTTCATTAAATAGCTTCGGAAAAGTTCATCAAAGTCTTCCTGTGTCTCGGTGGAGTGTTCGTCTCCATACCACCAGTTCCAGTCACTGCCTTCGGCAGCGTAGATACAATTCCAGGCTTCCGAGAGGTCCTTGCCGGGATTTGCACGGCCGAATATTTCAAGATCATCTCTTGTCTGCGAAAGGTAATCCCACGCCAGGTTGTCCTCTTCATGGCCGATCCAGATACCGAAGTTTGCGTTTATCCATGATCCGGCATGAAGGCGAGGGAGCGGGTCGCCCGCCCCGTTTTCACTAATAAAATCAGAAATAGTTACCGCTTTGAAACGGTCGTCGCTGCTTAGGGCACTGTAGAGGGCAGAGAGGAAATCATGACCGTCATTGGCAAAATATTCCCAGGCGTTTTCACCGTCGAGGATTACCGGCACTATGTTTGCCCTGTCCCGGGGGAGCGTGTTGCGAATCTCCGCCAGTTTGCCTATAAAGTCCGCAACTGCCTTTTCGGCTTTCCAGCCGGAATAGGTGAAGCCTATGAGGTCCGATAGTTTATGATCTCTGAAGAGCATGGATACTCCGCTGAATTGATGCGCCCTGTAAAGGATGGCTGGATCAATGAGAAGGCCTTCGGGAGTTCTGAAAGACCTCTGCAGTGAACGGGCCAGCACTTCTTCATCTGTTGCGATCCACTTGATCCCTGCATTGCTTATGGCCCTGACGACATCTTCGCTGACCGATCCTTCGGAGGGCCACATGCCGGCCGGCTTTTTCCCGAAAAGGCGTTCAAAATACCCAATTCCCATTTCAATCTGCCTGACCGCATCTTCCGGATGGGAGAAGTGTTTTTTGGGAAGGTTCACTTGAGGCATTCCGATTCTGGCGCTGTTAGTGTCCCACAGCAGTGGAAGTATAGGGTGATAGAACGGAGTCACCGAAAGTTCTATCTGACCGCTGTCGCTCATTCTTTTATACTCAGGGATTATTTTCTTTAAAATCGCCATTTGCTTCCCGATAAGAAGCTTTTTTTCTTCTTCGGTGAAATCTCTTCCTTTTTTCATCAATCCATGCAGAAACGGGTCGCTCTCGTTCTTGAAAATCGGGTCAATCCATGCAAGGTTGAACAGCACCTGGAGGTCTCTGATGTCGCGGTCATCATAATATCTGGAGGCACGCTCAATATCACTTTTCGTGAACCGGACCCCTCTTTTAATGAGCAGTTCATAGTAGCGGGGAAGGGGCTTTATCATGGTATCCCAATTTGCGTAGAAAAAATTTTCGATGATAAACTGTCTCTCTGCTACGGTAAGGTCCGAAGGACTCTTCAAAGACAACTCGAGATAAGTATCCGTCGCATTGTTATCAGTATAATCAACAATTTGCTCCAGCAACGAAGGCACAACGTTAAAAGTTTGACGAATATCCGGAAAATCGGAAAGGATTGTCACCATATCGAGGTAGTCCTTGACGCCATGCAATCGCACCCAGGGGAGCCTGAAGACGCCGGTAAAGGGATCTTTGTAATAAGGCTGATGCATGTGCCAGAGGAAGGCAACGGAAAGAGGCTTACCGGCCATCGTCTTTGAACTGGAAGATATATTCGCCGGGCTTTGCCAGGCCGTATTCCTCGCGCGCGTATTTTTCTATATAAAAATCATCATTTTTTAGCGCTGTGACGCCCGCATTTAACGCCTTGTTTTCCTTCTCAAGCGCGCTTATGTCAGTATCCAACTTGTTCTTTGTGTTTTTAAGCGCTGTGTACTTAAGGAACCCCATGTTTCCTAATACCAGCGCTATGGCTATGTAAAAAAAGGCGAGAGTAACGATGGTGAAGAATATGATGTTTCTTCTTCTCCCCTCAAAGACAACCTGCTGCCTGAGATTCCTCGGCTGTATTCGTCCTCTCATAACTCAACCCTCGCCATGTGCCGATATAGGGTTATGTTATCATTCCGATGGCATAAAATCAATCACGGCAGGAAAGGCACTGAGGATAGAGAGAGGGTCGGAGGGTCAGAGGGTTCGAGGGTCGGAAGGCCAGTCCTCCAGCCCTCTGATCTTCCAGCCTTCCAGTCTCCTCTCCCTCTACCTGCCTAACGAGGGAACATTGTAAAAATTGCGTAGGCCTTTAAATTTTGCTGCCTTGCCCAGTTCTTCTTCAATACCGAGCAGCCTGTTATATTTTGCGGTCCTTTCTGTCCTCGACAGAGAGCCTGTTTTGATAAACCCGGTATTGCAGGCCACGGCGAGATCTGCGATAGTGGTATCTTCGGTCTCTCCTGAACGGTGGGAGATTACCGCGGTGTAGCGCGCTTTTTTTGCCATTTCGATAGCATCGAGAGTTTCGGTAACAGTGCCGATCTGGTTCAGTTTTATCAGGATGGAATTTGCGACCCCACTGTCGATACCTTCTTTTAAAATTTTTGTATTAGTGACAAAAATATCATCGCCTACCAGTTGTATTTTCCCGCCGAGACTCTTAGTATGTTTCTTCCAGCCCTCCCAATCGTTTTCAGCCATGCCGTCTTCTATAGAAAGAATGGGGTACTTTTTTACCACCTTCTCGTAGTATGCCGTCAGTTCATCGGAAGATATTTTCTTTCCTTCAAAAGTGTATTTGCCCTTCTCAAAGAATTCCGATGAAGCTACATCGAGAGCGAGAAAGACATCTTTGCCAGGCGCATACCCGCTCTCTTTTATTGCCTGAATGATTACTGAAATGGCTTCTTCGTTTGAATTGAGATTCGGCGCAAAACCGCCCTCATCACCGACCGAGGTATTGAGGCCTTTCTTCCTGAGGATGGACTTCAGGGAATGAAATATCTCGGCGCCTGCTCTTAGCGCTGAAGCAAAGGTGTTAAAACCCACGGGCATAATCATAAACTCCTGAATATCCAGATTATTGTCAGCGTGTGAACCGCCGTTGATTATATTCATCATAGGCACGGGGAGTTCCTTTGCATTGCATCCGCCGATATATTGATAGAGCGGAAGTCCCAGTTCATTTGCCGACGCGCGGCATATGGCCATGGATACCCCCAGGATCGCATTGGCGCCCAGTTTCGACTTATTTTCGGTCCCATCGAGTTCTATCATCGCCATATCGACAAGGCCCTGGTCCAGCGATTCAAGACCGATAAGCTGCGGCGCTATCTTTTCCATTATATTTTTCACCGCTTTGAGGACCCCTTTGCCGTGATACCTTTTTTTGTCGCCATCTCTCAACTCAAGCGCCTCCCTCTGGCCGGTAGACGCGCCTGAAGGGACAATTGAGTCGCCTGTTGCGCCGCTGTCAAGCAGCACATCGACTGCGACGGTAGGGTTGCCCCTCGAATCAAGCACCTCTGAAGCAAGTATGTCCAGAATCTCACCCATAAAGAACCTCCTTTTAAAATAGTATCAAAAGTGTCAAAGTATCAAAGTGTCAAAGATATAAAACTTCAAAAATCAAAGTGCCGTTGGTCTTTGCTCTGATACTTTGACACTCTGATACTCTGACACTTTCTTTTCTTAGTTTTTCATCACGTGTATTGCCTCGCCATTCACATCAGCGGCAGCTTCCATTACGCATTCTGCGAGGGTAGGGTGGGCATGCATCATACCGGCTATCGCTTCCGCAGTCAAGCCGGCCTGCATGGCAAGAGCTCCTTCGTGGACCAGGTCTGATGCATGTGCGCCGATAATATGCACTCCTAAAACCTTGCCTGAACCGGCGCCGGCAAGTATCTTGACCATACCGGTTATCTCTCCCATCACATGGGCCTTGCCCAGCATTCTGAACTGGAAACGCCCCACCGTAACGTTAATGCCCTGTTCAGCCGCCTGTTGTTCTCTGAGACCGACAGATCCGATCTCCGGGGAAGTAAAGGTCCCTGCAGGGACCACCGAATAATCCATCGTGGCATCTGTACCGCAGGAATTACATGCAGCCACCAGCCCTTCTCTGGACGCAACATGGGCGAGGAGAGGGCCTCCGGTTACATCTCCTATTGCATAAATGCCGCCCCAGTTCGTTTCCATTCTTTCGTTTACAACTATTTCTCCGCGGGGGCCTTTCAGGATGTCCAGTGCCTCCAGCCCGATATTCTCAACATTGAATGCTCTTCCTATGGAAACAAGAAGTTTCTCGGCAATGAGTTCTTCCCCGCTGTTAAGGTATATATGAATACCGTCTTGACCGCGCTCGACCCTGTTCACCCTGACGCCGGAGAACAACTTAATTTTTTTCTTTATTAATTCTCTTTGGAGCAATGCCGCTATTTCGTGGTCTTCTGTAGAAAGGGCCCCCGGCATCATCTCGACCATAGTTATTTCGGTCCCGAGTTCCCTGAATATGCAAGCGAATTCACAGCCGATCACCCCTGCGCCGATAATAATCAGGCTTTTCGGTATCGCGGTGATCGCTATAGCGTGATCGCTTGAAAGGATATGTTCCCCATCGAGAGGAAACATCGGCAACTCCGCGGGGCGCGAGCCAGTGGCGATTATTATTTTATCGGTCTCAACTACCTCTGTTGGTCCGTCCTTTTTCCGCACTTCAACTTTTTCAGGGGTGAGAATCATTCCCCTGCCTTCAATAAGTGTAATCCCCCAGCTCTTAAAGAGAGACCTGATACCTCTTACCTGGGTCGCAACGATCTTATTCTTCCTATCCATTATTTTGGACAGATTGGGTTTGACCTCTCCCTGGATATCTATTCCGTATTCATTGAGTCGCTTTGCCGTCTGAAGCGCCTCGACAGAGGCAACTAATGATTTGGTAGGTATACAGCCCCGGTTGAGGCATGTTCCCCCAACCTCTGTGTCTTCTATTATGGTTACCTGTGCGCCGAGCCTGGCAGCTTTTAAGGCAGCAACATATCCTCCAGGTCCTGCTCCGATGATCGTTAATTTCACTTGGCTTCCTCTTCGATATACTTGTCATAGTCTCCACTATCCATAAGTTCATCAAGTTCGGAAGGATCATCCATTTCTATGATTGCGACCCATCCCTTATTGTAAGGGTCCTCGTTTATGATCTCCGGAGAATCTGCAAGTTTTTCGTTGACATCGACAACAGTTCCGCTTACGGGTGTGATTATTGACGACGTTGCTTTTGTCGACTCGATTTCCGCGATTTCAGTGCCTGCTTCGGCAGAGGACCCAACCTCCGGCAGGTCAATGTATACGATATCTCCCAGTGCGTCCTGAGCATAATCGGTGATGCCTATCGTGGCCTTTTTCCCCGATGCCATCACCCATGTGTGCTCTTTGTGATACTTGAGATCATCCAGGTTCATCATAGTCCCTCCTCATAGTACAGGTTATAGGTTGTGGGTCATGGGTTATAGGCTATAGTCTAAAGAAAAAAAAATCAACAACTAATTACCCGCTATCCATTACCGTTTGCTTTTGTTTTACAGAATGAGAAATTCTTAACATAGTTTTTGGCCTTTGTCAAGAAAAACAAATTAGACGGCTGGAAGGTCGGAGGGTCGCAGGATTGGCAGGAGCCTCCAGCCCTCTGCCCCTCCAGCCCTCCGGGTATGCTATCATAAAATTCATGGAAATGGTGAAAAATAAGGCGGTCCTTTTTCTAAGAATGATAAAATTTTCCCATTCTGTATTTGCGCTGCCTTTTGCTTTTACAGGCGCCATGCTCGCATCAGCGGTTGTCCCGGAAAAGTCTACGACTTTTTGGGGTATAGCCGGATTCCCTCCGGCTGAAAAGCTTTTTTGGATTACTGTCGCAATGGTCGGCGCCCGCTCGGGAGCCATGGGCCTTAACAGGATTATCGACAGAAACATTGACGCTGCAAATCCACGGACAGCCGGCAGGGAACTTCCTTCGGGTAAGATACGGGTGCTCGATGCAGCGCTCTTCACCTCTGTTGCTCTGTCATTGCTTATTTTTGCTGCTTACCGGCTTAATCCGTTGTGCTTTAAGCTCTCTCCTCTTGCAATTCTGGTTCTCGTCCTCTACTCTTTTACCAAGAGGGTTACCTGGATGGCGCATTTTATCCTCGGCATCGCAATTGCCGCAGCGCCCCTGGGGGCATGGATTGCTGTAAGGGGGACTCTTGACAAAGAGATTCTACCGCTGAGTTTTGCCGTCGTTTTTTGGCTTGCCGGGTTCGACGTCCTGTATGCTCTGCAGGACATCGAGTTTGACCGGGGATACGGTCTTCATTCAATTCCACAGAGGTTCGGCATAAGAGGGTCTCTCGTTCTTTCAAAGCTGTTCCATTTCATTACATGGGTTCTGTTGGCTGCAACCGGAGTGATATTCGGGCTGAATATCGTTTACTCGACCGGGATGATGGTTATTGCAGGACTTCTTATATACGAACATTCGCTGGTGAAGGCTGAGGACCTTAGCCGTCTCGATATGGCTTTTTTCAATATGAATGGCTATATAAGCATTGCGATCTTTCTGTTTACACTTTTTTCTTTAATAATAAATACAGGCAATGGGCGATAGGCAATGGGCTATGGGGGATAAGATTCTGTACCTATGGTCTATGGCCTATAGCCCATTGCCCATTCTTAATCTATGGAACAAATAGACTATATTGTTTTCGGAGAGGATATACTTACGATGAACGACCGTCTGGACATCGTTCATGACGGGGCTGTGGCGGTAAAAGGCGGCATGATCGCAGATGTTGACGCTGCAGAGAATATCCTCAGGAAATATTCATCGGCTCATAGCATTGGGGGGGAGGGCAGGCTGGTGCTGCCCGGGCTTATCAACACCCACACACATGCAGCAATGGTATATTTTAGAGGGTTGGCTGATGATCTTCCGCTGAAGGAATGGCTGGAAAAACACATATGGCCTGCCGAAAACAGGCTGCTGAGCGCTGAATTCGTATATGACGCCGTCCTGCTCGCCTGCCTGGAGATGCTGAAGGCGGGAATAACCACCTATAATGATATGTATTTCTTCGGTGATAGTTCTGCCGCTGCCTCGAAACAGCTTGGCATGCGTGCGCTTCTGGGTGTTGGCGTTCTCGACTTTCCTACCATGACAGCGAATACAGTTGACGAGTATCTCGGCAATGCAGAGCTTTTCATCGATTCATGGCAGGGAGATCCCCTGATCACTCCCTGCATAGCTCCTCATTCCGCGTATACCTGCGGCACTCAAACATTAGAGAGGGTAAAAAAACTGGCAGACCGGAGGGGAGTTCTGACCACAATACACCTGTCTGAAACGTCCTGGGAGGTCGCCGAGATTATGCGCCGGTATGGCAAAAGGCCTGTCGAGTACCTCGAAAGCATAGGTCTTCTCAGCGATAGACTGCTTGCCGCCCATTGCGTGTGGCTTGATGACAGGGAAATAGACCTCCTTGCGCGAAGAGGTGTTGCGGTTTCTCACTGCATCGAAAGCAACCTTAAACTCGCAGCAGGTATTGCCCCTGTTGCCAGGATGCTTGCTGCCGGAGTGAGGGTAGCCCTGGGAACTGACGGCGCAGCCAGCAACAATGACCTCAATATCCTTAGTGAAATGGCTACAGCTGCAAAAGTCCACAAGGCGGTGGCAAACGATTCCACTGTTGTCGACTCGAAAACGGCCCTGCTTATGGCAACACGATGGGGTGCCGGTGCGCTGGGTCTTGGTGATCAACTCGGGAGCATACAACCCGGAAAGCGCGCTGACATAATCACCCTGAATATGCGCAGCCCGCATCTGACTCCGGCCTATGACCTTTATTCAGTTATCGTCTATGCGGCAATGGCTTCTGATGTAGAAGATGTAATGATCGACGGCAGGCCGGTTATCAAGGGCAGGAAACTGGTCACAGGAGATGAGGAGTCAATACTGCAAAAGGCATACGAATGGAGCCGCAGAGTTAAGGCAGGTAGAGGTTAAGGTTAAGTAAGGCAGGTAAAGGTTGAGGTTAAGGTTAAGAAAAGACAAGACAGTATTGTTTATTTTTTCCCTCTGCCTTAACCTTAACCTTACCTCAACCTTTACCTATGCGTGCCTTTTTGGTTATAGTATTTTCACACATATGAAAACCATAATTTTATCAATTAGTTTGTTTCTGCTATCCATGCTCGTTTTTACCGATGCATTGCAGGCTGCCGGTAAGGCGGCGCAAATGCAAGAGCTCAGAGAGAACTACGTTGCGGTTTTTGATCTCGTAACGCAGAACGCGGATAATAATATTTTGCGCCCGCTTTCAGAGAGCATACGGCACGAGCTTGTCAGGTCCGGCAAATACAAGGTGATCAATAGGGGAGACATGAACGGGAAATTGGGTGAGCAGATGTTTCAAATGTCCGCCTGTGTTTCCGGCCCATGTACAGGCATAATGGAGGCAGGGCGTCTTTTGGACGTTGCGAAAATAATTATTGGTTCAATAAACATCGTCGGCAAGACATATTTTCTTTCGCTGTCGCTTATAGATGTTAAGACCGGCAATGTTGATCGGATTTCTGAGGACAAGTGTAAATGCGAAGTTGATGAGCTGATAGAGTCAAGCAAGAGGGTCACAAAAAGATTAATGGGTGAAAGGCTGGTGGAAGATCATCCGGAGATGATGGCTGCGCCTGAAATGCCTGTAAAGAGAGGTGCGGAAGCGTCAGTCGATAATATGGAATTCCTCCTGGTAAAGGGCGGGTGTTATCAGATGGGGGACGGTTTTGGGGATGGTTACGCTGATGAGCGGCCTGTTCACGAAGTCTGCGTTAATGATTTTTATATTGGAACTTATGATGTAACACAGGGGCAGTGGAAAGAGATTATGGGCTTCAACCCTTCAGAATTCAGTATTTGCGGCGATAGTTGCCCTGTTGAAAATATAAGCTGGAATGATACGCAGCAATTTATAGGGAAGTTAAACCAGCGGATAGGAAAGAATTATCGTTTACCCACTGAGGCAGAGTGGGAATATGCGGCGAGGAGCGGAGGAAAAAAGGAGAAGTGGGCGGGCACGAGCAGTGAACCTGAGCTTGGGGAATATGCGTGGTTTGACGCCAATTCGGGTGAAAAGACCCATCACGCAGGAAAGAAGAGGCCTAATGGTTTAGGATTGTACGACATGAGCGGCAATGTATGGGAGTGGTGCCAGGATTTATATGACGAAAACTATTACAGAAACAGTCCGAAGAACAACCCTGCAGGGCCGGAAAGCGGAACGAACCACGTGTTGCGCGGAGGTTCCTGGTTCAATGGCGCCGGGTACACCCGTGCAGAAAAGCGTCTCTCAATCATTCCCGACTACCGTGACAGCAATGACGGATTTCGCCTCGTCCGGACGGATTAAAAAAAAGTGTCAGAGTGTCAGGGTGTCAGAGTGTCAAAGATAAGAAATTTTAAAAGCTCAAAGCGCTTTTGGCCTTTGCTCTGACACTTTGATACTCTGACACTTTGATACTTTTTTTTGATGACGCAGTACGCTTTTTTAGAGGGGGAGTAAATAATTGTCTTATCCTTTTAAAGAAATAGAAAATAAATGGCAAAATATTTGGCTCGAAAATAGGGCGTTCGTTGCCTATGATAAAAGCAGCAAGCCTAAATATTATGTGCTGATTGAATTTCCATATCCTTCTGCAGAAGGACTTCACGTCGGACACCCCAGAAGCTTTACCGCCATGGATATTATTGCGAGGAAGAGACGCATGGAGGGTTACAATGTGATGTTTCCCATCGGCTGGGACGCTTTTGGTCTTCCTGCAGAAAATTTTGCCATTAAACATGGCGTCCATCCGCTCGAATCGACAAAGAGAAATATTGCAAACTTTAAAAGACAGTTAAAAATGCTGGGATTCTCTTTTGATTGGGACCGCGAGATTAACACAACGGACCCCGATTATTATAAATGGACCCAGTGGATTTTTTTACGTTTATTTAACGGTGGTTTGGCCTATAAAGCAGATATACCGATTAATTGGTGCACCTCCTGCAAGGTCGGTCTTGCAAATGAAGAAGTTATTGACGGCACGTGTGAAAGATGCGGTTCCCCGGTCATCAAGAAAAATAAAAATCAGTGGATGTTGAAAATCACTGAATATGCCGACAGGCTGATCAGCGACCTGGAAGATGTCGACTATCTTGAAAAAATTAAAACACAGCAAATTAACTGGATTGGTAAAAGCTACGGAGCAGAGATCGATTTTTTTACGGACTCAAAGGCCCTCATAAGAGTATTTACCACGAGGCCTGATACTATTTTCGGAGCAACTTATTTGGTGCTTTCCCCTGAACATCCAATACTCGAAGAACTGATGACGGTGATAAGCAATAGCGGGGAAGTTAAAAATTACCTTGAGCAGGCTTCCCACAAGTCGGAAATCGAAAGGATGGACCTCGCAAAAGAAAAGACCGGAGTGAGATTGGGGGGAATAGACGCCGTCAATCCGGCGACTAAACAAAAAATTCCGATATGGGTGTCTGACTATGTGCTCATGGGCTATGGGACCGGAGCTATTATGGCCGTGCCCGCCCACGACAAGAGAGATTACGAGTTTGCAAAAAAATATCAACTTCCCGTTGATCAGGTCATATCCGGCGGCGATATATCGGTCGGCGCATATGAAGGAGACGGTCGGTTAATCAATTCTGATTTCCTGAATGGTTTATCTGTGCAGGAAGCTAAAAAGAAAATAGTTGACTGGCTTACCGGGCATAAATGCGGAGAAAGTAAAATAAATTATAAACTCAGGGATTGGGTTTTTTCACGCCAAAGATACTGGGGTGAAGTAATTCCGATGGTCCACTGTGAAAAATGCGGGTGGGTCCCTGTGCCGGAACAGGAACTGCCTGTACTGCTCCCTGAAGTAAAATCCTTTATATCAGGGGAAGACGGGAAATCCGTACTTGAGGGGCTCACCGATTGGGTGAATACCAAGTGCCCCAGGTGTGGCGGGTCTGCCAGGCGCGAAACAGACACAATGCCCCAGTGGGCAGGTTCATCCTGGTACTTTCTCAGGTATATTGATCCGCGTAACAATGTAGAGTTTGCCTCCGGAGAAAAGCTCGATTATTGGCTTCCGGTTGATTGGTATAACGGAGGGATGGAGCACACAACTTTGCATTTGTTATACTCCAGGTTCTGGCATAAATTTTTGTACGACGAAGGTCTTGTGCCCTGTAAGGAACCGTACAAGAAACGGACCTCTCACGGGATGATTCTGGGGGCGGACGGCGAAAAAATGTCTAAATCCCGCGGCAATGTCGTAAATCCGGATGACATCGCCAATGAATTTGGCGCAGATGTTTTCAGGGTATACCTTATGTTTATCGGCGCCTTCGACCTTGCGGTGATGTGGAATACGGACGGTCTTGTCGGTATCTCCCGATTTTTGAACCGTGTTTGGAACAGCATGGAAAAAATCGGCTCCGGTATTTTACCTGTTGAAAAGGACCTGAGGCTTATGCATAAAACAATCAGGAATGTTTCGGAACGAATCGAGAAAATGCGTTTCAATACGGCAGTAGCTGAAATAATGTCTTATACCAATGAAATTTCAGCAATGTCTGCAATTCCGGAAAAGATGTTTGAACTGCTTTGTGTTCTTTTGTATCCTTTTGCTCCTCATATTACCTCTGAAATGTGGAAAATGGCTATAAGTAAAAATACGAGGGTGATGGACCAGGCATGGCCTGAATATGACAGTAACCTGATAGCCGAGGAGAGTGTGACCGTTGCAGTCCAGGTGAACGGTAAATTGCGGGGCACTGTTCAGGTTGAAAAGGGAATGACTAAGGAAAATTTGTTTGAGGTCGTGATCAACGACATCAAGTTCAGCAAGTATATTCACGGGAATGATATTAAAAAAATTATTTTTGTACCGGACAAGTTGTTGAATGTCGTTGCCGGAAAATAATCGGCAGCAGGGAGGGCTTAAGGTGTCTATATGGAAAGGCAAACCGACGGTTGAAGACCTCAACAAGAGATGCGAAAATACATTGGTCCAGCATCTTGGGATTGAATTTACCGAAATCGGAGCCGATTATATTAAAGGCACGATGCCTGTTGACCACAGGACTGTTCAACCCGCAGGGATGCTTCACGGTGGCGCCTCTGTGGCGCTGGCCGAATCCCTGGGAAGCATTGCCGGTATACTGTGTATCGACGGGGAAAAACAGTACGGTGTCGGGTTGGAGATCAATGCAAATCATGTGAGACCTGTACGTTCAGGCCGTGTCTCCGGGATTGTGAAGCCCGTCCACATCGGCAGGAGGACACATGTGTGGGAAATATCAATAAGCAACCAGAACGGCAAACTGGTCTGTGTGTCAAGGATCACATTGGCGATCCTGAATAAAGATGAAAAGATATGCTGACCCTGCAACTATCTTAAGAACATGCCCCCCTCCTAATGCAAGGAGGGAGTCCATGTTTGAAGGCGCTTACTTGATCCAGGGACTACCAACAGGAAGTTTAATGCCCGACTCTGCAAATACCGTAACCGCCATGAGATATAATGCCAACAAGGCGCAAACTATCAGATCATAAGAAGCAAAGGTTCCCGCAGCAGCGTTCTCTGTAAGTTCTTTGACATCGAGAGCGATAAACCCGATGACTAGTGTCAGGAATAGTAACACCAGTGCAGTGTGGTGCTTCAATGTGGCAATAAAGAGAATAATCGTGAAGATGGTCCACATTACGAGGAAAAAGCCGAGGTCATTGGCATTCCACGCCAGCATGGGGTAGGCCGTATTTTTGCCGAAAATTACCATGAGGCATAACGAAATCCAGAAAGCCCCATATCCTGTAAAAGCGCAAAAACCGAAATTATTGCCTGTTTTAAACTCCATGAGACCGGCACACAACTGTGCTGTTCCACCAAAAACAAGTCCAAGCCAGAGTACAGGAGCAATACCGCACAATCCCAGGTTGTGACATTGCAGAACCAACGTCGTCAATCCAAATCCGCCGAGACCAACTACAGCAGGATTTCCCATTTTCACATCACTCATTTTTTCCCTCCCTTTGATTTAACAGCCTAAAGCGCTGACAATGTCAGCATAAGCTAACCGACGAGGTCGGCTATCCAATTGCAAGGATTCTATCACATCCGTCTCGCAGATACCAAACAAAAATGTATGATATTTGCCGCTTTCATCGAGAATTGTTCTGATCGCAGGACCCGTTTAAGGGTGTTTTTGAGATCGTATAGTAAATTCGGTTTTGAGATGATCATAAATACAAGGTAAATGTATTCAACTCTTATGCCAACTATAGCATGAAGAGGTGTTTCTTTATTTTCCAATGCAGAAACAGGAGAGCGAATGGGTTTAGCAAGATAACGTTTTAAATCTGACAATGCTTAAAATTGCAGTATGAGCAAATATGTGCACGCAACAAATTGCACAAATGATTTTTTCCACTTGTGTTCACGCACCACTGACAATGTGATACAATTTAATGGAACTAAAAAAAAGTATGGGGGTAAATTCATGTCTCATACATTTTCTGACGCGGCAGCCTGTTGGAAAGAGCTGCTGACCAATCCGTCTGCGGACCCGGAGCTGCTTGCAGAGGTTGAACGGTTTGCGAGAGAAAACATGCGCCCCGTGCAGATAGTTTTCGGGACCTCTGGCTGGAGGGGGGAAATAGGCAGCGACTTTACATTTCATAATGTGCGCATCGTAACATCGGCAATTATAGAAATGTTTAAAAAAGGCGATGAGTCTGTTATGCTCTCACTCGGGGTCACGGATTTTGACGAGGTGAGGGAACGTGGAATAATTGTGGGGCACGATAACAGACTGCTGGGTCCGGAATTCGCCATGGAAGTCCTCGGGTATCTTCAGAAGGAAGGGATTAAGACATGGTATGCAGGGGAGGCCACCACGCCTGAATTCTCGGCGGGCATTGGAATGCTGCATGCTGCATGCTCGATCAATCTTACTCCGTCTCATAATCCGGCCAATTACTCAGGCTTCAAATTCAATCCTTCTGACGGAGGGCCTGCGGGGTCGGAGATTACCTCGAAAATAGAAGAGATTGCCAACAGAATGATGCGGGAATCTGCGGTACTTCCTTCAGTAAAGCCCGTACGTATTGATAATGTGGATCTCACAAGCCAATACCTGTCCTTTATTACGGGACGTAAAACACTCGATATTGCAGGGATACATGATTTCATAAAGAGGGCTGACTGTACCATCTGTATTGACAACGTGCACGGGGCAACTCGTGGCCGCATGGAGAGGATACTCGGCCCCAGCAGCAAAATTGCGTACCTGAGGACCTCAGACAATGTGCTTTTCGGGGGTATCGCTCCGGAACCCTCAGAGAAAAATATGGAAGGGGTGGAACGTGTCTTAAGGGAATGCGGCACTGACTGGAAATTGGGTGTGATCATGGACCCTGACGGCGACCGTATCAGATACAGCGACGGATCGATGCAAATACCCATGAATTACTTCGGCGCCATGGCCCTGCATTTTTTATATGTGTATAAAGGCATACGGGGTGTTGTTGCAAAGTCGGTGGGCACAAGCAATTTCGTAAAGGCCATTGCGGAAAAACTCGGTATCCCGGTGATAGAAACAAAGGTGGGGTTTAAAAACTTCAGACCCTATTTGCTTCCAGATTCTCAAAAAAGAGCGATCGTTGCCTTTGAAGAATCTGATGGCATATCCGGTTTTAATAATACTCTGGAAAAAGATGCGCTGTTCGGACTGCTTCTCGCTATTGAGATGGTGGCTGTTACAGGCAAGAATTTGAGCAGCTACCTGAATGAACTTATGAACGAGTTCGGGCACTTTTATCCCGACCGCTCGGGAATTTCAGTTGACCGCTCGCTGGTAGGAGAGCCGCTGCTCCGCAAGCTCGCGGTATTAAAGGAGCGCTTTACCAAAGGAACGGTCACGAGCATCGGTCGCGAAACCAGGACGGTCATGGACTTGATAACTATAGACGGCACAAAGGTGGTTTTTGATGACGGCTCATGGCTGATGATAAGACCGTCCGGAACAGAACCCAAAGTCAGATTTTATATCGAAGCTCGCACAATTGAAGGCAAGAAGACCATTTTTGAAGCCGCAGAGCGTATCACCAGAGAGGCACTGGGCATGTAGAATACAGCCTGCAGAGTTAAAGACGAGGCGTCTTTGGGTCTGTGCCAGTATTCCTGATAAATTCATATGTCTTCAAGGCATAGCTGAATATCTCTTTCAGGCATAAATAATCTGTTTAATGACTTTTTCTTTTATTGCCGGCTTTAAAGTTTAAAGATTGTTCAAACCCCAAGTCTATCTCTCTCGACATCTCTTTTTCTAAATATAGAAATGCGCATAGCTTTATAATTAATAACTCTTCGAGAGTAATTAATTGCAGGCAAAAAAGGTGACGTAAGCCCCAACTCTTGAAATGCCGGCCTTTCGGATGTCCACGACCAGCATGTTTCTATTATGCTTTTCGGACTTTCTCCAGGCGTTAAACGCGTCTCGCGGAGTAGGATAGTTCCAGCCCACATCCTCAACACAGTGATCACTTAAGGATTGATCAAACCGCTCATGAAAATGATCATGACTCAAAACGTTACGACGGTACATGTATGTGCTGTGGCCTTCTGCGATTGCAGTCAAGCTGTTATCGTAATAAAGCACATTGAGCCCGTTGCTTGTCCTGTACTGATTTATGAGGTCTAGAAGCTCTTCTGAATATTGCGGGTATTCTTTGGCAGGCCGTTCTGTGGTTGGGATAGGAATAAAAACGCACGAGGCAATAAAAAGAGATATTATCATTATTAGACATGCGAGGTCCTTCATAATTCATAGAATAAAGGAAATATCAGGCACGTCAAGCCGACACAAGCCGTCACGGCAATCAGGTGGTACTGATTTGATTTTTATTTTGCACAAGTATGGCGTAAGACAAAAACTGACATTAAAATCAGACTAGTACTGATGCAAATTATATATATTGAGCTTAACATTGAATGAAGGAGTTTTTCGTTCAGCCCATCAGGATGCGTGAGTGAAAATGACAAAAAAGGGACTACTTGTTTTGATTCCAATGGCACAACTCATTAGGATGATTGAGTTTATACTCGTAAACTATTTTCGGGTTCCTGGAATAATGACTGTTTAAAGAGCATTGACTACCGATGTTATAAAGGATATTGGAGGATATTTCCATTTTGAACAAAATAATACCTGCTGCAAATAGTGTTAGGCTCCATCTGAGTTACGACCTTTTACTTCATCGACTCCTTGAAGAAAAGGAGAAGGCTGAGAGACTTGCAAATGAGCTGAAGGAGGAAAACCGGCAGCTTAAGGAACTTATCGGAACTGACGGACTTACCGGCTTGTACAACCACAATTATTTTCAAGAGAAGTTGCAAGACGAGCTGGCGAGGGCCCAAAGGCATATAAACATTGTCTCTCTCATCATGATCGACATAGATAATTTCAAGAATATAAATGACACTTACGGTCATCTAATAGGGGACGAGATGTTGAGATCTGTTGCAGGCCTTATATGGGAGTCGAGCAGGAATATAGACACCGTTGCCAGGTACGGCGGTGATGAATTTTCGGTAATACTGCCGGAAACCGGCCTGAAAGGGGCGGTCATTTTTGCCGAACGAGTCCGTAAGAAGATAGAGGCCAATATGCTAGTTGCCGATAATATAAAGATACGGGTCACCGTTAGCGTGGGGGTATCCTTTTATGATCCAAATAAAAACAAACTCGATAAAAATGATTTCGTCAGAGCCGCAGACAAGGCACTTTACAGCTCGAAAAATTCGGGCAAGAATAAGATCAGCGTAACTGTAGCTTCACCGTACAGTATCTTGGACTTCCATAATACTCGCTCATTCTGATGGGCTTAACGAGAGTTTCAGGATTGATTGGTATATGATTCCTGAGGTTTAACACTTGGTGGCTGTACCGGATACCTGTCGGGAGTTTTGTCAGTTTTCTTTGTAACTTAGTGGATCAGAATAAGTTTCTTGCCGGTAAACAGTGCGCCGAACGCAGTATGCTATAACGTTCTTCTTCCTTCCAGCGATTTTGAGAGGGTTACTTCATCAGCGAATTCTATGTCGCTGCCTATCGGCAGACCGTAGGCAATCCTTGAAATGTTTACCCCGGACTGCCTGAGTATTTCAGCAATATATTGTGCTGTCATTTCGCCTTTTGTGTTAGGATTGGTGGCCAGTATTATTTCATGAACTCCCCCGGATTGTATCCTTGCGGAAAGTTCCCCTATCTTCAGCCTGTCGGGCGTGATTCCGTCCAGCGGGGAGAGAGCACCAAGCAGAACATGATAAAGGCCACGGTAGCTTTTTGTCCGCTCTATGGCAAGAATATTGCTCGGCTCCTCAACCACACAAATTCTGCTCCTGTCCCGAGAGGGATCGCTGCATATTTCACATGGGTCGTGGGCAGTTATATTGAAGCATATTGAACAGAACCGGGCGTTGTCCTTGACGTCGGTGATCGCATCGGCAATCCCTTTGGCCTCAGAAGCCGGCATAGTGAGTATAAAGAATGCCAATCGTTGGGCGCTCTTCCTTCCAATGCCCGGCAACTTGGTAAGCTGTGAGACAAGATTTTCAATTATCCCCTGTGACAAGTTATTTTCCGAAAAGATTACCCAACCCGCCCATACCGGGTAATTGCATGCCCATAGTGAGTTTCGACATGTCCTCATTCACCATCTGCTGCGCCCTTCGCAATGCTTCGTTTGTTGCAGCCAGTATCAAATCCTGAAGCATCTCAACATCATCGGGGTTTACCACGTCTTTTTCTATTTTTATGGAAACAACTTCCCCCCCTCCATTTGCCACTACGGTTATCATGCCGCCGCCTGAAGTGGCCTCAACAGTCCTCGATTTTGCCTCCTCCTGCATTCGCTGCATCTCGCCTTGTAACTTCTGGGCCTCGCGCATTATGTCGCCAAGCATTTTCTTAGACATTTTCCCCTCCCTTTAAAATTAAGGTTGAGGTTTAGGTTAAGGTTTAGAATTTTATCTCTTCTTAACCTCAGCCTTAGCCTTAACCTTTCAGTATTTTGTTTCGGTTTTTATCGGTAACACATCTACAATCCTTCCTTCAAACAGTTCAAGGGCGTCCTGGACGATAGGGTCCTGCAGAGCCCGCTCTTTTAGATCTTTCTTGGTCACTGTTGACGACGCTGCGGTTTCAATCGAGACTTCGATGCTCATACAGCAGAGGTCATCCAGCAATTTTTTTATCAACGGCAGGTTTTCTCCGACCGACTCAGCGTGCACTGCGCAACCGCCTGTAAAAACAATTTTGGCCGTACCCTCCCCAAATGCTATGTCACCCTCCCTAAGCTTGCTGGCAAGGGGCTGATTCACTGCGTCCACTTTCGTGAGCATGGCATCCCAGACGGAGGAGGATAGGGCTGGGCCCGCCGCGGCCTTTACTTTGATATTTTCAGGATACCCACCAGCGACGGCGGGGGGCTGTGCTCCGGAAGCGGCTATTTGCTGAGAGGCATGCTTTTGGGGCAAAGGAGAATTCGGGGACTGCAGTGCCTGCAGCGCCGCGTTTATGGATTTGAAGCGGTTGAGCATACTCAACCTGATAAGTGTCATTTCGAGCGCGATGCGAGGATAAAACGCATTTCTTATGCCTGGTTCGGCCTTGATAAGCTCTGATAGTATCAGGGCGAGATATTCTTCATTGACAGTATCCCTGATACCGGCCATGGCCCTCGCTTCCTCCTCGCCGAGATCAAGAATGCCTTCTGTTTCACCGGTTATTTTTGATACCAGAAGATTTCTGATGAATTGCAGGAAGTCCCTCGTGAAAGGCTTCAGATCAGTGCCGGTATCCGTAAGTGCGGCGATTAGTGTAATAATCTTTTTACTGTTGCCTTCGATGACCGAAGCAGCAAGCCCTGCGAGGGTTTCCGCATCGGTAATGCCGAGGAGATCTTTCACGTCGGAAGCAGAGATATCATCGGAGAATGAAGTTAACTGATCAAGGAGCGTCAGGGCATCCCTCATGCTTCCGTCAGCTGCGCGAGCGATCATCTCAAGCGGAGAGGTTGAAATTTTTATACCTTCCGCATCGGCAATTGTCTTAAGCCGATCCTTGATTTTATGGCCGCTCATTCTTGAGAATGGAAGGTGCTGGCAGCGGGAGAGCACCGTTGGAGGGATCTTTTTGGGTTCGGTGGTGGCAAGCACGAATATGACGTGGGGTGGAGGTTCCTCAAGGGTTTTCAAAAGAGCATTAAAGGCTGATGTGGAAAGCATATGCGCCTCATCAATTATATAAACTTTATACCGGCCCCCTGACGGCGCATAACGGACTTTTTCCCTGAGGTCTCTTATATTGTCCACGCCCGTGTTCGAGGCCCCATCGATTTCAGAAACATCCATTGAAGAGCCTTCAGCAACATCAAGGCACGATGCACATTTTCCACAGGGGTCTGATGTCGGTCCGTTTTCGCAGTTCAACGCCTTCGCCAAGATCCGGGCCGTAGTAGTTTTACCGACCCCTCTGGGTCCTGAAAAGATATATGCGTGCGCTACTTTATTGTGGGCGAGGGCGTTTCTTAAAATATGAGCAACGGGTTCCTGACCGGTCAAGTCATCGAAAGTTTGCGGTCTCCATTTTCTTGCTAATACCAGGTATGACATAAACCCCCAATAAGTAAGCAGTAAGCAGTAGGCAGTAAGCAGTATGAATTATTACTTCTTCTTTGCCGTTGCTGCTTACTCCTTAGTGCTTACTGCTTACTTTTTTCTGTACCCGGGGACTGGCGCTTAAAAATTTTCATAGGGCCGGCTTGCTGCGGCACCCAGACAGAATGCTTACCGGTGCTTCCTTCCGGACCTGGCGGAGTTCACACTTGCCTGCTGCGCAGGGCCAGCCCCCGGCTACAGAAAAACAATCCTTCCATGATTTCTAAAAAAAATCCCGAATTTATGCCACTTTTTGTTGGGTAGCAGTTCGGTATTTTTATTCTAACACATAATGCTTTTTTACTGCCGCGCTAAAGGGCTAATGTAGTGCGTCGCAAATCTCTTGTCATTGCGAGCCCGGTTTTATCGGGCGCGGCAATCTCGTCTTTCACTGCGAGATTGCTTCGCCTCGCTCGCAATGACAATGTAAAGAAGCGTTGGACGCACTGCACTAAGCTGACTCAGACGATGAGCTTTTCTCCTGCTGCAAGGTCTTCCAGTTTTTTTCTGTTAATTATACTTATTCCGCGGCCCCGGACCTTTATAATATCCTGGCTGCTCATCTTACCGAGAATGCGCGATATGGTTTCCGGAATTGTGCCTAGGAGGCTCGCAAGCTGGCCCTTTGTAATAGACAGTTCGAGATCACCCGAACCGTTCTCCCTTTCGCTCAAATAAAGAATGTGCGCCGCCAGTCTGGAAGGGACTTCTTTCAGCGAGAGCTCTTCCACAAGCTGAGTGAAGCGCCTCAGTCTTTTTGAAAGATCGGCAAGCATATTCAAAGCGAGAGACGGGTCCTTCCTGATCAGTTCCAGGAAAAAGACACGCGGAAAAAAGAAGATCCTGCTCTTCTCTACTGTTTGTGCATGGGCGGGAAAACGTCCTCCTGTAAACACCGGCACTTCTCCAAAAGATTCGCCGCGTGTAACAAGATGCAATATTTGCTCTTTTCCCTCTGAAGAGACCTTGAAAATCTTGACCTGGCCGGCAATAACAACATAAAAACCGGAAGCCTCCTCCCCCTCGGAGAAAACAGTCTGTCCCTTCCGGAACATTTGGTCTGTGATAATATCAGCCACTTCCTCAAGCTGCTCCCTGGGCAGGCCATGGAAAAGCGGAATGCCGGAAATAAGGTCAACGATATTCATGGGATATTGTATATTATAACGGCAGCCAGCGATGCAGAACAGACTTCAAGGCTTTACTGAATTCGGCCAAAGCCAAAGGCTTATGAATATATCCGCTGGCGCCTGCGGCAATTGCCTTTGTCCTGTCAGATTCGAGTGATGAAGACGTGACCACCACAACGGGGAGTTCTCTAAGCCGCTCGTCGGCGCGTATTTCACGCAGCACTTCTATGCCGCCCATACACGGCATCTTCATATCGAGCAATACCAGAGCGGGCAGTTCATGTCCATTCCTGAGTATTGCAAGCGCGGACCGGCCATCAGGTGCGGAGCATACACTTATTTCCCTCCCTGTCGCTTCCAGCGCGATTATCGTGAGCTCTATATCGGTTGGACTGTCGTCAACAATAAGAATCGTTCTCATTATTACCCCTCATCGTCATACCCCGCGAGGAGGGTATCCACTTTCTTAAAAAGAATGGATTCCCGCTTACTACATGCCAACAGTAGGCGCCTTAAGCGCGGGAATGACGGTCTAATGCCGTGCTTCAGTTATAAGTTATATAACCTATGCCAAACTGAAATAGACCGTCGCACCTTTCCCCTCTATGCCCTCCGCCCATACTTTTCCTCCATGGCGGCTGACAATACGGTCGACTATGGCAAGGCCTATCCCTGTGCCCTCAAACGCATCTTCCGAATGAAGCCTGTGGAAGGGCCAAAACATCTTTTCCGCATGCTTCCCGTCGAAGCCGGCGCCGTTGTCCTTTACATAATAAATGATCTTACCATCCTGTTCGACGGCGCCGAATTCTATGCGGGCATGCCCGGTTTTCGCGGTGAACTTCCAGGCGTTCCCGAAGAGGTTGGAAAGGACAACTTCGATCAGCCCCGGGTCCGCAAAAGCGGTGAGACCTTCCCTGATGTCCGCCTCAACGCCCCTGTCAGGATGGGCCTCGCGCAGTTCAGCAACTATTGAGGCTGCTATTGCGCTCAAATTGACCTCTCTCCGTTGGACCTCCTGCCGTGAGAGCCTGGAAAGGTTCAGAAGGTCGTCGATAAGACGACTCATCTTTTGAGCGCCGCTGTGGATGCGGGAAAGATATTCCTTCCCAGTATCGTCCAGTTTGTCTGCGTTTTTTTTCGTCACGAGGTCGGCAAACCCGGATATGTGCCGAAGCGGAGCACGCAGATCATGGGAAACAGAGTAGATGAAAGTTTCCATCTCCTTATTCGCGGAAGTCAATTCGGAGGTGCGCTCCTCAACCAGTTCTTCGAGACGCTTTTTATATTTCTCCAGTTCCTGTTCAGCCCGCTTGCGCTCCTCTATTTGGGCCATCAATTCTTTGTTTGCAACAGACAACTTTGCAGTTCGTTCCAGTACCCGAAGCTCCAATTCATCATTCAGCTTTTCGAGATCAATTCGCGCCTTGATAAGATCACGATTCTGCAGATATGCACTCTCATAGGTTGAAAGCAGGAGATCGAGCATATGAGTGCGTTCGGCAGTTACATAATAGTTCTTGCCCGAAAAAAATACATTTATGCCGGGATCGGCTTCTGAATTTTTTCGCAATTCCTTATTATCTATCATGTACTGGATGCGGGAAACGAGAAAATCCTCGTCATAGGGCTTTGTGATAAAGTTGTCGGCTTCGGCCTCAAGTCCGTCGAGTACATCCGCAGGATGAGAGAGAGCGGTCACAATGATGACCGGCACGTCTTTGAGGCGAACGTCCGCCCGTATTTTTTTGCATAGTTCGTAACCCGACATCTCGGGCATCAGGATGTCGGTGACAACGATGTCCGGTTTATGTCTCTTCAGGACCTCAAGAGCTTCCTTGCCGTTGGCGGCAGACAAGACCTTAAAGCCTCTCTTTTCGAGCATGTATCTCACATGTTCAGCCTGTGTCGGACTGTCTTCGGCAACGAGGATTTCGATCTGCTTAGTATCCAATTTAACCCCCTGTCTAATATTATACTTCCTGCCCACGCAACCTTGCCAGCACTTCGGCAATTTTTTCAGGCGGTAGGACATAGCTTGCCGCATCGAGTTTTACCGCTGCGCCCGGTATGCCGAAGACCGCCGAACTTTCCTCATCCTGGGCAATGGTGACCGCGCCCGTTTCTCTCATCAGCTTCAACTCTTCGGCGCCGTCTTTGCCCATGCCGGTCAGCAGCACGCCGGCCGCTCTTTTCCCGAAGACTTTTGCAACAGACCTGAAAAGATATGAAATCGACGGGCGGAGTCCATTTTCCGGGGCATCCCCGGTGCAGGATATCCTTCCGTTTGCATCAACTCTCATCTGGGCGCCGTCAGGCGCAAAATAGACATGTCCGGGACGGATAATGCTCCCGTTGAAGGCAATGTGAACAGGCAGCGCCGAGGTCTGCCCCAGCCATTCGACAAACCCCTGAATAAAACCCGGGGCTATATGTTGGACGATCAATAAAGGCGCCGGAAACTGCTTCGGGAGGCTGGAAAGAATCTGCTGAATTACCGGGGGGCCGCCTGTTGACGCGCCCATGGCAACAACACCGATATCAGCAGGCAGTATGGAAATGACGCCTGCAACTTCACCTGTCGCCTGGACCTTTTTGGCTCCGGTCCGTGCCCAACGTCTGACTACCCTGATCTCCGACATCAGCTTTACCGTAGTGAGCAATTCCCTGGCATTCCCGGCATAGTCCGGATGTCCGATCCCACGCGGTTTTTGCAGCACGGCAAGCGCCCCTACTTCGATAGCACGGAAAGACATCTCCAGTTCACTCATATCGGTCCTGCCGGTCACAATAACAATGGGGACCGGATCAGTTTCCATAATGGTCCGTGTGGCTTCAAAACCGTCCATACCCGGCATGTTGATGTCCATGGTGACAATATCGGGTTTTTGTTTGTTTATGAACTTTATCGCTTCCCTTCCGTTGTCGACAACACCCATTACCTGGATCCCCGGATCGGAATTCAGGATGTGAGTTATTAATGCGCTTGCCACAGGAGAATCTTCCACAACTAGGACCCGGATACTCATCCTATATAAACCTCCCGATCACTTCCAGCAAGTTGCTCTGGTCAAAGCTGCTCTTCACAATATATGCATTTGCCCCTACATCTATCCCGTGCTCCCTGTCTTCACGTGATTCGAGCGCTGTCACAAGCACCACGGGCAATTCGGAAAGCTTTTTGTCCGCCCTTATCTTTGCGGTAAGGTCAAAGCCGTTCATTATGGGCATTTCTATGTCCGAGACCACAATATCGAACTCCCCGGCCTGCAATGCGGTGAACGCATCGATACCGTCGACGGCTGTCCTGACATTATAGCCAGCGGATTCGAGGATATTCTTCAGAAGGGTACGTGCAGTGATCGAATCCTCCACGACAAGGACAGACACCCTTTTCTCCGGCGATTCAGCAGCCGCTGCGACAAAAACCGGGGCAGCCTTGACAGCAGACTTCATAATATCTGAAACATTCAGGACCGGCACGACTTTCCCGCTGCCGAGAACGGTTGCACCCGAAATATTCCTGACCCGCGCAAGCTGCCTGCCGAGGGGCTTCACCAACACTTCCTGTTCGTGCAGGACTTCGTCTGTTATAAACGCCATCCTCTTCTCCGCCGAGCCAAGCACCACTGCCTGCACAAAGGGTTCACCGGTTTGGGACGGTGGGCCTTGAAGTTCCAGCACGCTGCCCAGCCTGACCACTGCGACCGGCTGTCCGTCGAAGGATATGATTTCACGATTCTCGATAGTGCGTATATCCTCCTTTTTGATGCGCGCCACCATCTGGACATTGGCGGAAGGAAGGACAAAGAGATTTTCACCAGCCCTGACAATAACCCCGCGAAAGGTGGCAAGCGTCAGAGGGACGAGCATTTTTATCGTTGTGCCGGTATCCGGCTGCGAATCAATTTCAATAATGCCGTTCAGGTTTTCGACTTTTTCCCTTACGATGGCCAATCCAAGTCCCCTGCCGGAAATGTCCGTTACGATCGGACTCGTAGTGATCCCAGACCCGAAGAGCAGAAGGAGGACCTCGTGATCATTCAGCCTGGCGGCGTCTTCCTTTGATATGAAGCCGCTCCTGACAGCGGCAGACTTCACACTTGAAAGATTTATCCCTGCTCCATCGTCGGAAATAGCGATCTCGATCTTATTGTCCAGTGAAGAAATGATAATTCCGATATTGCCGCGCCGGGCCTTCTTCTTTTTCTCGCGATCATGGGGCGTTTCAATGCCGTGGTCTATGCAGTTTCTGATCAGGTGTGTAAGGGGGTCCTTGAGTTCCTCCATTACCCTGCGGTCTATCTCGAGCTCTTCGCCCCTGACACTGAATTCCACCTCCTTTCCCGCTTCGCGCGCAAGGTTACGCACCAGGCCTGGCAGGACATCGAGGAGGTATGAGAAGGGGAGCATCATCGCCCGCTTCATGTCATCGAGCATGGTGTCAACCATGACTCCAAACGACCGGTAATCGAGTTCAGCCTCTTTCACGAGCTTTGTTAAAGCGCCCTCGAACGATTTCATAAATGAATCATTATCATCTTTGCCCTGTCTTCTGTCCAACCCCTGAGGACGGTTTTTTTCCATGGCCTTTTTCCACTGACCGAATAATTTCTTTAACTCCCTGAGATCAGCAGCGCGCTGGCCCGCTGCAAATTTGACCGAAATCATTTCTTCAGCCTGCAAAAGGAGGGCATCAAGCTTTGCTGTAGAGATTCTGATGGTCCCCGCACCTATAGCTGCAGGCGCCGGAGATTCCTGACTTTCACCGCTTTGCTCAATGGCCCGTGGCCCCTTGTCTTCAGCCCCGGTTTTTAGCATACGGTCTATGCCCTCAAGTTCGAGGATTAATTTCTTTGTCTCTGATTTTGCCGGAGCGGAGAGTTCCTCCCCGGCAACAAGCTTACCGGTAAAGTCCACTGCCTTGTGAAGAAGATCCAAAACGCCGGCAGATGGGATGATTTTTTTCTTCTTAATCGAGGAAAAGACATCCTCCATCGACTGGCAGATCGCTACTATATCATTCAGGTCGACAGAACGGGCCGCACCCTTCAGGCTGTGGGATTCGCGGTATACTGTTTCGATAATCTCCGCCTGTTTCCCGGCGTCGCCTTTCTCAATTTCAACAAGGCCGGAGGTGATTACACTAAGATGCTCCTGTGCTTCGATCTTAAACGTCGAAAGAAGCCTTTTCAGAAACTCTTCATCCCTCTTGTCCATGGTCACTCCTCAATTACAAGCTCGCAGTAAGCTCACGGTGTCCGTCATTCCCGCAGGTAGTTAGCGGGAATCTATTCTTCTTAAAGTGGATACCCGCCGGAGCCTGCCCTCGAATGCAGTTATCGGGGGCGGGTATGACGACATCTTACATCTTAATTACTGTCTTGCAGTAACTTACGGTGTCCGTCAACTCGGATTTTTTATACTTTATATTTCGCAACTATCTCTTTGAGCTTCTGTCCGAGTTGATTGAGATCCTGAGCTGCTTTTTCAGCCTGTTTGGTCCCGGACACATTCTGCTGGGCCGCCTGCTTGATGTTCTCCATAGCCATTGCTATCTGGTCCATGCCGGCAAACTGCTGCTGGCTTGACGCCGCAATCTGGGTCGCTGACTGTGCTGCTTCCGTCATACTTGCAGCCAGCCTCCTGATCGACTCCCCTGATTCAGTGGCCTGCTTCACGCCTGCGTCTACCGCCTTGCTCACCTGTTCCGCTGCCAGAACCGATGCGCTGGTCGCTTTCTGAATATCCCTGAGGATGACCCGGACCTGCTCGGTCGCCTGCTTCGACTGGTCCGCAAGACTCTTGATCTCCTGCGCAACCACTGTAAAGCCCTTGCCGTGCTCGCCGGCCTTCGACGCCTCGACAGCGGCATTGACCGCCAAAAGATTGGACTGTTGGGTCATGTCGCTGACAGAGACCATAATCTCTCCTATGGCCTGGGTCTGCTCAC
Source organism: Nitrospirota bacterium (assembly GCA_963780885.1). Classification (GTDB taxonomy): domain Bacteria; phylum Nitrospirota; class Thermodesulfovibrionia; order Thermodesulfovibrionales; family Dissulfurispiraceae; genus JADFXI01. The sequence goes on from CAWAEO010000006.1 coordinate 214,361, forward strand.
TAAGTTTCACGATGCTCTCTGCTACCGATTCCATCAACTTCCGTATATGATTGGTCTCCTCAACGGTCCTGGCGACTGCATCACTGCCCTGCTGAGCAATCAATGCCGCTTTCTGCGCGTTCTCTGAAACGCTCCTCGATTTCTCGACTGTAAGCTGCGCCGTCTGTTTTACTTCCTCCACTGTCGCCGTTGTCTCGCTCACCGATGTGGTTGTTTCCGCCATGCCTGAGGCGGCCTGTGTTGCAGAAGCAAGTATCTCACTCGTAGATGACGCAAGGACATTTACTCCGTCGCGAATCTCGCGGTTGACCCTGCGCAGGTTCTCTATCATATCTGCAAATGCAAGTCCGAGAAGATCTTTGTCCGACAGGGGTTTCACCGTTACGGTCAGGTCTCCGCCGGCAATTTGTTTGGACACAGAGGAAATTTCCCTTAGATACCTGGTCATGGAGGCAAATGCCTTTGACAGTATGCCTACTTCGTCCTGTCTTTCATCGGAATGCACGATTACGCTTAAGTCTCCGGATGCGATCCTTTCAGCAACGGCGGACATGGTCGTCAGCGGACTTGCCATAATTTTCGTCAGTATAAAAACGACTGCAATGCACAGTAAAATGGCAACAAAACAGATGCCGAAGAATAAGCGTGTAGAATTCGCCGCCATCCTGTTTGCCTCTGCTATTTGACTCTTCGCATGCGCGGTCTTTATTTCGACCATCTCAACAATCAGGGAGCGCATCCTTTCGTAGCGCTCAGTCTGACCTACGAATACCTGTCTTGCTTCCTTGAACTTGTTGGCGAGCATCAGGGGAATCCCCCTCGTATCGCGTATATTCCTGAACTCCTTCAACATGGTGAGAAATTCATCGAACTTCGACCGAAACTGAGCATCGGTTCCTAATTTTTCATGCAGCCGCAATATTTCATCATCCAGGGTTTTGTCGGCTTCCTTCACCTGGTCACGCCATCGCTCCTTTTCCGGTTCGGTATCCACAATAAGTATCATCGTAATGGCGGCGCGTATCCTGTTAATATCGCTTCTCGCTGAGATAAGGTCGCTGACAACAAGAAAGTCATCGTTGAATAACGCATCACTTGACCGTTTCATCGATGAAATTACATTTGAGGCCATCACAGCCACCAACACCAAAACAGCCGCAATCATGCCAAAACCCATAAACAGCTTTGTCCGCGTAGAGAGATTAAGAAACCATTTCATGCAGAATCCTCCTTAACCCCTCCACACCTCCCCTTATGGAAGGGGAGGTGTGGAGGGGTTGCTGTATAATTTCATATTTCTTCGAATACAACAATGTTCTCATCCTCAAGAAGTCTCTTTGCGTCGAGAATCACGACCTGCTCACGCGTGATACCCCTAAGATATTCCTCACGGATGCCGGTGAGCGTGGGCGGAGGCGGCTGGATCTCACCAGGCACAACGTTTCTCACACCGAGTATCTCATCGGCAAGTATCCCGAACTCCATAGTGTCGTTATGTATAATGATGACCTTGTTAAGGTCGCTTATGCCCTTGCCGGGCATATCGAAGAATTTTTTTATATCGATGACGGACACAATCTGTCCGCGCACATTTATCAGACCGAGGACAAACGACGGTGTGCCCGGAAGTGGAGTATAGTCCTTCACCGGATAAACCTCGCGAATATATCGCGACTCGATGCCGTAATATTCTTTTGCAAGAAGAAACTCCACAATTTCGAAAGAATCTATCCCTTCACTTCCCGCCGGGGGTGCAGGCTCTTGCGCCAGCGCTTCGGCCCTGACCTTAAGGATACGTTCTTTGTCGCCGGGGCCTGGCGATTGTCCCTTCTCTATCGCAGCACTGATCGCCTCAAGCCGTTGGTAGATCGCGTGCCAGTCGATTTTTTCGCCGCTCATGAAATCACCTCAACCGTCTGTGATATTATCTTTTTGCCTTCAGCCATTAGCCCTTTGCCGGTTTTATTGTTTTGATTATTTCGATCAATCTCCCTGCGCTGATACCCTCGGATTCAGGCAGGATGTCATTTTGTCCATACGACTTCAAAATGGTGCAGGCGTTTTCAAAGTGCCTCCCCGCTTCCCTGTGTTTTCCCTGGCTGTGTGTGAGATGCCCGAGGGCAAAATGCGCGATAACAAAGTCCGGATCCAGGTAGATCGCCCGCCTGAACGATGCAGCCGCTTCGTTCCGGCCTGCCGGTTTCCTGGAGCACAGTAGCATACAGGTAGTGCAGGGACGGATTCAGTTTGTCTGCGTTAATGGCCTTTTCACACAATTCCAGCGCATCGGAGAGCCTGCCCTGGTCTGCTGCTGCCCTTGCCTGTAACGGTATCGAAGCCAAAGCATTATCCTCTTGCGGCAGCAGCGGCAATGTCTGTTCAGGCGACTCGGTTTCCCGCGAGTGCTCTTTTCCCGGTTTTGCCGGTACGTGAGGAATACCAGGTAATTGATGAGAAGCACCATCGTCCCACTTCGGGATTGGAGATTCAACTCCTCTACCGGCTGACTGTGCCTTTACATCTTCACGCTTCGCTTTTTTATACAGGGTGGCGCCGTGAAATTTAACGCCTTTGAACAGTGACGACGTTGCATGAGAATGCTCTACAGGACTGATGACAAGCCATCCGTCATCCATGAGACACCTGTTAAGGTGCCGGACAACCTGTTTCGCCCGCTTCTGAGAGAAATACATCAGTACATTACGGCAAAAAATAATATCCATTGCACTCGTATTATTGATAAGCGCCGGATAAGGGTCATCGATTAAATTGTGATATGTAAATGTGACCATTTTCCTGATACGCGGGAGGAGCTTAAATCCGCTCTCTGTTTTTGTGAAATACCTTTCTTTCACCCATGATGGCGCACTGCGAAAAGACCATTCACGATAGACCCCTTCCACAGCCTTTTCCAGGAAATGAGGGTTTATGTCTGTTGCCAGGATGGTGATGCTCCAATCCTTTCTATCGGGAATAATACTGTCGAGCAGCATTGCTATCGAATAAGCTTCCTCGCCGGTCGCGCAGCCGGCACTCCAGAATCTGAGCCGTTGTTCCTTCCCTCTCCGGGACTGGATCAACCCCGGCAGAATGTGTTCGCCAAGGACGTCGAAACTTCCCTGGTCCCTGTAAAAATATGTTTCCCCCACCGTAAGGTGGCTTGCCAGCTTTTCGACCTCGCTATGGGACAGTGGAGCAGATAGCAGCGAATCCAGGTAAGAACATGCATCTTTATACCCGAATTCCTTTGCCGCAGAGAAGAGGCCCCTTTCGAGGTCCCTGAAACGGTCTTCCGGAAAGTGCAACCCCATCTTTTCTTCAATGAACAAGCTGAAATCGGAAAGAACGGAATGCGATAAGGTACAGCTATTAATCATCCCTGCCTACCTCCGACATCCTGATGCCGGGAGGCAGCAGTCGATCAATAACGGTTTTTTCTTCGAGTGACAGAAATCTGTCCAGGTCGTAAATATAAACAATGTCACCTGCGCCCCGAAAAGTCTGTGATTCCCTGAGTCTGACAACGCCTTCCAGATATTCGATGCCGGGGAAAAGCTCTTCTGACGGTATAACATCTTCAGCTCTATATTCCTCTACACCCACGGCTTCGTCCACGAGAATCCCCACAATCCGGCCTGCGGTATGCGCAATAATTATCTGATCACTCAACGCCATTTCAATATAGGGGAGGCGGAACAGTTTGCGGATATTCAGAACTGGAACGGCACGCCCCTGGAGATTTATCAGGCCCATCACAACCTCGGGGGCCTTTGCCAACGGGTGGATTTCGACCGCACGAACTATTCTTTCAACAACTGAAAGAGGCAGCGCGCAGAGTTGTTGCGACAAGGTGAATATAAGAAGATCGTTTTTCATCGTTATATTATAAGATTTTTTTAATTAAAATTATACTCTTGTTTAACAAGGAAGTCTTAAAAAATGGTTATGGTTATGAATTTTGTTATATGGTTATGCACTTCACACCACTATCCCAAAAGATAAGTGAATTTTGTCTATTCCCGTGCTTAAGAGCACCTACTGTTGGTGAAAACGGGAATCCATTTTTTTCAAAGGCCCATGGATACCCGCCTTCGCGGGTATGACGGCTGGCTGGTGTCAAATGCATAACTATTAAAATGATGTAAGACGATGTCGAATTACTCAAGGGCCTTTTCTTCCGATTCACCTGCCTGATAGGAAAAAATTACCGTTCCTGTCATTCCTTCCCCGATAAAGGCGTTCGAGGGCAGGCTCCGGTGGGAATCCTTAAAAATCAAAGGACTGGATTCAGGGTCAGGCCAGGAATGACGGCAAATATGTAAAGAACTGTTTGGGACGGGACACCAGGTATATTTTTTGCTTGTTCAATATCAGTCATAACAATAAAATGAAAAAGGACCACATATGGGATTTAACTCAATAATAAGAGACCTTGCGAAATATTTGAACCGGATGGTGCTCCTTAACATGCTGGTCCTCGCGCTGATCATTCCGGTTGTCTTTATAGCCTTGGGAGCGGAAACATCGTTGGTAGCACTGCTTAGCGCATCAGGAGGATTTGTTATCTGTATGGCCAATTTACTCTTTATAAATCGATATTTTATGCGTAAAACCGAATCTTCTCTTGCGACGTCGTACGAGTCGCTGCAGAACGATTATCTTTATGACGACTTGACGAAGGTTTATACACGCCGTGCAGGCATGATTCGTTTAAATGAGGAATTCGCCCGAGCCAGGCGAAATTGCTCGACTCTGTCGATTGCCATGGTCGATGCCGATCACTTCAAAAACGTTAATGATACTTATGGCCATCTGGTAGGCGACAAGGCTTTGGTCCACATAGCATCCGTCCTTAAAGCAGGGCTGCGGGAATGCGACATCCTTGTAAGGTATGGCGGAGAGGAGTTTCTGGTCCTTCTTCCTGATACGAGCAGTAGCCGGGCCGCGCTGCCTCTTGACCGTCTCCGGGGCAGGCTTGCCGGACAGAAGTTTCTTAATAGGAACGCCGAAATAAGTTTATCGATCAGCATCGGCATTGCCACTTTATCTACCCTCGATAAAAACCCCATGGACGTGATTGAGCGCGCCGATAAAGCCCTCTATGCGGCCAAGAGATCGGGTCGCAACAGGGTTGTATACGACAACGACCGTCAAATGTCTGGATTCATTCCTGCCTTGAGCAACGCGTAATAAACCGTCAGAGCTCTACGATCCTCGTGCTGATCTCGATTGCAGCTTCGGCCCCCTGGCCGGCGGAGATGATCGCCTGGGAGTGGCCCTGGCGGAGAGCGCCGAGAACGAATAGGCCGGGGATGCTCGACTCGCCCGCACCCCTGGTCACGATCTTAAACCCTTCGGCGTCACGCTCCAGGGGCAGGCCCCCGAGGTACTCGTCATTGAGAGATATTCCCCCCCAGCCCATGATGACCTCGCAGGGAATGACGCGTCCGTCAGCGAGCCTCACCCCCTCGAGGGTCTCCTCGCCGAGAAGCTCCTCCGGTCTTCCCTCAACCCGTCCGATCCCCTCCCCATCGAGCAGCTCCGTATATTGTGGTGACAGGGAGAAGCCGTGGGCGAGAAAGGTAACGTCGCTGGTGAACAACTGCTTCATACCGAGGCTGAGGCGCACACCGTTGATGGTGCGGTCTATAACCAGCAGCTTCTTGCCGGTAGTGCGGTAGCCGTCACAGATCATGCATGTGAAGTAAGAGGCGCCGAAGAAACGCGGGAGATTCTTAAATGGGGCGAGGCTCTCCCTGGCCCCCGAGGCGGCGATGACGAAGCGGGAGCGGTAGGTCTTTCCGTCAGCCTGAACCTCGAAGTGCCCCTCACGGGCCTCGACGCGCTCCACCTTGGCGCGCTCGACAGCGACGCCGAAGCTCTCCGCCTGGGCGAGGCCTGTTTCCAGGAGGTACGGGCCCGTGACAGCGCGATGGCCGAGGTAGTTCTCGATGTGCTTCGCGTGGTAAGTCCGGCCCCCGGGACGGTGGAAGAGCAGTACCCGGAAGTTATAACGGCCGAGGTGGATGCAGGCTTGCAGACCCCCCGGGCCCGCACCGACGACGATGCAGTCGAGGGGTGGCTCGAAGCCCCCCGCACCGGGGTTATTCCCGGGGTTATTCAACGACGCATACCGCCACCCCGGCGCCGTGATTGAGTATCTTCGTTGTGACGCTTCCCATAAGTACTTTTTTTACAAGCGACTGCCCGCATTTGCCCAGGACGAGAGTCAGATATCCGCCGTCCCTGGCTACTTCAAGAATGCTGTCTGCGATGTCGTTGGAATCGGAGATCGTCTCTACCGACATCTGTGTCCGCGATATGCCTGCGTCGGCCAGGATAGCTATCGCTTTATCGAAAAGCGACTCCGTCCTGGCGCTCTGATCCAGAAACCATTTTTCTATCTGCGTTTCTCTCTCCTCTTTTTCTTCCTTAGTCGGAATATGGCCGTCATCCCATAGCGGAGCAGGCGGATAGGGAAGGGCGTGGAGAATGGTTATCTCAAGGTCGCTCATACCGGAAAATTGCTTTCCTGCATAATCCACCGCCTTTAACGAACAATCCGAACCGTCAATCGCAATCAGCATTTTTTTCATGGGTATTCCTCCCCTGCCACATGTGCTTGCTCTCCTTTTTAAACTATATCACACAAAGACGAGAATTGGATTGAAACCAAATTTTTCGCCTGAGAGCACTTCACTGGACATCTAAAAAAACCACTTTCATCCAAAACTTTCTGGACAAATATGAAAGATCTTCTATAATTTGTTTAGGTGAAAAGTTATTAAAACTTGTCTTTGCGAGCGGAGCGAAGCAATCTCGTCGTTAAAGGCTGAGATTGCCACGCACCCTTCGGGTGCTCGCAATGACCTGATTTTGAAAATGGGGATTTGTCTGTCCCAAAGCCTTATTTTATGCGGGCGGCTCTTATGAATTTAATTTATTTCGGACCGCAAAGTTTGTGAAGAGTGAAAGGTGAAGGGTGATGCCGATGAATGAGGAAATTGTGCTGATCGGTGCTGTTAGGACTGCTATCGGCAAATTCGGGAGATCGCTAAAAGACATTCCTGCCCAGCGCCTGGGTGCTATGGTGATAAAAGAATCCCTAAAGAGGGCGGCCATACAAATAAACCAGGTGGATGAAGTGATTATGGGCAATGTTATTTCAGCCGGTCTGGGGCAGAACCCTGCCCGCCAATCTGCGATCTTCGCCGGGCTTCCCTATGAAATCGGCTCCTTTACGGTTAATAAGGTGTGCGGTTCGGGCCTTAAGGCGGTGATGCTTGCTGCCCAGGCAGTAAAAGCAGGTGATGCTGAAATAATAGTTGCGGGCGGCATGGAGAACATGAGTAAAGCCCCATATCTGGTCAGGGATATCAGATGGTCGGTAAAGTTCGGGGATATTCCGATGGCAGATGCGATGCTTAGTGATGGTCTATGGGATGTATATAACAACTTCCTCATGGGCGTCACCGGAGAAAGGATCGCGGAGAAATATGGGATAACCAGAGCTGATGCGGATGAATTCAGCCTGCAAAGTCACCGGAAGGCTGTGCAGGCCATAAGAGAAGGGCTTTTCAAGGATGAAATCCTGCCGGTTGAGATTGAAGGGAGTATTTTTGAAAAAGACGAATGCGTAAGAGAAGATACCACTTTGGAGAAACTTTCCAGGCTTAAACCGGTATTTAAAGAAGATGGAATCCTTACAGCCGGAAACAGTTCACAGCTCAGTGACGGTGCTGCTGCACTGGTTGTCACCACGGCACGAAAAGCCCGGGCGCTCGGAGTAAAACCACTCGCAAGAATAATAGATTATGCAACAGGAGGAACAAAGCCGGAGGATGTGATGGAGGCGCCTATTCCAACGGTCGGCAAGCTTCTGAAAAAAACGGGATTTACGATTGGAGATATGGACCTGGTCGAACATAATGAGGCCTATGCTTCTGCCTCCATTGCAGTGGCGCGTGAGCTTGAGATCGATCCCAATAAATTCAACATTCATGGAGGAGCTGTTGCCCTCGGTCATCCGTTAGGGTGCAGTGGCGCGAGGATTCTTGTTTCACTGGTGCATGCCCTGAACAACAGAGGACTGAAAAGAGGGCTGGCAACACTCTGCCTGGGCGGCGGGAATGCCGTAGCCATGATTATCGAGCGATGAAAGGTAAGAGGTAATGACAATGGAAATACAAAAGGTAGGAATCGTCGGTTCAGGCATCATGGGGAGCGGGATAGCCCAGTCAGCGGCCCAGAGTGGATTTGAAGTAGTCCTCATGGATAAAGAAGAAGAGTATGTGCGCCGCGGATTCGAAAAAATAAAAGAGAGGCTCGAAAAGAGGATAGATGAGGGGAAACTGAAACGCGCAGAGGGTGAAAAGACCCTCTCGAACATAAGTATCACTACAAGGCTGGAAGATTGCAAAAATGCCGACTTGATCATTGAAGCAGTGGTAGAAAATGAGGAGATAAAGAGGCAGATTTTCAGGGAACTCGACATGTTATGCAGGGAAGAAACGGTCTTAACATCCAATACCTCATCCATATCCATAACTAAACTTGCGCAGACCACTCAAAGGCCCTGGCGTATAGCAGGCATGCATTTTATGAACCCGCCGTATACCATGAAGTTAATAGAGATTATCAGGGGTCTCCGTACATCTGAAGAAACTATCGGAACGCTAAAGGCTTTTACAGAAAAAATGGGAAAGGTCCCTGTCGTGGTAAACGACTTCCCGGGCTTTATAGCGAGTCGGGTGATTATGGCCATGATAAATGACGCAATTTTCTGCCTGCAGGACGGGATCAGTTCCAGAGAGGGTATCGATACTATTATGAAACTCGGCGCACATCATCCAATGGGACCGCTGGAACTCGCAGATCATATCGGCCTCGATATTTGTCTGAACATTCTTGAGGTGCTGCATGCAGGATTAGGGGAAAAATATAAACCTTCTCCTTTTCTCCGCAACATGGTGGCTGCCGGAAAACTCGGGAAGAAGAACGCTGAAGGATTTTATGAATACAAAAAATGAACGATTAAATATTCCGTGCACTTAGCGCCAGATGTGCAATCAATAGCCTCAATATATCGGAAGTGCCTTCCACGATTGTGAGCGATCTGGCGTCCCTCCAGTGCCTGTGCACATCGGATCCGTCCGTATATCCGTACCCTCCGTGAATCTGTATAGTCCGGTCGCATACTCTTAACGCCGCCTCGGAGGAGAAGAGCTTGGCCTGCGCGACTTCCGATACCAGGGGTCCGCCTTTTTCTTTCAGGTTCGCAGCGTAACAGGTGAGCAGCCTTGCGGCGTTTATTTCTGTCACCATATCGGCCAGCTTCTCCTGAACCAACTCAAAATCTGCGATATGTCTGCCGAAGGCCTCTCGTTCTTTGCTATAGGAAAGAGCTTTTTCGTATGCTGCCTGAGCAATTCCTACGGCTATTGCCGCTATTGACAACCTCCCGGCATTGAGCATATGTTTCGCGTATTCCAGCCCGTTACCATCCTCTCCCAGGAGGTTCTCCACAGGAACGGCGCAGTCTTTGAGACTGACAGAGGACAACTTATTGCCCCTGAATCCAAGCTTGGGAATGACGCCGGTCACATTAAATCCAGGCGTTTCACGCGCGACAATAAAAGCCGAGATGCCTTTGTGGGTCTTTGCAAAAACAAGGACGAAATCAGTTTCTCCGGGATTTGTGATCAATGTTTTGCTTCCGTTGAGAATATACTTATCGCCCGCGAGCACTGCCTGAGTTTGGATCTCCTTTGCATCGGAGCCGCAGCAGGGTTCTGTGAGACCAAATGCTATCAGTTTTCTTCCTTCCACAAGTCCGTGTTTTAACAGGAACTCGTTTTTTTGACGATCATCTCCAACAAGTCTTATGCCTTCACAGACCATGTTCTGGACATCCACCTGCAGGGCGGTGTTTGCACAGGCCTTGGCCACTATTTCAAGGGCCGCGATGTACACGGGATAAGGGAGTCCCAACCCCCCTAACGCCTTTGGAAACGGCATCGCCATAACTCCTTTGGCGGCCAATTTGTTCAGACTATGCCTCGGAAAGATCTCATCCTGGTCAATCCTCTTTGCATCAGGAAGAATTTCTTTCTCAACGAAGTTTCCGATCGACTCAAGCATTGAATCATATTCTTCCGTGCCTGGAAAGAGCATCCCGATGATGTTTTTCTGCTCCTTAAGGTAAAACACATTCCACCCCCAAAGCCCTTCGGATATACAATCATGATACCACCGAATCCGGTAACGTCAAAATGCCTGGGATAGAGGGACAGAGGGCTGGAGGGTCAGAGGGTTAGCAGCACTTCTGACTATCCAGTCCTCCAGCCCTCTAACCTTCCGACCCTCCAATTATCTCAATAAATTGTGCTCACGATCACATAAAATCAAAGCGCGTATTTCTATAATAAAACTGAATTGCAGAATACTTTTAATAACAGGCTTGAATTGTGCTGAGAACATGAGAAAAGCGTTAATAATGTTTTTACTTTTTCCCCTATTTTTTCCTGCAAGCGCTCTTTCCGTCGACCTTAACGAAACTACATGGACGCTCTTGCATAAATGGGTCCCCTGGCGTGAAAAAGTTAAGATAATTGATGAAATTTCACACGTACAAAGTCAAAAAGTCCTGGACACTCTCAGTACTATCTATTATGACAGCTCATTAAATTTTGCTTGTCCATCCATTCTTTATCATACTGTAAACGGCTTAAGGTATTTTCGGGGCCATGAGGAGGCAGTGGACATTGTCAGAGATGGAACACATAACAGAGAGCCTGAGGTCAGGATGATCAGCCTGGAGGTCTTGGGTGAAATAGGGTCGGCCGATGATATTGAGTATCTGAAGCCTTTTGTGGCAAGTAATAGGTATTTTGAATCCAGCTATGCTCAAATTGCCATTCATAGAATTAAAGAACGACTCGGAGAACCGGAAAAATAAGTTTATAATGAGCAAACGGAGAGGGAGGGAGTCGAACCCTCGATGAGTTCAAGCTTCATCGGATCTCTCCTCTATTTATGAGCATAAATCGTTGACTTGCCTAAATTGACCACTTTTCCGTTCGGTGACTTTTATTCCAGCGCATAATGCTTCTTTGCAACCTGAACATTAAGAACGAGCGACCCTGTTGACAGAAATATTCAACTTTGCTAATATTATTCAATTCTATGAATATTTGAGTAAGAGGTCTTTATGATCGGTCGAGAGGATAAGTTAGAAGTCCTGAAAGTCATTGCTCATCCCGTAAGAATACAAATCCTTGAAGAACTCGCCAAAGGGGTCAAGTGCGTAAGCGACATGGAAGACTTCTTTGAAATCCGCCAGTCTAATATCTCACAGCATCTTTCATTGCTTCGACGTTATGATCTAATCGACTTTTATGTGGATGGGAGGCTTCGCTGTTACTTCCTTAAAGACCCGTTTATACCGGATATTCTCGAATTGCTCAAGAAACAATATGAAGACGATCTGCCGGCCCCGGCCTGCTGTCCCGTAACAAAAAAGGGCAAATATCCGGGTGACAGGAGGAACTAATAAAGACAGCGATTGTTTTTATTCCAGTGACTCAGAAACGCTCATGAGGGAGGATATGGCGCAAAAGGAAATAGTGATGTTCCTGACGACAACGCCGTACAGCTTTGAGAACACACACACAATTCTTAAGCTTGCAGATGCCGCATTAAGAAAAGGCCAGAAGGTCAGACTGGTGGCATCCGGTGACGGGGTCTTCTCCATAGTCAAGGGGCAGGTACCTCAGTCACTTTCAGCACTGGAAGAACTCGTGGGCAGAGGACTCAAAGTCGATATATGAACGGGCTGCATGAAGACCCGCGGTCTTGCGGGTGAGGACTCTATTGAAGGTGGAGGAATGAGTTCTCTCAAAGGACTCTTTAACGTTATCAAGACAAAGCCTGTATTTCTCAACTTAGGCGTATAGGAGAATCCATGGGCACTATAAGCATAATCTTAAGAAGGCCGCCATACGGCACTGTTGATGCTTCTGAGGCAATACGTCATTGCCTGGGAGGAATAACTGAAGATATGTCAGTAAAACTGATACTTGTGGACGGAGGAGTAAAGACTGCAAAAAAGGGCCAGAACACGGATTCAACCGAATATCTCAATATTGAATCCGGCATTAGTGATTGCATTGCTATGGGTGCGGATGTATATGCAGACAGGTCATCCATGGAAGAGGAGTACCTTGAGAGTAGTGACCTTACAGAAGGCGTCAGAATCTTAAACAGCTCTGAGATTTCCGATATTATCAGCAATTCAGATACAACAATGATTTTTTAAGGGGGGGAGTATGCTTGTAATTATTAAAAGCGCCCCTGATACTTCTGAGGGTAAAAGGGGCGTAAAATTTGCCCGTGATATGTCTGCTGATATCCTTCTTTTGCAGAATGGCGTTTATTTCACACAGGGACGGAAACTCCTGGACTCAGAATTTAAAGGAAAAGCCTATGTGCTTGAAGACGACATGAAGTTGAGAGGGCTGAAGACTGAAGATGAAAAGAAGAATACGACAGAGATCGGCTATGACGGTTTCATTGATCTGCTGGTCTCCAGCAGCGATGTTACGGGGATGTTCTAAAGAAATTAAAGGAGGAATGGATATGACTATACTCAAGGTGATGTTAATTCTTTTGACAGTTATTGCACTGTCGATGTCTTCCTTTGCCGGTACGGCGCAGCTTCCAGCGACCGGCCAGACGTCAAGCTACGGGACCAATGACGACGGAGCGCTGCAGAAGGGTGTTGCCTGGCCAAGCCCAAGGTTCACCGACAACACCAATGGAACCGTTACGGACAATCTTACAGGGCTAATATGGCTGAAAAACTCAAACTGCTTTGAAGGGCGATGGGCTTCTGCACTGAAAGATATTGGCAACCTCAAAAACGGGCAATGCGGGTTGGCAGACGGCTCCACAGCCGGGCAGTGGCGCTTGCCCAATCTTAATGAGCTTAAAAGCCTGGTGAATGCGGGGCAGTCGAGTACGGCGGAATGGCTTAACACACAGGGGTTTAGCAGAGTGCAGTCCAGCTACTACTGGTCTTCCACCACCTATGCCCCTAATACAGGCGAAGCATGGTACGTCAGTATGTCAGACGGCCACCAGTACGAGGGCAATAAGACCCTAAACTATAATGTCTGGCCGGTACGTTAGAGAGGCAAGCCTGTTGAATAAAGCTGCCATAGGGAGGATGACATGGCGAGGATAGTTATATTAGGAGGCTCTTTCGGCGGACTTACCGCGGCCTTTGAGCTTAAAAGGCTTCTCGGAAAAAAGTCTGATGTCACAGTTATAAGCGACGACGACAAATTCGTTTTCATTCCCTCCCTTCCATGGCTTTCGCTGGGATGGAGAAGGGCCTCGGATATAACTTTGCCCGTAAAGCCCATACTGGAGCGCAAAGGCATAGCCTTTATTCATGAAAAGGCAAATGGCGTGGATGCCGGCGCATCGAATGTCCTGACTGAAACGACAAAAATACCGTATGACTACCTGGTGATATCGACCGGCCCATATCTGGCGTTTGAAGAAGTTCCCGGCCTTGGCCCTGATAAGGGACATACGGAATGCATATTCACCCTCGATCAGGCGGAGAGGGCGAAGAAGGCATGGGAAAGGTTCCTTGAAAATCCCGGCCCTGTGGTCACCGGATCAGTACAGGGCGTCAGTTGTTTCGGACCTCCGTATGAATACGCCTTCGAAGTTGACGCTGAGCTTCGCAGGCGAAAGATAAGGCACAAGGTCCCGATGATATTCGTGACCTCCGAACCATATATAGGTCATTTCGGTATCGGTGGGTTAAGGAACTCAAAAAGGATCATGGAGGATGAGTTTGCAAAACGGGACATTAAGATAATCGCAAACTCTGCTATTGAAGAATTCACTCCCGGAGAGATGAAGCTCAAAAACGGCGCAAAGATAAGTCACAAGCTTGCTATGTTTGCCCCGGCTATGAAAGGGGCGCCCGCTGTTTCGCATCTCGGTAATCCAAGAGGTTTTATCCCCGTTGACGGAAGATACAGGCATACTAAATACAATAATATTTTTGTCATAGGCGTAGCCGTTGCTATAGCTCCGCCTGAGCCGACGCCGGTGCCTGCAGGTGTTCCCAAAACCGGGTTTATGACCGTGAAAATGGCAAAGACCGCCGCCCTCACAATTGTCGCCGATATATCAGGAGGCGTACAACCGCAGGAAATCCCCATAGATGTGGTCTGCCTTATGGATATGGGCAATACAGCGGCGTACATGAAGGCAGCCCCTGTGCTTCCCCCGAGGCAGGAGTCTGAGTTTAAAGAAGGCATCCGGTTTAAGTGGGCCAAGATAGCGTTTGAGAGATATTTTCTGTGGAAAATAAAACATGGGCTGACAGGACTGCCATGAAAAAAGAAGTATTAGCATTTGATTCATGTATGTGAGGAGTGAATGCGGAAGTTTTCCCTTGTTGAATTCTCTGTAGAGCATCCTAAACTGGTCGTGATCATTTCTGTGATCGTCACACTTGCCTTTATGACGCAGTTCCCGAAGATGAAGACTGACACGAACCCCAAGAACATGCTCCCGGCAACGTCAGATGTTCGGGTCTGGAATGACAAGGTCGAAAAGACCTTCAGTCTTTATGAGGACATGATCGCGCTCGGGATCGTGAATGAGAAAGGCATATTGAATCCTGACACCTTGCGGAGGATCAAGAAAATAACGGATGACATCCTCACGATCAAGGGCGTCGCCGCTAGGGACGTGTCGAGCTTCACCACAATAGATAACGTCACGGTTGACAATGGAACGCTAAGGGTAGCCCCATTAATGACTGATGTCCCCCGGGACCAAAAAGGGCTTGCATATCTCCGCAAAGAACTTTATGACAATCCTCTCTTTATCAATCGCATCATTTCCAAGGACGGAAAGACAGCCGCTATCTACATTCCCCTTGAAAAAGGGTCGAACGGCAAGGAGATCGCCGACAGGGTACGCGAGATCATAAAAAACGAGAAAGGGGATGATAAGTATTACATCGCCGGAGACCCCGTTGCCCGTGACACCTTCGGGGCCGAAATGTTCAAGCTGATGGCAATCTTTGCGCCGATTGCAGGGATGGTCATGCTCATCGTCAGATATCTTATGTTCAGGGACCTCTTTCTCTCTATAACACTAATGATGGACGCCATGATCAGTATTGTCTGGAGCATGGGGCTGCTCATCGCGTTGGGCTTCCCCATTCATATCATGAGTTCGATGGCGCCTGTTTTCCTGATGGCGATTGCAACGGACAGCATGCACATCTTTAACGAGTTCTACTTCAGGTATAGGGAGACCAGGGACAAGAAAAAGGCGATCATCGAGACGATGCGTGCCGTAAGCCGTCCGGTGCGCTTTACTGCACTGGCGACCGCGGCGGGCTTTTCAGTTCTTCTTTTCATGAACATTGTTCCTGTGAAGGTCTTCGGCGGCCTCGTGGCCTTCGGGACCCTCTCGCTCAGAATCCTGAGTTTCAGTTTTATCCCTGCGATGTTCATGTTCGTGAAGGACGAAAAGATCGCAAAGATTGCCCAAACCGAGGACGCTTCAATAGGCAAGGGGTCTCAGTTCCTGAGAAGACTTTCCGGATTTGGTGTGCATCATCCGAAGAATACCGTCATTGTCGGTCTTGTTCTATTTGTAATCGCTGTCATCGGGTTAACAAAAATCACCGTGAACAACAACATGGTGGCGTGGTTCAAGAAAAGCAGTGATGTTCGCGTCGCGGATTCGGTGATGAACAAGGCCCTCGGGGGGACATCACTCGGATACGTCGTTGCGATTGCGCCTGATGACGACTACATCAAAACACCTGAGGCGATGCGGTATATCGCGGGGCTCCAGAGGCAACTTGAAAAACTGCCCGTCGTCGGAAAGACGACCTCTGTTGCCGATTACGTAAAGAGGATCAACCGCGTTCTCCATGACGACCATTCGAAATACGATGCCGTGCCTGAGACAAAAGAAGAAATCGGGCAGTATCTCTTTTTGTTCTCGATGTCTGCAAAGCCGTCGGACCTTGATAACGTCGTCGACTATCCTTTCCGGAGGGCGAACATCTGGGTCCAGTTGAAGACATGGGATGCTCGGGCCATGAAAGGTGTCATAGAGGCTGTGGACGAATATAAGAAGACCAATCCCACGCCGATGGAGCTGAAGCCCTCCGGCATTGCATATTTCAATCTTGTATGGAACCACGAGGTTTTGTGGGACATGGTAAAGGGCTTTGCCCTTGCGCTGATCGTGGTTTTCTGCATACTCGCACTCGATTTCCGTTCCGTAAAGTGGGCCATTGTCGGCTATACGCCGCTACTGTTTACGATCCTGCTTGTTTACGGCGTCATCGGCTTCACCGGAAAGGATTTCGATATGCCGATCTCAGTCCTGTCCACTTTATCTCTCGGCATGGCGGTTGATTTTGCGATTCACTTTGTGAGCAGACTGCGGCAGCGTCTGAAGGAGGCTCCGGGCGAGTCGTTATCGGACGCCCTGCTGTGGACAGCCGGGCGTCCGGGAAAAGGCATAATGCGAAATGCGATTCTCTTTGCCGCATCATTTGCTGTAATGATCTTTGCCCCGCTTACTCCGTACATCACCGTGGGGGCTTTTATCGTAAGCATGATGTTACTGAGCGCAATTATGACATTAATTTATCTGCCGGCCCTGGTCACTCTCACGCAGGACTGGCTTTTTAAGGGGGGCTTGAAGTGAGAAAACTGCTTTTAGGGGTTGTCGTTGTATTGTTGTTGTCGCAAGTCGCCTCTGCACTCACTGCGGATGAAGTGATGAAGAAATCGCAGGCAGCATTTCTTTATCAGGGGAAGGACTTCAAGGCTCGGGTAGTCATGAAACTTATCAGCAATGGTGGTCAGGAGAGAGTGAGGGAAATGACCATGCTGAGAAAAAACTACGGAGGGCCCGGCGGAGAACAGAAATATTTCATTTATTTCTTTCAGCCTGTTGACGTAAAGGACATGACGTTTATGGTCTATAAGTATCCGGGTAGAGATGCCGACAGGTGGCTTTTCGTCCCTGCGATCAGCATGGTGAGAAGGATCGCAGCAAGGGACAAGTATTCCAGCTTCGTAGGTTCTGATTTCACCTATGAAGATATATCGGGAAGAAACCTCGAAGAAGACACTCACAGTATCGTAAAGGAAGAGAAGTATAGCGGCAAGGACTGCTATGTTGTAAAGAGCACGCCGAAGGCGGCAGACATGGAATACAGCTATAAACAATCCTGGATCGACAAAACAAGTTATCTTCCGCTCAAGGAGGAATACTATGACAAGAGGGGCGAACTCTATAAAGTCTTCACGGCTGATGAAATCAAAGAGATAAAGAGTTTCCCAACGGTAACGAAAAGGACCATGAAGAACCTTCAAAGCGGTCATATGACACAGGTGACATATCTCAAGGCTGACTATAATATTGGGCTTGAGGACAGCCTCTTTTCCGAGCGCTATCTAAAGCAGCCGCCCAGGAAATGGATAGACTGAGCAGGTTGATAAATAAAATCCTCCGATGACGGAAAAGACTGATAATGCGGGACTCAATGATTAGGAGATGTGGGGCAATTGCCATTCTCTTTATCACAGTTCTCATTCCTTTATTTGCCGTAGCAATGGCGGATGATGTCTCGCTGCATGGTTTTTTACAGAGCAATTACTCCGCCGATGTTGCATCCTCTAACCCCAACGGCGGCGACTTCAAAGTTGCAGAGGAAAGGCTTCAACTGAAGTTTGAAGCATCGAAAGATCCTTTCCACATCTTTGTTAAGGGCGACGGATGGTACGATCATGTTGCTCAGAAATGGTATTCTGAGCTGAGAGAAGGCTATGTTGACTACACCTCAAATAAATGGGATGTGAGAATAGGCAGGCAGGTCATCACATGGGGTGTGGGGGACCTGCTTTTCATCAACGACGTCTTCCCTAAGGATTATGAAGCCTTCTTTTCAGGCAGGCCGCTTGAATATCTGAAAAAAGGCGTTGACGCCGCAAAGGTAGGCCTTTATCCGGGCTTTGCATCCTTCGAGCTTGTTGCCATTCCGTTCTTCACCCCTGACAATTCCCCTGACTCTCAAAGGTTCTCAATGTTCAATCCCATGCCGGGCGTAACAAATAGAGAAACTGTAGAGCCGCCCAACACGCTTGAGGATACGGAGATCGCTTTGCGGGCCTATCGGGAAGTTGCAGGCTTTGACGCATCCCTGTACTTTTATCGGGGCTTTTTCACTCAACCTTCCGTGATGCCGGATAGTTTTACAATGCCAACGAGACTTACTCTGTTCTTCCCGAAGCTTTCAGAATATGGCGCGAGCCTTCAGGGGCGGGCGCTTGATGGTGTTCTGAGCCTTGAGGCGGGATACTACGATTCAAGGGAGAACGAAAGCGGTACGAATCCGATAATACCAAATTCGCAGACCAGATTCTTGATCGGCTACCAGAGACAAATATGGGAGGATTTTACCGTAGGGCTGCAATACTACGGCGAGTATATGCGTAACTACTCAGCATATGTGAGTAATCTCCCTGCGGAATTTCCAAAAGAGCTGAAGTACCATGATCTTACTTCTGTGAGGCTTACGCAATTACTTATGCAACAGACGCTGAAGCTGTCTTTTTTCGCATTTTATAGCCCGTCGGTAAGCGATTACTTCTTGAATCCTGAGATAAAGTACAATTTCACAGACCACATTTGGACGGCAATCGGCGCGAACATTTTCGGAGGCGGCAACCAGGCAAGCCAGTTCGGCCAGTTTAAGAAAGATGATAACGTTTATGCGCAGGTGAGGTATGAGTTCTGATAGGCATATGAATCGGCATGGATCACTTACTGCTGAAGATTTTCGGTGTAATATTGTTCAAACTGTATATGAGTGCTGAAGATTGATAAATCTGTTTTCTCCATGATAGTATTGGCCTAAGAGCATGTCGCCTGCGATTTTTCAACTATCCAGCTACTCGTTCACTTTATGGGCAATTCCCCTTGCTTGTGTCGTGCTCATACTCGCAGCGCTTTCCCTGAAATTCTTTTATAAAGGGCGTCTTGAGCGGACCAGCTTGACGCTCAACCTGCTGACATTCTTTATGTTGGTATGGCTGCTTTCAGCTCTTTTTGGGAGCAACTCAACTAATACAGACGTTGCTTTTTGGTGGGTAAAAGCAGCAAACTTAGGCATCCCTTTTATTCCCGCCTCTCTTTATTTGTTCGTCATCACCGCGCTGAACATCTATGAAAAGCACAAACGGCTTAATGCCCTAATCTGGGTATTATCGTTGTTTTCTTCCATTCTCATAGTAAGTACGGACTTGATCACCACTAAGGTAAAGCATTTTTCATGGGGGTATTACCCTCAGTTCACTTTGTGGGGCATACTGGTTTTGATCCCTTTCGGGATTGTCCTGGGGATTAGCTACCATACGCTTCTATCGGCCTATAAGCGGGAAATATACAGCCCCAAACAACGCGTTCGCCTCAGGTCATTTCTCCTTGCATTTGGTATCGGAGGATTGTCGGTTGTCGATTATCTCACGATGTTTGATGTGGCCATATATCCCGCCGGCTACCTTGCGGTATTGGGTTGCCTGGTCATACTCGATAGGGCCGTGGTAAAAAATCAACTTGTTAATATCACCCCTACGTTTGCGGCGCAGGGTATTCTCGATACGATGGATGAAGCCCTGATAGCAATTGACGCAGAGGGAATCATCAGGTTGATCAATCGTGCAGCCACAGTAATGTCAGGGCGTCCGGAAGAGAATCTTATCGGAAGGCTGTTTACAATGATTTTCGGCGAAGGCGCCCAACCGGTTCTTGACGGAAGCGTTTCAGCCGCTCGCGTACGCAATTACGAATTATCCTATATGCATCCTGACGATGGTCCGCAAATCCTCAGCATGTCCGCATCGTCGATGAAAAACGACAGCGGGAGCATTGTGGCCACTGTTTGCACAGTCAGGAACATTACCGATAGCAAACGGACAATGGAAGAGCTTCAGAAACTTTCACAAGCTATACGGCAAAGCGCATCTGCTGTCACCATAACAGACACGCAGGGCAGAATAGAATTTGTAAACCCGCAGGCTGAAAAAGTTACGGGCTATTCGGCAAGCGAGGTTTTGGGTCAAAACCCAATGATGTTCAGATCCGGAATTCACCCCGATGAGTTTTACAATTCCATAGTAGAAACCTTGAGGTCTGGGCGCGGATGGGTCGGCGAGGTATGCAACAGGAACAAAAAGGGTGACTTATACTGGGAGCACTCCTCTATCGCGCCTGTGTTGAACCAGGAGGGCAATATAACTCATTACATACTGGTCAATGAAGATATAACTGAGCGCAAACAGATTGAAGAGGCGCTCAAGAAGGCGAAGACGGCAGCCGAAGCGGCGAATGTGGCAAAGAGCAATTTTCTGGCTAACATGAGCCACGAAATCCGTACCCCATTGAACGGCATCATGGGGATGACCGGCTTGCTTCTTGATACAGAGCTTCATGAGGAGCAGAGGAACTATGCCGAGATGTTGCGCTCAAGCGGCGAGCTGTTGCTGGGTCTGATCAACGATATCCTTGACTTCTCCAAAATAGAGGCAGGCAAACTGGAGATAGAAACAATAGAGTTTGATCTTAGAAACACGCTTGAAGAGACCGCGGAGTTTCTGGCCCTGAGGGCTCACGAAAAGGGTCTTGAGTTAATATGCCGGATAGATCCTGGAGTCAACACATTTCTTATAGGCGACCCTGGCCGACTTCGCCAGGTGTTAGTCAACCTGATAGGAAACGCCGTCAAGTTCACCACAGCGGGCGAGGTGGTCATCGAAGCAGTGACGGAATATGAAACAGACGGTCAGGTCTCAGTGCGCTTCAATATTCGGGATACGGGCATTGGAATTGCAAAAGATAAAATACCTTTGCTGTTTGATAGCTTTCAACAGGTTGATGCCTCGACATCAAGGAAATTTGGGGGCTCCGGCCTTGGGTTGGCCATATCCAAGCGTCTGGTTGAACTGATGAACGGACGGATGGGAGTTAAAAGCATAGAAGGGCAGGGTTCCGACTTCTGGTTTACAGCAGTGTTCGATAAGGGCAGCCGGCCGGACAGGGATAAAATGCCTCCGTTTGCCGATATCAGCGGTGTGCGGGTCCTGGCTGTTGACGACAATGCGGTGAATCGCATTGTAATTGCTGAACAGATGAGGTCGTGGGGAGTGCGCCATGCCGAGGCTGAGGGCGCTTTAAAGGCGATGGAGATGCTCCATACCGCTCATGCTGCAGGGAACCCTTTTAGGGTTGTGATTACCGATATGGAGATGCCTGGCATGGACGGCGAAGCACTAGCCAGGGACATCAAGGCCGACCCTGCTCTGAAGGATACCTTGCTGGTTATGCTGACATCGAGCGGGATACGTGGAGATTCGAGGCGGCTTGCAAGGCTTGGATTTTCTGCATATCTTACCAAGCCTGTAAGGATGTTTCAATTGCATGACTGTATAGCCGCAGTCCTTGGTGGGAGCATTTTGCATGACGAAGCCCAGGGAACTGATATTATTACCAGCTACCGGCTTCGTGAGGCCTCCAGGCGGAATGCACGCATTCTTCTGGTTGAGGACAATAAGGTGAATAAACTGGTTGCCCTGGGCATTCTGGACAAATTGGGGTTCAGCGCAGACACTGCGGACAACGGCCGGGAAGCTATCGATATGATGGAAGCTGTTTCTTACGACATAGTCTTTATGGATGTTCAGATGCCGGTTATGGACGGCTATCAGACGACCATGGCTATCCGGGCTGGCAAGACAAAGGCAGCCAACCCAAATGTCCCCATTATCGCAATGACAGCCCATGCGATGAAGGGTGACAGGGAGAAATGCCTGCAGGTTGGGATGGACGATTATATCTCAAAGCCGATCTCGCCGCGGAAATTGTCTAAGGTGCTCGAAAAGTGGCAGCCACAAGCGCAGGCCAAGTTGCAGCCGGCTACTGATGTGACCCCTGGTAAAACAGCGTCAGAAGAGGCATTCCCTGTCTTTGACTATGAGGGGCTAATGGATCGCATAATGGATGACATGGATCTGGCCAGAAGAATTGTTGCGACATTCATGGAGGAAATCCCCCGCATGGTTAATGAACTGAGGGAGCAGATCGTGGGGGGCGATGCAGGACTTGCCGGCAGACATGCCCACAAGATCAAGGGGGCAGCGGCCAGTACCGGATTTATGGCAATAAGCGCGATTGCAGAGGACATGCAGCAGGCGGGAGAAAAAGGGCAAATGGAGAAAATTAATGCACTTATGCCTGAGCTTGAAAGTCAGCTTGAGCTACTGAAGATTAAAATCCACGACTCAGGACTATTGGAAGCATGATAGAGGCTATCCGGGCCAGGACTTCGGGTTTTAAAAAACAAACGGAGAGGGAGGGAGTCGAACCCTCGATGAGTTTAAGCTTTATCTGCTCTCTCCTTGATTGTGCTAACGACCAGTTTATGATACCAAGGATTTGAGGAAATAGGGTGACACTCCAAGTTTAGGAAAACGAAAGGAGTGTCATTGATGGAACAAGTTAAGAGTTTACAAAGAGGCAGTGCAAAGAAGAAGGTCCCGGCGAGAAGCAGGCGTTACGGAGCCGACTTTAGGCTTCAAGTAGTCAAGAAGTTCCTTGAGGAGAGCGTTCCTATTGAGGTGATCCGGCAGGAATGCGGGATAAGCATTAATTCGGTAAGACGCTGGGTGCGCGCATATAGAAGTGAAGGTGAGGCCGGCCTTGCAATAAGACGCAATGGGAATGGGCGCGGACTTCCCTCTCCTGTGAAGCAGAAGATTGTCGAACTCAAAGAAGCCAACCCACTGTTCGGTATTAAGCGCATTTCGCAACTTTTAAAGAGAGCGTTTTTTCTTACCGCCAGCCCTGAGACGGTTCGTAAGACTCTGCATTCCGAATCCCTAATGACTGCCCCACCAAAGAAGCGGCAGCGCAATATCACCCGTCCCCGGTTTTTCGAGCGCTCAACACCGAACCAGCTTTGGCAGACGGACATATTTACGTTTCGCCTTGGGGGCCGATATGCGTTTCTGATAGGTTTTATCGACGATTATTCCCGTTATATAACTGGGCTGGAGCTTTTTAGAAGTCAGACGGCCCAGAACGTCATCGAAGTGTATCGCCGGGCGGCCTCAGAGTACAACCCTCCTAAAGAGATGCTCACGGACAATGGGAGGCAGTACACGAGCTGGCGCGGCAACAGCCGCTTTGAGCTGGAGTTGAAGAAAGACAAAATCCATCACATCAAATCTCGGCCTCACCATCCGATGACATTAGGCAAGATCGAGCGGTTCTGGAAGACGATCTTCCTGGAGTTCCTAAGCCGGGCTCAGTTCGGGAGCTTTGAGGATGCAGTAGAGCGGATACGGCAGTGGGTGAAATATTATAACCACAAACGGCCGCATCAGGGGATCGGCGGGCTGTGTCCAGCAGACCGGTACTTTGAGATACAAAGCGAGCTTAGAAAGACCATCGAGCAGGGCATCCAGGACAACCTCCTTGAGATGGCGCTTAGGGGCAAGCCGCGTCTGCCGTTTTACATGGTGGGCCGCATGGAGGGGCAGTCGGTGGTGCTGCTGGCGGAAAAGGGCAAGCTAAGGTTGTCGGTTGAGGCCGAAAACGACGATATTACGCAGGAAGTAGTTTACAATCTAAACGAGAGAGGACATGACAATGGAGAAGACGGAGAAGATAAAGAGCGAGAAGAAACGGCCGACAATGAATTACGGGGCGATGGAGAAGTGCCGGGCGGTACTGTCGGTGTGGACGGAGCGGCGCAGGCCTGCGGATATATGCCGGGAGCTGACGATACCTTCGATGGTGTTTGCGCAGTGGCAGAAGCGGGCGATAGAGGGGATGCTCCAGGCGCTGGAGCCGAGGGTGAGCCTGGACAAGGGGCCTGCTCTGAGCCCGCGCTTGCAGGCGTTGCTGGAGAAGAAGCGCCTTACACTGTTGACTACTGCAGCGCAGGGCAGACTGGAAAAGACTCTTTCGAAGGCGCAGGAAGCAAGGAAAACAGAGATGCCTTCGTCAAAGGACGAGAAGTCTTCTGCCAAGGCATAGCAAGGACTGATAACCCATAGCACAAACGGAGCGTGCATATGAGCGAATCAAAAGACAAGGAGCGTGCCCGTCATAGAGCGGCGGTGGTGTTTGCAGTGCGGAGTGGTCAGATAACGGCTGAGGAGGGTGCACACCGCTTGGGCGTTTCCCGAAAGACTTATTACGAGTGGGAAAGCCGGGCACTACAGGCGATGACGGAGGCCATGGAAGACAGAGCATCAGGAAGGCCGAACACACCACAGGATGAAGAAAAGCTGCTATTACAGGAACAGGTTATAGAACTTCAGAAAAAGCTCTTTGTCGCTGAGAAGACGGTAGAAGTGCGGGACATGCTGCACGCTTATGAGTTGCAGAACGCCGGCGTCAAAAAAAGCATCGGCGCTTCTGGTCAAAAAAAACGGAAGCAAAGGAAGAAACGATAACTCGTATGCTTACCATTATTGACAAGATCAGGGAGAGGACCGGCATGCCTTACCGGGCGATCTGCAGTGCCGTCAGGCTGCCCTACCCGAGTTTCATCCGGTGGCGCATGCGGCATAAAAAAGACACGCCTCTCGTTCGGCAGCCTGGTCCTCCCAAGGTCAAGCCACCGGATATGGGCAAGCTGAAGCAGGATATTGCTCAGTTGTCTCATGGTTATAATCGCTCACAGGGCACGGGGGCATTATATGCTCGTTACGCATCAGGCGTCTCAAGAAGGGAGTTGCAAAGAATGGTAGCGATGGCGCGGCATGATCTCAATACGTTGCACCGCCAGAATCTGAAGCGTATCCACTGGAACGTGCCGAACGTTGCGTGGTCCATGGATCCATGCGAATACGGGCAGCGTGACGAAACCGGAGCAAAGATATACCTGAACCAGATGCAGGACCTGGCTTCCCGCTATAAGTTCAATCCCATGACAGGAGACTTCCCCTGCGGCGAAGAAATATCCGGCTATCTTACTGCAACCTTCAACCGTTTCGGCACGCCACTGATACTTAAACGGGACAATGGCGGCAACCTGAATCATTCAGCAGTTAATGATGTGCTTACCGATTACTTTGTACTGCCGGTCAATAGCCCGGTTCATTATCCGCCTTACAATGGCGCGATCGAAGAGGCTCAAACCGAACTGAAAACCGGGCTGGCTTCGAAGCTCTCATATAAAACCTCTTGTCCGCGTGAACACCTGGAGGCGTATGCTTCGACAGTTGAGCATGATCTTAATCACCGGCCTCGTCCATGCTTGAGCGGTAAGAATGCCTGCCAGGTGTACTTCACCGGCAAAAGAACGTTTTCCAAATGGGAAAGGAGGGATGCCTATGCCTGGATAACGAACTTGCAAAATGATATATTATGCAGTGAGGGGGTTCAGCCGCAAGCGGCCTGGCGAATAGCCGTCGAGTCCTGGCTGAACATGAAAGGCTTTATAACCATTACAATGAACGGAAAAGTGTTACCCAGTTTTTTCTGATTTCGGTATCATAAACTGATTGCGTGCACAAATAACCCTAAGCCAAGGAATTCTTTCAATTAAGTTTGCGGGGGCGTGAATCCCCGGAGCGATAGCAAAATAACCAGACGTTGTCCCTACGATATTAATCTTTCTATTGCCTATCTCAGACACACAAAATTGTCAGGCAGCTTTATCTTATTGCGTTTGATTGTGTTGTAATATTTTCCTAAAAAGCAGTAGTCCATATTCTCAGAAATATCCCTGCTTTATAAATAACATATTACGATGACAGCATTATGTCAGAGTCAATTGTAACACTCCGATATATTGTGATACCAATGCCAGATTTCTCCTTCAACATCAACCATTCTCCAGTATAACGCTTCTTAACGTACATCGGTAAGCAATTCAGCCCTGTGCCAAGAGCACAGGGAGCTCTTGCTTATTCATTAGATAAAAAAAAGAATAAGCCTCGGTAATGTCAGTATGCTGTCAGTGGGATCATGTTAAATATACATGGAGGATGTACTGATAAAAATTATATTTGGGGTGCTATAGGATATGAAATCTGCCAAGCGTTCTGTCTGCAAAGCATTTGATAGCTGGCTTAAAACCAACAGGCAGCGATTTAACTGCGAGCCAATGGCGCGGTACAAAAGATACCGGCGCAAGAGATATATAATTGTGAGGTTCAGAGGTAGACACCATAGTATCAGCGTCGGTATAAGAGAAAATGGTTCCATTGAGATATATTTTGGGCATAAAGGGTTCACTGACATTTTGGCAGAATTTGATGTGTCTGTTAAATATTCTTCCAGCAAGGGCTACTATTGTGAATTGTGCGCTGATAACGGCACCCATGCGTATTTTGAAACTGCTGCATTGCTGATGGAGAACCACAGTTTTGAACCTCTTCTTGAATGGGTCAACTCAAATCTCACCGATGACCGGGTTATTTTGGTTTTGGCTACTGAAGACGGATCAGGAGAAGCAACAATTGTGGAAAAGAAAAGTAGCTATACTGCGAAGGAATGGCATGTTGAAAGGTTCCTGAATTTATTGAACGGCCTGCGCCGATGTGATGGAACTCATCCAGATGATTGGCCTTATGCGGAAGAGAGCCTTTCTATTTATACATTACCGGTCGTAACAAACACCGGCTGTTTCCATTCGTAAAGTGGAGAGGGACAAATGGCCATATGCCGCTTAAACCCTATTTGACGCAAGTTATGGGACAAAATCTTTGTGTTTTGCACAATGGTGAGACTGAGGAGTTTCAGGTGCACATCTCCTTTCACAGTTGTGGTCATCGCTTCGTGTTTGAGGAAGTATCTTTTAACTCGACAGCTTTTCTCAAATGTGACACATTTTATTGGAAATCTTGATAAACGTTTATATGAATATCTATCTTTTTTATTAATGCCTTGCAGGGCATTTTTTCTATTTAGTCTCCTTTATATCAGAACGCCCCGATGTCATTTGTAAGCCTCGTCAGTTTCCTGCATGCTTTTTTTTAATCAGAGTTCATCACCGTGATGATATGCAATATCAATCAAAAGCGAGAAATAAAGAAAAATGACATTTTCTCTTGACTTTTTTCACCTGTGATCCATATATGCAATAAAGATCATTCAGGATCTTAATAAAACATCCGGGGAGGTTAAATGTACATCAGAAAAGAAGACTTCAACTACTTTAAAAGTCTTCACAATGGCCTCGATGAGGTAAAGCGGAGGAAGTTTTTGGAGATCATTGAGAGAGAAGCAAGTAACAAAATGGGAGGGTATATCTCTAAAATCCAGGTCGTAGGAAATGAGATATATGATGAAAGGGGATTTGAGCCTGGCGAGATGATTACAAGAACGATGATCAAAAAGGCTTATAAACAGCTAAGAGGATAAAATGAATAAGAAATTTGAAGGACGCGGAAAGACTTTGGAAATAGAGGGATTGAGCTATAGGAAGGGCTCCGGAGAGTTCCTGAACCACGATGTGCGCCGGGGGTGCAAAGACGGGCGGAAGGCTCCTGATGCATGGTCATTCTCCCTGCAGGCAATAGAAGCCGAAGAGGTAAGGTTCAAAGATGATTTTCGGTCGGTGATCAGACAAACACAGGCGGATGCCAGCACTAATCTGTCTCACAAAGAGTATCTCCTTAAGCAGAACAACGATGCGGAGGAGGGGCTGATGGAGGACCATAAAATGATAGCTGAGTCTGTAGCCCAAGCCCAGCATTCTGCTGCATATCGAGATCTTTTTATAGCGGGCTTTTTGACATGCCTTGACGCTTTTGGCCTTATCATAATACTTAAAAAAATCTTCGGAGGCAACATATGCCTCATAGTGCCTCTTGGCATACTGTTAATCTCAGCTGTGGTTTTCGGCATCAAGACCCTTCTGGAGTATCAGAACCCTGAAAAGAGGACCACTACAGGGAAAATACTGGTGTACGTCGGTGGCGCATTGGTTGTAGTCGGACTTATAGGTGTTGCGCTCTTGAGATCGGTTACCTTCAATGCCGCTCTGGCAGGCGATGGTGCCATAAATATTGGTGAAATTTCTATGGGCAATCTACTTTTCACTGTCGGTATCGGGATTGGATTACCGCTTATTCTTGGAGTCTGGTTTGAATCGGAAAGCTCAAAGATGAAATGTGCAAGTATCCCGCTTATGTTATATGCAGAAGAAAGACTCCTGTTGAAAGCGAGGACCGCATTGTTGGCTAAACTTAAAAGACTTCAGGAAATTGATAACAGCCTCGATGGCATCACACCAAATATTATCCGGCTCAGGCAGAGCAGATATGCGCGGGGCTATATCAAGGGAGTCAGGAAAAACCAGAATGCCAGGCAATACATAGAGGAAATTCTGAAAAACAGTCAAGATTCCCACGATCAAAGGGCATCGATGCCGAAGCTGGCCGGAGCATGGGGGAGATAGCATGTTGACGAAAACAATCGCAATAACTGCTGCAGTCGCTGTCCTTGCTTTGGGAGCGCACGCGGCGGGACTTGTTAATCTTAGGACTGCTACGGAAGGATTGGGGCTTCTTGTCACTACAGAGCGCTATATAATTGTAGGAATCGACATTACGGAAGGCAGGGAAAACGAAGTCCCGAAGGACTTTAAGGCAATTCAAGGGCTGCTGACAAAAACAAACCCCGGCGACAAGATTGAGGTTTTTCTGATTCATTCGAGGTCTGAATCGGCCCAGGAAGCTCTTTTTGTAGCCGAAATGCCGGGTGATGAAGGCCCCATGGGAGTGTCGCTTGAAAGAGCTCAAAAAGCGGCGCAACGCTGCCTTGAAGACCGCTGGAAGAAGAAAATTGGCACTTTCCTGGCAGACAAGCAGTTTGTTCAACAGACCGACCTCTTTGATTTCTTCCGGTTTGTTTCACAGAAAAAAGAATTTCATCGGAGCAAAAGACCCATCCTGATGCTCTTTACTGACGGTCAGCAGGTTGGAGACGGTTTCAACTTCGAAAGGAAGGTGCCAGACAGGCAGGACCTGACAAAAGTCAAAGGTAACGACCTTATGGCCGACCTCAAGGGAATCAGTGTGACATTGTTGGGATGTACGGCTACGCACAATATCTCTAACTACCACTGGCGCAAGCTCCAAGCCTGGTGGGGGGCTTATTTGAAAGAGGCCGGCGCAGAGACTATATCCATAACATCGGAAAGAGGCGTTGGCGCTGAGTTGCTATGAAATCACTCGAAATGAAAAAAGGCAAAGGGAATAGTGAAATGCTTACGGAAATTTATAAGGCCGTACAAGACAATTTTTAGATAAGCAAGGGTTGTCTCGATGAGATGCCCAATAAGAGGAGAATTAACCCGGAGAGTTAACAACAAACACCACAATCAAAAAAAGCACATAAGATTGTAAAGGAGGCAAATTAAATGAAATTAATGACGAAAGACATGATGCCGAATCAACACATAACAACTTATTTTACCCTCGATTCCATGAGAATAAGGAAAAGCAGGAAAACCGGGGAGAATTTCCTGTCTCTGACCCTGCAAGACAAAACCGGGATTATAACCGGCTACCTATGGAATGATCCCGCCTCGGCCGCGGCTACTCTGCAGGAGAAATCCCTGGTCAAGGTAACAGGGATTACAGCAATGATAAACAGCCCTCTGATTATCAATATTGAGGACATAAGAGAGGCTGAGAGGGATGAAGTTGACTTGAAAGATTTCCTGGGGCACCGGAAACATTTTATTCAACAGGGACTTTTTGTGAAAACATAGAGGTGCTAAGCAAAAAAGTGAAGGAAAGGAGAAAACCCCAATAAATAATGTTGCCTTTGGGGTTAGTTTTTCATCAGTATAAAAGCATAATAAATACTCTAGAGGAGCTTCCTTGAAAATAGTATTTACAGTAGACCTGCACGGAGACAGGACAAAATACAGCCGTCTTGTTGAGGTTGCAAAGGACTTCAAGGCCGAAGTTATAATCAACGGCGGCGACATGCTCCCCAAAGGCAAGGACATTCTCAACCAGGGAGAGTTCATTACCGACTTTCTCGATGGCTACTTTTCGGAACTGAATACAGCTGGCATTTACCACCTGTCATACCTGGGGAATGATGACCTTCAAATGTTCGACAAGTTATTTGAGGATACATGTGGCGAGTATCCTTATATCATAAACCTGGCCCAGCGAAAGTTTGAGCATCGGGGCTATGAGTTTATAGGAATGAACTGGGTCGGGGATTATCCGTTTCTGCTGAAAGACCGATGTAGAAAGGATACAGAGGATTTTGTGTTTCCACCGCAACTGGGGAAAGGATTGGTTTCCACGGCACTGGGAATCAGGGAGATTCGGGACTGGGTCAGCTATGCGACCGCTCTCCCCACGATCGAGGACGAGTTATGCCGGCTTGTGAGGCCTGTAGCCATGGAAAAGGCTGTATATGTGTTTCACATGCCTCCAACCGGCCTTGGCCTCGATATCTGTTTTGATGGCCGTGAAGTAGGATCAAAGGCCATCTTCAGATTCATCGAGAAGAATCAACCTCTTTTGACTCTCCATGGGCATATACACGAATCTCCCGACCGTACGGGGATATGGCAGGCAAAACTTGGGAAAACAATATGCGTTCAACCCGGTCAGCCGAATCGCCTGCTGACTTATGTGACAATAGATCTCGATGCTATGAAAATCGATAGGTGGCAGATATAAAGAAGGAGAAAACGGTGGTAGAGATAGACTCTTTCAGTAAGGAAGATAGAGCAAGCCTCACCAGAATATTTTGAACTATTTCGATGGAGGATCAGGCGGCGCTGCTGGGCCTCTCCAGGAGAATGTGCGGTTTCCTGTTAAGCCGGGCAGCATGCGTAATTATGACGGGCTGCTATGATACCATCGTTGAGTGACATGTAAAGTAGCATTATTCTTTTGTAATAATTTGACAAACACTACTCCGGTCTTTATAAATATGATATGGCTTATTTTGATGATGTAGAAAAAAGAGCCCGCGAGTTAAATCCCGAGGCTGATGAAATAATGAAAGTGCTTAATAAAGCCTGTGTGGAGGCTGGCGCTACTGGAGCTAATGTAACCGTTGTCGACGGCATGACGGATGAAGAAGAAGAGATGGCTATCTTTGCGGGGTATCTTAAGGAAGGTTTTTCTCCAGAGGTAGCGGCTGTGAAGGCAAAGAAGTTTCATGAGAAAGCCAAAGAAGCATTCCGTCGGCTCGATGAGATGCCAAGAAAAAAGCAGAGGTAAATAATGTGATGCTCCTTCCCCAACTAAAGACAGAACAGAACCTATGAGTGTTCAGTGATTGTATTATCTGCAGCTAGGGCTATAATTCATATTTACATATTATCATACAATAGGTATAATAAATTATATCTAGGAAAAAGGTTGGTGAAACGTAATGGAGACAGTAATAGTAGGTGAAAGAGGGCAGGTTACAATCCCTAAGAAACTGAGAGAGCAGTTCGGCATCAAGTCAAAATCTCCTGTAGTGTTTGAACTCAGGGAAGACGGTATTATGATTAAGCCGGCGCTGACTGTGACTGTGCGGGAGTTCTCTGAGAGCTTTATCAAAGATGTGACAAAGGCCGATGAATTGAAAGCAGGGGAAAGAGAGAATATTCTCGCTAAATGGAAAAGAAAATAAAGGTTTTTCTCGACAGTAATGTGCTGTTTTCAATTGCGTTTACGGGAAAAGAAAAATCGCGTTCGTTCTTGATATATGAGATTCAGACCCTCGGCATCCTCAGGGTTTACCTTTCAAACCTGGTCTGCGAAGAGGCTCTCTCCAATATCAGACGAAAAAAGTCCGATGCTGGGGAGCTGCTCGACGAACTAATTACCCGTTCAAAAGTGTTGGAGGATATTGTCACTCATCTCAGTAACCCAGTATTGGGGAAGCTGCCTCAGAATGACCAGATTATTTTATCAACAGCGGTCTATCATAAGATGGACGTTTTTGTGACCGGCAATGAACACCACTTTAAACATCTCTATCGCAAAAAAGTCCTGGACACGCTGATACTGAAGCCGGTGGAGTTCTTGAATATGGATTTTTGAGTTTCAGCAGACGCCTCCAGTCTATTAGTGACAGTTTGCGGCAGTGAATGGGGCTGTTAAGAAAGGTGAGGGTGGGTAGGCCGGAGAAAAACTATGAATGCTGTTGGAGAGATAGGGAGGGGAAATTAAGTTGCAAATCTTGTGTTAACGGGATTAGTATGAGTAAGCATTTTCAAAGTAGCAAATTGCACCTTTGAAAACAGCAAATGTGCTTATTTCCTGCTGAA
The DNA here is from genome assembly GCA_963780885.1 of Nitrospirota bacterium. GTDB lineage: Bacteria > Nitrospirota > Thermodesulfovibrionia > Thermodesulfovibrionales > Dissulfurispiraceae > JADFXI01. The sequence goes on from CAWAEO010000006.1 coordinate 246,738, forward strand.
AATTTGCACCACTGTTATTCTACTGCTCACTACACTTGAACATACAAATGACTGATAAATCAGGATATGTTACCGCATGGTCTTGTCTTAAAATTCTACGTTTTCAAATGAAAGGAAATTACAATTTGCTTGCATTTCTGCAAGAAAATTAATTACAATAATGCGTGACTTATGTCTTCTTGTGAAAAAATAAGGCCGTAAAAAGCCTTAAAATTTGGAGGGCCCTTAAAAAATGGCCAAGATATCAGAGACATTGGAAGACTACGAGGCCAATCTGATGGGCTCTCTGGGGTACGGGACATGTAACATCTACCTGAGGGCCGTGAAAAGGCTCATGAAACATACCGCCGATAAAGAAGCCGAAGATTTGACGATCAAGGACTTCACCGGCTACAAGATGGAGCTGGCGAAGGCGAAAAGGTCAGCATCATACATTGCCGGGGAGATCGCGGCCTTCTGCAGCTATCTGGAGTTTCTGAAAAAGACCTACCACATCCGACCTGTCGATCCGGAGGACCTGAGGGACCTGCGCCCGAGGGTGAGGCCCGGCGATCCCACGCCCCTGGAGCCGTGGCAGTATCAGGCCCTTTTGGAGAATGCCGAAACGATTGAGGACAGAACCCTGATCGAGATGCTGTTTAATACTGGCCTCCGGATCGATGAGCTGCTGTCGCTCACCAAAGACAGCTTGGTTGAACGGCAGGATATGCAGGCAGGGGAGGGCGCCCAAAGGGTAACATGGCTCAAGGTCATCGGCAAGGGCAACAAGGAAAGATCGATTCCCCTTAATGGTACTGCTAAAGACGCGCTGGAGCGACTGATGACCTTCCTTAGTATGAAGTACCCAAAAGGATATGACAAGATGTTTCCAAAAAGTTATACATCAGCCTGGCGGCAGGTTAAGGCTATAGGCAAGAGGGCCGGGATTGATGTGCATCCTCATTCGTTCCGGCATACCTTTGCGACCGAGCTGCTCAAGAAGGGGGAAAATATCGTCACCATCGCAAGGATCATGGGACATGAGTCTCTTGACACGACTAAGAAATACACCCGGATTGTGGACACTGCCCTGGTGGATGCGGTGAGGAGGCTGGAGGGGTGACTGAGGAGGCTATTGGGATCTTTATTCTTTTTTATAAGCGCTTCCGCGCGGAAGGATCGCTATTATTTCAACCACTCTGCGCTCGATCGCTATTCTAAAAATAACTCTCCAATCCCCTATCCTGTAACGGGAGAAGCCTTTAAGCTTTCCCGTAAGCTGTTTGATGTTGGCGCCGTTGAGCGGATTTTGTTCAAGTTCTTCAAAACACGTCTCAAGACGGCCTTGCATGTCCTGGATCGCCTTATCGTATGTTTTCTCAGCAGGTCTTGAGAGGACTACTTTCCAGCTTTCGCCGCTTTCTTTTTTCTCCACGAGATTGTTTCCCCCTTATCCGCTGCAGCGACACCCTCTTCAATGGCTTTAACCCAATCAGGCCGGGAGAGAATTTCGAGTGTTTCTTTATTTCGTTCGATATAATCGTCTACCAACTCTCCGAGAATGGTTTTGATGTCACGCTTTTCGACCGTGGCAATGATTTTCAGTACATCTCTTTTTTCCGAGTCCAATTTTACTGTGGCGTCCATAATGATACCCTCCAACGGTGTAACTATATATTAGTATACTAAACTACTAAAACACTATCAAGTAAAAAAGTATAGAAACGATGATGGCGGTTATTGGGTCACTTCAGTGGCAGCCCTGAATATTTTAGATGACATTATTGTCCTATACATTCCATAATTGTTCTATAAATCGCGTAAATAGTATATCATCTGACTATTTTTCAGTTAATAATCAACGACATTACAAACAGGCACGATTATAGCACAGAATTTATGAATGCCCACGCCCGGAGGTATGAAATGCATTCACTGAAAGACAAAGTAACAGAGATGGAACGCGAAGAGATTGTCAGCGCACTCAAGGAAAATGCCTGGGTTATGGCCAGGGCGGCGCGCATGCTCGGCATAACCGAAAGGATGATTGGGTATAAAATCAAAAAATTTGGTCTCAAGAAGGTAGTCTGGGATGAAAGCGACAGCAAAAGAGCGCCCAGCGCAACTGCAGCGCAAGTTAACATAATCGAACGCCGAATCAGCCAAAGGAGAGGGCTTTAAGCATGACACTATAGTTGTTCCTGTGATGACAGCACAGTATATCATCAACAACGAAGTCCGGACTACCTGCTCGTATGCCGAGTCTTTTTTGTCTAGTGCTGATGCATGACACATATAACGACAAGGAGGTTTTTGATGAAATCAGTGTGGGAAAAGGTATTCGAGTACGCATCAATGCCGTTGCACGGGAGCCTGTCGCGCAAACTCCGCAAAGGAATCAAAATCCAGGTCAATGAGGGTAAAATCTATGTAGAGGCCACCCTCTTTCTCGGTGAGGAGTTTCTCCGCATCACGGAAACAGCTAAATCAACTGAGACGATAAACACCTATTATGACTGGAAGATGGTGGCATCGGTCAGGACTTACAGCGGAAAAGATGAGGAACCAAAACAGCGGAAGCAAAAAGTGTAGACGGAAGGGCATTAGAATGTTACCCGGCACATGATTTCGACTGATTTGGGGCACTAATCGGCGTCGACCGGTGACGCATTTGATTTTAGGATTAGGACAATACCGCGGAAATAATATGAAAATTACCGTTTAGGCTGGGTCCATTGGGGAGCCCATTAACAATCCGGAATCCACGGCTCGCTCTATTGCTTGCGAAGTTCCTATAATTTTCTTTTTTAAAAATTTACTTCCGTTAACATTTTGGCCTTCAGAGCCGGCCCCAATATTTTGATATACTTTAAATTATAGCGAAGATTGCGGGAGGATTACACCATGACAGACCACTCTACGACTTCACACTTACCTCTAGATCATGAGAGTATCTTAACGGCACTTTTTAAAGCGATAGATTCAGCAGCGGAGGTCGATAAAGAGCTTCAGGGATCGACGAGACTTTCCTTCCAGTTGGAACGCATTAAGAACCTGGCCGACCAATACAGGGAAGTGGCCTACTAATATTGAAGATACCAATACCTGGATATGTTTAAAAAAGTGAGCAATATGGAGATAAGATGGAAAAAAGATAGAACATATCGAAACATTTACACTCCTTTGAGTTTAAGTCTGAATGGACACAATTAGACCCGCGAACATAGATGATTTGATCCGCTGCGCTGAACTGCTTGGTATTCTTTTTAGCCAGGAGCGAGAGTTTACGCCTGATCCAATAGTTCAGAGGAACGGGTTGGAAAGGATCATAAAGAATCCCGAAACAGGCTCTGTATTTGTATATGAAAATGAGGGAGTCGTTCAGGGGATGGTGGTTATCTTGTTGACGGTTAGTACCGCACTGGGTAAAAAAGTCGCTATCCTTGAAGACATGATAGTATCCCCTGATTCAAGGCAACTCGGCGTGGGAACAAGTTTGGTCGGGTACGCTGTAGATTATGCGATTAATGAAGGGTGCGGAAGAATCACTTTACTTACTGACTTCGATAACGATGAGGCCCACGGTTTTTACCGCAAGTGCGGTTTTACCAAATCTGATATGGCAGTTTTTAGAAAGTTGATTACTTAAAAAAGCCCAGCTTTCAGATGTATCTGTGGTGACCCCTTTTTAACTATGTGGATACGGAAACTTTCAGCAGTGTATCAAGCGCTAATTCGGCAGCCAGCGATGCAGGATAGACTCTAAATCTTTGCTGAACCGATCCAAAGACAAAGGCTTCTGAAAATAATCGCTGGCACCGGTAGCAATTGCGTCTACCCTGTCCGATTCGAGTGATGAAGACGTGACCATCACAACAGGGCGCTCTAAGACGATTGTCTGCACGTATTTCACGGAGCACTTCGATGCCGCCCATGCACGGCATCTTCATATCGAGCAATATTAGGGCCGGCAACGCATGTCTAGTCCTGAGCATTGCAAGCGCAGACTGGCCGTCGGGAGCGGAGAGAACACTTATTCCCCGCCCTGTCGCCTCCAGCGCTAGTCCAGTAAGCTCTATATCGGTCGGACTGTCATCAACAATAAGAATCATTCTCTCTATCACATTAGGGCTCGTTTGACGAAAGGGAAATTAAAGTACGTTAGCGATGAGAAACCGAGTGAATCTGTCAGGTTAAAGCCTGGTCCGTCGCATTGATCACGTCAGACAATGCCAATATCAAGTCTAAACTGACGTAATTTGAGACAACGGCTGATATCAGGTTGGAGTACACCCCAGCCGGACACCACAGGAGCAGAGTTAAGCATGGCGCGGGTTCCGCCTCAATGCCAACGTCTTAACGTGCTATATAATCCGAATTCTGTGGTGACCCCCACCTCAGCCTGGAGACAGGTTAAGGCTATCGGCGAGAGGGCTGGGATTGACGTACATCCTCATTCCTTCATGCATACCTTTGCGACCGAGCTGCTCAAGAAGGGGGAAAATATCGTCACCATCGCCAGGATCATGGGACATGAGTCTCTTGACACGACTAAGAAATACACCCGGATTGTGGACACTGCCCTGGTGGGTGCGGTGAGGAGACTGGATAACAGCAGTTGAATCTGTGAGGGGACCAAGAAGGAAGAGAAAACACAACATGGCACTTGTTTGTTAAAATAAAGAATGAATATACCAGATCATGCAACCAGGAAACCAAAGATTCGGCCGCTTGCATATGAACAGTTCAAGCTGACCCCTTTGCAGTTTGTGCAGGGACTTCGGAGAAAAAATTCCTTTGGCCTGCCCACCGTGGCCCAGTATCGCAGATTGGTCGCCGAGCATCTGGGCGCCAAGCTTAATGCCAGGTTTGATGTGCCTCAGGAATTTACAGAGGCATATAAGAAGGTCAGCGGGGGTAGATAAACTTTCGCGGCGTTAACTTATTTGAAATCCCGTATAAGGGGGAGAGATGGCTAAAAAACCTACATACAAAACCGATAAAAGAAAAAAAGAATTAGTGAAACTGAAAAAACAAGAAGAGAAAAGACAGAAGCGGTTCAATAAGGGCGCCACAACAACAGATGAGAAAAATGACAATGGATGATATCAGCAAAAAAACCGCCGGCTCCCCGGTTAATGGAAACTGGCGGTAATATAGATTAGGTCGGCTATTTCAGAATTATTTGATGATTTTTCTGTAGTCTCCGAGCGTTTTCTACACCCGGCAATATCTTGGCAAGATCAGCATCCATTTTGCCCGATTCTGTCCGTTTGATGCCGCCTCACCTTCGGTCGAAGCCGATATGTGGATGCCGCTTGAAAGGAACCAAATATGCCGCCAACAGCTAATGCCCGAATTTGCTATAATTGACAATGTCGAAGAACTGGCTGACGGAGGCGATAAAGAAAGTTAATCCTAAAGATGATATTGCAATTATAGAGAACCCGGAGGCGAGTCGGTATCTCGATAATTTATTGATCCACAATTATTGGCCTACGATTCGTCAGTCGTTAAAAAAGACTGGATTCAATTATGAGCCCACGAAGAATCCCAAGCCCGAACTTGAACTTTCATATAAACTTTCGAGGTCTTTAATGTTTATGCTCTTTGATGCAAATATTATGTTTTATCGTGGGACATTCTCAGTACGAGCAGATGGCTGGATGCTGCACAATGATTTTTATCTTTCATTGACCAGTGAATGTAATCCCAAGGTTGTTTTTGAGATACTCGGCAACAGTCGATTTGCTGGCTATCAACCAGAACTGAGAATTGACAAAGTTCCTGAAGATTTTTACCAGATAACCTTGAGCGCTGGAAAAGGAGCAAGCTGGGGATATTATGACGACAGCCATATAAAAAAACAGATTCAAAAAGCGATCTCCACGAGCACTGAAATGTATGAGTTCGCAATGGATGGACTATTGGACGAAGAATCAATAGGTGAATTTCTCACTATGGCCTATGAGGTCTACGAGTCGAATTAATGCAGGGAAAGGAAAGAAACTGTTCAGTGCCTTATGGTCCAGATATTAGCTGATGTGCCACGAAAGGCCTGTTAGCTGAATAAACTTGCTCTATGACAATCTCCGTCAGCGCAATTCCGGACAAGTAATAGCCTAATTAGGTCTTCACCTGATACTACGCACTTTCACAAATCTGCAAAACGCAAAGAGTTTGTCCCGAAACATGCGTGTCAACGATGAAGCATGGCAGGTCGTAATTTGTGGACCTCAACATTGATTGAAATAGCCGACGATGTTAGTTTCTTTTTAAAATTTTCGTGAGAAGGCTCAGCGTGGGAAAACCCAGTTATGTCCCGAATTGCGCACAGCAATGGGCCCCGTATGAAGCAGTTTTACAATTTGGGTTCCACCCTGCCAAAGTGTCACTGTAGACATTCCGCCACAGTAATAATTACCGTTTCTAACCCTCGCCCCACGGCTTCTATTGAATCTGCGGTGTACATGCCTGACTCCTCCTTTGGAACTGAGCTACAACAACAAAAGTTTTCTAATAATTCTCATTTCACGAAACAGAGGTTTTTTGTATGAGGGTTTATTCTGTTCACAATAGAAGCGTTTTGCGATCGGTTTCATCATTCAATATTTCTTCACAATACAATACAAAACAGCTATAATTAATATTAAATAATCCTGCAGGATTTAATTCATTATCAAAACAAGGTGGATTATTTATCGCAAAAGGAGCGCATGAAAGCACCGGAAGACCTGACCAAAGAGCAGCTCATAACAGACCTGACAGCGTTACGTGAGCGAATCGGTGAGCTGGAACAATCACAAGAGGACACGCGGAAATTCCAGGATGAACTTATACATACAAAGGCCATGTTCGAGGGTCTTTTCGAATTGGCCCCTGATGCCATCATAGTTGTTAGCCGCAGCGGCGACATTGTTCGGGCCAATAAACAGGCTGAGAACTTGTTCGGCTATTCGAGGAATGAATTATTTAATGTGCATCATGAAATCTTACTTCCGGAACGCCTAAGGGACGAGCATATGGAACACCGACGGGTTTATATGTCTGACCCCTATATCCGTCCTATGGGAACGGGGCTTGAACTTTACGGCAGAAGGAAGGATGGAAGCGAATTTTCGGTAGATATCGCTTTGGGACCGCTGAGAGCCGAGGACGATATGGTCGTTATAGCCGTTATCCGCGATATTTCCGAGCGCAAGAGAGCGGATGATATGATGAAGAAACGCACTACCGACTTGATTGATGCACTGAAAGAGCTTGATGCCTTCAGCTATTCGGTTGCACACGACCTTCGTGCACCGGTGCGCCAGATGCACAGCTTTGTGGAACTGCTGAAAACAAGAGTAGGCGGCCTGCCTGATGAGAAAATTCACCAATATGCGGATGCGATAGCTGCGGCCTCAATAAAGATGGGGATACTTATTGATGATCTGCTCGCTTTTTCGCGTTTGGGACGCACAGAGATAAAAAAGAGAAAAGTTGGATTTAGTGCCCTGGTTAAAGAAGTTATCCAGGAGATGCAGGATGAAGTTAAGGGACGAGACATTAAATGGGAAATCTATGAATTGCCTGAGGTAGACGGCGACCGTACGCTGCTGCGGCTCGTGTTTGTCAACCTGATATCTAACGCAGTTAAATTCACAAATACTCGCCCCCAGGCTGAAATCAAGATCGGGTGCAAAGATGAGGTCGACAAATTCATCTGTTCAGTTAAAGACAACGGCGTGGGATTCGACATGAAATACGTGGACAAGCTCTTTGGAGTATTCCAGCGGCTACATCCACAGGCCGAATTTGAAGGCACAGGCATCGGGCTTGCCAACGTACGGCGCATCATAGCCCGCCATGGCGGGAAGATCTGGGCCGAGGGCTCTAAGGGGCAGGGCGCAACATTCCACTTTACTCTTCCCAAGACAAAGGAGACATAAGCATGCCGGAAATAAACCGTATTTTATTGGTTGAAGATAGTTCTGCCGAGGTGGAACTAATTGCTCTGGGTCTTGCCGAAGCTGGTCTTGCCAATGCCGTTGATGTTGTCGCCAGGTATCGAATTAAGCACTCTCCAAAGAGAGAGACGGCATAAGCGCCGTCCCATATTTATATCTCAAACCCGTCGCTACCCAGCTTTGGGTAATAAGCATTTCTCAACCATCGGCGGTTCAGATACCACCGTCCAGTAAAGCCCGGCTTTTTTTATAACTTCAAAAAGCTCTTTGGCATTAAAAGGTTTTACAATGTAACTATTCGCCCCGTAGATGTAAGTTTCAACAATATCCCGTTCAAAGTCGGAACCGGTAAACATAACCACCGGAATACAATTGATTTTTTCAGTAGTCTTTAACCTTCTCAGAACTTCACGCCCGTCCGCCCCGGGGATTTTAATGTCAAGGAATATAACCGAAGGATAGCCACCCGTTCTATTAGCAAACTTTCCACGCTTTAGCAGATAGTCAAAAGCTTCATCTCCGGTATGCACAACATCATAGGCATTGGCGAGCCCAGCTTCCATAAGCCCCAAGGTAGTCAGTTCGATCTCGTTCTCATCACTTGCTATGAGCAAAATACGCTCTCTGTCTGCCATGGTTATCATCTCCTCTCTTGGTTTAAGTATAAATCCTAATTCAGGACAAAGCAAGTCTTATTTAATGCAGTATTTAATATTCTAGACTATGTGAAGATCACAGGAAATGAGGTGTACTTTGAAAACTTGCTTCTCAAGGTCACTTGACAGAACATATTGATTTTCATAAGAATATCTCACGTGTGGAAGAAAAACGACAGTGAGGACTACCGGAAGCTATACTTGCGCCGGGCGGACTTTTCCTGAAAACGCGCGTTTTATCCCGAAACATGTCCCAAAAGGACTCGACAACGATGTCGGATAAATTTTTCCGTAACTAAGAATGTTTTAACTACATGGGTACGGAAACTTTC
>CAWAEO010000007.1:0-8779 GCA_963780885.1 Nitrospirota bacterium
ATCCCGAAGACATGGAAGAAACCATTCGCGCCGCTCTCAATTTTGACGGTCATATTAAGATAAATTCATTTGAGAAAACGGCTACTATTGTTACAACCAAGAAGGCTGCTGTGATAGGCAAGGGCGGGGCAAACGTCAGACTGGCCGGCATGCTGACGGGGTTCAAGTTTACAGTGATGACTCCTGACGAATACATGCTCGCACTGTGATGTCGGCGCAACAATATTTTCGACCGGCAGTTCTTATCGAGTGTACAGTCATCGCGCAGCAGTTGATCAAGCATTTGTTAGAGGGATGCAATGTGATAGCATCTCTCGAATGCAATATGCTATCATTATGTGTAGTCGTACCGTAAATAGGGATAAAATAAAATGAAACGAATTCTGATTGATACAAATGCTTATACCTCTTTTAAGAAAAACGAAACTGGCGCTGTAAGTACCTTTAAAACAGTGGAATATATAGGCGTGAATATTGTTGTTTTGGGCGAATTATTGGGCGGCTTTAAGGGTGGGAACAAAGAAGCGACAAACAGGAAAGAGCTTGAACAGTTCCTTGATTCCCCGCGTGTCAACGTTATTCAAATGGATGAAGAAACTGCAGAGTTTTATGCAAAGGTGTATTGGGACTTGAAGAGAAAGGGCAAGCCCGTCCCGACTAACGATCTATGGGTGGCCGCTTCCGCTATGAGGCATGGGCTGGCGCTCTTCTCATATGATGAGCATTTTAACAACATCGGTGGCCTTATTTTACATAAGGGGAAGGTGTAAACAGGAGGCGGGCATGTCAACGATGACAATTAGAGGACTCGATGAGCTGACAATAAAAGCTCTTAAAGAAAAAGCAAAACAGGAAGGGACGAGCGTTAACGCAGCGTTAGTGAAGCTTCTTCAGGAAGTACTGGGTCTCAAAAAGAAAAAACGCGCGACAGTATATAACGATTTAGACCATCTCGCCGGGACATGGAGCGATAAGGATTATAAAGAGTTCCTGAAAAAAGTAAAGGATTTTGAGACAATAGATGAAACCATGTGGAAATGAAACGCGCTATTGAGGGGTGCCAAAAATAAAGCGGAATGCCCTCATATTTCCGGGTGTTTGTTCTCCCAACCCATCGCCTCCTTCACCGGCAAACAATAAGCCGGACGAAATTGCAACGAACACTGGAATCAACAACACAATTTGGCTCGGGAGCAAGCGCCATTGAAGAGATGATCGATGAGATTGTCGATAACATGACCGATAAAAGCGAGGGCTGATCTGTAGCTAAACAGAGCGATAGCCCCGCAAAACGCCACTTTCCCTAACTGGGAAGTGGCGTTTTTTCTTTACACTTTCCAGCATTTTCCTAATCCTTAACTTGATTTATCGGTGTGCATCCCCCTTTTTTTCTTATCTGCGAAAAAGACAAAAATGGGAATTCCTAATATCTGATACCGGCGAAAGTCCGAGATAATCACCTGGAGAGAAAAAGGAGGAGGACAGTGAGACTGCGCATTCACTTAACGAGAACATCCGGAGCTGGCAAGCTATCCATGTTGAATTATGGCGTCGACTTACGCCGTATTGCTTCATGGATTCATGCTATTTTGGCGAGGCACGATCCCGTTTACGCTGAGGACATCAAGAAAAAAGGTATCCGTCTTGAGAAGAAAGTTATTAAACCGTATGTATTTTCACGGCCATATCAAAACAAGAACAATCAGTTTGTAATACAGATTGGGTCCCCGGATCCCAAATTCATGTATACGTTTTTGCAAGGGGCAATCGCCCGAATCCCTGACCTGCATTTATCAGATGGGAATGTTCTTGTTAGTCAGGAAGCTCCGCGACTTTTACCAGTTCCCAAATTGTCAGCCAATGCCGATTCCTCGGCACGGGCAACCGTATTCACAATGTCGCCGGTGATTATCCGCGGCAAAAGCAGCTGCCTGGTAGTGGGACATGCCAATCCGAAAGAGGTTCAGGATGCCTTAACTGCCAATCTTATGGATAAGTTCAAGGCATTAAAGGGAGATACTCTTGAGAATCCTTACCTCAACATAACCCCGAAGGATATTCGACCCTGTGAGGTAAGGTTCCAGGAGGATAACGGTAAACACAACACCATAATAGGCAATGTAGGCAAGTTTACTCTGTCCGGCAGCCCCGAGTTGATCAACATGTCATTGCTCTGTGGGCTTGGCGCTAAAAATGGCCTGGGCTTCGGATGTGTTGATGTGCACAGGCCTTATTAATAATCTTTCTTAACAAAAAGGAGAGAAAACATGATCAAAGACAACGTGATATTTTCAGGACATTGCACTGCGGTAGGCCCTATCACTCAGCTGATGGGCTCAACAAAGAAGACAGAGGGTGGCAAAGGGGGAGAGAAGGGCAATTTTTCCTTGTGCAGGAGGAGCGCGGTAATCACTACTATTGACGAAAGACGGCTTAAAGTGGAGATTCCGACACTCAGCCCCATGACTATCCGGTCCATGTACCGCTGCCAAATCGCATATCTTATGCATCAGGCCATAGGCGGCCTTATTGACTATGAACCGCTCATCGTCCTGTTCCAGGGCGGCGGGGGATTTGCGAAACAGTCAACCCATCTTGCCGATACAATGAAACACATCGAGGGAGTCAAAAAAGACAATGTGGCCCTGGCCCTCTTTGGTGGGAGCATGAATGGAGTCCCATCACCCGGGAAAGTAATCGTATCAGAGGCGAAGCCGATCTGTCGTGAGACAATCGCATCCGGGGCGCTTTTTGGTGATTATGATGAAAACAAATATGGAAGTCTCAGTGCATCAGACCTGATAGTGCGCGAGGATTTCTACCGCCATGATATTTTCAAGCGTCCGGAGATTTTGAGTCTTCTGAGCGAAGACGGCATTAAGGCGATGATGGAACATGACAAGAAGCTTGCGGAACAGAAAAACAATAAAGGTGAAAATGGCGAATCAGACAAAAAAGAGCAGCCTCGTCAGATGCCGTACAGCTTTGAGGTTATCCCCGCCGGCACAGAGTTTGATCAATACCTTATCGTGAAAAACGCCACCGAAATTGAGGTTGGAGCAATTCTGGCCGCCCTGCAGTCGTTCGCAAGAGTGCCCTTCATCGGTGCATTGTCCTCACAGGGTAAAGGATCTCTCGCCATTACATACAGGGTGAAGGCTGGAGATCGGGATCTCGGCTCTGTCACAGTGGATGGCAAAGGTGGTTTTAACCTGGACGGTCTGCTTGAGGATCACCTTGCAGCCTTCAATTCCTATTTGAATGAGCTGAGAAAGAACAGACCGGCGCTGGTTTAAGGGGGGAACAATGGCACAACGATATACAATCCGAGCAGAAATAGGTGGTGCCGTTATTTTGTCATCTCTTTCGTGTTTCAACCCGCTCGACGCTTTACTTGCCGCCGCTGCCGTTGAACGTATGAAGGGCAGGACCACCAACTGGACGCTGGACGAAGTTATTAAGGAAACGGAAACGCTCCCTATTGAGAAAATACCTATTTGTAGGGGGAATGACTTCATATACATGAATTCTCTTCCCCGCTTGATTGGCGAACGGCAGTTGGGAGAGGTCACTTACTACAAGGCGAACACGTATAGCAAACTGGTCCCGTACTGGGGCGAAGAAAAAGCAGTCGAGGCACTACGTGACCGCACCGGGACGCTCGATCAGTGCAGGGGGCCATATAAAAAATACGTCCTGCCCTTTAATACTATTTACCTGGAAGCAATAGAATGGGATTTTGAAGGCGAAGCTGATGCCGTGGGGGAGCTTATGGCGGAAGAAATCACTCATATAGGGAAGAAGTCAGCGTATGCGTCCGGGCGTGTTAGGGAATATTCCGTGTCACCGTGCAACGGTCCTATAGTGCGGACCCTTCCCGTATGTAATGGGGAAGGAGTGCAGATGAAAATCGAATGGGACAAGTCACCAGTCATATTCCAGAGATTGAAGCCTGCATACTGGGTGCAATCTTGCCGCTATCTGGCTGGAGTGGGAGGAATTTTATGAGAAAGATAAAAACGACATCAGATGAGAGGCCCAGGACAGAAATGAGCACAAGCCCGACTCAGTACCCGACCGAGCTGTTTTACAGGGCCCACGGTCATAAATATCCTGTTACCCGGGAGCCCATAGAGAATAAGGAAAGTTACCCATGTGCAGTTTGCGGGCGGCCTGGGACAGGATTTAAGGTCGGATACAGGAAAGTGGGAAATAGTGAGAAAGGGGTTTTCAGTAATAGTTTCGGAGAATTCTTCCAGCTTAAGGCCCCAACTTCTGGAGTAGTCTGCCCCTACTGTGAGGCGGCCATAAGAACTCCGTATCTGAAGTGGGCGTTCGGCGTAATATTCTCTGAAAACATGTGCTCCCCGATTGTCGGGGAAGACAGGTCAAAGACTATTCCGGGATCCCTATCATGGGCGTCTTTATCAGGAGTGTTATTGAGTCCCCCTGGGCCGCCCTTTGTAATAGCCCTGAACGAAGGCGGGGGAAACGGCTCGCACATAATCCACATGGGCATAGTCAATTACAGCCGTGACAAGTATTTTGTCAATCTCGGACCCGATATCACCCTTGTAGACAGGACGCTGCTTTGCAACGTCAGCGACATTGTTGAAAGGGAATTCGCCGGCAAGCCTCCCGGGGTAAAACTGCTTGCGATAGCTGCTGATATGAAGGCCGGCGACAATACTGAGAACAAGTATTACGAGAAAAATGAGGCAAAGATAAAAGCTTTTGACGATGTCGGGCTGTTGGAATGTTTTGTAAACGCGGACAATATCAATGCGGTAGGATGGCTGTTCCGCAGCATCAACACAAAACGGAAGATTGAGAAGGGGCAAGGCAATGAAAATTTCTGACAAAAGTTATTTGGACAAATATCCGGAACTCGCAAAAAAATACCTGAAAATAATCAGGCAGCACAATCTGAGGCCGCGCCTGCAACAGCAGGATATGACCGGTGATGTTTTTGCGGCATTAACGGGCGGCAAACGGGCGTTATTGGAATCGCCGCCGGGTACGGGCAAGACCCTCGCTTATATACTGGCCGCAGCGGAGTTCGCGGCATTGACAGGCCGGCAGGTGGTGGTTTCGGCGCCAAGAAAGGACCTGCAGGACCAGGCGGTATCGACATTCGATAACATGATAGCCGGAGAGTTCGATGGTCTCAGTATCGCCGTGCTGAAAGGGAGATCCAATTACTTGTCCATGACAGCCCTGCAGGACCTCGCTGATTCGACCTCCGAGGCAGACAGGCCCAAGCTGGAGGCGTTTATCAAGTACGCGGAAGATAAGGGCGGCGATATCGAGTCCCTGCGCGATGAATTTGACGCTCTCGGTTCAGCAGATGTTGATATCGCTGATCTTGCATTGTCCATGAATAAATCCAGTGTTGATGACGAAGTGTTTTACCAGCACGCCAAGGACATGGCAACGATAGCTTCCATTATAATTGTAAACCATACCCTCCTTGGTTCGATCGCAAGGAGCAACGGTTCAGGCATTCCGATTACCCTTGAAAACCTTATCATTGACGAGGCCCATGATCTTGAGGATTCCGTTAAACTCCTGTTCTCGGACAAGGTTGCGCTATCTACAATAAGTACCGGGATGAGAAGACTGGCCGATGCTTTAATTAAAGATAACAAAGAGTTTAAGGGCGAGAAGGCCCTTGTGCAGGCGGCGCAGGATGCTCACCACGCAGTAAAAGAACGCGCAAAGGAGATTACGGCTATTTTAGGCGACTATCACGAGAGGGGATACTTTGCTATCAACGATTTGCCGACCCAACAGCGCGAAGCCTTCCTGTATAAGCGTCTGGAAGGGATTTTCTCGGACATTATCGCCTCCGTCAGGAGCGTCACATCTAAAGCAGCGAAGAAAAAAGATGAGATGGGCCGGAGCAGCCGCAGCAGTTATGCCCGACTCATCGATGCTGTCTCGGGGTTGAGTGGCTTCGCCAACGGGTTCAGCAAGCTGCGCCGGCAAGCGCTTGAACTTGGCGCACCTCAGTCCAAAACCATTTCCCATGACGACAGCTACTATATCGTCACCTTCTCTGATATTGAGGCGTTCCCTTCTCTGTGCCGCCAGAAAGTTGATGTCGGCTATTGGCTGCATAATCTGCTTTGGAAAAACACAAAATCGGTGATAATGACATCGGGAACCCTCACCGATGGCGGTTCAAATAATTTCAATACGTTCAACTATATCAAGAATACTACAGGCATAGGGATATCCTATAAAGAAGGTTTTCTTGAGAGGATATATCCTAAACCATTTACATGGGACAATGTTCAGGTGATCCTCTATTCCGACGCTCCGACCTTTAACTTTACGGGAGATATCCTATCCGATGAAAAAATGCGAACCGCTTATGTTGATTACTGTGCCCGGCAGATAACAAGGGAAACTGCGCTTTCCGATAATGGAACGCTGGTGCTATGTCCGGCGCAGGCGGATGTTGCGATCCTGACAAGGCGACTTGAGAAATTAACTGATCGCATTGTTATAGCGCAAAATATTACACATCATTCAATATCGGCATGCAAGCGGGAATTTTTGAAGGCCTCGGCCAAAACGATTATGGTTTCGTGCGGAATGTGGCAGGGCCTTGATCTACTGAACGAACACCTCGGGGACCTTTTTATCGTACGTGTGCCATGGCACAATCCGAACAGCCCGGAATTCAGGGCAATAATAGATATGAAACAACGGTATTTTGACAAGAACGATAAGTACCGCAACTTACGAGCTGCCGATACTGTGATGCAGCAGACTGGCAGTAAGGTGTTCAATAAGTTCAGGCAGGGCTTGGGCAGGCTCTGTAGAAAAGAAGGTGACAAGGGCAGGATACACATTCTCGATTCTCGTGTGGCAACTGGTGCGCAGATGTACAAACCCTATATGACTTATCTGAAGAACTGGTATAAGAACATCAGTCTTCGCAGTGCCGGGAAAGCCGCATAACCGGACTCCGACGACGGTAATTTGCTCTTTGAAACCTAACTACTTGCAGCAAGGTAATTAATTTTGCCTTGCTGTTGCACCTGTATGGGATTGAAAGGATTAAAAGCAATACCGCTGGAAACGAGGCAGTGCTCTTGCTGTTGCACCTGTATGGGATTGAAAGTGGGCTGTCAGTATTCGTAAAACTCCGAATTTGGGACTTGCTGTTGCACCTGTATGGGATTGAAACGAGAGAATCCTGAAATTACTCCCTACGCTTCCATAAACTTGCTGTTGCACCTGAATGGGATTAAAAGGGGAATTTTTTCCACAGCAGGGAACGGGCCTTTGAGCTAACTCCCATACCTAAATGGGATTGAAAGTGTGTCAAGCTAAGCCGCTATTGTTTATGTTTCCGGCTTTTTGTCATACCTACATGGGATTAAAAGCACCGGAGGATGATGTCATCGTTTGTCATTATAGTTCTTGCTGCCATACCAGTAAGGGATTGAAAGCGTTCTCACAGCGCGAGCGCATCTTTTCGCACGTCACTTACTTTAATTCCTGTATGGGATTAAAAGGCGGCATGCCTGAGGTCGTGCAACCGGAAAAAAGGTTTTGCTGTCATTCTTTTATGGGATTAAAAAGGTGATTATCTCGGACTTATCAAGCGAATCATGTTGTTTGTAATGATACCTGTAAGGGATTGAAATAAGTCCTGGATACCCAGCCACACACTGCCGCCTTTGCTTGCTTTTATACCTGTATGGGATTGAAATAACGTATGGGCCTCGTCAACCATTCAGAGATGTTCATCTTGCTGCTATTTCCTATATAAAAGGGATTGAAAGCTTGTTCCTTATATGAACGCTA
This sequence comes from Nitrospirota bacterium, assembly GCA_963780885.1. Lineage (GTDB taxonomy): Bacteria > Nitrospirota > Thermodesulfovibrionia > Thermodesulfovibrionales > Dissulfurispiraceae > JADFXI01. The sequence goes on from CAWAEO010000007.1 coordinate 7,822, forward strand.
TTCGAATTGGACAAAATCTTCTGTTCTAAACACTTTAAATATTTGCTATACTCCACGGACCGGGTGCGATCCACATAGCAGGAGGTGTTGTCCTATCGGATAGTGCGGTTATGACCGGGCCTATGAATGTATTTACCGCAGCAACGACTTCCTCAAATGATGCTGGAAGGTAGTCCTGATTCAGTTTTTTTATGAATGCCTTCCACTGAGGCTGCTTCGAGTCGATGAATTCTTTCGTAAAGGCCACGATTTCATCTGGCAGTATAGTGCGGCGATGATCAAAGGTGAGCCTGATTGCTTCAGCCAGTTTTTCTCCTTCGAAATCAAACTGCCGGGACAGCAGCCATATGTCATAGAAGTCCTTCATTCGGCTGTTCAGTTCACGTAGTTTCACCATGGCTTCGAACTTTTCGGCTATGGTGCTTTCCCGGCTGTAACACAGAAGCGGGGCGCAGGCAAATCCAGCATAGTTGGCAGATCGGACTCTTCCGGTCCCGGGAAAACAATATCTCCGAACCCGATGTCGACCTGAATATTGACTCTGGCAGAATCCAGCGTGCCCCGGAATCGAATCCGAATGCCCTGATAGTCGGCATCTTCTGTAATCCTTTTGGCTTGAATGGAGTCTGGGTCAAGATCAGCTGATCCGGAATCACCTCTATAGCAAGGATATCTTGAATTTGAACAACTATACCGGCCACCTCATTGCTAGTTCTGCCAAGCATATCGATGTCCATGGTAGGCGGAATTCCGGTGGCGTCATGCCCTCAGCATCAAAGTACCCTTGAGGATGAACCGCCCGGCATAGGGTGATTTGGACAATCGATAGGAAACCGCTCCATGGCATAATATTGAAGCAATTCATTGAACGGACGATGGTCTTTCCTGGCACGGTTGAGAAGGAGCTGACGAACCGATGCGGCAATATTCCCTTGTGTTTTCTTACTCACACCATCGC
>CAWAEO010000008.1:0-10050 GCA_963780885.1 Nitrospirota bacterium
AAAGCTTAGTATTTTCCCTCTGCCATATTAGCTGCTAAGCTTAACTCGTGCTAAAGCAGAGTAGCTGTTCAATTCAAGGAGACGACCATGACCAAACAATCACATCCTGTAGGCTTTCACCCCATCCGCCGCGACCGGATGGCGCTTGAAACAGTGATGGACAGCTACAAAACCAAGGGCAAACTTCCTGAGCCGACGGTCTGCCCGGACTGCGGTGCGGTATTCCACACCGGGCGGTGGCAGTGGCTGGACAAGCCGAAGGATGCACATCAGGCGATCTGCCCGGCCTGTCATCGCGTGCGTGATGGTTTCCCGGCTGGTTATGTGTTGTTGGCAGGGGAATTTTTCGCGAAGCATGAACAGGAAATCCTGCAACTGATACGACATCGCGAAGCGCAAGAAAAAGCTGGACACCCGTTGCAACGCATCATGGCCATCGAGAAGACGAAACACGGCACCGAAGTGACCACCACTGACATCCATCTGGCGCGCGGCATCGGTGAAGCATTGCACCACGCCTATCAAGGCGAACTGGAATTCCACTACAATTCGGACCAGAATCGGCTGCGCGTCAGCTGGAGCCGCTAACACACGATCACAGCTAGTAATTGCGTAGTGATGGCAGTCACCACCACGGCGTTCCGAACAATCATTGCGGTGCCCTATCATCGTCCTGAAAGTCATCAGCGGCTGCAAACCAGTAGCCAACATAATCCTGAATGTAAAACTTCGGTGATCGCGTTCAGGTAGGCTAATACAAGAATCGAAAGGCGGCCGAGTGCCGACAGCAGAAGGTCGCCAAGTTCCGTTAATGCGTTCTCGAATTTTAAGGAGGAAACCGTGCAAATACCATTGCAAATCACTATCCGTGGCATTGAACATTCAGAGGCGCTGGAAACGCACATACGTGACAAGGCGGGAAACCTCGAAGAATTCTTCAATCACATCATGTCATGCCGGGTAGTAGTCGAGGTACCTCATAAGCACCATCATCAGGGCAAGCAGTTCAATGTGCGCATCGACATCGGTGTGCCGGGTAGCGAGATCGTGGTTAACCACGACCATGCCGAAGATGTTTATGTGGCCTTGCGCGATGCATTTGATGCCGCCAAACGCCAGCTTGAAGATTATGCACGCAAAATTCGCGGCGACATCAAGACGCACCAGCCAAATAAGCGCATTGAAGAAAGTGATGATGTGGATGAAGCGCAAGACGATGTTGATGCCGGGCAATAAGGGTGCGATGAAACGGCGCCTTGAACATTATTTTTCAATCATTGGTGCAGATATTGGTGCCACAAAATCTATGACAGAGTTTTTTTGAACGGCAGATTTGTGTCGAAAGTGACGGTTGGCGAACGTCAGCTTCGGAGCAATGAAAATTTCCTTGCGTACGAAAAACTGAGCTGCCTGATTGCGGACACAGGCCAACTCACACAATCGACACATAGCCGAACTTCGAATTTCTAAATTACAAAAACTATGAAGTACATTATGTAGACTCATAAAATATCGTTCGTCGGCGTGTACTGAAACATCGCGCTTCCGCCAATTAGATAGACGATGCCATTGACCACAACAGCTCCATCGCTTGAATTCTTAATAGTGCTGTCGTCAAGCAATGGGGATGCTGGCAATGCTGTCTTGCTTGTCCATGCATTTGTTGTCGGATTAAATGCTTCAACTGTTAACAAGTATCCGTTTGCGTTCCGGCCACCCATCACATAGAGCAGAGCGTTTACAGCCACTGCAGCATGGTACGCGCGCGTATTTAACATCACTGCCTTAGTGGTCCATTGATTTGCCATAGGATCGTATGCTTCGACGATAGCCTGATCGCCTGGCACTCCAGTAGAGTTATAGCCCCCAGTTGCATAAAGAATTCCGTTGATGCTGTCGGCGGCCAATCCAGTACGTGCAGTGGGCATGGACGACAATAAACTCCATCCGTTTAATGGATCGTAGGCTTCATTTGTCGCCAAGTCCCCGACAGTGTTGTCGCCCCCCACAACGACAACCTGTGTTCCGAGAGTTGTTCCTGTCGTTACCGCAGCAGCAAATGAGCGGGCAACAGGCATTGCCAGTTCCGAAGTCCACGTGTTAGACGTAGGGTCAAACTGTTCTACGGTTCCCGAGCCTAGACCTCCATCCCAGTTATCACCGCCGATGACATAGATTTTCCCACCGAGAACTGCCGCTGTAGCCCCAATCCTTGCGGTTAGCATTGGCTTGCCGGTCGACCAGGTTCCAGCAATAGGGTCGAATACTTCCATGATATTGGTTGCCGGTCCCGGAGTATTTGCGGATGTTAGCTCCCCGCCGATCACGTAGATCAAACCATTCAATGTGGCAACGGCAAACCCGGAGCGTGGTGTTGGCAACGCGGGCAGTGAAACCCAAGGAAACGCCGAAATTTTAAACGCAGTAGTCAGCACATTCGAACTAAGTCCGCCTGCATCGACTAATTGAACTTGCACAGTGTAGTTGCCCATTGGGGTAGCGTTGGTGTCGACGCTTGCAGCAAGACTCACGTTCCCATGAGTGAAGCCTTTGGCATTCTGTATAGACACAGACGTAGAACTGAGCGTCGTGCCGTGCGAATCCAGAATGGTGATTGTCGCTTTGGCAAGATCACCGCCAAGGTCGGTTACTGTAAGGCTACCATTGACCGATACCGTTCCAGTATTGACGTAGGCCCCGTTAGGTGAAATGCTCAAATTTGAGATTGATGGCGTCGAATCGACATTACCTCCTCCTCCCCCGCCACAACCTCCAACCAACAAGGTAAGGAAAACGATCAGGCCGATGCTGAATCGAGTTATGTATCGGAGCACACTGAACAGTTGCATATTAGCCCCCTGCACGGTGATTTGAGTTTTAGATAATCAAGAACCTAACACTCAGGAGCAATACATGCCCTCCAATGAATAAATCAACTAAGTAAATTACGCATATATTATTGGTGGATTTTACGAGAAGGGCAGAGTTGTAAGCCGCACCCCAATGCTTATTTTAAGGGCGGCTTCTGGCACGGAGCGGTTGTAGCACAATGCGAACAGCATGCCACAAAGCGGACCTCCATTAGTCGGCCGGTAGTCAAGTGCAAAATAAAACGATCGCAAGCTGGTTGCGACACAACGAAGCATAAAGCCATGCCACCGTGCTTCTTGCAAACCTGACCGCACCCGTTTTCTCATTCTGTTGGTTGCAAAATGAATCGCACCAGACATCCATCGAGATCAAGCGTGACGTGATGTTTTACGACCGCCCTGGTGGCATTTGCCACCCCAGAGAAACTTTGGTGCCAAGACGTGTCCAATTGGTTGTTACACTCAATGTGGCTGTCATTGTTTCGACTCCAGTCCTTAAGTGGCTCACGGCTTGGGCGATTCAGTGTTGCACTAAAGCAGATGGCACAAAGGCGGTATCCAAATCACTCGTAGTGGTTGGACTCCAGTCCGCTTTCCTGGCTTACCGCCTTTGGCCAAACTCTACACAAAACATCGTTTCACGTCGAATGGTTGTTGGTCTCGCAAAATGTAAAAACATGCGCGAGCCAGCTTGTGCGCAACTGACTTGAGCGCCACGATGCGATTGGTCCGATTCTTCTTGCGCTCGTAAAAGCGCTTGGCCTCGGGGCAATAGCGTAACGCGAAGTTCGCGGCTTCCATGAATGCCCATGCCAGATACTTGTTGCCGTTCCTGGCGTTACCTTCGCCTTTCTTCTTGCCGTTACTTTCGCGCAGACTATCCACGCAGCGGCAGTAGGAGCTGAAATTCCCTACCTCTGCAAATCGGGTTATGGGGCCAGCCTCAAGCATGATCGTGGTGGCCAGCACTTGACCTATGCCGGGAACTGTTTTGATGAGCAGGTACCCCGGTTGCAGTTTCACCTGCGATTCCAAGCGTCCCTCCAGTATCTTGATCTGCTGCTGCAGGGCCTGGCAGATCACTCGGTTGGACTCCATCGCCAAAGTCACATCGGGCATAAATCCAAATGCTTCAACTGTTTCTGCGGTCATCGTCTTGACCTTCTCGCTGCGCATCCGACCTCCGGTTTCCCGTATCAGAATACCTTCGATAGACAAAATCTGCGCCGTCCGGCAGTGCACCAGTTGCATCCGCTTGCGCGCCAGGTCTCGTACGGCACGCAGATCCCGTGGAAAAATATAGCCCTCAGGCAACAATCCCAGACGCAGCAAATGGGCAAGGTAGGTTGCATCGGCGAAGTCGCCGCTGTATTTCAGCCCTTCGTATTTCTTGATCGCCGATGGGTTCGCCAGGTGCACCTGATACCCCGCGTCCATCAAGCCATCGACCAGCCAGTACCAGTTGTACGTCGATTCAACCACCACACCAACGGTTTCGTCCTTGTGTGGTGCAAGCGATGCCAGTATTTCATTCAGTTTATTTGCCAGACGCTTTTGATAAATGACGCGGTCTTCCTCGTCTGTTACAACTACCACGCTGTTGTTCGAATGCAGATCAATTCCGATATACTTATTCATGCTGGTCTCCATCGGGTTAAGTGGGTTCGCACCTTAAACTTTACCCTTGCTGCAACTACGCAGCTAGGAGGCCGGCTACATGATTATCACTCATAGTTAACTCGGTCAAAACTGGAGCGACAATCCGCAATGGCCGAGGATTCGACATCACGTCATGGCGATCAAAGTTTCCAGTTTTCCAGTTAATGTTCTTTAAGCGGAAGGTTGTTCTTAGTGATTAAGATTTCTCAGCTAAATTGGTCTATGGGGGCATGTTGCCGAATTTGAAGTTCAGCTCCTCCGAAAATCCGTCACTGCAAGAACAAAAAAATCGGGGGAACCGAAGTCCCCCCGTGGTTTTCACAACTTTAATAATTTTTCTACTTTGGTTATTTCACAACTTTATTAATTTTTTCACAACTTTATTCTAACGAAACAACGGCGCTGTCACGCGAAGTTTTTCGCCACGAAATCCCAGTTCACCAGATGGTTCAGGAAGGTCTCGACGAACTTGGGGCGCAGGTTGCGGTAATCGATGTAATAGGCGTGCTCCCAGACGTCCACGCACAGCAGTGCCTTGTCGCCGGTGGTCAACGGCGTTCCGGCCGCGCCCATGTTGACGATATCCAGGCTGCCGTCTGCCTTCTTTACCAGCCAGGTCCAGCCGGAACCGAAATTGCCCACCGCAGAGGTCTGGAATGCCTTCTTGAATTCGTCGAGGCTGCCCCACTTCTTGTTGATCGCGTCCGACAGTGCGCCGCTTGGTGCGCCGCCGCCATTCGGCTTCATGCAGTTCCAGAAGAAGGTGTGGTTCCATACCTGCGCAGAGTTGTTGTAAATGCCGCCGGCCGGCGCCTTTTTGATGATGGCTTCCAGATCGAGTTTCTCGTATTCGGTGCCCTTGATCAGGTTGTTCAGGTTGGTGACATATGCCTGGTGGTGCTTCCCATAGTGGTATTCGAAGGTTTCCTTGGACATGTGCGGTTGCAGCGCGTCCATTGCATAGGGTAGTGCGGGTAAAGTGTGTTCCATTTGTATTCTCCAGTATGAATCGGGCGGATTTCGATTCTAGCCAATCGCCAGATGACAATCAATGATTGATACGGATCGGATGCGGTGAGACCATGACGGTTACATTGATATTGATGCAGGCCGAAACCGCACCATACGTTTCCAACCGGGTATCCCCCAGGCACGGACACGCAGACGCAAACCACAAAGGAAAAACAATGAACAGCGAAAAATACCGCGCAGGCATGGCAGTCAGAAGAGAGGTACTGGGCGACGAGTATGTCGACAGGACCATTTCCGGCGCGACAGAATTTACCAAACCTTTGCAAAACATGGTTACCGAAAATTGCTGGGGCGAAGTATGGACGCGGGGGGGGTGTTAACCAGTAAAACGCGAAGTTTGATCACCATTGCAACCCTGGCTGCGCTGAAGGCCCCCGCAGAGCTGAAAGGCCATGTGCTGGGCGCATTGCGCAACGGTTGTACGGTCGACGAAATCCGCGAAGTCCTGCTTCATTCCACGGTCTATTGCGGGATTCCGTCGGGCATCGAGGCATTCAAGGCGGCAAAGGAGGTCATTGAAAGCTGGCAAAACAAGGCTGGGAACTGACCAGCCGGCCAGCCGGTGAAAGGCGTTCGCGACGAGGTCCATTCTGGCGTACGATAAGCTTGTTTGAATTCCCCATGCTTGGCTGTGCCGGAAATAGGTGAACAATGGAAATCCCCGAACAGCTGTTCTGGAATCTGTCCTCGGAAACCCTGCTGTCCCGACTCGAAGCGTCGCAGTCCGGGCTGAGCCAGGAAGAAGCGGATTTGCGCAGTGCGCGCTTCGGTCCCAACACGCTGCGGGATCATGGCGAACGGCCGCTGCTCATCCAGTATCTCAGCCACTTCAGGAATCCGCTGGTGATCGTCCTGCTGGCGGCCAGCGCGGTGTCGGCGCTGACCGGCGAGATCACCGGATTCGTGATCATCTGGGCCATCGTGCTGATGAGCGTGACGCTGGATTTCTATCAGGAATACCGGGCCGGCCGCGCCGCAGAGGAACTGAAAAAATCCGTGGCAGTGCGTGCAACGGTGTTGCGCGACGGACAGTCCATGGAGGTAACGATCGCGCAGCTGGTGCCGGGCGACGTGGTGCTGCTTTCCGCGGGCGACCTGATCCCCGCCGATTGCCGCTTGCTCGAGGCCAAGGACTTCTTCATCAACCAGTCGCTGCTGACCGGCGAGTCCTACCCGGTAGAAAAATACGCGCGCGAATTGCCGGCCCCGGTGGATGACCTGAACCAGGCCGACAATGCGGTGTTCATGGGCACCTCGGTGATCAGCGGGATGGCCAGGGCGATGGTGTGCCGCACCGGTTCCGGCACGGCGATGGGCGATATCGCGGATACGCTGACCGTCAAACCTCCGCCGACTGCATTCGAGCTGGGCACACAGAGCTTCGGCATATTGATCATGCGCCTGACTTTCATGCTGGTGCTGTTCGTCTTCCTGATCAACGCGTTCTTTCACCGGCCGCTCCTCGATTCTTTCCTGTTCGCGATCGCGCTCGCGGTCGGCCTGACGCCGGAACTGCTGCCGATGGTCGTCACGGTAACGCTGTCGCGCGGCGCGTTGCGCATGGCGAAGCAACAGGTGATCGTGAAGAAGCTTTCATCGATACACAACCTGGGCAGCATGGACGTGCTGTGCACCGACAAGACCGGCACACTCACCGAGGGGCGCATCAAGCTGGAACGCCACGTCGATGCACTCGGCAATGACAGTGCGCAGGTTTTGCAGCTGGCTTACCTAAACAGTTATTTCGAAACCGGATTGAAAAGCCCGCTGGATGACGCGATCCTCGAGCACAGGGAAATCGATGCGAGCGGCTGGCGCAAGATCGACGAGGTTCCATTCGATTTCGAACGCAGGCGAGTTTCGGTATTGGTCGATCAGGGCCAACGCGAAGATGACAAGCAACGGTTGCTCATCGTCAAGGGCTCGCCCGAGGATATCCTCGGGCTGTCCACCCAATATGCCGTGGGCGAAACGCTGGAAGCCCGTCCACTGGACGAACAGGCGCTGGCATCCATCCAGACTTTGCACGACAGCCTCGGCCGCGAGGGCTTCAGGGTGCTCGGCATCGCCTGGCGGACGGTGGCGCCGGATCATCCGCATGCCGTGGTCAGCGACGAGACCGAGCTGACCTTCGCCGGCTTCGCCGCGTTCCTTGATCCGCCCAAGGAGAGCGCGGGGCATGCACTCAAAGCGCTGGCTGCGGACAATGTGCAGGTCAAGATCGTCACCGGCGACAGCGAACTGGTCACCCGCTATGTGTGCGACAAACTGGGCATGCCTGTGATGGGTGTGCTGACCGGCAACGAGATACAGGACATGGGCGACTCCGCACTGGCAGTCCGGGCCAGGGAAGCCAACCTGTTCTGCCGTGTCAACCCGGCGCAGAAGAACCGCATCATCCTGTCGCTGAAGACACAGGGGCACACGGTCGGTTATCTGGGCGACGGCATCAACGATGCACCTTCGCTGCGATCGGCGGATGTCGGCATCTCGGTGGACAGCGCGGTGGACGTGGCCAAGGCGGCGGCCGACATGATCATGCTGCGGGAAGACCTGAATGTGCTGCACGCGGGCGTGCAGGAGGGGCGGCGCACCTTCGCCAACATCATGAAGTACATCATGATGGGGACGAGTTCCAATTTCGGCAACATGTTCAGCATGGCAGGGGCGACATTGTTCCTGCCCTTCCTGCCGATGCTGCCGTCACAGATATTGCTCAACAACCTGCTCTACGATGTCTCGGAACTGCCGATTCCGATGGATAACGTGGACACCACGTATCTCACCCATCCCCGGCATTGGGACACGGCCTTCATCCGCAACTTCATGTGGGTGGTCGGGCCGGTCAGCTCGGTGTTCGATTTTCTGACGTTCTTCATCCTGCTGAAGGTATTCGGCGCCGGCGAAGCGCTGTTCCACACCGGCTGGTTCATCGAGTCCATCGCCACCCAGGTGCTGGTGATCTTCGTGATCCGCACCCGGGGCAGCGCTTTCAAAAGCAGGCCCGACATGACGCTGGTCGCGACTTCACTGGCCGTGGTCATCGTCGCCGCCTTGTTGCCATTCACACCATTTGCCGCACAGCTCGGCTTCGTTGTTCCCCCGCCGCTGTTTTTCCTGATCCTGCCGGCTATGGTGCTGTGCTACCTGGTGGCGGTGGAATTTGTGAAGCGGTATTTCTACCGGCATTTCCCGGCAAGCTGGAACCGCCGGGGCGGGCACGGTTAGCTTTCGATCAGCTCGCCGCCGGCAAACAGCAGCGCGCAGCGCACCTTCTTGCCCGCGTACACTACCTGCATCGCGGCCCGGTATTCGGCCAGCTGTGCGCGGTAGGGTGCCGGGTCGCCGCTTTCGCTGAGCTTGTAATCCAGCACCCACACCTCGTCGCCGAACTCCACCAGCCGGTCGATGCGCCTGATCTCGCCGCGCGCGTTGACGTAGGGCATTTCGTTGCTCGCACTGAGGTAGCCCTGCGGATCGAAGAAGCGCTGCAAAGACGGATCGGCAAGCAATGCCTGCGCCTGTTGCCAAAGGGGTTCCATCTCGCCGGCCGGGATGCCGCACCTTGCCTGCATAACCGCCCGGTCCGCCGCAGCACCGGGCGGCGCCAGATGCTGGAGCAGCGCGTGCAGCCAGATGCCGCGCTGCTGTTGCAAGGTGTTGCGTGCAACGCGTTTCCCGGTCGGCAGCGGGCGCAGCAATCCTTCATCCACGTTCACGGTTGATTTCCCCTGCCCGGCCGCGGCGCTGCCCGCCTCCGCCAGCAGCGGATTCGGGATCTGCCGCGCGACATGCGCGATCCGCCCGTACCAGGAATCCGCTTCGGGCTCTCCGTTGCCGCTGACCAGCAGCGCCTGTTTGGCGCGCGTCATCGCGACATACAGCAGATTCATCTCCTCGCGCCGCGCATAGGCTTCGTCGGCAGCGAAGTAAGGGGCGCGTTTCGCGCCGCGTCCGCGCTTGTCGCCAAACAGGGAAAAATGCGCCGGGCTCGGCGCATTGGGCTGCCAGTCGAGCAGCACGCTGTAGCTGTCGGCTTTGCTCTGCGTATCATTGGCATCCAGCAGCCACACGATCGGCGCTTCCAGTCCTTTGGCCTCGTGCACGGTGTAGATGCGCAGCGCATTGCCTGCCTCGCCCACCTGGCCCTCGTCCGGGGATTCGTTTTCCGCCGCGCGCAACTCGCGAAGTTCGGCAAGGAAGCGCGGCAGGCTCGGGTAACGCCCGGCGTCCACGTTCAGCGCGATCTCCATGAAGGCATGCAGATTGGCACGCACGGTTTCATGCAGCTCGTCGGGCAAGGCCGCCGCATAGCGATGCAGCAGGTCACCCTCGAAATAGATGCGGTCGAGCAGGTCGTGCACCGGCAGCTTGTCGGCCTGAGCCAGCCAGCCCTGCAACAGGGTGCGGGCGCGCCGCAGTTCGGCGGAGGCAGCACCGCTTTGTTCAACGCGCTGCAACCGAACCCACCAGCTTCCCTCTGTGTCAG
>CAWAEO010000009.1:0-89375 GCA_963780885.1 Nitrospirota bacterium
CGTGCCTCGTTAATTTTCTCGATGGTGCTTATCATGTTGTCAGGCTGTGCGAGTATGGCTCCGGAATATGCGCGCCCGGAAGCGCCTGTTCCTGCTAAATGGCCGAGCGGCCCGGCTTACAAAGAGAACACTGCCGTGCAGGGCAGCCACAGCGCTGACGAAATCAAGTGGCAGGAGTTTTTTACGGATAAGAAACTGCAACAACTGATCGCTCTGGCGCTCGACAACAACCGCGACTTGCGGATAGCGGCGCTCAACATAGAAAGGTCGCAGGCGCTTTATAGAATCCAGCGCGCCGATCTTTTCCCTTCAGTGAACGCCGCCGGCACGGGGATCGAAGAGCGGGTACCTGCAGTCCTATCTTCCACGGGACAGACTGTGACGGGGCATGTATACACTGTCAGCCTCGGGTTCAGCGCCTACGAGATCGATCTTTTCGGACGCGTGCGAAGCCTTAAAGACCAGGCACTCGAGGAGTTTTTCGCCACTGAGGAGGCGCGCCGCAGTGTGCAGATCAGCCTGGTGGCCGAAGTTGCAAGCGATTACCTGACTCTTGCTGCCGATAAAGAGCATCTGAAAATATCGCAAGGCACGTTCGAGAGCCAGCAGGCATCGTACAACCTCATCAATCGCCGTTTCGAAGCCGGTGTCTCCTCGGAACTGGATGTTCGTCAGGCCGAGACAAGTGTCGATTCGGCTCGGGTGGATATTGCCAGCTTTACCAGCCAGGTGGCCCAGGACGAAAATGCACTGGCGCTTGTGATTGGCTCTCCAGTGCCTGCTGATCTCCTGCCGTCCGGGCTTGGCACGATTACCGCGTTGAAAGAACTCAGCACGGGCCTGCCGTCAGATGTGTTGCAACGCCGTCCCGATATCGCGCAGGCAGAACACCTCCTCAAAGCTGCCAATGCTAACATCGGCGCCGCACGTGCGGCTTTCTTTCCAAGCATTACGCTCACGACGAGCATTGGCGCTGCAAGCGCTCAGCTGTCCGACCTTTTTAAGGGAGGAGCTGCTACAGCATGGAGCTTTGCACCGCAAATTACCCTGCCGATCTTCGATGCAGGGCGAAACCGGGCCAATCTGAAGGTGACGGAAGTCGATCGTGAGATATTCCTTTCCCAGTATGAGAAGGTGATTCAGGGCGCTTTTAGTGAAGTATCCGATGCTCTGGCACAACATGGCACCCTTGACGATCAAATGGAGGCCCAGCAATCATTAACAGATGCCACCGCCAAAAGCTACAACTTATCGGAGGCGCTCTATCGCAATGGAATAGCAAGCTACCTGAACGTGCTGGACTCGCAACGCTCCCTTTACAGTGCGCAGCAGGGGCTAATTACTGTTCGTCGTTCCCGGCTGATCAATTCGGTAACACTCTATAAGGTACTGGGTGGGGGTGGAGTATAAATGTGAAATCATTGCCCCTTTGGTCGTTTTGTCAGCTCTTCCTCTGTCCCATCACAAACAGCGGAGCATGGTTGGAGGTAAAAAAAGGCGGTTCCCGTCTTATGATCGGTGCGATTGCCGGATGCCTTTTAAAAGTAGAGTCCAGGAACTGTTTTACCACTTTTCTTGTCCATCCCTTCGGATGCCTGTAATCGGTATACAGGGACAGGTCTCCTTCATAAAAAGCGGATGTGCCGAATACGTCAGCCTCGGGACTGTTTATCGGCATATTAAACAAAGCGATATTTAGAAAGCCGATGTGCCTGCTGTGAGTTGCCGTAAAATCCAATGTCTTTCTCGCCTCATATTCCGACTCATAAGGAGTACCGAACAGCAGATAGATGTAAGTCGCAATCCCCGCTTCCGCGAGTGTCTTAAGCACGCGGGATACCGTTTCGAGGTTAACACCCTTCTGCATGTGGTCGAGCACTCCCTGGTCCCCTGATTCAATCCCAAGCTTGAGCATGACACAACCGGAGCGCCTCAGAGACTCACAAAAAGAGCGGTCCGCCAATTCCCCGCTAATTCTGGTAAAACCGTACCACGGCACATCCGGCGGAGAATCAGACAATGATTCCATTAGAGACAGGCTTAAAGAATTATCAAGCAAATGGAGGAGAACCGGTCTTGCTTTTCCATCCCGGGCGGTAAGGTCCGCAATCTCGCTCCGGGCCTCTTCGGCAGGTATAGGCCGGTATGGGTTCCCTTCAGCCCTCTCGGGGCAGAATGAGCACCTGCTCCAGTAACAACCCTCAGAAGCGCTGTAGGGAAGGACCAAGCCAGGCGCAATGTAATCATTCCCGCCGGCGAAACTGTAGTCGGGCTTATAGTGCTCTTTCGGAAGATCCACTCCGAACAAAGAAAGCAAGGGCCGCTCGCCGGGTCCGGCAATGATGTGATCTACCAATCCCGCAAACGGATTGAGCCGGTTCCAGCCGGGACTCTTCATCCAGGAGGTCACCAGACCTCCTCCAAGACAGACGGTCATCCCAGGATATTCCTTTTTCAAAAACCCTATCATTGCAAAGGTGCAGAGGGCCTGACTCAAAAAGGTCAGCGAAAATCCTACGGTGTCATCACAGGCAGATTCGAGTAATGTTCCAAGGCGATCCTTAAAATAAGGATAGAACGGATTCTCTTCCGGACTCTCCGCAGCCCTGATAAGATCAGCGCTGCGCACCGGAGAGAGTCCATCATGCCGGTAATTTGAAAGACTCAGGATTATTTCCTTCTTGTCCCGTGATGATTCCAGGATACGGTTAATATCTGAGACCGCTCTCCGATAGCGTGCGGGATGGCCATAGATGTCCCGGTCCCTGAGGGAAGCAAGATGGTCCGAACGCTTCCTGAAGGCACGGTCAGTCCATGTGTCAAACGAGACCTTCGGCCGGTGCAATACATGGAGGATGCCCTCCAGGTTGGCATCCAGAACGCGGCTTTGTATCCCGTGGGCATTGAGGGCGCCCAAAAGTCTTGCTGCGCCCGCAGGCGGCTCACAGGGCTTTGCAACAGGAGGATATATAAGAATCATTTGATGAAAGAACAGCAATAATCAGTCAGGGAAGTTACCCTCAGTTTAAATTTTGAATTACGCGCAACTTCAAACGACTCTCCCCCTTTGACCGGTTTCCATGTTTGCTCGCCCGGCAGCAATACCTCAAGCTCGCCCGAAAATATTTCCATCAGCTCTTTATCGGCAGTTCCGAATTCATATTCGCCCGGAAGCATGATGCCGAGCGTTTTCCTGGACCCGTCATCAAAAAGCACAGTCCTGCTCGTGACCTTACCCTCAAAATAAACATTCGCCTTTTTTACCACTGTTACGTTTTTGAATTCCGACATAAGACTTCTCCTTTCCTGGATTTCATTGTCAGCTATTATTATACATTACCAGTCTTTAGTTCCGGTGGGTTGAGCAGGGCATCAGGCGCTAATCCGGCAGCCAGCGATCCAGGATAGCCTCTAAAGCCTTGCTGAATTGAATCAAAGCAAAAGGCTTCTCCAGATAACCATCGGCGCCGGCGGCAATTGCCTCTGTCCTGTCCGATTGCAGTGATGAAGACGTGACTACCACGACGGGGATATATCTAACCCGATCGTCGGCACGTATTGCACGGAGCACTTCGATTCCGCCCATGCGCGGCATCTTCAGGTCGAGCAATATCAGGGCAGGCAACTCATTGGCGTTCCCGAGCATTGCAAGCGCGGATTGGCCGTCCGTTGCGAAACGGACACATACTTGCCGCCCAGTCTGTTCTATAGCTATTGTCGTAAGCTCTATATCGGTCTTACTGTCATCAACAATAAGAATCCTCCTCTTTGAACTGTTGCAGAGAGAGATTTTTATTTCCATCAGTGCCTCTTTTTTATAATGTGCTTCGGCGTCCATTCTCCCCGGCTGACCTCATCACAGGCATGGCTATATTTCGGGCAGATAACCTATTCTTAAACAACCCCAATGCCTGCCGCCGACTGATATGGGATGCGCAATATCGTTAACCAGTTCGCCGCCCGCTTCTACAGGCCGTCTGAACGCCTGACCGACAATTTCAGTGCTTTTTGCGCCATTGATGGATACAGGGTCGCTCATTTTCACCCCAATCCTGGACGGATTATTGTGAGCTGCGATCAAACCATTACTATCCATGGCAACAACATAAATAATCTTTTTTTCCGACTCCCCCAGTTGTTTAAGAAGGGGCATCACATGTGATTGAAAAAATGTTGAATATCGCGCGGTCAATTTGCCGGCTTCGCCGCTCCTGGAATAATTGAAATCGAACAACACCTCATTCGACATCCCACCGACTTTGATCGCCTGTTCCAGCTTTGCCATAACTTCCCTGGCGTCCGTCTTGAGCATTTCTTCAATACGTTCATCAAGCATATCCTTTTTTACACTGCAGAGCTGGCTGTAAAGATTGATGGCCAGCGAAACCATTGATACTGCCTCTGATGATATAACACGGGCCAGTTCTTTCGACTTGACAGTGTATTCAGAGACCTCTTCAGTATTGGACAACACGCTTTCCGAAACCTTTGACTGCTCTTCTGTTGCGACTGCCGTCTGGCTCACCATGTCCGCTATCTGCCTTACTTCTATGGCAATTTTCTTCAGCGAAACGTCCGCATTTTTCGCTCTCCGTATACTGTCCGCGGTCCCTTGCAAAGTCGAATCCATAGTGGCAATGGAGGAGTCCGTTTTCGTTTTAATGTCCCTGATCATGGACCCTATCTCTTTTGTGGCCTTTTCCGTTTTGTCCGCCAGTTTTCTGACCTCATCGGCAACAACGGCAAAACCTCTGCCATGCTCACCGGCGCGCGCGGCTTCTATAGCGGCATTAAGAGCCAGCAGATTCGTCTGGCTCGCAATGTCGTTGATGACAAGTATAATTTCATCGATCTGGTTCGTGGCCTTTGAAAGCGCTTTGTTCGTCTCAGCCCATTCATGCACCTGTGAAGACAGGCCTTCTATGCTTTTTACATTCGCGTCGATGTCCTTTTCCGCATGTCCCGCGCTCTCTGTGAGCGAGGTGATCGATTGCGCTGCCGCCCCCGCGCGGCTTGATATTTCATTAATCGTTGCGCTCATCTGTTCCATAGCGGCAGCAACCTGAGCTGACTGTGTACTGGTCTTTTCAAAAATTTCGATCATCTGGCGAGACGATCCGCTGATGAGATCCGAGGTCTTTGTAAGGTTAAGTCCGAGCGAGAAAATATTCTTCAGAACAGCCCTTGTCTTCACTATCATATCATTGAGATTTGATGCTGTCTGAATTTCAGCTTTGCTTCCGGTTTTTTTCATAGGAAAAACCTGCGCCACAGTCAATCTGCCCTGTGAAATCCTGCCGAGAAACTCGTTCAGCTCTCCATAAGACCTGCTGAAAAAGCGCTTCAATGCAAAGATTATATTGGCAAAAAGCGACAATGCGAGCGCGGCGAAAAGTACCAGTGTGGTTGTCTGCATATAAAATCCTCCCCGGTTTATCCCTGAATCCTCTAAACCTTGAACCGCTCTATGACGCCTTTAAGCTGCCCGGCGAGGCCCGCAAGCTCGGATGAGGACTGTGCGATCTGTGAAGCGCCGCCGGATATTTCCTTTGCACCGCTTGCAACAGCCTGGATGTCGCCGCTTATCGACTCGGAGGTCGTGGACATTTCCTCTGTTGCCGATGCGACCTGCTGGACCATGTTCTGCAAAGACGTAACGCTTTGTACAATAGCGGTGAGCTGCTTCCCGGCCTCGACAGAGTATTCAAGACCTACAGTCACTTTCTCGTTTGTGTGGTTCATTGCATCAACAGCGTTGTCAACTTCGCTCTGAATAGCTCCAATCATCTGGCTGATCTCCGAAGTCGCCTTGGCCGTCCTCTCAGCGAGTTTTCGGACCTCGTCCGCAACAACGGCAAACCCGCGACCCTGCTCTCCGGCACGCGCGGCTTCTATCGCGGCATTCAGGGCAAGGAGATTGGTCTGATCGGCAATGTCCTTAATGGCTGATACGATTTCTCCGATCTGCTTGGATTTTTCACCCAATGACTTCATCACAAGCGATGACACGTTTACAGTTTCCGCGATCGTCTTTGATTCGGCAACCGACTTATTGACCACGTCAGCGCCTTTTTGGGCGATGTCGGCGGTCTGAGAAGAGGACTGGGCAATATCAATGGCATTCCTTGCAATGTCAATTACGGTCTGCGACATTTCTTCGGCGGAAGTCGCAATCTGGGATGAACGATTGGATTGTTCGTTCATCGTTCTGGTGATCTCTTCAGAGCTGGAGCTTAGTTGCGTGCTTCCCGAGGCCACACTTGCGGAGGCCTGCTTGATGTCGGCTATGACGTCCTTGAGTTTCCCGGACATTGTCTTCATCGCAGTCAGCATCTGCCCCGTTTCGTCCTCGCTTGTGACATCTATTTCCCCTGTAAGGTCGCCGCCTGCAATTCTATTGGCGGTGTCAACAGCGAGTTTGAGGGGCTTTATGATACTTCTTATAATCGATAATGCTACAATTAGTGAAATTACCGTTCCAATAACAGCAAGGGCTATTATTATGGTCCGCTCGGTCCTGGCATTGTTTCTGGTATGCTCCCCCTCGTTACCGGCCTGTTCCCGGACGTATGCATCCATGTCCTTCAATGCGGCGAGATAACCATCCCTGAGAGGTTTCAAGGACTCGTGCTCCCGGAGGACATCTTGTTTCCTTCCTTCCTTCAGTAAGGCGATGAGCCGGTCCCGAACTTCGATGTAAGGCTTCCTTTTGTCTACAATGGCCTGATATAAGGCCTTCCCCTTTTCGCTTGAAGCAGACTTCTTCAGGTTATCCATATTCTCGTTGGTTGCCGCCCGGTTTCTGCCCGTAACTTCGAGTTCTTTCAGAGTGGTCCCCATATCGCCGGCGAGGATCGCTTCATCGATATGCAGCGAGCTGTTATAGATCGCCTCATTTATAGACGCGACCCCTGCCACTTGCGGCATGCGCCTGCCGAGCAGTTCGTCTACATCACCTATGAATACCGATATGTTGTATAACGCTGTCAAGGCTATTATCACACCCAACAGCGTAACAACACCGAACCCACCGAATAATTTTGTTCTAATGCTAATGCTCTTTAATGTTGTCATATTGTCGCTCCCGTTCGTTCAATATATTTCAGAAGTCTGATGCCGTACTCCTTTTCATAAATACGGTGTCGCATCGAGAGCGTCGATGCGCCGTGCCGGCGAGGCGCACGACCGAGCCGTACCGTTGCGTACGGCGAGGGAGTGCAACGAAGCTGGAGCGGATGCAGCGACGCTCGAATGCAACCGTATTTATGAAGAGGGGTACTCAGCCCTCTCCTGCCGTAAAGAAGACTTTAGTTGTCAAGCAGATCTCTTATCCTTATGAGCAGCTCATCAGGCTCTACCGGTTTAGGAATATAATTCAGTCCCTCTTCAGTAATTTTGTTCTTTATAATGCTGTCACCGGTATAGCCGCTTAAAAATAATATTTTAGCCATAGGACTTGTTTTCTTTATTTCCTCATAAACCTCCCAGCCGCCTTTTTCGGGCATGATTATATCCAGCAAAATCATCCGAATCTCGTCCTCATGTTCCCGAAACAACCTTACAGCCTCCTCACCGTTGACTGCCTCTATCACTTTATATCCATTATCCTCCAGGATACTTTTTAAAATTCTCCTCACGTCGCCATCGTCTTCCGCAAAAAGTATTGTCTCGGAGTTATTTTTTGAAAATGTTTTCGTCCCGCTAGTTGCGGGATAAATATTTGACTCCTGCCCCGTGCAAATGGCCACACATCCCTGTGCAACTTCAACCGCCCTCTTTGCCGCCTTCAGCAGGTCCTCGATGGTATCCTGGGCCGCGGCATTCTGCAGTGTCTGCTTTTTCAGTAAATAGCAAAATCCGATTATTGCCGTCAAGAGATTGTTTACGTCATGCGCAATTCCGTTATACATCTCCATATCCTGCGACTGTCGCAGATTCTCATCATGGCTCATGGCTGCCTCTTTATAAATTCAATTGTTATCCTAATCACGATCCCTTTTGCGCGAAAATTTATGGATGCTTTTATCATCATCGTTGAGCAGTTCCATAAACCACATCTTGTCGTGAAAACCCGTTACAACAAAGACAGGGATATCAGGATGAGATTTTATCAATACCTCAGCCAGGGCAGGCCCCGAGATCTCCGGCATCTCCATCTCAACGATCACAAGGTCATACTCATACTTGCCCTCATCGATCATCGAAAGCGCCTGTTCTCCGCTGTTTGCCTGGCTGATAACAAACCCGCTTTCTTCACACAAGAAAGCTGTCACTGTCCGGCGAAGCCTGTTGTCATCAACAAGCAATATGTGATATTTGCGCCTTTCTTCCTTGATCACTGCACATCCCTTTTCTATCGAGCGATTGTCTCAAGTTTCAGTAAACCTTAAGAGCAACGTCCATGCCTGAAGATACAATTATTATAATTCAAAGGGATAGCTGGTATTCAGATTACTGCGGAACCGCGTAAAAAATACTCGGTAAGTATTTTTTACGCGGTAATATTTAAATCGTGCGCAATAAGGAATCCAGTGGTAAGGATGAGTTTCAGGGAGCGAATCTCGGAGCTTTGGCAACGATTCCTGGCGAAATGAGCGTTAAACAGCCGCTATGTCTGAGTCCGTCTCCCCCGCAAGGCGGGCCAATGGACGAGTTTAGCGGCTGTAGAGAATGAGCCTTTGGAATCGTCAAAGCGGAGGGCCTGAGCGGAAGAAACTCGTCCTTATCACTGGATTTCGGTCTGTGTTATCGCTGGGTCGGACAAGTGTTTACAGATATTGTAAATGCAAATAGTGTCTGCAGCAAATAAATAAAGAGTCCACCTTAGAGCGAATAATTCCTGATTTTCTTCAGAAGGGTTTTAGGAGTGATCTGTAATATTTCGGCTGCTCTGGTCTTATTGCCTTCGGTATGCTCAAGGGCCTTTTTTATCGCTATCTTTTCAGCCTCGTTTATGCTCATAACTGAACTTGTATCCGGTGAAAGTGTGACCAGCATAGAGCCCATTGTACTGCTCTCTTCCACTATCCGCCTGACAAGCTCCAGGGTGATAACATCTTTATCGCATACAATGGCTGCTTTCCGCATTACATTCTTAAGTTGCCGCACATTTCCCGGCCAGGGCTGCATTTGGAGGAAGCGCACAGCCTCATCGGTTACGGACAATAAGGTTTTTTTCATATCTGATGAAAAATCCCTCCTGAAAGACTCCGCCAGGAATCCTATATCCTCGACACGCTCTCTCAGAGGCGGCAGAGTTATAGTAAACTCATTGAGCCGGTAATAAAGGTCCTCCCTGAACCGTTTTTCGCTAACTGCCTGCCCAATGTTCATGTTTGTGGAGCATATCAAACGGACGTCTATCTTTACCGGGTTGCTGCTTCCGACAGGATAGAACCTTTTCTCTTCTACTACCTTCAGGAGTTTGCTCTGAAGACGACTATCCATATTCTGCAGCTCATCCAGGAAGATCGTCCCTTTGTGTGCGAGCTCAAAATACCCTTTCTTGTTTTGCAGTGCGCCGGTAAAGGCCCCTTTTTCATAGCCGAATAATTCGCTCTCGATAAGCGTCTCCGGTATTGTCCCGATATCAATAGTTATAAAAGGCCCTTTTGCACGCCTGCTGAGACTGTGGATAATACTCGCAAGAAAGGTCTTGCCGGTCCCTGTCTCGCCTTCTATTATCAGCGAAAAATCGTAAGAAACGGCATTCCTGATGTCGCCGATGACCTTTTTGATGGGGTGGCTTCTGCCTAACATCATTTCGAGCGAGTATTCTACGCTTTCCTCGAGCCTCTTCACTTCGCTGTTGAGCCTCTTTTTTTCAAGCGCCCTGTCTATAACTATCAATAGATGGTCAAAATCCACCGGCTTCAGCAAAAAATCATATGCCCCGATTTTCATGGCATCCACCGCTGCGGAAACATCGCCATGCGCCGTAATCATAATGACAGGCAGATCAAAAATTCTGTTTTTTATCTCCTTGAGCACATCGATACCGTCTATTCCCGGCATCTTGACGTCGAGCAGCACAATATCGGGTTTTTCACGCTCAACGATTGAAAACGCCTCTCTTCCATCCGCTGTTTCGATAACGGTAAACCCTGCGCCGGTGAGAATACTTGAAAAGGCCTTCCTTAACAAAGGCTCGTCGTCGACTATGAGTATTTTCGCCGTCATCGCGCACGCCTCATGCATCAAGAATCTCCCGTATCTTTATGAGCATTTGATCAGGCTCTACCGGTTTCGCGATAAAGTTTAAATTCTCATCCAGTACCCCGCTCCTGCTGAGGACTTCCCCGGCATGCCCGCTCATAAACAAGACCTTGATTTCAGGGCTGGTTATCTTTAGCTCTTCGTAAACCTCTCTTCCACTTCTTTTCGGCATAATGACATCGAGTATCGCCATCTGTATCTTACCGGAGTTTTCCTTAAACACGCTCAACGCCTCATCCCCATCAGCCGCTTCAAAGACCTGGTACCCGGCGTTAAGTAAGAGACCCTTTATTGCCTTCCTCACTAAAGGATCATCTTCAACAAGAAGTATCGTCTCATTTCCACCTTTCATCGGCAAAGGAGCTTCCCCGGTTATCTCTGCTGTCTGCCCTGCATGTAAA
Source organism: Nitrospirota bacterium (assembly GCA_963780885.1). Taxonomy (GTDB): domain Bacteria; phylum Nitrospirota; class Thermodesulfovibrionia; order Thermodesulfovibrionales; family Dissulfurispiraceae; genus JADFXI01. Next base: position 10,617 of record CAWAEO010000009.1, read on the forward strand.
GGCAGGTATATCTTGAATGCAGTGCCTGCTCCGGGCTCACTGTATACCGCTATGGAACCTCCGTGCTGTTTTACCACGCCGTATACAGTAGCAAGGCCGAGTCCCGTGCCTTTGCCCACCTCTTTTGTAGTAAAGAAGGGTTCGAAGATCCTGGATTGAATATCCTTGCTCATCCCAATACCCGTATCTGAAACGGTTATTAAAGCATATGATCCGGGCTTCTCGCCGATGTGCTCTTCACCCTTCCGCACCGTGGAAGTGCCTATCTTTAAAGTACCGCCGTCAGGCATCGCATCCCTCGCATTTGTAGCCAGATTTATCAGCACATGTTCCAGCTGTGTAGTATCAGCATTAATTATAATGTTCTCGTCCGAAAGTGATACAATCAGTTCAATGCCTTCCCCGATAACACTACGCAGGATCTTCTCTATGCTTTCTATTGTTTCGTTGACATTGACAGGCTTTACATTCAATACTTGTTTCCTGCTGAAAGCCAGAAGCCCGTTAGTCAGTTCAGCCGCCCTGTTTGCGGCCTTATGTATATCATTAATGAATTCCTGTGTCTCGGTGTTCTGCCGGGTCCGCTTCTTGAGCATATAGCAAAACCCGGTTATTGCGGTCAATATATTGTTAAAGTCATGGGCGATGCCGCCTGCCAACTGCCCAACCGCCTCCATCTTCTGGGCCTGGAGAAGCTGTTCTTCAAGCTTGTTGCGTTCTGTTATGTCGCGGTCTATTCCACGATAACCTTCCAGGTTTCCAGGCGGTCGGAAAAAAGGCACACCGCTTTTTTCGAGCACCACCTTTCGACCATCCTTATGCATGGTCACATATTGAAATGCAGCAAAAGGTTTCTTCGATTCCCAAATTGTCTTAAACTCTTTAGCCACTCGCTTTGCCTCGTCAGACGACATAAAATCAAACATGGTTTTCCCGATCACGTCCTCAGGCCCGTACCCCAGCAAGTCTCTGACCTTCGGGCTGGAATATGTATAAACGCCATTTCGGTCTACTTCCCATATCCAGTCACTCGTGCTTTCTGTTAATGCCCTGAATTTTTCTTCGCTTTCCCGGAGTGACTTTCGCTCGTCGTCAAGTTCCCGTACTTTTTTGTCCAGCTTCCGCGCGAGGGCCTCCGCCTGCATCGTACAAAGATCTTTCATTTCTCCCAGCGGCCGGCCAGGCACTGAAAGTTTGTTCTCCTCATACTCGCTGATTACTTCACTGACAATTCTTAAAAAATCAGCAGGCTCGATCGGCTTTATGAGGAACCGTGAAGCGCCGAGCTCCATGGCAAGCTTTTCGTCCTTTTGATCAACAAAGGTCGCCGTATAGAAAATAAAAGGGATATTTCGAAGCTGCTCATCCGTCTTAATCCTTCGGCAAAGTTCAAAACCATTCATTTCGGGCATCAGGATATCTGAAATGATGAGGTCCGGATGCCACTTGTAAGCCTTTCCCAGGGCCTCGACACCGTTCGTGGCGCTCTCCGCGTCATAGTGCTGTCCCCGTAACTCCCGCTCAAGAAAAACTCTTGAATCCTCGTCATCATCGACTATCAGAATCTTCATCATGCGTCTCCTATCACACTTCTTATCTGGGAGATGACCCGCTGCGGATCAATCGGTTTCTCGATATATTCATCGCACCCGGCGTTCAAAAGCCTTTCCCGGTCACCAGTCATGGCAAAGGAGGTCATGGCAATAATGGGGATAGTGTACCCTATTTCGGAACTGCGCATTCTGCGCAGCACTTCTGTGCCATCGATGTCCGGCAGCTGGATATCGAGGATAATGAAGTCCGGTTTCTTCCGAAGGGCCATTTCCAAACCCTGCGAACCTGTTGTAGCCTTCAGTGTCAGATATCCTGCCTTGCTCAGCAATCTGGTGATCAAAACCATGTTGTTATCGTCATCTTCTATGATTAATCCCGTCTTCATATTCTATCACCTCCTTTCTCTTCCGATAAGGGATTCCCGGCCTCTCTGATGTTCACGGGAATCGTGATGGTAAAAGTGCTCCCCTGTCCCTCTATACTCTTTACAGAAATATCACCATGCAAGACCTCGGTGGCGAGTCTCCTGGTCAGGTAAAGCCCCAGACCGGTGCCAGCTGTTTTCACCCTTAAACGGCTATCCAGTCTTTCAAAAGGCCGGCATAACCTGGTCATATCCTTCTCTGCGATGCCGATACCAGTATCGGTAACAGACACTGATACCTGTGCATCGGTGACACGTGAAGCAACAGTGATTGTGCCGGATTCGGTAAATTTGGCCGCATTGCTCAGGAAGTTGATCAGGCACTGCATCAGTCGCTTCCTGTCTGTATACAGGTTTATGTCAGGAGACACGTCGACCTCAAGGGTCAAGCCCTTGTATTTTAACTGGGGTTCTATAGTGGTAATGGCCTCATCGACCATTTCTCTCAGGGTAAAACTCTCCGGATATGCCTCGATTCTGCCCGCCTCAATCTTCGAAATATCGATAACGTCATTAATAAGGCTCAAAAGGTGTTTGGCCGAAAAGTAGGCCCTGTTCAGATTGTCCTTCTGCTCGTCGTTCAGTTCTCCTGACAGACCTTGGAGAGTCATACCGGTGAACCCGATGATGGAATTCAGCGGCGTGCGCAGTTCATGCGACATCGAGGCGATGAACATCGATTTCAGTCTGTCAAGCTCCATGAGTTTTTTATTTGCTGTCGACAGCTCTGCGGTGCGCGCCTCCACCATCTCTTCCAGATGCGCTCGGTATTGCTTGAGTTCCTCCTCCGCTTGCTTGCGCTCGGTGATGTTTTCTAATTGAGAGATTAAATACAAAGGAGAGCCGGCGACATCTTTTGCGAGCGACACAGCCAGCAGAGCCCATACAATTCTCCCCTCTTTATGGAAGTATCTTTTTTCTATCTTGTAGGTTTCAATTTCTCCAGCCAACAGTCTGCGCAGATATTTTAAGTTACTGTCCAGGTCATCCGGATAAGTGAGGTCCTGAAACGTTTTGGTCAGAAGTTCTTCTTCGGAATAACCCAGAAGCGAACATACGCCGGCATTGACTTTTAAAAATTTGCCTTCCGGCGAAACTAAGGCCATGCCAATGGCGGCGTTCTGGAATGCGCTTTTGAATCGCGCTTCGCTCTGCAGCAACGCATATTCCGCCAGCTTGCGGTCGGTGATATCCATTTCGATACCGTCCCATAGTATGCGGCCGTCCGCGAGGCGGCGGGGTGTAGAGCAAACCCGCATCCATCGAACCTGTCCATCAGTCCGACGCAAAGGCACTTCGACGTCATACACGCTTAAGTCCTTTGCAGACCGTTCTTCTGCGGCAGCGATAATTAAACGGTCTTCATCCATGATTAATCGGTATAATGTTGATGAGTCACGCAACACCTCATCCGCCGAAACTCCGTTCAGGCGCTCGGAAGCGGCGCTGACATATAAAAAACGCTTGCTGCCATCGAGTTCCCGCACGACCTGATAAATCATACCGTTCGGGAGATTGTCTCCCAAAGAGCGCAGACGGGCCTGGCCCTCTAACGCCGATTGCCCGGCGGATATGGATTCCGTGTGACTGGCCGCGAGCAGCATCCCTGTCACAGCGGCAAATCCCAAATAAACTTGTGCCAGCAGTAAACGTTCCTGCAGACTTTGGCCGCCCCATATTATCGGTCCTGTATTCACCGCTGTGCTGCTAACAACTATAACTGTCAGTAAAAAAAGTGCGGTCATTATGCCGCGTTGACCAAGTCGTAAGGCAGGCCAGGAGAGCAAGGCAATAAGCATGTAAGGATAAAGGTGGATGGATTGATGATTCGGGCCGACTCGAAATAATAACCACGCAGCCGTGCACCATACAACTATGAATGCTACGGCCTCGACCATCCGTATCCATCGAATGCCGTGCAGCGATTCAAAAGGCTTGGCCCACGTCACAATTAATGGGGTGATAAGTAATATGCCCAGGCCATCTGCAATCCACCACGACAGCCAGAAATGCCAAAAAGTAGCTGTGGCAGTTAGGGCGGCAGTCCCGGCGCCGATGAATGAAGTCGCGGCATTCACAACAGTCGCAGCGGCGATCAGCGCAAATACTTCTTTGACGCGCGTAAACTTTACGTCATCCCCACACCAGCGGACAATCAACCAGGCGCATGCCGCAGATTCGAGGACATTCGAGGTCATGAACCCTATGCTAAGAATGAGAGGCCGGCCGAACAATAGATCGGCTGAAACGCCGGCTGCGAAAAGAGCTGCAAGTATTGCCGGCCAAAGGCGACGCGGGCTGAGCAGGAGCGCAGCCAGCCCAATGCCGCCGGCCAGCCAAACCACGACAAGGACTTTTTCTGCATCAGGGAACATAAAGGATATATAGTGGGCAATAAAATAGGCCAGAGCGATAAGTGCAAGCACAGGAAAATCGTGATCTATGGAACGATGCACAGAGGAAAGCTGTCCGTCATTGCCGTCGTTACTCATGAAGCATTCCCCTATCCCGCATCATGCAGACTAAACTTATGACTCAACACATCGCAGAAGACCATCCTCAGTTAAGATAATTATACTTGATTTCATGGTCAATAACACCCGGCGAATTGCCCCAATTCATCGTCAAACCACATAGGACACAGAGAAACTCATGGATTTGAGAAGAGATAACATCAGATAGGGACTTCCATCTCTGTGCACTCTTTGGTGAAAGTTCAGTTTTGTCTCTTTTTCTCCAAGGCCTTGAGAGCACAGAGAAAACTCTGTGTTCTCTGTGGTTCGCTGTTTAGGTGGTGGATTCCAGGCGCTTGAGACCCGAAACTCCCGTTGTTGTGCTACAATTATATAAGCCATTACCGGCCCCCCAGGATAGTCTGCATAATTTTTGAAAAGGACTTGCCCGCATGAAACAGATACAATGGAATCTCAGACAACTTTTCGATGGCGACAATGACCCTGAGCTTGAGAAGGAAAGGCAGCGCACCGAAGAGAAGAGTTACCGTTTTATAAACAAATGGAAAGACCGCACCGATTATCTTGAAACCCCGGCTGTTCTCAGGCAGGCACTTGATGAATATGAAATGTGGTCAGGAGATTGCGGGACCGATGGAAATGAGGGGTACTATTTCTGGCTCAGGACGCAGCAGGACCAGAATGACCCGGCGCTCAAAGCCAGGTTCAACCAGGTCGAGGACTTCAGCAGGACAATACAGAACGATATACAATTTTTTCAGCTTCGCATAGCAAAAATCCCTTCCGGACAACAAAAAAGATTTCTCGATTACACCCCGCTGAGGGAGTATGAGCACTTTCTTGAGCGCATATTCGCCGAATCAAAATACCTGTTGAGCGAGCCCGAGGAGAAGATACTGAACCTGAAGTCATCGACCTCGTACTCAAACTGGATAAGAATGACCTCCGGCTTCCTTGCAAAAGAGCAAAAGACCGTCCTCCTTGAGGACGGCTCAAAAGGCAGCAAAAACATTTCTGAACTGTCAAGCCTTCTGGACAGCAAGAACAGGAAAGTAAGGGATTCGGCGGCAAAAGCCCTGAACAGCCTTTTTGACAAATATGTCGAGGTAGCGGAGGCGGAACTCAACTCGGTGCTTGCGAACAAAAAAACCGATGATGAATTGCGCGGCATTCTGCGTCCCGATCTCTCGCGCCATATCAGCGACGACATCGGAAGCGAAATTGTAGATGCGCTCATCGAAACTGTTTCGGGAAGGTTTGCTCTCGCGCACCGCTTTTACGAACTCAAGGCAAAGCTGATGGGGCTGAAGAAACTGAAGTACCACGAGAGAAATCTCGAGTACGGGGACATCATAAAAAAGTATCCTTATAAAACCTCGCTCAGGCTCGTAGACAGGGTTTTCAAGCGTCTTGACCCGGAATTTAGCGAAATCCTGTCCATGTTCATAAAGGACGGCCGTTTCGACGTGTATCCTCGACAGGGCAAGGGAAGCGGGGCCTTTTGCGCCCACCACCTTATTTCACAGCCTACCTATATTCTGATCAACCACACGGACAGGCTGAATGATGTCCTCACACTGGCCCATGAACTCGGGCACGGGATCAACAACGAACTGATCAGAAAAAACCAGAATGCCCTGAATTTCGGCACCTCCACTGCAACCGCTGAAGTTGCAAGCACATTCATGGAGGATTTTGTCCTGCAGGAAGTGCTCGGAAAAGCCGATGACGAACTTAAACTCTCTATTTTGGTGAAAAAACTCAACGATGATGTCTCCACAATATTCCGCCAGGTTGCCTGCTATCGCTTTGAACAGGAACTGCATCGTGATTTCAGGAGCAAAGGCTATCTTTCAAAGGAAGATATAGGGGGTCTTTTCCGGAAGCATATGGCTGCATATATGGGGCCTTTCGTCGAACAGTCCAGGGGGTCGGAGAACTGGTGGGTATACTGGAGTCATATCAGGTATTTCTTCTATGTTTACTCCTATGCAAGCGGCCTGCTCATCTCCAAGTCACTGCAGCACTCTGTAAAAGAAAATCCCGCGTTCATCAGCCGGGTCAAAGTGTTCCTTGGAGCCGGCCTCTCAGATTCGCCTCAGAATATATTTAAACGGCTCGGCGTAGATATAACAGACAACTGCTTCTGGAACAAGGGACTTGATGAGGTCGAGGGCTTGCTGGAAGAAACAACGACTCTTGCGCGAAGACTGGGGAAAATTTAAAAAAGGTGAATAGTGAAAGGTGAATAGTGAAAAGCAAAGACTAAAAAACAAACTTAAAAAAGAAGTAATCTGTTTTGCGTTTTTTTCACCATTCACTATTCACCTTTCACTTGTCTTTCTTAAATTTGTCCTTCAGTGCCTTTTCGACCGCCTCGGGCACCAGCCCGGTAACCGATCCGCCTAACGACGCCGCCTCTCTTACAATCGTTGAGGTGAGGTAGGAGAACTCTTGCGAGGGCATCATAAAGACGGTTTCCAGGTGGCCCGCGAGCCGCCTGTTCATTAACGCCATCTGCAGCTCATATTCAAAATCCGAGACCGCCCGCAAACCCCTGATAATCGCTACGCCACCTCTTCCCTGAACATAATCGACAAGCAGCCCGTTGAAGGCCTCCACTCTCACATTGCGGTAATCCCTGACCGACGCTTCAATAAGGGAAAGGCGCTCCTCCAGGCTGAACATCGGCTCTTTCTTGGGGCTGTGCGCCACAGCAACAATCAACTCATCGAATATCACCAGCCCGCGTTTAACAAGGTCAAGATGCCCGTTCGTTATGGGATCAAATGTGCCCGGATAAATTGCCAGCTTCATAGCTCCTCCAAAAACCGTGAACCGTGAAAAGTGAATAGTGAATAGTGAATGGTAAAAAAGACTGTGAATCCTGAAGCCTCCTTAAAAAGTCTGTTTCTGTTTTGACTATTCACGATTCACGATTCACTTTTCACGGTTTTTTTATACAGACTTAACGAAGTGTCTCCATATTTATATTTTTTCTTTAATGTCAATTCGCCGGCCCGCTCCCCCAACTCTCTCTTTGAGGAATGTTCGGCAATAATGGTCCCATCTTCTTCAGCTGTACCGAGTTCGTCGATCAGTGATATAATCTGCATTGTTTCTTCTGATGCATAAGGAGGATCAAGAAAAATAACAGCAAACCGCTCCTCATTTTTTCTCAGAAAATCCTGGACCCGATCCCTCACGATAAGTGCTTTTTCCATGAAACCGAAACGGTCCACAAACTCTTTAATTATATTGACCCGCAGATGGTCCTCTTCAACAAACACGACCCTCTCTGCTCCCCTGCTAAGCGCCTCGATGCCGACAGCACCGGTCCCGGCGTAAAGATCGAGAAAGGCAGAGCCTTCTATTCTGTCTCTCAGGATATTAAAGACTGCCGCTCTCACTTTTGCAGGTGTCGGCCGCAGTTCGTCACCATCCGCCCGCCGCAAAAAAGCTTTTCTTATGCCGACCTTCCTCCCTTTTGCCGTGCCGCCCGAAATTCTCATGGCACAAAACTCAAAAATTAACCACAGAGGACACAGGGCCGACCTAACCACTGAGGACACAGAGAAATACTCTGTGCACTCTTAAAGACTCTAAGTACTTTTTTATATATAAGGAATTCTCTGTGACCTTTGTGGTTTCTTTGTGTTTTCATCTTCTATCTCCTCAGCGGAGGATTCACGATATACCCGTCTTGCATTTCATACCCGGAAATCTTTACCAACCTGCCCTCCACACGCAGCCTGCCCTCCGCATAGAGCCGCAGAGCCTCGGGATATAACATATGCTCCAGTTTCAGTATTCGTGAGGAAAGCGTGTCCTCGGTGTCGTCGGGAGAGACAGGTACAGCGGCCTGTATTATAACGGGTCCCGTATCCATTCCCCCGTCTACAAAATGCACTGTGCAGCCGCTTATCCTAACCCCATACTCCGCTGCCTGCTTTTGTCCGTGCAGGCCTGGAAAGGCAGGGAGAAGGGCCGGATGAATATTCATGATCCTGTTCGGAAAAGCATCGATCAGGGGTTTTCCGACAATGCGCATAAACCCTGCGAGCGCCACCAGTTCCACCTCATGTCTTCGAAGTTCGCAGGCTACGGCTGCAAAATAATCGACCCTTGAGAGTGAGTCTTTAGGGTCGATATAGAGATAATTTATCGAGTGTTTTTTCGCTCTCTCAATAGCATAAGCGCCGGTATTATCAACAATGAGCAGTTTAACCGCCGCAGGAAGTCTCCCTGCCTCTATCTCATCAATGATCGCCTGAAAGTTTGAGCCCCTGCCGGACGCAAGGACACCAAGATTGAGCACACATGCCTCCCTGCAGGCCTGTTACCGGTTCAGAATATGTTTCATTGAAACAGTCAACCTATTTTATTTCTGATTTCAGCGTTGCCCCTGCACTAAATTTCGGGACTTTCCTGGCAGCGATTTTGATGACCTCGCCGCTCCTCGGATTCCTTCCTTTCCTGGCCTTCCTCTTTGAAACAGAAAAGGTGCCGAACCCGACAAGCGTGACCTTCTTCCCCTTCTTTAATGAAGCAGAGACTGAGGACATAAAAGACTTAAGTGCCGCTTCCGCCTGTTTCCTGGTAATGTCTGCATCCTTGGACATCTTTAAAACAAGTTCAACCTTTGTCATAGTACCCCCCTGTAATTTTTCATTGAGTTATTTTACTTTAACTGCCGCGTCTTTACAACAACAAAAAACATACCGACAGATAAGACAGATATTTAAGAGCATAGGAGGTAGTGGGCCGGTTTGTTTTTGCTCTGTATCACCTGGGTGCTCAGCAGTGGGCTGGTAACGTCCAGCCCACATATCGAGAAATAGAGACAATAGATAATTTTCAGCACATGCCGGTTGTCGGAATCGAAAGATTAATTGATACAGAGCAAAAACGAACCGGCCCACTACCGGGTGGGGCAAATGCGGGCTAAAGCTCGTCTTTTATTTCATCCAGATATCTTGACCGCAGCATGGGTGAAATATTCCCGAATTTCATCCTGGACTCTGCAGATGAAAGATATAGTCTCTCTTTTGCCCTCGTGCAGCCGACATAAAAAAGCCTCCGCTCTTCTTCGAGGCTCGATAAATTGTCCAGCGATTTTGCCGAAGGGAAGATCCCCTCCTCCAGTGCAGGTATAAAAACTACCGGGAATTCGAGGCCTTTAGCAGCGTGGAGAGTCATAATTTTTACTGATTGATCACTGCCGATCCTGTCCTGCTCCGAACTCAAAAGGTTATCCTCCATAAATTCCGAGAACGTCTTCCCCCCGGTCTCAAGATTTTTAAAAACGTTGGAAAGTTCCGATATGTTTTCGATGCGATCATCATGATCATCTTTGTACTCACTTTTCAGGTAATCAAAGTAGCCTATATCCTTTATAAGTTCCATCAGGACTGAAAATGGAGCGTCTTCGATCATTTCCGAGTATTTTTCCACAACGTTTATAAAGATATCGGCATTCAAGCGCTGCCTCGGAGAGAGTTTTGCTTCCTTCAGAGCCTGTATCCAATCTGTCTTGTGATGGTCTCTTATCATCGACAGGGCCTTGCTGCCTATATATCTGGATGGTATATTAATGATCCTTTCAAACGCGGCTTTATCTTTGTGGTTTGCTATAAATCGCAGGTATGAGACCAAATCCCTTATTTCCGCATGCTCATAAAATGCAAGTCCCCTGACTACCTGGTATGGAATGTTATTTTTCATTAAAGCGCTTTCCAGCCCACGGGATAAAAAACTCATCCTTATTAAAATTGCCATATCGGAATAAGAATAGCCATGGGCCCTCACAAGAGACCTTATTTTATCCGATATGTAATTCGTTTCTTCGATGTCATTTTCATTTTCTTTATTTTCAATCTCTCCGGCGAGATCGCTGTCCGTATGCAGTTTCAGGATTTTATCTCCCCACATATCACCGGCCCCGCAAAGTATCCTGTTGGCCAGCTTGAGAATTTTTTTTGTCGACCTATAGTTCTTTTCGAGCTTCATTTCAACTGCGCCGAAGTCCTCTACGAAACGGAACATATTTGAGGGCTTTGAGCCCCTCCATGAATATATGGATTGAAAAGGGTCGCCGACTGCAAAAAGCCCTTTTTTATTTCCGGCGAGGAGTTGAATAATCTGATATTGGACATCGTTGGTATCCTGGAACTCATCAATCAAAATGTAGTCAAATCTCTCCTGCCACTTTTGTCTTATGGAAGGATCTTTTAAAAGTATCTCAGTTGTAAAAAGCAGAAGATCATCATAATCGAGCGCATTTGATCTCTCCAGGTCTTTCCTGTATTCATCAGCTACTACCGAATATGAGGACGCGGGAAAGGGAAGCCTTTTAATGTAATCGGCGATATCAGCTCTATGCTCCTGCTTTGCTTTCGATATAATATCTTTTGCCGCGCCGGCCTCTTTTGGCTTCATGTTCAGTCTTTTCATTATATCTTTAATGATTTTGAGACTGTCATCGGCGTCATAGATAATGAACTTTCTGTCGAAATTCCTCCCGAGAGCGGCTATATCCTCTCTCAATACCCTGACCCCGAATGCATGAAAGGTACTGATCCAGGGCGGGCTGACAGATAATGCTTTCCGGACTCTCTCCGCCATCTCATTTGCCGCTTTTTTGGTAAACGTGATCGCAAGAATCCTGTTGGCCCTGGTCCCTTTCTCTTTAATAAGGTAGGCAATCTTTGAAGTCAGGACCCTCGTTTTTCCGCTGCCGGCTCCGGCAATCAAGAGCAAAGGCGAATCAAAATATTTTACTGCGTTCTTTTGCTGAGGGTTGAGGCCATCGAGCAGCATCACATCTCCGGAAAACAAATTTCATCAAATCTTAACATAAGCTTAATATTAAAAGTAATTTCGATGTGTTAAAATCCGGGTTGAAAGCAGACGATATGCGACCACACTTGAATATCATTGCCGGTCTCTCTGCATTGTCGAAAATATTTTTAAAATAATCACTTTCCAAGGAGGATTGTCATGGACACTAAAAAGCAGTCTGAAAAGAAAACAGTCACCGAAACCAAAAATAAACTCAAGGGGGCCAATACGCCGGCTATCGCGGGAAAAGCCGGCTCGCCGACAAATTCCCCTGCCTTGCAAAAATCGAAAGCAGAGCGTCATGGGATCGCGAAAGAGTATACAAAGTCGCGAAAGCTCTGCAAAGTCACGTTCATGTTGCCTGGAGATGCCGCACTAAAGGCGCGCCATGTTGCTATTGTCGGAGATTTTAATAGCTGGAACAAGACAACCACTCCCCTGAATAAAATGGGAAATGGTGATTTTAGCGTTACACTTGAACTTGAAGCAGGCAAGGAATACCGTTTCCGCTATCTCATCGATAACCATCGCTGGGAAAATGACTGGTGCGCTGACAAGTATCTTGCGGGCCCATACGGAGTTGAGGATTCCGTAGTGTGTGTTTAGGGTCTCGTTAACAGTTATTTATCGACTCCGTGGTCCTGTAAACATTCCTGATATGTGCGCATTCTCTTCTTGTTCTGGTCCCACGGCGGTCGCGGTCGTGCATTAACTTTCTCTTCTTCCGCACACAATGCTCTTATATCGGATGGTCTGTACTTCTCCCAGTAGATCAGACCAAGCGCGGTCACGGATAAAAGCACAAATAAGAGCAATATGAATCCCCGCAAATGTTGTTTCATTTCCGACCCGCCCCTATTATACCAGCAACAGTAGCTGCAATTCAGACAGTAGATGAATCTCTGGAGCATTAGCGGAGTTTTGAAACAGTTCTTGGCGAGTAAGCGTAAAACAGGAGCGAAACTGACCGAAGGGAATTTTGCGACTGTAGCGAGACGAGTCGTAGAACTGTCAAAACGGAGTGAGCGCAAGAGATTCATCTACTGTCTGAATTGCAGTAACAGTACGGCGCGTTGCAATCATAAATAGCAATAGTTTATCATTAAAACTCCGGGAAAGACGAAACGCACGGGGGCTACGGGAGGGCGGTGTTACCTGTTCGCATATTGATCATCGATGACATGATGCCCATGAGGGCCTTTATCAAGGCAAGCATTAAGTCTTCCATTTCGAAAGACATTGAGGTCGACGAAGCAGGCAGCGGCGAAGCCGCGAAGGCAAAACTGGACAAGCAGCGCTACAACCTTGTTCTCTGCGACTGGAATTTGCCCGGCCTGAAAGGTACTGAACTTCTGGAATGGATGCGGGAACAGGATAAGCTGAAAAACACGCCTGTAATCATGATAACCGCCAACAATACGAAAGAATTAATCGAGCAGTCGGTCGAACTTGGCGTCGCCGATTATATTATAAAGCCGGTTACGGCAGATGAACTGGGCAAGAAAATAATGGCCGTCCTGAGCGCGTCCATGGACGCTGTAAAGAATAACGCTGAAGGATAGAAAAGACATGGACGCTGAGAGGACAAAGAGCGACCGCATTCTCGAACGGTTAAGGAAACGCAGCGTTCGCGAACAGATAGTGGATGTGGAGGAGGAGAAGGTCAAACTGGTCATCTTCTCCATTGCGGATGATTATTACGCCTTTAACGGCAGCGACGTAAAAGAGATACTCCTCCCTCCCGGCGATATATCTTATGTTCCCGGAGCCCCTGACTATGTCCTCGGAGTGATTAACGTGAGAGGAGACATAGAATCAGTGGTTGCCATCAATACCTTCCTCTCTCTGCCGGAAAGCAAAAAGACCTCCCGCAGCAGAATTGCAATTGCTGTCAATGGCGGTGTCCGGTCCGGCATTATGGTGGATTCCATTGAGGACGTGCTCGATGTGCCGGCGAGCGCCATCAAGCCTCCCCTTTCGACACTCGGCCAGTCGCTCAAGGGATTTGTAACGGGCGAATTCCTTCAGGGCAGCAGGACCGTCACAGTGCTTTCAGTGAGAAGAATCTTCGAGGAGTTGTCCGGGTGAACTGCAAGGAAGAACACAATGACATCTGCTCCGAAGAGATTGAACTGCTTGTCTTTACCATGATGGGCGTCAGGATGGGTATAGATACCCGGGATATTGCTGAAATGCTCAAGCCGGAAGTTGCCCATCGGCAGGGGCTTCCGATAGTCGCCCTTCACGAGAGGCTTCAATTCAAACGGACAGACGTCAGGTATGAGGACCCCCATGTGCTCGTGATAAGGGATGAAGGTGCTCGCCGCGGAATCCTAATAGACCATCCCGATGAGATCGCTCTGGTGGAAATAGATTCCATCAGGCCGATGCCGGACATCATCGCTTTATCGGGCAGTGGAAAGGGATTCTGGGGAGCTGTGTTAAGGGACAATGGGATTATATTTCTGCTCGATATGTTTTAATGTTTTAAATATATTTTAAAAAATTTCTTTTGCGAGGTCGAATATGAAACTTTCCGTGAAGAAGAAAATATTGGCTTTTACCACTATCCCTTTGATTCTGGGTTCGTTTGTCTTTTCTTATATCGGCGTGGCAACTATTAATTCCGCAGGTGAAAAAAGGTTGAAAGATTACAGGGAAACGCTCCTGGCGGAACGGAAGGAGAAGACCATTAACCTTGTTGAGGTTGCGATTAAAGCAATAGAAGACCTGCCAGCGAAAAAGGCCGCGTTGGCCCTTAAAAACCTGCGGTATGGCAAAAACGGTTATTTCTTTCTCCTCGATTTTAATGGTTTTATGATCTCACACCCTGATCCGAAACTGGAAGGTAAGGATGACAGCAATCTGAAAGACCCTAACGGGGTATATATCGTAAAGGGACTCATCAAAACAGCCAGGGAAAACGTGGATCAGGGAGGATACACATCTTACATGTGGAAAACTCCGGGCAGCGAGCAGATGCAGCCCAAGCTCTCTTATTCAAGGGTGATAAAAAAGTGGAACTGGGTAATAGGGACCGGTATTTATATAGACGACATCGATGCCCTGGTTGCCAAAGAAAGGGGGAAGATCAAAGGCGAAATTTCCTCCCTGGTCACCAATAATATTATTATCACCATCCTTATCGTGATGGTATTACTGGCAATTGTAACTTACTTCGTGAACAGATACATTAACAAACCGATGAGTGAGATCAGCAGCGCCATGAAGAATTTCGACAATGACCTCACAATGAAAATCCCCCTGACTTCGGATGACGAAATTGGAGAATTGGCAAAATGGTTTAACAGCTATATCGACAATTTGCACGATGTTATCGGGAAGGTTTCCGATGCTACTACCGATATTAACTCCGGTCTCAGCGAGTGCTCAATAGCTGTTGAGCAGCAGGCAACAATTTCAACGGAGCAGTCTGCGGCAGTCTCCGAAATCACGTCTACCATGGAAGAGCTTTCTGCCTCATCCACCCAGATTGCCGACCATTCCAACGCCGTTGTCCAGATCGCCACAAAGACGTGGGATGACACAAAGAAAGGCGCCAGCGCCGTGGAGTCCGTAATAATGAAAATGAACGATATTAACGGCGACAACCTAAACAGCATCCGGGAAATAGTTGACCTGGGACGGAAATCCAAGGAAATATCCAGGGTTATGGAGATCATTAATTCCATAGCGGACCAGACCAAGCTTATCGCGTTCAACGCTGCATTAGAGGCCTCCAGTGCAGGTGAGGCCGGCAAGAGATTCGGCGTAGTTGCGGTAGAAATCCGGAGGCTGGCTGACAGCGTCATGGAATCCACCGGCGAGATCGAGGGCAAGATCAACGAAATCCTGGAGGCTATCAACCGGCTGGTCATTGCCTCGGAGAAGGGGTCCAAGGGCATACAGGAGGGCATGGAATATTCGAGCCAGACAGCCAACCTCCTCATCGATCTCGTGGATGCGGCCCAGACCACCACGGAAGCTGCAAAGCAGATCTCCCTCTCTACCCAGCAGCAGAAGACGGCCAGCAGCCAGGTGGTAGTGGCCCTGCGCGAGATAGTGGCAGGCTCCGGCCAGACTACCGATTCCATCAGCCAGATCAGCGCTGTTACGAGGAGGCTTTCCAGGCTCTCGGACAATCTGCGTGAGATGGTCTCAATATTTAAGGTTCAAGGCAGTGGAACAAAGGGACCAAAATAGGAAAAAGTGGACAAAGAGTGATGAAAGAGATCAGGACCCTGGTGGTTGACGATAGTCCCTTCGCGCGGGAACTGATCATTGACATACTATCCACGGACAAGGAAATAAAGGTGGTGGGAGAAGCGGCAAACGGCATGGAGGCTGTTAAGATGGTCAGAGATTTAAAACCCGACATCGTGACCATAGATATCGAGATGCCGGTGATGAACGGCATTGACGCCATTGAAAAGATCATGATGGACGACGCGGTCCCCATCCTGGTAGTCACAACCCGCGGAGATTCCAAGACTGCATATGACGCCATTTCCCGTGGAGCGTTGGACCTTGTGGTGAAACCCGATATAAGCATGAAGGGGGCCAGGGAATTTATCGACAAGATCAAGCTCCTTTCCAGGATCAAAGTCATTACCCACATCGGCAGGAAAGCCATGCGGGAAGTAAAGCGCGCGGAGAAACCCGCATATGAGGGCGGAGAAGCTGACGCCGTAGTGGCTATCGCTGCTTCAACCGGGGGGCCTGAAGCTCTTTCAATTATCCTCTCTTCCCTGCCTGCAGGGTTCCCCTGTCCGGTAGTTATCGCCCAGCATATTTCTGACGGTTTTGTTGCGGGAATGGCTGAATGGCTGCGGAAGCTGTCGAAGATTTCTGTCAAGTCAGCATCAGATGGAGAACCGCTGCTCCCAGGCACTGTCTATATAGCGCCTTCAGAGAACCACATGGAAATAACCGGCGCAAAAACCGTCTCGTTGGCGGAAAGGCACGAGAAGGACATATACCATCCTTCCTGCGACAGACTGCTCTTCTCCGTGGCCCGGGTCTTTGGCTCAAAAAGTATAGGCGTTATTCTCACCGGCATGGGCAGCGACGGTGCGAGGGGCATGGAGAAAATCAGGAACGCGGGAGGGACTACCATCGCACAGGACGAAAAAACTTCCATTGTCTTTGGGATGCCGAAGATAGCCATCGAAAGCGGCTGCATTGACAAGGTGCTGCCCCTCGGGGAAATAAGCGGTGAGCTCGTGCGCCTCATGAGAAGAAATGCGGCAGCGTTGAAGAGGCCATGAACATGGATCTGACCCCCTTCAAAAACCTGATCAGAGACAGGTGCGGCCTCTGCTTTGAGGATATTCGGACAGCCTCCCTTTCCGAGGGCATCAGGAAGAGGATGGAGGAAAGAGGGATGGGCTCCTACCCGAAGTATCTGGATTGCCTGATGTATGACCAGGACGAATTCCAATGCCTGGTGAACCTGCTCACCGTTAACGAGACCTATTTTTTCCGGGAGCCGGCCCACCTGCAACTTTTAACCAATCGTGTAATCCCTGAGTTGTTAGCAGCAAAAAAAACCGGGAAGAATATACGTATCATCAGCGCGGGATGCTCCACAGGGGAAGAACCCTATTCCCTGGTAATGGCGGTCATGGAGAAATACGGCGCGGCCGGAAATACATTTTGTACAATCGTCGGGGCGGACATCGATGGTAATGCCGTGCACAAGGCGGAAGAAGGGGTCTACGGCACTCTTTCCTTTCGCGGTCTTAACGATGACCTTCGGGAGCGGTACTTTGAACCCCTGCCGGGCAATCTGTACCGTATCAAAGATAGCATAAGAGAAAGAGTGGAATTCAGAAGGCTTAACCTCCTGAGTGACGACTATCCTTCTGAATTCAGCGGAGCAGATGTTATTTTCTACCGGAACGTCTCGATCTATTTCGAGTCCGGCGCGCAGAAACATATTTTTACCAAACTTGCCGGACTCCTTAACGAAAACGGTTATCTTTTCGTCAGTTCGACCGAGACACTTTCCCACAATATCGGTGTTCTTTCCCTCGCAGAGATGGACGGGATCTTCCTATATAAAAAGCATATCGAGATATGTTTGGATGAAAGGCGGAGGCCGGCTGCGCCAAGGGGGAACACGGAGGCAGGGTTTTCCCATCCGGGGCGTTCTTTCCCTGCAGCCCGGGCGAGGACGGAGCGGCTATCACCCCTCCGCGGCGCCGCTGTCACAGAGCGAAAAGAGGCTTTAACCTCTGTGCTCACAAGGAGCAACGACAGGAGAGCGGACAGTCCTTCTCTCTTTAACGAGGCGTTGTCCCTCGCTAAAGAGAAGAGGTACGGTGATGCATTGGAAAAGACAGAATCCCTCATCGGACAAGACCCGGCCTTTGTAAAGGCGTATTCCCTGAAAGCAGGCATCCTTATCAATATGCAGCGGCTGGAAGAGGCAGAGGCTGTCTGCTTAAAAGGTATCGACAGGGACCACTGGTACCTGGAAGGGTATCTTCTTTTGGGGCTAATCTCCCGGATACGGAACGATGAGGAAGGCGCTCTTAAGAGATTCAAGGAGACGCTTTACATTCAGTCGTCCTGCTGGCTGGCCCATTTTTACCTGGCGGACATCCATGCTTCCCGCGGTGAAGTGGAGAAGGCATGCCGCGAATATGAGATTGTTATAAAGCTGCTGGCAAAAGGGGACGCGGCAGACCTTGGCCTTACTTTTTTCCCCCTGTCGTTTCCTGCAGAAAACATGGCGCATCTCTGCAGGCATAACCTGGCTGAACTGAAAAGAAGACTGTCCTAAAAGGGAGTTTGCATGGCTTTAGATATGGCGAAATTTATGGCGCGTTTCGTTGAAGAGGCGCGAGACCACGTGACAAAGCTCAATGAAGGCCTTGTGAGTCTCGAAAAGGACCCGGGGGACGCGGAGACTACCAACGCCGTCTTCCGCTCCGCCCACACCATAAAGGGGTCTGCCCGGATGATGAAGCTTACCCCCATATCTGAAGTGGCCCACAAGCTCGAAGATTGCCTGGGTGCGGTGCGGGAAAAGAAAATCAGCTACTCGCGGGAGCTTGCAGACCTCCTTTTCAAAGGTATCGACGCCATCTCGGAGATGATCGAGAAGACCGCCGCAGGGCAGGATCTTGCCATGGACAATACGGCCCTTTGCGAGGAATTAATGAGAGCTGCTGAGGGTCAGTCTGTGTCCACGGAAAAAACAGCAGAACTCTTGTCCCCTGTTCAGGCAGCGGCGCCCGCCCCTCCTGCCCCGGAAGGTCCTCGTCCTCCTTTGTCCGACTCACCGGCATCGGCTCCTGCCGGCGCTTCTGAGACCACAGCGCGGCAAAAGACAAAGGAGATGACAGGTGAGACGGTCAGAATCAATGCAGAGAAGCTTGATGGTCTCATCAAGCTCATGGGAGAGATCGTCTCCAACCAGAACCGTCTGAAGCAGCGACTGCGGGACGTGAAAGAGCTGGAAGCGGCTGCGCAGCGGTATACCAAATTCCTCACCGGGCTCGAAAGCGATGATATTGCCGGTTTCCGGGAGGAGATCGTTTCGACGAACAACAATCTTTTCAAAATGATAAAGCAACTCCTGTCAAATGCCAGGAACGATACTGTCATACAGGAGCTTCTTACAGAGGAACTCCAGGAAAAGGCCCTGATGCTGAGAATGGTGCCCCTTTCCACGGTCTTTGATTCTTTCGGACGGATGATGAGGGACATCAGCCGGTCACTTGGTAAGGAGATCGATTTTTTTGTGGAGGGAGGAGACATCGAACTGGATAAAAAAATGGTGGAGAAGCTTAGTGACCCTCTCGTCCACATGCTCAGGAATTCTCTTGACCATGGTATTGAGACCGGGGAGGAGAGGGCCAGGGCCGGAAAGTCCGATAAAGGAATGGTCAGACTTTCGGCATCGTACGATGCGGGAAGCGTCCTAATTGAATTGACCGATGATGGCCGGGGCATTTCTCTGGAAAAGATAAGGGAAAAGGCGCTCAGGAAGAATATGTTCACCACGGAGGAGCTGGACAGCATGCCGGAAGCGGAGCTGATCGATCTCATCTTCCATCCGGGGTTCAGTACCAGCGCAATTATCACCGACTTGTCAGGCCGGGGCGTCGGCATGGACGTGGTAAAACGGAACATTGTGGAGGAACTTCGGGGCACAGTGACCATTGAGACAAGGGAGGGTAATGGCACAGCCTTTTTCATCAGGCTTCCTTTGACTCTCGCCGTCATGCGTATCCTCCTTGTCAATGCTTCAGGTATGACTTTTGCCGTCACCTCTCACTACGTTTCGGAGATCATACGGGCCCAGCTTGAAGACCTGATTACGGTAGTGGACAAGAAGGCGATGCGGCTCAGGGAGGAACTAATACCGGTCACAAGCCTCGAAGCTCTCCTGAAACTTCCGCCCGGTGACAAGAAGGCGGGTCCCGACAAAGGGGACGCGCTGATCATTATCGTGCGCGTGGGAAACGAGAAAGTCGGTCTCATAGTGGACCGTATTGTAGACGAGGAGAACATGGTGATCAAGTCGCTGCCCTCCCACATGCGGAACATCCCCCTGGTCTCAGGCCTTACCCTTTCAGGCAAAAACGAGATCATCAATGTGCTGAATATCCCTGCAGTGATCGATGCTGCCAGAGAAGTGCGCGAGACGAAGGCGGCCAAAGAGCCTGTAGGCAAGGCGCGCATCCATATTCTTGTAGTGGACGATTCCGTTAACACAAGGGAGATTGAGCAGAATATCCTTCAAGCCTACGGGTACAAAGTCACTTTGGCCGGGGATGGTATGGAGGCGCTGGAAAAGACTAAGGAGTCGTCCTACGACCTCATCATCACCGACGTCGAGATGCCCCGTCTCGACGGTTTTTCCCTTACGGAAAGGCTGCGGGCCAGTGAGAGATACAAAAGCACGCCCATTATCATCGTCACGTCACGGGAGAAGGAAGAAGACAAGCGGCGCGGAATAACTGTGGGCGCCGACGCCTATATTGTAAAAGGCGCTTTCGACCAGTCCAACCTGCTCGAGACGGTACAGAACCTTGTGGGCTAAGAAATGTTTAATTTTGAATGCTGAATGTTGAATTAATGAAAAAGTCCATAATTTATCATTCATAATTCATAATTTTGAGCAAGGGGAGAGAGACTATGGTAACGGAGAATACAACTATTCTTGTGGTGGATGACGATTCCTTTGTGAGGGAGATGCTATCCATGATTCTCGAGACCGGCGGCTATGCCGTTACCTCGGCTGAAAACGGCGCTGCCGCTTTTAAGCAGTTCATGGAAGGTGAGAGGGCCGACCTCATTATCTCGGACATGAACATGCCGGAGATGAACGGTCTTGAGCTGATCCGCAAGCTGCGCGAAAACAATGCAGACACTCCGATCATTGTTCTTACCGGCAATAACGAGATCTCGACGGCAGTGGAGGCGTTGAACAGCGGCGCCACCGACTATCTTCTGAAGGACGAAAACATCCAGGATACCGTTATCCTGTCGGTGGAGAAGTCCCTGGAGAAATACCGGCTCAAGAGGCAGAACATCCAGTTACTGGAAGACCTGGCCGTCAAGAACCGCGAACTTGAGAATTCAAACAAGGAACTGGTCTGCCTGAACAACCTGAAAAACAAGTTTTTGAGCATAGCGGCCCACGACCTGCGCAACCCGCTGACCTCTATAAGGGGCCTCAGCGAAATCCTCGTCGGCGAGGCCTTCGGTCCGCTGACTGCGGAACAGGAGGAATATCTCACCATCATCAACACCACTGCCGATGAAATGCTGTCGCTGGTGAATGACCTCCTTGACGTGTCCGTGATCGAGAGCGGAAAGCTCGAACTGCGCCCGGCCCTCGACTCTCTGAAAGATTCGCTGGAGGAGAGATTAAAGATTATTACAGTGATTGCGGACAGAAAAGGCATCCGGATCGAAGCAACCCTTGCTCCTGTTCCTGATGTTGTCTTCGACAGCAACCGCATCAGTCAGGTCATCGACAACCTGCTGAGCAACGCAATCAAATTCTCGCCGGCAAACTCAACTATCCATATAACCCTGGCAGAGGCCGGAAACGGCGTCAGGGTGAGCGTCAGGGATGAGGGGCCGGGAATTCCTCCCGAAGAGCGTGCAAGGCTGTTCGGGGAGTTTCAGAGACTGAGCGCACAGCCCACTGCCGGCGAGAAAAGCACCGGCCTCGGACTGGCCATTGTCAAGAAAATCATCGATGCCCATCAGGGTTTTATGGAGGTGGAAAGCGAAGTCGGCCTGGGTTCGATATTCAGTTTTACCCTGCCCCGGGAGCGTACCACAGGAGAACTGAAACTGTGAGCGTACCATCAATAAAGGACAAACTGGATAACCTGCGCAAAGCATATGCGGCACAACTTCCTGACAAAATCAGCCGGATCGAGAAGGATTGGGTCGCCTTGCAAGGGGACCCGTACAACCCTGAGGGGACTATGGCGCTGCTTCGTTCTGCTCATACCCTCAACGGATCTGCCGCCTCTTTCGGTTTTAAGGAAGTGAGCAGTGCGGCCCGTGAACTCGAATCAAAACTGAAGACCGTAGTGGAAAAGGGCTGTCTCGCCAGCGACCTTCTGGAGGTCCCGGTGGCATTGTATGTCGGGAAAATGCGCTCCGCTTGTTCCGGAGCTTCCGGCAAAGAAGGAGAGACCATCCATGACAAAGCGGTAGTATACGCGGAAACTGAAACGCAGTCGTTTGATGAAAGCAGCCGTAATATCCGGGAGCGCAAGGTGGTATTTATCGTGGAAGATGATCCCGCTGTACTTGAAAGCCTGAGTCTGCAGATCAGCCATTTCGGCTATGAGGTTAAGAGTTTTTCCGACCTTGACCTGCTGAGGGAGGAACTGCACCAAGCGGAACCCTCGGCCATAATCATGGATATGGTCTTTCCGGGAGGCGACCTGGCAGGGGCCGAAACGATGACAGCGATACAGGCAGGCAGGAAAACCAAAATTCCGGTCGTCTTCATTTCGGTGCGCAATGATTTCGATGCGCGCTTGCAGGCGGTGCGGGCCGGTGCAGACGGTTATTTCCTCAAGCCGGTCAACGTCGGCTCCCTCATCGACAAACTGGACGCGATCACCAATAAAGAAGTGGAGGAGCCTTACCGCATCCTCATCATCGACGATGAGGTTGACCTCTCTTCCCTGTATTCCCTGATTCTCCAGGAGGCGGGAATGGCGACCTATGTGGTGAACAACCCCAGGGAAGTGCTCACCGCCATCATAACATTCAACCCCGACCTTGTTTTGATGGACGTGTATATGCCGGAGTGCAACGGCCTGGAACTGGCAAAGATCATACGGGCCCTGGACACGTATGTCAGCATTCCCATCGTTTTCCTTTCGGCAGAGACTGACCTCAGGAAACAGATGTCTGCAATGAGCATGGGAGGCGACGATTTCCTTACCAAGCCGATCCAGCCCGGGCACCTCATCTCCTCTGTGTCCATGCGTGCCGGACGCATGCGCATCATCCGCTCATATATGGACAGGGACAGTCTCACCGGTCTTCTCAACCACACAAAGACCAAGGAGCAGTTGGACATCGCGCTGGATAGGGCCCGCAGACATGGCGGCAGCGTTTCCTTTGCCATGATCGACATCGATAATTTCAAGAAAGTGAATGACGAATATGGACACCCTGCCGGGGATAGGGCCATCATGAGCCTTGCCAGACTTCTCCAACAGCGCCTCCGCAAGACAGACGTGGTCGGCCGTTACGGGGGCGAGGAATTCGCGGTGATAATGAGCGATACGGGAGCGTCCGACGCGGCCAAAGTTCTGGATGCCGTCCGTCTCAGCTATTCCGGGATCGAGAACCAGGTTGATGGCCGGAAATTCTTTGTAACCTTCAGTTGCGGCATCGCTGCTTTCTCAGGTCATGGTGACGCCGCTCTCATCACAAACGCTGCAGACAACGCGCTCTACGAGGCAAAACGCGGCGGCAGGAACCGCATTGTGCTAAGAGGCTTCGAATAAATGACTTGCGCATTGATGCATCTCAGATTTACGCCACCTTTGCCCGATCCTCAGTCGCAAAATCCTCAACGTAGCTGTGCTACGCCTGCGGTTTTGCTCAGTCGGATCAGCCAAATCTGGCGTAAATCTGAGCGCTTGAATGCGCAAGTTATTTTTTTGCAAACCTATAACTATCGCAGTGATTGGTCCCGAAGATATGGCCGAAGAAGAAGATAAAGGTCTTGAATGGCTGGAAGGAGACAGGAAGCTCCTGAAGGGAATACAGGCCCTATTTGTTAAGAATGTGCCGGGTCAAAGCGAGAAACTCCGTGAGGCCATAGCGGCGAAGGACGCCCGTCAGGTCGAGTTGCTTTCCCATTCCATAAAGGGCGCGGCAGCTATGGTCGGGGCGCTTCCTCTCAGGGACAAAGCCGGAGAGGTTGAAAGGGCTGCAATGGCCGGGGACCTGGATACGGTGCGCGTCCAATTCGAAGGGATGTCGGAAGAATTAACGAAGGTGCTCACCCGGCTGGGCGGCGCCGGCGGAGGTTCGGCAGAAATGCGGTAAGAATGCCGAGCAGAGGCAGATAAGAGCAAACATGATAAACAAATTCGATACCGTAATGATCAGCGAGCTTGCCGAGTACTGCTGCGCCGATTCCACCCATGCCGAAGGCAAGGCCGAAGAAAAGACCTGAGACGGCGCCGACCTTGCCCGGAATAAGTTCCTGCGCAAAGACAAGGATGGCGGGGAAGGCGGAAGAGAGGTTGAACCCGATAATAAAAGCGAGGATGCCGGTCCAGGTCAGGTTTGCATAGGGCAAAGCCAAAGCAAACGGGGCAGCGCCCAGGATCGAGATCCAGATCACAAGCTTTCTGCCGATACGGTCGCCGATGGGTCCTCCCAAAAGAGTGCCAGTCGCAACAGCAAACAGGAAAGCGAAAAGGTGCATCTGAGCAGATTTCACAGGCATGTGGAAGTGGTGCATAAGGTAAAAAATATAATAGCTGCTAAGGCTGGCCAGGTAAAAAAACTTGGAGAACATCAGGACCAGCAGAATCAGCATGGACAGTAAAACCGTGCGCGACGGCAAAACCGGGTGCAACCCTTTATCAGCTTCAACCCTGCCTGAAGTTATCGCCTGATGATGACGCTTATACCAGCCGGCCACCTGCCATAGCACTGCGATTGCGAGCAGGGCAGCGAGCGAGAACCATGCAACGCTGCCCTGCCCGTTGGGGATAACAATCCACGCGGCCATCAGGGGACCCATCGAGGCGCCCATGTTGCCCCCGACCTGGAAGATCGACTGCGCCAGTCCGTGGCGTCCACCTGATGCCATACGGGCAACTCGCGAGGACTCAGGGTGGAAGATCGACGAACCTGTTCCGACGAGCGCTGCGGCAAGGAGGATTGTTCTATAGTTCGGCGCGGTCCCCAGGACCAAAAGGCCGACCAGTGTGCAACCCATTCCAAAGGCCAACGAGTATGGCTTCGGATGGCGGTCCGTGTAGAGCCCGACCATCGGCTGGAGCATAGAAGCGGTAAGCTGGTAACACAGCGTAATCAGGCCGATCTGCGCGAAACTTAGGTGGAACGTGCCCTTGAGCAGCGGATAGATGGCAAGGATCAATGACTGGATCGTGTCGTTCAGAAAATGTGAAAAGCTGATCGCGCCGAGCACTTTGAAGGCGGTGCGCTGAGTGGTGGCGCTTCCTAAGTTCTTTTCCATTTGAAAACGCTCAGGATATTGGAAAAGTCGTCCGTCCAGACCTTCCCAAGCCCGTCAACCCTCAGTTTTATCCATCTCGGATCGTTCTCCATGGTCCCGAAGTCCTTATCTCTGCGGGCCATAATGATCCAGTGTGAGCGATATCTGGTTTTCGTTGACTCAATATCGTCATCCTGGGAGCGGGAAGCCAACCGCGCATCCATGGCCAGGCGGCCGAGCACGGGTTCGAGGTCAAGATATTTGTTGGAAATATGAATTGCAAGAACTCCCTTAATGTCGAGTTTCGAGAAATATAGATTCAGCGCCTCCCGTGTCAAAAGATGTACCGGAATGGCATCTGAACTGAAGGCATCAATCACCATGAGCCCGTATTTCCCGTCTGCCGCCTCCTCCAGCTTGAGCCTGGCATCCCCTATGATTATCTCCCAGTCTGCGCGGCAGCCCCGCATATAGGTGAACAGGGCGGGATCGGTTGCAATACGCTTTATCGCTGGGTCGATCTCATAGAAGGTCAAGTGCTGGCCGCGCTCGCCGTAGCTTGAGAGTGTGCCTGCGCCGAGGCCGATAAGGGCAATTTGCGCTTTGCGGCGCGTGCCTCTGAATGTCCTGAAAACCTGTCCTATAGGGCCGGTGCGATAATAGTAGGTCAGAGGCTCCAGTGCACAACGGGGATCAAGGCTCTGTTTGCCGTGCTGTGTTGTGCCGTGGACAAGGCAGCGGTATTCGTGCTCGGCATCATTTGAAACCGTAATAACGCCAAAAAAACTCCGCTCCTTGTGGACTATGTCTTCCTTCCAGCCGTCGTTGACCATGATGGCTATTGCTATTGCAGAGACCGCAAGTCCGAATCTCCATGGTCTTTTCATAAAGATAAAGCCTAAGCATAGCAGGGCGGGAATGCTGTAAGTGATGATCACCTTCAGCGTTTCACCGGCATCTTCCGTGAGCTTGTCGAACAAGGGTATTTCGACATTCCAGAGAGGCCACTCTGAAATGAGCCAAAACGTCAGGACCCCTAAGAGCGCCGGCAGCAGTATGTCAAGAAGCAGCTTTATTTTCGGGCCTTGCAGAGCCTGAAGTTTCTTGCCGGGGAGAGGAATAAGAAAGGCCGCCAATGCATAAGCGATCGGATACTCAGCAATGGAGGTAAATACAAGAGGAGCTATAAGCGCGTTGAAGATGCCCCCTGCCACGCCGCCTGCCGACATCCACAAATAAAACTCTGTAAGGTGGTCAGCCGGGGGTCTGCTTCGTGCAAGCTCCCCGTGGCACGCCATTGCCACAATAAAAAAAACGGTGAGATTGGAAAGATAAATTATCCATATGTCCGGCTTGGTCATGGAGATATTGATAAACATAAGGGCGATAAGTGCGGCAGGGGCCAGACGAAGCATAATCCTATGAATGGTCATCGGTATGTTTGCAAATACAAGAATAAAGGAAAACAGATAAAGTGAAAGGGGAATGATCCAGAATAGCGGTATTGCCGCAACATCGGTGCTCAGAAAAGTGGTCAGCCCCATCATCAGGCTTGAGGGAACAAAGGCAAGAGCGATCCAGCGGAGCCGGTCGAAACCGGAAGGCCGCGCCGTCACGTCAATACTATCAGGCGCCGTTTTCCCGGCAGAGGCATCAGCAGGCAGTCCATTACACCTTGTTGTCCGCCAAGCCAAAAAAGCGCAGATAATAGTGAACACAAGCAGCAGTCCGTATCCGGCAGTCCACAAAAGGCTTTGTTCCTTAAGGTGAAGCCTGGGTTCTATTAGCACAGGATAGCTTATAAGGGCTGCCATGCTGCCTATGTTGCCGGCGCTGTAGAGAAAATAAGGGTCTTTTACCGAAGGATGGCCGGTGCGGACAAACCACTTCTGCAGGAGCGGCGCACTCCCGGAAAGTATAAAAAAAGGCAGGCCGACAGAGGCGAACAAAAGTACCAGCACCACTCCTGACGGATTTGTTTCACCCGAAGGCATAAGTTGGCGTGAGACTGCAAGGGGCAGGAAAAGACATGCGGACAGAAGGATGGCTCCGTGCAGCAGGACCTGCCGGCTGAACTGTAACCGGCTGCTCGACAGATGGGCATAAAGGTATCCGCCAAGGAGCATGGTCTGAAAGAACATCATGCACGTGTTCCAGACCGCCGGAGTGCCGCCGAGCAAAGGCAAGATCATTTTTGCGATCATGGGCTCGACGACAAAGAGCAGACCTGCGCTCATAAACAGGGTGAACGCGAAAACAGCCGGCACATGCCAGCCGGCTTCCGCTTTGTTCCCCCTAAATACTGTCACTGACAACTACCCTGTTGCGCCCTTGATTTTTTGCCTGGTACAGAGCTTCATCAGCGTATCTGATTATGTCGGATGGATGGGTCTTTTGTTGGGGCATTAATGCGACAACGCCGATGCTCACTGTCACAAAGTTATTTACTTTAGACCTGGCATGCAGGATCTTGAGCGCTTCTATATCCATGCGTATCTTTTCCGCAATAGAAACTGCATTCTGCTTGTCCGTCATTGATAATACAATCACAAACTCCTCACCGCCAAAACGCGCAACTTTATCTCCGGGGCGCCGCGCCACGCTTTCCAAAACGTCGGCAACCAACTTAAGACATGCGTCTCCCTTAAGATGACCGTAAGTATCATTGTATTTTTTGAAAAAATCCACATCTATCATCATTAATGAAATAATATGTCCGGCCCTTTGCGCATGCCTCAACTCTTTGTCTAAAAACTCATCAAAAGCACGCCGGTTGGCAAGTCCGGTCAATTCGTCTATTGTGGATAACCGCTGAAGCAACTGTTCCGCTTTCTTGCGCTCGGTAATGTCCCGGGCGATTGCTGAAGCTCCTGTAATCCGGCCGTTGTGTTTCACCGGAGATATTGTTAAGGCCACATCCAGCAATGTGCCGTCTTTTCTTCTGCGCACCGTTTCATAGTGGTCGACTACTTGCCCCCTGGAGATGTGCGCACGAAGCGCCGGCCCCTCCTCGCTGCGTTCAGGGGGTATCAGCATGGAAACGGAATGATTTATAGCTTCCGCTTTGGTATAACCGTAAAGTTTTTTCGCGCCGAGGTTCCAGCTCATAATGATGCCATCCAAAGTTATGCCTATAATGGCGTCATCGGAGAATTCCACAATGGCAGCGAGGTGGGAAATAGTCTCCTCTTCCTTCTTACGCCCGGTTATGTCGTTGAATATGACTATATTGACATCCTGCATCGATGCCATCCTGAACTCAATATCACGCACAGTCCCGTCTTTGCATGTAACTCTCCATTCCTTGGTTTCCGTCTCTTCTTTATTCCTTATAGCTTTCATCGCGGCCGATTTCCAACTGTGAAAAACCTTCTGTCTGTATTGCGCGTCCGGGTAAGCACGGGGCCACCAGTCATCCACAGTGGGAATATCCTCTAAAGTGTACCCGAATGTTTCCAGAAATTTATTGTTGAAAAATATGAATTTGCCGTTTTTGTCCGTCACTGCCATAGCAACGGGGTTACGGTCAAGCAGTCGTCTGAAACTCTCTACGTTGCTCCTCAAGATGTATTCAGCCTTCTTGCTCTCCGTGATTTCCCTTGCGAAAGCTACAATAGTCTTCACTTTTCCTTCGGTATTAAGTTCAGGATAAATACGCCAATCATAATAATTGCTTCCCTTGCTGCAACCAATCTCCAGTTCCAGGCTTTCCGGTTCTCCTGTTTCAAACACTTTCCGGAAAGACCTCTCTAAAATATTTACTTTTTCCTCCTGAAAACCGAGTTCCCCGCATTTTTTCCCAATAAAATCCTCTTGCTCCCGAGGAAAACACCGATTCACGCTTTTATTGACATACAGACAATAAAAATCGCGGTCAAAACGCGCTATAAAATCATGGCTGCTTTCCAATATTGAGCGGAAATTCATCCCCGTGTTTTCTGAATCCTCATATTTGTATTTATCGTGAGCCATTGGGTCCTTTTACGATTTAACCCTTCGTTATCGTGCTTTTAAAACTCGCCGGCAATTGGGGCTTAACAACGACCTTCTTCCAGTAGAATGGACTGAGGATCAGCTTTAACATATCCGATTTTTTCATATGCCTGCTGAATGTCCTCAGCAGCCGCCATGTCTTTAACGGGCGCATGATGGCGCGGTATGCGAGCAGCCTTAGGTAACCTTTCATTCGAAGCCTGTTTACAACCTTATTAGGCAGCGCATCAGGATCAATGTCGGTGCACTTAAAAGACTTATACCAGTCAACCTTATCGTCAATAATGCCACGGTCGACATACTCACGCCACAACGGCGTTCCCCTGTATACGCTCAGCCTGTTGAACCCGAAGGTGTCGATCTGCAGCCGTGCCGCAAAGTCGAATGTTTTTATGATGTCGTCCGCTGTCTCTGTCGGCGAGCCTATCACAAAAAAACCATGCACCCTGTTTATGCCATACTTCTTGGCTTGTCCGATCGCGTGCTCTATCTGCTTAATCGTCTGTCCCTTGCCGAGCCTGTTGAGCACCTTCTGGGTCCCTGCCTCAATCCCGAAGGCGAGCATATCGCAATTTGCCCTGCCCATGATCGGCATCTGCTCGACTGCCACAGAATCCACCCTGCCCTCGCATCCCCACCTGAACGCGAGCTTGCGTTCGATAATACCGGTGCATATTTCATTTATTCGCCTGCTGTTCATTAGAAAGTGGTCATCGGTAAGATAAAGAGAGCGATAGCCGGCATCATGCAGTTGCTGCATCTCTCCAAGGACATGCGCCGCGGAACGGTGGCGCCATCTGCGCTGCGAGATGCTCGGTATATCGCAGTATATGCACTTGTATGGACAGCCCCTGGATGTCTGTATAGTACAGAATTTGTCGAAAGAGAGAATAGCCGGAACGTCCAGCGGCAATGACTCTATGTAATCAATGGGCAGGCTGGTACGGTCGGGATAGGGATACTGGTCAAGGTCTGCGATCAGCGGGCGCGGCTTATTGCGCACAACCTCGCCGCCATTACGCCAAACAAGACCGTCAACCGAGCCCGGATCGTCGAGATTGACCAGATAGTCCTGAAGCAGCTCTTCGCCCTCGCCGACACCGACGGAATCAATATAAGGGCATTCTTCAATAATGCGGTCGGCGTTCATGGATGCAAACACGCCGCCTGCGATTATCTTTACCCATGGCGATGAGGATTTCAGTTTCTCGGCGAGCTTCTTCATGATGGGGTATGCGGTCACCGAAAGGAATGAAAGTGCCACGGCATCAGGCCTCTCTTCTTCAATCGCAACCGCTATCTGTTCCGTACGCATATCCGGATGGCAGGTATCGAACATCCTTACCCTGTGTCCCGCACGCCGTAAAACAGGAGCGAGGGTCTGGATACCCAGAGGCGGGAAGGCTGCCACCTTGATCCTTGCGTTTTTACCGCTTTCTTCGTCCAGAAGACGGAAATATGCCTCATCCCTTACATAAACAAGAAAGATGCTGCGAACAGAAGCTGAGGTCCTTTTTTCAGATTTTTGCTCCGAAGCGCTTACAGATACGACGGAGGGAGCGTGGCGCCTCGCCGGACTCACTCTGCTTTTTTCCATCAGTGATTACCCCTTTTTCTCATTAATATCAGGTCAAAATAACACCCCACGCGCTGCAAGGAGGCGATCCGGGGTTCATATCAGTATAGCATTTCACTGGTCATCAGGTGCTGAGACCCTAATTCACCGTCAAACCACAGAGGACACAGAGAAACTCATGGATTTAAGAAGACGTAACATCAGAAGGCCCGTCATCTCTGTGCACTCCTTGGTGAAAGTGCAATTTTGTCTCTTTTTCTCCAAGGCCTTGAGAGCACAGAGAAAAACTCTGTGTTCTCTGTGTTTCGCTGTTTCAGTTGGTGGATTCTGGGAGATAATAAAACAGGGTGGTATAATTATATATAATATTGTAAAAGGGGAGGGTTATGAAAGCAATACGGGTCCATGCTTTTGGCAATCCTGAAGTCATGCAGAAAGAGGAGGTCCCCGACCCTGCGCCGGGTTCCTTACAGGTCGTCGTACGTATACACGCTGCCGGGGTCAATCCTGTTGATTCGTATATAAGGTCCGGACAGTACCCTTTAAAGCCGGAACTCCCTTATACGCCAGGCATGGACGCATCGGGAGTCATCGAATCGACAGGAAACAAAGTTACCAGGGTATCAGCCGGAGAACGGGTATATCTTGCCGGATCTCTCAGCGGTACTTATGCTGAAAAAGCGCTATGTATGGAAACCCAGGTACACAGGCTTCCTGCCCATGTATCGTTTCCCCAGGGCGCGGGGGTGGGTGTGCCGTATTCTACGGCGTATTACGCCCTTTTTTACCGGGCGCATGCAATGGCAGGCGAGACTGTACTGGTCCATGGCGCAAGCGGCGGTGTCGGTATAGCAGCAGTGCAGCTGGCACGCAATGCAGGACTGACTGTTATCGGA
This sequence comes from Nitrospirota bacterium, assembly GCA_963780885.1. GTDB lineage: Bacteria > Nitrospirota > Thermodesulfovibrionia > Thermodesulfovibrionales > Dissulfurispiraceae > JADFXI01. Next base: position 42,070 of record CAWAEO010000009.1, read on the forward strand.
ACAGGCGGCACCGAAAAGGGACGGGCCCTGGCAGCAGAACAGGGGGCGCATTTCGTGGTCGACCACAAGGTCCCTGACCACATCGAGAAGATACGCGCAATAACAGGCGGCAGAGGCGTTGATGTCGTTCTGGAAATGTTGGCAAATGTGAACCTCGGCGTAGACCTGGGCGCCCTGGCCTTCGGCGGCAGGGTTGTTATAATCGGCAGCCGCGGCACCGTGGAGATAGATCCGCGCGATGCCATGCGGTCCAATGCAACAGTACTTGGAATGTCGATCATGAATGCCCAGGAACACCAGTTGTTCACCATTCATGCGGCCCTCGCTGCAGGGCTCGAAAACGGCACCCTGCGTCCGGTGGTAGCAAGGGAATTCCCTTTGTCCGATGCGGCCAAAGCACACCACGAGATTATGGAAACAAGCGCCGGCGGTAAAATAGTGCTGCTTCCATGATCCTGGTCGAATCCTTCAGCGGCAACAATATCCTACCGATCCCCCACCGGAAAATAATATCGGCATGTCCTTCATTGTGTCACCAAAAACGGTCAGGGTTACCAAACGTTGCCAACGGGTGAAGACCGTCAGGAAAGAAAAACAGGCAATCTGTGAAAACCCTGTCTTACTAAACGCCTTTACAGCAGGAGTAGTTACTTGAGAAGAGCCGTCTTACATGCCTTTTTTAAAAATTAAACCTAATCAACTAAATCAATATAGATGCGCCGCCGTGGCATTTATAACCACCAGAAGCTGGGCAGGTGATACTCCAAGCCAGATCAGGAGCAGCGCAAGCACTGCCAGGGCGGCTCTTCCGGCCAAAGACAATGGCGGTACTGGAGCCTGCAAGCCCTGACCTGCCGGTATGGGCGCATACAAAACGGTAATGATGCGCAGGTAATAATAGATCCCTATCGAACTGCTTATCGCAAGAGCCACCAGCAGCAGCCATAACGTTGATCCTGCGCCGGCAGTTATAACGAAGAACTTTCCTGAAAAACCGGCGGTCAGCGGAATGCCTGCAAGTGAAAGCAGCACCAGTGTGAACATCCCGGCCAGCCACGGCCTCCGCCATGCCATGCCCCGGTATTCATCCAGTGAATCGGCATCCCTCTCGTTCGGGGAGAGCACTGAAACAATGCCAAAGGCGCCCATGATGGTCACAAAGTAAGCTGCGAGATAGTAGCTTACCGCGGTCACCGCCATCGGTCCGCCCGCCAGGAAAGCGATAAGCACATATCCCAAATGAGCAATGGACGAATAGGCGAGAATGCGTTTGACATTGTTCTGGGCCAGGGCCAGCAGATTGCCGATAAACATGGACGCTATTGCAATCGCGGTAAACACAATAAAGACAGCCGGAAAATCATGCAGGGAGAGATGTGTAAAATAGCGCAGCAGCAGCGCAAAGACAGCGCCCTTTGAGACTGTTGCAATAAAAGCGCTTACAGGCGCCGGGGCCCCCTGGTAAACGTCAGGTGTCCACATGTGAAAAGGGACCAGCGCAAGTTTGAAACAAATCCCAACGATTATCAAACCGAAGCCCGCAAGCAGAATCAACGAAGATGATGATGCAGCAGCCTTCTCCGCAATCAGCGCGAACTGCATAGTTCCCATTTGTGTATAAACCAGCGCCATACCGAAAAGCAGGAAAGACGAAGACGCGGCGGCGAGCACCAGATACTTCAGTCCCGCCTCGTTACCACGTTCATCGGAGCGTTGATAGGCGATCAGGGCATAGAGAGAGACGCTGAGCAGTTCCAGCCCGAGAAAAAAGGACACAAAATGGCTGCTCGCGGCAAGCACTGCCGAACCCAGCGTTGCAATAAGCAGGAGGACATAATATTCGTCATGCCTTCCGGGACGGTCTTTAAGATACCCGTATGAGAGCACCGTCACAAAAAAACTCGCTGCAAGAATGAGCCCCATAAAGAAAAAGGAATACCCGTCAAGAATGATAAGCGGCGTCACCTGCCGTGGAAGCATTGACGCCTCGGCCAGGAGCATAACAAATGAGATAACAAGACCCGCCAGTGTCAGTATGACGGTCAGTAAGTGACTCCTGTAAAAGGCAACGACAATCATCACAATAACAGAAGAAGCGGAAATTATTATTATAGGAAGCAGGGCTGCAAGATCCGAAATGCTCATCGCCTGCCTCCTAACCCGGCGGCTTCAGGCCCGGCAGCGACTGTAAGCCGTATGCTCTCAAGCGGTCGTTTTGCGATGTCGAACACGGGCTGCGGATAAAGCCCCATCCATACAAGCACAAGCATCATGACTCCCATTACCGCCATTTCCCGGAAACCAAAGTCAGGCATGTGCCGGTTATGAGCAGCAGGCCCCTGCTCCTGCCCAAGAAAGACACTCTGGACCATCCACAGTGAATAGACTACGGCAACAACAAACCCGAGTGCGGCCACGGCTGTTATGACATAGTTGACCTTATAGGCCCCTAGCAGCACAAGAAATTCGCCGACAAAATTTCCGAGACCGGGAAGCCCCAGGGATGCCAGGGCAAAGAAAAGTGTGACTGCGCCCATGCGGGGAGCCGTTGACCACAGGCCCCCCATGACTCTCATATCACGGGTATGAATGCGCTCCTGGAGCGCGCCCACGATGACGAAAAGTGCGCCGGTGCTGATTCCGTGGCAGAGCATCTGCATGACAGCGCCCTGCAGTGACAATGTATTTCCGGCATAAATGCCGAGAAGGACAAATCCCATATGACTCACGCTGGTGTAGGCGACAAGACGTTTGAGGTCGGTCTGCGCAAACGCCATGACCGCCCCATAGAGGATGCCTGTAACCGCCAGTACCATGGCAGCAGGAGCAAAAGCGCGGGAGGCATCCGGGAACAAGGGAATAACAAAGCGGAGCAACCCGTACGCCCCGGTTTTAAGCAGCAACCCGGCCAGTATGACGCTTCCAGCAGTGGGGGCCTCAGTGTGGGCGTCAGGGAGCCAGGTGTGAACGCCCAGCGCGGGGAGCTTCACCGCGAATGCAATAAAGAAACCGAGCATGAGCCACAATGAGGCGTCTCCCTTAACCGGAGACTGGAGCAACTGCATATAATCAAAAGTATAGCCGCCTGTGGAAGCGCCATGCATAAAATAAAGCCCGAGTATGGCAACAAGCATCAGCAAGCCGCTGAGCTGAGTAAACACAAAGAATTTGACCGCCGCGTAATGCCGCCGCTCGTGGCCCCATAGGTCTATGAGAAAGTACATCGGCACCAGCATCAGTTCCCAGAAAAAATAAAAAACAAAAAGGTCCATCGCAAGGAAAACGCCGTTTATGCCGGCCAGCACCAACATCAGCTGCAAGTGAAAAAAACCGGCCCTGTACTGAATCTCCGTCCACGAAGCCGCCACAGATATTATGCCGAGAAAGGCGCTGAGCAGCACCAGCAAAAGACTCAGGCCATCCATGGCCAGATGGAAACTTATTCCGAACTGGGGAATCCATGCGCTATCAAACTCAACAAGCCATGCTCCGTGCCCATTGCCGCCGCCTAAAACGCCAATGCCCGGACTCTGCACGCATATGCCGAAGGCAAGTCCCAAGGTCAAAAAAAGTGATACAAGCGCTATCCAGCGCGGGAGCACAGGATCAAGGCGTTCGGACAGCCATGCAACCACGCCGCCTATTAGGGGGACAAGAATAAGCCATATAAGTATCATGAAAGCACCACGAATCCGAGAATCGCTGCCGCTCCCATCGCTATACCGGCAGCATACCACCGCAGTTTTCCGTTCTGGGTGAGCGTAAGGGACCGGTTGACGCCTCTGCTTGCCCAGATGACCCCGAGGGAGAGAAGATCAATAAAATCGTCCCTGTTAACTTTTGCCGCCCATAGAAATGGCCTGACAATAAGAGTGTCGTAAATCCAGTCAAAGCCCCAGCCGGCCAGCCATAGCCGGCGCACAAGCGCTCCGTGCCTGGATTCTGAAAGCGTCCGGACATAACCGGGAGACCGCAAAAAAAGGAACCACGCAAGCACAATGCCTGCAACAGACGCCATTCCAGTAATAATCTTCAGAGCGGATTCGACGGCCATGCCGTTGCTTACAGTCTGCACCTGAGGCAACGCCGTGCCCATAAACCCGGTGAGGGGCAACTCAAAAAAACCTCCTGCCACAGAGAGAACAGCGAGAACGACAATCGGAGCTGACATCAGTATGCCGGTTTTACCGCTTACACCGGTTTTTGCCTCGCCGAAAAAGGTGAGGAACACCATGCGGAAACTGTATAGTGAGGTCAACAGGGCGCCTGCCAGGCCGCCTGCCCACAACCACGGGCTTCCTTCCTTTGAAGACCAAACATCCCACAAGATCAAATCCTTGCTGTAGAAACCTGCTGTAACAAGCGGCAGCGCCGACAGTGACAAGGCCCCGATAAGGAAGGTCCAAAATACCAGGGGAAGCTGTGCCCTGAGGCCGCCCATCCTGTACATATTATGTTCATCGTCAAGTCTGATGATGACAATGCCTGCAGCAAGAAAGAGCAGGGCCTTGAAAAAGGCGTGAGTCATGAAATGGAAGATGGCTGCAGACCAGGCCCCGACTCCAAGAGCAAGGAACATATAGCCGATCTGACTGATAGTAGAGTATGCGAGCACGCGTTTTAAGTCAGTCTGCGCCAGCGCGCTAAAGCCGGCCAGCAGCAACGTTGCTGCGCCGATTACGGCAACCGCAGTCTGCACAGCAGGAGCGAGGGTAAACAGCGCATGGGTTCGGGCAATAAGATACACCCCCGCAGTAACCATAGTTGCTGCATGGATAAGAGCGCTCACCGGAGACGGCCCGGCCATGGCGTCAGGCAGCCATGTCTGGAGAGGAAGTTGCGCGGATTTTCCAACTGCGCCCCCAAGGAGAAGCGCTGCTGCTGCAACGGCAAGCAGTGAGCCCGGTGCCCACTGCTGTCCCGCGCGGAACATGAGTTCCTGTATCTGTAAAGTGCCGAGATGGGAAAACAGCAGGAAGAGACCCAAAGCAAACGCCGTGTCGCCCACTCTTGTTACAACGAATGCCTTGCGGGCAGCATAGCCGTTCGCTTTGTCTTTGTACCAGAACCCGATAAGCAGATAACTGCAAAGACCCACTCCTTCCCATCCAAGATAAAGCAGCAGCAGGTTGTCCGCCAGCACAAGCGTGAGCATAGAACCGATAAAAAGATTCATGTAGGCGAAAAAGCGGCTGTAGCCCTCTTCATCTCTCATAAATCCGGCTGAATACACATGTATAAGAAAGCCCACAAAAGTTATCACGAGCACCATGATCAGCGATAAGGCATCGAAGTAAAAAGCTATCCCCGGTCTGAAACCCGCCACATCCATCCATGTCCAGAGCACTTGAACATATGCATGCGACTGCGGGGGCGCAATAATAAATGACCAGCCGGTCCGGAAAGCAGCCAGCATTGAGAGCCCGACCGAGCCGACGCCGACTGCCGCTATCGCAGCATGTGAGAGCCGGCGGCCTGCCAAGGCCAGGATCAAAAACCCCGCAAAAGGCGCTGCCGGCACCAGCCATAGAATCTCATTCATATTGAAACCTCGTTCAGCGTTCTGTGTACTGCGTTAAAATAGTGTCAAAGTGTCAAAGGGTCAAAGTATCAAAGTGTCAGAGCGTCAAAGCAAAGGCCGACGGCACTCAGATACTTTGACACCGTTTTTAAATCTTTGACCCTTTGACACTCTGACACTGCTTTTAAATCTTTGACCTTCCGACCCTCTGACCCTCCGACCCTCTGACTTCACCCTTTCATCTGTCCCGCTGCATCGGAATCGAGCGTTTTAAGTTTGTGATATGTCTGCAGGGCCAGGGCCAGCCCGACCGACACTTCAGCTGCGGCCATAGCGAGGATAAAAATAAACATGATCTGCCCGTCAGGCTGCCGCCACCGCGAACCCGCAACTACAAAAGCCAGACCGGCGGCATTCAACATGATCTCTATCGAAAGCAGCATAAAAATAATATTACGCCTCACCAGTACCCCTAACAGGCCCAGGACAAAAAGCACTCCTGCAAGGATAAGTCCATGTTCTACGGGAATTCCGGCCATTAGGACACTCCCTCATAACAAAAAGAATCGGCGCCTTCCGGAGGGTTGGAGGGCTGGAGGGCTGGAGGGTTGGAAGCTCGACCTTTTGACCTGCTGACCCTCTGACCCTCTGACCCTCTATCCCTCTGACCTTCTCCCTTTCCCCGTTTCATTTCTTTCTACGCCCCAGATGGTATGCACCGATCAGGCCTGAGAGCAGGAGCATCGACGCCAGTTCAACGCCGATAAGGTAAGGGCCGAAAAGTGCGATGCCGGTCTGTTTCGGCCCAATAATAGCGGTACCCGCAGCCTGCCCCCCGCCGCGCACAAACACAGATAGCAGTTCCACCAATAATATGCCGGCCAGAATCACCGGCCCTATCCATACTGCGGGGCCAAGGTATTTTCTTTCCAGTTCCGCATACTCCGGGCCGATGTTCAGCATCATGATGGCAAATACGAAAAGTACCATAATAGCACCTGCATAAATTATCACTTCAAGCGCAGCGACAAAGGGGGCCCCGAGGGAAAAAAATACCATGGCGACTGCCAGCAGTGATATGATCAGATACAGCAGCGCATGCACCGCGTTCAGTTTTGTAATTACCATACCCGTAGATATAACCGCCACTGCAGCCGATATATAAAACAGATCATTCATTCAAACACCCTCCTCCTTAAAAGGCCGGGACCAGGGACTGGGGACTCGTGACTGGTCACAAGGAAGTCAGTACCCTACCCTTTCCATTTCCATTAACCGGCGTCTGTTTATAAAGTCATTGTCTCGAAAATAGCATCGTTATAACTAATCCCTGGTTCCCGGTCCCTGGTCCCCGGTCCCTGCCTTTATGGTAGCAAACTTTTTACATCCACTGGCGGCTCCTCGTTTTCGGCCTCGCCCTTGTCCTTGCCGCCTATTGCCAATCCCGCGACCCGGTAAAAGTTGTAACCCGGGTATTTCCCTGTTCCGCTTATAAGCAAATCCTCTTTCTCGTAAACCAGCGAAGCCCGTTTATATTCCCCCATCTCATAGTCGGTAGTAAGCTGTATGGCATAAGTCGGGCATGCCTCCTCGCAAAACCCGCAAAAGATACAGCGCGAAAAGTTGATCCTGAAAAATGCGGGATACCGCCTGCCATGTTCATCTTCGGCTGCCTGCAGCGCTATGCAGTCGACAGGGCACGCAACAGCGCAAAGGTAGCATGCCACGCACCGCTCTCCGCCATCGGGGTCGCGCGAAAGAATGATGCGGCCTCTCCATCTGGGCGGCACATAGGGTTTTTTTTCCGGATACTGGATCGTCACCCTCGGACTGAACATGTGCAGAAGAACAGCCCATGCGCCCTTGAAGAGGGACCAGGGACCAGAGACTGGGGACCAGGAACCCCGGTCTTTTATTTTTTCTTTGTCTTTTTTCATCTCCTTTAACCAGTCCCGCGGCCCTAGTTCCTGGTCCACAGAACAATTGCGCCGGTGATGGCGAGATTTAACAGCGCCAGCGGCAGCATTATCTTCCACGCAAGGAACATCACCTGGTCATAACGCGGCCTCGGATACGATGCCCTGAACAATATGAACAAGCAAATAAAAACAAATGTCTTAAGAAAGAACCACACGGCGGGCGGCAATACCGGACCGAGCCACCCTCCGAAAAAAAGCGTGGCGATAAGCGCCGAAATCAACGTTATCCCCAGATACTCGCCGACAAAAAACATTCCGAATTTCATCCCCGAATATTCAGTATGGTACCCTGCTACAAGCTCGTTCTCGGACTCGGGCAGGTCGAAAGGCAAGCGGTGCGTCTCAGCAATACCCGCAATAAAGAAGATGACGAACGCTGGAAACTGGGGGATTACAAACCACAGCTTCCGTTGGGCCTCGACAATGTCATTGATATTAAATGAGCCCGCCAGTATCACGACCCCCATAAGCGAAAGCCCCATGAACACTTCATAACTCACCATCTGGGCAGCTGCCCGCATGCCGCCAAGAAGCGAGTATTTGCTGTCCGAGGCCCATCCCGCCAGAACAACGCCGTAAACCCCCAACGAGGACATTGCAAGAAAGAAGAGCACGCCTATATTCATATCGGCAATGACGATACCGGGAGCAAATGGGATAATGACAAAAGACATAAAGGCGCTGACCATAATAATGGCAGGAGCCATTATGAACACCGGTTTATCCGCAAAGGGCGGGATCCAATCCTCTTTAGAAAAAATCTTGACCATATCGGCCAGTACCTGTAACAGGCCGAAAGGGCCCACCCGGTTAGGACCGTAACGGTCCTGCCATAATGCGAGCAATCTGCGCTCAAGCCAGATAAGTCCAGCGCTGATGGTGGTCAGGACAAAGAGGATACCAAAAATAATGGCAAGCTGTCTCATAATCTCCGTTTTATGCTTCCCCATGCCGGCAATGCTATGCCTTCAAGCATAGGCAATCCGGCAGGCAGCACGCCGACCCCTGCCGGGAGTTTGCTAAGGTACTTCACGGTGAGAAGATATTCCGCGCCATTTATAGTAAGCTGCATCCCTTCTCCTTCATCCAGATCGAATATTGCCGCATCTTCCGGACTGATCCCAGCATAAGGCTTTGGAGACCGTTCCGAAATAGAGGGACTCATGGCGCTCAACTCCTCTGAACCGAATACGTGCGAGATACGGACAAAGAGCAGCGCGTCCTTACGAACAGAGAAGGCATCCGGCGCCACATTAAAATAAGCCGGGGCACTTTCAGGCGACAAACCCAAAAGCCGCTTTCCTGGATCCCCGCCGCGCAGCGGGCCTCCGACCTCACTCTGGAATTTGTTCACAGCCTGCACCGAATTCCAGCCGGGCGACCAGAAGCGCGGAATGAGCGCAGCAGGCGGCTGCCCTTCATATCCTTCCATAGAAAAAGAAAAAGGTGAATCAGTATCCTCTGGCGGCTTTGGCTCGTTTACGGAAATATCTGCATGCACCGCGGTCCGTCCGCTTTGCCTGTGTGGCTGCCGCGGAATTTTCTGCCCGACAATGCGAAACTCCGCAAGCGGTGCGCTCTCTGTAAGCCCTCTGAAAACGGGAAGGTCCTTCTCCATTGTCAGTGCAATATCTTCCAGCACCTTCCATTCTTTTGCACCCGGGCGTCCGCCAGCATATATGGCGTCCAGCAGCAACCGCCAACTCTCCTGTATATTTCCGTGAGGCACAAATACCCGATAGAACCGTTGCGCACGGCCCTCATTATTCACCAGCGTGCCGTCCGTCTCTGCAAATGCGGCGGAAGGGAGAACAACATCGGCTTTAGACACCGTTTCGGTAATGCTATGGTCAATGACAATCACATGCCTCGCCCAGTCGAGAAACCTGTTTACATCTTCCCGCTCCGCTCTCCGGTACAGATCATTTTCGAGAACAATAGCCGTGTCTGCCGAGCCATTAAAAACTGTTTTTAATGCATCGCCCACGCTGCCCCCGCCCATGAGCGCAACCCCCATACTATTGCATTCGGGCACAGCAAAGCAGAGGTCTGCTGAACGGCCTTCCTTGCAAAGCGCCCGCGCAATATTGGCAGCGGCCTCAATTACAGCCTCACTGCCGCAACCGGTGCCCGAAACAATAAGCGGCTGTTGTGCCTCCTTTAAAGTTTGGGCAATACCGGCAGCCAGCTCATGCAGCTCCTTTGATAATCCGCCGACGGCAGGAGAACTGTTGTCCAGCTCATGGGCCACTGCGAACCCGAATCTTGCCAGATCATCGGGCGCGGCATGATAGGCATATGTCGACACCTCCTCAAGCTTGGTCCCGTACGGAGTGGCCAGGAAAAGCGGGCCCTTCTCCTGCTGCACCGCCCCGCGCACTGCAGCGTCATCCCACTCAGGGATATGCAGCCGCCTTGCAATTTCCATCGGCTTGCGCCTCACTGACTGGCGCAGAGCCAGGGCCAAAAGAGGGGCTGAATTGGAGACATCCTCGCCAAGAACAAAAACCGCGTCGGCTGACCCGACCTCCTGGAGCGAAGGGGAACGGGCCGGACCTTCGAGCACTTTTATGATTTTAGCCAGGAGACGCGCATCCACTTCCGACAGACCTGTATAAAAATGTTCTTCTCCGACAAGCGAGCGCAGGGCAAAATTTGCTTCAAGTGAAGCACGGGGAGAACCGATGCCGATCACACGCGCGCCGAAATAGAGAAGCCGCGAGAGGTGCTGCATGACCTCTCCTTTTGGGACCGGGGAATCGGACCGCTTCAGCATCGGCTCCCTTAAGCGGCGTTCACTGTTCACAAACTCATAACCATAACGCCCGCGATCGCACAGGAAATAACCGTTCACCGCATGATTGTAGCGGTTTTGTATTCTTCGCAGAATGCCATAGCGCTCTCCGGGAATTGTGTTGCAGCCTAATCCGCAATGTACGCAAACTGACGGGGCGGTCTGCAGATCCCATTTGCGGGAATAATGGCGTTTGAGCGTCTTGTCGGTAAAAACCCCTGTCGGGCATATCTCGACAAGATTGCCGCTGAATTCGTTTTCGAGTATGCCGTCTTCATGCCTGCCGAAGTATACGTGGTCATGAGAGGCAAAGACATCCAGGTCACGCCCCCCGGCATAGTCCCTGTAAAACCTTACGCACCGGTAACATTGAATGCAGCGGTTCATTTCGTGGTTAACAAAAGGGCCAAGGTTTTGGTTACGGTGAGTGCGTTTTTTGAACCTGAACCTGCGGTAACTGTGTCCTGTCATTACAGTCATATCCTGGAGGTGGCATTCTCCTCCTTCATCACAAACAGGGCAGTCATGCGGGTGATTGACCATAAGGAATTCGATTATGCTCTTCCTGAAAGCCAGCACTTCCGGGTCGTCGATAGAGATGCGCGCGCCGTCTGTAACAGGCGTCATGCAAGACATCACTATCCTTCCGCGCTCGTCATGCTCGTCTTTAAACTGTTTCACAGCACACTGCCGGCAGGCCCCTACCGAATGCATGGCCGGATGCCAGCAGAAATATGGTATATTGAAGCCCAGCGAGAGGCATGCATGGAGCAGGTTGTCCCCCTCCTGAACAGTATAAGGCTTATTATCTATATAAATAGTGGCCATTGTTCATTGTCCCTTGCTTTTTAACCTTACCCTCAACCTGCCTTTCATTGTTTCCACGGACAGCGTTTCTCGGTGATGTGCCTGACAAAATCATCCCTGAATAGTTTGAGCGCACTCTTAAGCGGCTCCATTGCGCCCGGCGCAAGTGCGCAAAAGGTTTTATTCAGCCACAAAGAATCAGTATGCTGTTCCAGGAGCTCCAGGTCTCCTGACCTGCCCTGCCCGTGCTCGATTGCATGGAGGGTCTTGACTATCCACGGCAGCCCTTCCCTGCAGGGGGTACACCACCCGCAGGACTCCTGCGCAAAAAATTGCTCCATATTATGCACTGCGCCTACAGGACAGGTACGATCATCGAAAACAATCATTGTGCCTGTTCCGAGGCGGCTGCCTGCTTTCTGCACCGAGTCGAAATCCATTTTCACATCGAGATGCTCTTCAGTCAGGAATTCCGTGGAGGCCCCGCCCGGTATAACACTGCGCAGCCTGTAACCGTCCATCATGCCGCCTGCATGTTCCTCGATAATTTCTCTCATTGTTGTTCCCATCGGAAGCTCCCACAAGCCCGGATACTTTACCCTGCCGCTGACACCGTATATCTTTGTGCCGCTGTCCTCGCTGCGTCCCAAACCCCTGAACCACTCCGCGCCATTATTAATAATGTGAGGAATGTTACAGAGTGTCTCGACATTATTGACCACGGTGGGTTTGCCCCAGAGACCGCTCACTTGAGGAAACGGAGGCTTTGCCCTCGGCATGGCCCGCTTCCCTTCCAGGGCATTCAGGAGCGCAGTTTCTTCACCGCACATATACCGGCCGGCGCTTGTATGCAAATGCAGCTCCAGGCTGTATCCCGAACCAAGTATGTTTCCACCAAGGTAATGACCATCGTAAGCTTCTGCAAGGGCTTCTGCCAGCCGCTGCGCGGCGACTTTGTAAGCCCACCTGAGAAAGATATAGGAAATGTCTGCCTGTATCGCATAAGCGCTGATAATCATTCCTTCGATGAGTTGGTGCGGGTTACGCTCCATCAGCATACGGTCCTTGAAGGTGCCGGGTTCCATCTCATCGGCATTAGCGATCAGGTACTTGGGACGCGGCGCAGCGTCACCCATGGGAATAAAGCTCCACTTCTGTCCCGTATTAAAGCCGGCCCCTCCGCGGCCCCGCAAGTTCGCATCCTTTACCAGGGCCTGCACTTCTTCAGGAGCCATTCCCCGGAGCGCCTTCCTCAATGCCTGATACCCGCCCTTGTCTTCATATTCCTTTATGGTCAACGGCTCTCCGTCAGGCCGCATATCACCGGTAAGCGGACGGTCCATCACTCTTTACCCTCGCTGTAGTTGCTCAGGATACTATCAATATGCGCCAGGCTTACATTGGTGTAAAGCGTGTCATCAATCATAATTGCAGGAGCTCCATCGCATGCGCCGAGACAGGGGATGGGCAGCAGGGTAAACCTGCCGTCGGCAGTGGTTTCACCAGGTTGAATCCCCAACCGCTCCTGCAAGTGATTAACTATCTCCTCATATCCCATGACCCAACAGCTGATCGTCGTGCATATCAGAATGACATGCCTGCCGACCTGCCGGCGGAAAATGAGATTGTAAAAAGTGGCGACACTGTCAAGTTCATCAGGCGTCATCTCCAGGACCCCTGCAATATCACGGAGGCTCTCGTCGGAAATCCATCCGCGATAGCTCTGAACGATCTTCAGGGCCTCGACGCAGGCGCCCCTTTTCCGCTCGCACTTTCCGAGTTCCCTTTCAATCTCCTCTCTTTCCTTTTCCGTCAGCATAAAACACCAAAAGACAGGTTATAGGTCATAGGTAATAGGTCATAGGCTATATAATTTTTCCCTATAACCCATAACCTATTACCTATTACCTGTCTTTTCATCGATCCACATCCCCGAGGATAAAATCAATGCTTCCTATAATAGCTATGAGGTCCGCAATCTCAAGACCGCGCGCTAACACGGGCACCATCTGCAAGTGTGGGAACGATGGGGTGCGGATGCGCGTACGGTATGACACGGTATTGCCGTCACTGATAAGATAGTAAGTATTATTCCCTTTTGAGCCTTCTATGCCGAACGCGGCCTCTCCCGGCGGGATGACAGGCCCCCAGCTCACATTGAGGAAGTGGGTAATAAGCGTTTCAATATCTTTCATAGTGTGTTCTTTAAGCGGCGGAGTTGCCAGGGGATGGTCCGATTTGTATGGGCCGGGCGGCATATGCTCCAGGCACTGCCCTATAATTCTCAGACTCTGGCGCATTTCCTCAACACGGACTACCGCCCTGTCATAGCAATCACCATTTGCACCGGTAGGGACATCGAATTCAAACTGTTCATATCCTGAGTACGGCCTTTTCTTCCTGAAATCCCATTCAAATCCGCAGGCGCGGAGGTTGGGGCCGGTGACACCCAGGTCAATTGCTTCATTGCGGGTGAGAGCGCCGATATTTTTGGTGCGGGCTTTTATAATGCTGTTCTGCATGACCATCGTATCGTACTCATCCAGCCTCGCAGGCATATACCTGATAAAATCTCGTATTAGAATCTCCCAACATTCGGGCAGGTCCTGCGCCACTCCTCCTATCCTGAACCAGCTGGGATGCATGCGGCCTCCGCAAATAGCCTGAATAATGTCGAAGGCGCGTTCCCGGTCATTAAACATGTAGAAAACCGGGGAAAGCTGGCCAAGGTCCTGCGCAAAAGTGGCATACCAGACAAGATGGCTGATAATGCGGAATAGTTCGGCAATCATGATCCGTATTACTTTTGCCCGGTCAGGGACATCGATACCAGCAAGTTTTTCGACTGCCATGACGTACGGAAAGTTGTTCAATACTCCGGCCATGTAATCGATGCGGTCTGTGTAGGGGATAAAAGTGTGCCACGACTGCCGCTCTCCCATCTTCTCCTGTCCGCGATGGTGAAACCCTATGTCCAACACCGCATCAGCAATCTCTTCTCCATCGAGCGCGAGTATGATACGAAGTACTCCATGAGTTGCGGCATGGTGGGGACCCAGGTTAAGAAACATGAAGTCCGTATCACCGCCCGGATCGGCCAGACCCCAGTCTTCGGGTCTGAATTTCAGTGCCCGCTCTTCTGCTACATCTTTTCTAACCGAAAGATGAAAAGGCCCCATTTCGGTGCCGCGCGCCGGATGTTCCTTGCGTAGCGGGTGTCCCTTCCAGAGCTGGGGCATCAGTATCCTGCGAAGATTTGGATGGCCTGTGGCTGTAATGCCGAACATGTCCCACACTTCGCGCTCGTACCAGTTGGCGGACGGCCAGATATCAGTGATCGTAGCGATGGCGGGATATTCTCCCTTAAGCGCCACCTTTATTCTGAGGTCCTCATTCCGCTCATGCGACAGCAAATGGTAGACCATCGTAAAATCACTGTCGGGCTGATTCTCCCTGTGTTCCCGGACACGTTCATCTATTGCGGTGAGATCGTAAAGCATACGATAGGGCCGGTCTGTTTCAGTTTTCACGTACCGGAGCACATCGTGAAACTTTTCTTTCGGGACCCAGAGCGTGGGCATGCTGTCGCAGGTCTTCTGAGAAGTTACATCATGGTCTCCATACCTGCTTTTCAATTCCCGTATGATGTCGGCGCCGTCGTTACCCATTAAATTCCCTCCACATCACCGAAAATCAAAACATGGGGAAAAAACAATCTCACGCAAAGGCGCAAAGAACGCAAAGTCAACCAACTGCTGGGGCGGTATCTTTCTTCCTTAGTCTATCTTTGCGAGCTTTGCGCCTTTGCGTGAAAATTTGTCCTTCTTTATATCTTATCAGGTGATGGCAATTCAGTAATGAGTTGCCTTGCTTCCCTTTTAACGTCGCGCATGACAGGAAGTTCAGCCCGTTCGACGCCCTGCGGTCCTACTACCCAGCTTAAAGGCCGCCGTTCCTTGCCTACCGCATCCCTGAGAAGCAGAAGCCCTTCCATGAATGCTTCGGGGCGGGGTGGACAGCCGGGTATATATACGTCCACCGGAAGAAACGAATCCACTCCCTGCACCACGCTGTAAATGTCGAACATGCCCCCCGAATTGGCGCAAGATCCCATGGAAATCACCCACCTGGGCAGCATCATTTGCTGATAGAGCCTTTCTACAATGGGGGCGGCTTTTATAAAAACCGTGCCGGCTATAACGATCAGATCCGCTTCTCTTGGTGTGCCGCGGAGCACCTCCGAACCGAACCTGGCAATATCATATTTGCTCGTGAGGCTCGTAGCCATTTCAACAAAACAGCAGGAAAGACCAAAATTGAAAGGCCAGATCGAGTTCTTCCTGCCCCAGGCGAAAAGGTCCTGAAGACGGGCAAAAATTACGCTGCCCCTGACTGAGTCTGCTGCGGGGTCTGTGTTGGGTGTTCCGGTCTCGCCGGGCTTATGTAATGACCATTGCATAGGGCTTAAAATACGCCTCCTTCAAAAATTGAAAAATAAAAAACAATCTCGCGCCAACAGTAGGTGCTTTAAGCACAAAGCCGCGAAGAACGCAAAGCAAATCAACTGCTTGGGTGGTGTCTTTCTTTATAAGTCTTTGTCATTCTTTGCGCCCTTTGCGCCTTTGCGTGAAAATTGGCTGTGGTTTCATTTTTTTATCCTTTTTTTCATAAAACTTTTGACTTTCCCCAATTGATACCTTTTTTCATTGGTTTGTTCCTCTCGCCCCAATCCAGCGCCCCCATTCGCCAGAGGTAGACCAACCCGGCCATCAGGATGCTTATGAAGATCAGCACCTCAATATACCCGGCCCACCCTGTTTCACGAATGGAAACAGCCCATGCATAGATAAAAACAGCCTCGAGATCGAAAATTACGAAGAACATAGCCACAAGGTAGAATTTAACATCAAAACGGACTCGTGCAGAGCCGGTAGGCGTAATACCCGACTCGTAGGGCTCGCCGGTCAACCGCTCTCTGTGTTTCTGACCCAGCACGTAAGACACCCCAATCATCGATGCTATGAGGACTACGACAGCACCTAAATATACAGCAAGAGGCCAGAAAGAAAAAGTATTTGCTGAATACGTGCTCACCTGACTCTACCCATGCCTGTTTGCATAAAATTTCATTTGTCAAAAGCTTACCACATTTCTAAATGATGGGCAAATTTTTTTATATGGCTATGCATATGACACCACCAGCCGTCATACCCGCCCCCGATAACGGCATTCGAGGGCAGGCTCCGGCGGGTATCCATTAGCCTTTAAAAGAAATGGATTCTCGTTTTCACCAACAGTAGGTGCCTTAGGCACGGGAATGACAAAATACACCTACCGTTTGATCTAGTGGTGTCAAATGCATAGCGATATTTTTTATACGCCCTGCCCCTGATTTAATTTTTTGCGCCAGTGTGTTAAATTAGAAGTGTAATCGCCGGGTATCAAAGTATCAGAGTGTCAGAGCAAAGGCCGACGACATCTTTGACACTTTGAGACTTTGACACTCTGACACTGTTTTCACATTGAATTTGGAATAGTACAAAACATCGATAGGAGGCATATTGAATTGTTGCCCGAGTCGCCATCTTCACACATTACGACTTTGTTTCTTGATATAGGCGGTGTGCTTCTCAACAACGGATGGGGTCGTGGATTACGGCGGAAGGCTGCTGAGAAGTTCCATTTGGATTACGAAGAAATGGACGAGCGCCACCACCTTACCTTCGGCACTTACGAGGAAGGCAAACTCAGCCTGTATGAATATTTATACCAGGTCATATTCTATAAAGAGCGCTCTTTCACAATGGAGGAGTTTACTGATTTCATGTTCGGACAATCCACGCCCTTTCCGGAGATGATAGATTACATACGCAAGCTGAAGGAGCTCTACAATCTTAGAACAGTTGCGATCAGTAACGAGGGAAGGGAACTCACTATACACCGCATCAACAAATTCGAACTTGGTACGTTCATCGATATATTTCTCTCATCCTGTTTCGTTCATTACAGAAAACCGGATGTGGATATTTACCGCATGGCGCTGGACATTGCAAGAGTGCATCCCTCGAAGGTGGTCTATATAGATGACCGTTCAATGTTTGTAGAGGTTGCCAACAGCCTTGGTATTCACGGCATTCAGCACACAGGTTATGAATCCACTCGCACCGCGTTTGAGGCATTCGGCCTCGAACTCCCTTAGAAAAAACCCGTTCACCATTACCATATTGCCGCTGTTTGTGCTAAAATATTTTTTCAGTCATGGAGCCCCCTTAGCTCAGTAGGATAGAGCACAGGTTTCCTAAACCTGGGGCCAGAAGTTCGAATCTTCTAGGGGGCACCAGTTTTTTCCCTTATCTGACCAGCACTTGCGACCTTCCGAAATAACATGTACTGATGGCTACTTTGTTAAAGTCGGATACAGATCCGGGAAAAACCATCCAGCTGCATGGATGGGAAATCCCAGCCTGACCTCTCCCTTGGGAGAATCCGAAACCAGCAAGCCCTCTTCAAGAAGCTGCCCCAGTATATTTCGTCCCGTGCGTTCCTTGAGGCCTGAGGCCTGAATAACATCGCCCCTCGTTAAAACACCTTGTATCATGACTTCCTGGAGCATTCTGAGCGACTCGATCCGGAGCAACTTTTTTTCCCCCGATGGGCTAGGGATTACCCCCCTGTTCCGAAGGTCAATATAGAACCTGATTCTCTGCGCGAGTTCTTCAAGCTTCAGAAGGTTATCCATGTATTCTACCTGGTCAAGGCAGACTTCAAGAAAAAACCGACAAAACCGTAACAGTCCTTCATTCGATAGGTTTCCCCTGCCGTCAAGGTCATTTCGCCGTGCCGCGTCCGCCCAGCTAAGGGCCGCCTTATAATCAACATTTCTGCGCGCAAGCCCTCGGCTCACTGACCAGAGGCTGTAGCCGAGAACCGGAATGCGTCGAAAAAATGCCTCAGTGAATAACCGGGCCACGCGACCGTTTCCGTCAAGGAAAGGGTGAATCCACATGAGACGATGATGTGCGGCGGCAGCTGCAACCAGCTTTGCCGCACCGTGATGACGGCCAGGCGCATAAGACCTGCCAAACAGATCAAGATATGCATCCAGGGTAGCGCTTCCTGGCGGCATATGGCGACCTACTTTAACTGTCTCCTTACGCAATTCACCAGGAATGACACGGCTTTTACGCCCCGTCTCTGGATTTTTCACGATTCTGAACGTATCCGGCAGTTGTTGATAGAATTCCCTGTGCACATAACAGAGGAATTCTCGGCTAGCAATATTGAGTTCAGGCTCTTGCTGCAATCTTCCTTCCATATCCCTTTGAACGGTAATATGAGCAACGCTCTCCATCTGGAGATCACGTTTTGCCGGTTCTGTATCGTACTGTTTTTGCATCGCACGCACAATATCATAAGGATGCGTGTTATGACCCTCTATTAAATTAGAATAATAGCTGTTAATGACCCGAAGCAATTCATGCAGCGAATGTAGAGTAACTGGATGTTGCCGGCTACCAAGGGCGGATGATTTTTGGATTACAGCCAGAGCAAGATCATTAAGCTCCTCCGCTTTTTCGGGATATAAAGGCGTCATTTTCTGAGTTTGCATAGTTACTTGACCTATCATTTGCCGATTTATTTGCCGATTATTTTATATGGTAACTATATATGAAATTGATAAAATTATCAATATAGCGGAAATTAAGCGAGCCTATTTTGCCGGTTTATTTGCCGATTATATTTATGCCAGAAGGCCCATCTGGAAAACCCTCTGACAGTTCGTAAGTTAAGCCTTCAGCGCACCGTCGTTTGCGCCGCTGCAAGTGTCATAAAGGCGTTCAGGGGCAATATCAGCGCCGTTGGGCCATGATATTGTACCTCCATCGATAGTGGCCTTACGGAAAAAATCCAAATCTGCCAAAGGAATAAACATAGGGCCTCCCTTAAGATAATCCACAAAATCCACATCGCCCTCGATGCCATTATCGAATACGACGTGATACACATAATCCCTAACGTAATTGATGGTCTTGATTTCATTCATATTCCACATAATTTGGTCCTCACTTCAACGGTTCAATTTTCTTCATTTCCTTCCCTGCCTGGGCCAACTCCCAGTCTTCGCTCAGTTCCGCCTGACTTGTGAGAAAGATTGAAATAAAATATGACTTTTATTTGGATTATGGCATGAAAGCAACCGAGTATTCCAAAGAGTGGAGATTATCTTTTCCAAAGAACTTCTAGACATTTGCAATCAAATTTTGTTCATATTTTTAAGTTGTTCAGTTTTCATGAACAGCCTTACAATATGAACAAAGGCATATTCGGAACTTCAACACGAAAGGGCCCGTGACCAAGCTTAAGAGCTAATTGCCTCGGACTTTCCCCACAGCAAATCAATGTTCAATCCACTCGAAGATCTTTCAAAAAACCTAACAATCTCATCCACGTCCTCATATGACAGATATCGAACTTTTTTATGAAATTCTAGCTTCTTAAAAGTGGGCCGTTTTATTTGTTGAATCAGCCGGTTTTTTTTCGATAACGGAGCAACAATAAAAAGAGGATAGATGCTGTTTGGCGCAATAATTTTCAAATCCGAAAACCTCAATAATCCGGAATAAATCGATGTGGTATTCTCGACTTCGAATGCGGCATCAATCCGGAACTCTTCCTTCCATACAACATCAATATTGTCTACATACTTTGACGGGACATCAATGCCTGCAGTAAATTCTTCTTCAAAGTCCTTGAAATCAAATTCTCGCGTTATCTTTGACTGATCGCTCTTGGGTATCCAGACCTTAGATCCTGCCTTCAGTCCCAATAGAAGAAGTTCCCACTGCATTCTGATGTGTTCAGATATATCTTTATCATCGATCATTTCTCTATTATCCTTTTCACCCACTGTCATTTTTTCTTCTTCGTATTCCTGATAAGTGAAAGAGTCTTCTTTCTGGAAAGGCCGCTCTCCAAGTTTTATCCGTTCAAAGATTGAATAGAGATCATCATATTTGGCGTAGAACTGCTTTAACTTCTCATCACCAACAAGAGTTAGGCCCCTCAATGAATAATTTTCCTTGTATTCAAACAACTTGTTAAATTCAGAAAAAGGCAAATCAATCTCCATCGGGTTGGCGATGAAATAAATCAAATCCCATCCTTCTGATGATCCGCCTTTTAAGTTCTTCCAGAGCTCCCTTGACATATCGGGATTGATCGTCTTGGCTGCAAACTTGCCAAGAAGCTTGATGGTATCCCCTTCAACAATGAGGATATCGTCTCCTGCTTGCATTCTCTCGAACTTTGATCTGTTTGCGACTGAATCACGAGAACCCCATACGGCTATATTCCGATTACCAAAAATACCCTTCAGCTTGGATTGGAGGTTGAAATCAACATAGCGAAAAATTCGTGATGGCTCGACTCTATTCTCAATAGTGTCCTGATAGTGAACCTGTGCCTCGTAATTTGCAGATGGAATATATAGGATGAAAATATTCCTCATTACACGACTCCATAGGTCAGGAAAAAGGGGATGGTTCTGTTTAATCCAACGTCTATGATGGTTTTCTTGAATCGTTTAATAAGGGCCATGTCTGACCTGCAGGTGAGAAATGTTAACTCAACATCCAAACTGTCTTACCCTCCAAAGACCGCCTCCGACTCACAGAAAAGACAAAAACTGAGCATATTGTATTAAATTACCTATGGTTTTGGCAATTTTGCTCCCTTCCTTGCACAGTGCAAAATGCACTTCAGTGTCAGGAAATTTCATTATACCCTAACAGCTTACCGTTTATTTCATTTCAGGGTAAAGTTGTTTCAGTAAGTTATTGAACTCTATCTATACGCCAATTTTATTAACTGCTTTAACATCGTCACAATACGCAAGGTGAGACTGTCAATGCCCTTTTCGCAGTTGAATAAGCCTTTTCAATTTCAGTTTGAGTTTGCCTTTTTCCTTCTGTGCGTGCAATGCCGGAGAAACGGATTTCCGTCCCTGCATATCAGTTTTAAACTCCTTATGGCGACGCTTCGATGCAGCCATGATCTTATTATACATCCTGACACCTCCTCCATTTCATTCCCGGCTGAGAAGCAGGGGTGTTAATAGAAAAAGGGCAATGTCGAAAATGTTTGCAACTCGTACAATGACTTGACTACCCCTCAGAAATCGGATAGAGTTGAAATATTATCGTTCGCTGTGGGGCTTTTGATTTCCTCCCCTATCGGGGGAGAAACCAGGGAGGAGAGCATTTTCCGGTGAAACTATTGTGGCTTATCGGCGCACTGGTCGCCGCCGCTGTTGTTCTTGCCGCCGTTCTGGTGTTCATGTACATTCTGCCGCTGGATCTTCAGGACCACTCTCCGATCCAACCGATCGCCTTTAGTCATAAAATCCATGCGGGTGACAACGCAATACCGTGCCTCTTCTGCCACCGCTATGCTTCCAAGTCCTATGTTGCCGGCATCCCGGCAGTGGCTGATTGCCGCGCTTGCCACCAGTTCATAGCCCAGGACGCTCCGGGAATAAAGAAACTGACCGGGTATTGGGAAAAAAAGCAGCCAATCCCCTGGGTCAGAGTCTACTGGGTGCCGGACTACGTTTATTTCCCTCACATGATGCATATCCGCGCCGGCCTGGTTTGCGCCACCTGCCACGGCGAAGTGGCCGCCATGCCGCGTATCACCCGGTCCGTCAAGATCAAGATGGGCTGGTGCCTGAACTGCCACCGGCAGCATAAGGCCAGTATCGATTGCTGGACATGTCATAAATGACTAGAAAAATTTCAAATAAGGAGATCGAATGGATCGCAGAACCTTCCTCCAACTGAGCGGAATGTCGGCAGCCGGCGCCTTATTAGCGGGCTGCGCTGCAAACGAGAAGCTCATTCCATATCTTATTCCTCCTGACGAGGGAGTGACCCCGGGCATTGCGAATTATTATGCCAGCACATGCAGGTCCTGTCCGGCCGGATGCGGCATCCTGGTGCGGATCTCGGAAGGCCGGGCCAAAAAGATCGAGGGGAACCCAGCTCATCCGGTCAACCGGGGAAGGCTCTGCGCACGGGGGCAGGCCAGTCTGCAGGAGCTTTACCATCCGGACCGTGTGCCTCAACCCATGAAGCTCAGCGGAACGCGCGGTTCAGGCAAATTCACGAAGATATCCTGGGCAGAGGGGCTGGACATTCTCGTGAGCAGGCTCAAGATCCGCAAGCAGGAAAGGGCCGACGGCCTTGCCTTATTGACGCCGCAGCTTCGGGGCACGCTCGCTGACATGGCAACACGCTTCATGCGCTCCTTCGGCTCTCCCAACCATCTTTCCTACGAGTTGCTAAGCCCTGACTGGCTGCGCCTGGCAAACCGCCGGAGTTTCGGTCAGCCGAGCCTTCCCTATTACGACGTGGCTGAGACGCGCTATCTCCTCAGTTTCGGCGCTGATTTCGTGGAGAGTCATCTTTCTCCCGTGCAATATGGCTTTGCCTTCGGCAGGATGCGCCAGGGCCGGGATACGATCCGCGGTCATTTCACTTACGTCGGCGGACGGTTGTCTTTGACCGCTGCCTCGGCTGACCGCTGGATGCCTGCCAAGCCCGGGACTGAAGGCGTGCTTGCCCTCGGCATGGTCCGGTTCATTCTTGCAGAATCCCTTTTCGACAAAGCCGCTCTTTCGGCAAAGGGCCTTTCAGCGGGACCGCTTTTGCAGCAGCTCAAGGCATATGATCTATCCCGTGTTGCGGAAGAAACCGGCCTGACAGACCACGCCATTGCGGAGGTTGCCCGTGAGTTCGCAACGGCCCGTCCATCTCTTGCAATGGCCGGGGAGGCGGTGGCTTTCCAGAGCAACGGGGAGGAATCGGTCCGCGCCGTGCAGCTCCTGAATGCGGTGGCAGGGGATTTGAACAACACAGGCGGCGTCTTTCCGGATAATGCATCACCTGACGGCCCAACAAACTCTTTTGACGAGCTCCTGTCCCTTGTCGATAAAATGCATGACGGCAGCATTCAAATAGCAATGGTTCTCGGCGACCCTGTCCACACTATTCCACCTTCTACCGGCTTCCAGGATGCTCTGGCCAAAGTTCCGTTCATCGTCAGTTTCTCCTCGCTCATGGACGACACTGCCCTCATGGCCGACTTGATCCTGCCGGACCACTCGGCCCTCGAGAGCTGGGGGGACATTATCCCTCTGGCCGGTACGCGCGACAAAGTAATTGGGCTCATGCAGCCGGTAGTCGTGCCTGTTTTCGACACGCGTCAGTTTCCCGATATACTGATGACAACGGCCCATGAACTGGGAGGGGAGATGAAAGCGATATTTCCCTACGAATCGTATTTAGAATTGCTGAAGGCCGAGACGAAAAAGCTGGTAGGTCTTGCGAGTGGGAAAGATTTTGAAGTAATGTGGGTTGACCTGCTCCAGAAAGGCGGACTCTTCAAAACGAACGCCAATCAGGGCAAGGGTTATCACTGGACGTCAGCTGCGAGTCTGCCTGAGCCCGCAAAGCCCCGATTCGCTGGAAATGAAAAGGAGTTCCCGCTGCATCTTTCAGTGTATCCTTCCACGGCATTCTATGACGGCCGCGGGGCTCCGCAGCCCTGGCTGCAGCAGCTTCCTGACCCTATGACTACGGTCGTATGGGACAGTTGGGTCGAGATAAACCCCAAGACCGCGGCTGAACTGGGAATCAACTTCGGCGACCTCGTTGAAGTAACGTCGTCCCAGGGCTCGCTTCGCGCGCCTGCTGTGATCTACCCCGGCATCCGGCCCGACATGGTTGCGATCCCTCTGGGACAGGGGCATCGGGAGATGGGACGTTATGCAAAGGGACGAGGTGTGAACCCTCTTATCTTGGTGGCGATGACAATGGAAGGAACCAAGCCCCAGGCGGCCTGGAATGCAACCCGGGTGCGGATAAAGCGAATTTCGGGCGAGGGTGAACTGGTGACAGCGGGGAATCCTATGGGGAGCTTCAGGAGCGAGTTGATCGAGATATAAGCTTATTTACGGATTTGTGCCAAAATTGCTTTTTTAGGATAAGGATATTGCTCATATGGAAAAAATGACAAGCCCGTACAAATGGGGAATGGTGGTTGACCTCGACCGGTGCACCGGGTGCGGCGCATGCGTGGTCGCGTGTCATGCGGAAAACAACGTGGCCATCTGCGCCAAAAAGGAAATCGCCCAGGGCCGTGACATGCACTGGCTTAGGATTGAGCGCTTCTGGGTAGGTGAGTATCCGAACGTGCGCGCGCGCTTCCTGCCCGTGCTCTGTCAGCATTGCCACGACGCCCCCTGCGAGCCGGTCTGCCCGGTGTACGCCAGTTATCATAACCCTGATGGATTAAATGGCCAGGTTTACAACCGCTGCGTCGGCACCCGTTATTGCGGCAACAACTGCCCCTATGCAGTGCGGGTATTCAACTTCTACGACCATGAGCACTCCTGGCCGCCTCCGCTGGATAACCAGCTATCCCCGGACATAACCGTGCGTTCCCGCGGGGTCATGGAAAAGTGCACCTTCTGCATCCAGCGGATCAGGCGGGCAAAGGAAGAGTCAAAGGCCGAAGGACGGCTGATCAGGGACGGCGAGGTGCAGCCGGCCTGCGTCCAGACCTGTCCACCGGAAGCCCTTGTCTTCGGTAATATAGCCGACCCTGAGAGCCGGGTATCGCGATTGTTCCGCAGTCCCCGCAGCTTCAGGCTTTTGGAGCATCTTGGCACTCACCCCTCGATCAATTATTTGAAGGGAGGAGGGCGCGAGCATGTCTGAGCATATGATGACTGCGAAAAGCGCAAAACAGTTAAATGATGAGATGCTCTCCTCGATGCGCACCCCTACGTGGCGCTGGTACGGGCTCGCGTTCTTTCTCGGAGCAGTGGTAGCGTGGGGACTGTCGGCCTTCACCTACCAGATGATGACCGCTATGAGCGTGACCGGGTTGGACCGTCCGGTCATGTGGGGGATATACATCGCCAACTTCGTGTTCTGGGTCGGCCTGTCCCATTCGGGGACCATGGTCTCCGCCATCCTGCGCCTATCCCAGGCCAACTGGCGCAGACCTATCCTGCGCGCCGCCGAGGCAATGACGGTTTTCAGCATCACCATTGCCGGCCTCTTTCCGCTCATTCATCTGGGCCGGAACTGGGTGGTCTACTACATATTCCCCCCCTATCCAAATCAGCGGGGGCTCTGGCCCAACTTCCGTTCACCCCTTCTGTGGGATGCGACCGCAATTACGACCTATATTATCGGCAGCAGCCTCTTTCTCTACCTCGGCATGCTCCCCGATCTTGCCGTGGTTCGAGACCGCTCTTCCGGCTGGCGGAAAAAAATCTTTGCCGTCCTCGCCATGGGGTGGCGTGGAACGGCCCGCGAGTGGGTAGTGTTCCGCCAGACTTCGACGTTGATGGCGGCCCTGATCATCCCTGTGGCTGTCTCGGTGCACTCTATTGTTGCCTGGGATTTCGCCGTCACCTTGGTCCCCGGCTGGCACAGCACAATCTTCCCGCCGTACTTCGTCATCGGCGCGATCACCTCCGGCGTTGCCGCGGTCATCACCCTCATGATCATCATCCGGAGAGTCTTCCACCTGGAGGATTATCTCACCCCGCTGCACTTTGACAATATGGGGAAGCTCCTTCTCGTAATCTGCCTGCTCTGGTCCTACGCCTATTTCGTCGAGGTCCAGACCACCTGGTATGCCCACGAGCCGATCGACTGGGAGGTCTTCAGCTTTATGTCGGTCAAGTATACGCCGCTGCTTATTCTCATGCTTATCGGCAACTCGGTGCTGCCTGTCACGGCCCTCTGCTTCAAAAAGATCAGGCGCTCCGTCAAAGCGATGCTCGTGATTACCGTCTTGCTCAACGTCGCCATGTTCATCGAGCGCTATCTCATCATTGTGCCTTCGCTCTCGCACAAGAATATGCCGTTCATTTGGGGAACCTACTGTCCCTCGTGGGTGGAACTCTCCGTTACCGCCGGGGCCTTTGCCGGGTTCGCCCTGCTCTATACTCTTTTCACAAAATTTTTCCCGATAGTGGCTACTACCGATGTGCGGGAACTTGAGGTACGGCAGGCCGAAGTCAGACTCGGCCGGGCCACGCTGCCGTCTATTACCACGAAGGAGTGAAGAATGGAGACCCTTGGGATTTTCAAAGACACCGAGAGCGCTGCAAGTGCTGTGGAGAGCCTGGTCAAGGCCGGATTTCCCGAAGAAACAATCACCTCGCTTACGTCCGTCCCCTATCCCGACGGTGTGTTGGTGAAGACCAAACAGCAGACCTGGTTCCGCTGGATATCATTGGGAGGCGGCATCTTTGGCGCATTCGCGGGCTTTGCCCTGGCAGCAGGCACTGCTTACCTGTATCCGGTGCAGACCGGGGACAAGCCGATCATCTCCTCTTACCCGACCGGCATCATCACCTATGAGCTCACTATGCTCTTCGCTATTTTAGGCGCTATCGTGGGGATGTTTCTTGAAATGAAACTCCCACCCTGGAGAAAAAGAGTCTATGATCCGGCAATCGGCGAGGGTGCCATCGGGATCAGCGTTTCCACCAGCAGAGACCAGTTGAACCGGTCCTGCGAGGCGGATAAGATCATGCATGATGCCGGCGCTCTTAGGATTACCAGTGAGGGGACGCTGTGAAACGATTTTTACGTATAATGATTATTGCAGTTGCACCGCTGCTCATGGCCGCGATCTGGATGGATGACCAGCAGTCCTGCAAACCATACAAAGCGCCGGTCCTGGCACCGCCTGTCGGAGCCGTGCCCATTACCGGCAGAGAGGTCGTTTCCCAGGAATCCGAGCTGAAGAACCCTGTACCCCCGACCCCGGCATCTTTGACAGCAGGGAAGACGCTCTTCGATACCAATTGCATCTTTTGCCACGGACAGACCTCGGCAGAGCGGGGCCCTGTCGGCAAAAAACTCGTTCCGCCGCCACCCGGCCTCGACCATGATATGGTGAAGGGATTGGACGACTCAACAATCTTCAAGACCATAACCTTCGGCTTCGGCCGCATGCCCGCATTTCAGGACAAGCTCGTCCCCCAGGAGCGATGGAATCTGGTCAACTTCCTGCGAACGCGGAAATGAGAAGAATTCGATAACTACGGCTGCTTTCCTACCAGCCCGGTTCTTTTTAGTATGCTGTCGATTGCGACTTGAGCTTTGACGGCCTCGTAGGAATGGCCGCTCGCCAAAAAAGGTCTGAGATAAATAATATCGTTTTCAGCACCTATTATGCCTAAAACTTCTATGCTGATCATCCTGACCAACGGTTCCACGCTGCCCATCCCTTCCCTGGCTATTTTGATTGCCTTCTCGTCGTTCGGGAAATACCTCAAACCGTTTATTGCATGGTAAATCAGGGATGGACACGCAAAATTCAGCGAGCTGTCGTAGAAAACATTCGCGAGGGTTTCCAGCACCTTTGGACTTCCCACTGGCGCAATTTCATCCATCAACTTGACTCGCTCCCGCCAGTTGACTACTCTGTCCAGAATCACGGCAGTTTTTTTGTTATCAATAGCGTCGGCAAAGGCGATGGTTGGTGCGAAGATAAAAAAGATAACCAATCCGGTTAGTACCTTGTTATGCATATGGTTTCCCTCCGATGTTTTTTGGAACCACACAACACCAGGCAACCTTTTACATGGATGCGAACTGACGTTCGAGACCCTTGGGGTCTTTCGCCCACAATTCGCCCACCTGTGAAGACATAGGATCAGGGAAAATATATTCCTGCCCGGCTATGATCCCTTTGACAATGTTCTCAGCCGTTACCTGTGCACTGGTCTTAGGCGCATCAAAGTTACGGGACATGTCAGTATCAATCGGGCCAGGGAAAATGCCGAACACAGAAATGTTTTTTGACTTTAATTCCGCGCGCATCGCCTGCGTTGCAGAAAACAACGCCGCTTTGGAAGCGCAATAGCCCCCGATAACAAATATGCTGGCGAGGCCGACAATAGAGATGATATTAGCAATTGCCCCGTTACCTCTATGCTCAAGCACAGGCACAAAGGCACGGACCACATTGAGCGTGCCAAAATAATTCACGTTCATATCGTACTTCAGCATGTCGGGATCACTCGAAACGACAGAAGAAGAAGTGGCAACACCTGCATTGTTGATTAGCAAGTCGACATCTTGTGCTTGATCAACGGCCTTTTTGATAAGATCAAGGTCCGTAATATCAAGTTTTACCGGCGCCACTCGCGTATCGCCGAAGTCCGGCAAATCCTGGACCTTACGCACCGCTGCATAGATTTTAACCACTGGTTGTTTGAGTAGCGCTTCGACGAGGGACCTGCCGATACCGCGATTGGTGCCGCTTACGAAGATCGTTTTATTTTCGAGTTTCATATCAAACACCTCCTTTTTCTTATCGTCTCTTTACTTTATACCACAAAATACCACCGAATAACAGAAGGATACTGCTCTGATGCAGCCGTGATCTTATTAAATACGGGTCGCTCTGAAGTGCGCAACCGCGGCAATAAGAAGAAGGAGCGTCAAGACGGCGGATACCGTACAGTAAATGCAGAAAGCGTGGATGAAGGCGAAGTCAAGGTACAAAAAGTATATTGAGAAAGACACGCCTATCGCGCTATAGAGAAGCGCCCCCAGGCGCAAACCGCGCGAGAACGGGTCGAATGCAAGGAGTGCCGCCAATGCGAACATGTACAAATAAAAGATAAGGCCTAAATAACCGAGAGGTATGTCAAAGATGCGCGCATACGGGCTGTCGGCGACGGTGTTGCATCCGTCGATAGCCTGGGGACACCACAACATCTGGTTATTATATGCCTCATAAGAATCATACAAGGCGTCGGCTATTCCGATGAGCGCAAGCAGAAGCATGAGAAACGGGATGAAGGCGGCCTTTTTCCTATTCATTCCGATACTTATTCTAAAGCTCGGGTGCAAATGAAGGAACAAGACAAACGATCACCAGCGGTTCGGCGCCGGTGTTTCGGACCTGGTGCTCTACTTTGCCGGGAATGAACACAACACTGCCGGCTTTAACCGGATTCCACTTTCCGTCGCAGAATACTTCACCCTGCCCGGCATGATAGAACATTTCGTGTTCCCAGTCATGGCTGTGCTTTGGCGTGTTACCCCCGGAGGTAAGCTCAAAGACTCTCATGAAAAAATTGGCGGCTCCGTCAGCTTTGCCGATCACAACACGGGCTGCTACACCTTTCACCTTCTCATTATTGTAAACGGTTGGAGCAATCTCGGAATATTGAATGGTCTTCATAAATTTTCCTTCTCCTCGACAGAAAAAGCTTTCGTCATATTATAGCAGAAATAAAAAGGCTGATATAACTATGACTGCCTGTTCATGCGCATACACTACTCCTTATCGATGCCGCAGAGAAATTTGGCGGACTTTTGTTTTTGTTTCATGTTGATCAACCGGGCGATCATGATGCGTTGGGCCTGAGGCGAACCCGCGCCATGCATGCTCTCGGTCAGATAGCCCACGGCCGCTGTACCCATGGTGATGTTTTCAATAAGCCTCAGGATACGCATGCGGTCCTCAGTGCAGACATCAGCCTTGGTCTTGTAGTATTTTTCCACCCACTTGCCGATTTCGGGGGATTTAAAATCAGCTTCGGACGGCAGGGTGACCATCAAACCTCCGGCGATATCCTGGGCCAGCCGGGCTATCTCATAGGGAAAGCGCGTGATGTTCTGCTTGTGCACATTGGCTAAAAGCACATTCACCAGGTAGGTGCCGCTCTCTTCGCGCCGGCCTTCGGCAGCGCAGGCGATGCAGCCGCAGAAGAGGGTCTCGTTGAGGTGGTTCATCTCCACGATCTTATCCCTGACGTGCGACGCTTTTTCCGCCCCGTTATACTCGGCCACGGTCTGGGCCGCGCCGATGAGCACATCGCCCACGCCCACCTTGCAGGCATAGCTCTGGCGGTGATAAGCGCCAAAGTTTTCGACAAGCTGGGTGGTGAAGTCATACTCCTTGTACATAAAGACCCGCTCCCAGGGGACGAAAACATTATCGAAAACCACCAGGGCCTCGTGCCCGCCATAATACATATTGCCGCGGTCAAAGGTTGCGCCTTCGAGCTTACGAGTGTCGCAGGATTGACGTCCCAAGATGTAGGTAATGCCTGCAGTATCGCTGGGCAGTGCAAAGGCGACGGCATAATCCTTATCCTCCTCGCGCATGCTCATGGTGGGCATAACGATGATCTCATGCGAGTTGACCGCGCCGGTCTGGTGCGCCTTGGAACCCCTGACCACGATGCCGTCGGCCCGCTCTTCCACGACGTGCATAAACATGTCAGGGTCGATCTGTTTGTGTGGCGGCAGGCTGCGGTCGCCTTTGGGGTCGGTCATGGCGCCATCGCAGACCAGGTCGTTTTCCTGCACGTAGGAAAGGTATTTTAGGAACCGCTGGTAGTAGTCCGTGCGGTGCCTGGAATCAATGGCGTGAGTGGAAATGGAAAGCGCGTTCATGGCGTCCATGCCCACGCAGCGCTGAAAACAGCAGGCCGTCAGCGATCCCATAAGGCGGCCCATCTTGCTCTTTCTCACCAGGTCATCCGTGCTCTGGTGGATATGGGTAAACCGGTTGATCTTCTTTCCCGTAAGATGCGATTTCGCGGTGAGGATGTCTTCGTATTCGGGTTTGTGGGCGAATTCGTAGGTGGCGGCAACGGCGTTCATGGACGGTCTGATGATGGGATCATCCACAACATTTGTTATCCGCTTGCCGAACTGGTAGACCTTGAGGTCAAGCTTACGCAAACTTTCCTCATACTCCCTGGCGTTCATAAGTTTACCCATGATAATCTCCTTTTGTTGTGGAACTACCGGTTTCGGCCCATCTTCTCGTGGCTTGACACCCACTCTTTAGCCATAATAGCGCCTGCGAGTGAAAGCTCGCCGCAAAGTACCGTGGCCGCCACAATCTCGGCCAGTTTGCCCACCTTGCCGGCGCCGTAGCAGTCCATGATTTCCAGACATTCGCGTTGTGTGGCCAGAGCCGTGCCCCCTCCATATGTACCCACAATCAGGGATGGGATGGTTATAGAAAAGTAATAACTGTTGTCGGGGAGTTGATCCGCGAAGACCAGTGCCGTCGACGACTCGGCCACATTGGCCGCATCCTGACCGGTGGCGATAAATATCGCTGTTATCCCGTTGGCAGAATGCATGCCGTTATTGCTCGATCCGGCCAGCAAGGTGCCCACATTGCCGATATTGCGCTGCCTTAGCAGATCGCCTGACTGAACTTTGGCGATATTGGTAACAAGATCTCCGGGAATGACAGCCTCGGCAATGACCCGTTTGCCGCGCGTGTGCAGGCTGTTGATAAAAGAACTCTTCTTGTCCGTATCTATATTGCCGGAGAGAGCATAGTGCTGTATGGCCGGGTAATTCGCCTTCAGCCATTCGCAGGCGGCAAATGTGGCCTTGCCGACCATGTTCTGGCCGGCGGCGTCGCCGGTGTTGTAATTGAAGCGCAGGAACAAAAGCTTTCCCACCGCATAATGTTCTATATTCCTAAGCCTGCCGACAGACGAGGTTTTATCGGCAACCTCTTTTATCTCGGCGTAATGATCGCGCTGCCATATGCAAAATTTTCTTGCCTCTCTGGCATTGTCGAAGACAAATACCGGGGCGCGCTGCATGGCCTCATCCACGATAGTTGTCATAACTCCTCCACAGGCATGAACGAGTTTCATGCCACGGTTATAGCTGGCCACCAGGGTGCCTTCGCTGGTTGCCATGGGCACATAAAATTCTCCCTGGGCATGTTCACCGTTTACCAGCAAAGGTCCGGCAATTCCGATAGGCACCTGGGCAACGCCAATGAAATTTTCGATATTGCCCTGGAGAATGGACGGGTCGAAGGAATAACGGCCGACATGATTCACGGCAATGCCGGTTTTTTGCTTGATAAAGTCGTGGCGGGCAGCGATAGCCTCTGGAGTATAGTCATCTTTCGAGCGAGGTATCTTGTCTTCCATAATTTTTTCTCCTTCAGGTTTTATTGACCATACAACGCGTTAAGTTGTTCTCCGCATCTGCATCCCCTTGTCAGGCAGAAATCAGCTTTCTAAGGATTATATTAACTAACCTTAACGTCTATGTCAATTAGTCGGCGATGATCGGACCATAATTTCATTAGTGAAGCTTTACTTACCACAGAAACGGGACCAGCCTGTAACGAACCCTCTTAATGTAGTCGTCATAGCCCTTCAGTTTTCTTATAAGAAATTGCTCCTCCAGGAGGATCCTCAGAGCCAGGATTCCTATGGGCACTATAGTCAGCAACACACCTGCGTACGACTCCAACCATAAAGGTATGCCTACAATAAACAGGATGCCACCGGCATATAACGGATGTCTCACCACTCCGTAAACTCCGGTATCAATGACCTTTTGTTCTCTTTCTTCCTGGAGCTTCACAACTGTCGCAGCGAAGTCGTTTTCCCTGAGAGCGAGAAATGCGATCCACCAGCCGGCAAGAAAGAGGAATATTCCCAAGGTCGAAACGAGTACTCCCGGAGCGGCTATCAGGTGATATCGGAAAACATCCAGGGGGATGAACACCATCAGACCATAGTACGATGTGAGAAAAAGCATCAAGACGATTTTGTCCGCAAGCGGCTGTCCCTTCTGTATGGGTGACTTCAGGCGCTCCATGAGCAAACCCTTGCGTTCGGGGAAAAACCTGGCCGCGGTTGCCACCTGGCCGGCGAATATTATGCCGATTAACACCCAGGCACGCCACCAAAACAACGTGCCTGCCGGCAGGAAAAGAAGACAGCCGAATATTGCAATCTGGATAACAATGAACGCCGCCAATTTGAAGGTGAACATACGTGTTATATCTTCACTATGACTCTTCTTCGTCAGTATTTACAGCCTTGGCATAATAAGTTTATAAGGGGATTATAGCAGCAGGATTCAGCTTGTCAACGGGCAGCACACCAGCTGCAATCACCAGAAAGAGCCGGATAATTTTATGTCAATTGTTCCAGGATGTTTTTAATATATGCCGAAGCGACTTCTTTTTTTGTTTTTTCTTTGCCAGCATTAAAATAATCCTCAAACCGACTTTTATGAATTTCAAAGAATCTGTTTTTGATGTTTTTTATTGTCATAATCGTAGGTTTCCCGGATTTCTTTTCTTGCCAATATAAAGTTAATTTGTCCGCCCGATTCAATTCCTTTCTCCAAATATCTCTCACTAATTTCGTAGACTTCATTTCGAATGTCTCTTCAGGTGTTAGTTTTTTCATGTGCCTACTTTATTACAAATATTCCAAATTAGCAAATTTTAGCTCTTATATAACTAATGTCAAAGCAACTGTGAGAATTGAAATGGACGACATAGCGCCGGAAGTTTACGAAGCAATCACGGCAATGATTCTTGAACAGTTGAGGCCCCCGGTAGTCCTGGCAGGGGAGGGGAGCCTTTTTAACAAAAGAACGATGCTTATTGTAAAAACCATTCCGAAGTCCGGCTTATTTTTTGAAGATATTATTTTTTTGAAAATACGATATTCAAGTCAGCAGCTAAGTCACGATGGCTTGAGGTCGCTTGGTAGATAAGAACGAGCACCATAAAAATTATAGTCAATATAGCTGTGGTCAAGCTTATGTCTTTTACAATAGTTGTTTTCTTCACCACAACGAAATCCTTAATTAGTTATCGGCAATGTTCATTAGTGTCCGGTTAAAATGATGTTAATAGTATATAACAGCATGAATACGAAAACCTTTTTACATTATTTTTGTGGTGACGACTTGAATTCAAATCCACATATAGGCAATCCTTCGGAAACCAAGATTTCCGGAGGTACCCATGTATACGGGCAAAACCCTGTTCGCACAAGTAATGGATTTTCTGCCATGGAGCACTTTTCATCGTATTGTGGAGCGCTACAACGGCGACTATCGCGTTCGCACATTGCGTTGTGCCGAGCAGTTTCGGGTAATGGCCTTTGCTCAACTGACCTATCGAGAGAGCCTTCGGGATATCGAAGCGTGCCTGTCTGCTCAAACATCCAAACTTTATCATATGGGAATCAAAGAACCAATTTCTCGCTCTACGCTGGCCGATGCCAACGAATCCCGCGACTGGCGTATCTACGCCGATTTCGCCCAACGGTTGATCTCTCAGGCAAGAAAGCTTTATGCCAACGAGAGTCTTGGAGTCGAGTTGTCCAACACTGTCTATGCACTGGACTCCACCACTATCGACCTTTGCCTGTCGATGTTTCCGTGGGCTCCATTTCGTTCTTCCAAAGCAGCGGTAAAGGTTCATACTCTACTGGACCTCAGAGGCGCTATCCCAAGCTTTATTCATATTTCCGATGGGAAATTGCACGACATGAATATTCTGGATTTGCTTATTCCGGAGCCTGGAGCTTTTTACATAATGGATCGAGCGTATATGGATTTCTCCCGTCTTTACACACTGCATCAAGCCGGCAGTTTCTTCGTGACACGTGCCAAATCCAACCTCGACGCTCGCCGTCTCTATTCGGCTCCAACAGATCGCTCCACAGGAGTCATCTGCGATCAGAGCATCGTCCTGAACGGATTCTACAGTCATCGGCAATATCCGGCTCACATACGGCGTATCCGCTTCAAAGATGCAGAAACAGGAAAAAAGCTGGTGTTCCTTACCAATCAATATTCACTCCCTGCTTTAACAATTTGCTCTCTCTACAAAGCACGGTGGCAAGTAGAGATATTCTTCAAATGGATCAAACAGCACCTTCGCATAAAAAGATTTTACGGCACCTCTCAAAACGCGGTGAAAACTCAGATATGGATTGCCGTCATCACCTACATCCTTATAGCCATCATAAAGAAACGTCTCAGTCTCGAAGCATCGCTCTACACTTTGCTACAGATTCTCTCGGTGACTATTTTCGAGAAAATGCCCTTGCAGCAAGCGCTTCAGGGCGACGACTACTTACAAAATTTAAACAAAATCCAAAACCAATTGGATTTATACAGTTCTTAACCGGACACTAATGGGCAATGTTCAATAATAATTAAGTTATCAATTTCAATTCCGGGACAGTCTGTGGACAGTGTTTTAAGGGTTTTCCTGAGCTTAACTCATTGAATTTGAAGAACAGAAAATAGGCACGAGGGGTTTCGAACCCCTGACCCCTACCGTGTCAAGGTAGTGCTCTCCCACTGAGCTACGCGCCTTTTTACACTAAGAAATCAAATACTTACTGATGCTGACTTTCCGGCTGCTGAATTCACTTCAGTACCAGTACAGTAATTTACCATTTTTTCATCGCTTTGAACAAGGCTTTGGGGGGCAAATAAATTCCCCAATTTTTTTACCGCCTCGGCCTTATGAGCTGGTGCCAAGTGAGCATACCTCAGAGTCATTTTGATATCCTTATGTCCCAACAGTTCTTTCACGGTCGTAAGGTCCACGCCGGCCATAACCAAATGACTGGCAAAAGTATGCCGGAGATCGTGAAAATGGAAATCTCTAATGCCCTTGAATACTGCCATTTCAGAATTACATCGGGGGCATTGTCCGGCAATCTTTTGATCTCTGCCTTTCAGCCTGTGGTAATCGCATTTGGTACACTTTTCAAGCTCGGCATTCTTTAATGCTGTAGCAAAGCTCTTTTTGATGTCACCATAGCTATTGCCCTTAGCAACGTCGTAAAAGACATAAGGAACGTCAAGACGTCTTGTTAATCCCTGTAGCGTGGCTCTCAACATATCATTAATCGGAATTTCCAGCCTTTGTCCATTTTTAAGCGTCTTGTTTTCAAGCAAGATAAAGCCGTGCTTGAGGTCAACCTGGTCCCATCTCAAGTTAAGTATATTGCTCTTGCGTAATCCAGTATTGAGAGCGGTTACAACAATTGGCTTGAGATGGGTAGCGCACGCATCGATAAGAGCCTGGCACTCTTCGAGAGACAAAAACCGCAAACGATAGGTTACGTTTTTTAACTGCTTCGCCTTCCTGATACGTTTGAGAACTACTTCGTCTATCATGTCCCAATCCGTCGCCCTGCTGAACATGCCTTTGAAAGTAGTTGTGGTACGGTTTACCGTGTCTGCCACTAATCCCCTGGCAAGCTCGTCGCTCTGTAACTGTTCGACCA
Source organism: Nitrospirota bacterium (assembly GCA_963780885.1). Lineage (GTDB taxonomy): Bacteria > Nitrospirota > Thermodesulfovibrionia > Thermodesulfovibrionales > Dissulfurispiraceae > JADFXI01. Next base: position 78,321 of record CAWAEO010000009.1, read on the forward strand.
TATACGTAGTGAAATCCTCCAGCTTGACTGTTCCAAAACGCTTTTTGAGTTGACGTACTATCGTCTTCTCAACTTCCCTCCATCCCTTATGCCTCGGTGCTGCCCATGCGCTGTAACATTCTACGAGATCACTGAAAACATAATCAGGTTTTTTTTGCTCCTGAGTCAGAGTCTCCGGGTGCCACTGTCCCAACGCAATCTTCGCTTTCAACATTTGCCATATTTTCTTAGCTGTCTTCTCGTCGTCCGTACCTGTGCTCTTGTCAAAGGGTTTCTTCTCCCCGTTTTCGGTGGCAGTGAAAGCCATGTACCAAAACGGACTGTTTTTCCGCCTGTATAGTCCCATTCTTTGTAATCCTCCTTTCCATAGGACAGGACAAGCGCTTGATTATACCGTCCTAAATTATAGCACGGTTCAAGCCCTGCCCTACCTTTTTGTCTAAATGAGTATTAGTTCCTCGCGGTAATCCGGTCGATTATGCGCGAAATGTCATTAATCGTGTCCTTCAACTGACCTGCCATATACTCGACGGTAACTTTTTTATCAGTCGCAAGTTTCGCTAGTGCAGAGGCGATGCGGCGGACTTCATCTTTGATTTCTGCTTCCTCTGACCTGATTTGTTTAGCTGCCTCCGCCACGCTTCCGGCTTCACTGGAAACGTACACTGTGGCGATAATCTTTTTCTGCTCGTTATCAGTGTACTTTGAGAGTTTGGATTGCCTGACCTCTTTGGCTTTCCTGACAATCTCCTTTTCAGGTAGTTGTAACGCCTTTTTCTGCTCATCCTCGCACAGTTCAGCAATCGCCGCTGCTGTGTGTAATGAGACCTTTTCCTCACTTGCCGCTAACTTAAGTTCTGGAGTGCCCTTTTCTTCAACAGTATTGAACTTATCGACAGTCCTATCAGAGACTCCGGCAAGGGCGGCAATTTCGTGACGCGTCTTTATTGGCATTATTGCCCGTTGGGGAAAAATTTCCGTAACGGTAGTGTTTTGTGATGTTGTGTCATAGTTTTCAGAAATTGCTGATTGTTCTGTCACAGCGTTGCTTATGGCATTCTGATTTTGTTTTAGCCCTGACAACTGATTGACGCTCGCTCTTGCCTTGAACATTTCCCTAAGTTGTGAAGCGAGCCTGATCCTGTCGTAATCAGAAAGGTTCCTTCTGCTAAGCTGATTGAAAATTATCCACCTCTTGGCTTCTTCCTTATCAGAGAACTGCTTTTCGACTATTTGGAAAGAAATGTCGTAACGCATGCAGATGCCGTATCGGCTATGACCGTCTACGATGACATTCTTCCAGGTCACAATAGCGTCCCTGCATCCTTCCTCTTTTAGACTTTCTGTAAGCCTGGCGTATTCCTCCATGTCCATCTTCGGGATAAGATCCTTGAATTCCTTGTCAATTATTAACTCTTCCATTTCGTTTTTCCTCCTTGTCGATATATCAGGACCACACAGGCCTGCATAATATATATGCGCAAAATATGAAAATAATTACAGTTTTCTGGTATTAAAAAGGTATCAGATAAAAAAAATGTAGTGGATGGTGCTATACATGATACTGGATGTCTATAACACACCTGAATTTGAACCGAGGAGCTTGAATCAAGGAGTCGTCGTCAACTATGATAGAGATGAATTGAAAAATAAGGAAAAACTGACAGTGCAGACGGGGCTCGAACCCGCGACCATCACTATTTTTCACTTATATATCAACACCAAATATTCTCTAAAAGTCGTACGGGGCGCCAATGGGGCACCAATCACTAGGACACCAATGGGAGAAAAAGTGAGCGATGCCAGGGCGGGTTCGAGTCCCGCCTTCGGCATTCCTTTTTTCCTGTAAAATCAATCTTCACCCTACTCTAAATCTATGTGCATTTTATGTACCTATGAACATCAAGCAGGGGGGAATATGCACTTACCCTCACCCGCGCCGGTATTGGGTTTGCGGGCGCGTACTGAACGAGTTCTGAACGAGTAAACTTCAACGGGGCCTTATAAGGCCCCGTTATCCTTACTGTTAGTCTTGCAGGTATTCCGCGCACTCATTGCATAAATTACACTTTACGCCCATAAAATTATCGCTATCCAGCCAGATTGCGTAGGCTCTGTCCGCGAGATAATTAATCATTTCTTCATCAGTTTTTTTCTCAAACTCTTCACGGTACTCGTTCTCCAGTTCTTCTATCACGCACTTAATAGATGCCTGTGCGTCCGATTTGCTGCAGGAATAGTACCGTTGTATTTCATCCTTTAGTTCGCGCAACCCATAGGTTGCCCGTGAGAAAATGCTGCAATTTTGAAATCCATACTGGGTACCGTCCAGTATTGTTTCCATAGGAGCAAGGTATAGATTTTGATTGAAGTGGTCTCCTTCCCGTTGAAAAATAATAAAGCCGGCGCGTAACTTCCTTTTGCATTTTCCTGGCAGCCCGGCAAAATTACCAATTACCTCCGTCGCTTCCGGGTCATAATGCCCCTTGAGCTTGCACACATACTTTTCTACGGCTGCACTGATGATTTCGTCTGAAATATTCACTGTGTTTGTTGCGTTCTCCATCATTGTCTTTCTCCTTATACCTACGGCTGTTATTTAGATGCAAAGCATCTCATTAGCTACATGCACTGCTATAGATATTATTTTTTGACGGAAAAATATGGCAGGTCCCAAGCTGAGAGGCTCAAATTCGACCTTACTCTAAGTACCTATATATAAAGACTATAATAATTTGATAATATATAGATTATGAACAGGGTTATAGCGTTAGAGAAGATCGACGATATCAAGAAACAGCTTATTGATAAATACAAGCCTGAAAAAATAATCCTGTTTGGATCATCCGCGTGGGGAGTAGAAGATATCAACGATATCGATCTGTTTATTATTAAAAGCGAAGTCCCTCATTACGGAGCTGACCGGATAATAGAACTGTACCGCCTGATGGATGTTGACGCGGCTGTTGATTTCATTGTTTATAAGCCTGAAGAGGCAGAAGAAAGGCTTGCCCTTGGAGACCCTTTCATAAAGAAGATATACAAAGAAGGCAAGGTCCTTTATGGCTGATCCCACGGTAACCAGCTTATCGGAGATTAACAAGCCAAGATACCATTTTTTTCAACTCTGTACAACAAGGCACACATCTTTTGCGGTGTTCGTAAGCTTCCCGTGGCACTTATTGGCTCCATCTACTTGTTTTTCAGTTGGCATATCTACCTGCGTACAAAATACATTTTTATTCTGTATAATATCACAAAAATTTCAGGTGAGTCAGAATGGGGAAACTATTATTTGACGAAGAACACCTTCAGGACTGGGTAAACGCTGCCGAAGGCATAGAGGAACGCTTCGGAATAGATAAGGCCATGGGTTACCTTATCGGGGAAAAATTTTATAACATAGTTGATGATCTTTATTTTTCTCAGAAGATGGTCAGGAACATTGAAGAAAAGAAGAAATCTCCAGATTATAATCCCATCCGTCAGACTGTTACTAAACGCTATACATGCACTGAAAATTTAGACGAGACGCTTCTTGAGAAAAAAGAAAAGATCGTTGCGGCTCAGGAAACCTTATCGAGATTTGCATCATTAATCAAAGAGGCATTCCCAATGTATAAAATAAATCAGTACCTCAAGTCCCATCCACGGTTAGGAGTAATGGGGCACGTTGCCTCAGAGGAAGATCACGACTTCATGATCGAAAAAGGGGTTGTGGAACATTCACTTGAGACTGAGGTTGAGGATGCCATGATTCTGGGAGATATGATGAAGTATTTTGGGGTTTCGTAAAATCCTGCGGTGACAAACCAGCGAAATAAATGGGTTCGATTCCATAGGCTCCTGCCAAATTTTCTTTTTAAACTATTGTTTTAAATATTATGCACATTTTATGTACGGATGAACAACAAACTGAGGAGGTGATATTCGAACTCACCCTCACCCGCTCCAGTATTGGGTTTGCGGGAGCGTACTGAACGAGTTCTGAACGAGTAACCCTTTTTATTTAAAACCTGACCCATAGGTCAACGTAAGATCGATTGTCGGTTTCTGCTTATACGTCGCATAGTTTTTACTAGGGAGAATATTTTCCCTTTCTTCCTGAAATCCGCGACAGTTTCAATTTTCTGAATATGTTTATTGCGGAAAAAAACTATCAAAATCTGGACTCTCCAATGCTACTTATACTTGAGAGTTTAGGATTCGCGCAACTGTATAAGGGTTACTTTTGTAAATATAGCCCCCTGGATGTGAAGTTCTTCCTGCTAAGTAGTTATTCTAATTTCGGTTGGTGGATAGACTCTGTGACCGGAAGTGTGAAAAAGAATGTGGATCCTTCACCATGCTTCGATTCCACCCAGATACGTCCTCCAAGCCTCTCCACAATTTTTTTGCATACTGCCAGGCCGATACCGGTACCCGCGTATTCATCGACCGTGTGCAGGCGTTGGAATATTTCAAATATCCTATCAAATTGGCCTGGATCAATACCGATACCGTTGTCACTGATCCGGAAGAGCCATTCCCGTTCCTTCCTCTCCGCAGAAATATGGATACGTGGAGAAGTATTGCAATACTTGATAGCGTTCCCAAGAAGATTTTGGAATAGCTGAATGAGCAGCGTACTATTTGCAGATACAGTCGGAAGAGGTTCAACAGTAATTACAGCCTTGCTCTCTTGTATCTCTTCCGAGAGATTAGCAAAAACAGTTTCAATAATTGTGTTGATATTCACTGGGGCAAAGTTTTTTTTATCGCCTCTTGCTACCCGTGCAAACTCAATGAGGTCATCGATCAGACAGTTCATACGTTCGGTTCCTTCGACGATTTGTGAAATATACTGATCAGCGTCAGCACCGAGCTTCTCCTTGTAACGCTTTTGAAGCAGGCCTGCAAATCCAGAAACCGCACGGAGCGGAGCGCGTAAGTCATGTGAGACAATCGAGGCAAAATGGTTCAGTTCTCTGTTGCTTCGGTCCAACTCCTCGGAATACTGCTTTATTCTCTCTTCGTACTTCTTCCGCTCAGTGATGTCACGACCTATAGAAGAGGCTCCGATAATTTTACCCGTAGAATCTTTGATAGGAGATATCATTAAAGAGACATCCACCACTGTGCCGTCTTTCCTCATGCGCACGGTATCATGGGAAGCTATGGTTTCTCCACGCCCGATTTTCTCTAAAATCATTGGTATATCATCGGGATGATCAGGAGGAACAATAAAAGATATAGAGCGTCCAATTGCTTCCTTGGCGGAATAGCCATACAGTTTCTCTGCTCCAGGGTTCCAGCTGCCTATTACGCCTTCTAAAGTTTTGCTGATAATGGCATCAGCGGAGGCTTCTACAATTGCCGCCAACTTGGCAATCCTGTCCTGTGCTTGCCTAAGTTCGCTGATATCCAACAAAACGCTGACGGCTCCCCCTACCACACCATTACTGTTACTGTCAAAAAGTGGCGTTGCGCTGCCGTAATAGTGATGGCTGCTACCGTCAGCTCTTATGATCTCGAATGTGTCGCCTACTACCGGCTGCCCCGAATTGCAAGTTACCCGGATAGGCAATTGCTCGAACGAGATAGGTACCCCACCCCTGCGCATCTCAACCTGGGGCAGCTCGCAAGGCGCACCTGTGAAGAGAGCTTTATTTTGTTCCTCTGTCATTCCAATGATCTCCAACCAGGCCTGGTTGCACGTCAGCCTGCTGCACGCTGGGTCGTGATAAATAGAGACGCCTGCCGGCATCGCCTCGATCACCGCTTTCAGTTCGGCGTATTGTTTCAGCGCCCGCGCCTCGCTTTGGCGTTGGGCCTCCATCACTCTGTCTATCGTGCGGCTGACGCTGCGGGAGACCATGATGAGCAGCCCACATATAATAAGGAAAAAGGAAATAGTTGAAAATGCAATAGTCAGCCCCCCGTTTTCCGTCGTTTGGACGATAAGAATGTCAAGGGCTCCGTTGATTGCTAAACTGAGGAAAAGAATGGGCATGAATGAGCGTAGGAGTCTGGCATCAGAGGATTCCCCTGCAACCAAGCGCAACGGAAAACTTTCAGGCCCGGCAGTTACTACTATTGCTGTTCCAGTAAGTATAAATGCCAGTGCGCTTGTGATCGATACAGGAATTATACCGGCACCGTAAAATGTCTGGTTCCCGTAGATAGACCCCAAAAGTAACACAATGCCCACTAAACAGGCAAAGGCTCCAAAAATGCCACCCAGGTCTTTAACTTTTTGCGAAGTCTTAACAAAGGGTGAAAGGGAAAATGTTGCAATTGCCAATGATAAAAATCCTGATGAAGTAAATGGGGACATTCTTCCAAGCGGAATTCCACTACTAAACTCCTTTTTTTTCAAAAAAAACGACTCCACATCCGAAGAAAGATGTGCAGCAAACTGTAAGAGTATAATGGCACAGAAGAGTGCTACAGTCAGGGACAAGGCAATGATGACATATCGCGCTGCTTCAGCATTGTTGAGATTCTTCAGTGAGACGCCTGAAGCAATAAGAAGAAAACAGATTGCCGTAGCCGGTGCCATGGGGATGTATACATTGCTAAAGGCAGCAAGAAAAAGATTGTTAGTAAGCCATCCCGCAATTGCCACGACCGCGATAACGCCTGTTAACGCGGTGCAGCCAAATGCAATGTGTTTATATATGGACCGCCGACAATCCTGTGTCATAAATGTTCGCTGATGTTCTGTGGGTTAACCGGATTAAAGTTCTATTGCTACAAGGCACTATGTGTTTGACAGAGCCATTTGAGGTCGTCATCATTCAATATTATACGTATTTCTACCCCATTGCAAGCGGGCGGTACAATCCTGTCCGTAAAGATCGACTCTTGAGACGGCGGGTTTTGGGACGTACTACGCAGTGTGGCTCTGACAGTTATTTTCGAAAATCGAGACTGCCTTTGAGATGTGCTCGGTGAGAGTTGCTTGGTGAAGATGTCGTCGGAATGGCTTTCGATGGCGTTCATTTCCGGTCGCATTGTTGAGCAAGTTGCGCCTTCCCGAAACTACGGACTTGTCGGTGAAATATCGCGTTTCTCGGCCACGTGCATTCATGCGTGTTGCAGGAAGTACCAGAGACCTACCGGTACGATATATGGTGTGAGCAGGATATCAGAACGTCTCATCAGATTGATCTCTAAGTGTCTCTTATATTAATTATTAAATATCTTCAACCCAGAGCATATGTTTTCTTAATGAGGTTCCTTTGAGTGCATTATAAAGTTTGAGGTCGGCGGTCACCATCTGGCAATCGGTTTTTACAGCAAGAGCAACGTAGAGGCTGTCGTAAAAAGACCTTTTTGTCCGGCAAGCAATATCAAAGGCTTCATCCGACAGAATGAAGCCTTCCCATATCTGCAGAAAATTCGACTGAAGCTCTCTCAGGATTGCAAATGCTGTATTCCTGGAACATACACTCGCTGTGACGCGCTTCCATAAAATATTTCCGATTTCTGAAAAGAGAAGATCCGGGGCAAATAATTCATTCCCGGATTTAAGAAGCCGTTCAGCCTCTTCGGTATAGTTTTCAGGAAAATACCACTTGATTGCAACGCTTGCGTCGACAACAAACCTGTTCAACGCTCACGATCCTCACGGATAAGTTCAGCGCTATCAGAGAATTTTCTCTTGCCGAAGCTTGCACGAATTCTTGATGCCCGTGCCCTGACCTCTTCCAGAGTCATCTTTTGTGCTGCCTCTTGCAGAATAAGTTTTGCTTCGCCCTGTAGAGAACGATGATGATTTTTTGCCCTAAGCTTGAGGCGATTGATAATATCGGTTTCAAGGTCTCTCACAAGTAATTGAGCCATCTCTTACCTCCTTGCATACACTATGATAGCATTATGTTAGCAAATTGGATTAGCTATTGCAACCTTGTTTCGCACGAATGTCAGATTTCTAACTGATCCACTACCGATCAATCGTCGAGGCTGTCGCAGAGGCTCCGTATCATTGCCTGTCTCAAAAACACCTGTTTCTGAGACGCGTAAATCGCGGCAGGCGAAGTGCCTAAAAACAAGGCTTTCCGGAAGTCATTTTTGAGAGGGTTTTTGAGACAGTCTGTGGGTCTTAAGGACTTTTAGAAAATCGAACCTGTCTTTTCTGCGCCCGGAAGTAATTTTGTTTTTTCGAATATATTTTTTTCGGGTTATACTCCGCATAATCAGGAAATCGGATCAGACTTTAATTTTGTCCCGTACCTGATACCAAGTCGCACCGTCCGGAAAAATTTGATGCACCTGATACTACGCACTTTCACAAATCTGCAAAACGCAAAGAGTTTGTCCCGAAACATGCGTGTCAACGATGAAGCATGGCAGGTCGTAATTTGTGGACCTCAACATTGATTGAAATAGCCGACGATGTTAGTTTCTTTTTAAAATTTTCGTGAGAAGGCTCAGCGTGGGAAAACCCAGTTATGTCCCGAATTGCGCACAGCAATGGGCCCCGTATGAAGCAGTTTTACAATTTGGGTTCCACCCTGCCAAAGTGTCACTGTAGACATTCCGCCACAGTAATAATTACCGTTTCTAACCCTCGCCCCACGGCTTCTATTGAATCTGCGGTGTACATGCCTGACTCCTCCTTTGGAACTGAGCTACAACAACAAAAGTTTTCTAATAATTCTCATTTCACGAAACAGAGGTTTTTTGTATGAGGGTTTATTCTGTTCACAATAGAAGCGTTTTGCGATCGGTTTCATCATTCAATATTTCTTCACAATACAATACAAAACAGCTATAATTAATATTAAATAATCCTGCAGGATTTAATTCATTATCAAAACAAGGTGGATTATTTATCGCAAAAGGAGCGCATGAAAGCACCGGAAGACCTGACCAAAGAGCAGCTCATAACAGACCTGACAGCGTTACGTGAGCGAATCGGTGAGCTGGAACAATCACAAGAGGACACGCGGAAATTCCAGGATGAACTTATACATACAAAGGCCATGTTCGAGGGTCTTTTCGAATTGGCCCCTGATGCCATCATAGTTGTTAGCCGCAGCGGCGACATTGTTCGGGCCAATAAACAGGCTGAGAACTTGTTCGGCTATTCGAGGAATGAATTATTTAATGTGCATCATGAAATCTTACTTCCGGAACGCCTAAGGGACGAGCATATGGAACACCGACGGGTTTATATGTCTGACCCCTATATCCGTCCTATGGGAACGGGGCTTGAACTTTACGGCAGAAGGAAGGATGGAAGCGAATTTTCGGTAGATATCGCTTTGGGACCGCTGAGAGCCGAGGACGATATGGTCGTTATAGCCGTTATCCGCGATATTTCCGAGCGCAAGAGAGCGGATGATATGATGAAGAAACGCACTACCGACTTGATTGATGCACTGAAAGAGCTTGATGCCTTCAGCTATTCGGTTGCACACGACCTTCGTGCACCGGTGCGCCAGATGCACAGCTTTGTGGAACTGCTGAAAACAAGAGTAGGCGGCCTGCCTGATGAGAAAATTCACCAATATGCGGATGCGATAGCTGCGGCCTCAATAAAGATGGGGATACTTATTGATGATCTGCTCGCTTTTTCGCGTTTGGGACGCACAGAGATAAAAAAGAGAAAAGTTGGATTTAGTGCCCTGGTTAAAGAAGTTATCCAGGAGATGCAGGATGAAGTTAAGGGACGAGACATTAAATGGGAAATCTATGAATTGCCTGAGGTAGACGGCGACCGTACGCTGCTGCGGCTCGTGTTTGTCAACCTGATATCTAACGCAGTTAAATTCACAAATACTCGCCCCCAGGCTGAAATCAAGATCGGGTGCAAAGATGAGGTCGACAAATTCATCTGTTCAGTTAAAGACAACGGCGTGGGATTCGACATGAAATACGTGGACAAGCTCTTTGGAGTATTCCAGCGGCTACATCCACAGGCCGAATTTGAAGGCACAGGCATCGGGCTTGCCAACGTACGGCGCATCATAGCCCGCCATGGCGGGAAGATCTGGGCCGAGGGCTCTAAGGGGCAGGGCGCAACATTCCACTTTACTCTTCCCAAGACAAAGGAGACATAAGCATGCCGGAAATAAACCGTATTTTATTGGTTGAAGATAGTTCTGCCGAGGTGGAACTAATTGCTCTGGGTCTTGCCGAAGCTGGTCTTGCCAATGCCGTTGATGTTGTCGCCAGGTATCGAATTAAGCACTCTCCAAAGAGAGAGACGGCATAAGCGCCGTCCCATATTTATATCTCAAACCCGTCGCTACCCAGCTTTGGGTAATAAGCATTTCTCAACCATCGGCGGTTCAGATACCACCGTCCAGTAAAGCCCGGCTTTTTTTATAACTTCAAAAAGCTCTTTGGCATTAAAAGGTTTTACAATGTAACTATTCGCCCCGTAGATGTAAGTTTCAACAATATCCCGTTCAAAGTCGGAACCGGTAAACATAACCACCGGAATACAATTGATTTTTTCAGTAGTCTTTAACCTTCTCAGAACTTCACGCCCGTCCGCCCCGGGGATTTTAATGTCAAGGAATATAACCGAAGGATAGCCACCCGTTCTATTAGCAAACTTTCCACGCTTTAGCAGATAGTCAAAAGCTTCATCTCCGGTATGCACAACATCATAGGCATTGGCGAGCCCAGCTTCCATAAGCCCCAAGGTAGTCAGTTCGATCTCGTTCTCATCACTTGCTATGAGCAAAATACGCTCTCTGTCTGCCATGGTTATCATCTCCTCTCTTGGTTTAAGTATAAATCCTAATTCAGGACAAAGCAAGTCTTATTTAATGCAGTATTTAATATTCTAGACTATGTGAAGATCACAGGAAATGAGGTGTACTTTGAAAACTTGCTTCTCAAGGTCACTTGACAGAACATATTGATTTTCATAAGAATATCTCACGTGTGGAAGAAAAACGACAGTGAGGACTACCGGAAGCTATACTTGCGCCGGGCGGACTTTTCCTGAAAACGCGCGTTTTATCCCGAAACATGTCCCAAAAGGACTCGACAACGATGTCGGATAAATTTTTCCGTAACTAAGAATGTTTTAACTACATGGGTACGGAAACTTTC
>CAWAEO010000010.1:0-62333 GCA_963780885.1 Nitrospirota bacterium
AGGAACCGCACCTGGTTTGCTTTCAAAGAGCAAGGCTTTCACCGGTGTGCCCGGACGCGCCTTTTGCAAGCCTTCGAGAATAACACGGTCACCCGGTTTGAGTCCCTGGCTGACCAGCCAGTTGTCGCCGACCGTTCGGGAGACCTTGATGATTTTCTGCTCCGCCTTTTCTTCATTCCCGACTACCATGACCGTGGCTTCACCGGCAGGATTCCGCGTCACCCCTCTCTGAGGAACGAGAATCGCATGTTCGTTTAATCCGTCCTCGACAATAGCGCGGACAAACATACCCGGAAGAAGAACATTGTTCGGGTTTGGGAATTCGGCTCTCAGCGTTATGGAGCCGGTGCTCTGGTCTACGGTGACTTCCGAAAACTTCAGAATACCGGACAACGGATAGACGCTGCCGTCTTCAAGAAGTAGTTTCACTTTTGCCCGTGCCGCACTGTTGCTCTTGAGCAGTCCACTGGCCAAGTTCTGCTTCAGGCGCAGTAAATCTGCGCTGGACTGGGTGACATCCACATACATGGAACTGAGCTGTTGGATGGTGGAAAGCGCCGCCGGCTGGCCCGCGGTCACCAGCGCCCCGTCGGTCACAGTCGAACGACCTATCCGTCCGGAGATGGGTGCGGTTACCTTGGTATAGGCCAGATTAATGCGGGCGGTCTCAACTGCTGCTTTAGAGGCATCTATGTCTGCCTCTGCCAGTTTGAGTGCTGCACTTATATCATCGTAATCCTGCTTACTGACTGCATTGATTTTTACAAGTTCCTTATATCGCTCGGCTTTCAGCTTCGCGGGAACGACATTGGCTTCAGTCCTCGCAAGTGAAGCCTTTGCGCTGTCATAGGCTGCCTGGTAGGTGGCCGGATCAATCTGGTAAAGCACCTCGCCGGCCTTGACGTCTGAGCCTTCCGTAAAAAGACGGTTCTGAATGATGCCGCTAACTTGCGGTCGCACTTCGGCAATGAGGTGGGCAGAGGTGCGTCCAGCGAGTTCAGTGGTAAGCGCAACGCGTTGTGTTTGTACTATTACTATCCCGACCTCCGGGATGACAGCCGGCGCATTCACAACTGCAGCGCTTTGTTTTCCACAGCCAATCAAAAGCAAGCATCCTATACAAATTACCACAAGGGTAATCATTTTGTTTGTGCCGTTGGTTCGTCTACTCATTGCTCTGATTGACATGTTCTATTCCTCCAAATCCTAAATTATAAGCAGCACTTTCTCTTTGACCTTTGTATGCTGCGTTAAATTTGCATGCACAAACTTATCCCTGAAATCCCCTGAGCAATCCGTCAACCAAAGAATGAGCAAGCATGTTTCGATCAGCCCAGGGGAAATTTTTGTTAAAGATGTTCACGGCTATTAATCCGTGGGTTGCGGCAGCCAGAACCTGTGTTATTACCTCTGCATCCAAATTCCGGAATTGTCCTGTTTCAATGCACTCCTTTACTATTTCTCTGAATACGAAATAGGAATCCCGTGCCACAGATTCCTTCTTCATAAATTCCTCCTGCGAACCGTAACCATCCGGCTTTGCAAGAAAAAATACCCTGTATTGGTCGGGATTGTTGAGTCCAAAGTCTATGCGATGGAGCAGGGCCTGACGAAGTGTATCGAGACAATCATTAGAATGGGATCTAATATAATTAAGATGAGTTATGAAATGTTCTGCAACCTCTTCACAGATAGCGAAAAGCAATTCATCCTTGTCCTTAAAATAAAGATAAATAGTAGTCGGGGAGTATTCTATCTTTTCGGCGAGCCTGCGCATGGAGAACTTTTCGTACCCTTCACTCAAAAAGAGTTCTCGAGCTGCATCGAGAATTTCCCGACGAAACTCCTCCTTGTATTTGGCTCTTTTTTCTCTGATGCCCATTAAGTTACACTAACACAGTTATTCAAGAATAACAGAGTTAGATTGGTCTTTGTCAAGTTAAGTTTGATCGTACGTAACCAGTGATATATTTTCTTCATGCTATTCCTATCGTTTCGGTATTTTACCAGTGCATCTTGACTTGAGATGTTTACAGTAGTGACGAGCAGTGAGGTTGTGTAGTCGAATGTATCTGCGAGCCTGTCAAACCGGAACCTTCCGAAAAAAAATGCAGATTTGCTATCATATGAAATTGGATGTGAAAGTTCACTTCTAACTTTTCACTTGTCTTTTTTGGAGGTTTAGTGGGCAAGTTCATGCTGTTTGTCTTTCTCTCATGGCTTACGGGGAATCCGATAATAGCGGTGATTATTATTCTTGTAGTTTACCTGGCGATAGACAGGACATATTACGGCTTTGTGCCTGATCCTTTTCGGGCATTCAGGTCTGCCGGCAGAATCAGGGAACTCCAGAGGATTGTTGCAATTAATCCTCATGATGCCCGGTCAATGAAAGAACTCGGCATTTTTATGATCGAAAGGAAAAATTATCAGAAAGCACTCGAATATTTCACTTTGGCCTCACCTAAGATGTCCGATGAGCCTGAATTCAATTATTACTTCGGTATCGCACTGGCCAGAAGCGGCTCTGTTGACAAGGGGCGGGCGCTCGTGGATAATGCTCTGCTTGCCGCTCCAGGGTTGAAATACGGCGATCCTTATCTGGCAATGGCAGAAGTGTATATTGATACAGCGGCATACGACTGTGCTGAGCCGCTCCTTGAGCGGTTTCTGAAGTTGCGTATCTCAAGCACTGAGGGGCTATATCAGATGGGTCTCGTCAAGATGAAGCTCGGGAAGGCAGACGAGGGAAGGGAGTACCTTAAGAAAGCTGTGGATGTTTTCAAAGCAGCGCCCCGTTACAAGCGGAAAATAGAAAGGAAGTGGGCCTGGAAGGCAAGATTGCTTCTGATGAGGAGCTCATAATAAGTAATATGTTCTTAGTATTTTTTACCTATAGCCTATGACCCATTGCCTATAGCCTGCATTATATTAGTATGGCCTGAACAAGGGCTTATGTATCTTTAATTTTGTTTCTTTTTTAGGTTTTTTGTTTGTGGAAGGGCGGCACATGCTGCAGCGTGTTTCGCTGCAACACTGACAAAAAGTGCAATCCGGACAAGGATTTTTTTTCGCCTGCTCCATATTTACCATCCTCACTTAAATTATACTATATGCCGGTACACTAAAGGCAAAGGGCAAAGGGCAAGAGGGCAAGAGGGTCAGAGGGTCAGAGGGTCAGAGGGTCAGAAGGTTAGAGGGTTAGATGTTGGCTGATCCTCTAAGCCTCTGACCTTCCAACCCTCTTACTTGTCCTTTTCATAAATTGACTGGAACTGCTGAAATCCTTTAGACTAAGTATTGATCGAATTAAGCGTATTTCGATTGAAACTTGTTTATAATACCCCGAAGCTTGCTGCGGGAGATAAAGTGAGAGGTACACAATATGTCTGATGATTCTGTAAAAGATGCTGCTTTAAATACCATAGGGCAGGAAACGATTCCACCGGCCGGCTTTTCACAGGAAGCCACAGACTGTTTGGGTCCCGAGAGTGCTCCCGAAGAAGAGAGCTTTGCCGAACTGCTTGAAAAAAACGGCGTTGTTTCTGCAAGACTCGCTCCAGGCCAGAAGGTCAGGGCCAGAGTGATCAGTATTTCCGGCGATGCTGTGTATATCGACCTGGGCGGAAAGAGTGAGGGCATGATAGCACTAAGCGAATTTATCGACAAAGACGGAATATGCGGGGTTAGAGAGGGGGACGTTGTCGAGGCTTTTTTCCTGTCAGTGCAGGACGGAATCAGGCAGCTCACCACTCGTTCAAATGGTTATTCTTCACAGAGGTTTGACGCGGTCCGTGATGCCTTCAGCGCTGGAATAGCAATAAACGGAGACGTTAAACGGGAGATAAAGGGAGGGTTCGAGGTTTCCATAGGCGGCGCAGTAAGTTTCTGTCCCTGGTCTCATATTGACCTCAGAGGTGGAAGAGTGGGAGCCGACTATATAGGCAGGACCTTCTCTTTCAAGGTGCTGGATTATAAGGAAGGCGGACGCACCATAGTGATCTCCCGGCGGGCCTTGCTCGAAGAGGAGCGCCGGGCCCGTATAAACCTCCTTAAAGAGACTATTTCAATTGGGATAGACATTAATGCGAAAGTACTATCTCTCCAGAGTTTCGGTGCTTTTGTCGACCTTGGCGGTGTTGACGGTCTGATCCCCATCAGCGAAATCTCCTGGGGAAGAACAGAGAAGCCGGAGGATGTGCTTTCCATAGGACAGGAAGTGAGGGTCAGGGTTTTATCGCTTGACTGGGACAAAGAGCGTCTGACGGTGAGTATAAAAGCAATACAGCCTGATCCGTGGTCCATTGTGGCGGAGAAGTATTCTGTGGGCGAAAAAGTGAACGGTGTCATTGTCAGGCTGGTGCCTTTTGGCGCTTTTGTCACCCTGGAACATGGAATTGATGGTTTGGTGCACATTTCGAATCTCGGGTCCGGACGGCGCATACAACATCCGAAAGAAGTGGTTGCGGTCGGCCAGCAGGTTGAAGTATATGTGCTTGCTGTTGATCCGCAGAGCAGGAAGCTTTCTCTTTCCATGCAGCCTAAACGTGAAGTGAAAAAAGTGGTACTGCCTTCCGAAGGTAAAATTATCGATGGGGTGGTTGAGAAGGTCATGCCTTTCGGAGTCTTTGTGAAAATAGGGGATGAGATAACCGGGCTTGTGCCCAATTCCGAGATGGACACGCCGAACGGCTCTGACCACAGCCGCATGTTCCCCGCTGGTTCGGCCATGCAGGTTGCTGTGCGTGAAGTGGACACCGTACGCGGCAAAGTGCTCCTGAGCCGCAAGGCGCTCAAGGAGATGGAAGAGCGGGAAGACTTTAAAAGTTACAAGAATTCCGTTAGGGATGAAGAAAAATCATCAGGAGCTCTCAGTAGTCTGGGAGAACTGCTCAAGGCCAAAAAATACGGGCAATAGACGAAATCCCGAAGATGAGAAGTTGAGAACTTGCGAATCTGTGTAAAAGCCCAACTTCTCAACTTCTGTTTTACTCTTAACTTCGCAACTTCCCATCTTCTCACCTTCAATCTTTTACCTATGACCTATAGCCCATTGCCTGCAAATTGACTCATTCTTTGGTCGAATTCTTTTGTTTTGCTTTCGAGTTCGGCGGTAAGAACGGCCATATCGTCAAAAAAGGCGTCAATCTGACCCTTTGTTGCATGCAGTGACTTTAACAGGCTTTTAATTGCCGCACCGTCCCCTTTTACCGATACATCCAGTAGTGTTACAGTGTCGTCATTCACTCTCCGCTCCAATTCTATTATGGTCCCTTCGATTTCGGTAATTCTGTCTTTGAGGGACCCCAGTACTCTTCCCCTGTCGCCGATCAGATCAGCCCTGAGTCTGCGCATATCTTTCTTACTGCGTACGGCGTTCAGAGTACAGAGTTCAGCGTTGGCGGAGTTTATTTTTTCCTTTGACGCGGCACGCTGTATGGGCGGTTCATCTGCCCATCCAACCCTGTCGAGAAAATCCTGATAAGTGCCGTCGAATACGCTGACCTGGTCATTATCGAATATGACAAGTCTTGTAGCAAGCGCATGGAGGATCATTTCGCTGTGGGTAACTATTATAACCGCTCCATCAAAGGCTGTCAGCGCCTCCACGAGGGAATCGATCGATTCCATGTCAAGATGGTTGGTCGGTTCATCCAGAAGGAGAAGATTGGCAGGGCTTACCAGGAGTTTCCCGAGCAACACGCGGCTTTTCTCTCCGCCGGAAAGGACCTCTACTTTTTTCAGCGCCTTATCTCCATCAAACATCATAATGCCGCAGATTGTGCGCGCAACTTTTCTATTGAATTCGGGCAGCGCATCGAGTATTTCATCCTCAACGGTCTTACCGGGGTTGAGACGGTTGATATTGGTCTGTCCGAAGTAGGCAAGTTTCAATTTCGGATGGCAGGTAACTGCACCCTGAGAAGGACACAATTCTCCGGCCAGCAGGTTCAGGAGAGTTGTTTTCCCCTTGCCGTTTTTTCCTATGACGGCAATGACGTCGTTTTTTCCGACGGCCATGCTGAAGCCGCTTAAGAGCGGTTCTTCCGGGGCAAATGCAAATGAAATGTTGCCTACTTCAAGGAGAAATTTTCCTGTGAATGGCGCGGCATTGAATTCAAAGTCAAGGTTTTTTATAGCAGAGATCTTGTCCAGAGCCCCTTTTTTCCGAAGTGCTTTAATTTTTGACTGCACGGCCCTGGCCCTTGTCGCCTGCGCCCTGAAACGGTTGATAAACTGTTCAGTCTCTTTACGTTTTTTATCCTCGTTGATCCTCGTCTGCTCGTAGACCTCTTCTTCCTGCAGCAGTTGGTCGTAAAGCTTTTGGGTCGGGCCTGCTGTTTTTCGTATTTTGCAGCGGTGAATACCCATAGTATGGGTGGTCACGCTGTCCATAAAGTCCCTGTCGTGGGTAATTAAAATCAGTTCGTTTTTCCAGTTGCGCAAAAATTGGGTAAGCCATCGTATAGAGACGATGTCGAGGTAATTTGTGGGCTCATCGAGGAGAAGGAGGTCCGGCGACTCCACGAGCACCTTGGCGAGATTCAGGCGAATCTGGAATCCGCCCGAGAGTTCGTAGGGGTCCCGGTCAAAAACATCAGGCGATACGCCGAGTCCGGTCAGAATGGTTTTCACTTTGTAGGATTCGTCCCTGCCATCCTCTGATTCCGGGAGACCGATGCATCCTTCTTCCAGAATTGTCGGCCGGGTGAAACGGATCTGCTGGGAAAGGTGGCCGACGGTATAACCGGCAGGGACGCTGATTACTCCGTCATCAGGCTTCTCCTCACCGAGGATCATGCGGAAGAGGGTGGTTTTGCCGTGCCCGTTCCTGCCGACCAGCCCGATACGCTCCCCGGGATTGACCGTGAAGCTGACCGCATCGAAGATCACCTGTTGTCCGTATGCCTTTGATAGATTACTTACCTGAAGCATCGTTTATTATAACCAAGTAAAAAGTGAGAAGTAAAAACAAGTGAGAAGTGAGAAGTAAGAAGTGAGAAGAATTAAAGTTTTAAAGTCTTTATTTTTTTGTCGTAATTTTTCACTTCTTACTTTTCACTTCTCACTTGGTTTTTTTTCCCTGGGCGGCAACTTTTTGCATTGCTCTTTCAATTTCCGCCGCGTCGCCGAGGTAATAATGGCGAAGCGGCTTCAGGTTTTCGTCAAGCTCATAAACCAGGGGAATGCCGGTGGGTATATTCAGTTCCACAATTTCATTGTCCGGGACGGCGTCGAGATATTTTACAAGGGCCCTGAGCGAATTGCCGTGAGCAGCGATTATCGCCTTCTTGCCTGAACGTATGGCCGGAGCGATCGTTTCGTGCCAGTAGGGCAGAAACCGCGCTATGGTACTTTTCAGACTTTCCGTTAAGGGCAGGTCTGTGCTGCTGAGTTCTTTATAACGGGGATCGTTTCCCGGGTAACGGGGGTCAGTGCTTTCAAGAGCGGGCGGCGGAATGTCAAAGCTCCTACGCCAGATGAGCACTTTTTCTTCTCCATAGCAGTCCGCCGTCTCAGCTTTGTTCAATCCCTGCAGCGCTCCGTAATGCCGCTCATTTAAACGCCATGACCGGTATACGGGGATCCACATCAGGTCCATTTCATCAAGGACCATCCACAAGGTCCTGATGGCCCTCTTTAGTACCGATGTATAAGCGGTGTCGAACTCGAACCCTGCGCCTTTCAGGACGAGACCTGCATTGTTAGCTTCTTCAATTCCCTTCTCCGACAGGTCAACATCGGTCCAGCCGGTAAACCTGTTTTCTTTATTCCATATGCTTTCGCCGTGCCTGAGTAAAACCAGTTTTATCATTCGACCCCTTCGAACCTTTTCTATATGGCGAGCCCCTACATAAAAATTAAAACAGAAAAGGGGACCAAAATGCAATTAACTAATATGCTGCAGACACTATTTGCATTTACAATATCTGCAAACACAATTCCGGACCAGCACTTAACACAGACCGAAATCCAGTGGTAAGGACGAGTTTCTTCCGCTCAGGCCCTCCGCTTTGACGATTCCAAAGGCTCATTCGCTACAGCCGCTAAACTCGTCCGCCCGCCCAGGCGGGCGGACTCAAACGTAGCGTCTGTTTAACGCTCATTTCGCCAGGAATCGTTACCAAAGCTCCGAGATTCGCTCCCTGAAACTCATCCTTACCACTGGATTTCTCATTGCGCTGTTACTATGCTCCTTGCGTAATTGATGATATAAGAAACAATTAAGCCTTATGCGTAAGCATCTTTCGATTGCATTATGGCAAGTTGCAGCCCAGAGCAGGCAGCTTGCTATATTAAAGAAAGCTGTCTTAGCTCTATAAAAGGCTTTGCTCTTTCTTGTATTAGAATATTCAATGCTGGTTGAAAAACTAAAACAAGAGGAGGAGCAAAGCCATGAATAATAGTACAACAAAGAGACTTAAAGTGGTCAATGACAAAACACTTATAGCAACGGTTGATGTCAGTAAAGATAAGCATACGGGATATTGCCGATGTCCGGATAGAACTGAAATGAAACCTTTTGATTTTTTTAACAACGGGCGAGGCTTTGATGAATTTTGGGATCGCATTTCCAAAACGAAGAGAGATCATAACTTGGAGGAGATCGTTGTTGGATTTGAATCTACCGGGCCTTATGCTGAACCCCTTTTGCAGTATTTGCGAAAGCAATCTGTAAGAATTGTACAGGTAAATCCAATGCATACGAAGAAAGTTAAAGAGCTTCAGGGGAATTCCCCGAATAAGACGGATCACAAAGACCCGAAAGTTATAGCCGATATTATAGAACTTGGTCATGCTCTTACGGTAGTTGTCCCGGAGGGAGTAGCAGCCGAGCTTCGCAGATTGACGCAGGCCAGGGAAAGAAGTATGC
Organism: Nitrospirota bacterium; assembly: GCA_963780885.1. Taxonomy (GTDB): domain Bacteria; phylum Nitrospirota; class Thermodesulfovibrionia; order Thermodesulfovibrionales; family Dissulfurispiraceae; genus JADFXI01. The sequence goes on from CAWAEO010000010.1 coordinate 8,876, forward strand.
GCAGGCGTACCGCCATGTTGAATCAGCTTTATGATTTGGTTTATTTGCTCTTCCCGGAGTTTGTGCAGATAATGAAGGATATGACAACCAAGACGGCTCAATATCTCTTGAAGCATTTCCCGACTCCGCAAGCTATTGCGGAATGTGATTTTGGAGAACTGGCCAAGACCATGAAAGCCGTGAGCAATGGAAAGCTTGGGAAGGAAAGGGCGAAAGCTCTTTATGAGGCTGCAAAGACCTCGGTCGGCATTATAGAAGGACGTAAGAGCATTATTCTTGAAATGAGAGCAATGCTGGGCCATATAGAAGCCTGTGGGCAATTTATTGGCAATGTAGAGAAAGAAATGTCCTATAACCTTAAACAGATTCCATATAGTCTGTTCATTCTCTCTTTGAAAGGCATTGGCGAAGTTACAGCAGCCGGTCTCATCGGCGAGGTTGGAGACTTCAGTAAATTTAGCACCATTGCCGAGATAGAGAAACTTGCTGGTCTGGACCTCTTTGAGATCAGCTCCGGCAAACGCAGAGGTGCTCGCCGGATTTCCAAAAGAGGTCGTTCCCTGATGAGGAAACTGCTGTATTTTGCAGCGATTAATGTAGTTCGCAAAGGTGGTATATTGCATGAAGCTTATCAAAGACTTCTTGCACGAGGCAAGCCGAAGCTGAAGGCATTGATTGCTATAGCCCGTAAGCTTTTGAGGATTATATTTGCACTTGTTCGTGACCATAATTTATATGTATCTGATTTTTGCAAACCGCAATTAAAAATGGCAGCTTAACTATATGTGTGTAGACGGGGAGATCATCAACCATGTGATTAAGGCGACATAGTCGACCTTCGCAATGGTAGCCTTACGACTCCCCGTTTGCACCTTAGCCCCAATTAAGCAAGGTCAGGGCTCTGTTGAGACCCTCTAATTACCAGGGTTGGGCAAGGTGCTATATACAAGAGTAACCCTCCTTAACAAAGAGGTGCCGTAAAAAAGGTTATAAAAAAATACTTGACAACAATAAACCAGTGCATGGTGCTGAAGCGGGCGTCGGCAGCCTGAGATGCCAGGGATGGCTGAACGGGCTGGCGTCGCCTTCGAGCGAGGCTGGATGCCTCGCGAGATTTAGCAGAAGCACTATGCGCTGACTGCTCGACAACGCATAATTAATGCTGGCTGGTGAGAATCATTTAAAGGTGAAAGCTCAAAGGGCTAAGTCCAAAGCTAAAAAGTTTCACACCTATTTGTTGTAATGTCTTTCCAGAATTGGATAATATCTTTTTCCTGTTGTTCAGGGGAATAATTTTTTAATATGTATTGAGAAGCTGCCTTCCCCTTTTCCTTCAGACTGTTCTTATCATGCTTATACACGCCGATTACCTTTTCGATTGTCTGTGCAAAGGTGATGATGTCCCCGTTAGTAACGGGGTAAGAAAACTCCGGTTTGAAAAATTCCAGGCCCCCCATACCGTGATATCCTATAACGATGCATCCACAGGCCATTGCTTCAGCAGGCGGCAGAGAAAACCCCTCAGGATATCCGAAACTCAGGAAAATAAGAGAATCTCTTAAGATCTGCGCAACTTCGGTTTCAGTTTTGTCGGCAATAGGCATGATTTCAAATTCGCCAAAGGCATCCCTGTACTTTAAAATATTTATCACTTGCAATGCGTCGTCCAAATGTTTTCTGGGCATAAAAGAAATGAGAGGCTTCCTGGCCTCATTATAGGAAAAGAGCTGCGGATCAATGGAGTTATGAATTTTTATGACTTTTAACTCCGGAAACGCATAGGATAGATACCGTCTACTGTCATCGGAAACCACAAGAGCTGCGATAACTTCTTTATCCTGGTAACTTATAATTTTTTCCGTTTTATCCAGTGAATATCCATGCGAAAAAGTATAATAGCAATTCTGATTGAAAACTATCTTTCTTATCCCTCCTGCCAGTTTACTGATTTCCGCAAATATTTCTTCGGGTATTACAAGATAGTCATTCGGCGTGATCCTGGTTTCCACGGCATTGGTAACCTGTGTAACGTTTTCAAACCACGTACAACGAAAACCCGGATTTTGATGGAGGATAAAAGCGGGGAAGCCATTCTTATTCAGGACGTCGACATGCTTATATAATACCCTGATTCCCCCTGATGGAATATTTAAGTCGTAACAATAAAAATAAATATTATGGGTCATTTTAAAATCAGGTTATGGGTCATGGGTTATAGGTCATGGGTAAAAGCACGGAGAAAAGTCTTTTTTGTTTTTTGCCCATGACCTATCGCCTATGACCTATGACCTGTCTTCTCACGGTTTATAGTAGGTTCGCTTCTTTTTCATATATTCCTGCTCCACGTGGCCGCCGAAGTCGTGGGGATATTTGTATCCTTCACCGCGGCCCAGTTTCTTTGCGCCGGAATAGCTGCTGCTTTTTAAATGGTCGGGCACTTCCATAGTCTCTTCATTTGCAATGTCACCCATTGCAGCCTCGATCGCAAGGTAACAGGCGTTGCTTTTCGGCGCAGAAGCAATATAGATGGCTGCCTGGGCAAGGGGTATCCTCGCCTCGGGCATGCCGACAAATTCAACTGCCTTCAGTGCGGATGTCGCAACAACTAAAGCCATAGGGTCTGCATTTCCCACATCCTCTGAAGCGCAAATGACAATCCTCCGCGCCACGAAGCGAGGGTCTTCGCCGGCATAAAGCATTTTGGCGAGATAATAGACAGTTGCATCGGGATCGGACCCGCGCATGCTTTTTATGAAAGCCGAAATAGTATCGTAATGCTGGTCCCCCTTCTTATCGTATAAAACCGCCTTTTTTTGAATCGATTCTTCTGCTGTGGCAAGCGTGATGTGAAGGATGCCCTCCTTATCAGGCGTGGTGGTGAGTGCGGCCAGTTCCAGGGCGGAAAGAGCCTTTCTCGCGTCGCCGTCCGCCATTTTAGCGATATGGCCCAGCGCGTCGCTGTCGGCCTGAATTTTTATATCCCCCAACCCGCGATCTCTATCCCGCAATGCTGCATCAAGAATTTTAAGAAGAGACTCATCGTTCAGCGGTTTCAGCTCAAAAACCTGGCTTCTCGAAATAAGAGCGGAATTTATGTAGAAAAAAGGGTTTTCGACTGTTGCTGCAATCAGCGTAATAACGCCTTCCTCAACATCCGGCAGCAGAACATCCTGCTGCAGTTTGTTAAACCGGTGGATTTCATCCAGGAAAAGCACGGTCCGCACACCGTTTGATCTGCGCGCCTTTGCAGACTGTATAATTTTTCTGAGGTCCTCGATTCCGGCAACAGCAGCATTGAGCCATTCGAAATGAGCATGAGTCCTGTTCGCGATGACTCTGGCAAGCGCTGTCTTCCCTGTGCCGGGAGGTCCGTAAAGGATTAGCGAGGTAATTCTGTCTGCTTCAATGGCGCGCCTCAAAAGACTCCCCTTGCCGATAATATGGTCCTGCCCTACATATTCATCCAGTGTAGCGGGCGCCATGCGGTAGGCGAGCGGGGCAGTTGCAGAGGACGGACCGGAGGTCTCCCGGGCGTTTTCTCCCTGGTCAAACAAATCCATTACTTTATCTTGCCCAACATCTTTATGAAGGTTGCTAAAAGTTCGGGATCGTAGTCTCCGGTATCTTTGGAAATCATCAAAAGGGCATTAAACGGTGTAAAGGCCACTTTGTAGGGCCGCCGGGTTGTCAATGCGTCATAGCAGTCGGCGAGGGCAGAGATCCTTCCAAACAGACTTATCTCTTTCCCGGACAAGCCGTTGGGATATCCCTTGCCTGTCAGCTTTTCGTGGTGATGCAGGACGGCATTAAACGACTCGGCAGGAAAGCTTCTATGCCCGCGCATGATTTTCTCTCCTTCAAGCACGTGGCTTTTAATGAGAGAATATTCGCCATCACTAAGTTTGCCCTGTTTGTCCAAAATTTCATGCGAGATTGCGCTTTTCCCAATGTCATGAAGCATGGCCCCCATGCCGAGTTTTTCCGCGTCATCCCGCTTCAGACCTGCCAGGATGCCCAGACTGATAGATAGGGCGGCTACATTGACGGAATGAGTATAGGTGTAATAATCGTAGCCCTTCATGGACAACAGCATATAAATTGCGTCCTTGTCGTCAAGGATGCAATCGATCATATCATTGACCTGCGTGGTTACCTCTTTTATTTTCTCGCCGCTCTTCGGGTCTTCAAGGAAATTCTGCAATACCATCTTTGATGTCTCTCTGACGGCAGTCGCCCTTGCTTTTGTTTTATCCTTTTCAAACAGCTTAGTGGATTTCCGGAGGGCAGTAATATATTCCCGGTAGCGGGGCACGTCGGATTTCTTTATGACGACATCACCTGATACCTTCAGTACGCTGTTGTCTACAACGTAGGGAGATTTATCGGACGCTTCAACAAGAGGATAAAATCTGAATTTATCCTGGACAGACAGGCCAAAAGTTATCTTTGAGCCGGGCAGTAGAAGGTCGGGATCGATCTGATAGTGCTTTTCTTTTTCGAACGTATATTCTTTGAAGATCCCAATGCCGTCGCCGGACCTGTTCCGGTAAAGCGAACGGTTGCCGGAGAGATAAAGGTCGAAGATCTGGACATCTCTCAAATAAATGAAGACTTCGGATATGCCTCTTTCTTTCAGGATATCCTGTGAAATTTTCGTATAGAGTACGTCCTTGTTGAAAAACAGCTTGAGAGTGTCATTATCGTTTATAAACATGTCACAGGGAAGTCTGGTCCCCATGATGAGCTGCCTGACAGGAATGGGTACGTCAGGTTCGTCAATCTCTCTGATTTTTGCCATGTGCATATTATACACCAGAAACTTCTTGACATGAGAGTATTTTCATTATAGGTTATTAGCATGAACGAAGAGGTCCTGAGTGTTATCAGGAGCGTGCATAAACTTTTTAATGACAAAGGGCTGACCCTTGCTCTCGCTGAATCATGCACCGGCGGTCTGCTCAGCCACTTTATGACTATGCTGCCGGGTTCGAGCGCTTTTTTTCAGGCGGGCCTTGTGACCTACTCAAAGGCTGCAAAGCTGAACATCCTCGGCCTTGCTCCGGATACTATCGAAAAATACGGCGTCATAAGCGAAACTGTTGCGCGTGAAATGGCAGAGAAGGTGAGGGTCTTGCTTAACACAGACTACGCCGTTGCTACCACAGGCAATCTCGGCCCGGAGGCGCTTGAGGGGAAGAAAAGAGGGCTTGTGTATGTGGCGGTGAGCGCGTATGGGAGAACGGTTGTAAAAGAGCTTCTGCTATCAGGAGACAGGGCTGCAAATAAGGAAACGGCTTCGTACTTTGCAATACAATTCCTTCTTGAATCAGCCGGAGAAGACATGCGGTAGTGTCAAAAATTTTATAAAAAAAAAGAAAAAAATGAAGCCACAGCCAATTTTCACGCAAAGGCGCAAAGATCGCAAAGAAAGACAAAGACTTATCAAGAAAGAAGGCTCACCCCGCAGTTGACTTACTTTGCGTTCTTTGCGGCTTTGCGTGAGATTGTTTTTTGTTAAGGGAGGGGAAAATGGATCATAGCGGTATTAGCGGGTATATGGCTCATGGCTATTGTCTTTTATGGGAACCACATCTGGTATGGCTGCATGTAATATCAGATATTCTTATCGGCCTCGCCTACTTTTCAATTCCTATTTCCATGGTGTATTTTCTCGTCAAAAGACGCGATTTTCCATTTACGCATACTTTTGCCGTGCTGGCATTAATTTTTTTTTCGTGCGGGATTACGCATTTCTTTGCCGCATATATAATATATAACCCGGTTTATTGGCAGGAAGGGTATGCGAAGGCGGCTACCGCTATTATTTCGATCATCGGAGCGATAATGTTTATACCCATGATACCTAAGGCCCTTGCCTTGCCGAGTTTGCACAATGCACTGGAAGAGATTAAAGGACTAAATAAAACATTGGAAAAAAAGTTGGAAGAGCAAGCTATTGCCGAAAAAGCTAAGGCAGAGACTGAATCCCGCCTGCACACCCTGCTTCAAACCATCCCGGACCTGATCTGGCTGAAAGATCCCGATGGCTGCTATCTGTCCTGCAATGAGATGTTCGAACGTCTTTTTGGCGCCAGGGAAGCGGACATTATCGGCAAGACCGACTACGACTTCGTAGACAAAGACCTGGCTGACTCCTTCCGCGAGTCTGATAACAGAGTCATGGCCACGGGCAAGCGTATCACCAATGAAAAATGGCTCACCTTTCCCGATGATGGATACCGGGGACTGTTTGAAACCACCAAAACTCCGATGCATGATGCTACAGGCAAACTGATAGGCGTACTGGGCATCTCCCATGATATAACTGCCGGCAAGCTTGCCGAGGAGACACACAGGAAACTCGAAGAGCAACTCCGCCAGTCGCAGAAGATGGAGGCGATAGGCACACTTGCCGGTGGTGTAGCTCATGACTTCAACAATATCCTCATGGCAATCATCGGATTCGGGTCAATGGCGCAAAAGAGGATCAAAGATGATGAGAAAACCAGGAAATACATAGATGAAATACTTGCCGGTGCAGAGCGGGCTGCGGAACTTACTCATAGCCTGCTCGCCTTTAGCCGCAAGCAGACCATAATCCTGAAACGGGTGGACGTGAATGAAATCGTCAGGAAAATTAATAAGATGCTTGTGAGGGTAATCGGAGAAGACATAGAGCTGCAAAACGTGCTTATCAACAGAGAGCTTGCGGTGATGGCAGATACCGGACAGATTGAACAGATCTTGCTGAATCTTGCCGCCAATGCGCGTGACGCGATGCCTGATGGAGGAGAGTTGACCATTGAGACTGATATTGTTAATGTTGATAGCAGTTATGCGAAGGATCATCTTTTTGAAGTCGCGGGTATGTATGCCGTTCTGTCGGTATCCGACACGGGTATCGGCATGGACCAGAAGACCAGGGAGAATATATTCGAACCATTTTTCACGACAAAGGAAGTTGGAAAGGGCACGGGGCTTGGGTTGGCGATGGTCTATGGTATGGTCAAACAGCATGGCGGCAATATCAATGTATACAGCGAACCCGGCAAAGGCACGACCTTCAGGATATACCTGCCTGTGATAACTAATGAGGTGGAAGCAGAGCCGGATGCTTCTCTGCCTGCTCCTTTAGGCGGTGGTGAGACGATATTGCTGGCCGAGGATGATCTTCAGGTAAGAGAAATAACCGGCATGTACCTTCGGGAATTCGGGTACAAGGTAATCGAGGCTGAAAACGGGGAGGAAGCTGCAAAGAGGTTTTTTGAAAGCAAGGACACAATAGCCATTGTTCTTTTGGATGTGATAATGCCTGTAAAGAACGGCAAGGATGCATACGAAGAAATAAAGAAACTCAACCCTGATATAAAGGTAATATTCATGAGCGGGTATACTGACGAAATAATATCTAGAAAGGGGATATTGGAAAAAGGTTTTGATTTTATCTCAAAGCCGATTAATCCTGAAACGTTGATGAGAAAGATAAGGGATGTATTGGAACGGTAACATGCTGTAGACAACTATTTGCATTTACAATATCTGCAAACACAATTCCGGACCAGCACTTAACACAGACCGAAATCCAGTGGTAAGGACGAGTTTCTTCCGCTCAGGCCCTCCGCTTTTAACGATTCCAAAGGCTCATTCGCTACAGCCGCTAAACTCGCCCATTGGCCCGCTTTGTAGGGCGGACGGGGCTCAGACATAGCGTCTGTTTAACGCTCACTTCACCAGGAATCGTTACCAAAGCTCCGAGATTCGCTCCCTGAAACTCATCCTACGACACAGACCGAAATCCAGTGGTAAGGACGAGTTTCTTCCGCTCAGGCCCTCCGCTTTGACGATTCCAAAGGCTCATTCGCTACAGCCGCTAAACTCGCCCATTGGCCCGCTTTGTAGGGCGGACGGGGCTCAGACATAGCGTCTGTTTAACGCTCATTTCGCCAGGAATCGTTACCAAAGCTCCGAGATTCGCTCCCTGAAACTCATCCTTACCACTGGATTTCTCATTGCGCTTTTATTATGCGCCTGTGTAATTGCTTTATCAGAAAAGTCTTGGGGCGCGGCTTCTTTCTTCAATTAGTTTCATCAATTCGCCATAGGTAATAGTTTTAATTTTTAAAGACTCTGCTTTTTGCAATTTGGATCCGGGATTTTCACCGACTATTAGGTAATCGGTACTTGCGGAAATTGCAGAAGCTGCGTGACCTCCGTGAAGCTCCACGAGGTCTTCAACTTCATTTCTGGGTTTCGGGAGTATACCTGTGATTACGAATGTCAAACCTTCGAGCGGATTTTCTTCTTTCTTTCCTGCCGTAAAATCGGGATTATTTATTCTCAGCCCATGTTTTTTGAGTGCCTCAAGGGTTTTGATATCCTTTTCGTCGTTGAAGAACGTCGATACGGAAGAAGCTATTTTTTCACCGATCTGTTTTATCGTAGTTATCTCCCCGGTCTTTATATGATAAAGGTCATCGAGATTCCTGAAGTTCTTTGCGAGCAGTTTCGCCGCGTACTCGCCCACATGGAGAATACCGATCGCAAAGATAAACCTGGCAAGAACGGCGTTCTTTGACCGGTTGATCGCATTAATAAGGTTCTGGGCCGATTTTTCAGCAAACCTTGGCAGCTTAATGAGGTCTTCCTTTTTCAATTTGAATATGTCTTCAAAATGCTTTATAAGCCCTTCGGAGAAGAGAAGCTGCACATTTTTTTCGCCAAGTCCTTCGATGTCCATGCCTCCTCTGGACGCAAAATGAATAATCTTCTCCTGAAGTTGTGCCGGGCAATGGAGGGAAACGCACCGTACTGCAACCTCTTCCTCTTCTCTGACAACTTTCGAACCGCAAACGGGGCACTTTTCAGGTATTGGGAAAGGCCTTTCCTGACCATTCCTCAGTTCCTTTATGACCGCGACGACGTGAGGAATAACATCGCCTGCCCTCTCTACCACAACAGTGTCCCCTATTTTGATATCTTTCCTTTCCAATTCGTTCCAATTATGAAGAGTTGATCTCGATACTGTTACGCCCCCGATCGGAACCGGTTCGAAAATGGCGTAGGGTGTGATGACCCCGGTTCTGCCTACGCTGCCGCGGATATCCTTTATCTTTGTTGTCGCCTGATGGGCGGCGAATTTATAAGCGATGGCCCAGCGAGGTTCCCTTGTCTTGACCCCCAACTTCTGCTGGAGCCCGAAATCATTCACTTTTATGACCGCTCCATCTGTCTCGTATGAGAAAGAGCCTCTGTTGATCTCGAGTTCTTTTATCACATCGAGCACTCTGCCGATCCCGGCTTCACGTTTCATAAGCGGTGTAGGGAACCTTGCCTCCTTCAACCAACTGATAAATTCCTCATGGCTATTGAAGTCCATGCCTTTGACAGCCCCTATTCCGTAACATGCAAGATGGAGTTTTCGGGAATATGTAATTGAAGGATCAAGCTGCCGAACAGACCCTGCCGCCGCATTCCGGGGGTTTGCGAATGAAGCCTCGCCTGAGAGCTCTCTTTGTTTGTTCAGCTCTTCAAATTCATCGAGGTCCATGTAGACCTCTCCCCTTATATCAATTTCCTCCGGTATATTACCCCGGACTTCAATTTTGAGCGGAATTGCTTTAATAGTCCTGATATTTTGTGTCACATCTTCGCCTTCGTAGCCGTCACCTCTTGTGGACGCCTTATGGAGAAGGCCCTTTACATATGTCAGTTCAATGGCAAGGCCGTCGTATTTTGGCTCAACTGTGTATTCTATCTCATTATCAGTGTTCAGCAGCTTTTTTATCCTGGCGTCAAAATCTTTTACTTCTTCGAAGGTAAAAGCATTATTCAGCGAAAGCATGGGAACAGTATGTTTGACCTTTAAGAACTTTTCGAGCGGAGCAGCGCCGACTCTTTGCGTGGGTGAATCCGGCAGAACATACTGACTTTTTTCTTCAAGTGCCTTTAAATGATGATAGCGACGGTCATACTCTTCATCAGATATGACGGGCGAGTCAAGAACATGGTAGCGATAGCTGTGATAGTTCAGGTCGTTAACCAGCTCTTCTATTTCCTGTTTGATCTCTTTAGGCATATTTCCGGACATTCAGTTTATTTTCTCCCGTCAACCAGTGAAGTGCGTCAAAAATCTCTCGTCATTGCGAGCCAGGTTTTATCGGGCGCGGCAATCGCGTCTTTCACTGCGAGATTGCTTCGCTTCGCTCGCAATGACAATGTAAAGAAGCGTTGGACGCACTGCACTAACTGAAGCACTACGGGCCCGATATTTGCTAAAATATAACATGATTCATGTTTCTACGCAATTTAACGGCCAATAAATGGACAATCCAAAGCAATACTCTTCTATCCCTGACACCATACAACTGGCGTTAAAGCACCATCAAAAGGGTGAACTGCAACAAGCCGAAGCTATTTATCGCCAAGTATTGGAGGCGGATCCCGACAATGCTGATGCGCTGCACTTACTGGGTGTTATCGCCAATCAACTCGGGCAGAACGAAATTGCGGTCGGTTTAATTGAAAAAGCGATAAATGCAAATCGGGCCATCCCTTTATATCATAACAACGCCGGCAATGTGTATCGAGCATTGAATAAACCGGATGAAGCAATTGCCTGTTACAACCGTGCTCTATCTTTAAACCCTGATTATCATGAGGCGCTCAGCAATATGGGCTCTGTGCTTGCGGAGCAAGGGAAACTTGATGAGGCGATAGCCTGTTACCGCCGGGCTGTGTCCCTGGCGCCGGACTTTTATGAGGCGCATTATAATATGGGAAATGCGCTTAAAGAGCAGGGGAAGCTGGATGAGGCGATAGTCTCTTACCGTCGGGCTGTATCTCTAAGACCCGATTCTCACATGGCTAATTTTAAGCTGGGCAATGCGCTTGCAGAGCGTTGGAATATGGATGAGGCTATACCCTTTTTCCGCCGTGCTGTGTCATCGAAACCTGATTTTCACGAGGCGCATTACAATCTGGGGAATGCCCTTGCCGACCAGGGCAAGTTTGAGGAAGCGAAAGAGCATTACCGTAAAGTACTTGAGCTGACACACAGCTCCGGCGTGAAAATAAAGTTGGCGGCGCTGCCTCCGATAATTATGCCGTCTGAAGAAAGTGTTCTGAATTTTCGCCGGCAGTTTGACCATGCCCTGGATGACTTTCTTGAATCGGGAGTTGTTCTGAATAATCCTCTTAAAGAGATCGGTCAAACCAACTTTTTTTTGGCCTATCACGGACTCGACAATCGGGAATTGCAGGTCAAGACAGCAAAACTCTATGCATATGCCTGTCCTTCGCTGCTTTATGTGGCGCCGCACTGCAAAAATGAAGGGAGTATTGAGAAATCGGGAAAAATAAGGGTCGGTTTTATTTCGAGCTATTTTTGCGAACATACTATCGGCAAACATTTCCGTGGGGTCATTTCTAACCTGTCCCGTGAGCGCTTTAATGTTTTTGTCTTTTTTGGCAAAAAGAAATCCGATGAGATCTCACAATTCATAGAAAGAGACGCCGATAAAGCAGTGTCGCTTGTGCCGGTCCTGGAAACGGCGCGTGAGCAAATAGCTGAATGTGAGCTGGACCTCCTGTTTTATACGGATATCGGAATGGACCCCTTCACCTATTTTCTTGCTTTTTCGAGGTTGGCTCGCGTTCAGTGCGTGACATGGGGGCATCCGGACACAACCGGGATACCCGGTTTGGATTATTTTGTATCCTGTGAAGACTTCGAGCCAAAGGGTTCTGAAACTCAATATTCGGAACGTCTTGTGAGAATGAAAAATATTCCGAATTATTTCTACCGCCCTGCCGCCGTTGAATTGACCGGAGCGCGGGAGATAAGGAGAAGAGTCGGATTGCCGGGTGATTACAGGTTATATGCTGCGCCTCAAAGCTTAATCAAATTCCATCCGGATTTTGATGCTGTGTTGGGTCAGATTCTACGGCGCGACAATAAGGGCCTGCTGATTTTATTTGACGATGCAAATAAGTACTGGAGCACCTTGCTTATGGAGCGGTTCCTGAGGTCAATTCCTGATGTCGCGGACAGGATAATTTTTTTACCGCGGCTTCCTTTCAATGATTTTCTCAGTCTTATGAGAAGTGCGGACGCTGTATTGGATACCCCTTATTTTTGCGGCGGCACAACCAGCCTGGAGATATTTTCGATTGGTTGCCCGATAGTAACGTGGCCTTCAAGCCGGATGGCAAGCCGTTTTACGTACGCCTACTACAAGAAAATGGATATCATGGACCTCATCAGTAATAATGGCGAACAATACATTGATTTAGCGTTGCGACTTGCCAACGAGGCCGACTGGAGAAATGAAATAAGCACAAAGATACTTAAAAACAATTATATATTTTATAACAACATTGATGCGGTGAGAGAACTTGAGCGATTTTTTCAGTCGGTAACAGCGGTCAGGAGCGACGAGGAGAATACATGAAGAAACTGCTGTTTCCCGTCAGCGAACGGGATTATTTTGCCACTTCGGGGAGAATTTGTTATTTGCTGAATGAACTTTCGAAGCATTTTATTGTCGAGGTTTTGACTATTTCAAAAAGAGTATATGACGATATAAATAAAAAACCTGTTAGTACCTCCTCCAATATGCATACCAGGTTCATCCTGGAGGAAGCGCTGCCTGTCACCTATGAGTTGCGGGATGAACTTGCAAAAGGTTTTGTTAAATATACTTATGATATATTTGTGCCCGGAACTGACCTGAAATTATGGAAGCCCATCGCTTTTGACGATTTCTGGGGGCATATATCGGGATCTTCTTTCCCGGAAATTACCGGTATCGATGCCGATATGGTTTTATTTCCATTAATGAATTATGACGAGGCCATTTCTGAAAATGTAGATGTCTTTTATACAGGTTTGCTGTTTGACGCCAAAGAGGCAGGGATAAAGGTTGCGGGATACCAGGTCTACCCCGCAGTCGAAAGCGGCCTTCTCATGGCCGGACTAATGGATGCCCTCATAGTCAGAAAAGAATATGAAAAGCAATTTTACGTTAAAAAAGGCATTGCTCCGGAAAAAATATGGGTATTGACTGACAGCAAAGACATATACTCTTTATCCACTGTAGAAGATGTCTATAAAAACCATCTGTATAATTCATCGATAACCGTGGACCGGTCTGAGCTGGGGGTAGTGGTTTTCAACCATGCAAGGTTCAGACCCCAGTTGAGGGAGGTGTTCAGGGTCATTGCGGAAACCGGAATCCCTGTCGTGTTATTCCTGGTCAGGCGCAAATTTGTTATCCGGGAATTTACTGAAGATAGAATAATAGAAGGGGCGTTTTTGAAAGACCTGAAGAAACTAAATGGCAGATTTTATGTGGTTGAACCAGGCAGCATTGTGCCTGTTGTTATGGCTTCTGATGTTGTCATATCTCCATCCTATATCTCCCCGCTCGAATTTTCAGCCCAGAATGGAAAGGGCACATGGATATATAATCCGATGAATGAGCCAATGCCGGACGATGACGGCGTTACGTTTATAAAAAGTCCGGGTGATCTTGCGCAGTCCATTAAAAGGGCATATAAAATAAAGCATGATTCAGTCGGAATCACTGAAATCATCAACGAGCTGGTAAAGTCAGGGAAAAAATGAAACCACAAAGAAACCACAGCCAAAAGTAGGGGCCTTAAGCCAGGACACAGAGGAATCCTAATATATAAAAAGCGCCATAAAGTCTTCAGAGTGCACAGAGTATTTCTCTGTGTCCTCGCTTAGAAGCGCCTACTTTTGGCTGTGGTTAGGTTGTCTCTGTGTTTTCTGTGGTTAATTCTTGAAAATATGTACGAACTGACACGGAGAAAATGATGAGCTTCAAAGGCAAGAAAATAGCCAGTTTCCTGGCACTCCCGCACCATACAAGGTTTTTTATGCCTATCCGGGAGGAAATAAGAAAACATAAAGGCGACATTCTTTTTGTCACGCCGTTATCTGATTATCCCTATGAGCTTGACATGATGAAGCGTAACCTGTCGTACAGGCACTTTACCGATTATATGACCGACGATGTTGTGAAAAAGATCAATACCGGATTATCCGAATTATTCGAACGCTGGTCAGCTGTCTGTTTCAGGTGGAAGGGGTTTCGACGCTGGCCCCTGTTTAAGGAGACCTGGATCTTCAAGGAGTTTATGGAAGAGTATTTTTGTATGGAGAAGTTTATGGAGGTCGAAAGGCCTGACCTGTTTCTGGTCCACCATGAATGCGGACGCTGGGGCAAGATAATAGGCCATCTTTGTTATAAAAATAAAATACCACTTGTGACCTTTCAGGAAGGTGATTATTATACGACTCAGGCAGGCCATTCAATGCATACGGAATATTCCACAGCCAACCTGCTCTGGGGCAATGTGACAAAAGATAAACTGGCGAGACTTAAGTGCTCGGTGGATAAAATGTTACCTGTGGGGAATACTCACATCGATGGCGCGATCAAGGAAAATTCCAGCGCTGAAACGAGAAATGCGATAAGGAAGGAACTGGCCGTTCCACCAGACAAAAAAATCGTTCTCTTTCTGGTCGGAATAAAAATCGGCGGGATTATAAAGAAGGACTTTTGGGAGGCCTTGCTGCGTGGCCTCGAAAGGATTGAGGATAGAGCTGTTTTAATATTCAAATGGCACCCCAGTGTATTCAAGAGCGGCATTGAACAAATCAGGGAGATCTTCAGGGAAATTAATCCTGGCGTTATTATTCTCGATACCTATGACCCGTACAAATTAATTGCTGTCTCGGATTATTGCGTGGCCCTGGGCCAGACAACGCTCAATATAGAAGCATTGGCTTTTGGCAAGCCGCTGTTTTCTATTCCGGACCCGGGGCTGACATATGATTATCTTGTTGATGACGGCGTTGCGCAGCCTGCTTATCCACTTGGAAACTGGGCAAGTCTGTTCAGCACAATGGAAAGCGGAGTCCCTTCAGACATACAGGCCCGCCTTGGCAAATTCCTGGCCGACAATTATTATAAACTCGACGGCAAGTCTGTGGAAAGGGTGATAGGGGTCATGAGTTATATTTTGGATGTGAAGGCGAGCAAAGAAAAGGGCAAGGCAGCCTTGCAAAAGGAATTCATTGCCGGCAAGGTCAGCTTTATTGTCCCTTCAGGACATGATTCCGAGGCATTGATGGCAACTCTTGCCTCCCTTCCCCGGAATGTGAAACATCCGGATTGGGAAGTTGTAATTGTGGTGAATGACAGCGGCGTAAAGGAAACGCTTTCCCATATTACAGGAGGTGTGAGCATTATTGCGGCTGAAGGAAATCTTGCCCATCTCTATAATAGCGGTGCTGAAATATCCTCGGGTGAATATCTGGTTTTTATGAGACCCGGTATTGTGTACCTTAAAGATGAAGGTATGGGCAATGCCATGAAAGAGGGGATTGCCGGCGTGCCGTTAAAGAACCCGGATTTGACTCCTTACTGTCTTGGCATCGGCTTTGATTTTAACTTTACCCCGTACTTTATAAAAGAGGAATTAGCGCCGGACGCTCACAGGGACGCCGTGGGCGGGGGATTAGTCGGCATGCATAGAAGCATATTCGAATCTGTTCGTGGATTTGATGATGGGATAGCAAATCATCTTATAGAGGCGGATGCATGCCTTAAGGCGAAAGAATTAAATATCCCGATCAGATACCTGCCTGATTGCCTTGCATTTAATTATAGGGAGTCTTTTTTTGGAGAGGACATATCTGACGAGAACTGGGCAAACAGGGTCAGGTTTTTTACGAAATGGGCAGGCGTTTTGCCGAAAGATGATGATTTTCTGCGTCACTCAGGGGATTTCCCGATTTAACTATCTTTGATACCTACCCAATTTTCAGATCAGCGATCGCTATTCCTGCTTTTTGCAGAGCAGCTCCCCGCGCCTCCAGTTCAGCGCGGTTGTCGTTTGAAGAGATGATAATGGCATCTGCGTAAGACCGGGCTTCAGCGTCATCGTCAGGAAGGCTGATTACTTTGATCCCGTCCATTTCCTGTCCTTGTACCTCTTTCCGGTTGTCGAAAATGCAGGCAATTTTTTTCTGGTATAGTTTTGAGTTGACAAAGACAGCGTAGGTAAATTCGTTGAAGCCCCACAGAGCGATTTTGGAATCCGGCCGTAGACCGTTCAGTATATAGTCGACTGTCGTGTTAAGGGCCTTAAATATATGGTAGTTCAGCGGGACATTGTAATAAAGCGGCAGTTCGTAACGCATAAAGCACTTCCTGCAAAAGAAGGTGCTCAAGCCATGGGGCGTCGGTCCTGTCATATTGTTGTATTCAACTTCCCGGCGGCAGAATGGACAGCGCAGCTTTAAATAAAATGAATCCCGTCCGAAAAGATCCTCCGTTTTTTTTTCGAGGGAGATGATTTCTGCGACACTGGTGATTTTGTGCAGCCTCATTTTCTGGATGGAATCGCTTACACTGGAAAATTCCTTATCAGTCATTTTAGTGACATTTATGATTGGAAAGCCCGCCTCGAAATAGGCGGACTTATCTGTAATAATCCCTTTTTTAAGTGCGAGGGCATATAGTTCACTGCCGGGGTAAACCTGTATATTATTGACGCCCAACTGATATGTCCAGTTATCAAGGACCCAGCGCAGGGAGGTGTTGGCTGTTTCGATTGTTTCATCCTCAGCCCCGATAATAATATTCCCCTGTATAGAAATTTTCGCCTCGGTCGTCAACTTGAGGGCGTTGTTGATTTGGGCCACCGTTGTGTGTTTTTTAAGGCTCTTCAGTATCTCATCGTGCGCGCTTTCTATCCCGTAACTGATGACATAACATCCCGAGTCCTTCATCAGGGACAGAATCTCGCGGTTTACATTGTCCACTCTCAATTGAGCAGACCAGTGGATGCCATATTTCTTTATCCGGGCGCAGAATTCACCCAGTCTTTTAAGGTCGCTGGAGAACAATTCATCGTATATGGCCAGTATATTTATGGTGTAACGCACAAGAAGAAATTCTATTTCTTCGAAAATAGAGTCAAGGCTACGCTGGCGGTATTTATTGCCAAGCGGATGATAGCAGAAGGTGCATTTATAAGGGCAGGAACGGCTTGCTATAAGAGCCAGTTCACGTGGATTGTCAACGATGCTCCGGTAATAGCAATCCGAGGGTCTCTGCAGAGAAAGGTAATCCTCGGTATTGAACCCTTCGTAATCGGGCCAGGGAACACTATCGATGTCGGACAATGCGATACGAGGCGCTGTTTGTACTAAGCCGCTTTCCGTGCTCTTATAAATTATGCCATTAACCTTGTCAAAGCCTTTGCCTGTCTCAAGCGCCTTTGCCAGTTCACCTATAGTCTCATCTCCTTCTCCAATGACCCCGAAGTCCAAAGGCAGCAACCGCATCATCAATTCCGGTTCACTGCTGATAAGTCCCCCGCCGGCAACTGTAATCACGTTGTTTTTGACATGCTTGGCGATTTGCAGGATGCTTTTTATTGTCCGGTAATGCGGGGATAGTCCGCCGGTGCAGAGCACGTCTATTTTCTTTCCGAGCAGGAACCTGCGCAATGTGGACTCCAGGGGTTCTTCCGAGAATTCGTTCAGGTTAACGATTTCTGCGTCGAAACCTCTTTTTTTGAGGTTTGATGAAATATAGAGGAGCCCAAGAGGAACATTGTAGTAATGGAATCTTTTGAGTACATAACGGGGCACGGCAATTAGAAATTTCATTTTTTCACATTTGCCTTAATTGTACACAACATTGTGGTTTTGTTCAGCGTTTATAAACAGGCTCTATTTGGCGACAAAAGAATACAGGCTGTAGAAGGCAGGCAACTCTCCTTTATCCAATTTCGCGTCAATAGAGGGAAGGTCTACGATATCGGGCAGCTTTCCGGTCGCATCAAAAAATTGGCCCCCGTTGAGATATATCTTTTTGAAAAGTGAAAATTCAGTAGAAAGCAGTTGTTCAAGTTCTCCGGTTTGAAAATTAAATAAACGCAGTTCTTTAAGGAAGTCTTTGTTTACAACGCTTGTTACAAAAACTTCATTCAGATCCACAACCAGAAGAACACTTCCGGCCTTCATTATTTTTCTCAATGATCTCGAAATGTTCCTCACATTGCTATCTTCAAAGCACTCTAAAACACAGAAACACAAAACGATATCAAATGTATTTTCAGCGTAAGGCAGTGCTAAAGCACTTCCGAGTTCAAAATGCATGGCCTCAGGCGACAAGGCGCGGCATAAATCAATCGCCTTCTGGCTGTG
This sequence comes from Nitrospirota bacterium, assembly GCA_963780885.1. Classification (GTDB taxonomy): domain Bacteria; phylum Nitrospirota; class Thermodesulfovibrionia; order Thermodesulfovibrionales; family Dissulfurispiraceae; genus JADFXI01. The sequence goes on from CAWAEO010000010.1 coordinate 27,123, forward strand.
ATCTATTCCGTAGCAGTTCTCAGGCCTGGCACGCAACTCGGTCAAAAAACGGAGTTTGTCTCCTGCCCCGCATCCAACGTCAAGAATTTTATATTCGGGAAGCTTGGTTTTGCCGAGCATGATGAGCATGCCGATTGTGTATTTCCATGAACGGTAATTCTCGAACAGTTTATACAGGTCACTACGGGTCAGTCCCGTTGCCCCTTCCTGAATATAATGATAATCATAGTTACACTCTGCCATTGAAGCCTCCTTAACTGTTTGTAAATATATTATAGTTCTTGCAGAATAAATTTGTTATTTTCGTCAGAAAGGGTTTTATCACTTGTTTTTCCTTCTATTTAGCGACAAAAGAATACAGGCTGAAGCAAGCACTCAACGGTCCTTTATCCAGTTCTGCATCAATGTAAGGAAGGTCTTTGATATCGGCCGGCTTACCGTCCTTCATATGCCAAAAGCCACCGTTGATATATATTTTTTTGAACACGGAGAATTCAGTAAACAACAGTTGTTCAAGTTCTTCAGTTTCAAAATTGAATGAACGTGCCTGTTTAAGAAATTCTTTGTTTGCAGCGGCATTGATAAAACGTTCATTAATATCTACGACCAAAAGTATACTGCCGGTCTTCATTATTCTCCTCAATGACCTCGAAATATTCCTCACATCGCTGTCTTCAAAACACTCTAACACCGTGAAACATAAAACAATATCGAATGTGTTCTCAGCGTAAGGCAGTGCTAAAGCACTTCCGAGTTGAAAATGCATGGCCTCCGGCGACAAGGCCCGGCATAAATCAATTGCCTTCCGGCTGAGGTCTATCCCATAGCAGTTCTCAGGCTTGACACGCAACTCTGTCATAAAGCGGAGGTTGTCTCCTGCCCCGCATCCAACGTCAAGGATTTTATATTCTGGAAACTTGGTTTTGCCAAGCATTATGAGCATGCCGATTATGTATTTCCATGTGCGGTAATTCTCAAAAAGTTTATATAAGTCACTCCGCGTCAGTTCCGTTGCCCCTTCCTGAATATAATGATAGTCATAGTTACACTCTGCCATTGAAGCCTCCTTGCCTGTGCCTTTTACGTGATGTGCAGATCATAGATAACAATTCCGGCTTTTTGAAGATCATCTGCCAGGGCTGACAGCCTCTCGCGGTTTTCATTAGAAGATACGATAATGACGTCGGCATGTGAACGCACTTCAGAGGCATCGGCAGGCAGTCTGACTACCTTAATTCCCTCTATTTCCTGTTCTTGTGCTTTTTTCGTCTCATCAAAGACACAGGCAATTTTTCGGTGGAACAACTTTGAGTTGACCATAACGACATAGGTCATGTTGTTGTAACCCCAAAGGGCGATTCTGGCGTCCTTCGGCAGAGCGTTCAGGATATAGTCCACATTCGTATTAAGGGCTTTAAAAGATTCATAGGTCAGTGGGCCACTGTAGTAAAGCGGGATATTGTAACGCAAAAAGCATTTTCTGCAAAAAAATATATGAAGAAAGTGTTGTGGGTCCGGTTCGAACATATTTTCGTAGTCGACTTCCTGGAGGCAGTATGGACAGCGCAACTTCAGATGGAATAAGCCCCGGCCGAACGTGTCCAATCCCTTTTTTTCGAAAGAGATTATTTCTGCCACAGTGTCTATCGTGGGCATACTGATTTTTCCTACAGTGGACATTATTCGGGAAAACTCTTTCTCATTCATCTTTGTTACGTTGACATAAGGACACCCCTCCTCGATATAGGCGGCCTTATCCGCAATCACTCCCTTTTCAAGGGCGAGGGCATACAGTTCGCTCCCGGGGTATACCTGTATAAGGTTAGCTCCCAGTTGATAGGGCGTTTTGCCGACAAGCCAGCGAAGCGAGGTTAAAGCGGTTTCAATATTTTCATCTTCCGCCCCTATAATGATATTTCCCTGTACGGCAATTTTAGCTGCGGTTGTCAATCGAAGGGCATTTTCGATTTGGGAGACAGTAATGTATTTTTTAAGGCTTTTCAGTATTTCGTCGTGTGCGCTTTCTATCCCGTAACTTATGATATAACATCCGGAATCTTTCATCATGGACAGCATATCGCTGTCAACATTATCCACTCTGAGTTGGGCAGACCAATGGATTCCATACTGTTTTATCCTGGAGCAGAATTCGCCAAGCCTTTTAAGATCGCAGGAGAACAATTCGTCGTATATTGCCAGTATATTTATGTTGTACCGCAGGACAAGAAAGTCGATTTCCTCGAAAATAGAATCAAGGCTCCGCTGGCGGTATTTATTGCCGAGCGGATGATAGCAGAAGGTGCATTTATAGGGGCACGAACGGCTTGCAATGATGGCCAGTTCACGGGGATTGTCAACGATGCTCCGGTAATAACTGTCGGAAGGTCTCTGAAGCAAAAGGTAGTCGTCGGTGTTGAATCCTTCGTAATCGGGCCATGGAACATTGTTTATGTCTGACAGCGGTGTGCGTGGCTCTGTTTGAACGATGGCCCCGCTTTCCGGGTCTTTATAAATGATGCCATTAACCTTGTCAAAACCTCCTCCTGTTTGAAGCGCCATGGCGAGTTCCCCTATGGTCTCATCGCCTTCTCCTATGACCCCGAAGTCCAAAGGCAGCATCCTCATCATCAATTCAGGCTCACTGCTGATAAGTCCGCCGCCCGCAACAGTCACCAGGTCACTTTTAATTTGTTTAGCGCACCGCAGGATATTTTTTATTTCATTATAATGAACAGTAAGCCCGCCGACGCAGAGCACGTCGATTTTTTTCCCCAACAAGAACCTGCGAAGCTTGGAGTCCAGATACTCGTCCGGGGAGTCGTTTAAATTGAGGATCTCAGAATCGAAACCTTTTTTCCTGAGGTTTGCTGAAATATAAAGAAGCCCCAGCGGTACATTGTAATAGTGGAACCTTTTTACAGTGTATAAGGGTATGACAACTAAGAATTTCATTTATTCACCTGGTTATCTCATTTTTTTTTGTAAACAACGAATATTTCATTCGTGGGCACCAGAACAACTTCAGGGAGCTTCAGCTGAAAATATTTTTTATAATTTTGGGGTGTACGGCTTAAAAGTCGGTCCAAATATACGCTGCCCAGTTGAAGCATTTTATAAGGTTTGTATTCGATTAGTTCCAAGCCACAATTACTTGCCAATAAATTGAAGGCAGCGTGTGTCCAATACGTAAGATGCTCCGGTGGTTTGTAATAATATGGAATTATACCCTCTGCATCTATAGTCGTCAGGGCAATCAAGCCTCCGTTTACCAGCTTCATTGCAAGTTTGTTTATGGAATTCAGAGGATCGGCCAAATGTTCGAGGGCACCCCACAACGTGATAAAATCGAATTGTGATTCATTTAAATCCTGAATATCGGCAAGAATTCGCTGACCATCCGCATAGAAGGGATCGACCCCCACACAGTTTTGTCCTGCTATATTCACAAAAAGACCGACCCCGCATCCAAAATCCAGAATCCTGGAACTATTTGAAAGTCCATACCGGGCAGACAGGTGTTTCAGATTCTTTTTTGCATTCATTATTACAACCTTGGCGTCTGCCCGAATGTCCTGATAATTTGTATAGAAAATTTCGAGTTGTTCCCGGGTTGGCAGCGGGTCCGTATATTCGAGGCCGCAATTTCCACACTTTAAAACTGAATAAATATCATTAATTTGTCTCCTGTAACCCGAAGACGGTGCATTGCAAACAGGACAACAACAATTTTCTCTTATGCTAAGACCGTTGTCCTGAATTGCCGGTGCCATGTATAATGAATTATATCATATTCCCCTATGGCGGAGTGGATCCTGGGTAGTGTCTCAGTTTGTTTTTGCTCTGGATCAATTAGCCTTTGGATTCCATCTGTCGGTATATACTGAAAATTGTCTATATCGCCATTTCTCGAAGTGTGGGCGGCTTCCGCCTTCCCACTACCAGAACTCAGGTGATCCAGAGCAAAAACAAACTGAGACACTACCCGATCCGGCATGGATTGCATTTTTGTTAATGAGGTCTTTGTAAAGTTCTTGTCCGTAGGCGCCGATAAAAAGTAAATAGGCAATATTATGACAGGAAAATTTTTCCTTTTATCGAAGGCGGCATTGGAGCATTATAGAATACAAAATGTAAATAGCCTTCAAATACAATTGGATAGTATCCGATCTCGCGTGGGCATAATTATTGCTTAAATACTTTTAAAAAGGAAAAAATACGTGGCTGAAGAATCGCACCCCATACAACCCAAAGAACATCATAACTATGTTGCTTTCTTCCTTACGCTAGCATGCAATCTCCATTGCCCTTACTGCATCAACCTGCACGGTGGCGGCTCCAGATATACAAAGGCGGCCAGAAAGCATATGGGGGCTGATGAATGGATAAAAGCCGCAAACCGGCTGGTTTTAAGGGCAGACTTGCCGCTTACCCTTCAGGGAGGAGAGCCGACCCTCTATAAGGGATTTTACAGAGTTGTCAACGAAGTCAAACCTGAGATCAAGATGGACCTGATGACAAACATGATGTTCGATGTCGATGAGTTCATAAGGAATGTGCCTGTCTGGAGGTTAACCAGAGAGGCCCCCTATGCATCAATCAGGGTAAGTTATCATCCCGGGCAAAATGATATAGATGACCTTGTTAGGAAGGCATTAACACTTAATGACGCCGGCTTTAGGGTCGGGATATATGGAATCGAGCACCCGGCGATAATAAAGCATATACTCGAAACAAAAGAGAGGTGTCTGAAGCTTGGTATTGATTTCAGGACCAAGGAGTTCCTGGGTGAGTGGGAAGGGAAGCTTTATGGGACGTTCAAATACGAAGGTTCTGTTTGCGGAGAAAACCATAGAAGCTGTGAATGCAGGACCACCGAGATCATCGTCGATCCTGCGGGTTATGTCTACAAATGCCATTCAGACTTATACAACGGCAGGGACCCTATGGCACATATTCTCGACGGGGGCTTTAGCGAGGACTCTGTAGATGAATTCAGGCCATGCTCGTCCTTTGGCGAATGCAATCCCTGCGACGTGAAGGTCAAGACAAACAGGTTTCAGATCTTCGGCCATACGAGCGTGGAGATAAGGGGCATAGGGCAAAGGGCCGGGGTCCATATTGGATAAGTATCTTATAGACGGCCATAAGCTGTTTTGGCATCTGGACAGAGTGGTCGAGTGGCAGGGCAACAGGGTAATTCCGCCTGTTTATATCGAGATCAGCCCTGTCTCTTTCTGCAATCACAAATGCATCTTTTGCGGCATTGATTTTGCCAGGGACAAGGGGTTCCAGCTGGATACCGCTCTGCTTTGCAAAAGACTCGAAGAAATGGGAAGGATGGGTGTAAAGAGTATAATGTTCGCCGGAGAAGGAGAACCCTTACTGCATAAGGGTTTGCCGGCTCTTGTCAGGGTTGCAAAAGATTCAGGGATAGACGTTTCCCTGACAACGAACGGCACTCTCGGCAATTACGACTTATGGACAGAGATCCTTCCCTATCTCACGTGGGTCCGTTTCAGCGTTGATGCGGGTAGCCCCGGGGTGCATGCAAAGGTCCATAATGTCCCGGAAGATTTTTTCAACAGGACAATAGGAAGTATAAAAGAGGCATTGAGGGTCAAGAGAGAGCGCGGACTGGAAGTGACCATAGGAGTTCAGTTCCTCATCATAGAGGAAAATCTAAATGACATTGAAAATGCATTGCGTCTGTTTGATGAAATCGGAGTGGATTACATAAGCCTGAAGCCTTATTCCCTGCACCCGCAAATGATAAAAAAGAGGGACACGGCATACACGGATGAATTGATCGGCGGGGTCGAAGCAGTCATCGGCCGATATAACGCTAAATCCAAACTTAACGTGATTTTCAGAAAAGAAGCCTTTAGCAGGTATGTTGAAAAAGACAAGATGTTCAGACATTGTCGCGCACTGCCGTTTTGGGGGTATATTTCATCCAAAGGAGATTTCTATACATGCAGCGTTTTCATAGGGGATGAGAGGTTCAGAACAGGAAACATTTATGCGGACGGGATGTCCGAGATTTTATCGGGAGAGAAAAGAAAGGCGTCGATCAGGCATGGAGAAGAAGCTTTGGTCATAGAGGATGAATGCAGGCTTAATTGCAGGATGGCGAGGATAAATGAGTTTTTGGAATTCCTGGATAATAAGCCGGAGCATATAAACTTTATTTGAGGAACAGGAGGCGATCGTGGCAACAAAGATTCTCGTAATAAAACTCGGTTATTCTGAAACATTGGACCCTGAGATAGGCAGGGTCCCAAGCCTCGGTGATGTTCTCAGGACGACACCTGTTTTATGGGCTTTTAAAGAGAAGTATCCGGATTCACATATAACATGGCTTGTTTCGCAAGAGGCGGAGCCGCTGTTAAGCGGCAATAAATTCATCGACAGGCTGCTGACCTGGGATGAATTTATTCCTTTTCAGTTGATGAGAGAGAAATTTGACGTGCTTGTAAACCTTGAAAAGATCCCCGGTGTTTGCGCTATCTCCGATATGATCGACGCATGGGTCAAATATGGCTTCCGTTTTGAGAGTATTGCGGGTACCTACCACGCTTATGAAAAAGGCCTGAGTTTTATCGATTACATAAGCGCGAAACAGAACGGAAAAAAGCCGAAAGATTGCTGGCAGCAGGCCCTCATAGAGATGCTCGGCGTTGAGTGGAAGGGCCAGGGATATATTCTCGGTTACCAGCCGAAATCGGTTGAAACATACGATATCGGATTTAATTTTAATGTCGGGACGAAATGGCAAACAAAGGCGATGCCGGTGGAAAAGTGGAAGGAACTCGAAAGAGGGTTGCTGGAAGCGGGATATACCATATCATGGCAGCAGGGGCTTAAGAACCTCAATGATTACATGGATTGGATCCATTCATGCAGGCTCCTGGTATCCCAGGACAGTCTTGGGCTGCATATAGGTCTTGCCTTCAAGAAAAAGGTAATCGGGCTTTTCGGCCCCACCGATTCGCAGGAAATATATTTACACGGGTTCGGACAGTCGATCTATCCGGACCAGAAATGCCACCTGTTGCCATGCTATAATCCCAAATGTGTCACGGGTTTAAATTGCATGGAGCATATGGTCATAGAAGAAGTTATTGAAGCAGTAAGGAACAATATCGCGCCCAGGAAGACGGAAGTATTGCAGGCCGAAACGTGCTGATAATAGACGAGTAAATGAGTTAAAAATCCAATGGGAAGTGAAGAATCATTCCGGGAGCGTTAACTCTGATACGGTCCTCGTATGGCCCCTGTTCTGCACCTTTGCCGGAGAGAAGAATTTTCATGCAAGAAAGAGAGAAGCAAGCAATCGAACATAGCATATACATGGAGCAAATACCCCGTGAAGTGCTGCTGGGACTTTGCCGGACAATGGTGTACATACGGCGTTTTGAAGAGAAAATAGTTGCCGTTTACGGGATCCAGGACATGAAGACCCCCGTTCATCTCTACATAGGCGAGGAAGCAATCGCCTCTGCTTTCTGCGCCCACCTGAAAAGGGACGATTACGTGTTCACTACACATAGAAGCCATGGACACTGCCTTGCAAAGGGCGTTGACCCGGGCGTATTGCTTGCGGAATTCTATGGAAAAAAGACGGGATGCTGCAAAGGGAAGGGGGGCTCGATGCATCCGGCATCTCCTCAGGACGGTATTGTAGGGACATCCGCAATTGTAGGCGGCGGTATCCCCCTGGCTGTTGGTACTGCTCTGGCATCAGTGATGAAAGGAGACGATAAAGTCACGGCTGTTTTCTTCGGAGACGGGGCTTCTGAAGAAGGTGCGTTCCACGAAGGTCTGAATTTTGCCTCGTTGAAAAGACTACCTGTTGTGTTTGTCTGCGAGAACAATTTTTATGCTGTGAACTCTCCTTTATCTGCCAGGCAGCCGCATGATAACATTGCCGCCAGGGCGGATGGGTATGGAATAAAAGGGGTGCGTGTTGACGGCAATAACGTTCTCGAAATCTACGCTGCTGCAGGAGAGGCTGTGCATAGGGCGAGGAGCGGACAGGGGCCGACCCTCGTTGAGTGTGTGACATACAGATGGAAGGGCCATGTAGGGCCTGACTGCGATTATGAGAAGGGATGCCGTCCATTGATAGAGCTTGAGGACTGGATGGACAGATGCCCTGTCGAGCTATATAAAGAATATCTGATAGGCAGGCATATCCTTACAGAGGGAGAGTTCCAGGAGATGACAGGTTCCATTGATATGGTTCTTGAGGAAGCTTTGAAATTTGCAAAAGAAGGTCCCTTCCCCGGGGCTGAAGAACTTTTGAGCGATGTCTATTTTGAAAAGGAATAAAGATGCCGTGGACCAAAGTATGCATAGATAAGGCTGATCTTGAAGATACCCTGGCCAGGGAAGGCCTCAGGTGCCTCTCGTATCAGGAAGCCCTTCGGGAAGCGCAAGCGCAGTTGCTCGAAAAGGACGACAGGGTATTCCTCATGGGCGAGGGGATAGATGATGCCGGCGGGATTTTCGGCTCTACGACCGGACTTGCAGAACAGTTTACAAAAACGAGAGTAATGGACATTGCCATTGCCGAAAACGGTATGACAGGCGTGGCGATCGGTGCGGCCCTGGCCGGCATGAGGCCTATATTCATCCACATGCGAATGGACTTCCTGCCTATGTGCATGGACCAGATAATCAATCATGCGGCAAAGTGGTCATACATGACCGGAGGGCAGGCGCACGTGCCCCTTGTGATCCGGAGCATCATCGGAAGGGGATGGGGCTCGGCAGCCCAGCATTCCCAGGCCCTGCATGCCCTTTTTACTCATATCCCCGGCCTGAAGGTCGTAATGCCCAGCACTCCCTATGACGCGAAAGGATTACTCATCTCTTCTGTTGAAGACGGCAATCCGGTCATGTTTATTGAGCATAGATGGCTCTATAATTATACGGGGTATGTTCCCAAAGAGATGTACAGGGTGCCGATAGGAAAGGGGGTCGTGCGGAGAGAGGGCAAGGACGTGACTATCGTGGCCCTTTCCCAGATGGTATACGAGGCAATGAAGGCTGCCAGGGAGTTGCAGAAAGAAGGCATAGATATTGAAGTCGTCGACCCGAGGAGTTTAAAGCCTCTGGATGATGATTTAATACTGACTTCCGTGAAGAAGACCGGAAGGCTTGTTATCGCTGATGTAGCCTGCAGGACAGGAGGCGTGGGCGCTGAAATAGCATGCAGGGTTGCGGAAAGCGGATTTGAATATCTGCGGGCCCCTGTACGGCGGGTGAATTTTCCGGATGTGCCGACACCGAACAGTCCTGCGCTCGAGGAACTGTACTATCCCGATTTTCATGAAATAGTGCGGAGTGTGAAGGAAACACTGAGCAAGAAATGAAACCACAAAGAAACCACAGAGGTCACAGAGGGACTACTGAAGATGAGAAGATGAGAACTTGTGAAGGTGTGACTCTTGAAAGTTGGTTAGCTCACATTCGCACCTTCGCAACTTCACAACTTCTCACCTTCGGTATTTCTCCGTGTTCTCAGTGGTTAGGTTGTTTCTGTGCTCTCTGTGGTTAATTTTGACAATACGTTAAAAAAGAGGATTGTATATGAGTGAACTAATTCTTGACGGACACAAGCTGGCGTGGCATAAGGAAAGGGTCGAAGCATGGCTCAGGGGAGAGAGGATAGCTCCGATCACGATCGACTGTGCCTTAACCAGGAAGTGCTCGTACCGGTGCGTATACTGCTATGGACAGCTCCAGGCCAATGACGAAAAAAAGATGACCAGGGATGTGATCTTCCGGTTCCTTGATGATGCTGCCGAAATAGGGGTAAAGGGCATCAGCTTTGTGAGCGACGGAGAGAGCACCTGCTCTCCTCATTTGTACGATGCTATTTCAAGGGGTAAGGGGAACGGCCTGGATATGGCCCTGGGGACAAACGGATACCTGTTGAGGGATGACCGCCTGGAAGAGATCCTGCCCTGTTTGACATACCTGCGGTTCAATATCTCTGCGGCTGATCCGAAACGATACGGCGACATCCACGGGTGCAGCGAAAAAAGCCTCCTGAAGGTTATCGGCACTATAAAAGAAAGCGTAAGGATCAAGAAAGAAAGAGGTCTCAAAGTGACGCTCGGCCTGCAGATGGTACTGCTTCCCGAGTTCGAAGACCAGATCATTCCCCTCGCCAAACTGGGAAGAGAGTTGGGGGTTGATTATCTTGTGATAAAGCATTGCAGCGATGACGAACAGGGGAGTCTCGGCGTAGACTATTCACGGTACCACAACATGGTTGACAGGCTGAAGGAGGCCGAGGCATATTCGACAGACAGCTATCTGGTGAAAGCCAAATGGTCCAAGATCCTGAGCGGGGGAAAGCGCTCCTACTGCCGCTGCTTCGGTCCGCCGTTTATCATGCAGTTGTCGGGTTCAGGGCTCGTTGCGCCGTGCGGCATGTTCTTCAATACCAAATATAAAAAGTATCATATCGGCAATATCGCAGATGAATCATTCAAGGCATTGTGGAAGGGTGAGCGTTACTGGGAGGTAATTGATCTTATTGCCTCGGATAGATTTGATGCCCGGTCCATGTGCGGCTCCCTGTGCCTGCAGCATAAAGTAAATGAGTTCCTCTGTAACGTAAAAGAGAATAAACTGGTCCTGCAAGACCCGGAGGGTGAGCCGCCGGAGCATATCAATTTCATCTGAGAGAAAGTCTCCGGATATTTTGGTTTTCAAATGAGGCAAATGGTATGATGTCATAATCATGGGAATGGTGGATAGGACCGGGATGAGCGTTGAGATTACTCTTGAGGTGAGTCAGGACAGACTTTCGTTGAACTTTCACAATGACGGCAAACTCGCGGCTCAAAACTCAATAACCCTCGCAGAAATTAACACGGTAGATGAACAGTACATTGTTTACTGGTTTCTTTATTCGGCAAAAGGGTTTTTTTCTCAAATGCCTTTAGCTGAGATCCCCCAGATAAAAGCGGCTTGCAGCACGGAAGTTTGGACAAAGATAGGCAACGCAGCTAACGCTTTCGGGAATATTATAATGAATACCAACAGGTTCCTTAATGAGAATATCCATTTAAAAAACAAGGCGACGACGCATAAAAAGGTGCTATTTTACAATGAAGATGACAATGAGAGGTTTCTGAGTTTCTTCAGGAGATGCAGCAAGATGGACCCTGAGCATTTGCTTTACGGCAATATGGAAACGGGATGGGATGATAACGCGCGCCGGTTTGATCCGGGCAAGGCCAGTTGCATAACGCCGCAGGACCTTATTAAGTTCATTGTCGAGGAAAATATACGAAAGATAGTTGCGGTGAACTTTTACTATGTCGATCAGGTCATGACGGTTTATAGGATTAATATAGTGCCCGTCCTGTTGTTTATGGGTGTGGAATTTGTCATGATGGACGGCGACTCCTACATTGAGCAGTTCGCCGGATATCTAATGAAGGCCTCTTCTTCATACGGCGTATCTCCCCGCTTTTCCGTATTTCCGTATTTGGACAAGTTTTATGATGAGAAATACAATCTGAAGAATATTTATTATTTTCCCTACCCGCACGACTATGAGGACGTTGAGAGCTCATTTGAGATCGAGGACGATTATTCTGTTGTTGTGTTGAGCAACGCACGGTTTCCGGGTGTTTTACAGTTCATATACCCGATTTTGTATCTGTTTGACTTTCTTGACGAGGAACGGATCTTTGCGGAGCTGGAACTCTGGTGGCTTTCACTGCGGTGGATGATTTTTCATGACATGGGTTTCACCGAAGTTGAACAGAGGGATTACGAGAGCAGGTTGATACGATTTTTCTACAGCGGCTGTATATCTTTTCTCAAATATGAAATCATAGACAGTATTCGAACGGACCGCAAGGTGCTCATTTACGGGGACCCGCCATGGGAACAGTTGTTCCCCGAGTATTACCAGAAAAAGTATTTGAACAGACAGGAAAAGGATAAAATGTTCTCAGAGAAACGCTATCTCCATCTCCTGATGAATTTCGGCTATTCTTATCCCGAGGCCCATCCTACTGTGAACGATGCCCTCATGAGGAATGTGCCGTTTATTTGCCATCCTCACCTTGTGAAGACCCCTCCATATTCAGGATTCAGGCACATCGAATACAACAATGCGGCTGAGCTGAATAGCCATATAGGGGATATCGGAAAGAGTTTGAATAATGCTGAATTCAAGGCATCTGTCAGGAATTATAAAGAGTTGATGAAGACAAGCCAGATTGAGATGGCTGAAAACATTTTGTTTGACAAGGCATTGCCCGCGGATGGGGGTGTTTATATGCGGCAATGCGAGGAAAATAATGGTATGCTGGACGAAATGATACAGGAACACATAAAAGAAAAAGGTCCATTTCTGAAAGCAACATTTGATACAATTTTCTTCAAAAAAAATATCCAGTTTGATCACACGAGAACCAAGTTCTTCGGAAAGGGCTATGTTCAGAAAATCTTAGCCCAGAAACAAAAGGCATGAAATTAAAAGGTAAAAAAGTTTTAGTCACCGGAGCAGATGGTTTTATCGGCAGCCATCTTGTTGAAGCGCTTATAGAAGAAGGTTGTAACGTCAAAGCCTTTGTTTTTTATAATTCCTTTAATTCCTGGGGATGGCTCGATTCGTTATCAAAAGAGCAGTTGAGCTCTATAGAAGTATTTGCCGGTGACATCCGGGATCCGAACGGCGTGAGAACTTCTATGAAGGGTGTAGATGTCGTTTTCCATCTTGCGGCGCTCATTGGTATTCCTTTTTCTTATAAGGCTCCGGAATCCTATGTAGATACGAATATTAAGGGAACACTAAATGTCCTGCAGGCTTCCAGAGATTACGAGGTCGGGAGGGTGCTCGTTACCTCAACGTCAGAGGTATACGGGACCGCTCAATCAGTGCCGATTACCGAGGCGCATCCGAGGCAGGCCCAGTCTCCTTATTCAGCGACAAAGATCGCTGCCGACGCAATGGCTGATTCCTTTTACAGAAGTTTCGGCCTTCCCGTATCAATTATAAGGCCCTTTAATACCTACGGTCCCCGTCAGTCTGCAAGGGCCGTGATTCCAACGATAATAACACAGCTTCTGGCGGGAAACAAAAGGATAAACCTCGGCTCTTTGCATCCTACGAGAGACCTTGTCTATGTCAAGGATACCGTAAGAGGATTCATTGAAATCGCGTCATCAGACAAGGCGATCGGCGAGGAAATAAACATTGCGACACAGACTGAAATATCCGTCGGTGATCTGGCGCATAAGATAATTAAAATGCTTGGTCCCGAAGCTAAGATTGTATCCGACAGGACACGGCGGAGGCCCCTGAAGAGCGAGGTGGAGCGGCTTTTGGGGAGCAATAGAAAAATTATGAAGCTCACCGGCTGGAAGCCCCTGTACTCGTTGGATAAAGGTTTGAAGGAAACGGCAGAATGGTTTCGAAAGAACGAAAATGCGCGGCTCTACAAGCCGGATATTTATAATGTCTAAACAGATTTATCTCGATGCTCCGAATATCGGAAGCAAAGAGAGAGAGTTTTTGAACCGGGCGCTTGAAAGCGGTTATGTCTCTACAATCGGACCGTTTGTGTCAGAATTTGAAGAGCGCTTCGCGCGTTACCTGTGTACGAATAAAGCGGTTTCAACCCAGAGCGGCACAGCGGCTGTTCATATGGCTTTATATGAGCTGGGAATAGGACCGGGAGATGAAGTGATAGTTCCCGCCCTGACATTTGTGGCAACAGTAAATCCTGTTATGTATGTCGGGGCAATACCTGTTTTTGTGGATGTTGATTCCCGGACCTGGAACATAGACCCCGTAGAAATTGAAAGGAATATTACGGAAAGAACAAAGGCGATAATACCCGTGCACCTCTATGGAAATCCCTGCAACATGGAAGAAATAATGAGAATTGCGGAGGAACGTAATATCCACGTAATAGAAGATGCTACAGAAAGCCTGGGTGCTAAATATGGGGACAGGTTTACCGGGACCTTTGGGGACTTCGGATGTTTCAGTTTCAATGGCAACAAGGTCATAACCACCGGCGGCGGCGGTATGATTGCAGGGAAGGACAAACAAAAAGTGGAGCATATTAAATTTCTTGTAAACCAGGCGAGGGATGAGGAAAAAGGATATTATCATCCTGAAATAGGTTTTAACTACAGAATGACAAATTTAGAGGCTGCATTAGGACTTGCGCAGATGGAGAGGCTGGATGGTTTTCTTGAAAAAAAGAAGGTCCTTAATAAGATATATAGGGAGGAACTGGGAAGCCTTGAGTTTATCAGTTTCCAGGAAGAATATGACGGGGCAGAGAGTTCCTGCTGGCTGACATGCATAACATTCGGAAAAAATATTGACTTATCCTATCTGCAGGGGGCATTAATAAAAAATAGCATACCTACAAGAAGGTTATTCATGCCTGTCACGGAGTTTCCTCCTTACAGGGAATATAAGAATGCGGGCTTGAAAAACACCTATAAGTTGTATGAAAAAAGTCTTTGCTTGCCAAGCTCCACGCTTAGCGGCGAAGATGACATAAACTATGTTTGCGGCACCATAAAAGGATTAGTTTCGGAATGATAAAGGAGATAGCCGTAATAAGCCGCGAATACCCGATGGCGTATACAGACTGAATGGAATCGAGGGGCAGGTCATGAGCAAAAAGATGCAAAAAAGTTTAAATGAAATAAAAAAACATTGGGAAAATCCGGCTACAGTGTCATTAGGAGACAGGAATTTACAGGAGTTGGAAAGAAGTTTTGTGATCCATGCTCTGAATAAAATAGGCAAGGTTGATTCTTTAGCCGACATCGGGTGTGGTGATGCATCTGACACTATATATTGGATTGATTTCGCTCGCGAGGTGTTTGGTTATGACTATTCTGCTGCCATGATAGAAAAGGCAAACATGCGGGCTGAAGGCAGAATCAAGCTCTCGCAGTTCGATATACTACATGACGAATTGGGTCAGAAATTTGATGTGATAATCTCAAAACGATGCTTAATAAATCTCGGCAACTTTGAAAATCAGAAAGAGGGAATTCTGAAGATTTATGAAAGTATAAAGGATAATGGCTCCTATATTATGTTAGAGTGCTGTTCAGATGGGCTGAACAACCTTAATTTTATGAGAGGACGATTCGATTTGGAGCCTATAGAAAAGCCTTTCCATAACGTATATTTTGAACTTAACAGATTAACCGGTTTTATCACCAAATATTTTCATATAGATGAAATTAAATTCTTTTCAACCTACTATTTTTTAACGAGGATTTATAATCAAATGCTTGATAAACAGAAATTCAAGGAATTTGATGTGGTTGCAAAAAGGGTCCATGAGCGATTAGATATTTTTGGGTCATACATTATCGGGCCGCAATTCTTAATGGTACTTAAGAAGAAACAGTTATGATTATGGAAAGGAAGACTTTCATAATTGCGGAAGCCGGTGTCAATCATAACGGGAGACTGGATATTGCAAAAAAAATGATAGACGCGGCTTCTGATGCCGGAGCTGATGCGGTAAAATTCCAGACTTTTAAGGCGGAAGATGTAATCAGCAAGTATGCGCCAAAGGCGGATTACCAGACGAACTCAACGGATAAAATCGAGTCGCAACTGGAGATGGTAAAAAAACTGGAATTGGACGGCAAGGAGCACAGGATATTGATCGAGTATTGCCACAGAAGAAAAATAATGTTTCTTTCCACCCCTTTTGATTTTGGAAGCATACGTCTGCTCAACAGGCTTGGACTAACGATATTTAAGGTCCCGTCGGGAGAAATAACGAACCTTCCATTTTTGAGAAAAGTCGGGTCCTTACGAAAAAAGGTCATTCTTTCTACGGGCATGTCTAATTTGGGTGAAATAGAGGATGCACTGGATGTCCTTACCAGAGCAGGAACTGATAAAAAGGATTTGACCGTTCTGCATTGCAATACCGAATATCCAACTCCCAAGGGCGACGTAAACCTGAGGGCCATGATGTCTATAAGGGAGGCCTTTAAGGTAAAGGTGGGATATTCAGACCACACCCTGGGCATAGAAGTTCCGGTTGCCGCAGCGGCTCTTGGGGCAGCTGTAATTGAGAAGCATTTTACTTTGGATAAAAAGATGCACGGGCCGGACCATAAGGCATCCCTGGAACCTTCTGAGCTGAAAACCATGATCGAAGCTATAAGAAATGTAGAAAAGGCTCTTGGCGACGGCATTAAAAGGGTATCTCCTTCAGAGATGAAGAACAGGGCAATTGCGCGCAAAAGCATCGTAGCGTCAAAAAATATTAGAAAGGACGAAATCCTTTCCGAAAAGAATATAACTGCCAAAAGACCCGGAACAGGGATAAGTCCTATGCAGTGGGATGAGGTGATCGGAATGGTTGCGAAAAGGAATTTTACAATTGATGAACTTATAGAATTATGAAAAAGAAGAACAACAATGAAACCGCGAAACCACAGAGGTCACAGAGAAATGCTCTGAGTAATGTAAAAGAATTTCCGTGGCTTTTTTATATCAAAGAAGCCCTCTGTGCTCTCTGTGGTTAGGTTTTGAAAATACTATGAAAAGAAAGATTTGTATAGTTACTGGTTCAAGGGCTGAATACGGCCTGTTGAAACCCTTAATGGAAGAAATCATGGGCGATGCCGCGCTTTCTCTGCAGATAATAGTTACAGGGATGCATCTGTCTCCTGAATTCGGATATACCTATAAAGAAATAGAAAAGGACGGGTTCCGGACAAATGAAAAGATCGAGATTTTGTTGAGTTCCGATTCTGCAGTCGGTATATCAAAGTCCATGGGGCTTGCTATGGGAGGTTTCGCCGAGGCTTATGGAAGGTTGTCTCCTGATGTGGTAGTTGTCCTCGGCGACAGGTTCGAGATTTTCAGCGCGGCTGCGGCAGCCCTTGTCAGCAGGCTGCCGGTTGCTCACATTCACGGCGGAGAGATTACAGAGGGTGTAATCGATGATGCGTTCAGGCATTCAATAACAAAGATGAGCCACATCCATTTTACCTCTTTGGAGGCATACAGAAAAAGGGTCATTCAGTTGGGAGAATCTCCTGACAGGGTTTTTAACGTGGGTGCATTGGGGCTGGACAATATAAAACGGGTCAGACTTTTATCCAGGCCGGCATTGGGAAAAAAATTTGGCCTGAAGCTTGACAAGCATAATTTATTAATAACTTTTCACCCTGTAACACTGGAGAAGAATTCATCCGAAGAACAATTTAAAAACCTTCTCGGAGTTCTGGATGAATTAAAAGATACGGCTTTGATTTTTACAAAGGCCAATGCCGACACCGATGGCCGGATAATAAATAAGATGATCGACGGCTATGTTGCACAGCACTCAAATAAGGCCGTTGCTTTTACTTCCATGGGGCAACAGGGATATTTGTCCGCATTGCAGTTTGCAGATGCCGTGGTCGGCAATTCATCAAGCGGGATTATAGAGGCCCCGAGCTTCGGTATCGGAACAATAAACATCGGCGACAGGCAAAAAGGAAGGGTAAGGGCAAAAAGCGTAATAGATTGCGGACCGGACCGAAAAAGTATCAGAAAGGCCATAAGTGAGCTTTACTCCGCGAAATTTCAGGAAGGTCTCAGACAAGTTATAAATCCCTATGGAAATGGCAGCGCTGCAAAAAAAATCAAAAAGGTCCTCAGGGACCACAAAATTGATAATATCCTGAAAAAGGTTTTTTTTGATATAAATTTTGATGCACGATTACGGGTGAGGAACAATGCCTAAAAAAGCAATGTTTAATCAAATAGAGAAAACATTTCGCGATATGGACGTCAGGCAAAAAAGAGTGGACATGCTGCGGAGCGGAGTGTTCATTAATGAGAAGGCACTGATAAAGGAAGCCTTGAAACAACTGGACAAATGCGCCGCCAAGGTTTTGCTGGTGGTAGATAGACATTACAAGTTAATGGGAACGGTTACTGATGGGGATATCAGGCGGTATTTACTGGAAGGCAACGGGCTGGACAATGATATCAGGGAGGTATATTACCGGAATCCCACAGTTATAAAAAAAGCCCAGTTTACAATAGAAGAGGCTAAAAAGTTACTTCTTAAAAAGAAGATTGAACTGCTTCCAATAGTGGATGGTGATAATAAAGTTGTAGATTTTACCACCTGGAGTGAGGCATTTTCAGAAGATACTGCCGGAATCCCTAAGATGAAAAAGCTCGACGTGCCTGTAGTTATTATGGCTGGAGGCAAAGGGACCAGATTGGAGCCTTTCACTACCATTCTTCCGAAGCCTTTGATCCCAATAAGCGACAAGCCCATAGTTGAGATAATCATCGACAAGTTCAGGGAATTCGGGATTCGTGAATACTATCTGACGTTGAATTATAAAGGGGAGATGATAGAGGCATATTTCAAGCATGTTGAAAAGGACTACGAATTGAAATATGTGTGGGAGGATGATTTTTGGGGGACCGGGGGTAGTTTAAAACTGCTGGAGAAAGAGATCGGCAATGTTTTTATAGTTTCCAATTGCGACGTCATCGTTAAAGCTGACTTTGAAGAAGTCGTTACCCTCCACAAAAAGGAGAAGGCCGCACTGACCGTTTTATCTTCCATACAGCACTTTAAGATTCCATACGGAGTAATAAACTTTAAGGGTGGCGGAAGAATAACGGATATTATGGAGAAGCCTGAATACACTTTTACTATTAATACGGGTGTGTATGTTTTAAGCAAAGAAGTTTTGCGGTTTATACCTGAGAAGACATATTTTGATATGACCGATTTGATATCGCTCCTCCTTAAGAACAACAAAAAAGTAGTGACATATCCGGTCAATGAAAATGATTATGTCGATATAGGCCAATGGGAAGAGTATAGGCGGGCAGTGGATAAATTGCATACATAAGACGGAGTATTGCCGATATGTACAAAGACAAGAAAATTATGGCCTTGATACCGGCGCGGGGCGGCAGCAAAGGGTTGCCTGGTAAAAATATAAGGCCTTTATTGGGAAAACCGCTGATAGCCTGGTCAATTGAGCAGGCCCTTTCAAGCAGGTATCTGGACAGGGTAATCGTAAGCACGGATTATGAAGATATTTCGGAAATCGCAAAAAAATATGGAGCAGAGGTCCCGTTCTTAAGACCTGCGGAACTTGCTGCCGATTCCTCCGGTTCCATTGATGTTATCGCTCATGCAGTGGCTTTTTTAGGGGCCCAAAATGCCGTATTCGATTATCTGGTCCTGCTTGAGCCCACCTCTCCCCTCAGGGAGGCGGCCGATATCGAAAAGTCCGTAGAGCTCCTGATTGATAACAGCGCGGCAAAAGCCATTGTCGGCGTGGCCAGGCTCGAAGGCGCCCATCCGGAATTCAACATAATAATCGACAGCGCAACCGGATGCATAAGGAACGCTGCCGGAGGCGCGGATTTCAGAGTGCTCAGGCGCCAGGAATTGCAGGACGTTTACTTCCTTGAAGGGACAATCTATATGTCCGAGATCCCCACGCTCCTGTCGAGGAGGACCTTTTACCATGAGCTGACCCTCCCCTATGTGGTTCCGCGATGGAAATCACTTGAGATAGACGAACTGCACGATTTTATCTCTGCCGAGGCCTTGCTCAAGGCAAGGATTGAGGGACTATTCTGACAGGTGAGATGATAAAATTTCTTATAATAGGGCTGGGATCGATGGGTAAGAGGAGGATCGGAAATCTGAGATCACTCGGGTATTCTGAAATCGCCGGATTCGATATCAGGGAAGACAGGAGAAAGGAAGCGGAAAACCTTTTCGGTATTAACACGGTTTCGGATTTAGACCTGCTTTCTGATTTTGATTCTGTAATCATTTCCACTTCCCCGGATATGCACACTAAATATATAAGGTCGGCAATAGAAAAAGGCAAGCCATGTTTTGTCGAATTAAGCCTGTTGATACAGGAGCTCCCTGAGCTTGACAGGATGGCCCGCTTAAAAGGAGTGCTCATTGCGCCTTCATGCACGTTCAGGTTCCGTCCGGCGATAAAGCGGATAAAAGAGATTGTAGAGAGTCGAGATTATGGGAAAATAACAAATTTCACATATCACTCAGGCCAGTATTTGCCTGACTGGCATCCATGGGAGAATGTGAAGGATTTTTTTGTGAGTAAAAAAGAAACATCGGGTTGCAAGGAAATACTCTCTTTTGAATTGCGCTGGCTGACGGATGTTATGGGAAAGCCTGAGAATATTTTCAGTTGCCGAAAAAAAACAGGAGACTTTGATTTAGACATGGATGATACGTATGCCATAAATATGGTATTCAATGATCATATGGGTGTTATTATGGTCGATGTAGTTTCGAGGTTTGCTACCAGGAGCCTGATTGTCAATCTCGAAAAGGCCCAAATCCGCTGGAACTGTGAGGATAGCGCAGTCAGGTTGTATGACGCGGAAAATAGGAAATGGATCTGTTACGATGAGCGGGAGGCCGCGGCCCTGACAGGGTGCAATGCAGAAATTGCGGAGAATATGTATATAGAGGAAATGCGTGCATTTGTGGAAGCTGTGGAAGGAGTTAAGCCATTTCCGATTACGTTGGGCGAAGATATCGAAATTTTACACATGGTCGAAATGGCTGATGCTGAAGGCAGGCGGAGATAAGATATGGAAAACCCAAAAATGGACTGTCATACAGGTATTGAATTATATGAAAGGGCGAAGAGGATAATTCCGGGCGGAACTCAGTTGCTCTCCAAGAGGCCTGAAATGTTCCTGCCGGGCCAATGGCCGGCCTTTTATCAAAAATGCAAGGGGGTTGAAGTTTGGGACCTCGACGGCAACAGGTTCATAGATATGAGCATATCCGGAGTAGGGGCATGTGTGCTGGGTTATGCGGACCCTGATGTGGATTCAGCTGTGCGGAAAGCTATTGACTCCGGCACCATGTGTACGCTCAATTGTCCTGAAGAAATAAAGCTCGCCGAATTGCTCTGTGAAATACACCCGTGGGCTGAAATGGCAAGGTTCGGCAGGTGCGGAGGAGAGACAATGGCTATTGCAGCAAGAATTGCAAGGGCTGCAACGGGAAGGGATAAAATCGCATTCTGCGGTTATCACGGCTGGCATGACTGGTATCTGGCTGCTAATCTTGCAGACGACAGGAACCTTGACGGACAGTTGCTTCCCGGGCTCGAACCGGCAGGTGTGCCGCGTGCGCTGACAGGCACCGTTGTCCCTTTTAATTATAATCAGCCGGACGACCTGGACAGCATCATAGACAGGGATGGAGGTTCATTGGCAGCCATCATTATGGAACCGGTAAGGCATAGCGAGCCTGCTGCCGGTTTTCTGGAGCATGTCCGGAAGGCTGCTGATAAAACAGGTGCGGTCCTGGTATTTGACGAGGTGACTTCAGGTTGGAGGATGAATGTCGGCGGAATCCACCTGCTTTATAATGTTCATCCGGACCTGGCTGTTTTCGCCAAGGGGATGAGCAATGGCTATCCTATGGCAGCAGTAATAGGCAGAAGGGCGGTTATGGAAGCGGCGCAAAGGACTTTCATCAGCAGTACTTACTGGACTGAGAGGATCGGGCCTGTTGCAGCCATTTCAACAATAAAAAAAATGCAGAGTTTTAATGTGCCGGAGCACTTATGCAAGATAGGCAATCATATCAGGGAATTATGGCGCAGTGCTGCAGAAAGGCATGGATTAAATATTAAGATTCATGGCATCCCCCCGTTAAGCGTCTTTGCCTTTGATTACGGAGAAATGTCGCCTCTTCTACATACAGTGTTTACACAGGAGATGCTAAAAAGAGGGTTCCTTGCATCAAAGGCGTTTTATGCGACTTTCGCCCACCAAATTGAACATGTCGACCGATATGCGGCCGGCGTCAGCGAAGCATTTTCACTTATTTCTGATGCCATCAAGACAGGCGACATCGGCAAATATCTGACAACCCCTGTAGCGCACACCGGATTTAAGCGTCTGGCATAACAGAATTATATGGCTATGCACTTGACGCCAGCAGTCGTCATACCCGCCCCCGATAACAGCATTCGAGGGCAGGCTCCGGCGGGTATCCAGAGCGTAAGCAACTACCTGAAAAGACTGGATTCCCGTTTTCACCAACAGTAGGTGCTCTTAAGCACGGGAATGACAAAATACACTTATCGTTCTGCATAGTGGTGTCAAGTGCATAGCCATATAAAATTATCAGAGTGGAAGAAGTAAGTTTTTTTTGCAAACCCGATTAATAAATGTTAAAGTAGGGTTTAAAAAAAGGGGAGTTATATATATGTCTGTCAAGGCTTACGAAGCTAATTTTAATTCTGCATTGACTTTTCTGAAATATCAACAGAATGATGCTGCAGTTGAAACATTGAAAAAGGCATTGCCACAGGTGCCTGCAGACGAGATAAATGATAAGAATGCCGTTTATCTGGGCATACTGGCCGTGCTTTCTTTTCTTTTACTCCAGAAATCTGAAATCCGGGACGCTCATCAGTATGTTGAACAGGGCCTTGCCGTTAAAAAGAACCATGCAGACCTTTTATTTGTGAAAGCGCTGATATTGCTGGATTACAAGAGATATGATGAGGTGTTGGAAGCGATTATAAACTATCTGCTGGCGCTCGGCGAGAAAGACAGTGAAAAATTTGATTACAGGTATATCCATGAACGGGCTTTAAAGGAGATTTACGATACTCTTCTGCCAATGGCTTATAAAGATGCCTCTCAGCGTGACAAAATTAAAGGCATTGTAGAAAGATTATGCGCTGTTTCAGATAACGAATGGCTGAAGAAGGCCCGCGACATTATGACTGAGATCGATAACTCAAGAAATAGACTCGACAACTGATGAAAAAGGTATTGCTGCCGATCAGTGAAGTCGATTACTTCGCAACAGAAGGAAGATTATTTAATTTCGGGAAATACCTCTCTGATCAATTTGCTGTTGAGTTCCTGACGATTTCAGAAAAAGTATTGGAGGACATAAAACAAAAATTATCCGCTTGCCGGAATATAACTGTTGAATTTATAGAGCCCGGGCATATCGAGCTTCCCCTTGACTTCAGGACTAACCTTGTAAAGATATTTATTCGGTATACAAATGATTTGCTCATACCTGATACTGATCTGAAACTGTGGAAGACTGCTGCAACAGACGATTTCTGGGGACACCTTTCATCATGTTCGTTTGGTGAGGACCTGCATGTCGATTGTGATATAGCGTTGCTGCCCCTGCTGTCTTATGATGATGCGCCGTCGGACACGGTAGACGTCTTTTACACCTCGGTAATATGCAGATTAAAGAATGCCGGTATAAAAGTTGTCGGCTATCAGCTTTATCCTGTCTTCAGCGGGCTTAAATTAATGCCCCTGCTGATGGATGCCATCCTTGTCAAGAAGGAGTATGAGAGACAATTTTATCTGGATATGGGTATTCCCTCCGATAGTATCTATTTGTTGACTGATGCAAGAGACAGATACTCGATAAATTCTATCAGTGATTTGTACGAAAATTATCGCTATAATGAGCAGATTGCGATAAGCCGCGATGAGCTTTCCATCGTTATTATCAACCATACCAAATTCAGACCGTTTATCAGGCAAATCATCAAAGCTGTCGGCGAGCTGAAGGTCCCTGTGGTATTGTCCCTGCTGAAGCGTGTTTATGCAGTAAAGGAATTGAAGGAAGATGATATAATCGCCGAGTTTTACCTTGGGGATATAGAAAAAACGGGATGCAGATTTTATCTTCTGGAACCTCCGAGTGTTACGCCGGTCATTATGATATCTGATGTCACTATTGCATGTACGTTCGTAGCCCCCGTTGAACTTGCTGCCAGATATGGGAAGAAAGCAATTGTTTACAACCCTTTTTACGATGCTGTCGCTGATGTGGAGGGTACTGTTTTTATCAACGACCCTGACGCCCTTTTAAAGGCGCTGAAAAGGGCCTACAAGGAAAAGAAGATGACCGTCGGAGCTGCTGAAGCAATAAATGCGATTTTAGGGAAATGATAATGAAACTTAAAGGCAAAAAAATAGCATGTTTTGTAGGGTTGCCCATGCATACCCGGTTTTTTGTCCCCCTCATTGAAAAAATCAGGGAGCAGGGAGGTGATGCATTATGTGTAGTGCCTTTGAGTGAATATCCTTTCGAGATGGATTTGCTGAGAAGAAAACTGCCGTTTAAATATTTTTCAGATTATATGACCGGGGGAGTTAAGCAAAAAGTTAAACGCGCAACAGTAGAAATATTGAGTAACTGGGCCAAAAACTCTTGCAAGTGGGACGCCTTCAGCCGCTGGCCGGTGTTCAAGCAGACATGGTTCTTTGAGGGACTGATAGAAGAATACTTCTGCATGGAAAAATTCATAGACGTGGAGCGGCCTGATATATTTATGGTCCTTCATGAATGTTCGAGATGGGGTAAAACTATAGGTCATCTTGCCTGGGAAAAGTCCATTCCGTTTATAACATTCCAGGAAGGGGATTATCACACAGAGCAAATGGCATGGGCGACTCATACAGAGTATTCAACGTTCGATTTATTATGGGGAGAGAGGACCATACGTTTTTTGAGGAAATTTAAATGTTCAGCAGATAAGATGATTCCTATAGGCAACATGCATATTGAGGGAGCAATTAAAGAATATGGCACGCCGGAAAAGATAGCCCTTATCAAGAAGGAGTTGGATGTCCCTCCAGGCAAAAAGGTCGTGCTTTTCTTTGTTGATATACTTTACGCGGGCGTAGGAAAGAAAGATGAATGGCAGAAGATTTTAGACGGTATCGACAGCCTGGATAGTGAGGCTGTTTGTATATTCAAATGGCATCCGCATACCTTTATGAGCGCATATGAAGGCATCCGGGAAGTATTCAAGGAGCTTTATCCTTCCGCTATCATGCTTTACACCTATGAACCGTATAAGCTGCTTGCCATAGCAGACTACTGCGTGACTCTGGGAAAGACGACGCTTGCTGTTGAGGCCCTCGCGTTCGGCAAGCCTTTATTTTCGTTTCCTGTCCCCGGTGAGCCGGAGGACATGTATGCGAGCATGGGAATTTCTCGGACTATGTGGCCCACCCCAAAAAACTGGTCCAACCTGCTTGACACAATCAGAAATGGCGTTCCGGCCGATATACAGGCCAATGTCGATAAATATGTGAAGGATTATTTCTACAAGCTTGACGGCAGGTCTATTGAAAGGACAATAGAAGTAATGGAATATGTCCTTGATGTAAGGAAGGTTGAACGACAGGCAAAGACAAAGGTAAAAGCAAAGGCGGAAGTGTTCACACCCGGCAGGGTCAGTTTTGTAATCCCTTCGGGTGATGATCCGGAAGCCGTCCTTGCCACACTTACTTCTCTGTCACAAAACGTCAAGCATCCTGACTGGGAAATTGTTATTGTCGTCAATCACGGGGCCATCAAGGAAATTCTTCCCGGTTTGTCGGGTGACATTAAAATAGTCGAGCATCCCGGCAGCGTACTTTCAGTTCTTTATAACAGGGGCGCTGAAGTCTCATCAGGGGAATTTCTTGTTTTCATGAGACCCGGCATAGTATATGTTAAAGATGTAGGCATGACTCATGCCATGAGTGAAGGAATAACAGGCATTGCAATAAAAACCAGGGAGGATATGAAGCCCTATTGTCATGGAATCGGTTTTGACTATAATTTTACGCCGTACTTTATAAAAGAGGAAAATGCGTCGAGTGCCGGGCGTGAAGCGTCGAGCGCAAAGTATGACGCTGTGGGCGGCGGATTGATTGGAATGCATAGAAGGATCTTCAATGCCGTGGGCGGATTTGATCAGGAAATTGTAAATCATCTGATCGAGGCAGATATATGCCTTAAGGCAAAAGAAACAAACATCCCAATAAGATACCTTCCTGATTGTCTTGCCGTTAACTATATGGAGACCTTTTTCGGCCAGGATATTTCCAATGAAAACTGGAGGGGCAGAGTAAGATTTTTCGCAAAGTGGATAGGCAAACTGCCCAAGGACGATGATTTTCTGAGCTTTGCAGGGGATTTGCTGAAAGTGTGAGAAAGACAGGTAATAGGTTATTGGTTATGGGTTATAGGCATAGAACTAATAAACTCCCCTAAAATATTTTTTTTGACCCGCTAAAGTTTTTAAAATAACCCCCGATAAAGTAGACAAGCGGAAAAGGTGATGCGGTTGATGTGCAAATCAGACAAGGGGGTGAAAAAAGTAAGCAGTAAGAAGTAGGCAGTAGGCAGCAAAAGCCCAACTGCTTAACGCACAACGCTGTACGCTGAAACGCTAAGGGCAGGATGCCCTGAATAGTAAAATAAACCAATTTTTTCATGGAGGAAAAAATGGCTCTTACAATTGCAACAAATCTATTCGCACTTAACACACGTAACGCCCTTTCAACCGCCCAGCAGCCTCTTTCTCAGGCAATGGAACAACTTTCAACAGGTTTAAAGATCAATAATGCATCTGACAATGCTGCCGGTCTTGCTATTGCAACAAGAATGCAGCTCCAGATCAATGGTTTCGCCCAGGACGTGAATAACTCAAATAACGGAGTCGATTTCGCGCAGACCGCTGAAGGCGCCATGACTGGGATGACCCAGAATCTGCAGAGAATTTATGAACTCGCAAACCAGTCTGCAAGTTATAACACCTCATCTGACAGAGCCGACATGAACGACGAAGTTCAACAGCTGATCGCACAGTTGAACAGCACCGTTTCCCAGACACAGTATAACGGGTCCACGTTCTTGAACCAGGCCTTCAGCGCCTCGTTTCAGACAGGCAACGAGGTTGGTCAGACAATCAGCATTTCAACCTCAAATGTGGCCCCCAATGCTTTCGGCGTGCAGTCATCGGTGATCGATTTTACAAATTCGGCTGCGAACCTGCAAGGCATAGCAAATTCGATCGGTCAGTCCACTATCTCTATTGGTTCGGTTGCGATCGGGTCAAGCGCTACTGTCAACGCGGTATCTATGGGTGCTCAGATCCTTGCATCTGCGGCGATTAATAACAGCTTGGTAATTATTAACCGTCTCAATCAGTACACAGCCCAGACCAATGTTACCGCATTCAGCTTTGGTAACGCTGACATAGGCACTAACATCCTTATCTCCACTGCCGTTGCCGGCGCATCCAGTGTCGCTGTTAATTTAGGCGCAGGGTATTTGACCATTAACGGTATATCAATTGGGTCACTGACAGTAGCCGCCGGTTCAGGGGCCAGTGACTATGTTACAAATCTTCAAACCGTTATTAACCAACAGACCGCTCAGACAGGCGTAACCGCCGAAGTTGTGACGTTGGGTTCTAACTCTGCGGGATTAGCTACACAAGCTTTCTCAATCTCTCTGGTCAATACCAACGGAGCGGCAATAACTGTATCTGTTGCCACCGCAGACGTAACTGTTGCCAGCAACGGCGCAGCCTGGACTGGAGATGTGTTTACCAACAATAGCATAGCTGCCGGTCAGAATGGGCAGATCGTCTTCAGTGCACCGCTTGGCACCACGTCAGTCAACATTGGCGGAGCAAACTCAATTGCTGCCTCACTCGGTTTGGCTTCGGCTTCAACTTCTCTTACAATGAATAACAGCCAGTCGATCAATAATATCTCGGTCAGCACGGTCGGCAATGCAAACCTTGCAATCCTGGCAGTGGAGCAGGGCCTTAACACGATGAACAACTCTCAAGCGTATCTCGGAGCCGTTGTAAACAGGTTCCAGTCCGCTATAGGGGAACTCCAGAGTGATAGTACGAATATCACCGCGGCAAGGTCTTCGTTTATGGACGCTGACTACGCGGCTTCGAGTAGTAACCTGACGACTGCTATGATTACTCAGCAGGCCGGTATATCCATGCTTGCCCAGGCGAATACGCTTCCACAGCAGGTGCTCACGCTGTTGCCGAAGGTGTAAGCAGTAAACAGTAAGTAGTAAGTAGTAAACAGGAAGAAGCAAGCAGGAAGTACTGCTTGACAGTATAAACAAACACAGGGCGCCGTCCGTCCGCCTCGGCGGACGGACCGCCCTGATAAAAAAAGAGACGGTGAATATATTTTTCATCGTTGGGGTAAAATGTGTTATATAATATACATTAAGTCTTGCGGGCGATCGGTATGATAATAGATCCGGCGACAACATTCAATATGCCAGGTATAACAAGCCAGAATGGCTTGCAGGCGACCGGTAATCAGTCAAATAGCGGGCCGGCTGTGAGCGATAAGGCAAATAGTCGGGCTAAGGACAGTACATTGTCCGATCAGAAACAGAACACGGTCGATACTGATGCATCTTCAGTACCGGTGGTTTCAGATGCGGTAGGTGGTCTTGCCGTTGATGCCGATCATAATGTTGTAGTGCGTTTTTATGATTCTAAAGGAAATGTAGTGGCCCAATACCCGCCCGAAGATTACCTGAAGATGATGAAAGAACTAAAGCAGCAGATTGAGAATTTATTTCATACTACAGCTTAACCTGAAAAGAAATGTTGAATGTTGAATTTTGGATGATAAATTATGGACTTTTTCATTAATTCAGCATTTAGCATTCAAAATTCAAAATTCTTTGAGCGTAACTAAAGATTAATCCGGAAATGCCGATAAAATAATATAATGAGTTGATTGCCTTTTAATCGTCCGCTCATTTTCCCATTAACTCGTATGTTTTTTTGGAGGATGTCATATGTCAACGAGTCCGATCGATGTATCAAGCCTGCTGCAAGCCTTTGGATTGGGTGGAGCATCAAACATTAATGTAAGCAATATTGTCAGCCAGCTCATGCAGGTAGAGGAACAGCCCCTGACCGCTTTACAGAACCAGGTAACGGGCTATCAAACGACTCTCAGCGCATATGGAGCACTGCTTTCAGGTCTCTCAGGTTTGCAGACAGCTGTTACGACGATGCAAAATGGTACTACCGGCCTGTCGGCGACATCATCGGACAACAGTTATTTTACGGCATCAGCCGATAGTTCAAATACTGCTGCTGCAGCCACGACCCCCATAGAGATAAACAATATTGCGAGCGCACAGAGCATTGCATCCATTTCTTTCGGGTCAGAGACCGGTCCGGTCGCGGACTCGACTGTTGATGCCCCTTCAGAGAATCTGCAGATAACGAACGGCTCCCAATCAGCCACCATTGCGGTCAGTACAGCCAACAGCAACAATTCCCTGTCAGGTATTGCAAACGCCATTAACAATGCCAAAATAGGAGTCAACGCGTCTGTTGAGCAGGTGTCGTCGAATTATGTAATTAATGATGGGACCAATAATACTGCCGCCGATAATACTATCTCCTTTTCATATAACGGCTATAATTACACCGCGACCCTGGCTGCCGGGAATTATTCCGGCGCTGATATGGCTGCAGAAATTGCGAGCACAATGAATTCTGCAACAAGCAGCGATGGTGGGCCGGCCATAACGCCGGGCACATTTTCGGCTGATTACGGGAGCACTTCGACGGGTAAATTCACTATAACGAATAATGATCCCGCCAACAGTGTAACAATCAACTGGGCAGGCAGTACTTTAGCGCCTCAGCAGTTGGGCTTCGAATCGGGAGTCCAGTCTCCAACTATTGCGGCGAACGGCGGCGCGCTTACCGGAACTAATACTGTCAACGGGACGTATCAATTGGCGTTGACATCGGCTTCGACCGGCACTGCCAACAGGATTACGGTGAAGGTTGATGAGGCAGGCGGCACTACATACGGCGATACCGATAAATTCGGGCTTTCGGCGCTTGCTTTCAATCCAACATATAATGCAAAAGGAGCGACCATCGGCGGAACAACCAACATGACACAAACCCAGGCGGGAATGGATGCCGAACTGGCTGTGAACGGAGTCACTATATACCGGCCGAGCAATAATATCACGGACGCGATTCCGGGCGTCACGTTAAACCTTCTTCAAGCCGAAACGGCGCCCGGCGCCGCGAATTTAAGTGTTAATGTGGCCGTGGACAGCTATTTTCTGTCAGGCGAACTGCAAACGCTTGTTTCAAATTACAACTCTGCAATGACCCAGATAAACGGACTTTATAATCCCGTCACCGCGTCGACTACCAGCACCCAGCAACAGGAGGGTCAGGGATATCTGAACGGCGATTCGGAATTGCTCAACCTGCAGCAGCAGTTGCAGGCGATCCCTACTACTCAATACGGCGCCAGCAGCAACGTGCAGAATAACTATCTTGCCGCCATCGGCATTACCACAGACAAAAACGGTGTTATGTCCTTCGATCCGTCAGCCTTGAGTTCTGCATATACTGCTGCCAATGCAGGCGATATAACAAACATGGTTAACAATTTTGCGAATCAACTTGGATCAGCACTTGGCGAGTATATAAATGTCTCGGTCCCGGCTGAGCAACAAAACGTGAATAGTGAGATCTCGAATGTCACGAGCAAGGAGGGCAGTCTTTCGCAGCAGCTTCTTTATACACAACAGTCCCTCACTACTGAATATAGTGATCTTGAGAATACTGTAGCGAGCAACGCCAACATCAGCAATTATCTGACGCAAATGACAGCCCAGAATGATAGATCGACGAGCGTAATATAATGATAAATACAGCATACGCCCTTAACTCATACTCACAAGCCAAGGTTGCAGCGGTTGACAACCCTATGGACCTTATTATCATGCTGTATGATGGCGCTATTGACTACCTTAACAAAGCGGCTACCGGCATCAAAATTAAAAACCTGCAGATAAAGCTTAAATACATTAAGAGAACGCTGGCGATCATAACGGAACTCGACCGGTGCCTGAATTTCGAGGCAGGAGGTCAAATCGCCATTAATCTGCACGACCTATATAACTATATGATGAGAGAGCTTGTGCTGGCGAATATACATTATGATGTCGACAGGCTGATGCATATTAGCGAGTTACTGTCAAACCTGCGGAGAGGCTGGGTAGAGGTAAGGGACAAAGTACAATCAGGGTCTGTCGATTAACTAAACTCATTCCCCCATTTTTTTGCGAAGACTGTTCAAAAAAAAGTTCGAAATAGTATATAATGACACCTGGATGACTTCTAATAATGTACGGAGAGCGACTGTGAAATGGATATAGCTGCCTGCTTGGGGATTCTTCTCGGTATAGGCGCTGTTATCGGCGGCAATATGATTGAAGGCGGCAATACCGCCCATCTTGTCCAGGCAGCGGCAGCGCTTATCGTTTTCGGCGGCACGCTGGGCGCGACCCTCTTAAGTTCTTCCATCAGGGACATAATTAATGCTGTTAAGGCATTAGGCATGGTCTTCGGCGCCAGGTCGTCGTCGACCGGAGAAGTGATAGAGGACATTCTCGGCCTTCTCGTCAAGGCCAGAAAGATGGGCCTGCTGTCTCTGGAGTCACAGGTCAAGAGTGTCGAAAATGATTTCCTGCGCAAAGGGTTGAATCTTGTGATCGACGGTATTCCCCCTGCCATGATCAAAGAAATACTTTACCAGGAGATTTACACTTATGAGAACACCTGCAAGAGGGCGGCAAAAGTCTATGAATCAGCCGGGGGCTATGCCCCGACCATCGGCATTCTCGGCGCCGTATTAGGTCTTATACAGGTCATGCGTAATGTCACCGAACCGTCGAAGATAGGCGATGGGATCGCTGTTGCTTTTGTTGCAACAATTTACGGTGTAGGTTCCGCAAACCTTATTTTTCTCCCTTTGGGCAGGAAGATAGTTAACAGGCTTAAAGAAGAGATATTTATAAAAGAACTGATTCTGGAGGGCGTCCTTGGAGTGGAAGCCGGCGTCAACCCTTACTTTCTCAAAGCCCGCCTGAATGCATTTCTGGCAGAACATGAAAAAACTGAATAACTTAAAAAAAGTGAATAGTGAATGGTGAAAAGTGAAGGAAAAAAGACAAGCAAATGTGTTTAATAATTAATATGTTACCATCCACGTTTTTTTTCACCATTCACTTTTCACTATTCACTCTTTACCATCCACGTTTTTAAGGAGTAATTATGAGGCGCAGAGATGAGGACGAGCCTGAAAACCTTGATCGGTGGCTAATATCCTATGCTGATTTTATCACATTGATGTTCACCTTCTTTGCCGCCCTTTATGCGTTATCATCGGTTGATAAGGCAAAAATGGCGGAGTTCTCCGGCTCTTTAAACCAGACGTTCAAAGTAATCGAAAAGCCTATTGCCCAGGCAGACACCCAAAAAAATGTGCTTATGGAAAATATTACCAAAGTGACCAGTGATATCAAGGGCATTACCGTAAAGAATGAGCCGCGGGGAGTGGTTGTGACATTTGCCGATGCCGTGCTTTATGCCTCAGGGTCTGCGGAACTTAAGCCCGAAATTTATGCTGTGCTCGAAAAGCTTTCGAAATTGCTTTCCACAGTTCCCGGAAACATTCATATCGAGGGGCATACTGATAATGTGCCTGTTTCAAGTTCCAAATACTCATCAAACTGGGAGTTGTCCACTGCGAGGGCCGCAAGCATGCTCCACTTTTTTATCGAAAAGGGGATCGACCCTACCAAGTATTCCATTGCGGGATACGCCGAATTCAGGCCTTTGGAGAGCAATGCTACCGAAGAGGGAAGGCAGAAGAACAGGCGAGTTGAGATTGTAATAACCAAATAGTCGCTTATGAAATAACCGTTGATTTAGTATAAGCGGCCTGAGGGGGGACATACACAATTATGGCGGAAGACGAACAGTATTCAAAAATGAGAGGGTTTTCGAGAGTTGATGCGCACATCCCCTTTGAGGTGCGGCGTGTGCCTGAAGCGGAACGCGCGACTATAAAGGCCAGGACGTTGGGTGATATGGCCCTTGTCGATTCCAGAGTAATGCCTGAGTTGCAGGATAAGGTCCTTGGCGAGTGGCTTAGAATGCTGAACTCAAAGCTTGATGACATCATCATGAAGCTCGGTTCTCAGAAAGAAGGGTTTGGCACTTTGGCTCTTGCCCATGTAAACATAAGCGGAGGAGGGCTGGGATTTTTTTCGAAAGACAGGTATAGCCTGGGTGATATTATAGAAGCCAAGTTAATTTTGCCTTTGATGCCGCCGGTGGCGCTTTTTCTTTACGGTGAAGTAGTAAAGGTTGACCAGACGCCGAAGGGCTACATGATTGCTACTCAGTTCCTTGCCATGGAGGAGGAAATCACGGATGAAATTGTTAAGTTTGTCTTTAAAAGACAACGTGAGATACTGAGGGAACAGAGAAGATAACAGTAAAAGATTGAAGGTGAGAAGATGGGAAGTTGCGAAGCTGAGCGAAACAGCCTTGGTACTTCACAGCTTCACAAGTTCTCAACTTCTCATCTTCGGGGATCTCGTTTATGACCCATTACCTATAACCAATGACCTAGGAGTTATATATGTTTGCCATCATCGGAGCGACTATCGTTTTTGTTTCAGTTATCGGAGGTTATCTGCTCGAAAAGGGTAATCTCAGTGTTATCTTTCAGCCCGTCGAGATGCTTATAATATTTGGCGCCGCGATAGGCGGCTTTATTATCGCCTCTCCGGTTAAGGTGATCAAATCTGTTATTGGCGGAGTTCTCAATATACTTTCCGGTAAGGCGTATTCCAAGGCGGATTATGTAGAAGTGCTTTTGCTCTTAAGTGAAATCTTCACTAAAATAAGAAAAGAGGGACTTGTGTCGATAGAAGCGGACGTGGACAGCCCTGCTGAAAGCAAGATTTTCAGCAAGTATCCTAAATTTCTAAAAAATCATCATGCCGTTGCGCTGGTCACCGATACACTTCGGACCGTAATGACCACCAGTATCGCGCCTCACGAGCTCGAATCGCTGCTCGATTCAGAGCTTGAGGCGCACCATGAGGAATCTATGATTCCGTCGAAGAGTGTTGGAGTTATTGCGGACGGACTGCCGGGCCTCGGAATTGTTGCTGCCGTCCTCGGCGTTGTTCTCACCATGGGCAAGATAAGCGAGCCCCCTGAAGTCCTCGGACACAGCATTGGTTCTGCGCTGGTGGGCACATTTCTTGGCGTGCTTATGTGCTATGGCTTTGTCGGGCCTGCGTCAAGGAATCTTGAGTTCTCTGCCAATGAAGGGAGAGATTATCTGAATGTTTTGAAGGTGGCCCTCGTCGGGTTTGTAGGCGGGGCGGCACCGCAGATTGCAGTGGAATTCGGCAGAAGGGTGGTCCCCGGCAATGTGAAACCCACGTTCATAGAAGTAGAGGAAAAGATCAGAGAACTGAAAAAGTAGGCAGTAAGCAGTAGGCAGTAAGCAGCGAAAGAAAAAAAAGTTTTTTTGTCAACGTCTTTGGTGCCTACTTCTTACTGCTTACTCCTTACTGTATTTAATTAT
The DNA here is from genome assembly GCA_963780885.1 of Nitrospirota bacterium. Taxonomy (GTDB): domain Bacteria; phylum Nitrospirota; class Thermodesulfovibrionia; order Thermodesulfovibrionales; family Dissulfurispiraceae; genus JADFXI01. Next base: position 61,444 of record CAWAEO010000010.1, read on the forward strand.
GGCTGATAAATCTAAAACAATAATAGTTAAGAAGGTCAAGAAGGGACATGAAGGCGCCCATGGGGGCAGCTGGAAGGTCGCCTACGCCGACTTTGTTACTGCAATGATGGCCTTTTTCCTGCTGATGTGGCTGCTTGCGATGGTTTCTCCTGAAAAGAGGGCCTCCATAGCGGAATATTTCAAACACTTTTCGATTTTTGCGCAATCCGGAAAGTCCTTCATGAAAGAATCCTCACAAATATTCTCACAGCCTGGCGGGGAAGCAAAAACCCTTAATAAGGAGTTTGCTCAAGGGGTCGGCGAGATGTCTGCCGAACAGTTCAAGAACAAGCTTAAAAAGGCGATAGACGAAAAATTGCAGGGATTGAAAGAACATTTGATGGTTGATACCGTTGAAGGAGGCGTGAGAATCCAGCTTGTTGATACAGAAGGAAAACCGATGTTCCTCCCCGGCAGTGCTGAGCCCAGTCTGTCTGCGCTTGAGATTTTAAGATTTGTTGCCGACAATATTAAAGACATGCCTAACATGATCGCTGTCGAAGGCCATACCGACTCATCCCCGCTTAACAAGGGGAACTACACCAACTGGGAACTCTCTACTGAAAGGGCGTCAGCTGCCCGCAGGGTGCTGCAGGAGGACGGTATAAACTCCAACAAGATAGCGCGGGTCGTGGGTTATGCCGATACTGAGCTGCTTTACAAAGATAATCCCACGGACTCAAGAAACAGGAGAATCAGCATAATTCTGCTCCAGGAAAAAGTTAAGGAGCCCCCAAAGCCCAAGCCGGTTCAAAAGGCTGAAACAAAGCCTGCGGAAACACCGCAGCCCACACCGATGATGCAGCCTGCGGTGGCGCCGCCTGCCCGAAAACCGGCTCCAGCGACTCCGG
>CAWAEO010000011.1:0-119408 GCA_963780885.1 Nitrospirota bacterium
GCACATATCCGTCATATTTGACATGTATTTCGACACGAGATTCCATCTCCGGAGTAAGTGTATCAGGAGAAGGAGACATCTGTTTTATTGCACTATATTTTACTTCTGGCCGTTTCAGCAGTTTCTCAAGCGTGATGTCCTCGGTTAGTGTTGACGTGCCCAAAGACAGCAAGACCATATTCAGCTCTGTTGACGGTTTGACGCGTTCCCTTTTGAGTCTGAGAAGCTCTCCATCTATCAAGGCTTTTTTTCTTATAAAGCGTTCGTATAATTCTTTGGAGACCAGGCCTATGATATAACCTTTCTCAAGGAGCCTGAAGTCTGCATTGTCATGCCGCAACAGCAACCGGTATTCCGCTCTTGAGGTGAACATCCTGTAAGGTTCCATGGTGCCTTTTGTTATAAGGTCATCGATTAGTACGCCTATATATGCTTCATCGCGGCCAAGTACAAGAGGCGGTTCATTTTTTATTTTCAGGGCGGCATTGATCCCTGCCATTAACCCTTGGGCAGCGGCCTCTTCATATCCTGAGGTCCCGTTAATCTGACCTGCCAGAAAGAGCCCATCTATTTCCTTTGTTTCCAGGTTGTGTTTGAGTTGTGTTGGATAGACAAAATCATATTCTATGGCATATGCAGGTCTCATTATCTCAGCCTGTTCCAGCCCCTCAATGCTTCTCACAAGATTAAGCTGGACATCGTAGGGTAAACTTGTAGAGATGCCATTGGCATAATATTCTGTTGTTTCGAGGCCTTCCGGTTCGAGGAACACCTGATGTCGCTCCTTGTCGGAGAACCTTACTACTTTGTCCTCAATTGAGGGGCAATATCTGGGTCCGATACCCTTTATGCGGCCGCTGTAAAGCGGCGACCTGTCCAGATTGCCAAGAATGATTTCATGCGTTTTTTTGTTTGTGTACGTAATATAGCAGGGCAACTGGGGGTTGTCGATTTTTTCAGTGGAATAGGAGAAAGGAGGGGGCGGCGTATCACCCCACTGGGGAGTGGTTTTTGAAAAATCGATGCTCCGTGCGTCAAGCCGTGGAGGCGTGCCTGTTTTCAGACGTCCCATTTTCAACCCAAGCCCACGGAGGGAGTCTGACAGGCCGATTGAAGGGAATTCCCCGGCTCTTCCCGCCTGAAAACTGTCAGTGCCTATATGAATGAGTCCCTTTAAAAAGGTGCCGGTTGTCACAATAACTGCCTTTGCTCTATAAAATGTGCCGAGTGAGGTCATAATCCCTGCAACAGCATTATTTTCAATTATTATTTTTTCGACCGAACCCTGTTTAATAGTCAGATTTACCTGGTTCTCAAGAGAGCGGCGCATGAAGAGCCTGTAGAGTACCCTGTCAGCCTGGGCCCGCAGCGACCACACAGCCGGACCTTTCGACATGTTCAGCATTCTGAACTGGATCCCGGCTTTGTCAGCGGCCTTGGCCATCTCGCCGCCGAGGGCATCAATCTCCCTTACAAGATGCCCTTTTGCAAGCCCTCCGATAGCAGGATTGCATGACATGTGCGCAATAGTGTCGAGGTTGGTAGTAAAAATGCAGGCGCGCAAACCGAGGCGAGCTGCCGCGAGTGCTGCCTCGCATCCGGCATGGCCCGCGCCGATTACTATAACATTATAGTCTTGCTCTTTAAACATTAATCTTTTATTATAGCACTTATGAATATACCTGTTTTTGAGCATGTTGTCGCTTCCCTGCGTGCCCTTGTTCAAAATGAGGCCGAGCCGCTTCAGAAGGCGTCTGACCTGCTAAAATATGATCCCGGACTGTACTTTTCATTGCTGAAACACATAAATGCTTCCGGCAAAAGGGGAGATGTTACGTCGATTTCTCAGGCTATATCGCTTATAGGTGCGGAAGGAGTCGAGAATTTCATACTGCGGCAGGACTATTATCTCGATAAGGATTATCTGTTGTTTTGGTGCTATGCTGCCCTGGCCGGCGGAACAGCTGCGGTTATTAATGAACGGGTGAATATTGCTGATGAAGATGATGCCTTTTTTGCCGGTATTCTGCCTTCAGTCGGCATGCTCCTGATGTTGACAGTGCATCCTGATTATAAAAAGATAATGGGACTTCTGCTGAAGGTGCCTATCGAGCAGAGGGTTTTTATAGAGGAGGGTTTATATAAGGCAAACCATATTGACGAGTTGAATAAGAACTTGACTTCTCCTAAAATCTATAGGGACGTTATCGATTTAATGCTTAATATATTTGAAAAGGACGGACGGCGCAAAAAACTTTTCACAAATTCCTTCCAAACTTTCAGTTGCCCATAAATCATTCCAGATGTTCAGACTGATCGATACGGCAGAGGCGGCAGCCCGGGCCATTCTTTTCCCTGTGGTGGTTGAGGCCCAGGAAAAGTTCAGGGAGTTGGCCAAATCGTATTTTAGAATACCTGAAAATGCAATTGAGGAATTACTGGCTGAAGTTGTCTCGCGGTTTGATCTTGCGTGCAAAGAGTTTAATGTGACGGGTCTGTACGAACAATGCATTCACGGCGCGGAGAACTATATTGTACAGGGATTGACTTTCTTGACAAAATCAGAAGTTCTGAAAAAATCGCTTGAAGAAATTTATACAGCCAGCAGGGAGGACAGGAATATCCTTATATATGGTGAAAGCAGTGTCGGCAAGCGGCTGCTGGCAATATCCCTTCACCATCGCCCGGACAACCCGAGAAAAATAAGCCGTTCCTCGCAATACACTGCGATGCTCTTGACAGCGACACATTTGAGATGGAGATTTGCGGGGCAAAGGGGTGCTTTCTCGGGTTGGAGAAACACAAAGGAGCGCTGGAGATTGCTGACGGGGGAACTCTCTTACTCAAGGACGCTGATATGATACCGTTGATGCAGCAGAATGTCCTTGCAGAAATAATAAACAGGGATGAGTTTTATAAAATAGGAGAAATCCAGCCGGCATCATTCAATATAAAATTTATTTTGACATCCAGGAAGAATCTTATCACTGAAACGAAAGAAGGAAGGTTTTCCGAGAAGTTGTTGAAGGCCCTCAACCCGGTGAGCATGTTTATCACGCCATTGAGGGAGAGGCGGGAAGATATTGAATTTATCGCAGATGGAATAATTAAAAAATACGGGCTCAGGCTGACCGACCCGGCGCTGAGGCTCTGGCTTCAGGACTTCTACGAAACGCAGCCTTTTTTGGATAATTTAAGAGATCTCAAACGGTTCCTTTTTTTCCTCTCTGCCAAACATAGTCTTAAATCGTAAGTATTCCAGCAGCCCCCATATCCCCGCAACAAATACTGACAGGAACCAGGTGATTGACAGAGTCAGGGCTTTTTCAGCAGGTATGCCTGTTGACCCGAGAAGAATGATAAAGGCCCCCTCCCGCAATCCAATCCCCGAGATAGAGAGAGGCAGGGCTGTTATCAGGATAATTATGGGCAGAAAGATAAGCAGGGATATAACAGGTGTGTCCAGCGAGAGGCCCTTTGCGAGGATATACACTGCTGATATCCCGATAAACTGGATAATAATGGAATAGACAAAGGCTTTTATAAGGATTTTTTTCCTGGAGCGGTAAAACTGAAGATACTGGTAGGTATTGAATATGAATTTCAGCCGAGCGCCGACCCTGAATTTAAAAAGTGCGAAACTTACCGCAATAAAAACAACTGTAGCTGCTGGCACAAGCCAGATTACCGGCCAGTCGATAGAGGCTTTTTGAAGGTACCTGACACCAAAAGGGAACGAGACCATGCCAAGGGCCAGGACTGCGCTGAGGCCAATGTAACGGTCCATAAAGATCGACGCTATTACTACAGCCAATGAAGTCGTTTTTTCCTGATCTTCTGTTCTTAATTCGCTATCTGCTGAGTGCAGTTCCTTACTCAAATAATATGCTTTCACCGCGTCCCCGCCGATCATCCCCGGCAAATATGTATTAAAGAATGAGCCGATCATGTATATGCTGAAGAGTCTGGAGGTCTTATTCCTGCAGGGTATTAACAGTTTCCAGCGAACGGTGGACACGTAGCAGGCTGCAATATACAAAGCAACTGCTGCCAGAAAAAGACCGGGATTAAGCAGGCGAAGATTGTGCAAAAGAGTCTTGCCTCCGACCTTTGAAACGAGAAGATAGAGTAGGGTGGCGCTTACACAGAGCTTCAGGATCAGGATACTGGCATTCTTAATCAATTGATTTTATCTGCTTGAACCAAGAATTTTCTTTATGGCATAGATTGGTTTTTTCTGACTTTCGTGATAAACGCGCACCAACATTTCGCCCAGCAGCCCCATACCTATAAATTGCACTCCCACGATGATTAATACTACCCCGAATAGCAGGAGAGGCCTGCCTCCTATGTTAGCTCCCATGAATAACTTATAGATCGTTAAGTAGAGCGATATGCAGAAGCCAAAAAAGCAAAATATGAGACCCATGGGACCAAAAAATTGCATGGGCCTTGTTGAGAAGCTCTGGAGGAACTTTACTGTAATCAGATCGAGTAGCACCCGGATGGTCCTCGAAATCCCGTACTTTGACTTTCCCCTCAGTCTCGGGTGATGGGTTGTTTCAATTTCCGAAATCCTTACCCCATACCAACTTGCCACAGCAGGAATGAAACGGTGCATTTCACCATAGAGCTTCAGGTTTTTTACAACATCTCTGCGATAGGCCTTCAGAGAGCAACCGTAATCGTGCAGCCTTACTCCGGTAACTTTGCTGATAAGCCAATTCGCAATTATTGACGGGAGGCGTCTGGTCAGGAAAGGGTCTTTTCTTTTTTTTCTCCATCCGCTGACAAGGTCACAATCTTTTATTGCTTCAAGCAGTCTGGGGATATCTCTGGGATCATTCTGAAGATCTCCGTCCATGGTAATCACTATATCTCCACGTGCAAAATCGAAACCCGCAGCGAATGCGGCAGTCTGACCGAAGTTCCTTCTCAAACTGAGGACAACAATATTTTTATATTTGCTCTGAAGCATGTCCAGGAGTTGCAGTGTATTGTCATTGCTGCCGTCGTCCACGTAGATTATTTCATAGTCAATGTTGTTGCTGGTGAGAACTTCCAGTATCCTATTGTGCAATACTTCCACATTTTCTTCCTCATTGTACAGCGGTACTACAATTGATACAGTCATCGGAATCTCCCATTATTTGTGCGCTTACCCTAAAAAGTTTCCGGCTTCTCATTTTTCAGGTTTGTGAAATTATAACAAATAAAGATAGAATATTCCCTAAGAATGCTGCCATGCTCGTATACGCTGAATATTTTTTTGTCAAAATGATCGAACGCCTGCGCGACTGCCGGGGGCATGTCTGCCTGACCCGACTTAACGAATATTCCGTTTATTGCTGCAGGACTTTTTTTCTGCCGCAGTTCTAAGGCCCTGCTGTTTATATCCGGCCAGAGATCGTATTGGTCCATTCTTCTGCCAAGGTTAATTGAAAATGTTTCCGGATGGCCTTTAACATAAAAAGCCAGCTCGCTGGCTATTTGATAACTATCTGAAAATAAAACTAAATTACCCTGTTTTGACAGCTGTTCCGAGAGCACACTGACTTCGTTGCCAAGCGCCTTCCATCCCCTGAGCCGTGCTGAAGGGTCGAGCTTTTGAGGCAACCCGACTATTGATGGATAGTGGCTTATCGCGGTAAGGACAAGTGCAAAACAGATACTGATTGTAAGCAACGATCTCCTTATCTTGGAGTGCTCACTAAGAGAGAACTGTACTGCAGCAATAATCCCGGTAATATACCCGAACATGGCCCAATTTGCCTGCACTTTGCCCTGGCATGCTTTCAACAAAAAGAAAGCTATAACCGGAATAGAGAAGAAGAACAGAAATTTTGACTGTAACCTTCTGTCTGAAAGGAAAAGTTTGAAAAGAGCAAATATCATGAGAAAGAAGAACAGAGGCGTGACAGTACCTAGTTGAGAGCCCAGGAAGTTTAAAAAACTTTCTGTTGAAAGGGTAATCCCGTCAGCAACATGGGCCTGTCCTGCAGTGTGCAGGACTGTCACCCAACCATACTGTGCATTCCAGATAATCACCGGACTGAATATTATCATGCTGATTATAAAGGCAATATAGGGCATCGGCGTCCTCAGCAAGGAACGTTTATCAGAAAAGAAAATCAATAATAATGCACATAAATAGAAAAACGCCATTGTGTATTTTGTCAGTAGGCCGAAGCCGATAGATATGCCTAACAGTATCCAGTATATCCATTGCTTTTTCTGGAATTCCGACAGGACAGGGTAGTTTTTCTGCAGTCGAGCGCCTGGGTTATCGGCAGTGGGCGAGTAACGCCGAGCCCACATATTCAACAGGAACGCAGATAATTTTCCGTACAGACTCCGGTACTGGCACAGCGGGCTATTCGCTCGCAAAGAAAAATTACCCTGTCCTGTCGGAATTCCAGATTGCTTTTTGGGTTCTTCTGAGATTGCCTTGTAAAAAAAATAAAGGGATATTATCCAGAAAAAAATGAAAGGTGAATCTATGGTGAATAATATGCCATATGCTGCAAACAGGGGGATGGTCTGAAATGCGAGAGCTGACAGCAAGGCAACGGACCTTTGCGGAAATGGGCACTCAGCCACCCGGTTGACAGGCTGGCCGGAAGTATTTCCATAAATTAGGATAGCGAGTTTGAAAATGAATACGCTGCTCAAGGCGGAAAAGAAAGCGGCCATAATACGTATGCCAAAAACAGTGTCGCCGAAAAAAAATGTGCCGATATGAATGAGATAGGCGATCATCGGACCTTTCGAGTAGTAACTCAGATCAAGTCTTCTGGACCACTCCCAATAGTGGGCCTCGTCAGGGCTTAGATCGAGAGGGCCGTGCAGTATATAATAAATTCTGAAGACGCTTATTGCTGCGAGTCCGGCGAGGAGCAGGGTTGTCTCCGGACTTTTCTTATAGCGTTGCCCGGCAAATTTGTAAAGTATAACAAGTAGCAGCGACACCATTGTCCCGAATAGTGCTCCTCCTATGATGTCAGTCGGGTAATGTACGCCAACGTAAACTCTTGACAAGGCTACAAGACATGCAAGCGCGAATGGGTATAAGCGAGCGGGAACCCCAAGGTGATTACGTGTTAAATAAAATAGCGGCAATGCATAAGCAAAAGAATTTGCGGCGTGGTTCGAAGGGAAAGAACCTGATTGGGTGCAGCCCACAAGAAGTCTGACATCTTCAAGCGAATTGCAGGGACGGACCCGCATAATGGTATTTTTGAGCTCGTTTCCCAGCCAGTCGCTCAATAAAACGGCACATATCGATACAGCGGCTAGCTGCAGGACCGCAGAAATGTTGAAACCGTTGCGCTTATGCGGCTCTTTGGAAGCCGTATATAACAGATACATAAAGAACGGGAGCAGTAGTGTATAACCATGTGATGATAAAAAAGGCATTAACCCATCGAGCAGGGGATTAGCAAGACCCTGGTTGATCAGAAAGAAGATTTTCTTATCGAGATAAAGCAAATCCATAATATTCTCAGGTTTGTAATTTATGTAATAGCTTTTATGTTAACACACATTCCAACGCCAACGGGGGTGGTACTTAATTTTTTTTTGAGAAAGGCAGGTGAAAGGAAGTGTTCCACGTGGAACACTCTGCGCCTCTTAAAGGCCAAACTCACTAGCCCATGCGCAAGCTTCCAAAAACATATTCGGAATTATATTTTCTACAACACAGCTTTTTGCCGCAAACTCTTTAACCTTATCCCAATTCCCTTGTTCATAAGATTCAGCCAGTGTTAAAAAATCACCTAATATTCCGCTTCTTGTAATGAGAGCCTCTTTGATTGGATCTGAAAGAGGTAATTTCTCCATGACTTCTTCCATTGGCAGATCCAGAATAGCATCCAAATTCGAGAATAGCCCTAACAGGAAAAGTTCATCACGAGTTGCCCCACAAGAACTCGCGGTGCCTAATTTTTCACACAATTTTGCTTTTATACAGGCACTTGTTACCAGTTCCTCAGGTTTGATGGCGGCAAGTTTAGACAATCCTATTAGTGCTATGAACCGATTTATCTCATCCTTGCCTAAGATAAGCAAGGCCTGTCTCAGGGATGTGATGTCCGAGCTCCTTTTATAAAAGGCTGAGTTAACATAACGAAGCAGTTTGTAAGACATGGAAATATCACGGGACATTATTGTTTCAAGTTCGCTTAAACTATATTGAGGCTTATTAATCTCCATCATGAAATTTAAGTATTGCAAACTGGAACTGGAGATTTCCCTTCCTTTTATTATCTCCGGTTTGCTGAAGAAGTATCCCTGGAAAAACTCAAATCCCATATTAAGCGCATCTTGAAACTCTTTATATGTTTCGACCTTTTCAGCAAGGAATTTAATCTTCTTCCTGCCAAGCGTTTTCAGGATATTTTTAATTTCATCAACAGGTGTTATTCTAAAATCTATCTTGATTACATCGGCAAGTTCTATTAGGGGTTTCAATTCCAATTTAAAAACAAAATCATCCAGTGCCAAATAATATCCTAAAGAGGAAAGCCTTTTGCAAGCTTCCAGCAAATCCGGATCAGGGTTAACATCTTCCAGTATCTCAACAACGGTAGTTTCACGAGGGAACATAAGAGGAATATCTGTTTCGAGAAGTTTCTGTGTAAAATTAATGAATGCACGCTTACCAGCGCCAATTTTATCAATGCCTATTGTGAAAAAGCTGCTTGAAAGAAGTTTTGTTGTCGCCGCATCGCCGTCTAACTTTGGCATATAATTATCCAGGCCGTCTCTAAATAGCAGTTCGTACGCAAACAAGGACTTCTTTCTATCGAAAATTGGCTGCCTGGCTACATATACATCCACAATGGAAATACCCCTTAAATTAACGTTTTGTAAAATAAATCTATTTTATAGTTACTCAATAATTATCTGCAAGGATTTAATAACGTCAACAATGTTCCACGTGGAACATTGTTGACCCAAAAGCATGAGTTTAGCTCAATGCAGCTTTGAGAGTTCTTACCAGAACCTCAATTTCGCTATCCCTTATTGTTCTTGCATCGATAAGCAGGGCATCCTCTTTTATCCTTGTTATTATGGGCGGATTACCGTGCCTTAACCGTTCTTCGAGTTTGTTGACGGAGAGTTTCATTGAGTTGATTGCAACCACATATGTCTCAAATTCAACCTCTGGCAAGGCCCCACCTCCGGATTGTGACGCATCCCTGATAACATCTGCCTTTACAATATCGTCAAATGAATTGCCGATCTCTTTTTTTAATTGCAATCCTATAGTCATTGCTCTTTCCTTAATTGTTTCTGAATCCTGCAACAGCATGCTTAATGTCGGAATTCTTGTCTTGGCCTCATCCTCATCGAGGTAGCACATCAGTACGGCCTCAAATGCAGAGAGGGTTAATTTGTCTATCCTGACAGCCCGCATCAGGGGGTTTTTAGCAATATTTTCAATGAGTTTGGTTCTGCCTACTATCACGCCCCCCTGAGGGCCGCCGAGAAGCTTGTCACCACTGAAGGTGACCAAGTCTGTTCCGGCTCTGATGATTTCCTGGACTGTTGGCTCAATTTGTATCCCGTATGGCTTCAGGTCTACGAGGCATCCACTGCCTAAATCGAACATTACAGGGATATTATGCTTTCTTCCCAGTGCAACCATTTCCTCGATTGCGACGGTTTGCGTAAAACCCGAAATCCGGAAGTTTGACTGGTGAACTTTCAGCAGTAATGCTGTGTTTTCATTTATGGATTGTTCATAATCGCGCAGGTGTGTTTTATTGGTAGTTCCGACCTCTTTCAGAATGGCGCCGCTGCTGCTCATGACATCAGGTATCCTGAAAGAACCGCCTATCTCAACAAGCTCACCCCTGGAGACAACAACTTCTTTGCCTTTTGCAAGTGCAGACAGGCTGACAAGCACAGCGGCTGCATTGTTGTTGACCACAAGACCGGCCTCTGCGCCGGTTATCTCTCTCAGCAGTCTTTGTATGTGGGAATATCGCTTGCCCCTCCTGCCCTGTTCAAGCTCATACTCAAGATTGGAATACCCGCAGGCAATGGATCTCACATTTTCGAGTATTTCTTCTGACAGGAGGGCCCTCCCAAGGTTAGTATGAATCACCACGCCGGTTGCATTAATCACGCGCTTAAGGCTGAATTCCGAACGTCCTGATATCTGTGTTTGTATATCGGCAAGCATATCTTCCAGAGAAAATTCTTTTCGCTCATCCTTGAGGATCGACTGCCGGTAGTGCTCGATAACATCGCGGATGGAACTGAGTACATACCGTCTCGGAAAAGATTGCTGCCACACTATGCCCTCTTCCGACTTAAGGATTTCATCTACTGCCGGCAACGACGCCAAAAGATTTTGTTTATTGATCACTTGTCCGCACCCTCAACTGTGTAATCCGGCTAATTGGTGATGTAAGGAATATGAATATTCTGCTCTACCTTTTTCCTTCTGTCAAGAGTTCCCGTCCTTATTGTCAATTGCATCATGTCAAGGCAAACTATTTAGTATTTTGTCATTCCACCCCATAAAGTCTTCGACTTTCCGGTGACCCCGGTCATTGCGAGGGCGAAGCCCGTGGCAATCTCATTGGAAAGGCTGCGATTGCTTCACATTCGTTCGCAATGACAAATGCAAAGAAGCAATGACTGAAAACAGTTTAGTTTATTTTCATTGAAATAAAATATACTGCATTATTATAATTGTGGTGCTATAAAAGGAGTAAATAATCGGCATCATTCGGCTGGAATTATATGAGTGCTGAGAGGAAAAAATATCCCGGAAGGAGTATTATAGGAAATCTAAAGACAAAATTAATTATTTTTCAATAAAAAGGAGGACTGAAAATGGCCAGGTTTTTTAAGCTTTCGATTTTAACAATGCTGTGCGTCGTTCTTCTTGCTGCAACGGCGATGGCAACGGGTTCTATAACATCCCAGGGGGGGGACCAATTTTTCTGTTGCCCTTGAGGCAATGAATGCCGCGAGAGCCTATACCTTGACCACTCCGGCAGATCCCAACGGTAATATGACCAATGCGCCTGTTCTTATCACGACCGGTCAACTGTTGAATTCTCAAAGCACGTTGCAGGTAACTTTCAGCAATATGGCTTTCTCCGGCAGTCTGGTCGGGCTCTGCCAGATTGTTGACGCTACGAACTCCAATTCTACAAATGCTGTTTTAATTTCCGAGGCAACGTCAACAGCCAACGTCGCCAGCATAAACTTTGGCAGCATGCTCGTGAATCCAACTATCGGCTCCCAGCTTTTCATAACGGATAACGGTTCCAATAGTGGTCTGAGTGGCGCATTGAACTGTAACGGTAGTAACGGGTCTCTTATAGTTAATTTGGCGGGTGTGGCGCCGTTAACCTCTGCAACCACTATGACCGTCACATACACTGACTCGGCCGGCGACGCACCAGCAACGCCGGCGGTTGTGGCAAATGTCGTCAGGAAATTTACAACCAGTTACACGGCGAAAACTTCGGCAATAGACTATGTCTACAATGCAGCAAACGGCAGCCAATTCTTAAGTGCCAGCAATCTTGCCAATGCTGCGAATTTTGGTATTACCAACGCAGGCCTCTATATATATGACACTACTACCCTCGGTTCTGCTCTTTCCGTATCTGCTTCTCTGCAGCTTCAGGATACGGCAGGCTGGGTTGGTGTGAGCGATGTTTATTTGTCCGCTGGCTCATGCGGCGGGTATAACACTGTTCTTGGCGGAGTAAATAACGCCCTTGTGAGTGGAGTTCTTACAGCTCTTGGCGCCACCGGCGCTGAGAACTTAAGCATATCAACTGGAAACGGCTTTAATGGTAATACTGTAACCTCGGGCAGCTTGAATGGCGCCAATATTTGTATAGATGTGGCCGGAAATCAGGCCATCGCGTCAAGGGTTATCACGGGACGCCTGACTGTCAAAGCCGGAGGTAACAATCCATTTGCAGATGCGTACCGCACCCTTATGACGTGGTCGCCTAACGGATACCAGGGAATAGTTCCATATCTGCGTGAGAGCGCGGGTTATAACACGACCTGCATTATCTCCAACCAGGGTTCAGTAAATGCGCCTGTTACATTTACGACTCTAACGGCTGAGAGTGCTGCTTCAAACCAGCCAAGCTATTCACTTGGCGCGTTGCCTGCTATGTCTACGATGCGTGTAGACATCCCCGGCCAAAACGCCACATCCCCATCGATAACTTATTACAACTATACTCAGGACGCGGCTGGTAGTGGTTACACTGTCCAGACGCTGACGGGTATTAATTCGACGCTTGACAGGTTCTCCGGTGAGTTTACTATAGGAGCATCTCCTTCAAGCATCACTGTCAATTGTATACAGGCCGACCCCTTGTTACAAGGCGGAAAAAGGGCGGTACCTATATTGAGATTACAAAACTTGCTACTACCAGGTTGAGGCTTGTGGTTGCAGTAGTAATATAGTTACAAATATTCAGGGAAAAGAGGCGGGACTGTTTGTCCGCCTCTTTTTTTTAATGACATGATTGCACAGAATGAGTATTATAGGAAATTAATCAAAGAGGTGATGGACAGAGGCGATCCTTGAGAGTTCAGTGAAGCAAAAAGTACGAACACCTTAGCTGTTATCATCATTAATTATTTTTCAAAAAGAAGGAGGACTGAAAATGGCCAGGTTTTTTAAGCTTTCGATTTTAACAATGCTGTGCGTCGTTGTTCTTGCTGGAACGGCGATGGCGACGGGTTCCATAACATCCCAAGGGGGGACCAACTTTTCCGTTGCCCTTGAGGCAATGAATGCCGCGAGAACGTATACTTTGACTGCTGTGGCAAATGCCAACGGCAATCTTGCCGGCGCGCCGGTCCTTATTACTACAGGTCAGCTGTTGAATTCTCAAAGCACGTTGCAGGTAACCTTCAACAATATGGCCTTCTCCGGCAGTCTGGTTGGGCTCTGCCAGATTACTGACGCTACGAACTCTAATTCTACAAATGCTGTTCTTATTTCCGAGGCAACGTCAACAGCCAACGTAGCGAGCATCAACTTTGGCAGCATGCTCGTGAATCCAACTATCGGCTCCCGGCTTTTCGTAACGGACAATGGTTCTAATGCCGGTCTGAGTGGCGCATTAAACTGTAACGGCAGTAACGGCTCCCTTATAGTTAATTTGGCTGGTGTGGCACCGTTAACCTCTGCAACCACTATGACCGTCACATACACTGACTCGGCCGGCGACGCACCAGCAACGCCGGCGGTTGTGGCAAATGTCGTCAGGAAATTTACAACCGGTTACACGGCGAAAACTTCGGCAATAGACTATGTCTACAATGCAGCAAACGGCAGCCAATTCTTAAGTGCCAGCAATCTTGCCAATGCTGCGAACGTAGGTATTACCAACGCAGGCCTCTATATATATGACACTACTACCCTCGGTTCTGCTCTTTCCGTATCTGCTTCTCTGCAGCTTCAGGATACGGCAGGCTGGGTAGGTGTGGCTGATGTTTATTTGTCCGCCGGCTCATGCGGGGGGTATAACACTGTTCTTGGCGGAGTAAACAACGCCCTTGTAAGTGGAGTTCTTACAGCTCTTGGGACAACCGGCGCTGAGAACATAAGCATATCGACTGGAAACGGCTTTAATGGCAATACTGTAACCTCGGGCAGCTTGAATGGCGCCAATATTTGTATAGATGTGGCTGGAAACCAGGCCATCCAGTCAAGGGTTATCACAGGACGCCTGACTGTCAAAGCCGGAGGTAACAATCCATTTGCAGATGCATACAGCACCCTAATGACGTGGTCGCCTAACGGATACCAGGGAATTGTTCCATATCTGCGTGAGAGCGCGGGTTACAACACAACCTGCATTATCTCCAACAATGGTTCAGTAAATGCGCCTGTTACATTTACGACTCTGACGGCTGAGAGCGCTGCTTCAAACCAGCCAAGCTATTCACTTGGCGTCTTGCCTGTTATGTCTACGATGCGTGTAGACATTCCCGGCCAGAACGCCGCATCCCCATCGATAACTTATTACAACTATACCCAGGACGCGGCTGGCACTGGTTACACCGTCGTACCGCTAACGGGTATTAATTCGACACTTGACAGGTTCTCGGGTGAATTTACAATAGGAGCATCTCCTTCAAGCATCACTGTCAATTGTATACAGGCCGACCCTCTGTTACAAGGCGGAAAAAGGACGGTACCTGTATTGAGATTACAATACTTGCGACTACTAGCTTAATTATTTTTCAAAAGAAGGAGGACTGAAAATGACCGGGTTTTTTAAGCTTTCGATTTTAACAATGTTGTGCGTTGTTCTTCTTGCTGGAACGGCGATGGCGACGGGTTCTATATCCTCTCAAGGGGGGACCAATTTTTCCGTTGCCCTTGAGGCAATGAATGCCGCGAGAACCTATACGTTGGTTACTCCTGCGTCAGCAAATTTCACTGCCAGCGGTAATCTTCTTGGAGCGCCGGTCCTTATCACGACCGGTCAACTGTTGAATTCTCAAAGTACGATGCAGGTGACCTTCAACAATATGGCCTTCTCCGGCAGTCTGGTTGGGCTCTGCCAGATTGTTGATGCTACGAACTCTAATTCCACCAATGCCGTCCTTATTTCCGAGGCAACGTCAACAGCCAACGTAGCGAGCATAAACTTTGGCAGCATGCTCGTGAATCCAACTATCGGCTCCCGGCTTTTCATAACGGATAACGGTTCCAATAGTGGTCTGAGTGGCGCATTAAATTGTAACGGCAGTAACGGCTCCCTTATAGTTAATTTGGCTGGTGTGGCACCGCTGACCTCTGCAACCACAATGACCGTCACATACACTGACTCGGCCGGCGACGCACCGACAACACCGGCGGTTGTGGCAAATGTCGTCAGGAAATTTACAACCGGTTACACGGCGAAAACTTCGGCAATAGACTATGTCTACAATGCAGCAAACGGCAGCCAATTCTTAAGCGCCAGCAATCTTGCCAATGCTGCAAACGTAGGTATTACCAACGCAGGCCTCTATACATATGACACTACTACCCTCGGTTCTGCTCTTTCCGTAACGGCTTCTCTGCAGCTTCAGGATACGGCAGGCTGGGTTGGTGTGAGCGATGTTTATTTGTCCGCCGGCTCATGCGGGGGGTATAACACTGTTCTTGGCGGAGTAAATAACGCCCTTGTAAGTGGAGTTCTTACAGCTCTTGGGGCCACCGGCGCTGAGAACATAAGCATATCAACTGGAAACGGCTTTGATGGCAATACTGTAACCTCGGGCAGCTTGAATGGCGCCAGTATTTGTATAGATGTGGCCGGAAATCAGACCATTTTTCCGGTATTATCATCTTTTTCCCATTTGAAGTTGGCTTACAATACCTCATCCTCCATCGTGTCAAGGGTTATCACAGGACGCCTGACTGTCAAAGCCGGAGGCAACAATCCATTTGCAGACGCGTACCGCACCCTTATGACGTGGTCGCCTAACGGATACCAGGGAATTGTTCCATATCTGCGTGAGAGCGCGGCTTATAACACGACCTGCATTCTCTCCAACCAGGGTTCAGCAAATGCGCATGTTACATTTACAACTCTAACTGCCGAGAGTGCTGCTTCGAACCAGCCAAGCTATTCACTTGGCGTGTTGCCTGCTATGTCTACGATGCGTGTAGACATCCCGGGCCAAAACGCCACATCCCCAACGATAACTTATTACAACTATACCCAGGACGCGGCTGGTAGTGGTTACACTGTCCAGACGCTGACGGGTATTAATTCGACGCTTGACAGGTTCTCGGGTGAATTTACAATAGGAGCATCTCCTTCAAGCATCACTGTCAATTGTATACAGGCCGACCCCTTGTTACAAGGAGGAAAAAGGACGGTACCTGTATTGAGATTGCAAAACTTGATAATAATAGATTGAGGCTTATGGTTGCAGTAGTAATATAGTTACAAATATTTAGGCAAAAGAGGCGGGACTGTTTGTCCGCCTCTTTTTTTATAAAACCATGTTCGCAATGACATGCTGAAATGCTTTCTCCATTTGATTTTATCCGCATTGTCTTGTATTCTGTCTTAAGAATGCTATCTACAGCCTATCCCCGGTTGCAATGACTAGCGGAATGGCATTTGAGAGTTCAGTGAAGCAAAAAGTACGAACACCTTAGCTGTTATCATTATTAATTATTTTTCAATAAAAAGGAGGACTGAAAATGGCCAGGTTTTTTAAGCTTTCGATTTTAACAATGCTGTGTGTCGTTCTTCTTACTGCAACGGCGATGGCGACGGGTTCCATAACATCCCAGGGGGGGACCAATTTTTCCGTTGCCCTTGAGGCAATGAATGCCGCGAGAAGTTATACGTTGACCGCTGTGGCAAATGCCAACGGCAATCTTGCGGGAGCGCCGGTTCTTATCACGACCGGTCAACTGTTGAATTCTCAAAGCACGTTGCAGGTAACCTTCAACAATATGGCCTTCTCCGGCAGTCTGGTCGGGCTCTGCCAGATTGTTGACGCTACGAACTCCAATTCTACAAATGCTGTTCTAATTTCCGAGGCAACGTCAACAGCCAACGTCGCCAGCATAAACTTTGGCAGCATGCTCGTGAATCCAACTATCGGCTCCCAGCTTTTCATAACGGATAACGGTTCCAATAGTGGTCTGAGTGGCGCATTGAACTGTAACGGTAGTAACGGGTCTCTTATAGTTAATTTGGCGGGTGTGGCGCCGTTAACCTCTGCAACCACTATGACCGTCACATACACTGACTCGGCGGCGACGCACCAGCAACGCCGGCGGTTGTGGCAAATGTCGTCAGGAAATTTACAACCAGTTACACGGCGAAAACTTCGGCAATAGACTATGTCTACAATGCAGCAAACGGCAGCCAATTCTTAAGTGCCAGCAATCTTGCCAATGCTGCGAATTTTGGTATTACCAACGCAGGCCTCTATATATATGACACTACTACCCTCGGTTCTGCTCTTTCCGTATCTGCTTCTCTGCGCTTCAGGATACGGCAGGCTGGGTTGGTGTGAGCGATGTTTATTTGTCCGCTGGCTCATGCGGCGGGTATAACACTGTTCTTGGCGGAGTAAATAACGCCCTTGTGAGTGGAGTTCTTACAGCTCTTGGCGCCACCGGCGCTGAGAACTTAAGCATATCAACTGGAAACGGCTTTAATGGTAATACTGTAACCTCGGGCAGCTTGAATGGCGCCAATATTTGTATAGATGTGGCCGGAAATCAGGCCATCGCGTCAAGGGTTATCACGGGACGCCTGACTGTCAAAGCCGGAGGTAACAATCCATTTGCAGATGCGTACCGCACCCTTATGACGTGGTCGCCTAACGGATACCAGGGAATTGTTCCATATCTGCGTGAGAGCGCGGGTTATAACACGACCTGCATTATCTCCAACCAGGGTTCAGTAAATGCGCCTGTTACATTTACGACTCTAACGGCCGAGAGTGCTGCTTCAAACCAGCCAAGCTATGCACTTGGCGTGTTGCCTGCTATGTCTACGATGCGTGTAGACATCCCCGGCCAAAACGCCACATCCCCATCGATAACTTATTACAACTATACTCAGGACGCGGCTGGTAGTGGTTACACTGTCCAGACGCTGACGGGTATTAATTCGACGCTTGACAGGTTCTCCGGTGAGTTTACAATAGGAGCATCTCCTTCAAGCATCACTGTCAATTGTATACAGGCTGACCCCTTGTTACAAGGCGGAAAAAGGGCGGTACCTATATTGATATTACAATACTTGCTAAGAATATTATGAGGCTTGTGGTTGCAGTAGTAAAATAGTTACAAATATTTAGGGAAAAGAGGCGGGACTGTTTGTCCGCCTCTTTTTTTATAGAACCATTTGATTTTATCCGCATTGTCTTGTATTCTGTCTTAAGAATGCTATCTACAGCCTATCTGCTGGTGCGATGAATAATGGGAAAGCGGGTTACAAGGGAAGACGAATCTTCTGTTGCACACACTGAGAATCGCCTCATGAAGGATACGATCTCAGCCATGCGCGAACAACTGGAGACTATGCGGTTTGAGCAGGAGAAATCCGGTCAGCGCGCGATTGCAGCTGCCAATGCCGAGATATTGGAACTCCGCGCCACCGTAGTAGCCCTTCGGGACGAAATGGAGAAGCATGCGTTATGAGAAAAACAGGAGTATCCAGGAGGCCATTGTTGCGGCAAACGATGAGATTCTCCAGCTCAAGGCAACGGCACGGGCACTGCGCAATGAAATGGAACGCAGCGCCGCTGCTTTTGAGGACAGACTTGCTGATGAGCGTCTGGCTCATGGCGATGAGCTTAAACAGTTACGGGAGATGATCCAAATGCTCAGAGAGTCGCTGACAGTGAAACAGGAGTCAACCGGAAGCTTATGATCAAGAAAAAGACAGCACAGTCGAAATCAGACAGGGCCGGGAAGAGCATCCCCAGACGGATGGCTGCTCTTAAGATGGATGAGCAGAAGAGACTGCGGCAGTCAGAGATGCTTCTCGGCATCTCCCGGAAGCTTGGTGCCATCGATTCCCTGGACCAGATACTTGAAGCCTTTGTCGCGATAGCCGGCAGTGAACTTGGTGCGGAGCGCGGCTCGCTTTTCCTCAATGACAGCCAGACAGGTGAGTTGTACTCTGTGGTGGCCCAGGGCAATTTCAGCCGCCGGATTCGAATACTTAATACCAGCGGCATAGCGGGCTCTGTTTTTCAGAGCGGCAAGGGGGTCATAGTACACGACGCTTACAAAGACAAACGTTTCAACCGTGAGGTCGATCAGCGGACCGGCTATAATACTAAAAGCGTACTCTGCGCCCCGATCAAGACTGCGAAGGGTGAGGTTATCGGCGTAGCTCAGGCCCTGAACAAGAAAGAGGGGAGGTTCACAGATGAAGATCTGGAACTCCTCGAAGCAATGACCATGCAGGCGGCTGTTGTGCTGCAGAGCGCACAATTCATTGAAAATATGGAGCGCTCCAGGGCGAAAGAACTGGAGTTTCTTAATGTGGTGGCTGATATTACGTCTGAGATTGAACTTGGCGCCCTGCTCCGCAAGGTCATGAGTGAGGCCACCAGAATGCTGCAGGCAGAGCGCTCGACCCTTTTTCTTAATGACGAAAAGACCAACGAACTCTGGTCCCTGATCGGTGAAGGAATGGGGGCAACCCAGATCCGTTTCCCCAATCATCTTGGCATTGCCGGAGCAGTATTTACAAGCGGCAAATCTGTGAACATCCCATACGCATACGCGGACATGCGCTTCAATCCCGCGTTTGACAAGCAGACCGGATTCTTTACCCGCTCCATACTCTGCACACCGGTGGTGAACAAGAAGGGTAAGGTAATAGGAGTCACGCAAGTTCTCAACCGCCGGGGGGGTGCATTTACAGATGAGGACGAGTCCAGGCTGAAGGCATTCACCGCACAGGTTTCCATTGCCCTTGAGAACGCAAAGTTGTTTAATGATGTTCAAAATATGAAGAATTACAATGAGAGCATGCTGCACAGCATGAGCAATGGCGTTATTACCCTTGATGAGGAGGGAAAGATAGTTACATGCAACGTTGCGGGCCTTCGGATAATGAAAATGGCGGAAGAACAAATGCTTGGGCGGGATATAACTGACTTCTTGACCGGCAGCAACGGCTGGGTATCGGAAAAAGTTAAGAGGGTGGGAGAGAGCCAGACCTTAGACATTACAATGGACGCGGAGCTGGAATTCAGCGGGGACAAGGTATCTGCCAATGTGACAATCCTGCCGCTGGTGAGCGGCGAAGGCAAAAAACTGGGCACTATGATCATGATTGAAGATATCTCAGGCGAGAAACGTGTGAAATCCACGATGGCGCGCTACATGGACCCCGGACTCGCCGACCAGCTCCTTGCAGGGGGCGAAGACATCCTTGGCGGCAAGAGCACTGAGGCTACCATACTTTTTTCCGACATCCGCAGCTTTACAACTTTCACCGAGGAACTCGGCGCCCAGGGTACGGTCAGCCTGCTCAACGAGTATTTCACAATTATGATGGAGTGCATCCAGGCAGAGGGCGGCATGTTGGACAAGTTCATAGGCGACGCCATTATGGCTGCTTTTGGCATTCCCGTAGTGTTCGATGACAGCGAGGACCGGGCCACGCGGTGTGCTATCCGCATGCTTAATGCCTTGCATGAATGGAATTCAGTGCGAAAAGGTTCCGGCAAGAAACCAATTGATATCGGCATCGGCCTTAATTCCGATATTGTGGTTTCAGGCAATATCGGATCACCCAAACGTATGGACTATACGGTGATTGGAGATGGCGTCAACCTTGCCTCCCGTCTAGAGTCTGCCTGCAAGCAATACGGCAGTAAGATTCTTATCAGCGAAAACACTTTCGGCAAGCTCCGCGGCACTTACCGCATTCGTGACATTGACGATGTGGTGGTCAAGGGCAAGACCAAACCTGTCAGAATATACGAGGTCCTCGATTACCATACCATCGAGACCTTTCCCCACCTGATGGAAGTGGTCGGCTATTTCAGGGAGGGCCGCGAGGCATACCGGGCAGCTGATTGGCGCCAGGCGCTCAAATTGTTCGAAGAAGCACACCGGCTGAACCCGCAGGACAAGCTCTCCAGTATTTATATCGGGCGATGCGAGCAGCTGCAGGCCAATCCCCCTGAAGGCGAGTGGCAGGGAGTCTGGGTGCTTACCTCAAAATAAGGTAGTGGGTCAGTTCGTTTTTGCTCAGGATCAATTAGCCTTTTTATTCTTTTCACTGGAGGGTATTGAAAACTGTGTATTGTCGCCATTTCTCGATATGTGGGCTGGACGTTACCAGCCCACTACCAGAACCCAGGTGATCCAGAGCAAAAACAAACTGACCCCCTACCTGACCATCAGGTACTTTTAATGATGCGGCAACTTATGCTATGCTCAAAAAACCCATGAAGATAGCAATCACCGGTAAAGGCGGGGTAGGGAAAACAACGCTTGCTGCAGTTTTGAGCCATCTTTTTGCTTCAGGAGGAAAGAGGGTCATTGCTGTTGACGCTGACCCTGATGCAAACCTGGCCCAGGCACTGGGGATCAAGCCGGCCGATATCGAACGCATACGGCCAATTGGTGAAATGGCCGAATTAATCGAAGAGAGGGTGGGCGCAAAACCCGGACAGCCGGGCGCAATGTTCAAGCTTAATCCGCGCGTCGATGACCTGCCGGAAGATTTCGGGTTCCGGATCGACAACATAACTCTTTTAATCATGGGGAAGTCTAAAGCAGCAGCTTCAGGCTGCTATTGCCCCGAACACGTTTTTTTAAGAAGGCTTCTCAAGCATCTCATTGTCGAGCGTGATGAGGTGGTTATAGTTGACATGGAGGCCGGCATAGAGCATCTCACCAGGGGCACGGCAGAATCAGTCGATGCTTTTATTGTTGTTGTAGAGCCTGGCCAGAGGAGCATCCAGACTGCCGCTACTGTGAAAGAGCTTGCAAAAGGGCTCGGGGTAAAAAAGGTTTTTGTTGTTGCCAATAAGGTGAGAAACGATGCTGATATGCAATTCCTCAGTGAGCATATAGAGGGAATGGAGCTATTGGGCCCCTTGAGATTCAGGCAGTCTGTAATGGATGCCGATTTGAAAGGCATTTCGCCCTACGAGGTTCCGGATATTGTCAGGGACGTGCAACATGTAAAAGAGCGTCTTGAGGCCTCTCTAACTGCTGACCGGGTCTAAGCACTTGGCCACTGTTTTCAAAGAGAAACGTCTCATAAGGAAAGAAGTTCTCTTCCTGCGTGATGCTCTCAGCACAAGTGTCAGGAAAGCAAAAGATGAAAGCATACGAAGACGGCTGCTTGCGCTCCCTGAATTTATAACAGCCCGGACCATACTTTTTTACGCTTCTTTCAGAAGTGAGGTTGATACTGTTGAACTGTTGCAGAACAGCATTCTCAATAATAAAACAGTTGTCCTTCCCAGAGTTGATGTGCAAAACTCCAGCCTGGCGCTTTATGAGATAGCCGCCATGGAGGACCTTGCTCCAGGCTGTTACGGAATTGCCGAACCCATGGCAAATGAAGATAGACGCATGCCTGAAGCCGGTATCGACTTGATGATTATCCCCGGCGTTGCTTTTGATGAGCAATGTAACCGTTTGGGTTACGGGAAAGGTTTTTATGACAGACTACTGTCACGGAAAAACGCCCCTGCTGTAGCATTGGCATATGAGGAGCAGATAATCGGGAGCATTCCTGCGGATGCGCATGATATAAAAATGGATAAAATCATTACTGACAAAAGGATAATACAACGCTATGAACAGTAAGAAAATAATGGAAGGCATCAGATTAGTCCTCGATGGCATAGGTGAAGACAAGGACAGGCCCGGGCTCAAGACCACCCCTGAACGCGTTGCTGCAATGTACGCCGAGATATTTGCAGGCCTGGAAACCCCCGCAGATGACCTTCTCCTGCCGATAGAGGGCGAGACCCACGACGAGATGGTTCTGCTGAAAGATATACCGTTCTATTCCGTATGCGAGCACCACCTGCTGCCTTTTTCCGGGAAAGCGCACATTGCGTACATACCTTCAGGCAAAATAGTGGGGCTGAACGAATTGCCGAGAGCACTCGAGTATTTCGCTAAAAGGCCCCAGGTCCAGGAGCGGCTTACCGCGCAGCTTGCTGATATGATCATGAATAAGCTGAAACCCAAAGGCTGCATGGTGGTTATAGATGCCGAGCATCTTTGCATGAGCATGAGGGGCATTAAAAAACCGGGGGCCAGGACCGTAACGTCTGCTGTGAGGGGGATTTTCAGGACAAAACAGAGCACAAGGGAAGAAATGCTCGAGCTCATAAAGAAAAACTATTAACTATTCATAGGGAGGGTCAGTATGTCGGCAAAGATAATTAGCGGTACAGAAGTAGCTGCACAGATCAGGGAGGAACTCAAGAAGGAAGTCGCGCAACTGAAGGAAAAGCATGGTGTCGTACCCGGACTCGTTACCATCCTGGTGGGCCAAAATCCAGCCTCGGTCAGTTATGTCACAGCCAAGCAGAAAGCTGCACATGAGCTTGGTTTTTATTCTATCCAGGACAGCCAGCCTGAAAATCTGTCGGAAACAGACCTGCTCGGGCTTGTCGATAAGTACAACAAGGACCCGAAGATACACGGTATTCTCGTGCAGCTTCCGCTTCCCAAGAGCTTCAATGAGAAGAAAGTCCTCAATGCAATCGATCCGGATAAGGATGTCGATTGTTTCCACCCGGTCAATGTCGGCCGCCTGATGATAGGCGGCGCAGAAGCAAAGTTCCTGCCGTGCACGCCGGCAGGCATACAGGAGTTGATCGTGCGCGCCGGTTTTGAGACGTCAGGCGCCGAAGTAGTTGTTGTTGGCCGCTCGAACATAGTCGGCAAGCCCATCGCAAACATCATGCTCCAGAAAGGCAAGGGCGCCAACTCTACAGTCACCATAGTGCACACTGGAACAAAAACCTCGAGGCCCACTGCAAGCGCGCAGACATCCTTATTGTTGCCGCAGGCGTGCCCGGTCTTGTTAAGCCTGAATGGATAAAGCCTGGTGCTTGCGTGATCGATGTAGGCGTCAACCGGGTCGGTGAAAAGATAAGCGAGAAAACCGGCAAGCCGGTTCCTATATTAAAGGGAGATGTGGACTTTGATGCTGCCAAGGAAATAGCCGGAGCAATTACGCCTGTTCCTGGCGGCGTCGGTCCGATGACCATTACAATGCTTATGAAGAACACTGTCGTATCCGCGAAAATGCACGCTGGGGTACAGTGACCCGGTACCCTGCGGACCGGTTTTTGTAATTGAAAAAGCGCGATAGGAATGTTATATTAATAGGAGTATTTAAAATATTTATGCTTTGCTAGGAGTTTCCTATGCCATCCACAGAGATACGATATAAGGCCGAACTCTCAAAGCCGTTCCTTCAGGAAATTATGGAGCGGTCCCAGCAGAATCTGCCGGCCTGTTACCAATGCCGCAGGTGTGCGGCCGGATGTCCTGTGGGAGATGAGGCCGGAGTGACCCCCGACCGCTTGATCCGGATGATCTTGTTGGGCGACAGGGACGGGGCCCAGAACAATCTCCTTGTCTGGAAATGCCTTTCCTGTTTTACATGCGGCACTCGCTGCCCGAACAATATTCAAACCGCTCGTATCACCGAGACACTTAAGCAGATGGCAAAAGAGTCTCATGCCGAACCTTTGCTTCCTAAAGTGGCGGCGTTCCACAATGCTTTCATGAAGGCAACCTCTCATTTTGGCAGGTTTAATGAAGTTGAGTTTATGGGCATATATGAGATGGAGAATACTGCAGGCGCAGTAAAGCGCGGCAAGTGGAAGAGTATTACTGAAGAGATAAAGGCTTCTTCGCGGCTTGGTCTTGCCATGATGCGGAAAAAGAGGCTGCATTTCCGGCTGGCAAAGGTCAGGAATCTTGCCGAGGTAAAAGGCCTTTACAGAAAAGCCATGGAAAGGGCGGCCAAAGGTTAATATAATGGAAATAGCGTATTATCCAGGTTGTACATTGCATGCGTCTTCTGAGCTTTATGATATCCAGACCAAGCTGGTGCTCCTCAAGCTGGGGATTGAACTTAAAGAAATTGAAGACTGGAACTGTTGCGGAGCGACTTCAGCCGAGAAAACGGATGAATTTCTTTCCATAGCACTCCCTGCACGGAACCTTGGTATAGCCGATGCCAGCGGCTATTCTGAAATGGTTATCCCGTGTTCATCCTGCTACAGCAGGACGCTCGTTTCTCAGAAAAAATTGGCAAACGATCCGGTATTGCTGGAAACAATCAATGCAGGCCTTGCGCAAAAAGTCGAAGGCAAGATAAAAATCAGGAGCATTCTCGAAATGCTTGTCCCCAAGGCCGAATCAGGCGCCATAGCGGAAAAGACAATAAAGAAACTTGAAGGATTAAAGCCCGCATGTTATTACGGCTGCCTGATGACCCGGTTCCCCTGTGATATGGAAGTGCCTGATAACGTGGAAAACCCGCAGGGCATGGAGATTGTATGCAAAGCATTAGGGGCAAAGCCGCTGGATTGGGCTTATAAGACCGACTGCTGCGGGGCCGCTGCTTCAGTCAACGATACTGATACATCTGTATACCTGATGTCAAAGATTATGAAAGATGCCATAGCAAGAGGGGCAAACTGCTTTGTCACAACATGCCCCATGTGCCAGTTTAATCTGGATGCCTATCAGGGCCAGATCGGTCAAAAATATGATATACACGATAGGCTGCCTGTATATTTCATCACCGAGCTTATCGGCATCGCCATGGGCATCAGCCCTCATGAAATGCAGATCGACCGGCATTTTGTTGATGCGACAAGCCTTTTAAAGGAGTTACAACTGATATGAGTTCTAAAACTGCTGCCCCAAAAAGGGGTTCGGTTCTTATAGTCGGCGGTGGCATCGGCAGCATGCAGGCTGCCCTGGATCTTGCCGACAGCGGGTTTAAAGTTCACCTTGTACAGAAAGAGCCGTCTATTGGCGGGACTATGGTTATGCTCGATAAAACCTTTCCTACCGGCGACTGCGCCATGTGCATGATTTCGCCCAAGATGGTGGAGGTGGGCAGGCACTTAAATATTGACATTCATACACTGGCTGAAGTGGTGTCTGTCGAGGGTGAAGCCGGGGATTTCAAAGCCAGGATCAGGCTGGCAGCCCGGTATGTCGACCCTGCCAAATGCACGGGTTGCGGAGATTGTGAAGCAAAGTGCCCCAAAAAGATAACCAGCGAGTTCGACCAGGGACTCAATACCCGCAAGGCTATTTACTCGCTCTTCCCGCAGGCCGTTCCCAATACAAGGGCCATTGATGCGAAGAATTGCCTATTTTTTACAAAAGGCGTTTGCCGTAGTTGCGAGAAGGTATGTAAGGCAGGAGCAATAAATTATGAAGACAAGGGCCTGGAGATAGAAGTCAATGTAGGCTCTGTTATACTGGGCCCGGTCTTGATCGTTACAATGCAAAAGTCAGGGGTGAACTCGGGCTTGGCCGCTGGCCTAATGTAGTGACCGCAATTCAGTTTGAGCGCGTTCTTTCGGCATCAGGCCCGTATAAAGGCGTGGTTAAGAGGCCCTCTGACGCGAAGCACCCTCGAAAAGTTGCCTGGATACAATGCGTCGGCTCCAGGGACCCCCATAATGCAAATCCCTGGTGCTCGTCAGTCTGCTGCATGTTTGCAACCAAACAGGCGATTATTGCCAAAGAGCATGATAAAAATATAGAACCTACCATTTTCTACATGGAGATGAGGGCTTTTGGTAAGGATTTTGACAAATACGTTGAGCGGGCAAGGAATGAATACGGTGTGCGCTACCAGCGCGCCATGATCTCCGCTGTCAGGGAGGAACCCGGCACAGGAGACCTTGTCATGCGCTATGCAGCCGAGGACGGCAAGCTGATTGATGAGACATTCGATATGGTGGTGCTTTCCGTGGGCCTTCAGCCGCACAGTGATGCCGAAGCATTCGCCAAAATATTCGGGATAGAAACAAACCAGTATTTATTTCCCAAAACGTCTCCGCTGCAGCCGGTCGAGACCTCAAGGGAAGGGATATTTGTGACAGGCACATACCAGGGGCCAAAGGATATTCCGGACACTGTCATGCAGGGGAGCGCTGTAGCAGGCGAGGCCATGGCCCTTTTGGGCGAGGCCCGCGGGACAGAAACAGTGAAAAAAGAATTGCCCCCTGAAAGGGATTTGACCGGCGAAGAGCCGCGGATAGGTGTATTTGTATGCCATTGTGGAATCAATATCGCGGGCACAGTGAATGTCGATGAAGTAGTTGAGGCCGCGAAACGACTGCCGGGAGTAGTTTATGCCACCAATACCATCTATGCCTGTGCCCAGGACAATCAGGAAGTAATAAAGCAAACGGTCAGGGAGAAGAACCTGAACCGCATAGTCATTGCCTCCTGTACGCCCCGGACCCATGAGCCGCTTTTCCAGGAAACTATACGTGACGCCGGACTGAATAAATATCTTTTCGATCTTGCCGATATCCGGGAGCAGTGCTCCTGGTGTCATATGGGGCACAAGGAAGAGGCAACCAAAAAGGCGGTTAAGATCGTTAAGATGTCGGTTGCCAAATCCAGATTGCAGGAGCCGATCAAGACTGATACCGTAGGGGTAACTCCCGCATGCCTGATCATCGGCGGCGGCGTTGCCGGTTTGACGGCTGCGCTCTCGCTGGCCAATCAGGGATTTCAGGTGCATATTGTAGAGAAGGAGACAGAACTCGGAGGCCTTGCAAGAAATCTTTATCGCACACTGGAAGGCAATGATGTGCAGGCTTTTGTCGCATCGCGCATCGCCGAAGTTCTGGCGGAACATCGCATTACTGTTCACACCGGCGCTGAGGTCAGGAAAACCGAGGGCTTTGTCGGCAATTTCAAGACAGAGCTCACCGACGGCAGCACGATTGAACACGGGGCAATCATATTGGCAACCGGCGGTGTGGAATATGAGCCTTCCGAATACTTATACAAAGAAAGTCAAAATGTGATAACGCAGCGGGAGCTTGAAAAGAGGCTTGCAACAGAGAGCGCGCCAAAGCCTGGTGAGCGCTTTGTTATGGTCCAGTGTGTTGGTTCACGCGAAGAGCCTGCTCAGTATTGCTCCCGCATATGCTGCCAGGACGCGGTCAAAAACGCCATTGCAATAAAAGAGAAGGACCCTTCGGCGCAGGTATTTATACTTTACAGGGATATCCGCACTTACGGCCTGCGCGAAGATTATTATAGAAAAGCCCGTGACCTTGGAGTTATTTTTGTCCGCTATGATGTCGGCAGGAAGCCGGAGGTTGCAAAATCGGGCGATGGGTTGCGGGTTAAGGCATGGGATTATATGCTGAACAAAGAATTGATCGTGGACGCTGACTGGGTGGTGCTATCAACAGGGCTCAGGCCGCATCCAACTACGGACAAAGTTGGAGAGATGTATAAGGTCACACGCAATACCGACGGATATTTTCTGGAGGCCCATGTAAAGCTCCGTCCCGTTGATTTTCCCAGTGAAGGCATTTTTGTTGCCGGTCTTGCCCATGCCCCCAAGAACCTCGACGAAACGATTACGCAGGCCCTGGCTGCTGCGGGCCGCGCAGGCGTTATTCTCTCGCATGAGAGGCTTGCGGTTTCCGGCATCATCGCAAAACACAGAAAGGACCTCTGCATGTCCTGCCTGAGCTGTTTCAGGATATGTCCCTTTGGTTCGCCCTATATAGGTGAAGACGGCAAGGTTGCGCACAACGAAGTGAAATGCATGGGATGCGGCATATGTGCTGGCATCTGCCCGGCCAAGGCATTCCAGGTCAATAACTTCCGCGATGACCAGATATTGGCGATGATCGACGCGGCAGTGGAATGCTAAAAGAGACAGGTAATAGAGGCAGGTTAAGGTTAAGGTTAAGCTAAAGACTTTTTTCCTTTCTTAACCTCAACCTTAACCTTTACCTGCTTTTAAAGGAGGATTAATGGATAAACTCGCGGAGTCGGCTGTGCAGGACGAGCGCTCATCTGTTGAGAAGCCTCGCGAGATACCTGAAGGCTGGGAGCCGAATATCCTGGCTTTTGCATGTCATTATTGCGCATTTGCTGCAGCAGACCTGGCTGGAGTCATGCGTCTTTCCTATCCGGCTAACGTGAAAGTAATCCGCCTTCCCTGCACCGGAAAGCTGGACCACATCCATGTTCTCAGGGCGTTTGAGCGCGGGGTGGACGGAGTGTTTGCAGCAGGTTGACTAAAGGGGCAATGTCATTACCTGGAAGGTAATACGAACGCGGCACGGAGAATCAAATACTTAAAAAATCTTTTGTCCAAATTGGGCATTGATCCTTCACGTTTGGAAATGTATAACCTGTCAGCGGCCATGGGGCCCAGATGGGCGGAAATATGCACCGAGTTTACTGCTCGAATTCGCAAACTCGGGCCATCTCCTGTCTGGTTTGCAGTGTGCAAACAGAATGGGTCAAAAAGGAGTGAGCAGCAATGATTGTCGGCGAACAGAAGCCCTTTGAAGAAATATGGAATATGGTCAGGGGATTTAAGAGAGTGCTGGTCTATGGCTGCAATACTTGTGTTGCGATCTGCCATGCCGGCGGAAGCAAAGAGGCCGAGATACTTGCCTCGATGCTCAGGATAAAGGCCGCGGAAGAGGGCGTGCCTATGGAGATTAAGCATGCGGGGATTGAAAGGCATTGCGAGCCCGAATTTTTTGAGCCTATGATGGAAGAGGTCAAAACGTATGACCTGGTGCTTTCTACAGCTTGCGGCGTAGGAGTTAATTTCCTGTCTGAAAGGATCGGCAATATTCCTGTATACCCCGGCATAAATACCGAGTTCTTCGGGGCTGTGCCCCAGGCAGGAGTTTTCACGGAACTCTGCGCCGGATGCGGCAATTGCATCCTTCACCTTACAGGAGGGATTTGTCCTGTTGCCCGCTGCTCGAAATCGCTCATGAACGGGCCGTGCGGAGGGACCAATAAGGGAAAATGCGAGATCAGCTAGGAAGTTGATTGCGGCTGGTATTTGATTGTTGAGCGGATGAAGAAGCTCGGCACACTGGAGAAGCTTTTTGATATTCAGCCTGCCCGGAACTGGTCCGCAGCAAGGCATGGCGGACCACGCCGGGTAGTGCTTGAGCATATTAAAGACCTTGAAGAAGAGGAAGTCGAAAAGAAACGTGAAACCACAGAGATGAAAAAAAAGAAACCACAGAGTTCACAGAGGAATTCTTATATATAAAAAGATACCATAAAGTCTTTCAGAGAGCACAGAGTCCTCTCTGTGTTCTCTGTGGTTAGGTTGTCTCTGTGCTCTCTGTGGTTAAGTTTTTTGGAGGAAGATAAATGAAAAGTGGAAGCAATCTTGAAAAAGTGATCGCAAGCGGAAAGCCTGCAGTAACTGCTGAACTGGGCCCGCCTATGAGTGCCGATCCTCATGAAGTGATTAAGAAGGCAAACATGCTTAAAGGCTATTGCGATGCTGCTAATATTACCGATTGCCAGACCGCCGTAGTGCGCATTTCCAGCATTGCTGCCGCTGTATTGGCTCTGAGAGAGGGCTTGGAGCCGGTCATGCAGATGACCTGCAGGGACCGCAACCGCATCGCCATTCAGGCCGACATTTTAGGCGCCGCTGCGCTGGGGATAAAGAACTGCCTCTGCATTGCCGGCGATCACCAGTCGTTCAGCGCTGCAGGAAGGCTTAAAGGCCACCCCGGAGCAAAAAATGTTTATGATGTAGATTCCATACAGCTTGTCGGCATACTTAAGAAAATGCGCGATGAGTCGCTGCAGGAAGGCGGCGACAAACTCGAAGTCGCACCCAAATTATTCATAGGAGCAGCCTTTACCCCAGGCGGTGAGCCTATGGACTATCGTCCGCATCGCCTGAAGAAAAAGGTCGATGCAGGAGCTGATTTTATCCAGACCCAGGGCATCTATGACGTAGAAATGTTCAAGTCTCAAATGGAGAAGGTAAGAAATCTCGGGGTTCACGAGCGGACTGCGATCCTGGGCGGGATTATCGTTCCCAGGACCGCAATGATGCTGCGCTATATGGATTCTTCCGTAGCAGGAGTGAGTGTGCCCAGGGCCTTGATAGAGCGGATGACAAAGGTCAAGGAAGCAGCGGGTGATGACAAAAAGAAAGCAAAAGCGGCGCAGGAAGCCGAAGGAATAAAGATCGCTGTTGAGCTGATCCAGCAGGTGCTCGAAATCCCGGGAGTTAAAGGCGTTCACATCCAGGCCATAGAGTGGGAAAGCGCAATGCCGGAGATACTTAAAGCCGCAGGACTGTATCCACGCCCCACATTTCCAGAAGCATAGAATTCTGCATTCATGGAATGAAATTCCAGGCAAACGCTATTCAGGCAACGTGAATAAAAAACGTTGCAGGTGGAGGCGTTAATCTGGCCCTGTGAACTCCATCCGTATCTACACTACCGTTATTTGTTCTTCCTGCAAGATTTATTTTTTATTATGGTAAAATGGTGTCAGTAACCAATGCTTCATAAGAGGTAAAAAATGTATATTGTCATGATCACGCCCGAGTGCGCCCCTGCTGCCAAAGTAGGGGGCCTCGCAGACGTTGTTTACGGCCTGTGCCACGAACTCGAGATACGGGGAAACTATGTCGAGATCATCCTGCCGAAATACGACTGCATGCGGTATGACCAGATATACGGACTTCAGATGGTCTATAACGACCTCTGGGTCCCTTTTTATGAGGGAAGTGTGCACTGCTCGGTCTTTTTCGGGTTCGTGCACGGAAGAAAATGTTTTTTTATTGAACCCCATTCGGACAGCAACTTCTTTAACAGAGGCATTCTTTACGGGCATAAAGATGATCCTGAGCGGTTTGCCTTTTTCTGCAGGGCAGCCCTTGAGTTTATGCTCAAATCGAACAGGCATCCCGACATCATCCACTGTCACGACTGGCAAACCGGGATCGTGCCGGTGCTTCTCTTTGATGTGTACAAGAGTTGTGGCATGACCCATCCCCGCGTATGTTATACCCTGCACAACCTTAAGCATCAGGGAGTTACCGGAGAATATATATTGCGTGCCTCGGGACTTAACAGGCCGGATTATTATCTTCACCCTGACCGGCTTCAGGACAACTTCAATCATTCCGCTGTTAACCTCATGAAGGCCGGCATCGTCTATTCTAATTTTGTAACCACAGTGTCTCCCAGTTATGCCGGGGAGATACGACATTCCCAACTGTCTTACGGACTGGGTCATACACTCCACGTCCACGGGCAGAAGTTCGGCGGTATCCTGAACGGTGTCGACTACGATGTATGGAACCCCGAGATTGACCGGCATATCCCATACAGGTATAGCATCGATACGATCCAGGACAAATACAGGGACAAAGAAGCGCTATGCCACCGGCTTCTCCTCAGGCAGGTTTATAAGCCCATCGTGTCTTACATCGGCAGACTGGACCATCAAAAAGGTGTAGGCCTGATAAGGGACGCAATATTCTATTGCCTGTCAAACGGCTGTCAGTTCGTCCTTCTTGGTTCGAGTCCGGACCACGGGATCAACAATGATTTTCTCTTTCTTAAGCACCAACTGAATGACAACCCTGACTGCCACATCGAGGTCGGGTTTAACGAGGAACTCTCGCACCTCATATATGCAGGGTCCGATATGATACTTGTGCCCAGTCTCTTCGAGCCATGCGGGCTGACCCAAATGATAGCCCTGAAGTATGGGACCGTGCCTGTAGTGCGGGCTACAGGCGGGTTACGGGACACGGTCTTTGATGCCGACCACTCTGATAGGCCCTATCATGAACGGAACGGATACGTATTCAACGATTTCAATTTCAGCGGGATCGAATCGGCGCTGAAGCGCGCAATCGGCATGTGGTATGCCTATCCGCAGCACTTCAGGGAACTGATGGCAAACGGCATGCGCTATGATTTTTCCTGGAAACACCCCGGGCAGCACTACCTGAATATCTACGAATATATCCGGGACAAGTAAGACCTTAAGGAGGGATGTGAAATGATTAAACTCCAGATTCATTCAGAAGCGAATGACAGCGCGGTTGAGATCATCAAGTCTGCAATCGCCGCCGAGATCAAGAGACTCGAAATCGGGCTGCAAAAAACTGAAAGGCATATACAGCAATTTGAGCAGGCATATAACATCTCATCGGAGAAATTCATAGCTGACTTTGCCGCCGAGAACATGAAGCACGGGGATGCTGAATATATCGAGTGGGCTGGAGAACTGAGTATAAGGGACAGGGTAGCTGAAGACCTGAAACGGCTCAGGGAAATCGAGTATGTTGCTCAGTGAATATCTTTCCGATATTACCAGGATCATAGACGAATATTCAAAGACTGAGCTTATTGCCCACTCCGAGATAAGCGGCGATATCAGGACTCCAAAGATCGGCATCATTAAAGGGACCATAACTTTTATTAACAACTCCAAGCTTTATTTTACCGAATACGTTGATTCCAGATACAAAATCCAGAAGCTTTCTTATTCATTCCAGTATCAAAATGAGGATGCTGAAACAATTTTCAGATATGACAATGCGGCGCATAATCCGAGGTTGCCTTTTACAGAACATAAACATCTAATTGACGGCAGCATAGTCGAAGCGGATGTTCCTGATTTGTCCCGAATTCTTCCGGAAATAATTAACGCTTTCCTATGAATTGCAATCCCAGACAGTGCAGGGTAGTTTTTCTGCAGTCGAGCGCCGGGGTCCTCAGCAGTGGGCGAGTAACGCCGAGCCCACAGATATAACTGGAATTCAGATGATGTTCCGTATAGACAGCAGGGCTGGCACAGCGGGCTATTCGCTCGCAAAGAAAAATTACCTTGCACTGTCTGGGATTGCTCAGCCTCAAATATATTTTGACGGCATTCCGAACAAATGAAATATGCTGAAGGGAATCCAAAAGACAAATGCCATGAATAACAGCAGGAGTAAAATGGTAAAAATAGTTGCCGCAGTCGGCACCCATTTATTTACTCCCCCTATTTGTGAAAGGACCACTGAAATTTCGCCTGTGTGGTACAACTCCCTGATCTCAAGTATTTTCCTTTTTGCGTGCCGGTAATATAAATAATTTGCAACTGCCCCAAGACCTATCCACGAGGCCAGGCCCAAATATGGTATCAGCATAGATATGAAGGCGACAATGGCCCACATGTACATTTTTCTATAGAGCAGCCACCCAAAGCCGCCCACAAAAGCCGACCAGTTCCAGGAAGCTGAAAAAGTATCCACGCCGCCGGCATCAAATTTTTTGAATTCATGAAGATAGTAACCGGCATTGTTCACAACAAAGGCCACAAAATCTTCCTGGGCAACCTGAATTCCCAACGGCGGCTTGCCTGGCTGGACAGAAGAATTCTCGAAGGAATGTCCGCAATTGGGGCAAAACCGGCTTGATTCAGTCCTCGTTTTTCCGCACTTGGGACAAAATGTCATATCCATAATCAGTCTTTATTGAAAACACGCTCAAAAATGAAATCAACGTGTCTGAGGTAATAGTTTAAATCGAATAATGCCTCTATCTCCTGTGGCGAGAGATGCAAGCTGATGTCACTGTCTTTCTGAAGCAGTTTCATAAAGCTTATCCCCTTACTCCAGCTTTCCATTGCATTCCTTTGAACAAAACTATAAGCATCCTCGCGCGAAACGCCCTTATCAACAAGGGCCAACATTACGCGCTGGGAATTGTAGAGCCCATAGCTCTTATCGATATTCGCCTGCATTTTTTGCGGATAGATGAAGAGGTCCCTCAATATTCCGGTCAGCCGGTTGAGCATGTAATCTACGAGTATGGTACTGTCGGGAATGATAATTCTCTCAACCGAGGAATGTGATATGTCCCTTTCGTGCCAGAGGGCGATGTCCTCCATTGCGGCAACAGCGTTGGAGCGGACCAGCCGCGCAAGCCCTGACAGGTTTTCGGAGCCCACGGGATTCCTCTTGTGAGGCATGGCAGAAGAACCTTTTTGCCCTGCTGTAAAAGGCTCTTCTGCTTCAAGCACCTCGGTCCTCTGCAGGTGCCGTATTTCAACAGCAATCTTCTCTATGCATGCAGCAATGAGCGCCAGGGTATTCATAAACTCCGCATGTCTGTCCCTTTGAATTATTTGTGTTGCAACAGGTTCAGGCTCAAGCCCGAGTTTATTGCATACCTTTTCCTCCAGTTCAGGGGGGATATTTGAAAAGGTGCCCACAGCCCCGGAAATCTTACCGACGCATATTGCCTTCTTTGCCTGCTCAATTCTCCGGAGATTTCTTTTTGCATCCTCATACCAGAGGGAAAATTTCAGTCCGAATGTCATGGGTTCGGCGTGGACGCCATGGCTCCTGCCCATGCAGGGGGTATCTTTATAAGCGAAGGCCTTTTCTTTCAGGACGCCCATCAGTTCCATCAGATCAGCGATTATGATATCGGCGGACTGCTTCATGAGCAAGGAAAGAGCGGTATCCACCACATCCGAGGATGTGAGTCCTTTGTGTACAAACCTGGACTCCGGTCCCACACGTTCGGCTACAGAGGTGAGGAAAGCGATGACATCGTGCTTGACGGTCTTCTCAATTTCATCGATCCTTCCAATATCGAAGCCGGCCTTGTCTTTGATGACCTTTACGGCCCCGGCAGGGATTTCACCCATTTCGGACCACGCCTCGCATACTGCTATTTCAACCTCAAGCCATTTCTGAAACCTGTTGGCAGGTTCCCATAGTTTTCCCATTTCCGGACGCGTGTATCGGGCTATCATTTTATTCTCCTCAATTATAGTGTCAGTGTCAGTAAAGGGACCCTTTAACTGACTCTAAACACTGACACTGATTACTGACACTGCCTATATCTTAAACAGTCTTTCTATTTTAATCGAGCCTGAAGCAACTTTTCCAATGCCAAAAATATTGCCCTCAGGATTCTTAAGTCTTACAAATGCTGATCGCAGGCTCTCAATTTCTCCGGCCCTCCGCTTCTCCTCTCCAACAATGGAAACCGGGTTGCCGTTTATTGCCCTTATGTAGTCATGACTTCCCAGAACGATTTCGGGCAGATGCTTTAGCGCAGCATCAATTGTATACAGGGCCGCAGTCTTATGCGGAAGCTCATCAATAGCAGCGGCATTCTCAAGGGTGAAATCCCCTATCCGGGTCCTCACAAGCTCGGAAACATATGCGCCGACGGCAAGGGCATTGCCTATATCATTGCACAAAGACCGGATATATGTTCCCTTTGAACATGAGACGCGCATCTTAAGGTAAGGTGTCTTAAATTCCAGAATTTCTATCGAATGAACGGTTACAACTCTGGGTTTTCTTTCTACCTCGATCCCTTTTCTTGCAAGTTCATAAAGAGGCCTGCCGTTCATCTTGATCGCTGAAAACATCGGTGGAGTTTGGGATATACTGCCGGTAAATCGCTGCAGTATTGCTTCAATGTCGTTCAGCGCCACCCTGTTCGCATCGGTTTTACGTATTACAACGCCTTCGGAATCATAAGTATCAGTGGATTCGCCAAGCTTTGCCGTTACAATGTATTCTTTATCCAGATCAGAGAGGTAGCCGGTAATTTTGGTCGCCTCGTTCAGGCATATGAGAAGTATGCCTGTGGCTATGGGGTCAAGAGTGCCTGCATGCCCTGCCTTGCGCACTTTAAAGAGCTTTTTCACAGCGGTAACAGCGTCACGCGATGTGATGTTACTGCTTTTGTTGATATTAAGGACTAAATTCATAGAGCTTTGGACCACCAAATCCTTAGATGATATAACTGCTTTTGTTGATATTAAGGACTAACTTGATAGAGTTTCAGGCCACCAAATCCTTTTAAGACAACAGTAAACATAAAACTTAAATTCTGAGGGTGTATTGTATCGGGCGGAGTTCTCTGGAACGATACATCGAGACCCCAGCATTGGGAGTTATAAAGAGTATGCACCGCAAAGGATTGCAAGGACCCGAGAGTTACGTCATACCACATATTTGCGGTAACCGTAAAGGCCTTGCTCAGGATAGTGGAAACGCTGCCGACGTATTGATTTGTGGCAGGAACTGTCGAGATATTAGTAGACCGCGAAAGTGACACTGTTGTTCCTTCTGCAACATTGACAGAAAAAGTGTCGGTGGAACTCTGCTCTTTGAAGGTGTTCAGGTCCTCTATCTCATTCAGGCTCAGATTAAAGATTCCGCTGGTCAGCCCTAACCAAAGTGTAGTGGGTTGAAGGGGATGAGAAGGGTTTGATACTGCCATGGATGCATATGGCTCGGCAGAGTTAAACGCATATGGCTGTATGAGACGCGCTGCCAGGTTGTAACCCTTTAGCGAGAATGTGTTCAGAACAGAAAATTGGGCCAAAGCGGTTTTGTTGATCGTCGCGTATGTACCCGCGGGTTGCGAAAAGTAAGTATTATTGTTGACGTCAACAGAATCAAAGACCGGCAAGGAACGGGAGTAGCCGGGGCTGAAAGTAAAAGAAAGCGACGGCTCAATGGTATGGGCGCCTGATTCGTATTGTTTAAAAAACCTTGTTAATGCATACGCGTTATATTCGACCGTTTCACGGTGCAGATTCGAATTGTAGGTTGTTCCGGCATTAGAGAGATTATAGGCGGTTTCGCTCAGTGACAGCGACTGAAATACCTGTACCGCGTCTCCGAATGAATGCCAGAGTTTAGGGAAGATGTTGAGCCGTTGACCGTCTGCAGCTTGCCCGCCTGACCTCGTAAAATCGGCGATGCTCGAATTCATGGAAAACATCAGCGGCCCGATATTGGTCGGGTTTAGAACATAACCTACTTCAGGGAGCCGCTGGGGTACAGGCTGGAGCGGCAGGGGCGGGGACTGCAGTTGAGGAGGTACTTGCAAATCTTTCCAGTATTGTCCGAGCATGTAGAGCCGTGAATACCCTAAAGGTGTTGAAATTTCTGATGAGGACTGGGTGTATCGTTGAATCCTATCGTTAGGGGTGAGGCCGAATTGATTGTAATAATCCCACTGATTGACATAATCGATGTCGGCAAACACCTTTATGTCGCCGAATTTCTGTTCATGCATTCCCTTCACTACAATATCGGTTTTGTTTTCCTGGGTGTCGCCGAGATGATACAGATACCACTTCCCGTTATCGTCAAAGTCGAGGTACCGGTATTCAATGCCTTCTCCAACGCCCCGTTTGCTGAAATAATCAAGATTGAACGTCGCATCCTTGTTCTCATCTATAGCCCAGAAAAATGCAGGTTTGAACACAAAGCCCTGAGTTGAAGTATGACCTAAAAGCGGCATTATCAAGCCGGTTTGGCGGTCGCGGTCCGGTATGCTGAAATAAGGGAAATATACTGTCGACAAGCCTTTAACGCGATATACCATATCGCTGCCGGAAATTCTGTTTCCGATACTAATATCGACATTGCTGCCTTTCAGGCACCAGTCCGGATTATCAGCGCCGAACGCCTTGTTTTTATCAGGGCTAAGATAGCGTCCTTCGGTCTCTGCAAGGGTTTCGCAGGATGTGAAGGTTGCCTCCGGCGCATAGTAATGCGAGTCATTGATCTTTTCCACCTTATCGCTGTTGATCCAGAAATCTATGTTTCCCGTCTTTTTTTCGAACGCTTTTTGATCTTTCAGGTGAATGAGGGCGTTGTATATTTTTCCTGTCTTGGTATCCATGCTCAGCTCGGCGCGGTCCGCATTTATCAGGGTAGTTGGATCCTCGTATATAACATGGCCTTCTGCTTCCAAATAGGAGGCCCTGGCAAAAAAGACCGCCTTGTCGGCATATACAACGATTTTGTCTTTTTCCAGTTTTACGTTTCCGGTTGCAACATATTTGTCTTTGTCCTGAAAATGTTCCATTTGGTCTGCGGTGATTGTCATAGGGGTGTCGGCCCATGCAACTGACAAATGGGAAGTAAGAAGTAAAAAATAAAAAATAAAAAAAGATAAGAAGAAACTGCAATTCAGACAGTAACAGCGGAGGGTATAATATCTTTGACCTTCCGGAGATTTGTCATTCCCGCGGGTAGTAAGCGGGAACCCATTTTTTTCAAAGAGTGGATACCCGCCTGCGCGGGTATGACGAAATCTATGTATTTTTCTTTTTCTCATCTTCGCACTTTCTCATCTTCCATTTTCCCGTACCGCTCCCTCAAGTCGCCCATCACGGCCTTTTCCCCAAGCAGCTCTTTTGCCTCACCTATAGTGAAAAAGGAACCGGTAATTACAATAAGCGTTGGAAACTCAGGACCGGAAGGCTGGGAATAAGAGATTTCCCTTGCCAATGCCATCGCCTCACTTACGGAAGGAGTGACAGCAGACTTAAAACCCAATGATGCACCGTGCACCGCAAGTACGCCGGGCTGCGCTGATCTTCCGTAATTGGGCGCGGTAAAGATTATATCTGATGAAAGAGGCAGCAGCGGCGCAAGTATGCCTGAAATATCCTTATCAGACATTATCCCGGCGATGAGGATTATCCGGTAGTTTGCGAACTGTTTTTTTAAAAATTCAGCCAAGGCCTGTGCGGCATGAGGATTATGGGCCCCGTCAAGTATGATAGGCGGACAGCCGGGCACGAGTTCCAGCCTTCCCGGCCACCTTGCAGCAGCCAGGCCTTCCCTTACAGCGCCGGGAGGTGAGCCAAAAGTAGGTTGCGCGGAGGCATCAAAAGTAGGTTGCGCGGAGGCGCCTCCATTGTCGAGTGCGTTACACAACAAAAACGCCTGAGCAGCAACGCCGGCGTTGATGGCCTGGTGCTCTCCGGCAAGGGGGACATACAAATCGGTAAAAGTATGACTCGCGCTGATGTAATCGAATCTGGTCCCCGTGATTTCTGTTGATCTTAAAATGCAGCTGAAGTCTTTCCCGTAGATCAAAAAAGGAGCTGACGCCGAATCAGCTTTTTTGCGGAGTATCTGCTCCACCTCCTGGTCCTGAGCTGAAGAAACGACCGGGATTCCGTTCTTTATAATTCCTGCCTTCTCCGAAGCAATGTCGCTCAGCGAATTTCCAAGAAATTCTCTGTGGTCATAACTGATGCCGGTAATAACAGATACGGCAGGCTGGATCAGATTGGTTGCATCCAATCTGCCGCCCATGCCCACTTCTACAACCGCCCAGTCAATGTTGCTTCTTGAGAAATACAGGAATGCCAGGGCTGTCACAAACTCGAAAAAAGTGGGCTCCCCCGTCTCCGCAGCAACAGCAGAAGCCGATTCTTTTATTTCTTCTGTGAGTTTTACCACTTCCGCTTCGGAGATAGGGGTATTGTTTATTCGTATTCTTTCGGTAAAGCTCACCATGTGGGGGGAAGTAAAAAGTCCGACCCTGAAGCCGCGGGCCATGAGCATGGAGGCGATCAATGAAGCAACAGAGCCTTTTCCGTTTGTGCCGGCAACATGCACGGAAAGGAACCTGCGGTGAGGATCGCCCAGGCCGGCAAGAAGTTTTTCCGTCCTTTCGAGACCGAGCTTTATACTGTGTTTCTGCAAGTCATACAGGTACTTGACAGCGCCGGTATAACTCATGATTCCAGAGAGGCGGATGTCAGATGGTCGAGCAATGTGGATATGGTATTTTTCAGCTCTTTCCTGTCAACGACAATATCTATCATGCCATGTTCGAGCAGGAATTCCGCTCTCTGAAAGCTTTCAGGCAATTGCTGCTTGATGGTTTGCTCGATCACCCGGGGGCCGGCAAAGCCGATAAGGCTCTTGGGCTCGGCAATAATAATATCGCCCAGCATTGCAAAGCTTGCAGTGACCCCGCCAAAAGTGGGGTCGGCAAGAATGGAGATATAGGGCATCTCGGTTTCCTTTAACTTTCCGATCGCAGCAGACACCTTTGCCATCTGCATAAGAGAAAACATGCCCTCCTGCATGCGTGCGCCCCCGGAAGATGAAACGGTTATAAGCGGTATCTCTTGTTCCAGGGCGCGTTCCGCAGCCCGGGCGATTTTTTCGCCCACCACCGATCCCATGCTTCCGCCCATAAAGGAGAAATCCATGATGGCCAATATAACAGGCCTTCCGTCTAAAGTAGCATTCCCGTATATGGCAGCTTCTTTGAGGCCGCTTTTTTTCATATTGTCCTCAAGTCTTTCTTTGTAGGGAATGGAATCCCTGAACTCAAGAGGATCGGCACAAGACAGATCGCTGTCAATCTCGACAAAGCTGCCCTCATCAGCTATGAACTGTATGCGTTCGGATGCGCTGATCCTGAAGTGGTAGTTGCACTTCGGACAAACCTGGAGATTTTTCTCGATTTCTTTTTTATAGATAATCTCCTTGCAACTGTCGCATTTAATCCACAGCCCCTCAGGAATTTTTACCTTCTTGTCGGATTTTATCTCTTTTGTCTTTTTAAACCAGGTCATGTTTTTTATAAAAAGACGCGGTGACGCGGTGACGCGACGACGCGGAGACTCCTTGAATAAGAATCAGTTTTTGGTCCCCTTGTCTCCCTTTCCCCGAGTCCCCGGTACATTTTTTATATCGCCTCCCTCAGACCTCTGATAAAGGACTCAGCCTTATCAGGGCTTTCGTTAAATACGCGCACAAGGGCACTGCCTACTATAACACCATCCGCCATATCAGCGATTATTCGCGCCTGCTCGGGCGTTGCAATGCCGAAGCCGACTGCTACCGGCTTATCTGTGGCCTGTTTGACACTGCTAAAATGGGTCCTGACTTTCTCATCAAGCTCCAGTTCCGAGCCGGTTATGCCGGTCATAGAGACATAATATACAAAACCTCTGCTTGCTGACGCTATCTTTTTTATTCGCGCCGGGGTTGAGGTCGGTGCAATAAGAAAAATCGTGTCCAGACGCCTCCTGCCCGATGCATTTCCGGACAGTTTTATAAGTTTTCCTGCCTCTTCGGGCGGGAGGTCGGGAACTATAATGCCGTCAACGCCGGCCTGTATCGCGTCACGGACAAATGCATCCTCTCCATATTTAAACACCGGATTATAGTAGGTCATCAG
The DNA here is from genome assembly GCA_963780885.1 of Nitrospirota bacterium. GTDB lineage: Bacteria > Nitrospirota > Thermodesulfovibrionia > Thermodesulfovibrionales > Dissulfurispiraceae > JADFXI01. The sequence continues at coordinate 41,536 of CAWAEO010000011.1, forward strand.
GACCAAAGGTATTTTCGAGTGGAGCCGGATCTCTTTAACCATGGAGAGCACTTTCCTGAGTGTAGTGCCTGATTTTAACGCCCGTGCAGCAGCCTTTTGTATTGTTGGGCCATCAGCAAGGGGATCAGAGAAAGGCACTCCCAGTTCAATGATATCGGCGCCGCACTGTTCCAAAAGCAGGGTGTTTTTCAGTGTTGTTTCAGCATTGGGGTCTCCTGCCATAATATAGGCGATAAATGCCTTTCGGCCCTGTGCCCTGAGTGTATCGAACAATATGGATATCTTCGTCTTTTGCATGGACCCCACGCTTAAAGATTGATGCCTTTTATTTTTGCAACCTGTTGCACGTCCTTATCACCCCTGCCTGAAAGATTGACAATGATGATACTGTCACGCGGCAGTTCCGGCGCACGCTTGATCACCTCTGCAAGGGCATGGGCGGATTCAAGCGCCGGGATGATGCCTTCAGCGTATGAAAGCGCTTCAAATGCCGCCAACGCTTCGTCATCAGTTGCAGAAGTATATTGTATTCTTCCCGATTCTTTAAGATACGAGTGTTCGGGACCGACAGAGGCATAGTCGAGCCCTGCGGAAACGGAATGCGTGTCGAGCACATTGCCGTCGGCATCCTGGAGCAGATAAGTTTTACAGCCCTGCAAAATACCGATTGAACCGCCGGCAAACCGCGCTGCATGCGCCCCTGAATCGACCCCTTTCCCTCCTGCCTCAACACCGATCATGCGGATCTCCGTATCGAGAAATTCATCGAACAATCCTATGGCATTGCTGCCTCCCCCGACACACGCAATCAAACAGTCAGGCAGGCGGCCTTCGGCTTTCAGTATCTGCACTGCCGCCTCTTTTCCTATGACCGACTGAAAATCCCTGACCAACATGGGAAAGGGATGAGGGCCAAAAACAGTTCCCAGCACATAATGCGTATTACGGACATTAGTGGTCCAATCTCTCAGAGACTCATTAATGGCATCTTTCAGCGTCCTGGAGCCGATATCCACCTCTTTGACCGTGGCGCCAAGCAGTTTCATCCTGAAAACGTTCAGGGCCTGTCTCTGCATATCGACTGTTCCCATATAAACATCGCACTGCAGCCCAACAAGGGCGGCCCCTGTGGCGGTTGCAACTCCATGCTGCCCGGCGCCGGTTTCAGCTATGAGTCTCGTTTTGCCCATTCTTTTTGCAAGCAGGGACTGTCCCAATGCATTGTTGATTTTGTGGGCCCCTGTATGGGCAAGATCTTCGCGTTTTAAATATATTTTAGCTCCCCCGAGTTTGTCGGTGAGCCGTTTAGCGAAATAAAGGGGGGTCGGCCTTCCTATGTAGGTTGACTGCAGATGCCGGAGCTCTTTTTGAAACAATGCATCTCTTTTGGCTTTATTATAAGCATCCTCAAGTTCCTCAAGCGCAGGTATCAGCGTTTCCGGCGCAAATCTCCCGCCATAAGAACCAAAGTATCCTCTCTTGTCCGGCAGCTTCTTAATCTTAGTCCTCCAGGAACTTTTTTGACCAGAGCAGGGAGACCCTCCGGGATTGGTTATTATATCACATAAAACATAGGTAATAGGCTATAGGTAATAGGCCATAGGTCAAAAAAAGAGGACGAGATGTTTTACTTTCCCAATAACCCATTACCCATCACCTATAACCTTTTCTATTAGCCGTGACTCCTGATATACTAAATAATGATACGCGTTAAAATTTGCGGCCTAACGAATATTGAAGATGCTTCGGCAGCAGTCGATTACGGCGCCGATGCGCTTGGGTTCGTGTTTTTTCCGGAAAGCCCGAGATATGTTTCTCCTGAAACAGTACGGGAGATAACTTCCCTTTTGCCTCCGCTTGTTACCACCGTCGGCGTCTTTGTCAATGAGACGGAGCAAAAAATGAGGGAGGTCATGCAATACTCGGGAATTAATGTGCTTCAACTGCACGGTGAAGAGGCCCCTGCCGCCTGTGCTGTCTGGCACAGGGTCATCAGGGCACTAAGGGTAAAAGACTTTACCGACCTGAAACCTCTTGAGGGATGGAGCAAAGTATCCGCCTTTTTACTGGACACCTATTCGCCGGGGCAATTCGGGGGCACCGGACAGATATTCAACTGGGATATTGCCCTTGAAGCCAAGCGGTACGGCCATATTATTCTTTCAGGGGGTCTTAATCCTGACAATATCGAGATGGCTGTCCGGAGGGTAATGCCTTATGCTGTTGATGTCAGCAGCGGTATTGAAGAGAAAAAGGGCAAGAAGGACTTAAAGAAAATGCGACTCTTTATCGAACGGGCAAAGAGGGCCTCAATAAATCCTTAGATTTTTTTGGGATGAGGCATTGACAGCTTTGAGGCCACCCGTATAACGGTCTTCACATTCCCCCTCGGGTTGAAATCTCCGATCACTTCAATGTACCGCGGCTTCAGCAAACGTTTCAGGTCCGCATAAATTCTGTTTGCCACTTCTTCGTGCGATATATGAAGGTCTCTGAACCCGTTAAGATAGAGCTTGAGCGATTTTAATTCTACGATTTTTGCCGCCGGAATATAATTCAGTTTTATCGTTGCGAAATCAGGGTACCCGGACCGCGGGCAGAGGCAGGTAAATTCGGGAAAGGCTATCGCAATTTCATAGTTTCGCTCCGGAGACGGATTGTCCCAAACTTCCAGACAGGCTTTGCGGATCGCCTTCTCGCCGTAACACATCAGTGTTCCTGCCGGAGAAATTTTAGACTTTTTTGATTGTGCTTTCATTATTTCACACCCCTTGTTTTTACCGCGCTGACAACTAATCGTCTTCCCATCAACGATTGTAATGACCCGGCGTACTTCCAATAAGCCCGGACATTATCTTCTTTTGCAGAAAGCTTTCTTATGGCAAAGTAAAGCAGACTTGGGAAGCCCAGTATCCACTCGTGGATATGCTTCGGTTTTTTTTCCGGAAGATCATGCAGGACTATATTTTCAAAACCATGCAATACCATGAAATTATACAGTTGTGGAAAACTCCAGGGTATCAGGTGCATGTGCTTTCCCCATTCCAGCTTCCCGGCAAGATTTGGGAAACTTGAATGAAAATTCCTCAGGAAAAATTGAAACCTTGACTGAGGAAACCAGGTATTCGGCGTCGAGATTATAAAGAGCCCGTCAGGGGCCAGGTGCCTGTTTATCCCGGAAAAAAGCAATCCCGGGTTGGTAAGCAATGCGATAACCTCGCAGCAAACAATGCAGTCATAAACCCCTATTTCCGCTGGAAGACCATTGTTCAGATCGGCAATAAAAGACTTTCCATAGCCCGGACGCTCGGATACAATCCAATCGATTGCGTCTATCGTTTCGACTGAATAATCCAATTGGCCCAAAAGCCATCCATTCCCTGCACCGACATCCAATATGCTTTTCGGTTTTGAGTTATTGATAACTTGAGCAACGACAGGCATATAAGGTTTCATAGGCAACTCCAAACTAAAAAGTAGCGTGATTTAAGGGAGACCTATCCAAGGTGTTCCTTCATTTAATATCGTACCACGGAGACAGAAGACGTGTAAATTGCCCGAGTTCCCATTCTGTGTGAAGGGTCAGGTCTCTCTAATAAATAACTTGTACATTGATGCATCTCAGATTTAGGACATCTTTGCCCGATCCTTAGTCGCAACCTTACACGTTTTGCCTATCAAAACCGAGCATCGTGAATGCGACAGTATGTCTCTTGATACACTTCCCATCATCCCTTTTATTCCCCTTAAGCCTCTGCAACCTACTGCTATTAAGTTTGCTTCTAACGTCTCCGCTGTTTTCAATATTTCACGGGAAGGGGTCCCGACGCTTGAAACGATATCTATATTGCTGAATCTTTTTCCCAGAAAATCCCTGGCGTCTTCAAGAATTCTCCCGGATTCGGCAACTCTCGTTTCTCTGACCTTGTCCTCAATTTCAATTATTTTTTCGATTATCTCCGGAGCAAATGTTTGGGGTATGTCCAATATTTCCGGCGGCATTACATTCAATATCCTTATTTCCGCATTGTCGTAAAAAGGTATTGTGGATAAAAACTCTGCGGTGTCGCAGGAATAATCGGAGCCGTCAGTGGCAAAAAGCACTTTAAGTTCCTCCGGTTTTTCATGCACCGGCAGTTTTGTAATCAGAACGGGCTTTGGTGATTTAATAGACACCTCTCTCGTCACACTTCCGACAAAAAAGGATTCAATTCCCCTGATCCCTCTTGCCCCCATGACAACCATATCCGTATCGGAGTTTACAGCCGCATCAATAATACACTCTCCGGGAGCGCCGCACTCCGTGATTGCGGTGCTGATTTTCGCCTTGACAGGTTGCAGAATCCTTAAGGCAGAATCGATAATTCTCGGTGCAATTTCTCTTCTTATCTCGTTGAGAGTACCGCAGTAAAACTCCTGATCGTATCGAAAAGGTATCCAATATATTGCATGAAAGACAATAATTTCATCCTCGGAAGAGAGGTTGAGACGGGTAAGGAGTTTTGCTGCTCCCTCCGAGTATTCAGATCCATCCGTTGCCAGTAATATTTTCATCTTATTTCACCCTCATGAGGTCGTATCCTTTAATTTTTCCATGTCTTATCTTTTTAAGGAACAGTTTTTTCCTTAGTTGAATTGTAGCAGTAAATTGACCTTTTGTTAAGACAGGGGCAATTCAGACTTCAATGAAGAATGTATCTGAATGCGCATCATAAGATGTAAGCGGCGCAGCCTTGATTGCCTGATTAATTGACAGTCAAATCATTTTGTGATACAAATGCTATGTAGGGGCGGGGAGATGAGCATCTCCTGAGCGTACGGTAATGAGGAGACGGAGATGACCGGTAGAGTCAACTTGCAGGAGCCGACGCAGCCCGTTTTGATGTGTGGCCGCGTAGCGGAAGCCCAACGGAAATGACACGCCGTACGCGTTTTGTCATAACCGCGCTCATTGTCTTCATCCCGGTCGCAGCCGGACTCTTGCATTGGGCGCCCGCCAGGCGAGTTTTATTCGGTCCCCCCGCCAATCCGCAGAAAATCGTAGTATCAGGCAATATCGAGGCCCATCAGAGCGTGCTGAACTTCACCGAGATACAGGCGCCGATCGTCTATTTGCCCTTCGACGAGGGAAAATATGTCGAGGCCGGCACGGTGCTGGCGCGGGTCGACGATCGCTTCTACCAGCAGCAACTGCAGATCGATCGCGCCAACCTTCAGGTAGAGCTCAGGCAAATAGCCGTGAATCAGAGCAGCCTTGCTGCGGCCCAAAACACGGTCCTCAACGACCAGCTCGATCTTGAGGAGAAGGACCGGGAGTATGCCCGCGCCGAGGCCCAACTAAAAGTCGGCGGGGTTTCCCGGCAGGATTATGACCGGGCCGCAACCGCTGCGGCGCAGGCGGCCGCCGCGCTTGCCCGCGATCAGGCCCAGGTCCAGGTGGCGCGCGACAACGTCGCCCTTGCGCGTGCCAACCTGCAGGCAGCCGGGGCAAAGGTGGCCCTTGACCAGGTGACCCTGTCCCATACCACCTTGTGGGCCCCTTTCAGCGGAGTGCTTGCGGTGCGCGAAGCAGAGCTGGGCGAACTGGCTGCGCCCGGAGTGGCCATCTTCACTCTCGACGACCTCGACCATATCTGGCTTCGCGCCTATGTGAACGAGACAAATCTGGGCCAAGTCCGGCTTGGCGAGGCGGCGACGGTCACCACCGATACCTACCCCGGCAAGCTCTACCACGGTCGTATCAGCTTCATTTCCTCCCAGGCCGAGTTCACTCCCAAAACGGTCGAGACCCACGCCCAACGTGTGACGCTTGTATATCGAATGCGTATAGATATTGACAACCCGACGCACGAGTTGCTGCCGGGGATGCCGGCAAACGCTGCAATCTTATTGCTGCCGGCGGGGAAATAACAACGGGAATGAAAGACATGGCCATTCGCACAGAAGGGCTCACCAAAAGCTTTGGGCCGGTACGGGCGGTCCGAGAGGTCAACTTAGCGATCTCGCGGGGAGAGATATTCGGCCTCGTAGGCCCTGATGGAGCGGGCAAGACCACAATCATGCGGATGCTTGCCGGCGTACTGCGCCCGGATGCAGGCGACATCATGGTCGATGACGTGGACGTCGTGGCCGACGCCGAAAGCGCCAAGTTGCGCCTCAGCTACATGCCTCAGCGCTTCGGGCTCTATGAAGATCTCACAGTCACGGAAAATATTTTCTTCTACGGCGAGCTCTTTGCCGTGCCGCGCGGCGAGCGCGAAGCGCGGAGCGGTGAATTGCTGGAGGCGGCAGGGCTTCTGCCATTTCGCCGCCGCCTGGCAGGCCAGCTCTCAGGAGGCATGAAACAAAAACTCGGTTTAGTCTGCGCCCTCATCCATACCCCTAGGGTGCTCCTTCTGGATGAACCGACGACCGGGGTCGATCCCGTATCCCGCCGCGACTTCTGGGCAATCCTTTATAACCTGCGCGAAACCGGCGTCACTATCCTGCTCTCCACAGCCTACATGGACGAAGCGGAGCGTTGCTCCCGTCTGGCGCTGCTGCATCGCGGAGATATCCGCCATTGCGATACACCCGCACGACTCAAGCAGGCAATGCCGGGAGCGTTGCTTGCCATCATGTCATCCGACCCGCGCTCACTGCGCGAAACGCGTAGCAGGCCAACCCGGCGTGCTTGGCGTCTTGCTCATGGGCGACCGCGTCCACGTGCGCGTCGACGATCCCGTCACGGCGGATCCCCGAACTGCGCATGCTCCTTGCCGGGCATGGCATAACAGAGGCCGACATCCAGGCAGCAGAGCCCGGAATCGAGGATGTATTCGTCGCTCTGCTTGGGCAGGGGGGGACGGTATGAACGCCGATGCCCCCGCGATCCTTGCACAGGGGTTGACCAAGCGGTTTCAGTCATTTACTGCGGTAGACCATCTCGATTTGACAATAGACAAAGGCGAAATCGTCGGTTTTATCGGTCCCAACGGCGCCGGCAAATCGACCACTATTCGCATGTTGTGCGGCCTGCTCCACCCAAGCGAAGGTCGAGCCTCGGTAGGCGGCTTCGATGTGGACCGCCAGCCGGAGGCCGTGCGTGAGCATATCGGCTACATGTCGCAGAAGTTTTCGCTCTATGGTGATCTGACGGTACGCGAAAACCTCCGCTTTTTCGGCGGCATCTACCGGGTTCCGCGCCGCGAGTTCAACGAGCGGATGCGGTTCGCCATTTCAATGGCCGGGCTCGAAGGTCGCGAGAATGCCCTGGTACGTACGCTGGCCGGCGGCTGGAAGCAGCGGCTTGCCCTCGGCTGCGCGATTCTCCACCGGCCGCCCATCCTCTTCCTCGACGAGCCCACCTCGGGGGTTGAACCCGAGGCGCGGCGGCGCTTCTGGGACCTCATCCACAAACTCGCAGCGGAGGAGGTCACCATTCTCGTCTCCACCCACTACATGGACGAAGCGGAATATTGCAATCGCATCGCTCTCATCGATCGCGGCAAACTCATCGCCATCGGGACGCCAAGCGAACTGCGCGGGCGCCGGCTGGGCGGCGAACTGTTCGAGATCGGCTGCACGCCGTTAGGCGCCGCAGTGAAGGCCCTGGCCGATGCTCCGGGCGTGGTCGAGGCCGCCATCTTCGGCGACAAGCTCCATGTCGTGCTCGGCGATGGCGGCCTCGGCGCCGCCGATCTTCCTGGTTTTCTCGGCAGCAGAGGAATCCACGCCGGCTCCGCCCGCCGCGTCACGCCGAGCCTGGAGGACGTCTTCGTCCAGCTCGTTTCCGGCGGGCAGGAACAAAGGACCGTGCCATGAATGTCCGGCGGCTGTTTGCAATGGCGTACAAGGAGACACTGCAAATCTGGCGCGACCCGCGCAGCCTCGCTATCGCGCTCTTGATACCGGTGATGCAGATGGTCTTGCTCGGCTATGGCGTCAGCCTCGACATCAAGCATGTGCCGTTGTGCGTCTATGACCAGGAAAACAGCCAGGAGAGCCGCGCCGTCGTCGACCGGTTCGTCTCATCGGACTGGTTCTCGATCAGCCGTACGCTTCACAGCGAAGCCGGCATCAGCAATGCCATGGACCGCGGCGAGTGCATCAGCGCCATCGTTATTCCGGTCGATTTCTCGCGCCGGCTTGCGACGACCGGGAGCGGGTCGGTCCAGGCGGTCTTCGATGCAACCGACGTGAACACGACCAATATCGCGCTGGGCTACGCCCAAGGCGCAGCGGCGCAGGCCAACGCGCAAATCGCCGCGCAATGGGCCGCCGCCCAGGGCGTTCGGCCATCCCTGGTCGGGCAGGTCGATCTCGAGCCCAGCACCTGGTTCAACGAAACCCTGGACAGCCGCAACTTCATCATCCCGGGCGTGGTTGCGGTGATCCTCGCGCTTGTCGGCGCCGAACTCACCTCGCTGACCATCTCGCGCGAATGGGAGCGCGGGACAATGGAGCAGCTGATCTCGACGCCCGTTACGGCGCTTGAAGTCATGCTCGGCAAGCTCATCCCGTATTTCGTAATCGGCCTTGTCGACGCCGGGTTCTGCCTCGCCAGCGCCGTTTTCTGGTTCGGCGTGCCTTTCCGCGGCAATATCGGCACGCTGCTCGTCACCACCGCTCTTTTCATTATCGTCGTGCTGGGCATCGGTTATCTCATTTCCGTGCGAATCCGCAGCCAACTCGGCGCAAGCCAGATCGCCCTCCTCGTTACCATGCTGCCGACGACCATGCTTTCGGGCTTCACCTTTCCGATCGACCAGATGCCCGCACCGATCCGGGCCCTGACGCTCATCGTCTACTCCGCGGTATTACGTCACGATCCTGCGCTCGATCTTCCTCAAAGGCAGCGGGCTCGCGGATTTATGGGCTGCCGCTTCTCGGGCTTTCTGTTTATGCTGTGCTCATCACCTGGCTCGCAGCGCGGGCCTTTCACAAGCGTCTGGATTAGAGCCATGTTCGAACGCCTGTCGGTGATGCTGATAAAAGAGTTTCTCGAACTCAAGCGCGACCGCTGGGCGATGTTTCGCCTTATAGTCCCCATGATCGTCCAGATGCTCGTCTTCGGCTACGCAGCAACTTTCACGGTGAATCACGTCACGACCGCAATCCTGGACCTCGACCAGAGCCAGGCCAGCCGCAGCCTGATATCGCACTTCGTCGCCACCTCCCGTTTCGACATCGTCGACATGGCCAGAAACCATGAGCGACATTAACCGCGACATCGATCACGACACCGCGGTCATCGCCATAGTCATACATGCCTGATTTCGGCCGGCGTCTGGGGAATGGGCAGAGTGCGCCGCTTCAGGTGATAGTGGATGGAACGAACTCGAACACGGCGCTGATCGCACTCGGATATATCAGCCAGATCGTCGCCCAATTCTCCGAAGATAAGTCGAGTCGCGCCTTTTCTTTTCGCAAGGGCGTCACTGCTCCTGAAGCTGGAATTTCGCTTCAGGCGTTCCCCTGGTTCAACGAGGGGCTGGACGATCGCTGGTTCTTTATCCCCGGCGTCATCGGTACCCTGACCCTGATACAGGTGGTAAGCCTCACTGCATTCGCGATCGTGCGCGAGCGCGAGGCCGGTACGCTCGAACAGATCATGGTCAGCCCGATCCGTCCGTTCGAGTTCATTCTCGGCAAGACTGTGCCGTTTTTTCTCATAGGTTTCGGCGACATCGCGCTGGTAAGCGCATTCGGCATTCTCTGGTTTCACATACCGTTCATCGGAAGCCCGTGGGTCATGCTGTTCGGCGCGGCCCTTTACCTGCTGGCGGCTCTCAGCATGGGGCTCTTATTGTCGACGTTCTCACAAACCCAGCAACAGGCATTCGCTCTCAACTTCTTTTTCGTGAACCCTTTCTATATTCTCTCCGGCTTCGCTTTCCCGATCGCGGCTATGCCGAAGCTCCTGCAATGGTTTACTTTCGTTAATCCCTTGCGTTATTTCCTCGTTGTCATTCGCGCTGTTTTCCTCAAAGGGGTCGGGCTTGAGGTGCTCTGGCCGGACCTTGCCGCGATGGCGTTGCTCGCATCGGCAATGTTGACGGTAAGCGTACTGCGCTTCCGCAAGTCGCTCGATTAGCGGTTCCACCACCCGCCGCCCAGCGCCTGAAACAGCGCGGCGCTGTCGCTAAAGCGGGCAGCCTGCGCCTGTATCAGGCCGATCCGCGTCTGTTGGTACTGGCGCTCTGCATTGAGCAGCGAAAGATAGCTGACAGCGCCCAGTTCAAACTGTTTCTTCGTAAGCTCAAGTGTGTCTCTTGCAGCCGCTTCGGCGTCGGCCTGCTCTTTGAGCGCCCGGGCATCATCCGACAGCGCGCGGAGCACATCGGCAACATTCTGAAAAGCTTGCAAAACTGTTTCCCTATATTGGGCAGCCGCCTGGTCGTATGCGGCAATGGCTGCACGGCGCTTTGCGATAAGCTCCCCCCGTGAAAGACAGGCTGAAGCAGTCCGGCGCCTAAACTCCAAATAGTACTGCCGCTGCCGAACAAATCTTGAAGCCTGGTCGCCTCAGACCCGTAACTGCCCGTGAGCGTGACCTGCGGGTACAGGTTCGCAGTTGCCACGCCGACCTGAGCACATGCTGCGTGAAATAATGCTTCTGAGGCGCGGATGTCAGGACGCTGGCGCACCAGCGCCGACGGCAGGCTCACCGGGATTTCCTGCGGCAACTGCAGCCCATCGAGATCAAACATAGGGAGTGCCGCCGCTTCGCCCGGCAACTTGCCGACAAGCACAGCCAGAAGGTGGCGGGTCTGCGCAAGTTCCTTCTCGATCGGCGGCAACGTCGCCCGCGTCTGCGCGAGCTGCGTCCGCTGGGACAAGACAGCGGACTGCGATTCGCCGCCGAGGTAAAACTGCTGCCCGATCACCTCGAGCTGCTTCTCCTGCGCCGCCAGGATCTCCTGTGTGGCCCAAATCTGTGAGCGCAGCGAAGCCTCTCTCACAGCAGTGGTGACTATGTTCGCGGTGAGCGTGAGATAAGCTCCCTCAAGCTGGAAGTTTTGGTAGTCGACCTGCGATTGCAGCGCCTCCAGTTCGCGCCGTGTCCCGCCGGAAATATCGAGTGCGTACGAGACGGTCACCGAGGCATTGAAGAGCGCGAAGGGGGGGAATATGGCGTTCGGCTCACCAAACTCAGCGCCTGAGATCTTTTCGCGGCTTGCCGAGGCGTTCACATCCACTGCCGGTAAGAGCGCCCCGAATTGGGCGCGCCTGTTCTCCTGTGCCTGGCGTAGAATCGACCGGGCTGCCGCCAGAGTGGGGCTGTCAGCCAGCGCCTGACGGACCAGTCGGTCCAGGGCTTCGGAACGAAACAGCGTCCACCACTGGGCAGGAATATCCTGTCCAATGATAAAACGCTGGACCTCCCCGCCTGCTCCCGGCGCACCGGCTGTCTCCCCGGGAAGCGGCGCCGGCGTGTATTTTCCGGAAGCCGGAGCCTCGGGCCGATTGAAATCCGGGCCTACAGTACAGCCGGTCAAGCAAAAAAAGATGGACACCGCAATGATCGCCTTGCCCGTCGCATAGGGTCGATGCGAACAATCAACCATTAATTTCAGAGAAGGACCTCCTTAATAGGCCTTCGGAACTAAATCTCTGACTAAAGGATAGCACTTAAAAGTTGCATGTCAACCGGAGCATGACGCTGAAATGCCGGGGGTTAGCAAAAGGCACATTAAAGCCTCTGAATTCTGCTATAGTAAAGCTATGAATCTCAGAAATATCGGGCGCTATATAATTATTGTTAAGTTAATGTGCTTGACTATGAGGAGACTGCACACATGAGCCAGTTGCGTTGGTATCACTACATCGCCATCTTCTTTGCCGGTGCCTTTCTGACAAACGCGGTGCCGCACTTCGTGAACGGCGTATCGGGCGGGCTGTTTCAGTCACCGTTCGCCTCTCCGCCGGGCGAGGGGCTCTCGTCCTCGACTGTAAATGTGCTGTGGGGCATGACGAACCTGATCATCGGATATGCTTTGTGCCGCGCTGGCCGGCTGCAGTTGCACCAGACACGGCCGGCACTGCTCTTCGGCGCTGGCGTGTTATCGATGGCGCTACTTCTGGCACGGAGTTTTGGCCGCTTTCACGGCGGACTCATATAGACGTTTGCGAACAAAGGAAAAAGGATCTGTACGCTTTGGTTGTCGGCGAGATGACCCCATCACATGCTGCTATAAGCATAGATGAGCTTAGCCAACAAACGAGATATTCACCTGAAAGTCCTCATGTAGCTTGATGAGCAACTGCAGCGGATTTTCGACAATAACCCGCAGGATGCAAGTAATAGAGGAGGTTGTCCCTAATTAATCAAATAAATTTGCTTATTATAGCATTCAATATGGTGGCGCCAAGAGCAGGCGGGACACAGTGCCTCGGCTAAATCTCGCAAGGCATCCAGCCTTGCTCGAAGGCGACGACAGCCCGTTCAGACATCCATGGCGTCTCGGTCTGTCGACGCCCGCTACGGCACAATGTCCCGCCTGCTCTTGGCGCAAATTGTACGTTAGGCTGCAAATCACTTATTTGCTTTTGCCGATGATATTTTAATAATCTTATTCTGACAAAAAATAGGGACATGAAAGCGCACAGAAGGCCGTCATTCCCGCAGTGCTTAAGCGGGAATCCATTCTTTTCAAAGTGGATACCTGCCTTCGCGGATATGACGTGTGCTCTGCTTTCAAGGCAAACCTCATACGCAGGGGATCACAAAGGGACATGAAAGAAGGGTTTGTCATTCCCGCTTGTCGGAAATCTTTGCCACGGGCATGAGCACGTCATGAGGGTCAGGTCTATTTTTTGAGCATGCGATTTTGGTTCTTCTCCTATTTGTGTCGTATTAACACTAAGTTAGGAAAATAGACCTGACCCTCTCGACCCTGAAGGGTGACCCACTTTATTTTAGGACAACATCCCGGAATTAATATGAAAATGACCGTCCGAGGTGGTCAAAAATTGTACGGAGATGGTGGGTCAATTTTCGACGCCGATTAACACATGATCCCTGGAGCCTCTTTCTTTATGAGTTTTCAATTGTCAATAGTCGAGCCTGATCCCGAGTGTCCCAACGTTAAGTTTTTGATCTCTATTTAATGTAAAATTATAAATGCTCAGCTTTTCAATGATGCAAATACCTCCGCCTTCCAACTGGCAAGACTTTGAAAGCCTCTGTTGTGATCTTTGGAGAGAAATCTGGAGGGACCCTAACACTCAAGAAAACGGAAGACAAGGTCAGCCACAGAATGGAGTCGATATATTTGGAAGACCTGAACAAGGGAGACAATGGGCGGGTATTCAATGTAAAGGGAAAGACAATTATTCAGATAAGTCTCTGACCGAAGATGAAGTTAGACGTGAGGTAGAAAAAGCCAAATCTTTTACTCCCAGACTTTCTCAATTTATCATTGCTACAACTGGCCTAAGAGACGGCAAGCTTCAAGAATTAGCTCGGTCGATTACTGAGGGGCATTTGCGTAATGACTTATTTTCTATCCATATTTGGGCATGGGAGGATATTAAGAATATATTAGAAAATTTTTCTGAAGTTATTGCAAAACATTACCCAATGCTCGCCGCTGGAGTTAAAAACGTAGAAAAAACTGTCAAAGAGATAGATAAAACAACAAGGCAGATATTAGAAAAGGTTGACATGTTTGAAAGTCAATCAGTTTTTCCCTTCGCCGTGCCGATAGCTGCATTGCCACAAGAACCTGCCGAAGAAATAAGTAGCCCTTCTTTTATTGCGCCTCAACATGGGAAAGGTGTTATCAGAAGAGAAAGACTTATATCGTTGGTTTCTCAAATTCTAAGGGAAAAAAAGAGTATATACATATATGCTCCATCCGGCTACGGTAAATCCATACTTCTCAGTCAAGTTTCTTACGTCCCAGGTAATCGAGACCACTTCATTCCCAGGTAATGGAGACCACCTTTTTTATAATACTACTTCCGTCTGATTTTTAAACTATCATTTTTGATCTCTATCTTACCTTTCAGCCTGTAGCTCGTTCCCTTGAAAATGGAGATATCCGCCCGGTCGAATATTCGGTCGATGGTTGCATTGGCGATGACCTGAGTCTGGGAATACCTGCGGCCATTCATCTATGTCCCTGTTCGATGTCAGTATCATTGCCGAGCTATGCTTTCTTCTGTCCAGAAGATCGAATATTTCCTCGGCCACTTCCCTGCTCATGGTAGTCACTCCCCAGTCATCGAATATCCATAGCCTTGCCGAGAGGATTTTTTTGAATAAGATATCGAGATTGTTTTTGGTTTTGGCCCGGAGCATATCCTCGGCCAGTCTTTTGATGCTGTTGCAATAAACACGATATCCTCTGTTTGCTGCCAGCACCCCTATTGCCAGTGCAAGATGGGTCTTTCCGGTTCCGGGCTGCCCCAGGAAAAGGCATATCTGGTTGTTTGCAATGAAGTCCAGGGCAGCTATCTGCCGAATTCTGTTTTCATCGATCTGCGGATTAAACGACCAGTCAAAGGTCTCCAGTGTGGTGATCTCGGGGAAATTGGCCTTCTTGATGCGAGTCATCAGTGCCTTTTCCCGTCTGGAATCGATCTCACGTTCCAAGCAGATCACTGATCCATGACAACGATACTGCCTTTTTGTGCTGTTCAAGCACCTCCTGAAGCTCTGTTGCCGCAGTGTGAAGTTTGAGTGTTTTTAACTGACTTCGTACTGTTTCTGCATTCATGATTTACCTCCAAAATTTAGTAGTTGTTGATACTCCTCTATGGGTCTTACGAATTTGGACTGTCTTTGTCTGTGCTACGGATGATTCCTTTTCCTCTTTTTCCTGTCCTGCCGCTTTCAGTTGCAGAAACGTCAGGACGCTCCTGTAGCTGATTGCATCTACGGATAAAGCTTTTTGGCATGCTTCGTTAATGTTGCTCTGCAGAGTATTTTTTATCAAGGGACAGTATGCCCCATACTTTTCTGGTATCAATGAAGCCGTTGCCCTGTATGAGCAGCCTGACAATGATTTCTTCAACATATGGACCCAAGCTTCGCCGCCCGCTTTCTGTAAAAGGATCCCTCCATGATTGAGCGTTGCCATGGTGACTTGTGGCATTCTTTGGTGCTCTTGGAGATATTGGGGTCGGTGATGCGATCATGGACCTCTATCAGTTTGCCTTTATGATAGATGCTTACCTGCCTGGAGTCGCCGATTACAGCAACATCCTGACGACGGTAGTCTTCTTCTACCGAATAGTATTTGTCCCGGAAACGAACATGACAGTCCTTTCTTACAGTGCCTTCGTGAAACTCTTCAATTTCATATGAGATTCCAGGCAATGGCTTTAATGCCGCCGCTTCTTCCTGCAAAAACACATCAATGGGTTTTCTGCGGGTCGTGCCATGAACACGCTCATTGGCAATGCCGACTTTTTTGTTTATGTACTGCTGTGATTCGCCCAGTCCGTACCATCCAATGCCATGTGCCTCATATAAACTCGCCCGAAAGGCATCATCCGTTCCACACGGCCTTTCAATTCCGGAGCCCCAGGCGGCAGGCATTCTATTGTAGTGCCGTAATGTGCCGCAAAACGCTCATAAACAGGATTTAGCAGGGGTCGTATTTGGATGCTTCAAGGGCAAAGCATTTCGGGTTGTCGGAAACGATTCTCTTTGGCACGCCGCCCAGTTCCCTGAACATTTGCTCCAGGGTTGAAAGCGTCGTCGGCACATCGTATGACCATACAAGATACACCATCATGTACCGTGAATATCCCAGTACTCCTATAAACATCCATAGAATGCGTTTCTTTCCGCTGTCAGGGTCGATCACATTTCTGAGTTTGCCCCAGTCAAGTATGAGTGCCTCCCCTGGGGCATAGATAATCTCCTGGACAAGTGTTTTCCTGGCAGTTTCGCCAATCTCTGTCAATTTGTAACGGTACAGAAACCGGTAAAAACTTGAACGTCCGGTATTTACCGGCAATTCTTCAAAAATGGTGATCGGCTGCCAGCCGGCACGCAGCCGATCTTCAATCCACGGCCTATGCTCTTGTAACTGCAGGTCCGCTTCTGATTTTTTCAATGACCGGCCGTCAGACCGGATCAGGGAAAATGGCCTCCGGAAAAGGAGGAATAGGGATGATCCCGTCAAGATACCCATACTCTCGCGCTTTCTCCCTGAATGTGGGACACGCGATTCTTACCTGCTTTCAGATCCCTGCAAATAGCATTCAAGCCTTTGCCGGATACAAGTTGCTCAACTATCTTCCTGTCCATTAACCGCCTCCTGTTTCTGCCCGTCACGATGCCCCCTTTCAAAATAAAATTGGGACATCATAACAGCTTATACAGGTGGTCTCGTTTACCTGGGAATGGACCCCGGAAAATCGGTCTCGTTTTGGTGGGAATGGATACCTTAAAACTGGTATCGGTTAGGTGGGAATAGCACCCCTAAAATCGGTATCGAGTTGCTGGGACGTAACAGACTGACAAAAACCGCCCAAACATGGTTGTCTGCAACTATAATATCATCCACCCCGATACGATCGAAAAATAGTTTCAGCTCCCTCCGTAACGCCGAAAATCCTATTGCCTCTGACATCTTGGTCTGCATGGCAATTGAGTCAATAGAATCTTTAATGCTAACAAGTGCGTTATTGACTGCCGACAGTATTCTAAGACCGGTATTTGATTGAGTAATCGCAATATGTGCTACCCAATTCGAGAAAAGCCTTATGATTAAGAAGGGCTTTGTTTCGGGCTCCGTCATCATTTCCAGAAGTTTCCTAATCATAATCATTAAAGACCGAACATCGGCTTCTTCTAAATTCTTGTTCTTAGCAACGGTGTCCATGATCTTTCTAACCAAATCTTTTTCCATATCTCTTAGCTGCTTTCTTAAGGAGCTTTTCAGTTTACGTCCGTTCCCGAATTATTCATGAGATTTTTCAGATTTTTAAGTCTATCCGCATACGTGACACGATATTGACTAAACGGGTGAGACATAATTGTACCCGATTGGCACCAGGTTTTTACATCCCATCCAGAGTCAATGAGGTCTGAGGCAGCAAATACAAATTCCAGAGTGTCGGTGAAGAGAATAACGGCATCAAAATTGTTAATGTAATCAAATTTAGGCTCGCTGCCATGGACGTAATGGTTACGGCAATTCACCGCTTGATCAGTAACCATGAAGAGATCCGGAAACCGATCTCCCACAATATCAATTAAAAGTCGACCTCTGTGACGGATTTTGTGCTTGAGGGTGCTTTTCCCCATGCGACCAAGGGCGTTCAGGATGCTATCGCGCTCAAGGCTCTGCGGCAGCTCCTTAAAAATCTTGCGGCATTCTTCATTTGCACTCTTTAGTTCCTCCGAAAGTAGCACTTCGGGTGGCACTGCGGAACTCGGTAGAATATCAAACATGTTTGCAGAGCCTATTAGCCGGTCAATGGGGTAGTAGTCATGTATTTCAAAAGTTTTAGAAAACCTTAGGCGGGCATCGCGCCAGGCTTGCTCCCGTTCAAGCCAATTTCCCAGTACGCGAGAAAATGCGGCCGATTGTCGAATAGGATCCAGCAATATGTCTGAGGGATGAGGCTTTTCTTCATTGTGAGATGGCTTCCGCTTTGGCGACATACTCCAATAAATATGGAGAGAAGCCGGATGTTCGTTCCCGCATTCTACATCTACATATAGATCGAGCAGGTTCTGCTGGCGGCCTATTAGTATTTCGAAATATCTAAGAAGACTCAATAGAGAGGCGATAGTATCATCAAAATTAACAGCTTCTCTGAAAGCAATTGTAACAAAGATCGTATTTTTTAGTCCCACGCCGCCAGGACTCGAAAAATTAGGGAAGGGTCGGTGTGAGGCAGAAATACGTCCCAATGCGGTATCAGAAGTAAATATCTCATTTTTACCGGTGAAGTAAAGAATATACGGGTTAGGACCTGTCTTAATCTCCCTTCCGATTTTATTGGCGTGAGCAATCTCTTCTATTAATGGACTCGCATCAGTCACGATACCAAAAGCGTCAAAGTCATAGAAAAGCGTAGTTGCGTCATCTATGACGAAATGGACTGCGATAATCTTCTTTTCATCCGGGTTGATGTGGCAATGACCACTGGCAACGAAGTGAGGGAAAATATTTGCAAAATAATATGTGTCCTCTCCTTGGCTTGAGTGTCCCGGCATCGGTGGCGTAAGACACTGAATTAGCGTAACCTTTGTAAAATCATGTAATTTTCCCTTGAGACAATGACCGTTGATGTCACTCGTATCAAAATGGTCTTTGTCCCGAAGGTAAAGAGAAGTCCTCCGACCATCTATCGTAAGTTCACCATAGATGTCTTTACCGGATGGAAGATCGAATGTCCCGGCTTGTTTTTCTGAACTTTTGTTTATCATGAAATCATCTCCGTTTCATCCCGTGAAAGTCGGCATAGGAAATTGAGTCATCATTCTGGATCCTCGTGCGTCGTAATGGCACATTCTGTTTCACAAAGATATTATAACGAATATTTGGGTACTAGATGGCGGGGTCAGACTTGACAGGCTGTTGAAAAACTTTCTTTCTGTTGTCTTTTGCAAGGAGCGTATGCGACGAACCAATCTCTAAGTTGTTGTTTTGTTTTCTCATAAGACAGGATTGCTTCGCTTCGCTCGCAATGACGTACATAGGTGTTTTTCAACAGACTGTTGACTATTAACTTTTGAATAACAGGCAGACAGATAACCGGTCGTCACTATCGGTTCAACAGGGCGATTTCGCAGTGAGCTGAACGTGAGGATTACCACATAAATCTACCACCTACTGATACAGTGCGATCTTATTATCACGAATTTACCTCCCATTTTTTGGGCTGGAAACGCTGTAAAGCTATTAACAGTCTTCTCAGTAGCTGTTTTCTATCCCTTTGTTCTATTTCTTTGTTTAAAGAACTATCATCGAGAATAATGCCCCAAACTTCAAATATAAAGCGGTCTATATCCGATTCGTCTATTAATGGATACATCTTTTCCTCGGCCCGGTCTGAAAGTCTGTGACTATCATATTTATTTCGATTAAACTGATCTCGCCATTGGAACACCTCGTTTAAGAGTCTCTCTTTTTTGGGAAGGCCTGAAACAGATAAGGGATCAACTCCTTCCGGTAATTTCAGTGCAGCAATATATTTTTTGAAATACAAATCCTCAAATTCATAAATTTTGATTCCCACGTTAACAAAAAGCCCCTGCTTATTATGCTTCAGAGCCAAAATACCCAAATAAACTATACGTTCCATTAGCCGCGGCTCCGCGTAGTGATTACCGTCAGTTGAATATTCCAATACGTGCTTAACCATGGAATAAAGGCAATCAATACAATCCTCTATAAGGTTATCTACAAAACTTTTTTGAAAAAGGGAAATACCTGTTTTTGCCGGGACTTCATATAATGTGTCGAAAGCATGAGAAAGCCGGACCTGTTTTGCATTGTGTAGAAACCAGTAAGGCAAATGAATGTTCCAAGCAAGTCTTTTTTCTAGGTCATCTCTTTGCTCCTCAAACTCTTGGCTATCTAATAACTGCACAATAAGTTCATTTATATCCGAAAGCAATCTGCCGATACTATCAATAAAAACCCTATCAGCATTTTGGAGTTCTTCAGACATAGTCCTAAGACTGCCATAAAGTTTTTCCATGAAATTTATCAGATGATATTTATAAAATTTCATTGTTTTGTCGTCCTGCAGATTGTAAAGAGTGCTAGTAATCGATGTAACGATCAACATCATTTCATTATAAGCTTTGCTCGCACTTATATGGCTAGCGTAATCATCTTGAAGGTGGCCCGCCGAGATGCTCTGCTGAAAATACGTGGCTACTGTGGCAATGTTCTTTAATGAATCTATAATCGCACGTTCTGCCTGAAATAGCTGGAAGTAAAAAGCTAAACCGATAATTCTTAGCCAAGCTTGGTTACATACATCAACAATAAAAGGTTTTTTGTCAGTTATAGCATAGAGAGCCAACTCCAAGAAATTATCTTGGATTCCGAGCAGAGAGGTATGCCACCCTTTTTCAACAGCAATATCAGCAAAGAGGCTTAATGCTTTAGCTCCTTGAAAAATAACTTCTTGGTCTTTTTCGCGCATGGCAAATTTAAGATAAAAACCGAAGTAGCCATTAATCTGACTAAAAATGGGATTCTCGTGATGGTCTCTCTGGCCAATAAAAGTAATGTTTTTAGATCGTTCAGCAAGAGACTTATAAAGGTTAATGATGAAGACAGCATTGTCAGTTTTCCCAGTACGGATGAACTTTTCGCCAACATTGTTGAAACGTTCGAAACTTCCCTCAAGAAATCTCTGGCTATCGCTTTCAAAAGCAAGAAAGGAAACGCTTGAAATGATGGAGAACGAAGAGTCTTTGCGAAGCTCCAAATATCGTGCGAGTATATTGTGGGCGGCAGCCAAACCACGATTAGTGGTTTTTATTTCCTGTCGATCAGAGAGCTTCATGGAAATTTCGAAAAGGTTTTCAACTTGCCTGTCAAGGATCGCAAGATGAGGAGAGAAAATGTTGCTGTAGAGAGATGCTATTGCCGTCCCTTCCGAAATTTCTTTATCTTTAATTTTTATTGTTTTGGCAATTTTAAGCGCATCCTTATGCAACTTATTCAAGAAACCTAACGATTTTCTCTCGAGAAAGCTGAGTGCATTGATTGGGTTTGCCTTTGCTCGCACATTCTTGTACTGCCAATCTATCAGTGCAAAAACAAGCCCAATTAAGAGAAGAGATAGATAAATGCAGAATATATTTTGATAGAATGAAACGGGGGTGTTGTTATTAAAAGCTATCCCCAGTGAAAAAAATATAATGATTACTAAGACAATTAAAAAATAGGTGAGTTTTTCCTTCCAGTCGTGTGTATATACCTCGTAATACTGAGAGGAGTATAGATCGGCGGCACTTTGTTGGGAAAAAATTGATAACGAGAATACTATGGCTAAAATACCACCTATCATGGCTCCGACCGCAACAAAATAATTGGCAAGTTTGTCGGCTTGTATGGAAGCAGTATCAATAAAATTATTAATAAGCCATGCAGTTGACATTGCTATCGTTAAAATTAAGAAAACCCGAAGTAGATAGGAGTGCTTCAGAACCCAGCTCGATAACAGGTTCCAGCGGCGGGTATAAATCCAAACAGTGAGGTAGTAGTCAGAGATAAAATAATCAATACAGCGGGTAATCAGCTGATTCAACTTTCTAAGACTTTTGGATGCTGCATATATCTCAGTAGCATCCATAGGCTCCTTTATCTGCTGATCTTTTTCCATAATATTATCATTGTACCATTTTATGGACCTACCCCTGTCTATAGTGCTACGCCTTGCGCCGTCCACAGATAACTGAGTGCCTATAGTCTCCGTATACATTGGTTCCCGATAGTAACATGCAGAACTCCTTAACATCTCAAAACTGTGATGTACTGTGCAATTAACGGCTGCTTCGGCCCTTCTTTTTTTGTGCAGGAGGTGGCTGACATAATCGTTCAGATATTCTCTATCGTCGCGAATTCCTGGATAAAGTCTTACTGTCCAAATTGATTCGCTTCATCGTGCAGAGTATTACAAGGCGAGTCAACTTACGTCAGCCTTATGGCGGAAGTCCCGGGCTTGAGAACGATAATAGTATATCTCTGAAATCAGCCCACCCTTTGCATAAAAAAACAGCCTCTACAGGAAATGAATCCTATAGAGGCTGTAATAGTAATGTTATTTCTCTCCTTTCTTTTTAGTTTTCTGCGCCGTTCTTTTCTTTTTGGGAGGCCAGCCCATCTGCTCCCAAACAACAGGGCTGACCGGCAGGGGTCTCACTGAAAACGTGCTCAGGTTAACAAAGGCACCGTGTTCCTTCATATATCCTGCGCGCAACGCCGTCCATAATAACTGAATTGCTGCGGTCGCAACCCATTTATTGATAAAGAGATCCTGCTTTTCGAGAGCGTCCGCGACGGAACATGAAGGACCCTGATATGATTTCTTATCCTCGGCCTCGATTTCAGGGTAGAGATCAAGGACAGTCGGCAATACCGCGACTGCTTCGCTTCCAGCCGGCTGCCTGGAGCCGCCATTCCCAATAGTACCAATCAAGACCTGAGCGGTTTTCACAGTGTTGCCCAAATCGATCCAGTATTTTTGATAATAGGAACCTATTTTCAGGCTGCTTCCGATATTCACACGCGCCGCGGCAGAATCCACCGCTGAAATAATGATATTGGCTTGCGTGTTCAGAGCTGTCCCTACCTTTACGGGATACGCTTTCCATCTAAGGCCGAAAAACCGGTTAAGCCTCGTAACCAGGACCTCGGCTTTGTTTCTGCCGATATCCGCAGGACTGAAAAGCTGCCTTCCGACATTCGCCGGTGAGACGGCATCGGGATCGTAAACGCATACATCAATACCGGGATGGCCGAGCGCTTTTAAGGCATGGTTCATCCTGCCTAAATCAGTCAATACCTGACCGCCATTGCCGCCCGCCCCGATAAGAGCAATTTCCAGCGGGTTCATAGGCGCCGCAATATGCTCGGGCAGATAGTGTCTAATCGCTTTTGGTGTCGCCGCTATCAAACTTTTCATGGCCTTCTCCTTCAAATGATCCAATAAAGAACCCTTCGACACAATAGCGATAGGCCGTCTTGAAGGTCTGTTCGTTTTTACCCGCCTTATAGTTCCCAAGGACAAGGCTTATTTTTACACCGCCTTTGTCGTCTTCATCGTCGGTCATTGAGAAAAAAGGAGATATTGATCCGTGACTGTGGACATCGATGACCAAGTGTTTAGCTTCGGGCAGATCGGGATGCCGGACTTCGGCCCTGACGTATGTTGATTCAAACGTAACGGGCATATACTCAAGGCCATTTTGCTCGTCCCATACTATCCACCCTGCCCACTCTCTGTTCTGTTCGGCGTACCCGGCAGCAGCAGGGATAATCTCATCATGAAGCATGCAGAGAGCCTGAGTGAGCAGTATGCCAAAGTCGTCACACTCCTCGATCTCGCCGTATGGCAACGGCCTGGGAGCTTCATATAACCGATAGACAAGCCTGCCCCATGGCTGATTTGTCTCGATGTACAGGCCGTCCTGCGCCATAAGTAGTCGCGTCTTGCCTCTTTCGCATTCCGGCATCTCCCCGTATTTTGGAGCCATTACCGTGGGAAAATGGTTTTGTATGATTCTGTCTTTTATATCAAACGATGTTTCCAATTCTCACCTCGTTGTTTCTGAATTAAATGCAGTAATGATTTTTTTAAGTGTGCTATGCTTTTTCAGGTATTTGACCGGAAATCTCAACTTCCCGCTGCCTATAAGCCTTCTCCAGAGCAGTTTACCTGTCGTTCCTTCTATTCTCGGAATCATGTCTCCGGAGAACGCGCTGTCAAAGAACTGCTTTTCCCATAGATGGATACTTTCAGGCGCCGTATGCTCAGGCAGCTTTGTGTTGCCCATGCATACACCGGAATTTTCATAGATGTTGTAGAAGGGAGCATGGTATATTTCAGTGTCCGGGTCAGGACGGCTGTTATCTTTCAGTGCCCAGACATACAATGCCCTGCCCTGTACAGCAAACAGGAGAGCCGGGACAGGCGCTGTACCGTTCTTGATTTCAAGCTTTTTGTCGAAATAGAGCCTCTGAATTCCCGCAGGCTTCCACCACATTATGAAATCGCACGCCGGAGCGTAAGAAATTACGCTCTCAGGACTATATGCGACTTTCTTAAGTTGCGGCAGAGTGAGCGAACAAAGATTGACCAGCGCGCTCTTTGTGAGAGGATTGCCGGCGCCCAATACCCCATCTTTGATTTCGCGGTGCTCTATATAAGACTGATGGCCGTAATCAGCGCCCGGAATCTCGTATACAACAAACATGTGCCGGACCTTCACTGACGTATCAGCTATCCGGCCTACCGGGATGTTTATGCTTATATTTTCCATACCTTACCTTCTTTTACAAGTTTGTAACAACTGTACATAACTTTTTGCAGCATGCAGAGAAATGCATCGTACTCTCGCACTGCCGCCAGATCCGCTTCTGACGTAACAAGGAACTTGATTAACGGCACTCCGACGCTCATGGCCTCATTGCTGATCAACTCTTCCCAGCCACATGTAATATTGCTTTCCTCATGCAGAAGAATACAGAATGCATCTTCCGCAGGGGCGCTTTCGTCGGAATCCGACTGAATAAAGCAAAGGCGGCCGGCATCATGATGCGCCTCTACCTTCAACCCCTGGTGAAAGAGCTCCAGGGCTTGCTTCGTCCATGCCCTTTCGTCAGGATTCATAAGTCTACTGAGCCTTTTGAACTCCCGCTCCACAGACTCTACCTTTTTTCTGAACTGTTTGGCATGGCCGTAGCGACCGGGATCAAAAAGCTGGTTAAATTCCGCTGCCTCCGCCTTAACAGCTTCCTTGAATTCCTCATCGACATCAGAGCTTTGATCATCAAATACCATCCCCTCGTAGTAGTTCTCATAAAACCTGTTGAGGGTGGACATCGGGGCCAGTGGGCAGAGATAGATACATTCGACGATGCTCCTGATAAGCTTGAAGATTTCCGGTTTTGATTCCCTGAGCTGTTTAAGAAAGGAGATGCAAAGAATCACATAGTTTTCGATTCCGATAAAAACCGTCATACCGGTCTGCATTATTGCCGGGTCGGTATCGCTATCATAGGTGTATACGCCAAATCCTTCTTCTTTGCTTTCCAGATGTTTATGATATTTTTTGAGGGCCGTTTCCAGCAGCGCCTTGTTTTTATCAGCGAGGTCGCTGAGTATAATGGTTAATGGGGTCTCGGGTTCCCACCTAAGTTTGTGGTCGCCCCCAAATTCCAGATAAAACCTCGCCCGTTTAACAAGCGCGTCCTGCATTAGTCCTGTTTTAAGGAGTATTTCCTGCAACGGAACAGACGCAGGTATACCTTTCAGAGAAGGCACAGGGAGCATTAAACCACCTCCAGCACCTCTCCAGGCGGCAGAATAAATGATGCCATCCCTTCGTCGTCGCTGTGGTATGCTGCTGTCAATACGGCTGCGGCAACGTTGGTCATTAACGCTATATTTTTCGGTGACATGTCGGCTATTGGTAATCCCTTGCCGACAGCCAGTTCCCTTACCGTTATTCCTTTGGTGCCGACCGCTTTTCTGAAAACGTATACTTCGGTATCGTTTTTCAGTTCGGGCCCGTCGATCTCCGCCTGTGTAAGCTGCGGATAGATATTGCTGTAGAAATCTTTGACTTCTTCCGGCGACATCCCGTCGATGTCGTCAAGCTTGAGATTGTTATATTCAAAAACTCTGTTTATTTTCTGTAATGTTGCGGGCATTTATATAACCTCCCTGTGTTTTTTTGATTAAACAAACGCTTCCTGTGTTTCTTCTGTTTCCTCGCTGTCCTCAACCAGCGTCTCTTCTGTTGCTTCTTCGGAGTCGCCTCTAGACTGTTTTCCCGCATCTTCCTGCCCGCTTTCAGCGAACAGTGATTGGTTCTGTGGCTTTTCCTTTGTTTCCACAGTTTTGGCAGCGGTGTTTTTAGTTTCCGTTTTAGCCGACGCCTTCGCATCCGTCTTTGTCTCGGTTTTCTTCGATGTATTTTTCAGCACGGCTTTTGCTATCTCTGTCTTCCTGGCGTCTACGACTGTAGAGGCCGCGAGCTCCGAGGCGAGTTCTGCAATCCCCAGGACGTGACTTGCCCAATCGTTATTTAGATCAGCTGCCGTACCCTTGAGGGTAAGAGGCCTCAGTTCTTTCAAAGCTTCCTTTCCCGGATACTTGGGAGCGAAGCAGACTGTGATCTCTTCCTTGTCATTGATGGTTTTCCTGGTAAGGATGAGATGTAAAGACCCGCCTACCGGGATGAGTTCCGTTGCCTGTTCAAAATCGATAATTACCATAGATCCTCCCTTTTCTTTGATGTGTCTGAATACAAAAATAGCCGCAGAAGGCCTTTTTACCGCCTACTGTGGCTATGACGTGTCTATTAGATATTATATTTGAGAGTGTTTTTGATAAAAATTCTTACGGAGAAAGCTCATTGAAGGGTTCCGGCGATGTCGAACGTTCTTGAGCAGAGTTTTTCTCATCCTGCTTGTCTGAAGTCTTCTTACCCGCTCCTCATAGGTTTCATCTTCGGATCCAACTGATAATCCCTTGTATTGTAATCGCGGGGGATAACCCGGTACCTTTTCATTTCCCCTCTGCGAGCTACGACAAAATCATATTTTCTATGTAAGCAATAAAATCTTTTGGGATTTTAAATTTATCAGCGCAAGCTAAGGCATTCCTAATAGCTGTCCATATCGAATGCTGTAAATCCCTCAACAACTCCCAGTCTTCCTTGTTTTTCCCATGGTGTATGTAAGAGCTTCTAAATTTATATGCCTTACTAGTCATATCTTTTACATCCTTGCGGTTTTGAGCATCTGATTCGACCAAGAATGCCATTCTTAGCCCGACACTTGACTGAATAGGTTCTGTTTGATTTTGAAGCAGCAGCGTTTCAATCGAAACCAACGCATATACAATTTTATCCTGGTAATTTCTTGATGTCAGTGACCGTCCAAACAAGGACATACTATTTAAGATTAAATCTTCGAATTCACTATAATCCTCCTTGGCAATTAGGTCAGAGGCCAAATCAAAACCTATTTTGCACATCTCCGAAAAATCCTGAGCACTGATATTCCATTCATAGGTCCTCCGCTCATCAACACTTTCCTTAACTCTCGGAATATTGTTGTCGGCTTCAGAAACGAAATAGTAGCTTTGGGGAATATCTGTCTGTCCCATTAATCCAAAATAGGATGGTATTTCAGGAATAAAGGCAGAGGGCGAAAAGAAACGAAGAACGGTAAGTGCTTCTTCAACTTGGAGCCTCGCAATTTCAATACATCTTTGTTTTTCGGCCTCGCTGGAAACGGTGGCCAAAGCAGTTCCTTGGTATCGTTTTCTAAATCTTGTTTCAAATATGTCGAAGTTGTTTTCATCCAGTTTGCCTTTCTCGGTAATCTTTGATCTGGCATTACTGATATATCTATCGCAAAAAGCCTTGTCCATAAAATCAAATGAAACATTCCCCACCTTAAAAGGTTTTTCCATGAATAAAAAAGAGACAGGTAAAGATATTCTATATTTCCTAATTGCTCCTTCCGCTTTTGCTTTCAAATAATCTATCAAATTTGATTCTTTAGGCAGCGCACCTTTATATTTTTTCTCAAACCATTCGAAGGCACAATCACTGATAAAAGATTTGCTTAGAAAAGCGTTAATTTCTTTTCTCTGATAAAGGTTCTCAATAAATTTATCAAATTCAGCGTATGAGTTTTGATCAAACCCAATAGTCTTTTTATCGATTATAAAAAATCGAGAAACCAGTTTGCCTGTCAAAGTATTCAGACTTCTAATTGAGCTAATCTCTGGGTTTGTGAGATGTCCGGAAACAAAAGCATAAGAAGCCGAAGAATTGACGTTTTGAGGCATTTGCTGCTGCGGGGCTGGTTTAAGCTCATTTAAAAAAGCTGCTATTTTCCCATTAAAATACTCCTCAGCTTTTTTTTCAAGCATTATCTTCATTGTTAGGCCATTTTATCATATTCATCACGGAACGGGGTATTATCGGTACTTAAAAGTAACGGACATCTGCAAGCGGAAAGTCACCGCGGCATAATCACACACCGTCAACAATAACATCGCCGCCAAATCGGCCCACAATATCCGTCTCATTAACGCCCGCATCGAAAGGGATTGCTACGATGAGCTGGTCGCTCGGTCGGGACATTGCAACATAGATCATCCGTTTTTTTTCATCTGGGAAATCGGCAGGTCTGGAAATATCATTAAAGGAAATGCTCTGACCACTACTATTCCTTGATAGTACTATCATGACCGACTCAAAGGTCATGCCCTTAACTGCATGTATGGTTGACACAAGGGAAGTGTTGGGTGCATCCTTATATAACTCATCGATCCTGCATTTATGCTTCGTACACAGAGACCCTTGTTTGAGATCAAAATCTGGCGTGTTGTCCAACTTCAAGAGCTTCCTGCAAAAGTCCTGCGTTTGCAGCGTCCATTCTGATACTGTCAAGTCTAATGAAGGAAGGTCTGAAAGCAGCTTCATAATACGAGCGTTCCATTCCGGTTGTTTCTCAATCGTCTCCAAGAGAGTTCTCTGTTCCTTAGCACCAAGCCGCGGATTTATAAGTAAAGGCAAACAGCGGCGCAGTCTTTTCACCGCTTCACGTATGCGACCAATGCGCATCTCCTGCCTGCCAATAATCAGATGATGCGGCACACAAGGATCAATCTTCCACATCGATTCATGCCTGGGCAGAGCGCAGAACTCTTCCATATGTGTAAAGCCCCTGACAAGCACTCGACGGTCCTTAAACCTGGATGACAACTCGGCGTACTTGGCCAGAAGGGCTTTAGTGTCAGAATAAATCAGCAGGCGCACTGGTTCAGGGGCATCGGAGTGGCGCCCTGTACGAACTCCGGCGTCGCACTCTCGCCGTAATATACTGTAACAGTCGATGATGGCTTGAGTGGATCTACGGCATCGAGTCAGCGTCAGACTCTGCCATGCCGTTGAATTATGCTTAGCCCAAAAAAGGTCGGGGCGTGCCTCCCGCCATTCGTATAGACTTTGGTATGGATCACCAACAAGTTCAACGTGTTCCAGCCCGTTCTCTATGAACTCATCGATAATCGCGTACTGAATTTCAGAAGTGTCCTGTGCCTCATCAATGATTATATATGGAAAGCGTCTGACCAGCATCTTGGCGATACAAGGATATTGCTTCAGAATCTTCAGCGCGACAATTGTTGAATCAGAATTCTTTAGAAGTCCTTTTGTGAACTGGAGCATCTTCACTGCGTAGCAGTAATCGTTGAATGTTTGCAGCCCGATGCCGCTTAGCCTCGGTTTCTTGCCCCCCGAGGAGAAGCTTCCATCAAGATTCGTGTCGATAGAACTGGGTGGATAAGAATAGCTCAACGGCTTCTCAAAGGTACCGCCCCCTTTTTTTGGAGAGGGCACGGAAAAACGGAATGTCCACTTGTCCATAAACTTGGCGTCATCAACGATATCCGGTCTTCCTTCAAAAGCCTCATTAAAAAGATAGTAAAATGGCAGTGTAATGAATTGGTTAATAAAACTGTCAATAGTAGAGACAATATGAGGAAACGCAATTGGCATCCCGGAGAATCTGCAATACTTCCGGTTGATCTCATCTTTTGCGACATTGGTGAAAGAGAGGCAGGCTATTCCAACATACTTACCGTACATACTTTCCCAAGTCTGTATTACCTCGTATAACTTATATGCAACAGTCGTCGTCTTACCGCTTCCAGGGCAGGCATTAAGCACGACGCGGCCACGTGATCCCAAGTATGCATCCCTCTCTTCAGATCTCTCGAAAGTCATTCATTCCCTGTAAGATGCTCAAAGGCATCACAGATGTACTTAGGGACACAAAAATCAGTTTTGGCGCGTGTAAGATTCTCGATAAGATAAGTAGCAAACCCCTGAGCAAAGCCGGCTTTATCGGGCATGAGTTTCCATACCAGGATAGCTACTTTCTTTTTCTCCGTATCAGTAAGGTTGTCATCACAGCTTTGGAGATAGTCATCGATCTGTACGAATTTGGCCTCTGTGCTTTCGCACAAGTACTCGATAAGCATGTTTGACTTAAAGCGGGTTTTGGCATTAGGAATATTTGCATGCGCAAGCTCATATTCAAGCGTCTTGTATGCTTTGCAAATTTTTATTGTATCTCGTGCATTTCTTGTATGCTCAAGATTACTTATGCGACTACATTCTTCTCCATCCTTAATGGCCTCGTATAAGGAGTTGAGCAATGCGTAGTCATTTTCTACCAATTTACTAAAAGAATAATCGGGTTTCTTCGAATCAGTAAACCGATCATCGTCCGTAACAACAGCTATCCGTTGAGATAGTCTTTTTCTCTCGTCATTTGAGTTAAACAAGAAAAGAAACGGATAAAAAGATGTTCCGGTTTGCACAAGTTCAACATCACGCTCTTCTAACCTGAACCCTTCAACTTGAGCAAAAGCTGAAAAGAGCAGTTCTTCAGAAATTCCCTCAACCATGAGAAGAGCCTTTGCGTAAAACATCTGAGACTTGGTAACATCAATGTATCTCTCCAGCATTTTCTTCTTGAGTTCGTACTTTTTAGTCGTCAGCTTTACCCCATTGTCTTCCAGATTTTCCAGTTCTCGATCTCTGAAGCAATGCCCTACGTTCGTCACGGATTGGCCAACTACAACGAGCATGTTATCAAGTTCAACCCGAGATGTAACAGTAGGGGAATGAGTTGTAATGAAGAGCTGGCAACTATCTGAGGAGTTTTTCTTTTTCAGAAAATTGTACAGATTAAGCTGCAATTGGGGATGAAGATGCGCTTCAGGCTCCTCGATCAACAAAGCGAAGTGTATAATCTCTTCACTGGTAATCCTATCGCTCATGTCGCCTAAAACAGTGGCTATATATACAAGGTTGTTATGTCCGAGGCTGTTCTGGCGAATAGTTAGTCCTGCACCCGGAGTAATAGGTTCGGAAAATGGGAGAAACGGCTTGATTGCATTTACAATGTAATTAGGTTTTGTTTGTTCAATATGGAGATCTATTTGTGGCGTGGCAGTATGAATGTCCGAGAGATTCGTATTTATATTACCCTTTGTTTTCGTTACTTCGGTCAGATTGAGAAGATCCTTATTCGCCTTTTCAACAATGCTGGTATATGTTGATCCAGTCTTGTTCCTCTCTACTGAACGATGAATGACACGGCCTAATGGATTGGCCCGGGTCTGCAGCAAGTCGCTTGTACTGTCCCGTAACGCACTGAGGTAGTAATGTTGAAATATTTCGAAGGTATTTGAATCTGCTTTTTGCCCTGGATTAGCACCTGTGTAGTAGTCAAACTTCGGCTGCTTTCCGTCGCGGCGGGTATACATGATAGTGATTGCCGCAAACACCTCCTGCTCCTTTATCACCACGTACTGGTAAAGCGCGCCTTTCTCCTTTTCCGATAACTCCCTAAATTCATAAGAAAGTTCTATCTTGTCAACTGACTCCCCAGTTATAAGATTTGAGTGGAAGTCCTCGTCCGTGATGTAGATGCTTCGAAAAGGATCGCCAAGGCTGTAGAGCAGCCTCATTGCATCAATTATTGTTGACTTATATGCCCCGTTCTCTCCGATAATGATATTAATATTCTTATTGAACTCTATGGACATATCCTTGATGCCGCGGAATCCTTTTATTGTCATTTTTGAAAGGTACATTATCCCCCTTTCCCGGAACTGTTGCTCATAAAGTTATCTGATTGCCTCCCAAGAGTTGTGCATGATTTGGATGGCAGGTAAAAATAATCACCTGTTTTTCTTCCGCAAACTTTCTTAAGACTCCTGCGGCTTTCTCCTGCCTTAAGGGATCAATATTCACAAGCAGGTCATCCATAGCAAGAAATCCTTTCGCCTCATTGAGAAAATGACTGGCCATAGATAAACGAAGAGCAAGGCCAAGGGAATCTTTCGTCCCATGGGAAAGCAGATCATATACTATAGTTTCCCCATCACTACGGACAAATCCTTGAGGCAGACTCCCCTCCATCTTGATTTTGGTGTATCTGTTATCAGTTATCGCAGCCACATAGTTTGTAATATCATCTTCAATCCCTTGATAAGTGCCAGAATCCATAACCTTAAGCATTTCCTCAGTCAAGTCCTTGATTCGAGCAATAGACTCGCCCCGGCGCAATATAGTTTTAAAATATTCCACTGCATTATCCAGCCTTTTTTCGATCTCTTCCGAAGACTCATCAGGCATCCGAGCTGACAGTTCAATTCGGTTTCTTTCAATATCATTTAGCTGCTTCTTATCGGTCTCGAGATCTGCCTGTTTTATTTCATACTCTTTAATAAAAAGGTCATAGTCTGTTACACCTTCCGGTAGAGGTTCAAGCCTGCCAAGCTTCTCCTTGATCTTGACTTCCTCGACTATAATTCCAGCCAGCTTCAGAAGAATCTGATCATGGCTTTCATACTTTGCTGTGTAGCCATCAATTATTTTCTGATGTCTTTCGATTTCAGCGTTCTTAGACTCGGTTAATTTCTGCACAGCAACAAGCTCATTATAGGCAGTTTCGTACGACCTCGTCTCTTTGGCTTCGCCCATTTCGTCTATTTTGCGTTTGAGCTCTTCATACACATCGCTGCCCAGCTCACTAAGATATACTTCTTCAGCTTTTTCGACTTCTTTCAGGCATTGCTCATATTTACCATTAATATCTTTTGCTTCCTCATGAGTTGCAACTTCATATTTTTTAAACAATTCTTCCAGTTCATTTTTTGCCTGGGCATAGTTGTTTCTGATAGCATCAAAATCACCTTCTCCCGTAGTCAGTTCAAGCAACCAATCCTCGTGCTCCAGCTTCAATGCTCCGCAAGCCGTAAGCTGGATTAACACTTCGCTATTGATTTCCTTATGGAATTCCGGTTCCAAATCTTTTTGTATTAATAGAGAGAAGTTTTTTTTAGCCCTTAACTTTGCGAAGAGCTTTCCAGCAGCCAGGCTGGTTTTGAGATTTTCTACTTTCTCGAAGGCCTTTCTGACGGCCTCAAGATCGTCGCTGGTCAGTTTTTTGGACAGTCGGAGGTTTTCCTCGGCGGTACCGAGAGTTTTTTTCTTTTCAGCAACTTTTAAAAACTTTGTTCTTAGGGTGTTGTTGCTCCGTTCGGTCTTAGCATCGGACGCCTCTTGCTGAAGCAATGTTTCTTTTTCTCTTAGTCCCGGGATCTCTTTTCTGATTGTTTCTATTTGACTATTAAGAACCGGCCAGTCTGTGTTGGCCGTTTTGAGTTCCCCACCCGTATTTTGAATACCGCTCAGTTCGGCAGATAATACCCGGCGTTCCCGTGCATCCTCAATCGCCTTTTTATTGGCCCTGATGAAAGCATCCTTTTCGGAGATTCTTTGAGATAGAGCGCCAAGCTCTTTGCTCGCCAAGTCAAGCTCTTCTTCGACCCTGTGAGCAGTTTCAAAGCTAGTCCTGATGTCCTCTTTTTCATAGAATGCACCTAAGATTCTCCCAACATCCTTCCTCCAACGTTCGCCGCCTGTCCTACTTTCAGGGCGACGATTGGCCCGATCCCATCTGCCGAAGTAATCATCATACTCCCGATTTATCTCACCTTTAAATGTGTCTACCGAGATTCCATCCGTTTCAAGGACGGCCTTTCTCAATATGTCCCCCAGGTCATGGACTGCATGGGGCTCTTTATCAAGGTCGCTTAATGTATTCTCCAGCCCAGACTGATATGTCATCAGAACTGTCTTGAAAGTCCCTGGCTTCGCAGGAAGCAAGAGGTCTATTTTTGCGGCTACAGCATCATCGTCCGTAATAGTCGAGCCATCGGGCAGTATTAACTCCGCAAATTTAGTGCCTCCCCATCTCTTTTTAAGTGAGTATGACTTTCCCTCTTTTTCAAACTGCATTTCCACGGAGACTGTATCTCCGCCTCCTATTGGAAGGAATCTTTTGAGTTCTCTTTCAAAATCTTTTTTGCCAAGTTTTGTCCGGGTCAATAGCACCTTCTGCACCGCATTAAATAAAGTTGACTTCCCCGCCTCGTTCGGTCCAAGTATGACATTAAGGCCGCTTGTAAAAGGTAGCTCCTTATCGCTTATTCCTCCGAATGGATTAAGCCTTATTGTTTTAATGATCATTGCTTCTGCTCCAATAGGAGATCGTGGGCTATCTGGAGGGCTTCGATATCATCGCCCTCGGCAAGCCTGGTCAATAACAAATACGGGAACGAGCCTTCGGTGAAGGTTCTGTTAATATCATCCAAAGTGACCTTTTCGGAAACCTCACTGGAGTCGAATTGGAGATAAAACAGTTGGGAGTCCAGATATTCCTTCAGTTCTGACAATCTCTTGTAGTCATCTTTCTGTAGACGCCCCTTTAATTTTAATTTAAGAAGTTTTTTTGAATATCCGGACGAATATTGTGTTTTTAACCGTTCTATATCCGATGCCTCATTGACCAAAGCTTCCTCATGGAGGAAGTGATATGCTCCTGTCTTCAGGAACTGTGGCCTTATCTTTTTGTCATCGCTAATCTCTAAGAGCCAACCCCCGCCCTCATGACCGCAGTCAAACCCGTCGGGTTCAGGGGTCGAGGGATAAAAAATATTATCCTCCTCTCCCGTTTTTTCTGGATAGGGAATATGGGTATGGCCCATCAGCCAGAGGTCGAGCCCACACTCCATAAGTTCAGATACAGTCATGGGATAGTATTTCCTGTCGAAATCCGGCGAGAATCCCTCGAGACTACCGTGGGCAATGCCGATGTGATATTTGACGTTATTGTCCTTTGGAGCGTCCTTGATCCAGCCGATACAATTAATTTCCGAATGCTTAGAAGCACAGGGGGCGGGATACAGATTGATATCAAGATCATACCTTCTCAGGTCATAGATCTCTTTTTTCTCGAGCAACAATAGATTATCCCCGGCTTTATCTTTAAAAATGCCCCATAAGTCCATCTTGTCGACCGATAAAAAGTCGTGATTGCCGGGTAAGACAAGAACGAGCTTCCCGTTAAATTCCTTGAGTATTTCCGCCGCCTTATATATTTGTCCCTTGGGAACAGAAGCAAGGTGAAAGAGATCGCCGGCGATAACGAACAAATCACAACTCTCGTTGTTTGCCATCTTCACAAGCTTATCCAACGTCTCAAACCGTGCTTCACTGAGCTTCTGAGCATCAGGATAATTGGCATATTTCATTCCAAGGTGCACGTCGGAGGTATGTAATATTTTTAATGGCATCGTCATTACTTCATTCCAAGAGAGTTACTTCAAGTCAAACCCCTCCTTCACATTGTTAAGAATAGAATTGATTGCCTTTGAAATATCGTCAGTCGGCTTCGTTTTTCCATCGCCCAGTTCAATCCGAACGTGGAAGCGTAAGGGGATATTCGCCTTAGCCTTGATTTCAAGAAGCTTTGGCATAAGATCGCCGAGGTCCTGAATCTGGTCAGGTTCCAGCTCAGCATCAGCGGCAAGACTGACGCTGAGTGTCGGTTGCGGAGGAGGAACCGGAACTCCGACTTTGACTTTGAACTTTGCGAACTGCGATAAAGGAAAGTCGCAGGGCCAGGTACCCTCTGCTATTTCCAGGAAACGGGCCTGTAACCCAGCGCTAATGACATCTCTTACACTTTTCCATGGCAGAGTCTTACCGGCTTTTTGAGACAATGAGGTTGCAACGGACAGTCCCGAGCAAAAGCCGTCCTTCCATGCATCAGGCAAGTTTTCAGGAAGAATTTCAGCCGCCGCAATAGTAGCAGGAGGAACGCACAATTTGGCACCAACGCTTAATATGCCGGCAGGTATGGGCTCTGCGAGAATGCTTGCGGGACCGGAAAGAAGCCAGAGTGTCCCTTTTTCAACCGCAGCACTTATTGCATTCTCGACCACTTGCTGAGACGCTTTAGGAATTGCAAAAGGCTCCTGATATCCTCCCCGGTCAACCTGAACTACAGTTGCACCATTAAAGTAGTCGACCATCGCCTGAACGGTTATCTCGTCAGAGGGCCAAAGACGAGGAAGCCTTCGGGGAGCAACGATATCCGTTGAGAGTTCACCGAGCTCCGCAGCCTCAGGAAGCACAAGCTCCAAAGCACTGTCATTAAGGGCATTCTCATCAGGACGATTCAGCCACCATGTTCTTGACGTTCCGTCCGGCCTTGTCAACTTCAAGACAAAACTTCCCTGTGAGCACCCGTCTGTAAGAGTATCGAGGATAGCCTTTGCCTTAAGCATCTTGGGCAAGTGTGGCAGTTGCGCAAAGGCGCCAGCCAGATCTTTCACCCGGCGCGAGGTTTCGCCGGGTCGCCAAAGATTATAGGGGCCTCTCGGAAGAAGCGCTTCTGCAGTAATCGCAGTATCCTGAATCCTGGAACGAGGATCAGCCTTGATAATGTTGAAGTGAGGCTCGTCGGTTACTGTTATCTTGAAGGCCTGAACATCATCTTTTTCAGATACCGTTACAACAATACAGTAGGCCTGCTTTATAGCCTCAGGGATACGGCCTTTCCCCTTCTCGATATTAATGCGCAAGGTTCCTTCCCGCGCTGGCTCTATATTGCCATCCTTCTGCTGCTTCTTTACCTCCTCTCGCACAATTTCCCATGCAAGATAGTCACGCACTCTTGTCATGGCGAGTTCCAAGCCATCTTTTGAAGGTACCACAAGCAGAACGGAGTTTCTGTAAACTCGGGGCCTGTCAGGCCCACTGGTTTCATCAATAAATTTCTTCGCCAAAGGGCTGGGTTTGCCGGACTCTGATGCGGCATCCGGACCAAGGACAGCATAATGGAATTCCCCGTCGTCCTCGACATCTTTAGGTCTGGTCGGCAGGGTATGGGGCCGGACCCCGGCAGCAGACGCATTTGCCGTAAGGCTTTTGGTTCTCCCGATATCGTCAAGCAAGCGAAGTTTAACGACCTCCCCCTCGCCCTCAATGCTTTTTTTTGCAGCTTCATGCATTTGAGTGAGATTTGGCTTATTACCCAACCGCCAAGTGTCGGGAAGCCTGCCTTCAGGAATAGAGGTATAAAGGTCGTCGAGCCAGTGACTGATCTGAGCCCACAGGATGAGGCCCTTCTCAAACTCAATCTTATCTGGCCGGGTACAGCCGACCAACTTAAGCAGGTCACGTGTCTTGGCGTTTCTTCCGATGGGCTGAGAATGTAAAAAGGTCGCTATGACTGCCTGCTCTATCTCCCGGAATTTTAATCCTGCTGCTTCTCTCTGGATTTCTCTTGCCCGATAAAACTCGCCATTCAATATGCCGGACCAGGCCTGTTTCTTCCCCTCATGTTCTTCTGTATCGGCAACCCCGACCAGCTCGCCCGCGGCCTCAGAAAGACCATCCTTGTCGGGTGCTATGAGAAAGACAGCCGGACTGACAAGTGGGCTTTGGTCCCATTTCTCAGCATCACGCAACGCGATAGCAAAGGTGCGAAGGACACCTCTCGCCTTCTGGAATCTCTCCATCTGAGTCCACTTCTCATAGAAGACTTCCGTCAGATCAGGATGGAAAGGATAGCTCTTCAAAAAACGTTCTTCTGCGGCCGCCCCCTGCTTCTTAGTCTGTTCGTCGAGGTCCGCAATGCCCTTAAGAGCTGCAACCACATGCTGTTTAAAGCCATCACGATCCTTAAGGGAGGCTGGAGTGAAAAACCAGCGTCTCATAATCTCGGCCACATCTTCTTTGACCACAGGCTCCAGCACGGCTTCACGCTGGCGCTGGAAGATGTCGTAAAGCTCACCCTGCAATTCCCTGCCGAAATGATCACTCTTTAGAGGGTCACTGGCCAAGAGCGATGCCACAATGCAACAGCGGTCTACCTTTGTTGCGGCCCCAGTCAGATACTGAAAAAAATTGATCAGCCTTCCACGCGATTCTTTATCCTGCGCGACTTTTTCCCGCGCATACATAAGGACTTCATCAATCAGTATGAGCACTCCGAGCCCTTGCTTCACTGGAAGTTCGAGGAGTTCTGTGAGCAGGTTTTCCGCAGGCGCCGAGTCTCTCTCCTCAGACTTATTATTGGCGTGCAGAAGTTTGAGCCCCTCATCACCGGCAATCTGATATGCCAATACACTCCAAGGCTGTTTAAGCGTCCTGGACTTTCCTTTGGGATCACGGATATCCATGCCTTTTTCAACGTCGAGCTTATCAAAGCATAACCCGGCTATCCGGCATTTGGGAGGGTTTAAGCCTATGCCTTCCACGAACTCTGCAACGGCCTGAATATCAGGCAGTTTATCCGGATCGTTCACAAGATGCCGGAGCGTAATCAGCGTATGCGTCTTACCGCCACCGTAGGTCAACTCAAGTTGGCGCACTGCCTTGTCGTTCTTTCCGGCGAGACGCAGCACAACGTCCCGAACAAGCTGGCGCAGGTTATATGTGGGGAAGGTAAGTGCAAAGAAGCTCTCAGGTTTTTCATAGACAGGCCTCTTTCCACGCTGCATCATCACTTCGTACAGATCGGCAGCGAACATGTGAAGCGGTAGTTCGCCTGAGCGCAGGTCATCCCGTAGCTTTACAACTTCGTGCCAGGGTTTCCAGGGTAGTTTAGCCATAATCTATTCCCTCCTTAGGCTTCACTCGGTAATGTCAGGCTCATCTGCGGAGTAGCGCCTTTTGCCTGGACATGATTGCTTAAGCTCTCTAATAAAGAGCGTTCTTCACTATTATGAGACGACAGTTCAATGAGTGATTGCAGAAGCCTTCTGAATAGCTCATGCCTTCGCAAACCGTTATCATCAAGGTATTCATCAACCTTGTGCGAATCTCCCTCTTTCCAAAGGTGCATAAGCCGATGGACGCGATCTATGAGCGGTACCAGCCTTCCTCCCGGAGCATCATATCCCAGCGAACGTCCCTTCCTTTGCGCCCATGTCTTAAGCTTCACTTTACTGCCAGACTCCTCTTCGACTTTAGTAGGAGCTGCTTCTTCATCGGCATCAAATTCCACATCTTCTACGTATTCATCCGAAGATTTCCCTTTTGTAAAGGAAATGAGATCCCACGTAGAGGCAAGCTCCTTATCAGAGATGCCGCAGGATATAGCATACAGTATACATGCGCCGACAGGTGCATCATCAAGCCCGAAGTCATTGCGATGGAGCAGGTAATATGCCGTGGGTTCATCCAAGCGGTCAGCAGCAGCAAGCTCAGCATCCCCTTCTTTATCCCCGGAAAGTACACGGCCAACCACAAAGTCCACGACCATCCTGCGGACAAGATTAAGAAATTCGTGTACTTCCATAATCTTGCCAGGATCATTTGCCTTTTTGACCACAGGATGTTTGCTGTATGCCTCAAGCGCCGGGCCTGTTGCGGCCCATACAAAGTCAGGTCCCTTAATGCCAGCATCCCAGTATTCGCGGAGGCGTTCTTTAATGTTCTGCCTCATTTCTTCGAGAACTTGAGTGTCCCATCCGGGATAGGCCATTATCGGGCGCTTCTTGCAGATAAGCCAGACGGAGGAGGCAAGAGCAGCACCAGACAACGCTCTCGTTCGCGTTCCCATCTCCGTCATTATCGGCCAACTTCCGTCCACAACAAATCCAGCCCGAATTATCGCTGAAACCAATGTCTCCCATGCGACCGGGTGTTTATGGGCAAACACAACTACTAATCTTCCGTTTATGTTAAGTGCTGTGTGGCAAGCCTTGAAAACATTGGCCATCCCTTCCTCATACATGGCCTTAGATATTGCTTTGTTTCCTTCATGACGACTTGCATCGTCTATTAATTCGCCATCATTCTTTTCATGGTTCCATTTTGGTGCCATCCGTTCAGAAAAAGCCACATCGAAAGCTTTGTTGATGCCAAAAGATACCCGTTTTAACCATACGTAGAAATAATCCATCAAAACCGAGTATCCGATGGCATCATAATATGGGGGATCTGTTAATATGCAATCAATATCTTGAATTGGTAAAAATGCTGAGCTTTGTACATAGATAGTCGAAGACGGAGAAAGGCTCTCCGCAGTTGAAAGATGATCGCATACCAAGGTGACCCAATCAAACGCACTCTTATATCCGCCACTTGTATCACCCAAAGGATTTACCTCTGCGTAATCCCAAACTACGGGCAAGGCGAAGCGTGCAAATGTGCCTTCTATTTTTTCCCCACCTTGATTCCATCTGGATAACGCGCTGGATTGATTGACAAGCCTGTCGAACATGCAGACTAAGTATCCGAAAATAGCTTGACCTAATTCCGATGACTGTGATTTGCCTACCTCATCCATAAACGTGCGTGAAAGGCGGCAAAAAATTCCCAGTGTGAAAAGTTGTCGAGAAGTAAACAATTTGTAAAATCTATTCAAGCCATATTGGACACACCAAGTGTTACGCTTAGCATCTTCAACGATTTCTTCATCTGGTAATCCAAACGGGATTTGTGCAAAAAGAACCATCAAATCTTTTTCTACGTCAACAGATGCTTGAACTTCGTAAGATGTCGGCAGGCGATATTCCTTACCCTTCTGTCCATCTACAACCACCGTCGTCATCATTGAACCAAGCCGTCCGGCCCGTCCTTCTAACTTTATATCTTCCATCGTCATAATCGCTGGACAACACGGACATTTAGCTCCTGATCGGGACATCGTACCTGCACCTATGCGTCTGTCATGCTCGCGCTTCTGTGCAGTATTACCGCCCTTAACAGGCACATTAGAGTCGATGCCGAGTATAACACCATTGTTATCAGTATTGGGTTCCATCGTCAGAAGTACCCGTTTCTTGTCCTTCTTACACAGCCAGCGTGTTTTAAGCAGCGGTACTGTTACTCGACAATTCTTACAAGTCACTGTCCGCGCCCAGAGGTAAGCAACTGTGGGCTTTGCTATCCACCGTGGATTGCTTTTCACAGCAAGGTAGTCCTCGCTAAACTCACTATTAAGATCGTCTATATCAGCCGTTCCGTCATCCTTCAAAGGCACAAGTTGTATCGGCTGTTTTTCATAGGGCTTAGGATTAAGTTTATCAATCGGTTCAAACTCTGCGTAAGCTGGATAGTATTGGGCAAGCTCTCGACGCGCCTTATCGAACACCCAATAGCCCCATGCCCTTACATGCCAGGCGAGGGCTGCCTTTGGTATACGCTCATTATCCTCGCGATGAGTCTTCCATAATTTGATTTCCTCATCCCTCAGTTGTCTCTTGGTGGGCTTTGTCCTGCCAACAAGGTGCGGATGTGCCTTATAGAAGGCATTCATAAACTCTTCATTCTGAAGGATGAAGTCAGGAAGAGGAAGAGTCTTTCCGGCAAGTTTTTGAGGATATTCCAATGTGCATTTTAAAATAAACCACGCTACCGGATTAATATCAACAGCGGTAGCTTCACAACCAAGCCGCATAGCCTCAAGAGGGATCGCACCGCCGCCAGCGAACGGATCCAGAACTTTCGGAGAGCGCCCGCCATAAGCCTTCTTAATCTCATCCCGGAACCAATCAAGCAGCTCCTTGTTTTCTGTCTCAAGTCCCCAGTGGAGGATTCCGCCCTCTGTGACCTCTTTCTCGCGCTCGACAATTAGGCCGTTCGGCATCTTCTTTTTTTCAAGCTTCTTGGTTACCTTGCCGCCTATTTTCTCGCAAAGTTCTTTCCGTTTCTCCGGTGTCCCAGGGTCGGGAAGTAATGTTGCTATGAGAGCCGCCCTGCAGGCCGCAAGCGGTCGCCGCGCTGGCCAGATATGTAGAGTGGAAATATGTCCATGCCGGACGGTCTTCTCATGAACCGAATCCAGAGAAGCCTGTTTCAATGGAAAAGCATGTTCTATAAGACGTGATGTATCGCTCACTGTTTAGTCTCCCATAATGGTGTTGCTGCAAAATATCCTGCTCTCTCAGGAATAGTGCCACCATGCTGACGCAGATGCCCACCATTTGGATAATGAGTACTATACACCTTGGCCCCTGCATTCTTAAAGGCATTGACAACGGCACGTCGCGGATGTTTCTGACTACCCTCTGCAGAAACAAAAGCTGATTTAGGTGAAAACTCTTCAATTAATCCCTGTGTGATATTCCGGCGACTTCCATGATGCGGAATTTGCATCCACTTACATGGCGCAATCTCGTACGCGCACAAAGCGGCGGCAAGAGCTTCAGCACCTGCATCTGCCGTGAACACATAAACATCGCCATTAATTTTTGTTGCAAGAATGGTCGAAGTATTGTTTAGCGGATCTGTTACAGGGCTATCCAACAGGCTGTCAGATGATTCATCAACGCGCTCTTCCAAAAGCTCAAGAATCTGTGCGGCCATCGTGTTTTTGCTGGAGTAATAGCTTTCACTACAAAACTGACTCATTATGTCTCTGTAATATTCAGGACTCGGTCCGCATACAGTAAGGCACCCTATGTTCTCACCGGTGAAAGGTTGTGAGATAGGTATTTTCCTCTCAAGCGCCGCCTGGACGAGGGAAATATGCGTCCGCAGTGATTCGGTAATGATTTTTGCCTCTTTCAGTTTAGAATATCTACGAGCCTGTGAGATCACTGAATCATAATCTATATGATTAATATGAAGGTGTGTCCAGAGCCTGTCAATCGTGAAAGCCCTGTCCTTAAGAAGCTCGACTAATCCAGCAGCATGGTCATCGTGAGAATGTGAACACACAACATGATCCAAACGAGTTATACTGTTTTTCGAAAGGAAACTGCGCACAGTTGGCCATGACGATTGCTCACCTCCATCAATAAGGATTCGCTGGACACTGCCGTTATCCCATCTGGAAACCAGAATACAGTCTGCATTCTTAAGCGAGAGCATATCTATTTCAAGACCGTTAAAGC
The DNA here is from genome assembly GCA_963780885.1 of Nitrospirota bacterium. GTDB lineage: Bacteria > Nitrospirota > Thermodesulfovibrionia > Thermodesulfovibrionales > Dissulfurispiraceae > JADFXI01. Next base: position 83,971 of record CAWAEO010000011.1, read on the forward strand.
TCATTTTGTGCCTCCTTCCTGCGAAGGCCCCGACAACTGAAGAAACTGCACAAATAATTCTCGACCGTAGTGGACCCCGAAACGGTGCATACGATAGATAGCAACGCAAAAGAGCACTGCAAGGATGAGCATGACCTTCCACGCGCCCCAATTCATTATCGTGAACGCGATCAGAATTACCAACAGACTTGAGGCAATACCTCTGCAAAGTCCATAGTTCCCATTGAAGACATCAACTCTCTTAGCCCTGTCTGCAGCAGCAACCGCAGCATATATCTGCCTCACGATTGAATACCATTGCCCTACACCCAGAGATGCATTTAGTTCAAACAAATTATTTCCCATCATCTGACGCACGCGGTTTTGCAGAAGCTCGCGTTGAGACGAAGCAATGAGGTCATGTTTCCCCGACCGTATCCAATCAGTGGGATTACCGCCTCTCATCTTCCACCAGACCTGCTCTATGATGTTTCCAACTGCCTGGACCAGATGTCCTGCTGCATATGCTATGACGAGCCCGAGACCTAACCCGCCTACTGAAAGATCAGCGAGCTTCTTAAACTGCGCCTGATCAGTCCAGAAAAGAATCGCGAATCCTGTAATAACAACCATTCCCGGAACAAGTATTCCGGTAAACTCATAGAAATCAAAATCTTTCTTCATACGTCCTCCGCTGCCTCAGCAATCTGCTTAGGCCCTATAAGGAAACTACCCTTTGCCTTGGCCAAAAGATTTCCAAAAGGATCTTTTACACGGGCAAGTCTCGGTGCCGGGGTTGCACAGTCATATATAGCATAAAGCCAGTATTTCTCACGCATATTACAGGCCTTTGCCCATTCGTTGGCAGACACCTCGATATCTCCGGTAACTGCACGGCCTTTTACCTCGATATGCCGCTTTTCCCCGCTGGGCCGTATCGACAGAAGGTCGAAGCCAGGATTATCCGGCAAGCCGGCTGCACGCGCCAGTTCAGGGGTATGCACGTCAATGACCTTTGCCCCTGCGGCCTCCTCAAAGGCCCATACATGCTTCATGGCGGCCATCTCAACATTGATTTCATACTGTTCGATGTCCACTGGATCAGATGACTGGACAACAATAGCGTGCGCCAAAAAGGTGATTTCTCCAGGCCTGATAAGATCCGGTTCGTGGTGTATGATTTTTAAGGCGTAATCCCTACGGCTGGTGAGGCGTTTCTGCTGCTGCTTGATTTCTTCAAGGGCCTCCATCGCCTTACGGTTGCCTGAGCGTGCTTTCTCGGATTGTTTGGCTCTTGCACCCGCTAATTCAGCCTCTTTAAAGTCAAAACCACGGTGGACAAAGCTCTTGCGCTCATGCATGGTATCCATAAGACTTTTCTTGATAGTGAGCGCCATCTGCCGAGCAACACGTTCAACCAGAAAAGCCTGAGCCTGTTCTTTTTCAATGCCCGCGACAACCGCGAGACGCTGAGCAGAAGCAGGTAGCCCATGACCGCTTTTGAGCAGTAATAGATGCTCGACCGGGCAGATATTTATCTCAGCGCCTTCATACTGCTTAATCCCGACCAGACGACATTCAAGCACCTCTTCTCGGGCAAAGTCCTCAAGCTCAGAATCGGCGCTTCGCACCGCAGATATGAGCGCTAAATGAAAGAGATATGGCTTCTCGGTAGTGGGATCCATAAAGACCGCGCCGCGCCGCCCTTCTTCCGACAGCCGTTCAGTCACAAGAGACCGGAACCTCTCAAAAACTGGTTCGCCGGGGTGGAGCCATACATAAGAGTCACGGTTCGGCGGCTGAATGACGGTCATACGGTCGCGAGCTTTCTCGGGATACATCTCCAGCGCGGGAAGCAGGGCATCCATAGAACTGAGTTTGGTTGGAAGCAATGAAAAAAGGTTATTCATATCGCCGTCGATCTCGATATTAACAAGAGGCGCCGCATGCTCGATATATTGTCTGACGTACCCCGGCATAAGGCGGAAGTAAACCTCTTGCTCAAGATTCGCACGAAGTCGCGACAGTTCCTTGGCTACATCGCCACCCGAGCCATAAAGGGCCTTCTCACGCACGGCAATGGCTTGAATCTGTTCTTTCGTGAGTATGCCGGACAGTTCATGGGCCACGGTATCCGCATCTTCTGTGACAGCTAATTCCATATACTGCTTGATTGAAACACCGGAGAAAAGGCGACCGATGCAGTCAAAGACCTTGTCAGACTTAAGTTCCTTCCTGATCTTTTCTAACTTGTCCAGGAGGACCTTGAGAACCTTGCCCTCACGAGTGGATGGGGCAACAAGGTTCATAATGACGACAGGATCGTGCTTCTGCCCATAGCGGTGTATACGGCCCATACGCTGTTCAAGGCGGGCTGGATTCCAAGGCACATCGTAATTGATCATGATCCAGCAGAATTGGAGGTTGATGCCTTCACCCGCGGCATCTGTGCAGATGAGGAAACGCGCTCCACCATCTTTCAGCGGTTTCTTGAAACGTTCGACCTCATCTTCACGAAGGGTATAGTGCATCCCGCCATGTATCTGTGCGACTTGATCAGTGTAGCCCATGCCGACGAGCCGCCTAACGAGAAAATTCAGGGTATCGCGATGCTCAGTGAAGACAATGAACTTCTCGTCGCTAAATTTCGGATCGGTGAGAATTTCCCGGAGCTTTTCGAACTTGGTTTCTATTCCAGCTCCGGAGTTATAAACCTTTTTGGCCAGGACGAGCAGCTCATTAACCTGTTCCTTTTCAGCAAGCAGGTCTCTCAGTGATGCTGCAATGACACCTTGAAGCAGCTTTTCTTCCGCCAATTCGTTCTCTTCGCGGCCTTCCTCTGTGGTTTCATCATCAGCGGTCTTCTTATCGAGGACATCCTCATCCTCTGTGATGCGCCGTTGCATTGTGATCATTTGGTCAGTCGTCAACTTTCCATCCTGAATATCGTTTATCAGGTTGTCCAATTTCTCAATGCGGCGTTCGAAGGAGCGAAGGAGAGCATATGTTGAACTTGCAAGGCGTCTCTGAAAGACACTCATTGCAAGGCGCGCCGCCTCTCTGTTCAGTAGCTTTGCCTTGTTATATACGAAACGAAGATAGTCGGTAGTTTCATCGTAAAGTGCCTGCTCACTGATATCACCCTGGCTCAGATCATACCCCAGCGTGTCTGTGATGCGCTTTGGATACAGCGGCCTGCCGTCGAGATATAACATCTCTTCCTTGGTTCGTCTTATAAAATGCATGCTCCGATATTCGGCAGAATACTCGCTAAAGGCTTCCAGGGTTGAAAGTCCATCTGGTTCGAGAAGCCGCCATAAAGCGTAGTAAGGATAATCTTTTCCCATATGAGGAGTTGCCGTAAGCAGGAGAAGGTGTTGTGTGCTCCATCCAAGACTCCAGCGCTCGTCAAGAGGATTTGCACCAGCAAGGGCTTCTGCTACCCGGTATCTATCGGTCTTCCGGACACGGAGATCCGCTCCCCGATCTGCAGCAAGTTTATGGGCTTCGTCAAAAATAACAAGGTCATAGGGTACGACTGCAGATTCCTTAAGGCGTGAGAAAACCCGTGAGCTTGCCAGGGTATCAATGCTCACGATGATCCTGTCACTGTTGTCTCCCGCAAAGGGGTTTTCATAACGTGCATCACTACCACCTATAATGCGGAAGGGAAGGCTGAAGAGAGTCATTAATTCGCGCTGCCAATTCCCAACAAGGCCCGCTGGTGTAACGATTAAAATGCGATGCAAAAGACGACGAGAGAGCATTTCACGGATATAGAGACCAGTCATGATTGTCTTGCCTGCACCAGCATCATCCGCCAAGAGGAAGCGCAACCTTGATTGTTTAAGCATGTGATCATAAACAGCGATGCGCTGATGTGGCAAGGGATCAATGCTGGATATCTCGGTTGCAAAAGCTGGATTTGCAATATGACCAAAAGAGAGGCGCTCTCCTTCGGCCAGAATCTTCACAATCTCGGGATTAGCGGTGAAATCCAGAAGTCCCTCATGGACTTCTTCTTTTTGAACACCGTACGGAGAGATATCCTCGGCAATTCTGAGTTCGAGGTTGCGAAGCTGATTCCACAAGAATTTAGAGGGCTTGGTCTGACGATTCTCCCATCTGTTTACAGTAGCGAATGAAATGCCAAGGCGCTCAGCCAAGGATTGCTGAGTTAAATTGAAGGTTGCACGCAGGAGCTTGATGCGCTCTGAGTAGTCTTCCCCAAGGCGCGTTCCTATTGAATGCTTGGAGACCACCTCGATCCCTCCTTACTTTGGATATGTATATCGCGTGCCATTAAAATATAGACTATAACAGATGTTATATTTTGTCAAGAAAAATATTACACGCTCGACAATGCATTGATAAAGATGTTTATTTTTATGATTCAGGGAGAAAAGCTATTTATACAATTACTCCACCTCCAGATAATACAAGTCCTATGCGGAACTGTCGCGCGGCAGTTGGCACCATCCTTATTCCTCCTTCACGGAAACAGACATCTCACCCGTTCTGCCCACAATTATCATTAAGGCCGGTTGCCCCTCTATGGCTAACTTATTAGCCAAGGTTTCGATAAGCGCCCTATCTAGGCTACTCGGATAAGCCGAAGCAAAAGAGGGATGAGAGTGCCACTCCCCAATGTAATCCACAATATTGGCCGTGCGTCGAGCGACTTCCTTTAATGAAGCCGCAAGACCCTCAACACCCCGAGTGAAACCTGTCGGGTCTGAGGCACTGTCTGGGGGAGCTGACAGGGCATCCACAATATAGATAGATTTGAGCTTATGGTCAACGTATCCCAGCACAATACCACCAGTTTCATTCGGAAGGTGGGCATTTCTCATGGAGCAAAGTTGCTCATACACGCCAGCATCCCATATAACTTTCCACTCTCCGCCCATAGCATGCATTTTCGCTTGAACCGGAATATCTGTAGCGAGGAGAGATCCGGTCTCAGGTTCCGCAGACCAAATGCAGATACGTGGCTCCGGTTTGTCACGAAGCAACCGAACCTGCCTTGCGATAACAGCAGCATGAAGTTGGATAGACTCATTTGAAATGATAGCTGAAACATCCCGGCAGCCAGCACCGACCCATACCGTGCTATTATGGCCAGCCAAATGACTTGCACCCCAATCAGACCTTATAATTGAACGGTAATACTGAGCTTCCAGAGCATCCAATCGCACTCTACGATCGGCCGATTCGAAAAGGAGAACTGAGTTCAGCCCTGAAGGTGTCAAGAAGACTGAAACGGCGCGGGGCATATCCTCACATTGGGACAGTTCCCGCGGAACATCAATTGTGGTAGTAGCATCAACGAGAAGAGCGGTTGAAGCAATGGCTTCTCTAGTTTTTGTAGCCGAGCTCATGACGCTGTCATGAATCACCTCGAATGTGTAATAACCATTATGGTAGTTTGCCGCAACCGCATCTTTGACTGCGTCAACTTTATAATGCCCAATCTGATGATTCTTTGCCGCATGCCGGACAATGTTATGAGCTTCCACCGTGTCAGGATCGATAAGTATCCACTCGCCCCAGGATTCCTTGCTCCATAGGTCTACAATTTGACTGCCAAGAGCGCCGACACCAGCAATCACTCCTTTAAAATCAGCAGTGGTTTCATAAACACCTGACGCTATACGCGCAAACACCCTATCGGCTTCTCTTCGTACATCTACAGGCTGAACCTCTATATCGCGCCAAGCCTTTGTTTCATCTGAGACAGTCTGACCGATGGACAGTATTGCATATAGTTTTCCTTCATGGGGTGTTAATGCGCCAGTCGCTTCACCAAGCATCGCAAGATCGTTTATTAAAAGAAATGCACACACCTCGTTGGATTCAGGAGGCAAATCTGACGCTCGCTTTATGGGGATAGTAAATACAAGTAAGCATCGATCAGATGGCTTATGACACAAACCGCATTGAGGAGTTTTTCTTCTAATGAGGTCCTGGAGGTCAGTCAAAAAAGGGGCCCCCCTGCCTTCCAATTGATCATGAACTTGCCCTAGTGTGCTTGGATAGTGCTCGATATTACCATGCACAATTGGCGACAGTTCCAGCATAAGCACATCGGTATGAGGAATATCATGTGTTTTGGTCTGTCCCTTAGACTGAAAAAAGCCTCGGATGACCTTGAAGCCGCCGTTTGACTGCATAACAGCGAAAAATGTTAAAGGAAGTTCTTTAATTTTATCGTCAAAATCAGGGGGCAACACGACTCCGAGAGGACTATTAAAATAGACTCTTTCAACAGGTTGGTCATCTCTGTGCAGTGTCCCCTTTGCCGTTTCTGATAGCCACAGGAGAATACGCCTAAGATACTTCTGAGGTGTCCACACCCGCTCTGCGGTACTCCACGGTTCAAAATAAAGGCAAAGGGACTTGGGTTGTCCAGACGGAACGTGATTAAGGTGTGGAACAATAGGAAAATCTTTTCTAAGTGCCCTAACCTCAGGAATCTGGTCTATAGTAAAGGTAAGCGCAAGCCGTTCCCGAACCTTGATGCCTACCGGATTACGAGATGGCACTTGGTCATCAATACAGTTTACCACAATAATATCGGAGACCTTCCCATCAGGTCTTTCGAACCGACGCAGTTCAATTACCTCAAAGTCCTTACTTGCTCTACAGACCGCGAGCATCCTCCTCGCTACCTGCTGCACGAGTCGGTCGGCAGCGAGATCAGGATATGGCTCACCAAATGGAATATATTCGACAGCCACTCAGCCTGCCCTTGGTGCAGGAGACGATGTAATAATCGACGCTGCCGAAATAAGCGCCTTCTGTCCTACCGTGATACCTTCACTTTCGATATTAAATACAAGTGGCTCCGGTTTCTGGGTATTTGGCTCCTCCATTGTGACCAGAAATTTTGCGCCTTCAACCTGATCGAGATAGCTTACGTAGCACTTCTTGGCCTGAATATGTGGTGGCTGTTTCTGCTCGCGGCCAGCTTTGGAATCCTCGATGGGGCAGCAAGAACTAACCATATAGGATCCTTCCCTGCCGGATTCAAGCAATTCCTTGACTAGAGGCTTCGGCGATGTTTCAGTTTCGCCTTTTTCGTCGCTCAGTGCTTTGTAACTGCAATGGTGCGGTATATTGTAGATATCCCATGAAAGGCGGTTATCGTTGCCATGATCTTTAGTGGCCTGAACGATATCTTCCAATACCTCCCATTCGGAATCGCTGACCGCAAGGTAATCATAAGTATTGCTGCCAGCCTTGAACCGGATGTTGAAGATTAAAGAGGCGTGATTGCGAAGATCATCCCCACCATCCACATGTTTGATAAACGGGGAGTGGCAGAAAAACTCGACCCCGTCATTGTCGAGAGTAAAGCCTGGGACGGTCTTGCCGGCATCGGTAATGAAGTCACGGCGTGAATCAAGGGAGATACCGTTTTCCTCCAGCCAGTCCTTTAACTGCTCGGGTTTGGAAAAAACTCTGATACCTTTCCCTTCTTTGAGACGATAGCGCGCCTCCTGCCTCCATATAACAAATTCTTCACTCTGCTCGTCAATAGTAGCGGTTTCCAATATCATCGCAGCTGGTACCCAAAGCTCATCAATTTTTATACGATCCTTGCCCTGATATTTTTCGGCATATTGCAGTTCGAAAAACTCGGTACTGTTTTCGATATGATCTTTATCTCCATGTGTAAATGCAACCACGTCAAAGGATTTCTTCTTAGCCTTATTAAGTTCGTTCTTGAGGGTATCCTTCAAGTTGATTTCCGGACATTGGCCTTCCTCGGTTTTTTTAACATGTCTATAATCGAAAAGTATGCGCTTTCCATTCTCGAGAACGATTTGACCTGTATCGCCGTTGCCTACAGGATAAAAAACAAGCTGATGCATAATACGATACCTCCTCATACTTTATTAGAAACATAATACAAAAGAGGTAGGCCCCGACTACCCATACCATAGCAATTAATTGAGCTTTAGATCCGAGTTTGAACCGATATGCAATCCTCCTTATCAAAACTCTTGACAAGGGTTATAGCGGATGGGTATGATTTAAGCGACAGACCTAAATCCGGGACTCCCAACGCTATAGCCTCATCAATTAGAGATGTAGCTTGGGGGTTCCGCATCTCTATTTCTTTTAATGCTTAAAAAGCATTTCTGCTACAGATATTTGTCTCCGCCCCAAAAATCACATAAAATCAACATATAGTAGCGTCAAAAGACATTAAACCACAATATCTTGTGCGAGTCAAGGGGAAAAATGCTTTTTTTGTAATCTCTTGATTTAAAACTTCTTTTACCGTGGAACGCGTGTGAATGGTTTGTTAATAACAATTTGCTGAATATCGCATATATTTGACAAGCGGTTATCTAGAATTTACACACCAGATTCAATTAGAGGGCTGCAATTCTGCAAAGAACCGTTATGTCGAGTATACTGCTAAGCTGCTGCATGCGTTTCCCGACCTGGCACATAACACCTTCATATCCCGGGAACCTATAATGTTAATAAACATGGAAGGCAGACAGGTCAGCGGGTCTTTTGTACATTCACCGCTCTTTTTCACCTTCATCCAATCGGCTGAACCTGCCGAAAGTCCGCTGTCCTTTTCCAAATCGCAGCCCTCATCAAAAAAATCAGTACTGCCCGCTATTATAGCGCATTCATCAGGATTCTATGAAACAGTTACCCCTTCTCTCCCTTATTCCCAAAGCTGCCATCAAGTCGATCAATATAGTCGTGGGTGCCAAGCAGGAGACACCATCGATAACCATTGCGTGCCGGGAATAGTCTGAGTGCCGCGAGAGAGCGCACCGGGACGCATAACTAAGCCGACCTCCTGCCATTAGCCTTCCGCAACCGCCTTAAATCCTTATTTAGTTGCTTCTTGGTCTCGCGTAACCTCTTTACCTCATCACTGTAAATTTTAATGCGAGGCCAATCTTGTTTTTCTTCACTGTTTATCAAGTCTCCCTTGCTAAGCACCAAGCCAACATGATCAAATATCATTACCCTCTTCCTTTTGGTTTTACTTTCAATAAGCCGAGACCTCTTCCAATAAGGTCCATTGATTTTATCTCCCCGCCTTTTAACTAACAGTATAAGTTTCCGGCTCTTCATTTGGTCCCCAAAATCCTCTCTGAATCTTTTCGCCAGGATATCAATCTGTTCATCGATTTTCCTGACTTCCGCCTCCATTCTCTCAATTCCTGTAGTTGTAACCTCATTCGCCATAACCGTCAATTCCTCCTTTATTTTCTGGATATTAATTAATTCCTGTTTTTCTTAATCATGTTTATTACTTTTTTCCCCTATACTACTTCAGAGGAAATGTTTTTTTATTTCCCCTATGCTAAATATTTTTTTATTCATTGAATTTATTGTCTATTTCAGGATTTATTCAAAAAAGAGTTTTATTTCCCCTCCCCTTGGGGAAATAAGTTGTTTGGATCGGTTTTTACCCTAAGTTTTTTGCTCCTTTTTCCCAAGCGCCCTTTCTTATAACATCTCTTTGTTTTATCATCTTTTTTCTGTGTGTCTTATTTTATTCCCCTACTATAGGGGAATTTTATTTATTTCCCCTATGAAAGTGCATAATATTGCCCTGATTTTTTGTCTACTGAGAATTCTAATATCCTAATTTTGTCCCTGCTATTTTTTTATCTTTGTGCCTATTCAATTTCTCAGCCCTTTTTTTATTACGCCCACAACCTCTGCCGTACAATCTCAGCCGTCAGGAGTTTGTTCTATTCCTTCTTAACATCCTGTAAACGGTAGATAATGATTTCCCGGTTTGCCTGGCAATCAAGTCAGGCTTTAATCCCTTTGCATCCAGCTTCAGGACTTCTGCTTCAACATCGATGCCGGTATCCGATTTTTCATCCATAGGGAGTTCTGTGCCAAAGAAACGATTACCGTCGGCATGGGAATGTCCATTGTGGCCGTGACAATCATGATCGCCACCATTATTGTCATGAGTCCGGCTCAGTGATTCCCCTGACACTGTTTTTTTCTCACACTCTTGTCTGTGAGAATCACCATTTGGCTTGAATGACAAACTGACAATAATGGAATTTTTTAAGTTCATGGCTGTATATACCGAGACCACCTGTAGTCCCAGAACAAGAACAAGAAAAACCCCGGCATCGAATAGAGGCATCCAGCCATTCTGACCATTCAAGACCAGCAACATTTGGTCCTGAATCTGTCTTGACCTCTGCAAAGTTTTGGTAGTGTATTTATCCCCCCGCTGAAAGTCCTTTTGCGTGTATGACAAATCACTTTTAAGTTGCTCTATCACCTGTCGGTTCTGGAAAAAACTGTTAAGCAGCCCTTCATTTCTTACTGCAAATGACATGGAGGCCACAAACACCGAAATAAGGAAAATTGGAATGAGCAAAATTCGGGAGACAAGAGTTCTCATAAGGGCAAGGGATATCAGCATTCCTTCGATCAGCCCGGCAGCGAGCCAGGCAAACGTGGTGTTCGGCTCAATACGTGATATGAAAGTCTCAGTATGAAATGCCATAAAAGCGGCAGTGGCCGTAACTAAAGTTATCCTAAATACGATAAGCGTTTGTCTCATTCTTTGTATAAATATTACTTTCCTGGTGGACACGGCCCCTATAGAAATCCGAAGGTGTTATTAATATTAGGCGTGAGTGGTCAATACGATGATAAAAGCTTTAACTGTCAACGATGCGGCGCCTGTTGCGGACCTCATTACGTTTCTCCAAAGGAAGAAGAACAGATTGACAGGTATGTGGAAGAACACGACATCGGGAAAAGGAGATCTACGTCTTTATTTGATAAATGCCCCTACTTCCAAGATCGCTCCTGCCTTATTTATCCTGTCCGGCCCCTTGTTTGCCGGCTTATGGGTCTGACAGATTTAATGCCCTGCCCAAACGCTTGTAAACCATCTCAGGTTATTACCATTGAAGAAGCAACCCAGGCACTCTTACGGAATACCTTTTGGAATCCTGGCGGTAATATTTCCCGATCAGAGGCAAAATAAAATAATTTTGAAAGTTATCTTGTTTTTATAATAGAATGTCTTGGTCCAGCCCAATCTTTGCAAAAGGAGTTCGCCCATGCAAGATGATAATTTCACAGAGAATTGCCTTGCATTTATGAAAGCGCCTGAAGGTCTGGCTATTTGGGAATTGACTCGGAAACGGCTAACAATACTCGATGATATGTGCGGCAAGTATAATCTTGATGTTACCGAATTAACCAGAGTTTTTGACGAAGCTGCTGAGAAAGAGAGCGCATTTTTCCGGGATCACGATCTGGAAGTTCTTGACTATCTTGTTGAAAAAATCGGTAATGTACCCGAGATAGAGCAGATGCGCAACCTAATTTCCGAGGAAGTCTTGCTAATGGACAAAATTGATAAGGCGAGAGGCATTAACATCGCGACTGCATAAAAAAACCGGGAGGGGATTATTAGTCCGCCTCCCGGTAATGCTATGCGCAGGCAACTGCTGTTTTGCCTGCTTCTAATGACCTTATGACGTTGCTGAACGCGCCGTTGAGCTCCGGCATGTCACATCTGGCCGATGCCCATTCGGGGTTCGCTGATGTAAAGCCCGCCTTATTCAGAGCTTCCCTTACTTCCGTTATAAAAAAAGCGGCAGGAAGGAATCTTTCTGTATTCGTAATGATAAGCGTGTTTTTCACACCGTCGCAGCACACATATCCCACTTTTTCGAGTGTCTTCCTGAGCACACTCACTAAAGCCGGATTGCTGCTCCAAACTGTGCAGCTTCTGCCGTTCCGAAATATTCTGATTTTAGTTGCTTCTCTAAAAAATTTCACTTTTTCCTCCGGTAGGTTCTATTTTTTATAAAAACCTACCCCGCCTGAAGGGTAGGTGAAAAAATCTACCCTGTCAGGCCAGGTGTCGGAGGAATCTGCAATAAAATTCCGTTAAGCGGAGTTTTCCGACCGCAATGATTGATTTATATTTTCACGCACCTTCCGGGATAGTGCGAATCAAGGGATATACTCTGCCGGAACAGAGAAAAACTTTTGGACACTACAATGCTTAATTGAAAATGAAGTGTAATAACTTCTCTGCTAAAAAACAGAGATTCTTCCCTGTTGAGGGATATGGTTTCTAATAGATATTAGTTTTGGAAGGATGAGGCCCGAGGCCGCTATAATAGAGACCCCGAGCCGGGAATTTCAGTGGGGTCATCGAATAGCGTCTTTTAGTGTCTTTCCAGCCGAAAATTTAGGAACCTTATGAGCTGCTATCTTAATCTCTGCGCCTGTCCTTGGGTTACGACCTTTTCTGGCTTTTCTCTTTGAAACGGAGAAGGTGCCGAAACCAACAAGGGTCACTTTCTGCCCTTTCTTCAGTGTTGCCTTGATTGAATCCAATATTGCTGATAATGCTTTGCCCGCATCCTTTTTGGAAACAGCCGCTCCCTTTGAAATCTTCTCTACAAGTTCGTCTTTCGTCATTATTATAAGCCTCCCTGTGGAAAATCTGTTTTGGAATAAGGTATCAGGCGGGCAGGATTACTGTCAATGTGCTACTGTAGGCGATACTGCAAAATTGACCCAAAACAGATATTGACAGACATTAGATTGTGAGTTTCCGGTAAACCTGCTTGGAAACACAAAAACAGATAAGGTAACATCGGTTCCAGAATATTTAGCTTATAGGAGGACACCCGATGTTACAGAAAGCACAGCCCACTCTGGAAGAAGTCGAAAAGCAATTTAAGAACTGGCGTCGGCGCCGTAAGAATCGCCGCGCTCAGATCCCGTCAGCATTATGGGAAGCAGCAGCCTCACTGTCAGGGCAGTATTCAGTCCATGAGATATCGAAGAGTCTGAACCTGAACCATACTGCTTTGCGGGATCGTATTGCAGGGGAGGCAATAAAGCCTCAGGCACCTGCCTTCGTTGAACTCGATATGATTTCCTCACACGGTGCTGTCAGCGAATGCATCATTGAGATGGAGAAAGCAGATGCCAAGATGAAAATAAGCATTAAAGGCAATTGTCCAGATATTGCAGAAATAAGCAAAGCGTTTTTGGGGTGAGGCATGATACAGATAACACCTCACATGCGGATATTGGTAGCGGTGGAGGCGGTGGATTTCCGTAAAGGGATAGATGGCTTGACGGGCATATGCAGGGGGCTGCTGAAAGCGGACCCATTCGCAGGCTATCTGTTTGTATTCCGGAACCGCCGCGGCACATCGATAAAAATACTCAGCTATGACACGCAAGGGTTTTGGCTTTGTCAGAAGCGGTTGTCGAAGGGGAAGTTCAAGTGGTGGCCGAAGGAGACAGGCGGCATTTCACGAACACTGGCCGCAAATCAACTGCAGATGCTGCTTTGGAACGGCGATCCTGATAAAGCTGTAGTCCCTGTGTGGAAGAAGCTGCCTGTTATGGCATAAAAAAAGTACTGGACACAAAAACCCCTCTTCTGTATACTATCCGGTATGCGATACTGTGGTCGCGAATTTACGGATGGAGACATACAGCTGCTTCAGCGCATTATGGAGGACAATGCTGGTATCAATCGTTACCAGTTGTCCATAAAATTCTGTGAGGAAGCAGGCTGGCGAAAGGCTGACGGTGGCCTGAAAGACATGAGTTGCCGGGTGGCGTTGCTTCGTATGCAACGGGACGGACATATAAGCCTACCTGCTCCTCAGAAACCCCACAATAAACCTGGTGCAAAGAGAACATTGTTTGCCCTCCCGCAGCCTGAAGTTAACAAGAAGGCCGGCGAGCATGTTCTGCAACTGCAGCTTGTTGAGAAGGCCGACAGCGCACTGTGGAATGAATATATAGACCGGTACCATTACCTTGGCTATACACCCTTGCCGGGAGCGCAGTTACGCTATTTTGTAAAATCGGGCACACAGATACTGGCGCTGCTGGGGTTTGGGGCGGCGGCGTGGAAGACAGCACCAAGAGACAGCTATATCGACTGGGATGCCGGAACAAGAAAGAGGAACCTTCACCTTATCGTCAATAACGCCAGGTTTCTGATACTGCCCTGGGTCCACTCGCGGAATCTTGCTTCGAGGATCCTGTCGATGGTGAGCAGGCGGATAGTATCGGACTGGCAGCAAAAATATAACTATGAGCCGGTATTGCTTGAGACCTTTGTAGAGAAACAACGGTTTCAGGGAACATGCTACAAGGCCGCCAACTGGATTTACGTTGGAGATACCCAAGGCCGGGGCAAACTGGATGTTCATAATGAGTACAAGCTGCCGGTCAAAGGCATATATCTGTATCCACTTAGAAAAGATTTTCGGAAACGGCTTATAGAGGGATGAAGGGACCTGTCGTTGAACTTACCACTGAGGAGATGGATGGACTGATTCAGCGGCTCGATGCTGAAACGCTGAGAGATGATGACCTGCCGACGATTAAAGCTATTATAAAAGCATACCTATTGGTCACACAGGCATTACAGGAGAAGAAGACTTCGATCAGGAAACTACTGCGGATGATCTTCGGCGCAGCTACAGAGAAGGCAAAGACGGTTCTGGCAAAGCTTGCTTCATCAGGAAAAACTCCGGTAGATAAGGGCGCTAAGACCGGAAAAGAGTCCGGCAAGAAACCTCGCGGCCATGGTCGAAACGGGGCTTCGGCATACACTGGGGCGGAGAAGATCAAGGTATCTCATCCCACAATGAAAACGGGAGATATGTGCCCAGGTTGTGAGAGGGGGAAGATATACCCGTCGGTAGAGCCGGGAGTGGTTGTCAGAATTACGGGGGGAGCTCCGTTAAAGTCACGAGTTTGGGAAACGGAGAAGCTTCGCTGCAACCTCTGCGGGGAGGTTTATACAGCACCGCTGCCCGAGGACGCCGGGACTGAAAAATATGACGAGACTGCCGGGGCCATGGTTCCTCTTTTGAGATATGGCAGTGGATTGCCTTTCAATCGGCTTGAGCAGTTACAAGAAAGCATGGGAAGTCCTCTGCCTGCATCGACGCAATGGGAGATCGCAGAGAAAGCTTCCAGTCGTGGTCCATCCGTGGTTTATGAAGAGCTGGCACGGCAAGCAGCCCAGGGCCATACTATCTATAATGACGACACTACCATGAAAATACTGTCCATGATAAACAATAACAATGAGGATGAACGAAGTGGGATATTCACCACCGGTATGCTGTCTGTTGTCGATAACAAGAAAATCGTACTGTTCCGTACTGGTCGCAATCACGCCGGCGAGAACATGACCAATCTGCTGGGGCAAAGAGATAAGACCATGGGCCCACCCATCCAGATGTGCGATGCTCTGTCGCGAAATACATCTAAAGAGTTTGAGACCATATTGGCCAACTGCCTTGCCCATGCCCGCAGGAACTTCGTCGATGTGGCAGAGAGCTTCCCTGATGAGTGCAGCTATGTCATTGAGACACTGTCAGAGGTTTATAAGAACGATAAAACCGCCAAAGAGAAAAAGATGACGCCTCTCATGAGACTGCGATATCATAAGGCCCATAGCGGACCCCCTATGAAACAGCTCCGCAAATGGATGACCGATCAGATGCAGAACAGGAAGGCAGAGCCGAACTCAGGGCTGGGGAAAGCAATCTCCTATATGTTGAAGCACTGGGAGCCCCTGACCTTGTTTCTAAGAGTGAGAGGTGCGCCGTTGGACAATAACCTCTGTGAAAGGGCTCTGAAAAGAGCAATCCTTCACAGAAAAAACTCCCTCTTCTACAAAACCCTCCGCGGCGCACAGGTTGGCGACATCTTTATGAGTCTGATCCATACCTGCAAGCTAGCCAAGGTCAATCCCTTCGATTACCTCGTGGCATTGCAGAGGCACGCACAGACCGTGCTCAGAAATCCTCAGGACTGGCTGCCCTGGAACTATAAGGAAGTCCTCGCCGCCCTGTCGGCATAAGATTACACCTCATCAATACCACGTTACACGGT
Source organism: Nitrospirota bacterium (assembly GCA_963780885.1). Classification (GTDB taxonomy): domain Bacteria; phylum Nitrospirota; class Thermodesulfovibrionia; order Thermodesulfovibrionales; family Dissulfurispiraceae; genus JADFXI01. The sequence goes on from CAWAEO010000011.1 coordinate 99,874, forward strand.
TATGCAAGCAGGCTTACCGGAGGGACACCTATATTCACCTCCCTGCAAAAAAGAACCGACTATCTCAGTGTTGCAAGATAGTCGGTTCTTTAACGAATATTGTCTTTCTGTTTTTTAGTTGTTAGACTCGGCTGCAACCAATGACTCGGTTGTCAACAACATGTCACTTAATGGTATTTGCCTTCATCAATGTCAAAATCACTTACCTTCTACAATCTGAGCCCGAATCTTTCCCAGGACTGCCTCTGCTAATTTTTTGGTGATGCTGTATGCCCTCAGCAAAGGAGGCGATTCGATTGTAATTGAGTCGCGGCAGTATACGGAAGAACTTTTAAACAAGAGTATGGTCTTCAAATAAATTGTCGCCCTCAGCCAGTTCGTTTATATGTAATATCCGAAGTTAACTTCCGTTCCTGCATCATAAAGATGGATCATCTGGCTTCCACTTTTTTCTCATTTCCTTTGCTATGTCACTTGCGATCTCATCCTTGAATTTTGTTAACTCATCCTGTAAAGAATAGATCCAATGTCTTTTCCCGTTAATTCCACCGAGCACTGATAATACTTATTTTCAGCGTCCCTTATGAAACGCGATCCGCAGTCTTTACAATGTACAAATGTCGGGGCTATGCCTTATTATTGTTGCCTTTTTTATATTCCTTATAAAATTTCAATTGTTCATGATAGTCACGACTCGAATCAAACAATATTTCATCAGATGCGGGTTCATACACAGTTGCCGATGGTAGTTCAGAGAGTTCAACACCTGAACACTAGCTCTCGCACTTTACCTACACACTGCTCAAATCGGTTATCTGGCCTTTATAAGGATTTAATTCTTTTTCCATCTTTTGCTTAAACACCATGAGTTCCTCGTTATATCGGCTAACAATATCTATGACATTCTTTTGCATATCCATTAGTAACGTCCTTTATCGGCTCTAACTCCTTGTCAACAAATTCACTGGCTTTTGACAATGCATTATTGCTGGCGAGCTTCGAATTTCTCTTTGAGATTTAAATCGAAAAATTGACAAACATTGTCTTCCACAATTTTATTGAATTCTCCTGGATACAATGCTTCCAGAGCATCTAACTCCACCGCACCTTCCCCATGTACAGCTTCAAATTTTTTTTTAGCTTTGTGTTTCAACTTTAATAGGGACTCTAGGAAGGCTCATATTTTTCAATCTGCCCACGAGTCAATATAATTTGTTTCAGCATTATTGATTGAGAAATACGTCTGTTGCAGCATGAAAAATTCAATTTCTCTTGCAACTTGCACAGGCATATTCTTCCCAGCAGGGTCAAAGTCACTGATGTATAATATAATTGTTGGTTTGTTGACCTTTTGAACCGTTTTCAAAAGCCTCCCAATGCCGTAATACTTATATACCCAACGCCTTGCACGTACCGAATTGAATAACCTCTTGCAAAGCGGGAGAAGCTTGTCTTTCATAGTAGTTTTTTCAGTCCAGATCTCGATATGTATGGGTTGAATCGCATTACTGTATTCGTAACCCCTATAAACCAAGAAGGAATGAAAATCCATCATCTCCATTTAAAAGAGATACGCTGGGCAATTGCCAATTTTCTGTTTCAATCTATAATGGATGGGGCTGGCGGTGTGTATACAGCGCTATAATCTACTGGTTCAGGATTTCGCATATCGATGATATCATAAAGACTAACGTATCCCAGAGTGCGAGCCATTTTAGAAGCCCGTTGCAGATAACTCCAATCCTTATCGGTATTTCCGTATGTTCTCTCACCATCTATTATCTTCTGCTTTAACATTGTTCAACGACATAATTTGGTAATGCATTCTGCGAAGGTGGGGCCTACTGCCAGATCCATATCCAAAGTCATTCCATTCTTTCTTTGAACCATCTGGCATCACGATGATGTGTTGTTGTTCCAATATTGAAAGGATCGTTGTCTCCATCTAAAACAAGGAGGTCTCTCTTTGTTCACTCCACGTCTTTTTGCTTCTTCCCTGACATCAAATACTGGTCTGTGATTTTCCATAACCGTAGTTTCTATAACAGATTTCTGTTGCACACGCAATTTCCCTGGACTGTCTCAATTCACGTCTCCATTGTTTATTTGCTTGCTCGACAATTGATAGGATTACCTTTTTGAGCCCTTCTTTAAATATAGAAAGGTCTGGCGCTTTCGCAACAGACATCTTTCGGCAATACGGAGTCATAATATTAATCCGTAGTTCTAAAGGGAGTATCTAACACTCAACTCGCCGTCAAACCAATAAGACGATATCGAGAAAGTTTACCATTGTAGTACCTACAATAATCCTCATTAACAGGACTCTTATTGACAAAAATAGGGAAAAAACTAAAGCTTCTATCTGTTTTTTTTGCCCATGCCTCAATGAAAAATGGTATTTCAGCGGCAACTTTTGAACTACCTGTTCCGCTTTCAAATATCCCTTTCGCGGTATCATAAAAAGGAAAAGATTCAAGTTTTCCTACGCAACCCAATTCTTCGGGAGTTAACTTTTAGTGGTGAAGCGGCCCGAAGCATTTCCAATATGTCAGCAGCCTGTTCTTCAGTTTTAATCTCACCGGCCCTACATATGAGAATATTGTTATTTTTTAGCCCTAGATTTTCCATTCTACCTGATATAGAAACACCAAAAAAATCTTTTAAAAGGTCAGAGATCATGCGGCTTTTATTACTGGGTAGAGTCAACAGATTCCAGAGCGCAACCGAATCAAACCAATGTGGAGAACTGTCATCTTTGTACACCTCTCCCTTGGCCATATCAATCGCTAATTTTCCCCAGTAGTCGGCATTGTATCTACTACCATCTGGATACCCAAAGTTTTCTTCTATTATTTCTGGCTGGAAAATCATTTCAATTCGTGTGCCTTTGCCGTCATATGAACCAAGCCTTTCATAATCTGTAACGCCGTCAAAGCGCGGCGTTAACTTAAGGCTACGTCTTAAAGTGCTTACAATTAATTCTGCGTGTGTGACTAAAATTACACCCGAAATGACCCTCAGGCCGTTCCCGAGCGCACCCCTACTGATCCGTCGGATCTTGGAACTTATGTGAGGACGACAAATCGAAAATAGTTTGGCGATATCTTTATCGCTTCCTTTTATCCCTTTGCCGTTATCGCTGATAATGATTTTCGTTTTTGTGATTTCAATTTTGCAATCTCCGCTCTCATCAAGACTGTTATCTACAGCTTCCTTTATTGTGAGTCCTATCAGGTCTTCTTCGTGTACCCCGCATAACATTGCGAGGTCATCAAGAGTTCTGAAATACGTCCAGTCATCACTTTCAGGCATTTTAACCCTCCTATACAAATAGCCTATTATATCAAATAGTTATAAACTTTGTGACTTGCCACAAGAATTTCAAAATTTCATAACCCCCAAAAAACATAACCCCTTTGCACACGTCATAGTTAGATGAACGTAATAAACATCTTAGTCATTACAGTCCGGAGTTGCCAGCAGATTTAAAAAATCCGGTACTCCATGGCATTTTCAACATCCCCTCTATCGCGACCTTATCCTTGCCGAACACATCCTGAATATCTTTAGCCCCCCACAGTTTAAATCCAGTGTATCCCGTGGGAATACTACCTAGGGGCCAGATTTCCAGCCCCTATCCTGCGCTGCGTTGGTAAGATTTTCTACTAAAGTGATATTAGCAACGTTATCCTTTTCCAGGAATTCGGCAATTTCGTTTAACAGTCCGTTCGCGCAATATACTCCTTCTTCCACGCCACGCCACCAACTTCCTTAACGCAATACTCCCTTGGAAGCTTGATGGGCATTCCTGAATAACTCTCCTGCCACGAGCCTGCAGGCATCCTTTAGCTTTTCGGTGACTTTACTATTGTCACTTCCTGCTCTTTGCAATCTCTTTAATGCGTCTACTGTATTCATGATGTCCTCCGCGTTTACGCCCGCCGGCTTTTTTCCGTCGATGGCGGTTTAAAATCTCTTGCCTAATCTTTGGTATTTAAAGATATTAAGCTGCTGAATATTAATTCTGGGTTTGACCATGCCATGACGTTCTTTCGTGAAGATTAATCTAAGCCTTATGCCGTTCATGTTGCTGTCCCCTTTCTTTGTTTGTGGTGACCTGCTATTAGATATTAGTTTTGCAGTCTCCTGTATAGTTCAAGTTATCTGGCTCTACCGACGTAACATATTGTAATACTAATGAAATTTACCCATTAACAATAAATATAGTATGCAGCGACAATATATTACTTAAAGAAAATAGATAAGTAAAACGGACGCTAGTTGACAATAAATATCGTGTATAGCGATAATATGTGATGGGAAGAAAAAGAAAATACGAAACGAACGCCGAGCGACATGCAGCCTATCGAAAGCGAAAAAAAGAGAAAGGTAGAGTTATTAATGTTTTTATTCCTAACAAAAGCGTCGAAAAAAAAGATTCCGAGCCTGGACTGTCTGATATCGTAAAAGAACTAGAGGAAAAAAGGGAGCATAACGAGATGGTGTTGCGAGCCGAGATTAAGGACAAGGAGTCACAAATTGCCGAACTGGATAGAAAGAATCGCAAGATATTCGAGGAAATGACAGATATGATTCACAAGGCTATTATCGAAGAGTCAAATCATATCCACAGAATAACAGACCGTTTCTTAAGAAGAGAACTAAAGCATCAATAGCACTCATAAAAAGTGAAATATCTGCGCTTGAATGCAAGCCGGAAGCAAAAGAACATCTACGGGTAATGAAAGATTCGCTAGACAAAGCCAAGATATCTATTATCGAAGATTTCGACGCGACAGATAAAACTATTAGCGACAGGTTAATTGAAATCGAGTCTATGGCTCCGGGCGGAACAATTTAATCACATATGCACCTGGAGGACAATAGCGGACGGGGCTCGAACCCGCGACCGCGACTGTTTTTCGCTTAAATATCAAGACCAAATATTCTCGATAAGTCGCACAGGGCACCAATGGGGCACCAATCACTGTGGCACCAACAGCAGAAAAAAGAGCTATGAGAGTTTGCGGGCGCTAACTGAACGAGTTCTGAACGAGCAAGCCTTTTTACCGGTAAAAGATAAGACCTATCAGTCCATGTCAGACAAGTATGAATTTCCGCTTATACACTGCACAGTTTTTGTCTGTGTGAATATTTTTTGATACTTCCTGTACATCACAGTTTAAGATTCCCGCAACTGTGTGTGGATTACGCTCATAAATATAGCGTGCGGGATGTTTAATACTACTAAAATTCTACGTCCGAGAAATATGCTAAAGTATAGAAAACTTTTTATGTAATGGTGCGGGCTGAAGCCTGTAATTTTTGAGAACAGGAAACGCTATAATGCTTTTGGCGATTGCTTGCATGCCTTTTAGGAACGCCGCAAATTGGACAATCCAATTTCAGGGGGGGTCATGAACAAGAACGTTAATTATTATATCACCAGAGTTTTCATATTAAGTGCAGTAATTCTCATTTCCATAGGGATGCAACTCTCAACTCAGAAAGAAGCCGCCGCCGAGGAGGAGAATCATGGTGATAATGAAGCATTCGTTAAGGTTGTTCCAATAACATTTTCTGTTGAAAAATACACCGAAATACCTCTTGATAATGGAGAAGCATTCGATCCACGTGTTTCACCTGATGGAAACCGTATAGTCTGTGTCAAAAAGGGTGCGGCAGGAAAGTCGCTTGCTATGGTTGACCTAAAGCAGAACAAGGTCATAACTCTTACCATAAATCTCGACGATATTTCACAACCATCATGGAGCCCAGACGGAAAAAAGATAGTGTTCGCTGCTTCAAAGCAAGGTGTGTCTGAAATATATCTGTATGATTTGGATGCAAAGAAACTTTTCCAAGTTACTAATGACCCTGCCAGAAAAAAATCATGGCCTCGCGTATCTCCCTACTCCTTTGAGTACAACTACCGCATAGCTTATGTGTCCGAACAAAACGACCGGAAAGATATCTGGTGGGTGCGGGGATCAGGGGAGTTCGACTATCCAATTACGCTTCCTTCTGAAAGAATACCCTTTTTTGCTAAATCATTTTATTGGGGAGAGTCCCCAAAAAATTTCGTTACCGTGGGAGGCGACATGCCTGAATGGTCTCCCAGTGGTGAAATGATTACCTATAAAACAAATGAAGGCAGCAACGGCTGTCTTATATACGAGACATGGTGGGGTAAAGCAGAACTCCATCTGCCGCAATCAGGTACTCTCTCATGGGCGCCGAATCAGGAGTCGATCCTCTCATATGAAGAAAAGACACATTCCGCCTTAGTGATTTCCCTGGATGGCTCTCTCAAAGCTTCTGTCTTAAAAGATAAGCACCTTACATCGCAACCTGTCTATTTCCCTGATGGTAAGGGACTTGCGTACACTTTCAGTAAGGGTGGTCGGAGTATTCTTGCCATAGAACCATATAATGACCCGCTCGGTGATATCTCAAACCTGTGGCAGTATTCCTATACCCGCAGTCAGAAAGATAAGCTTGTCGAAAATCAGCTGCTTCTGCTCGACGGAGACTTTAAGCAAATATACACAATCTATGATGCTGAGCTCTATTCCGGCTCCCGTCCCTACCTTGTGACCAGTGATGCAGTACTTGAGACCTTCTATGCTGCATTTTCGGCTCTTTACAGTTATGTGGAGAGGGACGAGTTGCTGGGTACCGTGAGGGAATTTGCATTGCAGGGTGCACAAGTTGCCAGGCAAACATCAGCTCCGGCGGATGTCCAGAGGCTGTTTCTTACGGGACTTGGTTTGATTGATAAGAATGTTGCCGATAATGCTCCTATGGAAGTTAAGAAGGAAATCGCGTGCATTGTTAAAGCTGAGGGGAAAGGGCGTACTATCTTTGACCAAAAGATCGATTACAGTGACTTCTTTATCCGCGGGAAATATGAAAGAGATACCGATCTGCAGGGACTCTTCCGTGCCTTAAAATGGTTCCAGGCCTTTACCTTTGATTTAAAAGATAGCAAAGATCGCAAGATATTGACAGACATACTCACCGTCGTTAATACACCAAAGGTTCGTGTGCCTCTTGAGAGGCTCAACACAATCTATAAGGAGTTGATTGGAGAGTCACGCTATTATGGACCTCTAACTTTAAAAAGTATGCCTAAGAGTGGCTCGTTGCCAGATATCCAACCCTTACTTCCGTGGGTAAAGATAAAAGACAATTACAGATTTTTCCCTGTAAGTTATACCCTCGATGCACATATCTTCGATGAACTCATCACCCACACTGATCGTCCCGATAGTGTCGGCACAAAGGAAAATCCCCGCCTTCTGCCCAAGGGACTTGATATTTTTGCGGCTTTTGGCTCTATTGAGGCACGTGATATTTTGTTAAATGAACTGAATGAGGGGCGTTACAAAAACTACGAAAAGAAGCTGGATGAGCTATCAAGAAAAATAAGTCAATTCCCAAGCGCAATATGGGAGCAGAATATTTATACAGGATGGCTCAGCATGCTAAACATACTTACTGAAAATCCTCAAGACAAATTTCCCCAATTCACCAGTACAAAGGCGTGGCAACGCAAGGAAATCAGCACCGCCCTTTCGAGTTGGGTTAACCTTCGCTATGAAACAATTGCCGCGGTAGAGCAAGTCGGTGCTGAGGCTGGTGAAGGCGGCTATGAACGTCTGACTATTGGCAACCCCCGTGGATATGTGGAGCCCAACCCACAATTTTTCAGGAGGCTGAATGAGAATTTTGGCAAAATTGAGAGAAGATTTGAACAAGTAATTCAAAATCCTGAACTCAGAAAATCCGTCTCAGGAAGAATTAACGAATATCGCCTTCATCTTAGCCGGCTCGAGGAAATAGCAAAGAAAGAAGTCAGTAACGTCATGCTTACCGACGAAGATTATACTGAGATCCTCTATATTGGCAGGACTATAGAGCACTTTATACTTATAATGAATAGCCTTGGCGTTCGGGACGAAGAGGGAGAAGGGCTTAAAAAACCTGACGAGATCAGGAAGATCGTTGACGTTCAGAAATATGAAAACACACATCTCTATGAGGCAATTGGATATGTTAATGAGATCAATGTAGTCGTACCATTCTACGGCAGGCGTCAGATCGTCAAAGGTCCTGTCTATTCCTATTATGAATTTGGATCAGAAGACTTGCTGAACAGTGAAAAATGGAAAGAATCTGATAAGTACAGTCGTCCTGGATGGATAGAACCATTCTTTGATGGAGAATCGCAAACGCCTGGCTCTGGGATTGAATGAGGTGGATACTATCAACACTTATTATTCTGCTCTGCCTGTGTAAAACAGCACGTAGTGAAGATATTCTCTTTTTTGGCGACCTGCTTCTATCGAGGGGGATAGATAAATATTCTACAGATAAGGGAATAAGTTCGTTGGAAGAAGCTATAGCACCATTTGTGCAAAAAGAAGCAATCAAGGTTGTCAATCTCGAGGGGGTGACAGGAGATTCCTCTGCCTGCGCTCCAGCTCATAAACCATGTTTTTCAATCAGACCTGAACTCCTGGTATCTCCTTGTGCCTTTTGATGTAGTATCTCTTCAGAATAATCACGCTCTGGATCTTGGCTCGCAGGGACTACAGGAAACATTGCACTCACTTAATGAGCGCAATGTCATTGCATTGGGTGGGAGTAGTTATTCAACCATTGTTCAGTCCCAGAACGGGAATATAGGGATTATCGCTGTGACTGATGTTGTAAATGCCTCTGGTGATCGGAAGCATGTGACTGAAGCTGACAGCGAGGATGTCTTGTCTGAGATACGCCGGCTGAAGCAACAGGTTACACTACTCGCAGTTTATATACATTGGGGGCGCGAATTAGATCCAGTACCAACCAGACGAATGAAGAATCTTGCAAGTAAATACATTCGGGCAGGCGCAGACCTTATCGTAGGGACTCATCCGCATGTCTTTGGGAATGTAGAATGCATTGATGGGAAACCGGTTGTGTTCTCTCTGGGAAACTTTCTTTTTGATCAGAAATATGCTGAAACAAAGAAGGGAGCTATCTTGGACTGTACTGTAAATGAGGAGAGCAAATTAGCATGTACACTTGTTGGTCATGAGACCTCTTCTAACTCATATTTACCTAAACTGGTTGACGGAGAGTCCTACAGAGAAGAAAATGAGGTGCTTGCATCATGTACCCCCGCTGTTGAAAGAACATGGACAGGCCTATTTACGAAAGATGGCAAGGTCAAACGATTGATGCAGAAGAAGGAAAGTCCTAGCTCACTTTTAAGTCATATTGAGATGTATGATCTCGAAAGTGGCAGGAGAGAGGACAAGACACCACCAATGCCGATAGTTAAGATTCAGCCTGTAGATCTGAATGCGGACGGAATTGAAGAGTTGCTCTTATTACAAAATATATATTCCTCCATCGATAAAGAGGTAGCTAAGCGGGTATATATCTATAGCTTGAATAGAAAATTTCATGCATTATGGAGAGGGAGTGCATTGAGTCGTCCTCTTGTAGATGTTACATTTGTGCGAAGGAAGAATGAAAGGCCTGTACTTGTTGCATTGCATACTCCGGATTCTTTCTTAGTAAGGAAACAAGAACAATATAGAAGAATTGTCATGAGCTATCGTTGGAACGGATTTGGCTTTGACGGCATAAGGCAACGGAGCATAGAAGGCGCGTTTGACACTATTTTATATTCCAAAAGCAAATTGAGTTTATGTCGTCAGGGTACTGTTTCAGCTCAGATGAGCATTGAAGAATTGGAGTAGGGTAGATTTTGGCATCTGAAAACTAGCTTACCACTATAATTCTTTGCATGTTAAATCCTTATGCTTCGGAAATTCCAATTCCGCTTTTTACGACCGTTTCAAAGTTGTCGTAATTTGAAGCTCCACCATCAATCATGAATTCACAAATTTCTAAATGAACAAGGTAAATCGCTTTTGGCACTTTTTTTGAAAATCCACAGTTATCAACTGCTGCAACATGCGAGAGTTTGTCGGTGAATCAAACTCCGGACGAATTCTCGCCATTATGATAATTGCAGGAAGTACTAAAGAGGCCTTTACCGAACACTGCCTGTCAGGTCACAGTAGCGGCAACTACATTTTAGCGTCCCCTCGATGGAGCATGAAGAGGGTTATGCCTTTTAAGCCATTCACGGAGAGCATCATTCAGCCGTGTCTGCCAACCACGTCCGCCAGCGCGAAAGGCCGTTAAGATATCGGCATCAAGCCTAACGGTGGTAGATACCTTCTGGCCGCTGCCAGCAGGCCTACCGGCTTTGCGTTTAGCTAATGCAGCCGCAAATTCTCTATCTGTAATCTCGGCATCATCAGGGTGCGACATATCAGGCTCGATACCTGACGATACACGGCGTTTTATCTCCTGCCAATCAGTTTTGCTCTTCATCTTTTTTAATTCTTTTGTTGTATGCCTAACTAATGTTGATGTGCTCATTGTAAAATCTCCTTTCTTTTCTGCTGGCATATCGAAAACTGATAATGCGCACGCCAGGATAGCGCTCTACATAAACCAGCGTCAACACCAATATGCTGTCGCCAACCGGAGCTATATCTTTTTTCCTATCTTCTCTGCCCTTTGGACTATCAACAGTCAATTTCAAGGGATGCTCATAAATAAGATGAGCATCCCTGAAGTCCAATTTATGCTTTTTTATGTTTTCTTTGCGTTTCATCTCATCCCATTCATAATACAACTCCATACCAATTATTGTAGTAACAAATATTTAAAAAAGCAAGGCATGGGGCAAATTCCCGATAACCTTCAGAATCATGTCCTCTCCCAAAAAATTTGTGTCTCAAAAACACCTGATTATGAGACACATAAAACCGACCGGTGAAATGGCTTAAAATAAGGCTTCATTGATGTCATTTTTGAGGGGGTTTTTGAGACAGTCCCAAGCATCTCCGGAAGTATAGTGAACCAGCTATTACCGCACGACAATTCGACTGCCCTGAGAAAATGATACTTATTTTGCTGAGCATGCCTGAGTTTTTCCTGTATTAGCCCCATTCTAATCTCCTTTCATTTCAGCACGACACAAGTACTGTTTTTATGGTCGCATATATAATGCTTACCGGATGCCCGTTTTTCTATAAAAAGTTCATCACCTTTAATTAACTGAAACGTGCCATCAGCCAAAAAAACGCCCTTATCGGTTGTTATCTGCGTTTTTGTATTATCCAAAAATCCTGGAGGCAAGAACTGCGCTGATTGTGCAATTCCGGCAGACTCGCTCGAAATGAATATTTTATCTCTATGGTTTTCCCAGGCAATCGCTACATAACTAAGAATGACCAACACTGCGACGGCAGCTACCCCAATTTTCTCTATTTTTTCCATGTTAATCCCCTTTAAGTAAATTGCTTGGTTTTTTAATGAATACCCGCCAGAGGTTCATTATGCCTGCACCCCTCAGCATCAAGTAACCCAGCCCTGTAGTCACTCAATATCCTGGCAGCCGTGGCCGGTGATGTTTTTGCGAGCCTTGCGACACTACGCACTGACCTGCTGGTATCTTCATCGTATACGGAAATAACCCGCTTAATCTCGACAGGAGCCAGCCCTTTTCTGCCGATTTTCTTCCCTTTCGCCCGGGCATGGGCGACGCCGGCACAGACTCGCTCACGGATCAGTTCACGCTCAAACTCAGCCATGGCTGCTATCATGTGGAACATAAGACGGCCTGACGGTGTGGATAGGTCTATGTTCTCCTGATAAGACATGAAGGACACATCAAGCCTGCTTAGTTCATCAAGGGTTGTGACCAGGTGCTTCAGAGACCTCCCGAAACGATCCAGCTTCCAGACAATAATGCAGTCGATGAGACGCTTCTGGCTATCGTCCATAAGTCTGTCGAGCTGGGGCCGCCGGTCCTTTCTTGCCGCTTTGACCTACATCGACATATTCACTAAATACCTCCAAGCCACGGGCAGTGCAATACTCACGCAAAGGCTTAAGCTGCACTTCGGGGTTCTGGCCCTTATCTGCCGTGCTTACTCTGGCATAGATGGCAACCCTTAGCGAAACTCTGCTTTTATCCGTCATTTCCTGCACTCTGTTAGTGCTCATTTTGCTATCTCCCCGCGGTTCCTCAAGCTCGCTAAAAAGGAGAGGAGGCTATGCCCTCCTCTTCCGCACTGTACCTTTGGCATCCGCCGTTGCTTTTCTGCGTCTTTTCCTTCTTCCCGGGCAAATCATATTTGGCCAGAGAGTTCTCACCTTGAAATATTCTCTTTCGTCTTTTCCGGGTCGGTACGTCATATTTTTACTTCCTCCTTGATATTATGTGGATAGTTAATCTTAGCAAATCAAAAAAACACATTTTTCCGGGATTAGTCCTTAAAAGAGGCTCAGGGTCCCGGCTAACGCAGCCATATCCCTAACTTGATTAGTCGTTTCCTTTAAAGTTTTCCCCTGATATATCTCGGTGGCAAAATACTTGTCATATGAGCTCCATTCCCGTTCAGGATCGGAGTTTCTGAAAAGGCCGTATATGTGGTTCATCTTTGCGTCGGTATTCTCAATATGATGAAGCGCCAGAGCTTCAGGGGTTGCCGGCTTTACGGGGCTGCCGAATTCAAGGCTGCCATGGTGGGCAAGTATCATGTGCTTAAGCAAAAGGCCGGTTTCAGCAGGTATCTCTTTAATCTCGCGCAGTTTCTCTTCCATCATGATGAGACCTATTGATATATGGCCCAAAAGCTTCCCTTCCGTGCTATAAGCCTTTGTTATGTCGCCGGTTATGGCCCTGACCTTTCCGATATCATGGAGCAGTGAGCCGGTCAGCAGCAGGTCCCTGTCAAGGAGTCCGGGGTAATGTTCCGCCATATGAATGGCATGGGACATCGTATTGACGGAATGCTCCAGCAGGCCGCCTGCATAGTTGTGGTGAACTGTCAGTCCCGCCGGCGATAGTTTGAAGGATTCGAAGAACTGGATGTCAGTAATGAATGAGCATATGAGCTTATCGCAATTGCTGTCTCTGATAAGTCCAATATGATCATATAACCGCTCCTCCCACTGTTCGATTCCACCGGGAACGACCTGCAGGAAGTCGGTAACGTCGATTTCTTCGTCGGCAGCCGGTTTGATAGAGTCGATATGTATGTTCAGGGCGCCATTATATGTTTTTGCCGTTCCCATCACATGAGCGTAGGTGATGCCGTTCAATCTGGCTGCTGCCTCTTCCGGATTAATCCAGACATAGCCATTTATCTGACCGCTTTTGTCGCCGAGAGCAACGGCAAGATAAACTTTCTGGTTTTTAGCGTTCCTCAGATCAGCTGAGTTGAGCGCAAAAAAGGTATCAACCGGATCCGATGCTTTAAGGTCTGATTTCATCTGTTTCATTATTAATTCTCCCTGGCACTATGCTATTCATGGGCTGCAGAGTCCCTGTCCATATTAGCTGGCCTCTTTGGCTTCCTTGTATGCCTTCTTGATCATTGTCCTTGTGATGAACTCTCCGGGTTCAATGCCACGCTCGTCAAAGATGCCGTCATCCACAACATCGATTTTCCCTACCTCCTGACCGATCTTCTTGCTTCCGGCTTTTTTAAGGATCTCCAGAAACTTGTTCTTATTTGCCTCTTCAAGGGTTTTGTAAAGGCCCTCGAAATAGCTAAAGTCCTCTTTTTTGATGTACATATGTTTCCCTCCAGATTGTTTATTGGTTCAGCCGGGTGGCCAACTGTAATGGAACAATTGTTATTTTTATCTTTTGATAATTTGTTCCATATTAAAGTCTACCATTCGATGTTTTTCCATTTTTCCACGATTACCTCGTTCTTTCTTCCAGGTCAAAAACAAAAGCCGCCAGCCCCAGATTTAGGGATTGGCGGTGGGAGCTTAATATTTAAATATGAAGCTGCTCTCATGCTAAACTATTAAAATGAATAAAACGTCTATCGAGTGGTGTGATTTTTCGTGGAATCCCGTTACAGGGTGCTTTCACTCATGCAGAAACGTATATTGTTACAACACGGTAAAAAAGACAGCGGTCTTAAACCGGTTCGGCGCGAAGTATCAGGACAGCAGCGGAGCGTTTGTTTTCGAGAAAAACTGGAAATCAAGAGAGTCCGGGGATATCCATGTGGCCAAGCCCGGCGAGATATATCCATACGGATACGATCCTACTTTTTACCAGCACCGGCTTAAAGAGCCGTTAAAAGTTAAGACCCCGAGCAGGATTTTCACGGTCGATACCGGCGATCTTATGGGTAAATGGGTCCCGCGCTCCTGGATTGAAATCGTTCTTGTTATTGTGAGTCAGTGCCCATGGCATACGTTCATGTTTCTTACCAAGAATCCGGAGAGATTTAACGAGTTTGCATTCCCCCGAAACGCATGGATTGGCACAACGGTCAATTCTGACAAGGACTTACAACGCGCCGAAACTCTGCGCAATGTCCAGGCCCCGGTCAGGTTTCTCAGCATTGAGCCTCTTTTGGGGGAAATTTCATTTAATTTTTCAGGCTTTGAGTGGATTATCGTAGGCGCTCAGACCGGCAAGAACCCAGCCGTCCCGGAAAAACAATGGATTGATAACATATTAACGGAAACCAACAAGCATGACATTCCAATTTTCATGAAAGGCAATTTAAAGCCTTATTACCCGAGAACTGTTCAGCAGTTGCCCCAATAACAAATCGCTATATCTTCCTTCAAAGTAAACCGAAGGGAACGCCGATTTTTAGAGGACCCTGTCCTAAGAAGGGGGTGAAATAGGGATGTTGTGAAATTTCAATTTATCTGACTTGGCATTGTCTGTATCATATGTCATCTCAAGTAATGCGATCTTATTAACTTGCTGTGGGACATTGCCAAAAATAAATGCCGCAAGTACGTGGACGCCAGGCATAAAACGATTTGAATTCCAAACCAAATCAATACCGTCAAAGCTCATTTTTGAACTATAGCTAACTCCAGATTCATCAAATATTACAGTCTCAGCGCCATTTCGAAAAGTAAGACTTCTACCTTCTCTACCCTGATTAGTAATAGTAAGTGAGCAGAATACTTCATTCAAAGACGGTGTCCTGTTACAAATGACATTTTCAAAGACAAACCCATTCTCTGTAATTTTATTTTGGACTTTTGCCGGGGCAATGTCTTGTGTTGCAGCATTTTGGGTATCAGTTCCTTCCACAACCTCTCTACTTAAGGGGATGTTGCGAAATTGGAATAATCCAGAAGATCCACTTATTTCAAGTAGTGCAATTTTTTTTACTTGCGGCGAAATACCTTCAAAAGTGATAGATCCTGCTACAGGGATATCAGACATAAGACGTTTTTCTATTACCCAATTGCCGCTGCCATCTAATAATCGAATGCTTTTTGCACTGTGACTGATATTTTGATCATCATATAATGCTGAACCATGGCCATCACCGACGTTTAGTTCAAAATTTCTATCTGCACCGTTATTCGTAACAATGAATGGGCAATTTACGACCCTATCTGAGAGGTTGCAGCCTTTTAATTCAAAAATAAAACTATTGACTTCAATTTTTTGCTGAGCTTTTGATGTCTCAACCTCTCTACTTAAAGGTATATTGCGAAATTGGAATAATCCTGAACCCCCATAAGATCCATTTATGTTAAGCAGTGCAATTTTTTTTAGGTTCAGAGGAACTCCTTCAAAAGTAAGAGTCCCCTTTGCCGGAATATCGGGCATTAGGCGTTTATCCAGGCATGCCTGGCTATTGCTATCTAAAAATTGAATATTTGTTGCTACATATTTCTTTTGAGAGTCATCAACTATTTGAGTATCATTTCCCATCCATCCATGCGTACATATGTTAACTGTTCTATCTCTCTTCGTTTTAACAATCAGAGAACAACTGACAATTCGCTCAGCTATTTTACATCCCATCAGTTCCATAACTACATCGTGAGATTCAGCCTTTTGTTGTGCTTCGACAGGTGCAGCATTATGTGCGGTCGAGTCCAACACATTGGTTTGTGGTGCCACTTCACCACCTCGGGAAAGCAAATCCTCTATTGCTTTTGTCTTTGCTATATCAGTTTTAGCGATACCAATTACCTTTGCATTAGATGTGGCCACAATTTTTACTGTAACCCTTACATTGTCCCCAAATGGTGCAACTGAGCCGGTTACAATCGCATCAACACCAGCAATTTTACCTAATTTCCTTATCGTAGAGGGGTCTGCCAGATCGGATATCTTCAGTTTATGTTTTGATAATATATTTTTCAGATTAATTCTATCTAAAACAGAGAAACTTTTGCCGCCTGCCTCCAAGTTTGTCGAGATTTCTTCCGATATAAATCTTCCTACTTCGGTAGCATCCCCCTCAAGATCGGTAAAATCCACAACCGCAATTGTCTTCTTGCCAGATTTTGAAATGCTGTCCGTGATAGTCGATGACAACTGACCTATTTCCTTTTCATACGCTGAACATAAACTTAAGTTTAGAATCAACAAAAATACTATGCCGCCTACCGTAAAGAGCTTCTTTTCCATAAGATTTCACTCACCTCCACACTGACTGCCCTATTTGATCGGGGTTACAAGGAAAATCAAAATCCCTTTGCCTCTCGCGCTCTCTTTTCTCTCTTGTGCCTTTCTTCTTCAACCTTTTGAGCCGCCAATTTATTTCTCTCATCTGTATATTCTTTTATGATTGCTGGAGATTCAAACCAAAGATAACACCAGATCATCACAGGGTGTTGTCCCAAGGTTATAGTTGTTGTTTTCCCTCGCCAGTAGACAGGCGGAGTGCCCGGCATGTAGTCTGGCCAGTCTCCGGCCACCGGAGTCCCAAATTTACCGACAAGGATTTCTGATAATTTCTTAAGGTTCATTCTATCCGTGACCATCCTAACACCTGCAAATTTTCCTTTCCAGAAATAATATGTTACAGACCTCAGTTTTGCATCGCCTATGAATAATTCGTCACCAACTTTATGGAATGCATCCATGCCAACAAACTTCCCGGCATCATTTTTTGTCGCCTTTAGATATGTCAATGTTGAGATGTCGGTGCCCCATTTAATGCTTCTGAAATCGTTAGGTTCATTCTTGTAGGTAGTTTTTCCTCCGCCGTTGTTATTGTATGCCGGTAAAGTCTTACCATCAGATACTTTTGCATTTGCTGCGTTCCTGCTCCGACTGCATCCGACAAGAATAAGACAGATTATTGTGAGTACAACTGTTGCAGTAAAACCCTTCCTGATGTGTTCCATGTCTGCCCTCCTGCAATCTTATAGGGAAAAAGGCAGTGGCACGGCAAGGCCGCTGCCTATTAGCTGTTTCTTAGAACATCCCTGCGATCTGTCCATTCCCGATATTTACCAGCACCTTTCTACTGTTAGTGCTAAAATCTTTTTAAACCTTTCAGGTCCTGAATTTGTTTTTTATATCCGAGCAATTCTTCTTCAGAAACAAATTCCCATATTTTCCCCATAGCTTTGCGATAGAATTCATTGCATGCATCAGCTAATGCTTGATCCGAAGTATCTTCAGACTTCACAAGAGCAGCAGCTATGGCACCTGTAGTTCCTTGAATCTTATATGGCTTTTCTAGGTTTAAAGAGGAAAGGTTGATTCTCTGTACCAGGACTTTTTCCTTTGTCATGGGTTCGATGAAATCCAAACGCAATTCTCCATTGACCTGTATAATTCCGGTCTCAGTATAAACGTCAAATGACCCACCTTTCTGTATTCCCTTTTTTTCAATATTTACACTCAGTGAAGGGATTAATGCAAGATAAGCTTCCTTTTTATCATTAAAGGTCAAGTCATCAAAAGTGGAATATGGACCCTTCACATTAAAGCCTTTTCTTGTAATAAGTTCCTGTAGTCCGTTGTCAAAGCCAGTTATCACCTGATCCTTATATGCCCAAAATCTGCTGTTAAAAAAGTATGGGTTTAGCCAAGGTTGAGCCATTTGAGCCTGATTCATATTGACGTACATGTTGTTCATCTTCGGGTCGCCTGCCATCTGAGGACTTACAATTGCGATAGAAAGATTGGTTTTTTTCGTTTGTGCTTGCGGGAAATCGTATGCCAAATTGAGCGTTCCGGGTTCTTTTACAACGTAATTATTCATCGGAACACAAGCATAAAGCGACAGAATGATTAAAGACAGCGTTAATATAGACCTTAATGTTTTCATAATACCTTCCCTATTTTTATGACTGCATACCTGGCGTATGGCTATCAAATTGGTTCTTTTGAATTTCGAGTGGGTAAGCATTCATAATGCTCCCACAAGAGAGAAGTCCAGCTTGCCGGTCAGCAGGAGCACAATGATCCTGAAGCACCGGAAAGTCTTAAACCCTCTGGCCTTAGCCTTGGCAGCCTGAACGAGGGAATTCAGTCCCTCCAGGATGCCGTTGTTGATCTGAGACTCCTTCCACCTTAGCACCCCAGCCCAATGCCGTCTGATAGTCTGTGCAGCCCTCTTCATGGGTTCCAGCCGACAGTGAGTGGCCCAGAAGTACCACTTCTTGAGCAGGCCAGCGAACTCTTCAAGGTGTCAGCCTGGTATATCTCCTGGAAGTTCTCTCTGATATGCAGGGCCCTGATGGACTTGAGCCGGAACTTCGGCAGGGACAGTTCCTCAAGCTTCTGTCGCTGGGATACGGTGAGATTGGCGCCGTTCTTCAGGAGAGCATACCGGGAATGCTTCAGTAGAGGCTCTGTGGCTGACTCTGCCCTGCGGACATGGTCTACAGCCTCGTTGATCACCTTCAGCAGGTGAAATTTGTCAAAGGTGATCTGTGCGTTGGGCAGGTTCTCCGAGACGCCTTTGATGAACGCCGGCGACATGTCGCAGCTCACATCGGTGATAGCAGCGGGGTCCCCGCCGTGCTCAGTAAGCGCTGAGGCAAACTCCTTGACCGTCTCGTTACCGCGACCCTCGGCCACGTGCACGGTCCGCCGGTCGTCCATATCGACAAACAGGGTAATGTAGTTATGGCCCCTGCGCATAGCCGTCTCATCCATGCCCACGGCTGTCATGCCGGAGAGGTCCACGCCTTCCAGGGCGCGGTCGACGTACTTCTCGAGTATCGACCATATCCTGTAGTCAGACTCTCCTACTATTACAGCGACAGTATGCACCGGCATGTTGGTGGCCAACTGTAGTACCAGAGCCTCAAACAATAAGGTGAACCCATGCCCCAGCCCTGACCACGGAGGGTTGACCATACGGATACGTCCCTCTCCGGCATCTATGCGCGGGATCCGGGCATGCAGATAACACTCGTGCTGGAAGAAGTTCAGATGCCGCCACTCTTTGTCTATAGTATCGTACACAGGGAAAGTCCCGGAGATATCTTCTTCAGGACTCTCATAGCGGAACCTCGATCCCTTCACAAAATCAATATAGATATCCAACCTCTTGGCATGCAGGTCAAAAGCCGACCTGTCGATATAGTACGGCGGCTCTATCCCCAACGCTTTCTCCAACACCTTGTTGTCCATGAAACCTCCTGCTTGAGTGGGGTCACTGCACAGTAATAATACCGCCTACCCACTCAAAACTTAGAAG
>CAWAEO010000012.1:0-24045 GCA_963780885.1 Nitrospirota bacterium
AAGCTTATCAGGAGCATCGTCGAATGTATCTATCTATGCCCACTGGCCCCGATGTCCACCCTCAACAGGTTTTATGAAAACTATTACGAGGGGATGGTATTTGATGATCAAAACTCTGATGTGGATGAGGAATTTAAGGAAGCTGTTAAGGCGGAGGCAGCCGAATTTAACCAGCTTTTTGATCCCGGTCGATACGGCCATGCCAAACAGTTCAAAAAAAAGGTAGAGTCTGTGGAGCGGGAGTTCAAAAGGCTCAGTAGACTTATGAATCAGGACGAAAGGGCATGGATAAAGCAAGCCCTGGAGCTTTTTCACCAGGGCTTGAAGGTGGAGGCGCATCATGATGCCGGCCACCTTTGCTTTATTCAGTCGGATTCCGACGATGGCGCCCCTGCAGAAGATGCATTCTGTATTCTTCTGCATGAGGAAAGCAATATTACATGTGGCTGGGAAGAGTTGATCAGCAATGAGGCCATGAGCGTGGGAGTGCCGATAATCAAGTTCCTTGTTACGTCAAAAGCGGATCTGGCGGCAGTGCGAGAGTACGATGCATTTCTCTGCATGCTGCAAAAAGTGATGTACAGTTGTTACAAACTTGTAAAAGAAGGTAAGGTATGGAGAATATTAACATAAACATCCCGGTAGGCCGGATATCTGATACGTCAGTGAAGGTCCGGCACATGTTTGTTGTATACGAGATTCCGGGCGCTGATTACGGCCATCAGTCTTATATAGAGCACCGCGAAATCAGAGATGGAGTATTGGGCGCCGGCAATCCGCTCACAAAGAGCGCGCTGGTCAATCTCTGTTCGCTCACTCTGCCACAAATTAAGAAAGTTGCATATAGTCCTGAGAGCGTAATTTCTTACGCTCCGGCGTGCGATTTCATAATGTGGTGGAAGCCTGCAGGAATTCAGCGGCTCTTTTTCGATAAAAAGCTCGAAATCAAGAACGGCCAAGCGCCTGTCCCGGCTTTACTGTTTGCCGTACAGGGCAGGGCTCTGTATGTCTGGGCATTGAAAGATAACAGCCGTCCCGACCCGGACACCGAAATCTACCATGCTCCTTTCTACAACATCTATGAAAATTCCGGGGTATGCATGGGCAACACAAAGTTGCCTGAGCATACGACACCTGAAAGTATCCAACTATGGGAAAAGCAGTTCTTTGACAGCGCGTTCTCCGGAGACATGATTCCGAGAATAGAAGGAACGACAGGTAAACTGCTCTGGAGAAGGCTTATAGGCAGCGGGAAGTTGAGATTTCCGGTTAAATACCTGAAAAAGCACAGCACGCTTAAAAAAATCATTGCTGCATTTAATTCAGAAACAGCGAGGTGAGGATTGGAAACAACGTTTGATATAAAAGACAGAATCATACAAAACCATTTTCCTACGGTAATGGCTCCAAAATACGGGAAGCTGCCGGAATGCGAAATAGGCAAAAGCCGACTTCTTATGGCGCAGGACGGCCTGTACATCGAGACAAATCAGCCATGGGGCAGACTTGTCTATCGGTTATATGAAGCTCCCAGGCCGTTGCCATACGGCGATATCGAGGAGTGTGACGACTTTAGCATACTGCTCACTCAGGCTCTCTGCATGCTTCATGACGAGATTGTCCCTGCCGCTGCCGGGTATGCGGAACAGAACAAAGAGTGGGCAGGGTGGATAGTATGGGACGAGCAAAATGGCCTTGAGTATATGCCCGTTACGTTTGAATCAACATGTGTCAGGGCCGAAATCCGGCATCCCAATCTGCCCGAAGGTAAACACCTGGTCATCGATGTCCACAGTCACGGATCAATATCTCCTTTCTTCTCAATGACCGACGATGAAGACGACAAAGGCGGCGTAAAAATAAGCCTTGTTCTTGGGAGCTATAAGGCAGGTGAAAACGAACAGACCTTTAAGACGGCCTATCGCTATTGTGTCGAAGGATTCTTTATTGGATCATTTGAAGGAGATGGCCATGAAAAGTTTGATAGCGGCGACACCAAAAGCGATTAGACACTACCTGCCCGAGCATATTGCGGCGCCTATGAACCCGTTGGAAATTGCTCTTATCGGAGCGGGCGGCAATGGCGGTCAGGTATTGACTGATTTAGGCAGGATGAATCATGCCTTGAAAGCGCTCGGCCATCCTGGTATTGATGTAAGCGTTTACGATCCCGATGCCGTCTCACCGGCGAATGTAGGAAGGCAGCTTTTCAGCCCGGCGGATATCGGCAGAAACAAAGCCGAGGTACTGGTTACGAGGCTTAACCGGTTTTTCGGCCTCAAATGGAAAGCGTATCCCGTAAAGGTAGGCGCAGCTCTGAACACGCAAGCCAATATCATTATTACAGCGGTGGATTCTGCCGCAGCGCGAGTGAATATCGGAAGCAGCCTGAAAATAGGTTCCTATTATCAAAAATACTGGATCGATTTGGGCAATACTGTAAAAACCGCTCAGGTCTTGATTGGTACTGTGGGTAATGGCGGCGCCAGGCAACCGGCTGGAAGCGAGGCAGTCGCGGTATTGCCGACTGTTCTTGATCTCTACCCTGAAATCGAGGCCGAAGATAAAAAATCATATCAGGGTCCTTCATGTTCCGTCGCGGACGCTCTCGAAAAGCAGGATCTCTTTATCAACAAATGGGTGGCGACCGCAGCAATTCAGTTATTATGGACGGCGTTGCGCGCAGGATATATGAAGGAACACGGTGCCTTTGTTAACCTGAGCACGTTTTCAGTGAGACCCCTGCCGGTCAGCCCTGTTGTTTGGGAGCAGATGGGCTGGCCTCCCAAAAAGAAAAGAAAGGCGCGGGAAACTAAAAAGAAATAAGAAAAATAACATTACAGCCTCTACAGGATTTATTTCCCGTAGAGGCTGTTTTTATTCAAAGGCTGGGCAGAGCTTGATGATGCCGTTTATGGGAATCAGGGGTGCATTTTACTCTACAGGCATAGATAAAACCGCTTGTTTTCAGAGAAGCGCTATCTATTTCCCTCCCCAAATTTACCGTATGGCATGGTATAATTCATTTAAAACGGAGGTAAATTATGACACATATAATAGCCGAGGCAATTATTGAAAATGGCCGCATAACCTATAGCGACCATAAACTACCTGCCGGAAAACTCACGGTCCACCTTGTATACGATATAAACGATACGGCAACCGAAACAAATAAGGTACTGTCGGCGCTTAAAGAGACTGCAGGTATCTATAAGGGTATAAACGCTGGCGCAGAAGCCAGTGCCTTGCGTTCCGAATGGGACCGGAATGTCTGAGTTTCTGATTGATACAAATCTGCTGATATATCATACGGCCGGCCTTCCTGAGGCTGTTTCCTTTATCGAAAATGCTGTTCGAGAGAGTTCCTTCAATATATCAATTATCACGGAGATCGAATTTCTGGGATGGAAAAAGCATACAGAGGAAGGGTTTGAGAAATGCAAGCAGCTTATTGAACTGGCCCGTGTATTGCCTCTTGATAAACCGGTTGCTGAAAAAGCGGTTGAAATGAGAAGGCAATCGTCCATAAAACTGGCTGACGCCGTCATTGCGGCAACAGCTCTTGTGCATTCGTTGAAGCTTGCAACAAGAAATAAAGAAGACTTTCAGAGCATCGAAACATTGGATATTTATGATCCTTTTAGAGAGAGTAACAATGAGCCTTGATCTTTGTCGAAAGTCGCTTCCATAATGTAAGCTTCATATGGATTTTCAAATGGCCGAAACTCTGGAATTATCGAGATTCGCGATCCCCTTGCAGCGTAGGCCTTGCTGCTTAAAAAGTCAGTTTCTCACACTGACCATTGTCCCAAACGAGCTACAAGCCGAGATGTATCTGCCGCCTATTTGGCGCACTCCAGCTATAATGGAGGTCTAATTTGGCAAAAAAACTGAAAGCTGACAGTAAGTTCATTCCATGCCCCATTGCTGATGGGGATGAGTTGTTTCCAAATGGTATTTTCGTGTTTAATATCACAAAAATACTCGAATATATTCAGAAAAATCCCGACGGGATAACTCTCGAAGAAGTTGCAGTAAGCAATTTCTACAAAGGTTTTTCATCGATCAATGAGTCTCATATGGATTCAGTTGAGATTTCCCGGCCTGTAATACTGGCAGAAATATCTCCGGGACATTATAACTTGATTGATGGGAACCACAGAATGGAAAAAGCACGTAGGACGGGAATAACAAGCATTCAAGCATACAAACTGAATGTTAAGCAGCACATGAGATTCTTGACTACCCAAAAGGGTTATGCTGCCTACATTGAATATTGGAACAGCAAACTGAAACAATTTAAATCATAATATCCTTTAGACATCTATAGCCCCATCGGGTGATACC
The DNA here is from genome assembly GCA_963780885.1 of Nitrospirota bacterium. Taxonomy (GTDB): domain Bacteria; phylum Nitrospirota; class Thermodesulfovibrionia; order Thermodesulfovibrionales; family Dissulfurispiraceae; genus JADFXI01. The sequence continues at coordinate 4,348 of CAWAEO010000012.1, forward strand.
GTTTCCAGGTATCGCCTGATGGGGTTTTTTAATTTCCAAAAGGAGGAACGGGGATGACAACTATGTTGTTTGAGCTTCCATCTGCCAAAACTGCAAATGATGGCAGCAACAGGAAAGTTTTTCACGATGCCGGGGTCAAGATAGGCGGAGCGAAGAAAGACCGTTATGCAAAAATCAGCTGTATTGAGGATTTGGAAACAATGTCTGACAAGGAGGCCTTTGAACTCGTTAACAAACATGATCTCCTTGGTAGATTAGACATTGAACAGGAGAGAAATAATGGCGTCTCAGCCGGGGCAGTGTTCCTGAAAAAGAAAATACTCGATGCCCTGTGTGTCAGACCTCAAGACAGAAAAGAGGACAGGGAGCTATATGTGAACTTCTGTCTTAAATTAAAGGAAGCACTCAGTGATGCCTGCTCTCGTGAGGACGTGGAAAAGGTTGCCGAAAGAATATGTAGGGAAGGGGTCAGTACTTCAGTCGTCGGCAAAAGATTATGGAGAGCCCTCTGCGGAGCCTATTACGGAGAACTCAACACGCATGCAAGAAAATATGAAGACGAAGATTACTGGGGCTGGGCCGGGAAAGAACAGGTCGCGAATAGCGAAAAGTTTACTTTCAAGCGTATTGTCGCAAAAGAGGTGAAAAGAATCGGTGGAATCGAGGTTGATCCTCTTTCAGTCACTGAAGAATCTATTATCAGCACTTTTGGATTCCGGGCAGTTGAATACGGAAACTGGATCAAGGATGAAGACGCCGCGTATCATGTTCTTAATGCTGTGAAAGCCCTATATGACATTGCGAGCGTTCTTTGTATGCCCGTGCGGATGCTTTCATGGGACAGTACTCTCGCTATCGCCTTCGGGGCCCGGGGCAGCGGCAGCGCATCTGCGCATTATGAATCGTCACGGCACGTCATTAACCTGACAAAATTCCGTGGCGGCGGCAGCCTGGCTCACGAATGGGGCCATTTTCTGGACAATATGCTTGCGACTCGCAAGGGTGGTAAAGCCTACTTTGCGACAGAGGAACGTTCGGGTCCTTTAAGCGAGATCATGGGTCTTATTAAGGACAACGGCCAGTCCAAGATCACTTACTACCATGCCAGACGGGATGAATACCGCAAGATCAGGGATGAGAGTAACGCTCGGATTAAGGCCGAGGGTTGGAACGAGAGAAACAGAGAGTTGAACACCAAGGTCTGGGAAATGCACCGCGAAATTGAAAAAATGCGGAAGTCGTGGAACAGAAAACGCTTCTTCGGCTGCAGCAAGTTTTACAGGGACGCGGTAGCTCTGGGTGATTACTGGAAAAGAGACGAGGAACTCTTTGCGCGGGCTTTCGAGGCATATGTTGAAGACAAGCTGGAGGCTATGGGCTGTAAAAACACCTACCTCGTAGACGGGACGAAAGCCCGGTATGCAATAACGAGAAAACAGAGAGAAGGTGTCGAGCCGTACCCGCAAGGGGAAGAGCGCAAGGCTCTGTTTAACGCCTTCGAGCAGTTCTTTGCCGGACTGAGGTCAATGCATTGCAGGCCGCAGCTGCCAATGGCGGTTAATTTTTAAAAGCTTTTCAAATTCCGATCGCCGGAACAATTGTATAATATCCAGTATGAATATAAAAGAACTGAAGATAATCCTTGAAACCAAAACCTGTCCGAAATGCGGACTGGGGATGGTCACTGAAAGCAGCAAAGGTGTTTACCAGTGCACACTCTCACGTTGCGGTGAAGTCTTTGACTTCTCGGCTTATGCCGATATGTCCCTGGAAGACATAGCCGCAGCCTCCCTTAAGCAGTAACCTAATATCCATTAGCGCACATAACCTCTACAGGTGGTATCTACAAAAGATACAGCTTGTAGAGGTTTTTTTATTGATTTTAATAAAGAGGTGGTGGAAAATGATGAAAAATAACAAATCAATGATCAATGAAGACAGGCTGTTTTCTTTATTGCCATTCTTTTTCGACAAGCCTGACAACGTGTATGTCGAACTGGCACAAAACGCGCAGCGCGCCGGCGCCAGGAACCTGCATATTACTCTTAACGAGAGCAAGCTTACAGTGTTGGACGATGGCAATGGGACAGACAATGCTGAGGCGCTTGTTACCCTGGCCGACTCGAACTGGACCGCTGACGTTGAGAAGAGTCAGTGCCCTGCGGGATGGGGACTCTTTTTCCTGGTCTGCATATCGGAAAGAGTTACCTTTAAAAGCAGGTTCGGAAGCCTTTCGTTTGACTGTAATGTGTACCTCAATGACGCCGGGTACAGGGGATCGGTGCTGGATATGATTTGCAGAGCGGACCAAACTGCGGGCGGTTTTTATGCGGAGGCATATCTCAAAGAAGGGATCGCGGGGAAAATGGCCAGAGCGGAACAAAAGCTCTGTTATTTTCCGCTCGACATTACGTTCAACGGCAATCCGGTGCAAAAGGAGTCCCTTGGCGAAAAGTACGCTGCATATCCTTTAAAAACTCAGTATCAAGGGAATGTTGTTCTTATCGACCCTAAGACTTTCCGGAAATGGCCGAACTTAACGGTAATATGGTACGGGATTTATATAGGTGAGGACCGTTGGACCAGCAATCACATGGCTATCGATGTCACATGCGGCACACCACTGACGCCGGTACTGCCTTATCGCCACGCTGTCAAGGAGGACGACAAGCTTGACGACTTCCGTGAGTTTTGCAGAGCAAAGGTCGTGGAGTATTGCACGGCTATGATTAACAACTCTCCTGAAGGGATGAGGAATGATGAAATTATCAAACTCATGGAGACAATGAGCGCCGTAGCGACACGGGAAGAACTCGACAACCTGAACCGGTTCTTCGTGTCTACAAGAGAACCTTACTACAACAGCGAGGCTTACGCGGATTCGCAGGCGAGAGACGTGCTTGTCAATAAGGATAGCGCTCCTTTGAACAACGAAATCGCCTTTGTTTATCTGTGCAGCGGAGAAACGAAAACAGAGGTCGAGGACATCGACGATGCTCTTACGCTGCCTGCCGGAACAATCACTTCAATAGAATGCAACAGTAACTCTCCCTTATGGATGAAAGAAAAGGTTCTGGACAAGGAGATTATTATTGAGGTGCATCGCAATCCCGGCGATGGTGTCAGCTACAACTACAGTTGGCAGCGTGCGGTCATAAAGAGCGAAAAAGAGATTAAGGTCTTGGCGCTTGTGAATGGCGGCTGTGAGGGGACCATATATTACGCTGATACCCCGGAACAATTCTATGAGATACAGGATGCCGTTTTTGCACAAAAGATATTCTATGAAGATGGCGATTCCTGGGATTCCCAGGAGTATTATTTCAATAAGGACATCAACTCAGACATCTCGAAAATCCTCGGGAAATTCAGCGTGTACGATTTGCTTAAAGGGCTGTCGATAGCCGAAATCGCGCCGGCAGATGTCATGGAGATCAAGATCAATAAAGGTTCAATGCTCGTAGAATTAAAAGGCGGAGGCAAAAAGACGCTTAAAATAGCTGCATAGTCTCTTAATCCTAATATCTATTAGAACATTAAAGCCCTTACAGGCGGTATCCATTTTGGACCGTTTGTAAGGGCTTTTTTTATCCCCCCAAAAAGGAGGTTTTATAGCAGGACATGAAAGCTCGCAAAAAAGATGAATCTCTGGGGCAATTAGCTTTCGACTGGTTGCAAGCGACTGTAATCTTGCCCGTCGTACAGGCTGTCAGGGAGTTTATTAAAAAGACCGATCCTGTCCTTGATCTCAATCTCCGCAATTATCGTATTGCTGAGGGGCAGATAGGGACTGTTGCAGGGCAGAAAGAAAAATTCAAGCTTAATCTTGATGCTATCAGCCTGCTCAAAGAAATCGAAGCTTCAAACAGGGAAGCGTCAGACAATGAAAAGACGATCCTCGTGCAGTACACCGGCTGGGGCGGTCTGTCACAGATTTTCGATCCTCGCCGGCATGATTGGCGCAGCGAAAGAGAGTCGTTACAGACCCTTTTGACAGATGAAGAGTACAAGAGCGCGCGGGCCAGCACGCCCAATGCGCATTATACAGCGCCGGACGTAATTCAGTTCATTTACCAGGCGCTTGCGAAAATGGGCTTTAAAGGGGGCAGGCTGATTGAACCCTCATTAGGCATAGGGCATTTTCTTGGGTTTCTACCCGGTGACATTTCAAGCAAGACAAACCTTATCGGCGTGGAACTCGATTCAATCTCCGGACGGATAGCTCAGGCCCTCTATCCGGATGTGAACATTCAGATCAAAGGTTTTGAGGAGGCCACGTTTCCTGACAACTTTTTTGATGTCGCAGTGGGCAACATTCCGTTCGGAGACTATAAAGTCCATGACCCAAGGTACCGCCGCCATGCTCCTTCGATCCACAATTACTTCTTCATGAAATCTATCGACATCGTAAAACCGGGCGGCATTGTCGCATTTGTGACATCCCGGTACACAATGGATGCCAAAGACGGCAAGATCAGGCGCTGGCTTTCAGAGCGCGCTGATCTGGTCGCCGCCGTGCGACTTCCTAGAACCGCATTTAAAGTGATTGCAGGCACGGATGTCACCACGGATATCATCTTCTTGAGGAAAAGAGAAGATGGTGCCGTTCCTGATGACGTATCCTGGCTCGATACCGTCCCTTTTATCGAAGATGGAAAAGACACTGAGCTGGTGTTCAACGAATACTACGATAAAAACCCTCAAATGGCATTAGGGAAGCATACCACCGAGTCGAATCAGTACGGCTGGGACATATCGCTTGCTCCCGATGACAGGGAACTCAAAGATGCGCTTGCCGGGGCTCTTGCTTTTATCCCGGACAGGATAATTAGCGCTGCGGCTGAGACAAAAATTGAAAATACCGATTTTAGGCCATTTGTCCCGGCGCCCGACCACGTGAAAGACGGGGCATTTGTGGTACAGGACGGCAAATTGTACCGGAAGCAGGGGGCTGAGCTTATTGCACAGAACTTCTCGTCTTCGAACATAAAAAGAGCTGAGGGTATGGTTGCAGTCCGCGATGCCGCGCGAAACCTCCTTTCAAAGCAGATGGCCACTTCTTCCGAAACGGCAATTCAATCGGACATGGCGCATCTTAACTATGTCTATGGTAAATACGTCAAGCAGTTCGGATTTCTGCATAAGCGCGGCAATAAACAGGTATTCCGTGAAGATCCGGATTTCCCGCTGCTTTTGTCGCTCGAAAAATACGATGAAGAACTTGATACCGCTCAGAAGGCTGAAATCTTCTACCGGCGCGTGATCTTCCCTCAGAAAAGGATCGAGAAGGTGGAGACCCCGAAGGAGGCCCTGGTCGTATCTCTTAACGAGACCGGTAGGATCGACTTCGGCAGAATGTCCGAGCTTACAGGCCTTACTGAAAAGGAACTGCAGTGTGCACTCGATGATCTTGTTTACCTGAACCCTGACGGGGGATGGGAGACCGGCGACGAATACCTGAGCGGTAACGTAAGGGCGAAGTTGAACAAGGCCGAAGCAGCGGCTGAAATCGATCACCGCTACATCAGAAACGTTGATGCACTAAAAGCCGTGCAGCCTCCAGACCTTCCGTGGGAGGAAATTTATGCGAGGTTAGGGGCATCGTGGATTCCGGCCAAGTACGTTGAGCGATTCGTTGAATCTCTGCTTAATCTCCCTAAATGCGTAAAAATCGCTCATGCTCCGGCAATCGGAACGTGGACGGTCAGCATAAAGGGTGATGAACGGTGGAGGCTCCACGATAACATTGACAATACCACTACCTGGGGCACGTCAAGGATGTCTGCTGTAAATCTTATTGAGGATGGCCTTAATCTGAGGATCCCCACTGTTTACGATTACGACAGCGATGGAAAAGCCACGGTGAACGTAAAAGAGACGGAAGCGGCACGGGAAAAGCTGTACCAGATCAAGGAACAGTTCTCTGCCTGGATATGGCAGGACGACGGACGGAAAGATCATCTTGTCAGAAAGTACAATGACGAGTTCAATAATATCCGGCTCAGAGAATACGACGGCAGCCATCTCACTCTTCCCGGTATGACCTCTGATATAACGCTGAGGCCTAACCAGAAAAACGGAGTTTGGCGGTGCCTGAAGGACAGAATGGTTCTGCTTGCGCACGCTGTCGGCGCAGGAAAGACGCTCACCGGAGTAGCGGCTGCCATGGAACTCAAGAGAGTAGGGCTTATTAAGAAACCTATGTTCTGTGTTCCTAATCATCTGCTTGAACAGTGGGGCGCCGAATTCCTTCGCGCCTATCCCTGGGCGAACATCCTTATTGCCGGAAAAGACGATTTTGCGCCGGTTAACAGACAAACCCTTATAGCAAAAATGACGACAAACAACTGGGATGCCGTAATCGTGGCTCATTCGTCCTATGGGAAGATTCCGGTTTCTAAGAGGCTTGTTGAAGAGCATATCCAGAGACAAATCGACGAGCTGGAGAGTGCTATTGACGCTGCTGACGATAATAGTTCACGCATCGTCAAGCAACTTGAAAAGAAGAAGAAAAGACTGGCCGCAAAGATCAAGGACATGGCCAGGGAAGAGGAAAAAGACAGAGGTCTTACTTTTGAGGAGACCGGGGTCGATTTTCTCTTTGTGGATGAGTCCGACCTGTTTAAGAACCTCTACTTTACCACGAAGATGAACAGGATCGCCGGGCTGTCGAATACCGAAAGCAACCGGGCCTTCGACATGTATATGAAAACCCAGTGGCTCTTCCATAACAGGGGCCGCGTTGTTTTCGCTACAGGAACTCCTATTTCAAACAGCATGGCCGAGATGTACACGGTCCAGCGTTACCTGCAGCCCGATGTTCTTGAGGAACGCGGACTTGCTCATTTTGACTCCTGGGCGGCGGATTTCGGCGAGGTGGTAACGTCTCTCGAAATTGCTCCTGACGGAAGCGGTTACAGAGCTCGGACGCGCTTTGCGCGCTTCATCAATCTGCCCGAACTTCTCTCAATGTTCAGGCTCGTGGCTGATATCCAGACAGCGGATATGCTGAATCTTCCCGTACCGGTACTCAGGGGCGGCAAACCACAGACTGTTGTGGCGCAAGCCTGCGAACAGTTGAAGGAGTATGTAAGAACCCTTGTAGAACGCGCAGAGGAGATCAGGGGCGGCCACGTAGACCCCAGAGTAGACAATATGCTTTGCGTCACGAACGATGGGCGTAAGGCCGCTCTGGACATGAGGCTTGTTGATCATCTCTCCGAAGAGTCGGCAGACAGCAAAATAAACATCGCCGTCAAAAATATTCACGAGATTTATAGAGAGTCCGTGATCGGCAGCGGCTCGCAATTGGTGTTCTGTGACCTCTCCACTCCGAAACCGGGGATATTCAATGTGTATGACGATATCAAGGTGAAATTGATGCGTAAGGGCATTAACGAAAAGGAGATTGCTTATATCCACGAAGCTGATACAGACATAAGGAAGAAGGCGCTTTTCGATAAGGTTAATGCCGGCAAGGTTAGGATTCTTATGGGGTCCACCGAAAAGATGGGCGCCGGCATGAACGTCCAAAAGAAGCTTGTGTCGTTACACCACCTTGATGCGCCCTGGAGACCGCGGGATATCGAGCAGCGAAACGGTCGCATTCTTCGCCAGGGCAATGAAAACGCCGAAGTCTCCATTTATTCATATGTGACAGAAGGGTCATTCGATGCTTACATATGGGTGCGACACGCTGTCGCTTTGTTGATTGTCTGGCAGTTCATTAGTACCTTACTGACCAGACCTGCCGTTCCGTCGGCAGTAGCCTATCGGTACATGCGTCGCTGGTAACGGCGAGGTGTGAAGCTACCGAGACAATGTACCCTTCCGAAAGGGGCGCAAAACCGCGAGGGTTAGCGCTTTCTGCGAGCATCAACGCGGATGAGGGGCCAGGCTTGAAGGTATGGCTAACAAATGTGAACCAACGTTAAACCTCGTTAATGCGAAAAGGCTAAAGATGCTGACAAGCCTTGACCAAAACGGTACAGCAGTTAGGATGCCTCTGTCCATATTGGGGGCACACGGATGTTTTACTGCCGGGGGAGAGTTGGAGCCTAACCCTTTATTGTCAATAAAGTGGAACGTGGTAAGCCCGTATTCTTGCTGGAAACCAGCAGGCAAACTGTAAAGAATGCTGATAAGAATGCGGGTATAGGAAGTCGGAGAAAGCGAATGCCTTCTTATAATGAGAAGGATACGGGCTTATGGGCTAAACCAAATTGCTCGACCTGAAAAGGTGCAGACTTCCGACAGGTCTTTCATAACGAGAAATCTTGTAGAACCTCATAAGGAGGAAAAGCAAATGAACACTGGAAGTAATTTAGTGTGTGCATCCTCCAACATGGAGGCGACATGGCACACTATCAATTGGAGTGAATGTCACCAAAATGTTAGGAGGCTGCAGGCGCGTATCGTTAAAGCAACGAGAGAAGGTCGCTGGGGTAAGGTGAAAGCCTTGCAATGGTTGCTTACTCATTCGTTCAGCGGCAAAGCAATCGCCGTTAAACGAGTTACGGAAAATCGAGGCAAAAAGACTCCGGGAGTTGACAGAGAAACATGGTCTACTCCTGAAGCCAAATCTACCGCGATGTTATCTTTGAGGCGCAAAGGCTACAAGCCAATGCCATCAAAACGGGTTTATATCCCAAAATCCAACGGTAAACAGAGACCTCTCGGTATACCAACGATGAAGGATAGGGCGATGGAAGCATTATATCTGCTCGGCTTAGACCCGGTATCCGAAACGCTCGCTGATGGGAATTCCTATGGGTTCCGAAGAGGACGCTCAACTCATGATGCCATTGAACAGTGTTTTAATACGCTGAATAAGGGCAAATCACCAAAATGGGTGCTTGAAGGCGATATAAAAGGATGCTTCGATAATATTGACCATGACTGGATGATCTCGCATATCCCTATGGATAAAGAGATTCTTCGTAAATGGTTAAAGGCGGGATATATAGAAAAGGCAAAATTGTTTCCGACCGAGGCAGGGACTCCACAAGGCGGCATTATCTCCCCTGTCTTAGCCAACATGGTTCTTGACGGATTAGAAAAGCGACTTAACGATACCATCCGCAAACGGAAGAGTAACGGAAAAGTCATTTATAATCCGATGGTAAACCTGATTAGATATGCCGATGATTTTATTGTTACTGGTGATTCCAAGGAAACGCTGGAAAAAGTGAAAGAAGTAGTGGCTATGTTTCTCCAAGAACGTGGCCTCACTCTCTCACAAGAAAAGACAAAAATCGTCCATATCACAGAAGGCTTTGATTTTCTTGGACAAAATACTCGCATGTACGGGAATAAACTCCTCATCAAACCGTCACAAGAGAATATTCAACGAATATTTTCGAACATTCGACAAATAGTCAGTGAAAACAAAACAGCCAAGCAAGAAAATTTGATCGGTTTGCTCAACCCGCTGATTAGGGGCTGGGTAAATTATCATAAACATGTGGTGTCGGCTGAAACGTTTCATCGTCTTGACTATATGATTTGGCAAACCCTGTGGCAATGGGCAATACGCAGACATAGGAACAAAAATACTAAATGGATACGAAGTAAATACTTCAAAGCCATTAAAGGTAGATTATGGACCTTTGCCTGTGAAGTTAAGAGAACTACCGAAACTGAAAAGCCTAAAATAATGAAACTGGTATACGCCAGCGACACGAAAATAAGGCGACACGTTAAGGTAAAAGCAGAAGCAAACCCCTATGACCCTTTATGGGAGACCTATTTTGAGCAAAGGTTAACTTGCTCAATGACAGATAACCTTATAGGGAAGGGAAAACTTCTAAGCTTGTGGCTTGCTCAGGACGGCATCTGTCCTGAATGTGGGGAGAAAATCACAAAAGATACGGGGTGGAATATTCATCATTCTATATACCGCGTCTATGGGGGGTCTTCCTGTATTAGCAACCTACGTTTACTCCATCCCAACTGCCACAGGAAACATCATTCTCGTAATCCGATTGTTGTTGGATTCGCAATTTGCGGGTCTTAAAAAGGCTTGAGCCGTGTATGGGGAAACTCATACGCACGGTTCTTAGGGGGCTGGAGTTGCAGTGATGCGCTCCGGCTACCCGACCAGACCCTCGAAATAAAGGCGAGGTTCATAAGCCAGATATCGAGGAACAGCTCTTCGGTAAGAACGGCGGATGACATCGAAGGCGCGGTGCTCACCTATGCGGAAGTAAAAGCCCTCGCAAGCGGCAACCCCCTTGTGATGGAAAAGTTCAAGGTCGATACGGAGATCAGAAGGCTGAACCTGCTTCAGTCGCAATTCATATCCGAGAAGTACGACATGCAGAGCGAACTGGGCTGGCTCCCAAGAAAGATCAGGAACAGAGAGCAGTATCTGGAAAGCCTTCAAAAAGATATCGCCCTGAAACCATCCGGAGATGAGTTTGCAATGACCATCAATGGCGTAACTTATACGGACCGCAAGAAAGCGGGCTTTCAGATTCAGAAATCAGCGCTGTCTCTGAGGGGGACCTCCCAACCCGAGGAGATAGGCACATACGGCGGCTTCACGCTCTATATAAGATCTACCGGATATAGCTATATGGAGCCCACGGTGATAGCGAAAGGGCACACCGAATTCCGCGGCAGCATTTCATCCAGCGATATAGGCACGATAATGTCCCTGGAACACGATATAAGGGAGATGGAGCACAAAATCGAGCACACAAAGACCGAGATACAACATTCAAGGCAAAGACTCGAAAACCTTGCAATAGAAGTCAACAAGACCTTCCCCTACGAGGAAAAGCTGCAGGAACTCCACGAGAGACAAAAGGAAATATACAAGGCGCTGGACCTCGATAAAAACAAGGAGCAGGCAGCCGTTATCGCCGACGACAACGACATGGTGGAAATGATGGAGATAGCGGCCTGAAATGCAGTAACACCGGTTTGCATTTAAAGAGGGCGTGTCAAGTATTTTGTGTAAACGCCTTTTTTGGTATAGTCATGCCAAGGGCATTCTTCCTTCAAAAAGTATAGCAAATTGATTCAGCGCTGACTTCCAGTCCCATAGTGGCATTGTCCATTTTTTCGCTATGTTCCTGAGTGCCAGATACAGCAGTTTAAAGGCCGATTCATCATTGGGGAACGAGCCCCGATTTTTCGTAACCTTCCGCAGAGACATGTTAAGTGATTCTATAGCATTGGTCGTGTAGATTACCTTCCGGATTTCCGGTGGATAGCCAAACAGCGGAGTTATCCGCTCCCAGTTAGTTCGCCATGAGACGCTGATGCTCGGATACTCGCTGTCCCATTTCCGACTGAATTCCTCCAGGTTCGTAGCAGCCTGTGCTGCAGTAGTTGCAGCATATATCGCTTTAAGATCGGCGGCCACTTCCTTACGTTTCTTCCAGGATACATATTTCAAGCTGTGCCTTACCATGTGCACCATGCACAACTGAACCTGCGTCTGCGGATACACTGCCTCTATAGCTTCAGGAAATCCTTTTAAGCCATCAACACAGGCAATGAAGATATCCTTAACTCCTCGGCTCTTCAGCTCTGTTACTACATGCATCCAGAACTTTGCCCCCTCGGTCTCCGCAGTCCACATGCCAAGAACTTCTTTTACTCCTTCCATTGTGATCCCGATTGCCAAATATATAGCTTTGTTTTGTATTTGACTGTTATGCCGGATTTTTACCCGTATGGCGTCCATATAGACTATGGGATATACAGCGTCAAGGCCACGGTTCTGCCAAGCTTTGACCTCTTCCTCTACTGCGTCAGTCACCGTAGAAATCAGTGCAGGTGATACTTCAACTCCGTATATCTCCTCAAGATGGCTCTGAATATCCCTGGTCGTCAGGCCCCGTGCATACAGGGAAATTATCTTGTCGTCAAATTCGTTAAACCGGGTCTGGCCCTTCGGCACTATCAGCGGCTCAAAGGTCCCTTTCCGATCCCGTGGTACTTTGATCGGGATTTCTCCCTGCTCCCCAGTTACCGTTTTCTTCGAACTGCCATTGCGACTGTTGCCGCTATTCTTTCCCTTTGTATCGTGCTTGCCATAGCCCAGATGATGCGTCATCTCACCTTGCAGGCACCGCTCCAAAACCGCCTTCGTCAACTGCTTTAATAGTCCATTTTCCCCGAGTATTTCTTCAGGGCTCTGATACCCCTTTATCAACTCGTCTATAAGCTCGTCTTTGATCTCCATGTTCTCTCCTTCATAGTGATAGGTATTTAGCCTACCCTGTGAAGGCTATTTACACAAATTATTTTACACCCTCTTTAAAGACCTCGTATGTCGAGCCTTAAAAAACAGGACTCCTTATATGTAACGATATCTGAATTCAAAACTCGATTTGACTTCCTGAATCTATTTCTTGCCGTTCCTACTCATCAGAATAGGGAAATCGGGGTTGGTTATAATTTTTCGCTTCTACTTGAGATGGACACACATAATTTCCGCAAAATGACACATTCCTACACGTTTTTGGGAGGAACACTAAGTAATAGGCGCTTTATTCCTCCTCTTCTTCGATCAACTGTGGAATAGCATTAACAGATATTTGCCCATTAATTAGCAAATTTAGGTATGATGCCAAAAGACGTTCATCATAATTTGCATAATCCGAGAAGAAGGGTATCGAAGCTGAAAAGCCTTCTCGCGCCTTTTTTTTATTAGGTCTTTCCCATATTTGGAATATACCAATTCTCGGTCCTTTTTTAGGAATTTTGTCAATTCTCTTTTGAGCTGTCATAGATCCAGCTTGTAAATATTGGGTTAGCTCTTTTCTAGAAACAAATAGAGAAGAAAAAGATTTATTATCGGAGTTCCAATATATTTCCTGGTAAGGGAAAAGTTCTTTAATATCTTCCCGAAGCCAGTCAATCCTTGTTTGTTTAAACCTTTTTAAACCTAACAACCTTTCAACATGAGACCGATAAAGCGCTAGACCGTCCAGCCCACGCATCCAACACTGAATCATCGAAAATAAAGCCAAAGTTCTATGCTGTCGCCTTGCCCCCTCACGCACATCAATCTGCTTCACTTTTACCTCCTATGCCTATATTAACACCACCACCCGGTTGAAGCTTTTTTGTTAGACTATAGCGTTTTTTGTTCTTGGCTTAAAATCAATCTTGTATTTTTCTTTAAGAAAAAATTTCAGAACGAATACTTCTATTTTATGAGCTTTCCTTGGGTTATCGAGAAAATACTTCGTATAATCATGTTCATCCGCTGGTTGTATTATTTGCAATTTCCTCTCCTCGCCGTTAATATCTTTGATTATATCATCATGCTTTGTTTCTGTATCCCAGCAAACAACACTATGCAAATTTTCAAAGGAATGGTTGAATGTACTCGTTAAATTTCTTTTAAACTCAACATAATACAGTTTCGCACTGGATATTGGTGTTGTTATATCGCCCTTCGCAATCACATCAATGCCCTCATGCGTATCGTAATCTATTATCTGAAAAGGGAACATGTCTTTTTCGATATTCGAGAGAATTAGAAATAATGAAAAGACACCACTTTCTCGTTCCGGCTCTATAAGTGGGGTACCTTTATAGTCAGCAACATTTGCCCTATTTATCTTCTCTATGCGCCACTTGAAATTACTTTTTTCCTTCTCAGTTGTTTGATAGGCAAAAGCTTCATCTTCAAGCCATTCTATATTGCGCCAATCATCGCTGTTTATAATCGCATCGTATATCTTATTTATTTCTTCTTGAATATCAGCAAGCACTTCCGATGGAGTATTTTCAACCGACCCTCTATTAGCTGTTAGCTTAAGACTTTGGCAATTAAAGAAGGCATGAAACTTCGTGTACTCAGAGCCTTTATAAGTTATCCATTCGTTCTTCCTTTGTATTGGAATAAAATCTTTGCAAAGCCAAAGTCCATAACGCTCTTGTATAGTGTATGCACCTGACGGCGCCGTGTATCCTGGTCGTCTTACCATTGAATTGTAATTATATTTGATGTATTTCCCCTCAATAGAAAAAATGGCCTGATATTTTATTTCCGGGAAGTTTTTTAACTGGCCTTCCTTTATGATTCGTTTGCAATAATAATCGGGGGCCTTTGTTATATGGTCATCAAAAAGTTTTTTTATATCTTTGCTTTCATCTGGAAAATAATGTCCGAAAGCGATCTCTTCATAATAATCTCGACCAAGTCCTTTTAAATATAACGTAATATCTTTATTCTTGTCTGGATGATAAATATTATCGAATGCTCCATGCTTCGTAAACCACATTATGTGATCTTTCAAAATGTCGTGAGTAAATTTGTCTCTACGATTATTGTTGTAACCATAAATAAGTACGGCAGTTTCTGATTCTTCGCTATCTATATCTATTCTTGTTACAGATACCACTGGAATTTCTCTGGCATGCAGTTTTTTGAATGGTTCTTCCATAACGGCATCATATTGTTTTTTAGCTTTTTTTGCCGAAACCTCAATTTTTTTGCTATTAAAATATACTTTGGTTCCATGCCCCTTTTCTCCAATAGTCTCTATATCGTTGCGTCTTAATGAATTACCTAAATCGAAAAATGCCTGCAAACCGTCATTGTCCATTCCGTGACCGTTATCTTTTATCGTAATTTTCAATATCGATTCCCCATATTCAGGGATCACCTCAAAAGCAATCCAAATTTTATTCGCTTTTGCATCGTATGCATTGCTTATTGCCTCCCTCACAATATCTAAAGGGCTTGAGAAATCATTTGCAATTTCAATAAATTCTTGGGTTGCATCTACCTGTGGAGTAATCTGATAATTATTATTCATGGAATTAGTCCCTCCGTATTGTCATGCACTTTTAATGTCTAACAATTGCAATACACCATAAGCTTCTTCTGATAGGCTTTCAGCCTTTCATCATGCTTGAATGTATAGGACAAACTGACCAATTATAGGAAGATCCATCTGCATGCCCTTGACGAACTCCGCAGGAGGAGAGACCGTCACAATCTTTAAAATTTGTGACAGGCGGCAAGCTTTCTCGTGGAAATCCCATTTCGGTTTGATACGTTACTTCTCTCTTCGCAACAGGGCAAAAAAATGAGTGTTTTGAAACTGACATATCTGTCTCCTTTGCCTGAGATTGTCCCGTCCTGTCGTTGAAGTACGAAGGACCCTGACTGCATAATTCTAAGCAACTGCCTCCTTCCTGTCAAGAGATTTCTGCTGTAAGACAGCAGCGAGTTTTGCAATGTCCCTGTAGCCCTTAACACGGCTGAATTTCTTCTCTGCCCGCAGGAGTGAAGCCACCGCCCACCTCTGGGCCATATCATCGCCACTCCAGCGTTTAACTCTCCCGGTAACTGTTCTCGTTACTGAAAAGCAGGATTCTATCGGGTTCGTCGTCGATAGCGTCTTTCTCAGAAGACCGGTGATGCCAAGCTTGTGCACCGTCAGCGTTTCTTCAAGTCCCTCTTTAAGTGAGGCTGCCGCGCTGGGATTCAATTTCTCCAGATACCTCACTGTCAACTCCAATGACTTCTTCGCCTCTTCATAAGCTGTCATCTTATAAGCCGCGCTGATACGGGCGTCTATGGTGTTCTGGTGCTCTTTGGGAAGATGCTCTTTTACATTCCTCCGCTTGTGCTGCATACACCTTTGCACCGCCGCCTTTGTCCCGAATTTCTTCGCAACAGCCGATCTCAGCGCCTTGGAGCCGTCAAGCACAAACAAATAATCCTTGCCGGTATCAAGCCCCCGCCTTTCAATGTCATCCAGAAGGTTCGTGCATACCGTAGTGTTCTCCGTTGCACCCTGCCATAGCCCCAGAACATGCTTCTTGCCATTCCTGGCCAGGCCTAATGCCACGACAAGCAGATGCCCCTTAAATTCTATGCCGTCGATAAATATAGCAACAAGGTCAAGCCCGGAGAGGTCTCTTTCCAGAAACTCCCTCATCTGCTCCGCCGTAGCTTTCACAAAATGCCGGCTCACGCTGGATTTCTTTATCCCATATGCTTTCCTGAAACCATCAACTGTCTCTTCATAGTTGCGGCTCGATATTCCAAGAACCATGTTCTTCATCACCGAGCCCCTCATGCCCTTAGGATCCCGGAACGCCTCATATGTCGTAAGGGGAATTTCTTTGTTGTCCTTGCCCCTTACACGGGGCCGCTCTATAATCACCTGCTGCCTGTCATAATATACAGGCCTGAGATCGCCACCCCACCAGTTGGCCGCCCTTAGAGGATTCCTTGAATTCTTCCGCCCCGCTATCCTCTCACACTCAGCCTCCATTGCAGCTGACATCAGCAACAATCCCGCCTCCTGCGCTAATTCTCCGATTACCTTGGGCAGCTCTCCCACAACCTGGGCCATCCCCAAAGGCAGCTCCAGCAGGACACTGTTGTCACTGACCTCCCTTATCTTGCCGTTTACTTTTCTTTGCATTTTGCGGTATCTTTTCTTCATTGAAGCGGCCTCCTTTTGATTTGTGTTTAGCGATTCATTTTAATCGGGGGTCGCTTCATACTTCAACAACTCAAAGGGGCATGCTCCTTTGCCTTATTAATGCCGTGTCCTCTATCAAGCAAATTCAATATCTGTGCTCATGCAAAGTCAATGTGTCAAAGGATCGCTGTTGCTGATTTTCACATGTGCTGAACGTCATTATAGCAGAATGCGAAGGTGCTTGACTAAGAAAGGAATCTGTCTAATGTGCAAGTTGCTGAGACTGAAGTTCCCTAAGCCCATATTTTATTGAAAGAGGAGGAAATCGATGAAACCAACAGAGTTGTATAGTTTCTTGTCAAGGGCTGTTCCGTCCAGACTTCCTGTGCTTATCAAGGGCGCTCCCGGCATAGGTAAAACGGATATTGTAACGCAGGCTTGTGAGGCATCCAGCGCCGACCTGATAATCGAGCACCCCGTGGTCAGCGACCCAACAGATTACAAAGGTATCCCCTTCCCTGACGGTAAAGGAGATGCCAACTTCCTGCCGATCGGGAATCTAAAAAAACTGCTAAACGCTGAAAGACCCACTGTCTGCTTCTTCGATGACATTGGCCAGGCGCCAGGATCGGTCCAGGCTGCGCTTATGCAGTTGATACTTGCCCGCAGAATAAACGGGCATGTGGTGAGCGACAGCGTATGTTTCCTTGCAGCCACTAACCGCCGCTCTGACCGGGCTGGCGTTACCGGCATGCTTGAGCCGGTGAAATCCAGATTCGTCACTATTGTCGAGCTTGAGAGCGATGCAGAGTCCTGGGTTTCCTGGGCACTCAAGGCGGGATTGCCTACTGAGCTTATCGCATTTATCCGGTTCAGGCCGGAACTGCTTCATAATTTCGAGCCCACTAACGACCTTGTCAACTCCCCGTGCCCCAGGACGGTTCACAATGTCGGAAAGCTCATGAAGATGGGCATACCGAAAGAACTCGAATACGAGATTTACTCAGGGGCGGCAGGCGACGGCTTCGCGGCGGAGTTCACCGGCTTTCTAAGGATTTTCCGGTCCCTGCCAAATCCCGACGTCATTCTCAACAATCCCGAAAAAGCCGACGTGCCTACCGATCCCGCCACCCTGTACGCTCTTACCAGTGCCCTCAGCTACAAGGCATCGGAAACAAACATGGAGAGGATAGTCCGATATGCAAACCGGATGCAACCCGACTTCGCTGTCAAGATGATGCGGGACATCATCAATAAGGACGGGGAGCTTGCAAACACCCGCGCCTGCATCCAATGGTATTCGGACAACAAAGACATCCTGATGTAAAGAGGAGGCATATGGTAATTACCGAAGAGGAAGCACATGTTGATGTTGCAGACGAACTTGAGAAAGACGGCACGGAATGCAAGGCATACAAAGTGGACGAACTGCCGAAAGACGTTAGGGAAAGGGTGCTCGACAAGTACAGATACTTCGAAACCGAGGACATGGACTGGTGGAAATTCGTATACGATGACTGGAAAGAGAAGCTGGAGGAATTGGGTTTCATGAATCCTGATATCTGGTTTTCCGGCTTTAGCAGCCAGGGCGACGGCGCCTGCTTTGACTGCAACCATATCGACATAAAGAAATTCTCGGCCCACCACAAAGAGCCGTTCGTTAAACTGTTTTTCCCGAAGATCACTATGCATATGGATGCTATCGAGAACTGTGTCAGTTTCGTGATCAAACAAAACAGCCTCGGCAACCATTACAGCCATAAAAACACTCGCGATCTGGACTGGGAGATTCATAGTGATGTCGAAGAGTATCTGGGACCTTCGCTTGCCACAAAATTCGAGGGCAAAGTTGAGGAAATAGGCGGACTCATAGAGGATGTAAGAATGGAACTGTGCGATGAAATTTACAGATCTCTTTGAGGAGGAGTTCGATTACCTGACATCGGACGAAGCTGTGATCGAGACGCTGAACGCGAATGACTACAAATTTGATGAGGAGGGAGAAAAGCTATGATGCCAAAAAACCTTACCGAGACGGCTATGCTGGTCAGGCTGTCCATCTCGCAGTGGACGGCGAGGAAATATGACAGGGAAGTCTCAAGCAAAGCTGCCGAAGCGTATAACGCCAATGAAAAGAGCGGCAGATACAACAAGGTATTGATCGCAGAAGAGGCGATCAAGAAGATATCGGAGATTGTGAGTGAAGCCAGGGACTTCCACTACAAGAACACACTTCCATGGACCGATGACGGCGCTCGGCTGCTGGCTGCTACGAACTACATGCAGTATACACACAAAATGAGGCGATACAGATCGGATTTCGAGAACGAAGTCGCCTCCTTCATAGGCAACTATGACCTTTACATCCAGGAGGCGAGAATTCACCTGAACGGAATGTTCAGACAGAAGGATTATCCGACTATCGTGGAACTGCCCGGCAAATACGAATTCAACGTCGCCGTGGATCCCCTTCCCAGTTCGGCGGACTTCAGGGTAGCAATAAAGGATAGCGAAATCCAGGCCCTTCGCGCGGATATGGAGATGCGACTGTACAAGGCCCACAATGCCGCCATGAAAGACCTCTGGGACAGACTGTACAAGCCCGTGAAACACATGGCCGAAAAGCTGTCCGACCCCGAAGGCAAATTCAAAGATACGCTGGTATCCAACGTTCGGGAAATAGTGGACCTGCTGCCAAGGCTCAACGTCATGGACGACCCTACACTCGAAGAGTTGAGAAAGGACGTGGAAAACAAACTCTGCGGCCAGGCCCCGGAAACATTGCGTACTGCCGGGTTTGTCAGGTCAATAATCGCCACGGAAGCACAACAAATTGTCGATTTATGGAATCTTATATGGGTGTGGGGGGTGAGAAGAAATGCGCGGCATGAGTACGCCTGGCATAATATCCCACAAAATGGTAAGGGCGAGAACCGCCCTGATAATGGATTTTCCGTTCTTCGGCA
Organism: Nitrospirota bacterium; assembly: GCA_963780885.1. Taxonomy (GTDB): domain Bacteria; phylum Nitrospirota; class Thermodesulfovibrionia; order Thermodesulfovibrionales; family Dissulfurispiraceae; genus JADFXI01. The sequence continues at coordinate 23,723 of CAWAEO010000012.1, forward strand.
GCCTTGCCCTGAGACTCGATGTCAGGGAAGACCATTCATGCGAAACCGGCTGGACGGACGGCCAGACACTGGGATACAACCCTGCATGGGTAGAGTCACTTACACTGGATCAGACCAAGGGCTTTTTCTGTCACGAGATATTGCACCTTGCCAATAACCACCAGACACGGCGCGAAGGCCGAAAAAAGGATAAATGGAATCTGGCAACCGATTACGCCATCAATCCCATATTGCAGGAAGCCAATATGGTCCTGCCGCCAGTGGGATTGGTAAATCACTCATTCTCCGGAAAACCAGCCGAAGAGATATATAACCTTTTACCC
>CAWAEO010000013.1:0-6523 GCA_963780885.1 Nitrospirota bacterium
AGCGTGTTGATCGGTTTTGCGCTGGTAATTTTTGCAAGTTCGGTTTTTGCGGCTGATTCGGCTGGGTCGATCACGATCACTTCTCCAGCCAACGGTGCAATGTTGAAGAGCGGCAGCGGAAACAAGCTGGATTTCGATGTCCATTTGGGGCCCACCGGGAATCACGTCCATATCTACGTTGACGACCAGAATCCCATCGTCTTTCGCGATGTCAGCCATTGCCCGTGCAGCATCGATTTGCCGAAGCTGTCGCCCGGCAAACATCCTATCGTGGTGAAAGAGGCAACGGCCAGCCACGCGCTGACCGGAGTCCAGGGTTCGGTGACAGCGACGGTTCAATAGTTTTGCTGAAGTGCAAAATCTGATCTATGCACTGATCCAGGTCTTGCATAATTTAGGTGCTGCAACTGTGGTGGCAACATCCGCATCGGCTCTCTGGCTGGTGCGGGGTAACGCGGCAGTTCAGCATCGCCTTGCATTGCTGCTGGCTGTTGCCTGGGCAATCCAGGCGGCAAGCGGAGCGCTGTTCGGCATGACCACGTTTCTCTTTGAAAATCATCTGCCGGATATCCATGGCATCGCCGTGGATGCCCTGATCATCAAGGTGATCTGCGCCATTTCAGGATTTGTCCTGGCAGTGTTCTATGCCAGGCTGAATCCAGGGTTGTGCCCGGCAACAGCCGTCTGTTGGTCTGGCGTGTCTCATTCGTGCTGGGAGTTGTCGCGCTTGGATCGGCAGCCTTCTTGCGCTGGTTCTCCTGAGCGCGGATGGAATGAGACAGGGTGGCAGTTAAACAAGATGTATTCCGGGTTTTATCCTGCATGAATAGTCACTGCAGTGCAGTGCAGGTATAATCGCCCGCGCCTAAAATCTGTTTGGGTGCAAATCCAAGCCAGGCAACAAAACATTCCACAAAGAATAAGAAATAGGAGAAGTTCATGCGTATAGGCATACCTGCCGAGACATATGCAGGCGAGACCCGCGTTGCAGCCACACCGGAAACGGTAAAGAAGCTGCTCGCAACGTGACATAAGGTGTCGGTGCAAGCCGGAGCCGGCGCGGGGGCCAGTATCCCCGATGCCGAATATCATGCAGTCGGCGCGATGATGGCGGGCGAGTCAGATATTTACGCACAGTCCGAAATCGTGCTCAAGGTCAGGGCCCCCAGCAGCGGTCAGCTTGCCAAATTGAGCAAGGGCGCGGTACTGGTCGGGTTGCTGTAGCCGTACCACGCAGACCAGGTCGCGGCTTATGCCAGGCAAGGCATCGCCGCATTTTCGATGGAAAAATTGCCGCGCACTTCGCGCGCGCAAGCGATGGACGTGTTGTCCTCCCAGGCCAACATCGCTGGCTACAAGGCGGTGATCGTCGCGGCCAACATTACAATCGCTTCGTGCCCGATGCTGATGACGGCTGCGGGAACCGTCAAGGCAGCGCGCGTGGTGAGTACTCGGTGTCGGCGTGGCAGGTTTGCAGGCGATCGCCACCGCCAAGCGGCTGGGCGCGGTGATCGAGGCTCCGACGTGCGGCCGGCCGTGAAGGAGCAGGTGGAATCGCTGGGCGCGAAATTCATCGACGTGCCCTACGAGACCGCTGAAGAAGGAGGCGGCGAAGGCGTCGGGCGGTTACGCCAGGCCGATGCCGCGAGCTGGATGGAACGCCAGAAGGTCGAAGTCGCCAAGCGCGTGGCTCAGGCCGACATCGTCATCACCACCGCGCTGATCCCCGGCCGCGCCGCGCCAGTGCTGGTCACCGAAGAGATGGTGAAGGCCATGAAGCCAGGCTCGGTGATCGTCGACCTGGCGGCGGAGGCAGGCGGCAACTGCCCGCTGACCGAGTTGGACAAGACCGTAGTCAAGCATGGCGTGACGCTGGTGGGCGAATCGAATCTGGCGGGTACGGTCGCGGCGGACGCATCGGCGCTGTATGCGCGCAACCTGCTGAACTTCATCAACCTGCTGTGCGATCCCAAGAACGGCGGCACGATCAACATCAACCGTGAAGACGACATCATCGCCGGTATCGCTGATCGCGATCGACGGCGCGGTCGTCACAAAATAAGGAGCTTGAAATGAGCGGCGTCGATCCCGTAATCCTGAATCTGACCGTGTTCGTACTGGCGATATTCGTCGGTTATCACGTAGTGTGGAACGTCACGCCTGCACTGCATACGCCGTTGATGGCCGTGACCAATGCGGTGTCCGGCATCATCATCGTCGGCGCGATGCTCGCGGCCGGCCCTGAAGCAACCGTGTCCTCTATCCTTCAGACATGGGGATGCGCCCTGGATATCGGCACCATCCTGGGCCTGGTTGCCGTGACGCTGGCTGCGGTCAATGTGTTCGGGGGATTTCTGGTCACCCAGCGCATGCTGGATATGTTCAAGAAGAAAAACAAGTAAGGGAAGATTATGTCGCCCAATTCTGTTGCACTCGCTTATCTCGTCGCTGCGATCCTGTTCATCCTGACGTTGAAGGGTTTGAGTTCTCCCGTTACCGCGCGACGCGGCAACATGTTCGGCATGATCGGCATGGCCATCGCAGTGCTGACCACGCTGAGCGTGACACATAACGTCGCATACATCCTGATCGCAATTGCCGCGGCGGCAGTGTAGGCGCAATCGTTGCGAAGCGCATCCAGATGACGGCGATGCCGGAACTGGTGGCCGCGATGCATTCGCTGGTCGGTCTGGCGGCGGTTTTGATCGCGATGGCGGCATTCAACAATCCGGCAGCATACGGCATAGGCGCAACCCTGCATGCCTCCAACCGCATCGAACTGTTCATCGGCACCTTCGTCGGCGCGATCACCTTCACCGGTTCGATCATCGCGTTCGGCAAGCTGTCCGGCAAACTTTCCGGCAAGCCGCTGCGCTTCGCCGGCCAGCACTGGTTGAACCTGGGGTTGGGCATTGCGATGATAGCTTTCGGCATCGCGTTCTATATCACGCCAAGCTGGACTCCGTTCCTGATCATGACCGCGATCGCGCTGCTGCTGGGCGTGCTGCTGATCGTGCCGATCGGCGGCGCCGACATGCCGGTGGTGATCTCGATGCTGAACTCCTATTCCGGCTGGGCGGCAGCGGGTATCGGCTTCACGCTCAACAACAACATGCTGATCATCGCCGGGTCGCTGGTCGGCAGCTCAGGTGCGATCCTGTCTTACATCATGTGCAAGGCGATGAACCGCGCTTTTCTTAACGTGATCCTCGGCGGTTTTGGGGGAGGCGAGGGTGCCGCAGATAGCGGCGATGGCAAGCAGAAAACCTATCGCAGCGGCAGCGCAGACGACGCGGCATTCCTGATGGGCAATGCGGATTCCGTGATCATCGTGCCAGGCTATGGTCTGGCGGTGGCGCGCGCGCAGCATGCCATCAAGGAAATGTCCAACCTGCTCGCCGAAAAGGGCGTGAAGGTGCGCTACGCGATCCACCCTGTTGCCGGGCGCATGCCGGGCCACATGAACGTGCTGCTGGCCGAGGCCGAAGTGCCCTACGACCAGGTGGTCGAGATGGACGAGATCAACAACGAGTTCGCCGACACCGACGTGGTGCTGGTGATCGGCGCGAACGATGTGGTGAATCCCGCAGCCAAGAACGACAAGTCCAGCCCGATCTACGGCATGCCGATCCTTGAAGCATACAAGGCACGCACCGTTCTGGTGGTGAAGCGCAGCATGGCTACCGGATATGCCGGGCTGGACAACGACCTGTTTTACCTGGACAAGACCATGATGGTGTTCGGCGATGCGAAGAAAGTGGTTGAAGACATCATCAAATCCCTGGTTTGATGCTCCGCGAATGAAAATGAGCCGCAGATGCGGCTCATTCTTTTTGTGGGTGCGCCAAGCATGGCGCGTTGCGCGAAAGCGCAACTTGACTGACTGTGGTGGTCAGTTGAGTGACTTGGAGGTGTGAGTCCTCTACATACCCGGCAAGGGGAAGTGTTAGACATCATGTATTGACCTACCGCACCTCAAGCGACGCGGGTTAAGCTTGAGATTGGGTAAACCACAGGCTCAGAGCCGAGATTGAGGGGATAGGTCATGAAAGAGTTTAGCAAATATGTAGGACTGGATGTACACAAGGAAAGGATAGCGGTATCAGTGGCCGAAGCCCAAGGCGGTGAGGTGCGCTATGTTGGGGAAATCGCCAATACGCGGGAGGCGCTGGATAAGCTGGTCAAGCAGCTGAGGAAGGGTGGCGCGAACTTATCATTCTGCTACGAGGCTGGGCCATGCGGATACGGCATCCATCGGCAACTGACGGATCTTGGATGGGACTGCCAGGTGGTCGCGCCGTCGCTGATCCCGAAGAAGGCAGGTGACCGGGTCAAGACCGACCGGCGCGACAGCCTGATGCTGGCAAGGCTGCATCGGGCAGGAGAATTGACTGCGGTCTGGGTGCCGGATGGGGCGCAGGAAGCGTTGCGCGACCTGACACGGGCGCGCGAAGACATGAAACATCTGCAGCGGCAAGCCAAGCAGCGCTTGCTGGCGTTCCTGCTGCGGCAGGGCCGTCGCTTTGACGGCAAGAGCAACTGGACGCTTGCGCACTATCGCTGGATGGAAGAAGTGAAGTTCGAGCATCCGGTGCAGCAGATCGTGTTCCAGGAATATATCGATACGGTCAAGGCAATGACCAAGCGCATTGATACGCTCGACAAGCAGGTCGAGCGCGCGGCAGGCGAATCGGTATTCTGGCCGGTGATTGAGGGATTGATGGCCTTGCGCGGGGTGAACCTGCTGACGGCCACCACGATTGTGGCGGAGATCGGCGACTTGAGGCGCTTCGCCAGCGCGCCGCAACTGATGGCGTATCTGGGTGTGGTGCCCAGCGAACATTCCAGCGGCGGGACAAAGTCGCGCGGCGGCCTCACCAAGACCGGCAACGGTCATGTTCGTCGGGTGTTGGTGGAAGCGGCCTGGACCTATCGCCACCCGGCACGGAAAACCGCCGTCTTGCAACGGCGTGCCGAACAGACCTCGGATGCCGTGCAAGAGATTGCGTGGAAGGCGCAAACGCGCTTGTGCGGACGTTACCGGCTATTCGAGGCCCGCGGCAAGCTGAAGGTGCAAGGCGTGCACGGCCATTGCACGAGAGCTCGCCGGCTTCATCTGGGCGGTCGGGCAGGCGCTGCCTCAGCCAACGGCCAACGTATAAGGAGATCATCATGAGAATGCAGTGTGTCGGTAGCAGAATGGGCAACGGTGGGAGAACCCTCAATTCAGCTAGGAGGCGTCCGGCAACGGAATGACCCTCGACGTTAGAGCGAGGCAGCTCCCCGACGAATCGGTTGTCATGCGGTAACCAACCCGCGCATATCAGACTGATCAACCGTCGGCATGCCGTCCGTTCTGCTACCCACACACTGCAGGATGATTTGGGAAATTATTATTGGATTACTTGACGGGTCAATACATATCAGCTGAACGGCAAGGGTGTCGGTCGCGAGGCGGAATCTGAAGGAAGCCGCAGGCAAATTGCTGGCCTGACGAACAGGAAGCGGATAGAGGCGGTGTGGCGGGGTGAGCAGGCCCATATCTGTAAAGCCCAATACTTGCATGGAACGCCATGACGTAGATGCGACGGGCATAAGCATGAAGGTCGCGCGAATTACCTTGGGAGGCCCATCAGCCTGCCTTGTGCTACTGACATCGAGAGGTGTCGGGATGGGAGGATGGGAGTCAGCAGACGCCAAAGTAGCTGCTCGAAACCGGAACAGTGAAGGGCTGAACCTGACATGAGTGGATAGTCACGCGTGTTCTCTGCGCGGACAGGGCAGAAGCCTCTGGCAACGGAGGGCCTACGGTTATACCGGAGAGACCGGAAGTCTTGAAGGTGGCCGCAGGTGCCTATTGGCCGACAGGGAAGCGATGCACGGAACCAAGCTCGCTGGGGAAACCCAGTAGTCAGGAAACGCCGGATACGTGATCCGTACGTCCGGTGTTGTGGGAGGACGGCAGGGGTGACCCTGCCTCCTACCCGATCTCAGCGGTCATCACGCCCGGTTTGTCTTGATGACGAGGAATATCCCGAGCAGGCTCTGTACCAGGTAGATGATGCTGGATATGCCGTGCAGTATCTTGAAGCGGCCGGCAAAAGTGCTGTGCATCACGTCGAGCGGCTGTGCTTGGATCTTCAGATCGGCCATGGCCGGCTGGATGCCGAACTGCAACACCAGCGAGATCAGCAGCATTCCCGCCACGATCCAGAACAAGGCCAGGCGAAAGGACTCCCGGCCGGACTCGCTGATGCGTTGGATCAGCAGAAAGATTCCACATGCCATGCCGAGATAGGCCACCAGCGAGAACATCTGGCCAGCCAGCATTCCCGCCAGTTGCCTGTCGGGCTGGGCGTAGAACAACACAGGCACCGCCAGGTAGCCGACCGCCCACAGGCCGCCGACCCATGCGGTGGTCGACAATGTGACAAGATGACTCGCAACATTCTTCATGGTCGTAGAGTAACACAGCGATGTTCGATGGCAAGCTGCAATGGCGAACTGGACAACCGCGCTTCCG
>CAWAEO010000015.1:0-27905 GCA_963780885.1 Nitrospirota bacterium
AGAGCACCTCAGTGTCGGTTTCAGACATAAAGACAAAGCCTTCTGACTGCAGCTCACGTTTGAGTTCAGCGTAGTTTTCGATGATGCCGTTATGAACGACAACTATGCCGTCAGACCGGTGGGGGTGTGCATTTTTTTCTGAAGGTTTGCCGTGCGTGGCCCATCGCGTGTGGCCTATGGCAACGTTGCTCGGTTTAGTGAGCGTATCGGTGATTGCCTCAAGGGCGCTGATTTTCCCTTTACACCGTTTTACGCATATTTTATCATCCTCCAGAAAGGCGATTCCCGCGGAATCGTATCCCCTGTATTCAAGGCGCTTCAGCCCGTCTATAACGATTGGAATTGCATTCTTACCGCCAATGTATCCGATTATCCCGCACATATCAATAACCTCCTTTTTTTCTGAAGGTTTGCCATGCATGGCCCATCTCGTGCGGCCTGCAGCAACGTCGCTCGGTGAGCGTGGCGGTAATTGCCTCAAGATCGCTTATTTCTCCCTTGCGCCGCCTGATGATTATCTTATCATCCTCCGGAAAGGCGATCCCTGCGGAATCGTATCCCATGTATTCAAGACGCTTCAGAGCATCAATAACGATGGGAATTCCATTCCCGCTTCCGATATGTCCGCTTATTCCATTCATATCACAACCTCCTGATCAATTGGTTTAAGAGAATCCGTGCCTGATTTTGACAATTCTTTAACAGCTTCATCGTAACTTGAAAAAGACAATCCGTTATTTCTCAAATACTGTATTAACCAGATATACCATTCCCTCCATGTCTTAAAGCTGTCACTGAAGTATCTGTCATGCAATAAGACAGTAAAATATTCGATCCCTAGCTTAAAGGCCTTTTCCACTATGGCCTTCGTCGCGTCCCTGGTCTGCTCCATCGTCTGATTCTGCCACCGCGCGTTTCGGCACAAAATATGGCCGTCCATGATATGAAGAGGGAATTCCCACAAGCCGCCGACCCTGTAGGGAGAAGTCATTTCCGGAAAAGAACTGTCGAATGTGTATCCTGCCCGTTCAAGATATTTCAGGGTTTCCCCGTTCCTCCTTAAATAGTGCATCCTGATTCCAAAACCTCTGAGCTTTGTTATTCGCGCAAACAAAGAAAATTCCTTTTTGATGTCATCGAGGCGTTCATACGCTATGCCATGAACTCCTACGGCAAACCCCTCTTCGCTTGCCTTGTTTGCCCAAAATGCCGCGTCCCTGAGTGCATAGGCCAGCCCTGCTCCGTTTTCCACTCCGAAAAAAAACGTAGACGGGATACCCTGCTGTTTGTCGAACTCCATAAGGGCCTCAAGGTTGTTCCACCTATTCCTGAGCATGTCACCTAATCTCTTAATCATCTCGTCAGGTGAAATATACCGCAGGCAGAATTCGATCCAATTCCTCATGAGATGTTTGGGAAGTATCAAATCCCCCTTGTGTTCCCATGCAGTGATATGGTCTACATCATGCGAAACAATTACCTTCATTAAACCGTTCCCTTTCTTGGAAATTATTGCTTTATCTTCAATCTCGCCTTGTTGGCCTGGTGACTTACATCTCTGACGGCATCTTGTTCAGACGGTTTCCATAATTCGTTCATCAATCATATCCAGTATCTTACTGTCAACGTTAATGTCGAATTTTCTGGCAAAAAGTTTGTCTGACTTTGATAATGCTTCAAAATCGCCCACTCTGAAAATAGTTGGACGTTCCGGTTTGTTCCAATCCACATAAGTCAAGTTCTTGTTTGCAATGTTTGATATTATTTCATCCGTTAGAGAATTCATGAGTAATGTCGGAAAAAAAATTTCATCGCAACAATAGGTATACTTATGAAAATTCAGATAATCTGCATGATCGTCAACGAAAGCTAATGCATGGCTTGCAACTGCCCTGTTAAAGCCGAAGAGAAATTCACCTGCGTAATATTCCTTTATATAAGAGGGAGACTTTCTTTTAGGTAAAAATACATTCAAATATTTTAAACACCGATTTACGATTTTAATTGTCATGCGATTCTTGAGATTGTGATAATGATAATGCCTGATCCTGTTCAGTCCACCATCGGGGCCCCAGCACCCATCCGGCAGTTTCATGCACTGCATAAAGATCTTGTCCGTGTTTTTACTTATGAAATCCTCGATAAACCGGACGCTTTTTATCGGATAATCCTGGCCGCTCATGACATATAAATAATCGTAGTGTTCACTGGAAGACAATGCCTCCCTTATTCCATTCAATACCGCTTTTACCGATCCTATGCTTCCCCAATGGGAGTTTTCACGCTCAACAAAAGTAATATTGTTGGAGCTGGAGAGCAATGTTTTCCTGAACATGGATATATCCACTCTTTTGTCAATATGAACATAAAAAGCCGAATGTTCTGATTGCAAGGCATTTGTCAGCCTGAACAACTGTTGAGGATATTTATACGCCAGGATCAAGTATGCTATTTTCATTGCTGAAGTCGCCCTAACTCACCGACCGAGTGAGCATCATATCCCGTAAGGATTCGTTCCGATGAAATGTTGTGCAATACAATTCCAGGAGGAAGACCCTCTCTTATATTCTTTTCTATATATATTTCCTGTCGCTCGGCAAAAGCCGTCAAGTCCATTATGGTTTCCACGCTGCTGTCCAGAAGCTCCTGACGTTTCAGGAACCTGCCGGGATGCACCCAGACCCGTATGTACCGACTCCACTTTTCATCGGCAAATAACATTTTCAACGATTCTCTATATAGTTCAACATCCTTGGGAAAGGAGTGGCAGGCAAAGCATATCACCTGAATCCTGGATAAGATCTCCGCGGAGATATCCAGACCTCCGCCGGGTAGAACCTTGGCTTCAACACCGACAAAAGTTTTAATGTCCGGAAAACGTCTTTTAACTGCCTGGATTTCTTGCAGAAAATCATCGAAGTTATAGGAAATATGTTTCCTCACATGTTCAGTAAATATAATAGCCTCATATTTCCGGAGTGATGCATATTCAAAATAATCCTCAACTTTACTGGACCCATCCGTATAATCCGTATGAAAATGAAATAAATATTTTCCGTTCGCCGCTATTGACTTAAAGTCTTCCGATATAGTTGCCATTGCTTGTAGCTAAGCCTCCCCAGTATCTTTTGAATTCTATTTTGTCTCTCAACTTCACACTTGCTGTATCCACGGGGTGCCCGAGAGCTTCCAAGACGGAATAATAAATCATATTGAAACCGGCAAAGGCGCTAAATACCATTGTTCCCTGGACCCTCGGATTGCATTCCAGCAATTTCGGAACGCCCTTTTTTGATAACTTGAACTGAAACCCAAAACAATATTTCAGATCGCAGGCTTCAGCAAGCTTGCGGGAGTATTCGATTAAATCTTCGCGCAAGTCTATCTGCGCCTCAAAAGTTATCCCGCTTCTGATGTTCTTTCTCAATCTTGGTATGACTATGGTTCCCCTGTCATTTCTAAAAACATCCACTGTATACTCGATGCCTTCCAGATATTCTGCGACCAGCATCTCCGGCCACTTGCCTCTCCTCAGTATTGCCAAAAGTGATTCAAGATCAATCTCGCTGCCGTCCGGCTTTTCGCCAAGGTACCGTTGTACATTCCATGCATTCTCCGCAAGTATTCTAAGTCCCCGCATGCCGTTCGATACGGGCGGCTTTACAACAACTTTTTTCTTCGGATATCCAAAGTCTTCCACTGCCCTGACAAATTCTTCTTCAGACTGCGTCAAATTAAACGATGGATACGGTACTCCTACCTCTTTGGCCCGGGCAAGAAGGGTGAACTTATTATTTGCCTCCTGCAGGCATTCAAACCGGGAGGCGACAACCCTGGCTCCCAAATTATTAAAATGGTCGCTATGCTTGGAAATAGCCGCTATTTCCCTGGTCGTCTGAGGGATTATAATCGCGGCATTTTCCTTTTGAACGATATCGCCAATGTTTCTTATGTACCGCGGGTCTTCCGGCCGGGGTACCGTATAAAAGCCGTCTGACAGGAATTTTCCCGCAACGTCGTCCTTCATATCTGTTGTTATTATCCTGTACTTTGCTCCGTCGGGATTATTCCTCAAGGCATAAATAGTGCCTATCGTTCCCGGTGCGCCCGAACCTGTGACAATTACCGAAATCATATCACCCATATTATTCACCCCGATAGTTTCGACATCAACTTCTTCCTGATCAAAACCATTCCCTCTTGAAAAATTTCAGCGCCATCTCCAATGGCAATCTTGCCTTGTTGATCCGGTAATATGGCGTCAACTCGCCCCCGAACCCCCTGAAATATCGTTCAATATTGGGCACCATCGAGCCCTCAAGATCGAAAACCGGCAGGCCCAGTTGCTTTGAATGTTTTATTGCCTCCCACATACAAAGAGCACCGGCGCCGTGATGTTTCTTTTCAGAATCATACCCTGCCAGAAGGTTATATGCCGTCTTATTATCATGGATGCAAAAGTTACATGCGATAGGATCGCCATTATGTATTGCAACAAATGCGAAGCTATTACTATTGTTTGAAAAATCAAAAAGAACCTTGTTGATATGACTGACATTAACCACCTTGTCTTGTCTGGCAAAAGTTTTGAGAACCAATGATCTGACAATAGTATAATCATCGGTACTTTTTACAATTATTCCGTCTTTCTCTCCTTTTGTAATATGATTTCTTTGCTCATTAGACATTCTCTTCCAGATGTCTTCAATAGACTTGGTAAGTTGTAAAATATATGTATAGTTGGGAATTACTTTAAAATCTTTCCAGATAAAAGGTTGCATATCAATGATAGATCTATCAAACGAAATCGAAATAACCGGATAGTTCATTTTATCCATAAATTCTGCGATCAGGGATATCACTTGTTTGTGCTTATCCATTACTCTCACAGGATTTGAACTATCCATCTTAAAAAAAGGACCTACTGACGGGGTAAGCGGGGGATTGAAATATATTGGAACCCCATACTTCCTTCTGATATAAATAAAAAAACCGCCGATCAGCTTGTCACCTGTATCAAAAATCCCATAATTCCTGATATCTTTACCGAACAGTTTAATCCATGGCAAACTGCTGAATACTGAACCATATAACGCAACTAACTCGTTATATTTTTCATGATCGCTGGAAGCAAGTTCTCTGATATTCATTTGAGGCAAGCCCTTTTTAATGTTTCGATCGAAATCATATCACCCATCTTACCACCTCGAAGCTTTCCGCATACTTGACGCCTATTTGCGTACCCCTTGTTATTACAAGACTCCGGATAAAATCTGCTGTAGCATAAGACCTCTCACTTTGCGATCTGTAAGCTTTCAGCGCGTCTATTTTTTTTTCTACATGGCGCTCCTCCAGCTTAATGAAAGCCTGAGTATGAAAAGTAATATTATTCCAGGGAATCTCGTAACCCAATATGCTGGTCTGCTTAAAGGCCCTCAGGCCTTCCACTGAAACGGCATAGTGGTCCTGATGCAGGTCATTTGGCGATGGCAACATCACCAGATCGGGCCTCAAGTCTTTTTTTATCTTGGTCAGTTCCTCCAGGATATCCTGGCGACTGTAGCTCAGCTTCCTGACTTCGTAATCATAAATTATGAGATTGCCCGCAGGGATCCCTAATCTTTTCGTCGCCTCTTTGACCTCTGTCTTGAGGATATCTCTTGGCCAATTCTCGGGGACGGATTTTTCAGCGGTTGAAAAGGCAACATAATAGACGGCCTTCCCCTGTTCAAGAAAATGCGCTATGCTGCCTCCGCATCCGAATTCCCCATCATCGGTATGAGGAGCTAACACCAGGACTCTGCTAAACATTATTCCTCCCCAGAACTTTTCCATATGTGTTAAATAGGATACCGCTCTCCGTTTCCCAGTTATAGTCCCGATAAATCAGCTTCCCTCCGTTTTCGATCATGTCGTTCCGCAAGTCGCCGTTCTGACTTATTTTCTTGATGTTTTCCGCAATGTCTTCCGGCGACAACGGATTAACAAATAATGCACAGCCGCGGAACAGGTCCCGCCACAATTTCGAGTCACTTAATATTACCGGGATGCCGCACGCCAAATACTCAAAACACTTCACCGGAAGGCCATTCAGGTATCTGGGCAATGGATGAATGCAGTGCAAACCTACGTCGGCAGCTTTTATGTGAGAGTAAACTTCGCTGAGCTTCTTAAACCCCAAATATTTCACAAATTGCCATCCATTTGACATTTCGCATTCCTTTTGAAAACTGTCGCTTTCCCATGTGCCGAGGAGCCACAATTCCGCAGAACCTCCAAGAAGTCCCATGGCCTGAATAACTTCTTTAATCCCCCGAATTCTTGACAAGCCGCCTGCATAAATTACAACCGGCCTCTCCTTTTTTATTTTTAAAGGCTCAATACCGGAAATTTCATCGTAAACCGGAACATTTCTTATCACAAATGTTTTGGATTGCGGAAAGTTAACGGCAATGTCGGGCGTAGCCGCGATTATCACATCGAACAATCTTGCCGATAATTTCTCAAAGATATTGAATGCAAAGGCTACTGTCTTCCGTAATGATTTCGGCAGCCAATCCTTGTCATGAATAGCAGCTGCGTAATCCTCATGAACATCGTAGATCACTTTCTTCCCGGTAACCAACTTCAACACTAAGCCGACGAGGAGGAGCTCGGGGTCATGGAAATGATAAGCATCCGCTTTCTCCCTCAGGGCAAGACGAAGCGCCCTCGTTGCCAGCCCAAACATCCTGTTGAGACGATTTTTTGCCTTCGGGAGCCGGACTATGTTAACTCCACCGACAACTTCATTTTTGTCATTCTGAGCAATTACAGTGACGCTATACCCTTCTTTAACGAGGCTAACGCACTCTTTCTGAAATATGCGATCGTCGAAAGGCCCGTGTACCGTAGTGATAACGCAAATTTTATGACCTTGCATCTGCAGCCTCTTTATATATATCGATGGTTTTTCGTGCATTGTTCCCCCAGCTAAATTTGGACTTTGCAATTTTTCTTCCCCTTACGCCCATTTGCTGGGCAAGATATTCATTCTGATCCATAAAGTTGATGGCTTTTGTCAATGAGTCCGTATCTTTTACTGGGACAAGAATGCCGCTCTTTCCATCCTCGACAGCCTCCGGTATTCCTCCGACCCTCGTGGCGACGACCGGCAAACCACAGGCCATCGCTTCCAATACAACGCATGGCATCCCTTCTGAGTGAGACGGCAAAACAAAAATATCTGCGGCGCTCATAAAATCGGCTATATCATCATGGGGAACTTCACCAATGAGATGTATCGTATCCTGTGACCTGCATGAAGCTACGACATTACTTAAAGTTGCAATATCAGTGCCTTTCCCGACTATAAATAGGTGAAGACCGGGATTATCGGAATGGACCCGCATAAAAGCATCCATCAATTCAGGGACTCCCTTGTCCCTCGATACGCTTCCGACAAATAGAAGCGCCTTGTCCATTTCCGAAATTCCGAATTCTTGCCTTATTCTCGAACGCTGATCCCTTCTGTGGAAAAAGATGGTATCGTCGCTTGCATTATAAACGACTCTGATTTCATTTTTTGTCTTCGCTATGGAATTTGCTGCATCCTTTAGAGCACTGCTGACGCTGATCAGAAGGTCGGCTTCGCCAAGAACTTTTTTTGTCAGCTGCATGGATAGTCCTCCGTAATACGGGTATGTGTTTATATCACTGCCATGCAGACTGCAAACTAAGGGAAGACTGTATTTATTCTTCAGCATTATCCCGACAACTCCCGCTGCAGTAGCGGCATGAGCATGGATCACATCCGGTTTAAACTCTTTAATTATCGCGTCAGCAACATTCTTCAGGCCCAAGTACTCCGTATAGCAGGACGGGGCATGAAACCATTTTCCAGGCAGGCGGAAATAACTCGGATAATGTACTCCTATTCCGTCAATTGTATCGCGTTCCGGGATGCCGGCATACTTGCTCCATCTTTTAATTTTAGTCATAATCTTCGGACAATATGGCCTGGGAACTATTACTTTAAGCTCGCAACCGGCCTTCATAAGATGCTTCGCCTGATCATGAACAAACGTGCCTCCCATGAATCCCGGATACATGCTCGATATGAATAATACTTTCATTTGAAACGTAGTTGAGAGAAAGAAAGGGTTTTAAGTTCTGAAAATTTTTATGATAACTTGTCGGATTTCGATAGGACTTTGTCTATAAACAGCACATGCCATAACTCCGGACTGCTTAACATACTTAAGCTTTATGCTCAAGGCCGTATATTCCTCACGTGCGATTAAGTCTCGGCGTAGCGGAGTGTGGGCTGGCCCCTTCGATTCCTGAAATATATTTTTGCATCATTATCATGGTTAACAGCAGCCATAATGTCTTATACCAGGTAACGTCAAGGGCCAGACTCGATATCATAATTCCCCAGAAAGCGGCTTTCAGAACAACTAAGTCCAAATCGTCCCCTTCAGTTTTCGGTCTCAGAGCATGATAATGTTTTATCAGTGCGGCAATCATCAGAGATATGCCGACAATGCCCAGTTCAACAAAGTTGCCGAGGAAAATATTGTGAGGAGCCCGGTCGAGTCCTTTGAATACGGCCGTAGAGTCGACAAATTCGCTGTAGGCCTTCGGAAAACCATCCAGGCCGGCTCCGAAAAGCCAGTATTTCTTCAATGCATTCCATCCGACTCGCCAGATATCCGTCCGTCCGTCGGCGTGCGAATTTGCCGCCTCATATATGCGTTCCATATAAAAGTGCGGCATCACAGATAACATGGCAATTAAAGTTACGGCAATTAAAATTCCAAACTTGATCCTTTTTTTTGTAAAAATGATGAAGCATAAAAGAACGCCCAAGCAGCCGAACAAACCGCCCCGTGAACCGGTCAGAAAGACGCCGAAGAACATAACCACGAAAACAAGAAAGAATAAGCTTTTTGCGAAGAGTTTGCCTTTTCCCAACATCATTCCCAGGCATATCGAAACCGGAAGCAGCATATCGAATGCCTGCTTGTTAACCCCGGCCAAGGAGTTGCCGTCGTCGCCTAATGCCATTAGAGATATCCGTTCGGCTCCAAACTCTGTTACTGCATGCTGATAGCCGTAGATTGTCAGTATCGATGCTATCACTCCGCCTGATAAAATGCACCACTTCAACATTTCATAATCTTTCTTTTGCACCCTGAATGCCGATGCTATAACATAGAGCCCGGCCAGGCCGATAATTGTCGGAAGCCTTTGGACAGGCAACTCCGGAGAAGCTGCCCACGTCACAGACAAGAAACAAAATAAGGCAAACGATATCCACAACAGCGCGGCTTTATCAAGATTCTTCAGCCTTCCATTAAAAAGGCATTGCGGTACTAAGGCCAATATTGTTGCAACGCCTAACACTTTCGTCAATGTGGCGCCCTCCTTGGCTCCCGACATCACTAACAAATTTTCAAAGGGAATCGAGAAGGCATACAATCCAAATGGAAATATGAAAGGTCTTTCAAAGGAAAGATAAATCAGAAAAGGAGCGATCAATATTACCAGGTAGCGCCATTTCATTTCCATGATGGCCGATGCCGTAAGCATAACGGCCAGCGCTGCCAGGATAATCCATACCACGTTCTTGTGAGACAGCAATCCGGTAGCCTTAACCCCGATTGAATTCATTTCGCAGTCACCTCATTCAATATCGATGAATACTTCTCTGCTATCGAGTTATATGTATAATCTTTGAGTTTACCATTGCAACTGTATTTAACTGTGCCGGCTGCGATGAAATCCTGATAATATTGCAACAAAATCGTCTTCAACTGTCGCTTATTTTCGGCGAAATGCCCGGAATTGGTACTTGTCAAAAGCTCCTTCACAATGCTGCCGGACCCGCCTATTGCGAGAATGGGCCGTTGCGATCCCAGATATTCAAAGATTTTACCGGTATACACGCCCTTTTCATCCTTGTCATTCCATAATAAAAGGAGTAACAGTTGAGATTCTTTCTGCTTTTTAATAGCCTGCTCTCTCGATACAAGGCCGCAAACTTTAACGACATCGTTTAGCCCATATTTTTTTATATCATCGACAAGCCATTCCTCGTGAGTTCCAAAAAACCTTATCTCGGCTCGGTCTCTGGCTATTTTGCCTTCTTTTATCAACTCCGCAATCGTTTCCAATAACATGGAGGGATCTCTCTTGCCGTTATAAAGGCTTCCGGTATATGTTATCGTAAAATTCTCTGCAAGCCCGGTTGATGATGCCTCAAAATCGTCGGGATCGTAACCGTTGGTAACACAGCGCACATCTTTATTCAGGTAACGGCTTTTAAGTACGTCCACAAGCGGCTCTGAAATAGTCACCAGCATGTCTGCATCCGATAACGTCTTCATCTCCAGCCGTTGCTCAAAAAAACTTACTATCCCGGACTTCCGGTAATAGTGGTTCTGCGTCCAGAGATCGCGCAAATCGGCGACCCAGGGAATTCCATATTGCTGTTTTATTTTCCGTGCTATCAGATGTGACGTCACCGGATAAGAAGTGCTTATCACGGCATCGACTTTCTCTTTATCAAGCAATTCCGATGCCGTTTTCACCGCATGCCTATACCATCCCCTTGCGTCATCGGGAAAGGCGATAACTTGTCTCACGAATCCGATCGTTTTACTCTTCCATGTAGGGTAGTTGAAGTTTTTTGTTACCGGTATCCCCCACTGCTCATGAACGCCTGTCCCGGGATCAAACCCTATCATCCGCTTTATCGACACAATTCTGTCGGTGTAGGCCGTGGCTATTACCCTGACATCGCCCGGCAAATCTCCCGGTCGTTCAACAGTCAATATTGTCGGCTCCCAACCGAAATATTGAAAGTACTTCGCCAGCTTATAAGACCGTTGAGAACCCACAGCAGGCATAGGGGGGAAACAATAAGCTATAATTAATACTTTTTTCATCGATGTGTATAGGATGAGTAAATGCCGGTCAGACTTTTCCAAAACCCGCCTTTGCTCTCCCAGGTAGCGCTGATGCCAAATTCGTCGTTTATTCTTTCTTCCATAAGCCATGGCCAGAGCGGCTCATTTGTCAATTTCCCGTCGCGATACCTGTATAGAACAGATGCGCCTATATTCCGGCCGTCCTGTCCCTTTCCTTTTAAAGCCGATGGAATCATCATATAAGCCCCTTTGCCATATCTGGCCGTATCATAAAGCGGGTTTAGAGTATTGCACTTCTCGTGTTTATTAATACCTGCAGGCGTCATAAAGCCGGTGTTATACAGGCAGGTTCCCGTATTGTAGAAATTATTGTAATCGTGGGCCTGAAGATAGTTAGTGCCGCTTGAGTTGGCTGCTATGCCTCTGCCGAAATTTACGAAAGAATTGTTGTATACATTTTTTACCCTTGCCGGTTGTGCAGGACAATCGCTGATATAGCCGAGATAAATTCCTGTGCCTGCTCCGCTGCCCGAACCGACAATGGTGTTATTGCGAAACACCGATCCATTGTCGGGATCGGCATTGATAGAGTCTCCGCCGTTCCCTCCGGCGCCCGTCAGTATTGAGACGTTGTCGGAAAAAACGGTTCCCGACGAGACGTGCCCGCATCCTGCATCGTCTCTTATTCCTCCCACATTGGTTGCCTTCTGCATATAAACGATGCTGCCGATAACCGTATTGTCGCCGGTCGATTTGTAGTGGGCCCACGTGCCCAAAAAGTCGGTATTCGTGGAAGTGTAGTTGACACCGATATTGTTCTCAAAAAGGACTTTGCCGGAGTCGTATATCTGGGAAACGGATGGCACGGTGCCGCCGCCTGTGGACGGGCCTGTCCAGTTCAACCAGCATCTTCTTACGGTAATGGCGCTGCAGTCGAGAAGATTGAGGACAACCCTTCCCTGGCCCGATGCCGCGCAATCCTCAAGTAAACTGTTCCTTACCGCGGCAAGGCTGATTACCGCAGAGTTGCAGCCCGAGGAGCCATTTGCTATAACTCTCCTCAACGTGATGTGGTCGTCGTGGTATATGCGCAGCCCATCCACACCCGAATAGTTTTGCCCGTTCGTTGCACAAAGCGCATCAGGGTCATATTGGCCGCTATTCCTGAAGTTTATGCCATCCACTTCGATATAAGCCTGATTTTGTATACGGAGCGCATTAGCCGGGTACTTTGTACTCACAATTGCTTTACCTTCGTCTATGGCGGTCACGGTGACAAGCTTTCCCTCTCTGCCCGACACCGTTATATTCAGGGATTGATTGTAGATTCCGTCTTTAAGATACAGAGTATCGCCGGGCTTAAGAGCAAGCATTGCTCTGGTAAAGGAAAACCATGGCGCCGTGTTTGTTCCTGCATTACCGTCATTCCCATTCGGCGAGACATAATAGAATGCAGCCAGCGCTCTTCCGCTAGAGCAAACAGCAAGACCTAACCCGATAAAAATCAGCAGAAGTATGCGAATTTTAAAAAGGCGTCTCATGCGCGTGTTTTCCCGGCTATCATAGTGAGCAGCCATACAGGCAGCAAACTGCCGGCCCATATCTTCCACCACCTGATGTCCCTGGCGTAAGGAAAATCTTCATAAAGAAACTGTCTGGCCTCTTTACGCCTTCCTTCCAGAATGAGCCAGGCCCCATATGAGCTCATATAATCCCGGCCACGCGGCGCTAAAAGTCCGGAATATTCAGGATACTTTTTAGACAACAAGTAGAAGGTTTTCCCCATTTGCTCAAAATAATCATATCGCCGGGAAAACGCCTTTGAAGTGCTTCCGGTCACATCCAGCATAATAAAGTATAAAGGTATATGGCATATCAATATCCGGGGTTGCATAGCAGCACAACGAACGATAAATTCCGATATTTCACAAAAGCGCATCTCTTCGTTGAATCCGCCCAGCCGCTCAAACAGTGACCTCTTTACAAACAAACCGTCACTTGGCCATCCGGACACTCGAAGTTGCTTGAAGGCGTCGTCAAAAACAATCGTTTCATCCTTGATCTCCACATTATTAATGTCCTTTATGTAATAGCTCTTAACCATGCCTGTGATATCATGATCGTAGGCCGATACCATCCACTCAGCCTTCCGCTCCTTGCATAAAAACTCAATGCCCTTCTGCAGTTTAAAAGGATAATAGTAATCATCAGCATCCAAAAAGGCGATATAATCACCTGAAGACATTTCAACTGCCCTGTTTCGTGCGGCACCCGCTCCTCTATTTTCCTGGCGAAATAATTTGATCCTTTCATCATCCTTTGGAACGAGTTCCGAAGAGCCGTCCGTGGAACCGTCATCGACTATAATCAATTCCCAATGAGCATAAGTCTGCTTTTGAACACTCTCTATGGCGCGTCTCACATAGCTCCGTTTATTATAAAGAGGCATTATTACGCTGACTAATGGATCACCTGTCACAGTCATTTGTCTCACCTCTTAGATATTTATGCCCGCCGATACGGTTTTGCTATGCCGCCAGGACATCATAGTAAAGCTGCTGCTCACGTTGATCGACAAACCTGGTATTATGCCAGAGGATTGTGAAATCTCCATTAAACTTTCGACATGTATCTTTAATTGATTTTATAAGATAAAAGGCACTGTCTCCTGTGCCAAGGTTCATATACCGTTCATCAATAACCGTGCACTCCATGACAAGCAAAGGCCTTTCGCGCAAATTCAGGCATCGTCGCGTCAATATATTGAAGACAGGGTATTCATTACAAACCCCGCAACGGAATCCCGCCGCGTCGGCATACGACAGAGTTGAATCATAGTCTATATGTGCCGCTTCAAGATTATCGAAAGTCGTCGGGGTTTCCCATCGCAGAAAGTGTTGCCGGCTGGTCCAGGATTCCTGAATAACACCCTCTTCCCTGCAAGCCGTCTTTAATATATGGAACTCCCTTTTTGTTTGCACGGGATCAATAAAAGAGCCATAACTCAAATGAAGTCCGATGTCATGTCCTCTTCCATGTATATTTGCTATAAGCGAGCGCAACAATTTATGATCGAAGTAGCAATCACCGTCATGTTCCGGCCGGCTGCAGTCAGTAATAAAGAGAAAGTCACTTTTCTGCCCAAATTGTTCGCTGACATCCATAATGTAGTCGAATGTATTAAAGGGGTCTTGTTTCAAACCGACCATTATCCTCGCCCATGAATTAAAATTATTGAAGGCCGATTTGGGGTCCCGCCTCTTCAGGAGATCGCCGCCCATGTGTTTAAATGCGCCAAACGGAGTATTAGTTGCGTAAAGAAAAGGCGCATCCACATCATGAGTCAGGAACATCCTGAACGCCCTTTTCTTTCTCTCCTGTCCGATCTTGAGATGGCTGAGCATGCCCCAAAGCATCTCTGCATATTCATTAACGACCGCGCGATGGAGGAAGCCTTCCTTATACGAGAGCGATGCCGTAGCAGGGAAGCGATCATGCGAATCTCTGTTTTTGTTAACATATTCTTCCCAGCGGGTAAGCATAAAGAAAGAGGAAGCAAAAATGTCTATGCCACAGATAATCCCGCCCCTGTTAATCGTCATTTCATCATCGCCGAAAATAACCGGAATATCAGCCGCTGGAGTAAATTGGTTCGAGGCAAGTATTATTCTCGAAGGAATCCATTTTTCATCAAGATAGCCGAGACCATCCGCAAACTTTGAAAAAAAGTGGTCCTTGATCATAAGTCTATTGCCGTTCTTCAGGATTATTTCATAATAATGCCTGTTGTTTCCGACCAGGACTTTATAGTCGAGGCCCAGGAACTCTGAAAAAAGCACTTTGACGATATACGTCCTTTCTATTATGAAATTATCGGGAACAATTATCGTGAGCATTATTTTCGCTAAACCATTGCATTGTTTTTTGAAGGCCGCTTTCCAGGGAATATACAGGCCTGAAATCCAGCTGCGAAAGTTTTTTCACCGAAGCCCGCGAGTGCTTTATCTCTCCCTGACGCTCCGGCGCATAAACAATTCTTGAATCCGATTTTATAAAAGACTTTACCATCTCAACAAGCCTGTTTATCCGGATCGATTTCCCATACCCTATATTAAATACGCCCACCGCCCTTTCCATCAGAAAAATCATAGCATTTGCAATGTCCCTGACATATACGAAGTCCCGTGTCTGAGTGCCGTCGCCATATACCTTGATCACATCATTCCTCAGTGCCCTGGAAATGAAAATCGGGACGGCGGCGGCATAGGGTGAAACCGGGTCCTGTCTCTCGCCAAACACGTTAAAAAAGCGCGCACACACTGTGGGAAGCGAGAAGGCCTCCTGATACACCGAACAATAATATTCACCGTCGAGCTTCGTTATGGCATACGGGGACTTTGGCTCCGGCCTCATTTCCTCGTCATTGCCGGGGACAGCAGAATCACCGTATATAGATGCCGAAGATGCAAAAACAACCTTTTCCACGCCATTTTCTCTTGCAGCTTTAAGGACATTCAGGGTCCCCCTCAGATTGACGTCGATGTAATCATCCGGTCGCTCCATGGATTCCGCAACACTTGTCAGGGCCGCAAGATGAAATACCGCCTGGCATCCTCTCATGGCTTCACTGATCTGGGTAAAGTTCCTCACATCGCCCTCTATAAATGTATGAGCAATGCCGTTCAGGTTTTTTCTTTGACCGCTTTTCAGGTTGTCGATAATCAGGGGGCGCCAGCCTCTGTGCGCCAGTTCTTCCGCAATGTGACTTCCTATGAAACCGGCTCCGCCGGTGATTAATATTCTTTTATCAGACTTCATCCCGCTTTCACCTGCGCAATAGAGTGCTCAATAACTCGCGGCCCTGCATCCGCATCTTCAGGCTGCGACTATTGATTCTTGAAATCTCAAAATACGGTTTCTGCACAGCCCCGAAATCATGAACAAATTTTTCGATCGGTTCAATCATTGAACCCAGGAAATCATATGACTTGCACACTTTTGAAGCGAATTTTATCGATTCCCATATCGCAAGTGTCTGCGCTCCGCTGTTCCTTAATTCAGGGTCACCCCCGCCCAATACACTGTACATGGCATGGTTGTCATAGACGCAATACCAGCCTGTGTGCGGCTGCCCGTCGGGGCCATAAGTAATATATATTTTTCGGGCATTTCTCTCGGCGCATGCCGAATTAAGGCGCCGGACAAAATCTCTAGAATAAGGTAAGGGCATCCCCTGTCTGGTAAAAGTCATTTCATTTAAATCGATAAAGGTCTCAATGTCATCAGTGTCGACAACTCTTATGCCTGATTTCTCGGCTTTGCGTATCCTGTTGCGAATATCACGCGCCATCCCATCCCAAACAGTGTCGGGATTTGACAGGTCCTCAATGACATATGTGTAGCGTGTCGTCTGGTTGAAGCCTTTCCAGTAAAAGGGCAGCCAGTTGGTTATTGAGTAATGCAGCCTCTGATTAAAACTGTCGTGAGGCGGAAGCTTCTCGATGAGTTCCGTCATCAATTCCTTTTGAAGGGCCAATTGACTGGAGTGTTTTCCCTGCAAAGGTTTAAGCCATGGGCCCAAAGTTTGAGTAACATGTGGCATGGTCAGAGATACAATGCCGTTTTTTTTCTCCAGCACATATGGGAATCTGAGGAGAAGCTCTTCTCCTCTTCTTACGAGGATTTCATGCCACTGGCCTGGCGCCACCGCCTCGAGCCACCATGGCTGCTCAAACAACGAATTGACGTGTGGGATGTCGTCTGGCCGGGAACTGCTTGCCGTTGCTTCATTTATCATGTTTCGGATCTCCTTTATCAAATCAAAAGTAAAAAACAATCTCACGCGAAGCCGCAAAGAACGCAAAGCAAATCAACTGATTGGGAGGTGTCTTTCTTTATAAGTCTTTGTAGTGCTTTGCGACCTTCGCGCCTTTGCGCGAAAATTGGCTGTGGTTTTTGACATCCCCCATGGCAACTACTGCAGTACCAGAGAATCCAGTACCTTTTTGATTTGTTTATAGGATTCATCATAAAATGTATCATCCTGATTGTACGGGTCCCTGATTTCGAAGGGTGCATTTGTGTTCAAAGAGCTTATGCGAAAGGTTTTCGACTTCGCTGATGGGAATTTGCTCCTGACGGTCCTGTAGTTTTCTTCGTCGAAAGTAAAAATGACATCGGCTTTTTTAATTATCTCCTCATTAATCACATTTGAACGATGCGTTGCAAGATCAACATTTAATCTCTTCGCAGCCGCTATGGCCGCCTCAGGAGGAATTCTGTCTTTTTTCTGATAATAGCCGGCTGACATAATGCCTGTATTTGACGGGTATTTACCTTTCAGATAAGAATATGCGAAGGGGCTTCTGCATATGTTGCCCTTGCAAACAAATAATATTGAATTAGCGCTCCGGATTGCACCAAGAATTCTGCGGCTGTCAAGTGCGCGAAACAGAGAATTCGACACAAGGAACGCCTTGAACTTCCCGAATATTTTATAGACCACCATTTTTATCAAATCCGTGACCTCTGCAATGCCGGGCTTGACGTCATCTATCACAATGGTGTCATTTCGTTCTCTGAGCAAAAGGATATTAAAGAATTCCAGCGCCACCTTCCACAACGGCAGCGCCGCAAGTGTCGGGTCCGACTTGTCAGCTCTTATGTTTGATACTATCCATCCGAAATCATCAGACATATTGCGGCAATAAATTCCCGTCCTGTAATCACCCGGGAATTTATTTTTTCCGGTCACCAGCATTTCGTACAGGAAATACGGGAAATCGGCGCCGGCAGCAATGCTCAAAGGAAGGGAACCCCAGAAACGGGCATTCAATTCTATAAACATCCAATCACCGGAATCAGGATTCCATTTAAATTCCACCATTGCCACCCCTGTGTAATTCAGGGCCCTGATTATTTTTTCGCTTGCGGTCAGCAGTTCGGGGTTGAGAGGTACTGATTTTCTGTATGAACTGGGGCCTCCCGTCAGCGGCTCGTGAATGCGGATATGCTGAAAAGCATACAGTATTTCCCCTTCACTTGCCAAAAGCTCAACTCCAGCGCCCTTGCCTATAAAATTTTCCTGGGCAGCCAATGCTTCATTTTCTTTCAGTTTTTCAAGCTTATGACGGAGTTCATTGACTGTGTATACTTTTTCAACCTCTTTTTTATTGAAGAGGTTGTCGGGAGAGAATGAAGCCCTCGGTTTTAATACGATCGGAAAAGATATTTCTGTCAGGATACTATCAATTTCAGTTGATTTCGTTATTTCAATTTCCTTCGGTACCTTAAGTCCTACCTCCCTCGCCACCTTTTGCATTTCAAATTTATCATTTGCAAGTTGGTAACAGGCATTATCGAGCAAATATATTCTGGCAATTTTATCCAGTTCATCCTTATAAAGCTGCAGCGGTATAATTTGCGGGTCGCTGCATGCAATAACCAGATCATAATTTTCTTTTAACAGAATTCTTTTCAGGGTATCTTTCCACTCATGGTCCGCGTGTGTAAATGGCGGGATATAATGAGCACAGGATATATATTTTGATTTCAGGGCGTAGATCTCCTGCTGGCACCAGCCGACATGCACACAAATGCCCTTTCGCCCGAAGGACCTTATTAATGCCAGAAAAGATTTGTTGCCGCTGCCTAACAGCAAGACCTTGCCTGTATATTGTTTACAGCCCATTTTCAGAATTCGTCCTTCGATTCACATTCTGATAAATTGTTTCCGGGATGATCATTTTTCGCTTTTCACTCTTTAATAAATCTCTTACAGGAAGCCGCACATAAGCATACCATCGATAGGCGAGGTGTTCTTTCATACCCAAAAGCGGCAGCCCCTTCGCTACGTAGTCGGCGTTGATCGTTTCGGAAAATCTTTCGCAACGGTTTGCGATATAAGTAAGCCTGTTTAAGGTTGCCAGCATTTTATTTTGCAACCTCTTGATCATTTCCTTGTGAGCATCGGGCTGGTCTTTCAAGAATTTCAAATGCTTTTCAAGCAACAAAAATCTATAGTGCGCCCAAAGAAACATGTTAATGTCATTTTCACTTTGCATATGATCATGGCCGGTACGAAAAAAAGAGACCGTCTGGGGCACATAAACAATCGGTCCCAGCCATCCTAATCTCGCAAAAAAGTCCGAATCTTCATATCTCAACAACGTCTCGTCAAACCAGCCTATGCGTTCGCCGTCACTTTTGCGAAAAAGAGTATTATGACAAACGACAGTCAAAAGCTCCCATAATACGGCTTTGTATCCGTCC
This sequence comes from Nitrospirota bacterium, assembly GCA_963780885.1. Taxonomy (GTDB): domain Bacteria; phylum Nitrospirota; class Thermodesulfovibrionia; order Thermodesulfovibrionales; family Dissulfurispiraceae; genus JADFXI01. Next base: position 19,185 of record CAWAEO010000015.1, read on the forward strand.
TCAATAAGCAGCGGCTCCCCGTGTTTAGTGTTGATCTTGGCCTTAAATTCCAGTTCACTGCCGGTAACTAATTTACCTTCAGCATTCATGAAAGCCAAATCTCCTACGACGAATACTGCCTGCGGATGCTGCTGCAGCGCCTCATAAAGACAGGTTATCTTGGCAGGCGGCATCAGATCATCATCATCCTGAAAAACAATATACTCACCTTTTGCCATCTTGCAACCGGCCTTCCTGGCGGCCGCAACGCCTTTATTTGCCTGACTGTAACAAAACGCTCTGTCCCTGTAATCATTAATGACCTCTACAGTATTGTCAGTAGAGCCGTCATCGATAATAATGATCTCAACCGGCCTGTATGTTTGAGCAAAAATTGATGCCATAGTTTGCTTTAACATCTCAGCCCTATTGTATGTACATGTAATTATCGAAACTAGAGGATTTTCCATTTTATCACTACGTTCCAGTTTGATGTTCAGGATCTCTTCCTTTGCAGGTCCGATATTCTGTAAAATGCCAATCCGTTTTCTGAGGAATATTTCAGCATTGCCTCTAATTTTTCCACCGGAGTGCCGTAATCGTCGGTAACGCTTCCCGGCTTATGCGCATAAATTATAATTGTCTCTTTCTTTTCCATCGCCCTTCTAAGGCCTTTTTCTATATCTTCGATACTATTCTTATAAATGTTGTCTATGCCTGCGCCATAGAGCATACCTGTATGCCGCTTTTTATAATAAATATGGTCCAGGTTGACCATCCTTTTATGCTTATTGGTAAAGGCCGTCCCCCTGATATGTTTAAAACATTTTAAAAGGGCCTCATCGATTTCCCGAGTATGCGCTCCGTACGGATATGAAAAACTTGTCGGGACAAAACCGTGCTCAGCCATAATATTCATACCCGGAATAATCTCTGTGGCCAGGTAGTTATCCAGCGATGTCTCTTGTACAAAATTGACTGCGTTAAGGTGCCTTAAACCGTGATAACCGATTTCATGGCCTTCATTTTGCAATACTCTCAGTTTTTCGATTGAATCGCCTGTCAATTGATCGAAATGACTGACAAAAAAAGTGGCCTTGGCTGCATAGGCCTTCAAGAGCCCTTTTATTGAGTGCCATTCCCCCACAAATGCGTCATCGAAGGTAATTGCTACTCCTCCGGATCCGCTGTCCAGGACCGGACGGACTAAAAAACGCTTCAAGATCTGTCTGATTATGCCGGGACCTTTTTGAACAGCAATCGCATCCATACAGTTGTTATCCTTTGACCAATTTCCTCAACGGAAGTTTGATATCGACATACAGCTTGTAGGAAAGGCGCTCTCTTCCATCCAGCAACGACAATGCAGTTTGTAAATAATCTTGCTGTTCAGGGTCGGGTGATTCGTTACCGCTGCTATAAAGATGGGCAAGTCTTTTCAAGGTATGCAGCATTCTGGCCTGCAACCTTTTTCGCAGTCCATCATGATTGCCGGTCATTGTTTTTAAATGCTTCTCAAACAACATCAGATTGCTGTACTCGCAGACAATATTGTTATGTAAATTTTCGCTCCACATCCGGGGGTGCCCCGTACGGTAGTAAGCCACAACCTCGGGGACGTAAACGACAGGTCCCAATCGTCCTAATCTGGCAAAAAAGTCAGTATCCGAGCCTCTTTTAAACCTCTCGTCCAGCCAACCAATGCGTTCACCGTCAATCTTCCTGAAGAGAGTCGCATTCGGAAGCGGCGTCAGCAAAGGCCATAATACCGCCCGATAGCCGTCTTCGAGCGTTATCGGTCTGCCATTCATTCCCCCTATATCAAAAGTAACTACCTTACCGGTCGACTCGCCTTCAGCGTTTATCATCTCCCAGTCCCCCATGGCGAGAACTGCTTGAGGATGCCAACGCATGGTCTCGTAAAGGCGCGTGATTCGATGAGGCGGCATAATGTCATCGTCATCCTGAAACGCTATATACTCTCCTTTAGCCAGTTGGCCGCATGCAATGGTCCGGGCGGCGGCCAATCCTTTATTGTCCTGGAGATGATAACGGACCCCGTAATCTCTGTAACCCGCCACCACCTCTTTCGTATTATCAGTAGAGCCGTCATCTACCACCAATATATCCACCGGCTTGTAGCTTTGCGCAACAATGCTCCGCAAGGCTTCTTCGAGAAGGGCCGCCCGATTGAGAGTACAAATTACTATGGAAACCAGCGGATTATCCATCTATCCCTTCCCCCATTGTTTATTGATTCCGCCAAAGTGTTCCTCAGCCACAAAATCGATCGTTAATAATCTCCACAGCCACTCACTTTGAGGGGACCGCAGAATGAGCTGTCTCAGTTTTTTTTCCTCGATGAATTCTTTCCAGAAGCGCGTATTCCCATTCAGCAGAACCGTCTCCCAAAATTCCATCAGGATTGCAGCCTTATTGTCCCCGGTAGTCGCGCCTGGTCTCGTTGCATGAGGCTTCAAATATCGGCTCAACTCGAACATCGCCCGCCGTTTTATACGGTCAACAAGTTTTTGTCTCCTCATGCCGAGATACGGCGCACACCACACATCCCCCAACTCAGGTACTATCGAGGTGTACACGTCGTTCAAAAAATGACCCGACTTTTTTTGTTCCACGGTCAAGTCCCAGCTCAATCTCACGAGCTCCCTGTCAAAAAGGGGTGTCCATGCCCAGCGGACAGTGCTGTACGCGGACTGCAAATCCATTCCCCATGTAAGTCCTCTCTCTCTCCAGAAAAGGAGTTCAAACCAGTGATAAACATTGCCATGAAGCTCGCGAACGTCGTCGTCAAGGCCAAGAAAGATGTCTTGCGCCAGTGAATCCGCGTGCCTGTTTGATTTCAAAAAAGAGTTATTAATTGTCCAGTAACCGTGCGCCTCTTCCAGGCTCATCGCCTTTAGTTTGTCCACCTCAACATCGGGATAATAAGTGCCGCGGCCCCCTCCGGCTTCCAGTCCATGCAGTACCTGCTCCCTTGAAGATGAAAATGGGAGGTTTGATGCCAGGAAGTCTTTCAAGTGCAAAGAAAAATTTATAGGCAAAAGGCCTTCACTGATCTGCGCCCACAGTTTTAGCCGTTCCACTGAAGCTGCCAGAAGAACAGGATTTATACCTTCACTATCAAGCCTGTGTTCCACGTTCAGCACTTGCGCGACTTTCGCAGCAATAATCACATCCTGGGAATCGGGCGGCCCGCTGGTGGCCGTTATGAAGGGATGTCCACTTTTTCTTGCTGCCGCTGCGATAGACCGGCTGTCATGTCCTCCTGTCAGAAGAATAACGGGTCTGCTGCTATGCGCCATCTGGTTGCTTACTCTCTGAATAAGTCGATCAGCCGCTATAGCGACGTTCTCTTTCCAGTCAGTGCTCTGTTTGCCGGGCTCCAGGTATTCACTCAAAGTTGCATACGTGACAAATCGGGGCTTCATGTCCTGCTCCACAATAATCTGCATCCTGTCACGAACGCGGGATACCTGCCCGAACGGCGAGCACCCTCCCATAAAATATCCGAATGAAAGGTACAGACGCAATGCCCCCATGTCAGGCTCAGGCCGGCGTCCGACCAGTTCTAAAAGAGGCACTGCCCGCGGCCCCGACGCCCAACCGTGCGGTCCCTCCGTGTGCCATAATGTCGGATTCTCCGTTGCTGCCGTTGTCAGGGACACTTTATTACCATGCCATGTGATCACAGAGAACGTGCCGCTCCAGGAAAGGAGTTCTTTGGGGTTGTCTCTCAGGGTTTTGATAATATCACCGATCGCTTCGCTATCTAACTTCTTACCGAGAAAGTCTTCGCAAACTCCGCCCCAGGCTATGCCGGTTTCGCCCATGTCGATCCAGGATTCCCATCCCCTAACTCCGGTGTCGTACCGGACCTGGCCGATCAGCACGTTTTCGATCTGTTTTATTTTCAGGGTCGGCCCTTGTCCAAATGCTTTCTTATATAACTGGCATTGGTTTAATAAAACAGATGAGAACCTGTCATATGCATCCTGATGGGTAAAACCCGAAGATTGCCATAGATACGTGAAATACATGGTTACTCCTTGATCTTCACGGGCCCGTAGCTTTGCGCAACAATGCTCTGCAAGGCCACTTTGAGAAGGTCCGTCCTATTGAGAGTACAAATGACTATAGAAACCAGCGGGTTAACCATCTATCCGTTCCCCCATTGTTTATTGATTCCGCCAAAGTGTTCCTCAGCCACAAAATCAATCGTTAATAATCTCCACAGCCACTCACTTTGAGGGGACCGCAGAATGAGCTGTCTCAGTTTTTTTTCCTCGATGAATTCTTTCCAGAAGCGCGTATGCCCATTCAACAGAGCCGTCTCCCAAAATTCCATCAGGATTGCAGCCTTATTGTCCCCGGTAGTCGCGCCTGGTCTCGTTGCATGGGGCTTCAAATATCGGCCCAACTCGAACATCGCCCGCAGTTTTATACGGTCAACAAGTTTTTGTCTCCTCATGCCGAAGTACTGTGTGCACCCCACATCTACCAACCCGGGCATCATCGTGGTGTACACGTCTTTTAAAAAATGACCGGACTTTTTTTGTTCCACGGTCAAGTCCCAGCTCAATCTCAGGAGTTCCCTGTCAAAAAGGGGTGTCCAGGCCCAGCGGACCGGGCTGTATACTGATTGCAAATCCATCCCCCACTTAAGTCCCCTTTCTCTCCACAATAAAAGTTCGAACCAGTGATAAACATTTCCGTTAACCTCGTCAAGAGCATGGTCCAGATGCAGTTGAATGTCCTTCAATAGGGAATCTGCCTCACTGCTTGATTTTAGAAACGAGCTCCTGGTTGTCATAAATGTATGGGCCTTTTCCAGTCCCATTATCTTGAGATCTTTGATTTCCACATCAGGATAATAAGAGCCTCGTCCGATTCCCGGTTCCAGACCGTGTCCGAACTGCTCTCGTGACACTGGAATTGAAAGGTCTGATGTCAGGAAGTCTTTCAAGTGCAGACAAAAATTAAGAGGTAAAAGTCCTTCACTGATCTGCGCCCACAGTTTTAGCCGTTCCACTGAAGCTGCCAGAAGAACAGGATTTATACCTTCACCATCAAGCCTGTGTTCCACGTTCAGCACTTGCGCGACTTTCGCAGCAATAAGCACATCCTGGGAATCGGGCGACCCGCTGGTGGCCGTTATAAAGGGATGTCCACTTTTTCTTGCTGCCGCTGCGATAGACCGGCTGTCACGTCCTCCTGTAAGAAGAATAACGGGTCTGCTGCTATGCGCCATCTGGTTGCTTACTCTCTGAATAAGTCGATCAGCCGCTATAGCGACGTTCTCTTTCCAGTCAGTGCTCTGTTTGCCGGGCTCCAGGTATTCACTCAAAGTTGCATACGTGACAAATCGGGGCTTCATGTCCTGCTCCACAATAATCTGCATCCTGTCACGAACGCGGGATACCTGCCCGAACGGCGAGCACCCTCCCATAAAATATCCGAATGAAAGGTACAGACGCAATGCCCCCATGTCAGGCTCAGGCCGGCGTCCGACCAGTTCTAAAAGAGGCACTGCCCGCGGCCCCGACGCCCAACCGTGCGGTCCCTCCGTGTGCCATAATGTCGGATTCTCCGTTGCTGCCGTTGTCAGGGACACTTTATTACCATGCCATGTGATCACAGAGAACGTGCCGCTCCAGGAAAGGAGTTCTTTGGGGTTGTCTCTCAGGGTTTTGATAATATCACCGATCGCTTCGCTATCTAACTTCTTACCGAGAAAGTCTTCGCAAACTCCGCCCCAGGCTATGCCGGTTTCGCCCATGTCGATCCAGGATTCCCATCCCCTAACTCCGGTGTCGTACCGGACCTGGCCGATCAGCACGTTTTCGATCTGTTTTATTTTCAGGGTCGGCCCTTGTCCAAATGCTTTCTTATATAACTGGCATTGGTTTAATAAAACAGATGAGAACCTGTCATATGCATCCTGATGGGTAAAACCCGAAGATTGCCATAGATACGTGAAATACATGGTTACTCCTTGATCTTCACGGGCTGTCGTATAGTGTCCAATTCTTTATTGTCGCTGGAATTCAGCAACTCCTGAAAAAGAGTTCTGTATCCTTCCATCATTACGCTCATTGAGTATAGCAAAGTTATTTTTTATCCAATTGTTGTTTGTGCTTCGCATAAGCGGCCAAGTCTATCATGTGGTTTAGTAACCGCTTTATTGCCCTCACCTTGTCTGCAATCGGTTCGGGAAAGGCTGGACCGAAACAAGACCTCAGCAACAGCGAATATGCATCTGTTTGAAAGGGGTCTGTAGAGAGCGACCGGAAAAGACTCTTGAGAGCACCCCTGTATTTTTTTGTGTTATATTGGGATTCAGCCTGAGAGAAATGATACCGTGCCGTATCGGGACAATATTTATTGGTGATTGTATTCACGAGTCAATTCAACAGGGACAGCTCTTTTAAAGGTTGCCGATGATTATGCCGCACCGGCCAATTGATTAAATAAGCTGACCAACCTGTCATTCCACTTTTTTACGTTGAAATTGTCTTCTACATGTTTTCTGCCGATTTTAGCCATGCCGGGCCACTGCTCAGGATGGTCGATGACATAGGTCAATTTATCAGCCAGCGCATCCACGTCTCCGGCCGGAACGCGAAACCCTGACCCTTCACGGGCCATTACTTCTTTAACGCCGCCGACATCGCTGGCTATGACCGGAAGGCCGACAGCCTGAGCTTCCATTAATACTACAGGCAATGCCTCGGCCGAGCTCGGCAAGAGAAAAATATGATTTTTTTTCATGGCTTCCATAACTTCATCCTGACTCTTGGGGCCAAGCAGATGCACGACTTTATCAAGTTTCAGGTCTTTGATGAGTTCATTCAGATCTTCGGCCAAATATCCGTCGCCGACAATGTTGTACTCCAGATGCAGGTTGGGGTGTTCCTGAAGGACTTTGTGAATCGCTCTTATTGCGTTATCAAGGGCTTTCACCACGACGAGGCGTGCCACTGTCAGTACTTTGACGGGTCCCTGTCCGATAGAATCTTGCCTTTTGAACGGAAACTTGGCAAGGTCGATCGCAACCGGATGGTGAACAATTTTACCTGCATCCAGGCCAAAACTTATTAAACGCCTGTAATTATAATCGCAAATTGATAAAAAAAGGTCCCCGTTTCTGAAAAGTCTGTCGTAGATTCCGCTTCCCTCTTCCATGGCCATCCTGATATCATATCCATGAAATGTCGTTATTACCTTCCCTTTCAGGACGCCGAGCATCCTCAGCCGTACGGCCAGGTCTCCATTCGGCCCAAAATGGCAATAAATGATATCATACGGCCCCCTATCCAGAAACGGGATAATTGAATACAGCAGTGTTAATGAAATAGCCTCTTTCCCAAACCTGAAAAAGTTTAATGATCTGATCATGGCCAAAGGGTTTTTATGAAAATTGCACCTTATCAGGCCTATTGCTTTTCCAATGCGCTTCAATTTATTTTCCGGGATTGCGGTCCCATAATAAGTTGTCCGATCGAGCAAGCGATATTTTATTACGTCCGGATGCACTTTGGACAGGCTCTCGGCAGCTTGCGCATAAATATCGACTTCGCACCCCCGGTCCAATAGCCCCGTTATCTGATTGAGGATGAAGGTCTCAGAAGTCAGAATTGGAAATACACTTACTATAAAAGCTACTTTCATGTCTTTGTTCCCTGAATGCTTTGGGGATTACCAATCATCCCCGGTTGAATTGCGTGCTCCAATTGAAAAAGGGTCTGACCACACCGCTCATTCTGCCGGTCCACTCACCACGAGCCGGGGACTTGCCGTCAGGGTCAACCACCTGAACAGTCACCGCATCCCGTTCGTAAAATAGCCTCTCCGCCGGATTTACTCTCGTTACTCCTGACGAGATATACAGCATCCCCTCCGACAAAAGATTTCCATAAATCCGGACGGTACTTGTATAATGTCCTGCCGGACGTTCCCGGCCCAGCCAGGCCTTGTCTGTGTCATGTGCTTCGCAAACTGGTATGCCTTCCTCATTAAAAACATGATGGTGAGGCATGAGCACATATCCCGGCTGAAGCACCTCATACTCCATCTCAATTACAAACGCATCGCTAATGCCCACTGTGTCCGTAATTTCACCTTTATCTGTACGAACTCTTATCGCTCGTAAGCGCCCGATGTGATTGCCGGGTGATTTTGCAGCGTCGGGCCATTCGCGGGTCGCCGAAGTGCCATGTCCGTTGTTCAGATAGCTGCTTACTACTCGATTAGATGGTCCATCGGCTTTTAAAATCCCTTCTTCCAGAAGTATTGCTCTGCTGCAGAGACGAGTAATCGACGGCATGTTATGAGATACGAAAAGAACAGTTCTCCCCTTTTGGCTTACATCATTCATTTTATTCAGACATTTTTTCTGAAACCGTGCGTCACCTACTGCCAAAACTTCATCAACAATTAGTATTTCAGGGTCCAAATGGGCTGCCACTGCAAATGCGAGCCTCAAATACATGCCGCTGGAGAAGTATTTTACGGGCGTATCTATGAACTTTTCCACTTCAGCAAAAGCTACGATCTCGTCAAACTTGCTTTTGATATCATTCCTGCTCATACCGAGAATCGCGCCGCTAAGGTACATATTTTCCCGTCCGGTGAGTTCGGCGTGAAATCCGGTGCCGACCTCAAGGAGCGATCCCATCCTTCCATGAATTTCAGCGAGCCCCTGCGTCGGTTCAGTAATCCGGG
>CAWAEO010000016.1:0-54299 GCA_963780885.1 Nitrospirota bacterium
ACACCTGCAAGGAACCCGGCACAAAATGAGCATATCGCTGGAACATGGCGGAGGTAGTCCAGCCCGCCATAGCTACTATCATATGTTCCGGAATTCCCATCATTGCCCATCGACTAATACATGTATGCCGAAGGTCGTGCAAACGGAGATCTTTTAATTCTGATGCCTTTACGGCGCGCTCAAAAGTATCTTTGAGTGCAGCCACCGTGATCGGGAATACAGGAACATTCAAGTCTGAGACATCCCCGATCATCTGCCTTCTTCGACGCAACATCTCATAACACCTGTCACTCAAGGGGATTACCTTATAACGAGGTTTGTCTGTACGCTTCCGTTTTGAGATTTGGACTCTGATATTCCGGAGGTCGAAATTTACACCCGCCCAGGTCAGCCAGAGAATTTCCTTACGACGGCAAGCAGTGTGGATGGCAAAGGTGATGACATCCTGTAGATATGACGGACTGGCTGCTTTCAGGAGAACCTTTTCTTCCTCCACCGTAAGTACCCGGCAACGCTCGTTATCAAAACCGGGAAAGCGTGCCTCGGACCAAGGATTTTCACTAATGCCAAACTCATAACGGCGCTGTCGATCTCTTCTTCTGTCAAAACTTTACGTTTTGGTTTCATATTCCCCATCCTGTTAATCCCTACATACTTCGAAAATAATTACACCAGTTCCACTTTTACGTTATAGCCCAGCCGGTGCAGATATTCATAACAATCATCCCATGAAAGACCAAATTCCCGGACATCAGCAAGGCCGACATGTGCAAGAACATCTCTGATTATTTCAAAATGTTCGGCCTCAAAGTCGGATTCTCTCATCATGTTTTCTGCCCAATCAACAAGTCCTGATAAATCCATTTGTCTGTTTATATATCTTATAATCATGTCTGCAAGCGCCTTTGTTGTTAAAATCATTACTAACCCTCCCTTCTGTGACCCTCGTATTGCCAAAAGTTTCTAAGCAAATTGCCTAAAAACCCAATACTCTCAGCTAATTATTCAGTTTTTACTTCCCTCCCCCCAATTTGCTGGGTAAAGAGGGTTTTCCCTTTGAGCCGCTGGCGTGTAAAAACTTCGCTCTCTTCTCACATCCTGCATACGCCAGCGGAACCACCAATATACCGCTACTTAAAAGGTCTTGCCTCATCTCCCGATAATATGGTTAAGTTATTTTGCACTTACCATAAGGAGGCAAAGCTTTATGTCCAGAATCTCACGCTTCGTCATTTGGATCTGCTCAAAATTCACACGCACCGAAATAGAGCAAATCGTTACCGGATTGTCCGATGTCCTTCTTGATCGGAATCCGGATGTAAAGCCCAAGGATGCCTTCAAGCAAGAGCATCCTAATTACAGAAACTATTCTGTTGATCCATTGCCGCCTCTGACAGAACAGCCTCCCCCTGAAAAAAAAACTAAACGCACAAAAAAGCTATAAAGAACTTTTGTCTCTATACGAAGCCAAGCACGGCAAGCCGCTTGCTCCTGTTAAACGCCGGGACAGCTCTCCGGCAGTTCCTGTCCAGATTATTTGTCCACTCTGTAATGCCCCTCATATCTATATCTACTACAATGATGGCAAAAAGATGTCTCAGCTTAAATGCAAGGTCTGCGACCACCTCTTTCAGCTCCAGCAAAGATTCCGTAAAAACATTAATGCAAAGTTTTTCTGTCCCTATTGCCATTGCTCACTCTTCCGATGGAAACAACGTAAAGAGGTCACCATCTATAAATGCTGCAATGATAACTGCTCTCATCGCCTCAAGGCCCTCAGTAAACTCAACCCCGCTGAACTGTCAATACTGAAGAAGAAAAGTTCCCAGTTCAAGCTCAACTATCAGTACAGGGAATATCACTTTAGACCTAATGAGCTTCCGCACTCAGCGCCTCAGAAACCCACTGTCGATCTTTGTAAAATCCATAACTCTGAAAATGTCCTCGGCCTTATTCTGGCGTTCTACGTCTCTTTCGCTATCCCGGCCAGAAAAACTGCCGCCATTCTCAAAACCGTATTCAACGTCAAGGTCTCTTATCAAACAGTGCTTAACTATGCAGCCGCAGCCGCCTTCTACTGCCACAGGTTCAACCTAAAGCACAAAGGTGGTGTCGACTCCTTTGCTGCCGGCGATGAAACCTACATCAAGGTCCAGGGCAAACATCAATACGTCTTCTTTTTCATCTCCGCTAATAACCTTAAAATCACTGCCTATCATGTAGCCGACAATCGTGGCACCCAGCCTGCCATCTGCGCTATGAATGAGGCCATCCGTACTGCTGAACCCGATCAGCGCATCACTCTTGTTACCGATGGCAATCCCTCGTACCCTGCCGGAATTCACTTCATCAATGCTCAACACCCTGACTCCCCAGCACTACAGCACCGTAAGGTTATTGGGCTCCAAAATCTCGATACCGAATCAGCATTGTTCAGAGCATTCAAACAACTTGTCGAACGCCTAAACAGAACCTACAAATACCACGTAAGACCTGCAGCAGGCTTTAACTGTGATAACGGAGCTGTATCTCTGACCACTTTGTTTGTAACGCATTACAACTTCCTGCGCCCTCATATGTCACTGAGCTACAAAACTCCAGTCCATTTGCCAGAGTTGGAAAATATCTCTACACTGCAAGGCAAATGGACGAAAATCTTATCGCTTGCTGTCTAACGCCTATACTTCTGTTTGTCAAAGATCATTACTGCTTTAGCTCTCTGTCGTTCCAGACTTGATCCGGAATCCATTGCTGCTTCCTGGATTCCCGCTAAAAGCCTGCGGGAATGACGCGCCTTACGTCTATTTCGTTAAGCCAGCAAGTACAATACCGCCTTGCATTGCCTTCATTTCATGTATTCCCCTCAGTTTTCATGAAACTTTTGACATTATCGTGACCCTTATCTACAGGGAATTTTTCATGAACTTCCCTTAATCGACTTTCATCGTCATAAATCTCTTGATAGAACTTAACGGTTTCTTCCATACTATCAACTTCCTTTACATATCTTGCTTTCCAGCCATGCCTACCCTTTACTTCAAACCAATATTTTCTGCCACCACCGGGCAGATTATCCCATTCAGGGAACTTTTTTTCGTTTAAACTTCTTCTATAATCTATATTTGAGTATACCATGAGATATGAGTAGTAGACATTATTTTTCGATAAAAATAATGTTAATTATAACGGTTTCTCAAGAAAATATCTCAGCAGTAAGGACTGCACCCATGTGACCTTCGCACCACATCTCTCCTGATCACCACAACAAGAACTCTTCTATTGGAAACCCACTTATTGCAATATATTCTGAAATCTGATATTCTGAAATCAGAATAGTATTATATGGAGGGCAATAAAATGGAAGCAACTAAAGCAGTAATTGCAGAGATAAAGGCCCGAGGTCAGCTCACCATCCCCAAAAAAATACGGGAAATGAGTCATCTCGAAGAAGGTAATGTTGTCTCTATATTGCCGGTCGGAGATTCTCTCGTCATCACACCCAGGAGGTTGGAGCTTGACGAGGCACGGATACAATTGAAGAAATTACTCAAAGCATCCGGCCTCACAGTGGAAGACCTCATCGAGGGGACAAAAGAGGAAAGGGAAGAATTATATAAAGATACCTATGGCCGAAAGAAAAAAGTGTAAAGTCTTTCTCGATTCCAATGTGATCTTATCCGGGCTGTTCTCAGACAAGGGAGCGCCACGCATTATTCTTGATCTGCTAACGCTCAAGTTGCCTATGCTTACAGGATCGACAGGACGCTATAACCTTCTGGAGGTCGAGCGGAATCTAAAGAAAAAAATGCCGCAGGCTCTCCCCCTCTATCACAAATATTTACCTAAGCTCAGTCTCGAAGTCGTAGCTTTACCATCGCAGGAGCAGATAAAAAGCATGACCGGCGCAATTGCTGAAAAAGATGTCCCAGTTCTTGTTTCAGCGATTGCCTGCCGCGCAGATTACCTGATTACTGGTGATAAGAAGGATTTTGATAGATTAAAAGGTACTCAGACACATAATCTCACAATAGTGAGCCCGGCGGAGTTTATTGAAAAAGTGTTTCCGGACATATTAAAACAGTAAGCCGGAGGTTTTTATCGAATACGCTTTCCAACGAGTTCACGTTTCGACCCTGCAAAAACAGCTTCTTCTATATCAACTCTCTCCTCGACTATACGCTTAATCCATTCCTCCAAATTGGCCTCGCTATGCAGGCGGGAAAAAAAGCCGCCCTCGAAGCAAGAGCTGAAGGAAGAGCTAAGGATGTGGACTTAGATTTCATGACTTTTACGGGCTTCTCCCAGCAGGAATCATCCTCAGTTTGTGCGATAACGGCGCTATCGATTTCTTCTAATGTCAAAACTTTACGTTTTATTTTAATATTTCCCATCCTGTAATTATCAGGACTACATTACCGGGTTTAAGTTGAAAAATGATTTTAAGGTTTTTCCCCCAATTGTACTGCCTATAAGCTGATACCTGTCTTTGTATGTTTTATTGCGTCCGACTTCATAATCTGAGAAAAAACACTCAACCGCCTCTTCAAAAAGTATACGATGAACAAATAGCTTGTCACGCTCACGATCATATTCGAAGTCTGTCGGAATAAAGCGATTCCAATTAACCATATATATAATATCCCCTCGGCAGACAACCTTAAGATAATTCTATCATAAGCCAATAAATCTTTTTTTACGGGATAGAGCGGGCACTGATGACCTTCACGACAAATATTTGAAAGTCTTGATTTTAATATGTACACTCACCTATACGTAACACTTTCCAAAAGAAACTAACAAAATCTCATTATCGTTAACTTCCTTAAAATTTATGTGTGCTCATTTTGATGTTGACTGGTTTAAGTATGAAGGGTTATTCTGTTCACAAAGAAGTGTTTTATAATCACTGTAATTTGTTCAGGAGGAACGAAGATGCTTGACACTTTAAAGTATTATAAACAATTAATAGTGGCTGGAGTCCCGGGGCAGCAGGCTGAAGTTCATGTGGAAGCTCTTGCTGCGGCTATTGCCGGGAAAATTGATATGATTAAGTACGAGCAAAAGCTAAGGGAAGCCGGTATTCCAGGAAAGCATGCAGAAGCTATGGCTAATATACTTCAGGATATTATGATCAGAATTTCATAACAAAATTTTAAATCCCTATCTTTAACTTTTATTTTGTGCCAGCCTCAAAAGAAGTGAAGCCTCTCCAGTGAGTCAGAAAAGACTTTTCACCGCAGGAAACACCATAAAACGATAAACAGTACTATCATTATAGAAATGGCAAGAAAAATGTATCTACGCTTTTTATGGGAATAACCTACCAGTCCAAATGTCCCGTGTATATTCATTCAGGGATATACCATCTCATTAGGATTGCCGTAAGGGAATTTTCACTAAGATTGCCAATAGCAACAACATAATCAATTTCCCCATTAATTCCTTTATCTCATTCCTTTAGCCGCTCCGACAACGTCTTCGGCCTCATACCGATAAGTCTTTCCGATAGAACGTTTGCCGCTTAGCTATGCCCTGAAGATGAAATAGACTGCGCCCATGAGGCAGACTCCTGCCCAGACATAGTCAAGCTTCACTGGCTGGTTCATATAAATGACTGCAAATGGCACGAATACAGAAAGCGTTACTACTTCCTGTAGAATCTTCAGTTGCGGTAATGTCATCGCAGTATATCCGATGCGGTTCGCAGGCACTTGGAACATGTATTCTAAGGAGGCAATGCCCCAGCTCGCCAGCGCGGCTATGTACCATGTCCTGTTGCCAAGGTTCTTTAAATGTGCATACCACGCAAAGGTCATAAAGACATTGGAGCATAGGAGCAGGACGGTTGTCTTCAGTAAGACAGGCATCTATATTACCTCACGTATAATCTAAAATAAATCCTTCGCAGCGGTGATCTATTTTTCACGCACAAGGCGGAAGCCTACACTATATGCGCCAGTGTTGGGGTTGGCACTGCTGCGAGCGGAGCAGCGTGCAAAGCGCGCGGAAAGGTTCCAACTGCCGCCGCGGATTACACGGTTGCCACCTCTTCCTCTTATACAGACGGGGTTGTCTTTATCCTGATCCTGATAGCAATCCGGCGCATAGTCGTCTTCAACCCACTCCCATACATTTCCGCTCATATCATACAGCCCCAGGTTGTTTGGTTTGGCCGTGCCTACGCCATGTGGCTTACCGCCTGAGTTTGAGCCGAACCATGCGTATTGCCCAAGAGACGCCTCGTTTTCTGTTCCGGCCCACTTCTCGTTCTTGCCTCCACTTCTGCAGGCGTATTCCCACTCAGCTTCCGTGGGTAGGCGGAACTTAGAGATGTTGCTCTTTTTTTTCAAGGCAGTAATAAACTTCTGCGTGTCCTGCCAACTCGCTTTGTCCACTGGATAAGTTTTTCCCCCTGTGAAGGATGACGGATTTTTCCCCATAAGGCTTACCCATTGTCCCTGCGTCACCTCATATTTGCTGATGTAGAAATCGTTTACGCATACCTCGTGTACCGGCTTTTCATCGGCATCTCCATCCCCGAATATGTCTCCCATTCGATAGCACCCACCAGGAATAAAGACGAATTCGATACCGGTTACGGGATCAGTGTACTTCTCGGGAGCATTTTGCAGAGGGACATCCTTTTGTGCGGCAGGTGCAGATGCCGATAAGCGGTTGTCTTGGATATTTTGTTTCCTTAGATGTGAAATCATTGCTTCTATAAAAGTGCGCACTTCCTGTCCCTTGTAGTGATACACGGCAAAGGAGATGAGCAGCAGGATCAGGGCAAGCGCTGCTGTCTTTCCGGACTTGCGTTTCCGTCTGTTGTCAATCAAAGGAGGAACCACGGGATTGAGCGGCGCCCTGCAATAGGGGCAGTAGTTTAAGGGGTTCCTGATGGAGTTGCCACAGTTCGGACAATTCATGACCTATACCATATCTGCTATGGACATTCCGCAGTTGGGGCAATTGTTAAAATCGAATTCCACCGATACCCCGCATGTGGAGCACCAAATGGCAGCGCACTGAAACGTTTGCGGCTCTGCCTGAGAACCTGGGAACGGCAGAAGCACCTGATGTCCCATAAAAAAAGTCTGGGGAAAGTAGTCCTTATCCATTCTGCACCACGGGCAATCGGTCAAATGGTCAGCATAGACATGGTTTCTGTTTGAGCCGCACTCCTTAAGAGTATCAATCACGTCACGCAGGGTATCAAGCCACTCCTTGGCTGTAGGTCTCTTTAGCGGCGACTTATGCCCCTCGACGAAACACCGGTAGAAAAGATTCTTGAGAGAAAGCGGCATGATTTCATATGGTGGGGCGTAATCAGGCGGTTCGACATCCTTATTATTGCAGTATGGGAAAAAGCCTTTTATTATTTTTCCCTCGGTCGAAGGAGTGTCATTCAGGACCTGGCCTCTTGCCTGGTAGGGATGTGTTCCCATCATAAGGAATTTGAAAATGAGTATCGCAAGGGCGAAACGGTCGGAATAAATTCTCTCGTGATCGTTGTTTTTGAAATTTACAGAATGAAGCTCCGGGGGTAGGAACTCGCCGGTGCCGACACGGGTGTAAAAGATCTTTCCTGTGGCACTATCCCTGATTTGGAACGAGTCGCAATCTACAAAAGTGATGAGGGTATTCGGCGAAACGAGGATGTTGTTTTCTCTCAAGTCCCCTATGCAATGTCCCTTCTGATGAATGGAGGTAACCGCGTTTGCTATGTTGAAGGCAGCGGTCATCAGGTATTTCCAGGTGAAGGTGCCCCCAAATTCCCTTATCCTGTCGGCCGGGTCGTAGTAGGTATGACTTTCCTTAAAGACCTTCGTATCAATGAAAGGCATGGTGTAGCCTGCGAAGCGGGTTCTCTCCTTATCAAAAAAAACAACCTCTATGGGCCACGAAATGGACCGATACCCTATCACTGACCAAGTAGGGTCTTCGGGAGCGTTTCTGATCATCGCAATGATCTTATCAGCGAGTTCAGCGGTTATGGATTTGTCATAATATATTTTTGCGCATAAGTATTGATTGCCCTTTAGCGAGTAAATTTTGCCCTCGCCACCGCTCTTCCGGGTTTTACTCAGTGGCAATGCCTGGCCTGCATTGTTATATACTGTCAGTTCGGTCATCGTTTCGTCCATGCAAAACAGCCAATACCAGCGTTTTATCGTCCTCGGAATATTCGCTTATTTTCTTGGAGGAAAGGAATTCTCTGAGCTCCTGCTCGCCATCATAAATGTTATCGATTTCCGTTGCAAAAGAGAATACGGGATTGAAAAACTTTTCAAAAGGTTCATAACCATCCGCAGTTTTCATAAGAGCTGCTCTTTGGCATCCGTCGGTAAAAACCGCTATGTACTCGACTCCGGAACGTGCTTCCGCACTGGCGAGGCTATCGCGCCAGGAACTGCAGGTTATAGGGGTTACCTCATTGGCATATTCGGAATTAGAAGGCTGGGAGATGAGCACTAATGATCTGTCAACTCGTGCGACCACAGCTCCGTCCCCGATCTGTGCAGTATAAATGCAGTCTTTATGAAACAAAACGGCAATAAGGGTTGTTGCCATATCGCTCAGCTGGATTCCTTCCCTCAGGGAGGTCTCATCGAGACTATCCCTGGCAGCCTGCATCATTTTCAACGGTACTCCGGCAATATCTATTTCATCGATGGGAGTGTTGAGTAAAAGACTTTTTGCAGCGTCCACCGCCGCTTCGACTGAAAGCCGGGAGCCGAGATCAGACAAAGGGACGCTTCCAAGTCCATCGGCTACGGCTATTAAACCGAGATTATCTGATACCATCTCATAAAAATAAGCATCCTGACAGGGCAACCCTCCCTGAATATGAAGAGAACCGGTTACTGATGCGCCCAAAATATAAGGTGGTGAAATTGATAATGCCAAGGTAAATGGTCAACTAATCAGTCTCAATTTCTCCCCAGCCTTCTGGACCGGTAGGATTGTCCAGGGGCACAATATCGCCGACTTTCGAGGCTGAAGTCCTTCGTGTACTCTTTGACAACCAACTGAACATTTCCCTGAATCTGTCTTTCTTCAGTTTGAGGGGTTGCCTGTTCTGAGGTGAAAGATCCTTAAGCACCTGCATGTTAGCGGGTTCAACTCCCACTGTGAAAAAGAGGAATTTTTTACTGCTCTCACCCTCCTGAATCCTGCTGACAACGGAGTTCCACTTTGGATCACCGGGCTTCATGTCTGTCGGCTCACCATCGGTGATCATGAATAGCCACGGCCGGTAGTAATCTACCCCCTTTACCTTGTACTCGTTCTTCCGCTGCTCGATGAGGTCCATTGCCATGCTCAGAGCGTAGCCCATAGGTGTCAGGCCCTCTGCTGTTAATTGCATCTCAGGCACATTTTCCACGGAGGAGAAGTTTTGCACAACATTCACTCCCTCTCCGAAAGTTATAATGGCAAGATCGACCCGTTTCCGGGCAAGATCGTCCTGCAGTATATCTTCCTTAAAGAAGTTTAGGCCTTCGTTCAATTGTCTGATTTTATCTCCTTCCATGGATCCGGAAGTGTCCAGCAACAGCATAGTGGCACAATGAGGATGCTGGGGGTTTGCAATTTCGACTTCGTTCAATATAGACAAGGGTAACCTCCTAAATTTATATGCGCTATTTTGAAAAAACGGCTGTAAATAATCAATAATGTTAAACAAAACTGGCTGGTATTGTCAACACGACCAGCATGTATGTGTAACGTATTGTAGCGGGTAGAATTACAGCATATAAAATCTGTGCAAAAATGAAGGAAGGCAACGTGTGTTGATGAGGTGCGTGTGCGTGTTGACATGGACTGTAGGATAACAATATAATAACGTCGCTGTCAGTAAAAAAAGGTGAATAATGTTTGATAAAAATGCTAAATACGAGGGGGCGTCATGACAGAGGCAACCGGAGCGGGTGAATATCAAGGGCAAGATGAGCAGAAATCTTTGGCGGTGGAAGTGAAACCCGAAGGTGCTGGCGGACCAATCGGATTGGATGTCGGTACCAGCAATATTGTCATGGCCCAAAATAAAGGCAATAAAACCAGCATTGCCAAACAACAGAACGCTTTTTTTGCTATTCCACAATCGAAATTCACGAGACATATCCTTCTACAGAATGATATCGTGTTTTTTGAACATAACAGACAGTACTACATAATTGGAAATTCAGCCGAAAATTTTGCCAATATGTTCAATGCCAATACCAGGAGACCCATGGAAAAAGGGTTCCTGAATTTACGCGAGGACGAAGGGGTCGCAATTGTTCAGGCAATTATCAAAACACTAGTTCAACGGGCTGGCAAATTGGGCGAAATTATCTGTTTCAGCGTTCCCGGTGAGCCGCTTTCTGATAATCACAAGTCATCCTCCCTGGGCGGTCATGAATCCGTCGTGATCAAAATGTACCTTGAAAGTCTGGGCTACACGCCAATAGCCGTCAATGAAGGACTTGCAGTGGTCATGTCCGAACTTGGTGAAGAAAATTTTACAGGTATTGGGATAAGCATGGGCGGCGGTATGTGCAATGTTTGTCTCTCCTACATGTCGGTCCCGGTGATCACCTACAGCATCCAGAAAGGGGGCGACGACATCGACGAGAACGTAAGTCGTGAAGTCAGGTTGTCCGCGACGAAAATTAAAGGCATAAAAGAGGGGGGTGTCGACCTCACCACACTGCCGAAGACCAATGTCGAACTCGCCCTGCAGATTTATTATACTGACCTTATCAATAACCTGGTGGAAAGCATGGAGAGGGTTATTTCCTCATCCATCAAAATACCTAAAATAGCCCAGCCTCTTCCTATAGTAATAAGCGGAGGCACGGCGTCGCCGAAGGGCGTCAGGGAGAAGTTTGAGGGTGCGCTACAATCCATCAGGTTGCCGTTTGAGATATCTTCGGTGAGAGTTGCCAAAGACCCTCTGGACACTACCGCCAAAGGGACGCTCGCAATGGCTATCTCGGAGAGCAAATAGAGGAGATAAATGTCTTTTTCGGCAGTAATCTTTTCTGCTGACGAAGTAAGAGGCGCGTTGCTGCTCAAAACGTTGGTAAAGAATGGTTTTGAAGTTTCTCTCCATAAGAACCTGCATGCTGCCGGAGATATTCTGAAGACCAAATCTCCACTGCTTGTGATAATCGACAAGGAAGGCTATTTCCCGGGCGAGTTGGAGTACTTTAGTTCACTTGGTGGACTCCTGTCCGGATCTTCGGTGCTTGTTGTTGCAAATTCAGCAGGTGATGTATCTAGTTCACTTAAAGGCGCGTTATTCGAATGGTGCATCTCAAATCCACTGGATCTACATCTTATAGCATCAAGAGCCAAAGAGCTGCTGACGACCAAACCAGAGGGCGACTTTAAGGCGCTGTTACCGGCCACAGACGAGAGCGGTCCTTCTGATGACGAAACGCTTGCTAAAGATCTTATGGGTTTTCTTGGGATGAAGTAATGGATAGCGAGCGAATATAAAGAAGGATATTAAGATTCCATGCGGGTTTGCCGCAGGAAGTCTTCAAACTGACCTCTCTACTTAAAAAATGTCAACAAAAGTTATTTCTGTAGTTGGACCTAAAGGCGGGATCGGGAAGAGTACAATCTCATCCAACCTTGCGATCGCACTTGCCCATATGGGGAAGAGGGTTACTGCAGTCGACCTTGATCTTGGCGGTGCGAACCTTCATATTCTTCTTGGCATCAGACGTTTCGAGCATTCCCTTGATGATTTTATTCTGAAAAAAACAAATAGCCTTGATGAAATCCTCATCCAGACAGGCATAAGAAACCTTCAGCTCATCTGCGGAGGCGCCGATATCCCGGATATAGCCAATATGCCTTATCAACAGAAGATGAAACTTATAAACCATCTTCTCAAACTGGAGAGTGAGATGCTAATTCTGGATCTGGCAGCGGGGTCTTCTTTCAATGTGGTCGATTTTATTTTGATTGCCAACCAGCAACTAATGATAACGTCTCCGGAGTCAACCTCTCTTATAAAAGTCTATAGTTTTATAAAATCATGTATTTTCCGGATGCTCGCGTTCCATTTTAAAGCTGAACAAGCAAACGATCTGCTGGATATACTTGCAAAAGCTAAAGACGTTGCCGCTAATCCTCACCTTAGAACTGTAGACAATATACTCGATGAGGTCTCAAAGGTTAACTCTGCTGCTTCGGAATCAGCACGGAAGATGCTGGACAAGTTCAGACCCAGCATTGTCATTAATATGGTGCAGTCACCAGCGGAAATCAAATCCGGAAATGTCATAAGGTCGATGCTTGAGCAGTACCTGAGCGTTTCGTCCAGTTTGGTGACAACCATACCCACTGACGCTTTGGTAAGAAAGGCACTATTTAAAAATGAGCCTATGATGTTAGCCTATCCTGGCTCCGAGTTTTCGATGGCTGTGAGGAGGCTTGCTGAACAGTGTGTTTAAAAACGGTTTTGTATTTCCAGTACAATAAAAATCGAAGTTCTTCTAACGGCTTTTGACCAACGACTTAGGGATGATATACAAAAACGAGAAAGAATTTACAGATATCACATTCTTCCTGGGGGAGGGTATCTTTGTACTCAATGAAGATGGCCATATAACTTTTATGAATCCGGAGGCAGAGAGGCTTCTGGGCTGGACCTTAACCGAGCTCACAAACAAAAATGCGCATGATATCATCCATTATCATAAAAGGGACGGTGAATTTTTATCTCTTGAGCACTGCCCCATGCGCAATGTCATCAAGACCGGTATGCAATATTCTTCCACCGATGACCTCTTTACCAGAAAGGACGGAACTACATTCCCGATATCTGTTCTCGCGAGTCCGATAATCGAGAATGAAAAGGTTGTGGCATCTGTCACAGCTTTCAGGGACATTACGGAGCTCAAGCTTGCTGAAGAGGCGCTGCGCAGGGCACACGAAGGGCTGGAAGAGAAGGTGAGAGAACGGACTGCAGACCTGAAGGATGTGAATAAAGAGCTCGAAATCAAATCCAACCACCTGGAGGAACTCAACACGACGCTGAAAGTCTTGTTGCACCAGAGAGAGAAAGATAAGAATGAGCTGGAAGAGAGGATGCTCTCAAATGTTAAGGAACTGCTCATCCCTGGTATTGAAAAGCTGAAGAAGGCCCCTATGGGTCCGGAATACGCCTCATACCTCAGTCTGCTCGAATCCAATCTACTCCAGATCGTCTCCCCCTTTTCTATGACACTATCCTCCAAATTCCACAATCTCACCCACACCGAAATCGAGGTGTCGAATTTTGTTCGTGGGGGAAAGACGACCAAAGAGATTGCAGCCATACTGAATATTTCGACAGATACGGTTGATACGCATCGCCAGAATATCAGAAAAAAACTCAAATTAAACAGAACAAAAACTAACCTGAGAAGTTATCTTTCATCGCTGAAATAATAGCCATTTAATATCACTAATTTATCAGCATTAAATCACTATTGTATTTGGTTCCTTCAAAAAGCATAATGAATGACGGTGTGATGTAAAAACAGGAATAATCAGAAATCACCAAGTGCCTATTGAGGTTTCTGGTTCCGGAAGCAGTGAGTCGGACTGTTCCTGAAAAAGATAACAAGGAGAGTTTATGAGTGTGAATAATAGCCCGGAAGAGCAGAAAAGCAAGGGCAGGTTCGGAGACTGGACATTGGACGAAAGAGAGGTTTGGACAGAACAGGTCATCAGAAAATACGCGTATGGATCACTTGCTGTTGCGCTAATTCCTCTCCCGCTTATAGATCTTGCTGCCCTCACAGGCGTCCAGATGAAATTGATTGACAGACTTGCGACCTTTTATGGAGTCCCTTTTTCCAAGGAGAGAACTAAGAATATTATTGCTTCACTGGTAGGCGCCTCGGTCCCGCTCGGCCTGACGCGGGCTGTCTGCAGCATTCTCAAGTTTGTCCCTCTGGTTGGCTTTTCGGCTGCTTTGGTTTCCCAATCTGCGCTCTCAGGGGCTTCCACCTATGCCTTGGGCATGATATTCGTCCGCCATTTCGAATCAGGGGGAACATTCCTGAACTTTGATGCCAAAAAGGCCAAATCCTATTACGATGAACAGGTCGAAAAGGGGAAAGCTGTCGCAGAAGACCTGAAAAAATCAGCCGGATAAGTGGTATTGTTTATGCCATCGTGATAACTATGGCATCATTCGCATGTAATAACAATGTGATAGTAAAAGGAGGAAACGATTATGCCATTAGGACGCTGCATGATAGGGCAGTATCCCGGGGTGGGCGCAACCAATCAGGTGGCGGGGCAAGGACTCTATCCCGGAGCATGTAAATTTTTAGGCTATAACAGTTTTGCGGGCAAGGCAGCCGGAGCCGGAGCCGGGTTTGGCGCAAAAGGCTTCTGCCTTGGACTTGGCCTGGGACTCGGGCCATGGGGACCGCTGCTTTTAATCGGGGCCGGCTTAGCTGGAGGATACTTTCTTTTCAAAGACAGCCCCTCGGATTTCAAATTAAACGGTGAGGAGAAGACACCTGCAGGGACTTAAAAGCCACGGTAGGGCTCAGGCCTGGGAAAAGGCAAAAGAAAGCATAATACCTCAGCACGCGCCTGTATGAAGAAATACAGACTATGCATAGATCCGGCTGCTTCGACCTGCATGTCATGCCGTATAAGGATTCTTTCTCTGTCTTTTTATGGGAATGTTCTTTCATTTGTGCTGAAAGGGGTCATCGGTTTTCTGGGCGGAAGCCAGGCCCTAATGGCGGATGCCCTGCACTCTCTTGCCGACACCGCGTCCTTCGGCATTAATTATTATGGAGCAGTTAACGCTCCCAGATCGACGCTGGCCGTTTCGGTAAATCAGACGGCCAGCGTAGGGTCTTTTCTATTTCTGGTCGGCCTATGGCTATGCGGACATAACCTTTCAATACTGGTACTCGGCAATCAATCCCGTCCCGGACTTTTGGGTATTGCGGTTTCGATCGCCGCCTGTACGCTTAACTGGTATCTCTACAAGATCTCCCTTTGCGTCAGTGAACAGTTTGATGACATGAATATCTTTGTATGCAAAATCCAGAACAGAACTAACTTTATATCGTCGTGTCTCTCCTTTGCCGGTGTAGTAATGGCTGATCTGGGGCTTTTATTCGCTGACCCGCTGGCGGCTGTTGTGATCGGTTGTCTTATGCTGGCAGCTGCCTTCGAGGTCTTTAACACCCTTTTTGCCCCCGAAACAGCACTTGAGGTACTCGTAAAAAAGAGAACCAAGCAGGTCATCGGTCTAGCGGCAGTGGGCATCATCGCGTTCTTTGCATATACCACCTCAGCGGCTGTCCAGAGCAAACATGTGGTTCTTATCCCGTCAGAGGGACCAGCGCCAGACAGTCAGATGGATCAATTCCTCGGGAGGGCACACTATTTCATAATATATAACGAAAGAGACAATAACATTATCCCGATACTGAATACCGACATAAATTTTAACGGCGACGTAAGTCATAACCTGGTTTCTATTGTGCTGGATAATAACGTGGATGTTGTGCTCGCCGGGGTAATCGGCCCTGAAATGTTCAGAGACCTGAAGACCCTGCATGTGAAAATGTACTACGTTCAGCATCCCGGTCTGGTCCAGGATGCCTATATCGACTATCGGAAAAGGATGGTTAAGACTGCATGGGCCCATAATGGGGACAAGGGCTTTGGCCGCAGCCGCGTAGGTTGGTTATCGCCATGGTAAAGGCCGGAATATATCTTGTTATGGCTTTTATAATGGTCCTGATTATATATGGACTGTTATTTGTACTTCGTGGGATGTCGAACCCTACGGACGAAGATGCCCTCAAAAGAAACGTTGCCCAGAATTATCAAGCCCCTCAGCTGGTTGGTGCGGGTCCACGCCTTGGCATGCCATATAACATGAACCGTGTCTGTCCTGCAGGAGCTGCGCAGTTCACTTCGGGCGGCGCCAACTGCAATGTTTGTCACCTGATGTCGGATGCTTTGCAGAGCCTGTCGAATACAACGCATCACTATACTAACATTGCTGCCGGCCCCTATGATACCGGTAACACCGGGCAGAGTCCGTTTACAGACAATCCAGCCGCCGCTCAGTCTGTTGATCCCTTTCCCGACCCTCAGCCGCCAGGATATACGGTCGGGCTGCCGGCGGTTACAGCCCAGGCGCCTCCGATAACATGGGGAACAAACTCTCCGCATATCCAAAGGGGGGCATGTACAGACTGTCACGAGGTGGTCTTCCCGACGGTTTCTGCCCAGGTCCCATCGGCTCCGCCGATCAAGTGGGGTGCAAAGCCTCCGCATGGCAAAAGGGGAACATGCACAAACTGCCACGAGATAATATAACGTCCTACGGCGGCTCGGCTCCGGCAGGGCTTCTCCGGTCTGGTGCAACTAAATTTAAGGAGGATGCAATATATGCTTGATATCATGATTGCACGACTGACTCACGTGGAATGGTCGGATCAACTAGATCAGTCCCTGAGAAACAAACAGCTGATTCTGAATGTACGGTCACATAACGAATGCGAACTGGGTATGTGGCTCTACAACGAAGCCCTTAGAGAATACGGGGATATCCCCGAGATTGAATTGCTCGAGACAAGTCATAAAAACTTTCATAGTGCGGCAGAAAGGGTTGTCAAGTGGCATAACGCCCCCAAGATCAGCCCGCAACATGATGCCAGGGCACAGATCGACTTCGAGGAGGCCCAGCGGGATAGTAAGGAGATTGTCTATCTGCTGACGCTGATCGAGTATAAGCTGCTCAGAGGATATCAGACTGATACGGAACCTTCCAGGAATGATGTCGGGGATATGTTGATGCATCCACTTAAAACGCTGAACAGGCTATTGTTGAACGATAAAAGTAACAGCCCAAGAAGTAACAGAGTGAATATATCCAAGGCTTCTCTCGATAAGCTGCGACATGAATTGCATGGTCAGAAGTGAGGCGTGAGGGACTAATGGGGCACTGTCTGCATGCAGGATATGTTGCAAGAGTATCGGCAACCGGTGAAGAGCAAAGGGGAAGGTAAGGGTTAAGGGTGGCTATAAAAAAGTTTATTCTCCCGGCCATCGCGCTGGTTTTTGTTATTATGGTATTTATAGACCAGAACAATACGCCGGTCCCGGTGAAAATCATACTGGGCTCTCCGCTGCATATGTCCCTGAGCATGATTATAATCGGGAGTATGCTGTTTGGTGCAGCGTGCACCTTTGCCGCATTGCTTCTTGTGAAAAGGATAGGGGGTAAGTCAAAAAAAGCGCGTTGAGCGTACAACGCTGAACGCTCAACTTTATAGGGGGGCAGGCATGGAAAGGGATTTCAGGTACAAAGCGGAACATATGGGAGACTATTTTGTTGATATGATTGAAAAGATCACATTAGTATCAAAAGCATCAGCGCGGGGTGTGATCCTAATGTACGATATTCGCCAGCTTGAAAAGAAAAAAGGGTATCTGATCAGGGACATTGG
This sequence comes from Nitrospirota bacterium, assembly GCA_963780885.1. GTDB lineage: Bacteria > Nitrospirota > Thermodesulfovibrionia > Thermodesulfovibrionales > Dissulfurispiraceae > JADFXI01. The sequence goes on from CAWAEO010000016.1 coordinate 17,478, forward strand.
AACACGCATTGCACAGGCCGGCAAAGATAACTCTTCGCTTGCAGAAGACGAAAAAATGATTGAAATGCGAAATCATCTTGATGAAACCGAGAAGCAGCTTAGCGTATATATCGAGGAAAGACAAAATCTGTTGAGCCCCGTGCGGAGTTCCTGCTCCTGCGGGACAAAAAAGTCTGACACGCCGCCGAACTCATAACATATAAGGGAGGGGAAAATCATGTCAAAAAGAATGATCGGAGTGTTTGTGGGGGTATTCTTCAGTGCTCTTATTTGCGAAGTAATATACCGCCAGAACCCGGAATTTGTGGATGGCGTTATCAAAAAATTGAAGGATAAGATAGTCGATTAAGGCACCTGAAAGAGTCTGCCACCTTACTTATTATATTGGCTTTGTGATGTTAATGTCAGGCAGCAAATGGAGAGCGCAGTGGATACTATATGGAAGTTACTAAATTATCTTGTCATCATTCTTATTCTGGGTGTAGCCGGCTATTTTATTATCTTTAACCCACAGGGCCGGACCGGAGAGGACCAAATGATAAGGAACGCCCGTCAGAACGCGCAATACCCGCAGCTGGTGGCATTTCCGGATACCCCTCAATCCGGAGTCAACGACAACAATCCCAATTTTCAGGGCTCTTTGCAGAACACGCCTTTCGATAATCAGTTGGCCCTTAATAACACCGATTCATTTTCTGACCCTGTTTCTCCCGGAACCGCCGGCATGTTCGCTGCCGCTCCTGCTAAGGCTCCAGCGGTGGCCAATGTGATGGAAAAGGTGCTCCAGGAGGGGCATTGGATCGGGCTTGAAGTTGGCCCTCTGACGCCTGCCCTTGCGACTGCAAATGGAATTCCCTTAAATGTAAAAGGCGTGTTGGTGGATGAGGTCACTCTGCTGGGTGCAACCAGCGGGATGCTTGCCGGAGATGTAATTACCGTAATTAATAATATGGAGACAGGGGATTTAATTGCTTTCAAAGACGCTACCCGGCCTATAGCCATGTCAAAACAGGCCAGTGTCACAGTTTACCGGGCCGGGACATACAGGAAAATCACTGTGAGGGGGACTGAGGAAGTGGGCCTTGCCCAGATGGAGGGCGCTCCCATGATCAATGCAACTGACACCAGTCCTCACACTTATCGGGGGCCGTGTGATAAGTGCCACGTGATTTCCAAAACGGTAAAGAATACAGGGCAGCTCTCCAGGGACGGGGGCGACGTCCTGGCCAAACAGGCTCCACCCATCAAGTGGGGATCAAAACCTATTCACGGCAATCGAGGAGCATGCACAAACTGCCACAAGATAATCTAGCTTACGCCCAGTGCCAAAACTGCGAAAAGAAAGCAGGATGGATTGCTGTCGCCTCCAACCTGGTTCTTGCAATATTCAAGCTGATAGTAGGAATTTTGAGCGGCAGCAAAGCGGTAATCGGTGATGCACTGTATTCTTTCAAGGATTTTTTTGTTGCGCTGTTTGTTTTGATAGGCATAGGGATTTCCGGAAAGTCTCCCGACGAACACCATCCTTACGGATATGGCAAGATAGAGTTTGTAGCAATTTTTCTAATCTCTCTGCTGATTATTCTTGGTACGTTTTTTCTTTTTATACATTCTTTCAGGGACGTATGGATGGTATTGCACGGAAAGACACAGCCCCATCCGAAACTTATCGCGTTCTGGGCTGCTGTGATCTCGGTTGTGGCTAACTACAAGCTTTCAGGGTATCTGCATTGTGTCGGGGAGCGAATGAAAAGCCCGGCTATGCTGGCCAATGCTAAGCACAACCACTCGGATGCCACCGCCTCTGCTTTTGTTGCCGGTGCGGTGCTGCTGACCAATTTTGGCTGGTCTATTGTTGATCCTCTGGTTGCGGTCATCGAGACTGTGGATCTCATTTTCCTCTGTGTATCGATGATGAAGGATGCGCTGAGGAGCCTGTTGGATTCCTCTTTACAGGGCGATGTGATCAGGCGGATAGAGGCCACGGCGCAGATTGTCCCTGGGGTAAGGCGTGTGGCCTCTCTGCATGCGCGGAAAGTGGGGCAGAACATCTGGGTGGACATGGTCATTAAGATCGATCACCGGCAGACCCTTGACAACGGCTACAGGATAAGCCGCCAGGTCGAGGAGACATTGAAAAAAAGGATCGCCAATATAGGGAATGTGCATATTACGGTGGAGCCTTATTTGCCATGATAAAGGCCCCTGCTTTTAGCGCTTCGGAGGCGGCCTTGAAGTTGCCGGATGTAGACCGGGTGAGGGCATCCCTGGTATCTGGCGAAGTAAAAGTGAATCGTAGAAAAGGGGCTGTGCCCTCATGAGACGGAGGAGTTTTTCATGAAATATCCTGAATGTGCGAGATGCGGGAAACTGTCCCCGCGGTGGAGCCTGGTGGGGAATCTCGCCATGTGTGTCTTTAAATTCATTGTCGGCGTTCTGGCAGGCAGCAAGGGACTGATTGCGGATTCGCTGCATTCGATTGCGGACGCCATCTCTTCGCTATTTGTACTTATCGCTCTGGGCTTTGCTGACAAGCCCAAGGATAAGAGGCGGCCCTTCGGATATGGCAAGATCGAATATATCAGCAGCATATTCGCCAGTCTTTTTATTTTCATCTGTGCTGTAATGGTACTGACTGACGCACTTGTGAGCATCAGGCACGGAGTGAGCAGAGTGCCCGGCAACGGTGCTATTTTCGCGACAGTGTTGTCGCTGGTCTTCAGTTATGTTATGTATTCCTCGAACACCTGTGCCGGCACTCAGCTCAACAGTCCCGCTATGCTTGCAGACGCAGCCGAGAGCAAGGCGGACAGCCTCACCTCTGTAGCGGTGCTCCTTGGGCTTGTCGGAACCAAAATGGGCTACAGGAGCGCTGATAACATTGCTGCCATTGTGGTGGCGATCTTTATTTTCCGGATCGGCACAGAGATGTTTCTGGGCGGCGTACGAGGCCTGATTGATGTGTCCATGGACCAGGACTCGCTGGAGCAGATCACAAATATATGTCTGAATGTGAGCGGTGTGGAGGGTGTAACAAATATAATGTCCCGGCGCATGGGACAGAAAAGCCAGGTAAATATCGACATAGAAGTCTTGCAGTCAAAAACCGTTCTTGATACCCATAAGATCGCCATGCGTGTAAAAGCAGCAGTTGCTAATAACGTGGCGGGCATTGGAGATGTATACGTGCGTACGATACCGATACAGAAATTGAAATTATTTTAAGAATTCAGGGAGGACAGGAAATGGCGTTTAAACTTGATTTGACCGATGCAAAAGTGATTTTGAAGACAATTGCCGTAAACAGCACTAAACTTCTTGACAAACTGACGGACGGTTACAACAATTTACTGCAGGTCAACCCCGAGGATGCCAAGAAGGTGTATATGGACTCAGGGAATGCCTTAAGGAGCAGGGGGGATTACGAAGGAGCTATAAAAGCGTACAAAAAGCTTCTGGAGATTGATCCCGTAAATGTGGATGCTCTTTCGGAACTGGGCAAGGCATATATCAAGGTCGGCCTTCTTAACGATGCCATCGAGTTGCTGGAAAAGGCAGCGGCAATTGACCGTACCTCGGCGCATATCTTCTTCCATCTGGGATCCGCCTATTTTATCGAGGACAAGAACAAGGAAGCGCTCTGGGCCTTGAAAGAGGCGATAAAGCTTAACCCGGTGTATGATGAGGCTTATTACAAGCTTGGCCTGGTATATGACAGCATGTCTGATCACGATAAGGCGATAGAGTCCTTAAAAAAGGTGATCTCCATTAATCCCGATTTTGTCAAAGCGTATCAGAGCCTGGGCCTTGCCTATGAAGGCAAGGGGCAGAGGGATGAAGCAGTGAAATACTTCAAAAAGGCGCTGGAGAAAGAAGAAAAACATTATTAGGGAAACAGGAATGCAAGATCTAATTAATAAATCGGGAGGTAATCAGACATGTCTAGCATCGTATTTGGGCTGGTAGCTATGTGTATCGGTTTGTGGGGTATGGTTTCATACTGGTGGTATGTTGTGGATGTAGTTCTGGCGATTTTGCCGGTCATACTATTGTGCGGAGGTTTCATTGCCTTAATGGCAGGGATCAAAAAGACCGGCATAAGGACCAAGATTAAGGTAAACAATAAGGCTGCTGACGAACACACGATAAGCGAATAACAATAATTTAAATAATCTGGGAGCTTAATATGGATGAAATAAACAGTTCCAAACAACAAGCGGGCATGCCGGGGGGGCAGCAATCACCAGGCTGTACCAAGAGCTTCACGCCATGGATATTGACACTGTTTCTTCTGGCATTGCTGACCCTCGGCTGGGTGATGTTCGAGAGTTACCGAGACGGGGGTATAGTAGCTAATTTTTTCGGCAGCGATAGCAACCCTGCAGGGGAAATGCTCCAGAAGCAAGTGGGCAAACCCGGCATAGCGAATTATAGCGCGCTAAATTTACCGGTTGTAAACACTATGCAGGACAGTTATCACGCGATTATCGATGTTGTGAGGCCTGCTCTGGTAAGCATCGATGTAGCGGTTGCTGCACCTGCCGGAATTCAACCCCAGGGCAACAATCCTGACGCGGTTGGCGTGCCTGTCACCAGCTACATCAGGGTAGGGTCAGGCGTGATTATTGCCGACGAAGGGTATGTCCTGACCAGCTATCATGTTGTGGAAGGAGCCATTGCCATGAAGGCTACGGTTTATGGTACAGGCGGTGCAAATGATTACCCTCTAAAGCTGGTCAATCTGGACAAGGCAACTGACCTGGCACTCTTGCGGCTTGTCGGGAATGTGCCTTTCCAGCATGCTGTTTTGGGAGACTCCGATACGGTGAAGACCGGGGATGTGGTTTTGGCGATGGGGAGCCCGTTCGGTTTTGACCAGACCATAACCTCCGGGATCATCAGCAGCAGGAACCGGACTGTTACTATCGGCGGCAAGGTATTTGAAGGGATGTTTCAGACGGACACGCCTATCAATAGCGGAAACAGCGGAGGGCCGCTGGTTAACACCCGTGGCGAAGTGATCGCCATCAACACCGCTATTTATTCTCCGACCGGGGGCTTTAATGGTATTGGGTTTGCTATTCCTGTGAATGATGCCGCCTCTTTGGTTGGTGGAGTTGTGGATTTCGAGGGGATTCCGCCGCAGGTCGCCGGTGGACAGCTGACAGCCTGGTCGAGAACTGGAAGACAGACAGGGAATTCCTATAAACTCCCCAGTGGACAGATCTTAACTCCGCCGCATGCCTATCGCGGCAAATGTTTGGATTGCCATCCGAAGTTGTGCACTACCCCGGGCCAGGGAGGAGGCAGAGGACTTCGGGGTGGTCTTGGATTTGGACCGCGCAACGGAATGGGGCTTAACCGAAATAATGGTGTAATGGCATATCAACCCTGCCCGCTGCCGGGGCTTAACGCCTTTGCCATAGCAGGACAGGTGGCGATGACAGGAGACCCCTACCTCGGAGCAGCCCTTTTGGATGTGGATGCAGTTATTGCAAGGCAGTTCAAACTTGCTCATGCTGGCGGTGTGCTGGTGGACAGTGTGAAGCCTGGCTCTCCAGCTGAAGCTGTCGGGGTACAGAGAGGAGACATCATTTTGAGAATTGATGGCAGGAGGATACAGGATATTAATGAGCTGCAGAAAGTGCTGAGTGCAAAAAAGCCGGGGGCGGCTGCCGAACTGGCTATGATGAGCAACGGTTCGAGAAAAGTTGTGAAAGTGCTTATTGGACAGACACCTGCTATTATTCCGTCGCTTCAAGCCCCTGCTCAAGGGCCGCAGGCGAGACAGCCTGCCGAGTTTGAGTGGTTAGGGGCAGAGATAACGCCGCTGATTCCGGCAATCCACGGGAATATGAAGTCCGGAGTTTATGTAGCTGAAGCTAACGGTATTTTGTGGGCCGCAGGGTTACTTAGAGGAGATGTGGTTAAGTCTGTGAACAGCCATGACGTTGCGGATATTAACTCCTTCATAAAAATCGTCAATAAGGTGAATGTGAAGGACGGCGTTTTGCTTGATATCATCCGTGGGGGACAGCCGATGTATATTACGGTAAAAGGGTAGCGGGGATATTGCGGAAGGAGATGGATTAAATAAAATGGAAATGGAAGCAGTCAGCAACTTTTGTGGGCGTGTTGCGGCACTGCTTTTTATAGTGGCCAATGCCTATTATCCTGCCCGCATTATTGCGAGGAAGTTCAAGCCATGGCCAAAGGAACTCGTGCTGTTTTTCAGGCGGTACCTTAAGGCTCACATAACGCTCAACCTTGTTGCGCTCCTTGCGCTGATACTACATGGACACTATGCGGAGGAGAGAAATATCTTTCTTACCCTGAGTTTTATCGCCTCTGTGGTGCTGACTATCGAAGGGATGCTGATGCACTATCGTGTGGTTCCGGGCATGCAAAGGCAGCTTCGTCTGCTTCATACCCAGCAGGCGCTTTTTACAATCTGGATTGTGCTCATTGTGTTAGGACATGCTCTTGTCTAACTCGTTACAGAGACAGCTTTCCTGTAATCCATATCCATCCTGCTATTGTGCTATAATTAAAATTACTTTGTCCTGACTATGCCGGGCAAAGACTAAAGTGAATAATATGCAGAAGATCGGTAAATATCTCATCATAGCTTTCATGGTGGCCTTGTCTGTCTATGCGGTGCTTTTTGTAATAGGCGGACGGTCGGTCCGAAATGGGGAAGCTGGCCTCGAAAGTAATATTGCCCGGAATACCCAAAATACCCAAAACCCGCAGCTGGTCGCAGGGCTTCGGCGCTCTGGCATCCCTTTTACGCAGAACCGCGTATGTCCTGTTGGAGCTGCGCAGTTCGCCTCTGGCGATCACAACTGCAATTTTTGCCACCGACTGTCAGACGTCATGCAAAATCTTGCGGCTACCACGCATCACTACGCTAACATTGCCGCCGGTCCCTATGATACACGGAACTCCGGACAGAGTCCATTTCAGGATAATCCGGTAGCCTCTCAGCCGGCTGAGCCCTTTCCTGATCCTCAGCCACCCGGTTACGCGGTCGCGCTTCCGGCAGGGCCTTCCCAGGCGCCTCCGATTATGTGGGGCGCGGAATGTCCGCATGTCCAAAGAGGAATATGCACAGACTGTCACGAGGTAGTCTTCTCGACGCGTTCTGCCCAGGCTCCATCGACTCCCCCGATCAAGTGGGGTGCAAGACCGCCACATGGTAGAAGGGGAACATGCACTAACTGCCACCAGATAATATAACCTTGATTGGTGACACAGGATGCGTTGTTGTTCAGCGGCTGTTCAGGGCAAAAATGTCCTGAGTCAGACTGGACCTTTCCATATGGTGACCGGTGGTGCGTAATTCTTGACATTCCGCAATTCGACCTACCTATTGATTTAATAGTTGTTTTTTTCCATAATATGCCAGTTGCAGAGAGGTCTCTGCTTCTGCGTAATGAAGGGATGTGCATTGAGGAGGTGGACTGGTGGAGCTATATGACTTCATTAAAAATGATTTGCCGGAGATCGTTAAGGAAAATGAGGGCACAGATGCTGCCGACCCTGTACAGGAAAAAAATGATTCCTTTACCCCGGAACGGGAAATGTTGCTTGTAAAGGATAGGGATGATCTCGGAGCAAAATTGCAGGCGATGGAAACCGACAGGGTGAGTCTCCTCGGCAGGATTGCTTCAATCGAAATACATGCTGCCACCCTGGAAAGAGAGCGAAGTGACTTGGAGATGCAAATGCAGGCCTGGTCCTCCGAGAAGGCATCTGCCCTTCGCGAAGCTAATGCGATGTTGAAGGAAAAATCTTCAGAAATTGAGCGGTTGAGAATGAATATATCAGAGCTCCAGCAAAGACTCTCTGAAACCCTTGACCAGATGGAACATGTCGAGACTGAAAAGATAGCGTATCGTACAGAACTCAAAATTGCCCGACAGGATTTATCGGAATCCATCCAAAAAGCAAAAAGGGCTAGCGTAATAGCGTGTATAACGGCTCTTGTTTTCTTAGTGGGTCTTCTTATCTATTTCACAAAAAGCAGGACAGTTCAACCAAAACCTTCAGGACGTCAAGCTTATACTGATAATCGCATAGAGGGTGCGGATGCTGGAGGCAATTCGCCCGGCTCGGGGTCCTCTGTGACCCGGACGCGGGTAAGAATAGAGGATTCTGCAGGCGCCAGGTGGCCTCGCAGGTCCTTTGCGCTGGCTGTCGGGAATTTCAGGGTTTCAGTAATTCCACTAAAATCCAGCATTGCAAATAGGCTTCCCGTATCTATGAGACATGAAGGTGCAGAGAATTCTTCCTTTTATATAGTGAAAATCAGAGCACGGAAGGGGGATCTATCTCCTGAGTTCATGAAATCTCCCTCCATAGACTTTATCAACAGAGTCAATGCACACGCCCTACAGGCGGGTGCTGTTTCTGTGCTGAGAGTTGTGCATGAATCAGTGTCTCGAAGGCGGCATGCAAACTATAGAACAGTTTTGCTTAGATGTCTCGTCTCAATCAGAAATGATTTTCAGCCAATCGGTATTATAATCGGGCCTCTGAATGAAGAAACCCTAAGAATAGTGATTGTTTGATTTGACTTCAACATGATCTTTAGCATGCTGCACTCCTTGATTTTGCCATAGGTATGTTATGATTCAGCACAGTAGAGTTTGATTATCAGGATTGTATAACATTGAAGTGAGGGGAAAATGGAAGAGAAACCGGTAACGGATGGCCCACAGAGCACAGAGCACAGAGCACAGAGCACAGAGCACAGAGCACAGAGCACAGAGCACAGAGCACAGAGCACAGAGCACAGAGCACAGAGCACAGAGCACAGAGCACAGAGCACAGAGCACAGAGTAATGCTACTTACAAAGCAGCCACTGTAGCTGGCAATACAGCCGCCGGCTTGGGACTCGGGCTCGTGGCCGGGATAGGTACCATAATAGCGGTTTCTTTTGCTGAGGTGACTATCCCGGCATTTTTGTTATTGAAGGCATTTGGCCTGACAGGGGGAGCATTAGGCTTTTTGCGCGGTATTAACGAGAAGTAAAATTCATGGCGCCATGGAAGCAGGGATAACACGACGCATTTTGCATAATGTGTATGGGCACTATCGTGAGACTAATTATTACAGGGTGAGGACGGTTGTTTTTTAATAAATCAGTTATGTATACTATTGTACTATTGGCCATAATCAGCTTTTTTATTACATGTCCTGAGTTTGAAATCAGTTATTGAAGGAGCCGCTATGGAAAAGACTATCAAGAGAAACGTGCCAAGGAGTGAGGATGTTTTGGAGGAGATGTTGGGCTATTCTTATGCCTCACTGGAATACACTGGTCTTGTTCTGTTCAGCTATATCAGAAGGGGTGGCATGATTGTTCTCGACCCGCTGGAGAGAATAGCGCTTCCGGTATGGAGCAAAGTACGTACTATGTTTGGACGGAAAGTCAAGGGTCTCAGCGACGGTGAAATGGCGAAGATAGGGGAAAGGCTCGACGTTATTGATAAAAGGCTCTTGCACCTTGAGGGCTCTCTTGCCACAAAGGAGATTCTTGATAGAATCGAAAAAAGACTGGCATACCTTGAGAAACACGGCATACTGGCCACCAAGGAAGGCGGGCTTCAGGTGAAAGGAAAGAAGCTGACCGAGGACAAGCTTTTGCTGCTCAAGACTATTGTGAGGGAAAATGTCGACATTTTGGAAGGCGAATGATGAGTATTCTACTGGAGTGTAAAATAACGCAAAATCTACTTTTCGAACGTGCGGAACAGAGCCGATGATGAGAAAGCATATTAATATCGGTATAGACCTTGGCACATCGAGAAGTGTCGTGGCAGCTGACAATGGTGTCAGGACTTTTCTGGCGAGTGTTTTGGGGTATCCGAAAGATGCGGTTTCAAGAAAACTGTTTGGCAGGACTATCGTATTCGGAGAGGAGGCCTTGAAGAACCGGATGTCGCTTGACATCTATCGGCCCTTTGAGAACGGTATGCTGAAGATCTCCAAGACCATGGATGAAACATCTGCCGAATATTTAAAGGCTATGGAGACGGCTAAGGAATTGCTGAACCGTTTGATCGAACTTGTCCTGGATGAGGAACAGATTGAACGTAAAGATATCGTGCTGAGGGGCGTGCTCGGGGCGCCTGCTCTTGCAAGCAGAAAGAACAAGAAGTCCCTCCTTGACGTTGCAAAAGACATGCTTGACGACGTGATGATTGTATCAGAACCCTTTGCCGTGGCGTACGGGCTGAAATTGCTGACCAATGCCCTGATTGTCGATATCGGAGCCGGAACGGTGGACCTCTGCCGGATGACGGGCACGATGCCTACCGATGAGGACCAGATCACGACTACAAAGGCGGGGAATTATGTTGACCAGGTTTTCTGTGACCTTTTGTCCAAGAAATACAAAGAAGCGACGTTCACGGTGAACATGGTCAGACGGTTCAAGGAGGAGAACTCCACCATATCCAAGCACGGCGACAGCATATTTATCGAATTGCCGGTGAAAGGCAAGCCGGTCAAACACGATGTTACAGAGGAACTGAAAACTGCCTGCAGAGCTATTGTGCCCGATATTGTCGAAGGCATAAGGCAGCTTATCGCAAATTTTGATCCGGAGTTCCAGAGCTATCTTAAAGAGAACGTTATCCTTGCCGGCGGTGGAAGCCAGATTGTGGGACTGAAAAAGGAAATAGAGGATTACATGAACTCGGCCCTCGGATACGGCAAGGTATCGAAGGTGGAAGAACCATTGTTTGCAGGGGCAAATGGAGCACTACTGCTTTGCAAGGACATGCCAGAAGAATACTGGCAACAGGTGAAGAGTAAAGGGGAAGGGAAGGCGTAGGAGTGGAAATAAAAAAGTTTATCCTGCCGGCCATCTCATTGCTTTTTGTTTTTATGGTGTTTATGGACGAAAATAATACGCCTGTCCCCATGAAAATAGTATTTGGCTCACCCTTTCATCTGTCACTAAGCGTGATTATAATCGGGAGTATGCTGTTTGGTGCAGCGTGCGCTTTTGCCGGACCATTTATCATAAAAAAAATGCGGGAGAAGTCGAAGAGAAACGGTAAGTAGGACTGAAAAATACAATTCGTATTTTAAAGGAGAAGGGGGTTAGACATGGAAAACGATTTCAGGTACAAAATGGAACACATGGGAGACTATTTTGTTGATATGCTCGGAAAGGTCACCTGTGCATCTAAATCGTCGGCGAGGGGCGTGGTCCTCACGTACGATATTCACCAGCTGAAAACTAAAAAGGAAACCCTCATCAGAGATATTGGCAGGCGTGTGGCCCAGATCAGCAAAGATAATACTTCGTTTTCACAAGACGAAATAACTACTGAACTATTGGCGCGGCTGGATGAAACCGAAAAGAGGTTGAACGCGTATGTAGATGAGAGGCAATGCCTCCTGAACTATAGGTGTAAATCCCGTACCTCAGATACAACTACTAAAGATGCTCCGCAAGGAGCATAAAGGGAGGAAAAAGGCATGTCAAAAATAATGATTGGCGTATTCGTTGGAGTATTCGTCAGCGCTTTACTCTACGAAGTGATTTACCGTCAGGACCCCGAATTTGTGGATGGCGTCATAAGCAAGATCAAGGAGAAAATGGCTGATTAAGACTCTGCCAGCAGTTTTAAAAAAACAAAATATTTTTTTATTCCGACTTTTAGAAGAAGCCTTACTATTCGCTCTTAACGAGGGGTTGGAGGGATAGGTAAAAGGATAAAGGTTGCTTTTAACCCTCTCTCCATTTTTTCAAATACAAGATGTTATAAATAGCCTGCAAAGGGAGTTGTAGCTGTGAATACTCTATGGAAGTTGCTAAATTATCTTATTATCATTCTTATTTTGGGCGTAGCCGGCTATTTTGTCATCTTTACCCACCCCGGCAGGGTCACCGGGGAAGGCGAAGACCAGTTGATAAGGGATGTTCGCCAGAACGCGCAATACCCGAAACTGGTGGCCTGGCTTTTTGGGAAAAAAGATCCTAACAGCCAAACCCAGACAATTCCTGATACTTCGCAGCCCGGCACCAATGATAACAACGCTAATCCACAGGACGTTTCACAGAACTCTCCTATGGATAGTCAGGTCGACCCTAACAATGCCGACCCATTTCCTGACCCTGCTTCTCCTGCGGACACCGGCATGTTCGTAGCTGCCCCAGCTCAAGCTCCTCCAGGTGCGAATGTGATGGAGAAGGTGTTGCAGGAAGGGCACTGGATAGGCCTTGAAGTGGGGCCTCTGACACCTGCCCTTGCCACTGCAAACGGCATCCCAACAAATATCAAGGGCGTGCTAGTAGATGAGGTCACACTCTTGGCGGCAAGCAGCGGGCTTCTTGCCGGCGATGTAATTATCGCTATCAATAATATAGAGACAGGGGATTTGTACTCCTTCAAAGTTGCTACCAGGCCTATCGCCATGTCGAAACAGGCAATGGTGACAGTCTACCGGGCCGGAGCGTATAGCAAAGTCGCTGTTCGGGGGGGGGGGGCGAGGAACTAGGCCTTGCCCAGATGGAGGGCGCTCCCATGATCAATGCAACTGACACAAGTCCTCACAGTTATTACGGGCCGTGTGACAAGTGCCACGCTATTTCCAAGACAGTAAAAAATACAGGACAGCTTGGCCGGGATGGGGGCGATGTACTGGCCAAACAGGCGCCGCCTATCAAGTGGGGTTCAAAACCTATTCATGGGAATAGAGGGGCATGCACAAACTGCCACAAGATAATATAACCTACGCTCAGTGTCAGAACTGCGAAAGAAAGGCGGGATGGATTGCTGTTGTCTGTAATCTGGCCCTCGCTATTTTCAAGCTGATTGTAGGTCTTTTGAGCGGCAGCAAAGCGGTAATCGGGGATGCACTCTACTCGTTCAAGGATTTTTTTACTGCACTTGTTGTTCTGGCTGGCATCAGCATATCCGGCAAGCCTGCTGACGAAAATCATCCCTACGGGCACGGCAAAATAGAGTTTGTAGCAATTTTTCTCATCTCTCTGCTGATCATTGCAGGTACTTTTTTTCTTTTTATCCATTCTGTCAAGGACGTATGGATGGTCTTCAAGGGACAGGCACAGTCACATCCGCGATTTATAGCTTTCTGGGCGGCGGTGATCTCTGTTGTGGCGAACTACAAGCTTTCTGGCTATCTGAATTGCGTAGGTGAAAGGATGAATAGCCCTGCCATGCTGGCAAATGCAAAACACAACCATTCCGATGCCATTGCTTCCGGTTTTGTTGCGGGCGCAGTACTGCTTACTTCGCTTGGTTGGTCTATTGCCGATCCACTTGTTGCGGTCATCGAGACCGTAGACCTCATTTTCTTATGTATTTCGATGATGAAGGATGCCATAAGGAGCCTGCTGGACTCCTCTCTGGACGGCCATGTAATAAGGCAGATAGAGTCTACGGTCCAACTTGTCCCCGGGGTCAGAAGAGTCGCCTCTCTGAACGCCCGGAAAGTGGGGCAGAACATATGGGTGGATTTGGTGATAAAGATTGATCAACTCCAGACCCTTGAGGCCGGCTATAGGATAAGCCGTCAGATCGAGGAGACCCTGAAGAAACGGATACGTAATATAGGCGGCGTGAATATAGCGGTTGAGCCTTTTTTGCCATAGAGAGGAGTAAGCCATGAAAGATTTTGGCTGGTTTGAAAAAATGTTAACTGTTTCAGGGACATATCTTCCCGATATTAAGAAGAATGTGCAGGTATTGATGGAGCAGTACGATCTGAAATGCGACGGCGAGCGGCCGAAAAAGTACATTTCATACAAAGTCAGCAGCAAGCTCATTAAGCAGGCTGCATTCAAGACTGCCGGCATAGGCGGGCTTACCAGTGTTCCTGCGGTCCTGCCTTTGGTCGGGACGGCCGGGACCATACTGGTTGGCAGTGCGATAGATTTATATTATTTGTTAAGTATACAGGTGGAACTCTGCTATGCGGTTTCCGCAGTTTATGAAGTCGCGCTGGATGAGGAAGAACTGAAGGCCGTCACCCTGGCCATCCTCGGCTTTTCGGGTTCTGCTGAGGCGCTGAAAGTGATGGCGGCAGGGGCCATGCGGCGCGCCATAAACGAAATGGCCCAAGGGTATTTGAGGACCGGCCTGACCAAGGCCACTACCGAGGTGGCTGAAAGACTGATCCCGCGGCTTTTAAGGGGTTCTTTTAAGTTTCTACCGTTCCTCGGAATTCCCCTGAGCGCCTCCATCAACATAGCCTCTACCCTGATGGTGGGCAACCAGGCAAGGAGATATTTCGCTGTATGGGCGGACAGCGAGTTGTGCCTGGATGAAGTTAAAGGGCCCACGACGAGGACTAATGATGTACTATGATAAGAAAGATTCCGCGCTATCTGATTTATGCTGTGCTGATACTTTCGATATTCCTGATGTTCGCCAGGTTTGTTTCCAACAAAATGATAGACGAAGAGCATTTTATGCTTATATCGCACGGGAGGCTCGAAGCGGAACTTCAGAAAAGAGAAGACCTCAACAGAAATGCTCTCGAAGCTGTCAACGTATATGTGGAAACGGAAGGGGAGCTGATTCACCGGCTTATTACTCTTGCCGGGGAGGTCAAAACTGAGGCGAATGCCGCGGCGATAGTGGCCGCCCGGGGAGAGATCGAGCGATTGGTGAGTACGATGGACATCTTGATAATGATGTCACCCCGTCTAAAATCAAAGGGGCCATATCTGTATCTTATGGAGACCTTCAGCTCGACGGAAAATGGTGTACTGGCAGCGCGGCTGCATTACAACAAGGCGGTTTGCGAATACGATCTTTTTTTGGATAAATTTCCGTTTAATATTATCGCATGGTATTACAACTTTAAAAAGGCGGGCATTTTTAGTGCTGCGGAAGGGGCCGGTAAGGTGCCGGACATCGACCGGCAAGGGGCATAGATGATCAGGAGAGCTTATACATGAAATTCGCTGAATGTACGAGATGCGGCAAACTTTCACCGCGTTGGAGCCTGGCCGGCAACCTCTCCATGTGTGTTTTTAAATTCATTGTGGGAGTACTGGCAGGCAGCAAGGGACTGATTGCGGATTCCGTGCATTCCATCGCTGACGCCGTATCCTCGTTCTTTGTGCTTGTGGCCCTTCAGTACGCGGACAAACCCAAAGATAAAAGAAGACCATTCGGATACGGCAAGGTGGAATATGTAAGCACAATATTCGCCAGCCTTTTTATTTTCATTTGCGCTGTTATTGTCCTCATCAACGCACTTGAAAGCATCAAGAGCGGTGTGAGCAAGATCCCGGGCAATGCCGCTATTGTAGCTACATTGCTGTCCTTGTTATTCAGTTGGATTATGTATTCCTCCAACACCTGTGCAGGCACACAGCTGAACAGTCCCGCAATGCTCGCGGATGCAGCCGAGAGCAAGGCTGACAGCCTCACATCAGTAGCGGTGCTGCTTGGGCTTATAGGTACAAAAATGGGCTTCAGGAGCGCCGACAACCTCGCTGCTATTGTCGTGGCGATTTTCATCTTTCACATCGGCATGGAGATGTTCCTGAGCGGTGTGCACGGTCTGATCGATGTGTCAATGGACCAGGAATCGCTGGATCGGATAAGAAAGATATGTATGAGTATAAGCGGTGTGGACGGGGTGAAGGGTATAAGGACCCGGCGTATGGGACAGAAAAGCCAGGTAGATATCGATATCGAAGTTTTGCAGTCTAAGACCGTGATGGAAACCCACGAAATTGCCACTCGGCTTAAAACAGCGGTGAAAAATAATGTTGATGGTATTGCCGATATTATCGTGCGCACGATTCCGATACAGAAGATGAGTTTATTCAGAAAGATATAAATACAAGGAGGGTGGAATATGCCGTTTAATATGGATTTGACTGAGGTAAAAGTGCTTTTGAGGACCCTTGCTGTGAATGGCAAGAAAACGCTTGATAAATTGACTGATGGGTATAACAATTTTCTTCAAGTAAACCCGGATGATGCAAAGAAGGTGTATCTGGAATCGGGGAACCGTCTCAGAGACAGGGGGGATTACGAGGGTGCGGTAAAGGCATACAGAAAGCTTCTGGACATTGATCCCGCTGATTTGCAGACCCTTTCTGAACTGGGCAAGGTATATATGAAGGTCGGCATGCTCAACGAGGCGATCGAATTGCTGGAGAAAGCAAGGAATGTTGACCGGACTTCGGCGCCCATCTGCTTTTATCTGGGTTCAGCCTACTTCATGGAGGACAAGAACAACGAGGCCCTGAAGGCCCTCAAAGAGGCGGTAAAGCTGAACCCGATTTATGCCGAGGCGTATTACAAGTTGGGGCTGGTATATGACAGCATGTCAGATCACGATAAGGCTATAGAGGCTTACAAGAAAGTAATCTCTATTAATCCTGACTTTGTCAAGGCTTATCAGAGTCTGGGTCTTGCTTATGAAAGCAAAGGGCAGAGAGATGAGGCGGTAAAATACTTCAAAAAAGCGCTGGAGAAGGAAGAAAAGCGTTTTTAATAGTACATTAATAATACAGAATAGAGGAGGGAATCTGACATGTCGAGCATCGTATTTGGCTTAATAGCAATGTGCATTGGTTTGTGGGGCGTCGTTTCGTATTGGTGGTATGTGGTGGATGTATTCCTGGCGATTTTACCAATTATGCTTTTGTTCGGAGGCTTTATAGCCTTAATGGCTGGAATCAAAAAGACTGGTATCAGGACGATGCTGACGAAGGTCGGCAGCAAGAATACCGCTGAAAAAGACAAGATGACAGAAAAGCAATAATTCGACTAATTGGGGAGTTAGATAATGGATGAAATAAGTAATTCCGGAAATCAAAAAGGCACAATTGCAGGGCAGCAGCCACAGATGAGCTGTCCAAAGAGCTTCAAACCATGGATATTGACACTTCTTCTTCTGGCGTTGATGACCCTCGGCTGGGTCGTGTTTGAGAGTTACAGGGGAGGGGGCGTTGTAGGCAACCTGTTCCAGGACGATGTGAAAGTTCCCGGGAAAGATGCAGCAGGGAAATATAGTGCGCTGAATTTGCCTGCGGTAAACACGATGCAGGACAGTTACCATACGATTATTGATATTGTGCGTCCGGCGTTGGTAAGCATTGATGTCGCGGTTACTGCGCCTGCCGCTGTGGAAAGTTTTCCGGGCGGAGGGGTCAACCCGATTGCAGGTGCTCCGGTAACCAATTATACCAGAGTCGGTTCCGGCGTTATCATTGCTGACGAGGGGTATGTCCTGACCAGCTACCATGTTGTGGAAGGCGCTTCTGCCATGAAGGCAACAGTATACGGTGCCGGAGGTTCCAATGATTACGCGTTGAAGTTGGTCAATATCGATAGGGCGACGGACCTTGCGCTCTTAAGGATCATCGGTTCAGCGCCTTTCCCTTATGCTGTTTTAGGAGATTCTGATGCTGTACGGACAGGGGATATGGTCCTCGCAATGGGGAGTCCTTTTGGTTTTGACCAGACCATAACCACTGGCATTATTAGCAGCCGGGACAGGACCGTGGCTATCGGAGGCAAGGTATTCGAAGGGATGTTCCAGACGGAGGCGCCCATCAACAAGGGCAACAGTGGCGGGCCGCTGGTGAATACCCGTGGCGAAGTGATCGCCATTAACACCGCTATTTATTCTCCCACCGGGACTTTCAGTGGTATAGGGTTTGCGATTCCAATCAATCAGGCCTCCTCGCTCGTAGGCGGTGTAGTGGACTTTGGGGGGGCCCCTCCTCAGGTTGCCGGCGGGCAGCTTGCAGCGTGGGCGAGATTGGGAAGGCAGACAGGAAATTCATATAAACTCCCGAACGGCCAGATTATAACCCCGCCGCATCCCTATCGCGGCAAATGTCTGGACTGCCATCCGCAGTTATGCACGACTCCCGGTCAGGGTGGCGGAAGAGGTCTGGGGTTGGGACCTCGCAATGGGCAAGGCTTTGGAGGAGGTATGGGCATGAACCTCAACAACCTTTCTCCGATAGCGGGACAGGGGGCTGTGACATCAGAGCCTTACCTCGGAGCAACTCTCCTGGACGTGGATGCAGTTATTGCCAAGCAGTTCAACCTCGCTCATGCGGGTGGAGTACTGGTGGACAGGGTAATGCCTGGAACCCCTGCTGAGGCGGCCGGTATCCAGAGAGGAGACATCATCCTCAGGTTGGATGGCAGGAGGATAGAGAACATTACTGAAATGGAGAAAATCCTCGGCGCAAAAAAAACCGGTGCGCCTGCGGAATTGGCCATGATGAGCAATGGTTCGAGAAAAGTAGTAAAAGTGCGTTTTGATCAGTCGCCTGCAGCGGTTCCCCCGGCCATTGGCCCCGCTCAGGGGCCTCAGGCCAGACAGCCTGCTGAATTTGGATGGTTAGGCGCCGAGATAACGCCGCTGATTCCGGCAGTCCAGGGTTTTGTGAACTCGGGTGTTTATGTGGCTGAAACCGGAGGCGTGCTGAGAGCTGCCGGAGTGCTTAATGGCGATGTGATTAAATCCGTGAACAACCATGCGGTTGAGGATATGACCATCTTCATGAGGATCGCCAATAAGGTGAATGTTAAGGACGGCGTTCTGCTGGATATAATCCGTGGGGGCAATCCGATGTATATAACAGTGAAAGGGTAGAGGTAAGAGGCTGCGATATGGCGGAAGGAAACGACTTAAATAAAATTCTTAAGAAGGTGTATGCTACGGAACTCGAACTGGTCGAGGATGTCCATGACCTGAACATACGGAAGCAGCACTTTATAGCTACACTGAAGGATAAGCTCTGGGAACGACATTCCTCTGCCATCAAAGTGGCGATAGTCGCTCTTATCCTTGCCCTTGTATCCGCGTCTATCTACTACTACAATTTCTTTACTATCAACTCATACATGGCCTTGCAGGAAAGGGCGAACGTGGAGGCCCAGCTTCAGAGGCGCAGCGACCTTATCCCCAACCTGGTGAAGAGCGCGGGGACCTATCTTGTCTACGAGAAAAACGTCTTCGGCCATATTGCGGAGATAAGGGGCGCGGTGGCGGGGATGAAGACCCTGGAGCAGTCGATGGGGAAAGTCAATATTCCCGACAAATCCGTGCTCTCGAAATTTCAGGCTGTTGCGGAAGCCTATCCCTCACTGAAGGCCTCCGAGGCCTATACCACGCTTATGAAAGAACTGAGCGATACCGAGACGAAAATAGTGGAGAGCCGTATCAATTATAACAAAATCGCCAATTTCTATAATTCGAGATTGAAGATGTTTCCCGGCGTTGTTTTCAATACGCTGCTCTTCCGCTTTAAACCGCTCTCTGTATTCGAATCGAACAAAGCGCCGGTGCCGGACGTCCAGCAGAAATCTGCAGTGGATTTAACAGGACAGACTGCTCCTGTCAGCCAGCAAACGCCCGCTACAGAGCCTGGTAAGGTATCCTCTCCGGATATTCAACAGAAGCATGACTAATATGACAAAACAGGAAATCTTTGATTAGGTGAAAAAATATGAATATGAACGAGAAGGATGACTTAATGGAGAAGTTTGTTGCTGCTATAGCCGATATGGATGATTTTTTGAATAAGGGGGCCTCTACTGCCACAATCGCCAGGGAGGCCAGGGAAACGGCTGAAGAGCTTTTAAAAAACTTTCAGGAGGAACTGCGTCGTCGTGAGGAGGAGAACCTTGCTCTGCAAAAGGAAATTGCAGAACTGAAGAAGAGGGTCGGCGAGGTCACAGACTTAAGAGAGACTATCTCGGACATGGACAAGCAGCTCGAAAAAATGAGGCACGAGAGTGAGCAGGCAATCAGGGAGCGGGACGCAGCAAAAGAGGAGTCCGTCAGATTACAAGCGCTTTGGAACAAGGTTACAAGCAGGTAAATTATGGATAAGAAAGAACATATACCCCCCTTTGCTCCACTCTCTCAATATGACGATCTGGCTGCCAGGGAAGTAGAAGAGCTGCGAAGATCGAGCGATGCACTCGCAACAGAGCTGGAAACCATGGCTGCGGAATTGAACCGGCTGACAGAACATATGGATGCCGATAGCAGAAAGGAGCGGTTGAGTGCTCTGTATGCGGAAACGGCACTGGATGACAAGAAGATCTTGGAATTACTTAATGAATTGCCGCGTCTCAGTGAAGAGTGTGCCACATTGCGTTCAGTTATGGAGCAATCCGGCCTTGAAGAGGAATTCACCCGTGCTTCAGAGCAGTTAGAGAATTTGAGAGGAAAACGGGAGAGCCTGACAAGGGATCTGCCGGTTATTGAAGGCGAGATTGCGGCCTGCGAGAAGTTTATATCGGAAACCGAAACGCTGTTCAGGGATGCGCCGGCAGCCGGCGCTGAGATAGAAAAGCAGTCAAAGCTGCTTGTATCAAAAAACGAGAGCCTCGAACGCCTAGAGGAGATGATGTATCTTGTATCGACAATGGAGAGCGTTGGTGGGCCAGGAGACGCTTTTCTTAAGGAACGGTCATGTAAATACTATGTTGAGGTCGATGCCTTGGAAGACGGGCTGAAAAGAAAAGACCGGCAGGCACTTGTTCAGGCACTGGAAATCACAGAAAGGCTTGCGCAGGAATATGGGCACACAGGGAAAGAGATAAACGAATTACTGCTTCTTCTGATTTCAAAATTCTCGATTATGAAGGACTTGGAAGATAAAGAACAGCTTGTTGCTTCCTTAACTGCTGAAATCGAGGGCTTGCAGGGCAAAGTGGCCGGTGAAGCCTCGGCAGTCGACAAGCTCAGGACTCTTAATAGCGAAGACAAGAGCAGGGTTGCGGCTATGCAAAGAGAGATAAACAATTATAGGGAGGCTGTTGCACCATACGCGGATGAAGTGGCAGAGGGAGACGAAATTATCAGGAAGAAAGAGGCGGCAGTTGCGGAGTTCGTTTCGCTTTTTGTTCAAAAAGCTGAGCTTGAGAATATGGCACTGACGGCCGGGAGCAAGCTACGCGTGACAAAAGAGATGATGAGGAAAATGATATGAAAGAAGAGCAGATGACCTATTCTACAGGCGACATGCTGAAGCTTATCAGTACGGCAGCGACAAACCTACTTCTGAAAGAAAAGAAGGTATCACTTGAGGCGCGTATACGTAAACAACGTGAGGAGCTGGAGCACACAAGGGAATTTCTGACAAGGGCCAGAAAGAGGGTTGCGGAACTCGCCCCCGAAATCATGAAGGCGGAAGAGAGTGCCCGCGAATCACGGGAGCGTTTTACTCTGCTGAAAACTCAACTGGATGTCCTTAAAAATGAACGGGAGAGGCTGCGCGAGATAGAGAAAAAGGCGCCACTGCTGCAGAAAATGAGCGCGGAGATCCCGGCTCTGCATGAGAACGTTGATGTCCTGCAGGACAGATATGACCGACTGCGATCCGTCCTGAACTTGGCAAATGCTCGTAAAGAGGGAATCGAAACCAAAAGGAGTGAAGTGATGGGGGACTTGCAGGCAAGGAAAGATAAGTTAGCTTGTCTGATTGATGAAAATAAGCAGCTCACTTTACGGCTCTCCGGAATTTGCTCTGTTGGCTATGTGAAGAAGTTTCATGCAGAGGAGATATCACTGGGGGAGACGTTGGGCAAACTTGATAGAGGCAGTGAGGATTCTGAATTCCCGACCTCTTTGATTCCCTTTTTGCAGAATGCACGGAGAGTGGAAGTCATCTGCAGGGGAATAGAGGAAATGAACCAGGAAGGGGATAGCCGGCTCTCCGATTTCAAGACAATAAATGACTCCGGCATCCTTAAGGACATGCAGGAGGACATAAATCGGCAGGCTGGTGAGTTCCTGGCAGTTGAGAGACGCAAAGTGCAAGGTCTGGAGAAGCGGAAGAGTGTAATAGATACTGCTGAAGACACGTTGAAAAGGTTGAAAAGTGATTATTTCAGCCTCGAAGAAGAGTTAAGGACCGAACAGGAGTTCGAGAAGCGCTCCAAAGCTTTGCTTAGGGAACTTGACAATGAGCTTACAGCTCAGCGAGCGGAGTTGGAGCGGATAAAAAAAGAGGTGGAGACGATCCGGAAGGATAAGAGGTTCACTGAAATATTTACCGTGGCTATAGGGCCTTCAAGTGAATACCTGAGAAATATCAACAAGAAGCTGAGCGCCTTAATGGAAGACTACAAGAGGGCTTTCTACGGCGTAGCCAAGGTGCTCAAGACACTATGAAAATCCATCTGAGCCACCTGTTGTGGATTGCTCTCCTGCTGATAATCGTATGCGGAGGCTGCGCGCACTCAGTACAGGCGCCGGACACACATGTTCCCATCACAGGCTCTGTTGACGCCCTTATAGTGATCCTGACCGGGGTGTTTGTCGGTGTGGTGGGGACACTGGTAGGCGCGGGAGGAGGTTGGTTGCATGTCCCAATTCTGCTGATCTTTTACGGGTTCTCCCCGCTCCACGCCGTAGGTACTTCGATGGTGGCTGTCTTTTTAAACGCCCTTTCAGGCACATTTTCCTATATTCATCAGGAGCGGATCGATTACGAACTGGGGATAAAATTTGCTGTCTTTGCCATTCCCGGGCTTTTTATGGGCTCCCTTACTGCCCAGTATTTCAATACCGTGGTTTTTTCTCTCCTCCTCGCTGCTGTGCTGGTAGGTCTATCATACAGCCTGTTCTTTTTAAGGGACCTTAAAATAGTCTGCGCGAACACAGAGAACGACCCCGAGACACGAATCATCCGTGATTCCATTGGCGGTGTCCATACTTATTCCCCTGATTTATCCGTAGGGTACGGAGGAAGCTTTCTCGTAGGCATTGTCTCAGGATTATTCGGGATCGGTGGGGGGTTACTTCATGTCCCCATGATGAATTTTATCGGTATTCCAATTCATATTGCTGCGGCCACATCGCATTTCATAATTACGATAACAAGCCTTTTCGGCATATTGATCTTTTTCGGGTTGAACGCGATAGATTTCGATTATGCAATTTTTCTGGGTATTGGTGTCATACTAGGCGCCTATTACGGTGCTAAACTCGCGATGATCGCCAGCCCTGATTTGATTAAAAAGACAATTTCGGGGCTGCTGCTGATCGTTGCGGTTAGGTTGATTATTGGAGTTTTATAAAAAGATAAAGGAGGGTGTGCTATGGTACAAGAAACGCAGGTAGAGCATAAAGCATCGGGAGTTTTGGGAGGGGTTGCAAAGTTCCTGAATTCGGGTGGAAGGCTTATGGTAAAAACTTATGATCTGAGTGCAGACCTTGTGGAGAGGACGGTTGGGGCTGCGAGCAGGGCGGCGGGTGCTGTGACATCGGTCTCCCCTCAGACATTAGAAAGAGCTAAGGGCAAACTGGCCGGCAGATTCGGAAAGTTCTTCAGGACGAATGAAAAACTGGAACTGAGAACTAAGGTCAATGAATACGAGGAAAAGATAAAAAAACTCTACTACGAGATAGGGAAAGAGGGTTCCTCTGCTGAGAAGCTTGAGTCGGAAAAGATAACTGAATTGATCGGCAAGGTTAGGGACTACGAACAGGAGATCCAGAGATTGCAGACTCGTATTACCGAGATGAGCGAGATGGATGCTCTGCGCAGGGAGGAAGCGAAGAAAGAGAAAGTGAAGCAGGTTGTCAAGAAGGTCAAGGTTGTTGACGAGCAGGTCGAGGCGGCTGTTAGGGGGGCCATAGATAAAGCTGTAAAACATGGGCAGTTCGATTCAGACAGTCAGAAAGAGATTTTCAAAAAAATAGCCACTGATCTCCTTGATGAGGAGATGGAGGTGAGGATACTGGCAGCTGCTGAACTTGGGAAAATGGGCATCAAACCTGTTGTGGACGTCCTCATGGAGGCGGTGAAGTTCGACAATGTGTATCTCACCGCTGAGATCATAAATTCCCTGACCAATATCGGTGATTCACGGACCCTTTCTCTTTGCAAGGAGATGGCAAAAAGCCCCAGTCACAGGGTGAGGATCAGCAGCTTGCGCGGATTATATAAAATGGGGGCGGACGGTGAAATAGCGTCCTATCTGATTGAAGCCTTGAACGACGAACATCATGAAGTCCGCAGAACGGCGACGACTTTTTTAGGGTGGAAAGATATGGCTGATTCAGTGCCGGGTCTTATACAGACGCTCCAGGACAAGGACGAATCTGTCAGAAAGTCTGCGGTAACAGCCCTTATGAATCTCAAGGATACGTCCTCGGTGCTTCCTCTTATGCGTGTTTTGTCTGATGATAACGTAGATATCCGCCAAAAAGCCCTTGAGGCATTAAGGGCCATCACTGGGGAAGAAATAACCTTCAATGTGGGACTGAAGGGCAAGGAGCTGGGCGATGCGGTCAATGCTTTGAAGAATTGGTGGCAGACCAAGAGGATCGGAGAACTGCCGGAAGAGCTTATGGTCCGGGCTGCTGCTCCAGTTGTGCAGGAAGCGCCGGCGAGCGAAGATATAGTGATAGAGGAATCTTCAGCTGTGCCCGAGGCAGGAAGCTATGAGGCGGAAACCATATCGGAAGAGACGACGCCTGAGGCACTTGAAATGAGAGAAGAGGATCTGAGGCGGAAACTAAAGAGCGATCTTATCGATCTCTGCAGAAGCCAGGGAGTGGAATGTGATGAAACAAATACAAAGGCGGAGCTGATAGCTATGCTTTTGAGCAAGCAGTGAGTGCTTGAATGGCGAAAAATACGGAAGATCTGAATAATTATATGGAAGTCCTGATTGCTGAGAAAGAGGCCCTCCGGAGTGATATCAATTACCTGGATAACAGCAACTATGAGACACTCAAGCAGATAAAGCAAATGGAAATTCAGTTGCTGGAAAAGAACAGGGCTTCCAGGGAACTCTCATCCACTCTGCTCGATGTAAAAAAGAGTCTCGTACGGTTTGTGACCGAGGAGAGCAGTTTGACAACCGAGATAGATCTCCTCGAAACAGAGAAAGGCAGGATGATTGCCTCCTACAACGAAATGTCCCACGAATGTGGCGACAATATATCCAGTCTCGGCGCTTCCATCCTTAAGGTAGACTTTATCAAAGGAGAGCTCGAGTCGTTGAAGTCGAAAATCAGGATGACAGAGGAAAAGGCGGGAGAGGAGTTCAGAGAACTAGATTCCCTTGAGGAAAAATTCTCCTGGGCCTCGAAAGCCTTTACCGAGCTTTACAATTCAATGAAGGGAATCGAGAAAGGGTTAAAAATTAAATATTATACAAAGGAGTAGCAATGGAACAGGACGACAGACAGTTGAACGATAATGAGTCGGAAAGGCTGACCCGCGAGGATTGTCTGAAGGAGGCAGCAGGCCAGGATCTATCTGAAGACTGCGCCTTTGTAGCGTCAGGCGAGTTGGTCGTCAGGGATATGCCTGAAATGAAGGTACTGGAGTATCTTAAAGACGAGATCGGCACTGTTGATATCGGGAAAACTATAAATGGTCTGTTTGTCAGCATGCAAAACATGGACGTGCAGCTCAACAGCGTCCTGTCCATCAATGCTGCGCTGGAAAAGGACATCAGGATATTCAGGGACACAATCGACAGGTTGAAGGCTGAGAAAAGCGAGTTGGAGAATACGATAACAATACTGCGGGAGGAAATGCCTTCCAAAAGAGACTTGCAGGCGGAGATTGAACATTTAATAGAGGAGCGGAATAGGGCCCAGGCGTCCATTCTCAGCATGAAGCTATTGGTGGAAAACACTCAGACGGCAACCCACGGGTTGAAAGAGAGGGTTGTCGAACTCGAAAATGAAAAGGCCGATCTAAAAAGGGACATAAATTACTTTGAGATCAAATTCAAGGCAGCACTGGAAAGGCTCAATGCATATGTGACAGAGGTCAATGTTCTAAAGGGTGAGAGGTTGAGCAACCTGGAGAAGACCGGGAATCTCAGACAGCAGTAAGGAAAGAGAATGGAGGATAACTCTGAACCTCGAGGAGGTAAATAGTGATTGGCTCGAATGACGAACAGAATGAACTCAGCGTGAAAACGGAAAGTATCTCTTTGGAGGGGCCGAAAAAGGAGGCCCTGAAGCCGGAAGAACAGATACAGGAAGTCCCAAAGGTTTCTCAACGGGAAGCAAAAGTAGAGCCGAAGAAGACATCTTTTCTCAATGTAGTTCATGATACTGGGGTGGTAGCGGCCAAAACCGTTGCCGGCGTGGGCATAGGTGCGGCTATGGGAATCGGGGCTGTTGTGGCAATAGCCGCTGCAGAGGTGATTGTCCCCTCACTTCTGGTTGTGCAGATTTTCGGCTTTGCGGGCGGCGCAGTCGGCTTTCTGAAAGGAATCAGCAAAAAGTAAGAGACACAGAGGGGTGGTAAGATGATAGAGGGTGAAGAAAAGCGTGGTCCGGCTGGTTTTTTTTCCGCAAAAGGGGATGGCAAAATGGCCCGGGAGATAAAAGAGCTTGCGCATGATGTGCGGGAACTGAGAGACAAAAAGATTTTTCTTGAAAACGAAAACAAGAAGTTGAGGAGTGAGCTGGAGACAATAAAAGCCGAGCTTTCCGGGGCAGACATGGTGATATCTTCTATGATGACCCAAATACAGGCGTCAAGGGCCAGGATAGAGGAGTTCCCCGAGTCTCTGCGGGAACTGGAAGAGAAGAAGGATGGACTTATCGCCGAAATCAATCGCTGCCAGTCCAGTATGAAAACCGCAATCAAGAATATAAAGAACTTCCTGACAATGAGAGGGAAACTTGAGGGCGAGTTGACTGATATTATAAATGAGAAGGCGATTGTAATAAAGAAACTCCGGGACATGGAGAGGGGAGTACATATGGTCGAAGACCTGAAGTCCCGGAAAATGCCGCATATCAAGGAATACGACATGGTATTGAGACAGTTGTCCAAGGTTTTCAGGGAAGTGGAGAATAACATGGACGTATCCATTAAGTTTTCGACAAAAAAAATGCAGTAAAAGTCTGCCGGAGATATGATGAGAGAAATGGAAGATTTTAGTAACTTCTGCGGGCTGACGGCCGCCCTGCTTTTTATAGTGGCCAATGCGTATTATCCTGCCCGCCTTATTGCCAGAAAATTCAAGCCGTGGCCAAAAGAACTCGTGATTTTTTTTAGACGATATCTTAAGGCTCATATTACGCTGAACCTTATTGCCCTGCTTGCATTGATACTGCATGGACACTATGCTGAGGAGAGGAATATCTTTCTTACCCTGAGCTTTATTGCCTCTGTGGTGCTGACTATCGAAGGGATGCTGATGCACTATCGAGTGGTCCCCGGCATGCAAAGGCAGCTTCGCCTGCTTCATACCCAGCAGGCGCTCTTTACAATCTGGATTGTGCTCATTGTTGTGGGCCATAGTATTCTCTGAAGGAAGTCCGGGAAATGGCACGATGGCCTGACTTTGATAGAATCTTTTTTGAAAATCTATATCTTCGGCCCATTGAGTTAGTTTTATGAGCAAGCTTTTACTCAGTCATCAGGAATATCTCGAGGCCTTTGTCAAAACCGCACAGTACCTTGCCGGGTTAACAATTCAGCAGGATATAT
This sequence comes from Nitrospirota bacterium, assembly GCA_963780885.1. GTDB lineage: Bacteria > Nitrospirota > Thermodesulfovibrionia > Thermodesulfovibrionales > Dissulfurispiraceae > JADFXI01. The sequence continues at coordinate 44,939 of CAWAEO010000016.1, forward strand.
GGCGTGATATGGAGCAACTCCTCTCCAGGTTTTTCGGGGTGGATGTCGTCGGCTTTGTAGAACCCGGACAAGACAATGCATCGATTGAAGCTACCAGTGAATTTTTCGGGCCGCTTTCCTCCGAAACAATACTGAATGACGAGATCAGGGATGTTATCCATGACGTGTTTGAGACCGGGTTTCTCGCCTTGAAGATAATTCATGTGCCAGAGCCGTATTCATTTGCTTTTTTACCCCTGACTCAGGAAAACAAGCCAAGGACAGTTATGCTGGTTGGACATAATACGCCCACCGCACTACCCAAAGAACTGCTTGCCCTTTATCTGGCGGTGGCCGGCTTAGTATCCACTACCATCACCAGACATTTCTCAGAGATCGAGTTGAAAAAATATCGTGTGCATCTCGAAGAAACAGTCAAAATTCGCACTCTCGAACTTTCTGAAGCTAACTTGGGACTAAAAAGCGAAATTTGTGAACGGACTCTGATGGAAGAAGCACTCAGGAAGGCGAGTTACCAGAATGAAGTAATACTAAATACAGCAGGAGAGGGTATTTGCGGGACGGATTCAGAGGGGAAGATAATGTTTGCCAATCCGGCTGCTGCGAAGATGTGCGGCTATCAGGTTGAGGAGTTAATTGGCGCCCAAATGCACAGTTTGCTCCACTATGCGAAGCCTGACGGCTCCCCTTATCCACGTGAAGAATGCCCTCATTTCATAACCCTTAGCAAAGGGACGGCGGTTAATATGACAGAGGAAATTTTTTGGAGGAAGGACGGTACCAGTTTCCCTATTGCCTATACAAGCACGCCGATACTGGAAGGAGAAACGATAGCAGGAGTAGTTGTAACCTTCCGGGACATCACTGAGCGCAGGCAGACGGAAGAACTTATGCAGGTTCGAATGAGGCTATTAGAATTTGCTGGGAAACACACTATAGAGGAACTGCTACGCAAAATCCTGGACGAGGTAGGGAAACTGGTGGATAGCCCCATTGGCTTCTATCATTTCGTAGAACCTGACCAGAAGACCCTCTCGCTTCAGGCATGGTCCACTTTGACGCTCGACAAATTCTGCAAGGCTGAAGGAAAAGGAATGCACTACAGCATAGAAAAGGCCGGCGTCTGGGCTGATTGCCTTCGTCAGCGCAAACCTGTTATCCACAACGATTATGCTTCTGTTCCCAACTGTAAAGGCATGCCCGAAGGGCATGCTAATGTGACCCGCGAGCTGATCGTCCCGATTTTTCGTACTGATCGTATAGTTGCTATCCTCGGGGTAGGGAATAGGCCGCAGGACTATACCGAAAAGGATGTCAAGATTGTCCAATATCTTGCCGATATTGGCTGGGAGATCACCTCTCGCAAGCGGGCGGAAGCCGAAAAAGCAGAGCTCATACTGGAATCATACACCAGGGAAATGGAACTTATGAAGTACCGGGAGAAATATAGCATTTCTCAGCAGGAGAACGCCTTTGTAAAGGAACTGAATATAGTCAAGGACGACCTTTTTCTCACTAAGATTGATGTAGTGACCAACCGGGGCGAGGCGGTCGAGTGGGTCATAGATCTGTACTACAAGCCCCTCGATATAATGAGCGGAGACAGCTATTCCATACGTGAAATAGAGGAAGGCAAGATTCTTGTCTACCTTGCCGATGCAATGGGCAAGGGGCTTGCTGCATCGGTTACGTCGATCCTTTCCACCGCCTTTGTGAATCATCTTGTTAATGAAGCGAAGGATGGGAGCGGCTTCGACTTCAGAGAATTTATTGATACCTATTCAAAAATAATCAGAAGAGAACTTATTGAAGAGGAGATTTTGTGTGTAAAGTTCATATTTTTCGACCTTGTCAATGAGACCATGGATGCAGTTATCTGCTCGATGCCTCCGGCCCTCTGCCAGACTGTGGATAATAAAATAGTGAGGATAGAAAACAATAATATGCCGCTGATGATATACCCTGCCGAAATAAGAATAGACCGGTACGATATCTCAAATTTCCGTAAAATACTGGCGCACACTGACGGGCTCAACGAAAGCTTCAGGACAGAGGATTCAATTTACCAGGAGTACCTGGAGGAAGATTTCAGGGAGTCGGAATTCGGCAATCATCTTATGGGCCGGTTCAACAATGCTATAAAGAAACCTGATGACGATGTCTCTTTTGTTTTTCTGCGGAGGATTAGCCGCAATCCCAAGTGGACAAAGGTTTTAACCATAGCTGCGCGTTTGAGCGAGGTAATGGCGGCTGCCGGGAAAGTGGAAGAGTTTCTTGATATGCTGGGCGCCAATGCCGAGTTCAAGGTCATGTTTATCAACGCATTTAACGAAATAGTCGTGAATGCTTATGAACATGGCAGCCTGAACATCGACCAAGAGCAGAAGGGCAGGCTGGTGCAGGACGACGCTTACCATGACTACCTTCTAAGGGCTGAAAAGGAAGTCACAAAGAGAATAGACGTTACTCTCTCGCTGCATGAACTGAATGGGAATGACTATCTGATGCTAACTGTTACCGACGAGGGTGAGGGGTTCGACACTTCCCTGTTGGGCAAAAACAGGATGGAGTGCGACAATCCCGCTATTAGCGGGCGTGGAGTCCAGATGGCGAAATGTTTGACAGATGAATTATTCTATAATAGAGCCGGTAACCAAGTGACGGTACTGAAGATGATAAGTACTTCAGTTCATAAATCGGGCCCCGAATGCAACCGTATTTATGAACTGAACTACTAAAGAGGGGGTGACTGTATGGAGGTGAAGTCGACGGGAACAGCGGAAGTAACCGTGCTTGGTCATATTAAGAGCATAGATGACTATCAGAAGATAAAAGAGGTAGTTAAAGGTCTTGTAAGCAGCGGTAACAAGTCAATTGTTGTAAAAATACCTGATTCGATGTCGATGACGTCATCGGTTATAGGGTATTTTCTGAAGCTCATCAATGGAGACCATGTAAAGATTACCATGCTGGTCAGGGACGAGCGACTCTACAACATCCTCGACGCCATGAAACTGATCGCCATTTTCGATGTGCAGAAAATATAGTCTGATATGGTGCAAACGCTATGAATGAAGATAAAAGAACGATGAAGATTCTTGTTGTGGAAGATGACGAGAAGTGTCTAAAACTTTTGTCTATATTGCTGAAAGATTGCGGCTTCACCTATGACACAGCTATAAACGGCCTTGAGGCCTGGGAAAAAATACAGAAGGATGATTACGATCTTATTATTTCAGACTGGAATATGCCCGTTATGGACGGCAATCAGCTCCTGAGAAAAGTCAGGGAATATGCAAAAACCGAAAGAACGCCTTTTTTAATGTTGACCGTAAGAGTAGACATTGACAGCATAGCCGCCGCGGTGAAAGGCCATGTAACGGACTATATTGTTAAGCCATACGACGAACAGACGATGGTCAGAAAGATCAAAACTCTTTTAAAAAAGTCTTCCTGGCAGACTGACACAGGGATTGCATGATCTGGAATCTGCGGAAATACCGTTAGGGAGGGATGTGGAATACATAAAAAATGACATGAAGGCGATGCTGCTGGTGGACGATGAGCCCTCTGTTATTGCCATGACCTCAGCCTTGTTTAAAGATGAGGGGTACTATGTCAGCGCATGCTTCAGCGCGGAAGAGGCTCTGGACATGCTCGTAAAGGGCACGTTCAACGTCGTCCTCAGCGACATAAATATGCCGGGTCTTTCCGGACTGGACTTGCTTAAGGCCATACAGCGAATCGCGCCGGACATCCCGGTTATTATCATGACCGGCCATGCTAATGTCGATGCGGCGATAGAGGCTGTGAGGCACGGAGCTTTTGATTTTATAAAAAAACCATTTGAGATAAACTATCTTCTGAATGCGGTGAAAAAGGCTGTGGAACGTGGCAAATTGAGGGAACAGGAACTGTTGAAGTACCGTGAGAAGTCTAATATTATCCAGCAAGAGAAAGCTTTTAAGAAGGAACTGAATATAATCAGGGATGATTTGTTCCTCAAAAAGGTTGACGTGGCGAACAACAGAGGTATGGTCTGTGAATGGATATTCGACATTCACTATAAACCCCTGGAAATTATGAACGGGGACACTTATTCTATCCGTAAAATAGATGGGGGAAAGGTGCTTGTCTATATTGCTAGCGCTATGGGCAAAGGGCCGGCAGCTTCGGTCACCTCTGTTATCTCCACATCTCTTGTGAACCATCTTGTAAATGAAGCAACGGAAGGGACCACGTTTGACTTCAGAGAATTTATTGTTGCTTATTCGAAATCCATAAGAAAGGAACTTGTTGAAGAAGAGATTTTTTGTGTTACCTTTCTCTTCCTCGACCTTGTAAATGAGACCATGGAGGCTGTCCTATGTGCTATGCCGCCTGTTCTCTGCCATGCTGCGGATGATAACATTATGAGGATAGAAAGCAATAACCCCCCATTTACGTTGTACCCCGGGGAAATCAGTATTTGCCAATACGACTTAAAGGACACCCACAAAATATTGGCGTATACGTCCGGACTGAACAAGAGTTTTGTAAATAAAGATACCATCTACACGGAATACCTGGAAAATGATTTTAGACACGCAGAATTCAAAAAGGATTTGTTGGCCAAGTTCAACAACGCTGTTAAGAACCCGGATGATGATGTGACCTTTATTTTTGTGCGCAAGATGCATCGCAAGCCTAAATGGACCAGGGTCCTTACTATTGGTTCCCGGATGGATGAGGTGACTGCTGTTGCCCTGGAGGTAGAAGGGCTTCTGGAGGCCCTGGATGCCTCCGCCGAGTTCAAGGTTTTGTTCATCAATGGATTCAGCGAAATAATCATGAATGCCTATGAGCACGGGAGCCTGAACATCGACAGCGAACTGAAAGGCAGACTGGTCCAGGACGACACGTACAATGACTACCTGATGAAAACCGAAAGGGATATCACAAAGACTATAACCATCGTCCTCGCGCTTCAGGAACTGAACGGGAACGACTATCTGATGCTGACTGTTACCGACCAGGGGAATGGGTTCGACACATCAATACTGAGGGCATTGGAGTGCGACTACCTAAACCTCAACGGGCGTGGAATACAAATGACAACATCCTTTACTGATGAATTGTTTTATAACACAATTTGCAATGAAGTGACACTACTGAAGAAAATAGTCAGGGGGTGAATGTATGGAAGTGAAAGTGACTGGAACAGCGGAAGTGACCTTGCTTGGTCATATCAAAGGCATTGAAGACTATCAGAAGATAAAGGATACGGTTAAGAGCCTTGTGAGCGGCGGCAATAAATCTGTCGTGGTAAAGATACCTGATTCCATGTCTATGACGTCATCAGTCATAGGGTATTTTCTGAAGCTCATCAACGGAGATCATGTGAAGATTTCCATGCTGGTCAAGGACGAGAGACTATACGGCATTCTCGATGCTATGAAACTGGTTGCCGTTTTTGATGTGCAGCGTATGTAGTCCGTAATCATGACTGAGAAGAAAATTCTTGTTATCGACGATGAACCTCAGACACGAAAGGTCTTTTCGGAATTCCTTACCGGCGAAGGTTTCTCAGTTACTGCGGCATCCGGCGGTCAAGACCTCTCAATACTCTCGACAGCTAATCCTGACATTATCCTCCTGGACATTAATATGCCCGGCATGGACGGCATCTCTGTTCTGAAGGCAATAAAGGCAACAAACCCTGAGCTTCCTGTCATCATGATTACTGCTCACGCAGACCTGAAGGTTGCCGAAGAGGTGATTAAACTTGGGGCACAAGACTTCGTGTTAAAGCCCCCTGATTTTGACGACCTCCTGTTAGTTATTAACAGGGCACTCTCGAGTAAAAGCGGTACCATTTTAGTTGTTGACGATTCTTCTATGTACAGGAAGGTTTTGACAGGGATACTGGTGAAGGAAGGCTATCAGGTGAGCACTGCAAATAATGGATCGCTCGCGCTGGCCTCTGTTGCTGCCCAAAGGCCGGAACTTATTTTGTTGGATATCGTTATGCCCGGCATTGACGGTTTTGAAGTCTTGAGGAGACTGCGGGAGAGGGAAGAAAGCAGGGATATTCCGGTCTTATTTCTTAGTTCGGAAACTGAAGCAGCGACTCGAGTGAAAGGCCTGAAACTCGGCGCTATGGACTTTATCGATAAGCCGTTTCAACCTGAAGAACTGCTTGTGCGTGTGAAAACTCATCTGGAGCTGTATCAATTGAAAAACAGGATGAAACAAGACGCGGCAATGTTGATAAAGGCCAATGACCAACTACACCGCGAAATTGAGGAGCGCAAGAAGGCGGAAGAGGAGAAGGCGCAGCTGATAATAGAATCATACTCCCGGGAAATAGAACTAATGAAATACCGCGAGAAGTATAACATTACTCAGCAGGAGAAGGCCTTTACGAAGGAACTGAAAATCATCAAGGACGACCTGTTCCTTAAGAAGATTGATGTAGTGAACAACAGGGGCGAGGCGGTCGAGTGGGTCATCGATCTGTACTACAAGCCGCTCGACATAATGAGCGGAGACAGCTATTCTGTCCGTGAAATAGAAAAAGGTAAGGTGCTTATCTATCTTGCCGACGCCATGGGAAAGGGGCTGGCTGCCTCGGTCACATCCATTCTGTCCACCTCCTTTGTGAATCATCTTGTTACTGAAGCTAAGGATGGAAGCGGCTTCGATTTCAGAGAATTTATTGGGTTCTTCAGCGGAATCTGTGGGTAGAAAAATAGGCAATACATGGGAAACTAAGATATTTGAAAGACGACTAAATTAGTAAGCATTGTTTCGGGCCTTGGGTATAATATTTTGCCGACATTAAACCTAAGGAGAAACAATGCTCATAAAAACTATACTCAATAAAATAGAAAAATTCAAATCATTCATATACGGAAAGATAACGATGGAGCGGATCAGTGGGACGACAGCCCTGATAGTGGAAGTGAAAGCAAGACAGAATGCGAAAGGAATCTGTCCGAAGTGCGGGAAGCGGAAACCAACGTATGATACGCAGCCTGTGCGTTTGTTTGAATATGTACCGGTGTGGGGAATCCCGGTATACTTCAAGTACTCACCTCGCAGGACGGACTGTCGCAAGGACGGAGTGTTGGTGGAAGTGATGCCCTGGGCTGAGGGGAAAGAGCATATGACGAAGACATATATGATATTTTTATCGAGATGGGCGAAACGGTTGTCGTGGAAAGAAACGGCTGAAATATTCAGGACAAGCTGGGACAGCGTCTTTCGTGCAGTGAGATACGTAGTGGAGCATGGGCTCAAGCATCGCGATCTCGACAATATCGAACAAATCGGCGTAGATGAACTACAGATATTTCATGGGCAAAAATATCTGACGTTAGTGTACCAGATAGACCAAGGCATGAGACGTTTATTATGGAGTGGTCCTGAGCGGAAAGTTAAGACGTTGCTACGGTTTTTCCGCGCGTTTGGAGCAGAGCGATGCCAACGACTGAAATATGTTTGTAGCGACATGTGGGCACCATATTTAAAGGTAATCAAGAAGAAAGCGCCGCAGGCCCTTAACATATTGGACCGGTTTCACATTATGAAGAAATTCAATGAGGCCATAGATGAAGTGCGCCGGGAAGAAGTCAGGCATCTTCGGGAAACCGGGCAGGAGAGTATCCTGATAAATGGACGGTGGGTGATCCTGAAGCGTACTGAAAATCTCACCGACAAGCAGGTGGTCCGATTAAAGGAGCTGTTAAAGACCAACCTGTTGTCGATCAAGGCATACCTGATGAGAGAGGACTTCCAACGGTTCTGGACATATCATATGCCAGCCTGGGCAGAAAAGTTTATGGAAGACTGGGCGCATAGAACGATGCAGTCAAATGTTGAGCCGATGAAAAAAGTTGCTAAGATGCTGCGCTCTCACAAAGAGCTTATTCTTAACTGGTTTAAGGCTGACGGCAAGCTTTCATCGGGTGTTGTCGAAGGGTTAAACAATAAGGCAAAACTGACTATCAGAAAAGCGTATGGATTTAGGTCAACTGAACACTTGCAAATAGCCTTTTATCATGCGTTAGGCGATTTGCCGGAGCCAAAAACCATCCATAGATTCTGCTGAGGAAGCGAATACTGAAACAGTACGAAGTCAGTTAAAAACACTCAAGCTTCACACTGCGGCAACAGAGCTTCAGGAGGTGCTTCAACAGCACAAAAAGGCAGTCTCCCTGTCATGGATCAGTGATCTGCTGGAGCGTGAGATCGATTCCAGAAGGGAAAGGGCATTGATGACCCGTATAAAGAAGGCCAATTTCCCCGAGATCACCACACTGGAGACCTTTGACTGGTCGTTTAATCCTCAGATCGATGAGAACAGAATTCGGCAGCTCGCTACTCTGGACTTCATGGCAAATAACCAGATATGTCTTTTCCTGGGGCAGCCCGGAACCGGGAAGACTCATCTTGCACTGGCCATAGGTGTGCTGGCGGCAAACAGGGGATATCGTGTCTATTGCAATAGCATCAAGAGACTGGCCGAGGATATTCTTCGAGCCAAAACTAAAAACAATCTCGATGTCTTGTTCAAAAGAATTCTATCGGCACGACTGTGGATATTCGATGATTGGGGAGTGACCACCATGAGCAGAGAAGTGGCCGAAGAAATATTCGATCTTCTGGACAGAAGAAAGCACAGTTCGGCAATGATATTGACATCGAACAGGGATATAGATGAATGGCCGCAGGTATTCCCAGACCAGGTCATCGCCAATGCAACCATCGACCGAATATTCGACCGGGCGGATATCTCCATCTTCAAGGGAACGAGTTACAGACTGAAAGGTAAAATCGAGATCAAAAATGATAGTTTAAAAATCAGACGGAAGTAGTATTATAAAAAAGGTGGTCTCCATTACCTGGGAATGAAGTGGCCTCGATTACCTGGGACGTGACAGTCAGTCATCTGGTAGAAATTATTCGTGATGTCCCGATATCTTTTCCCGAGCTATCAGCCCTAGATAAAACGAAACGCAAGATCTATGAGGGAATCGCTCAAAACCCAATCAAACCTGGAGCTGGCGTAATAGCTGCCCAGATATCCTACGTTGACTACGCTGCCGTTGGGGCGCCGGAAGCGGGTCGTAAGATGTGCCTTCTCATCAGAACAGCGGATACAACAACCATAGTGATACCTCTATTGATTGACGTCAGCGTTTAGATAGGAAATGTACCCTGCGTCACAAGCGTATAACCGATAAAGGTCAAAAGCGGGTCAAATTTCCATGCCTGTTAACAACTGAATCTGATCCAGTCTTGTCTTCCTGAGTTCAATCGGCTGCACCCCAAACTAATATCCTTAGACACCTATAGCCCTATCGGGTGATACCGTATC